>NZ_JBYSXI010000001.1:0-2355313 GCF_058782065.1 Mucilaginibacter sp. FW306-07-L
TAGGTCGGTGCCAAATCTTCTAAAAGCCCCACTCAGCTATGAGTAGGGGCTTTTTTCGTATACAAGACTTTTTGAGGGGAGTCAATGGCTATAGCCATCAGCCGCAGAAAATCAGGATCATATTATCGATTACGACTAACAATTGGTTCATCCTAACACTACAACTGATCCTTTCTGATTTCCGTTTTATCAAGTGTGTTTAAGATTATTCATAATAACTACTATCCACCAATCTCCAGCTACTAACCGCTAATCTCTAATCCTCAATTTCTTTAGTCCTTCGGCTAATACTTTTTAGGATCAATATAAGATGGTGTAAATCTTCATCGGATCGGGCTTCGCCAAATAGTTGTATCTTTTGATACCAGGCTGTGGTATCGGGATTTTGAATAATCACCTGTGTGAAATAATGGTTATTGCAATGTTTAATATCCAAACTTTCAAGTTTCCCTAAAATCAAAATCTTTTGTTTAATTACAAGGCAGTCATCCGGATAAACGTTATCATTAGGGAAATTACCAAGGTATATTCCACCTTTTGGTGATAAAGTATCCCGGTTGTTTTTGGGTACGAATATAAATCCTAAATAGTCTGTACCTTTTTGTTTAGTGAGTTTATAATTCCCGGGGATAGAAATAGTTAAGTTACTCCTATCAAGACCAACCTTTCTAAGTGTGGTGTCAGTGACAATATTATGTTGAATATAGGCTGGTCTGTGCAGATAGTTATTCTTTTGGAAACTGAATACAGCAGAAAGACAAGTAGTAAGCAACAACAGGGATTTTACATTCATTCACTAAGTTGCTCATTTGTAATGAATAATAAAACTACTTGATCCTGTATAATTCCCAGTCAGGTGTTTCATATACCTTTTGCACCAGCATGCCTGAGTCATTGCTGCGCATAAAACTAAAGTAAGTATTGTTAAGCTGGGTATAGCCTTTGGTGGGATTAGATGGGCTGGCCACTAATATGTAACTTACATAGCCACGTGGGGTTTCAATCGCGGTTAAAAACTTGTCCTGGTAAGGCATTACCAGTTTTTGTATATCATTGGTAAACGCAGCTATCGGATAGGCAATGGCATCATCCATCATTACCAGGCTATTAGCAGGCAGGGTATTGATATAATCAGCAATGTCCTTATTCTCATCTTGATCGTGGTTTTGCAGCGGCTTACGTAACATGGCTATAAATGTTTGTTCATCATTAATTGGCGAACGACTTAAAAAGTAATAGCCTGTAAATAATTGTACGCACATGCCGATACCCATCAATATTTTCAGCATCCTTTTATTTCTGAAGGAATCGATCCTGAAAATAATACACATCAGCGCCAGTATAATAAACATTAAGTAAAACTGATGCGCAAGATAGATCTTATCATATTTAAGCCTTAAAAACTCAATAAAGGCAAAGGGTGTAAGTAAGGTTAAGGCCTGGTAAGTGTTTTGCCTGTACATGTATAGTGCAAGCAATATCAGCGGACTATACATGATCATTTTTAATGATAACAGCACAGCCGAATCAGGCATTTTATAGGTGGTGCTATTGGTAACCTGATCCACATTTATTTTATCGGCCAGTACATTCCAGGTGGCGTAGGGGCTTTCAATAAAATAATTCAGATCGTTAGCGTGGGTCAAATTCAGTAGCTTATAGCAAATAATAGATGCTATAGGTAATATAAAGATGATCACATATAAAGCAAAGGTTTTGCTGATGAGCTTACGCCTTAATGATGGGTTATTGAAACTCAAAAACAGCCTGAATATGGATTCCTTTTCGCTTAGGTTAAGGCTCTTTAGTGTAATAGATAATATCAGCGGAATAAAAAACAGCGTTAACCATATAAAGCGGTAATCACAAAAAGTAAGCGTAACCAGGCATATACTTGCTAACGATACATGGTAAGTGGTGTTTGACCTGTAAAATTTAAGGATGTTCAAAAAGAACAGGTAAAAGAATGCCAAAACAAGGTACAGGCTTTTGCCGGCCGTGGCAGCATAAAGCATTCCCGGATGGAAAATAAACAATAACAGCAGTAACGCCAGGTAAAAGTTATCCTTAACATGCTTTAAAAGGGTAGAAGCTATCAGGTAAAATAATATGGCTGTACCTATTGCTGACGCGATAACCGGTGCAAGTAGCGCATTGATCTTAGTAAAAATAATGGTGGAATAAAACGGGATGATCGGGGCCGTTAATCCCATCACCTTTAAGCGGTTACCTAAGCCTTCAAAAACAATTTTTGATTTTTCGATATAAAAAAGCGCTTCCGCGTTGTAGTAACCCAGCTTATTAAAATAGATACCCAGCACCAGGTAGTAAGCAGCTAATAACAGGGTTAGCAGTAAAAGTAATGTTGGCTTTTTTATCATTTTACAACGTTAACCGGACTGCTCATTTTACTTAAACCATGATTGGTTTTTTCCCAGTAAAACGGATTTACAATTAATTGATAAAGGCCTTTATATGCGGCTATGGAGTGCAGCATCCAGTATATAGGGTTGGCCACGGCAAATAATATCAGCTCATAAAACCTGCGTTTAAATACCGCCATCATATTTACATAGATCATCAGGATATTGCCCACCATCAGGTTAAAGATGGACATGAACAATACCCAGTCCGGAAACAAAGTGCGGATGGTTGACAGATCAAATAAAATGTAGTTTAAAAATATGATGAGCAGCAGTGGGTACACTAAAAAAGTGATCGGCGTTGCACCGATAAAAAAGCTGAACCCTAAAAAGCCCTTTAAACCGATCTTCTTGTACAATGCTATAGGGTCGCGCATGTGTACCAGGTAGGTTTGCATATAGCCCTTTATCCACCGGGAACGCTGGCGTATCCAGTTGATCGGTTCGTTATTGGCTTCCTCGTAGGTAGTAGAGTTAACCACCGCGATTTTGTACCCCTTGGCATAAGCACGTACACCCAGGTCGGCATCCTCTGTTACATTAAATGGATCCCATGCGCCCAGCTCAATCAGGTTTTCCATTTTAAAATGATTACTGGTGCCACCCAATGGGATAGGAATATCAAGGGTATCTAAACCCGGCAGCATATAATCAAACCAGTACGAATATTCTAAGGTGAACATTCGGGTCAGGAAGTTCTCATTACGGTTAAAGTAGTTTAGGGAGCATTGCACGCAAATAAAATTATCGGGCATTTTGTTGAATAAGGCCACTACTTTTTTAAGCTGGTCTGTATCCGGAATATCCTCCGCATCGTAAATGGTTAAAAAGGTTCCGCGCGAAAAGTGCAGGCCGTAATTGCAGGCCTTTGGTTTTGTTTTAGGCATGTGAAAGGGTACCACAATTACCTCAAACGTTGCCGGGAAGTCAAGATTACGTACTGCGTTCAGCGTTTTGTCATCATCTTCCTCAATCAGGAGTTTAATGTCCAGTTGCTCGCGTGGGTAATCGATACTTTGCAGGTTCCATATCAATTTCTTGATCAGTTTATCCTCTTTGTAAACCGGCAGGTGAATGGTGTAAACAGGTAGATCCTCAACTACTACGTCGCGCACTTCCTGGTTGGTTACTGCCTGGTGCAGTTCAAACCTCGACCCAACCAAGGCCAAAAACAGCTTAAACGAAATGGCCACCAAAAAAAAGGAACTCAGTATTACGTTGATGGTGATAGAGGTATTCTTAAAATTCAATACCAGCCCAACAGCGACTATCGCTACTAAAGAGAATAGGAAAATGAGTTGTTTTGATGTGAAAGTAACCCGCGCAGAGTTGGCCGGATCACGGTGCATTAATTCAAACACGGCCGATTTTACATACTTTTCACCCAATAAACGGTGGCTCATCCAGGTGATGTCCAGGTCGGATGCCATGATAATCTCCGGTTCCAGGTCATAAGTAAAACGTACAAAATCTATAAAAAGCTGATCGGATGGATCAGCCATAAGCGTTACCAGCCTGCCGTCCTGTACACGCAAAGGTAAAGCCACATGGTCATTAGCCAGTTTAAGTTCTATTTTGCTCAGTATCTCTTTATCGTATTCCTCTTCGCGTACTTCATTAAGCGGGTAGCCGGCATTAATAAGGGAGCGCTCATAGTTTTTACGGGATATATAGCCGAAGTTAAGAGCCACCTTTATAAACGCCTGCCCCAGTTTTGCCGAAAGCTTTTCAATGTTCTCGCGGTCGGCAGGGGTAATAAAGCCGTCGGTAATAAGTAGCTCAGCAACAGAGGTTATCATCTATATAAGGTTAGCCCTGCTTTAGCGTTAATGCTAAAGCAGGGCGATAAAGGAATAATATTATTCGTTAAACAGATCCTGTGAGCTTTGTACCCTCGACCGCACGTACAGGAATGATACGAGGATCAATATTAAAATACCTAATAACACGTACAGGTTATAGTTTTCCCAAAACTGGGCTAAACCGCTCTTGGTGTCAACATACTCCAGGTTCTCGCTTGATTTATTGATGTTGAACAGGTATTTATTGGTATTAACATCAGATATACATACGTTGCTTGACAGGGTTGACAATTGCTCGGTAATGGAGCGGGCAACAGCTAAAAACGCTTCTGCCGGATGCTTGCCTGTCGCGGTGAGTACCAGAGTAGCGTTATTGCTGCGGCCATAAAATATTTGAGCGAGGCCGGTAGATACACTGTCAGACAGAGAGTAAACCACCTTGTTATTATCCGCGTTATACAGGCGGAATTTTTGGTTGAACTTTATGGGCGCATCCGGAAACTCATTCATCAAAGGGTCTACTGTTGAAAGCAGGGCTACAACATTAAACTTTTTCAGATCGCCAGGTTGTACTTCATCCGAATACACGATCTCCGGAAAGTTGTTGGCGTTGATGTTATTATTCAGCTCGTAAATAATTTCGCCTAAGGCCGCCGCAGCATGCTTGGCGTAGTTGCGGCTTACCACAAGGCGTGTTGAGCCGCTGTTAAATGCCTCAGGATACTGGTAAAAACTCAGATCGTTAGTAATGAACGGATTTTTTGAGGCCAGGTATGATTTATCAACGTCAATTTCACAAAAGAAGTTGGTAAAGCTGTTTTGGCAGTTGCCGCTGTTAGGGTAAAACCTGAATTCGGCCTCCAGCGTATTATATTTATGGTGCTGATAGCGGTTTATAGTAACGGCTGTATTTAACTTGCCCGATGCATCCAGCTTTTCACTGCTGATCAGCAGGCCGTTTAAGTAAACATTAAAAAAGCCGCGGTCGCCGGGGTTAAGGCTGCTGTATATGCCTGAAAAATGAATCTCGACTTCCTTCGGGGTAAAACTAAAATCGCTGTTTTTAAAATTGTAAACTGTTTTTAACGAACCGATGCCCGACATAAAAGTGCTGGTACCACCTACCTGTTTAAGCGATAGCTTAGAGCGGCTCTCATCAACATTCTGAAAAAAGCTGTTCTCGGCATTATTGATCAGCAGGTAATCACCATAAGTTGAATTAAGAATGTTCATGTTACCCAAAGCGGTGATCGCCTTTTCGTAACCGGGGCTGTCGCCGCCTGAAACAAACAGTATTTCATTAGGCACCACACTGGTTGATACTGTTTTAACCGCCGTTAGCTTTCCGCGTACATCAACCATATTGGTTACGGTATCAGTAAGGCTGGTAATGGCTTTGTGCAGGTAAAATAAACCCTGGCCACCCTGTGGGTTAACCTTGATCAGCCGGCGCTGTGCCTCGGGCATCTGGTTAATATCGCCCACCATGATGTAGTTTTTGATGCTATCCGGTACATGGCCGGCCTCGTATACATGTATTTCTTTTGATTGATTCCTTTTTAACCTCGAGTAAGCCCAGGCTACCGCCTTTAAATCATGCAGTGATGGGTTTGCCGGGTAAACAATGGCGCGTTTTGATTCAAAGCAATTGCTGATATTTACGTTATTAAAAAAATTCTTATTGCTTTTAACCAAAGAGAGATACGAGTAGCCTTTTATCTTGATCCACATGGCCGGGTTATCCAGGTCGCGGCATTTATCGTCAGATATGGTTAACAGGGTTTTTACCTGTACCTTCAGGTACTTTTCAGGAGAAAGATCAGCCCGTGAAAGGTTGATCACTATTTTTTGAAGAGAATCCTTAGTTAATCTCGAGCTGATTATCGGCTGATCATTGATCAGGATATTGATAAAGGAATGATCCTTGATCAGTGCCTGCGATGGTTCAAAATACAGCACCAGTTTACTGCCATTCATTTCAACCAGCGGACTGATCCTCAAAAAGTACGACGAAGCGCCGCTCATGCCGTAAATAGCATTATCAGGATGGCCCATTGATTTGAACGACACAACACTTTGCGCTTTTGTAAAGGTTGATAGTGCAAGCAAAAGAACTAAGAAGGTAAAAACTCTCTTCATTGGTGGTATATTAATTTATAACGTAAAATTCTACTCTGAAATAGTTGCCATTATCATCACTGCGATAGTAAATATCGCCGCCCATCTCCAGGGTCATTAGTTTGGCTATGGAGAGGCCAAGGCCAAGCCTGCTCTCTTGTACCGAACCAACATCATTTAATGTTTTCAATTTATTAAACATCATGTCAAGCTCCTGCTGGCCAATGGCTATGCCTTCATCAATTATTTCAAAAACGAATTTTTGGCGTTGAAGGCTGGTAACTACTTTAATGTTGTTATTGGTTTGCGAAAATTTAATGATGTTTGATAAAAGGTTTTGAAATACCTGCCCTGTAAATACCCTGTCGAGCTTTACATTTAGCGGAAGTTTAAGTATGTTATCAATCAGGTGGATGTTTTTCATGTGGGCAGTTTCCTGCAAGCCCTTAAACACGTATTGCACTTCCTGATTGGCATCAAATATCTCTAGGTTAAACTTAATTTCCGGCGATGAGATCTCTTTAACATCCATCAGTTTGTTAAGCAGGTACTGCATCTTCTCGGCCGACTCGGTGATGTAGCCAACAAATTCCTTTTGATCGTTGCTCAGGCGGTAGTCTTCTTCCTTAACCATGTTATTGCTCATGATGATGGAGCCTATCAGGTTTTTCAGATCGTGCCCGGCAATATTGATAAAGCTGTTCTTCTGCTCGTCGAGTTTACGCAACTGATCGTACTGCATATCAATAATGTTGTTCTTCTCGTTAATATCCTGGTACTGGCTTTTTAATTGCGCGTTTGATTTTTCGATCAGTATCTGTGCCTGTACTTCGCGGGTAAGTACCTTGTACCGCGCATGCGGAATTATGGTTGATATAATAACGATCACAAAAAAGAACTGCCCACCATTATTTACCAGCAGATCAATAGTATACTCGCTAAACAGGTTAAAAAATATAGCCAGGAACAGAAAGGCGGCTAACGCCTGAATAATAGAATTTAGCGATTCCCAAAATACCTGTAAATTAAAAAACAGGATGATGGCGGCATAAAGCAAAAAATATATGTTAATGGCCTCGATACTAACCAGGTTGCATAATAAGGCCGTGGTTAATGATATGATGAATATAGCGATATGCAGTAGTATGCGGTAATCCTGCTTACGTGTTTGAAAAACATTGTAAAGCATGTAGATGATAAAGACCGAGGTTAAGCGTACTATTAAAAAGCTTATCCAAAGCTGGTTGGCATAAATAAAATCAACAATGCTAAAAAGAGGATAAAGAAAAATGACCGTCCAGATAATGATATTTGTTTGATACCAGGCCTTTTTTAATACCTCTTTCGAGAATTCCTCTTTAGTGATCTTTAAAAACATTATGCAGTTAATTGATTAGGGCGGCAGGTTTAGTAATTCTTTGTTGTTTTAAAGCATCACTGGCTAACAGCCGGGAGTTAACAGTTGCACAATTACAAAAAGCAAACCAATGGGACGTGCCTGAAGCTGTTGCAGAAGGGGCTTAATACTCTACGTAAATTTAAGCAACCCGAAATAGCTAAACGCTAAAAGCGATGTTATGCATTTTGGAATGGCAGAGGTGCTTAACGTTTAGCTAAAAAGGCGTTTTTAGGCGGTTTTTAAATTTCTATCAAAACTAAAACAGATAAAAGGTGTTACTCAACCGGAGCCTTATTAGATTTATAATTAATCACAATTTATTTTTAATGTATAATAATGCCTTGTAAGTTGTATAACTAAAGTTCTACAGCCTTGGGTATTTATTGGGGTAAAATTTCCATACTGTGCGGAAATATTTACCTGATATTTAAATTGTGCTTTATATTTAGGTGTTGGTAACCTTAATCGCTAAAAATGATCCTGATCACAACGCTTTAAAACATATTATAACTAAGTTTAATTTAGTTAACTTTGAGCCCTAATAAATACGTATGAGATATTTTGAAGAAAAACGGAAGGAAGTAATGACGCATATTGAAAAATTCATGCTCGAAAAGATGCATGATTTTTTAAAGCCGATTGACACCATTTGGCAACCGACTGATTTTTTACCGGATTCTTCAAGAGATACTTTTTTTGATGAGATCAAAGAACTGCAGGAAAGTGCGCAAGGGTTATCTTATGATCTTATAGCAGTATTGATTGGTGATACCATTACCGAAGAGGCGTTGCCTACTTATGAGTCATGGTTAACCATGGTTGAAGGCGTATCAAGAGACGAAGAAGGTGGCTGGATGAAATGGACCCGCTACTGGACTGCCGAAGAAAACCGTCACGGTGATCTGCTAAACAAATACTTATACCTTTCGGGCCGCGTAAATATGCGCATGATGGAAATATCAACCCAGTACCTTATTGCTGATGGTTTTGATATTGGCACCGGTGCCGATCCTTACCGCAATTTTATATATACCTCTTTCCAGGAGTTGGCAACCAACGTATCTCACCGCCGTGTAGCATCTCAGGCCAAAAAATACGGTGATACACTGCTTTCAAAAATGTGTGGTGTTATCGCATCAGACGAGGCTCGCCATGCCAAGGCTTACAAATACTTTATCGAAAAAATATTCGAAGTGGATGCAAGCGAGGCGATGCTGGCTTTTGAAGATATGATGCGCAAAAAGATTGTAATGCCTGCACACTTTTTACGTGAGGTGGGGCTTAAAATAGGCCAAACCTTTGGCCACTTTACTGATGCCGCGCAACGCCTGGGTATTTATACCGCTGTTGACTATGTAGACATCCTGAAGGAACTGATTGATGACTGGCATATTGAAAGCGTTACAGGCCTTAATGCCGAAGCTGAAAAAGCCCGTGACTACATCATGAAATTACCGGATCGTTTGTTACGCGTGGCCGACCGGATGAAAAACCCGATGCTCGAATATAAATTCAGTTGGATAAATGGTTAGATTTGTGGTGCGGTAGCACCCAGATGCTCAACAAACAGGCCATCTAAAACGGATTCAAGCGTAAGTACGTTCACATCATCAACATAATGTTCTGATTTTGCTACCTCCAGCGTATTGCTGCCGATGGATGTCAGCCTGAATAAAAAGCCTTCGTAAAGGTCTGGCTTTTGTATGTCTATGCTTTGGCCGTTCATCACCAGGTCAAAACCGATCTCTTCATTCCGGTGCTCACGGAAGCGTTCGTTCAAATTCGCTTTTAAATAATTATATAAGTCATCAACCAATAATGGCTTTGTGGTGTTAATAATTTTCATAACCGGTACTTAACGGGTAGTTTTAATGTTGTTAATACAACCTTGTACTTGTTTATAATGTTTTATTTTAAACCACTGCTTTTATGAACTACAAATTATTAGGCCGCTCGGGCTTAAAAGTGTCTGAACTTTGTTTAGGTACCATGGGTTTTGGTACCGAGGCCGGTTGGGGTGCCGATAAGGACACCAGCTTTGCCATTATGGATACCTTTGCCAATGCCGGCGGCAATTTTATTGATACGGCCAACATCTATAAATTAGGCACCAGCGAAAAAATAATAGGCGAGTATATAAGCAATCACGATCGTGATTATTTTGTGCTGGCTACCAAGTACACCTTGCTGGATAACCGGACCAACCCCAATGCATCCGGCAACAGCCGTAAAAACATGATGCGCAGTGTGGAGGAAAGCCTTAAACGCTTGCAAACTGATTTTATTGATGTGCTTTACCTGCATATATGGGACAACATTACGCCGATTGATGAAGTTTTGCGCGGCCTGGACGACCTGGTGAAGCAAGGTAAAATTAACTATGCGGCCATTAGCGATACCCCGGCCTGGGTTGTGGCCAAAGGTAACACCCTTGCCGAGTTGATGGGCTGGAGCCAGTTTATTGCCCTGCAAATTGAATACAGCCTGTTACAGCGCACACCCGAGCGCGAACTGATACCGATGGCCAAGCACTTCGCAATGACGGTTACGCCGTGGGCGCCCTTAGCCGGGGGCGCTTTAACCGGTAAATACCTGCGTGGTGAACAGGGGCGTATCAAGGCTGAAAGCAAGCGGCTGGACGATAACAGTATTATCATTACAAAAAAGGTGGTTGAGATAGCTGATGAGCTTGGCGTAGCACCGGGCAATGTAGCCCTGGAGTGGACGCGCCGTCAGGGTTTTTCATCTATACCCATTGTGGGTGCCACCAAGGTAAGCCAGCTACAGGAAAACCTGAAGGTGACCGACGTGGTACTGACAGACGCGCATTTGAAAGCCTTGGATGAGGTTAGCGCGGTGCCGCTTGGTTTTCCCGGCGACTTTTTTAATGAGGATGCCGTAAAGCTCAATTCATTTGGTGGGTTTTATGATAGGGTTGAAAAAAGATAATCAAAATAATTCAAGCCTGTGAATTTCGCGTATAGTGTATGTTTAACACTGTAAAATAAGGTAACAGGTAGTTAATTTAGTATCTGTAAAGTATATTTTTAAAAAATAAATCACTGTAATTCATCAGGTTAAAATGAATTTGATAGGTTAGTATATTATTTCGCATTTAGGTGCGTTATAATGCTATGTAAGTTCAATTCTTACATATGTGATAAGGTTTAGGTTGAGAGTCCCCGGGCAGCGAGTGCAAGGGGGCTCTTATTTTTTTAGTATACTTGAAACCTTGTTTAACTATCTGCATGTCCGAACTGAAACTCAAACTCCATACTCTTTGCTTAAATTATGTACAACAGCGCATTAACAATGCCGAGTATGCCATAGCCGAAGCCCAGCAATCCGCCAATTACGAAACTAAAAGCAGCGCCGGCGATAAATATGAAACCGGCCGTGCCATGATGCAGCAGGAAACCGACCGTAACCTGGCTCAGTTAAATGAGGCTAATAAGTTAAAAGTAGTATTGAACCGTTTAAGTACCGCGTTAAGTACCACCGGCATAGCCGATGCAGGCAGCGTGGTGATCACCAATAACGGCAATTTTTATATTTCCATAAGCGCGGGTGTGCTTAATTTAGATGGCGTACCCTATATAGCGGTATCAGCCGCGTCGCCTATAGGCTATTTGTTAAAGGGTAAGCAGAAAGGCGACAGCATTACCCTAAACGGGAAAAATTACACTATCGAGAAAATATACTAAGTAACTTTAACCCGGATGTATATAAAACAGCAAAGGCGGTTCATCTCTGAGCCGCCTTTGCTGTAATTGAATATTATTATCTAAATCAGTTTTTCTTGTAGATCACTTTTGCTGATACATTGTAAAAGCGTGTGCTGTCACTGTCCGGTTCGTAACGGGTAGCGTATTTAACGATCTCTGTTTTCCCTTGTAATGCGGTTTGTTTGGTTATGGCTTGTTCTGCCGACTCATACTCTTTATAAAAAGTGAATTTGCGCTCAAACCTAACATTAACTACAGTTTTACCGGCAATGGTAGTATCGGTAACCGTTTTTACAAACTGGTGAAGGTTGTTTGATTTCCAGTTTTTAACCGTTGTACCCCATTGGGTAACGGTTGTATAGTCAAGTCCATCTAACGCGGTGCCGGTATAATCTTCATTAAACATGATATACCAGGCTTTGCTGTAACGATCCTTATCAATAAGCAAATGCGCTTTTTGGTTATATACCAGGTTCAGTTTGCTGCCATCAACGCTGGTTGTAATAGTTTGTACCGGCGTTTCAAATATTACCGGTGTTACAGTTAATGAGGCTACAAGTTTCTTATCTTCTTCAGTCGCAGGCTTGGTAACTGTTTCTTCGTTCGGTATGTTCGGGTCAGGCAAATCATCGTTAAGCTTTTTGCAGCTTGCAAATGCAACGATAATTAATGCGCTTACAATTAATCTTTTCATACCCCAAGCAATCCAATTATGAGTCCAATGCCCGGCAAACGCATAATTTTCTTTTGGCATGGCATGATTATATAAAAGCGATATTTTTTTGATTTTTTTAACTACCTCAAAGGAATTTTCTTTCTAAATTAAATATTGCTATAGTTTTAATAACCATAAAGAAATGTTTGATGTGATGTCAAAAATATCTCAAACAAAAAAAGTTTAAAATAAATGTAACTTAATTTATCCCCTATCGTATAACGAAATTGCTTTTACAAAATGCGGGTAAATATTTCATCATGTGAGCAAAATATGTGGAATAATTTACCCGTTTTTGCTAAATTGATTTGCCAAATATTAGCTATATTGGCTATCCAATTATACTCCGCTTATGTTAAATAAATCAATTATAGCTATCGCGCTGTTGTTTTCGGCAACGCTATGCCAGGCTAAGGTTATATTACCGGCTTGCTTTACCAATGATATGGTTTTGCAGCAAAAAAGCAAAGTAAACCTATGGGGAAAGGCCAATGCCGCTAAAAATTTGACAATTATAACCTCATGGAACAAAAAAGCTTACAACGTTAAGCCGGATGCTGCCGGAAACTGGAAAGCCAAAGTCGAAACGCCTACTTATGGCGGCCCGTATACCATCACATTTAACGATGGTGAGCAAACTGAATTAAAAAATATACTGATAGGCGAAGTGTGGGTATGCTCCGGCCAGTCAAACATGGAAATGACACCTACTGGTATGTACGGCGATATTTTAAACTATGAGCAAGAAAAGGCCGCCGCCAATTACCCGCAGATACGGATGCTTAAAATAGAGAATAGCACCAATATAAAGCCGCAAACCGAAGTTAAAACCCGCGGCGACTGGCAAATATGCACGCCGGTAACCTTCCCTAAATTTTCGGCAGTGGCTTACTTTTTCGCACGTAATTTGTACCAAAGCAACCATGTGCCGATAGGTATTATCAACACTACCTGGGGTGGCACCATTGCCGAGGCCTGGACAAGCGGCGATGCCCTGAAACAGATGCCCGCTTTTCAAAAACCTGTGGCCGATATGGAAAGTAGTCCGGATGAGCAGGAACTGATGGCACGTTATGACGCACAGCTAAAACAGTGGATGGGTATGATCGTCAAAAAAGATCCCTCATACAGCAACGGTAAATTACCATGGATAGAAAACACCTACAATGATGCCGCCTGGAAAACTATCAAGGTGCCGGGTTTTTGGGAAGCAGCCGGTTTGCCGAATTTCGATGGTGTAATAGGCTTTCGTAAAGTGATTGATGTGCCTGCCGCCTGGGCTGGTAAGGATCTGGTATTAAACCTAGGTAGTTTGGATGATATAGATGTTACCTGGTTTAACGGCACCGAGGTTGGGCATAACGAGGTGTTTTATGCTAACCGCAGTTATACAATACCCGGTAAGCTGGTAAAGGCCGGGCAAAATGTAATTGCCGTACGTGTGTTTGATACCGGCGGTAACGGTGGTTTTGATAACAAGGCGGTTAACATAGCCCCGGTTGGTGATGCCGCCGCGGCCATTGATCTGGCGGGTGAGTGGAAGTATAACATCATCAATAAAATGAGTGATATGCCGCCCATGCCTTATCGTCCGGATGGGCCGAACCGCCCGACTGTGTTATATAATGCCATGGTGAACCCTATTATAAATTATACTATAAAAGGTGCTATTTGGTACCAGGGCGAAAGTAATGCCGACAAGGCCTACCAATACCGTACGTTGTTTCCGCTCATGATCAATAACTGGCGCGCCAAATGGGGGCAGGGCAACTTTCCTTTTTATTTTGTGCAACTAGCCGCTTTCATGCCTAAAGATAAAATGCCTGTTGAATCGGCCTGGGCTGAGTTGCGAGAGGCACAGTTGCTAACCCTAAAGCAGCCTAATACCGGTATGGCCGTAACTATTGATATAGGCGATGCGAACAATATTCACCCGGCTAACAAGCAGGAGGTAGGCCGCCGGTTGGCGCTGATAGCCCGTGCTAATAACTATGGCCAAAAGGTAAATTACTCAGGCCCGGTATATACCTCGGCTAAAGCGAACGGTAAAGTTATGGAGCTAACCTTCGGTAACGCTGCCGGACTAAAAGCAAAAGGCGATAAACCAACAGGCTTCGCCATTGCCGGTGCCGATAAAAAATTCTATTGGGCCGATGCCAAAATTGAAGGCAACAAAGTAATAGTAAGCAGTGCCGAAGTAACCGCGCCGGTAGCCGTGCGATATGGTTGGGCCAATAACCCGGATTGCAATCTGTACAATGCTGATGATCTGCCTGCATCACCTTTCCGTACGGACGACTGGCAAGGCATCACTTTCGGTAAAGAATAAATAGTTGTTAAAGTACAGCAGCTATATTACCTGCTGTACCGCATTACCCTAACCAACTGGCGGTGCCTTTTGGCGGCGTAATAATCATTGGTTACCAGTATGGCGTGTATTACGCCCGGTATCCAAAAAAACAGGGTAAGTATTATACTCAGTATACATGCGCCTAAACGCCCTGTTGTAAATACAGCGAGCGGTGGCAGTATGATGCAAAGGAAGTAACGCATGGTGTTTATTATTTATAGTTATATGACGCTGCCACCGCCGAATTGTTACAATAGGCTAATTGAATTGCAGCAAAAATGCCGACCCTTTGCCTTCAACCGATTGTACCTTAATGCTGCCCTTATGCAGCAGCATAATTTGCTTGCAAAGGCTTAGCCCGATACCGCTGCCTGTTTTACGGGTGCTAAAGAATGGGATAAATATCTTGTCAAGCAGTTCGGGAGGCATACCGATGCCGTTGTCGGATATTTTCAGGATGATCTTGTTATTTGCTGTAGTTTCGGCAGATAGGGTGATCACCGGTTCCTTTTGATCTTTAACCGCCTCAATGGCGTTTACCAGCAGGTTGATCAGCACCTGCTCGATCAGGTTGATATCTACCTCAATGGCCAGCGACAGATCGCGCAGAATGATGTCCAGCTCAATGTTCTTTTTCTCTAAGGATGGCAGCATCAGGTTGTTCAGATTCTCGAACAAGTCGCATACCAGTACTTTCTCCAGGTCGAGCTTGGTTATCTTGTTCAGGTTACGGTAGCTTTCGGTAAACTTCAATAAACCTTCGCTACGTTTTTTAATGGTATCAATACCCAGTTCCAGATCCTCCAGTTGGCTGCTTACGGGGCTGTTGGCAATCTCCGGGCTTTTTAAGCGGTTTTTCAGAGTATCAGCCAATGATGATATAGGCGCTACCGAGTTCATGATCTCATGCGTCATCACACTCAACAGTTTTTGCCAGGCCTTTGATTCGGTTTCGTCCAGCGCCTCACTCACATTTTGAAAAGCGATCAGTTTATATAGCTTGCCTTCACTCCGCAGTACACTTGCGGTAACCAAAATTTTTACCAGTTGCTGGTTGCGGTTAATGGTGGCTATGTTGCTGTCGCCGGGTTTTAGTTTGATGATGTCGCGGTAAAGCGCTTCCTCGCGTTTCTCTAATGAGTGTATGGATTTTAAGTAGGGGATGCCCAGCAGCTTTTTAAAGGCCTCGTTTATCCAGCCGGTTTCGCCGGTTTCCTCATCGTAAGATAGGATGCCCGTATCCACCAGTTCCAAAATCTTTTGCAGGTAATAATACTGGGTTTCGCGTTCGCGGCTGATGAGTTTAAAGGTGGTGTTAATATCGTTAAAGCCTTTACGCAAAGGTTTTAACTCCTCCGGCGCGCGGTTCACATCAAAGTGCCTCGAAAAATCACGGTAATGTATCGATTCGACAAACTGGCTAACCTCTTGCTGCGCCTTTTGCTGAAAGCGGATAAGGCTAAGCACGCAATAGATTACCGCGGGCGCGGTAATAATCAGGTACATGTAAGTGCCTTTTACCAGCGCAAAGGCGGTAGCCGTAACCGTGATAAACAGGTATGTTACCCATATTACCAGGCGCCATTCGTAACGGTTAAATATCATACTTGCTCAATCTGCGGTACAGGGCTGTACGGGTTAACCCCAACTCCTTAGCGGCACGGGTAATATTGCCACTGTGTTTTTCAATAACGCGGAGTATGGCATTCTTTTCCATCGCGCTCAGCGGAATATTGTCATCGCCCTCGGTGTTTTGCTGGATAGGCGTTTCCAATGATGAAAACAACAGGTCATCAGCGTGCAGCACATCGGTATCGGCCATAATAACCGCACGTTCAATAGAGTATTGCAGCTCGCGCACATTACCGGGAAAGTTATAGGCTTTTAGCTTTTGTAACGCGGCTGCCTCAAAATCCATCGTTGGTTTAAGGTATTTGGTAGCATACATTTTGGCGAAATGGCGGGCCAGCACCACAATATCATTATTGCGCTTGCGCAGCGGCGGCATCGTGATCTCTACGGTATTAATGCGGTAAATCAAATCCTTACGAAAGCGGTTTTCGTTCGCCAGTTCCTGCAAGGGCATATTGGTAGCGCATATCAGCCGGATATCAATATCAATAGGCTTATTGGTACCCAGGCGCGTTACCTGCCGGTTTTGCAGCACGGTTAACAGCTTGGCCTGTTGTTGCAGGGTAATGTTACCAATCTCATCCAAAAACAAGGTGCCGCCATGCGCGTCCTCAAAACGGCCGGGACGATCCTCACGGGCATCCGTATAAGCGCCCTTTTTATGGCCGAACAGTTCGCTCTCAAACAGCGAATCCGTCAGCGCGCCAACATCTACCTTAACAAAAGGCTTGTTGGCTCGTAATGAACGCTCGTGGATGGCTTTGGCCATCAAATCCTTGCCGGTACCATTCTCCCCCAGTATCAGGATATTGGCATCCGTAGGTGCAATCTTATTCACCTTGTGAAAAATGTCCTGCATCATTTCCGAATCGCCCAGTATGTCTGTCGAGCCGGCTTTGCTTTTTACGGGCTTATTGGTTTTGTCGCCTTCCTTTTTATCCAGCAGATCGGTTATGGTGCTGATCAGTTTTTCGTTATGCCAGGGCTTTACAATAAAATCGTTCGCGCCCTCTTTTAATGATCGTACAGCCAGGTCAATATCGCCATAGGCGGTTATCATGATAACGCATACGTTAGGCTTCCACTCCTTTACCTTGCGTAACCAGTAAATACCCTCGTTGCCGGTATTAATGGCACTGTTAAAGTTCATATCAAGCAAAACCAGGTCAACCTGGTTACGCTGTAGCAGCCAGTTCAGGTTTTCAGGATTTTTTTCTGTTATGATCTCCTGTACCTCGGTTTTGAGTAATAGCTTCACCGCGGTCAAAACATCCGGGTCGTCGTCAACGATCAGGATGGTCGCCTTTTTTAATATCATCTGTGCCAATGCTGAATAAGATGTTAAGGTAAATAAAATATCTTTCGCTTGATAATCCTTTAACCCAAAAGCATTGTTTACATGCCGTTTTTAAACTAAATTATCTGCTCAAAGCAGGCAACAAATCAACCATATATTCAACTTGTTGATAAACAGAATATTGCTGTTTTTAGCTTGAATGTACACTGTATCGATACCGTACACCTGCTGTAACATTAGCGTACGCACTGTTGTGGGTATTTGTATATAAGTTATTGTTTTTCAGTAGCTTAATTTGTGGCATGTGTTTTTGTTATGGTACAGTAAATTCATATATCACAGTGGACAGAAAAATTGAGAAAAAGACGTGGAACACTAAACGTATAACTACCATAGCCGGTATTACAGGCCTTGTATTGCTGGTTGGTGGCAGTATCTATTTTACATCGGGCAAAAGCAAACTTAATGTAGATACCGAACGCATTACGGTAAGCGAAATAAAAAAGGGCCCTTTCCAGGAGTTTATACCGGTTAACGGCGTTGTAATGCCTAAAACCACCATATACCTTGACGCGGTTGAGGGCGGCCGTGTGGAGAAGCTTTTTGTTGAGGACGGTACAACCATGAAAGCCGGTCAGCCGATATTGAAGCTCACCAATACCGATCTGGAGTTGAGCCTGGCCAATGAGGAAACTTCCGTTTTCAACGTGCTTACCCAAATGCAGATCTCGCGCGACAACGCGCAGCAAAATACCATTGGCAAACTTAACCAGATGGCCGAGGTTGAAAGCGCGCTGAAAGAAGCTGAGCGTGTGTATAAGCTGAACAAACATTTGTACGAGCAAAAAGCTATTGGCTTGCAAGAGTTCAAAAAATCAGAGAATGAATACCAATATGCTGTTAACCGTAAAAAATTAACCAGCAAGATACTGAACCAGGACAGCAGCTCAACCAAGCAGCAGGTAACGCAAATGGGCGAATCATACGATCACATGAAGAGCACCCTGGCGCTGATGCGTAAAAAAGTAGGCGACCTGATCGTGCGTGCCCCGGTAGACGGGCAGTTAACCTCCATGGATGCCGAAATCGGGCAGACCAAAAACAAGGGGCAACGTTTAGGGCAAATTGATGTCTTATCAGGGTATAAGGTTAGGGTTGATGTGGACGAGCACTACATATCCCGCGTTTATAACGGGCTGATGGGCGAGTTTACTTTAGAAAAAGTATATAAATTGCGCATTAAAAAGGTATTTACACAGGTAACCAACGGGCGTTTTCAGGTGGATATGGAGTTTATTGGTGCCATACCTAAGGAGATGCGCCGCGGGCAAACCCTGCAGATCCGCCTGGCATTGAGCGATGAAACACAGGCGCTACTGGTACCTAAAGGTGGTTTTTACCAGCAAACCGGCGGTAACTGGATATTTAAACTGAGCGAGGATGGCAAAACAGCCTACCGGGTAGATGTGCAGCTTGGCCGCCAGAATCCGGATTATTACGAAGTACTGCAAGGCCTGCAGCCGGGTGATAAGGTGGTAACATCAAGCTATGATACCTATGGCGATATGCAGGAGCTCGTACTCAAAAACTAATATAATAACAGCTAAACAATCACAATTAAAATATACAACCACCGGGTGGTTAAGGAGGAAAAAATGATAAAGATAACTGATCTCGAAAAGTTTTATCGCACTGAAGAAGTAGAAACCGTTGCATTGAACAAACTTTCTATCGAAGTAAAAAAGGGCGAGTTTGTGGCCATCATGGGGCCGTCAGGCTGCGGTAAATCAACCCTGCTGAATATCATCGGTATGCTGGATGATCCTGATGGCGGCAGCTATGTATTTAACGATACCGAGATAGCGCATTACAGTGAGCGTAAACGTGCCGATCTGCGCAAGCATAACATCGGGTTTGTGTTTCAAAGCTTTAACCTGATTGATGAGCTTACCGTATTTGAGAACGTAGAGCTGCCATTGATCTATACCGGCGTAGCCGCCGCCGACCGTACCAAGCGCGTTGAGGAAGTGCTGGATAAAATGCAGATCATGCACCGCCGCAACCACTACCCGCAGCAGTTATCGGGCGGTCAGCAGCAGCGTGTGGCTATTGCCCGCGCGGTGGTTAACAAGCCTAAACTTATACTGGCGGATGAGCCCACCGGTAACCTCGACTCAAGCAACGGTAACGAGGTAATGGAACTGCTAACCGATCTGAACGAACAAGGTACTACCATTGTAATGGTAACCCACTCCGAGCACGATGCCCGCTACAGCCACCGCATTATCCGCCTGCTGGATGGCCACACCGTGGTAGAGAATATTATGATATAAACATCATCACCCCAAAATCACCTTTAAGCCACAATAAACATGTTTAAAAACTACGTTAAAATAGCCTGGCGAAACCTGGTGCGTAATAAGGGTTTTGCCTTTACCAACCTGTTGGGCTTAACCATAGGCATAACGTGCGCCATGTTTATTTTTTTATGGGTGAAGGATGAGCTGTCGTTCGATAAGTTCAACACCGCTTATGACCGGGTTTACCAGGCCGTCGCTACGCGTGATTTTAAGAACAACATTTTCACCGATGAGAATATGGTGTTCCCTTTGGCTACGGAGCTGCAAACAGGCTACCCGCAAATAGAAAAGGCGGCCGTAACCACGCAAACCCAGGGCAGCCTCATCGATTATAAAAACATCAAGCTTAAACGTGATATTTTATATGTTAACGATGCCTTTCTGGATGTTTTTAGCTGGAAGTTTGTAAAAGGTAACGCGGCACAGGCGTTGAAAGATCCGTCATCGATAGTTATCACCCAAACCTTTGCTAAAGCATTTTTTGGCGATACCGACCCGATAAACAAGGTGCTGAAGTTAAACAGTAGTCAGTCGGTTAAGGTAAGCGCCGTTATTGCCGATCCTCCCGGCAATTCAACAGTGCGGTTTGATGCTTTGATGCCGTTTAACTATTCAGACCCGAACACCAAAAGAGACATGGCCGAATGGATTAATTCGTCATGGCGGGTGTATGTAAAAGCTAAACCCGGTGTTACTGAAGCCGAGGTTGGCCGCATACTAAACGGGGTAATGAAAAAGCATAACCCTAATGAAAAGGTAAGCTCGTACTTTGCTTACCCCATGAGCAAATGGCATTTATACCATGATTTTAAGGATGGTAAGAATGTAGGCGGCATGATAGCTTATGTACGCCTGTTTTCCATTATAGCATTGGTGATATTACTGATTGCCTGCGTTAACTTCATGAACCTGTCAACCGCGCGCAGCGAGAAACGTGCTAAGGAAGTAGGCATACGCAAAACCCTTGGGTCTGACAGGAAGCAACTGGTACTGCAATTTTTTGCCGAGTCAATGATCTTATCGCTTATCGCGTTCATCTTGTCGCTTATATTGGTTATTGTATTAATGCCGATGTTCAACCAATTGGTTGATAAAAAGTTAGTGCTGAACTTTAGTGAGCCCTTACTTTGGTTGGGTGCTGTGATCATCATATTATTTACAGGGATAACCGCGGGCAGTTATCCGGCGCTGTACCTGTCATCCTTTAATCCTGTAAAAGTTTTAAAGGGAACCCTGTTAGTCGGTAAAGGGGCAATTACGCCCCGCAGGGCGCTGGTGGTTGGGCAGTTTGTAATGTCAATACTCCTGATATCATCAACCATTATTATTTACCAGCAGATACAGCATGTTAAAAGCCGGGATACCGGCTACAATGCCGATAACCTGATTATGGTACCGAATACCGGTTCAACAGGCAAAAATTTTACGGTTATTAAAAATGAGCTTTTGCAAACGGGCCTAATTAAATCGGTTAACCGTACGTTTTCACCGGTTACTGAAATCTGGTGGACGACAGGCGGGCCTGATTATGCAGGGAAGTCGGCAGGTGAGGAAATGATTTTTTCGGGTATGTATACGGATGTTGATTTTAGTAAAACACTGGGTGTTAAAATTTTGCATGGGCATGAATTTGAAGGCAGCCCGGCAGATACTTCTGGTATGCTGCTTAATAAGGCCGCGGTTGACGCTATGGGGCTAAAGAACGCGGTAGGCATGAAAATGAGATTTGGTGACAGAGAGTATACGGTTACAGGCGTAACAGACAATATTGTAATGACATCGCCTTATGAATCTGTACGGCCTATGATGACTTATTACCGCAATGGCAATAATAGTAATCTTAACATCATCAACATCAGGCTTAATGATGGCGTGCAGCCCAAAAAGGCGCTGGAATCTATCAAAACCATTTATAACAAATATAGTCCTGACGACCTGTTTGAATACCGGTTTGCCGATCAGGAGTACGGAGCGAAATTTTATACCGAGGAACTGATCAGCCGCATCACCAACATATTCGCAGGCCTGGCCATATTTATCTGCTGCCTTGGTTTGGCCGGGCTGGCATCATTCACCATCGAAAAGCGTTTCCGCGAGATAGGTATACGCAAGGTGCTTGGCGCAACGGTAAAGCAGGTTATCATGCTGATATCAACCGAGTTTTTAAAGCTGGTTGGGTTGGCCTTTGTAATTGCCGTACCGGTAACCTGGTACCTGATGCACAACTGGCTGCAAAAATACACTTACCATGTTGATATGAGCCTTTGGGTGTTTGGCTTGGTTGGCGTTGGCATATTGCTGTTAACCTTATTGGTAGTATCATTAAACACCTTTAAAGCGGCCACTGCCAATCCGGTAAAAAGCCTGCGCAGCGAGTAAATAATTAATAAAAGTCATTTATCACAATACATACCTTATGTTTAAAAACTACCTTAAAATAGCCTGGCGAAACCTGATCAAGAACAAGGGTTTCACCTTTATAAACATTGCCGGTTTAACCATTGGTATGGCCAGCGCGGCGCTTATTTTGCTATGGGTGCAAAATGAGATCAGCTACGATCAGTTTCATGAGAAGAAAGACCGCTTGTACACCATGTACAATAGAGCGGTTTTTGACGGGAGCCTTTGGAGCTGGAATACCACGCCTAAAATAATGGCCAAAACGCTGAAGGCTGATTACCCGCAGATAGAGGATGCCACCCACACCACTGAGTGTACTTTTTTATTTACCGTTGGCGATAAAAAGCTGATGGAGCGGGGTTACTTTACCGACCAGGGTTTTGTAAATATGTTCACCTTTCCGCTGGTAAAGGGCGAGCGTAAAAAGGCACTGGTTGATAATTCATCCATCGTATTAACGGAAAAATTAGCTAAAAAGCTGTTTGGCAGTAACGAAGCAGCTATGGGTAAAACCGTTAAGATTGACAGTAACGCCAACTTTACGGTTTCGGCTGTAATGAAGGATCTGCCAAATAATACCCGCTTTAAGTTTGGCTACCTGCTGCCCTGGAGTTACATGAAAAAAATAGGCTGGGACGATGAGTACTGGGGAAATAACTCGGTGCAAACCTATGCTTTGTTAAAAAAGGGTGTATCATTAGCAACGGCTAATGCACGTATAAAAAACATCACCAAATCACACTCTGACCAAAAAGATACCGAAGTGTTTTTGCACCCTGCGAGCAAGTGGCGTTTATACTCACAGTTTGAGAATGGCGTAAACGTAGGTGGGCGTATAGGTACAGTAAGACTGTTTGCTACAATAGCAGGTTTAATATTGCTGATTGCCTGTATCAACTTTATGAACCTGAGCACCGCCCGGAGCGAAAAACGTGCTAAAGAGGTAGGTATACGTAAGGTTGCCGGTGCCGCGCGCGGATTGCTGATCGGGCAGTTTTTGGCAGAATCGATATTAATTGCCCTATTTGGGGGTATACTCGCACTGCTCATCGTTCAGTTAAGTTTAAGCGGCTTTAGTCAGTTAACCGGTAAAGAGTTAGTTTTACCCTATGCAAGTGTTGATTTTTGGATATTATTCATCGGCTTCATACTGCTTACCGGTGTCATCGCGGGTAGTTACCCGGCCTTTTACCTGTCGTCATTCCAGCCAATAAAGGTATTAAAGGGCACTTTTAAAGCGGCCAACGCCCTTGTTGCCCCGCGTAAGGTATTAGTGGTAATTCAATTCACGTTCGCTATCGGGCTTATTATTTGTACCATTATTATAAAAACCCAGTTACAGCATGGCCAAAACCGCGATACCGGCTATAAAAAGGATAACCTGGTATACAGTTACATGAATGGAGATTTGGGTAAGCACTATAATGCCGTACGAAGCGAGATGGTAGCCAGCGGGGCTATAACCGGTATCACTAAAACCAGCGCGCCAATTACCGAAGGCTGGAGCGATAGCTGGGGTTATAGCTGGCCGGGTAAGGACCCAAATGCGCGGCTCGATTTTAACGTATTTAACGTTGATGGCGATTTTACCAAAACCGTTGGGTTAAAGATTGTTGATGGCCGCGATATTGATATTGTAAAATATCCGACCGATTCATTAGCCATGCTGCTTAACCAGGCCGCGGTTAAAGTAATGGGTTTTAAAAACCCGGTAGGGCAAATCATCAACAACGGTGATACTAAATGGCATGTGGTTGGTGTAGTTAAGGATTTTATTCTGCAATCTCCCTACGAGCCTGTTCACCCGATGGTAATTCAGGGGCCAAGCTCATGGTTTAACATTGTGCATTATAAACTTAACCCGGCACGCAGCACCGCTGCCAACCTGAAAACCATTGAGCAGATCTTTAAAAAATATAATCCTGATTATCCGTTCGAGTACACCTTTGTGGATGAGGACTACGCCAAAAAATTCGCCGAAGAGCAACGTGTAGGTACGCTGGCTACCTTGTTTGCCGGGCTAACGGTATTTATATCATGCCTGGGCTTGTTTGGCCTCGCTACTTATATGGCCCAAAACCGCATTAAGGAGATAGGGGTACGCAAGGTATTGGGTGCCTCGGTAGCACGTATTACCCGCCTGCTGTCTGTTGACTTTTTGAAGCTGGTGATCATATCTTTCATTGTGGCGGCACCGCTGGCCTGGTGGGGGATGACGGAATGGTTAAAGAGTTATACCTACCGTATTGATATAAGTATATGGGTGTTTATTGGCGCGGCGGTAATTTCAATCCTGATCGCTATGGCAACCATTAGTTACCAGGCTATTAAGGCGGCTATTGCCAACCCGGTAAAAAGCCTGCGCAGCGAATAATTAACCCTTAGAACGAGGATATTATGTTAAAGAATTTTTTAAAAATAGCCTGGCGCAACCTGTATAAAAAGAAATCATTTTCGTTTATACACATACTCGGGCTCACTATAGGCATTACCGTTTGCATGATGATATTTCTGTACATCATGAATGAGTTTAGTGTGGATAGCTTTCATAAAAAAGGCAAAAACATATACCGCGTTATGCGTGGGTACGATGCTACCAAGGCTCGCGTGCCTTACCTGTCTGGTCCGTATGCGCCTGCTTTGCTTAATGATTATCCTAATGAGATAAAAAGTGCAGTACGCATTATGCCCACCCAGGGGTTGGTTACGTTGGGCACCAGCTCATTTAACGAGAAAAAGATCTACGCTGTAGATACCGATTTTTTCAGCCTGTTCAGCTTTCCGCTGATTAAAGGTAACACCGCAACGGTGTTAAAAGACCCAAACAGTGTTGTATTAACTGAAACGGCCGCTAAAAAATACTTTGGCAATGCCGATGCTATAGGCAAAGTGCTGGAGATGGATAAAAGTTTACAGCTAAAGGTAACCGGTATTACACGGGATGTTCCGTCAAACTCGCACCTTAATTTTGATATGGTGATACCCATCACTAACTATGCTAAGGAGGAGTGGTTTAATAAATGGCGTAATAACAATGAGTTTGTTTACATAGAGCTAAAAGAAAATGCTACCCGGACGCAGCTTGAAAAACAGTTCCCGGCTTTTATGGATAAATACATGGGTAAGGATCTGGCAAAAATGCATGCCCGTTTTGACCTCGCCCTTACCCCGTTAAAGGATATTTATTTTGAAGAATCGTCCAGCTTTGATAACGTTAAGCATGGCGATAAAAAGGTAGTTTACATCTTTCTTTCCATAGCGGTGCTGATACTGGTCATCGCCTGCATCAACTTCATGAACCTGGCCACGCTTCGCGCTGTTGAACGCTCAAAAGAGGTGGGTTTGCGTAAAGTGCTGGGTGCTATGCGTAACAGTTTGATCGGCCAGTTCATCGGCGAATCGGTATTGTTAACCGTTATTTCATGCACACTTGCACTGGCTTTGCTACTGCTGGTAATGCCTTGGTACAACAGTTTACTGGGTTATTCGCTTGCCATATCATGGAATTCGCCGGCCATCTATCTGTTTCTGTTAGGCATTATATTGTTTGTAGGCATTTTGGCGGGGAGCTACCCGGCATTCTTCCTGTCGTCATTTTCGCCAATACAGGCGCTCAAGGGCAAACTGCAACTGGGTAAGGGCGGTGCTTATTTCAGGCAGGCGCTGGTAGTGGTGCAGTTTAGTATTTCGGTGTTTTTGATTATCAGTACCATCGTTATACAAAAACAAATGAGCTTTGTAAAGAGCAAGGATTTGGGTTACAGCAAGCAGCAAACGGTAATCATACCTGTTGATAATAATGATATTTACAACAACCGCTTAGCCTTTAAAAATGAATTGCTGCGGAACAGTAATATAGAAGCCGTTGCCATAATGTCTGGCGAGCCGGGCGGGTATTATGACAGGCACAGCTTTGAGGTTGAAGGCCAGCACGAAACCTTTAACGCGCGTACTGAATTCGCTGAATTTGAATTTGTAAAAGCCCTCGGCCTTAAAATTGTTGCCGGGCGAGATTTTTCAGCCGATTTTGCTACGGATACCACCGGCGCGGCACTCATTAATGAAACGGCTGCCCGTCAGCTTGGGTTTACCCCGGCGCAGGCTGTAGGTAAATGGATCATCGATAACATGCGCGACAGTACCCGGAGGCATATCGTCGGCGTGGTTAAGGATTATAATTTTCTTTCACTTAAAGAGAACATGGATGCGCTGGTGATCTCACCCGCCGAAGACCACCGCGTTACCGTGATCAAAATGAAACCGGGCAATATTACAGCCGGACTTAATATCATTAAGCAAGCCTATGCAAAAGCCGCGCCTGCTTACCCGATGGAGTATACCTTCCTCGATCAAAAATTTGATACCACGTACAAGGCTGATCTGCGGCAGCAAACCATATTAAGCGTATTCTCCGGCCTGGCCATCTTTATAGCCTGTTTAGGCTTGTTCGGCCTGGCATCATTTACGGCCGCCAAACGCACCAAGGAGATCGGCGTACGCAAAGTATTAGGTTCATCGGTGCAAAATATATTGCTCCTATTGTCTGGCGATATGCTTAAACCGGTGCTGATCGCTACGCTCATCGCCATCCCGCTGGGATATTACAGTATGGATAAATGGCTGCAAAGTTTTGCCTACCGCACCCCGGTGCAATGGTGGGTGTTTGTACTGGCAGCGCTGGTAACCTTTGGTATAGCCCTGGTTACGGTAAGTTTTCAATCTGTTAAAGCGGCGGTGGCCAATCCGGTAAAAAGTTTACGTAACGAGTAAAGGATTCATTATACATCATCAACCATAAAAGCACATCTTCATGATACGCAACTATTTTAAAACCGCCTGGCGTAATATATGGGGCAATAAGTTTTACTCGGGCATCAATGTTATCGGGTTGGCTTTAGGTTTGGTTATCAGCTTATTCATAGTGCTTTGGGTGCAGGATGAGTTAAGCTTTAACAGCTTTAATACCCAGGCCAAAAATATTTACAAGGTAGGTGTTGTTGGTGGTACCGGGTCCACAAGGCAGGTGTTCTCGGTAGTAATAGCCCCTGTTGCAACCTATGCCAAGGCCGAGCTGCCCGAGGTAAAGGATGCCGTACGAATCATGAACATTGGCGGTGATACCCCGTTTAAGTATAAGGATAAAGTATTTACGGAGGACAATGTAGCCTTTATCGATGCATCATACTTTACCATGTTTGGCTTTAACCTGGTAAGCGGCGATAAGCGTAACCCATTCCCTGCCGATCAATCGGTAGTGATCAGCCGGTCAGTAGCTGAAAGGTATTTTGGCGATGAAGACCCGCTGGGTAAAATTGTTATTTTGGGGCATAATGAGCAGATGAAGGTTACCGGGGTTATTGAGGATGCCCCGGCAAATTCAACGGTAAAATATGATGTGTTACTCCCTATATCCCGCTACAACAAGCTGGCTTACACCGAGGGTAATGTTAGCTATGATGGTAAAACCCGCCTGGCCTCAATGGATGCCGACTGGAGCAACTTTGGTTTTGAAACCTACCTGCACTTAAAGGATGGCGCTAACCTTAACCAGGTTACCAAAAAGCTACAGGCCATACATGAGCGTAATAAGCCTGAGGATAAGCCTGTGCCTTACGTAACCCAATCACTGTTACTAACCCACCTGTACAAAATAGGCGAAAGCGGTGGCGCTATTGAAACCGTAAAAACATTTAGTATAGTAGCTGTAATGATATTGGTTATTGCCTGTATTAATTATGTAAACCTATCAACCGCGCGTGCTATGCTGCGTGCCCGTGAGGTAAGTATGCGTAAAATAATTGGTGCGGGTAAGTTGCAGTTATTTACCCAGTTTGTGGTTGAAACAGCATTGATGTTTGCCATGGCTACTATTATTGCTATCGGTGTTATGTATTTACTGCTGCCTTATTACAATGATTTTTCGGGAAAGGCGTTAACGCTGAGTTTAAGTAATTACCAGATATGGCTATGTATTGGCGCAACACTGTTGCTCACACTTGCGGCTACCAGTATTTATCCCGCTGTACTGCTCTCATCTTTTGAGCCGCTAAAGGCGCTCAAAGGTAAAATTGCAGGTAGCCTGGGTAACGTGGCCTTTCGCAGGGTGCTGGTAGTTGTACAGTTTTCGGTATCAGTAGTGCTCATCATCGGTACGTTGATCATTGGCAGTCAATTGAATTTCATCCGTAATAAAAATTTAGGTTACGATAAGGAGAATGTTTTTTCATTCCACATGCGTGGGGATATGCATAAGCATTACGATGCCGTAAAGGCCGAACTGTTAAAGCAACCCGGTGTGTTATCAGTAACCAGGCTTGGGGGCAATATTATTAATAACCAGGGATGGACAGGCGATAACGATTGGGATGGCAAGCCCGCTACTTCCAACCTGTTGTTTCATCCGGTACAGGTTGATCAAACTTCTATGCCATTCTTCAAATTCCCTATGGTTGAGGGTAAAATGTTTACCGGCGCGGTGGCCGATTCGGCACACTTTATTGTAAACGAAGCCGCTGTTAAAGCCATGGAACTAAAAGACCCGGTTGGTAAAAATATGCGCTTGTGGAAAATACACGGCACTATTATAGGTGTGGTAAAGGATTTTCATATCAGCTCTATGCACAGTAAAATTGAGCCGGTAGTATTTACCTATAAACCAGATGATTGCTGGCAGGTATATGTAAAAACAACGGGCGTACAGGCAAATAAGGCTGTGGAGGCTGCTAACTTGCAATGGAAACAATATAACGGGCAAATACCATTTAATTATAGCTTTTTAGATGATGCCTTTAATGACCTTTATAAAAAGGAGCAGCGTACATCAGCGTTGTTTAATCTGTTCTCGGCGGTGGCCATCGTGCTTTCGTGCCTGGGGTTATTAGGTCTGGCAACTTATACGGCACAGGTTAAAACCCGCGAAATAGGGATACGCAAGGTGTTGGGCGCAAGTGTAGCCGGTGTGGTACAACTGCTTACCAAAGAGTTTATGCTGCTGGTAGGCATATCGCTGGCAATTGCCATACCTGTCGCCTGGTATGCCATGAATAAATGGCTTGCTGATTTTGCTTATCGCACGGCTATAGGCTGGCAGGTTTTTGCGCTGGCAGGCGTAATGGCCATGGTTATCGCTTTTATAACAGTTAGTTCTCAATCCATAAAGGCGGCTTTAGCCAATCCGGTTAAAAGCCTGCGCAGCGAGTAGTATTATAATAATTAGGCAAATTATGTTCACCAAAAATTTACTGATAACCTGGCGCGGCCTGTGGCGTAACAAAACCTACGCGGCTATTAACCTGATAGGCTTGGGTGTGGGGCTTGCCGCGTGCCTGCTGGTGGCGGCCATTGTGATAGATGAATTATCGTACGACAAGCAGTGGAAAAAAGCCGACCGGATTTACCGAGCCATATCAGTAAATAACCGTATTAAGGGGGATAATCGTTTTCCGTTGGCTTTCACGGGTTTGGGGCCGTCGTTAAAAAAGGATTTTCCGGAGGTAGAGGATTACTGCCGCATGTCGGTATACGGCGACCGGCTGAAAATTGGCAGCAACAGCGATGGCGTTGCGGTAAAAAACCTGTCAGCCGAAGCATCCGTATGGAATTTCCTGGATCTGCAGATCATCGAAGGCAACCCTAAAAAATTCGTACCCGGATATGCTAACCTCGTGATAACTGAAAAATTCAAACAGCAATATTTTAAGGGGCAAAATCCGGTAGGTAAAATATATTATAACATGCCTGAGTACGGCGATCCGCAACCTTACCTTGTAACCGGTGTCATAAAAGCATTGCCGGTCAACTCGCATTTAAGGGCCGATGTAATTTCTATTGCAAGCTACCGCCCCAAAGATGATCTGCTTGCTAAAGAAGAATACGGAACATTCAGCACACAGTACCTGCTGTTAAAGGCGGGTACCGATGCAGGCAAATTCAGCAAAAAAATAGATGCCTGGTACGCCGGTATAACCGCGCCTAATAAGCCGGGCTACAGTTACCAGTTACAGCCATTTGAGGATGTATACCTGCGGTCGGATTTTGCCGAGGTTCAGGATGTGCATGGCAGTATGCGCAACATATACATTTTTATAGCGGTTGCAGCCTTGCTGTTGCTTATTGCCTGCTTTAATTATATGACGCTAACTACCTCGCGCGTATTCAGCCGCATGCGCGAAACCGGCGTGCGCAAAGTGCTTGGCGCGGGCAAGGGGCAATTGGTAGCGCGTTACCTTACCGAATCGTTGGTGTTTTTTACGCTGGCTTTTGTTTTGGCGCTAGCGCTATACCAGCTCATTATACCTTATGTAGAAACCTATATGGGGCATCAGTTGGTGTTTAACGCCTATAACGCCGGTTTTATAGTGCTGGCCATTGTAACGGTATTAGCGGTTAGCCTGCTTACGGGCTTGTACCCGGCCTGGTACCTTTCGCAGCCCAACCCTATGGTGATATTGCGCAGCCAGGCATCAACAGGCTTTAGCCTTAACTGGCTTAAAAAAACACTGGTGGTAGGGCAGTTTGTTATCTCTATAGGCATTATCATTGCTACGCTGGTAGTGCATTACCAGCTTAATTATATTGAAACGGCCGATGTTGGTTTTGATAAAAATAACCTGGTTAAGTTAAGCTACAACAACTGGGGCAACAATGCCGAAACCTTTAAACAGCGGCTTAAACAATTGCCGGGTGTTGAGGCCGTAAGTATAGCCTCATGGTACCCCGGTGCCGGGCCGGGCAATATGTCTACCGAGATTAGCGTACCGGGCCAAAGCGGTAAAATAACAGCCAATTACATTCGTGGCGATGCTGACCTGCCGGCTTTGCTTAAAGTAAAGTTGAAGAGCGGGCGGTTGTTTGATCCCGCTTTAAAGAGCGATGCTATCAATGCCGATTCGCTGATGAATGTAGAGGCAGATCCGCTTCAGGCTAAAAACAATGATAATATACTTAACAACCGCCCGGTAATAGTAACCGATTACACCGCGAAACTATTAGGGGTTAAATTGAACACCAAAATTCCCGTAGTGGAAGGGATGCCCGTAGGTATCATCAGCGATTTTCATAACCAATCCTTACACTTTGGCATGAAACCCTGTATCATACGTGCCGATAAATCAAACGAGGGGTATATACTTATCAGGTTAAAGGAAAACCACCCTTCAAACTCACTGGCCGCCATTAACACCCTTTTTAAGAGTACTTATCCCGAAAAGCCGTTTTTATATGAGTGGGTAAGCGATGTTGTAAACGCCCAATACAAAAACGAGGCTAAGCTGAAGCAACTGTTTTTTAGCTTTAGTATGCTGATCGTGTTCCTGGCTTGTCTTGGTTTGTTTGGCCTCATCACCTTTACCACACAGCAGCGCATTAAGGAGATAGGCATACGTAAGGTTTTGGGCGCATCGGTAACTAACATAACCGCCATGCTCTCTGCTGATTTTGTAAAGCTGGTATTACTGGCCCTGCTTATAGCGGCACCTGTTGCCGGTTATATTATGGACCAATGGCTGCAGGATTTTGCCTTCCGCATTATTTTAAGCTGGTGGATGTTTGCCCTGGCAGGCGGTATAGCGTTACTGATCGCTATAGTTACGGTGAGCACGCAGGCTGTAAAGGCCGCGGTTGCCAACCCGGTTAAAAGCCTGCGCAGCGAGTAATTATACTGTATCGTATGCGTACAGTGTATGTTACGCATACGTACATAAGCTATGTTTGCATGTTGAAATATTCACTTGATAATCAATTGATTGTTTTATTGGTACAGGGTTTATTAGAGTAGTGTATCCATAATTAAGATCAATGGTATAAAAATATTAACAACCATATCATGTTAAAAAACTACTTAAAAATCGCCTGGCGTAACCTGCGTAAAGGCAAAGTATTCAACATCATGAATATCATTGGCCTGTCGGTAGCGGTGGCTTGCTGTATCATGCTATTCCTTACGGTGTATTATGAGTTCTCGTACGATAGATACAACACCAACCTTGATCATATTTACCAGTTTTATTTTACAAAGAACGGTGCCGAAAAAGTTGAAAAAGCAACCTCAATGCCTGCGCCGCTTACCCCGGCACTCAAGGCGGAATACCAGGATATAAAGTACATAACCCGTATGAGCAACGGTGGTACGTTGGTACGCTATGGCAATAAGCAAATTGAACAAGACATCCATTTTGTAGATGCTGATTTTTTTAAAATATTCACCTTCCCGGTTGTGAAAGGTAATACCGCCGCGCCCTTAAATAATCTGAATGATGTAGTGCTTACCCAGTTTGCTGCCAATGCCATATTCGGCAAGCAGGATCCGATAGGAAAAAGCCTGGAGCTGAATTATTCAGGCGAGCCTAAAACCTTTGTGGTTAGCGGTGTGGTAAAAGATTTTCCGCAAAATTCAAGTATCAGTTTTGATATGTTGCTCCGCTTTGAAAATACGCCGAATTACCAGGAGCGGATGAAGCACTGGGGCTGGGCCGATCATACGGTGTTTGCATTGCTGAATGATAACGTTAAACCTGCCGGTTTTGAATCGCGCCTGCAAAACTTTGTTAAAAAAGCCTACAAAGATGTAATTACCGATCTGAAGCGTGATGGTGCCCGGCCCGATGCGCAAGGCAATGTGTATACGCTTAATTTGTTAGCCTTTGCCGATAATCATTTTAATACCGAACTGGTTGGCCTTGAGGGTGGATCAATCAGTAAAACATACGTTATGTCGTTACTGGTTATCGGCGCGTTTATCCTCATTATTGCCTGCATAAACTTTGTAAACCTGTCGGTAGCGCGGGCTTTTACCCGTGCCCGCGAAGTAGGCGTTCGTAAAACACTCGGTGCAAATAAGTGGCAGTTGTTAATTCAATTCTGGATTGAAACTGTGCTGGTTTGCTTGTTCGCGTTAATTATGGGTATAGTTATCGCCAATTTCGCGCTGCCGGGCTTCAAGGCAACTTTCCTCAGCCAGGTATCCCTCAGCATGCTGCTGCAACCTATGCATTTAGCGGTTATTACGGGGCTGTTTTTGCTGATTACCATCATAGCCGGCCTGTACCCTGCCTTATTAATGATGCGTTACAAAACCGTACAGGTATTAAAAGGCAAGGTAAATACCACAAAGCCGGGTAAGGTGCGTAATGTACTACTGGTTACCCAGTTCTCTTTATCAACTTTACTGATTGTATGTACCTTGGTAACCTGGCAGCAGATAGATTTTTTGAAGAACAAACCACTTGGCTATAGTAAGGACGAAATAGTAAGTATTCCGGTAGGTAATTCGGTAAACGGAGCCAAGGCGGTTGAACTGTTCCGCAACCAGCTTAGCGGCCAGCCCGGTGTGGAGGCGGTTAGCGGCGCATATGATAATATGGGCAGGGGTAAGGATGGGTCGAGCCGTACATCGCGTTTGGGATTTACTTATAAGGGCCACGATATTCATACCAATATACAAGGCGTATCGTACGATTATACCAAAACCATGGGTATAAAAATTATCGACGGCCGCGATTTTTCGCGCGAGTTTGCTACGGATAGTAACGCTGTTGTTATTAACGAAAAAATGGCTGCCCAGCTTGGTGGTAAAAATGTGGTTGGCACGTTTTTGCCTTTGGATGACAAAAAGCCTTCGCTTATAGTAGGCGTGATGAAGAATTACAATTTCCGGTCGTTACGTACCGAGATTGAGCCCTTGACCCTGGCATTAAGCGGATATGAAATGAACTACATATTCGTAAAGGTGAAACCCGTTAATCTCTCGCGATCATTTGATATGATAGCGCGTAAATGGCATGAAACTTTTCCTAACGTTGAGTTTGAAGGTTCGTGGCTGAATGAAAACACCGAGCGCCAGTATAAAGCCGAGCAACGCCTGTCGGCCATATTTATCAGCGGGGCGGTGATCGCTATTATTATATCATGCATCGGCCTGTTGGCCATATCGTTCATGATCATGGTGCAGCGTACAAAGGAGATTGGTATACGCAAAGTATTAGGTGCCAATATTGCCGGCCTGGTGCTGCTGCTGTCACGTGATTTTTTAAAGCTGGTGCTGCTGGCTACGCTTATATCCTTCCCCGTTGCCTGGTGGCTGATGAACAAGTGGCTGCAAGGCTTTGTATACCGTATTGACATCCATTGGTGGATTTTCGCTTTAGCCGCGGTTATTGCAGTAGTTATAGCATTCATCACCGTCAGCTTTCAATCCATCAAGGCGGCGCTGGCTAACCCGGTGAAAAGTTTACGCAGCGAATAAGTAACCCCTAAAGTATAATCATCATGCTGAAAAATTATGTTAAAACAGCCTGGCGCAACATCACGCGTAATAAGCTGTTCTCGGCTATCAATATAACCGGGTTGAGTATTGGTTTAGGGTGCGTAATGCTCATCATTCTTTATGTGCAGGATGAGGTAAGCTTTGACCGTTTTAATGATAACGGGCAGCGTATTTACCAGATAGTGCATTATGGCCGCGGCCCCGAGGGAGATGAGCAAAAGGGTAGTATAACCGGCGGGGTACACGCGCCCATGTTTAAGCAGGAGATACCTGAGATACAGGAGATTTGCCGGGTAAACAGTTCATCGGGCCTGGTGAAAAAGGGCAGCGAGGTAATTAGCGAGAGCGGCATGTATGTTGATGATAGCTTTTTTAAAGTATTCACCTTCCCGTTATTACAGGGTAACGCGGGCACCGCACTGGCCGAACCCAACAATATTGTACTGGCCGAAACGCTGGCTAAAAAATATTTTGGCAGTGCCGGGGCAGTGGGTAAAACCCTGCAAATAAATGTTGACGGTAAGTTTGAGCCCTTTGTGGTTACCGGTGTGGCCAAGCAACCGCCGCTAAACTCAACCATCCGTTTTGATTATGTGATGAACATAAAGCGAACCTTCCAAAAGCAGGAATGGAAGGCTAACGACTGGTTTAACACCTGGCTCAACTCATTTGTGCTGCTGCGGCCGGGTGCCAATCAGGCTTTGGTAGAAAAGAAAATGGATAGGGTGTTTAACAGCTACGCAGGTAAGCTGATGGCTGAGTTCAGAAAGCAATACGGCAATAAAATATTTATTAAATATACACTGCAACCGTACCTCAATATTCACCTGGATAAAGGGAATTACCAGGCATCAAATGGTTTAACGCCTAACAGCAAGTCCGATTACTCTTACATATTGGGCGGCATAGCCTTGTTTGTTTTAATAATTGCCTGCATCAACTTTGTAAACCTTACGCTTTCGCGCTCATTACGCCGCTGTAAAGAGATCGGCATCCGCAAGGTAAGCGGCAGCTCGCGCGGTATGCTAATCGGGCAGTTCATGGGCGAATCGTTCATGTTAACGGTAATAGCGTTTTTATTTGCACTGGTGCTGGTGAGTGTTTGTTTGCCGTTTTTTAATGAGGTTTCAGAGAAACAATTACAACTAAGCTACCTGCTTAACCCGCAAACCCTATTGCTTTTTGCAGGCTTGGTTTTGCTCAATACCATCCTGTCCGGCTTTTACCCGGCCTTGGTACTGTCGGGTTTTAACCCGGTGCAAACGCTGTACGGCAAATTTAAAATTTCGGGCAATGGCTACCTGGCTAAAACACTGGTGGTGGTACAGTTAAGTATCGCCGTGTTTTTAACCATTGGCACCATTATTATGCAAAAGCAATTCAACTACATGTTGAATAAAGATCTGGGTTACAAGCCTGAGAATATTGTAAACGTTTATATGCCGTTCAACAATAATCCGGGTACTGATATATTTAAGTCTGAATTAGGTAAATATCCTTTTATAAAAGGCGTTACGGCTCAAAACACCGCGTTTGATGGTTTTACAGGGAGGCAGTTCAAGGCTAATAATAAGGACTTGTTCAGCACCCAGTTTTTTGATGTCGACAATAACTTTATCAACCTCATGCAGATGAAGCTGCTTTCAGGCCGTAACTTCAGTAGCACGACTGACACGGTATCGTGCATCGTTAACGAATCGTTTGTGAAAGCTGCCGGATGGAAAAATAGTCCGATAGGTGAAACAGTTACCTGGAACGATAAACCGCGCGAGGTGATCGGCGTCATTAAAGATTTCCATTCCGCATCGCTGCAAAGCACCATCGCGCCGCTGTTGCTTGATCAGGGTATAAAAGACGAGAACTACTATGTGCTGGTGGTAAAAATAGACCCGGCCAAAAAAGCCGAGGCCATACAAACCATACAGGCCACTTACAAAAGTATTGTGCCCGGTCAGCCTTGTAATTATGCTTTCCTGACAGATATGCTTGCCGACCAGTACAAAAGCGAAAAGCGGTGGAAGTCTATTATCAGTACCGCTTCATTCATTTCTATCCTGATATCATGCATGGGCCTGTTTGGCCTGGCTACGCTATCCATCGAACAGCGGGTTAAAGAGATAGGCGTACGTAAGGTATTGGGCGCGAGTTCGGCGGCTATAGTCAGGCTGCTGTCTGTAAGTTACCTCAAGCTGGTGTTGATCTCGCTTGTGATCGCTTCGCCGGTGGCCTGGTACCTGATGCACCGCTGGCTGCAGGATTTTCCGTACCGTATTGAAATGAATGGCTGGGTAATAGCGCTTGCCGCCACAGGCTCGGTGCTTATTGTGTTGTTTACCGTTGGGTCACAATCCGTGCGGGCATCAATGGCTAACCCGGTTAAAAGTTTGCGTAACGAATAGTTTTTTAGTTTAATTAATGCAGATGCCCCGCCTAACAACGGGGCATTTTGCTTTTATACAGCGGCTATAAAACTGTATCATAACCGTACGCTCCATGTTACGTAAGCGAACAGGAAAACAGAGTTGTGATGTTGTAAGTTATTGATATGTAGTTATTTATTGTTTTGGTATGTTATTCATATATTAATGGCATAATCACAATTAAAAAATACGATGCTATCACTACAACATATTTCAAAATACTACCAAACGGGCGGCAACAAAACCTTTGTACTGAATGATCTGAGCCTGGATATTGACCAGGGCGAATTTGTGTCTATCATGGGGCCGTCAGGCTCGGGCAAATCAACGCTGCTCAACATCATTGGTATGCTTGATGAGCCAACCAACGGCTATCATTACTTTATGGAGCAGCCGGTACACCAGTTAAAGGAAAAGCAGCGCTCGGCTTTGTACAAGCAATACATCGGCTTTGTGTTCCAGGCTTACCATCTGATTGATGAACTTAACGTTTACGAGAACATTGAAACGCCGCTTATTTACCAGAACATAAAAGGTGCGGAGCGCAAAGCCCTGGTGGCTGATATGCTGGACAGGTTTAATATTGTGGGTAAAAAGGATTTGTTCCCGGCGCAGCTATCAGGCGGGCAGCAGCAACTGGTGGGCATTGCCCGTGCGCTGATAGGCAAACCCAAACTGCTTTTGGCCGATGAGCCTACTGGTAACCTCAACTCTAAGCAAGGTGAAGAAATTATGGAGCTGTTCCGCAAGATAAATAAGGAAGATGGCGTAACCGTTATACAGGTAACCCACTCCGAAAAAAATGCCGAGTATGGCTCGCGCATCATCAACCTGCTGGATGGCAGGATAGAATCAACAACAACACTCTGATATTCCATGCGATACTTTTTATATATTACAGTAATGGTCTTGGTTTTAGCAGGCAGTACGGCAAACGCGCAACAGGCTGATACCGTTTACAGTTTGCAGCAATGCCTTGATATTGCCGTACGCAACAATCTCGATGTTAAAAAAAGTGAGCTGGAGATGGAGCGTCAGCGCATTTACTGGAAACAAGCCCGGCTAAACCTTTTGCCAACCATTAACGGCAGTGTTGACCACTCCCTTAACAGCGGGCGTAGCCAGAATGCGGATCTTACCTACGTTAACGCGCAGATCACCAACGCGAATTATAACCTGAACAGTAACCTGGTGCTTTTTGATGGTTTAGCGATGTTCAGCAGCATTAAGCAAACTGCACTGGCTTACCAGGCCGGGCAGATGGATTTTCAGGCAGCGAAAAACAGCATCAGTTTAAATGTGATAACCACCTATCTGGCCATGCTTAATAATGAGGACCAGGTAACGCAGGCTGAAAATCAGGTGCAGGTATCACAACAGCAATCAGACAGGTTAGCCGTGCTCAATCGTGATGGTAACGTTACGCCGGCGGAGTTTTATAATTTAAAAGGACAGTTAGCAAGCGATCAACTATCGCTTATTGCGGCGAAAAATAACCTGATTGCCTCCCGGCTTAATTTGCTTGAGCTGATGAATATACCTTTTAGTAAAAATATAAAATTTGAACGCCTGAGCGCTGATGAACTGCCTGCAGCCTATAAAACCACCCAGGATGATGTTTATAATACCGCGCTGAAGGATTTGGCGCAGGTTAGAGCAACGGAATTGCGGGTGCAAAGTTCTGAAAAAGCGGTTAAGGCGGCCAAGGGCCGGATTTTCCCGACAGTGAGCCTGTATTCAGGTGTGTTCACCCAGTATTCAAGCGGATCGGCAGGTAGCTATACTACCCAGTTCCGTAATAACTATAACACATCGTTTGGCTTGAATTTGTCTATCCCTTTTTTAAATGGATTTAAGCGCAGAAACGATATAGCGCTTGCTAAGATAAACCTGCAGGAATCGCAATATGTTGATTATACCACCAAGGTAAAGCTCAAACAGAACGTTGAGCAGGCCTATGCGAACATGACGCTGGCCATGGAACGCTATAAAATTCAGTCGGACCAGGTGGCGGCCTATGCGGAGTCTTTCCGTACTACCGAGATCAGGTTCAATGCCGGCGCTGTTACCTCAGTTGAATTTGTAATTGCCAAAGGTAACCTCGACCGCTCGCGCACCAATCTCATCGTAGCGCGGTACGATTATTTTATCCGTACCAAGATACTGGACTATTACCAAAACCGCCTTTCATTTAACTAAACATCCTCAGCCTTACAACTACCTTAAAGCCTTTGCTATATGTAGCAGGGCTTTTTGTTTTTTTATCACTAATCAGACAACAAAACCTAACCTTTTCCTCAAAAAATCAGTTTAAAGGGGTATAGCCTACCGGTAGTGATCGCGGTGTGCTGTTAACTATTGATTGGTATATGAAAAAACTGGTACTCCTAAGTGGTATTTTAATGTTGATGATGGCGGCCTGCAAAAAAGATCCGGCCAATTTTAGCGGGTACGAACATATATTCGCATCTGTTGATAGTTATCAGCCATTGGTTAAGGGGAGTTACTGGGTATATGCCGAAACGGCAGGCTCATCATCAGACACCATAACCAAAACACTTAACGGCAATACCATAACCGTAAACGGATTGGTGTATTATGAAGCCAACGTGGTATCTGAGTTTAACGGCAGCTCAAAGGAATATTATTACTCCGACGGGCATAGCTATTATACTCGCAAGCCTGAAGAATTGTTAAATGCGGATCAGGCCAACTTTTATTACTTGGTAGATACCGCTAAGGTAAATACCGGCTGGAGCGGCAGGCTTACCACCAGCGGTATGATAAACGGGCAGGAAGTAACCCAGCTTGGTTACATGAAAAGCCGTGATACCACACGCAAAGTAGAAGGTAAGGATTACAGTAAAGTAGTGAGCGCCGGCTTATCGGTATCGGCTAAACTGGCTGATGGCAGCTACGCCTTGTTATATACCTACAATAATTACCTGGTTAAGGGCATAGGCCTCATACAAACCGATGTGCAGCAAGGCAACAATTTAATCAGTAGTACAACCCTGGTGAGGTATTATATACCTGAGATTCCGGAAAAGTAAATCAAACAACCTTACGCCTGATTTTGTAATTTAGTATCCGCAAAAACGGGTACTTCCATTATGCTTCAAAAGCTAACTATAAACAATTACGCGCTGATTGATAACCTGGAGATCAGCTTTGATAAAGGCCTCAACATCTTAACGGGCGAAACCGGTGCCGGTAAATCCATCATATTGGGTGGTTTGTCGCTTATATTGGGGCAGCGTGCCGAAAGCCGTTATTTTTTTAATCAACAAAAAAAGTGCATCATTGAAGGCCAGTTTAAGGTGGACAGCCTGGAGATACAGGGCTTTTTTAATGATAACGACCTGGACTATGAGGCTGAAACCGTGCTTCGCCGCGAAATATCCGCGGATGGCAAATCCCGTGCTTTTGTAAATGATACGCCTGTAAACCTGGCTACTTTAAAACAGTTAGGCGAAAAGCTGATCGATATACACTCGCAGCATGCCACACTCGAAATTAACGACCCCGCCTTTCAGTTAATGGTAGTTGACGCGGTTGCCGGTAATGCCGCGCAACTGGAGGCTTATCAAACTAAATTTAAACAGTACCGTGCCGAAACCGCGCGACTTAAACAACTGGTTGAGGACAGTGAGAAAGCCAAAGCCGACCTGGATTATTACCAGTTTCAGTTTGATGAACTGGAAAAGGCAGGCCTTGCCGCCGATGAGCAGGAGTTGCTGGAAACAGAACTGTATGCCCTTAACAACGCCGAAGAGATAAAGCGCAACCTGCTGGGCGCTAACTACTTGTTGCAGGATGGCGAAGCGGCGGCATTAGCGCAGCTAAAAGAGGCCGGCCAGCAATTATCGGCTTTAGAAAAATTCAACCCGGAAATAGCGGAACTGCACACCCGTTTAAATAGCACTGTTATTGAATTAAGGGATATTGCCGCCGAGATTGAAAACCTGGAGCAGCGCACCTTTACCAATGAGGCACGCGCTACAGAAGTAAATGAGCGGTTGAGTATTATCTATAATCTGCAAAAAAAGCACCGTGTAAATACCAATGCCGAATTATTGCAATTGCAGGATGACCTGTCGGACAAGATACAGCAGGCCATGTTTAGTGATGATGTTATTGAAAAATTGCAAAAGGAGATAGCAGCTTTAAAAAAGGAGTTGGAAACGCAGGCAAGCCAGCTATCAGCCAGGCGGATAAAGGCTATACCCGCTATTGAAAAACATGTGATAGATACCCTTGCTGAAATGGGCATGGGTAATTCGGTACTAAAAATAGAGCTGACTACCGCTACCGATTTTACTAAAACGGGTATTGATAACGTTCGCTTCCTGTTTTCGGCCAATAAAGGCCACACGCCGGGCGAAATGAGTAAGGTAGCATCAGGCGGTGAGCTTTCAAGGGTGATGTTGAGCATTAAATCGCTGGTAGCGCAATACACCGCCTTGCCAAGCATTATTTTTGATGAGATAGATACCGGGGTGTCCGGCGAGGTAGCCAATAAGGTAGGCCAGATCATGGAGCGATTGGCGGCCAACCTGCAGGTAATTACCATTACTCACCTGCCTCAAATTGCCAGCAAAGGCCAGCGACACTTTTTTGTGTATAAGGATCAGCAGGGCGACATTACCTATAGCCGCATAAAAACATTGGCGGAGCAGGAGCGGGTACTTGAAATAGCCAAAATGCTAAGCGGCGATAAGCCCGGCGAAAGCGCCCTGCAAAACGCGAGGGAGTTGCTTTCCTTGTAGTTTGCAGATAGCAGTTGCTGGTTTGCAGTTGGTTTGCTCAAGTAAAGTGCACTGAAAACTGCTAACCGTCCACTGCCTACTGCTAACCGCCCACTACAAACTGTTAACTGAAGCACACCGTCAACTGAAAAAATAATTATAACTTTACCCCGATTATAAAAAACTCATATAATGGCTTATAATTTATTAAAAGGTAAAAAAGGGATAATATTTGGTGCCCTTAACGAGCAATCAATAGCCTGGAAGGTAGCACAACGCGCCGTACAGGAAGGTGCCGAAATAGTATTGAGCAACGCGCCGATAGCTTTGCGCATGGGCGAATTGAATAAATTGGCTGAAGAGTGCAACGCGCCGGTTATTGCTGCCGACGTTACCAGCAACCAGGACATTGAAAACCTGCTTACCAAAACTCAGGAGCATTTTAACGGTGGTGTCGATTTTATATTGCACTCTATAGGTATGAGCGTTAACGTACGCAAAAGCATTCCTTATCCTGAAAATAATTACGATTATACCTTTAAAGGGTTTGATATATCAGCCCTGAGCCTGCACCGCATTTTGCAGGAAGCCATGAAAAAGGACGTGATCAACGAGTGGGGATCGGTAGTGGCATTGAGCTATATAGCCGCGCAGCGTTATTTCCCGGGTTATAATGATATGGCCGATAACAAAGCCGTGTTAGAGAGCATTGCCCGTAATTTTGGTTACGAGTATGGCATGAAAAAGAATGTGCGCGTAAACACCATCTCGCAATCACCAACCCGCACAACAGCAGGTTCGGGAGTTAAAGGTTTTGATGGATTTATTGAGTTTGCCGAAAAGATGAGTCCGCTGGGTAATGCCAATGCCGACCAGTGTGCGGATTATGTAGTAACCCTCTTCTCTGACCTTACCCGCATGGTAACCATGCAAAACCTGTTTCACGATGGTGGTTTTTCATACACCGGCGTAACGCAGGCCGTTATCGATCAGATGGGTAAATAAGCTTTTTAAAATATATTTAAAACAGCAAAGGAGGCATTAACGCCTCCTTTGCTGTTTATATTAACTTGTTGGAGGACTGCCCCTGAAAGCATCGAGCTTTTCTATGCGTTCCAGCTTAACCGGCTTGCCTGTTTTAGCCGATTCATAAATGGCTTCTAATACCTTGTGGTCCTGCAAGCCCTCTTCGCCGGGGGTATAAGGTATTTTATTATCCATAACACATTCCGAGAAATGGTCAATCTCCAATGCGAATTGATTTTTTTCACCCTTAGATGGATTTTGTTTCATTTCTATATCGCCCTGTGTTTGCGAAGCTTCCATTTTTAAGCCGTGGTAACTAAAAGCCGGGTCGAGCCCAAACCAACCACCGTTATCGGCATAGCAGCGGTAGTGTTTTGAATCGTGCACGCCATAGCTGCACAAGTTATTGGCCACAGCACCGCTCGGAAAAAACATTTGAAACATTACGGTTTCTTCCACCTCTTTAAACCGCGCATCATTTGGGGTACTGTACATGCTGGCTAATACGGTATGCGGTTCTTCTCCCAGCAAAAAGCGGTTGGTGTTGCTGCAATACAAACCAATATCAGGCAATGAGCCGCCACCGGCCAACTTTTTATCCAAACGCCATTGCGGCGGCGCGCCCGAGTTTTGTACGTTGACTGAATTGATCACCTTAACCTGTCCGAACTTTTTATCACGTGTCCATTGCATAGCCAGGCGGTTGTGCGGTTCGTATTGTATTCGGTAGGCGATCATCAGTTTTTTACCTGCTTTTTTACAGGCGTCTATCATCTCCTGCGCCTCGGCTGATGAGTTAGCCATCGGCTTTTCGCACAATACATGTTTAGCGGCTTTGGCTGCCCGTATCGTGTATTCCTTATGCATGGAGTTGGGCAATACAATGTACACCGCGTCAATCTCCGGGTTTTTGCTTATGCTGTCGTAATTTTGATAGTTGTAGATATTCTTTTCGGCAATACCATATTGGGCGGCCACTTTTTTGGCTTTATCCGGAGTACCGCTTACCAGCGCTACTACTTTTGAGTATTTACATTCGGCAAAGGCAGGCAGTAATTCGGCCAGTGTTAAGTTTCCTAAACCAACCAGTGCGTAGCCAATCCGTTTTGCCGGCGGCGATATGGCAGGCCATTCGGTTTGCTTTTCGCTTGGCGCGTGGATGGGAGGTAGTTCCACCTTTATAGCATCTGACGTTTTTTTGCCGGTTACACCTGCCGGTGTTTGCGCGTCAGCCTCGTTGGTTAACGAGGTGCCTATAATGCCTGATGCTATGATGGTTTTACCGGCATTCTCTAAAAAGCGTCGCCGGTTGTAGCCTGTTCCTTCTATTGGTTCGTTTTTATTTTCCATATAATATATAAATCAATAATTAATATTATTAACTACATAACATTGTGGCTTTATTTAGGTTTGATAATCCGAACTAATAATCAGCACTTAAAGAAGCATTTATTGCGTAGTATCTACATTATTCAAAGCATATTTGTAATACATTATTACTTACATTCGTATATATGCACTCGTTTGATTTCAGCTTTGTAAAGGTTACATTTTTTGATGTGTTGGATGTGTTGCTGGTAGCCTTTATTATATACCAGTTATATAACCTGATACGCGGAACCATAGCGGCCAATATTTTTATTGGTTTAGCCTTGGTTTGCGCCCTGTACTTTGTGGTGCGTGCGCTAAACATGCAATTGCTTACCGGCATATTAGGTAACTTTATGAATGTGGGCATTATTGCCGTAGTGGTGGTGTTTCAGCAGGAAATACGGCGCTTTTTATTGCTGGTAGGTAAAAACGCTTCGTTACAGCGTAACCGGGCATGGTGGCAATATTTTTTTGGAAAGAACACGGTTGAAAAGAACAACTACATCCGCATTAAACCTATTATTGATGCCTGCAAAAGCATGAAACAATCGCGTACGGGCGCGTTGATCGTGATCGTAAAAATATATGATGAGCAGTTTTACCAGAACAGTTGCGAAATGATGGATGCCCGCATCTCCAAACGTTTGCTGGAGAGCATCTTTCAAAAGCATAGTCCGCTGCATGATGGGGCGGTAATTATATCTGAGAACAAGATAAAATCGGCCAGTTGTATTTTACCGCTTACGGAAAAAAGTGATCTGCCGGCGCAATTTGGTTTGCGCCACCGTGCCGGTATCGGTGTTACCGAGGCCAATGAAGCAACGGCGGTCATCGTATCTGAAGAAACCGGCGAAATATCCTACGCCAAACAGGGCCGCGTAAAAATGAACATCAGCTTTGCCGAGCTGGAAAAATTGCTGAATAAGGATTTTTAAATTTTTGATAATGAAGGGTTGTTGGTTTTTGATCTTATTGGTAGCGCTTTCCGGGTTAAAAGCCTCGGCTCAATGTGCTATAGATAAAGTATGATAACCAACAACTCCTGGCGTACAACCGTGCATCATTCCCGGTACATCGGTAGTGCGCCAAGTTATTTTTTCGCGCCGGGCGGCGACACTATTGCTAACTGGAATGTGCTTCGTAAACCTATTGACATTAAACAAATGCCCGAAAAGGCTTTGGTTTATAGAAAAAAGGTAGAAGATTCAATAATTAAATATTCGGGAAAGCCTTTCTTTAACGATTTGAAATTTATAAGCGTTGAGGTTGTTTACCCTGATCGGGCTGAACACTTCAGGCAGCACGGTCGTGGGGATATTTTACAAATGTATACTGCCACTTATTTATACACTTACAGGATGGAGGTAGATAGCCTTGCCTTTGTTGATTTTGAGTTTCCGGTTAACGCCAATGGCGGATTGATAGATAAAATGTTTATACCATCAAAAACAATATACGAGCCGGTAGTTAAAAAGATAGACTATTGCCAACTGATAAAAATAGCCGGTAATAAAGTAAAAGACATTTTCCCGATCAGGTACATTTCGTTTCAATATAATATTGAACAAAGGAAGTTTGAATGGGTTGTAGTTCAGGGATCAATAGGCAACCACTCAGCAGTAGGAGATTACAGCGTGAACAAAGTATCGATAGATGCGGCAAATCTTTCCAAAGCAGATGCAGGCGTTGTAATTTATAATGTAACTAACGACATTGTTAATGTTCCACCAATAAATACTACGGAGTAACCCTTCCCATACCCACCGTATCCGGGTTAATGATTTGCACCTTTTTTACCGGCATATTATAACCTGTAATTTTTGTGCCTTTGCCGTTAACAGGTGTTTTGCTATTAAAGCCCTGTATTTTTTTTACAGGCATACGGCTGTATACAACAAGGTCATTATTAGTCACCCCGAATTGCATGGCAACTATGTCACTTGGTTGTGATGAGGTTTTATTTGTATCGATCGGGGCAATTTTACTTTTATCCGAATTATTTGATGGGTTTGGCTGCGGTAAAACGATGTGCTGCGCGTGCGCATAACCAAATGCCAAAGAAAGCAGGGTAATAAAAGCAGGTTTTTTCATGATAATAAGTCGGTTTAAAAATAAAAAAGGGTTGCCTGTATATTACATGACAACCCTTTAGACCTAATGTTGCAAATAAGGTTTAATTATTTAGCATCGTTTATTGCTTTAATAGCATCATCAGCAGCTTTTACTGACGCGTCATCTTTTAATTCGGTACGTTTAGTTTTAATACCGGTTATGGTAGTAATTACAAAAGGCGCGATACCGTATTTTTTATATTTAACGCCCATGTCTTTCAGCACCTCAATACCCTGCTGTGCGTAAGACGGGTTTTTAACGCGCCCGGCCAGGTCAGCAAATTTTTGCGCAGAGTCGAATTGAGACTGTACACCCATCTCTTTGTATTTGCTATATACATAAGGCCATTCCGCATCGCCACCGAAGGCCGAATACACGTTAATAATAGCGGTTGAAACCGACCCTTTGCTGTCTTTCTCTAAGTGGTACTTTGCGATTTTTAAAGCATCTTCGGGTGATATTTGTGCTAAAGCGTTAAGTGATGCACCTTGTACCGCATACGATTGAGTTAGAAGACCATCGCTGTAAATTTTCACCAACCCTGATGCCTTTAGTTTACCCAATACGGTAATGGCAGCAGCTTTAACATTATTATTCTTATCGTTACGAGCAATATCCATCAGGATTGGCTGGGCGGCATTGCGCACTTCATCATTAGCCATGTTAACAGCTTTGATGGCTTTAATACGCAGGCCATAGTACTTATCCTTCAGGGCAGCAATGATAATTTTCTGCGCGTTTTTGTCGCCTTGTGCAGGCATGGCAGCTTCAATAGCCTCAAAGCGGTCAAGGTATAAAGGCGCGTTAGCGTACTGGAATGCAAACTCCTCTAATGTTTTTTTATCGGTCTTTTTAGTCGGCACCACTTTATCGCCGTCCACATTTACCAGGCTTGGTTTTGAGGCAACTTTAAAGGTTAAGGTATCGGCTTTATTGCGCAGCCATACCTGGTGGCGTTCTTTTTTACCGCCTGCATAAACATCAACCGCTACAGGTAAAATAAAGGCATCGCCCTCCTGGGTTTGATTTACGTAAACAGTTTGGGTTTTGCTGCCCTCATCCCATTTATAAGTAATATCAAGCACGGGGTGGCCGGCATTGAAGTACCACTCGTTAAAAAACCAGTTCAGGTCGCGGCCGCTGGCTTCTTCAAGGGCAAGGCGCAGTTGGTGCGCTTCGCCGTTCTTAAAGGCGTTTGTTTTCAGGTAAATGCCCAAGCCTTTATAAAAAGCATCCTCGCCTAAATAGTTACGCAGGTAGTTTAATATAGTACCGCCTTTTTGGTAGGTAACTACATCAAACACATCCTCTTTATCATGATAATGAAAGCGTACCAGGTTTTTGTTTTTAGCATCGGCATTGCGCAGGTAGCTTTGCAGGTCGTCATAAATATGCGCGCCGCCCTCATCTTTGCCATATTTGTACTCAGCCCACATGGTTTCGCTAAAGTCGGCGAATGACTCATTTACTGTAAGGTTGCTCCAGCTTTCGGCGGTAACATAATCGCCAAACCACTGGTGAAACAACTCGTGTACTATAGTGCTGCGGCCACCATCGTAACCGGCATCCATCAGCTCGCGCGGAGTGCCTTGTATATATTCGCCGTGCAGGGTAGCACTGGTGTTCTCCATCGCGCCGCTCACGTAATCACGCACAACAATCTGCGCGTATTTATTCCACGGGTAATCAACGCCTAATTTTTTGGAGTAGAATTCCATGGCCTCCGGCGTAAAGCCGAAAATCTCCTTAGCGTAAGGCGCGTACTTTGGCTCCAGGTAATAGTTAACCTCTTTGTCGCGCCATTTATCTTTATAGATCTTGAAATCACCCACGGCCATCATAAACAGATATGGCGAGTGCGGCAACTCCATCTTCCAGGTATCGGTGCGGGTGCCGTCGGCATTGTTTTTTTGCGTGGCTAAACGTCCGTTTGACAGGGTAACGTACTTGGCCGGTACCGTCATGGTGATCTCCTGGGTAGTTTTTTGGTTCGGCTTATCTATAGTAGGGAACCATGCTGATGATGATTCCGTTTCACCTTGTGTCCAGATCTGGGTTGGCTTATCCTTCTCTGTGCCGTCAGGATTAATAAAGTATAAACCCTTAGCATCGCTGATGGCTGCACTGCCTTGGGCTTTCAGTTCATTAGGTTTAGCGGTATAGTCCAGGTATACAATATAAGTTTCGTTATTACAATAAACCTTATCCAGCTTAATGGCCAGCGATAAGCTGTCATAAGTAAATTTCAACGGCACATTTTTGCCGTTTTTAACAACCGAAATGTTTTTGATGTCCATCCCTTTCGCATCCAGTCGCAGGCTGTCGGTAGGGTAAAAGTGAGGTTTCAGGGTGATCCACTCTTTGCCGTATAAGTAACGTTTTTTATAATCAAAACGCACGTCGAGCTTGGTGTGTACCAGGTCGTTCACCTTGGCAACCGTTTCGCGGTAAATTTTAAGATTAGGGTCATCAGCCGGTTTTTGCTGAGCCACGGCCGGTACAATGCAGGCAGCCATTAGGAGAGCTTCTGCAATCAGCATTTTTTTCATGTTAATGAGGTTGTTATAACGCAAATTTATAATATTAATATAGCCCTGCAATCATTTAATTATTTATGATTGGCTACGGTTAGTAACACCTAAGATGCCCCGAATAGCTAAAATGTTACACGCGCAATAAACCGTTTGGCTATATTTACTTTTAAGTTTACCTAACCGGTTAATAAACAAGGTTTGCAGCATTGCATACTTATTATCTATAAACCAATATATGAAAACAAACCGCAAGATTCTATCACTCCTGCTGGCCGGTACGCTGCTGGCCTCAACATCATCGGCACAAATAAAAAAAGGATATACAAGCCTGTTTGACGGCAAAACCCTTAACGGCTGGAAACGCCTTGCCGGTACTGCCGACTATAAGGTGGTTGACGGAGCCATACAAGGAACCACGGTAACCGGCAGCGGCAACACATTTTTAGTTACTGAAAAAGAGTACGGCGATTTTATACTGGAGCTGGATGCCAAACTGGAAAATGCCATCAGCAACTCGGGTGTGCAAACCCGCAGCCACTTTGATGCCGCGGCAAACAATGGTAAAGGCAAGGTATATGGCCGCCAGTGCGAGTTCGACCCATCGCCAAGGGCATGGGCGGGTGGTATTTATGATGAGGGCCGGCGCGACTGGCTCTATCCGATGGACCTGAACGCGAAAGCGAAAGGCGCTTTTAAGGTAGGCGAATACAATCACATCAAAATAGAATGTATAGGGAACCAGATGAAAACCTGGGTAAACGGTGTGCCGATGGCATACGTAGTTGATACGATGGATGCCAAAGGCTTTATCGGCTTGCAGGTACACGCCGTAAGTAAGCCTGAAGAAGCGGACAAAAAAATATGGTTTAAAAATATCCAGATAAAAACTACCGGGTTGAAACAGGAGCCGTTTGATAAAGGCATTTATGTAGTAAACCTGATGCCAAACAACATCAGCAATTATGAAAGGCAAAATGGCTGGCAACTGTTGTTTGATGGTAAAACGAACAAGGGCTGGCACAGTGCTCGCGGTACGGCTTTCCCGGCAAAAGGCTGGAACATTAGTAATGGATTGATCACGGTAGAACCATCAAACGGTGCCGAATCAACCAATGGTGGCGACATCGTTACGGATGCGCAATACAAGGCCTTCGACCTGTCTTTTGAGTTCAGGTTGACCGAAGGGGCTAACAGCGGTGTAAAATATTTTGTTACGCTGGATGAAAAAACACAGGGCTCGGCCATTGGCCTGGAGTACCAGGTGCTGGATGATGAACGCCACCCTGACGCCAAACTGGGCAGGGACGGCAACCGTACGCTGGCATCATTGTATGATTTAATGACGGCCAAAAAGCAACCCCGTTTTATCCATCCTATTGGTAAATGGAACATCGGCAGGGTAGTGGTATATCCTAATAACCATGTGGAGCATTACCTGAACGGGGTAAAAGTGCTGGAGTACGATCGCGGTTCAAAGGAGTTTAAGGATCTGGTAGCGATCAGCAAATATAAGGTATGGCCAAACTTTGGGGAGGCACCGCAAGGGCACATCCTGCTGCAGGATCATGGCAATGCCGTTAGCTTTCGCAATATTAAACTCCGTAACCTGTAATTTGGATAAAGGGATTGTTAGTTCATCAAAAGCTAACAATCCCTTTACTTACCGGGTATAGCTTTGCACCTTTATTATGAAGTATTCTACCCTAAAACTATTAGTTGGCTTAATAGCCCCGTTATTATTTGCTGCCGCTGCCGCATTTGCGCAAACCGCTGCTATAAACAAGGCGCACAGCCATAATGATTATAAGCAGAGCATCCCTTTTTTACAGGCTTACTATGCGCAGGCCGGTTCTATCGAAGCCGATGTTTTTTACCTGAACAACAAATTATACGTGGCCCACGAGCGTAAGGAAATTGAGGATGGCCGTACGCTTACCGAACTTTACCTGAAGCCGCTTGCCGCGCTGTTCCGCAAAAACGGCAGCCGCCCTTATGCTGATTCAACCCTGCACTTGCAACTGGTGGTTGATATTAAGGAAGATAAAGCGCATGTTATACCAGCGCTTATCAAGGAGCTTGAACCCTACAAGGATGTTTTTCAATCGAACAGCAAAAGCACCGTAAAAATAGTGTTGAGTGGCGATATGCCTGCCCCTGATGAGTTTGATCAATACCCAACTTATATTTATTTTGACGGCAGGCCAAGCATTAATTATACAAATGCGCAGCTAAAACACGTGGCCATGATCAGCGACGATTTGGGCAACTATACCGAATGGAACGGCAAAGGCGTACTCACCAGGTCTGATTCAGTTAAGCTGACTACATTGATCAATAATGCCCATAGCAAGAATAAACCGTTCCGCTTTTGGGCAACGCAGGATAGCCCCAACACCTGGATCCAGTTACAAAAGCTGGGTGCCGACTGGATCAACACCGATCATCCGCAGCAACTGCACGATTTTCTGGCCAACCGTCACAAGCTGGAATTTATTAATCCGAAACCTCATCCTGTTTACACGCCAACCTATAAAACAGACGGCCTGAAAAAGCCGGTTAAAAACATCATCCTGCTTATTGGCGATGGTATGGGTTTGGCACAAATACAGGCCGGGCTTACGGCAAACCACGGGCAGTTAAATTTGCTGCAATGCCGGTACAGCGGTTTCTCGCAAACGCTTGCCGCCAATTCCGACAATACCGACTCAGCAGCCGGGGCAACGGCCATGGCTACCGGGCAAAAAACCAATAACCGGTATATCAGTGTCAATCCGCAGGGTAAAAATTTAATCCGGCTGCCGGATACGCTGGCAGGTAAAAAAATAAAAACCGGCATCATCAGTTGTGCCGATATTACCGATGCCACGCCCGCCGCTTTTTACGCGCATAATACCGAGCGCAGTAATTCAACCGCCATCGCGGCCGATTTGCTGGCCAGCCATGTTGATGTGCTGATAGGTTCAAACCAAAAAAGCTTTTTTAATAATCCGGATGCCGGACTGATGCAGAAGCTGAAAGCAAAGGGTTATACCGTTGATACCACCCTTGCCGCTTTGCAACAACAACAGCAGGGTAAACAACTGGTGCTGTTAAATGATGCCGAAACCAGGCCGGTAATTAAAGGCCGTGGCGATATGCTAAGCCAATCCCTCAAGCAAACCATCCGGTTACTATCCACCAATAAAAGCGGCTTTTTTATTATGGCCGAGGGCGCGCAGATTGACCATGGCGGCCATGCCAACGATCTGCCGTTTTTAGTTACCGAAATGCTCGACTTTGACCGCACCGTTGGCGAAGCCCTAAAATTTGCCGACCAAAATGGCGAAACATTGGTTATTATTACTGCCGACCATGAAACCGGCGGCCTGAGCCTGCTTGATGCCTCAACTGCTGAAGGGCATGTGCTGGGCAACTTTAGCACGAACGATCATACCAGCATCAACGTGCCGGTATTTGCTTACGGGCCAAACGCCGGCGAGTTTATCGGCACCTATCAAAACACAGAGATATTTAAAAAGATAGTGAAGTTGCTGCTAAAGTAAAACTATAGCAATAGGCATTGCGGATGCTCGTTTTGGAGTTTTTAAGTGGCCGGGCTTTTACTTTCCGGGGTGTAACTTACCAACTCCATTCTGTCAATCTCCACATCAAAAGCGGATGCTGTGGCATAAATAATACCTATACCTTTGGCGAGGTAAATCTCATTCGCACTGTATGATACCCAATCATTATCAAAGCTTACCTCAAGCTTTATACGGGTATGCACCACGTCGTCATAAACCTTGCCGCGAACGGTTTTACTGATGCCTTTTTCGAGCAGCTCAACATTAAAGCGCGCGTTAACAGTTTGGCCTTCGCTTATATAGGTAAATGTTTGCAGATAGCTTTCACCAATGTTTTTACGGTCGTTATAAATTGGCATAATGGAGTTTAGGCCTAATGCAGCAACCTCAGCTTGTTGAGCGTAAATGCCGTTGTTATAACCAATATATCCGCTAACGGCGCCGGCGGAACTGGTGGTTGTGCCCTCGTAATAAACCAGTCCGTCTATTTTTTTTGATTTGCCGTTTAATATGGTGGTACGGGTATCTTCCGTAACAAAATCGCCAACGCCTATGGTGGCGTGATATACCCATTTGGCACCTGCACCAAAAGGCTGATAAGTTGCGTTGGCAGCCCCGCCGGGAATATTTACATTGTTAGGTGTATCCGGAAAATCATCAACACCTTTTTTACAACCGGCGAATATTAAACTAAAGGCGATAAGGATCAGGTAAGCTTTTTTCATGTATGTGTTAAAGTTGGCGCTAACTTACAAAAAAGCCGTGCAATGCACATAAGTATTATTATAACACCGTCATTATGTATCATAAAAGGATGAATTATAACGATATAGACATTTATTAATATCATCATAACACAAAATTTAGCTGATTTTAAAAGCAGTAAGCGCTATTTGAGCCCGCGCTGTAACAGCCTGAACAAAATAGTTAAAAAGCATTTGACAGTGTTTGAATAAAACGTATCTTTGCAGTCCCGAATTTTACGGGTAGAATAAACGTTTAATTAATTTAATTTTAAGCAAGTGAATACGTTAAGTTACAAAACTGTCTCAGCCAACAAAAAAACCGTTAACAAGGAGTGGGTTGTTGTTGACGCGGAAGGCGAGATTTTGGGGCGCTTGTCTTCTAAGATCGCTATGATCATCAGAGGAAAAAACAAGCCAAGCTTTACCCCAAACGTAGACTGCGGTGATAACGTTATTGTTATTAATGCAGACAAGGTAAAACTGACCGGGAACAAATTTGCCGATAAGCAATATGTTTCTTACACCGGTTATCCGGGTGGTCAGCGTTTCATTTCTCCTAAGGAGTTAATGGCAAAACATCCTGAGCGCGTAATTGAAAAAGCCGTTCGTGGTATGTTACCTAAAAGTCGTTTGGGCAAGGCCTTATTTGGGAATCTGCATGTTTATGCAGGCACCCAGCATCCGCACGCCGCTCAAAACCCTAAAACCATTTAACTTTTAATTTTCTAAAGGAGAAAAGCAATGCCAACAACTAACACTTCAGGCAGAAGAAAAACCGCAGTTGCCCGCATCTATTTAAGCGAAGGCAATGGCAACATTACCGTTAACGGTAAAGATTACAAAGAGTACTTCCCAACATTGCCGCTACAATACATCGTTAACCAATCATCAGAGGTTGCGGGTGTAGCTGGCCAGTACGATGTTAAGGTAAACGTAGCAGGTGGTGGTGTTAAAGGACAGGCCGAGGCCGTTCGTTTAGCTATCGCTAAAGCTATTGTTGAGCTTGACGCTGAAAAGAAACCGGCATTACGCGCTAAAGGTTTAATGACACGTGATGACCGTATGGTTGAGCGTAAAAAACCAGGCCGCCGTAAAGCGAGAAGAAGATTTCAATTCAGTAAACGTTAATATTTTAAGGAGGACTCAACAATGGCAAGAACAACATATCAGGATTTACTGGATGCAGGTGTACACTTTGGTCACCTTACCCGCAAATGGGATCCGAAAATGGCTCAGTACATTTTCATGGAGCGTAACGGTATCCACATTATCGATTTAAATAAAACTTTGGCAAAAGTTGAAGAAGCAGCTTCAGCCATCAAACAAATTGTAAAATCAGGACGTAAAGTTTTGTTTGTTGCTACCAAGAAACAAGCAAAAGACATCGTTGCTGAGCAGGCAAAAACAGTAAACATGCCTTTCGTAACCGAGCGTTGGTTAGGTGGTATGTTAACTAACTTTGCTACCGTACGCAAGTCGATCAAAAAGATGTCAAACATCGATAAACTGACTAAAGACGGTACTTACAGCATCCTTTCTAAAAAAGAAAGACTGATGATCCAGCGTGAGCGTATTAAACTGGAAAGCTTATTAGGCGGTATTGCCGACCTGAACCGCTTACCGGCTGCGTTGTTCCTGATTGATGTTAAGAAAGAGCACATCGCTGTTTCTGAGGCGTTGAAACTGAACATCCCAACCTTCGCGATGGTTGATACTAACTCTGATCCTTCAAACATCGATTTCCCTATCCCGGCGAATGATGATGCTACAAAATCAATCTCTTTGATCACTTCTATCATCATCAAAGCTATTGAAGAAGGTTTAGACGAGCGCAAGCGCGAGAAAGAAGACGAAGCTGAAAAAGAAGCAGCAGTTGCTAAAGCGAAAGCTGACAGCCCTGAGGCTGCTGCCGAAGGTGGTAAAAGAACTCGTAAAGTTACAGCCGAGGCTGAAACTGAAACCGAAGCTCCATCTGCCGAAGCGACCCCTTCAACTGAAGAATAATATTGAGTAAACAAAATGGTAATGAACAACAGGCATCGCCCTGCTGTTCATTATTTGTTACTCACCAAGCAAACAAAAAACTTTAAAAAATATGTCTACAGTACAAATATCTGCCGCCGACGTAAACAGACTGCGCCAGCAAACCGGTGCCGGTATGATGGATTGCAAAAAAGCTTTAACTGAAACCAATGGTGATTTTGAAGCCGCAATTGACTATTTAAGAAAAAAAGGTGCTAAAGTAGCAGCAAGCCGTCAGGACCGTGAGTCTAACGAAGGTGTTGTTATCGCTCGCGCCTCTGCCGATGGCAAAAAAGGTATCATCATCGAGCTTAACTGCGAAACTGATTTCGTGGCTAAAAACGCTGAATTTATCGCTTTTGCTAACGCTATCGCGAATGCCGCTGTTGAAAAAACTCCGGCTTCAATTGATGAGTTGTACAAACTTGAAATTGATACCGAAACTTCGCGTATCTCTATCGGCGAAGCCATTACTGACAGAACCGGTAAAATTGGTGAGAAGATTGGTGTATCAAAATACGAAGTTATTGAAGGCGAGAAAGTAATTGGTTACATCCACGGTAACTTCCGTTTAGGTGTATTGGTTGCTTTAAGCGCTAACGCTGAAGGTGCTGATGAAGCAGGCAGAGACGTGGCTATGCAAATTGCTGCCATGAACCCAGTTGCTATTGATAAAGATGGTGTTGACGCTACTACTATTGAGCGTGAATTAGCTATCGCTAAAGAGCAAATTCGTGCTGAAGGCAAACCTGAAGAAATGGTTGAGAAAATAGCCTCTGGTAAACTGAACAAATTCTACAAAGATTCAACCTTGTTGAACCAGGAGTTTGTTAAAGACCCATCAAAAAATATTTCACAGTTTTTAGCAACTGTTGAAAAAGGCCTTACCGTAACCGCCTTTAAGCGAGTTGCTTTAGGAGCTTAATTTTATTATCCCCCTCGTTTAAACGAGGGGGATTTTTTTTGCGATCATATTTTTTAACTACCTTATGCCGAACCTGTTTCGGCTCTTTAATGTATAATGGTCACCGCTTTACATAACCTCAGGCTGATAACTGACGGAACAATAGTTTCGGGCAAGGCTATTTTAATTGAGGGTAAAGTAATTAAAGCCGTTATAGATGCCGGGCAAATTCCTGCCGGTGTTAAAAGCATAGATCTTAATGGAGATTATATAGCTCCAGGACTTATCGACCTGCAAATTTACGGTGCCGGTACCAAACTCTTTGGCGGAAACCCGTCTGTTGAGGCCTTGGCCGAAATGGAGCAGGTGCTGCTACAACAAGGCACTACCGGTTTTTTGGCTACCATAGCTACCAATAGCGATGAGGTGGTGCTGCAAGGTATTGATGCCGCGAAAAAATATCAACCGCAGGCTAAAGGCAACTTTTTAGGCCTGCACCTCGAAGGGCCATACCTTAACCCCAAACGTAAAGGCGCGCATCCCGAACAATTTATTAAAAAAGCTGTACTAAGCGAACTTAAAAGCTGGGTGGAGCTTGGCGAGGGCGTTATTAAAATGATAACTATTGCGCCCGAATTACAGGATGATGAAGTGATGGCCTACCTGGCATCGCAAAATATCATTATCTCCGCGGGGCATACGGATGCTACGTATCAGCAGGCTTCAACTTTTTTTAATAACCCGGTAACGGCGGCAACGCACCTGTTCAACGCCATGCCGCAAATGCACCACCGTGAGCCGGGCATTATTCCCGCCATATTTGAGCAAAAGCCATACACCAGTATTGTGGCTGATGGCATTCATGTAAGCTTCCCGATGATTGCCCTGGCAAAGCGTGAGCTTGGCGACAAACTTTTTTTTATCACCGATGCCGTTACCATCGCCAGCGAGGGCGCTTATCAGCATCAGCTTAAAGGCGACCGCTATGTAATGCCTGACGGCACCTTATCCGGCTCGGCATTAACCATGCTTAAAGCGGTAGAGAACGGGGTGAAACAAGTGGGCATCAGCCTTGCTGAAGCTATAAATATGGCATCGCTTTACCCGGCGCAACTGGCATCGTTATCTAACAAAGGTAAAATTGAAGCAGGCTATTTTGCCGATTTGCTGATTTTTAATGATAGTTTTACGGTCGCAACTACCTTTTTGCAGGGTGAGGAGGTGTACAAGCCTGAACCAATAAACAGAAACTAACTGACAACACTATAACACATATCTGATGAAATACAAAAGGATCTTACTAAAACTTAGCGGCGAATCGCTGATGGGCGAAAGGCAGTATGGTATTGATAACAACCGTGTGCAGCAATACGCGCAGGATATTAAAACCGTATTTGATGCCGGTATTGAGGTTGCTATAGTAATTGGCGGCGGCAACATTTTTAGGGGATTGAGTGCCGAAAAATCAGGTATGGAACGTGCCCAGGCTGATTATATGGGTATGCTGGCAACGGTAATTAACTGTATGGCCATGCAAAGCGCCCTTGAAGATATAGGTATTGATACCCGCCTGCAATCAGCCATAAAAATGGAGCAGATCTGCGAGCCTTACATCCGCCGTCGCGCCATGACGCATTTACAAACCGGTAAGATCGTGATATTTGGTGCCGGTACCGGTAACCCATATTTTACTACAGATACAGCAGCCTCACTACGCGCTATCGAAATAAAAGCCGATGTGGTAATGAAAGGTACCCGTGTGGATGGTATTTATACTGCCGACCCGGAGAAAGACCCCAGCGCTACCCGTTTTGACGAGATCAGCTTTCAGGAAGTGTATGACAAGGGCCTGAACGTAATGGATATGACGGCTATAACTTTATGTAAAGAGAACAAGCTGCCGATTGTGGTGTTTGACATGAACAAGGAAGGCAACTTTATGAAACTGGCCCAGGGCGAACACGTAGGGACTATTGTAAAGTAGCAAGCGTTTAGTTAACACGGTAAGTAACAGAAATTGCAGCTTGCCCTGAAATGACCTTACTCGGAACAGATGTTTTTATTATTTTTGTTGAAAATTTATAAAAATGAGCGAACTCATTAAAAAACAGGTAAACGATGCAAAGGCTTTAATGGAAAAAGCCATTGACCATACCGATAGCGAGCTTTTAAAGATACGTGCTGGCAAAGCTAACCCATCAATGCTGGATGATGTTACTGTTGATTACTACGGTACACCAACCCCGTTAAGCCAGGTAGGTAACGTAAACACGCCCGACGCGCGTACCATTGTGGTACAGCCTTGGGAAAAATCATTACTGAACGCTATTGAAAAAGCGATTAAAGAAGCCAACCTTGGTGTAAACCCAACTAATGATGGTGTAATTATCCGTATCAACGTACCGCCGCTTACTGAGGAGCGCCGTCGTGATCTGGTTAAGAAAGCCAAAGGCGAGGTTGAAAGCGGTAAGGTCGCTATCCGTAACATCCGTAAAGATGCCAACGAAAAGATAAAGAAACTGAAGGCCGAAGGCGTATCAGAAGATGAGATAAAAACAGGCGAAGCTGAAGTGCAGAAACTGACCGATAGCTATATAGCTAAGTGCGATGTGCTTTCAGAAGCTAAGGAAAAAGATATAATGACGGTTTAATAACCAACCTAATGTCAAATTAAAGGGAGTGAGCGTTTTACGCCATTCCCTTTTTTTATTTTTGCGCCCTTATGAAATTGCTTTTATCGTATCTGTCAAAACATAAATGGGTAGTAGTGCTGGCTTTGGCACTGGCCGCGTTCAATATCGGCTTCTCCCTGTTAGATCCCTATATAACCGGCCGCATTGTAGATGAGGTGATTGAAAAGCGCCAACATTTGCCTTATGATGAATATTTACACAATGTATTGCGTCTGGTAGGTTATGCCGTGGGCGTGGCCATGGTATCGCGTATTGCCAAAAACTTTCAGGATTATTTTACCAGCATAATTGTACAAAAAACCGGTGCCGCAATGTACTCGGATGGTTTGCGGCATTCGCTGCAACTGCCTTACCAGGTATTTGAGGATCAGCGCAGCGGCGAAACATTAGGCATCCTGCAAAAGGTACGGCTGGATAGCGAAAAATTTATTACCTCGTTCATCAGCATATTGTTTGTGAGCATTGTGGGGATGGTATTCGTTATCGTGTATTCGGCTACGGTGAGTTATAAGGTAACACTGGTGTATTTCGCATCCATACCGGTTATAGCGCTGGTAAGTACCTTAATGAGCAGGCGTATTAAAAAGGTGCAAAAAAGTATAGTAAGCGAAACTACCGCGCTGGCCGGTTCAACTACCGAATCGCTGCGTAACATTGAACTGGTAAAAAGCCTTGGCCTGGCTAACCAGGAGATTGAACGGCTTAACAAAACCACCTACAAAATACTTGACTTGGAACTGAAAAAGGTGAAGTTTGTACGCAGCATGAGCTTTGTGCAGGGTACAACCGTAAACCTGGTACGCAGCATTATGGTAGTAGTTTTGCTGATACTGATATTTGGCGGAACTATTTCGCCGGGCCAGTATTTCAGCTTTTTGTTCTACTCATTCTTCCTGTTCAATCCGTTGCAGGAGTTGGGTAACGTGATCCTTTCATGGCGTGAGGCGCAGGTATCGCTGGGTAATTTCAGCCGTATACTATCCACCCCGATAGAGGTTAAGCCGGATAAACCGGTACTGCTTGAAAAAGTAAGCACGCTCTCTTTTCAGGATGTGAGCTTTAAGCACCTTACGGCAAACCGCAACGCCCTAAGCCATATCGGTTTCGAAACCCATACCGGCGAAACCATCGCATTTGTTGGCCCGTCCGGATCAGGTAAAACTACGCTGGTAAAATTACTGGTAGGTTTGTATCAGCCTATGCAGGGTGATATTTTGTATAACGATGTGCCGAGCAATGCCATTGACCTGGACCAGTTGCGTGAGCGTATTGGATTTGTAACACAGGATACGCAGTTGTTCTCAGGTACTATCCGCGAGAATTTACAATTCGTTCGTCCCGGCGCAACGGATGCCGAGTGTATGAATGTGCTGCACCGAGCCGCCTGCCAGGGCTTGTTAGCCCGCGCCGATAAAGGCTTGGATACGGTAATAGGTGAGGGTGGCGTAAAGGTATCAGGCGGCGAAAAACAACGCCTCTCTATAGCCCGTGCCTTGCTGCGTAACCCGGACATCCTGGTGTTTGATGAGGCTACCTCGGCGTTAGATTCGCTCACCGAAGAAGAGATCACCGAAACTATCCGCGATGTATCGGTTAAGAACGACCATATTACCATACTGATCGCCCACCGCCTGTCAACCATTATGCATGCCGACAAGATCTACGTGCTGGAGAAAGGTAACATTGTGGAATCAGGCAAGCATATTGACCTGTTGCTGCAAAAAGGCCTGTACTATGCCATGTGGAGGCAGCAGATAGGTGAGAAGGATGTGATTGATGCATAACCCCTCCTAAATCCTCTTCAAGAGGGAGGACTTTCATAAATAAGTGAACGAAAAAAGAGCGCCGGGCTGCCGGAAAACCGGGTCATGAAGTATTGCCTGCGGGTGGAAGGTTTTTTCCGGCTTGATCTTTGGTTACTTTCGCACCAAGGGAATTAACTGGGCCCTGCGCCTAAGAGCAGGCTGACGATAATTTCGAGCAGAATCTCTTGATTAAAGCACTTTTAAGCACAGTTCATTACCTGTCCTAAACTTCTTTTGTGCAGACAAAAGAAGCAAAAACTGCCGGCTGTTTAATTTTCTGTGAAAGGCAGTGCATCCACCTACTACCCGAAAATTAAAAGGCCGGAATTATAGGGTATTTAAGGTTTGTGCTTCTGCTATATTGGTTATTATAAATCCTGTCATTTCTCGCTATCGCTCGAAAGGACAAATGACAATTAAGGCATATAAAAAAGGAAAGGGCTTACGGTTAGCGTAAGCCCTTTCCTTTTGTGCTTGTAAAAGCAATTAGAATTTCTCGAAAGCAGAGAAAAAGAAGCTGCCTTCGATCTGCGCGTTCTCGTCAGAATCTGAACCGTGAACCGCATTAGCCTCAATTGATTTGGCGAATAACTGGCGGATAGTACCTTCTTCAGCTTTTGAAGGATCGGTAGCGCCGATCAGTTTGCGAAAATCTTCAACCGCGTTATCTTTCTCCAATATAGCGGCTACTATCGGGCCTGACGACATAAATTCAACCAGGGCGCTGTAAAAAGGGCGCTCTTTGTGTACTGCATAAAACTCACCGGCTTTAGCGGCGCTAAGTGCGGTGTATTTAAGCGCTACAATTTTAAAACCGCTTTTAGTTATCTTATCCAATATTGCACCAATATGCCCGTTTGCAACCGCATCAGGCTTAATCATGGTAAATGTTTTGTTAGTTTCCATTTTGAGTGTTTATAGTTGCCGCAAAAATAGAGTTTTACACCGTGATATTTAAAACTTTTTAGCATAAGGGCAAAAGTAGCAGGCTTTTATCAGGCTTACAGCGGTAAATGGCCCTGTCAGCTTGTAATTAAAAATGTTACACCTATATATCAATGCGTTAAAAATTTATCTTAGCTTTGCAATCCTTTTAAAAAAGTTTGATGTTAGATATAGCCTCGGTTGCCCGCCTGTTAGAGCAGCCACGAAGAATAGTAATAACCACGCATCATAAGCCTGATGGCGATGCGATGGGCTCGTCGTTAGGCTTGTACAATTATTTGATACAGCAAGGGCATCATGCAAAAGTGATCGCCCCGTCTGATTATCCTGACTTTTTAAGTTGGTTGCCGGGTAATGAGGAGGTGATCATCTACACCCAAAATACCGCTGTTGCCGATACCTTGATTGCCGAGGCCGAAATGATATTTTGCCTTGACTTTAATGCCTTATCGCGCATTAATGCCATGACGGATAGTGTACGTGCCAGCCAGGCTGCTAAGCTGATGATAGACCATCACCTGGACCCGGAGGATTTTGACGATTTCCGTTATTGGGACATAAACGCCTGTGCCACCGCGCAACTGGTTTATACCTTTATTGCCGATGCCCTGAACAACAAGGCTTTGATCAATAAGGATGTAGCTACTTGTTTGTACACCGGTATCATGACGGATTCAGCATCATTCCGCTTGCCAAAAACCACAGCCGAAGTGCACCTGATTGCCGCCGAGCTGATTAACGCCGGAGCGGTTAACTGGCGTATACACGAGTTGGTTTACAATAGCTCTACCGAAAACCGCCTGCGCTTTTTAGGCCATTGCCTGAGCAATAAGCTGGAGGTGCTTTATGAATATAATACAGCTATCGTATCAGTAACCAAAGCCGAGCTTGAATTATATGATGTACATACCGGCGATACGGAAGGCATTGTAAACTACGCGCTATCCATCGCCAATATTAAACTCGCGGCCTTTGTTGTTGAACGCGCTGATGAAGTGAAGCTTTCGCTACGCTCAAAAGGGGAATTTCCGGCTAATGAGATCTGCAAAAAGTACTTTAGCGGTGGCGGCCACCGCAATGCAGCGGGAGGCCGGTCAGACAAGCCGCTTAACCAAGTAATACAAGAACTAAAAGATATATTACCCAACTACAAAAAGTTATTAATACAATAGAAATGAAAAAAGGCTTCATGTTTTTTGCGCTTGCCGCGTTAGCTATGGCAAGCTGTAACGGTGGATTTAAGCAAGGCCCGGGTGGTTTGCTTTACAATATTCACACTGATAAAGAAGGAACTACCATTAAAGAAGGTGATTTTTTGGCGGTTAACGTCATCACTAAAAACGATGCCGACTCGGTATTGTCATCAACTTATGATGCCGGCAACTCAGCCCCGGTACTGATGCAAAAACCACAGGCAAAAGGCGATATCTATGCCGCGCTGCAATTATTGAGCGAAGGCGATAGCGCTACCATCAAAATGAATATCGACTCGGTTTTCCCTAAAGGACAGCGCCCGCCGCAACTTAAAGGTAAATACCTGGTGTACGAAATGAAGGTTGAGAAGGTAATTAACAAAGGCAAACTGAGCGATCAGGTTTTCCAGGGCCGTATCTCTGAATACTTCAAAAAACAATCAGAAGAATTTAAAAATCGCGAGCCGGCGTTGATCGCCAAATACGTTGCCGAAAAAGATCTGAAAGTAACAAAAACACCTTCAGGCCTTAACTATGTAATTACCAAACAAGGCAGCGGCCCGCAGGTGGTTGAAGGTGATACTGCGGTAGTTAACTACACTGGCCGTTTACTGTCAGGCAAAGTGTTTGATACCAGCGTTAAAGAAGTAGCTGAAAAAGAAAAGATTGCAAACCCGATGCGTAAATACGAGCCTATCCGCGTGCCGGTTGGTTCAGCCGGTATTATTAAAGGCTGGGCTGATGCTTTGGTGCTGCTTAACAAAGGTGCTAAAGGTACATTCGTTATCCCGTCAAGCCTGGCTTATGGCGAGCAAGGTTCACCAAACGTGATCCCTCCATACTCTCCGTTAGCGTTTGAAATTGAGGTGGTTGATATTGTAAAACCAAAAGCAGGTGTAGCTCCTCAGGCTGTAGCACCGGCCCCGGTTAAAAAATAAGTATACATTTAAAACATACCGGCCTTTCTGATATCATCAGAAAGGCCTTTTTATTACTATGAAAAAAATAAGTATAGCCATAGTGCTTGCCGCCCTGTCGTTTTCGGCAGCGGCACAGGTACAGCGTACCGCAAAAGGCGCTGAGTGTACCATTATTACAAAAAATAACGGGCCGCGTATTAAAGAGGGTGATATCATCACTTTCCAGGTAGAGCAGTTAACCGATAAGGATTCGGTATTATTCAGCACCTACAAGGCCGGTAAGCCGGTGCAAACGCAGGTACGTGCATCACAAAGCCTGATGGATTTGATGGATGTATTTCCGCTGCTGGGCGCTAAGGATAGCGCGCTGGTAAAACTTCCGGTTGATTCGATATTCAAGGGGCATGAGGATAGTATGCCGCCATTTATAAAAAAAGGCACCAATATCATCACCCGGTTAAAGATAGAAAGGGTACAATCATTAGCCGAAGCAATGGCTGAAAAGGAAGCCGAAATAGGCAAACTTAAAGGCGCGGAAGCCGCCGCGGCCAACAAATACATTGCCGACAACAAGCTGAATGTATTAACCACGCCATCCGGTTTAAAATATGTTATTACAACGCCATCCGCCAAATTAAAGCCAAAAGCCGGTGACACCATGCTGGTTAACTATGTAGGCCGTACGCTGGATGGCAAGGTATTCGATTCGAGCATTGAGGCTGAGGCTAAAAAAGCCAATCTACAGCAAACCGGCCGTACTTACGAACCTATTGAGGTAGTGCAAGGCGCAGGTCGCGTAATAAAGGGCTGGGAAGAAGGTTTGGCACTATTGGGCGAGGGCTCAAAAGCTACGCTGATCATCCCTTCGGCATTAGGTTATGGTGAGCGTGGTTCGCCACCGGTAATTATGCCATACAGTACCTTGGTTTTTGATGTAGAACTGGTAAAGGTGAAGCCGGGTAAAAAGGTGATGCCGCCAGCAGCAAAAACCAAAGCGCCCGTTAAAAAGGCGTCGGTACGTAAAAAGGCCACCGCTAAAAAGGCATCCGCCACTAAAAAAGCTAATTAATTACAAGCCTTCTGATATTAATCAGGAGGCTTTTTTATTTTTGCCGCATGGTATTAACTGACACGCATACCCATCTGTACTATGAAACCGACCCGGAGAAGCGCCGCGGGCTGATAGACCGTTGTATTCAAAATGATGTACAGCGCCTGTTTTTGCCCAATGTTGATGCCGATTCGGTTGCAAAGGTTTATGAACTTACTGATGCATACCCGGAGATGTGTTTCCCGATGCTGGGCCTGCACCCTTGCGATGTTAAGCCGGGATGGGAGGATCATCTGGAGAAGATCAAAGCATTTCATCAACCTCAGCATAAAATATATGCCATTGGCGAAATTGGCATCGACCTGTATTGGGATAAAACCTATCTCGACGGGCAGATAGCCGCTTTTAAAGCACAGATCAACTGGGCCAAACAGCTCGATCTGCCGATAGTGATCCACTGTCGTGACGCTTTTGATGAGGTGTACGAGGTGCTGGCCAGCGAGGCTGATGATAAACTGCGCGGTATATTCCATTGCTTTACCGGTACGGCCGATTACGGTAAAAAGGTGATCGATCTGGGTTTTTACCTGGGTATTGGCGGTGTGGTTACGTATAAAAACAGCGGGCTGGATAAGGTGGTTGAGCAAATCGACTTACAGCATATCGTTTTAGAAACGGATTCTCCGTATCTTACCCCCACTCCGTACCGTGGTAAACCTAATGAAAGTTCGTACCTGATATACATCGCGCAAAAACTGGCCGATATATATAATACAGATGTTGAAACGGTGGCGGATGTAACTACCCTTAATTCAAAAAAGATATTCGGGGTATAATAATTTATTTAAAACACACGACAAATATTAATGAACCAGATACTGATCATCTATACCGGGGGGACAATAGGTATGATGAGCGACCCGGTGACCAAGGCGCTTGTACCCATTAACTTTGAACAGATAATGGACAACGTGCCCGAACTGGAGCGCCTTAATTGTAAAATAAAAGTACACTCGTTTGATACCGTTATCGATTCATCCAACATGAATCCGGAGATATGGAACGAGTTGGCCCGCCTTATCAAAAAAAATTATGATTCGGTGGATGGGTTTGTGGTGTTGCATGGCTCAGATACCATGGCTTTCAGTGCATCGGCATTGAGCTTTATGCTTGAGAACCTGGATAAACCAGTAATATTCACCGGCTCGCAACTACCTATAAGTGCGGTACGTACCGATGCCAAGGAAAACTTAATGACGGCCATTGAGCTGGCAAAAGCCAAAAAGAATGACCGTGCCCGTGTACCGGAGGTTTGTATCTACTTTGATTACAAACTCTTCCGTGGTAACCGCGCGTTCAAGTATAATTCATCAAAGTTTGAGGCTTTCCGTTCGCCTAATTACCCGATACTTGCTGAGTCAGGTGTGCACCTGCGATTTAGCGTGAATGATATCAGGCAGCCAAGTGAACAGCCTATTATTGTGCATAACATGGCCGCTAATGATGTTGCTGTGCTGAAACTTTATCCGGGTATTAGTCCGAAGGTGGTTGAAAGCATTTTGTTAGCGGATGTTCGCGGCGTGGTGATGGAAACTTACGGCTCGGGCAATACCACTACCGACGATTGGTTTATCGATCTGCTTAAAAAAGCCATCGACAGCGGTAAGGTAATCCTCGATATATCGCAATGTAAGGTAGGTACCGTTGAACTTGGCCGTTATGAAACCAGCAAACAGTTAAAGGATATAGGTGTAACCAATGGTTACGACATGACCTTTGAGGCTGCCGTAACCAAGATCATGTATCTGCTGGGCCAGTCGAATGATCCGCTGCAGGTAAAGGAGTGGCTTGAAACCGACCTGCGTGGCGAACTGACCATCTCTTAATTATTTTACACCGAACATACCGTATTTGAGGATGCAATAGATAGCGCGGAAACCATCTTTCCAGCCTATCTTTTTGCCTTCTTCGTATGTGCGGCCATAGTAGGATATGCCTACCTCGTAAATACGTATTTTAGGGATGCGTGCGATCTTAGCGGTAACTTCTGGCTCAAAACCAAAGCGGTTTTCGCGCAGGGTGAGCGACTGTATCATTTTGGTATTGAATAGCTTGTAGCATGTTTCCATATCCGTAAGGTTAAGGTTGGCAAACATGTTTGATAGGGTGGTCAGGAATTTATTACCTATGGTATGCCAAAAGAATAATATACGGTGCGCGTTGCCGCCCATAAAGCGTGAGCCAAATACAACATCGGCAAAGCCATCAACAACGGGCTTCAACAGGTCATTAAATTCTTCAGGGTCATACTCCAGGTCGGCATCCTGAATGATCAGGTATTCGCCGGTGGCTTTGCTAATGCCGGTATGCAGCGCGGCACCCTTGCCTTTGTTAACCTCATGCGCGTAGTATTTTATATCCAGGTCAGGATTGGCTAAAATATAATTGTTGATCGCTTCCTCGGTGTTATCGGTAGAGCGGTCGTTAACAATGATCACTTCTTTGGTGATATTGTTACGCAGGGTAACACTTTTAACTTTATCTAAAATAAAGTGGATGGTGCGGCCCTCATTATAAGCGGGAATAATAATAGATAGTTTACTTATCAGCATGTCAATAGTTTATAGGGTATTGCTCTGCAGCAATATACTATAACTGTGCCCCAGTGCTTTAAATTAAAATTAATAGTAGATAGTTGCCTTTAAATTAATTTTTGTTTGGTTTTGAGGCCGAGATTAACTTTTAAATAATTGCAATCAATTTTATCATTGTTGTTCAAAGGTTTACAGGTAACAGTTCGGGGAAGTAAATCTACAAGATGGGGCAGAGGGGATATTAATCACAAAAGCGTCAATCTGAAAAATACATTTTATTGTTTTAACCTTAATTAATGATATTTGCCGCTTAAATAATTACGCTTATGGTACGCCTGTCAGTAAACATCAATAAAATAGCAACGCTGCGTAACTCACGCGGAGGTAATAACCCGGATGTGCTGAAAGTAGCTATGGATTGTGAGCGTTTTGGCGCGGAAGGGATCACTGTACACCCCAGGCCTGATGAGCGGCATATTCGTTATGATGATGTACGCAATATAAAACAGGTAATTACCACCGAGTTTAATATTGAAGGCAACAGCCGCGAACAAAAGTTTGTTGACCTGGTGCTGGAAACCAAACCCGCGCAGGTTACCCTGGTGCCCGATGAGCTGGGGCAGATCACCTCGAACCATGGCTGGGATACCATTGCCAATCAGACTTACCTGAAGGATACGATAGCGATGTTTCAGGAAGCGGGCATACGGGTATCTATATTTGTTGACCCCGTACCGCAAATGGTTGAAGCTGCCGCTACAACCGGTACAGACAGGATAGAACTTTATACCGAAGGTTATGCCACCCATTTTTCGCATGGGCGTGAGCTGGCCGTAGCGCCTTATATTGCCGCGGCAAAGGTAGCCAACGAGGCCGGGCTGGGCATTAACGCCGGGCACGATCTGGACTTGCAGAATTTGAAATACTTTGCCGAAAATGTCCCCGGCTTATTGGAAGTAAGCATAGGGCATGCTTTAGTATGTGATGCCTTGTATTTAGGGTTAGATAATACGATAAAGGAATATCTTGAGCAATTAAAGGGCGTTTAGGTTTAACGTTTTATCAATGTGCCTTATTTGTTAGGTTGATGAATGAGACAGGCGTGTAAAAGCAATGTCAATAACGGGTTAGGTAATTGATAATCGGTGTAATAATTGTACCTTTGCGGCATATATTAACAGGGCCACATTTTCATGCAATTGAACACTGATTACCAGGAGAAATTCCAGTCGCGCCACATCGCACCCAACGAAGCCGACACCGCCGAAATGTTAAAAACAGTAGGCGCAAATTCATTAGATGAGCTTATTGAACAGACCGTTCCGGCGCAGATACGCCTGAAGAACCCGTTGAATTTGCCGCCTGCCAAAAGCGAATTTGATTACCTGAACACGCTTAAACAAACCGCGTCAAAAAACAAGGTTTTTAAAAGCTACATCGGTCAGGGTTATTATGATGTTATTGTACCGGGCGTAATACAGCGTAACATACTCGAAAACCCGGGATGGTATACCCAGTACACCCCTTACCAGGCCGAGATAGCGCAAGGCCGTTTACAGGCGCTGCTTAACTTCCAAACCATGGTGATTGATTTGACCGGGATGGAAATAGCCAATGCCTCATTGCTTGATGAGGGTACCGCCGCTGCCGAGGCGATGTTTATGCAATACAGCCTGCGTAAAAATCAAAAGGCCAATAAGTTTTTTGTTTCTGAAGAGCTTTTTGCTCAAACCATTGATATTTTAAAAACCCGCTCTGAGCCTTATGGCATCGAGTTGGTAATGGGCAGCCATGAGTCGGTTGATTTGACGGAGGATATGTTTGGTGCCATTGTGCAATACCCTGCTAAAAACGGCGAAGTATATAACTACAGCGATTTTGCTGCTAAAGCACACGAAAAAGGTATTAAACTAACCGTTGTTGCCGATTTGATGAGCCTGGTACTGTTAACGCCTCCGGGCGAGTGGGGTGCTGATATTGTGGTTGGCAGCAGCCAGCGCTTCGGTATCCCCATGGGCTTTGGCGGGCCGCACGCGGCTTTCTTTGCCACTAAAGAGGAGTACAAGCGCTCAATGCCGGGCCGCATTATCGGTGTAACTATTGATAGCACCAACAACTACGCCCTGCGTATGGCACTGCAAACCCGCGAGCAGCATATCCGCAGAGATAAAGCAACCTCAAACATTTGTACCGCGCAGGCATTACTGGCTATTATGGCTGGTATGTATGCCACCTACCACGGTCCGCAAGGCTTAAAGCTGATCGCGGAACGTATACACGGGTTAAGCGTATTGCTTTCAAATTCACTCGAAGAGTTGGGCTACAAGCAACTGAATAGCGCTTATTTTGATACCTTAAAATTTGATTTAGGTGAGTTGGTTGGCCCGCTGCACGGCGAGGCTTTGAATAACGAAATGAACCTGAACTACAATGGTTCAATAGTTACCATTACGCTTGACGAAACTACTTCTGTTGAAGATGTAAAAACCATTGTTCGCTTTTTTGCCAAGGTAAAAGGCAAAACCCTGAATGATGTTAATATTGATGAGCTGAAAGGCAACCTGCAAACTACCATTCCGGCTGAGTTGCAGCGTACATCAGCTTACCTTACCCACCCGGTATTTAATTCGCATCACTCAGAACATGAGATGCTGCGTTACATAAAATCGCTGGAAAATAAGGATCTTTCGCTTTGCCACTCCATGATTGCCCTGGGCTCATGTACTATGAAGCTAAATGCTACCACCGAGATGGTGCCTGTTACCTGGGCGGAGTTTAGCAAGATGCACCCTTTTGCCCCGGTTGACCAAACCGGCGGTTACATGCAGTTATTTGCCGAACTGGATAAATGGCTGAGCGAGATCACCGGCTTTGCAGCCATGAGCTTACAGCCAAACGCCGGCGCACAGGGCGAGTACGCAGGCCTGATGGTTATTCGTGCCTATCACCTGGATAGGGGCGATACACAGCGTAACATCGCGCTGATCCCGTCATCTGCACACGGTACCAACCCGGCATCGGCAGCTATGGCCGGCATGAAGATCATCGTAGTAAAATGTGATGAGAACGGTAATATTGACGTAGCCGATCTGAAAGCCAAAGCCGAGCAATATAAAAACGAACTTTCGTGCCTAATGGTGACTTACCCATCAACACACGGTGTGTTTGAGGAAAGCATTATCGAGGTATGTAATATTATACACGAAAACGGCGGCCAGGTTTATATGGATGGTGCCAACATGAACGCGCAGGTAGGTTTAACCAGCCCGGCCAACATTGGTGCCGACGTTTGCCACCTTAACCTGCACAAAACCTTCTGTATCCCTCACGGTGGTGGTGGCCCTGGTATGGGTCCGATAGGTGTAGCTAAGCACTTAGTGCCTTACCTGCCTGGCCATGCGGTGGTTGATATTGATAAGGGTAAATCTATCCCGGCTGTTTCGGCGGCACCTTGGGGTTCGGCTTCCATCCTTATCATATCACACGCTTATATAGCCATGATGGGCGGCGATGGTTTAACCAACGCTACCAAATACGCTATACTGAATGCCAACTACATTAAAACAAGGTTAAAAGAACATTACCCGGTATTGTACACCGGCAGCAAAGGCCGTTGCGCGCACGAGATGATATTGGATTGCCGCTCATTTAAAGCGCAAGGCATTGAGGTTACTGATATTGCCAAGCGTTTAATGGACTATGGTTTCCATGCGCCAACCGTATCATTCCCGGTAGCAGGTACTGTGATGATCGAGCCTACGGAATCAGAGCCTAAACATGAGCTTGACCGTTTCTGTGATGCCATGATTGCTATCCGTAATGAAATAAAGGATGTAGAGAGCGGTTTGCTTGATAAAGTAGACAACCCGCTAAAAAACGCGCCGCATACCGCTGCTGTGGTTACCGGCAACCAGTGGGAGCACGCTTATACCCGCCAAAAAGCGGCTTTCCCGTTGCCTTATGTAGCGGCTTACAAATTCTGGCCATCAGTGGGCAGGGTTAACGATACCTATGGCGATCGAACCCTGATCTGCTCGTGCCCGCCGCTTGAGGACTATGCTTTTGAAGAAAGTATTATTGAATAATTAAGTATATTTTTTAACGCATAAACAATATTGGTATTAAGCCAATTTGTTTATGCGTTTTTTGTGTAAAAAAACTGTGCTTTGTACAATTATCAGGTAACTAAAACCTAACTTTTTGCGTATTTGGTTGTATAGTATTCAGATAATATTAATAAAGGTATTATTTAGTATTTAAGCCGTTTAAATAAAAGGTAGTTCATATTAAACCGGTCGTGGTATTTTATTGTAACATTTACATTGAATATACTCAGGCGTTTGGAATTTTATAACTTTACAACTAATAAGAATAAAACCTTTTAATTGAACACACGTATAACACACCTGATATGAGCACCCTTAGCAAAACAATAAACGTTCTGTTAGTTGATGATGATGAGATCAATAATTTCATCTCCATCAAACTGATAAAAAAGGCATTGTTAAATACCAATATTACAGCATGCCTGAACGGTAAATTTGCTATTGACCAGCTTGTAGAACTACAACAAAAAGATCCGGAAGCGATGCCCGACTATATTTTGTTGGATATAAACATGCCTATTATGAATGGCTGGGATTTTTTAGACGAGTATAAACGTCTGGGGATCGACCCTTTGAAAAAGACCAAGATCTTCATTATATCTTCTTCCGTATTCAGTAATGACATCAGCAAGGCTCGCTCATACCCATTAGTGCACGATTTTATTTCAAAACCGCTGAATGTTGAGCGAATCAAAGAAATTTTTAACGTAGAGAAAGAAGGCTAAGCCGATTGTATGGCAAAGTGCTCCCCATCATAAGTTACCGTACCAACGGTAGTGCCTTTTGAATGGTAGAACAAACAACGCCAGCCATCAGCAGCGGCTTGTTTACCATACTCTTCGCGCAGTTCCATCGCCTTGCGGCCATCATAATCATATTTAGCGCTAAAGCGGCGCAGCAGTTGCTCAGGTTCAGGCAATTCATCGCCCCCAAAAAATACCTTTTGGCCATCCTCCTCAATTAAAAACACCTGATGGTATTGGCAATGCCCGCCCGATAGCTGGTAGGTGATGCCCGGTTTAAGTGTACCGTCGCCCTCGGTAAGGGTAAGTTTCACACTATCCTGCAAGGCTTCAAATATCTCGATATGGTATGACGATGATTTACCGGCCAGGGCATACTCCCATTCGCCGCGCTGCACCACATGCTCGGCCTGTGGAAAGCTGGGTTGCAGGCTACCCCCCCGCTCAACCACCAAACCGCCTGAATGATCGGAATGCAAATGGGACATCAGTACCAGCGTTACATCCTCCGGCTCAAAACCGGCATTGCGTATGTGCTGGTGGAGGTATAGTTCGTCGCGCGTATCTTTGTAACCCAAACCACTGTCTAATAAAATCAGGTCTGTTAAGGTTTTGATCAGGAAGGGATTTACATGGATGAACAATGAGCCAGGGCGGCTTTTGCGGTCGTCAGTTTGCGGATTAAACGGGACGAATTTTTTTGTTGCATCAACCGAGTAAGAGCCTTCGCCAAGTGTAAATATTTCCATGATCTGTATATCTGCTGATGTTTGAGCAAGGTCAAAATATCAGCCCGGTGTTATTTTGTTAACAATAATTTAATTGGCTTTATGTTTAATAGCCAATGTTATATATTTAGGGTTTTATCCCCTGCAAAGATATGAATAAACGGTGGGCCATCAGGCAAAAAGCGGATCATGATGAAGTAAAAAGGCTTTCAGAAGCGTTGAACATCAATCCTGTTTTGAGCCATTTGCTGATCAGCAGGGGCATTAACGATTACGAAGAAGCTCGTTATTTTTTTCGACCCGATATACGTCATTTGCATGATCCTTTCTTGATGGCGGGTATGGAACAAGCTGTTGAACGCATTGAACTCGCCATAGCCAGTAGCGAAAAAATATTGATCTACGGTGATTACGACGTGGACGGCACAACGGCGGTATCATTAGTATATGGCTTTTTTAAGGAGCGGTATGATAACCTGGAATATTACATTCCCGACCGTTATACTGAAGGTTATGGTATATCCACCCAAGGTATTGACTACGCGGCGGCCAATGGTTTCTCGTTAATTATAGCGCTCGATTGCGGTATCAAATCTATTGATAAAGTTGATTATGCCAACACGCTGAATATCGATTTTATTATTTGCGATCACCATACCTGCGGCGATACTATTCCCGCGGCTGTTGCCGTGCTCGACCCTAAGCGCCCGGATTGCGAATACCCCTATAAGGAACTTTCAGGCTGTGGGGTGGGCTTTAAGTTGGTACAGGCCTATGCCGAAAAAAACGGTGTTCCGTTTGATGATTTATTTAGGTTTGTTGATTTAGTTGCCATAAGCATTGCCTGCGATATTGTACAAATAACCGGCGAGAACCGTGTGCTGGCCTATCTTGGTCTGCAAAAACTAAATAACGAGCCTTGTACCGGCATCAAGATACTGATGGAAGTTGCAGGCCGTTCAGCCAATTACTCTATTGCCGATATTGTGTTTCTGTTGGGCCCGCGTATTAACGCCGCGGGTAGGATAGATGATGCCAAACACGCCGTGCAACTCCTGATCTCCTGTGATGAAGTGGATGCCCGCGAAAAAGGCGCGCTCATCAACGTTAAAAATACCGAACGCAAAGGCCACGACCTGCAAATAACCGACGAAGCATTAAGCATGATCGGCGCGAGCGAGGTAATGGTTAAACGGAAATCAACCGTGGTGTTTAATGAGAACTGGCATAAAGGCGTGATCGGTATTGTGGCCTCACGCCTTACCGAAAAATATTATCGCCCAACCGTAGTGCTCACCCGCTCAAACGGGCATGTGGCAGGTTCGGCACGCTCTGTTTTGGGATATGATTTATACGAGGCCCTGTGCGGCTGCAGCGACTTGCTGTTGCAATTTGGCGGACACAAATATGCCGCAGGCCTCACCATGAAGCCCGAAAATGTGGAAGCTTTTATGGATAAATTTGAAGAAGTGGTAAGCGCATCCATTACCGCCGAGCAATTGATCCAGCAAATAGAAATTGATGCCGAACTCGACCTGAAGGATATTGATGGCAAATTTTTCCGGGTGCTGAGCCAGTTCGCGCCGTTTGGGCCGGGCAATATGTCGCCGGTGTTTTTGTCGAAAGGTGTTTATGTGAATGGTACGCCGGGATTAGTGGGTAGTAATCATATCAAGATGAGCATCAGTCAGCCAGGCTCAGCATGGTTTGATTGTATCGCCTTTAACCACGGCGAATGCCTGCACCAGATTCGCCCCGGTGTGCCCTTTGATGTATGCTACAGTATTGAGGAAAATGTATGGCGCGACAAGCGTTCGCTGCAGTTAAACATAAAGGGGATAAGGTGTTATTAGCACAATGCCCGGCAACCCTCTTTACTTAATGTGAAGAGGGTTTTTTGTTACTACCTCTTTTTGAAAACAGATAGGGGGCAGAGTTTGGTCAAACAAACCGGCACTTATCCACGTTAACGCTTAAACCTTTTAAATCAGCATAACATGAAATGGCTTGGCAGGCGCGAAAGTAGTAATACCGAACAGGGCAGCGGCGGTGGCCGTGGTTTGGCATTGGGTGGTGGTGTGGTAGGCATTATTGCCGCCGCTATTTACTTCTTTACCGGGATCGATCCATCAGCGATACTGGGCGGTGGGCAGCAACAACAAGGCGAACAAACCAATACCCAGCCGGGCATTGACCCGAACAACCAACAGCAAAAGTTTGTAAGTGTAGTGCTTGCCGATACCGAGGATATTTGGGGTAAATTATTTAAGGAGATGGGCAAAACCTATGAAGAGCCAACCCTGCACTTTTTTGAAGATGGCGTACAAACCGAGGGCTGCGGCTTTGCCCAATCAGCAACCGGGCCTTTCTACTGCCCCGGCGACCGTAAGGTATATATTGACGTTGCCTTTTTTGATGAACTGGAACAACGCTTTGCCGCCGCCGGAGATTTTGCCCGCGCTTATGTAGTAGCGCATGAGGTTGGCCATCATGTGCAGCAACTGCTGGGTACCAGCGCCAAACTGGAGCGTGCCCGAGGCAATGTAAGCGAAGAAGAATATAACAAGCTATCGGTAGCGCTGGAGTTACAGGCTGATTTTTACGCGGGCGTATTTGCCCACTACGAACAAAGCACCAAGAACGTTTTAGAGCCCGGCGACATTGATGAAGCCCTGAACGCCGCCAACCAGATTGGCGACGACCGCCTGCAAAAAGAAAGCACCGGCCGCGTAGAGCCCGACAGCTTTACCCACGGCACCAGTGCCCAACGCCAGCACTGGTTTAAAAAAGGCTACGAAACAGGTGATGTTAAGCAGGGTGATACTTTTGCGGAGATGGGGTTGTAGGGGGGATTAATTAAATTTCTTGAACACCACAAGATATTAGATAATTAGCAATTGGATTGTAGAAATCAGGGTTTCTTGTTGGATCCTCTACGTCGCCTTTGGGCACATATATAACCATGCCTTCTCTTGCACGGGTTAATAACACTCGGTATTTATTGATGATGTATTTTTGCATTTCAAGTTTGCTTACTTTTTGCCATTTGCTACCTTTAAATGCATTAAAATCCCAACTATTATACAGGCGTCTTAAATCCGCATCCCAACAAACCCCAACCCAATCAAGTTCTAAACCTTGAACACCAAATTCTGTGGCTGGAATTTCGAGATAGTAAGATGACCTAACATCGTCTCTACCATTCAAAAACCATTCGGCTTCTTCTAATTCTATTTTTACGTCAAGTCCATAAGGTCTTAGGCGTCTCGCACCTGAACTTGCAACCAATCCCATGCGCCGTGTTCCTTTACATTTTAATTTAAGCCAACGCCTCGCTGTGTCTAAGTCTCTTGTAAGTGTAATTTTATAGTTTGTCAGCTTTTCTATAAATACCTCTTGAGCCGTGTCAGGATCGTCGGTTAAAATTAGATTTACCCACCTCGATAGCTCCTCTGCCTTGTACGAACGAATTGAAACATCCAAATGGAGATTTATATTTTCGGAGACACTTACGTTTTCAGGCGATTGGTTGAATAGTGTTAAATTACCAGTGCTGTGATCTCCAACTTTTAGTTGAGGCGATACAAACACTTTCCAACCAGAGAATTTTTGTTCTATGATGTTACCCCATTCTCTTAAACCAGCTTCGCCTGTGTTTATTTCTTGCCCGCCCCCCACTAAAGCAACAATAGCAGCCCAATCGGTATGTCTGCTCATTATTTCCAGCATCATTTCTGGTTCTGAATGCGGTCGTTGAAACTTTCTCATTGAATGTTCAGCATTCCACGCTCGTTGAGCTTCATCAAAAATTACAATTTTATTGTTGGGCGTTTTCTCTTTCTCAATAAAATAGTGATCAAGAAAGCGATGTACGTTTTCTATGAATGATATAATTCTGTCCGTCTCTTTCTTTTTAGCGGAGGCGTCGTTTCTTTTAATCTTCTTAAAAGCGTCGCGAGATAAAGCTTCCCTTAAAACTTTAATTAATGGCCCATTACCTGATAAAAATGTTGCTAATGACTTATCATTGTCTTGAAATTCATTGTAATGTGCAATATTTAAACCTGCTAAAGTTTTGCCCGCCCCTGGTACTCCTGTTATAAAACAGATGATTTTTTGTTTATTGGCTTTCGCCGTTTTTATTGCATCAATTACAGCATCAGACGTTTTTGTTAGATTTTTTGTGCCTGCATGTGAGCGAGAAATCTCTATAACAGATTTGCCCGCATAAAGAGTTTGTGCTGCTTCAATAATGGTGGGTGTTGGCGAATAGTTGCTTTTATCCCATTTACGATAATCTATGTTAACGTAGGAGTTGTTTACCCAATTTTGATTTATGTTGGCTAATGCATTAGTTATATCTTTAGTATTAGATAAAATAATGTTTTGTACTAATTCTGAATTTGACAGATAGATATTAGTAGTACTTTTAGCTTCGGTTGAAAGCAATACAGGTACAATAATTTTATTTCGGGATTCAAAATGAAAATCTCTTAAGTCCAAACAATAATCTAATAATTGATCTTTATCAGTGTTTAAATACTCGGTGCGGCCAACTTTGAACTCTATTACAATAATAATATTATTGGCTATAACTACAACATCAATTCTTTTTTCTCTGCGTGCAATAGGATACTCTAACAATATGTTCCAATTAGCAATGTTTGCATATTGAGATAAAAGTTCAACAAATGCCGATTTTAAAATTTCTATTTCTTTATTCCAGGATAATGTTTGTGTATGCAATTGCTGGTGGAAGCCAGATAAGCCCGCTTGAGTAGTAAGTAAGCCGACAATTGAATTAATGTCATCGTTAACAAAATGGGCTATGCTGTTTGAATAAAAAGCAGCCATTATTTAATAAATATTACTGAATCAAAAAAAGCTTTGAATGGAATGTCCAAACCATTAACTAATTTCTGTAAACTTTGTATTGAAATATTTCGACGACCATTTTCTACGTCTGTAACATAAGTCCTATCAAGGTCTGATTTGTTTGCTAATGCTTCCTGTGATAGACCTTTATCAATTCGTAGCTCTTTTATTCGCTGACCAACCTGTAGCTTAATATCCATTCAAGCAAATTGGTTTATTGTTGACTATAAGTCAACGGACTATGAGTGTCATTTTGGCAAGTGTAGATTCTAAGTTCACCTATAGTAGTACAGTAATCTAAGTGACTATCCTTTAATTTGAGGATGCCAAACATCCAATTCTTATATTTATATCGAGATAATAGTAACTACAAAAATTATGGTCTTGTAGTATTTAGTAACAGATGCAGCATAGCCTTAATTGATATTCAATTTGCGATTAGAAATGCATTGATAGATCAAACTTGGTTTTATCCAGTAAAGTGGAAGCTACCTTGTTTATACTTTGATGAGTGGAGGGATGACACAGATAATTTATTTCAAGAATTTAATGGTGTTATGTTTACCGATGAGGCTCCGACAGAAAGTATCGATGTGCTCGAATTTATAAATCGTATAAAAACATCATGAACTTTGCATGGTTAGGTATTAACTTCGTCAATTCGTATATATAACATGAAACAACTTCACCTCTACATAATCCTCGCTTTGTTAATCCTCACCACCGCCTGCTCCCCCAAAAAAGGACCATACGCGGTAACCAACAAGGTGTACAACGAGCAGGCTGAGGCATTCGCGCAAACGTTGCTGCAAACTGAGCCGGTGGTTTTGACGGATAGCCTGGGGCGTAAGCTGGCCAGCGAGTGGGTGGGTACGGTGAATTTTAATTTGCGTAAGCCTAATTACGTGGTGATCCATTATACCGCGCAGGATTCTGCGGCGCAAACGCTTAAAACATTTACTATCACCAAAACGCAGGTGAGCGCGCATTATGTTATCGGCGGCGATGGGCGCATTTACCACATGCTGAATGATTACCTGCGTGCCTGGCATGGCGGTTCGGGAAAGTGGGGGAACGGCACGGATGTTAACAGTTCGTCAATCGGTATCGAGTTGGATAACAATGGCCGGTCGCCGTTCAGTGATGCACAGATCAACAGCCTGATCATCCTGCTGGCGCACCTTAAAAAAACATACAATATTCCAACAGCCAACTTCATCGGGCACCAGGATCTGGCACCCACCCGCAAGGTTGACCCCGGCAAATACTTTCCCTGGAAAAAGCTGGCCGAAAAGGGTTTCGGCTATTGGAGTAATGATATGCTCGAACTGGCTCCCGAAGGGTTTGATGTAGCCACCGCCTTACGACTGATCGGTTATGACACCGCCAACCTCAACGCTGCCATCTCAGCCTTCAAAAACCATTTTGTGCAGGCTGATAGCTCACCGGTGCTTTCACAGCTCGACCTGAATGTGCTGTATAATGTTTACCAAAAATATTGATCTACATTGATGAAGGAACACGGAATGTTGCACCAATAGGCAGGAATCCCTCATCCATCAATACAAGTTTACCCTTAGTGAAATAGTAAAACTTAACAACATAGTCATCAGGTATAGTGCTGCGATCCCAATCCTTATAAACAGTTCGATCGGGTGACATTTCTACTACTTTACTTTTACTATGCTCACTTTTAAATTGTTCTTCAGACATGCCTATTGTTACAGGTTTTAGCTTTTGAACCGTGCAGCTTGTCATTGCAAATATTGATAAGGCAATAAGTAATCTCTTCATTGTGATATGTTTTGCAGGTATGATAGCAAAAGCACATGCAGGTTTAATGCAGCTCAATAACAAAGCTGATACATGCTGATTGCCAGCCACAAAAAAAGCGGACTATGAAAAAATAGCCCGCTTTGTATCTGATAAAGAAAGAATAGTTATTTCTTTACCCAGCCATCCTTCAAAGTAACGGTACGGTTAAATACCAACTTATCGGGTGTTGAATATTGGTCGAGCGTAAAATAGCCTTTACGGATAAACTGGTAGCCCTTGCCCGGTACGGCAGTAGCCAGGTCTTCCTCAATAAAGCCAGTAATTACTTTCAGGCTATCGGGGTTAATGTAATCCTTAAAGTCGCCGTCTTCGTTCGATGGATCTTCTACCTTGAAAAGGCGGTCATACAGCCTAATCTCGGCGGTTTTAGCATGCGGAACGCTCACCCAGTGTATCGTACCCTTTACGTTTATACCGCTGGTATCACTACCCGATTTTGATTCCGGATTGTACGTGCAATGTATCTCGGTAATGTTGCCCTCCGCATCCTTAACTACGCTTTCGCCGGTTATAATGTAGGCGTTTTTCAGCCTTACACTTAGCCCTACACCCAGGCGGAAGAATTTCTTAGGCGGAACTTCCATAAAGTCCTCGCGCTCTATCCATATTTCACGGCTGAACGGTATATCTCTCCCGCCTTCACCGCCTTCAACCTCGGGGTTGTTTTCGCCGTGCAGGGTTTCTGTTTGTCCTTCTGGGTAGTTGGTGATCACCAGTTTCACCGGGTCGAGCACGGCCATACGGCGCCAGGCGGTTTTATTCAGATCCTCGCGGATACAGAATTCCAGCAGGGCAACATCAATCATATTTTCGCGCTTAGCCACGCCAATGCGCTCGCAAAACTCGCGGATGCTGGCCGGGGTATAACCACGGCGGCGTAAACCGCTTATGGTTGGCATACGCGGATCATTCCAGTCCTCAACATAACCCTCATTTACCAGTTGCAGCAGCTTGCGCTTGCTCATTACGGTGTAGTTCAGGTTAAGGCGGGCGAACTCATACTGGCGCGATGGAAAAAGCTCCAGTTGCTCAATAAACCACTCGTACAGCGGGCGGTGAGGGATGAACTCCAGCGTACAGATAGAGTGGGTGATCTCCTCAATAGCGTCCGACTGGCCGTGGGCGAAATCATACATCGGGTAAATACGCCATTTATCACCTGTACGGTGATGCCTGGCATGCTTAATACGATACATAATCGGGTCGCGCAGGTGCATGTTTGGCGATGCCAGATCAATCTTGGCACGCAATACCTTAGCGCCATCCGGGTATTTGCCGGCTTTCATGTCCTCAAACAATTGTACGTTCTCCTCAATACTGCGGCTGCGGTGTTGGTTAGGCGTACCTGGTTCGGTCGGCGTGCCTTTTTGGGCGGCTATTTCATCCGGAGTGCTGTCATCAACATAAGCCAAACCCTGGCGCACCAGGTTAAGGGCGAAGGCGTACAGCAGGTCAAAATAGTCTGACGCGTACAGTTCATTGGCCCATTCAAAGCCCAGCCAGCGCACGTCTTCCTTAATGCTTTCTACATATTCGGTATCCTCGGTTACCGGGTTGGTATCATCAAAACGCAGGTTGGTTTTGCCGCCGTATTTTTTGGCCAGTCCAAAATTCAGGCATATTGATTTGGCATGGCCAATATGCAGGTAACCGTTAGGCTCGGGTGGGAAACGGGTATGCACCCTGCCGCCGTTCTTACCGGTACTTATATCGTCTTCAACAATTTCCTCTATAAAATTTAACGATTTTTCTTCGCTCATGGTCAAATATTAACAGTGGGCAAAGGTACGCAAAAAAATGAGCCCCTTTTGCCGCCGCGTTTGTTTCTTTGATGATTTACAGCTACTGATAACCGGATTTAAAGTATAGCTTTGTTTATTAATATTTAACCATTAATTCAGCGGCATGCCTCTACAAAATATATTGGTTGAAACACGTTCGCGCATTTGCTATATCACCATCAATCGCGAAAGCAAACTTAACGCGCTTAATGCAGCTACCCTTAGTGAGTTAGGCGAAGCTGTAAAGCAAGCGTTCGCTGACGCGGATACAGGTGGCATCATTATAACCGGAAGCGGGCCAAAGGCCTTTGTTGCCGGTGCGGATATTGCCGAGTTTGAACCACTGGATGCTGAAGGCGGCAGGCAAATGGCTATAGCGGCGCAGCACCATGTTTTTGATGTGATTGAGCACGGCAGTAAACCCGTAATAGCGGCCATAAATGGTTTTGCTTTGGGCGGAGGGCTTGAGTTGGCTATGGCCTGCCATATCCGTGTGGCATCGGCCAATGCAAAAATGGGTTTGCCCGAGGTTACCTTAGGCCTGATACCCGGCTATGGCGGTACGCAGCGTTTAACTCGCTTAATAGGCCGCGGCCGTGCTTTAGAAATGATATTGACCGCCGATATGATAACGGCTGATCAAGCCTTGCAATTTGGCTTGGTAAACCACGTGGTTGAGCCTGATGAGCTTTTGGCAAAGGCCGAAGAGATCATGAACAAGATATTGAATAAAGCCCCGTTGGCTGTAGCATCGGCCATAAAGGCTGTAAATGCCGCCGTAGCCGGTGCTGATGCCAGTTTTGCGGTGGAGATCGAGGAATTTGCCTCCTGCTTTGCCACTGATGATACCCGCGAAGGCATCGCGGCGTTTATGCAGAAGCGAAAACCTGAATTTAAAGGACGGTAGATGTGTTTCGTTATGGTTGGTTTTTTTGTAACCAAATTTAAATTATTGTAGTATAAGATATAAATGCGGATGTAAATAATGTCCTTGCATATTTTGCCTTATAATCCTATTTTGCTGTATGAAAAGAATTCTCATCATTGATGATGAAGTGAACGTTGCATTGTTGTTGTCGAAATTTTTAACACGAAATGGCTTTGATGTGGTTACCGCGTCAAACGGGGCCAGCGGGTTAGAAAATTTGAAAAACAGTGAATTTAACCTGGTGCTTTGTGATTACCGGTTGGAGGATACCGACGGGCGCGAAATACTCCGGAGCATCAAGACGAATTATCCGCGTACCGGTGTAATTATTATTACCGGCTATTCAGACATAAAAATGGCGGTGGAACTCATCAAAATGGGTGCTTATGATTATATTACCAAGCCATTATACCCGGATGAGATATTAAACACGATCAATAAAGCTATTGAAACCCAATACGCGCTTTTACAGGCTGACGAAGAAGTGCTGCCTGTCGCGGCGCCTGAGAAAGCGGCGGCCAAATCGGGCAAAAAACATTTAATGGGTGGCGAGTTTGTAGTGGGTACCAGCCGCGCGTCAAAAGAATTGGCCCGGCAGATAGACCTGGTATCGCCAACAGGCTACAGTGTAATTATATTAGGCGAAAGTGGTACCGGTAAAGAGGCCGTGGCCAAAAGCATCCACCTTTCAAGCCCGCGGGCTAACAAGCCATTTATAGCGATGGATTGCGGCTCATTGACCAAGGAGCTTGCCGCAAGCGAGTTTTTTGGGCACGAAAAAGGATCATTTACCGGGGCTTTATATACCAAGATAGGCCACTTTGAAATGGCTAATGGTGGCACCTTGTTTTTGGATGAGGTAGGCAACCTTTCATACGATATTCAGGCTGCCCTGCTGCGTACCGTGCAGGAGCGTAAGGTAAAACGTATTGGCAGCACCAAGGAGATCGACCTGGATGTACGTATCATCGTAGCTACCAATGAAAACCTGCAGGAGGGCATCAGTAAAGGCCGTTTCCGGGAGGATCTCTACCACCGCTTTAACGAGTTTGCCATCTACATGCCGCCGCTGCGCGAACGCGGGCAGGATATTATAGCGCTGGCCGAGCATTTTTTACACATCGCTAATGAGGAGTTGGGCCGTAATGTAACCGCTTTTTCGCCCGAGGTGATAGAGTGTTTTATGAATTACCGCTGGCCGGGTAACATCCGCGAGATGAAAAACATTGTGCGCCGTGCCACACTGCTTACCGAAGGCGGTGAGGTGCCGTTAAAAGCATTACCGCTGGAGCTATCGAACTATAAAATGCCGGTGCTGGAAAATACCGCATCCGCATCAGCGCCAACGGCATCAGCGCCTGCTGAAGTTAAAGAAATTAAGCACGACCTAAAAAACGCCGCGCTTGAAGCAGAGTACGAAACCATTTTACGCGTACTGCGCGAGGTTAACTTTAATAAAACCCGTGCGGCCGAGATCTTGAAAATTGATCGCAAAACGCTGTACAATAAAATGAAAGCCATTAATATGGGCAAATAACATGGCCGCATCTGACGAAAACAATATAGATATGCACCTGCTGAGGCATGATGTGAACAACCAACTGTCAAACATCAACCTTTGCTTGGAGCAGCTTAAATACGAGGTGACCGACCCAACCGAAGATTACCGTTTTTACCTGGAAGCCATTGCCATAAGCTGCAAAAAGATACAGGAAATTTTAACGGACAAAGCATAATATTAAAGTAGCAGCAAATTCAAAACAATTTGCCTTATTTGGTTATTACCGTAGCGTCAGCTAATAAATCTGTTGCATGTCCATCTTTAGCTATAAACAGCGTAACCATATTATACTGTTAAGCATAATTGTGCTTGGCTGTTTCTTGTTATATGCCCTAAGCGGCCTGTTCAGCTCCATACTTGGCGCGGTGGTGTTGTTTACTATCTTTCGTTCCACTTATTTATACCTGGTTGAAAAGCGTGGACTAAATGGCCCTATAGTAGCTGTGGGTATTATTATTATTTCGCTCATTGTAATTGTTATCCCCTTTTTGCTGCTCAGCTTTATGGTGATCAACAAGATTGCCGAACTGAATACTGATTCTGTTATGCTCGAAAAATGGTTTAAAAAGATCGACGCTTTTACAGGGTCTAATCTTAACAAACCCTATTTTGTTGAAGAGGGAATACAAAAGCTGAGCGATTACGCTACAGAGCTTTTTCCATCCATTATAGGCGGCGCGGCCAATATTATCGTTATCCTGCTATTCATGTATTTTATACTGTACTTTATGTTTGTGCAGATGCGGAGCTTTGAGACCGGTTTACTTCGCTATGCCCCTTTTCGTGAGCAGCATGCTTTAAAATTCGCCCAGGAGCTGCGCAATTCAACCTATTCAAATGTATTAGGGCAGGGCATTATCTCCATAGTTCAGGGGGTGTTATTAGCCAATGGTTTTTGGATCTTCGGCATACCTGACCCGGTTTTTTGGGGTGTGATAGGTACCTTTATATCTTTTTTACCGGTGGTTGGCGCGCCAACGCTTACTATACCCGCGGGTTTACTGCTCATGGCGGACGGGCATGCCATCAAAGGCGTTGTGCTGATAGCTTACGGCGTTTTGTTTATCGGTAACGTTGATAATGTTTTGCGTATGGTGATCAACAAACGCATTGCCAATACGCACCCGCTGATATCAGTAGTGGGGGTATTCATCGGGTTGCCGCTGTTCGGTATACTGGGGCTTGTTTTTGGTCCGTTACTGCTTTCTTACTTCCTGTTACTGGTTGAAATTTATCAAACCAACCGCATGGCAGCCGAGCGCCTGGAGCGTATACGCACGGGTCCTGATCTGTAAAAATTTTTAGGTACTGAAACTATAATAAGCTAAAAATGGTTAAATAGTTACATATTTAGTCTTGAAAAGCGGTGTATTGCCTTTAGGGCAAAGTATTTAATTAATTTTTTAAAACAAATCGTCTACTTGAAAATTATAATAATATGAACGACAACACAAAAACAGTAGTTGCCTTGCTGGCAGGATTAGCGGCAGGCGCGGCATTAGGGTTATTATTAGCTCCTGATAAAGGCTCTGAAACTCGTGATAAACTCAGCGAATCGTTAAAAAATCTTGGTGATACCATTAAGGATACCGCGGCTGCCGAGATTGATAACCTGGTAGGCTTTAAAGACAAGGTTGTTCAAAACATTAAAACTAAAATTAAAGGCGCTGAAGAAGAATACCAGGACGACCTGGAGCACGCATAAATACAATTTTAGCCCCGCGGTATAGCGGGGTTAACTTAATACCTATCTCTACTACTACCTCTACCTATGGAAGAAAAAAAAGATACTACATCAACGCAGCCGATTATCGATCAGCTTAAGGAATACGCGGAAACGCGTTTTACGCTCGCGAAATATAAGGCCATTGAAAAAGGCTCGTCAATTATTGCCAGCATTATTATTGACCTCATTGTTGTAGTTATTGCGGCAGTTACGTTCTTGTTTGCAAGCTTTACACTGGCATTGTTCCTGGCGGATGTTTTTGCTTCCTACTGGAAGGGGTTTGGTGCAGTAGCAGGTTTATATCTGCTTATAGTTATCATCATTATGGCAGCTAAAGGCAGCTTTGAAAAGCCGATAATTAATGGTTTCATCAAAAAAATCTTCAAATAAAAGTAATGGCGGGCATACCAATTAAAAATATCGACGATCTGAGAAGCGAGATCGCAAGGCTTGAAATTGCTGAAGATGTACAATCATTAGCACTAAAGGTACGTTTCAGCAGCCCTTCGGCTTTGTTAGCAACAGCGCTTTCTATATTTCCAAAATCAGCAACACTTGATGGTGTTAAAGGTGCAGGCTTTTTTAAGCAGGATTTTTTAGGACTTATATCACGCTTTGTACTACCCTTAACACTTAACAAAACCTTATTCAGGGGGTCTAACTTCCTGGTAAAGGCATTGGTAAGTGTGCTTTCGCAAAAGGCATCACACTATATTAGCGAAGATTCGGTTACCGGCGTTTGGGGCAAGGTTAAGGGCCTGTTCAACAACATCGTTAAAAAGAAGAAGCCTGAAGTTGTTGTGGAAACAGTTGTTGTGCCACCAGTGGCGAGCGTTCCGCCGTATACCGAAACTTACTGATCAATAATTTATTGAACAACCTGCATTTGCTATTGGCAGCAGCGAAAGTTATTTTTGCGCTTTAAACTTTTTAAGTGGGTAAAGATAAATTACGCCGGTTTGCCGAGATAGCAGACTTTAACAATGTTTTACAGCTTGACGAAGGCAAGGTAATGCAGGGCCACTGGGCCAATAAATTTTTTAACAACAGCAACCCGGTTGTGCTTGAACTGGCCTGTGGTAAGGGTGAATATACCGTTAACCTGGCCCGGATGTTTCCCGGAAAGAATTTTATCGGTATTGATTATAAGGGTAACCGCATTTGGCGGGGGGCAAAAACCGCTATTGAAGATGGCGTTACCAATGTAGGCTTTTTACGCATCCAGATAGAAACGATCATTGATTATTTCGGACATGGCGAGGTTGACGAGATCTGGATCACCTTCCCCGATCCGCAACCGCAGTTAAGCCGCGAAAGGAAACGGTTAACATCGCCCCGTTTTTTAGCGATGTATAAACAGCTATTAAAGCCGGGCGGTTATATTAATCTTAAAACGGATAACGATAACCTGCATGCTTACACCATTGAAAAGATTGAGGAGCAGGGTTTAAACTTGCATATCCGCACCGAAGACCTTTATCATTCAGAATTTGCCGATGAAGTACTATCGATAAAAACCTATTACGAGCGTAAATATCTCCAGGATAATAAAAATATCAACTATCTGAAATTCTCATTCTAAACAAATGGCCGAAGAAAACTTTTATGACCGGGTGTATGAGGTAGTGCGGCAAATACCTGCCGGGCGTGTTACCTCGTATGGCGCTATCGCGCATTACCTGGGTACAAAACGTTCGGCCAGGGTGGTGGGTTATGCCATGGGCGCTTCGGGCGCGGCGTACCCGCCGGTACCGGCACACCGGGTGGTAAATAGCCAGGGTTTGCTTACCGGTAAATTTCACTTTCCTACTTTTGAGTTGATGGAGCAAATGCTGGCCAGCGAAGGTATTATGGTTGAGGACAGCAAGATCCAAAACTTTCAGCAAGTATTTTGGGATCCATCCGTTGAGCTCTCATTTGACGAACCGCTGTAATTAGAAATTATTTAAACTAATAGTAAATAGATGTGTTGATGATTAAAACATCTATTTATGAAAAAGATATTAATGATAGTTTGCATGGGCGTAGCGGTTGCTGCGGCATCATGCGGCGGAACCAATACCAATCAGGCAGGTGGTGATAGTTCCGTATCAGACACCCTGCAAAAAGATTCGGTGGTACCCGGTAGTACGGACACTAGCAGTACCGGCGTTGACCACTCAAGCAATGGCGGCGTTGATCATCTTCCAAGCACAAATGCCGATTCGGCTAAAAAACAATAATCACTTATGAAAAAATATATTTTAATAGCAGGGCTAGCTATGAGCGTAGCGTTCACGGCTTGCGGAGGCGGAGAGAACAAAGAGGATAACACAACAGATAGCACAGCCGTTAGCGGAGCTGACTCTACAGATATGCCTGATGATACGCTGACAGATAAAGGAGCAGGCACTGACCCTGAAGTAGGCAGAAGCGGCCCCAAGGGTACCAAACCCGATGGTGCAAAACCCGCAGCCCCCGGAGACGGTGAAAAAACCGGGATTGATGGCGGTGATAAGCAATAACAAAACTAAAAACCCTTTGCATACCGCACGGGGTTTTTGGTTACAGTTTATTTGGTATGTATTGTGTTGGTAATCAACATAATGTTAACAAATAAATAATTGCTTATTTATATTTATATGGAATGTTATGGCTTATTTTTATTGACCTGTAGCGGGTCAGTATAAATTTTACCTAAAACATTTTATATGACCTGGAGAAAATTTAGCGGCGAGGTGATCCAAACGCCCATCCTTGATGAAGTTGAACACGCTATTGAGCGCGAAACCGCACTTGGCAATAAGCTTAAAGTCTGCATTGGTACCGACTCGCAGGTTAAAGGCGCGGTTACTGATTTTGCTACCGTAATTGTGTTTATCCGTGAGCAGCGCGGCGGCTTTATGTTCATCCATCAGGAGCGTACTTCGCAAAAAATGAGCATTAAGGAACGTATGCTTACCGAAGTGCAAAAATCCATCGATACCGCTTACCGCCTTTGCGACCTGCTGGATCTGTATGATGTTGACCTGGAAGTACATGCCGACATTAACACCAACCCCATGTTTAAAAGTAACCAGGCCCTGCACGAGGCTATGGGTTACATACTAAGTATGGGCTTTGTTTTTAAAGCCAAACCCGAAGCCTTTGCCAGCTCGTACTGCGCTAATAAAATGGTACAATAAATTAGTTACACCTTTAGTTTAATAGCCGGGTTAAATTTTAATGCCCGGATAATTTGCAGGCAAACCGTTAGCCCTACAATAGCTAACGATACCAGCATCGCTATGGCAAACGGGGTAATGGAAATATGGATGCGGTAGGCAAAAGTTTCCAGCCACTGGTTTGTTATAATTAACGCGGCAGGCCAGGCAATGGCGTTGGCAATAAATACAATATAAATAAATGGCTTGCTTAAAGTAGCAATAAGCTGTTGTCCGTTTGCGCCAAATACTTTTCGTATCGCTATTTCTTTCATACGCAAATGAATGGCTTGCGCCGCCGAAGCGAAAAAGCCCAAGGATGCAATGAATATGGCCAAGGCCGAGAAACAAGTTAACACAGCCCGGAGCTGCTCCTGCTTGGTAAAAAGCTGTCCGTATAGCTCATCTAAAAAGTGGTAGTTAAAATTATCGCCATCAAGTTTGTTAATATCGCTCCAATCACGGTTTAACGTAGTTAACATGGCCGGTATGGCTTTACTTTCGGCACTGACCATGATCTGCGTTTTTAACAGGCCGCAACCGGCATTCATTAAATAAATGGTTGGCTGTACAGCATTTTCAAATCCGTTAGCCTTTACATCCTTAATCACACCTATTATTTTATAGTCGCCTCCACATCCTGTTACTGTGGCACCAAGCGGATTATTTAAGCCTAGCGCTTTTGCAGCCGTTTCGTTAATCACCGCGTTGGCCGAGTCGGTTTTAAAATCTGAAGTGAATAATTTGCCCTCTTTTAATGCGATGTTCAGCGTTTCAAAATAGCCGTAACCTACCCCAATGGTTTGCATGGAGTATGCCTTGTTACGCACATTATATTCATAAGATGGCGGTATAACACCACCCGGTATGTGTGAGGCTACACTCACACTTTTTATTCCGGGAATAGCTTTGATACGATCGCCAACGATTGCGAATTTATCCGGATCATTATAAATGCCCAGGTTATCAATATACACAACCTGTTTAGCCGTAAAACCCACATTTTGCGACTGCATAAAGGCAACCTGCTTGCTGATTACAACCAGGGTAATTACAAACCCAATGGCAAAGGTAAATTGCAATACGGTTATGGCGTTGCGTATCCACCCAAACGTATCGCGGTTAGTGAATTGATTACCACGTAAAACCTCAATGGGTTTAAAACCGGCCATTACCAATGCCGGGTAAACGCCTGCTAAAAGCGTGAGTAATATCAGCGCTATACTGATTTGAATGATAGTTGCAGCACTAATGCCGGAGATAAGCAAATTAACGCCCAACAATTGATTGAAATAAGGCAGGCCGGTAATAGCCAAGCCTATGGCTACTATTAAGGCGATAAGGCACTGAGCAAAAATTTCAAGTAAAAACTGTAAAAGGATCTGCCTTTTTAATAAGCCGTTTACCTTTTTAACGCCCACCTCTTTTGAGCGCCTGTTGGCTTGCGAAATGTAGAGGTTGGTAAAATTCACCCCGGTTACGATCAGTATGATTATCGACAATATCATCAGGCTTTTAACGATCTGATCATTTACGGCCGAGCCATAATGGGGTTTTAGATGCAGGTTTTTAAGCGGATCTAAATATATATCGGGTTTGGCAGTGTTTAATAATTGTTTTGATACCTGGCTGGTATCGGCCAATGCGGCCTGTTTATAAATATTATCTATTTTTTTGGAAAGCAGCTCAACATTGGTGCCTGGCTTTACCAGTAAAAAAGTTTGATAGATCTGATTGGCATAGCTTTGATCTTTGCCTTGCGTAATATCTTCGTTAAAGCCGATGCAATCAAAGTTTAGATAGGTATTGCCGGGCGCATCTTCGGCAATGCCTGCAATGGTCATGGGCATGCCTGATCTGGACATTAGGTTCACTGTTTTATGCTGCACATTACTATCACCCGGAAATAGTACACTGGCCGTATGTTCAGATAGCAGCATGGTAGGAGTAGTACTATCAGGATTAAGGTTGCCCCCTTTAAGCTTGATGCCTAATATCTTGGCGATCGAATAATCGGCCCCAACCCATTTCTTAATTAAAAAGCGCCCGTTTGGGGTGTGAAAAGGTACTTGAAACAAGGCTGTGTTCATCCGGCCGGTTTCTTGTACCTCGGGGCATTGGCTTTTAATTTCAGCCGCCAGCTTTCCGGGGGTGTAGGCCGACGGCCCGTTAGGCATTTCTCGCTCTACCAAAAAAGTGAGGTTGATATTTTTATTCCATTTATCGTAGCTGGTTTCATTATCAACATAGAGCGTTACAAAAATAAACGCCGCCAAACCCAGCGCTAAACCGGCAATGTTTAAATAATTATACCATTTGCCTTTCAAAAAAGTGCGGAGCGCGATTTTTATGTCAATATTGGTCATGCTGATAGTAAGTAGTTAAAAGTAATTAATCAGCACATATTTTAAGCCAGTGTGTAAACGACTTATTGTCAATATTTTGCTGGTAATTGTGGTGTTCGATTATGAACAATGCGTTCGTTTTTGTTGCACGGGCTATTTAGTATACCGGCGCAACTATTCCGGTACTTGTATGTTATCCCCTTGTGAAAACATATACATTAACATGGGAGCAGGCCATGCCGATATCACACAGTGAGGCATGGGACTTTTTTTCATCGCCGATAAACTTAGCCAGGATAACGCCGCAGGGCATGGGCTTCGTCATCACGTCAGACTTTACAGCCGATACCAAAATGTATGAGGGGATGCTGATCTCCTACAACATATCGCCTTTGTTCGGCATAAAAATGCGCTGGACAACTGAGATAACGCATATTGCCGCCGATAAAAGCTATTTTATTGATGAGCAGCGTTTCGGGCCGTACGCCATGTGGCACCACGAGCATCATTTTAAAGAAATAGAAGGTGGTATACTGATGACAGACAGGCTGACCTACGCCATTCCTTATGGTGCGGCAGGCACCATTGCCAACAAAGTGCTTGTACGTAAAAAAGTGAATGATATATTCAGCTACCGCGAAAAGGCTATAGAAAAAATGTTCGGTAAAATTTGATCTATTTGATCAGTACCGACTTATTCTCCGGGTTTTTCTTTGGGTTTTTGATCAAAAAATCTGATTTACGGATATAATGATTAAGCGGCTCCTCAACCAGTTTATAAAGAATGATGGAGATCACGTTCAGTATTACAAAGGCATATAACAGGTTGATCGGATCATTTTCAAAGGGGGAGTGCCAGTCTTTACCCCATTGGTCATATAGTTCAAAAGCGTAATCATTAGCGTGGTTAAACCAGCCATGCAGCAGGTTATACATCCAGCCCAGGTGTATCAGGTAAAATATGTAGGAGCTTTTGCCTAACAACTCCACAAACTTGTTAGCCAGTATTCTTTTAAGAATGGTGCTTTCGGTTAACAGGCCGTAAAAAAACAGCGAGATGCAAATGGGCAGCAGGTAGTTATTGGTAAATATGCCAATCGGGCTTTGTAGGCCGGTAGGCCAGCCTTTAAGCGGTGTTTGTAAGGCCATAATAAAAACGCAACCAAACATCAGGAACAGGCCTAAATAGGAGTACCTGATCTTGTTATTACGCACAAAGCCTTTGCCTAATACATAGAGGGCCAATTGCATCCCCACAAAAAATTCAAAGCACCGCCCTAAAAAGGTAAAGAGCATCATAAACGGAAAGTTGCCGAAAAAGCCATACCAGTCAATCCGGCTAAATGTAACTACCAGCAGTGCCCCAAATAGCGTAATAACTGCAGGCTGCAGCCAAAATTTACGGTACCGCTGCATGATGAAAAATGCGAAAGGTGCCGAAAAGTAAAAACATTCCTCTACCGTAAGCGACCAACCCTGAGCGATGCCGGTATCCCAAAAGTTATAAAAAAAGCCCCGTACAAAAGTGATGTTCATGGCCAGCATGGCGAAAGGGTTATAGCCCTTGGTGATGCTTTGATCGCCGGTGGCGAAAAAGTAAATAAACGCGCCTATGGTAAGCAAGGCATACATGGGGTAAATGCGTGCTACCCTGTTTTTTAAGTATTGCTTAAACCAATCCCTGGTTAAATGGAAGTTATTGTAATACCGGTAAGTAATTAAAAATCCGGATAGAACAAAGAAGATGGTAACGCCAATGTGGAACTCACCAAAAAACCGTTGCCCGATTTGGGAAAAATTTTCACCAACAACGTAGAAATAATGGGATATAAAAACAAGATAAGCAGCCAGCGCACGCACGCCGGTAAGCGCCGGAAAATAGTTTTGCAAGCGATTTTGTGACAAAGCAGTACTTTAAGTAAGGGTTTATAGCAAAAGTTTAAAGAAATAATGCTGCAAACCAAATACCAATGATAAGCTGGGTTAAATTAATGCCGAACCCTGTATCACGCCTCTGTCTAAAATCTTCTTATCAATATAATACTGTATCTCTGATTTTTTGAGCTGCCAGTTAGGGGCGATCAGCAATTCACGGTCGCTTAGGCCAAACAGGCGTTGTACCACCACATCCGGGCGCACAAGCGGCAGCAACTCGCACAAAAACTCGGCGTATTCATCAAGCGTAAACAGTTTGAACGGGTCGCGTTTGTACTTAACGCCCATTACCGAGCCTTCAACAATATGCAGGTGATGGAATTTTACGAACTTGATTTGCGGGTGCCGGTTGATCTCGTCGGCATAGCGCAGCATCATATCATGCGTTTCCCAGGGGAAGCCAAAAATGGTGTGCACGCAAATATCCAGCTTGCTGTTCTCCACCAGTTTCAGGGCGTTCAACAGATCCTCGTGGGTGCAGCCGCGGTTGATCTGGTTCAGGGTATCATTATAGATAGATTCCATGCCCATTTCCAGGTCAACATCAAAGCGGTCGGTATAGCTTTCAAGCAGGGCTATCTTTTCCGCATCAATACAATCGGGCCGCGTACCTACTGATAAGCCTACAATATTTTCAGTGTTAATGCTCAGCGCCTCATCATACATCATTTTTAAATAATGCGCGGGGGCGTAGGTGTTGGTGTTGGGCTGAAAGTAAATAATGAATTTATCGGCCTTATTGCCTTTTATAGCACGCTCCATGCCTTGCTCCACCTGCTCGCGCAAGTTAGGCGTACTGCGGGATACGGATGGCGTAAACGAATCAACATTACAATAGGTGCAGCCGCCGTAGCCTTTTGAGCCATCGCGGTTGGGGCAGGTAAAACCACCATCAACAATAACCTTGAACACGCGCTGCCCGTTATATTTTTGGCGCAGCCATGCACCGTAGTTATTGTAGCCCTTAAACCCTTGTTTTACTTCTGCTGTTTCCACTTATCTTGTATTGCGATGTAAATTGATGTAAGCCACAAAGATACTAATAATGCGGCGATGATGCAGGCCGGTAAATAATGGCAATGTCCGGAAACAAAAAAATAGTTAATTTTCCGTCATGTTTAATACCATCGCTGAGGACGAAACATTTACCGGGCTTGCAAGCTTTGCCGGCATGGCGCAAACTTTTGATAACTGCAAATTTATTGATTGTGCTATGCCCGGTGCCGATCTGTCCAACATCACTTTTATTGATTGCCGCTTTGAGGGCTGCAATCTTGAAAGAGCCATCATCTTTAAAACAGGTTTCCAAAATGCTTTTTTTAAGGATTGCAATGTTAATGGTGTGGATTTTAGCAAGGCACTCGATTTTTTATTCGGGGCGGGTTTTGAGGGATGTACGCTCAACAACACTATCTTCTACAAAAAGAAGAACAAGGCAGCCCGTTTTACCGATTGCTCCTTAAAAGAAGCTGACCTGACCGAGTGCGACCTGACGGACGCGGTGTTTACCAATTGCGATTTTCATCGAACGGTTTTTAACTATACCAACCTTAAAAATGCAGATCTGCATACCTCATACAATTACATTATCGACCCGGATGAGAATACGCTGAAAAAGGCCCGCTTTTCGGTGCATGGTTTGCCGGGTTTGCTGGCTAAGTATGATATTAAGGTTGTAGGATAATTTAATACGCATGGTAACATATTTAAAAATATTGCGTCAATTAGTGATATATTAATAACTGAACCTATTTATTATGAAGTTAACACATTGGGCAATGCTTGCCTCGGTAGCTGTTGCAGCGGCCGCCTGTAATTCAGATCAAAAAAAGGCTACAAGCGAACCACCCGCGCGTACCGTATTTTTTGACAAAACTGCCATGGATACCACCATTAAACCGGGCGACGACTTTTTTATGTATGCCAGCGGTAGCTGGATGAAAAAAACCAAAATACCACCATCAGAAACCGGTTGGGGCTCGTTTTACACCTTGTATGATGATAACCAGAAAAACCTGCACCAGATACTGGAAGCCATAGCCAAGCAAGGCAATGAGCAGGGTAGTACTGAGCAAAAAGTAGCCGATTTATACACCAGCGGTATGGATACGGCCGCGATAGAAAAACTGGGTTACGAGCCTGTGAAACCATTGCTGGCCAAAGTAAAAGCGGTAAAGAATTATAAAGAATTGTTAGCCCTGGCTGCTGATGGTTATAAAGATGGCGACGGCTTTTTATTAGGTTTTTATGTATCACCTGATGATAAGGAGAGCAGCAAGAACGTAGCACACTTTGACCAGGCCGGTTTAAACCTGCCCAACCGCGATTATTATTTTGATGCGGATAAAGCGCCTATACGCAAGGCTTATGTAAAATACATTGCCAAGCTGTTTGAATACACCGGCGAAACACCGGCAATTGCCGCTAAAAAGGCTGATGAGATATTGAAACTGGAAACAGCTATAGCCAAATCTCACCGTACCCCGGTTGAGCTGCGCGATCCAAACAAAAACTACAACAAGTTTACCGTAACAGATCTGCAAAAAGCGGTGCCTGATATCGATCTGAAAGATATTTTTAGCCGGATGCAGTTAAGTACTGATACTGTTTTGGTTGGCCAGCCCGATTATTATAAAGCGCTGAACGGCTTGCTAAAATCGCAGCCTATTGATGCCTGGAAAGATAAACTTGCCTTTAATGTGCTTAATGGTGCCGCGGGCGATATGAGTAAAAAATTCAGGGATGCACGCTTTGATTTTTACAGCCGCACTTTATATGGCCAAAAGGAGCAAAAGGAGCGTTGGAAAGATATGGCCGGACAAGTAGATGGCGGCCTGGGCGAATTGCTTGGACAGCTATATGTTGAAAAATATTTTACCCCCGAAGCTAAAGACCGTATGCTGAAACTGGTGAACAACCTGCAGGCGGTGTACAAAGACCGTATTGAAAAGCTGGACTGGATGAGTCCGGAAACCAAGAAAAAGGCGCTTGAAAAGCTTAACTCGTTTGTTAAAAAGATCGGCTATCCTGACAAGTGGAAGAATTATGATGATGTAGAGATCAGCAAGGATGCGTATTACAAAAACCTGCAATCAATAGCGAAGCACAACTATAAGGAAATGATTGCCAAGGTGAACAAGCCAGTTGATAAAACCGAGTGGGGCATGACACCGCCAACTGTAAATGCTTATTACAATCCATCGTTCAACGAGATCGTGTTCCCGGCAGGTATCCTGCAGTTTCCTTTCTTTGATAAGAATGCGGATGATGCTATCAACTACGGGGCTATCGGCGCGGTTATCGGCCACGAAATGACCCACGGTTTTGACGACCAGGGCCGCCAGTATGATGCTCAGGGCAACTTGAAGGATTGGTGGACTGCTGCTGATGCTGCCAAGTTTAAAAGCAAAGCGCAGATCATGATTGACCAGTATAACGGTTATACCGTGCTTAACGGTTTGCATGTTAACGGTAGCCTTACACAGGGTGAAAACCTGGCTGATATTGGCGGTGTGGCCATTGCTTACCAGGCATTCAAAAATACGGAGCAAGGCAAAGGCGACAAAAAAGTTGACGGCTTTACACCCGATCAGCGTTTCTTCCTGTCGTATGCCCAGGTATGGCGTATAAAAAGCAGCGACGAAACCATGAGAGTACGCATCAGCTCTGACCCGCATTCGCCGGAAATGTATCGTGTGAATGGCGTACTGTCAAACACCCCGGCATTCTACAAAGCCTTTAACGTGAAACCCGGCGACAAAATGTACCGCGCCGAAAAGGATCAGGTTAAAGTTTGGTAAAATGTTGATATTATAATATATGACCTAAACAAAAATGCCGCTCAATGAGCGGCATTTTTGTTTAATGGTATTATTTCTAAAAAGCCTCATCACTGACGTAAAGGGCATTAATGGTATGGCTTTTCGAACGAGTTACGAGGAGAAATCCGTCGCTCGGTTATAAACGCAGATAGATTTCTCGCTAACGCTTCGAAATGACAAAAAAAGGATAAATTCATCATTGCTAACGTAAAAGTAATCCTTTTAGGCAGGTGCTTTTTATTTCAAAAAAATTTGTCATTCCGAACGAGGTACGAGGAGGAATCTGCCATCAGGCTACAAACGTATGCTGATTTCTGGCTGACGCTTTGAAATGAAAAAATTATTCAGAATAGCTTGAAAAAACATTTACGGCAGCATCACACCGGTCCCCGTAGGGAAAAAGCTGTTTACGCTCACCGGTAACTTACCCATGGGTTTAATTTGCCCGGTAATTACTTTAACGGCGGCACGCTGCAATTCATCGGTATTTTGGTAACAAGCCAATAGGGCACCACTGCGCTCAATGCCCGGTAGCCCGGCTATGGTGTAAGCATTGGCAAACACCGTAGTAACGGTATGCGGCTGCGCGGCAAGCTGCGCTATCAGGAATTTAATGTCGGAGTTATAATCCAGTTTACTTACCGGACGCGTGCGGGTATCATATATCGATATAAATATCTGGTCGTATTTTTTTAGGTTGACCAGCATGGCGTTCAGGTCATTCAACGAGGTGGTTTTACCTACTACAAATAACATACTGTTAGGGTACCAGCGCGCCAATTCTTGCTGAAAGGTGGTCATCCGGTCAATCCCGATATTGACAATGGCCGTTTTGGTTAGCGGGTTTAATCTCAATGTGTTCAGGTTACCTTTAAGCATGGTAACAGCCGCGTCGCTCAATTGCTGTATCAGGGCCTTTGCTTCCGGACGGTTAATAGAACTTACCACATCTCGTGTTGGCACAGGCTTGTAATTATGAAGGCCTGCCCAATATTTGGCGGCAAGTACCTTTTTTACTTTTGCCTCGAACTCAGCTTGCGTGATCAGATCTTTCCGGATCGCTTTTTTGATGAGCTTAATAGCGCGTTCGGAGTTTTCAGATAGTTCAAGGATATCATTCCCTGCTAAAAATGCCTGTACATCCGCCTCGCCGTTCGGAAAGAATTTGGTAACCCCTTTCATTTCCATCGCGTCAGATACTACCAGTCCTTTAAACTTTAATGAATCTTTCAGTAAGCCAGTTACAATAGGGCGTGAAAGTGTTGAAGGGCGGTTTTTGGCCGAATCCAACGCCGGTATATTCATGTGTGCAACCATTACACCGGATAAACCTGCGTTAATGGCTTCCCTGAAAGGATATTCTTCCAGTGAATCCAATCGCTGCCTGGTAAAGGGCAATATAGGCAGGTCAGCATGTGAATCTACATTGGTATCACCATGACCCGGAAAATGCTTGGCGGTGGTCAAAATTCCTTCATTCTGCATCCCTTGAAAATAGGCAATGCCTTTTTTAGCCACGTTAAAGCGGTTATCACCAAACGACCGGTAATTGATCACCGGGTTATTTGGGTTATTATTGATATCCATTACCGGGGCAAAATTCATTTGCAGGCCAAGGCGTTTAAAATCGCGCCCTATCATTTGCCCCATTTTGTAGATGAGGTTGTTATCCTGTATGGCTCCCAGGGTCATTTGGTAAGGGTAGGTGATCACCGAGTCCAAGCGCATGCCTACGCCCCATTCGCCATCCATTGATACAAGCAGAGGGGTTTCTGATGCACGCTGGTAACGGTTGGTTAATGCCGCCTGCCTGCCGGGCCCACCCTGAAAAAATACCAGGCCGCCTACTTTCTGTTCCTTTATTAAATTCTCAACCGAATCCTCATAAGCACGGCCTTTGTTGGTATGGGCCCGCACAAAAAACAGTTGCGCTATACGTTCCTTTTTGCTTAAATGGTTATAAACCGAATCAACCCAGCGGTTGGGTTGTGATAGCGATTGTACAAAACCCGTTTTCTGGCCAAATGAGTAATTATATATTAATAATGATAATGTTAGCAGTAAGTATTTTATACGCGGATAATATCCTTTCATAGTCCAAATGTAGTTAATCTACTTATCCTATCAATTGTTTTGCCAGTAGTGTTTTTTAAGTTACGAATAAACCTTTGCCGGCGGTTTTACTCTATGTTGAGAAACCAACAATGTTTTAACAATGAAAAAAGTTTTATTTATTGCTATATGCCTGCTGGTAGCAGGCGATGTTAGCGCCCAATATTACCGCCGTAAACCGGTACGCCGCCCGCCGCCGGGCTATTATCATAATAACAATCAGCGCCGCCATAATGATTTTTACCAGGTAACGGCCGGTTTTAAAGGCGGCTTAAATATTGCCAATACGGTTGATTCCTACAACTCCGACTGGACAACCAACACCATTGCCGGTGCTAACCTCGGCTTTACGCTGGATGTGCCGATTATTTATCCGCTATCATTCGCGCCGGAGGTGCTGTGGTCACAAAAGGGGTTCAGCGCGCAAACTATCGACGGGGACTTTAAGCAGCGCAATAACTTTATTGATGTGCCTTTGCTGGCCAAGATCAAGCTTACACCAGGGTTTAATTTTGTAATAGGCCCGCAGTTATCATTCCTGATATCATCAAAAAACATATACCGTAATGATTTTGCTACCGTTGTAGAGGAGCGTTATGATTACGAGGGTAACAAAACGCTTGTTGGCGGCGTGGTAGGCCTGAGTATTGACCTTAACCGCACCGTTGACCTGCACGCCCGTTACACCATTGACCTGCAGGACAGCAATACCGAACGTTACTCCAACATACCCGACTACCGCAACCAGGTTTGGCAAATTGGCTTGGGCTTTAAGTTCAGGTAAAAAGGTGTACTTTTGGTTTATAAGTAAGACTGAACAAGCCTTACTTATAAACCATTTTACATGAAAAATAATATCGCTTTACTGGTAGGATTGAAGAACAATCTGGATTATAGCAAAAACTTTTATAATACTACACGTGATATATATCCTGATGTTGAACTTGTTTTTGTAAGCTATGGTAGTACCGATGGTACACACGAATGGCTTGATAGTTTAAATGATCCTTTCCTTATTTATTATTATTCGGTAGAGCAAAAAACGTTTTCAGACACATTTAATAAATGTACTGAATTAGCAACCAAGGATTATGTTGCTTATGCACATAACGACATGATATTGGCTCCGGGATTTATTGAAAATCTTGAGCAGTTAGTTGCAGAAGATACGGTAGTAACTTATACTACAATAGAGCCACCTATATTTGCCGGCCATGAGCGTCCCGGAAAAATAATTAGAGATTTTGGCGACGGTATTGAAAATCAGGATATTTCAGGTTTGTACAGCTTTGCTAAGGAGTTACAGCAAACTAATAAGGTAAATGGAGAGTCGTCTGAACTGACATTTTTCTTGTGTGTATTACGTAAAGTATTATTAGAAATAGGAGGTTTGGACCCGTTATACAACCCGATGTTTTGTGAGGATGATGACCTTATACTAAGGCTAAAACTACGTGGTCTAAAAACTTTAGTGTCACATAATGCAGTTTGCTACCACTTTGTAAGTAAAACATCCAGATCATCTGACGAATATAAAGATCGTACAAAGCTTATTGAGGAAAACTCTAATAAAAACTTCACAAGGAAATGGGGTTTTTTAAATTCCTCATCTATAAAGAAAAAATACAATGTTGGTTTCATATTAAAAAATGGAACTAACGATTTGCTGCGAAAGATTGAGCCTTTTTGCACAAATGTTTATACCGATCATGATGCACGTAATTACATACTAAGCGAGCAGCCTAATACAGCTTTTGATTTGAACACCCGTATTAAGCCTTTACAAGCCGATAAACACAATGATATATTGGTATATATTGACGGTAACCGCTTTACTGATGATACATATAATGCAATCCGTTATTTAAATGAAATTATAACAAGGCGGGCTAATAAAAAGCTGAGTTTTTTTGAAAAACTAATCGGAAAAAGTAATTTTAGATTTAAACGGGCTAACTTAATAGTCGAAATAAAAAAACTCAGAAGTTTAGAACATACGCTTGTAAACCGCCTCTAATGCTATTCAATATTCATAAACTTTTTGTAAGTGTAAGTTACGGGATAACTGTGCATAATGAGTACCAGGAGCTCGAAAAACTGCTCGAATTTTTACTATCAAACATTGATAGTAATGATGAGATAATTGTTTTGCAGGACGTGACTCAAAAAGATGAGGCCACTACAAAGGTTATACATCAATATAAAAAACGTATAAAGCACATTGAGGCCAATTTGAATAACGATTTCGCTACATTTAAAAATCATTTGATACAAAATGCAAGCTGCAAATACCTTTTTCAGATAGATGCAGATGAGTTGCCGCAGCAACATTTAGTTGAATCAATAAAAAAAACAATTTTCAAAAAAGGTAAGCACGATTGCTACTTGGTGCCCAGGATAAATATGGTGAACGGATTAACAGCCGAACATATAAAAAAGTGGGACTGGAAGGTAAATGAAAAGGGTTTTATCAATTTTCCTGATTATCAATTAAGAATATTAAAGTTAAACGGCAAAATACTATGGAAAAACAAGGTTCATGAGGAGCTTCATGGTTTCAAAAAGGCGTACTATTTACCTGATACAGAGATGAATTGTTTGTTGCATATTAAGGGGATTGAGCGTCAGGAATCACAGAACGCATTGTACGATAAAATACAAATAACCGATTAAGCTTTGAAAAAGCGGATAGCATTTATTGTACAGCGCTATGGCGAGGATGTGAATGGCGGAGCCGAGTACCATTGCCGTATTTTGGCTGAAAAGTTAACTGACGCATTTGATGTAGAGGTATTCACATCATGTGCCAAAGATTATATGAGCTGGGCTAACGAGTATCCGGCTGGAGAAAGTTATTTAAACAACGTTAAAATTATACGCTTTCCGGTTAAGCACACGCGAGATTTTACACGGTTTAGTTTATTAAATAAAAAGCTTAATAAACGAAATAAGCGAAAAAAATGGCTGTCAGTAATCAAAATGCTGTCTGCTTATGATTGGTTTATTCATAACTACTATGAGTGTAAATGGATAGATGAGCAGGGGCCATTTATGCCGGATATTTTAAAATATTTAAAAAATCAATATGATAACTTCGACGCTTTCATCTTTTTTACTTATCTGTATTATCCGACAGCGAAGGGGCTTGATATTGTAAAGGACAAGGCGATATTTATTCCTACCGCACATGATGAACAGCCGATATATATGCATTTATTCAGGCGGTTATTTAAACAGCCCAAAGCCATTTTATATAATACCCCAAGCGAACAAAAATTTGTTAACAAGCTGTTTAACAATAATGATATATACAATGATATTGTTGGTGTAGGTATTACTGAAAAACAGGTGCCATTAGCAACAAATGAATATCATGATCTGGTTAACAGCCGTTACCTTATTTATATTGGGCGGATTGAAACATCGAAGCAATGTGATGTACTTGCTCAGTACTTTATAAATTATAAAACACAAAATCAGGAAGATATAAAATTGGTATTTGTTGGCCGTGATTTTATGGCGCTGATTCAGCATCCTGACATTATTTATACCGGGTTTGTAAGTGAAGAAGCAAAGTTAACCCTGCTATGCAATGCCCGGGCGCTTATTATACCATCAATTTACGAAAGCCTTTCACTTGTAACGCTTGAGAGTATGGCACAGGGTATTCCTGTAATAGCTAATGAGTGCAGTGATGTATTAAAGGATCATATAAATAATAGCCAGGCCGGATTTTTATACCACGATCAGCAAAGCTTTAACAAGGCACTTGATGCGGCAATTGATCCGGCTTTAGATAGAAAACAACTTGCTTCAAATGCAAAACAATATGTTGCTAAAAACTATGTCTGGCCGGTTGTAGTGAACAAGGTTATTAAGGCTGTTGATTATATCGTAAAATCTAATCAGCATTAAAAGTTTGCATATCAATCAGCTTGCGATAAAGTCCGTTGTGTTCCATAAGCTCGGTATGGCTGCCTTGCTCAACAATGCGCCCTTCCTCAAGTACAATAATAATATCAGCATTTTGTATAGTGCTCAGGCGGTGTGCAATAATCAGTGACGTGCGGTTTCTCATCAGGTTGTTCAAGGCATCCTGCACCAGTTTTTCTGATTCGGTATCCAGCGCTGAGGTAGCCTCGTCAAGCAGCATGATCGGCGGATTGTTAAGTACCGCACGGGCAATGCTTATGCGTTGCTTTTGCCCTCCTGATAATTTAATGCCCCTGTCGCCAATATTGGTTTTATAGCCATTCTCGGTATCTTCAATAAAGTTGTGGGCGTTAGCTATGCGGGCGGCGGCTTCAACTTCTTGCTGGGTAACACCTGTTTTGCCAAAGGCGATGTTATTGAAAATGGTATCGTTAAATAATATCGACTCTTGGTTAACAATACCCATTAAAGAACGAAGCGAGGTTGCCGTAATATCTTTAATATTTTTGTCGTCAACTAATATTTCACCTTCATTTGGCTCAATAAACCTTGGCAGCAAATCCATCATGGTTGACTTTCCACCGCCTGACGGCCCAACCAGTGCTACCGTTTTACCTTTAGGTACCGTTAGATTGATATTTTTTAATACCACACGCTCGTTGTAGGCAAAACTTACATTATTAAGATGTATCCCTTCATTAAACTCAGTTACGGCAACTGCATCAGGCGCATCGGTTATCTTCGGTTTTTCATCTATCAGTGCCAGTACCCGTTCTCCGGCGGCCAAACCGGTATGGATGTTACTAAAAGCATCACCCATGGCTTTTGCCGGACGCATGAGCTGCGAAAACAACGCGATGTAAGCTATAAATTGCCCGGCAGATAGATCAGATTCGTCGTTAAATAATAAATAGCCTCCGTACAGTACAATAAATGATACCATAATTACCGATAACGCCTCAGATACGGGCGAAGCGAGCTGCTGCCTGCGCGACATGGCCTTACCTATTTGTGAATAACGGATATTTTCATCATCAAAACGTTTGATTATAAAATCGGTAGCGTTAAATGCTTTTATAATTTTAATACCTGATAAAGCTTCGTCAAGATAGCTTATCATATTTGCGTAAGAATTTTGGGCCTCAACCGCCTGAGAACGCAGTTTTTTAACAATGCGGGATATAATAAGCCCAGCAACCGGTATTACCAGTAACGATATCAAGGTTAGTTTAACTGATGTTGAAAACAGCACTACCAAATAGGCAATAAGCAGCAAAGGTTCTTTAAAAATAACTTGTAAAGTACCGGTTACTGTAAACTGTACAGTTGGTACTTCTGATGCTATTTTGGATATAATGTCACCTTTACGCTCGTTGCTAAAATAGCCCAGATGCAAGTTCATCACATTATCAAAAACAGCTTTGCGTATGCGCAAAAGGGTGTGGATGCGCATGTTTTCCATAGTACGCTGCGACAAGTAACGAAACAGATTGCCCAATATAACCGCAACCATAATTACGGCGCACACATATACTAAAGCGCCAAACTGGCCATGCTTCAAAATAAAATCATTAAGATAATATTTAAACCAGCCCGATACATCAAATGTGGAAATGTTGCTGCTTACTTTGGCAGGTTTTTCGGGGCCGCAATCATTAACGTTAAATAGTGTATTTAACAGAGGCCCAAGCAGTGCCAATACCGAGGTGCTGAATATTACATATAATAGGGTATATAATATGTACGGAATAGCAAACTTCTCGATAGGTTTGGCAAATGACAGCAGCCTGAAATATGTTTTCATCAAAAAATATAAGGGTGCAAAATTAACAGTATTTAATTAATACTATCAGCTTAATAAACTAAGCCCTGTATTATTTATTGTTAAGGCAGTTGTGATATAGTTGAAGATATTGCCGGGCGGTATCATCCCAGTTATAACGGGCGGCATGTTGCATGGCTTTTTGCGCCATGTTGTTTCGCGTAAAATGTTGCATACCACGCTCAAAGGTTTGCTGCATATCTTCACTGTCAAAAGTATTAAAATAGTAAGCGGCATCACCGGCAACTTCAGGTAATGAGGTGCTGGTTGAAACAAATACAGGTTTGCCAAAATGCATCGCCTCAATAACAGGTAACCCAAACCCTTCGGCTATTGACGGGAATACAAAAGCTTCGCAATGCTCGTAATACCATGAACGGTCGTCATCGTTTATGGGCCCGATAATCTTAACACGATCAGCGCAGCCAAACTTTTTTGCCTGCTCCATTACTCTATCCTTATAAGGGGTTTCAATGCCTGCTATTACCAACTCCATATCGTTATTTTGTAACAAAGCGGGCAATACGTGGGCGTTCTTTTTTGCTGATATTATACCTATAGTAAATAAAAAAGGCTTTTGGGGCTGATAGGCGGGCAAATGTCCGGGTTTAACTTGCAGCTTATCCGCGCCATTATATATAACGCTAAGCTTATCCTTTACATGGGGGTAAAATCTCAAAACATCATTGGCGGCAAATTGCGATATGGTAACGATCCGGTCGCATGAGTCAATACGTTCGCCCAATTTATCGATATAGATTTTAAGTTTTTCGGCGCTCAGATCTTTTTCATGCACCTGGTTAATATCGTGTATGGTAAGTATCTTTTTACGGGATACACGTTTCGGTTTAACCCGCGAAAACTGATCGGTAAAATGGAACAGGTCAATATTGCGGTAGTTGAAAAAAATCGCCTTATGGTATTTTCTGAGATACATTGTACTCACTTCAGCATTATCAAACGCCTTTGTGCTCTTATCTAAAAAATAAGTGAGTTTAAACTGTTCGTGATTTTGCCTGAGCAACGCCTGGCCCAGGCTTTTACCAAAATAGTATAAACCTGTGTTTGGATATCGCATGGAATCAAGCGTAACTAATATTTTTGAAGTACTCATTTTTGCCAGTAAATAATAATGTTTGCTGCCGCCTGCGGGGTTATGCTGCCCAGGTTATCTGAGTTGCTTTCCAGATAGCTTGTCTTTTTACCTACAGGTGCCCACCTGCCCGGGTGTATAGGCCGCACACATGGGAATAGCCCTAACGTGTTGATGCCTGATGCCGCCGCAATGTGTAGCGGCCCCGTGCCCGAGGCTATCAGCCCATCAGCATTACGTATAAAACTGATAAACTGATACAGGGTCATTTTTCCGGTAAGGTTAATTACTGATGATGGCAGCTTCTCTATCCACCCGGCAAGCATTGCCTGTTCTTTTTCTGATCCACTTATAAAAATATTAAACCTCTCTGCGGGTAGCAGCTTTATTAATTCTGTAAACCTGTCCAATGGCCATTCTACGCCACTGCCATGAGATTTTGGATGCAATATCAGGTTAAACTTATCGGCAGATAACAAGGCCATGATATCATCTGGTACGCATTGCTTTGGCTCAAACTCATAATAATCATAAATTCTATCCAACGGCGGCACAGTAAGGCCAAGTGGCTTTAACAGTACTGTATTTAATTGTGCCTCGTGCAAATCAGATTTTTTGCGGCTCAGCCGTACCAGTTTGTTGCAGGTAAACCAGTGGAATAGGCGGTTAGTGGTACCGATGCGTGCTAGTATACCGGCGGCTTTAACCAGCTTTGCTATTTGCCTGTTAGGGAAAACATGAATAGCGCAATCAATATCATAGGCTTTAAGCTTTTTAACCTGATCTTCAAGCGGTAGTTTTGATAGCTCATCATAGTTGATAAATGAATCAACTGCCCTGCAGGCCTCAATTACCGGTTTGGTATAGGTGCGCCCGAGGAAAGATATTTTAACGTTAGGATAAGCTGAACGTATATAACCGCACATGGGTAATGTGAGCACCACATCGCCAATAGCATCGGTGCGGCTTATTAATATATGTTTATAGGGTATGTAGCTCAATACTTAGTTGCTTTAGCTGCGATGTGCACTCAAAATACTTCTGCAAAACTAATAACGAAATCATATCTTCCTTCGCTTTATCAAAAAACTGTTTTACATAGTTATTGGCGTTAAGGGCAATTTGCCTGGCTTCCACGGTGTGGGCGATATAGTAATTTAAACGCTCTTCAAGATCGCTAAAATCACCCTTAATATGGATATAATGAACATTGGGAATCAGCCGCCCTTCCATAAACCAGGTTTCGTATTTAGGTTCAGGCATTACGGCTATCGAGTTTGATGACATGATCCACTTGAGGTTGGTTGCCACATCATTGCCTTCAAGGCTTAATATGAATTTGTATTGCAGGTGTTGTGATATGCTGATTTTGGGTTTTATCCATTCAGTCTTACCCCCGTTTAAGTTTACCTGCCCTAAATTGCATAGCGGATGATTAAAATACATCTCCATAAATTTAATGCGATGCGGTTGTGTTATAACACCGCGGCCTATCAACATATTCTTTTTTTGCTCAAAAGGTACCTTATCATCTATAAATACAAAGTGGCGGTACTTATCTAATTTGAGTAGCACCGCGTTGGTATTATCGCCTTTGATAGGCCTGCTTTTTTGTATTGATGGTTCGGCCGGCGTATGTATAACATCGCCAAACAGAAAATGTGCTTTAAGTGAACTGTTAAAGTAGCGGGTATATTCAAAGGTATCAAAATTGTATGCCTTCGGGCTTTTAAATATTGCCATTTTCTTTAATTCCATTGCATCATTACTCAAGCTATGTGTTTGTTGTAGCTTATTGTAGTAATTTACCCTGTCGATAATTTCATCTACATTATATTTATTTAAAGTACGAAGTTTGTTATGTAGCGCCTGCCTGTACATAAACCCCGGCAGGGCTTGCCGCAAAATATTTTGGGCATAATAAAACAGCTTTGGTTTTTTATTAGGGCGGGCTTTCACTGTATTACAATCTTAGCTATTCATAATCTCCTCAATATGATCCGCCTCAACCGGTATATCCGCCATCAGGTCAATATTACCATCCGGGGTTATCAGTATATCATTTTCAATACGGATGCCCAGGCCTTCTTCGGGTATATATATACCGGGTTCGCAGGTGAGGATATTGCCTGCCTCAAAAGGTTTGTAACGGCTGGCAAAATCATGTACATCAATACCCAGGTGGTGCGATGTGCCGTGCATAAAGTACTTTTTATATAAAGGCATCTTTGGATCCTGCTTATCTACCTCGTGTTGTTTAAGCAAACCGAGGCCAATAAGTTCGCCGGTCATGATTTTGCCCACCTCTTCATGGTATTCGGCAGACAGCGTACCCGCTACAATCATTTTTGTAGCCTGGCGCATTACACGCAATACCGCGTTGTATACCTCGCGCTGGCGGGGCGTAAAGCGGCCGTTAACCGGTATCGAGCGGCTCAGGTCGGCGTTGTAGTTGGCGTATTCGGCACCAAAATCAAACAGTATCACATCCCCATCGAGGCATACCTGGTTATTGTCATTATAATGCAGCACAACAGCATTCTTGCCCGACGCGATTATTGGGTTGTAGCCATGCCCGGTAGCACGCTGGCGCAAAAACTCGTGGGTAACCTCGGCTTCTATCTCGTATTCGGTAACGCCGGGTTTAACAAATTTGAGTACACGTATAAAGGCATCGCGCGTTATAGCACATGCTTTTTTGGTCAGTTCAATCTCAATGGATGATTTAACCGGCCGCATGTCGCGCAGTATGGGTGCCGAGCGCTGGTACTGGTGCAGCGGGTACTTTTGCTTCAGGTCGTTGATCATCCGCAGGTCGCGGTAAGGTACGCTGTGCAGGTAGCGGTCGTTCTCGTTAGTATTTAAATAAATGTTGTCGGCATAAGTAACTATGCTGTGCAGTATACTGTCAAAATCGCTTAGCCAGTATACACTTTGTATACCTGATACCTTGCGTGCTTCGTCAATGGTGTACTTATGGCCTTCCCAAATGGCGATGTGTTCGCTGGTTTGTCTTAAAAAAAGTACTTCTCTGTATAGGATATTAGGACACTCGGGGTACAAAATCAGGATGCTCTGTTCCTGGTCGATACCTGATAAATAAAAAAAATCAGGATTTTGCTTAAAAATATGCGTTTGATCCCCATTACGCGGATATTCGTCATTGGAGTGAAAAATAGCTATTGATGAGGGTTTTAATCGTGAAACGAAATTTTTTCTATTAATTGTAAATAGTTCATTTTCAATGGGTAGGTATTTCATGCCGCAGAAGTTAAAAATTCAAAATACCAAAACAATTGTAGGGCTACAGGCGTTATGGCTATAATTTTTGGAACAAAATTTGGTATTCTTTTCAAACATAATTAGTATTTTTGAAAAAAATCACAATTAAAATCGTTTAATCTTAAAACTATGAATTATTCTACATTAAAGAAAACAGTCGCGCTATCGTTCGCTTCTTTGATGGCTGTGAGTGTGGCTTTCGCGCAAACAGATTCAACCTCAACAGAAACAACAACTACAACGTCGACAGAGCCTACTACCGCCAAGGTATTTGGTGGCTTAGGTCAGTACAGAACCTTCAGCATTGGTATCAATGGTGGTGTTACTTCACCATTCAGTGCATTAGGCGGTACTAACGACTACCTGAAATCAGACCTTAACTTAGGTTATGGCCTGTCTTTCCGTCAACAACTTTCACACAGCTTCGGTCTGATCTTAGACTTGCACGGTGGTAAAGTTGGTGGTAACAACAATGACATTGAGAATGCTGATCCGGCTTCTTACACTCAAAAAGAATTTGAAACCCGTTTCTGGTCTGCTACCTTAGGTGGTCAGTGGAACTTCGGTAGCATCGATTTCTTACACCGCAAAAATTCAGTTAACTTCTTCCTGAATGCTGGTGCAGGTTTAGCAATGTACAAACCTAAAACTACTACAACTGCAGGCGGCGAGTTAGTAAACTATACTTCTGATGATAAATACATCAAAGAATTAGTGATCCCTGTAGGTGCTGGTGTTAAATTCCGTTTAAGCGACGGTGTTGCCCTGAACTTAGGTTACACTGTAAACTTTGTTGATGGTGATAACTTTGACGGTTACAAAAGAGGATTCCCTACTCGTGACAAATGGTCATACGGTTACGCTGGCTTAGAGTTTACTTTAGGTTCAAAATCAAAACCGAACCTGGATTGGGTTAACCCGGTAGCTATGATGTATGACGAACTTTATGACGAAACTTTACGTCAGGAAGTTGAAGCCCTTAAAGGCCGTGTATCATCAGTTGAAACTGCAGTTAGCGACCTGAAAAAAGATTCAGACGGTGACGGTGTATCTGATCAATTCGATAAATGCCCTAACACTCCTGCTGGTACAGTAGTTGACGGTGCTGGTTGCGCTATCGTATTCCCTAAAGCTGATTCTACTGAAGCTGGTGCTGCTTACTCAAACATTCAGTTTGAATTTGATAGCTCAGTGTTAAGAACTTCAGCTTACCCAGCTCTTGATGCTACTTCAGCGGATCTGCGTTCATCAGGTGCTATGGTTACTATCAAAGGTTACGCTTCATCAGAAGGTACTGCTGCTCATAACATGCAACTTTCTAAAGATCGTGCTAACTCAGTAAAAACTTACTTAGTTAACTCAGGTGTTGAAGCTAAAAAATTGAAAGCTAAAGGTTATGGTGAAACTAACCCTGTTGCTGACAACTCAACTGAAGAAGGACGTGTATTAAACCGTCGTGTTGAATTCAGCAAATAATTTCTGAGATCAATTTTTAAAGATCATATTGAAGGCTCCGGATAACCCGGAGCCTTCTTTTTTTTATTAAATTTGCCAGCATGTATTTCTTCCGGAAAAAAGACCCGAACAGGCCAACCAACTTTAACCTTAAAGTGATGCATATTATTAATGCCATTGCTATCAGCATGTTTGTGGGCGGTATTATATGGAAGCTAATTGACTGGTTTATACTCAAAAAATGAAAACTATAATCAACACAACCAATGCCCCGGCACCAATAGGTCCATATAGCCAAGCTGTTAAAGCAAACGGCTTTTTATTCGTTTCAGGCCAGATAGCGCTTAACCCTGCCACTGATGAATTGGTGCTGGATGATGTAAAAATCGAAACCACACAGGTAATGGAAAACTTGAAGGCTATATTAACCGAGGCCGGTGCTGATTTTAGCAGCGTAATTAAAACGGGCATATTTTTAAAGGATATGAATGATTTTGCCGCGGTTAACGAAGTATATGGTTCATACTTTACCGATAACTTTCCCGCCCGCGAAACGGTACAAGTAGCCGCGCTGCCTAAAAATGTGAATGTAGAAATATCTGTAGTAGCATTGGTTGGATAATAAATTATTTTGATCTGATTGGAAATAAACAAAAGCGCTACCCCCTTTGAAACGCCTGTTGAGTATTTAAAAGGTGTCGGCCCGGCCCGTGCAGAGGTTATTAAAAAGGAATTGGCGGTGTTTAATTACGCCGATCTGCTGCGTTATTTTCCGTATAAATATATTGACCGTACCCGGTTTTATAAGGTTAAGGATATCCACCCAGAAATGCCTTATGTGCAAGTTATCGTACGGCTTACCCGTAAGGAGGTTGTCGGTGAAAAACGCACTAAGCGCCTGGTAGTACAGGCGCAGGATGATACGGGGCAAATTGAGCTGGTATGGTTTCAGGGTGTTACTTGGATTGATAAAAGCCTGCATGTAGGCAAGGCCTACATTATATTTGGCAAGCCCGGTATGTTTAACGGTCGGCCCCAAATGTCGCACCCGGAGATGGAGCAGTACTCGCCGCAAGCCATCAAGCGCCAGGGAAACCTTACCTTGCAACCCGCCTACAACTCTACTGAAAAACTTAAACAATACAGTTTAGATAGCAGAGGCATTCAAAAGCTTACTGCCATATTGATTGAAGAGTATGGGCGCTACCTGCAAGAAAATTTACCGCAATATATCATCAATAAATACCGGCTAATGGACAGGCGCGAAGCCTACCGGCAAATGCATTTTCCGGATGATGCCAACAAGCTGAATGAAGCGCAGCATCGCCTCAAGTTTGAGGAACTTTTCTTTTTACAATACAAACTCCTTAAAAATAAGCTCTATCGTACCCAAAAGTTTAAAGGGAATATATTTGACAAGGTAGGCCACTATTTTAATGATTTTTATAACGATAAGCTGCCTTTCCCCTTAACTAACGCGCAAAAACGGGTACTGAAAGAGATCAGGATTGATACGCAGCGTGGTGTACAAATGAACCGCCTGTTACAGGGTGATGTTGGCAGCGGTAAAACCGTTGTAGCACTAATGAGCATCCTGATCGCTATTGATAATGGTTTTCAGGCTTGTATGATGGCACCTACCGAGATCCTCGCTAACCAGCATTATCAAACCGTTAAGAACCTGGTGGGCGATGATTTTGTGGAAGTAGCGTTGCTCACCGGATCAACCCCTAAAAAACAGCGTAAAATATTGCATGAACGCCTGCTGAACGGCGAGCTTAAAATTTTAATAGGTACCCACGCGTTGATTGAAGATGCTGTGCAATACCAAAACCTCGGTTTTGTGGTGATTGATGAGCAGCACCGTTTTGGTGTAGAGCAAAGGGCAAAGCTATGGCGTAAAAACACCATACCGCCGCATGTGCTGGTAATGACGGCTACACCCATCCCGCGTACCCTGGCCATGACCTTGTATGGCGACCTGGATGTATCGGTTATTGACGAACTGCCTGCCGGGCGTAAACCGATCCAAACCCTGCATTTTTATGAGAGCCAGCGCCTGCGTATGTTTGGTCTGATGCGTGAGGAGATTGCCAAAGGGCGGCAGGTATATATTGTATACCCGTTGATACAGGAAAGCGAAAAGCTTGATCTTAAAAACCTGGAAGAAGGTATTGAAACCATGCGCAGTGAGTTTCCGCTGCCTAACTACCAGATCAGCATAGTGCACGGTAAAATTCCGGCCGCGGTTAAAGAAGAGGAAATGCAGCGCTTTATAAAAGGCGACGCACAGATCATGGTAGCTACAACCGTAATTGAGGTAGGGGTGAATGTACCCAATGCCTCAGTAATGATCATTGAAAATGCCGAGCGCTTCGGGCTGTCGCAACTGCACCAGTTACGGGGCAGGGTAGGGCGTGGTGCTGAGCAATCGTATTGTATATTAATGAGCGGCAATAAGCTGAGCAATGATGGCCGCATCCGTCTGGATACCATGGTGAAAACCAATAACGGCTTTGAAATATCAGAGATCGACCTGCAACTGCGGGGCCCGGGTAATATTGAAGGTACCCAGCAAAGCGGTGTGCTCGATTTAAAGGTAGCCAACCTGGCCACCGACCAGGAACTGCTGATGCAGGTGCGTAAATGTGTTGAGGTGATATTTGAAAATGACCCGCAACTTATCCACCCCGAAAACCAGATACTTCACCAGGCAACACAATCAAAAAACGCGGGCCTTTCGTGGGATAAGATATCGTAGTCCTAACCCTAATTAATAAAACATTTTAATAATTACTCCTCTACATTAATACCGATCTGCCTCAACAGCAACGACGCGTTGAAGGTTTTGCATTCGCCGTGTTTTAGCTTATAGTCAAACAGCATTTCGCCGTCAATAACCTGTATGTCGAAGTAGTAATTACGCACATAAGCGGGATATTTATCTTCAAGCCGGGCAATTTGCAGGTCGTGCGTGGCTACCATGCCTACGGCACGCTTGGCTATCAGTTGCTCTATCACCGCTTTTGAGCCCCGGTATTTATCAACCGAATTGGTGCCGCGCAGCATCTCATCTACCAAAAAGAAAACTTTGGGCACAGTTTCAACAGCACCCAGCAGCATCTGCAGCCGGTCAAGCTCGGCCTTAAAGGTTGAGGTACTTTCGTTCAGCGAATCCTTAATGCGCATGTAGCTAAGCAGGTTAATTACCGATACCTCCATGGCATCAGCGCAAACCGGCGCACCGCTTAGTGCCAGTACGGTGTTAATGCCTATAGTACGCAAAAAGGTGCTCTTACCCGCCATGTTTGAGCCAGTAATAATATCAACCTTAAAGGCATCGCGCAACTCATAACTGTTTACTACCCTTTTGGCCGGTTGAATAAGTGGATGGCCAAGGTTTTGTGCAACCAGCGTATAACCCTTGCCATCGGCAATTTGCGGCATAGCCCAGTTTGTATAATTAATGTGCAGGCTTGCCAAGCTCATCAGCGCCTCATAATCAGCCAGTACCTCAAATGCATCTTCCAGGTTTTGTTTGTTGGCGCGTTTCCACCCTTCAATGGCGATGATCTGTCTCAAATCCCAAAGAAAAAAGATGTTAAGTACCGACCCAACCAGCAGGTTAAGCCTGTTGTTGAATTTGTTGATCAGTTTGGAAAGCTCTTTTATTTCTGCCGAGGTTTGCTTTTCCTTTAACTGGTTAGACAGGTCGGTACAGTAAGCTGACTGCCAATGCTCCTCTTCCGCTTTTTTAAAGGCCTGCGCGTATTTACCCAGGGTGTCACCTATTTTACCGATCACGAGGTCGGCCATTTTAATTTGCTTTGCCCTTGATGCTACCAAACCCAGATGCGCCACGGCCACCAAAACCGGCAAGGCCTTAGCATCGTAAAAAGCGGATAGTAACAGGGAGGCTATCATTACAAACGGCGCTGCAAGGCTATACTTTTTCAGCCAGCCTTCACCCGGCAAATTAAGCGGTACGCCCAGGTATTTTATCAGGTTGCCAAGCTGGGCGGCATCCGCGGTTTTAGCGAAAAGCAGCAGAGCCTGCAACTCTATCTTCCAGTTACTTTTTAAAGATATTTCCCTAACCGCATCCTGCCGCTGTAAAATGGTTTGCTTTTGGGCAGGGGCGTTTAGCCAACCGGCAAGCTTAGTATTGCCTGCTTTGGTAGCCGCGCGGTTAATCAGGTTAAATAAAGACAAGCGGCCAAAAATATCCAGATCTGCCGTGTAAAAGTGTTTCTCGCTGGCAAAACGGGTACCATCATCATACAGGTTCTCATAGTTTTGAATATTGGCTATCTCGTTATTATTGATGCTCACAAGGTCGGTATAATAATCGCGCTGCTGCTCAAATTCGCTTTGCCGCTTTACCAGCCAGGCAAATACAATTACCAATATTACCGAGCTGATAGCGATAACCGTAAACATATTGATCATTACCCCGAGGCTGATACCCGCGATGATCAGGACAAATATACCCAGGCGAAACAGGGAGTATTTATTAGCCATTTGTTTAAAACGGTCGGCTTCGGTTTGCGCTGTGGCGGCATTGCTGCGATAGGTGTTCAGTATATCCTGCGTCATGGGTGGTAAAAACAAAGCGGTAAAGTAAGTGCTTTATTTTAAAAATAACGTTATTTGTAGCGTTTTATGAAGATAACGCTTTTAACGGTAGGCAAAACGGAAGATACTTATTTAAAAGAAGGTATTGAGAAGTATATTAAGCGCCTTAAACACTACATTAAGCTGGAAATGGTTGATCTGGCCGAGTTAAAAAACACCAAGGCACTTTCACAGGATCAGCAAAAAGCGCGTGAGGCCGAGATGATTATGAAAAAACTTTCCCCGCTTGATTATGTGATACTGCTTGATGAAAAAGGCAGTGAGCTAACCTCAACCCAATTCGCCAATACCATTAACAAGCACATGATAGGTACGGCAAGCCACCTGGTATTTGTTGTGGGTGGCCCTTACGGGTTTGATACCACTGTATACCAGCGGGCAAATGATAAACTTTCGTTATCGCGGATGACGTTTTCGCACCAGATGGTTCGCTTGTTTTTTATTGAGCAGCTATACCGCGCCTTTACCATTATCAAGGGCGAGCCATATCATCACGAATAAATACAATTAAAACATTTACGGACGTTTTAGTATTGATAGGTAAATTCAGAAACCACTAACTTGCAGATACATGGGCGCAGGGCACGATCATTCGCATCATCACGATCATAGCGTAAAGCTTGACCACCTGAATAAGGCATTCATCTGGGGTATCGCCCTTAACCTTACTTTTGTGGTGGTTGAGGTAATTGCAGGCCTGTATAGCGGGTCGCTGGCATTGCTTACCGATGCCGGGCACAACCTGAGCGATGTGGCAAGTTTGGCCCTTGCACTACTGGCTTACAAGCTTACCAAAGTAACCAGCAATAAGGTGTATACTTATGGTTACAAGCGCTCAACCATACTGGTGTCTTTTTTTAACGCGGTAATTTTATTTGCCGCTATTGGCGTTATTGTGTACGAAGCTATTGAACGTTTTACTCAGCCGCAAGCCATAGCCGGTGATACCATTATATGGGTGGCGCTTACCGGCATAGCCATTAATGGCTTTACGGCCTGGCTGTTTATGAAGGACAAGGAAAAAGACCTCAACGTTAAAGGCGCTTACCTGCATATGGCGGTTGATGCACTGGTATCATTAGGTGTAGTGCTATCGGGTATTATAATTGCTTACACCGGTTGGTTTTGGCTGGATAGCGCGGTGAGTATTGTTATAGCCATTGTGATATTATTAGGCACCTGGGGCTTGTTTAAAAACAGCCTGAGGCTGGAGATGGACGGTGTACCAAACGATATGGACATTGCCGCTATTAAAGCCGAATTATTAAAAGCTGATGGCGTACTGGATGTTCACCACATGCACTTATGGGCATTAAGTACTACCGAAAACGCGCTCACGGCGCACCTGGTAATTGCCCCTGAAGCGGTAAGCCGCTTTGATCAGATCAAACACGACCTACGCCACCGGCTGGAGCACCTGGAAATAAACCACAGCACCTTTGAACCTGAGTTTAGCGAGAAAAAATGCGACGATCCGGTATGCTGTTAGCGTAATATTGCCACAGCACCGCTCAAAACCTGATTATTATTTTTTATACTGATTATATAGTAATAACTCCCAGCAGGTAGTTGCTGCCCTCTTGAGGTGCCATCCCATGGCATCGGGTAACCGGTACTTTCAAAAACAAGCATGCCGTTACGGTTATATACCTTTACAACTATTGCTGTATTGCCTTGTATGCCGCTAATGCTCCAGGTATCATTAATGCCATCGCCGTTGGGTGTAAAGGTATTGGGGATTTTTATATCATCGCATTTATTGGCAACTTTGATAATTTGCGTGGCTGTGCAGCCATTAAAATCAGTAACCGTTAAATTAACATTCCCAACCCTGTTTACGGTATAGGAGGCACCACCAGGCAGTCCGTTCCACAAGTAGTTAACATAACCGGCCGGCGCAGTAAGCGTGACCGATTCATTATCGTAAGGGCATAATTCCGCGTCGGTGATATTAAGTACAGGGTTGGGTAACAGGTTTATATTTATGCGCTCGCTTACTATACATCCCGCGGTTGTTCGTAATTCGGCAGTATAAGTCCCCGACCTGGTTATTCGCAACACATCTCCTGTTTGGCCTGACGACCAATTAATCGTGCCGTTTACATTTGCCGGATATAAAGCCCTTAGTTCAACCGTTGCCCCTTCGCATAGTGTAGTACTGGCAACCTGCTGAATGCTTAATGTAGGCTGCGGACTAAAAGACAATGTAAGCATATTTGACACTTGCGTACATGCAGCAACATTGCGCCCCTCAATGGTTACGTTGTAGTTGCCGGGTTTATTAGTGTTAATGCTTGTTTTGTCAGTCGCTTCGATCAACGGATCGCCATTATGCCACCAGCGAATCATATAATCACTGCTTGATGAGGTATTGATAGATAGCGTAGCGTTATCTCCATCACAATAAGCTACTTTATCTGTTGACAACCGGATCACCGGCACAGTAATTACATTCACCTGTACCGTTTTTGAGGGCACCCAACTGCCTGAACAGGCACTCACCTCTGCCCTGTAACTTCCGCTTTCGGTAATAGATAGCCTATTGGCAGTTATATTAAGCTGAACGTTATTTTTAAACCAGCGATAATTGTATGCCGGGTTACCTTCAGCCTTTAATTCAAACGGCCGGCCGGCGCATGTTGCTATCACGTCGGGGTAATTAAAATTAAAAGTGGGGGCTGATATAAACTGCAGTTGTAAAGATTGTGACGGTTGCACACATGCGGCATCAGCGGTACTTTTAACACTAATAGTGTAGGTGCCTGCTATGCTGGTTATGGCTTCTTTTTCGTTAGTAAGTTCACCAACCACCACGCCATCGCGAAACCAATAGATATTATACTTAGGGTTTACCGGTATATTAATGGTTAATCGAGCTTGTTCACCCTGGCAATAAACCGCTTTATCGGCTGTTAACGTGGCCACGGGAAGATCGATAAAATTCACCTGCACTTCCTTAGATGATATCCAACTATCCGGGCAGGCGCTTACCTCAACCTTATACTTGCCGCTTACAGTTGCTGATAGTGTATTAGTGGTATTGCCTGTCAGCACGCCATCCTTATACCAGCGGTAATTATACGCGGCGCTGCCTGTAGCTTTTAAAGTATAAGGCTGTTTATCACAAATATTTATTTCGTCAGGATAATTCAAGGTGAATGCCGGGCCGAGGGTTTGGGTAACGGTAAGTATATTAGTTTTTAATTTTATACCCGAGCATAGATCCCGTAAAATCACTTTGTATCGGCCCGGTTGGGTAATTTGATATTGATTCTTTTTAGCATCAGAAATTAATATATCATCTTTATACCACTCATGTATCAGGTCTGAGTAACCGTCAACGTCTGCAATAACACTTTGCTGCCCGCATAAATTGATTTCGGTTATTTTATGGTCAGTATCTTTGAACGCTAATGTTGCCGTTAAAAGAGGATCTATATTTTTACTATAATCAGCCTTCAAAAAATATAAGCCATCAACTGTTGCAACCCAAACTCCGTTTTCACAAAAACGTGTGTTATATGGCTGCAAGTGATTAATCGCTATATCATTGATTTTTTTTCCGTTAAGAGGAGTAAATCTATTAAAGTTTAATTTATTCAACCCTTTATCATACTGCATGAAAATGGAATTAGTATAATATAAACCTATATTGGTTCCTACAAGCAAATTCTCTTTGACTCGATGCTCGTTTTGTCGATCCCAAAAAGCTGATAATCCATAGATAGATGTAATCTTATTAACTTTGATCCCTGTTAAATGCTTTTTATAAAAGGTTGCAGGATGGCTGCTTGCGTTGGCATTCATTTGAAAAAAACCGTCATCCGTAGTCCAGTATAAATTTGTTAAAGATCCATCTTCAGGATACATATCAAGATCTGTACGGGTAAAATAAGCTGTATTAACATTCGAACCAAATTTATCTCCCAACCATAAATAAGCTAAATAGACTGAGGTTATATGGTAATACATAGGAAAAAACTTTACTCCATCCCAGTCATATTTATCTCTTTCAAATCTGCTGGCCATACTTCCTCTGTACATATCAAAGAATATACGGCCATTAAATTCCTCCGGCGATGAAAAAAGAAGTTTAGTTTTAAAATTATAGGTTAACACACTCTTGTCAGTAGCGATAAGCACGAACTCACTGTATTCAGGTTCGCCGGCATTAAAGCTACCGCTAAAACGCCCGACTGCATTTACTTCTCCGCTTGAACCTTTATTTTCATATACTGTTTTTAAAGTATTCTCGTTTAAAACCAAAACTTTCGACTTAGTGGCTACGAACACTTCATCCTTTTCGGTTCCAACTATATCAATAAATTTTTCGCTACTGTAACTACTGAATTTAGACGTAAAATCTTCTACACTCAGCAAACGGATATCTGTATTTATACGATAAATGTGATTATTATCTGTTAACGCCCAGGCATAGTTATCTCCATGGTTTCGTTTTATTTTGATAATGTTTTCACCCTTAAAAAAGTGATTGCCAACAGTAAGGTCCACATCCTGAGCATAACTGGTAAATGAAGACAGATTAAGTATAAATAGCAGAAAGAGGCAACGAAGACAATGGATAAAGGTTGTAGGTGTCATTTTATTTCAATGCCTAAATATAGTTATTACCAACATTTATCAATATTTGTATATACAAAAAGCCGCTGCTAAATATCAGCAGCGGCTTTTCAATAAGTTTATATCAATTACTCGGCCTTTTTAGCCTTGGCTTTTTTAGCCTTTGGTTTTTCTTCGGCAGGGGCTTCTGTAACTTCAGCTTCGGCAATCGGTGCGGGCGCTTCTTCCTCAGCGGGAACAGGTTCAGCAGTTGGTTCAGCCTCGTTAAATTGCGGCAGATCTTTCAGGATGTTGAACCAGGATACGATCTTCTTCATGTCCGATGCGTAAACCTTTTCCTCGTCATGGTCGGGTGCTACTTCCCTAAAGTATTCGCGCAGTTTTTTACCGTCGGCCTTCGCATCCGGCGGGGTAGATGTTTTCATGAGCTCAAAAATATCTTTCAGCTTAATATCATCATCCAAACCAAAAACGGTAATTTCCTCTAAAGCCGCCAGTTTAGCGGTTGACAGGTTTGCTACCAGTTTTGTTTTTTGCGCGTCGAGGCTTTCAAGTACAAAACCGGTTTTGTTTTGTGCCAGCGCTTTCCACAAGCCCGGCTTGCCTGATACCGCTACTATTCCGTATAAATTCATGTGTTGGTTATTGGAGATCGGAGGTTAGTGATCAGTAAATGAACTATTACTAATTACTGACCACTAACCTCTGATCACTAAATTATTCCTCTATTACTTCGATAGTTGTTATTTTATCGCCCTGGCGGATATCGTCAACAATATCAACATTCTCTATAACCTTACCAAAGCAAGTGTGGTTACGGTCAAGGTGCGCGGTATTGGTGCGGCTGTGGCAGATAAAAAATTGTGAGCTGCCTGTGTTACGGCCCGCGTGTGCCATTGAAAGTACACCACGGTCGTGATATTGGTTATCGCCGGTCAGTTCGCAGTCAATATGGTAACCTGCACCGCCGGAACCCGCCCTGTTAGCGGTTGCCGGATCTTTTGAAAACGGACAGCCACCCTGTACCACAAAGTTAGGGATAACACGGTGAAAGGCTATACCATCGTAAAAGCCCTCTTTGGCCAGCTTTTTAAAATTAGCTACTGTATTAGGTGCATCATTGTCGTAAAACTCTACGGTCATGTTGCCCTTTTCGGTTTTTATAATCGCTTTACTCATCTCTTTATTAAATAGTTTGCAAAGGTAGTAAAAAAGGGTGAAGGGTAAAGAGGCGAAAGCGGAAAGGTAGTTATTGAGGGTGAAAGGAAGCCATACTGGCCGACAGCCCCGAATTACTGCCGCCAATAATAACGACATCAAATTTTGTTTGTGGTTGCATGTTAAGGTTAAAAAAATTATTGTGGATACTTAAAACCAATACCAAAAAATACGGCATGGGGGTTAGTCATGCCGCAGTTTTTAGTCAATATTTTCTTGTTGTAGATGATGAGCGATTTGGCCGCCCGTTTTATTGCAGCGATGATATATTTAAATCTTTATGAATTTCAAGGGAATTGCTATTTTAACAAACGACGACCGTATCGCAGCCGATATAGCCAAAAATATTAAGCGCAGCTATTGGCAAACCTATAACTGCCTTGGGTTGAATTTACCGACGAACAGGCTTACGAAGGAGCGGTACAAGGCGGTATGCCGGTCGGAGTTGGCAAAAACTACGTTGAAATGGGCACTTCTGTTCGCAGCGGCATCCTGTGAACAGACTTTGATAAGTACAAACCACAACTGCATAATCGTAAGCTGGAAGATTGCTATAGAGTTTGCGGAGAAATTTAATGGTTGATATGTTTCGCAATCAATAAGGTTATTATCTTAGCATTGATATGCTGAAACTAACCTAATCCTGATGGTATTTGTTATTGCAATTATTCAAATCATTTGGTTTCTGTTACCATTTTTATGGTTGTTTTATAGAGGATTTGCATTTTTACCAAAGCTGATAATGGTGGTTCTGTTTCAATTTGTATCATTGACAATACTCATATTGTTACAGATTTTTAAAGTCAAAATATTTGCCTACGGACCCCTTGCTTTGAACTTTGCTGCCAGTATTTTAACAATTCTTTTAGCTGTAATTTTAATAGTGTTGTTGGTAATAATCAGGAAAGTAAAAAAGATTGCAAGTAGTAAATAACAAAAAAACGCCGCTCAAATTGAGCGGCGTTTTTGTTATAAAGTTTATGCTTTGGTTTTTTCAGATCTCAGCTAAAAAATTAAGCTCTCTGTTGCTTGCGGATGATGTTTAACGCGCCGCCTGCTTTAAACCACTCAATTTGCTGTGCATTGTAAGTGTGGTTTACCGCAAAGCTGTCTTGTGTGCCATCAGCATGGTGCAATACAACGGTAAGTTGCTTGCCCGGTGCAAACTCGGTCAGGCCAATGATATCGATCTTGTCGTCTTCCTGAATTTTTTCGTAATCAGCAGGATCAGCAAAGGTGATACCCAGCATGCCTTGTTTTTTAAGGTTGGTTTCGTGAATACGGGCAAATGATTTTACCAGTATGGCACGTACACCCAGGTGGCGTGGCTCCATAGCAGCGTGCTCACGTGATGAACCTTCGCCATAATTTTCGTCGCCCACCACTACAGTACCGATGCCGTGCGCTTTGTAATCGCGCTGGGTAGCAGGTACCGGGCCGTATTCGCCGGTTATGGCATTCTTAACGCTATCGGCACTATTGTTAAAATAGTTGATAGCGCCGATCAGCATATTGTTTGATATATTATCCAGGTGGCCGCGGAATTTTAACCATGGACCAGCCATTGAAATATGGTCAGTAGTACATTTGCCTTTTGCTTTGATCAGCAGTTTCAGGCCTTTCAGGTCTGTACCTTCCCATGGAGAGAAAGGATCAAGCAATTGCAAACGTGCTGATGTAGGACTAACAATTACCTCAACACCGCTGCCATCTTCGGCAGGTGCCTGGTAACCGGCATCCTCTACAGCAAAACCTTGTACCGGTAATTCAATGCCCTGTGGTTCGTCAAATTTAACAGCTTCGCCGTTCTCGTTAACTAACGTGTCGGTAAGCGGGTTAAACGTTAGGTCGCCGGCAATAGCGAATGCGGTAACAATTTCAGGCGATGCCACGAACGCGTGTGTGTTCGGGTTACCATCCTGGCGTTTAGCGAAGTTACGGTTGAAGGAAGTAATGATTGAGTTGCGGCGTGTAGGATCATCAGTATGACGCGCCCACTGACCGATACACGGACCGCAGGCATTAGCCAATACCACACCGCCCATCTGGGCGAAGGTATCCAGGTAGCCATCACGGTCAACCGTATAACGTACCAGCTCCGAGCCCGGTGTAATGGTAAACTCAGCTTTGGTTTTTAACTTTTTATCAATAGCCTGCTTGGCAATAAATGCCGAGCGGGTAATATCCTCGTAAGATGAGTTGGTACATGAGCCGATCAAACCAACCTCAAGGGTAGTAGGCCAGTTGTTCTCTTTAACCGCTGTAGCGAATTTGGAGATAGGCCATGCCAGATCTGGAGTGAAAGGGCCGTTTACATGTGGCTCCAACTCGCTCAGGTTGATCTCGATCACCTGGTCAAAGTATTGTTCAGGGTTGGCGTAAACTTCCTCGTCGCCGGTTAAGTGTTCGGCAATAGCATCAGCCAGGGCGGCAATATCTTCGCGTTGAGTACCTTTAAGGTAAGCGGCAGATTTTTCGTCGTAACCGAATATAGAGGTAGTAGCACCAATCTCAGCTCCCATGTTACAGATTGTACCTTTACCGGTTGCTGAAAGCGAACGTGCACCTTCGCCAAAGTATTCAACAATAGCGCCTGTACCACCTTTAACGGTAAGTATACCGGCAACTTTCAATATAACATCCTTGGCAGAAGCCCAACCCGATAGTTTACCGGTTAGGTTAACACCGATCAGTTTAGGGAATTTTAGCTCCCATGGCAGGCCGGCCATAACGTCGCAGGCATCAGCGCCACCAACACCGATGGCTATCATACCTAAACCACCCGCATTAGGCGTGTGTGAATCGGTGCCGATCATCATACCACCGGGAAATGCATAGTTTTCCAGCACTACCTGGTGAATGATACCCGCGCCGGCTTTCCAGAAACCGATACCGTATTTATCAGATACTGATGAAAGGAAATCGTAAACTTCTTTATTTACATTATTGGCCGTGTTAAGGTCATCAACAGCGCCAATTTTGGCTTGAATCAAGTGATCGCAATGTACGGTTGAAGGTACGGCCACCTGCGGGCGACCGGCTTGCATAAATTGCAACAGCGCCATTTGGGCGGTAGCATCCTGCATGGCAACACGGTCAGGTGCAAAGTCAACATAATCAGTACCACGTGTGTAGGCTGTTGTTGCTTCTCCGCCTGAAAGGTGCGCGTATAAAATTTTCTCGGTTAATGTAAGTGGTTTACCTGTAGCTTTACGGGCAGCCTCAACGCGGCTTCCGTAGCGCTCGTAAACCTTTTTGATCATATCAATATCAAAAGCCATTATATTTGATCTTAAAGGTGAGTAAAGTAGCAGGTGCAATGCTCGCTGCTTTTAGCGGCGAATTTACAAAATATAAACACTAAAAGCCGTCAGCGGTTTGTACAAATGTTATTTGGATATATTCTAAATAGTTAATGATTTGTTTAGTAAAGCAGTACCAGGGCGGTGTTACCGGATCGCGTTTAATCAACAAATAAGGGCGGTTATACGTTACATCAAATAATTGTTCAGGTTAGATAACGAGAAGCTTATGGCACTATTCACATCGCGAAAGCAAAAAAAAGATATTAAAGTAACCTTTAATGCCGGGTTATTATATGTAGAGAGCGATGGCAAAAGCCAGGCTTTTCCGCTGGATTGGTACCCGAAGCTGCTTAATGCAACGGAGGAGGAGCAGGCAGACTGGGAAATGACCGGCAATGGTATTCGCTGGAATAAACTGGATGTGGATATTTTGCTTTAATTTGCAGGCGGATGCTAACGTTTGAAGATTTTTTTAAAAAGAAGAAAATAGATATTGCCGCCCTGCAACAGGGCGAACCGGCTTTGTATGGCGAGTTCAGGAGCCATTACGAGGCCATGGGCGAAAAGAGTTTTGACCATACCAAGAAATACTGGTTTAATAAACTACGCCGCCAATATCATTTAGCACCCGAAGTTAAGGCAGAAAGGCTGCGTGAGGAAAACCAGCTCGCTGAACAGACCATTGTAGAAACCCTGACTACCCCGGCCACGCAAGCCCCGAAGGAAGCCGATGGCCTGGCTGATATACCGGTTGCCAAACCCAAAGTAGGCTTTAAGCCAAAATTCAGGGCAGCGAATGTGCCCAAGCCTGCGGATGATGCGGCACAACCCAAAGCCGATGCTCCGGCAACAGAGCAATCGGCAGAAGATGCACCGGCAGATAAACCGAAAATTGGCTTCACACCCAAATTCAGGGCAGCTAACGCACCTAAACCTGTTGAGGATACCGCTCAGTCTAAAACAGAGGAAGCTCCTGCTGTTGAAGATAAACCTGCGGAAGATGCACCAGCGGCTAAACCTAAGATAGGCTTCACGCCGAAATTTAGGGCGGCTAATCCGCCTAAGCCTGTTGAAGAAACTACTCAGCCTAAAGCGGAAGAAACACCTGCTGTTGAGGATAGACCAGCAGGCGATGTACCGGCAGCTAAACCGAAGATAGGCTTTACGCCGAAATTCAGGGCGGCTAATGCGCCTAAGACTGTTGAGGATGCGACGCAGCCAAAAGCAGATGAACCGGTTGAGAAGGAAACCGCTGCCAACGACAAACCGGCAGATGAACAACCGGCTCCTCCTAAAATTGGATTCAAGCCACGTTTCCGTGCGGCAAGTTCATCTGGCGAAGGTGACAGTAAGCCTAATGAAAATTAAGTATTTAAAGATTGTTTAAACACTTAATCGTCCATTTTTTAACGCCCAAAGCCTGTACCAACGATTTTACAAAGCGATAACACATTTGACATAAATTGCTGTTAACATTGCAGTAGAAATGAAAATAGGAATCGTTTGTTATCCAACCTTTGGCGGTAGCGGGGTTGTTGCCACAGAATTAGGCAAGGCACTTGCCGAGCGTGGTCACCAGGTGCACTTTATTACCTACAACCAACCGGTTCGCCTCGACCTGTTCTCCGAGAACCTGTTTTACCACGAGGTATCGGTATCAAACTATCCTTTATTTGAGTTTCAACCCTATGAGCTTGCCTTGGCCAGCAGGTTGGTTGATGTGGTACGTTTTGAAAAACTGGATGTATTGCACGTACATTATGCCATACCTCATGCTTCGGCAGCCTTTATGGCCAAGCAAATTTTAGCTACTTACGGCATCAGCATACCGGTGGTTACTACCCTGCACGGTACTGATATTACGTTGGTAGGTAAGGACAGGACATTTAAACCCGTAGTTACTTTCTCTATCAATAAATCCGACGGGGTAACATCCGTTTCTGAATCATTACGGAAAGATACTTACGATTTTTTCGAGATACAGAATGAGATCAAGGTGATCCCTAACTTTATCGATCTTAATCGTTTCAGCTTTAAAGCCAAGGATCATTTTCGTAAAGCGATAGCCCCTAATGGCGAAAAAATACTGGTGCATACCTCTAACTTTCGTAAAGTAAAACGTACTGAAGATGTGGTGCGCATATTCGCGGAGGTAATTAAAAAGGTACCTGCCAAACTATTAATGGTAGGGGATGGCGGCGAACGTTCCGGCTGCGAGCAACTGGCACGTGATCTTGGCGTAGCCGATCAGACCCGCTTTTTAGGCAAGCAGGATGCTATTGAGGAGATCCTTTCTGTAGCCGACCTTTTCCTGATGCCGTCACAGTCGGAAAGTTTTGGTTTGGCAGCGCTGGAAGCTATGGCTTGCAAGGTACCCGTGATAAGCAGCAATACCGGCGGTTTGCCTGAACTGAATGTTGATGGCGAAACCGGCTTTTTAAAGGATGTTGGTGATGTACAGGGTATGGCCGAGGCATCTATCTATATTTTAGAGGATGATGACCGCCTGAAAACCTTTAAAGACAATGCCCTGGCCCGCGCCAAAATATTCGATCTTAAAAACATTCTGCCTGAGTATGAAAACTACTACCAGGAAGTCATAAACAGAAGCAAAGCCTAAAAAGAATTTTATTATTTAAAGTTGAGGGATTAGTTGCCTTTTGTAATTTAGCGGCATACTAATTTTATCACATGAAGAAAATTCTACTCCTGCTTTTATGGGTAGCCCCCATGCTGTCGTATGCTCAAAATGAGCCTTTTTTACTGAAAGATTTTCGAGAGGACGTTAAAGCATTCAGCCCCTTTATATGGGACGAACATCTGAATATTGTTCAGGTTTACTCAGGTAATGACGATAGCGAGATTATGGCCATGGACGACAAAATGAACGTGGTTTGGTCGGCAATTGTTAAAGGTCAATCTTTAAAATGTTTGAAATTCAAAAATAAGGTATTGGTCTTAACATCAAAGGTCAATAAAAACACACAGCTAATAACAGGCGATATCTTAGGCTATCTGATTGACCCTAAAACAGGTAAAGTAGTGCTTGAAAAAGTGCTCTACACATCTAAAAGTATTTTTTACGAAGACTTTTCGTTTTTGCATAATATAGGCGGTAACAGCAGCTTTTTTAAACTGGCCGTACGCGAAACTAATATCAAAAAATCAACCAGCATCTCATTTACAGCTAATAAGGATTTTAATACAACTCAAAATATAGCTGTTATCGACTTTAATGAAGCGCTTGTGGCAACGTCAACCCTAAAACCTGAATTTACAAATGGTATAGTTTTCAGTATAAATAATAATAACGCGGGTGACGTATTTGTATCTGCTTTTAATAATAGCAAAACTGTTGAAATAACCAGGTATCCTGCCAATTCCGGTACAGCTTCGGCTAAGTTAGGGCAGGATATTGATGTGCGCGGAAGTATGGGCACTAATTCACCGGGAAGTTACATCAGGGTAATTCCATCTAATACGGATTACGGTGTCGCTTATTTTAGCGTTGTTCATAAAAATAGTGACAAGGATATACAATTATCGGTTGGTAAAATTGACCTGGAGAAGAAAACAAAAAATTTGGTAGTTGAACTTTTTGATAAATCGCACAAAAAGCAAATCGAAAAAAGCTTTGTAAAGCTAAATAAGGATATCAATAAACCTGAAATAGGATACTCCGGCGATTTAGATGTAAGGTGCATATATGAGTATAATGGTACGTTGTTGGTAGCACTCTCAAACAGGCATCTCAGTAGGGGTATGTATGGTTCATGGGCTGTTGAGCAGGCCATGGTGATCAATGGCTATGATCCATCTCTCAAAATGAAATTTCAACAGGTTCTGCCTGTTGAACATGGCAATACCATTGGTTATATCAATACTGCGTTTTATGCCGAGGGAAATAATTTACACGTTGTATCTAACCAAAGTGCCGGCATGGCAAGTATAGAAGGGGTTTATGCTAAACTTAATATTGCTGACGGTAAATGGTCGGTAATGCAGGTGCTTTCAAAAAAGAAGTTAAAAAACGCGGCTTATGCAGGTAATGTTATGTGGTTTAAAAACAACTATATAGTGCCTTATATGTCGGTTCACGGAGTATTTGGTATTAAATATGATGTGCATTTGCAGCAAAATTTCCTGTAAAGCGGTACGATAGACTGAAACGTATAAAGCGAAGAAGCCGTGCTATTTGTATTGAAAGTAGCACGGCTTCTTCGCTTTATTTAAATAAACTATTCGCGGATAAGGATAGCGATCGTTAATTAGAACCTTTCCCTTAAGTACTCACCCGTGTAAGATTTTTTCTGCTTTATCAAATCTTCCGGGAGGCCTTCAAAAACCACATTACCGCCCCTGTCGCCGCCTTCGGGGCCAATGTCTATCACCCAGTCGGCACACTTGATTACGTCCATATTGTGTTCTATAACGATGATGGTGTTGCCATGCTCCAGCAACGCGTCGAATGATTTTAACAGCTTCTTGATGTCGGCAAAGTGCAGGCCTGTGGTTGGCTCATCAAAAATAAACATGGTTTTGCTGGTGTTGTTGCCTTTAACCAGGAATGATGCCAACTTGATCCGCTGCGCTTCGCCACCCGACAGGGTGTTTGATGATTGCCCCAACTGCACATACCCTAAGCCAACATCAACCAAAGGTTTTATTTTGTTGATGATCTTGGTTTCCTTGGCGAAAAATTCCAGCGCCTCGTCAATGGTCAGGTTCAATACTTCGGCTACATTCTTTTCATTGTAGGTAATATCCAATATATGCTGCTTAAAGCGGTTGCCGTTACAGGCCTCGCAGGTCAGGAATATATCGGCCATAAACTGCATCTCTATCTTTACCTCGCCTTCGCCCTGGCAAACATCGCAGCGGCCGCCCTCTACGTTAAAGGAGAAGGCTGATGGTTTCAATCCACCGGCTTTAGCTGCCGGTTGTGAGGCGAAAAGGTTGCGGATCTCATCCCATGCCTTAACATAAGTAACCGGGTTTGAGCGCGACGAACGGCCTATCGGGTTCTGGTCAACCAGTTCAACCTGTTCAATTTTGTTGTAATCGCCCTCAATGCCATCATAAGTACCGGTTTGTTCGCCACTGTAATTGCCCAGGGTTTTTTGCAGTGCCGGGTGCAGTATGCGTTTTACCAAACTGGTTTTACCCGAGCCTGATACACCCGTTACCACCGTTAATACCCCTAACGGGAATTTTGCGGTTACGTGTTTCAGATTATTTTCGCGGGCACCCTTTACGGTAATATGGTCGCTCCATTTACGGCGGTGTGCGGGGATGGCAATTTCTTCCCTGCCGCTCAGGTATTTTCCGGTAAGGCTGTTTTCATCCTTGATGATCTCGCTGTAATTGCCGCTGAAAACTAACTGGCCTCCATGAGTGCCGGCTTCGGGGCCAATGTCAATAATATGGTCGGCGGCTTTCATTACCTCCTCTTCGTGCTCAACCACCAATACGGTGTTGCCCACATCACGCAGTGATTTTAATACGCCGATCAAACGGTTGGTATCGCGGGGGTGCAGGCCGATGCTTGGTTCATCCAATACGTAAACCGAGCCCACCAAACTACTACCCAGCGAAGTTGCCAGGTTTATACGCTGCGACTCACCGCCCGAAAGCGTGTTGGATAAACGGTTAAGCGTTAGATAGCTCAAGCCCACATCGTTCAAAAAATTCAAGCGGTTGGTGATCTCGGTAAGCAGGCGACGGCCAATGGTTTCGTCGTGTTGAGATAGTTGCAGGTTGCTGAAAAACTGGTAGGCTGTATCCAGCGGCATCAACACAATATCGGTGATCGACTTACCATCAATCTTAACATACGATGCATCCTGGCGTAAGCGGCTACCCTTACATTCCGGACAAGTAGTTTTACCGCGGTAGCGCGAAAGCAACACTCGGTATTGTATCTTATAGGTTTGTTCCTCCAGTTCCTTAAAAAAAGCGTCAAGCCCCTGAAAGTGGTTATTGCCTTTCCAAAGCAGTTGCTGCTGTTCGGGCGTTAGCTGGTTGTACTGGCGATGGATCGGGAAATCAAATTTGATGGCGTTCTTTACCAAACGGTCATTCCACTCGCGCATTTTTTCGCCTCGCCATGGCGCAATGGCACCCTCGTAAACGGTTTTGCTTTTATCTGGGATAACCAGGTCCTCGTCAATGCCGATCACCTTGCCGTAGCCTTCGCATTTTTTGCAGGCACCGTAAGGGTTGTTAAAACTGAAAAAGTTTGGCGAAGGTTCTTCAAACCGAATCCCATCCAGCTCAAAGCGGTCGCAAAAAAAGCGTTCCTGCTCAGCATCTTCATCCGGCTGCTGCCAGCGTACAAAGCAATCGCCCTTGCCTTCAAAAAAGGCGGTTTGTATGCTATCGCCAAGGCGGCTTACCGTTTCATCTTCGTTATTTTTGGTTACGCGGTCAATTACTATCCGCACAACAAAATCTGCTGTTTCCGGCTCTGCTTTTTTGGCTTTACCTTTTTTAGGTTTCTCGTCAATTTCTTTATCGGCAGCGATGCTCTCATCCTCCAACAAAGCCTCAATACGAGCCAGTTTGCCATTGTACTCCACCCTTACAAAACCTTTTTGCAACAATACGGCAAGTTCTTCCTTCAGGCTGCGGTTGTTATGCGGATGCAGCGGAGCCAAAATGGTTACCTGTGTATCATCGGCCAAAGCCATAATAAAGTTGATCACATCGGTAACGCTGTCTTTTTTCACGATCTGCCCCGAAACAGGCGAATAAGTTTTGCCGATGCGCGAAAAAAGCAGTTTCAGGTAATCATATATTTCCGTTGAGGTGCCTACGGTGGAGCGCGGGTTGGAGGTGATCACCTTTTGCTCGATAGCGATAGCCGGGGCTATACCTTTAATATAATCCACATCGGGCTTGTTCATGCGGCCCAAAAACTGGCGGGCGTATGATGAAAGGCTTTCCACATAGCGGCGCTGCCCCTCGGCATAAAGCGTATCAAACGCCAGCGACGACTTGCCCGACCCTGACATGCCCGTAACCAATACCAGTTTGTTTTTAGGTATGGCAACATCGATATTTTTAAGGTTGTGCACACGTGCACCTTTTATGATGATATTTTGTTGAGCGTCTTTTTCGGCTTCGTTTATCATTAGCTGCTTATGGTCAATGGTCCATAGTCAATGGTGAAGATATGGCATAGACTATGGTCTATGGTCTATCGGCTATCGACTAAAATAAGAAAGTGCAAAAATCCTAAAATGTTTAGCAAAAAGCAAATGAATTGATGTATGTAAAAGTCATTTGTTTAACAAGCCAGTTTTGGATGTTTTTTATTTGGCTGATTAGTTTTGCAAGCAGCCATTATATAGGTATTGTTGGTTATTTATTCCTGATAAATAAGCTAATCACCAAAGGATTAAACAAAATACATCAATTGTTAAATATTGTTAAATGGCATAACCAAAGGCGTAATTAAAATAAATTTGCAATAAGGATGAAGAAAAGGAGTATCGGATTAATTATTGGCTTAATGGGTTTCGCGCTGCTGGGGGTAATGGCCATGCAATTTTATTTTTTGCGGCAATCATACCTTATGCAGTCCGAACTGTTTGATCAAACGGTGAACGAGGCGCTTAACAACGTAGCGCACAAGGTGGCCAAGCAGGATGCTATGAAGTTTTTAAATGCCAAGGCTAACGATAACGACCGGGTAGTGGCTATCAAGCAAAAGCAACTCACCATTACGCAAAACATTACGGCCCCTGCTCCTCAAAAAAATACTAAAAAGCTCAACCAAAAAAAACGTGCCCAACTGCGCGATAGCCTGAACAGGATGCGCCTGCGTAAAACGCAGGATGAACTGTTGCGGGATGCCTATAACTTTCGCATACGGGTAGAGGAGTATACCGATGAATATGGTGATGTGTATGGCCGTATGATACCCGAAGTGGTACGCCGGGATATTAAGCCAGAAAAGCGGCCAAAAAAACTGCAAAAGTATGATACGCTGCGTTATGTTTATCTTGATCCCCAGTTTGGCAAGCAGATCATCTCCGTACCCCGTGTAAACCCGTTGTGGCAGCAGGAGCAGGATCGTTTAAGAAAGGAGCAGCAGTTGGCTAAAATTAAACGCCTGCTTGAGGTTGACTCTTTACAAAGCCTGGCCGTAGCGCCGCAAACTCCGGAGGTTAAGAGTACATCAAAAACAACTGTTATTGAAAACCTGGCCGAGGAGTACAGCAAAACAAATGAGCCTCTTACCAAACGCGTAAGCAAGTTCTGGATAGATTCGCTGCTGCGTTTCGAGCTGCATAACAAAGGCATTTTTCTTCCTTTTAGTTATGAAGTGCTCACGGCCAATAACGATTCGCTGATATTTGCCAATGCCATGGATATGGGTAAGGCAACAAAACCAATTTTTGTAGCGGCTAATACCTACCAAACCCCGATTTTTAGCAACGAGATGGTGAATGATCCGGGTAAGATCAGGATCGCCTTCCCGCAAAAAAGCTCATTGATACTCGGCCGCATGGGGGCAAGCATGGCCACAACCGCGGGTTTGCTTTTTGTACTGGTATTTTGTTTTGGCTATACCATATTCTCTATACTGCGCCAAAAAAAGATCTCGGAGATGAAGATCGATTTTATCAATAACATGACGCATGAGTTTAAAACACCGGTATCAACCATCATGATAGCCAGCGAGGCACTAAAAGATGATGAAATGACCGGCGACAAGGCCCGTGTATCCCGCCTGGCTAATATTATTTATGAGGAAAATGTACGCCTGGGCAGCCATATTGAACGGGTGCTTAATATTGCCCGTTTAGAAAAGGATGATTTTAAACTCGATACCAAGCCGCTTGACGTTAACGAGATGGTAAGCCTGGTACTGGATAGCATGGCCCTAAAGCTGCAAAAGTGCGCTGCCGATGTAACGGTTAACCTGGATGCCGAGAAGCCGATGATTATTGCTGATGAACTGCATTTTTCAAACGTGTTATATAACCTGATTGACAATGCCATAAAATATAGCAGTAACGCGCCGGTTATTACTATCAGTACGCTTAACAAAAACGGCAGCATTATTATAAAAGTGGCCGATAAGGGCATTGGCATGGGCCGCGAGCAGCAGGCTAAAATATTTGAACAGTTTTACCGTATACCCACCGGTAATTTGCATGATGTTAAAGGCTTTGGTTTAGGCCTGAGTTACGTAAATTCAATAGTTAAAAAGCTGAATGGCACCATCAGCGTACGATCAGAAAGAGAAAAAGGCTCGGAGTTTGAGTTGAAATTTCCGTTAGCATAACATACCTTACCACCACAATGAAAAAAATATTGCTTGTTGAAGACGACCCTAACCTGGGTATGCTGTTACAGGATTACCTGCAACTGAAGGGAAAGTTTGATGTTGTGCTTTGTAAGGACGGCGAGGAAGGGCTGAAGGCGTTTACCAAAAGCAATTACGACCTGCTGATACTGGATGTGATGATGCCTAAAAAGGACGGCTTTACACTGGGTAAGGATATCCGGAAGATCAATCAGCATATACCCATTATTTTTGCTACCGCCAAAGGGATGATCGAGGATAAGACCGAAGCGTTTAACCTGGGTGGTGATGATTATATAACTAAGCCCTTTCGTATTGAGGAATTGCTGCTGCGCATAAACGCGCTGTTAAAACGATCAGAAAACAGTGAGAAGAAAACCGAAGAACAGCAAACGCAATTTAAAATAGGCCGGTATGATTTTGATTACAAGGCCCAGTTAATAGCGATAGGGGAGCATCAGCAAAAACTTTCAACCAAAGAGGCTGAATTGTTAAGGTTGCTGTGCCTGCGCAAAAATGAGGTGCTTACCCGAGAGGAAGCGCTGCTGCATATTTGGCATGACGATAATTATTTTAACGGCCGCAGTATGGATGTTTTTTTAAGCAAAATACGCAAGTACTTAAAAGATGATACCAACGTGGAGATCATTAACGTGCACGGCCGTGGCTATAAGCTACTTATCAACTAAGTGATTTAACAAAATATTTTTGTTTTGGTAACGTTTTTGTTATATTGCATATACAAAACGTGAAAATTTAATTGCCATGAAAATAATGAGGACGTATTACGACTATTATTTCGGCAGCCTCGATAAACTTTTTGAAAAGGTTTGCGCAGCCGGAGTTTACTAACAAAAAAAAGAGCCGCAATTAATTGCAGCTCTTTTTTTGTTATAGCGATGGTTGCTTATTCAACAACACTTACTTTAAGCATATTGGTTTTACCTTGAGTTACAATAGGCACTGATGCCGTATTGATAACAATATCGCCGCTTTGTACCAGGTTAAAGGTTTTAAGCGCTTTGTTTACATCACTGATGGTTAAGTCGGTGCTTTCTAACTGATCGTAGTAGAATGCCTTAACACCCCAAACAAGGCTCAATGAATTTAAAAGCTGTTTGTTTGATGTAAAGATAAAGGTAGGTGCTTTAGGGCGGTGGCTTGAAATTTCAAAAGCGGTGTAGCCCGAGGTTGTCATAGCAACAATACCGGCAGCCTCAGTTTGCTCGGCAAGGTAAACGGCCGAACCACAAATGGCATTGCTTAAAAAAGTGGGCTCCTGGTTATCAAGCTTGCCTTTTTTGCTATAGAACGGATAACCCAGCTCTTCAACATTACGGGCTATTTTAGCCATGGTTTCAATAACAATAACCGGGAATTCACCTACCGATGTTTCACCGCTAAGCATCACCGCGTCGGCACCGTCAAGTACGGAGTTGGCAACGTCATTCACCTCGGCACGGGTTGGGCGCGGGGTGGTTATCATTGATTCAAGCATCTGTGTAGCCACAATAACCGGTTTTGAAGCCGCGCGGCATTTGCTGGCGATCATTTTTTGCAGCAATGGCACTTGCTCCATCGGCATTTCAACACCAAGGTCACCACGGGCAACCATTACGGCATCGGTAACGGCAATAATTTCGTCGATGTTATCAATAGCCTCCGGTTTTTCAACCTTAGCTATGATACGTGCAGGGCTATTGCGTGAGTTAATTACACGGCGTGCGTGCAAAATATCTTCCGCTTCGCGCACAAATGAAAGGGCGATCCACTCGGCATCGTTATCAAGCGCGAAATGCAGGTTTGCAAGGTCTTCCTCAGTTAAGCTTGGGATAGAAACTTTGGTGTTTGGCAGGTTAACGCCTTTACGTGAAGTAAGTATGCCTCCGTGTACTACTTCGCAAATTACGGTATCAACGCGGTTGGTTTCAAGCACGCGCAATTGCAGTTTGCCATCATCCAACAAAATAATCTCATCAACTTTTACATCCTGCGGAAAAGTTTCGTAAGTAATGTAGATCTGATCATCATCGCCTATACACTCATGTGTGGTCATTTTAATTTTGGTACCGTTAACAAGGTGTATACCGCCATCCTTTACCAAACCGATACGGATTTTCGGGCCTTGTAAGTCGGCCAGAATAGCCACATTGGTTTTATATTGCTCGTTGATCTCGCGGATCAGGTCAATAGTTTTCTTGTGGTCTTCGGTTTTACCGTGCGAAAAATTCAGTCGGCAAACGTTAACGCCTGCCTTTATCATTGACAACAGTACGTCTTTTTGTGCCGATGCGGGGCCCATCGTGGCAACAATCTTTGTTCGGTTGTAGTTTAATTTCATATATGGGTTGATTTATTATATCGTTTATATACTCTATGGTGTTATTTGAACACGCACAAAAATCCGGCGCTAAAATAGTAGATTTTCACGGGATTTTAACTTTTTAGGGTCAATCTTTACGGCTGCTACAATTTCGGGTATTTTATTCAGTGCGGTTATAAGCGCGTCAAGGTCTTCGCTATCTATATAATTCTTTATCATTATAAAATAGTCGGTTTTGCGCATTTCGGGTATCAAATAACCCTCGGTGCCCTTATTGGCGATAAAATAAAAATCAGTTTCGCTGGCTTCCCAGCTATCCGTGTAGAGCGAAAAATAAGCAGGTTCTTTACCCGGATTAATGTCAACTTCAAGTTCATTTCCCTTGGTAAAATTAAAATTAAGGTGCTTATTTATAAGGTAGCAGGTGCGGTAATCCTTTAGTGAAGTGGTTACAGCAATCAGAACAAAATCCAGATCGATCTCAAACTTTAATATTTTCCTGTTCAAAATCATTACTTTTGCGGTGTAAATTTAGTAAATCAAACTGTTGAGTTAAAATTTTGTTATTCATATTGTGCAAAAGTTTTACATTTGATATTTAACAGAATTTATTTTTCTTTGCATCGAAAAAATTATTTAATCATTAAATTATTAAGACTATGTCTGATATCGCGTCAAGAGTAAAGGCTATTATTGTAGAAAAATTAGGTGTTGATGAAAGTGAAGTAACACCTGAAGCAAGCTTCACCAACGATCTTGGTGCCGACTCTTTAGATACCGTTGAACTGATCATGGAGTTTGAAAAAGAATTTAACGTAGCTATTCCTGACGATCAGGCAGAAACTATCGGCACAGTAGGTCAAGCTATAGCTTACCTTGAAAAAAACGTTAAATAAGCGCTCCCAAATCTGTTAAATGGAGTTTAAAAGAGTAGTAGTAACCGGGCTTGGAGCACTTACTCCGATTGGTAATAACGTTGCAGAGTACTGGAACGGGCTGATCAATGGAGTAAGTGGCGCTGCCTTGATAAAGGGTTTTGATGCCACGCATTTCAAAACTCAGTTTGCCTGCGAAGTTAAAGGCTTTGATGCCGATGCTTTTTTGGGCCGTAAAGACGCGCGTAAGCTCGACCCTTTTGTACAGTATGCACTTTTCTCAACCGAAGAAGCGGTTAAGGATGCCGAACTGAACTTTGAAAAACTGGATACCAACCGTATCGGTGTTATTTGGGGATCAGGCATTGGCGGCCTTAAAACTTTTTTAGACGAGGTTACCAACTTTGCAAAGGGCGACGGTACACCGCGCTTTAATCCGTTTTTCATCCCTAAGATGATAGCGGATATCGCACCCGGCCACATCTCAATAAAATACGGCTTGAGGGGTCCGAACTTCTCAACCGTATCAGCCTGTGCTTCATCAAATAACTCGCTTATTGATGCCTTTAATTACATCCGCCTGGGTAAGGCGAACATGTTTATAACCGGCGGATCTGAGGCGATTATTAACGAAGCCGGTATTGGGGGCTTTAACGCTATGCACGCACTCTCTACCCGTAATGATGATCCTGCAACCGCATCAAGGCCTTTTGACCTTGACCGCGACGGCTTTGTAGCCGGCGAAGGCGCAGGTACCATTATTTTGGAAGAGCTTGGGCATGCACTGGCACGCGGCGCTAAAATTTATGCTGAAATGGTAGGCGGCGGCATGAGTGCCGATGCATACCATATGACGGCCCCTCACCCTGAAGGTTTAGGTGCTGCCAGTGTAATGAAAGCCGCGCTTGAAGATGCAGGAATGACCCCGGCTGATATTGATTACGTAAACGTGCATGGCACATCAACCCCGATTGGTGACCCGCAGGAAGTTAAAGCCATAAAAGATACTTATGGCGATGATGTTTACCGTATCAACATCAGCTCAACCAAATCAATGACAGGGCACTTACTGGGTGCTGCCGGTGCTGTAGAGGCTATTGCTTCTATATTAGCGCTTAAAAATGGTATCATCCCGCCAACCATCAATCACTTTACTGATGACCCGGCGTTTGACCCTCGCATTAACTTTACTTTTAACACGGCTCAAAAACGCGAAGGCATGAGGGCGGTACAAAGTAATGGTTTTGGTTTTGGTGGCCACAATGCCTCTGTTATTTTTAAAAAGTACGAAGATTAAGTATTTTGAATGCCTATAAATCGGTTTTACAAGCTTTATCTATCGCCTAACAGAAAATACGTTAAAACACTAAAGAATTTGCTCGGCTTCGTGCCGGGCAATTTGTCTTTATACCGTATGGCTTTCCGGCATAAGTCGGTTGCGCAAAATGTTAAAACAGGCGTAAAGAACAGCAACGAACGTTTGGAGTTTTTGGGTGATGCTGTATTAGGTAGCGTTGTTGCCGAAGTACTATTTAAGCTATACCCATATAAGGACGAAGGTTTTTTAACTGAGCTGCGTTCAAAAATAGTTAGCCGTGTTAACCTTAACCAGTTAGGCCGTAAGCTTGGCTTTGAGCAATTGGTGGAGTATGATACCCGCATACTAAGCTCAGGCAGGCAAGGTTCACTGCTTGGTGATGCCTTTGAGGCACTTATAGGTGCCGTTTACCTGGACAAAGGCTATGAGTTTACCAAAGATTTCCTGATCAACCACATCATCAAATCGCATATTGATATTCATACGCTGGAGATGACGGAAACCAACTTCAAGAGTAAGTTGATTGAATGGTGCCAGCGCCATGGTAAGGATATCAGCTTTGACCTGATCGGTAACCAGGAAGGGGAGAGTACCAAGCTTTTTACCATACAAACCATTGTTGATGGCGAGCCGTTAGGGCTTGGTAAGGAGTTCAGTAAAAAGAATGCCGAGAAACTCTCTGCCGAAAAAGCCTGCGAAGCCCTGGGTATCTAATAACAGATCAACTAATTTCTTCTGGCCGTATCTGCGGGTTTAACCTGAAACGGATTAACCCTGAGTGGATTTTTATTAGCCTTGAAATATTCGTACTGGCGTTTGGTGTGTTTAACCAAATCGTAATCATTCCACACCCGTATATCCTCATACGCGGGCATATAGTAGTCAATAAAATCGCCTGCTTCTTTGTCGCCAATATTTAGTATACGTTTAACAAATGCCACATTATAACGCCGGTTGATCTCGTTTTGCTCCAGCTCGGCCTTAGTAAACCTGGCAAAGCGCCTTGCCCGGCCCGGTGTTTTACCAAACAGCTCGTACAGTCCGGTTAAAGGCGAAAATAATAAGGCCAGTGCCGGTGGTTTGCCATTATAATAGGTGCCCTGCGCGCGGTAATCACGCATAACTTCACTCAATTCCTGTTGTTTTGATGTCGCTTTTATTTTTACCTCATCCAGTTCAGTGCTGGTCATCAGGCGCATATAGATCACCATTTCCTTTTCGGCGCCTACCACATGGCGCAGGTCGGCAAATTCGCTTTTATCAAATAGCAACGTATCACCGGGATTAGCCTTAATGGTAAATATGCCCAAATCATCACTCATCATCACCGCGTTGGTTTTAAGGTTGGTTACCACTACCTGTGCCATGCGTGTGGAGGTGTTGTTACGGTAAACAATACCCTTCACGGTGTTTTGCTGTGCCTGGGCGCTGATGGCCAGCAGGCACAAAATGATATATGATAAGTGTTTTTTGATGCTCATTTACTGATATGTAGATGAACGTAAACTTACTGATAGTATTTTGTATGCAGATGCTAAAAAGTGTTAAAGCGGTTATTACCCGAAAAAGCATATCTTTGCGCATGATAAAATCCATGACAGGGTATGGAATAGCCAGCGTTGATTCCGGCGGTACAAAATATACCGTAGAGATCAAATCCCTGAACAGTAAATTCCTCGAACTATCATTACGGTTGCCAAAAATGTTTGCTGAAAAAGAGTTTCAGCTACGTAATGATTGCAGTAAAAGTGTTGAGCGTGGCAAGGTAAACCTGAGCATAAACGTTGAGCAAACCTCTTCGGCGGTTAAAGCGGCCGGTATTGATAACGAATTGTTAAAGCATTATTACCAGCAATTAAAAGCGGTGAGTAACGAGTTGGGTGAGCCAGCCGGTAACTTGCTGCAGTTAGCCCTTACTTTGCCCGAAGTTGTAAAATATAGCGAAGAAACCGTATCTGAAGAGGAATGGAAAACGGTTGAAAAAGCTTTGAAACAGGCTTTAGATGGTTTTCATCAGTTTCGTAAAGACGAAGGCCGTGTACTTGAAAAAGATATTAAACAACGTTTAGGTATTATACTTGATAACCTGGATGCTGTTGCGGCAGAAGATCCAAAACGTGTACCTGTTATTCGCGAACGCTTAAACCAGTTTTTAGCGGATGCGGCGGGTGTAGAAATTATAGACAGAAACCGCTTTGAGCAGGAACTGATCTATTATATTGATAAGCTCGACATCACCGAAGAAAAAACAAGGTTAAAAAGCCATTGCGATTATTTTTTGGAAACCCTGGCGGCTGATGATGCAAGCGGTAAAAAGCTCGGCTTTATAACCCAGGAGATAGGCCGCGAGATAAATACCATTGGTTCAAAAGCCAATGATGCCAACATACAGAAACTGGTAGTTGGTATGAAAGAAGAGCTCGAAAAGATTAAAGAACAGTTACTCAATATTTTATAGTCATTAGAGCATCAGGCATTAGTCATTGGTAAATGTTATCCAATGTTTCCCAATAACTAATGACAAATGACCACTGACCAAGTGACCACATGGAAGGTAAACTCATTATATTCTCCGCACCATCCGGAGCAGGTAAAACTACTATAGTACAGCATTTGCTGGGTAAAATGCCCGAACTGGAGTTTTCTATTTCGGCCACCACCAGGCAGCCCCGTGGTACTGAAACGCATGGCGAAGATTACTACTTTATCAGCAAAGAGGAGTTTTTACACCTTATTGCCAAAAAGTATTTTGTAGAGTTTGAAGAGGTTTATACCGGCACGTTTTATGGTACGCTGCGTACCGAAATAGAGCGGATATGGAGCAAAGGCAAAACCGTAATATTTGATATTGACGTGGAAGGCGGCCTTCACCTTAAACGTAAGTATGCCGAGCAGGCGTTGGCCATATTTGTACAGCCGCCATCAATGGAAGTCCTTAAACAACGCCTTAGCGGGCGCGGTACCGATAGCCAGGAAAAACTGAACGAGCGCTTTGCCAAAGCGGAAAAAGAATTGAGCTACGCGCCAAAATTTGATGTTATCCTAAAAAATTACGATCTTAATACAGCTTGTGCCGAGGCAGAAGAACTGGTGAGAAATTTTATTAACCCCTAACCCCTAAAGGGGAATAATATCTGGGGCCTAACTCAACTGAAAACTGAAAAACTGATGAAGATAGGCTTGTTATTTGGTTCATTTAACCCTGTACATATAGGGCACCTAATTATAGCCAATTATATGGCCAATCATACTAACCTGGATAAGGTATGGTTAGTGGTGTCGCCGCAAAATCCGCTTAAAAAATACGGGGACCTGATCAATATGTACGACAGGCTGGAGATGGCTAAGCTGGCTACTGACAATTCTAATTCAATTGAAGTGAACGATGTGGAGTTGCGCTTGCCGCAACCATCCTATACTATTGATACATTAACTCATTTAAAAGAAAAATATCCGCAGCATGAGTTCGCGCTAATTATGGGGTCGGATAATTTGATCTCGCTGCCCAAGTGGAAAAACTACAAGCTCATCCTTCGGGATTACCGGGTTTATGTTTATCCAAGGCCGGGTTATGAAAATGCCGAACTGGCATCGCATCCCTCCGTAACCATCACCATGACTCCCTTAATGGAACTTTCAGCAACCTTTATCCGTAAATCCATCGCCGAAAAAAAGAACGTGCAGTATTTTGTACCGGATGCTGTGCTGGAGTTTATCCGTAATAAAAACTTATATAGCTAATCAGGCTAACCGGCATTTAAGTTGCCAATCATACATATATAAAAACAAAAAGCCCATCGCTTTAAACGACGGGCTTTGCTATTATAGTGGAACTAATTACTTAGATTCCTCTTCGGTTGTTTTATCCTGACTTTTTTTATCGATGATCTTGATCTGGTCGGCTTCCTTGTCATAATCCACTTCCATCACATCGCCATCATTCAGTTCGCCTTTCAGAATTTCCTCAGCAATCGGATCTTCCAGATATTTCTGAATAGCACGTTTAAGCGGACGTGCACCAAACTGCGAGTCGTAACCTTTTTCGGCGATAAACTCTTTGGCGTTATCGGTAAGCTCAATTTTATAGCCTAAGCTGTTAACACGGCTAAACAGGTGGGCCAACTCGATGTCGATAATTTTGAATATCTCGTCTTTACCCAGTGAATTGAACACGATCACGTCATCAATACGGTTCAAAAACTCCGGCGCGAAAGCACGTTTCAGCGCGTTCTCTATCACACCTCTTGAATGTGCTTCGGCCTGAATAGTTTTGGCAGCGGTAGTAAAGCCTACACCCTGGCCAAAGTCCTTCAACTGGCGTGCACCAATGTTCGAGGTCATGATGATGATGGTATTCCTGAAGTCAACCTTACGGCCTAATGAGTCGGTTAGCTGGCCTTCATCCAACACCTGTAACAGGATGTTAAATACGTCAGGGTGTGCTTTCTCGATCTCGTCAAGCAATACAACCGCGTATGGTTTACGGCGTACCTTTTCAGTTAACTGTCCGCCTTCTTCATAACCCACATAGCCCGGAGGCGCTCCAACTAAGCGTGATACCGCGAATTTCTCCATGTACTCGCTCATATCAATTTGTATCAGCGCGTCCTCAGTATCAAACATAAATCGGGCAAGTTCCTTAGCCAGCTCGGTTTTACCAACGCCGGTAGGGCCTAAAAAGATGAATGAACCAATTGGTTTCTTCGGATCTTTCAACCCTGCGCGGGTACGTTGTATGGCACGTGTAAGTTTCTTGATCGCGTCTTCCTGGCCAATAATTTTACCGGAGATGGTATTACTCATGGCAAGCAGCTTGGCACTGTCAGCCTGGCCAACCTTTTGTACCGGTATACCGGTCATCATGGCTACTACCTCGGCAACATTATCTTCGCTAACGGTGTAGCGTTTTGATTTTGTTTCGGCTTCCCAAACTGATTTTGCTTGGTCAAGTTCTTCCAGCAAATGCTTTTCAGTATCACGTAGTTTAGCTGCTTCCTCATACTTCTGGCTGCGAACTACCTTATTTTTCTCGATCTTGATTTGCTCTATCTTTTGCTCAATATCCAGTATGTTTTGTGGTACGTGGATGTTGGTTAAGTGCACTCGTGAACCCGATTCGTCCAGCGCGTCAATCGCCTTATCAGGTAAAAACCTGTCGGTAATATAGCGGGTGGTCAGGTTAACGCAGGCTTCGATAGCCTCAGGAGTATAAGTTACACCGTGGTGCTCTTCATATTTCTCCTTAATACGGTTCAATATCTCAATGGTTTCATCAGGCGTAGCCGGTTCAACCATTACTTTTTGAAAACGGCGATCCAATGCGCCATCTTTTTCAATATACTGGCGATACTCATCCAGCGTGGTCGCGCCGATGCATTGTATCTCACCCCTGGCCAAAGCCGGTTTAAACATGTTTGAGGCATCCAATGAGCCTGAGGCACCACCGGCACCCACTATGGTGTGGATCTCGTCAATGAAAAGGATCACATCCGGAGATTTTTCAAGCTCGTTCATTACGGCTTTCATGCGCTCCTCAAACTGGCCGCGGTATTTGGTACCTGCCACCAGTGATGCCAGGTCAAGCGTAACCACGCGTTTGTTAAACAGTACGCGCGATACTTTGCGCTGTACAATACGCAGTGCCAACCCCTCGGCAATGGCTGATTTACCCACGCCCGGTTCACCTATCAAAATAGGATTGTTCTTTTTACGGCGAGACAGGATCTGTGATACACGCTCAATCTCTTTTTCACGGCCTACGATAGGATCTAAGCGGCCCTCTTCGGCAGCCTTGGTCAGGTCGCGGCCAAAATTGTCAAGTACCGGGGTTTTTGATTTAATGTCAGATACTTTTTTAGGCTGGCTGAATGATTCTTCATCCTTAAAGTCGTCATCGCCACCTGTTGATGAGCCCGGCATTTCGTCGGTAATGTCATTTTTGTGCGATTCAACCGCCGCTTTAAACACCTCGTAGTTAACGTTGAACTGCGACAGTATCTGCGAGGCAATATTATCCTCATCACGAAGAATTGAAAGTAACAGGTGCTCTGTACCTATTACATCGCTTTTAAATATTTTAGCTTCGAGGTAAGTTATCTTCAATACCTTTTCTGCTTGTTTGGTCAGCGGTATGCTGCCAATGTTTACGTTTGTTCCGGTGGTGCCTTTAACAGCATCTTCAACAGCACGGCGTAGTTTAGCGGTGTCAACGCTGAAACCTCTAAGCAATTTTATTGCTACCCCGTCACCATCGCGAATTAAACCTAATAAAAGATGCTCCGTACCAATATAATCATGCCCGAGGCGAATGGCCTCCTCTCTGCTATATTGTATCACATCCTTAACGCGCGGCGAAAATTTAGCTTCCATTATATACCTTTCTTATGAGTGAACGTCCCTAATTCTCAACTCGCATTAATACTTAAAGACGTGATTTAATTACATTTTATCAACAACGTTGCCAATAATTCAAGGGTTATTAAAACAGACATTGTGATGATAATGCAATCTATCAATTTTAACCATACCCAACAATTTTATAACAACAAAAAGAAAGTTTTTCTTTCCTTTTTTACAATACGTTGAATAACAATGTTTTGATGCTCATAATTCCAAAAAGTTTAATAATGACAACCGGTTGGAGTATGAAATATGACAGATGGTAAAATCGTCAGCATTTGTGACAGAAAGACATGCTTTTTTGCAATAGCATGGTTTGCTAAATTATATATTTAACTTTATCACTCACACAAAGCCAGTTATGAAAAAAGTTATGCTATTAGCTGCAGCCTGCCTGCTTTTTACAGTAAACCTTGCATTCTCGCAAAACCACAGCACAACAAACAGCCCGTTTATTATGTTGATAGTATGATTATTCATCGCGCTTATTTCGATTTTATTAAGCCGGATAGTATAAAGGAAATACACGTCACTAAAACTGACAAAGAGCATCCTGAAGGAGCTATTTACATCAGCCTTAAAAATCCGGATTATTTAAAAAGCATGCTTGCCGATAAGCTGTTATCCATAAACGATATTTTACGCATGAAGGGCATAGCGGTAACAAAGAAACAGCCGGTGATATATGTATGGAATGACAAGCTGTTAACCGATACTGCCAATATACGCGTGCCCGAAAGCTACCTGAGATCGGTAAAGTTAACACCGGCTGTAAACATGCCTTACTTTAAAACCGCGTTGCCCAATACATCAGTAATAAAAATTTTTATTGGTATTGATGACGGAAAGGTGATTATAAGGGGAGCCGAAGCAAGCTGCTAAACCTTTGTTGCTTTTTTTTGGCTTATTAATATTCATTAGCAGATATTTGCCCCTCTTAACAAGCAAATAATGGCAGACGAAAAAATAATATTCTCGATGGCCGGGGTAAATAAAATATTCCCGCCGCAAAAACAGGTTCTTAAAAATATATACCTCTCTTTCTTTTACGGTGCCAAGATCGGTGTTATCGGTTTGAATGGCTCGGGTAAATCATCGTTACTAAAAATTATTGCCGGGGTTGATAAAAGCTATCAGGGCGAGGTGGTGTTTTCGCCAGGCTATACTGTGGGTATGTTAAGCCAGGAGCCGGAGCTCGATCCTGAAAAAACCGTACGTGAAGTGGTTGAGGAAGGCGTTGCCGCAATAACCTCGATACTGAAAGAGTATGAAGATATAAACGAAAAATTCGGACTGGAAGAGTACTACAGCGATGCCGATAAAATGGATAAGCTGATGGCCCGCCAGGGTGAATTGCAGGACAAGATAGATGCCGTTAACGCCTGGGAACTGGATACCAAGCTGGAGCGCGCCATGGATGCGCTGCGCTGCCCGGAACCTGATACCAAAATAGCCGTATTATCAGGTGGTGAGCGTCGTCGCGTGGCTTTGTGCCGCCTGTTACTACAGGAACCGGACGTGTTACTGCTGGATGAGCCGACCAACCACCTGGATGCTGAATCAATTGACTGGCTGGAACAACACCTGCAACAATATAAAGGTACCGTAATTGCCGTAACGCACGACCGTTACTTTTTGGATAATGTAGCCGGCTGGATACTGGAGCTTGACCGCGGCGAAGGAATCCCTTGGAAAGGTAACTACTCCTCGTGGCTTGACCAAAAGGCCAAACGCCTGGCACAGGAAGAAAAAACCGAAAGCAAACGCCAAAAAACCCTGGAGCGTGAGCTGGAATGGGTGCGTATGGCACCAAAGGCCCGCCAGGCAAAAGGCAAGGCCCGTTTATCAAACTATGAGAAACTGGCATCCGAAGAAACTAAAGACCGAGAAGACAAGCTGGAGCTGTTTATTCCGCCTGGCCCGCGTTTGGGTAATGTGGTTATTGAGGCCAGCAATGTTACCAAAGCGTATGGCGACCGTGTATTGTTCGAGAACCTGAGCTTCTCGTTGCCGCCTGCGGGTATTGTGGGCATCATAGGCCCTAACGGCGCGGGTAAAACCACCCTTTTCCGCCTGATTACCGGGCAGGAAACACCGGATGCCGGCACTTTCCGTGTAGGCGAAACCGTAGCTTTAGGATATGTTGACCAGATGCACGACGATCTGGATGCCAACAAATCCGTTTGGGAAAACGTTACCGGCGGTACTGATAATATAGTGGTAGGTAACCGTACCATTAACTCGCGGGCTTACGTATCGCGCTTTAATTTTAACGGTGCCGATCAGCAGAAAAAAATAGGCGTGCTATCAGGCGGTGAGCGTAACCGCGTTCACCTGGCCATCACCCTGAAAAAAGGGAGTAACGTATTGCTGCTGGATGAGCCTACCAATGATATCGACGTAAATACTCTGCGTTCGTTAGAGGAAGCGTTGGAAAATTTCGGTGGTTGTGCCGTAGTGATCAGTCACGACCGTTGGTTTCTCGACCGTATATGTACCCACATACTGGCCTTTGAGGGCGACTCGCAGGTGTACTTTTTTGAAGGTAACTATAGTGAGTACGAGGAGAACCGCAAAAAACGCCTGGGTGATGTGGCGCCGAAACGCATTAAATATAAAAAATTGGGTTAACCCTTTAAAATGCCGGTATATGCCGGCATTTTTTATTTGCACGTGGCGGCTTAATCCCAAATTTATAATGCCTTTTTAATAATTGTACGGTGCCAAAGGCCTGTAATAAGTATTCGTTTGTAAAAAATGAGTATAATTCAGGTAACAATCGTAATGTATTTCCATTTTATAAAATCAATAATTAGATTTGCGCATCTTAAAAAAAGGTTCTTTAATAAACATGAGTTCAATCGAAATAAATAAAGACACCTACCTGATGTGGTACGAGTCAATGCAGTTGATGCGCAAGTTCGAGGAAAAAACCGGACAACTTTATGGTCAGCAAAAAATCAGGGGCTTTTGCCACTTGTATATAGGTCAGGAAGCTGTGCTTGCCGGTGCCATGTCGGTAATACGCCATGAGGATAGCATGATCACCGCTTATCGTGATCACGCTCACGCGCTTGCAAAAGGTACAACTCCAAAAGCTATCATGGCCGAGATGTACGGTAAAGCTACAGGTTGCTCAAAAGGTAAAGGAGGCTCTATGCACATGTTCGACAAGGAAAATCATTTTTATGGTGGCCACGGCATCGTAGGCGGACAAATTCCGTTAGGTGCAGGTGTTGCTTTCGCCGAAAAATATAAAGGTACTGATAACGTAAACATTTGCTACATGGGCGATGGTGCCGTACGTCAGGGTGCTTTAAATGAAACTTTTAACATGGCCGCCCTTTGGAAACTGCCGGTTATCTTTATTTGCGAAAATAATGGTTACGCCATGGGTACATCAGTAGCGCGTACTACTATTGAACCGGATATATTTAAATTAGGCATACCTTATGGCATCCCTTCATCACCTGTTGATGGTATGGACCCGGTTGCTGTACACAACGCTATGGACGAGGCCGTGCAACGCGCCCGTGCAGGCGAAGGCCCAACCTTTTTAGAAATGCGTACTTACCGCTTTAAAGGCCACTCCATGTCTGACCCGCAAAAGTACCGTACCAAAGAGGAGCTGGAGAGCTACAAAGCGAAAGATCCTATCGAGGTAGTGAAACAAACCATCGTAAAAGAAGGTTATGCCGATGAGAAATGGTTTGAGGAGATTGATGCCAAAATTAAAGCTACGGTTGACGAAGCGGTACAATTTGCTGAAGAGTCGCCATGGCCTGAAGCATCAGAGCTTTATACTGATGTTTATGTGCAAAAAGATTATCCTTACATTTTAGACTAACCATTATACACACAAATATAATATGGCTGAAGTAGTTAAAATGCCAAAAATGAGCGATACCATGACTGAAGGGGTATTGGCTAAATGGCATAAAAAAGTTGGCGATCAGGTAAAATCAGGCGATGTATTGGCTGAGGTTGAAACTGATAAAGCCACGATGGATTTTGAATCGTTTCAGGATGGTACCCTGCTTTACATCGGTGTTGAAGAAGGTGCCGCCGTACCGGTTGATGCTGTTATTGCCGTATTAGGTAAAGAGGGCGAAGACTACAAAGCTGCTCTTGACGCTGAAGGCGGTAGCGCACCGGGTGAGAAGAAAGAAGAAAAACCGGCCGAAGAAAAGAAAGAAGATAGCAAACCGGCGGGCGAAAGCAAACCAAAGGTTGATCTTTCAAGCATACCTGCCGCGGTTATACGTATGCCTTTACTGAGCGATACCATGACCGAGGGCGTGATCAACAAATGGAATTTTAAAGTTGGTGACAAAGTAAAATCTGACGACTCGTTAGCCGATGTTGAAACCGACAAAGCTACCATGGAAGTTGTTGGTTACGAAGAAGGCACCCTGCTTTACATAGGCGTTAAAGAAGGCGAAGCCGCCAAGGTTAACGACATCATTGCCATTGTAGGTAAAGAAGGTACCGACATACAGCCATTGCTGGATGGTGGTGCCGACGCTGGTAGCAGTAGCACCGGCGGTAGCAGTGAAGAGAAATCTGCCGAAACTGCAACTGCTTCTGCAACCGCTACTAAAGAAGAAACTACTACTAATGACGACGACAGTCGCGTTAAAGCTTCTCCATTAGCACGTAAAATTGCTAAGGATAAAGGTATCAACCTTAACGAGGTAAAAGGCAGTGCTGATGGTGGCCGCATCGTGAAGAAAGATATTGAGGGCTTTACCCCATCAACTAAAGAAATTCAGGAAGCCGCTACCAAAGAGGCTGCTGCTCCGGCAAAAGCCGAAAAAGCTATCTCATTGCCAACTTATACCGGCGAAGAGAAATTTACCGAGAAACCGGTTACGCAAATGCGTAAGGCTATCGGTCGCCGTTTGGCCGAAAGCTTGATTACCGCGCCGCATTTCTTTGTAACCATGGCTATTGATATGGATGCAGCTATAGCCGCACGTACCAAAATGAATGACATTGCGCCGGTTAAATTATCATTTAATGATTTGGTGCTTAAAGCCTGTGCCGTTGCATTGAAACAGCACCCGGTTATCAACTCATCATGGTTAGGTGATAAGATCCGCTTTAACGAGCATGTACACATCGGAGTAGCCGTAGCGGTTGACGAAGGCCTGCTGGTACCGGTTATTAAATTTGCTGATGGTAAATCATTAAGCCACATCTCTGTTGAAGTTAAAGAATACGCCAAAAAAGCGAAGGACAAAAAGCTTCAACCTAACGAAATGGAAGGCTCAACCTTCACCATATCAAACTTAGGTATGTTTGGTGTTGAGGAGTTTACCGCTATTATTAACACCCCTAACTCATGTATATTAGCCGTTAGCGGTATACAGGCGGTACCGGTTGTTAAAAACGGCGCGGTAGTACCGGGCAACGTAATGAAGGTTACCTTAAGCTCTGACCACCGCACAGTTGACGGTGCATCAGCAGCCGCCTTCCTGCAAACGCTTAAAGCACTATTAGAAGAACCGGTAAGGTTACTGATATAATTATTTGATTTCGGAAGTCGGATTTTTCGATTTCGGAATTTAAAAAGCGATGGGTTTAGGCTCATCGCTTTTTTGTTTTTAATAAGGCAATTGTATGTACCTTTAATTTTAAATGAGTAACAAATGGCATCCAATTTATTAGATACAAAAACTGTAAATCTTAATGATGTTTTAGGGAATGGTAAAATCTATAGTGTTCCACAATTTCAACGTGATTACTCTTGGGATCAAGATAATTGGGAAGATTTATGGACTGATATATCAATAGTTCGAAGCAGCGGACATCCGCATTACATGGGATCTGTTGTTTTACAAAACAACGGGCCAAAACAATTTTTGATAATTGACGGTCAGCAAAGATTCACAACATTAAGTATTTTGACGTTGGCTTTTATTTCCAGAATTAAAAAGTTAGCAGATGACGGAATAGATATTGAAGCAAATAACGAACGGGTTGATATACTTATGAAACAGTATATAGGTCAAAAAGATCCGGCATCTTTACGATACTCAAGTAAGATTTTCTTAAACGAAAATAATGACGGTTTCTATCAACAACGGCTTTTATCTTTCAGGACACCTGTTAATGTGAGTAAATTATCTGATTCGGAAAAACTAATGTGGGAGGCATATACGTTTTTTCAGAAAAGTATAGATAAAGATTTCAAATCAGAATCAGGAGAAGGATTAGCCAATATATTAAATAAAAGTATTGGTGATTTACTAATGTTTATACAAATAACAGTCGAAGATGAATTAAACGCTTACACAGTATTTGAAACGCTTAATTCAAGAGGTGTAGATTTAACTTCTACTGATTTGCTTAAAAATTTTCTGTTTTCGCTTGTTGCAAAAAGCAGAACCGATTTGGACCAAGTGAAGAACCAGTGGAAAAAAATAATTGATTCAATAGGTTTAAAAGACTTCCCGATCTTTTTAAGATATTATCTACAAGCAACAAGACAGATGGTTACTAAAGAATCTCTATTCAAGGTAATTAAACAATATGTAAAAACAGATACTGATGTTTTTGATCTGCTCGACCACTTGGAAAAATATGCTTATATCTATATAGCATTAGGTTCTTCTGATGATGAACTTTGGCTTGTAGACAAAGAATTAAGAAATTCCATAAATGCACTCAAGATATTCAGAGTTACTCAATGGAAACCATTAGCTATGGTGGGATATGAAAAATTGAACCTTTCCGACTTTAAACGGTTATTGTTCGCAATCGTATCTATTTCATTCAGATATAACGTTATAGCTAAGTTGCAAACCAATGAAATGGAGAAAGTTTACAGTAAATCTGCTATAAACCTTTTTAAAAACCCAAATCCAACATTTAATTCAGCCGTTAACGACATTAGGGTGCTTTACCTTAATGATGATGAGTTTAAAAATTACTTCCAAATCAAACAATTTAAAACCGGTAATAGTGCGGATAAAAAACTGCTCAGGTATACGCTTTATAAACTGGAACATCAGGAGAGTGGAAAATCTTATGATTTTGAGAGTGACAATGGTACTATAGAGCATATATTGCCTGAAAGTTACCCGGTTACATGGCAAGATGATTTTACAGAGGATGAATTTAATCGTAATCTTTATTTATTAGGTAATTTAACATTACTTGAGCCATCAAAAAATAATAAGGAAGCAGCCGATTTAGATTTTGAACATAAAAAAGAGGTTTATACAACAAGTCAGTATCATTTAACTAATTCAATTAATAGTGATAGCTGGACGCCTAACTCAATTAGAAACAGACAAGCTAAGTTAGCTAAAATAGCGACAGCTATATGGAAATTATAGTTTAAACATCCCATGCTCTACATCGCCATCATCGCTGCCATTATCATTTCCTATATCCTGTTCCAGCGGAAGCATAAAAGGGCGCTTACACAGGTTATCCTTACGGTTGCACAAAAAAAATTGCTTGCGCAGCACATCGACTTTTATAACACCTTGAACGATACCGATAAGCCTTATTTTGAGGACAAGATAGAGCAGTTTCTGGATACGGTGCATATTGAAGGGGTTGAGCTGGAGGTTAATGATGTTGACCGGCTGATGGTGGCCTCAAGTGCGGTAATACCCATCTTCGCTTTTAAGGGCTGGAGCTATCGCAACGTGACCAACGTGCTGCTCTACCCTGATACTTTTGACGAGCAGTACCAGTTTGAGGGCGACAGCGGCCGCAATATTATGGGCATGGTGGGCAGCGGTTACATGAACGGGCAGATGATCCTGTCGCGCAAGGCGCTGCAAAAAGGCTTCTCCAAAAATTCGGGTGCTGAGAATACCGGCATCCACGAGTTTGTACACTTGTTGGATAAGGTGGATGGCGCTACCGACGGCATCCCGGAACAATTGCTGCCGCATGAATTTATCAAACCCTGGATACGCATGATGCACCAGGAAATCCGGAAAATAGAAGAAGGAAAATCGGACATTAACCCATACGCCGCTACTAACGAGGCGGAGTTTTTCGCGGTAGTGTCCGAATACTTTTTTGAGAAGCCCGACAAACTGCAGGCCCGCCACCCGGAACTGTATGACCTGCTGAGCAAGGCTTTCGGGCAGCACCCGGCCGCTAATTAACCCCAATTAGTTATCTTGGACACATATTTGCTGTATAATTACCGTAACTATGCAAAACAGATCGAACACAGGCATCATCATCGCGCTTATTGTTATTGGCTTCTGGGCGGTGTCTATCTCCCTGCTGATGCAATGGACTGTGGATTTTACTAACCCACTGCTTTACCTGTTCATATTGCTGCAAATGCACTTGTATACCGGCCTGTTCATTACCGCGCACGATGCTATGCATGGCACGGTTTCTTCCAACAAAACTATTAACAACGCTATTGGCTTTACCAGCACCTTTTTATACGCTTCGTTCTGGTACCCGCATCTGTATAAAAAACACCACATGCACCACCGGCATGTACATACGGACGATGACCCGGATTACCATCACGGCAGTTTTTTAAGCTGGTATGTGCGTTTTATCCGCAACTATTTATCCATCTGGCAGATCGTTATTATGGCGGCCTTGTTCAATATTTTAAAGTTATTGATACTACAGCCCAACCTGCTCCTCTTTTGGGTAGTTCCGTCTTTATTGAGCACACTTCAACTGTTTTACTTCGGCACTTACCTGCCGCATAAGGGCGAGCATGATAATCATCACCAATCCCGCAGCCAGCGGCGTAACCATGTGTGGGCTTTTTTAAGCTGTTATTTTTTTGGTTATCACTATGAGCATCACGAGTCGCCGGCAACGCCGTGGTGGAAACTTTGGAAAGCACCGTTGCCGCCCCAATCGCAGGCAACTAATAAATAATATATACTACCCGCCATATTAGGCCGTTTTGAACTAAACAATCGCTTATGCTTAAAACCATACTATCATTTGTATTTATATCTCTTTTAGGAGCAAGCGCGTTCGCGCAAACAGACAGCACCACCAAGCCGTCCGCAGTAAAAACACTAAGTTTGAAACAATACGATGCCTTGCAAAAGGGCGACGACCTGTATAACATGAGTTGGGCCGCGGAACTGAACCATTACCCGGCACCAGATAAAGTACTTGCCGCGAAAGATAAATTAAAGCTGGATGACGCGCAGGTAAGTAAAATAACCGCCATCAGTACCGAGCTGATCCGTAAAAAGAAAGAGATGGGCGTATTTATCATCCGTAACGAGCGGGCTATCGACAGCCTTTTCAGGATAAAAAAGATAAACGACGGCAACCTGATTTATTATACCAATCGCTATGGCATATACCAGGGCGAACTCAGGAATGCCATTTTACAGGCATGTTTAAAAACACAAAAGCTGCTCACTGCAAAGCAAATAAGTAAGTTTGAGCGTTTCCAGGATAACAAGTAGCAATTTGCCGTTGGTTTTATTTAAATTTGGCACTTGATTGATAGAGTTGTATGAAAATTTCATTTGATTTTGAGAAACCGTTAGCCGAACTGCAACAGCAGATTGACAAGGTTGTACAAATAGAAGATAAGAACAAGCTTGATATGTCGGCCACCATTGCGGAGCTGCAAACCAAGTTTGAACAAGCTAAAAAAGACATATATGGCAACCTTACCGGCTGGCAAAAGGTGCAGATCTCACGCCACCCGGAAAGGCCTTATACTTTGCAGTATATAGAGCTGATGTGCGACGATTTTATTGAAATGCACGGCGACCGTACTGTAGGCGATGATAAGGCTATTGTAGGCGGCTTTGCTACCCTTGGCGGCCAAACGGTGATGATCATCGGCCATCAAAAAGGCCGTAACACCAAGGAGCGCCAGTACCGTAACTTCGGCATGGCCAACCCCGAGGGTTACCGCAAGGCTTTGCGCCTGATGAAACTGGCTGAGAAATTCAACAAGCCTGTTGTTACTTTGATTGATACGCCGGGAGCTTATCCGGGTTTGGAAGCTGAGGAACGCGGACAAGGTGAAGCCATCGCGCGCAACCTGCTGGAGATGTCGGTACTTAAAGTGCCGGTTATCTGCGTGATCATAGGCGAGGGTGCATCGGGCGGCGCATTGGGTATTGGTATTGGCGATAGGGTATTGATGCTGGATAACTCATGGTATTCGGTGATCTCGCCTGAAAATTGCTCAACCATCCTTTGGAAAACCTGGGAAAACAAGGAACGCGCGGCAGAGGTATTAAAATTAACCTCGACCGAGATGCTGAAAAATAAACTGATTGACGGCGTAGTAAAAGAGCCTCTTGGCGGCGCGCATCAAGACCCGGTAGCTATGGCCAACATCCTGAAAAAGCAATTGGTTAAGGAACTTAACCAGCTTAAACAAAAGGACATTACTCAACTGGTATCTGAGCGTATTGATAAATTCTGCTCAATGGGTGTAGTTATTGAGGATGAACCTGAAGTTGCCGAAGCCCCTGCTCCGGTAAAAGCAACAGAATAATATTAGTAACAACTATTTATAACAAGAAAAGCGGCCATACGCCGCTTTTCTTGTTTAATATCGGTACCGCAATTATTGCTGCGGTACCCCAAACTTACTGCTGAAGCCTTTAAGCTGATCGCTATAAGTTTTATTTAATGTGGTTTGATGGAAATCTTTAGTAAGGCCTACCAGCCCGTTTAATAACGACATGGTGAACTGTATATCCCTGTCATCGGCGGCTGCATTGCCATCCTGTAACTGCGCGTATTTAAAGTCGAGCATGTTAACCAGGTAGTCGTCAATTTGTCCGGCCAGTTTGTTACCTAACTTGGTTTCGCCTACACGGTAAGCGCTTTCCAGCAGGTAATATTTGCGTACAGCTACTTCCTGCACCGGTATGTCTGATGGCATTTCGGCATCATACTTGGCAATCAGTTTTTTAACCTGGTCGTTTTTACCTTCTTTGATCAGGTTATCAGCCAAATTCATATACATGCGCGAGATCAATGGATAGAACATCGTCAGCGACTCGTGATCCAGATATTTTGCCGTTTTAAAGTTGCCATATTTAAACTTGTTAACCAGGTTATCATACATCTTTTGGCTGTTAGTAGCCTCAAGCGGTGTAACGGTGGTATCCGGTTTTATTGGCATCAGGTGGTATGCGAAGCCCTCGTTGTAAAGGTAACGGTCAAGGCCGATCATATTTTCGCTGCCTACGGTAACGGCAAAGTAGATCGGGCGTTTCCAGTTGTTATGTGCCAGTATATCCAGCAGGGCAAGGTTATCTTTAGTGATGTAATTACCCGGATACTTCCATTCAATGGCGCTTTCAGCCTGTGCTACCTTATCAGCAGGTACAGCACCTGATTTTACCGCCTCGTTAACATCAACCGAAAGCTTGAAGTTTTTAGTGGGCAGATAATTGGTTTTTTCGCCGCTTTGCAGTTCAGCCTTGGCACGCGGATCATCAGAGGTTATAAAATCAAATAACTCTTTAACATCAGTGTATCCCGGTACGTTGCCATCGCTGTAATAGATCACGTCACGAACGCCGGCTTCAAATTTGTCATTTGCCATGCTGATCGGCAGCGGTGCCGACTCGTTCATCTTGCCCTTCATCTGGCGGATGTACCAATCGGTACCCAGCAAACTCAGGTTGACAATGCGTATATCAGGCCTTACACCTTCAACCTCCTGAATGTACCAAAGGGGATAAGTGTCGTTATCGCCGTAAACAAACAGTATGGCATTAGGCTCGCATGAGTTTAGATAATTGTAAGCCATATCATGAGGGGTAAGCTTGGTCGAGCGGTCATGGTCGTCCCATTCCTGGCTGGCCATCAGTGCAGGTGCCGCCAATAAGCATACTACTGTTGATATGATGGCAGCCGTCTTGGCGTTCAACCGGCTTAATATCTCCGCAATAAATAATACCCCCAGGCCTATCCATATCGCGAATGCGTAGAATGACCCGGCGTAGGCATAATCACGCTCACGAGGTTGTAGTGGGTCCTGGTTAAGGTAAAGCACAATAGCCAGACCGGTAAAGAAGAATAGTACGCCCACAATACCCGCATCCTTTTGGTTACGGCGGAAATGGTAAACCGCGCCCATCAGGCCGATGATCAACGGCAGCGCGTACATGCGATTGTAGGATTTGCTTTTGGTCACCGAGTAAGGCAATGGCTGATTTGGCCGCAGGCCGGTTACCCAATTACCATCAATACCACCGGCATCAACCTGCCCATCCAACTCGTTGGTACGGCCAACAAAGTTCCATAAAAAGTAGCGGGTGTACATTTGCGTAACCTGCCAGCTCATAAAGAATTTTAAGTTGGTAACCAAGTTAGGATGCTCTTCAGCACCCAGGCCGGTCCATTGGCGATAAAACTGCGCATGGTTAGGTTTATCGCTAAACATACGCGGGAACAAGGTATTACGATCATAAATATTTTTGATCTTTTTACCGGCTACCTCATATTTCTCCTTGCCACGACGGTATATTTTAGCGCCTTCTTTTTGATCGGTAATTTGTGAATCAAAGAACTGGCCGTATAGCAATGGCGTATCGCCATACTGGTCACGGTTTAAGTAACCGTTAAGGGCGAATGCATCCTGCGGATCACTGTTGTTCAGGTTAGTGCCTGCCTTAGCACGGATCACGATCATCACGAAAGAGCTGTAACCGAATAGTATAAAGGCCAGACAAACTAAAAAGCTGTTCAGCGCGAAGCGTTTTTCACGGATTTTAACCACATACTCAAGGAAGGCCAACACCGCTATGGCTACAATGGCACCCACAATGCCGCTGCTTATGCCTGCAAGCAGTACAAAAAATACTGCCGTGGCTATTATAGCGGGTTTAACCGGGTTAATGGTGTAGTATATACCTGTAACCAGTAATGCTATCAGCAATACAAAAAAGGTAATGGCACCCGAGCCGAAACCCATGCCCAGCGTATTTACAAATAACAGGTCAGAGAAGGCGGCTCCCTTAACGGTAAACTGAATTACCCCCCATAGCACAAATGCCACGGCAACTACACCACCAAAAAACCATAACAATGCTCCCGAAGCGGTGGCTACTTTTGCCTTACGGAAGTAAACAACTAAAGCTATGGCCGGTATAACCAGCAGGTTTAGTAAGTGAATGCCGATAGAAAGGCCCATGATGTAGGCTATGAATACGATCCAGCGGTTGGCGTGCGGCTCATCGGCATGGGCTTCCCATTTCAGGATGGCCCAAAATACGATAGCTGTACATAACGATGATTCGGCATATACCTCAGATTCAACGGCCGAGAACCAGAATGTATCAGAAAATGTATAAGCCAGTGAACCTACCAGGCCCGAACCTATAATCAGGATGATGTTAGCGGTAGTTATTTGTACGCCCGGTTTAACCAGCAGCTTTTTAGCAAGGGCGGTTATCGTCCAAAATAAAAACAGTATAGTAGCGCTGCTTGATAAGGCCGATGCCATGTTGGTAAAGTAAGCTACCTTGGTATTATCGCCCATGGATAGGAGCGAAAAAACCTTGCCGATCATAGTAAACAGCGGCGCGCCGGGCTGGTGAGCCACCTGCAAACGGTATATACAGGCAATAAATTCGCCGCAATCCCAAAAACTGGTTGATGGTTCGAGCGTTAAAACGTAGGTAACGGTGGCTATCAAAAAGGCAAGCCAGCCAAAAAGATTGTTTATCTTGTTGTAATTCATCGTGAAATGATATAAATACTATACAGCTTTATAAGCTGCCGAAAATAACAAACAATCCTTAATGTTACTATTAAAAACTTAGTAGTTAACATTTTTTAACGCCGGGAGGGTAAGGGCTAAATAAGCCGCTTAAATTATTTTCAAAAAAATTTTTACCATTTCAAAAAACGTCTTACATTTGCATTCCGTTCAGAAAAGCAATTATCTAACGGAGATTGCCTGATAGTATAATGGTAGTACGACGGTTTTTGGTACCGTTTGTCTTGGTTCGAATCCAGGTCGGGCAACAACAAAAAATTCGGATTTTGAATTTTCAGTTTCGGTTAAACCGATAGAGAATTTGAAATCCGAATTGTGTTTTTAAGGTTTTATACGAATAAAAGCGCATTGTAACAGATGCTGCCCGATGTTCGAAATCCAAATAAAATGCCGTTACAGTTTAACCCTGTTAAATTATTCTCAGGTTCAGGTTCAAAGCAACTGGCTACCGAAATATCGGAAAGCTATGGCCGTGAACTTGGCGAGGTAGTTCTTTCACGTTTTAGCGATGGTGAGTTTCAACCTCACTTTAACGAGTCGGTACGTGGTTGCGATGTATTTTTGATACAATCAACCCACCAGCCTACGGATAACCTGATGGAGCTTTTGATGCTGATTGATGCGGCCCGCCGCGCTTCGGCTCACTATGTAACGGCTGTAATACCTTATTTTGGGTTAGCGCGCCAGGATCGTAAAGATAAGCCTCGTGTAGCCATTGGTGCCAAGCTGGTTGCTAATTTATTGGTAGCAGCGGGCATTAACCGCATCATGACCATGGATTTGCACGCAGCGCAGATACAGGGCTTTTTTGATATCCCGGTTGATCACCTGGATGGCTCAGTTATATTTGTGCCTTACATCAAAAGCCTGGGGTTAAGCAACCTTACCATTGCCTCGCCGGATATGGGCGGCTCGTACCGCGCACGCACCTTTGCCAAATTTTTTAACGCCGAGGTAGTGATTTGTGATAAGCGCCGTAAACGCGCCAACGAGATCGAATCAATGACGGTGATAGGTGATGTGGTTGACCAGGATATTGTATTGATTGATGATATTTGTGATACCGCCGGAACCCTGTCAAAAGCAGCGGGACTTATAATGGAGCGTGGCGCACGCAGCGTAAGGGCGGTATGTACACACCCGGTATTGTCAGGCAAGGCTTATGAAACGGTTGAAAAATCAGCTTTAACAGAACTGATTGTTACCGATACCATACCGCTTAAATACCAAAGCGATAAGATCAGGGTACTATCAACCGCTGAGCTTTTTGCTAAGGCCATAACAAACGTGAACGAACATGGCTCAATAAGCCAGTTGTTCAAGGTAGATTAAAAATAGTATATAGTTCATGGTTGATAGTAATCAGCCTTAACTAAATAAAAGAATTTATGGCGCTATGAACAATGATCCATACGCCATGAACTAACAATAAATAAACAAATATAAAAATGAAATCATTTGCTATTAGCGGTTCTCTGAGAGAGAACGTAGGGAAAAGAGATGCTAAAGAGCTGCGCTACCAAAGCCAGGTGCCTGCAGTTCTGTACGGAGGTGAAACTCAAACTCACTTCTCAGTATCCGCAGCTGATTTGAAAACCGTTATTTACACACCGGTTGTTCATTTCATCGACCTTGACATTGCCGGTACAAAAACACAGGCTATCATTAAAGACATTCAGTTCCACCCGTTAACTGAACAACTTTTACACGTTGACTTTTTACAACTTGATGAGAACAAACCAATCGCCATCGAGATCCCTGTAAAATTAACCGGTACTTCTCCGGGTGTAAAAGTAGGTGGTAAATTAGTTCAAAAATTACGTAAACTTCGTATCAAAGGCTTACCTAAAGATCACCTTGATAACATTGAAGTGAGCATTGAGGAGCTTGAAGTTGGTAAATCAGTTCGCGTTAGCGATATTAAACTGGAAAACCTGCAAATTACCAATGCCCAGGAAGATACTATCGTATCAGTAACTACATCACGTGCGTTACGCCAGGCAGAGCAGGAAGCTGCAAAAGGTAAATAATCCTTTTTGTTAAGATGTAAAAAGGGCCTTGTTTTAATTAACAAGGCCCTTTTTTGTTTATTAATAACTACCAGGCTGTTTCACCATAGTCGCTAAAGAATTTGCCTGTGGGGCCGTCTTCGCCAATAATGGCATAGTCAACCAGTACTTTTGCACCTTCCTCAACAGTTTTAGGGCCGCTGTGATTATTAAAGTCTGTAGCGGTATAACCGGGGTTGACACTGTTCACCTTAAAGTTGGTATCCCGTAATTCATAAGCCAGTGTTATGGTAAAGGCGTTCAATGCGGCTTTGGATGAACAATAAGCTACCGGTTTCACTTCATAGTGCTCATAATTTGGGTTGGTTTGGTTGCCCAGTGAACCCAGGTCACTTGAGACATTGACAATGCGCGGCGCGGCCGACTTTCTTAAAAGCGGCAAAAAGGCCTGTGTAACTTCAATCACCCCGAAAAAGTTGGTATCAAATACCTGGCGCAGGGTAGGCTGATCTACAACCAAAGCATCCTGTGGGTAACTTCCCGGAATGCCGGCATTGTTGATCAATACATCAAGGTGAGGTATTTGACTTTCCAGCTCCTGTTTTGCTTTCGCGATGGATGCGCTGTCGGTTACGTCAAGTTGCAGTAGGTCTACATCCTGATATCCGGCTGCTTTCAGCTTTTCAACAGCTTCGTTTCCGCGGCTAAGGTCGCGGCTGCCTATGTATACAAAGTAACCCTTTTCTAAAAGTTGTTTGGCGGCTTCAAAGCCGAGGCTTTTGTTAGCACCTGTTATTAATACGGTCTGTTTCATTTTTGTTGTTTTATTTGATGCAAATATGGTTAGCCGGTAGCATAAAGCATTTGCCAAATGGCAAAAAGTGTTTAAGAAACCGCTTTACGTACCCGGCTTAATGATGATTGCGTAATACCCAGGTAAGAGGCCAGGGCAGACAGCGGTACCCGGTTAGCTACTCCGGGGAATTGCTCTAAAAAACCAAGATAGCGTGTTTTTGCATCCTGATTGATCATGGTTTGGGCAGCCTGTACCTTGGTCATCAGCGAGGATGAACCTATTCGTACAAACATATCATTCCAGTTGGGTATAATAGTGCCAAATTCAGTAAAAGCTTCACGGCTCAGCACTAACAGTTCGCAGTCGGTTAGTGCCTCAATGTACTCAGCAGTATGTGTTTTATTATGAAAGCTGTTTAAATCAACCACGTAACGATTTTCCGGAACAAAGCAGCGGGTAAATTCTTCGCCCTTGTTGCTGTAATAACAAACCCGCATAACTCCATCGGTTATAAATCCAACACGGTTGGCTATGGTCCCAGCTTCAGAGAAGTAATCACCTTTATTGAGGTAAAGCGGTGTAAGCCTCGATCTGATCAGCTCAATTTGCTGCGGGGTTAAATGGCCAAAGCGTAAAAGGTAATTAATGATCTGCTCCATACAAGTAAAGATACAATGGGCGAATGTAAACTAATTTGCCATTTGGCAAAAAGCATAACATTGTTAAATTTGAATGATAGAAAATTATCTGCTTATGTCATCCTATACTGATGTTGAACTGGTTAATAACGAAGCCATGCACAATTTTGAAATGGTTGTAGACGGCCACCGTTCCTTTATTGATTATATCAGGAAAAACGATAAATACTACCTGGTGCATACCGAGGTTCCGCAGGAGCTTGAGGGTAGGGGCGTAGCATCAGCGTTGGTTGATAAGGCATTGAACTATATTGAAGCGCACAACGGCAAAATAGTACCGCTGTGCGTATACATACAAAGCTTTTTAAAACGCCACCCGGAGTGGAGCAGGATAGTGGCATAAAGCTATTTCGCTTCGTCTTTTTTATCTTTATCGTCGTTTTTTTCTTTGTCCTTGTTACGGTTCCGGTTCAGCTTTATTTTGATCTTACCGTCGTCGCCATCAGCGGCCAGCAGGTGCAGCACGATGCCTTTCATGCGCTTTTTGCTGCGCTCGGCAGGGTCGGTTATTTTATAATCGTCCTTCGGGTTACGCAATGGCACGTCAATAGCGATGTTGGTTCCTTTATTTAAAGAGTAAACACCTTCCATATCTATATTTAACACGCTCGAGCTGATCTGCATCGGCCGGATATTGATCTTTTCGCCACGTAGATCAAATGTGCCGCTAAGCTGCGGAAAAGTAATATTATCCAAATCACGGAACGGAAAAGCGAACTTACCCACGCTCTTTATGGGTGCGAACGATTTTAGAGCGCCATTTTTAAGATCAAAGGACAGCGTACCGAACACCGACCGTGGCACCAGGCTGCCATCATTAGTAATACGTCCTTTTACACTGGCATTTGAGGTTAGGTAACCGCTTAGGTTTTTACTGGTAAGGCTACTCAATCCAAAATTATCAAACGCGTAAAAAAATGTGCTGATGTTCACATTGTTCACCTTTGTTTTAATATCAAAGGAGTTTGAATTGCCTTCCGGCTGCACACGGCCGCTTATGTTGAGCGAGCCACCGGCGTGCTTCAGGCTGATGCTGTTAATGGTAACACCATTATTGGTAAGCTCCGCGCTGGCAATAGCATCTGTAGCCACAAACTTTTTATAATAAACCTTTTCAACCAGCATATGTAATTCCGCGTTCGATTTTTCGAATACATCATTCAACTGATCGGCCAGGTTACCGTTATTGGTTTTCTTCACCGGCTTTTTACGTACGTTAACCTTTTTGTTCAAGAAGCTTAAAAATTCGCCCAGGTACATTTGCGGACTGCGCACATACCAAGTCAGTACCATTTTTTCAGGGTCTTTATAATAAAGGTTCAAAAAGTTGTTCACCCGGCCGTCCATATTTACTATACTATGGCCGCTTTGCAAGCGTATGTTTTTAAACACCAGATCGTTATCGGTAAAGTACAGCGAGAGTGATGAGTTTTTAAGGTTAAGCGCGCGGGGTACATAGGTCATGTCTGCATCCTTTACATGAACAGCTCCTCTAAATACCGGTTTGTTAAGCTGATAATCAACAATATCAGCCTTGTAGTGCAGGTTCAGGTCGGCGGTTCCCTTGTTAAATTTAAGCTGATCTGAATCGAATACATTATTCAGCTTGGCTACATTAAACTTTGAACGAAACGCGCCCGAAGCAATAGGTTTGATCAGGTTTACAATGGTGGTGGTATCCATAGTAAAAGGCATACCCTGATAGTTACCGGTGAAATTATACAAGCCTATAGCGGAGTTCTCATCGCCCAGATCCTTCCCTTTTTCAAAACCATTGGTAAATATGCCGTTAAAGCTACAATTACTCATTACGCCGCCTGGTGTTTTCAGAGTAGCATCGCTTACTTTGCAATGTACGTTAATGGCCGGATCACCGCCACCGCCAAAATCACCAACCAATGATGTAGTTACTTCCAATGGTTTGGATATAGCAAACATATTAAGCTTGGCTGAAATGTTAGGAGCCAGCAGGTCGGCTGCGTGTTTCCACAGCAGTTCATCAACCTTTATGTTGATCGTGAATTTAACCGGATCTTTAGCCGTTTCAAATTTTGCACCGATAATAAAAGGATCTTCACCAATATTTAATTTGTTAGGTGCTACAGTGATAACGCCATCTTTTTCAGTGTACTGAATATCGAACGGTCCGCGCAATTGTTTGTCCTTAATAAAGCTACCCCGTTTGGTGTTAAAGGCCAGGCTTTTTACTTTTGTATCCAGGTTAATCTTAGCTTTCCAGCCTTCGCTCGGGTAGTCAACTTTACCTTTTAGGGAATTGACGTAAAAACTAAATAATTTGTTAGCTTTTTGATTGTTAAGCGCAAAGGCTACGTTGTTCAGGTCAATCCGTTTAATGATTGCCGCCGCACCTTCATCGTCATCTTTTTCTTTTTTATCATCCTCTGGTTTAGGCTTGCCTTTTTTAAACACTGCGGTATTGCTATAGCCGGTGCTATCAGTAAAAAAGTCTATTGAGGCGTTGTTTATGCTGATTTTCTGAATATTAACGCTGCCGCCAATCAATGACAAGGCGTTTACTGCCACTTCAACATCGCCCGCCTGTAGCAGCGTATGCTTATGCTTTTGCCATTGATTATCTTTGAGGGATACATTCTTTAATGATACTGCAACATTAGGGAACGCCGAAAAAAAAGTTGGGTCGAGCTCACCAATTACCAGCTTACCGTCAATGCTTTTATTAACGGTTTGGGTAATAAGGATTAACACCTTTTGTTTATTAAAGGTGATATATAGTGTTGCGGCAATAAATAAAAGCAGTATAAGTGTTATTATCCCACCCAATACTTTTAAGGTAGTTTTAAACCATTTAGGCATATGTTACAGATGATTAGAATATATTACGCCTGATAATACAAAAGGCATTCCAATCAATCGGCCTAAACCATTCAAGAATAGACTTATCCTTTAAGATGCTGCCATATTACATCAAAAACGTCAGGCGCGTTTAAGGTGCCCGCAATGGCATGATCGGTTATGAGCACCGGCTTGTACTGGTTATCAATGTTAACCCTGCCATGCGATCCTTTAATGAGCGTGGCATCCAACGGTATTACATCCATTACGTAGCGGAAACCGGCTTTTTTGCGCAGTAGTTTATAACCGGCGCGAGCCTTTGAGGTCATGAACATTTCTACGGGATCATACCCCGGCTTTTTGTGGATGTCGACTACCCGTGCATAGTCGGGCGCAACGGCATCATCCAGCCAAAAATAATAGGTAAACCAGCTATCCTTATCAGCCATTACTACCAGGTCGCCGGCGCGTTCATGGTCAATATGGTATTTGGCCTGTTCCTCACGGTCAAGCACCAGTTCAACGCCTTTAACCGATTTAATGAGGCTTTTTACTTTTTCAGTAACCGACGGATCATTAATATAGATATGCGCAATCTGATGATCGGCCACGGCAAACGCTTTTGATGCGCCTGCGTCCAGTAATTCCAGACCACGCTCAATACGTATGCCCAGCATATCGTGTTGGCGCAGCAGGCGGTTCAAGTGTATCGGATTGTTAACCGGGGCAATGCCGTATTCAGATAACAGGATGATCTTTGCACCTTTTTGCTCATAAAAAGTAACCAGGTCTTTTACTACCTCATCTATTTCCTTTAATTCAGGGGCGATCTTCGCGGTATCAGGTCCGAACTTTTGCAGGCAGTAATCTAAATGTGGCAGATAGATCAGTGTAAGGGTAGGGTTATGCAGATCATCTGTATGCATAGATGCATCGGCTATCCACCGGGTTGATTTAATACTAGCACCCGGTCCCCAGAATTGAAATAGCGGAAACTGGCCCAGCTTGGTTTGTAATACATCGCGCAGTTCGGCCGGGTGCGAATAGCAATCCGGCATTTTACGGCCATCCGCCAAATAATTAGGGCGAGGGGTAACCGAATAATCGGCATTAGAGTACATATTGTACCACCAAAACATCATGGAGGTGGTGAAGGATGGGTCTTCCTTTTTGGCTTTGTCCCATATCTTTTCACCGTTAACCAGTTTGTTCGATTGTTTCCAGAATTTTATTTCGCTATCCACACGGTCATACCAGCCGTTGCCTACAATGCCGTTATCTGCTGGCCACTTGCCGGTTAGGTAAGCCGATTGTGCCGCTGTGGTAACCGCGGGTAAAAGCGGCTCAATGGTAGTGAGGTTTTTTTTAGCGATGTATTGTTTCAGGAAAGGGGTATGCTCGCCTATAACCGAAGTGGAGAGGCCAACAATATCAATAACAACCGTTTTATTCATAAGTACGATGTATTAAATGCTCAATTTGATTTTTACCCAGGCCAGTTCGCGACTGATAGATTGTGCCATGGGTACCTTTAGTTCGGACGGTAATACGCTCCAGGTATAAGTTTCGGCTTCCAGATGTTTGGTAAACGGCTTGTTCTTCCATATCTCGAGCACCTCGCTTATATCACTCTGGGTTGATTGCAGCAAGCCAAAATCTTCTAAAAATATCGGCACATGAAAATGCGCCCGCCATTCGCTGGCATCATCTTTAAGCAGTAGGGCATCGGTCAGGTCAGGGTAGCGGGCCAGTTGTCCGTTATGCAACCGGGCAATAACTTGGTGCAGGTAGGTAGGTTCATCAAATTTGGCAAACTCATTCAATATAGCTTGTTTATTATCCGGTTCGCCTGTAAATGTAGCTTTGAGGGCGGCACTGATCTGTATTTTGCCGATTAATATGCCTTTTGCCTCCAGTTCATCTATCACCGCCTGATGCGGCTCATAGCCAATAGCGAAGTGGCAAACATCATAACATAACGTAATGTGGCGCTTTATCAGGGCTTCGGCTTCGTGGGCTAACAAATTGAGCTTCTCCGCGAAATGGGTAATGCCATGCGGAAGCAAAACCTGCTCATACCAATCAATAAATTCACGACCGGTTTCTATTATGCCATCCGGCTCCGGCTCAATATCCAGGTGTAGTAAAATGCCGGTTTGCTGATAAATATTGCTTAATTCCTCGGCAACTAAAAGTATTTTTTTTGTGGCTACAAATTTAGCATCTTCCATTTCAACACCGGTATCAAACCAATGCTTGTAGCTTAACGGCGAAGTAGATATGCCGCCTTCCATGCCCTCGGGCAACAGCGCGGTAAGAATATGGAATAAACGCAAGGTGTAGCCGAGGCGTTCGCTGGTCGTCCAGTCAGGCGCGTGCACCTGGTCTTTCACCACCGTATCATGAAAGCCTCCGTACGGAAAGCCGTTCATGGTAAATACATAGGCGTTATTTTCAAACAGCCATTGCTTAAATCGCTGTATATTATCGCCCATTAATATCTCCACACTGGCCTGGTTTGACAGGCGCAGGCCGATACCCATCGGTTCTTTTGGCGCTAACTGTGCCTTAACCTCCGGAAAGTTTTGCTTTAGGGAAGCGAAATGATCGGCCCAACTTTCGCCGGGATGTATGTTGGTGCAATAAGTTAAATGCGCGTTGTTGATCTGCATAGGTAGATGACGTTTATTGCAACTGGTGTTGCTGGGTATCTGTTAAAATATGGCCGGCCTGTTCAAGCAGGGCGGCATTCATTTCGTGAACTTCCTGCCCTTGGCCTATAGCGGTAAGCAGCATAATGGTAAGCTGTCCGCCCAGGTGTTCCCTGAATTCTTCAAGGCCATCTAGTATCGGGCTATTGCCCTCGTCGTTTACCTGCAATAGCGGGTGGGTAACCTCAAAGCCTAAATCAAGCAACAGTTGAATTACCCTTTGGCTTTCAGCCGATGATAAGCGGCCTGATAGATTAGAGTAAACCGTATCAAGCGCGATGCCCATGGCTACGGCCTCACCATGCCTTACCTCAAAATTGCTCAGGTATTCTAGTTTGTGCGCGCTCCAATGACCAAAATCTAGCGGGCGGGATGAGCCGCTTTCAAACGGATCGGCACCGGCAATATGCTCCATGTGCAGCTTGGCGCAGCGCCAAACCAGTTGGTTCATTACGGTCATGTCACGCTCAACTAAGGCTTGAGCGTTGGCTTCGATCCAGTTAAAAAAGTCAGCATCCTTTATCAGGGCCACCTTAATGGCTTCGGATATGCCCGAACGCCAGTCGCGATCGCTAAGCGTGGTCAAAAACTGCTCGTCGTTAAACACCGCAACCGGCGGAACAAACGTGCCCAGAAAATTCTTTTTATTAAAGTAGTTGATGCCGTTTTTTACCCCGATGCCGGAGTCGTTTTGTGAGAGCACCGTAGTAGGTATGCGGATGTGTTTAATGCCACGGTGCGATACCGCGGCGGCATAGCCCACCATATCCAGCACCGAACCGCCGCCGATGGCCGCGATGTACGAGTGGCGGTCAATGCCGTAAGTGTTTACCGCTTCAACCACCTGATCAAAATACTGGGTATCATTTTTAACCTGCTCACCACCGGGAATAATCAGGATATGATCAACCAGTTTAACGGTATTGTTAGCGGCAAAATAGGCTTTGATGTTTGCTGTTAATTGCGGATGCGCTTCGGCCACACCCTTGTCAATTACGAAAAATATTTTACGCTGAACGGCAGTATTTACCTGCGACGAAAATTGGTTGAAAATGCTATTGCCGGCTTCAAAAAGCCCGGCGGTAAAAAGTACTTTATATTCAAATTTTACAGTGAACGACTGTTGTAAATGCTCCATTACAGCTCCAAATCAAAAAACGTTAAAAAATAAAATCAGGTGACGGCGAATATTTTTGCCAGCCACATGGATAAGGGTAACAGGCAGGCTATCAATAAAGCTACAAAAACTGTGCTGAATGTTGCCGCCCATGCCGCATCCATCAATATAAGGGATATTACGCCAGCCTTTACAGCCGCGCCTATATTTTTACCCACCGGTTGCTGAATAGCTTTTAGTAACGGGCGGAATATCATCCATATAAAAGGGATCAGAAACACAGCGGTTAGTAACAAGGTTCCGTTGCGATAACCAAAGTAAGCGATGATGCCCGCCACAATACCATACAAACCCGATGCTATATACAGGTTGCCCTTGCTGCCGCCATGTACCTCACCACGACTGATCATGGTAATACAGAATATGTAAATTACAGGCACCACAGCCAGCAGATACCAATGCTGCAAAACATCAGGCAATATGCTGATGCCTAACAACAGGTTCAATCCACGGCATAGCCCCATATTAAGCGGCCCGAAAAATGGATGGTGTTTGCTGACCTTGTTATAAAGCAAAGCAAAAAATGCAATGCCCACAGCTAATATACCCGACACGCCTCCGCAAAATACAGCGGCTGCAATGCCTGTTATAAGCAATACACTGCCTAATGTAGCGGCGGATGCTTTGCTGATGATTCCGCTTGGTATGGCGCGCTCGGGGCGTTCAATTTTATCCAGTTCGGCGTCAAAAACATCGTTAAATACAATGCCGCCGCCATACAGGCAGGCGGTTGAAAAGCATAACAGCAGGGTAGTTGACAGATAACCCTGCATCATAAAAGCACCCGAATCGGCAAAAATACCGGTGATGGCTATGCCCGCCAGCACATCAGCTACCGAGGTAACGATGTTGGCAGGGCGCATCATGCGCAGGTAACTGATGGTTTTACTCAAAACAATTAACTGATGATGATGGACGATTTATCTACCCGAGGCTGCTGGCCGCCACGTAAAATGCTATTACCCTCAAACCGGGCGCTTTGGTCAATGTTTACGCCAAAGTCGGCCTCGTCAATTTGTCCGCTTTGGGCAAATGCGGTTATGGCGTTGCGGTAGGTAACCAGTTCAATATATTCGGCACTGATGCCGTTTAGTTTCATCAGAGCGGCAGTTTTTGGTACCGCCAGCGGATCGCTGATACCCCAATCGGCGGCAGAGTTGATCATGATCCGTTCAGAGCCGTATTGCTTCACCACCTCAACCATGCGCTGGTTACCCATTTTAGTAAAAGGGTAGATAGTAAACGCCGCCCAAAAGCCACGATCAAGCACTTCTTTTACCGTTTCCTCATTATTATGGTCGATGATAACAGTATATGGGTCGAGGCCATGCTCGAGGGCGATATCCATGCTACGCTGGGTGCCATGTTTTTTATCGCGGTGGGGTGTGTGTACCTGCACGGGTAAACCGGCTTCCTTTGCCAGATCCAGTTGCAGGCGGTAATATTTTTCTTCGGCGGCGGTTTGGTCGTCAAAGCCTATCTCGCCAACGCCAACCACACCATCTTTATAAACAAACAGCGGTAGTATTTCCATCACTTGTTCAGCTAAGGCTTCGTTGTTAGCTTCACGCGAATTAAGGCCGATGGTGCAATAATGCTTGATACCAAATTGCGACGAACGGAAACGTTCCCAGCCAACAAGGCTGCTGTAATAATCTCTAAAACTGTCAATACCCGTACGGGGCTGGCCCAGCCAAAATGCGGGCTCTATCAGTGCTACCACACCGGCATCGGCCATGGCCTGGTAATCATCCGTAGTGCGCGATGTCATGTGCACATGCGGGTCAAAAAACTTCATGCCTTTAACGGCGCTTATATCAAATGCCTCGGGTTTTTGGCCCGGTAGCGGTTTATCTTCAAATGAATGGCTGCAGCACATATCTTTCTGTTTATAATGGAGTTATCAAATGGTACTGTATTGTTGTTTAACGGCGTTCACAATTCCGGCATCGGTAAACGGCGAAGCCAGGTGCCATAGCTCAGGCACAACGCTGCGGCCTGCTGCACCGCGCTCACGGGCAAAATCCATCAGTATGCGGGCAAGCTCGGGGTTGTTGCGCTCGTTAAGGCCGGTTATCAAATCCAGTTGCTTGTCAGTAAAAATGGCTTTCATCACCAGTTGGTTCCAGGCTGCATCCGGTAAGTATTCGGCAGGGTAAGGGTTATGGTACATAATAGCTTCCAAAACAATACCGATATTGCTACGTATACCCTCGGCACAACGTTTTACCAAAAAATCCGGATAAGCTAAAATTGGTAATGCTGAATATAAAGCTACCAGTTCATTCATCTCGGCGGCTAAAAACAGATTCTCTATTACGGCGAAATAATGTTCCTTGTTGTTGGCATCCGCTTGCGACAGCAGGTACACCCGGCCAAGCCTGTCTGCGCTCCAGCCCTTAACAGTAAAACCGGGGCGTATGGTATTGAGTTGTTCGGCCTGTTCAGGGGTTATGGTGATGGTTGCCTTGCCTGTTTTGCGGGGCATCATGGCAAACGCCGCGTTAAACGCCGCGGTGTTACTAATATCGCCCTGCCGGCTTAACCAGGCCCAGGTGTCAGGTGTAACATTATTTTGGATGATGGTGGCAAGCAAATTTCTTAATGCTTCAGTATCGTACCCGAACATAGTTTTAAACGGCCAAAAAGTTAATTAATAATGCCCCGGCAATAATCAGCAGCCCGAAAAACTCGCGTGTTTTTTCGATGTAAGGCTTTTCGGCTTGCATGCTTTCAACCAGGCTTGGTTTGTTGTATTTGCTTATCCAATCGCGCACACCATCCTTTTGAAAAAACAGCAATACAGCATACACCAAATAAAAGGCGATCAATAAAATATACAGGTTTGGAAAAACCGAACCCGCCGCGGCAAACCCGCAACATGCTGCAGCGCTCAGGTAAATAGGTACCCACAGGTACCAGTCAATATCATTAAAGTTCAAATAAGCAAAGCCAATAAAAGCGATGCAGAATATTATATTCAATATTATTAAAAACATACTTAAGGGGGAACCGATAAAGTTTAAGTCAGCACTGTGTTATCGATCGCAATAAAGCTAAATTAAAGAATATTAAGTTTTCCCAATGTAAATATTCATAAATGTTACAAGGGCTTTTATATTTGAGGCATGCTACGTTACCTATATAAAATAATGCTGTTGATAGTCTTTTGTACTATTGTTTCTTTTACGTCATCGGCACAAAAAGTGCTTGAACCTAAAGATACGCCGGCCGAATGGTCAAAGCCTTATCCGCCGTTCCGCATTGCGGGTAATTTGTATTATGTAGGTACGTATGATTTGGCGAGCTATTTGATCGTAACTCCTCAAGGCAATATTTTGATCAATACCGGTTTGGCCAACTCGGCGGATATCATCAGCAAGAATATCACTACACTGGGCTTTAAACTAAAGGATACAAAAATATTGCTCACCACACAAGCGCATTACGATCATTTGGGGGCTATGGCATCCATCAAAAAACTTACCGGCGCTAAAATGATGGTTGATGAAGCCGATGCGCAGGTTATGGCCGATGGCGGCAGCAGTGATTATGCTTTAGGCAATGGCGTTAGTACCTATGCGCCTGTAAAGGCCGACAGGATATTGCACGATCAGGATAGCATTGTACTTGGCAGCACTAAACTGGTAATGCTGCACCACCCCGGGCATACCAAGGGCTCATGTAGTTTTTTGTTTGATATAAAGGATGCCGTGCGCACTTACCGTGTGCTGATTGCCAACATGCCCAGTATTGTTACTGAAAAGGCGTTTAACGAGGTGAGCGAATATCCAACGATTGAAAAGGATTACGCTTATACTTTTGATGCCATGAAAAAGCTGACGTTTGATATATGGCTGGCATCGCACGCCAGTCAGTTTGATCTGCAAAAAAAGCATAAACCGGGCGATGGCTACAATCCCGAAGCATTTGTGGACAGGGCCGTGTATGACAGCTACCTCAATGAACTTGAAGCTGCGTTTAAAAAGAAACGTGAAGTAAAGTAGACGTTTGCCTATCAATTGTTCAAATTAAATAGCTCCATGAAATTGATAATAACAAATTGGATTAATCTGTTAGGCGTATTTGTGATCGTGTATGTTTATGCAATATATTTGAATTTAACTGATTACAATACTCAAAAAACTATAATTCAATCAATAGTAGCCGCTTTGTTTTTGGTATTAGCTTATGGAATACTATTTTGGTTTGGGCTACTATTAAGTTTAATTATACTGGATATATTACTTATTACTCAAAAAGTAAATAGGCTTAAAACTAAGTTGCTTGTAGAATGGGCTATTATTAGTGTGCCATATTTGTTTTTAGGTATAACATATAATCTGCCAATTTTTTATTATGGAATATTTGCATTGCTGATTACTCAATTAATCAGAGTAAACGTAATTACGAATGCTTTATCTGTCACGCATAAATAGTAAAGAGCGAAAAGTATTCTTTAAACTACTACTTATCATTCGCAAGTATATGCTTGCGGTGCCTTTCGCCCCAAAGCGCCAGTTGGGCTAAAACATCTTTAAAGCTCAGGCCGTATTCGGTAAGCTCATATTCAACCACTAAAGGCTGGGTGTTAATAACATTGCGTGTAACCAGTTTGTTCAACTCCATCTCCTTCAACTGCCTGCTCAACATTTTGCCTGATATGCCGTCCACCTCGCGCAATATATCTGAGTAGCGCATCGGGCTATCACATAACACGGCCAATATGTGTATCTTCCATTTGCCCTCAAGTAAATCCATGGCATCTTTAATAGCCAACAGCTTTTTGTTACACTGCGATTTAGTTAAAGGCTGCTTACCTTGTGGTGACTTGGTTACTTGCATGTTACTGTGAATTATGGTTACCTTGTGACAAAAGTAAACAAATAATCCCCCACATTTGTCATAATAAATACGTAATTATAATGAGCTTAATTGAAGATCTGAACTGGCGCTATGCCACCAAAAAAATGAACGGAGCTGTTGTTCCGCAAGATAAACTGGATTATATATTAGAGGCGGCCCGTTTGGCCCCATCATCATCAGGTTTGCAGCCGTATAGGATTATTGTTATATCTGATAAAGAGGTGCTGGAGAAGATCAAAGGTATTGCTTTTGATCAAAGCCAGATTGTTGATTGCTCGCACCTGCTGGTTTTCGCGGCCTGGGATGGTTACAGCCACGAACGCATAGGCGAAGTGTTTAAATATACAGCGAAAGAACGCGGCTTGCCGGAAGATGCCATGAGTGCTTATCATGAAAGGCTTTGGAGCATGTACCAACCGCTTGGCCAGCAATGGCACGCCGCACACGCGGCTAAACAAGCGTACATTGCGCTGGGTGTTGCGTTAACTGCCGCCGCTGAACAACGCGTTGATGCCACGCCAATGGAAGGCTTTATACCTGAAAAACTCGATGAAATTTTAGGCCTGGCCGAAAAGGGCTTAAAAAGTGCGGCTATACTACCGCTTGGTTACCGCGATGAAGCTAATGATTGGTTGGTAAACCTTAAAAAGGTACGTATGCCTAAAGATGAGTTTATCATTGAGGTGAAGTAATCTGTCAACTTAATAAAAGCAAAAGGAGCGTTTACTCAAAGTAAACGCTCCTTTTTTATGAGATAAAAATTTGTTATTGTTTTTTGATCTCTACCCTGCGGTTTAGCGCGCGGCTTGCTTCGTCGGTATTGGTTGAGATGGGTTTGCTTTCACCAAAACCTTTAACCGTAAGCCTGTCGGCACTGATGCCGCTGTTGGTCAGGTAGGTTTTTACCGAGTTGGCACGTTCAACAGACAGATCCATGTTATGCTTCTCTGAGCCTTCGGCTGATGAGTGGCCATTTAATACGAATGATACCGCGTCATCTTTCTTCATTTCGGCAACAGCTTTATCAAGCAGCGCGTACGATTCGGTTTTCAATATGCCCGAGTTAAACTCAAACTGAATATTGCTGAAATTATAGTTTGGCGGCGCGGGCGGCGGTGGCGGAGCCGGGGTTTGCTGTTGAACAGGCGGCGGCGGTGGCGGCGGTGTAGCAGGTTTTTCAACCGGCGGTTTTGGCGGCGGCGGGGCTACAACAGCCTTTTTTGATTTACAGGCAGGCATTGCTGCTACCGAAGCGGCAATAAGCAGCAGGCTGCCATATTGTTTTAGTGACTTCATCGTTCAGATAAAATTGTTTAATGTTGAAAACGGGTTATAACGGGCATTTATTGCCAGGCCCTAAGTTAAAAGGTTTTTGTTAAACCCGGTTTAAGCTTAAAAACTTCTTTGCGGGCACTTTACTTTATAGGTATTGTTGAGCATAATACCGATCACAATTTCGTGCGAACCATTGCTTACCGCGTTAAGGTTAGAGGTAGTAATGTCGTACGAATAACCTACGTTGATCAATGAGCTCAGGTTAAACCCTGCCAATATGCCAAACGAATCATTTTTGCGGTACGAACCGCCTACCCAAAAATCATCCCGAAAGGCAAGTTTCATGTTTACATCATAAGTAGTGGGGGCGGGGTCGATAAACTTTATCAGTACGGAGGGCAGCAGGGTTAAATCATCCGTCATGTATAAACGCAGGCCGCCGGTAAATAAAAAGTGCGGCACGGTTTTACTTTGATTATAGCTGGATGAAAAGATGCTTTGTGATAACGCCTGCTGTACCGAAAAACCGGTATAGTAGTTAGGCCCGTATAGCAATACGCCGGCGCTAACATCAGGATTCCACTTGCTGTTATTACCATTGTTGATGGCCGGGTCTATGGGGTTTTCAACCGTGATTTCTGAACTGTTGATAGCATACTGGTTAACCCCCGCCGTTACACCTACCGCCAGGTTTGAGGTTGGCGAAAGCCCTAAGTGATAGGCATAACTGCCTGCAATGGTATTTTGTGAGATCAGCCCCGCTTTATCAGTTATCAGTTGCAGGCCAATACCATGGTGTGGTTCGGCGGCCATGTAGGTACGCAGGTACGATCGTTCGTTAGGGTTGCCGCTGCCCGCGCCGCCGTTTAAAAAGCCCTCGCCCAAGGGGGCGTTGATGGTAAGATAAGTCGTTTTTGGCGCACCGTTAAGGCCTGTCCACTGGCTGCGGTGCCCCATTTTAAGGTCCACATAATTCTCAATACCCGCGAAAGCCGGATTGATCAGATAGTTATTGAAAGGATATTGGGTGTATTGAGGTTTTTGCTGAGCTTGGGTGCCTATTGCAAAAAGCAGCATTGCGCTGATTAAAACAGTAAAAAGGTATCGTGATAAAGCCAACAACTAAGTTTAATTTAACGGGTAAATAAAAGGTGCTGACAATTTAATAATTAAAAGTTAATGGGTGCAAGTAAATACTTTAGATTGTTACAACCGCCCTTCAAACAGCATTGTTTTTACCTTTAACACCGCGGCAACTGTCATGCTGTCGGTAATTTCGCCGCGGCAAACCATTTGGTAAACCTCATCAAAAGCTACTTTTTTAATAACGAGTTGTTCCGTTTCTTCCGGTTCGGGTTCAAACTGCTCCAGATTACGGGCAAGGTAAATAATGGCTAATTCGTCGCTTACCGAATTGGATAGGTGCATACGCTGTATCTCTGTCCATTCAGTAGCTTTAAGGCCGGTTTCTTCCAACAGTTCCCGCTTGGCCGAATCCAAAGGGTCAATACCCATCACTCCCCCACCCTCGGGCATCTCCCAACTGTACTGCTCCAGCGGAAAACGATACTGGCCAACCAGGTAGGTATTCATGTCCGCATCCAGCGGCAACACGCCTATAGCCAGGTTTTTGAACTGTACCTTACCGTAAATGCCGGGGTTGCCTGCCGGGTTAAGTACCTGGTATTCGGTTACGTTGATCCATGGATTGTCGTATTTCTCAGTTTCGCCGGTTATTGTCCAGGGGTTCAAGGTCGGGTTTATCATCAAGGGTAAATATAAGCGTTTCGGCGTTAACCCTTAAAATAGTGCTGTAATTAATACTTGCTCAATATCTTACTATCTACATAAAAAGTACCAAAGGGTATAATGCAAGCCAGTAAAACTTTCCAGGTGGTTTCGCTGAACTTCCAGCTCAGCTCAATAGCCGCGCTGATAGTATTTACCACAAAAAGCAGGAACAACACGCCATGCACGGGGCCAATTGCTTTAACCCAGGCGGGATCGTTCAAAATGTACTTAACGGGCATGGCAATAAAAACCAGCGCTATTAACGATAGGCCTTCAAGTAGTGCAAGCAGCCTTAAGCGGCCAATGTTTGTATTTAATTGTTTAAGCATGATATTATTAAAATGTGCGTAAAAGAGGGCGTTGTGCCAATGGCGAAAACGGCCAGGGTATGCTAATTAGTATAATAATTAAACCGATAGTGAACCATATGGCCATGGTCCTGAATTTTTGCTCGTCAGTTTTGTGCCGCTTGGCTAATGATGAGCCGATGGTGATGAGAACAACAGCTATCGTCATCATCACTATATGTATCAGGCCGAAAAATAAAAAGGGCAACTGCTTTACGGCGTCGTGGTAATGCTGCCTGAAATAAAGCACAACCGGGCTGTTAAAATATAATACAAAACCAATAGACAACTGTACATGCGCTATAGTGGCGGTGATATGGCGCACTTTATCATCGCTGTGGGTAAAGGATCGCCCGGAAAGCCAGCCACGCAAGGCATTAAATATGGCATATATTAAAGAGGCTAAAACCAGCCAGCGCGTAACAGAATGCAGAAAAATTAATATGGCGTACATAAGCAAAATTTATGGCAGCAAATTTCCGGATTGCTGCATCAGTTGAATAGGATACATTAGGCCATTGTCAGCACTTATCAATCGTGCGGTAGGCTGTTGGTGTGATGCCTTCATGCCGTTTAAATAAGCGGGTAAAATAAGACGGGTCATCCAGCCCTAAGGCATATGATATCTCGCTTATAGTAAAATTAGTTTGTACCAGCAGTACCCTTGCCTCGGCAATAATGGCCTCGTTTATCCATACTGATGGCGACTTTTGTGTAGCATTTCGAACGATTTTGTTTAAATGGTTAGGGGAGATGTTAAGCATTCGGGCATAATCGGCAACTGATTTATTTATACGGAATTTTGCAAAAACCAGCGCTTTAAATTTATTAATGATAATGTTTGATTGCGCGTTCCCGTTTGCTAACAGAGGCGAGTACGCCCGGTTTATTTCGGTAAGCAAGCTCAGCAGGTAAGGCTGTAACACATCAATATTGCGGAGTTTATTTTGATGGTATTCAGTTACCAGGCGTTTGAATAACTGGGAAATATAACCGACGGTTTCGGCGTCAGGTTTAATTAGCGGATTGCCCCATATCTTTAAAAATTCAAAGCTGTGCAGTAATTCAGTGCTGCCATATTTCGCTGTTATCAAACCATCACTAAAGTTGCAGATATACCCCTTGTTAACATCGCCGGTGGAGAATGAAAAAACTTGCCCGGCCGCAACCACCAGCATTTGATTAGGGCCAATGGTGTAATTAGCATTACCTATACCCATCTTAGCCTCACCTTCGGTTATGTATAATATGGAGTGCGAGGTAGCGCGTGATGCGGGTACCGGCCGTGCCAGGTGCTGATACATATCCTCAACAGGCAACACGAAAAAATCGCCCGCGAGGGCTTTCATCTCCTCAACCGGCATAAAGCGCGAGGTGAAAGCCAACGGATCATATGTATTTATTTTTGTTGATGCCATGCGAAGCGGTATCAAACAAAAATAGCGACGGATATTACCCGTCGCTATCTCAATAAATTTTTATTACAAGTAAATTACAGGCCAAAGGCTGACTTCACCGCGTCAACATAATCCAGTTTCTCCCAGGTAAACAGCTCAACCTCTTTGGTAACTGATTTGCCATCGTGGCTGATAAAGGTTTTGCTGACTGTTTTGCTCTCTTTGCCAAAGTGGCCATAAGCTGCGGTTTCACTATAGATCGGATTACGCAATTTAAAGCGGGTTTCAATAGCGTACGGGCGCATATCAAATAATGACTCAACTTTTTTGGCGATCTCACCATCATTCAGCCCAACTTTGCTGGTTCCGTAAGTGTTTATGTAAATGCCCATTGGCTGTGCCACGCCTATCGCGTATGATACCTGTACCAATACCTCACTGCAAACACCGGCGGCTACCAGGTTTTTGGCAATGTGGCGGGTAGCGTAAGCGGCAGAGCGGTCAACCTTTGATGGATCTTTGCCTGAAAACGCGCCACCGCCGTGCGCGCCTTTACCACCGTAAGTATCAACGATGATCTTACGGCCGGTTAGGCCGGTATCACCATGCGGACCGCCGATAACGAATTTCCCTGTAGGGTTAATATGGAATTTAATGCCATCATTGAACAGATGAGCATATTTAGGGTACTTGGCTTTAACGCGAGGAATCAGTATACCGATAATATCTTCACGTATTTTGGCCAGCATAGCTTCCTCGCTGTCAAAATCATCGTGTTGGGTTGATATTACGATCGAGTCGATACGGATCGGCTGGTTATCATCGCTATACTCCAGCGTAACCTGCGATTTTGCATCGGGCCTCAAGTATTTAATCTCATTATTTTCACGACGGATAGCCGCCAGTTCAATTAACAGGGCGTGTGCCAGATCGAGGGCTAATGGCATGTAGTTATCCGTTTCGCTGGTAGCGTAGCCAAACATCATACCTTGGTCGCCCGCGCCCTGGTCTTCCTTGTTCTGGCGCTCAACACCCTGGTTAATATCCGGCGATTGCTCATGAATAGCCGAGAACACACCGCATGAATTGCCATCAAACATATACTCGCCTTTGGTATAACCTATCTGGTTAATAACATCGCGGGCAATTTTTTGTACGTCTAAATAAGCTTTTGATTTAACCTCGCCGGCCAAAACAACTTGCCCGGTAGTAACCAGGGTTTCGCAGGCCACTTTTGATTCGGCATCAAAGGCCAGGAATTGATCGATCAGCGCGTCTGATATCTGGTCAGCAACTTTATCAGGGTGCCCCTCTGATACGGATTCTGAAGTGAATAAATATGGCATAAAAATCTTTAAATAAATATAATGTAAACAACCGGAAAGATGGGGCGATAAACGGAAACCCGGTAAAAAAAGGAGCAAAACTTTAGCACTTTATTTACGTGGTTGCAATTCGCCGCGTTGAGGCAGCTTAAATCAGTCCACTTTCGGGCGGCTAAAATAAAACAATTTTTACAAAGCCGAAAATAACTTACTTTTGACCCGCTTAAATACAGGTGATTGAAAAAGAAAGTATTATTTATAGTAAACCCGGTTTCGGGCGGTAAAAAAAAGGATGGGGTGCCGAAACTGATAGGTAATTACCTGGATACATCACTGTTTGATGCCGGCTTTAGTTTTAGCGAGGGTATTACCCATGCGCGCCAACTGGCTAAAGAGGCTATAGGCAAATATGATATTGTAGTAGCTGTGGGTGGCGATGGTACGGTTAACGAGGTAGCATCGGCCATACTTGGCAGTGATACCGCGCTTGGTATTATTCCATTTGGCTCAGGCAACGGGCTCGCGCGCTTTTTGGGCGTGCCTATGGATGTGCGCGGCGCGGTTGAAACTTTTAATAAAACACGTGTTGAAACTATCGACTCGGCTATTTTTAATGGCCAGCCGTTTTTTAACATGGCGGGCCTGGGTTTTGATGCCCACATCAGCAATGTATTTTCGCAAGGTAAAAATGCCAAAAAACGTGGTTTTTACAGTTACCTTAAATCATCAGTACAGGAAATACTTAATTATAAATCAAACACTTACCACATTGTTATTGATGGCCGCGCGTATGACCGCGAAGCCTTTATGCTGAGTTTTGCCAACTCATCGCAATTTGGTAACAATGCCCACGTATCGCCCAAAGCCTCTGTGCAGGATGGTATGCTGGACGTTTGCGTGGTAAAGCCATTCCCGCTGTACCGTTTTCCGGAGATGGCCTTGCGCATGTTCAATAAAACGGCAGACAAGTCATCCTTTGTTGAAATTATCCGCGGTAAACACATACAGGTTACCCGCAACAGCAACGGCCCGGCCCATCTTGACGGCGAACCGCAAATAATTGGTGCCGGTGTTGAAATAAACATTGTACCGCATTCGTTAAAGGTAATAGTTGGCGAGGGATTTGTAAAGGGAGATGATATCAAGAGTACCTGGAATACTTTAGTTACAAGCGATAGTAACTGATCGTAACCAATAGCAGGCCATTATACAGCCTGTATTAACCTTATACGTATGGTAATGAAGAAGAACCAGAAATATACCGGCGTGGTTTATTCAACCGATCCCGGTTTTGAATACCATGATGATAACGGCGGCCCGCAGGATACCCTTGCACCGCAGCAGCAAAACCTTAAAATTCACCTTGACCGTAAAGGCGGGGGTAAAATAGTTACCCGTATTAATGGTTTTATTGGTTTGGATGACGATTTACAAGCCCTTGGCAAAAAACTAAAAGCCAAATGTGGTGTTGGTGGAACAGCTAAAGAGGGCGAAATATTAATACAAGGCGATTTTAGAGACAAAATATTAACCATGCTGGTTGCTGATGGTTACAAGGTTAAAAAGGCGGGTGGATAACCGTTTTATGCCATCGATTGCAATAATGTTAAAAAAAGATAGAATTTAGTTTGATAACTATTATAGTTAAAAATACACTTATTTTAGTTGATAATAGGTTAACTTACAGGCTAAAACGATTGTTAGTATGATAGATAGATTAGTATATAGATAAAAATCTATCAGTTTAGTTACACACTTTTTGTAGGATATTTTTTGCTATTATTGAAAAAAATAATTTTCATTGTAAAAAATTATAGTTGCAACAAACAATATTTGGTAATGTATACGTTATTGTATTCCGCCAATTAGCCAAACAAAATTGCGGCTGATTGTTAAATAATTATTAAGAATAACAGATTTTGGTTTTTTTCCATTCTGAAAATTTTAATTTTGTTATTCGCTGAGTAAGCATATTAAACATAAAAAATAAACATAAACTAAAAACTAAATTTTACTGTAATGGCTAACGTACCATCAAAACCAAGTACTCCTGTTAAACAAGAAAGCTCAAGCTCATCGGGCATTTTCGCAACACTTGCAATTCCATTATGTATAGTGGTTGCTATCTGTATTTTTATTTTCATATTAGGTCACCCAAGCCACTACAAGGGTGGTGATCCGGCTAATGAGCCTGTTGACGTTTTTGGTACTGTACACAAAGGTGGTCCGATTGTACCGGTTATCATTAGCTTCCTGTTGATGGTTATTGTTTTCTCTATCGAGCGTTTCATCGTTATTGGTAAAGCTTCAGGCACCGGTAATGTTGATACTTTCGTTCGTAAAGTACAAAGCTTCCTTAACGCCGGTAACATTGAGGCTGCCAGCGCTGAGTGCGACAAACAAAAAGGTTCAGTAGCTAACGTTATCAAATCAGGCTTGAAAAAATACCGTGAAGTTGAGCATGATGCCAGCATGGACGTAGAACAAAAATCATTAGCTATCCAAAAAGATATTGAAGAAGCAACCGCGCTTGAAATGCCAATGCTTGAGCAAAACCTTACTATCATCGCTACCCTGGTATCTATCGGTACATTATTCGGTTTGTTAGGTACGGTTGTTGGTATGATCGGTGCGTTCTCTGAGCTTGCAACATCAGGTGCTCCAAACCAGGCAGCTCTTTCTTCACACATCTCTGAAGCCTTGATCAATACTGCGTTAGGTATCTTTACCTCAGCTTTATCAATCATCATGTATAACTTCTTTACATCTAAAATTGATAAACTGACTTACGCAATTGACGAAACTGGTTTCAGCATCGTACAAACATTTGCATCGTCACACAAATAAGAAATATTATGCGCTTAACCGCCTGTAAAACGCGGGTGGTGTAATTAAAACAAAGCCTTAATATTTAAAAAGATAAGAAAATGCCAAAAGTAAAAGTAGCACGAAAAAGTACAGCGATAGACATGACGGCCATGTGTGATGTGGCGTTTCTGTTGCTTACCTTTTTCATATTAACTGCCAAACCAAGGGTTGAAGACCCGGTTCCGGTAGATGTTCCGGGCTCTGTTAAAGAGATACCCGTTCCTGACGATAACCTTGCTGTAATAACTGTTGGTTCCGGAAAAGCTTTTTTCTCAGTTGAGGGTAATGACGTGCGCAGGCAGGTTTTACAACAAATGGGCGAAAAATACGGCCAGCAATTTACGCCTGAAGAGTATGCACGCTTTGAGGTATTACCTGTATTTGGTGTACCAATGGGTAACTTAAAGCAGTTCTTAAACATGGATCCTGATCAGCGTAAAAGTTTCCAGCAGCCGGGTATTCCGCGCGATTCAGTAAGCGATGAATTGTATAACTGGATACGTGAATCACGTATAGCTGCTAAAGCATTGCATAATACTGAGCTGCGTGTATCTATCAAAGGAGACAGCAAACAGGAATATCCTGTAATTAAAGATGTTGTAGCCATTTTGCAACGCCAAAAAGTCAATAAATTTAGTTTAATAACCACCTTGAGGGGTGCATCAAAATAAGATAAGATGGCAGAATTAGACACCTCCGGCGGGGGTAAGAAAAAAGGCGGAAAGGTACGAAGTAAGAAAGCGTCAACACGTGTCGATTTAACGGCGATGGTGGATCTGGCTTTCCTTCTGATCACCTTCTTCATGCTAACAACTACCCTGTCAAAGCCAAAGGCGATGGACATTGCCATGCCGGATAAGGATGAGAAACAAGATCAGCAACTTGATGTAGCTGCTTCTCGTACTATGACGCTGCTGTTGGGTAAAGACGATAAACTGATGTGGTATATCGGTGAGCCCGGCAAATCAGCGCCTGAAGTAGAAGGCTACGGAAAAAAAGGATTGCGCCAAACTTTGCTTGATAAAGGCAAAGAAGTACAGGAAAAAACAGGAAAATATATGTTCGTGATCCTGAAACCAAGTGATAAATCAGTTTACAAAAACATGGTTGACGCGCTTGACGAGATCGCGATAACCAATATCCAGTCATACGGTATTGTTGATATATCACCTGTAGAAGTTGACCTGTTGAAGAAACAGGGCTTATATTAATTAACAAGTGTTTAATACGTAAAGTAAAGCCTAAAATAATGTCAAAGTTAGACTTATTAAAACAGGAATGGATTGACGTAGTATTCGCCGGTCGTAACAAAGAGTATGGTGCGTATGAGTTAAGAAAAAATAACTCAGCCCGTACCGGTAAAGCTTTACTAATTGGTATTGTTTTATTCGTATTTGTTATAGCGTTGCCTACTATTGTTAATGCTATAAAAGGCATCATTCCTAAGGCGGCCGAGAAGGTTAAAGTTACCGATGTGGTACTTACACCGCCGCCACCCGTGGATCAAACTAAAAAACCACCTCCACCTGCACCTGAGCCGCCTAAACCAAAGGTTGACCAGGTTAAATTCCCACCTCCGGTGGTAAAGCCTGACGATCAGGTTGTGGAAAAAGATCCGCCGACTGTAAAAGAACTTGAAGTTGCTGACCCGGGCCAGCGCGATCAAAAAGGTGACCCGAACGCTGAGATACGTATTGATGAGCCGGTAGGTAACTCTGACGTAAAACAAGTAATTGAAAGTGATCCGAATGAGATCTTTACCGCGGTTGAAACGCAGCCAAACTTCCCTGGAGGTTTAGCCGCTTTCGGTAAATATCTGGAGAAGAACATTCACTATCCGGCGGTAGCCCGCGAAAACAACGTACAAGGCCGTGTATTCGTGCAGTTCGTTGTTGAGAAGGATGGTTCATTAACCGATATTAAAGTATTGCGTGGTATTGGTAGCGGTTGCGATGAGGAAGCAATGCGTGTATTGAAAAAGTCGCCAAAATGGTCACCTGGTATCCAGAATGGTCGTCCGGTGCGTGTACAGTACACCGTTCCAATCGCGTTTAACTTAGCAAGCGAATAATTGCAAATAATGTCATTCAATTCAAATTCAAAGCAAAAATCGCTCAAAAGGCGATTTTTGCTTATTTTAGGGGTTATTACGTTTATCTGTGTAATTACACTGGGTGTAATGGTAATGTTTTGGGATGCCATGAATCTGCCGCTTAACGGCTGGCAGCGGTACCTGTTTGGCGCATTCTTTATATTTTACGGAATACTCAGATTTTCACGCTTACTTAAAAAGGATAATGACGAAGAATAACATAAAGCTCACGTTTGTTGCTATCGCTGCCGCTATGGTATGGAGCGCATGCGGTTCTCCTACTGATTCAAAAGCACCATCAGATAGTTTTGCCGAAGGCAAGATCAAGATATTAGCAGATGAATCATTTGAACCCATAGTGGCCGAGGAGCAAGTGGTGTTTGAAAGCCTGTTCAACAAAGCAAAGCTGGATATCAATTATCTTTCAGAAAATGAATTGCTGAATATGTTTTTAAACGATAGTATCCGTGTAGCCATCATGTCGCGCGAGTTAACGCCCGCTGAAAAAAAGATATTTGATGCCCGTAAACTTCCGCCGGTGGTGGATAAATTTGCTGTTGACGCGGTAGCGCTTATTGTCAATCAAAAGTCGGCTGATACGCTCATTACCGTGTCACAAATAAAAAAAATGCTTAACGGACAGACTAAAACAGATCAAAATATCGTTTTTGATAATCCGAACTCAAGTGTTGTACGCTACTTAAAAACATTTTCGGGCAATAACGAACTCAAGCAAAAAAATATTTATGCACTCAAATCAAACAAAGAGGTCATAAAATATGTAAGTGAACATGAGGGTTCAATTGGCATAGTTGGTTTTAGCTGGCTTAATGATCCTGATGATGATTATGCACCTTATGTACGTAAAGTACAAATTGTAGGCGTACGTGATGAAGGGAACAAGAAATACCCTAATGAGTACTTTAAACCATCACAAACTTCGCTTGTCTTAAATCAGTACCCGTTGAGCAGAGGGCTATATATATTAAATAGCACCGGCAGGGTAGGTTTAGGCACAGGATTTGCATCATTTTTGGCAAGCGAACGCGGACAGCGTATTATACTAAAGTCCGGTTTACTGCCTGATTCAATCCCACGCAGGGAAATAAACATAAAGAAAGAGTAACTTAATTTAAATCGATGAAAGAGATCAGTAAAATTGCCACCGCAGCATTGCCGCTGATGCTTATTGGTTCATCAGTTTTTTCGCAAAGTTTAGACGACGCCAAAAAAGCTATTGACGCCGAGCAGTATCAGAAAGCAAAATCAATGCTTAAAAATCTGACCCAAACACAGGCAGATAAGGATGAAAATTATTTCTATCTGGGCTGGGTATATATATTACAGGATTATCCGGACTCAGCAAAAGCTGTATTTACCCAGGGTATCGCTAAAAACGCTAAATCAGCATTAAACTATGCCGGTTTAGGAGCCGTAGCACGTTTAGAAAAGAATGCTACCGGCGCTACTACCAACTTTAACCAAGCCATTAGCCTGGCTGGTAAGAACAGCACGCCATATTTATATGTAGGCGAAGCTTACCTGCTTGACCCTGCTGACGCGAAAGCAGCAGCCGATGTATTAGCTAAAGGTAAAGCCGTTAACCCTAAAGATGCCGCTTTATTGGTTGAGTTAGGTAACGCTAACCGTTTATTGGTAAAAAGCAGCGAAGCGCTTACCTCTTATCAGGAGGCATTAACTGCTGATCCGAAATCGGCAAGTGCTACTGTAGCTAAAGGTGTACTGTGGCGATATGCCAATAACTTTGAGCAATCTGAGGCTGAATATAAAGCCGCTTTAGCTATTAACCCTAACTACGGCCCTGCTTACCGTGAGTGGGCGGAAACTGATTTGCGTTGGGCGTTTAATGATCCAAAGATGGCATCAGCCAAGGTGAAAGAAGGTGTTGAGAACTATAAAAAATACCTTAGTTTAACAGACCGTTCAATTGAATCACGTATGCGTTATGCTGACTTTTTGTTAGCAGCAGGTGATTACCCAACATTGCAGTCAGAGGTGGCTGATTTAGAGAAAGTAGCAGGCGCTAACAACTTAAAGATCTATCGTTACAAAGCCTATGCTGCTTACGAGAATAAGGACTATCCGGCTGCATTAGCAGGCATGAAGAAATTTATGGCTGAGGCTGGTGAAAAACGTATAATCCCTCGTGATTACCTTTACTTAGGCCGTATACAAGTTGCAATGGGCGATGATTCAACCGGTATTAATTCATTACGTAAAGCAGTTGAGTTAGATACTACACAAGTTGATTTGTACGCTGATATCGCTAAAACTTTATATCAAAAGAAAAAATACTCCGAAGCTGGTGAAGCTTATTCAAAATACATTGCTAAATCACGTGGCGCGAAATTGAATGATTACCTGTCAATGGGTTTGAGTTATTACTTTGCATACCAGGATCAATATTACAGCACAGCTAAACCAAAGCCAACTGCCGACCCTGCATTGCTTACAAAAGCCGATAGCGCATTCTCTTATATTCAGGCTAAATCAACTACGCCAATTGCTATTGTAGCCTTGTACCGCGCACGTGTAAACGATTTGAAGGAACCTAATCGTGACAACATAACCGGTGTTGCAAAGCCATATTATGAGCAGTACATTCAGGTGGTTACCGCCAAAGGTGCTCCTGCTGATGCTGATAAAAAAGGTTTAGCCGAAGCATATTCGTACCTTGGTACATTAGCTGAGTTTAAAGATAAGGATGAGGCTAAAGCCGCAGAAAACTATACAAAAGCACGTGAGTTAGATCCGGCTAATAAACAAGCTCAACGCTTTTTTGCTAAAAAGGGCGGAGCTAAAGGAAAATAATAATTTTTAGCTATTGTGAAAAGGCCTCATTTTAATGAGGCCTTTTTTATTACACCTACATCATTATATTTGTAACATGGAAGCACACAGTTTACCGATCAACTTTCTACCGATTATCTTTCAAATGATAGTTGCACTGGGTTTTGTATTTACAACCATGTTTGTAACCCACAAAATTGGCCCTAAGCGTGTAACTGCTGATAAGCTTACGCCGTTTGAGTCAGGTATTGAAGTAGTTGGTAACGCACGCACGCCAATCTCCATTAAATACTTCCTGGTAGCCATCCTGTTTGTGCTGTTTGATGTGGAAGTTATATTCATGTACCCATGGGCAGTAAACTTTAAAGATTTAGGTAAAACCGGCATGATCGAGATGTTCATTTTTATGGGTACTTTACTGCTTGGCTTTATCTACATCATCAAGAAACGCGCCCTGGATTGGGATTAAGTTTAGATTGATTCTAAATACCTCATACATAGCTTTCCAAGTACGTATAGCTCATATTTTATTATAAATTTGTGGTGTCCGGCGGTCTGTTTGCCGGTGAAACCTGGGTTTATAATTGTAAATCATGAGTGATATTCAGATAGTTGATGCCCCTCCGGGTGTTGAAGGTTCGGGATTTTTTGCAACCTCGCTTGACAGGGCAATAGGCCTGGCTCGCTCCCACTCATTATGGCCTTTGCCATTCGCTACCTCATGTTGTGGTATCGAGTTTATGGCAACCATGGGCTCGCACTATGATCTTTCCCGTTTTGGTGCCGAGCGTTTAAGCTTTTCGCCACGCCAGGCAGATCTGCTGATGGTAATGGGTACCATATCTAAAAAAATGGCACCTGTACTGCGCCAGGTATACCTGCAAATGGCCGAGCCACGCTGGGTAATGGCTGTTGGTGCCTGCGCGTCAAGCGGCGGTATATTTGATACCTATTCGGTATTGCAGGGTATTGATGAGGTTATACCGGTTGATGTTTACGTACCCGGCTGCCCGCCACGCCCCGAAGCTATTATTGATGGCTTTATGAATATTCAGAAACTGGTACAAACCGAATCGCTGCGCCGCCGCAACGAACCTAAGTACCAGGAACTTTTAGCTAAATACGGAATTCAGTAATGGGTAAAATAACCAATCAGGAAGTTTTAGATAAGATAGCCGCGAAATTTGGCGAACTGGTAACCGTAATTGGTGAACCACATAGTTTGCTAACCGTTGAAACCAGCCGCGAGCAGATCATTGACCTGCTGGGTTTCCTGAAAAATGACGCTGCGCTGCAATTCATTTTTTTAACGGATATAACGGCGATCCATTATCCCGAACAGGAAAAACCGATCGGCGTGATCTATCACCTGCACAGTTTGGTGAATAATGTACGCATCCGTGTAAAAGTATTTTTGGCAGAAGCTGATGTGCATATACCAACCGCAACCGTATTGTGGGATGGCGCTAACTGGATGGAACGCGAAACCTACGACTTTTTTGGCGTTGTGTTTGATGGCCACCCCGACCTGCGCCGTATTTTAAATGTTGACGATATGACGGCCTTCCCGATGCGTAAAGAATTCCCGCTGGAAGACCCTAATCGTGTAGATAAGAAAGATTACTTTTTTGGTAGATAAATAAGTATGCAGAACCATCCTGTATTTTTTGATAATGATCCGCAAAGCGAACTATCGACCCTGAATTTAGGGCCAACGCACCCGGCCACGCACGGCGTTTTTCAAAACGTACTGCAGATGGATGGCGAGCGTATAGTAAGCGGCGTATCAACCATTGGCTATATACACCGCGCGTTTGAAAAGATTGCCGAGCATCGCCCTTTTTACCAGATCACCCCACTTACTGACAGGCTGAACTACTGCTCGTCACCCATAAACAATATGGGCTGGCACATGACGGTTGAAAAGCTGGCCGGCATCACCACACCAAAACGTGTGGACTACATGCGCGTGATCATCATGGAGCTTGCCCGTATTGCCGATCATATCATCTGTAACGGTGTATTGGGTGTTGATACCGGCGCGTTCACGGGCTTTTTGTATATGATGGAATACCGTGAGGAGATCTATGAAATCTACGAGGAGATCTGCGGCTCACGCCTTACTACCAATATTGGCCGTATCGGCGGGTTTGAACGTAACTTTAATACCATCGCGTTTAATAAGATCCGCAAGTTTATAAAAGCGTTTCCGGTAGTGTTAAAGGAGTTTGAAAACCTGTTTAACCGCAACCGTATATTTATTGACCGTACCAAAGGTGTTGCCCCCGTAACTGCCGAAACGGCGCTGAGCTATAGCTGGAGCGGTCCGTTATTGCGCGCTGCCGGTGTTGATTATGATGTGCGGGCTATGGAGCCCTACTCATCGTACGATGATTTTGATTTCGAAATTCCGGTAGGCGAGAATGGCGACGTATACAGCCGCTTTTTGGTACGTAACGAAGAGATGAAGCAAAGCCTGCGCATTATTGAGCAGGCCTTAAACAAAATAGAAAAAGAACCTGCGGATATTTTCCATGCTGATGTGCCCGAGTTTTACCTGCCTCCAAAAGAGGAAGTGTATAACAATATGGAAGCATTGATCTATCACTTTAAAATAGTGATGGGCGAGGTGGAAACCCCGGTTACCGAGGTATACCACGCGGTTGAAGGTGCCAATGGCGAACTGGGTTTTTATCTGGTGAACGATGGCGGCCGCTCGCCGTACCGTTTGCACTTCCGCAGGCCGAGCTTTATAAATTACCAGATGTACGCGCCCATGAGCCAGGGCATGCTACTGTCTGACGCGATAATTAACATGAGTAGTTTAAACGTTATAGCGGGAGAATTAGATGCTTAGGGTTGAAGATACCGAGCAGGCGCCTGTTGAGTTTTCAGCAGCGCTGATCGCTAAGTTTGATGATATAAAAAGCCGTTATCCGGAAGGAAAACAAAAATCGGCATTGCTGCCTATTTTGCACGAAACACAGGCCGAGTTTGGCTGGTTGAGCGCCCCCGCCATGGATAAGGTAGCTGCTTACCTGGATATTTTACCTATTGAGGTTTATGAGGTAGCCACCTTTTACACCATGTACTTTATGCGCCCGCAAGGCAAATATGTACTGGAGGTTTGCCGTACAGGCCCTTGCTGCCTGGTAGGTGCCGAAAAAATAATGGATTATATTGAGCAGCAGTTAGGTGTTAAAGAAGGCGAAGTTACTGCCGACGGTTTATTTAGCTGGAGAGGGGTGGAGTGTTTGGCAGCCTGTGGCTTTGGCCCGGTTTTGCAGATAGGCCCTGAATACACCTTTTACGAGAACCTTACCACCCAATCGGTTGATACTTTAATAGCGGACTTGAAAGCAAAGGCAAATAACTAATATTTTATGGCATCGCAAAAGGATAAAGATTATCATAAACTACGCAACCCTGAGAAATATGAGGAGTTGACTCGTGTAGATGGTGATACTTATGGCCATGTAAATAGTCAAAGCGCTGAGGCTTACGCAAGGTATAAGGTTATTTGGAGTAAATATGGCCAAAAGTCGATGGTATGTGATAAGCGTAGGCGTAATAGTACACGCAAAAGCAATCAGAAAGATAAACAGATGTTGCACCAAATAGAACGATCTCAATATAAGAGAAACCTCAAAGACCACTTAGTAAATGAGGATGTACCTTTTGTGACATATCACCGAAACGGAGCAATATTGGTTAACTAATTATGGGACGCAAATTATTATTAGAACATATTAACGTACCCGGCATCAACACGCTGGAGGTATACCGCCAAAAGGGCGGTTACGCAGCTGTTGAAAAAGCGCTGAAAACACTAACCCCCGACGAGGTTGTGGAGGAAGTAAAAAAATCGGGCTTGCGTGGCCGTGGCGGCGCGGGTTTCCCTACCGGGATGAAATGGAGCTTTTTGGCCAAGCCCGAAGGCGTGCCCCGTTACCTGGTTTGCAATGCCGATGAATCAGAACCCGGTACTTTTAAGGACCGTTACCTGATGACGTACATCCCTCACTTGCTGATCGAGGGGATGATCGTGGCCAGTTACGCCTTGGGTGCCAACACATCATACATCTACGTTCGCGGCGAAATGATGCCGCAGATCCGCATACTGGAAAGAGCCATAGCCGAAGCTAAAAACGCGGGCTTGTTAGGCAAAAATATATTAGGTACCGGTTACGATCTGGAGCTGTATGTGCAGCCCGGAGGCGGTGCTTACATCTGCGGTGAAGAAACCGCTCTGTTGGAATCATTGGAAGGTAAACGTGGTAATCCGCGTATCAAGCCGCCATTTCCGGCTATCGCGGGTTTGTATGGTTGCCCAACGGTGGTTAACAATGTGGAATCAATTGCCGCGGTTGTGCCTATCATTAACGAGGGTGGAGACGAATACGCCAAAATCGGTATCGGCCGCAGTACAGGCACTAAACTGATCTCGGCATCGGGTAACCTTAATAAGCCGGGTGTTTACGAAATTGAATTGGGCGTACCCGTTGAAGAATTTATTTACAGCGATGAATATTGCGGCGGTATCGCCAACGGCAAACGCCTTAAAGCGGTAGTGGCCGGTGGTTCATCAGTGCCAATTTTGCCTGCTAACCTGATCTTAAAAACCATCAACAACGAAGCAAGGCTGATGAGCTACGAGTCACTGTCTGACGGTGGTTTCGCTACCGGCTCCATGATGGGTTCGGGTGGTTTTATCGCTTTTGATGAAGACCAGTGCATTGTACGCAATACCTGGAATTTCGCCCGTTTTTACCACCACGAAAGCTGCGGACAATGTTCGCCATGCCGTGAGGGTACCGGCTGGATGGAAAAGGTGCTGCACCGCCTGGAATATGGTTACGGCAAAATGAGCGATATGGATTTGCTGGTTGACGTATCTAAAAAAATTGAAGGTAATACCATTTGTCCGCTGGGTGACGCGGCAGCCTGGCCGGTAGCCAGTGCCATTCGTCACTTTAGGGATGAGTTTGAATGGCATGTTACCAACGCTGCCGAAGCTACCACGCGCAACTACGGTTTGGCCCATTACGCCGACCCGTTGCCGAAGGTGGAAAAGGCGGAAGCGTAACAAACATATAAAAGGGGTTGTCACCCTGAGCCTGTCGAAAGGCTAAACGCCGGGAAATCGGCGAATGCTTCGACAAGCTCAGCATGACAGGTTACCTGAAAAGAATAAAAAGGGGTTGTCACCCTGAGCCTGTCGAAGGGCTAAACACTGGGAAAATCGGCGAGTGCTTCGATAAGCTCGGCAAGACAGAAAGAAATATAAGGTCTTAAAGTCCATCATCATAAGGTGAGGATTTGTGAGGAATAAAAATGAAAGTAACGATAGACGGAATCACTGTTGACGTAGAACCCGGAACAAGTATCCTGAATGCCGCGAGGCAGATAGGTGGCGATATTGTTCCGCCTGCTATGTGTTATTACTCAAAGCTTGAGGGCAGCGGCGGTAAATGCCGTACCTGTTTGGTTAAGGTAAGCAAAGGCTCTGAAAAGGATCCGCGCCCTATGCCTAAGCTGGTAGCATCATGCCGTACCACGGTAATGGATGGCATGGAGGTGCAAAATATTACCTCGCCCGAAGTTATTGAAGCGCGTAAAGGTGTAGTAGAGATGCTGTTGATCAACCACCCGCTGGATTGCCCGGTGTGTGACCAGGCCGGCGAATGCCACCTGCAGGATCTGGGTTATGAGCATGGCGCTGCAAAAACCCGTTATGAGTTTGACCGCCGCACGTTTGAGAAGATCGACATTGGCGATAAGATACAACTGCACATGACGCGTTGCATACTTTGCTATCGCTGCGTGTTCACGGCTGACCAGATCACTAACACCCGCCTGCACGGCATACTTAACCGTGGCGATCACTCTGAAATATCAACCTATATACAAAAAGCGGTTGATAACGATTTTTCGGGAAACGTAATTGATGTGTGCCCGGTAGGCGCATTGACTGATAAAACCTTCCGCTTTAAAAACAGGGTTTGGTTTACCAAGCCGGTTGAAGCACACCGCGATTGCGATAAATGCTGTGGTAAGGTAACGCTGTGGTACAAAGGCGAGGACGTGATCAGGGTAACAGGCCGTAAGGATATATATGGTGAGGTAGAGGAATTCATCTGCAATACCTGCCGTTTTGATAAAAAGAAAACAGCCGACTGGACAATTGAAGGCCCGCGCAAGGTATCGCATAAATCAGTGATCAGCGCTAACCATTACGAAACCATGAAGCCGCTGCCGGTAGTTAAAACCAACCCGCTGTTGCAGGAAGCCAATAAAGAACAATTTGAACGCGAAACACGCCTGTAAATGGAATTGACAGACATTATAGTAAAGTTTATACTGATCGTAATTGTATTTGCTATCAGCCTGGTGGTAGCCATGTACTCTACCTATGCCGAGCGTAAAATAGCCGCCTTTTTTCAGGATAGGGTAGGTCCTAACCGTGCCGGTCCGTTTGGTATGCTACAGCCACTGGCTGATGGTGCCAAAATGTTTTTGAAAGAAGAGATCATCCCCACAAGGGCAAGCGGATTACTATTTATCGTAGGCCCGTCGCTGGCTATATTAACAGCCTGTATCGGTTCGGCGGTTATTCCATGGGGTCAAAAGCTCACCATCGGTTCAACAGTTATTGACTTGCAGGTTACCGATATTAATGTAGGCATCCTATACATCTTCGGTGTGGTATCATTAGGTGTATACGGCATCATGATAGGTGGCTGGGCATCAAACAACAAATACTCTTTGCTGGGCGCTATCCGTGCGGCATCGCAAAATATCAGCTACGAAATTTCAATGGGGCTTTCCATCATCGCCCTGTTACTGGTAACCGGATCGTTAAGCCTGCGCGAGATCGCGGAGCAGCAACAAGGCTTCTGGCATGGTGGTTTACCCTGGGAGGGAGGCTGGTTCACCTGGAATTTCTTCAAGCAGCCGTTGGGTTTCCTGATCTTCATCGTATGTGCCTTTGCTGAAACTAACCGTACCCCGTTTGACTTACCGGAGTGCGAAACGGAACTGGTAGGTGGTTATCATACCGAATATTCATCCATGAAACTGGGCTTTTACCTGTTTGCCGAATACATTAACATGTTTGTTTCTTCAGCGGTAATGGCTACGCTTTATTTTGGTGGGTATAACTTTCCGTTCATGGAATTAATTGATTCGCCAAACCTGGTTACTATTATTGGTGTGTTGGTATTATTCGCTAAAATATTCGCGTTCATCTTCTTCTTTATGTGGATCCGCTGGACCATCCCGCGTTTCCGTTATGATCAGTTGATGAACCTGGGCTGGAAAACCCTGATACCGTTGGCCATTGCCAATATTGTGATAACAGGTATTGTTGTTACGCTTTTAAATTAATGTGGAGTTTGTATAAATGGAATCATTAAGCAATAGAAAAAAAGTACTCGAAGTAAAGCCGCTCAATATTTGGGAACGGGCTTACTTGCCTGCCATTTTTAAAGGGCTGGCAATTACGATGAAGCACTTTTTTAAGAAACCGGTAACCATTAGATATCCCGAGCAAAAGCGTGAGTTCTCTGAAAACTTCAGGGGTATGCACTCGCTCAAGCGCGATGAACATGGCCGCGAACGTTGTACAGCCTGTGGTTTGTGCGCGCTATCGTGCCCGGCAGAAGCTATCACCATGACGGCTGCCGAGCGCCAGAAAGGCGAGGAGAACCTATATCGTGAAGAAAAATACGCCGCGGTTTACGAGATCAACATGCTGCGCTGCATTTTTTGCGGCTTATGCGAAGAGGCCTGCCCTAAAGAAGCTATCTACCTGGATGGTGATATTGTACCGGCCGATTACCTGCGCAAGGATTTTATATATGGCAAGGATAAATTAGTGGAGGCGCCTTTAAACCAATAAAAGAAGTTTTATACCTTAGCGCAGCATAACGGCGGGCAAGGTGTTTTTCAATACTAAACATGAGTACATTTTACTTCATCGCATTCCTGTCTATATTTTTTGCGATACTGGTTATTACCGCACGTAACCCCGTGCATAGTATATTATACCTGGTATTAACCTTTTTTACGTTCACGGTACATTACATATTGCTGAACGCGCAATTTTTAGCCATAGTGAATTTTATTGTTTACATGGGGGCTATACTGGTACTTTTCCTATACACGCTCATGCTCATGAACCTAAATAAGGATAATGAGCCCATGAAATCAAACATCGTAAAAATTGCGGCCGTGTTTGGCGGGGGCTGCCTGCTGGTTACGATAGTAGCATCATTAAAAACCATGGCCGTATCGCAACCCGTAATATTGCAAAACCCCGAACTGGGTTTAGTAAAAAACCTGGGTAAGGTACTCTTCAATGAATTTTTATTGCCTTTTGAGGTATCATCCCTGCTGCTGCTATCGGCAATGGTAGGCGCTGTTTTACTGGCAACTAAGGATAAACAACCAAACACACAGCCTGATGGAAAGCTTTACTAACGCCATACAAGCGGTGCCGCTTAATCATTATATTTTACTGAGCGCCATCATATTTACAATAGGGGTAATTGGTGTATTACTACGCCGTAACGCCATCATAATTTTTATGTCGGTTGAGCTGATGCTTAACGCGGTAAACCTGCTGCTTACTGCCTTTTCAGTTTACAGGGGAGATGCCGCGGGGCAGGTGTTCGTATTCTTTATTATGGCGTTGGCCGCTGCTGAGGTAGCTATCGGGCTGGCCATCATTGTAATGATCTACCGTAACACCAACTCGCTGGATATTAATGTGCTGAACAGGTTGAAATGGTAAACTGATTTCGGATTTCGAAATTTCGATTTCGGATTTGAATAACAAAAACTAATCGAAGTAAAAAAGATACATACGTCATTGCGAGGTACGAAGCAATCTCCGGATAAGCTAATTCCGCGAATGACAGTTAAGAGATAGACTTAAACATGGACAAATACATCTGGCTTATTCCTTTACTACCGTTAGCCGGTTTTGTTATTAACGGGCTTGGGCGTAATGCTTTGCCTAAAAATTTAATTGGCGCTATCGGCAGCCTGCTGGTACTGGTATCATTCGGGTTAAGCGTGGCTACCTTTTTCCAGATCAAGGCATCAGGCGTACCTATTAACGTGGAACTGTACAACTGGTTCACGGTTGGTAACCTGAATGTATCGTTTGCATTCCTGATCGATCAGTTGAGCGCTATCATGCTGCTTATCATAACGGGCGTGGGCTTTCTGATCCATTTATACTCAATCGGCTATATGCACCATGATAAGGGCTTTGGTAAGTTTTTCGCTTACTTAAACCTGTTCGTGTTCTTTATGCTGCTGCTGGTAATGGGCTCCAATTACCTGGTGATGTTTATCGGCTGGGAAGGCGTGGGCCTATGTTCATACCTGCTGATCGGCTTTTGGTTCAACAATCCAAGCTATGCCGATGCCGCTAAAAAAGCATTTGTAATGAACCGCATTGGCGATCTGGGTTTCCTGATCGCGGTGTTCTTGATATTTAATACTTTCGGCAGCATCAGCTTCGCGGATGTATTCAGCAAGGCAGCTACCATGCACTCCGGCGATAGCACTATCCTGTTAATTACATTACTGCTGTTTGTAGGCGCTACAGGTAAATCGGCACAAATACCCTTATTTACCTGGCTGCCCGACGCGATGGCCGGTCCAACCCCGGTATCGGCACTGATCCATGCTGCAACAATGGTTACGGCTGGTATTTACATGATCGCCCGCTCAAATATTTTGTTTACGCTGGCTCCGGTAACTTTAGAAGTAATCTCCATCGTAGGTATGGCAACCGCCGCATTCGCCGCGCTTATAGCCCTTACCCAAACTGATATTAAAAAGGTACTGGCTTATTCAACTGTATCGCAACTGGGTTATATGTTTTTGGGTTTAGGCGTTGGTACTTACACCGGTGCTTTCTTCCATGTGTTAACGCACGCTTTCTTTAAAGCCTTATTGTTCCTGGGTGCCGGTTCGGTTATCCACGGCATGAGCAATGAGCAGGATATGCGCAAAATGGGCGGACTACGCGGCAAACTGCCGGTTACGTTTTACACCATGCTTATAGGTACCATCGCGATAGCGGGTATACCACCGTTCTCGGGTTTCTTTTCAAAGGACGAAATACTGGCACATGCTTTTGAGCATAGTACTACCTTATATGTTTTAGGTGTTATCACAGCGGGCCTTACCTCTTTTTATATGTTCCGTATGATGTTCCTGACGTTCTACGGAAAATTCCGTGGCACGCATGAGCAGGAGCACCACCTGCATGAGTCGCCTGCAACCATGACTATCCCGCTTGTTGTATTGGCCATCCTTTCCATAGTAGGCGGTTTGATCGGTGTGCCAGAAGTATTGGGCGGCCATCATGAGTTAGGCGCATTTTTGGCACCGGTTTTTGAGCAATCCGCTAAACTTACCGGTGAGGCGCATCATTTATCGCACAGTATTGAATGGATATTGATGGGCGTATCAGTAGGTGCTGCGTTGATCGCGCTGGGCTATGCCTATATTAAATATATAAGCGGGAAACATGTGCCGGTTGCTGATACCGAGGAGCGCCACATAATATCAAACCTGTCATACCATAAATTCTACGTGGATGAACTGTATGATTTCCTGATTCGCAGGCCATTGGATGCCTTGTCGGTATTCTTTTATAAGGTGGTTGATCTGTTGGGTATTGATGGGTTGGTTAATGGTTTGGGTAAAGGTTCAATTGATGCAAGTAAGGGCCTGCGTTTGCTGCAAACCGGCAATGTGGGTTTCTATATATTTATGATGGTGATAGGCATCGTAGCAGTGCTGATGTACGGTTACACCCTAATTAATTAAAACGCAAGCGTTAAGTTGATAAAATGACGGTTAGTATTCTACTTTTTTTACCTGTAATTGCCGCTGTAATTACCGCCTTTATTAAAAACGGCGCAGCCAAGCATGTGGCGCTGTTTTTTGCTGTTGCCGAAATGGCCGTAGCCTTATTGCTTTTAACCCGTTTTGTGCCCGATGCTTCTGTACAGTTTAGCGTTAGCTACCCATGGCTGCCAAAATTTGGCGTGTATTTTACCGCCGGTATTGATGGCATCAGCATGATCATGGTGTTACTGACCACAGTACTGGTTCCGTTAATTATACTTACCACGTATCAGCATCAGTATAAAAACGCGGGTGCTTTTTACGCGTTGATACTATTTATGCAAGCCGGTATGCTTACCGTGTTTACCGCGTTAAACGGCTTTTTATTTTATGTTGGCTGGGAAGCCGCGCTGATCCCCATCTACTTTATATGTGGTTTGTGGGGCGGCGAAAACCGCATTCGCATCACCATTAAGTTTTTCATTTATACCTTCGCGGGTTCGCTGTTTATGCTGTTAGGTTTAATTTACCTGTACCTGCATAGTCCGGCCAAAACGTACGAGTTGAGCGACCTATCGAGCATCGGACTAACCAACTTACAACAAGCCTGGTTATTCTGGGCGTTCTTTATCGCTTTCGCTATCAAGATGCCGGTGTTTCCGTTCCATACCTGGCAGCCTGATACCTATACCACAGCGCCATCGGCCGGTACTATGCTGCTTTCAGGCATTATGCTTAAAATGGGTATCTACGGGGTTATCCGCTGGTTACTGCCAAATGTGCCGGTGGGATTTTTAATATGGCAAAATATTGTGATGATACTGGCGGTGATCGGTATTGTATATGCCTCGCTGATCGCCTTTAATCAAAAGGATGGCAAGCGCCTGGTAGCTTATTCATCCATTGCCCACGTAGGTTTGATAGCCGCGGGCATATTCGCATACAATACGCAAGGTATGCAGGGCGCGCTGATACAAATGGTGAACCATGGTATCAACGTAGTAGGTTTATTTTTTATCTGGGATATTATCAGCCGGAGGTTAGGTACGCGCGATATCAGCCTGATGGGTGGTATTGCCAAAGTAGCCCCTCAGTTTGCTATAGCATTTTTGATCATCACCCTGGGCACTGTTGCCCTGCCATTAACCAATGGTTTTATCGGTGAGTTTTTACTGTTAAAAGCGGTATTCAATTATAATATATGGATAGCGGCCGTAGCCGGACTGACCATCATTTTCGGCGCCATTTATATGCTGCGCATGTACAAGCAGGTAATGCATGGCGAAACCAATGAATTAACAGCCTTGTTTACGGATATTACCGGTACCGAAAAACTGGTTTTAGGTATAATATGTACGCTCATCATCGTGTTAGGCGTATACCCGCAACCATTATTACACATATCCGAAGCAGCGGTAAACACACTGCTTGCCGAGATCAGCCAGAAAGTAGCGGCAATGACAAGTAAGTAATAGTATTTAGAGTTTATTTTTATAATAACAGATGACCACCTTAATAATATTATCAGTTTTACCCTTGCTGCTTTTGTATCTTGGGTTGTTTAAAGCAAACAAGGCGTTATTGCCGGTGTCGGTTATTGGTTTGTTAGTTGGTTTAGGTTTTGCCTTTGCCGAATGGAATACAAACGCCCAGCCCATATTTTCGGGCATGATGCTGTTTGATAATTTTTCGATCGCTTTTTCAGGCATTACCATACTATCTACTATATTGATCCTGCTGCTTTCAAAGGGGTATTTTGAAAAGATCAGCAGCCACGTGGCCGAATATTATGCTATCATATTATTTGCCTTGGCGGGTATCATCGTTATGGTATCATTCCATAACCTGGTTATGCTGTTCATCGGTATCGAGATCATGTCGGTTAGTTTATACATCCTGGCTGGGATCCGTAAAAACGACTTCGCGTCTAACGAGGCCGCTTTAAAATATTTTTTGATGGGCGCTTTCTCAACAGGCTTTTTACTGTTCGGTATCACCCTGATCTATGGCGCATCCGGCTCATTTAACCTTGAAGCTATCCGCACTTTTGTAGTTGAAAATCCGCGTGAGATCGGTCCGTTATTCTATACGGGCTTATTATTAATTATAGTGGGCATGTGCTTTAAGGTAGGCGCGGCTCCGTTCCATTTCTGGACACCGGATGTTTATGAGGGTTCGCCAACGCTGATTACCACCTTCATGTCAACCGTGGTAAAAACAGCAGGTTTCGCAGCTTTCCTGCGTTTGTTCTCAGCCAGCTTCGCGCCGCTGTCTGATTTTTGGGCACCGGTACTACTGGTTATCACTATATTAACCTTGTTTATCGGTAATATAACCGCCTTATACCAGCAAAGCTTTAAAAGGATGCTGGCATTCTCCAGTATCTCACACGCCGGGTACCTGCTGTTCGCTATAGTGGCGCTGGGCGCAGCCTCGGCGAGTTCGGTATTTGTATATGCTTCGGCTTATTCTGTCGCTTCTATCATCGCCTTTGGCGCATTAATACTGGTGCACCGCCAAAGCGGGTCAGATAGTTTTGACAGCTTTAATGGCCTGGCCTCTAAAAACCCTTTCCTGGCCTTAACACTTACGGTGGCCATGCTTTCATTAGCCGGTATACCATTAACTGCCGGTTTTATTGGTAAATTCTTCATGTTCTCTGAGGCCTTGTCAAAATATCAGTTGTGGCTTGTAGTGCTGGCGGTGGTTAATGCTATCATTAGCATCTTCTATTATTTCAGGGTTATTATTGCCATGTACTTTAAAACTACTGATAGGGGCGAGGTTGCTGTACCAGCTTACTTTAGCTTTGTATTAGGACTATCGGCGTTAATCACCATTATAATTGGTGTTTATCCTGCAATAATTTCCAACCTGATTTAATATCAGGGCCGGGGCCAATACATCTTAGCATAATTATTTGTAGTTTTACGGCACACTGCATGGAAAACATCTGGGATAGCCTGCAAAGTTTAACTGATGCCAATACCATAGTCGGTCTTGGCTTTTACGTTTTGCTTATTGTTGTTTTTGCCGAAACGGGTTTATTCTTCGGCTTTTTTCTCCCGGGCGATTATCTTTTATTTATGGCCGGCATATTTTGCGCGGCGGGTAAGTTACCGGTAGATATCAGCATGTTGGTGTTTTCGCTGGCTATAGCAGGTATTTTAGGTAACTATGTGGGCTACTGGTTTGGTTACCGAACGGGGCCTTTATTATACAAACGTAAGGATACCTGGTTCTTTAAAAAGCGTTATGTAATGGTTGCCGAAGAGTTCTACAACAAATATGGAGGCACGGCGCTTATTTTAGGTAGATTTTTTCCGATAATCAGGACTTTTGCACCTATCTTTGCAGGAGTTGTTAAGGTAAGTTTTAAAAAGTTCACCATATACAATATAACGGGAAGCGTTTTGTGGGTGAGCTTGCTTACATTGGCGGGTTATTTTTTAGGCAGGAGTTATCCTGAAATAGAAAACTACCTGCAATATGTTATTTTAGCATTTTTAGTAATAACAACTGCTCCCTTAATTTTTGCTTTTGTTAAAAAGAAACTAATTAGCGATAAAAGCGTTAAAGAAAACAAAATTGATCATAAAGATATACAACAATAAATGAGTACTCAACACCCATGGCACCAGGTATCTGCTGGTAAAAATGTTCCGGAAGTAGTAAGCGCTATCATCGAGATCCCGAAAGGCTCGAAAGCAAAATATGAAATTGATAAAGATTCAGGCCTGTTAAAGCTTGACCGCGTGCTGTTTTCATCTGTAATGTACCCGGCTAATTATGGTTTTATCCCGCAAACTTATTGCGATGATAAAGATCCGCTGGATATATTGGTATTGTGCTCGGTTGACGTTTTCCCGATGTCTATCATCGAAGCCAAGGTTATCGGTGTAATGCACATGGTTGATAACGGAGAGCAGGATGATAAGATCATTGCCGTTGCAGCCAACGACATGTCAGTAAATTACATTAACGATATTTCTGAACTGCCGCCGCATACTATGAAAGAGATCGTTCGTTTCTTCTCGGATTATAAAACCCTTGAAGGTAAAAACGTAACCATCGAAAAATGGCTTGGTGTAAGTTACGCCCACAAGGTAATTGAAGAAAGCATTGAGCTTTACCAAAGTACCTTTCCTGTTTACCAATAATTAATACATGGACCCCGAGCATTACGAAATAAGCGGTTTTTACATATTTGCAACCATTTTTTTGGTTTTATTGAACGGCTTTTTTGTAGCCGCCGAGTTTGCCATGGTGAGGGTTAGAGGCTCACAGATTGAGATCAAAGCCAAATCAGGCAGCGGCGTTGCTAAAATAGCCCGGGGTATACTGCATAATTTGGATGGTTACCTTGCTGCTACGCAGTTAGGTATAACCATAGCCTCGCTTGGTTTAGGTGTTGTTGGAGAAGGCGTGGTTACCAATATGGTGGTTCGCGCTTTTATGGCTTTTGGCATTACGCTAAGCCCCGGCTTTATAACAGCAAGCCACGTTATCTCTTTTATTGTTATAACCGTTTTGCATATTGTTTTTGGTGAGCTTGCCCCCAAATCATTAGCTATACAAAGGTCGGTACGTACGGTAATGGCCGTTTCGTTTCCGCTGCGTTTCTTTTTCGTGGTGTTCAGGCCTTTTATCTGGGCGCTTAACGGCTTTGCTAATTTTATCCTTAAAGCCTTTGGCGTAATCAGCATACACGGTTCTGAAACACACCATAGCTCTGAAGAATTGCAGTACCTGCTTGAGCAGGGCAAGGAATCAGGCGCACTGGATAGCAATGAGCACGAGCTGATACAAAATGTATTTGAGTTTAATGAGCGCGTGGTGAAAAACATCATGGTGCCTCGTACCAAAATATCAGGTATCGATCTGTCTACCGAAAAGCAGGAACTGCTTGAAACCCTTATTGAAGAGGGCTACTCGCGCATGCCGGTGTATGAGGAGGTGATTGATAAGATCGTAGGTATTGTACACACTAAGGATATTCTTCCGCTGATGGTGAGGGGAGAGGAGATCAACTTGAAAGAGATCATCCGTAAGCCCTACTTTGTACCCGAAACCAAGAAGATCAATGATCTGATGGCCGAATTGCAGCAAAAGCGTATACAGATAGCCATTGTGCTTGATGAGTTTGGCGGTACTGCCGGCATGGTTACGCTGGAAGATATTGTTGAAGAACTGGTAGGAGAGATACAGGACGAATACGATGAAGAGAAGCCGATTGTAGAAGAGGTGAACGAGCGCGAATTTATTGTGAATGCCTTGGCTTCAATTTACGATGTTAACGAGCATTTGCCGCATGATTTGCCGGAGGATGGTGATTATGATACCGTTTCGGGTTGGCTGGGCGATTTGTTTGGTAAAATACCCGACGTTGGTGAGCAAAGAGAAGCTAACGGATATAATATTACAGTGCTCAAAAAATCAGACCAAAACATTGAAGCGGTAAAACTCGAACTGCTCATAAATGATGAAGATACCGTAGATTTGCATTAATTTGCAAACTATGCATCTGTTCTACACCCCGGATATTGAGCCCAAAGTTTCCCAATACTTTTTAAACGAAGAGGAAAGCAAGCATTGCGTGCGCGTGCTGCGCCTTAGCGTTGGCGACGAAGTGCAGTTGATTGACGGGCGCGGCGGCTTTTACATCGCCCGTATAAAGGACGCTCACCCTAAACGTACCATACTTGATATTGTAGCGGTAACCGAGCATTACCAGCAGCGTAATCATTACCTGCACATTGCGGTGGCACCCACCAAAAATATTGAACGCCTGGAGTGGTTTTTAGAAAAAGCTACCGAGATAGGTATCGATGAAATATCGCTTATCATCTGTCAGCGGTCTGAACGGAAGGAAGCCCGTGTAGACAGGCTTAACCGTATTATCACTTCGGCGGTAAAGCAATCCATCAAAGCCTATCATCCGCGATTAAATGAAACGGTGCCGTTCAATAAATTTATTTCGACAGCCTTAAATGGGCAAGGCTTTATTGCCCACTGTGCTGAGGGCGAAAAGGCATCCCTTAAATCAATTTTAAAAGCAGGCGAAAGTACCACTGTTTTGATAGGGCCCGAAGGCGACTTTGCCGATAATGAAATAACCGCAGCTTTGAATAGCGGTTACAAACCCATAACTTTAGGTGACAGCCGCCTGCGTACCGAAACGGCCGCGCTTGAGGCTTGCTTTGAGGTGAACTTTTTAAACCGGTTATGAAAAAAAGGTTTTTATGGGTAGGGGTACTCGGTGCCTCGCTATTATTTAGCGGTTTTAATGCTGCTACCTATAAACTCGGCCGCCTAAAATATAATGGCGGCGGCGACTGGTATGGCGACCGCACCGCCCTGCAAAACCTCATTAAATTTTGTAATGATAACCTTAAAACCAATTTTAAGGCCGAAGAAGAAATAGTAGAGGTTGGCAGTGCCCAGTTATTTGATTATCCCTTTGTTTTTTTAACCGGGCACGGCAACGTGATCTTTTCTGCCCAGGAAGCACAAAACCTACGTAAATACTTAACAGGCGGCGGCTTTTTGCATATTGATGATAATTACGGGCTGGACAAATTCATCCGCCCCCAAATGAAAAAGGTATTCCCAGAACTTGATTTTGTGGAGCTGCCCCTTAACCACCCGGTATTCCACCAAAAATACGAGCTGCCTAACGGCTTACCCAAAGTGCACGAACATGATAATAAAAGGGCGCAGGCTTTCGGCTTGATATACAAAGGCCGGCTGGTGTGTTTTTACTCTTTTGAAAGCGATTTGGGCAACGGCTGGGAGGATTATGGCACTTACCCCGGCGATAGCCAGGAAACCCGGCTGAAAGCACTTAAAATGGGTGCTAACCTAGTGCAATATGTGTTTACCCGTTGATTGCTTGATCGTAATTGAGTTACGAAGCAATCTAAGAAGCATTTGTAGAACATATCTTAAAGAGATTGCTTCGTACCTCGCAATGACATAACTCTCTGACTTATACACATAAAAACGAAACCCCGTAAAATATTACGGGGTTTCGTTTTTATGTAGTTACAATTTTATCTTGATTTATAGTTCTTAGGCTTTTTAACCCTGATGTGCGGTTTGCCTTGCGGATTGATCTCGGGCGCGCCAACCATAGTCATGGCGCAGCGGAAACCAACCTCGGCGCTGGAGTTATCCTGATCCATAAAACGGCGGGTGGCAGGGTTTAACCAAAAGGCCATGTCATTCCATGATCCGCCTTTGTAAACCTTTGAGCGGTTGCTAACCAGTGTGGTAGTGCCGTACAGGCTGGCATCAACGGTATCAATATAATCACGATAGTCGTTAGTGTATGGTTTGCCTGCAATGGCGCTTGGGGCGACAGTAGCTGTAACGCCGGTGCTATCTGTACCTGCCGGGGCTTGTGCATCACCGGTAGTGCTTTGGGCGGCTCCGCCTTGCTGCATGGCAACAAACTCGCTGTACTTCATTTTACGGTTTGTTTTAGCCGGGTCTTTTATGGGCCTGCCATATTTATCCTTGGCGTAAACACCTTTAGTAGGGTCGGCCATGCGTTTGTTGGTAAATTCGTTACCGCGGAAAGGGTTAAAGTCCTCTACATCCTCAAATGACATTTGGCGATAAGTATCAGCCACCCATTCGTTAACGTTACCGGCCATGTTATACAAACCAAAATCATTTGGCTCGTAAGAACGTACCGGGGCGGTAATATCAGCCTTATCGTTCAAATAACCACCTACACCGGCATTATCGCCATTGCCGCGTTTAAAGTTAGCCAGCATTAAGCCGCGTGTTGCTTTTTTAGGCGAACGTACACCAAGGCCATTCCATGGGTATACTTTGCCATCGTTTATGTTTTCAAATTCAGTATTACCTGCAAGCGATAGCGCGGCATATTCCCACTCAGCTTCAGAAGGTAAGCGGTAGCCTTGTTTGATAATGCCATCTTCCATACGTACCGGGCGAACAGCTTTTGTGCCCTGAGCGTTAGGATTAAGATCGGGCATCATTTTTTTACCATCAATACCGGCACCACGATACTGGTTATTGGTGTAAATTTCAGTGTTGAAAGGCTCTTTTCCCTTACGTGCGGCATTATCTTTCCAGTTGGCTAAGTAGCCGCCTTCACGTAAAATATTTTCGTTAGTACGGTCAGTACGCCAGGTACAGTATTCCTGCGCCTGCTCCCAGGTTATGCCTACAACGGGGTAATCCTGAAAAGCCGGGTGCCTTAAATAATTATCAACATAAGGCTCATTGTATGATAAAGGCCTGCGCCAAACCAGCGTATCAGGCGTAGCATTGTAGTATAGCTCACGATCATCCGGGAAAGTAATATTTATCCAGTGCAGGTAATCCAGCCAATCCTGATTTGATACTTCGGTTTCGTCCATATAAAATGATGGCACGGTAACACGCCTGCGGGTATTGTTATTATCATAAGTAACATCCTGATCGGCGCTGCCACCCAATACAAAGGTACCGCCCTCAATTGGTACAAGGCCGGGGCCCGGGCTTGGGTGCGTTTGCCTGAAACGCATATAACCACCGTTGGATCTGTCATTGTACGCAAGGCCCGTTTTTTGCGAACGCTGTTTTTTGGAGCAGCCGGTTACGGCCATGCCAACTATCAGTAACGCCAAAGCAGTTCTTGTAAAAGTTATCTTCATATTATCTAAAGCAAATTATCAAGTGGTAAAAGTAGCAACTTCACCCCTTTATACAACAATACTCTCTGTTTTGTTTACTGCTTTTTTTAACGTAATTGAAGCTGAAATTGTTACAACCTAATTATAGCATTTACGTATTATCATTTTAGTTTTTGATATACCCCGGTATCAAATTCATATATTTGAAAATATAACCCTTACCCATCCAGCTAAATGAAGCTTCAGTTTATTAAAGCATCTGTATACGCGGCTCTTATGTTGCCATGCGCGGCTATTGCGCAAACCGGTTTAAACGGCAGTTCGGGTACGGCAATACGCACCGAGGTGCCTTTTTTAACCATCACGCCCGATTCGCGCTCCGGTGCTATGGGTGATGCCGGTGTGGCCATATCGCCTGATGCCAACTCCGCTTACTGGAACCCTTCAAAGCTGGCTTTTTTAGAAGAAAATCACACGCTTTCTCTATCATACAGCCCATGGTTACGCCGGTTGGTACCCGATGTTAGCCTGGCCTACCTTAGCTATGCCCACAAGCTGGATGACCGTAACAGCATCGGCCTGTCCTTACGTTATTTTAACCTGGGTTCAATTTCACTTGCTGACGAAAGCGGTACCAGCCAGGGCTCATACAGCCCTAACGAGTTTTCGATAGACGGATCATTCGCCCGCAAGTTTGGGGATAACCTGTCGTTAGGGTTAACGTTGCGTTACATCCGTTCCAACTTATCAAACATATCGTTTGTATCAGGTTCGGCACAAACTGCGCGGGCAGGCAATGCCGTAGCGGCCGATGTTTCCCTGTATTATAAAAACCCGACACAGCAATTCGGTAAGGATGCCCTATTCGCTTTTGGTGCCAACATATCAAACATCGGTACAAAAATAGGTTATACTGATAATGGCCCGCGCTATTTTTTGCCTACCAACATGAAGCTGGGTATAGCTAATACCTGGTTTTTAGATGCCACCAACCAGCTTACCTTCGCTTTTGATGTGAATAAGTTGTTAGTGCCCACCACTACAGTTAACCCGGATGGCAGCATAAATAATGGCGATGATGTATCGGTACCGGCGGGTATCTTCCAGTCGTTTACGGATGCGCCCGGCGGGTTTCGTGAGGAAATGCGGGAGATCACCTTATCGCCGGGTTTAGAGTACTGGTACAATAAGCAGTTTGCATTGCGTACCGGCTACTTTTATGAGGCAGCCTCAAAAGGCGGGCGTAAATACCTGTCGATGGGAGTGGGCTTCAAATACCAGGATTATACGTTCGATTTTTCATACCTGGCGGCTAACCAGCAAAACAGCGCGCTGGCCAATACCCTGCGTTTCACATTATCTGCTAACTTTGGCCTTAAAAAATAATTGTGGCGAAAATAAAGGTAGGTTTTGGGTTTGATGTTCACCAGTTGCGTGATCAGCACCCTTTTGTTTTAGGCGGAGTTCAATTAGATCATCATGCGGGCGCGTACGGCCATTCAGATGCCGACGTAATGCTGCATGCTATTTGCGATGCTTTGCTGGGCGCGGCTAACCTGCGCGATATCGGCTATCATTTTTCAAATAAGGACGACCGCTGGAAAGGCATCAGCAGCCTGATATTGTTACAACATGTAATAAAGCTGTTGGCCGAAAAGGGCTGGACGATAGGTAACATCGATGCCATGGTATGCCTCGAGGCACCCAAAATAAACCCACACATCCCGGCCATGCAAAAAAACATTGCCGAAGCGGCCGGCATCAGCGAAGAAGATATATCCATCAAAGCAACCACCAATGAGCAGTTAGGCTTTATAGGCCGCGAAGAGGGTGTGGTGGCTTATGCCGTGTGTTTGATCGAAAAGATATAGTTATAATTTTACAGGCATAAAAAAGGCGCTTGTTTAGAGCGCCTTTTTTTTATTATAATATTTTTATTTCTGCCTGAACCAAACCTGGATAGGTGAGCCCGAAAAATCAAAGTTCTCACGTAGTTTGTTTTCTATAAAGCGGTAATAAGGCTCCTTGATGTATTGAGGCAGATTACAAAAGAACGCGAACATGGGTGATGTACCGGCGATCTGCGTAATGTATTTAATTTTTACGTACTTGCCTTTTAATGCCGGCGGCGGATAGTTTTCAATGATCGGCAGCATTACATCATTCAGTTTTGAGGTAGCTATTTTGCGTGCACGGTTTTCATAAACCTTGTTAGCTACATCAATAACCTTTAATACGCGCTGCTTTTCGGTAACTGAGGTAAACACAATCGGAATATCAGTAAACGGTGCTGTTTTTTCCCTGATCTGCTCTTCAAAAACTTTGATAGTTTTATTGTTCTTTTCAATCAGATCCCACTTGTTTACTACAATAACGATACCTTTCTTATTCTTTTCGGCCAGGTGGAATATGTTAATATCCTGGGCTTCCAAACCTTCAACGGCATCAACCATCAGTATAATCACGTCAGCCTCTTCAAGGGCTTTAATGGTACGCATTACCGAGTAAAACTCGATATTCTCTTTAACCTTGGTTTTTTTACGCAAACCGGCAGTATCTATCAGCATAAAATCGTGCCCATACTGGTTATAGCGTATATGTATCGAATCGCGTGTGGTACCGGCGATAGGCGTAACTATATTACGCTGCTGGCCAAGTAACGCGTTGATGATAGATGACTTGCCTACGTTAGGGCGGCCAACTATCGCGTATTTAGGCAGGGCGTTTTCTTCCGGTTCTTCCTGGTCAAAGTGTTTAACCACATCGTCCAGCAACTCGCCGGTGCCCGATCCTGTCATGGAAGAGATATTGTAAAGCTCGCCCAGGCCAAGGCTGTAAAATATGGTAGCGTCAGACTGTAGCATGGTATTATCCACCTTGTTAACCACCACGAAAACAGGCTTATTGCCCTTGCGCAGCAGCGATGCTATTTCATCATCCAGGTCGGTAATGCCGGTGGTAACATCAACCATAAATAAAATCACGCTGGCTTCTTCAATGGCTATTACCACTTGCTCGCGTATGGCGGCCTCAAACACATCTTCTGACCGGGCTACGTAGCCACCGGTGTCAATTACGGTGAACGTATGGTTAGTCCACTCCGCTACACCGTAGTGCCTGTCGCGCGTAACGCCGCTAAAATCGTCAACAATGGCTTTACGTGTTTCAGTTAAACGGTTGTAAAGGGTTGACTTGCCTACGTTAGGCCTGCCTACTATAGCTACTATATTACTCATTCTGTTTTTTAGATTTGAGATTTGAGATATGAGATTTGAGACAAAAATAAGTTAAACAATACCTTATCTCAAACTAATAGCTAAATCCCTTATTTAATTGCAGATGTTGATTTTGAGTACTTAAAAGATCAATGATCTCAAATCTCCTGTCTAACATCTCAAATCTTAATTATTTATTCGTACCCGAATTTTTTCAGGTAATTCTTTTTACTGCGCCAGTCGGGTATAACCTTTACAAACATTTCTAAAAATACCTTACGCTGAAAAAACTCCTCCATGTCCAGGCGGGAATATTTGCCTACTATTTTCAGCATGTCGCCATTTTTGCCTATCAGTATGTTTTTTTGCGAGTCGCGTTCCACAATAATTTCAGCGCTGATGCGGTGTATTTTTTCCCCTTCAACAAAGGCGGTAACAATAACCTCGGTGCTGTAAGGTATCTCCTTTTTATATTGCTTAAATATTTGCGCACGTATCATCTCTGAAGCGAAGAAGCGGTCGTTACGATCTGTCAAAGCATCTTTTTCATAATAGGCCGGATGCTCGGGCAGGTGCTCCATAATAAAATCCATAATGGCTTTAAGGTTATGCTCATGCAGGGCCGATATGGCGAATACCACTTTCGGGTTTAGTTTTTGCTGCCAGTATTCAACCTTCTGAATTACAGTTTCCGGGTCCGACTGATCTATTTTATTGATCAGCACAGCTAAGGGTGCCAGTGAGCCTTCAAGCTTCCTGATCACATCGTCCTCGTCATGCTTCTCGTTAATATCGGTTACCAGTAAAATAAGGTCGGCATCAACAATAGAGCCTTCTACTTGGTGCATCATGCTCTCGTGCAGGGCATAGTGGGGTTTAATGATACCCGGCGTGTCCGAAAAAACGATCTGGAAATCATCGCCGTTAACAATACCTAAAATACGGTGCCTGGTGGTTTGCGCCTTTGGGGTGATCACCGACATTTTTTCGCCCACCAGGTGGTTCATCAGCGTTGATTTACCTGCGTTGGGTTTACCTATTATGCTAACAAAACCTGCCCTGTGACTCATAGAAACTTTTTTAAAATATATTTGGACTGCAAAGAAACGAATTATATCTTTGCAGTCCAATTCAAAACAAATCTTATTTCGATTTGATATATGAAAAAGGACTTTTTGGAGTTATGATCAAAAAGTAAAATACAAAAACAGTGCGGGATGGAGCAGTTGGTAGCTCGTCGGGCTCATAACCCGAAGGTCGTAGGTTCGAGTCCTGCTCCCGCTACCTAAAGATCAGGCAGTTACAGTAAAATGTAGCTGCCTTTGTTTTTTCTGGTCATACAATGTTCATACACGCCAGCCATCGTATGAAAGTTAATTAAACGATGCCGAATATAGATGCGGCAACGCACAAAAATATATAAATGAAAGGCTGATAACAAATTGTGTCGCTAACAAGTTCTAATTGGCTCAATCATCGTTATGAACCACTTTTGCCAGTCTGGGTGAAATTCGCAGAAAACTCTATACAACCTACTTACTGTTAGATACTCCTTTTTCACCATTCCTTTGAGCTCACCTTTTGACATGGATTCAAGTTTGCGCTCGTCAAATAACGCCATCATTGGGGTTCTATTGAATAGTTCCTCTATTTTTATTTTACTGAGTTTGGAAAAGTCTTCACCAGTAGCAGACTTTAAAAATGACAATAACTTAGGAGCGAAGGTGTCTACTTCCTCAATATTTGTATTTAAAATTCTGTTGACTTCAGCAGAGTTCCAAAATTCTACTACTTCCTCAAAATAAGCCATAAAACCGACCTGTACTTCACCAGTGTTTGGCGGATCTTGTATTACCCCGTTCTTGAAGAAATGGATTCCGAGCAGGGTAAACCCAACTGAAGCCAATGGCGAACGTAAGCTACTAAAAATGGAGCTTCCAGTGTAGTCAGATTCCGAAGCGTATTCGCGCTCCCTTGGATGCCAATAATCAAGAACAATCTTAGTCTTAGCCTTTTTTGTACATGCTTTAAGATATTCTTTAAAAAACTGGTGGGCGCCATCAATGTACGATTTTGCTATGTCCGACGGCATATTGTTAAATTTCTCTGTATTAGTATGGTCACTATAAAAGCCCCACAATTCACTTATATCATACTTCCCGGCGTTAGCATCGAACGAGCTCGTGTCGTTAGTATCAAACACCTTCAGATTCGGATATTGATCCAACAAGGTTCGATCCTTGTTCCACAAGAATACTTGAAATAAGGCCCTTGCTTTCAGATTTTCAGAAGCTCTTTTAGACGTTGATTTTCTTAAGTTAAACCTATTCGGAAGTGTAAAGCCCGCCCTGATTAATACAGTAAGTATGACCCGATCACTTTCTTTTATCTCACCGTCTGGGTTACTCTCAAGGGTTAGTTCATTAAAATAGAAGTGGCGAGCTTGTTGAGTTCCGACGCGGTCTAATTGGATGACACTGTAGTTATCTCGGTCCACCTGTTCCCAATAAAACAGTCTTGATTTTGCTTCGGCGCTCTTAACTGGCGCAACTATGTCTATTATCTTGATTACTTCAATTAAAAAAAGTTTGTAAGCCTCACTAGGAATGAACATAAAGACTGTTAGTTACCAATACCTGCAATTTATATAAACTTTTATATAATTTATATAATTCTCTCCCCCATAAAAAATGGGTCACTTTTGCTTAAGCTTCTTAACGATAACGAGGTCATTTTTACAAATCGTATGATTCAATATAGAATTTACAAATTGATTTTTTTGCTTTTGAAAGTCTCTCAACAACTTTGCCGTTTTAGATTCGGTTCTGCGCCACCCCCCACTGTCAGGGGTAGTGTGGAACAACATCCAATCGACTTCGGCTTTCATGTCCGCTATCGCATCCAGGTAGCCAAGAGCTCTTTCCCGGCCGAAACGTTCAACATACGCATCAAAGTTATTTTCATCGATTGGCTTGATAACACTTTTAAGCCGCCAATTATCGGAAAGTCGGTCTTGATCCACTTTACACCTCGACGAGATAATATCCATAATCAATGCAAATGTCAACACAAATTTAAAGAGCAGTACAAATTACATACAACTATGGAAAAGTCATCCGTATGGTCCATAGTCCGCCTCCAAAGCCCCTTATAAAGTCCATTTCAAATATGTCAATATCAATTTCATTGAAAATGAACAAGCCACTAAAACTACAATCGCCAATTGGCACCTCACCAGCACCTGCTGAAGGAAATGAGGTGATGAAATCAGGGAACACTGCTACAGACAACGAAAGTGACATGGAGGCAGCAAGGAAATTTTGGCACAGTGTCCATTACACTTTCGATGATGATGGCGCCAACCCGGCCACAGGGTGGCATTATTTGGAAAGCGAGGAAGATTGATGGTAAAACGCCTGAAACCATAAATAGAGGCAGCGGATTAGCCGAAAACGCTGTAACAGAGTAGGCACTAACGCAAATCAAAAATCGCCATGAGCACGAAAAAAGTGATTAATGATGCTGGGTATGCGTCAACAAACGACCCATACAAATTCAAGAACGGTAACAGTACGGTTACCGTTCGTCCAGGAAATGGAATAATAGTCGATAACGGCGGCCATAACAAATATGGAAGCAATACATCCGACTCATTCCTCGCCGAGCGACTGAAAAAGAAATAACCAGCATCACCACCGCCTGCGGTCAGGGATCGCAGGCGGTTTTAACCAAGAATAAATGGAGCAATTAAAAACACCGCGCCCAGCAACGAATATCCAGGTGATATGCCTTGAGGAAACGGCCTTTTACGAATTACTGGAGTCGCTATACCGGCGGTTAAAAACTGAAACCGGTGTAAAAAAGGACAAGTGGATTTCCACCGAGGAGGCCATGTTAAAATTGCGGATCAAGAGCAAAACCACGCTGCAAAGCTATAGGGACGAGGGACTGATTAGATACGCCATGCCCTCGCCTAAACTGATTCTTTACGATTCAGATTCGATTGATGAGTTCCTGGAAGATAACGCATACGAAACCTTCTAAAACCATAGAATATGGATAGCTATAAAGACCATGAAGAAACCGGCCTCACCCGTGGTGAATCGGAGCAAAGGCTTATCAGGGCTTTCAATGCCGGGTATGTGTTGAGCATGTACGAACCTCGCCTGCTCGAAAAGGTTATCGACCGAAACAAGAACAATGAGTTTGTAAAAATCATGAAGGCCGCACGGGATCAACAGGAAATTTCACGCGGTATACCCCGAAAGGAGTTTACGCCCCAATTCAAAAATGGCTACCACAATGCACGGGCATTGTGCGAACGCGAACCGAAACTGATCGAACAATTGATCCAGTCGAAAAAGATGAATAAGGATTATATCAAAGGTCTGGTGTCGGGTAAAAAAGCTTTTGAGTTCGGTCAGATACAGCAACGCGTGAAGCAACAGGCTTTGCCTGCACCAGGCAAAAAATCCTATACCAATGGATTTAACATTGGGTATAAGCTGGCGCAACATCAGCCCGAGGCGATTAAGTCGGCCTTATCGGCTAATGTGACTCAGATAGGGTATTTACAAGGAATGAAAGCGGGCTATGACCAGTTCGAAAAAGATAACCCTGTTTCAAAAGCCCGGTCAAAATCACCTGAGCAGATACAAAGTCTCCCTGAAAAAACGCGCCTTGTCGGGGAACGGGCAGAAAAAGCAAAGGAACTGCCAGTTAAAGCTGAACAGCTTTCAATCGATCAGAAGTCCGGGCACGTCGAAGCGCCGAAAGAATATGTTGCTGAACTGAAAGACCCTGGGCAAACCGAATTGCCAGTCAAAACCGCAGAGATGTCAATTGACGCGCCGGAAGGAGTGAACACCACCGAAAGGGATATTCAGGATATAGAACCGCAAAAGGACGAATAAGAAGCCGACATGAAACAATTTAATTTAGAAACGCCGATACTCAATTTTCCAGGTGAAACGCCCCTTACTATAAGGGAGTGCTTTGCTGGCATCCAGATATGGGGCGGCGTGGGGAGTGGCAAAACGACGGGATCGGGGCGCGCTTTGGCCCTTCGCTTTTTAGCCGAAGGGTTCGGCGGCCTGGTGCTGACCTGTAAAACAGACGAAAAAGACAGCTGGGTTGGCTATTGTCGCCTTTCGAAACGTAGCAAGGACCTGATTATACTGGAGCCTGAAGGGGCTTATGCGTTCAATTTTCTCCAGTATATTTCTAAGACAACGGAAGACCGCCAGGGGTTTGCCGAAAACATTTTCAGCGTCCTAAAAACAGTTATCGCGGCAGGCCAGGAAAAGGACAAAGGAAAATCAGAAGACGCATTTTGGGAGGGGGCACTCGATACCCTGATAATTTCTGCGCTAGATCTGATTTTGCTGGCCTATGGCGAGGTAACCATAGAGCGATTATTCGCTGTGGTCAGGAGTATTCCTAAGCCCAACAAGCCACAATCATCCGATAAACCGTCCGCTTTTCAAAAAGCACATCGCCTGGCACAAAAGAAAGTGGTCGAACAGGAAATTGCCTGGCAGAAAACCATTGACGGCGATACGCGAAAAATACTGGCGGCTGATGATGAAGCCTATACCGAAGCGTTATACAAGGCTGTACCGAATGCCAGGACCTTTGGCCAGGTGCATGAATTCTTTATGGATAATTACAAAGACCTGTCGGAAAAAACGAGGTCGATTATCGAGTTCATGTTTACCGGCTTTTTGTTTCGGCTGATGAGAGAGCCGGTGTTCTCGATGTTCTGCGGAAATCATTCAAATTTTCGGCCGGAAGACTGTTTTGAGGGAAAAATCATCTTAGTGAACCTGCCAACAAAACGGTATGACAAAATCGGGCGTGATTGCCAGATCCTTTTCAAATACATCTGGCAAAAGGCGGTTGAGCGCCGCGATGTTACAAAGAGCGGTCGGCCACTTTTCCTGTTTGCAGATGAGGCCCAAACTTTCATCCATGAACATGATGCTGAATATCAGGCGACTGCAAGGAGTTCAATGATTTCCACCGTTTATATTTCGCAAAACCTTGCGAACTATTTCCGAAGCATGGGTGGTGAAAAATCACAACATAAAGTTATGTCCCTGCTCGGTACGCTTTCAACGCAAATTTACCATGCAAACGCGGATCTGGAGACAAACCGCCACAGTAGCGAGATGATAGGTGATGGTCTTTTCACTCAGCCGCAGGTGTCTATGACCATGAGCAATAATAGCTATTCCGCAGGCCAGACGGTCAGCACTAAAATTGAACGCCGAGTGCGTGCCGAGGATTTCACGACCCTGCGAACGGGCTCTCCGCTAAACAATTTAGTCGTCGAAGCTTATATCGTCCGGCAGGGTGCAGCTTTCCGCAATGGAGAGAACTTTAAGAAAATCTCCTTCAAACAGAATTTCATTCCATAACGAAATAATAACTAATAAATAAAATCATGAAAAAGGAAAAACGTAACATTTATTATCATCAGGTCTATCGCAGGCATGCATTGTTCAAAGGTGTATTACTCGGATTGTTTATTGCGATAGGCAGTTGGCCGAGGTTGTTTTGCGAGTGCTGGGTTAGAAAATCAATGGGTGAAAGAGCCTTTTCGATGTCTACTTGTGTATTTATCGCCCTGCTGATTGGTTTCATCCCTTACTTAAAGGAAAATTTTCAGTCGATGATGAGTCCTTGGGGCGGCGGCGGCTTAGCTTTATGGAAGGTAATCATCAGATATCCTTCGTGGTATATGGTGATTGCAGGGTTTCTATATTTCGCCTACCAGCGCCATAAAGAGATAAAGCGCGAACCGGGAGTATTTGACTTTGCCAAATTCAGCCTGTCGCCTGGCATCATTGATGAGCGGTTTTATAAGATCAGTATCTTAGGCCAGGTGCCGACACCGAAACAAGTCGCCACACTCCTGGAACCAGCCTTGTTTCTTGCTGCCGGTATCGCCCTTGCAATACTTCAACAGCCCATCGGGTATGTGATAATCATCTGCGGCATCATTTACTCAGGTAGCTATTTTGCAGCACATGCAATTGGAGACGATTTCATCATGGATAAAATCGACGAAATGATCTGTACCGAAGAATTAATGAACACGCTAACCTATACAGAGCAGGCAGATACAAGAGGTTTTAGCCCTTACGGCAGCTTCCCTGGCAATCCTGATTTGCGCCGAAAAGTTGTTGAAAAAATGGTCGAAGACGAGGCGTTGCAAGTTTACTAAACGCTGCCTTAGCTGTGCAAAGGGAAGATGTCTGATGACTTTTAAACTAAAACATTAGTTATTTCCTCTGCACAGCTTCGGCCACAATGGAACGCCTGTTAACGCCAATGGCTTTACTTAAAACCGAACGAAGTTAACCCTAAATGCGATGAATAAACTTGTAAAAAATCCTATGCCGCCCGAGTACGCCTATCTGGAACAACCGCTGTTTGAGGCACAGGAGCATGTGTTTTTAATCAACGCTGAACTCGAAAAATGTATAGGCGATGAAACCAGTCAAAGCCGGGTAATTGCGCTACAGAAAGAGAAGTCCAGTCTGATAATAGGGTTGAAGCGAGATTTTGAAATGCAGACCTGGGAAGACGGCCCCACGACGACGGCGAGAGTTGAAGCGGTTATTGACCTATATTTAGGAGATGAGGCTTATAAAGAAGCGAAAGAAGGGTTGTCCGGGAGCGGAAAGAGTTACGAATTTTCGACTTACTGGGCGGATAAACTGGACCGGAATATCGCTGAATACGATAAACGGTACGGCATTCAGGATGACGCCCGTAATCCTTATTTGGATGAATATGATTTATCCGAGTTTGACGATTTCGATCTCGATTAACGAGCGACCTAACCTGCACTATCGATGATTTACTTAAAATAACGGGGCGCGTTCAGCGCCCTGTTTTAATATACCTGCCATGATACGGATGATACAAAGCACATCGGCCGCCCATGCAAAAAAATATTTTTCTGATGCCCTGGCTAAAGGTGATTATTACCTGGGTTCGGAAAATCAGGAGTTGCGCGGGTTCTTCACCGGCAGACTTGCAGAAAGGCTCGGCATAACCGGGCCTGCCGAAAAAGAAATTTTCTACAAATTATGCGATAATATTAACCCTATTACTGGCAGAAACTTAACCCCTTACAGCAAAGAGGAAAGGACAACGGGCTATGACATCAACTTTCATTTGCCTAAATCGGTGTCTCTACTCCATGCCCTAAGCGAGGACGGCCATATCCTGAAATGTTTCGAGCAGGCCGTGAGTGCAACTTTGGAAGAGATAGAAGCCGACAGCATGACCAGGGTGCGTAAGGGTGGAAAAAACGAGGACCGCAAAACTGGCGAGCTAGTGGCGGCAGTTTTTTATCACCAAACTTCACGCCCAGTCGGCGATATGCCGCCCGACCCTCATATGCACTGTCACGCCTACGTATTTAACGCAACATATGACCCTGTCGAAGACAAGATCAAAGCTGGACAGTTCCGTAATATCAAAAGGGATATGCCCTATTACCAAGCAAGGTTCCAGAAACGCATGTCCGACGGGCTAATTGACCTCGGCTATGATATCCGGGTAACGGACAGCGCATACGAAATTTTAGGAACACCTGAAAGCGTCATCAGACACTTTTCAAAGCGCACCGATGAAATTGGTCAGGTGGCTAAGGATTTGGGGATCACTGATCCAGAACTACTAAGTGAGTTGGGTGCAAGAACCCGTGCAAAAAAGCAAACCGGCCTTTCCATGAAAGAATTAAAAAAAGAGTGGCGCAGGCAGATCAACGAAGAGATCGCTTATGCCGATGGAGAGATGGATGCGAAAATCCGTTATGCTGACAAAAGTCGGGAAGCCCTCCTCTCAGTTAAAGACTGTGTCGATCACTCAATCGACCATTCTTTTGAACGCGCTTCTGTTATTCAGGACCGGCGGCTGATGTCCAATGCGATTAAACACAGTATAGGCGAACGTCAGATCGAAATTGCAGCCATTGAAATGGACATCAACTCCGATAAGAGATTGATTTGCGTTCAGCAAAATGGCCTGAACTATTTAACAACTACGGCAGTGCTGGCCGAAGAACGTGAAATGGTTAACCTTGCCAGAAAAGGGCAAGGAAGGTTCCGGCCGATTTATACGGTTGCGCCCGATATAAAGCTGGAGGGGGAACAAAAAGAGGCGGTCAACTATTTGCTGACCAACCCACACCAGACGAATATTTTGCGTGGCGTAGCCGGTGCAGGTAAAACGACATCGTTGAAAGAACTTGACCGCCTCATACAGACGGCTGGCAAGAAGGTCTTTTTTGTAACCCCCCTGGCAAAGTCAGCCCGGGAACAAATGCCAGCCGACGGCTTTGAGAATACCGAAACTGTTGCCAAACTTTTGTCGGATCGCACGTTTCAGAAAAATTTGGAGAATCAGGTTCTTGTCGTCGATGAAGCGGGGCAGTTAGGGGTCAAGGATATGACCGCCCTTCTCCGCCTGGCGGATGAAAAGAACTTTAGGGTTATCTACTGCGGAGATACCCGACAACACAATGCAACCTTGCGCGGCGATGGATTGCGTGTCATCAATACGATCGGGCAGATCCCGGCAGCCGAGGTCAGCAAAATTTATCGCCAGCGGAGCAACCCCCAATATCTTGCAGCGGTGAAACATCTATCAGAAGGCAATATCGAAGACGGCTTTGAAAAGCTGGATGAAATGGGCGCTATCAAGACCGTTGACCCGTTAAAGCCAAACAAGGGGATGGTTTCCGCTTATGTGGATGCTGTAAAGCGTGGCGAAACAGTTTTGGCAGTATCACCTACCCGAAAGCAAGGACGTATAATCAACAACGAGATTAGGGCTGAAATGCAAAAGGCCGGTAAAATCGGTAGAAAGGATATAGTCGTTAATAGATTGGAGAACCTCAATTTCACCGACGCTGAGAAAACGGATTGGCGGAAATATCGCCCCGGACATGTCATTCAGTTTAATCAGAACGTGCCACAGATTAAACGAGGCAGCGTTTGGCATCTGATCGAGGTTGACGAAACCGGCCTCGTCATAAAAAATGCAGATAATACCGTCCGCTCGTTACCACTGCAAAGAGCGAACGCGTTCCAAGTCTATCAGCAGCGCCAGATCGCTTTAGCCAAAGGCGATAAGCTGAAAATCACTAATGGTGGTTTTGATTTGGATGACAGGCGGTTAAGCAACGGTCAGTCAATGGAGGTGCGCAGAATTGCCAAAGACGGCACACTCCATTTGCGGAACCCCGTAAGCAAAACGAACTACAGGATAGGCAGTGGCTTCGGCCATATCGACCATGACTATTGCAGCACAAGCCACTCTGCACAAGGACGCACGGTGGACACGGTCATCATCAGCCAGCCTGCCGATACCTTTTCTGCAACAGATGCCAAGCAGTTTTATGTTTCATGCAGTCGGGGCAAACAGGCCATATCGATTTTTACGGATGATAAAGATAAACTTTTGGAACATGCCCTACACCTGGGAAACAGAACATCCGCTTTGGAATTAGTTGGCGAGCGTATCGGCGACAATGAATACGTTGTTCGAGCCGAAATGGAAAACCGCCTTAAAAATCGACCTCGGATGGCGGATAAAGCACTGCCCGTATCTGCAGAAAAGGATTATTTAATAGATGAATATGAGCCAAGAATTTAAGTTGAAATTTGCGCAGATGCAGGAAAACAATCCGAACGGGATTGAAGAGAAAGCTGACAACCGCTATTACGCGAACAGCGGCTACAACCGCAATTTAGTATTTCTCCTGCCTAATGGTAATGCGGAGGCATTTAATTACGCCTACCTGCTCCGGCTGCAATACCGATGCGATGAACCGGCAATCTACCTGATCTATACTTCATGCACGGTCAAAATTGAAGGGTATGGGTTACAGCCGCTTTTCCTTGAACTGTTCGATCAGCAAAATCGAATTATTGAATGTGTTGACGAGCGGTACAAAGCATTGGCGGAGAATATTACCACGGTAACTAAAGTAACGGTGTTACAAAGCAAATGAAGCCCTGTTACAAGGGCTTCTCAACAACGTTCAATGATCCCAATATCTATCGCCATATGCTTTGCCGTCGATCATTATGCATCCATCTTCGGTGATCGGGATAATTTCATAGCTACGATCCCATTTCATAATATGAGCACCCTTGTCATCGCTGGTAAACCAGGCAAGATAAAAACACCATCGATATTCGGTTCCGTTTGCCGTTGGGTAATCAATCAAGCTCTGAAAATACCCTTTATAATCTCTTATATTGACTAAGTGCATTGCCTCTTCTTCCATATCCGGATGATTGTTCGGACTATATTTCATTTTAAATCTCCTTGTGAAAAAAAGGCCGTCCGGGGTTTCGGACGGCCCAGTTATTAGGCTTTCAGTTCCAATTCGGCTTCGATCAATGCGTCTTCGTCCGTAACAATGCGGGTTGCATCGCGGGCGGCTCGAAGGTAGACACTTAAATTGTATCGCCCTGCAAATTGCGGATCAGCGACCAGTTTCTTGTCTTCGTTCTGCAATCCTCGGATTTTGGAAAGATTGATAAGCCCCAGCTTGATTGTACCATCACCGAAATCGGTAATTCCGTAAGCCATATTGTGCTTGAAGAATAATTCACTAATTAACCATTGGCTGTTAGAATTCGTCAGATAAAGTCGTGCCACTGGTGCGTAGTCTTTGTGCGGTAATTCGCCATTGTTGATGAGCTGGCTGAATTGTGATTTGGTAAAGAGTTGAGTGGTCATTTGTTTTCCTTTTCTGTTAGGAGTTGATGGTTACAGGAAATGAAAAAACCGGAGTATTAGCGACGGATGCAACCTGTTATTTTGCTTCGCGAGGAATGCCGCAGGCAGGGGAAAATAACATTTGCATACGGAGTGACTTCGGTTAATTTCCGTCCGTAACTCCTCAATCCGTCATAACAGAAATGGAAAACACATTGCTCCCCGTCTAATTTAATCCACGGTATGCTACTTTAGTGAGGCGTTGTAAAAAGAATGCTGCGCGGGGACACCCCCCGTGCAGCAAATTCGCCCAGGATTTAAGTTGGCTGAAGTTCATACAGATAATCAAAGGCTGTGGAGGCATCGGCAGCAGCAGTTACCAACATTTGCTTATTATCTTTTAAGACCTTAATCCACGTTTCAATATAAGCGGCATGATCTCCTTTTTGCAGGATCGAGATATTGTGTTCTGCACAAATAAATGATGCGCCGAGCTCAGCGACCAGCTCTTCATACGCGTATTCGCTATCGCCGAACCTTTTGCCCTTTACTCGGTTAAGGCGGTGCGGCGCACCAGACCAGTGAGTTAGCTCATGCAGTAATGTCGAATAATAGCCTTCAACAGCGGTTACTGAATTGGTATCAATAAATTTTTCAAGGTAAGGCAGGCGGATTTTGTCATCGACTCGGTTATAACAGGGGTCACCGTCATAGCACATGATAACCGCTCCAGTGTTCGCAACAAACTCGTCTAAAACGGCGTGTCGCTCAAAAGGTTCAGCCGATGTCGTTTGCGGAGCCAGTTCTGTTTCATCCGCCTTCCAGCTTTGTAGCTGACTGCGGTTAAAGACCCAGAATCGCTGGACGTAGCCGACTTCCTCGGTTTCGCCGTCGACCTCTACTTCGCGTTTGCCGTATTTAATGATCATGGCCTTCTGCTTTTCGCCTTTGCGAATGTATTCGCCTTTTGCCTTCCAGTGGTTGAAAGTTCCCCATTCATTGGTTTCAAAGTTGTTTTTTAGCATGGCAGTCCATAAAAGCAGAATGTTGACCCCGCGATACTTATTGCCGGTGGAGGTATTAAACGGTAAACCGTTCAAAGCCGGGTTGTTGCTTTTCCAGGGCTGCTGCCAGGGAACAACGCCCTGTTCAAGCTGTTCTATGATAATATCTGTAATTTGCTGATGCGTGTCTTGACGCACATGTTTTTTAGATTTTGTGCTTATTGCGGCAGTCATATAAAACCCTTTCTGTCGTTGCGATGGTTAGAGGTGATGCCAAACCAAAGGCTTAGCGACGAATGCAACATGTTATTTTGGTTGGGCGGGTGAATGCCGGAGGCAGAGCGAAAATAATATTTGCGTGAGGAACGGCTTTGGTTATCACCGCTTCGCAACCATCATTCGCAACGAGGGAAAGTATTATAAAACTGTTGCAAGACGCCTTAAAATTTAACGTGTGGGCTTTGGAACGAATCGCGTAAGTGTTACGTCATCGGTGACTATGCGTCGCGATACATGGGCGGCATCTGCATAAACAGACATGCCATAATTGCCTTTAAATGCCTCGTCTATTTGTAAAATGATACCCGCATCTGGATTTTCTGCATCCTGCACTTCCGGCAGATAGCAGTAACCAAGTTCGGGGAAAGCAAAACCTAGATCACATAGGCCAAAGGCAAGATCAGGCTCGTCGGCATAAAGTTCGTTTATAAGCCACGTGCAGGACGTATTACTCAGAAATAGCCGAACAACCGGCTGATGGTTCCTGTCTGGATTAGCGCCGTTATTTAAAAGTTGTTCGCGCTGTGCTGGGGTAAATAGGTTCATCCTATCTCCATTCTGTTAGTCTGTTAAATATCTTGCTGTTCAGGTTTCATTACGTTGATAAGCCCAGATCCGATGAGCATTTGGATTCAAGTCTGATTAATTCGGCTTTAGGCTGATAGCATTCATGTGCCAGGCATTTAAATCTTTGTGATCTTGATAAAGATAATTTAAAGGCTTATGCGTGAGACCAGGCTCGGTAAGAATAAAATCATCAAAGCGCCGTTGCGCAGCTGAACCCGCTTTGTCATTATCCATCCAAGTGTAAGCGTACTGGTAGCCATAGTTTTTAATGTACCGTATGGCGTGGTCAACGCAGGCAACGGAATTGAGAACGATTATATCGTGTATCAGCTTCCCTTTTTTCAGGGTTAGGTAAGTGAGGAAATCCATGAAACCTTCGAAGATCATCACAGCATCCGGCTTTGGGTCATCGGCGCGGATAAAGCTGATCGTCTTAGGCGAAAGAGAGCTTTTCATCAGACGGTTTCGCAATTCATATCCCCCATCTTCGTTTTTAAACCCAAGCGCATACATGCGGGTGCGGCCGTTTGAGTGCCGGACATATACTTCCTGAACAAATTTTCTTGCTAGTTTTACGTTGATACCGCGCTGTTCGAGGTAGCGGATCAGGATAAGATTTTCGAGTTCCATTTCCTGAACCAGCTTCCACTTGCTTTTCTTTTCCCGTACCAGATCACGTGGTTTGAACTGCGTCGGGTCAAGATCGGTATTGCGAAGCCAGCGCAGCGCGTCTTCCGGGCGATAGCCATACCCCTGAAACTTTAGGATCTGTACGACGAGTTCAAAGGCGTTGCCGCCGATGCCCTCTCCATGATCGAACCAGACATTGCTTCCTTTCTGAACATGAAAGCTCGGTGTGCGTTCATTTCGGAACGGAGAGTAAAAGGTCGCGTCAGTTTCAGTTTCGTTGGCTGGTTTAAGATCAAGTTTTAATAAAATTTCGGCAATAGCGATGGCTTTCGCCTGCTCAATATTCATTTGGGCGCTCCTTGTATAACTATTATGGTTTTTTAATTTTTAGGCTTGTCTGATGAGACGACGGCTTTCCGCGTGGGCATCGATGATTGATTGTCGATAGACAATCACGCCTTTGCGGATCTGCGGCTTAAGGTCATAGGTTTTTCTTGAATCCCAGGTTGAATATGATTTTGGAGAAAACCCGGTTCGTCTGGAAGCCTGCTTTCGATTTATAAAAATTTCTTCTTCGTTATTCATACTTTCCCTTCCGTGCTAATGCTGCGTAATAACGCGGCCTGTCATAATGAAAGCAACCTGTGATTGTCAAACAAAATTCTGTAAATCAACGATGTGATATGTATAAGCACACCTAAGTATGCGTAAGACATGATCTAAGCTTATCGTTGACAAAGTAAAATCAGGAACGTCTGTTAAAGAAAATTAGATAAAATCTCCCACAGGATAATTCATAAAACGCAGGAGTTACGATGGTTCACATCGAAGATTTGCAAAAAGCACATTACGCGGCAGCGAGGCTAGTAAAAACATTCGGAGATGAATATCTGGTTTTCTTTCAACGCATCTATAGGGAACTAGTCGAAACGCACAAAAAACAAGAACTAAAACTTATTGCCTTATCCTTTGCGTCTGCCCAAAACGATCCAGAAGCGTAATCAAGTAGGCTTTATCACACGAACAACGTTGCTTCTCCGATGCTACAAAACAATTAAAATATGAGCAGTTGCTCAATTTCAATAAATCAACTAAATTCGAGAAAATTATCCTATGCCTATTACTGCCACCACAGTTCCTATTGATTTTGATAGTACAGGTAACCGCTGGGTTATTACCAATGAAAATGAGCTTGCTCGCCTCGTTGGATTGGTTATGAAATGCGAGTTTGGGCATGCTGAAGCAGTTTTGCAAAATATAACAGTTGATAAGATTGTTTACACTGCTGCACAGGATGCCGATATGAAAGCAAGCGTAATAAAAGCGTTAACGCTGAAAATTGATCCTTCAACAGGGAAGGAGGAGCGGAATACTGCAAAATGGCAGCGAGATGGCGTGCTGTTCGAAGCGATATCCTGGATTGTTGCGCGTAAACACAGTTCCGCAGATACACTACTACGTGATCCTCATATAGGTTCCACAACGCAGGGGCTTGACGGTTTAATGATTGAATTAAATGCCGCTAAAACAGATATTGTAAGCACTACTGTCTTTGAGGACAAATGCACTGAAAATGCTGAACATACGTTTTCCTATGTCACCATTCCTGCACTAAAAGCACATCACATTAACCATCGAAAGGTTCTAGAAAGTGCTACAACCATGCTCCGTCAAGAGTTCAAAGCCGGAACACTCAATGCCATCGCAGCAAAATCAGTCGGGATGAGCGTTCGCCAATATCGTTCCAGTTTAACAATTGAGTTGACGGAAGATAATCAAACCGAAAGAGGAAGAATATTCAAAAAATATAACAAACTCGCGGGCATCAACCAATCGGCACGCATCGGTTGTACATTTATTACTGCGGCTAATATGCGTGACTGGTTTGAGGATTTTACACAAAAAGTAATAAATAGCCTTTGATATGTTCGACCCGGAATCCTCCAAATTACTTAAAAGCGCACCTTCTGTATCAGGCATTGATGCAAACGATCTCCCGCGCTTACTCACCGAAATTTATACTCAGTTAGTTACGGAACGTGTCAGGGGTATTACTGACGATAACGCGATAGACTCAATTGAACGCTTAGTTGTAATTGCCAATAGCTATGAGAGTATTGCCGTCACCACTAGCGATAGGGCTACTGGCCGAGCATCCGCATTTGTGGCTGCTAGTGCGTATCAAATTCTAGGGAAAACTTTGCAATCAAAAGACGAAGAACAGATCGATGACAATGTATTTAATCGAGACCATATCAATGGTGATATGGCTGCAGCTTTATTATTTCTTTTCGCTCAACAATTACCTGATGCTCGTGAAGCGATATTGAGATTTAACGGCGTTAGTCAAGCTGCACCTTTTGTCATACAGCAATTATCCGCATCACTTGTCGACTTTGTTCAGGAAAGATTCGGGAGCATCATTAGACGTGCAAAATCACGCCGAAACGAGGCTAATACAATCCAGACGGAAGAAGTATATCCTGATCGTGCGACTTCTCACTTATATGAACTTATATTAGAAGGGCTAGAATTGCTCGCAGCAACAATATTAGGAGAAAATCCGTCAGAATTTTCCGGCCGTGTTGTCGATAGTTCAATGTCAATATTCCAACAAGTAATCCAACTAAGCACCCGACAATTTGATATTCCTGGATTAAATGGCGGTTACTTATCAACATATCCAGGCCCAGCCCATTTGGCAACTTTATTAGATAGCTTAGGTCCTACTCTGTTAGATGCTTCTATTTTATTGTTGCCGGCACCTGATGGCGCAGATCCTGATATTTGGTGGAAATGGCTAAATTTTCGCGCTTTACAAAAGCCCTTGCTGTGGCCGAATCATAAAGTGGCTATTGAAAAAGGATTTCATCTGCCAGGCAATTCAGCTATTTTGGTGTTACCCACTGGGGCGGGAAAAACTACGATCTCAGAGTTTAAAATCGCAGCAACGCTTGCATCTGGCAAGCAAGTTTTATTTCTAGCACCCACAAATGCTTTAGTGGATCAACTACGTCGTGATTTAGCGGAATCCTTGCCGCCAGAGATTTTTGGCATGGATGTAGACATTGATACAGACTTGTTAACTGCCATTAAGGGTTCACTTTCAGACCTTTCGATTATGACTCCCGAAAAGTGTCTTGCGGTCTTAAACTTCAATCCTGACGCGTTTGAAGGAATAGGTTTAGTAATATTTGATGAATGTCATAGTCTTTCGGCTGAATCTGGAAGTTTGCGACGTGCGCTTGATGGAATGTTAGTAATACTTCGATTAGCCTCTTTGCTACCTGAAGTAGATTTTCTGTTTCTTTCAGCGATGATTGACAGCTCAGAATTATTTGCAGAATGGATTGAAGAGTTAACAGATAAAACGTGTATTTCGTTAGAACTTGTATGGAAACCAAGTAGACAAGCGCGTGGCGTTGTTATTTATTCGAGACAGGACATAGAAGCCGTAGAAAATGCCGCTACAACACTTCAGTCAGATTTAGATAAAAGTGCATTGTCTCGTGGAGAAAGTCCCACAAGCGGCCTACAAACAGCACCAAAAAATTTATTAAAAGCTGTTCCTTATGCGTTATTTGGTCTGGTCAATAATTGGCATCCGGATCAACCGCAAGATATTCGCCTCCGGAAACTGGCGGAAGAAGCTTATTCTCTTAATTATGAATTTACGAGTAATCGCTCCGTTATTGCAAAAACGAATGGAAACGGTGTATCTCGAAAAGTGGCAATCGCTTCAGCCCGGGCTGGTTTAAAAACGATTGTTTTTATGAACAATACTGCATGGGTGAACAAATCCGCGCGCGAGACAGGTGAAGAACTTGGCTTTACTGTTAATTATAACGCCCATGAAGCGCGGTTATTTAAAAGTATTGAAGCAGAGTTCGGTGATCCAGCATATTCAATAATGCATAATATTTCATGTGCTGTGCCACATCACGCCGATTTGATTTCTCATGAGAGACAACTTGCTGAAAGTTTATTTAGCAGGAATGACGGAGCAAGAATCATCTACGCAACGACGACTCTGTCTCAAGGAATGAATTTACCAGCACAAGTAGCCATTTTATCGGCGGATGAACGTGCTTCGTTAGGCGGAGCTTATATAACTCAAGAACCCATGAAAGCGCATGAGTTATTGAATGCCGCTGGTCGAGCTGGACGTGCTGGGTATCTTGCCAATGGTCTAGTAATACTTGTACCGCGAAATCTAATCGCCTTTACAGACAATGTGCCAGAAAGGAATGCGCATAGTGTACTTCAATCAATAATCCCAGAAGATGAGCGATGTGTAGCTATCGTTGATCCTTTAAGAAGAATTCTAGATCAAATTCAACAACACTTACCGTTAAATGCAGACACTGAGTATTTAATTAATCGATTGGGTAACAGTGGTAATCAAACAAATTCAATAGAGGGATTATTCAAACGTTCGCTTGGACATTTTATTGCACAAAAACATCAGGAACTTGAATCATTTGAGTCGGCTTTAGAAGCTTTTATCAAGCGAATAGACGAAATTGACCAAAAACTTGATTTACCTGACTGGTTGCGGCAACTATCAATTCAATCGGGTATATCCCCTGAGATACTTAACGACCTACACAAATCACTCAATGAGAGTTATGACAATCTGCCAATAACCATATTAAGCTGGACAGAATGGATGCTTGATTGGTTGGCTTCCAATGAAAGTGCTGGGAGATTCTGCTTCGGAGTTGACTTTCTTCCATTAAAAACCATTGGGGGAGTTCAAGGCGTAACGCCTACCAATTATTTAGCAATAATGTCTACTCTTAAAAAGGGGATGATATCTTGGTTAAAAGGCGAAACTCTGGCGGATGTTGAACGAGCCATGGGAGGAACCCTTGCTGGGCTGAAAATAACTTGCCCTAAAGCTCGCGAAGTAGCTACAAATATTGCGCCTCGCTGCTTATCTTATTTTTCAACCTTTATTGTGCAAATTGTAAAGAAAATTGCAGAAGATCGAGGCTTTATATTAGAGGCATTAGCAGTACTTGAGTGTCTGCCTAGTGCTATTTCGCAAGGTTCCGAAACTCCGGAATTATTAGCCTACATGCAGATAACGAAAACCCGCTACAGAACTAGAGTTAGCGCGCATACCGAATTTAAATCACAGTTTGCAGGGTTGTTACTCCCTCATGATATGCCTTACATAAACTTGCTACAGATCCTTAGCGGCTTTTTAGCTTAAATTTTATTTCAGATATAATATTTTAAAGAGGATAAACTATTACTTGATTTTGCTAATATTTTTAGCATATCTTTGTCTTTACATTCCTATCATAGGAATATATACTTACAAGGATGAGTCGGACAAAGCAAGACATTATCGAGCAGTTGCGGAATGATATTCTGCTAAAGCAGGGCTTCAAGCCTGCGGCTACTGATGCTGCGCATATTCCGGGACTTGAACATATTGAAGCTGCGTTTCCAACCGGAATTTTACCGACAGGAATGCTGCATGAATTCCTTTGTGAACCAGGTGAGCAATCTGCGGTTAGTGGGGGCTTTATTACCGGCCTGTTGGCTTCCCTGGCAAACAATGGCGGCGTTTGCGTCTGGGTAAGCACAAAGCGCATGTTGTTTCCGCCCGCCCTTAAAACCTTCGGAATTGAACCCGATCAGATTATCTTTATTGATGCTGCCCGTGAAAAAGAAGTGCTGTGGATCGTTGAAGAAGCTTTGAAGTGCTGCGGCTTTACGGCAGTTATCGCTGAATTAAGCGAGTTAAGCTTTACTCAGTCAAGGCGCTTGCAGCTGGCCGTTGAAGAAAGCCATGTAACCGGCTTTTTGTTACGAACTGATCCTGAAAAACTTAATCCCACCGCCTGCGCTGCGCGCTGGCGTATCACCGCATTGCCGACCGAGCCGGAAGAAGGCTTGCCTGGGGTTGGCTTTCCACGATGGAAGGTCGAATTACTGAAAGTCAAAAACGGCAACCCTGGTACATGGCAACTCGAATGGCACGGCAATAAATTCATATCACTGAACAGCCAGTCGGCGGTCAGTGTTCCGGTCCCTCATCAAATTAGAAAGGCAGGATGAGCACATGGAACGGCGCTTTATGGCTTTATGGTTTTGCCGGTTAAAAACCGATTGGCTTATGTTGCGTAGGCCGGAGCTTGCGAATGTTCCGGTCGTATTCGCCATATCAGAGCAAAACCGTATCATCATTACGGCACTTAACCATATAGCCGAAGCTGAGGGTTTAAATGTTGGAATGCGCGTGGCCGATGCCAAAGCGATTATTCGCAATGTCAAAGTATTGGACGATAGCCCTGGCAGAGAAGCAAAGTTGTTAAGCGCAATTGGTAAATGGTGCATTCGCTATACGCCAATTGTCGCCCTTGACCTGCCTGATGGCCTGTTATTTAACTGCACGGGCTGTACCCATCTCTGGGGCGGTGAACAGGAATATCTTGAAGATGTTGTCAGCCGTTTTAAAGCAAAGGGATATACTGTCCGGGCGGCAATTGCTGATACTGTCGGCGCAGCGTGGGCAATAGCACGCTATGGCCAGCGCAATACTGTTATCCCTTCGGGTCAACATAAATCTTCCCTTATGCAGTTGCCGCCGGTCGCCCTGCGACTGGATAGCGTGATACTGGATAAGCTGCATAAATTGGGCTTTCGGCGTATTGAAAGTTTTGCCTCAATTCCCTTTAGCAGTTTACGGCGAAGGTTTGGCGATATGCTGTTATTACGAATGATGCAGGCTTTTGGCGAAGTCGAGGAATATATTAAACCCATCATTGTTCCCGAAGCTTACCAGGAACGGCTTCCAAGCCTCGAACCCATACGCACAAGGCCGGGTATTGAAATTGCCCTGCGTCAGCTTTTGGAAAACTTGGGACAGCGGCTAATCAGCGAGGGCAAAGGAATTCGTACTGCTGTTCTTGCAACCTATCGTGTCGACGGCAAAGTTCAGAAAATAGAGATTGGAACTAATCAGGCCAATTGCAACGTCGAACACTTGATGAAACTGTTTGAAGAAAAAATCGGCACCATTGAACCGGCCTTAGGCATTGAACTGTTTGTACTGGAAGCATTACGAGTTGAAGATATTGATGTTACACAGAATGCATTGTGGGCGGCAAAGCCTGGCTTACAGGCCAATGGTATTCTGGAGTTTCTTGACCGGGTTGCCGGAAAGATCGGGCCACAAGCCATCCATCGCTACCTGCCGCAGGAACGTTACTGGCCGGAACGGTCGTTAAAACCGACGGCAAATCCGAAAGAACAACCACAAACAAGCTGGCGCAAGGATGCGCAGCGTCCAATGCAGTTATTACGTCGGCCTGAAGCTATTCTTGTAACGGCACCGATACCCGATCATCCCCCAATGCTGTTTCGGTACAAAAATAAAACCCATTATATCAAACGCGCGGACGGCCCTGAACGGGTAGAGCGCGAGTGGTGGCTGGATGAAGGTGAGCACCGCGATTATTACCAGGTCGAAGATCAGACTGGCAATCGTTATTGGGTATTTCGTTCAGGGCACTATGGTGCGGAACGGACGGAGTGGTTTTTACATGGATTTTTTGCGTAACTGTTATGGCCTACGTTGAATTGCAGGTAACCACCAATTTCAGCTTTTTGCGCGGCGGGTCACACCCCGACGAATTGGTTCATTATGCCGCTGAATTAGGCTATCAGGAAATCGGTATTACGGATCGCAATTCATTTGCAGGTCTCGTCAGGTCGCATGTTGCAGCAAAGCAAAAAGGCATTCGTATTATCCCCGGCTGCCGCCTTGATCTGCTCGATGGGCCGAGTCTGCTGGCCTATCCCAAAGACATTGAAGCTTATGGGCGGTTATCGGCTTTGCTTACCATCGGCAACCAACGGGCGGAAAAAGGCAAATGCTTTTTGTACAAGAAAGATATATTTGACTGTACGGACGGCATTATTTTCATTCTGCTGCCGCCCCCTTCCCTTAACGAGTTTTTTGAATTTGAGGACAGCTTCAAAGCTGAAGTTGCTGAATACGCCAAGTCTATTCCAGAGTTGTATATCGCGGCAAGCCGGACTTACTTAAGTTCCGATCAGAAGCGGTTGTTCCGTATTCAGCAGCTTGCCAAACGGCATAAGCTGCGCATGGTCGCAACCAACGATGTACATTACCACGATACCAGCCGCCGCGAATTACAGGACGTATTAACCTGCGTCCGCGAGAAATGCACAATACAAAATGCGGGCTATTTATTACATGCCAATGCCGAGCGTTATTTAAAGGAACCTGCCGAAATGCAGCGGATATTTAGTGCTTATCCCGATGCAATTGACATTACGCAGGTGATTGCTGATAAATGCCGGTTTTCCCTGGATGAGCTGAATTACGTTTACCCCGAAGAAATCAATCAAAACGGACGTACCCCGCTCGAAGAATTAAAGCAATTAACTTTGGCAGGCGTTGCGGAACGTTTTGAGAACAAGCCGCCGCAAAAGCTGGTCGATACGATTAATCATGAGCTGAAATTTGTTGAGGAAATGGACTATGCGAACTATTTCCTGTTCGTTCATGACATTGTGCGCGAGGCAAGGCAGCGCGGTATTTTATGCCAGGGGCGTGGCTCTGCGGCTAATTCTGCTGTTTGCTACGTCTTAGGTATCACATCTGTTGACCCGACGAAGTTTGATCTTCTGTTTGAGCGCTTTATTTCCAGTGCACGGAATGAGCCGCCTGACATCGACGTCGATTTTGAGCACGAACGCCGCGAAGAGATTATACAGTATATCTACAATAAATACGGACGCGACCGGGCGGCGATTGTCGCAACCGTTACTCAGCAACGGCAAAAAGGCGCAATCCGGGATGTTGGCAAGGTGATGGGGCTTTCACAGGATACCATTGACCGGCTTTCATCTGCTATCTGGGAATTTACCGACGAATGGTTTGAACCTAAGCGCATTATTGAACAAGGCTTAAATCCCGAAGACCCGCATTTGATGAAGGTATTAAAGCTTACGGGGCAGATGCTGGGTTTTCCCCGCCAGCTGGGGCAGCATACCGGCGGCTTTGTCGTAACCCAGGGCAAGCTGACCGACCTCTGTCCGATTATTAACGCACGGATGGCAGATCGCACGAATATCGAATGGAACAAAGACGATATTGATGCGCTGGGTTTTTTAAAAGTCGACGTGCTCGCCTTGGGGATGCTCACCTGTATTCGTAAAGCGTTTGACCTTTGCAGAGAGCATTACGGCCTGGAGCTGACGCTTGCCAATATTCCGCAGGATGATCCCGGTGTTTATGAAATGGCAAGCCGCGCAGATACGATCGGCGTATTTCAGATTGAAAGCCGGGCGCAACAATCCATGCTGCCCCGCCTCCGTCCAAAATGCTTTTATGATCTGGTAATTGAGGTTGCTATCGTGCGGCCTGGCCCTATCCAGGGAGACATGGTGCACCCTTATCTTAGGCGGCGTAATGGTGAAGAAGCGGTAACTTATCCATCAAAAGAACTGGAAGAAATTTTAGGCCGAACACTGGGCGTACCTTTATTTCAGGAACAGGCGATGAAAATTGCAATGGTAGCGGCCGGTTTTTCCCCCACAGAAGCAGATGGCTTAAGGCGCAGCATGGCGACGTTCAAGTTTAAGGGTCTTGTCAATGCTTACCAGGAAAAACTAATTACCGGCATGACAGCACGCGGGTACACACAGGAATTCGCCGAGCGTATCTTTAAACAGCTTGAGGGATTTGGCTCTTATGGCTTCCCGGAAAGCCATGCGGCCAGTTTCGCATTGCTGGTCTACGTGTCGTTATGGCTTAAATGCTATTACCCCGACGTATTTGCAGCGGCGTTACTGAATAGTCAGCCAATGGGGTTTTATGCTCCGGCACAAATTGTAACCGATGCAAAAAACCACAAAGTTGAGATCAGGCCGATAGATGTTAACTATTCGCAATGGGATAATACGTTGGAAACGCGGACAGGTTATCTTGCACCGCTTCGCCTTGGCTTTCGGCAGATTAGCGGAATAAGAGAACAGGATATGCTGATGCTGATCGCTGGCCGCAGTAAGCCGTATAAAACAATTGAGGAAATTTATAATGCAGGCGTCTCTCAAGCTTCCTTGAAAACGCTTGCCGATGCGGACGCGTTTAGATCATTGGGACTGGATCGCAGGCAGGCGCTTTGGCAGGTAACCGCCTTAGCTGATACGCCGACAGGATTGTTTAAAGGTCAGTCGTCGGAAAGCGCAAAAGAAAAGCAAATTCAGTTGCCGTTTATGAGCGAGGCAGAACATGTAATACAGGATTATGCTTCCACATCCCTTTCGCTTAAGGCTCATCCTGTGTGGTTTGCCCGACCGCAACTGCAACGCCTTGGGGTATTTTCAACAGAACAGGTACAAAAAACCCTGGCAGGGCGGCATGTTAAAGTCTCCGGCCTAGTACTATCGCGGCAACGGCCAGGCACAGCCGGTGGCGTATGTTTTATGACGATTGAAGACGAAACCGGTACTGTTAATCTCGTGGTTTTTGAAAAACTTTTCGACGAATACCGCAAGGAAATATTAGGGGCAAAATTGCTGATGGTTAAGGGTTGGGTACAACGTGAGGGACAGGTTCTGCACGTTATCGTAAAAAGCTGCCATGACTTAACGCAGCTATTGAGTGAAAGTATCGAAAGACACAAAATGCCATTTCATACTGAAAATAAGCGAACGCAAATTAGGGAGAATGCGGCTGAAGAGGTTATTCCAAAAGCAAGGAATTTCCGTTAGACGCTTGCTGAGTATCGTTGATGCCAAACGAACTAGCTCAGTTGCTTCCTAATGAATTTCGCCGTATTGTAGTAGATTGACGTGGATTCCAGACCAAGTGAATTTTTAACATCATTAAGATAATCTAACGCATTTGATGCTGTTTCTAAAAACGCTGGCCAATTTAGCACCTGAACCTCCTTTTTGATTGCGTTTGCTTCTTCTTTTACCGGCACATCTGTATATATCGAAAGGGGAATATCATTATCTGTGGCTTCGCGCACGAATTCACTATCGCTCTGATCGTCTTTCATACTTTCATGATATAATACACCTAACCATTCCTGCTCGGACAATGTCTTAACAGCGTTATTAAAAGCCCGGCCGATGCAAATATTTTGATCAAGATCGACTATCGCCTCGCCTACAGCTATTGATCCACGCACAGGTAAGCCAAGGCAAAATGCGTTGACAAAAAGCGCGATAGTTGCCAATTCAATCAAAAATTGAGACTCTTTCGAATTATCAAGTGTTACCAATGTAACCTTGTCAAATAGCTGAAAGAATTTTAAATGGCCGCTAGCATGATCTTCGTGAACGACGCTGGAATTACTACCACGCATGTGTTCAATATTCTCTGCCGCTTCACCTAACTTAAGCAACCTTTTAAAAACATCCAACGTTGTTGGAGCCATCGGCCCCCGATAGTTGATTAAGCTGGTAACATCGAAAACGGCCACGTATCGGTTACAATACGGCGGCCAATCCTGGAATGCAGACTTCTTTAAGATTTGACGCTTTGCCACTTGGTTTAAGTTTAGTTTGCTAAATATAACGATACAAACCTTAACTAAATAATCCCAAGTCGCCGCCGCCTGTTTTGCTTGAATTTTTTGTTTTTATAGGCTTTCGGCTATGTTCCGAAATCACGTACATGTCCGATGAGCATGGTCGAAGCAGTGCCATAAGCTGCTCTTTTGTAGCATTTGGGTTCATCCACAAGCGACGTTGCTCCTTATTCAGAATAATTGGGATGCGGTCGTGAATTTCACTAAATCTACCTTCATCTGGGTCACAGGTAATCATTGTAAAGCTTTCCAACACTTCGCCGTTGGCACGATCCTTCCAGGTCGTCCATAGTCCCGCTTTATAAAAGAAATCCTCTTGTGCAGGAGCGATTAGCCATTCAACTTTTTCATCGCCTTGCGTTTCGCGTTCATAAAAGCCCTCGTCCAAAATTAAACAACGAGATGTAAGAACCAGGTCGCGGAATGACGCCTTCTGAAGCAAAGTTTCTGCGCGGGCATTGAACATTGTACCGGCGGTTGAGGGATCTTGCGCGAATGCCGGAACAAGCCCCCACCGCATATACTGGATTTCACGCGGGCGGCTCAGCGTAATAATTGGCATGTAATCGGTCGGTAATGTATCGATACCGCCAGCCTGCTTATCAACGCTCGGCTTGGCTTTAGGCGAAACGAATGGCACTTTCAGCTTGTCTGATATCGCTCGCACATTAACTGTCACAGCTTTTGTACACATATGTACAATATAATATTAATGCCTGAACTGTTGCAACAATTTCTTCATTACCCTCCGGCTTGATCGATTAAGATTTGCAGCATGATAACAACAAATTTTCGTCTCGCAGCATTTTGACAAACTAAGAACGCCTTTTTCTAGAATCGACAAGCTTGTTGTCAGTTAAACTTATATTGACGTTTTGTACCATTTTTTCCCGATCTATTAAGTCTAGACGCTTCCTTAGTTTTTTCACATCATTCCTAACTTTTTCGGTCTTATCGAAATTTTTTGCGTGTTGACTAAAGTTTGAGTCAATCAGTCCAACAACATAAAAATTTTTCGGATCTACTACAGTAATCAGCTCTTGTAAATACTTAACCTTTTCATCATTTACTTCGCTCAAGGTCGAAGCCAATAGATATGCTGAATATTCATATTCTGATCGACTTGATGACAAAACGCCGGTTGAGTCCTTTAGCAAAGCAATCATGGTCGCAAACAATTGCTCGAGTGGATCTTTTAAGGTAATTGAGGTATGATGAAATTCGTACCACATAGAGATAATTTTGTAAGCTCCATATTTTGTGTTGAAGAAGGATTTTACAAGATTGTACTCGGGGTGTGTTGTATTTAGAATAAAATCCACAGCTTTTGAAGCGTTCTCTAAGTTGCGTTCTAACCCTTCAATACGAATTGAAATAGGCGTATTATAAAGCGCCTGCATGAGATACCCTAATCCGCTGATATTGATAGCGTATTCTTGAAACGTTTTAGGCCTTGCAGCGGCGAGAATTTCAGTTAAAAGTTCCGGTGAATCCTTCGTCATTCCGGCATAAAAAATAGCCACGTTTTGCCACCAAAGATCATTGAAACCTTCGATGAACAACGACTTTTTATTTGGTTCGTGATTGTAAATTTGATAGGCTGTAAAATATTCCTGAAAAGAAAGATGTTTAAACTCAACCTCATTTCGATCCGTTAAAATTAGTAATCCAATGTTGTTAATGAGTTCGTCAACTAATTGTTCAACATCATAGGTGTGTCCCCTTTGGGAAGCAAATTCAGATATTATTTTGATTGCGTCATCTTTGGTTATTACATTAACGTGTGTGTTGTGAAGATGTAGCGCGAGATAAGACAGGGTGCTTCTATGCACCCCTACCTTAAGCAAATCCAAAGTGCTGTCTTTAAAGGATTTATTGAGTAGGAGATCGGCAAAGTATTTATATAAATCAGAGATAGTCGCAGGAATTTCTACTTCGTTTTCATCAAAAATGGCAGCAATTAGAGCAAGTGTGATTGGCGTCTTTGGCAATTTGTCGAGAATACGAGAGTCCCTTAGAGATTTAAGAAGTCTTTTGCACTTAACTTGTTCGTCATCAAAGTATCGACCTAGGAATTGCTCTGCTTGCTTCATGGAAACATTCAGTATTTCCAAATATCGGAATTGGAGCTTTTGACAGCTTGCTAATAGTGAATCTGCGGGACGCGACGAGAAATAAATTTTCACACTAGGGTAATCCCGATGGAACTCTTGGATCGCGCATAAAGCCTTTTCCTTTGCGTCAGGCGCAGCGAGCTCATCTAGAGAATCGATAAAAAGTACGAAGTTTCCTTTTACAAAAAGTTCATCAAGATCAATTTGTATCTCGGAAAAATCCTCCGTATTAAGATGCTCTTGTAGTAACCTTTTAATATCAAAGTTACATGCTGGCATGTGGGTAAATTGCAAAATGAATGGGTACAGTTCGTAATTATTTCTTAGTTTGTTTTCATAAATAATGTCGTTGGCCAGTTGTTTGAAAAAAGTGGACTTACCCGCCCCAGATGCTCCAACAACGAGAGTACATGTTTCGAGTTTACCAACTTCATGTGTATTAAAAAGACGGCGTTTTAGCTCTCCATTTTCGGCGACTTTTGTTTCAATCAACTTCGGACTAATAGCGAAATCAATAATTTTTTTTATCTTATTATTTTTTATACCTAAAGCCTTGGTGAAATCATCGTCTTTATTTTTCTTTTGGAACAACTCAACGTAATGATTGTAAGTTTTGTCGCCTTTGAGCCAATATCGCGGATAGTGCTTGTCAATAAGTGAAACTAAACGTAAACCGTCCCATAAAGAAATGTTGGGATTTTCGTAAAATTGATCTTGTAAGATTTTGCTCTCAGCACCGCTATTAAATTTGCCATTAGTAACTACCTTTACCTTGTTCATAGAAATATTCTTTCCTTTGGTAATAGAGTTCCAAGCGAATGTGAAACATTCACTTACTTGCGCCTTAATTTCAGAAGTTCCCGCTGACGTGCCTTTGATATCACCTTTTTTTACAACAAATGCAGTCCACTCTTTTTTGTCATCCACATCATCAATTCGAGAGGCGACTACATCCTTTCCTAACTCCGGAACATTGCCCCTTTCGTGAGTAACAGTAACATCGCTATACCCCATCTTTGGAAGCAACTCTGCCAAAAGTTCATGAATTTCCGTTTCGTTCTTGATACTCTGTATCTTAAAAAGTTTATCCTTTGCATCCATTGTAAAGTAGCTAGTGTGATCCAAATTCAAATATATAAAGACTTAGCCAATTGCTTCGATTTAAATGTGTTGCGCAGAATAGTTTTGCTTGACGATGCTTCGGATCGCCAAGATCAATTGAGATAGTTGACATTCTTTAAATCGTTGGTAATATCGAATATGAGTGTCACAAAGACTGTCACAAACGAAGGATATATTGCGAAATGTATCGCAAGTAAAATCAATAGGATAAGTTTTTGTACCTTGTGTATCTGCTGTCCCTGTCTCCGCCACGTTTGACGTTGGCAAAGACCAAAAAGGCTGATGTTATCGTTGATAACAATATAAAAAGCCGGGATTACAGCATTTAGAGCATAAGCTCCCACACAAGTCGCAAAAACTTGTCACAAAAAGTGGGACAAAAAGCCATGCTTCACATCTTAAGCCGGGGGAATACCTGGTACTTTAATCGCCGTGTTCCAAACCCATATCGCGATTACGACTCCCGGGATTATGTTCGCATTTCTCTCAAAACATCTTCACGAAAAGAAGCCATAAGGTTAAGCGCGCTTGAAAACATACGTTTACAGGAATATTGGGAGGGGCTCGTCTCGACAGGACGTAAGCACAGTCATGACACCTATGCGCGTGCCGTCGAATTGTCCACAAGGCTGGGATTTCCATACGTTCCTAAAGAGGATCTTGCTCTTGGAAACTTAGAGGAACTTGTGAAGAGACTGCTTTACGTAGTTGAGCAAAAGTTCAATGAAAAACAGGCGGAGGCAGTGCTTGGAATGATCGAACAACCTTGCCTTTTACTATCCGCACTACTTCCTAAATTCTGGGAACTCACAGCCGAAATAAAACTTGAAAAGTCAGAACGCCAATACAAAAAATGGCAGAATCCGCGATTACTTGCGATGGAAAATTTTATTAAAGTGGTGGGTGATAAGCCGGTGCAAGATCTTATACGGCAAGATATGCTGGATTTTAAGCAATGGTTCATTGACCGGGTCAAAGCCGAAGAAGTTACGACGGGGACGGCAAATAAGCATTTTATCTACGTGAAACATGTCATTGAAACGGTCTGCGATAACCAGAACATCGGGATATGCGACAAAATGTTTAAAAAACTGCTATTTAAAAAAGAAATCCGATCCCGACTGCCGTTCACAACAAATCACATAATTGATGTCCTGCTTAATGATAGCAAGATGGCAGGGCTGCCCGACCATTTGCGTAAGATGATCGGCGTGTTTGCGGACACAGGGATTAACATTGACGAACAAATTGGTATTCGCCCCGAAAATATCTTTCTTGGTGAAAAAATCCCTTACGTGGTTATCATGTCACATGAGAAGGATAAACTCAAAACGGTGCATCGAGAACGTACCATTCCGCTTGTCGGCTTTGCTCTTGACGCTTTTAAAGCTTATCCAGATGGATTTGCGAGTATGGTTGATGACCCTGATAAGACCAACACCCTTATTGGCAAATACCTTAGGAAGAATAAGCTATTGCCGACAAACAGGCACAGCCTTTACTCATTACGCCATAGTTTTCAAGATCGACTTACTAACCTAGATTGTCCGGACCGTATTCAGACAGATTTGATGGGTCATGCATTTACGGGTCGAACGAAGTATGGTGCTGGTGCATCTCTCGATCATAGTTATAAATGGATGAAAAAAATCCAGCTAAAGCGCTAATCGACAAGAACCAATTGTCAGGTTTCGGGGCTTTATTATCATCATGCCCCTATATTATAAATGTAAGGTTTGGCGTAGAAATCTCGTCTTGTTTATATGCCATGCCTTCGATGAACACGCCACCATCCTTGTGTACAAACTTCAATTGCTCGTTGCCGTAAGGTGTGTAACCCACCGAAAGTAGTTTTTCTCTACATTCGATAATTCCTGCGTCCCTTGAAAATTCGTCCGTAATCGAAATATCCTCGTCCACAGAACTCATTTCGCTGCCAATCACTAAAAAAGAAAATAAAATATCAGCCATCGTTTTAATTTTTTTTGGAAGATAAGGAATAGATGCAGCAAAGTATGCTGAACGATAAAATAAACCATAGCGATCAAAACTGGCTATTCTGTAGTCCAGTGATGGCGACCGCAGCGCTGGCATCTGTACCGCTTAATGGGCAGGAAAAACAAAAATGTTTTCATGAATAAATTGCGTGACACGCGCTGCATATCGCTTCGCTTGCTGCCGCATGCGCAATTGATTTCCTTTTTTTTGTGGCTTTGATAAGTGCTGTATGTCTGAAGCCAGCTTTAAGTATATCATTTCAGGATCGTAAGTTTATCGTCACTGATGTCTATGATTGTCGCCAGATTAGCCCGTATTTCAAGCTGACCAGTGATCGCATATGGGGGTACAACAACCCACATCTCTGTTGGCGTAACCTTTATCGGTCTGGCCATGTATTGATATTTTGAATTGAAATAAATCGACATATCATCCTTATCGGTAAACTCCACCCCTGTGATTTTTATCGTGTCGCCAACTTTTGCCGACTTCGGGGTAAATTCTCTCATGGACATGTCCAGTTTCAAATTTTCTTCTCCGGTAGCGGTATTACCATCTACGGTTACCGTTATCTTACCCGGCAAGGCGTATCTTGGGATAATCGCCCCTATGGACGATCCGTAAAGATAATTGGCCTTAACGGGCTTAGTTCCGCCAAATGAAAAGAATATCTTATTCACATCATTGCCAAAACCTTGCGCATAAACATACATTTGGTGTCCAAGTTGCCGATGCGAATAATAATAACTGACAACTTTTAGTTCTTCAGGGAGAGCCGTAAAATCGTCTTTACTAACAGCTTCCTTTCCATTGACGCGTACCGTGATTTTGCCACTTAGTGTCCCCAGGTCAGTTTTGATAATAATGGTGGTTGGTGTTACTGAAACCGGATCGTCATAAGGCGGAAGTCCAAAAGCAACCCCCACCGCTGACGCATCATTTCCGAAGCCTGTGCCAGTAATCGTTACCGTTGACCCTGGACGCGCTGATTTTGGCGTAAAGTCTGTAATCGATAAGGTGTTTGTTACTGGTGGCTTTACAGTAAATTCCTGTGCGCTAACAGCTTTTTTGCCCCCAACGGTCAGCGTTATCTTGCCTGTTGTGGCATCACCAGGCACATTCACTGTCAATTGGGTAGCAGTAACGGTCTTTGGGTGTATTACCGCAGAACTACCAAATCTAATATCAATCAAATCGGCATCCTTGCCAAATTGTTCCCCGGTAATGGTAATTTCTGTACCTGCTTCTGCACTCAATGGCGCAAAGCTGGTTATAACAGGTTTAACAACGACTGGCGGCGGCTCCGGCTTTGGCTCGTCTGTTTTTTTGCTACCGCATCCGCTTAACAAAACAAGCGCAAAAATGCAGCATTTTAAAAGTATTGTCTGTTTCATAGTTATGGCAGTTGTTCAAATTCAATTGCATCCGCGTTAGTATGAGGCTTAAATAGGATATGTTTGGAACTGTCGCTATAGAATAGGGTCATGGCCGTGCCATCCACTATTCCTGATAGGATGTCGTCCTTTTTGACGTAGGTAAGCACGACAGGTAATTCAGGCCGTTCAGAATTAGTCATGGTAAACTGGCCGTCCGTTTCTTCTATCGTTAAAACAAAATCCGGTGACAGCATACCGGTGTTAATCGGCTTCCATTTACCGATAAATTCATTGCCCTGTTTTGTACAGGCAGCCATAAGCAGCGTCACAGCAGCCGCCATTATCAATAGTCTTTTCATCTTTATGGTGATTGGGATTATTTCACTTCAACTGCCATGCAGTCGCCTTCGCAATCGGTGAAGAATTCGCCTTTAAATGTCTGGCTACCGCAGGTAAATCGGTATTCGTATGTGTAACCCTTATCAATCGCCACAGTTACCGTTCCCTCGCCCTGGCAGGCTGGTTTACCACTGGTATAGACGCGATCAATTTCCCGTTTGTTGTTGAGCGTCGTGTAGTTGTCATTGTTGTTGGACTTGTTAACGATCCCGGCGATTTTTAAATTGCCGCAGCCAAAATCCTTTGTGATGTAAAAGGTAACATTTTTAATGATCGTGCCATTGATGCCACCCGATATACCGGAACAGCCGCCCGACTTCATATCAGGGTTTTCGTCTTTCTTTTTGCAGGCAAAGGTCAGCAACGCTAACAAGGCCAGCGCTGCTAAAGTGAATTTGTTCCGTTTCATCGTTTTATTTTAAATTTTTGTTCCAAATGGGCTTTACTCGGTGCATCAGCGCATGAACTGTACTAGGATACCACTTCCCATGCCCGCGAAATGTGGGTACGTGTCGTCGGTTCAAAGCTTGGGTGACGGCCCGAACCGAAACAATCCCTCGGTTATTCAATCTGATCAACGTTGGTAGTAACTTTTCAGCAAATTGCTGGGCCGCTTCTCTGTTTACAAGGGCCAAAACCTGCCCGTGCCTGCCCAGCATGACACCTCTGCGCTTGGCTGCACCAAGTGCTTCTTTCGTCGTTTCGCTTATGCGTTGCCGCTGCTCTTCTGCAACCGCTGCAAGGATGTGGATCGTGAACCTGTTTGCATGCGGATTATCTACCACTTTTACTTCCACCTTTGATCGATCAGTAAAGATGCTGGCGATCAGCTCCACATCCCGGCCTAGACGATCTAACTTGGCGACTATAAGGGCGGCTTTATGCTGCCTGCAAAGCTCAAGTGCCTGAATTAGTCCGTCACGATGCTTCCTAGTCGACTGGACTTCGATAACTTTTGTGAGTAAATCAAAGTGATTTAGCTGACAGTATTGCTCAACGGCGCTTTGCTGCGCCTCTAAGCCTAAGCCGCTTTTGCCTTGCCTGGTCGTCGACACCCGGTAATACGCTATTGCCTGCTTCATAATTCTTTCCTCTTGCTGTTCATCAGTAAACCATCGTTTATATTTGAACAGAATAAGGGTTAAAAAATCGTAGTCTGGGAAAGGAATGCTTTAAATAGATCGTCTTGCAGGGAAGGGATTGGTGGAAAATCAGGAATTTTGTTCGTCAGTTAACGATGGTTTACTTATGAACAAATTTTATTAAAAAATTCAGGTTACAGTTGTACCTAACTATATATTGATTACTTAAAGTACCGGCAGGCAGAGCGTTCAGCCATTCTTTTCCGCCAAGATTAATGTAAATCCACTTGTCTAGCCGGAAAATATCCTATTATAAGTTTTGGAAAGTATTCTTTATATAAACGCTCTTTTCTTCACCAGCGCATTGCTATAAAACCAAGTTACCTATAGCCTTGCTTCATTAATTGCTCTACTAAAAAAATGTCTTATAGCTTGTTCCCTTGCTTTGCTATCAGTCATAACAATGTTTTGAAGCTGACTATCACGCTGAAATAAACGAATAGCACCTTCAAAAAATGCTTGAGAGAAAGCGCTGTAAACTACATCTGGAGGATTATTGACCAGCATATCCTTGAGATCTTCGTTATCTAAGATTTCTTTGTTTACTTGTTCGAATCTAAAGAAGTCCTCTTTGGAAAATTGGGTACCATGCTTTTGATTGAAGTTATCTACCACTTCGGAAAGCGACAGATCTTCTTCCTCAGTGTAGGGTCTAGCACCAAAATCGCTAATAGGCGATAATCGCACTGTGTCTCCAGCTTTTAGGGAAGCACTGCCATGCTCCTTCTTTTCGATACGAAACGCCTTCAACCGTAACATGTCATCGGTGATTTGTATATCCGGTGGGATTTCCCGGTTTGGCAATAGTCTAGTTAACCAAGACACGTAAGCGAATAACTTTTCTAATCCTGTATCACCTAAACGCATAACCTGAGCTATGAAAGCATAGAATCTTATATAGCTTTTCAGCAATTGACGGAACTCTTCTTGCTTTCCTTCGTCTTCTTCAAAATCGAAACGCTGAACAGCATTTTTGACCAAACGTTCAAGATAGATCCTATCAATTGAGGATAAGGCATCCTTATAATAAGTTTCGGAAAACTCGTTTACTTCATTATCATCAATAAATGAAAATGACTTAATTCGCCCTTCTAATTCGTAAATTTGATTAGGGTCAGTTATTGCTTCAAGTGCCGTAATTTCAAAAAATGGCTTGAAAGCCGCCTGTATCTCTTCCGAGGTATTTTGGAAATCTAGAATATAGGTTCTTTCTTTTTCTTGATAAGTCCTGTTTAACCGTGATAACGTTTGAACAGCCTGTAGTCCATCCAGCTTGCGGTCGATGTACATGGCGCATAATTTGGGCTGATCAAAACCTGTCTGATACTTCTCCGCAACAATTAATAATTGGTACTCAACACCGTCAAACTGCTTAGGTAACTCAGTTTCAGAAAAACCGTTCAACTCAGCCTCTGTATAAATTAAGCCATCAACATCTAATTCACCGGAAAAGGCAACTAAAGGTTTAATCCCAGAATATTTTTTCTTTTCAATATAACTTTTTATTGCTTGGAAGTAATTGAAAGCATGTAAGCGGCTTTGGGTTACTACCATGGCTTTAGCTTGGCCATGTAATTCTGTTGCGACATGGCGAACAAAGTGCTCAACGATAACCTCTACTTTTTGAGCAATGGCGGTAGGATGCAAAGATGCAAATCTTGCGACTTTGCGCAGTGCCTTGCGTTCCGCAAGTTCCGGATCATCATCAATGGCTTTTTCCAGCTGGTAATATGCCTTATAGGTCATATAGTTCTGCAAAACATCCAGAATAAAGCCTTCTTCAATGGCTTGACGCATTGAATACAAATGAAATGGATGGGGCAAACTATCAGTACCCTTTGTACCGAAGCGTTCTAGCGTTACATTTCTTGGCGTAGCTGTGAAAGCAAAGTAGCTTATATTCTCTTGTGGGCCGCGCTGTTTTTGATAGTCAGCAATAATCTCTTCTATCCCCGAAGGAGCACTATCCTTGTCGCGAGTAAGCGCTTTTGCAAGGTTATCAGCATGGCTGCCCGATTGCGATCCATGCGCCTCATCGATCAAAATTGCAAATCGGCGCCTGCCCTGTCCAGAAATCTCTTTTAAATGATCCGTAGAAAATTTGTGAATAGTAGTAACTATTATTCTTGCGCCTTGCTGTATAGCCTCTTTCAGCTGGCGAGACGTCCCATCAATCTTTTTAACAACACCCTTGGTTTGTTCAAATTGTGAAACCGTATTCTGAAGTTGTCTATCTAGGACAACCCTATCTGTCACGATAATAGCCGTGTTAAAAATAGCCTGATCTTGATCGTCATGTAGCGTAATCATCCGATGGGCCGTCCAACCAATTGTGTTTGATTTTCCTGAGCCAGCGGAATGTTGTATTAAATAACTATTGCCCGCACCAAATTGCTTAGCATGTTGCATTAGCTTCAATACAGCGTCTAATTGGTGAAAACGAGGAAAAATCAAAGCTTCTTTCCCTGCCTCTTTATCAAGATGGATGAAACGGCCTATGATATCAAGCAATACTTCTCTCGAAAAAATAGCTCGGCATTCCGGTAAGCTTTTATACAAATATGCTATTCTAAAGTCACCTTCTATATCTGGATTTCCTGCACCGCCATCATGACCGCGATTAAACGGCAGGAATCGTGTTTTACCATTATTTAATCTTGTGGTCATAGAGACGTTATCTTCATCCAAAGCAAAGTGAACAAGTGCACCTCGCTTAAAGGACAAAAGAGGCTCACCAGCAGGAGCACGATCTTTGCGATACTGATTTTCAGCGTGTTTAAAGGTAGTTCCTGTTGATTGATTCTTACATTCTAACGTAGCTACTGGAATACCATTAACAAATAAACCTATATCGATACGGTTGTCGTTTTTGGCGCCATATTCAAGTTCATCAATTACACCTAATATATTTGAATTAAACAAATGAAGAAGGTCATTGTTAAGGCCTGAAGCAGGCTTAAAGTAACAAAGAGAAAATTTAATTCCAGGGATAAGCTTGAGGCCTTGCCGTAATACATCTAATGTGCCGCGCTGGATAAGGGCTTTATCTAGCTGTTTAAAGAACTCGGTTTCAGCTGCAGCTGTATAATGCTCTTCTAAACGCTTCCATTCTTCAGCCTGAGTAGCTCTGATAAATTCCATTACTAAGGCTTTATCGAGCGCAGAAGCACGGTCATAGTCGTTGGTGCTGCGCAGGCGATAACCTTGGCTTTGAATCAAGTTATCAATAAGATGATATTGTACAACATTTTCCCGGTGAACTTTATCGGATGAATATGTTCGGTTATTCTTTTCCATCACGGATTACCTCTTTGTTTTTTTACACATTGACTTCAAAATTGGCTGATTGTCTATTCGCCGTACTGTGTCTTTTCCATTCTCGAGAATCCAACTGTCCTGTCACAATTTGTGTTATCAAAGATGATTTCAGCTCTTTAAGGTAAGAAATAGATAATTGTGTTTTTTTAATTACTTGTTCCGTTTTAAGCACCTTTTCCTGGATAGACGCAGAAATTTTTCGTTGCTCATTCAAGTCAGGAAATTTGACTAACATGTTAGGGATATCTTTAAATTTTATAGATTGTCTTACTCCACCACCTAGGGAGTAATAGTACTTTGCAAGGTCAAGAGAGAGAAGAGTATAAGCCCAAAAAGATGCATCTTGCTCTTTACTTACATACACTGCATCGTAAGCGGAAGTCACAATTCCTCTTTCTAATACCAAGCCTTGACGAATACTGCGTTTGTCATTCTGTAGATCAGTTAAGCGAAGAACTATATCTCCAGGTTGTACAATTTGATACGTTTCAAAGCTTTCGGGAATTAGTCCCTCATTGCTACTCTTATCTTTCCTTACAATTTTTCCATAGCTGAGAGATAATAGATTTTCTTCTATCAATCCAGTGTTTTTGTTATTTTTTCTGATGGTAAATACACTGTGAAGTTTTTTTGTTTTCCACGTTTTTGGCAGACCTTTACTATACACTAATTCTTGCAAAATTTTTTTACTTGGTTCAATTTCAGAGCTTGTAGAGAGCCCTATGCATGCGTTAATGATCTCAGCATTTTTCTTCTGAGAAAGAAGTCCAATAAGCTTTTCCTTTTTTCTAATCAGATGATCAATATTTGATGTTTCTTGGTCAAGAAAATCAGCAATTTCTTTTTGTGTATCATAATCAGGGAAGTTGACAAGAAGATTGCCAACATCTTTCCACCTAAAGTCGGTGCTCCTTTCTCTAATTCCTTTTGATAGGCTCTCAATAAATTTTGACGTGGCCAAATTTCTTAGATAATAAGCCCAATACTTTGTGAAAACCCGCTTAGTATCCGCTGGGATAGCTATGGAGTAAACCGGTGAGCATTTTCCTCGAGAATCTGAAACGCCGATAGCTCCAGCAAAACCATCCATTGCGTGCACAACAAGGTCATTAGGTTCTACGCCCTGATAACCAATCTCTTTATCTGCAAAGGTGAAACCATCTTCTCTGCGATTACTCCTTAAGGTAACCACGCCATCACGAAAGGCAGTTACTACACCATCTCCCTCAGATATAGGACGGCTAATCTTTTTGTATAAGTATTTAAACCGCTCGGTTCTCCAACTATTTTTGTGAAGAGGCGTCTTTAATCCCGATTTAGCTATATCTTTCATACCGCAACCCCCTTAAGTAGGCTGGCAATTTCGGCTTCAAGTGTTTTTAGTTCCTCATTGATTTCTGCAACTGGACGCGGGGTAACATATTTGTAAAAGTAACGGTTGAAGTTAATCTCATAACCAATACGGCCAGTTTGGCCGTCAACTACATCTCTATAATTTTCATCAACCCAAGAATCTGGCACAAATGGCTTTACCTCACGCGCCACATAGTTCTTCCACGTCTCTTTAAGCGGTACATTCTCGTGATCACGTAAATCACTATCCGCTTCAATATTACCCTTTGCATCTGTGCAAGCCTCTGCAGTTTCATCTTTATCTGACAGTGCAGACGAAATGGATTTTCTGAGAGGTGCTGAAATTTTAATATCTAAAAACTTCAGTATTTGGCTAAGAGCTTTTTCAAACGCATCGCGGTTTTTGAAAAGATCTTTAGGTGCGCTTGTTGATATTGTCTTAATTAACTCCTCTTGTTCGGTAGGATCAAGTTTTAGAAAATTCTTATCTCGCTTCAGAATCTCAAGCCGTTCGGGAGAAAATTGAAAATTAAGCCTAAGTGGGCGTTCAATGCGAATTTCACGATACCCAAAGTCCTCATTATCAAATATTTTCGAGTATTCACCCCAGCCTGCTTCACCATTTAACATTTCATTGTAGACTTTGACAACTTCTTTACGGGCATTTTCTGGGATTTCACGGCGTTTACTCCCTAAACTTTTTCTCATGGACTGCCAGAAACGTCCGCTGCTGGCATCAATCAATTGAACTTTACCACGGCGTTTTCCGTCTTTTTTATTTGTCAACATCCAAACGTAGGTTTGAATGCCTGTATTGTAGAAAAGATCAGTTGGAAGGGCGATAATTGCTTCCACCCAATCATTTTCAAACATCCATCGGCGGATTTCGCTTTCACCAGAGCCTGCGCCACCAGTAAAGAGTGGTGATCCGTTCATAACGATACCAATGCGCGACCCAGCCGCATCATCACGCATTTTGCTGATCATATGTTGAAGAAATAGCAACTGACCATCCGATACACGAGGCAAGCCCGCACCGAAGCGGCCATTCTTGCCTGAGGTTTTGTATTCCTCGACAATCGGATCTTGATACTTCTTCCAATCTACACCATAAGGTGGATTAGAGAGCATATAATGGAATTTCTTATCTTTGTGTGCGTCTTCAGTAAGCGTATTGCCGAATACAATTTGATCAGGATTGTGGCCAGTAATTAGCATATCTGATTTACAAACACCGAAAGATTCGGGGTTTAATTCTTGGCCATACAGTTCAACGCGGATTTTTGGATTAAAGCGTTTCATGGCTTCTTCCATCAAAGCCAGCATACCGCCCGTACCGCAAGCAGGGTCATAGACAGTACGGATGATACCGGAACCTGCTAAAGCATCGGCATCGTTGATCAAAAGCAACTCGACAATAAGACGGATAACTTCGCGTGGGGTGAAGTGTTCCCCAGCCGTTTCATTTGAAATTTCTGAAAATTTGCGGATGAGATCTTCAAACAAATAACCCATTTCGATATTTGACACTCGGTCTGGGTGCAAATCGATCTGGGAGAAACGGTCAAAAACCTGCCACAAAATACCGCCATCTTTCAAGCGCTTCAATTGATCGGTGAACAAAAATTTTTCAAGAAAGATATCTCTAACACTTACATTAAACTTTGTAATATAATCCAGCAGGTTTTTATGCACGTCAGCAGGGTCTTGTCCGTGAATCTTACTGAACGTTAGTTGGCTGTAGTTGTACAGCTTTAACCCGCCGCCCACGGCTCCAAATAGCATCATATCTTTTGTATGATCGTCAATGCCATCCGGCAGGGTTTCATAAGCTTTGAGCACAGCACCCTTTGTTGATTCGAGTAGGCAATCAAGACGGCGTAATACAACAAATGGAAGAACAACTTTTCCATACTCGGACTGTTTGAAGTCTCCACGTAAAATCTCAGCAATTGACCACGCAAAGGAACTGAGGCTTTGAATTTTAGATAAGGTCATTTTCATACCATCAATAATAAAGTTTTAAGCTAAAGCGAAGTTTATACTTAATAGTTAACACAGCCTCAAATATATTACATAAATATAATTAAAAACCACCTTTTTAAGCGTCAAAACCCTACTACCGCATCCAAAGCCTCGTCTGCTTTTTGATGTGAAAAATTGGACTGGTAATTCATCGTCGTTAAAATGCTTTCGTGACGATACATTTTCTGTAACACTTTTGGATGAACGTTTTTATCTTCTGCCCTTTGAGCGAAGGTATGCCGCGCCTTATGTTGCGAGGCATTTTTAGTGCTGCCAATCATTGCCATGATTTTTTGCATTGCTTTGTTAAGCCGATTTACTGCAAAGGCTACTTTGCGCCTTACCTCGTAGCGGTTATCTAAACTGCCTACATCTTGTAAGAGATAAAATACTAACCCGTGTCTATTATTTGGATGCGTTTTGCTGCTCTCATATTGCGCAATTATCGCTTTTGCTTTTTCTGGAACTTTGACAGATCCTGGTTCGCCGTTCTTTGACATGGTATAGTAAAGACGTTCATTTTGAAAATCTGTCCATTTTAGCAACAGGCAGTCCGTCACCCGCATTCCGGCAAAGTAAAATTCCATCAGCCAAATGTTACGGGCATCGTTTAGAAATGAGGGATGTCCTGAAAGGTCTAATTGTTCAATCTTTTCCACTTCCGATTGTTCCAGGCCAATCTTTTTAGAAGCCGGTAAACTGATTGAGATTTTACCATTCGACCCGAACGGGTAATTATCCTTACTTACAATTTTTGCAGTAACCGCCCGATTATAAATCGTGCGAATAATAATCATGTGGTTAATAATTGTTCGTTCGCTTAAAGGCTTTTGTGGCGCATCATCTTTAAAGTTACGCTTTTTCGATTGCTTTAAAAAAATTGAAAACCCATGCAGCAAACCAACAGTGATTTCCGGAAAGGTAATTTTTCCACCGTTAGCGTACTCGTAAAAACGCTTTAGTCGGCCAGCATCCGTTTTATATACTTCGTAGTTACCGCACAGCATCTGTTCTTTTAAATACTGGTTCGCCACATCGATAAAATAAACGGGCCCTTCCTCGACAGGTTTAAGGTTCTCTTTGACCGCCTTTGCCGAGACCTGGCCTTTCGTTTCCATTTCTAAAGCTTTGTCGTTTGCCTTAGCTAATTCAGCCAAAAGAAAATTATTTAGGCGTGTGGCGTTTGGATGTGATTTCTTTACTCTTTGGTTCTTCGTGTCCCATTGATCTAAACTGTCCAGTTTCTGCCCGGTCAGGATATATTCCTGTTTCCGGTTAATTGTGATACAGATTGAAATTGGAAATTTGCCATCTTTGGCAGATCGTTTCCTGATGTAAACCCTTACGGTTGCCATGTTGAAAATTGTTTAAAAAACCTGTCTTTATCTCTCAATAAAGCTACTTGGTTTTGGTCATACAATGTTCATACACTGGCTGGCTTGATATGATATTCGATGTATTGATATGGTCTAAAAAATTGCTTTTTAGCTTCATATTATGCCATTTAAAAACTAATTAAGTCATTGAAAATAGGCCTCATAACCCGAAGGTCATAGGTTCGAGTCCTGTTCCCGCTACCTAAGTAAAAGACCTTTAGTTAATAAACTTGAGGCCTTTGCTTTCAAACAACAGGTTTAGGCCTGGAAAAATCTTCTTTTTTTATAAGGAAGAAAAACATTACGGAGTTATGCCCGTTATGAATGATACAAAACAGTGCGGGATGGAGCAGTTGGTAGCTCGTCGGGCTCATAACCCGAAGGTCATAGGTTCGAGTCCTGTTCCCGCTACCTTTAATTAACCAGTCACGAATTTCGTGACTGGTTTTTTGTTTTAAATAGCGTTTTGCCAAGCTAGTTATTGAACTACTACCCTTTGCTTAAGCATATAATTAAACGTTATATCGTAAATTCATTATGCACAAGGGTGATAATAATTCTGTTCCAGATTTCTTTATTTTAAATTTAATAACTTTGCTGAAACCTTAAACCGATATGCACTCCGGAAAAGCGGCTTTTCAACTCAACCTTAATAAACATTTAATTCTCGCAAGGTGACTAAGAAATTCACTTTGCTAAGTCTGCTCTTTTTCTGCTTTTCTTTTGCTCTTGCTCAAAAGGAAACCTTCTTGACGGGGCATGTAATCGATAGTGTAAGTAATTCGCCAATAAATAATATAAACATTTTTTGCTTTAGCTTAAAAGACACTATATATCAAACACAAAGCAACGCTTCAGGCACTTTTAATATCCCCCGGAATATTATTGACAAAATTGATAGTATAAAACTGTTAAGCGTGGGCTATCAACCTTACATCATCATAATTAATACTATAAAAAACATTAATGGAAGGCAATATTTGGGTTCTTTCAAAATGAAGACAATAACTATTCAGTTAAAGGAGGTTAAAATTAATGCAAAAAAGCGTTACAGAGACACAACAAGGTTAAATTTTTCAGAAAATGAGTTTAAAGAAGAGGTGATGGTTAATAACTTATTTAATGAATATGGATTTTCAAAAGATAAGTATGGTACGTTGTATTATAAAGGCAGGCCAGTATCTGATTTAGTGGTTAACGGAAAGCCTTTTTTCAATAATGGAAGTAATGAAATTTTTTCACTATTACCGGCACTTGTGCTGAGCGGAATAGAAATAACGGAAACTAACATTGATAGCCTGACCAATACAACAACATTACAGCCAAGGGTAAAAGTAAATTTAAAACTGAAAGATAAGTATAATAGGGGCAAATTTGGTTATAATACTTTAGCTTATGGAACATCAAAAAGGCATTTGGCTGCAGGAAACATATATTCTTATAAAAACAGTGAACAAATAACCGTAAATGTGAATGCCAACAACGTTAATATGGGAAGTCCCCCCCCTATTGATCCGATAGTTTTTTTTTATGGTCCTGGTGGGGCAGTTGATACAAAGGATCTATCGTTCAATTATCACAATTTATACTCATCGAAAATACAATTAGACTTTTCATTTAAAGGAAAGCAAGAGAAAAAGAATATACAAACTCTATCAATACGGCAGGATGATATTCTAAATCAAAAGTCTGCTACGAAAAACACCTCGATAACAACATCTCGAGGCATTTCTGATTTAAACTTATATTTAATTTTTCGCCCAGATTCGCTCAATGAAATTAGCTTTGCCCAGTCAGGGAACTATTATAAAACTAACTTGAAGGATTCTCTTGACTATGATATTCAATACCAAAAAAACCATCTTTCATCAAACGTTTACAAAACTGGTGAAAAAGTCAATGACTTTTGGAGTACAGATATTTTGTACAAGCATTTTTCTTCGAATAAAAAAGGGCGATTAGTCAGCATAATTTTCAACAGTACTAAAGTAGGAGACAGGAATAATGAAAAAAACGAGGCTTTTAATCGAAATGACACCAGCTCAAAGTTTTATAGTGTTTTAGGAGAACAAAGTTTAACACAGCAAAAATATAGTTTTAAGACAGATATAACCGAGCCTGTACAAAATTATTCTGGTTATTTAAATTTCATTGGCTCATACAGTAGTTCAGCCATAAATTATAGCCCAAATGTTTCCAGCGATAGCCTGATTACTGATGTTTCATCGGCGAAACTTAGTAATAATTTTTTTCAGTCTGGTTTAAAGTATCATCGAACATATGATAAGGCATTTTTAATGATAAGTGTTAAAGGTTTATTTAATTCGAGATCGGCTATAGTAAATGGAGAACACACAATAAAAAACTTTTTTAATTTAAATGGTGAATTACAAACCTCCTATAGATTTAAGGGAAAAAAGCAACTCAAATTTTCATTACAGGCAGTAACTGAATACCCTGAACCATATTATTTGATCAATGTAAATAATTCATTTGACTTAGTTGCACAAAAAACGAGTAACCTCAATTTGGCTCCACAGTTGAAGAACAACTTGAACATAAGTTTTTATAATGCAATTACAGATAATAAAAGTATAAATGTTGTTGCTGATATATCTTATTATTTAAAAAAATTTGGGTTTAACGTAAACGCACAACCGAACGCCATTCAGCGAGTATCGATTGATAATATGGACAATGCCATTACAGCAAGCGTTAATAACAATATTTCTATCCCAATTCTGCATCTGCCAATAAATATTTATACTAATATTTCTTATTTTGAACAACCGACTGTTATAAATTTTGAAAAAAAGAATAACAGCAGCATAGCATTCAATCAATCAGTATCAACCACAAAAGAAATCATCAAAAACTTTCTATCAATTTCTCCAACTTTTGGCGGAAATTATTCTAAATCTTTTTATAACTCATCTGCAGTTAGTGTATATAATTTAAGTTATACGGATAAAATAGCAATTTCATTGTTGAAATTTGAATTGGAAATATATCCGCAAACTATTTATAACAACGGCCTTGTTAAAATTTTTTCGTTTTCATTAAATGCGGGTATAAAAAGAAAAATACTCAATAATTACGGAATATTGTGGCTGCAAGGTTATGATGTATTTAATTCATACAGAGCAGCTAATAACATTTTAGGTGCATATTATGCCCAAACGGTACGTAACTCCAATATTAATCGCTATTTTATTTTAGGGTTAAATTTTAAATTTAATAACATTAAATAGCGCTTTAAACATTACTTTAGCGCTTTAATATTAAACTTTATCACATCATGAGAAAAATTTTATTTCTATGCAGCGCATTCCTATTCTTGTGCGGCTTATCTGCATCAGGTCAAATCACATTCAACCTTTCAGCCGCAACCGTAACATCCGGACAAGAGGTGGTAATAACCTCCTCGGGTGAAAATGATGCTATAGCCATGGGCAGCAAATACATTTCCAGTATCAGCAATGCTTCAGTGGAAAGTGCCAACCCGTCTACCTACTTTACTAATCAGAGTATATCCACCACAGCGATTACTTATTACCGTAATTCAAACACTAACCCACGGCAACCTACCAAAGTATTTTTAACACCTAAAAATACAAGCTCAGTTCCTGTAACTGTTAATTACAAAATCCGTGTCGATAGCCGTGATATGTGGGAGAACAAAAGCCTCCCTCCCTTTGATTACACATTTACAATTACTGTTAATCCTGCGCCTGTGATATTTTATAATCAAGTAAAATCACAGACATTTTATAACCAGAATTGTGCAACTGGAACACAAGCACAGCCTTATGTATACACAGTAGCCGCTGGTACTTACAGTTCAACAATATCTCAAACAGATGCTAATAACAAAGCTCAGCAAGATGTCAATACCAACGGCCAATCAAAAGCCAATCAATTAGGCGGTTGTGCTATCGTATACAGCAGTGCCGCAATATCAGGAAGTTTTACAAAAAATAATTGTACAGAACCTTATTACGCGGGTGGTACATCAGTTCCTTATAGCATTCCTACAGGACAGTTCACTTCCACAATCTCACAAGCGGATGCAGATGCACAAGCACAAGCTTACTTCAATACAAACGGACAAGTTAACGCAAATGCAAACGGCAGTTGTATTTATGGAAATATGTCTTACATACGATATACCAATGGCGCAAAACCTGGATCTAAGATCACCCGATTAAAAATTAAAAATAGTGCAGGAAATGTAATTTATGATTTTTCTGAAACGCAATTACTTGCCGGTCAGTCAATAGTGCCAGGCATTTATACATTTGAATTTAACACCATAGGGCCGATTACAAGTGGCAATACAGGTTGGAGACAGATAGGAATAAATTTATCACAACCCGATATATTTTACTTTGAGCAATACAATAACGGTACTGCTACTACATATACTTTTACAAATGTCAATACGACAAATTCTCATTCAATTCAAGTTTATATGCACTTTCAGTACATCTAATAGAAAAAGTAATTCGTAATTTTCTAATTACGGATGATTTTCATGTTTATAATCCTAAGATTGCAGTCTATCCTGCTCCCCGCTATATTTACCAACTAGCCTGGAGCGCAAGATAGAACTGTTAACAGTTGGTAGCGAAACTTTGCAGATCAGCCATAGAATGGTTCGAGTCCTGTTCCCGCTACCTTGATTGAAGCCTCAAGTCGAAAGATTTGAGGCTTTTTTATGTTAATTGATTTTCTTCACAAAAAAGCAGGTAAGCTCTCGCCTACCTGCTGCCAACCACACTTATCCAACTACTAAAATTCTTTTGTGGGTGTGTTGTTCCTCGAAATAAACATCACCAGATTAACAACTACCAATACTGAAATTAAAGCTACCATGGCCACCTGCATTATTTGTTAAAAGAAATGCAACTGCTGTACCAAACCTATTTTAAGCAGGTATACTTAATTAAATGGGGAATTTATACGATCAGGAAAATTTTAATACACAGTTATGGGGAATTTGCTTCCCTATTTGTGCATGGGTGAAATTATTGAACTTAAATAGCGCTTGTTTTTGCTTAATAGTTTATTTGGCTCGGTTTTGGAATATATAGTTTTAGAATTATAATTAAACTATGCGAGTACAGTGGAGCAGCAAAAAGGATGAGTATAACTTGCCTGATTATATACCCGATGAATTATTGAACGAGGAGCGTGCTTTTGAAAATTTTGGCCACAGCCTTAAAATGATCGACGAGCGTGGCGGTATGCGGATCGACGAAATAGTGTGTAATATACTTGGCCTGTCGGCAGAGGTTAAACTGGTGATGAACGAAAATACGTTTGCTGATCTGCTCAAAAATTACCTACACCTTAAAGGCCTGCTCCATTCAACTACCGGGCAGGTGCTGCATTAAGTGAATTTATATCAAATACCCCTGTAATAACAAAAGCCTCTTCATTATAACAATGAGAGGCTTTTAATATTTTAGGTCACCTTACTTAGGGCACTATCTGCCAAAGTTCGGCATCGTACTGGTTTTCATACCACTGTTCCAGCTTGGTGCCGGGTGTTTGGTTGCTTTGAGGTACGTTTAATGCGAACAGGCTGCGGCGATTGATGAGTTTAAAGTAGCCGTTACCCATATCCTGCACGCGCCATTGCTGGGCTATATTGTTATTATCCGTCCATTGTATTAATATATTCCCTGCCGATAATGATCCGCCTGCATTATCCAGGCACAGGTTTGATGCCGCCGAGGTAATTTTATAATAACCATTACCTAAACTGGTGAAAACCCATTTTTGCGCGATGTTACCGTTATCCGTGTATTGTTGAATTTGTAACCCCGCTGTATTGCTGCCGCTGGGTACATCAACACATTGCGAGGTTACCTTTGACTTAATACGATAGGTGCCATTGGCTATTGGCATGGCATAAGATGAGCCTACAGACGGCGAAGGGATAGGTATACCCTTTTCTATCGGTATGCCGAAATAGGGGACATCACCATCCCACGAGAATTGCTGCGCCATAACGCGCCTGTCCCAGCCGGATCCATCTGAATTGGCGGAGTGGTAAACGATCCACCACTGAATATTATCCGGCGATTTGACGAACGAGGCATGGCCCGGCCCGTAAACGTTGCCAAAGCGGGAGAAAGCAGCGGTTGATTGTTTTACCCAGGATGATTTGGCCATCAGGTTGCCGTTGGTGCAGGTAATGCGGCCCAGGCAGTAGTCGTTGGTCCAACTGCCGCTGGCTGAGTAAATAATGTTTACGGTACTGCCGCTGATGAGTGAGGTTGGTCCTTCGTTAACGGTTGGCGTGCCCACTTTTTCCCAGGCATAATCAGGGCGCGATATTTCAACCCGCTCGCCGCTTATGGTGTAAGGGTTGCTCATTTTAGCGATGTACAGGTATTGCGAAACGTTGGTAGTGCCTTCCCAACCCGACCATACAAAGTACTGCTCACCGTTAAAGTCAAACGGGTGGCCGTCAATGGCCCAGCGGTCGGTAGCAGGGGTAAGTTTGGCTTTATAGGCGTAACTACCCGCAAGCGGATCGCCGGAGTTGGTGCCGCCCTCAAGCACATACATACGGTGATTATCGTTATTGCCATTATCGGCAGCAAAGTAAACGTACCAGCGGCCATTACGGTAATGCAGCTCGGGTGCCCACAGGTTTGAGGAATACCCGGTGCCTCCAGGCGGGGTAAAAATGTAGGTTTTAGTTTGTTGCAGCAGGTTTTGCAATGTGGCCGATTTGGTGATATACAGCCGCCCGCCGTCTGATCCGCAGTAATAATAATAAGCTCCAACGTGGATAACCCAAGGGTCGTAATAACTGCCATTATCAATAGATGGCAGCGCGTTGGTAAAAATGGGCGATGCAGCGTATTCTTTTTTTGGTGTGTCGGTACCGGTTGCATTAGTTGACGGCGCTTCCTGCTTTTTGCAAGCCGCCAATAAAAGCATTACAACAGCCCATAGCATGAGCATTGATCGTGAAAAGTTTTTCATAAAATATAGGTATAGTTAATAAAATTGGTTGTTGGTTAAACGGTGTATTTAAACGTTGTGTTTCAAAAGTTTGGGTTTTTATTTGGAGGCTTGATCAATATAAGTTGTATGGAGAAAATGTGATAATCATGTCAGCTTTTCAATTATGATATCTTATCACAATATCCCCGCCTTTTTGCTGTTAAACTTATTCGTATTTTTGTTATAGATGGATTTTAAACTTACCTCTGAATATCAACCTACCGGCGATCAACCTACAGCTATCAAGCAATTGGTTGAGGGCGTTAATAATGGCGATCAGTACCAAACCCTGCTGGGTGTTACCGGCTCGGGCAAAACCTTTACTGTAGCCAACCTGATAGCCCAAACGCAACGCCCTACGCTGATATTGAGCCATAATAAAACCCTTGCTGCACAATTGTACGGCGAGTTCAAACAGTTCTTCCCCGAAAACGCGGTGAACTACTTTGTATCCTATTACGATTACTACCAGCCCGAAGCATTTATCCCCACCACAAATACTTACATAGAAAAGGATCTGCAGATCAATGACGAGATCGAGAAGCTGCGCCTGCGCACTACTTCGGCCCTGATGTCGGGCAGGCGGGATGTGATCGTGGTGTCGTCCATATCGTGTATTTATGGTATGGGTAACCCGGAGGATTTTGCCAATTCGGTATTTAAGTTCGCGGTAGGCACTCGCATTAGCCGCAACGCGTTTTTGCATCGTTTGGTAGAGATACTTTATGCCCGCACCACAGCCGATTTTAAGCGTGGTACCTTTAGGGTAAAGGGCGATATTGTGGATATCTTCCCGGCCTATATGGATCATGCCTACCGCATATCCTTTTTTGGGGATGATATTGAGGAGTTGAGCACTTTTGATATCACCAGCGGTAAAACCATCGAAAAGATGACGCACATGGTGCTGTATCCGGCCAACCTGTACGTTGCCCCGCGTGAACGTTTTCAACAATCAGTATGGGCCATACAGGAGGAACTGGAAAGTCGGAAGAAACAGTTTATAGATGATGGTCGCTTTTTAGAAGCCAAGCGCCTCGAAGAAAGGGTAAACTACGATCTGGAGATGATCCGCGAACTGGGTTATTGCTCGGGCATCGAGAACTATTCCCGCTTTTTTGATGGCCGCCAGCCCGGTGCAAGGCCATTCTGTTTGCTGGATTATTTCCCGGATGATTACCTGATGGTGATTGACGAAAGCCACGTTACCGTACCGCAAATCCGTGCCATGTATGGCGGCGACCGCTCGCGCAAAATATCATTGGTGGAGTATGGATTCCGCCTGCCTGCCGCTATGGATAACCGTCCGTTAAACTTCCAGGAGTTTGAGCGGCTTGCCCCACAAACGGTATATGTAAGTGCCACGCCCGGCGATTATGAGCTCGAAAAATCAGAAGGCGTGGTGGTGGAGCAGGTGATACGCCCAACCGGACTGCTTGACCCGGTGATCGAGATCCGCCCGATCATTAACCAGGTGGATGATTTGCTGGATGAAGTGGATCAAACCATAAAAAAAGGCGACCGTATACTGGTTACCACCCTAACCAAACGTATGGCCGAGGAACTGGCCAAATACATGGATAAGCTGGGCATTAAATGCCGTTATATACACTCTGAAGTAAAAACGCTGGAACGCGTAGAAATACTGCGTGGCTTGCGCCTGGGCGAGTTTGATGTGCTGATCGGTATCAACTTATTGCGTGAAGGTTTGGATTTGCCTGAAGTATCATTGGTGGCTATTCTGGATGCGGATAAGGAAGGTTTCCTGCGGTCGGAGCGTTCGCTGATCCAAACTATTGGCCGTGCCGCGCGTAATGACCGTGGCCGGGTAATTATGTATGCTGATACCATTACCGACTCCATGCAGATCACAATTGACGAAACCAACCGCCGCCGCGAACTACAGATAGCCTATAATACCGAGCATGGCATTACGCCACGTACGGTAGGTAAATCAAGGGAAGCCATTATTGAGCAAACCTCGGTAGTTGACTTTAAGGGTGGCGTACAAAAAGCTTATGTGGAGCAGGATTCCGTTAGCCTGGCTGCCGACCCGATAGTGCAATACATGAGCAAACCCGATCTTAAAAAATCAATTGAAAATACCCGCAAGGACATGGTTGCCGCCGCCAAAAACATGGACTTTTTATTAGCCGCCAAACTGCGCGACGAAATGTTCGCCCTGGAGAAAATGATGGAAGAAAGGTTTGGGGGGAAATAAGCAGTGGGTATTGGTCATTAGTAATTTGTCAGTCAGTTTATAGAAAAGAACTGCAATGACTAATGATTAATGCCAAATGACCGGGCAGCAAAATACTGCCTTCAATCATAACCAAACATTTTTAGCGTTATTAACTTATATTTGCAGGCACAATATTAATTCGCATGGGATTATTACGTTTCTTATTCATAGCCATAGCTGTACTATATGCTGTTCGTTTAATAGCACGCTTGCTGTTGCCTATGTTTTTTAAAAGTATTGTTAATAAAGCACAGCAACAGGCTAACAGCCAATACCAGCAACAACAACCGCCCCGCAAGCCCGAAGGCAGCATCCGCGTAGATTATGTACCGCACGAAAAGCGTTCATCAGTGCCCGATAGTGAAGGCGAGTACGTTAGTTACGAAGAGGTAAAATAATTTTATGGTACCTGAGCAGGTTTTTAAGCGCCGTCCCCAGCATAACAACACGCCCGAAACGGTTATGCTTATCATCGTTAACTACGTGGTATTCTCCATATCAACACAGTTATTTGCTATGTGCACCAAAATCAATACCTTTTTTTGGATAGTGCTTGGCTTCCTGGTTCTTTATAACTTTTATATAGTTCGGCGCAACCGTGAGGAGTATAGTCGCATACAGATCATAGCCTATGTTATTAGCCTGCTGGGCATGGTGGCTTTGTTTTTCTTATTCCGCAGCAGGGCAACCCCTTGTTAAACATTCGTTTTAACTTTAATTTACAATCCGGGTCAAATTTATATTTTTGAGCATTCATACTCATTTAAACTATATTGATGAACAACTGGTTTAAGCGCAATGGCGTGCATTTGGCTGTAATAGCCGCTTTCTTGGTAATTTCATTTGCCTATTTCTTTAGTCCGCTGGTGCAAGGCAAAATGCTTTACCAGGGCGATGTATCGCAAGCGCAGGCCATGCAGCGGGAGATAATGGCCGTAAAAGAAAAAACCGGCCATGCCCCTTTATGGACCAACCAGATGTTTGGCGGTATGCCATCGTATCAAATTTGGGCACCTTACGCGTCAAACATCACTACACATGTTATCAATGTACTAAAAACCGTGTTCCCTAACCCGGTTGATACCGTGTTGCTGTACCTGGTAGGTGGTTATTTGCTGTTTAGCGTATTGCGCTTTAAGCCCATAATGGCTGCCGCGGGTGCTATTGCTTTCGCGTTTTCATCATACAACTTTATTTATATAATGGCGGGGCACGCTAACCAGGCCTATGCCATAGCGTTTTTTGCGCCGTTGCTGGCAGGTATACTGCTTACGCTGCGGGGCAATTATTTGTGGGGAGGGGTGATCACCGCCTTTTTTATGGCGATGGAAGTACGCTCAAACCACGTACAAATGACGTATTACCTCATGTTGTCGCTGGTTATCCTGGTGGCTATTGAGGCTTATCATGCTATTAAAGCAAAACAAACTGGGCCTTTTTTAAAGTCGATAGGTGTTTTGGCCGCATCATTTGTGCTCGCCATATTGATAAATGCCGGTACGCTATGGACTACTTACGAGTACAGCCAATACACCATACGCGGCAAGGCTAACCTAACGGCCAAAGCCGATGGCAGCGAAGCCGGGCAGGGGCTTGATAAGGGATATGCTTATAACTGGAGCGAAGGTGTAGGCGAGATCATCACCTTCCTGGTACCAAACGCCTATGGCGGCGGCGACCACACTCCGCTGGGCGATGATTCAAAAGTAGTAAAAGCGCTTACCGAAAAAGGCGTTGAAGCTTCGCAGGCACAAGGGCTGGCGCAGCAACTGCCGGTTTATTGGGGCGATAAGCCGGGCACCTCAGGCCCATGGTATTTTGGAGCCATAATTTGCTTTTTATACATTTTTGGTTTGATGGTGGTTAAAAACCGCATTAAATGGTGGATAGTTGGCGCTACGCTGCTCAGCATCCTGTTGTCATTCGGTAAAAACTTTATTGTTTTTTCTGATATTTTCTTTGACTACTTCCCACTATACAACAAGTTCCGCGCGGTAGAATCCATATTGGTTATTGCCAGCCTTTGCTTCCCGATACTGGCATTCCTGGCCATTAACGAGGTGGTTACTGCTCAGGATAAAAAACCGTTGTTCAACAAGCTTAAAATATCATTATACATTACCGGCGGCATCCTGCTGATTATGGCTTTAGCGCCTGATATTTTCTACAACTTTAAAGGTGAGAACCACGAAACACTGATCAGCAGACTGGCGCAGGCTTTTGGCGGCGATAATGGTATGGCTAATACAGTAGCCTCGGCCCTGGTGCAGGACAGAATATCGCTTGCAAAAGCCGACGCTGTCCGCTCCCTGATATTTGTACTGGTTACCTTTGGTTTGCTATGGGCATACATTAAAGGTAAACTCAATACCACCGTGCTTGCCTTTGTGTTTGTAGCCGTTATAATTGCTGACATGTGGACGGTTGACAGGCGCTATCTGAATGACAAGAATTTTGTTGAGAAATCAGACTATCAAAATATTTATAAACCCCGTGAGGTGGATAATATCATCTCTCGCGATACTACGTATTACCGCGTTATGGATCTGAGCCTTGGCGATCCGTTCCGTGATTCATATACTTCATACTTCCACAAAACAGTAGGTGGTTTCCACTCGGCCCGTTTGCGCCGTTTTGACGAATTGATGGAAAATCAGCTTTCTAAAAGCATCAACTCCGATGTTTTGGATATGCTGAATGCCAAATACATTATCACGGCCGACCCTAAAACCGGCCAAACCAACATGCAGCGTAATGAAGGCGCTTGTGGTAATGCTTGGTTTGTAAAAAGCATAAAATACGCTGAAAATGCCGATCAGGAAATGCAGGCGATCACCAGCTTTAACCCTAAGGAAGAGGCTATAGTTGATAAGCAATATAAATCGCTTATTGATGAAAAAAATATAGGCGTTGATCCGAATGCGACCATTAAACTGGTAAGCTATGCCCCTGAACACCTGGTGTACGAGAGTGGTTCAACCGCCTCGCAGATTGCCGTATTCTCTGAAATATATTACGACAAAGGCTGGAAGATGCTGATAGATGGCGAAGAAAAACCATATTTCCGTGTTGATTACCTGCTGCGTGCCGCGCAGATACCGGTAGGTAACCATAAAATAGAATTTATTTTCCATCCTACCTCATACTACGCCGGTGAAAATATATCCCTTGCCGGTTCGGTATTGTTAGTACTGATATTAGGTGGCGCGATATATACAGAAGTCCACAAGAAAAAAGCGGTCTGATTATAGCACCCCGGATTTTGATAAAAAGCGAAAGGCGGCAATGTACATTGCCGCCTTTCGCTTTTTTATGTTTTCGTTTTTTTAGTTTAACCTTTTGGTTAACTGCTCCTCTACCTTTTTAAAAACCTGCACCGGCTTTAATCCGCGCCAGGTAAGTTCGTCAAGCTCGCCGCCAAAGTTAATGTAATAGTCAATGTTGTTGCGTTTAAATTCTTCTATCACATGTTCCCTGAAATTGATGCCTGCTATCCAGCCATCCTCTACCTCCTGGAACCATTCCTCATAGTAACAATCGTCGGACGAGTGAAAATTGAGCACATTTTCACCGATCAGGATAAACTTGTTAACGCCTTCATCCATCATCAGCTCAATAAGCTCACGCTTCAACAGCATAATATCATTATTTATAGCATCATTCCATTCGCCAATAAATTCAATAATACTAAAATGGCGGTCGTAATCCACATAGATCACTTTGAGGTACAGGGTGTTTGAGCCAAAGGTATCCCATTGCGGGTGCAGCAGGTAATTGTATATCTGCTTATCAAATTCAAATTCGCTGTATTCAGTAGCATAATATGGCGAGTATTGATCCTCCGCGGCCACATAATCATCGCGCCATTTATAGTATGGTTCTATTTCGTGCATTTTGCCTTCTATGTAATTAATTATTGTATTAGCCCAGCCGCCTCAACAGCTTTGCGTACGCTGCCATGCTGTTTCAGCAGGCTGGCGGCCGTGGCTTCGTCAAGCCCGGTTTCACTCATCACCATCCGGGTGCCGCGGTCTATCAGCTTATTGTTTGATAACTGCATATCCACCATCTTATTACCCTTAATGTGGCCTAATTGTATCATAACACTGGTAGTAAGCATATTTAAAACTAATTTTTGCGCGGTGCCTGCCTTCATGCGGGTTGAGCCGGTTACAAACTCGGGGCCGGTAACTACTTCCACCGGGTATTGCACCTCGGCAGCAACCGGGCTGCCGCTATTGCAAACCACACAGCCCGTAAGGCAGCCGTTGGCATTGGCGGTGTTTAAGCCACCAATAACGTAAGGCGTTTTGCCCGATGCGGCAATGCCTACCACCACATCCTTAGCGGTAATGTTATAGGCCAGCATATCCTGCCAGGCTTGTTCGGCATCGTCCTCGGCAAACTCAACGGCCTTGCGTATGGCGCCATCGCCACCGGCAATAATACCGATCACCATATCAAAGGGCACACCATAAGTAGGCGGGCATTCCGACGCGTCAACCACACCCAACCTGCCGCTGGTGCCCGCGCCAATGTAAAACAGGCGGCCGCCATTGCGCATACGTTCGGTAACGCCGGTAACAAGCGCCTCAATTTGCGGTAAAGCCTTTTCAACGGCTAAGGGTACGGTTTTGTCTTCGTTATTTATATTTTGCAGCAAGTCGCCCACGCTCATCTTTTCCAGATTGTTGTAGTGCGAGCTTTGCTCGGTAGTAGCTTCCATTTATTGCAGATTTTAGATTAACAAAATTCGGTAAAATTCATCAAATACAGTAATGTGTAAATTATACGCAGAACTTAATTTAATTATCTTTGTGTTAATATAGTAAGCATGAAAAAAACCGCTTCCATAATATTCAGGTCAGCCTTTCTTATTTTAACGGGGGTGATTTTGGGTATCTATCTGGGTCGCGGCGATATGGACGGCCAGCCTTTCAGCCTGTCGTTAAATCGAAACGATAAAATGTCGAAAGTATTGCAACTGGTGCAGTACAACTACGTTGATTCGGTTAATGTGGATAGTATTGAGGGTGCCACAGTTAATGAGCTGCTGCAAAAGCTCGACCCGCATTCGTTATACCTGCCGCCGAGGCAGGCAACCGCTGTTAACGAGCGTTTAGAGGGCGGTTTTACCGGTTTAGGTATCGAATACAGTTTGCTTCGCGATACGCTGGTGATCACACAGGTCTATCCCGGCGGACCGGCAGCTAAGGCGGGCATACCGGGCGGTACCAGGGTATTAGCCGTTAACGGTAAGCCGTTTGCAGGTACCGGAATTACCGATAGCGCCGTAACTAAAATGCTGCTGCAAAAGGGCAAACAAGCCAATGCCATTACCGTCAGCGCTTTATTGCCTGATGATAATACAGTTAAAAAAACATTCACCATAAAGCCCGGGCGTGTACCATTAAGCAGCCTTGACGCGGCTTATGTTGCCGGTAACGATGTAGGCTATATCAAGATCAGTAAGTTCGCCGCCACTACCAATGCTGACTTTAAAAGGGCCATAACCCGGCTAAAAGCCGAAGGGGTTAAAAAGCTGGTGCTTGACCTGCGCGGCAATGGCGGCGGTTACCTTACCGCGGCTACTGAAATGGCCGATGAATTTTTACCCAAAGGCAAGCTTATTGTATACACCAAAGGCGTGCATGAACCACGTACCGATTACTTCGCCACCGATTCCGGCGCTTTTCAGCAAGGTAATATGGCGGTGCTGATCGACGAATATTCGGCTTCGGCCAGCGAGATATTATCCGGCGCTTTGCAGGATCTGGACCGTGCCGTAATTGTGGGCCGCCGTTCATTCGGCAAGGGTTTGGTACAGCAGCAGTTTCCGTTTGATGATGGATCGGCAATAAACCTTACTGTGGCGAGGTATTATACACCTTCGGGCAGATCAATACAGAAATCTTACAGCCGTGGCATCACCAGCTATCGTAATGAGCTGGCCGAACGTATGCGTAAAGGCGAGTTGTTTTCGGCCGAGATGAGTTTGAATGATAGCGCGCTGAATAAAAGATCGCCATACCGTACCAGCAGCGGCAAGCGGGTGTTTAGCGGCGGCGGCATTATGCCGGATGTTTTTGTACCCGCCGATACCGCGCAAAGTACCCCGCTTATCATTGCGCTGACCGACGCGCAGGCATTTACTTCATTCGTGCTTGATAAAATGCAGCCCACGCTACGCTCCTATAACGTGGCGGATAACTTTGTTAATACCTACACGGTAACCGATGCCGAACTGGATAGCTTTATGCACTATGCTTCGGGATTGATGAAGCCGGTGAGCAAGGCTGATGTGGCAGCCAACGCACCTGCTATAAAAACACTGCTAAAAGCCTATGCCGCCCGCTTTAAATGGGGCGATAGCGCGTACTTTCAGGCTGTAAATAATAACGACAGCGCATTTAACAAAGCGCTGACAGCTATCCGCTAAAAACAGTTGCACATTATAAACTTATTGTGCAATTTTGCAACGCTTATGGAGAAAGACGGAGGGATTAGACCCTGCGATGTCTTAGCAACCTGTGCTTACAAGGTGCTACATTCTACTTAACCGCAACTAAGTGGTTAGGAAAGATAAGCGAAAGTCAGATTACAACACCCGACTTTTCGAGATAAGCTGTATTTAGATTTGAGCTATTAGACATGAGATTTGAGATAACTTCAACGTTATTCGATCCCATAAATTTATGATACCTCGAATTTTTGATATGCGATTTTAGATGTATGGAGGTTGCTCTCACATCTCAAATCTCCTATCTCATATCTGAACAAATGGACATTAGAGAAGAACTTAAAAAACGCATACTGGTTATTGACGGGGCAATGGGTACCATGATACAGCGGTACCAGCTTACTGAAGCCGATTTTCGTGGCGAACGTTTTGCCGCGCATCCGTCGGACTTAAAAGGTAATAACGACCTGCTTAACCTTACGCGGCCCGATATTATTAAGGCCATACATGCCGAATACCTGGATGCAGGTGCAGATATAATCGAAACCAACACCTTCAGCACGCAGCACATATCGCTGGCCGACTACCACATGGAGGAATTGGCTTACGAAATGAGTTATGAGGGTGCCCGTATTGCCCGTGAGGTAGCCGACGAGTATAATAAAAAAACACCCGAGAAACCACGTTTTGTAGCCGGTGCCGTTGGGCCTACTAACCGTACCGCATCCATATCGCCGGACGTGAATGATCCCGGTTACCGTGCCGTGAGTTTTGACGATCTGGCCGGGGCTTATTATGATCAGGTACGCGGTTTGGTTGATGGCGGCTCGGACTTGTTACTGGTTGAAACTATATTTGATACCCTGAACGCCAAGGCGGCCCTGTTTGCCATCCAGCGCTATGCGGAAGAAAGCGGTAAGCATCTGCCGATCATGATATCGGGTACCATAACCGATGCTTCGGGCCGTACCCTTTCGGGGCAAACGGTTGAGGCGTTCTGGAACTCCATTCGCCATGCCAATTTGCTGTCGGTAGGGTTGAACTGTGCTTTGGGTGCCAAAGAGATGCGGCCATACCTGGAGGAACTTTCAAACAAGGCCGATGTATATATTTCAGCCTATCCTAACGCGGGCTTGCCTAACGAGTTTGGCGCGTATGATGAAACCCCGCACGAAACCGCGCACCAGGTTGATGATTTCATAAAAGCCGGACTGGTGAATATAGTCGGCGGCTGCTGCGGAACCACGCCAGATCACATCAGTTGTATTGCCGAGCGAGCTGAGAAATTTGCACCGCGCCAGTTACCGCAGATTGAACCATACCTGCGCCTGAGTGGTTTGGAGGCGGTAACACTTACGCCCGAAACCAATTTTGTAAACGTAGGTGAGCGTACCAATATCACCGGGTCGCCAAGATTCTCGAAGCTGATTTTAGCTGAGGATTATGAAGCTGCCTTAACCGTTGCCCGTCAGCAGGTAGAGGGCGGTGCCCAGGTCATCGACATTAACATGGACGAGGGCATGATCGACTCGGAAGCCGTGATGGTTAAATTCCTGAACCTGGTAGCTTCCGAACCTGATATTTCCAAGCTGCCCATCATGGTGGATTCATCCAAATGGACGGTGATCGAAGCTGGCCTGAAATGTTTGCAGGGTAAAGGCATCGTAAACTCCATCTCGCTTAAAGAGGGTGAAGAAAAATTTAAAGAATACGCTCGCAAGGTGCAAAGCTATGGCGCTGCCGTAGTAGTAATGGCGTTTGATGAAACCGGCCAGGCCGACTCACTGGAACGCCGTATCGAAATATGTCAGCGCTCATACAACATACTGGTTAACGAAGTTGGTTTCCCTCCGCAGGATATCATCTTCGATCCGAATATATTAACCGTGGCTACCGGTTTAGAGGAGCACAACAACTATGCGGTTGACTTTATTGAAGCCACCCGCTGGATAAAGCAAAACCTGCCGTACGCCAAGGTGAGCGGTGGGGTAAGTAATATATCCTTCTCTTTCCGCGGTAATAACGTGGTGCGTGAGGCTATGCACTCGGCATTTTTGTACCATGCCATTAGCGCCGGGTTGGATATGGGCATTGTGAACGCCGGTATGCTGGAGGTTTATGAGGAGATACCCAAAGACCTGCTGGTACTGGTAGAAGATGTGCTGCTTAACCGTCGCCCTGATGCTACCGAACGTTTGGTCGAGTTTGCCGATACCATAAAAAGCAAAGGCAAAGAGATCATCCGTGATGAGGAATGGCGCAAGGAGCCGGTTGAGAAACGCCTGTCGCACGCGCTGGTGAAGGGTATTATTGAGTACCTGGATGCCGACGTGGAAGAGGCGCGCCAGCAATACGCCCGCCCGCTGGAGGTGATTGAGGGGCCGCTGATGGATGGTATGAACATCGTAGGCGACCTGTTTGGTGCCGGTAAGATGTTTTTACCGCAGGTAGTAAAATCAGCCCGGGTAATGAAAAAGGCCGTAGCCTACCTGCTGCCCTTTATTGAAGCCGAAAAGGCAAAAAATGCCAATGCCTCCCAACGCAGCAATGCCGGTAAGGTGTTGATGGCCACCGTAAAAGGCGATGTGCACGATATCGGTAAAAATATAGTAGGCGTAGTACTGGCCTGTAACAACTTCGAGGTGATTGACCTGGGAGTGATGGTGCCGGCACAGCGTATTATTGAAGAAGCTAAAAAACACCAGGTAGATATTATTGGCCTGAGCGGATTAATCACACCATCGCTTGATGAGATGGTGCATTTTGCCAAGGAGATGGAGCGCGAAGGCTTTACCATTCCGCTTATTATTGGCGGGGCAACTACCTCACGTATACATGCCGCGGTAAAGGTAGCGCCCAATTACTCGGGAGCCGCCATACATGTGCTGGATGCATCGCGCAGCGTAACGGTGTGCAGCAACCTGATGAACGCCAATGTAAAGGACGATTATATTCAGGGTATAAAGGATGAATACGCCAAAGCCCGCGAGGCGCATTTAAACAAGCGTAACGATAAACGGTTTGTAAGCATTAATGATGCCCGCCGCATGAAGTGCAACATCAACCTGAATGGTTCCATCCCCAATAAACCAACATTTACGGGTACAAAGGTTATTGAATCGTATCCATTGGAGGAACTGCTGCCTTATATCGACTGGACACCGTTTTTTCATACCTGGGAGCTGCGTGGCAGTTACCCCAAAATATTTGACGATAAATTTGTAGGGCAGGAAGCGAAAAAACTGTTTGATGACGCGCAGGTACTGCTCAAGCGTATTGTTGACGAAAAGCTGCTTCATGCCAACGGGGTGATCGGTTTTTGGCCGGCCAACAGCGTGGGCGACGATATTGAACTTTATACTGATGAAACACGCCAGCACGTCATAACCAAAATACACACCCTGCGCCAGCAGGCCGAAAAAGCCAAGGACGAGCCATATTACGCCCTTGCCGATTTTATCGTGCCAAAGGATAGCGGCATCATCGACTATTGGGGTGGCTTTGCCGTAACTGCCGGTATTGGCTGCGACGAACTGGTGGCCGAATTTGAAAAGGATCACGACGATTATAACAGCATTATGGCCAAGGCACTTGCTGACCGCCTTGCAGAGGCCTTTGCCGAAAAAATGCACGAACTGGTACGTAAGGATTACTGGGGTTATGCTAAGGATGAGGAATTAAACAATCTCGATTTGATCAAGGAACAATACCAGGGCATCCGCCCGGCACCGGGTTACCCGGCCTGTCCGGATCATACGGAAAAAACAACCTTGTTTGAATTACTAAAGGCCGAAGACAACGCGCACATGCACCTTACCGAAAGCTTGGCCATGATGCCGGCCGCGTCGGTAAGCGGGTTTTACTTCGCGCATCCGCAGGCAAGGTACTTTGGCCTGGGTAAAATAAGCAAGGATCAGGTTACTGATTACGCCCGCCGCAAAGGTATGACCATTGAGGACGCTGAAAGATGGCTGGGGCCGAATCTTAATTATTAAGTGAGGGTAGCAGTTGCGGTGGCGGTAGCAGTAATTTTTTGTTAATTAGCATAGTATAAAAAGTAATGACAGGTAGTTTTAGGGATTTAAAAGTATATCAGTTGAGTTTTGAGTGCGCCAAAGAAATATTCAGGCTTACAAAAAACTTTCCTAAAGAAGAAACATATTCCTTGACTGATCAGATCAGGCGATCATCACGGTCGGTTTGTCCTAATATTGGCGAGGTTTATCGTAAACGTATATACCCTAAAAGTTTCACCGCCAAAATGGTTGATGCTGATGGTGAAGCTACTGAAACATCTATATGGCTTGACTTTGCTTTAGATTGTGAATATATTGATGAAGTAACACATGCCGCCTTATTTGCAAAGTATGAACAAATTGGGCGCATGCTTAATACGATGGCTCTTAATCCCGAAAAATTTACTCCTAAAAACTAAACTGCAACTGCTACCGCAACTGCTACTTTAGCCTCCACACATGAAGATCACCGAACATATTAAAAACGCCAACGGCAAAACACTTTTTTCATTTGAGTTGATACCGCCTTTAAAGGGGCAAAGCATACAGGGTATCTATAACGCTATCGATCCGTTGATGGAGTTTAACCCACCGTTTATAGATGTTACATCGCTGCGCGAGGATTACATTTACAAACAGCATAACAACGGCCTGCTGGAAAAGCTGAGCTACCGTAAGCGCCCCGGTACCATTGCTATTTGCGCTGCTATCATGAACAAGTATAAGGTTGATACCGTACCGCACATGCTTTGCGGTGGTTTTACTAAGGATGAAACCGAAAACGCGTTGGTTGACCTGCAATTTTTAGGCATTGATAACGTACTGGTGCTGCGTGGCGATGCCCGCCGTGGCGATGCCGCGTTTGTACCTACGCCCAACGGCCATTGTTACGCTACCGAGTTGCTGCAACAGGTGGTTAACATGAACAACGGCAAATACCTGCACGAAGATTATGGCGACATGGCACGTACCGACTTTTGCATCGGTGTGGCAGGTTATCCCGAAAAACACTTTGAGGCACCCAACCTGAAAGCCGATTTTCAGTACCTGAAACAAAAGGTAGATATGGGGGCAGAGTTCATTGTAACGCAAATGTTCTTCGATAATAAAAAGTATTTTGAGTTTGTTAACAAATGCCGCGAACATGGTATCAATGTACCCATCATACCAGGGCTGAAGCCTATAACCGCGTCAAAGCAACTGGTGAGCCTTTCAAAAACATTTTTTATCGATATGCCCGAAGATCTGGTGGATGCCATACAAGGTTGTAAAGACGAAAAGGATGTAAAAGATGTTGGTATTGAATGGATGATCAATCAATGCAAGGAATTAGTTAATTTCGGTGCGCTGGTACTGCATTTTTATACTATGGGTAACCCTGGCCCAACAAAACGCATTGCCGAAGCTATTTTTTAAATCGATATAATTTTACTATTTGAACTGAACCTTACACAATTACATGAAAATCTACACCTTATTACTCGGCATGTTAATGCCTTTAACTTTGCTTGCGCAATCCAACTACCGCGAAGGTCATATTATCCAAAATACCGGCGATACCGTTAAGGGCTACATCAACATAAAGGAATGGGAAACCAATCCGCAATCGGTCAGCTTTAAAAAAAATCAGGCAGATAGAGCAGACACGAAGTATACACCGCTTACCATTAAGAGTTTCTCAGCAGGCGATTATGCCTATCTGGCCTATGTTGGCCGTATTGGTAATAACAAGAATGTTTTCCCTGATCTGGACTCTTATCGTGATACTACAACACGTATAGACACGGTGTTTTTGCATGAGCTGATCAGCGGCGCAAAGGTGTCGTTATATGAAAAGTTTAAGGATAACAAACGTAGTTTCTTTTACAAAGAAGGCGATCAGGCACCTGTTGAACTGATCTACTATAATTACTACGAAGATGGCAATACCATCCGTACGTTACCTGTTTACATCTCGCAAATATTTGAATTGCAGCGTAAATACCTGGACGGCAATGTTAAGTTAACCGATTTTGACCATTTAGGCTACAAACGCGACGACTTGCTCAAGGTGATACAAAAAATAAATGGCGGCGGTACTGTGGTGAAAAAGAGTGCCGGCGGCCATAGTTTTTTTGTGGGTTTGGGTGGTGTAGTATCGGGTAATCAGTTCAGCGGCGATAATCAGTTTACAAAAGCCGGTACCGTGAACAGGTTTTCGCCCAAAGTAAGCGCGGGGTTTGATGTTTATACCAATAGTATAACACGCAGGCTGGTTTTAAGGGGCGAGGTATCCTTTGCCTATAATAAGCCCTCCTTTGCAGGGCAGGACCCACTATACACCGGTTTAGCCGAACGTCAGTATTATGCTTTTGAGCAATATAATGTTACCATTACGCCGCAGGTGCTGTACAATTTTTACAGTACCCAAGCGCTCCGGTTATACGCTTCAATAGGTTTGGGCTTAAATCTGTCGTTTTACAAAAATAACCGCTTTTTTGCCGAGGGCGGCAAACCCGCATATATATCCGGGCCATATAAACTGGAGCAATACTGGGCAACTTTTCCGTTACAGGTGGGTACACTCATAAACAACCGTTTTGAAATAGCTGCCGGTTATGCAGGGCAGGCTGCTTTTACAACCTACAGTATGTTTAGTATATCATCATCCATGTTCGGCGGTACGTTCAGGTACCATTTTCAATAATTTAAAAAGGGGCCATGCTTACAGTATGGCCCTTTTCTCTAATTCTATCTTTAACTCATTTGGTGAGGTAAAGCGTATACTGTCAATCCCCAACTCAATGGCAGCTTCAACATTGCGCAGGTTATCATCAATAAAAATGGTTTCTTCAGGCTTAACATCATACCGGTCAAGCAATATCTTATAAAACTCAGCGCGAGGCTTGCGCGTTTTCTCAACGCCTGACACCACCACACCATCAAACTGTTTTAAAAAAGGGTATTCCTGCTCGGCAATTACAAAAGTTTCGGCGCTCCAGTTGGTGAGGGCGTATAGCTTATAACGCTCATCATTTCTTAACTGATTAAACAGCTCAACGGTTCCGGCTATCTCGCCGCCAAGCATCTCAGTCCACCGGCTGTAAAAGGCGCGTATGTTGGCTTCGTGCTCCGGGTGTTGTTTTACCAGCAGTTCGGTACCATCGGCCAGGCTGCGGCCGGCATCCTGTTCCTCGTTCCAGTCGGGCGTGCAAACGTTATCTAGAAATTGGGTTATCTGGTCTTCATTGCTGAATATTTTTCGGTATAAAAGTCGCGGGTTCCAGTCTATCAAAACACCGCCTAAGTCAAAAATTATGGCTTTTATCATTACAATATAATTTATACAGGGGCGCATAAATGTAAGGCTATTAATTTTTAACTTGCGATAAGTGAAAGCGATTATGTGCGGTTGAGCATCTAATGATAAAACAACTAAACAACACACCATGAGTTTTCAAGACCAGCTCCGTTCATTGTTTGTTGATGAAGATCAGATATCTGATGAATACAGGATTGAAGAAGTACATCAGCGTGAATACCTCAGCAACGGCGAAATGAAACCCTGGGATGGCCCGGTAACCGAAGTTTACTCGCCGGTATGCATCCCAACCCCCGAAGGGCTTAAACGCAAATTAATTGGTACCTACCCGGTTTGTACCGAAAAAGAAGCGCAGGAAGCACTTGATGCCGCTATTGCCGCCTACAATAATGGCCGGGGCGAATGGCCTACCATGAGCCTTGACCAGCGCATTAAATGCATGGAGAAATTTGTGTATAAAATGATTGAGCAGCGTACAGTGGTTGTAAAACTGCTGATGTGGGAGATCGGTAAATCATACGCCGACTCGGCCAAGGAGTTTGACCGCACGGTGGAGTACATTAATGCCACTATTGACGGGTTGAAGGATATTGACCGCCAGTCATCACGTTTTGAAATGGCCGAGGGTATTATTGCCCAGGTGCGCCGCTCGCCTATAGGTGTGGTGCTTTGCATGGGGCCGTTCAACTATCCGCTTAACGAAACCTTTACCACGCTGATACCCGCCCTGATAATGGGCAATACCCTGCTGTTTAAACCGCCTAAACATGGTACGCTGTTGCACTACCCGCTGTTAAGGGCTTTCCAGGAGGCCTTTCCGAAAGGGGTGGTGAATACCATCTACGGCCGTGGTGCTGATGTTACCCCGGGGCTGATGCAAACCGGAAAAATAGACGTGCTGGCCTTTATAGGCTCAAGCAAGGTAGCTAACGGACTTAAAAAAAGCCACCCTAAAATTAACCGGCTGCGTGCTGTTTTAAGTCTGGATGCCAAAAATGCCGCCATTGTTACCAAACACGCCGACCTGAAGCTGGCTGTAAGCGAGTGTATATTGGGCTCCCTGTCATTTAACGGGCAACGCTGTACTGCTATTAAAATGATATTTGTACACAAAGACGTAGCCGACGAGTTTTTGCGTTTGCTTAGCGAGAGCGTATCCAACCTGAAAATAGGCCTGCCCTGGGAAAAGGATGTAAAAATAACCCCATTGCCCGAGCCGCATAAGCCTGATTACCTGAAGGAATGCATTGATGATGCAGCCGCCAACGGTGCCAGGGTAATGAATGAGAACGGTGGCGTAACATCCGAATCATTCGTTTTTCCCGCGGTAGTTTATCCGGTTAATGAGAAGATGAAGTTGTACCGCGAGGAACAGTTTGGTCCGGTGATCCCGGTAGTTCCGTATGAATCAATAGAAGAACCAATACAGTACCAGATTGATTCGCCGCATGGTATGCAGGTAAGTATTTTTAGTAACGATGCCAAGGAGATCTCATCATTAATAGATCCCTTTGTAAACCTGGTGAGCCGTGTAAACATCAACGCCCAATGCCAGCGCGGGCCGGACGTATTTCCTTTCACTGGCCGTAAGGATAGCGCCGAGGGTACATTATCTGTTCATGATGCCTTACGTTCGTTTTCCATACGCTCGCTGGTAGCTACCAAGCTGAACGATACCAACAAGCAGATCATCAACGAAATTGTACACGATAACGACTCTAATTTTTTAAGTACCAAGTTCATCCTGTAACGCCGGTACATAAGCTTTGCAAAGCCTCCGTAAACACGGGGGCTTTTTTTTGTAATAAATTTATGATTGGTGTATTTGTTAACATTGCACGCTTATATTTATGAACTTGAAAAATTTGAACAACAAATTGTTTATGCTATTGCCAAACCAATAATTATAAACTATAATTGTCAAACAGACATATTAAACCTAAAAATAAATAATGAAAACACTTTCTACCGGTGACTACACCGTGTTTTTTGTGTACCTGATCATCGTGTCGCTGTACGGATTTTGGGTGTACAAACGCAAACACAATGCAGATGCAACTTCAAAAGACTACTTTTTGGCCGAAGGATCACTTACGTGGTGGGCAATTGGCGCTTCATTGATCGCCTCCAATATTTCGGCCGAGCAGTTCATCGGTATGAGTGGTTCGGGCTTTAAAATGGGTTTGGCTATCTCCACTTACGAGTGGATGGCAGCCGCTACACTGGTTATTGTGGCCATATTTTTTATACCGGTTTACCTGCGTAATAAAATATTTACCATGCCGCAGTTTTTGCACCAGCGGTATAACGGTACGGTAGCCATGATCATGGCTGTGTTCTGGCTGTTGCTGTATATTGTGGTTAACCTGATGTCTATCCTTTACCTGGGCGCGTTGGCGGTAAGCGGTATATCGGGCTTAAACCTGGAATTGTGTATTGGTTTATTAGCGGTATTCTCCATCATCATCACCCTGGGTGGTATGAAGGTAATTGGTTATACCGATGTTATACAGGTTTTTGTGTTGATATTAGGTGGTGTGGTAGCTACATACCTGGCTATCGGCCAAATCAACAATATATCAGGCACTACCGGCATAATGGGTGGTTTAAGCGTATTGCATACCGAGGTGAATGATCACTTCCACATGATATTCGATAAGGAAAATTCAAACTATATGGATCTGCCGGGCCTTTCTGTACTGATCGGCGGTATGTGGATCGTGAACCTTAATTATTGGGGTTGTAACCAGTATATCACGCAGCGTGCGTTAGGGGCTAACCTTAATACAGCACGTGGCGGTTTGCTATTCGCGGCATTCCTTAAACTGTTAATGCCGGTTATTGTGGTATTGCCGGGTATCGCGGCGTACTACCTGTACCAAAAAGGCATGTTCCAGCAGGAAATGCTGAGCGCTAAAGGCGTGCTCGACGTAAATAAGGCTTACCCATCATTGTTGAATTTATTGCCTTCTGGCTTAAAAGGCCTGTCATTTGCGGCGTTAACGGCGGCTATTGTGGCTTCATTAGCGGGAAAAGCAAATAGTATCGCTACCATTTTTACGCTGGATATCTACAAAAAAGCCATTAAGCCCGACGCTACGGATAAACAACTGGTATCGTTAGGTAAATGGTCTGTAGTCGTATCCATGATATTGGGTGTGATCTTATCACTCCTGATCGGCGATGCGCTGATGGGCGAAGGCAAGCAGGGCTTCCAGTACATTCAGGAGTATACCGGCTTTGTATCTCCGGGTATCTTCGCTATGTTCATCCTTGGTTTCTTCTGGAAAAAAGCGACATCGAACGCGGCGTTATTCTCCACTATCGGCGGCTTTATCTTTTCAGTAATATTCAAGTTCTTACCGCGTTGGACTGATTTGTCATTCATGGCACCTTACGGCTTCGCAAAGGATAACGGTACCGGCGTTTACGAGATCCCTTTCCTTGACCGTATGGGTTTTGTGTTCCTGATCTGTATCATCGGTATGTATATCATCTCCAAAATTGATGGTGCTAAAGGCATTAAAACCAATGGGTTGGAAATTGAATCATCCATGTTCCGTACCTCAAGGGCATTCACTGCCGGTGCGGTACTGATAGGTGGTATACTGGTAGCTTTGTACAGTATTTTCTGGTAGTAAAATTTAATTTTTATTTATATGAGCGCCTGCATGAATAATGCAGGCGCTTTTTTATATCGTTATGATAAATAACCTTTCCAAAACGGAAGGGTTGGTTAATTGCTACAGGGCGTGCTGTATTGTTTAATATATTGATAGTGAGCGCTTTTATTGGCATGGTTAAGCTGTAGGGGTGATTGGCATTTGGTTTATTGATAATTGTTGGCTGATGTTAATACAGCCGACAACTAATAAAAGTAACCATGGAAAACGACTCCTTCATTGTAAGGCTGGCAACACCTGATGATGATATTTACGCGCAACAGATCTCTGAAGAAACCGAACGCTCGGCTATAGCCCGCGGCTCAGGTATAGCTAAACGCCCCGTTAATAGTATTATTGAAAAGATACACGCTGGTAAGGCCGTAGTAGCCATAAGCGGCAACGGGCAATGGGCCGGTTTCTCGTACATAGAGGAATGGGAGAGCGGCAAATTCGTATCAAACAGCGGCCTCATTGTATCGCCCGAATACAGGCAACTGGGCATAGCCGCGGCCATTAAGGAAGAAATATTCCGTTTATCACGCGAAAGATATCCTGACGCGCAGATATTCTCCATCACCTCAGGCCTGGCCATCATGAAACTCAATACCCGCCTGGGCTTTGAGCCGGTAACCTACGCTGAAATTACTACCGACGAACATTTTTGGGAAGGCTGCAAAAGCTGCGTTAATCATAACGTGCTCGAAGGTAAATGCCGCGGCAACTGCCTGTGCACCGCCATGTTGTTCAATCCCTCAAAAAATTAATAGCCTTATTTATGGAACAAGTATTAATTCATCCGACATTGGATGACACTGAAAAAATAAATACCCTGGCTGCCGATGCCTTGCAATTGCTTAAACAGATGATAGCCACACCATCATTTAGCGGAGAGGAGCAGGGGACAGCCGCGCTGATTACTGATTTTTTATATGGGCACCATATCCCTGCTCATCGCAACTATAACAACATTTGGGCATTTAATAAATATTATGATCCGGCCAAACCTACCATCCTGCTCAACTCGCACCACGATACAGTAAAGCCCAACGCCGGTTACACAGTTGATCCATTTGAGCCTGTTATGGTTAATGACCGCCTGTATGGCCTGGGCAGTAATGATGCGGGCGGATGCCTGGTGTCTCTGCTGTCAGTATTTGTGCATTTTTATGAGGATGCGCATTTACCGTTCAACCTGTGCATAGCTGCAACGGGCGAGGAAGAAAATTCAGGGTATAACGGACTGAACGCCGTTTTGCCTGAGCTTGGCGATATAGCCTTTGCCATAGTTGGTGAGCCAACCCAAATGCACATGGCCACTGCTGAAATGGGCAACATGGTGCTGGACTGCGTATGCTACGGCAAACCCGGCCACGCCGCGCGCAACGAAGGTGATAATGCCGTATACAAGGCGCTTAAAGCCATACAATGGTTCAGTACTTACCAGTTCCCTAAACAGCCTGCCTTTATGTGGCCGATAAAAATGAGCGTTACGCAGATCAATGCCGGTATACAGCATAACATTATTCCGCATGAGTGCCGCTTTACGGTGGATGTACGGCTAAACAGTTGTTACACGGCCGACGAGGTATTGGATACTATAAAAAGCTATACCGGTTGCGATATAACCGTAAGGCCGGGCGTAATGCAGCCATCGGCTATCAGCCACATACATCCGCTGGTATTGTCGGGCCTTGACCTGGGGCGTAAAGCCTATGTATCGCCAACCAGTTCAGATCAGGGCTGGCTAAGCGTACCCTCCATGAAAATGGGCCCCGGCGATTCAGCCCGCTCACATATGGCTGATGAGTATATTTATGTTGACGAAATACGGGAGGGTATTGAGCTGTACATTCACCTGCTGGATAACCTGGTTTACCGGCTTATTCATAATCCGGATATAATTACCGAGGATAGTTGTAGTTAATTTAGGAATATTAACTTAGTTGCCCTGATATAAATAAAATGGCAATTTGGCAATATCAATTTTTCATATATCCGATAGCAAATCAAGCTGTAGCCAATAATTTGATAGCGGAAGAAGACGGAATAAACGATGATATTTTATGGAAAAACCAAAATTGGCATGTATCGAGGTTTGATGGTGTCCAGGAGATATTACCCAAAGGCAAATCGTGGAGTGAGGATATTTTAATTTACGGCGAGTATAACTCAGATTGTTTTGAGATTATTCGCAACGAAAAACAAATTGTAAGTAGTTGCAGTTTCAGAATAGATTTCAGTAAACACTATGAACGTTTGCTTTACCAGGTGGTAGATTTTTGTTTACTTAATGGTTGCGGTTTGATAGGGGAAGAGCTTGTTGAATTGCCGCTGAACATCTTGCAAATAAAAAACTTTATTGAAAATAGTAGCTCATTCAAAACATATCATCAATTGCTGGATGAATAGGTTTTATTAGCAAATAATTTAAATATAGCCGCTATTATCACCACCGCGATACACCCGATCGCGTTCAGCCATAAATAAGCCACCACCTGGTAATAACCCATCAGGCATATCATAGCTTCGGTAATAATGGCAGCAAAAAACACGGCGTTACCTTTAATAGGTTTAAGATAAAACGCTACCACAAAAACGCCTAATATGGTGCCGTATATGTATGAGCCTAATTGGTTCACCGCCTCCAGCAGGTTGCCAAGCTTGCTGGCATACAGCGCCATACCAATGCTGGCCAAACCCCATATCACCGTTGCCAATCGCGAAGCGTTCAGGTAATTCCTGTCGCTTGCCGTGGGGTTAATCACCCGCTTATAAATATCAACCACGCTGGTTGATGCCAGCGAGTTTAGCGCGCTGGCCGTTGAGCCCATCGAAGCTAAAAACACAATGGCGATCAGCAAGCCGATCAATCCATGCGGCAGGTAGCGTGTAACAAAGCTCAAAAAAACATAGTTGGTGTCGTTAACATCGGCGGTGGCATTGTTCTTTTTCATCAACGACACGGCTTGTTTACGTAGCTTACCGGCATCTGCATCCGCTTTTATTAATTCGGTTTTCGCGGCGGCCAGCTTACCGGCATCATCAGCATCAAACGCCGCTACCAGGTTTTGCGCAGCGGCTTTGCGCTTTTCAAACACTTGGGCGTGTTGCTGCTCAATAGCGGTATACTGCGGGGCATAGCTGCTGCTTTTTATACGGTCAACCTCGTAACTGTTAAAAAATACCGGTGGTTTATTAAACTGATAAAAAGCGAATACCAGCACGCCGATAAGCAATATCAAAAACTGCATAGGTATTTTGATCAGTCCGTTCATAATCAATCCCATGCGGCTTTGCGCTACCGAACTGCCGGTTAAATACCGGCCTACCTGGCTCTGGTCGGTACCAAAGTAAGAGAGCTGGAGGAAAAAACCGCCGATCAGTCCGCTCCAGATGTTATAGCTGTTATCCGGATCAAACTTCCAGTCGATCACGTTCATGCGGCCCAGTTTGCCGGTTAGTTGCAGCGCGTCAACAAAGCCAACATGGTCAGGCAGTAGTTTTACCACCATCACCCCGGCAAAAAACATCCCCAAGAATATGATGCTCATTTGCAGCATCTGGGTGTACGATACCGCCTTGGTGCCACCATAAACGGTATAAAAAATAACCAGTCCGCCTATGGCCAGGGTGGTGTAGGTGGTATCGATATGTAAAATGGTTGACAGGATGATGGACGGCGCATAAATAGTAATACCCGTTGAAAGACCGCGCTGAATAAGGAACAGGAACGAGGTAAGCACCCGTGTTTTCAAATCAAACCGTTGCTCCAGGTACTCGTAAGCGGTATAAACCTTTAGGCGGTGAAATATGGGTACAAAGGTGATGCACAGCACGATCATGGCCAGTGGTAGCCCGAAGTAGAATTGCACAAAGCGCATCCCATCGCTATAAGCCTGCCCAGGTGCTGATAGAAAGGTGATAGCGCTGGCCTGCGTAGCCATAACCGAAAGCCCAACGGCATACCACGGCAAGGAGCGGTTGCCTACTAAAAACTGGTCGACATTTTTGTTACTGCCGCTTTTCCACAGGCCATAACCTATAATGGCGAGGAGGGTAACGGCAAGTACTATCCAGTCGGTAAGGCTCATTCAAATATTTTGGTGGTGAGCCAAAATACACAAATAAGAAGAACCAGCCAAACACCTACCAAGATGTAAAACTGGTTCCAGTTACGTATAAAGGAGGGTAGCCCGTTATTATCAGACGTTTTCACGGCCCCTTACCAGGAATTTTATAAACAGCGCGGCGGTTAATAAACCAAATACACCACCTAACGGAATGTAGATCAGGCCCCTGTCAACAATAGCGCCAACAAACATGCCGCTGATCAGTGCTACAACAAAATAGATGTAGTCGTTCTTTTTTGCTTCTTCTTCTCTTTTATGTGAGTGGTGATGATGTGACATAATATTTTATTTCTGTTTGTTTACCCGCAAAAATATCGATTATATTTTCATTGGCAACATTAATTAACCTTTACTATGCGTTTAACCCGCAACAGGTTGCAATGTTTTAAATCTATTCAGTTCGCAGGCTTTTTATAGGGTTGGCAATAGCCGCTTTTATCGACTGGAAGCTGATGGTAAACAACGCGATAATAACCGACAACAATGCCACTATGGCAAATACATACCACTCAATATTGATGCGAAAAGCAAAATTATCAAGCCAGTTGTGCATGGCGTACCAAGCCAGCGGCCAGGCAATAATATTGGCCAACAGCACCAGCTTTAAAAAATGGCCCGATAGCAGCAGTACGATATTATTTACGGATGCGCCTAACACCTTGCGTACGCCTATTTCTTTGATACGCTTTTCGGCAGAGTAGGAGGCGAGGCCCAGCAGGCCAAGGCATGATATAAAGATGGCCAGCCCGGTAAGTATGCTTACTGCCTGGCTTACCTGGTTATCGGCTTGGTAAACCTCTTTAAAATGGTCATCTACAAACTGGTACTCAAAAGGATAATCGGGGAAGATGCCTGCCCATTTGGTTTTCATCAGCGTAAGCGCTTCGGCGGTTTTACCGGGATTGATCTTGACCGACATCTGGCTGAAACCCCAATCTTTTACGTTGAACATAAACATGGTTTCAATTTTATGGTGCATCGAGTTAAAATTGAAATCTTTAGCGATGCCGGTAATCACACCCAGCGAATCAAACCCGAACTGGCGGCCTAATAACGAACTTAGTTTCGCTTTAGGTTCATCTTTTAAAAGTTCTTTGGCTAAAGCCTCGTTCACAATATATTCCCTGCCGTAACCTGATTTATCGGGTGAAAAGTTTTTTCCGGCTACCAGTTTAATATTGTAAAGGTTGAGGAAGTTATTGTCGACAATAAGCCTGGTAGTGGCCAGTTGGCGCATGGCACCATTGGCGGGTTTGTACTCCACGCCTGATTGATCCATATGGCTGCCCAGCACATCCTGCGCGCCGGTAATATCGGCAATAGCGGTATTGCCTGATAGTTCCTGTTTAAGCAGGTCATATTTTTGGCTGGTAATATTATCAAGCGGGATGGTCACAATCTGTTCGCGGTTAAAACCGGGATCGCGTTGCTGCATATAGCGGAGTTGTTTCACCACAAAAACGGTAGCTATCATCAAAAATACTGCGCTGCTAAACTGGCCCACTACTAACGCGTTGCGTAAACCCACCTTGCTTTGGCCTGATGAAGTTAACGCCCCTTTAAGTACCTTAACCGGCTGAAAGGACGACAGGAACAGCGCGGGGTACAAGCCCGATAGCAAGCCTACCACCACAGCTAGGCCGGTAATAGCCAATAAAATAACCGGGTTGCTGAATAGCGAAAGCTCCAGACTGCGCTGGCTTAACTGATTTACAAAAGGCAGGCACAGGTTTACCATAACAATAGCGAGCACCAATGCAAACAAGGCCAGCAGCACGGTTTCACCCAAAAACTGAGTGGCCAACTGGTTGCGCTGCGCGCCGATGGATTTGCGGATACCAACCTCCTTTGACCGCTCGGCAGAACGGGCGGTAGTTAAGTTCATGAAATTGATGCAGGCGATAACCAGTACCACAATAGCGATCAGGCCAAACAGGTTGGTTGATTTGCCATCAAATTTTTGGTAATTCAGGTAATCCAGCCCAACGTCAGTAGTTGAGGCATGCACATCCTTTAGCGGCGTGTAAAACAGCTCATAATGTTTCCAGCCTTCGCCATCGCCCATATATTTTTTAAGAAAGGCAGGCATTTTACTTTGTAAGCGGGCAACATCAGTACCGGGTGCAAGCTCCACATAAGTGTTAAGCCAGTTACCACCCCAGCTATTCATCCGGCCCAGCCATTGTTTGTACATGCTACTCAGGCTAAATACACATTCAAACTGCAACTGCGAATTTTGCGGAACGTCGGCCAGTATACCGGTAACCGCGTAGCTCACCGTGTCCGATCCGTAGTGGGTTATGGTTTTACCTATCGGGTCGGCATCGCCAAACAATTTTTTGGCCGTTTGCCGGGTAAGCAATACGCTGTTCGGTTTTTCAAGAGCCGTGCGTTTGTCGCCCTTAACCAGCGGAAAATTAAATATCTCCAGAAAGGTTGAATCAACCAGTACGCCTTGCTGAATAAACAGTTTTTTTGACTGGCTGGTAAGCTGGTATTTATTGGTCCACCTTACACGGGTATAGTTTTTTATTTCAGGATAATCATTTTTAAGATTTTGCCCCATAGGAGCCATAGAAAGCGCCACCTTTTGCGATGCCGCCATTCCCGGAAAGTTTTGCACTTCGCTTAACCGGTATATGTTTTTGGTATGAAAGCTATCAAAGCTCTTTTCATAAAAAACAAAAAGCATGATAACAATGCACGCTGCCATGCCAATTGATAAGCCAATAATGTTTATGGCCGAAAAGAACTTACTTTTCCAGAGGTTACGCCATGCGGTTTTAAAATAGCTTTTTATCATGTTAAGGATGATTGTGTTGTTGAGCTATTTTAAAACTGCATACGCTGTGCCTTTTGTTTATCTATATGATAATGAGGTTTTTAAATATGTATTATCGCTGCTCATTTGTTCGCATACGATACAATAATCGTTCGGTTTTGATACAGCTGTTAAGGTTGTTGCGTCGGTGGTTGGGGCTTGCTTAACAGGTTGATGAACAACCTGTACGCGCCCGGCACCCCGGCAGGTAATTCCCGAAAGAATGATAGCGAAGTATATACAAACCTGCCCTTACCATAATCAGCCGTAATAAGCGAACCTTTGTTGGGCGACATTTTGGTATCGTTCATCAGTAACGGTGCGCTGTAGCGCTTATCAATACCGGCGGCGAAATAAAGGCCGCGTTCCTGTATCCAGCCATCAAAATCCGCAGTAGTTATCTTGTTGGGATAATTAAGCAACGGACTTGCCGGATCTGCAAACGTTACTTTGGCATCCTCTTCGGTTACACGCTGGTTAACCACTTCAAAAGGGTAGGGGCCAATGCTATCCGTAACCATTCGGCCTGCCGTATTATATTGTACCACCAGGTTACCGCCGTTTTTTACATAATCAAGCAGGCGGGGCTGCTCAAATACCAGGCGTGGGTTTACGTTGAAGGAGCGTACGCCGGTTATAATGGCATCATACACAGCCAGGTCAGCGTTCATCACCTCATCCTCTGTTAAAATATGCACGTTATAGCCCAACTGCCTTAATGCTTCGGGTATCTTATCGCCTGCACCGGGCAGGTAGGCCAGATTTTTTCCGGCTGTTTTTATGTCGAGGTTAACCAAACGGGCCTCCGCGGGCGGGAACAGCGTAATGTTAGGGATATGCTCATACTTTATACGGTGCAAACCTAACGACCAATCCTTACCACCGGTATTTACAACCGCCTGTAGTTTGCTCACCAATGGGTCAGCACCGGTAGGGGTAATGGTAAAGGTCACTGTCCATTCATCGTTCACCTTTTTATCTACAAAGTCAAATTTTTCGGGGCTGATTGTCCAGCCTGTAACCGGCTTTATGCTAACAGTACCCTCGCCATGAGGCGTAAAGTTTTTTAGCTTGATGCGTACCTGCTGCGGCTGTTGCCCGCTGAACAGGTAAACCGGGTTTTCAACATTAGCGGTAACCGGCGGTACTACCTCAACCGGCTGGTATACCTCGCCGCGCACCGGGTCGGTATATTTATATAATACCGGGGCATCGTACCTTATTTTTTTATTGTTGATGGTAAACTCAAAGCTTACTTTCGGTGTGTTCGGGTTTTCAGGATAACCGGCAAGCGTATCCGCCGGCAGGGTATACAAGCCTATGCCATGTTCGCTGCCCAGCCAGTAGGGTTGCGAGATATTTTTAAAAGGAATACGGTTCTTTACCGCGTCAAAAGCCACGGTACGAAACTCGTTGGTAGGCACATTAGGTGTACGTATGCCGGTTACAACACTGCGCATGCGGCCATTATCAATAGCTATTGATGTTACCTGTGTCGGGTTGCGTATAATAAACTGGTTCATTACACCCATACTGTCGCCAACGGCGTAGGTGGGCTCGGTGGCATAGCTTTCAAACCATAAACCGGCGCAGGCGGCTATTAAATCCTTAACCTGTTTTACCTTTTGTACACGCCAGTAGCTATCTCCTGTGCCTTCTATTTTGCCCAGCAGGTCAACCAGCGCGTTTACCGAAAGTTCGGGATGCAAAGGGTTGAAGCCCTTTTGTACGTTACTGATCGCGGTAACAATCTCGGCCGGGGCTTTTATGCGTGCCCAGGTGGTATCAACGCCATCAAGCAATGTCTTTTTCGGCGCTTCTCCGGCAATGGTTTTAAAGTATTCAAACCACTCGCCGCGTTGGGCCGCCGCGCCAAACCCCTGCGATTTATGGTTTGAGCGGCTTTGAGCGGCTATTTCGCCATAGCTTTTGCCCATAAAAATGTTGTAACCGCCTACATCAATCTTAAATTGGTTAGGGTTTGTAGTGTTAGTATTACCAAAATTAAAAGTATTCCACAGCAGGCGTTTGGCTTGCCATACCTGCACATATTTCAATTGTTCCGGAAAGCGTTTCGGGTCGGCAGCGGCGGCGAATGCCTCCTGCGCCAGTATAGCCGAAGTGGTATGGTGCCCGTGACCGCCCTCGCCGGTAGTAGGGAAACGGCAGATCATTACATCCGGCCTGAATTTGCGGATCACCCAAACCACATCACTCAGCACTTTTTCCTTGTCCCATATCTTCAGTGTTTCTTCGGGTGTTTTTGAAAAACCGAAATCATTGGCGCGGGTAAAAAATTGTTCGGCACCATCATAACGGCGGGCGGCCAGCAATTCCTGCGTACGCACCAATCCTAACAGTTCACTTTGTTCGGTACCGATCAGGTTTTGGCCGCCATCGCCACGGGTGAGCGAGAGGTAGCCGGTACGGTAGTGTTTTTCGCGTGCCAGCCAGGCCAGCAGCCTTGTATTCTCATCATCCGGGTGGGCGGCTACGTACAAAACGCTGCCCAAAGTAGTGAGGCCCTGCAAATTTTGTTCAATTGTGGCAACATCAGCCGCCGGAGCCGATTGTGAATAGCTATATAGAGATAGTAATAGTAGTGAGGCAGATAAAAGAATTCTCTTCATGGCGGTAAAAATATATAAATGTGTACAGCTTTTCTATTTATCGGTATAACAATCATGTTAAAATTGATATAAATTTTCAGTTAATTAATCGATTGATTAAATTTTATTAATTGAATATCAGTTGTTTATGTTTAGTTTACAATTTGATTACACTAATTAATCAATCGCTTGATTAATTTTGTGCCATCAAAAAGATGGAAAAGGAAAAAACCGATAAAAAGGATCATATACTCGACGTTGCCGAGAGGGTATTCTCTGACGTAGGATATGATGCTGCCTCAACCCGGCTGATATCCGGCGAAGCAGGGGTAAACATGGCCATGCTTAATTATTACTTCGGATCAAAGGAAGGGTTATTGCTGGCTGTGTTTGAACGTAAAATTGAGGTATTCCGCACGGTGATCAATAATATTGGCAACGATGAAAGCATGAACGCCTGGGATAAGCTGGAGAAATGTATCGATAGCTTTATTGATAAGGTGGTAGTAAACAGTTGCTTTTCGCGCCTGATGAACCGCGAAATATGGCTGGGCCGCCGCAGCGAACTGACCGATAAACTGAGCGACATCATTATGGGCAACGTAAATGAATTCAAACGCATTTTTGAGGAAGGCATCAGTACCGGCCTGTTCCACAAGGATACTGATGTGGAGATGGCTATCGCTACCATTTTTGGCACTAAAAATTATATTACCAACAGCACACATTTAGCATCAAAATTGCTTAAGCGGGATGTGAACGATGCCGTATATATGGAACAGGAATTAAAACCCCGCATAAAAAAATACCTTAAACAATTACTTAACACCTACTTACTTGTAAAATGATAACTCATAACAACACCACCAACCCGCACTTTTTACACCGGCAGCTTTTGGTTTATGCTATCTTCGGTGCGTTGCTGGCCTTGCTTATTTCAACAACGGCCAGCGCGCAGGACAAGGTTTTAACCCTTGACGAAGCCATAAACCTTGGTATAGCCAACAGTAAACAATTAAAATTATCAAAATCAAAAATAGATCAGGCTGTAGAGCAATACAACCAGGCTAAAGATCGATCATTACCTACCGGTAACGTGAGTTTTGGTTACAACCGCGCGCAAATACCGGCTAACAGGCTGCAATTTGGCGAAGAAAGCCTGAATTTGCCTAAGCATGCTGATGCCTGGCTGGGTATCGCATCGCTTAATCAAACCATCTTCTCTGGCAATAAATTAAAATATGCCCGCGAGTCGACTGAGTTATTGAGCCAGATAGCCCGTTTGGATGAGGTAAATGATAAAGATCAGATCGTTTACAACATCATTAACTCGTACTATAACCTGTACAAAGTATTACAAAGCAAAAAAGTAGTGGAGCAAAACCTGGTAACGGTTGATCAGCAAATTAAACAGTCGCAACGCTTTTTTGAGCAGGGCCTGGTTACCAAGAATGATGTATTGCAATTTCAATTGCAGCGCTCAAACATCGAGCTGAATGGTATCGACCTGGAGAATAACCGTAAGATAGTTAACTATAACCTCGACATATTGCTTGGATTACCTGAAACTACCGAGATCAAAATAGAGCAGATTGATACCACTCAACGTGCGGTAAATGTGCTGGCCAGTTATATTGATACCGCCATCACTAACCGCCCCGAATTAAAACAGGCCGATCTGCAAGCGCAGGTAGCTGATAAAAATATTGGTTCTGTAAAAGGTAACCTATTGCCAAACCTTAATGCCGCCGCGAGTGCCTATTATGTTGATGCGGCAGCTAACCCATTACCACGTTCGGGCAATTATATTACCCCGATATCAGTAGGCCTTACCGCCTCATGGAACTTTGGTGCATTGTGGACCAACAAACACAAGGTAGCCGAAGCAAAAATTCAACGCACACAGGTTGATATTAATAAAGCTATTGAGGTTGACCGTATTAAGAACGAGGTTAACCAAAGTTATCAAGGATATCTGGCGGCGCTTTCAAAAATAAAACTGCTGCAAACATCTATAGCGCAAGCAGGTGAAAACAATAAAATATTGCAATCAAAATATCGCAGCAACATTTCTTCAGCCGTTGACCGTGCCGATGCGCAAACGTTGCTTTACCAAGCGCAAATTAACCTGGAACTGGCTAAAGCCGATGCAGGGCTTGCTTACTACACCCTATTAAAATCAACCGGAACACTAAACAAATAATATTATAACATCACCAAACAATGGAACAGAATACAGAAGTACAGGAACCAAAAAAGAAATCGAAAGTAGTACCCATTATATTAGGCATTGTATTGCTTGGCGGTATCATTTTCGGTATAAAAGAATACATTTACTTTAGCGCGCATGAGGATACTGATGACGCGCAAATAGATGCCGACATCAGCCCGGTTGTGGCCCGCGTAGGCGGATATGTTGACAGTATTTTATTTGAAGAGAATACTCACGTTAACAAAGGCCAATTATTGGTTAAAATAGACGACCGTGACCTTAAGGTACGTTTAGAGCAGGCACAGGCGGCTCAAAAAGGCGCAAGCGCAGGCATCGGCGTAAGCGAATCGCAAATTTACTCAACTGCTGCAAACTCAGCCAGCGCCAAGGCCGAAGTAACATCAGCCGCCGCGAGATTAGAGAAAGTGCAGAAGGATTATCAGCGTTATGCCAACCTGGTGAAAGACGGATCAGTTACACAACAACAATTTGACCAGGCAAAATCTGACCTGGCTGTTGCCCGCGCCGCCTACCGTGCCGCGCAGGAGCAATACAAAGCCGCATCGCAACAGGTAGGTACTACCCGCAACCAGTTAAAGGTTACTAATACCGGTGTTGATCAGCGTAAGGTTGATATTGATTACGCTAACCTGCAACTAAGCTACGCGCAGGTTAAATCACCTGCAAGTGGTACTGCTGCCAAAAAGAATGTACAGGTTGGCCAGTTGGTGCAGCCGGGGCAAACCCTGTTCGCTATAGTTAATGATAACAGCTTATATGTTACCGCTAACTTTAAAGAAACCCAGTTGAATGATATCCGTAATGGGCAGAAAGTAAATATTGAGGTTGATGCTTACCCGGATATGGAACTGGAAGGTACGGTGTATAATTTTTCGCCGGCTACAGGTGCTAAATTCTCCTTATTGCCCCCGGATAATGCTACCGGTAACTTTGTTAAGGTAGTACAACGTATTCCTGTTAAAATTAAAATAAACGGAACTCCTGAACAATTAGCCAAACTGCGCCCCGGCATGAGCGTGAACGCTTCGGTTAATATAAAATAATACACAATGGCTGAAACAGGCTTTAAAAAATGGATAATTACCATTACGGTAATTATGGCCTCACTGCTCGAGCTGATAGATACCACGATTGTGAACGTGGCTATCCCGCACATACAGGGTAACCTGGGTGCCACGCTTGAGGACATAGCCTGGGTTGTAACCGGCTATGCGGTGGCCAACGTAATTGTACTGCCCATGTCGGGCTGGCTGGGCGATACGTTTGGCCGTAAAAACTATTTTCTTACATCGATCATCGTGTTTACCATCGCATCGTTTTTATGCGGTAACGCAACTACGCTGAACGAGCTGATCGCTTTCCGTATACTGCAGGGTATAGCAGGTGGTGGTTTGATATCAACTGCACAAGCTATTTTGATAGAAACGTGGCCACGTGAACAAATAGGTACTGCAACCGCTCTGTTTGGTTTAGGCGCGGTAGTAGGCCCAACCGTTGGCCCTACCATAGGCGGCTGGATCACCGAAAATTACTCATGGCCCTGGATATTTTATGTGAATATTCCGGTGGGTGCATTGGCTGCCTTCCTGACGATAACTTATATTAGGGAAACGCCCAAGGTCGTCGGCCGGCCGGTGGACTGGTGGGGAATATTGCTCCTGGCTATATCAGTAGGGAGTTTGCAAACTATTTTGGAGAAGGGTGAGAGCGAGGATTGGTTTGCTACAAGTTACATCACTGTACTTACCGTAACCGCTGTATTAGGTGCCATACTATTTGTATGGCGCGAGCTCAGTACCGACCACCCGGTGGTGAATTTCAACATTATGCGGCATCGAAGTTTCGCCGTAGGTATGTTCACCTCATTTATACTGGGTTTCGGGTTATACGGTTCGGTATTCGTGTTCCCGGTATTTTGCCAGAATTTGCTGGGCTTTAACGCGCAGCAAACGGGTGAATTGCTGTTCCCCGGTGGTTTATGTACCATTGTGATGATGCCTTTTATAGGTAAGATGCTTAACAAAGGCATACCTGCCCAATTTATGGCTACCGCGGGTATGTTCCTGTTTTTTGTATTTACCTGGATGCTGAGCAACTCTACCCTTGCCACAGGTGAAAAGGATGTAATGATACCATTACTGATTCGTGGTGTGGGTATGGCCTTATTATTTGTGCCGTTAACCACGCTGGCCATGGCCGATTTAAAAGGTCCGGAAATTGGCCAGGGATCAGGCTTGAACAACATGATGCGCCAGTTGGGAGGCTCATTTGGTATTGCGGCATTAACTACTATTATACACATCAGGCAGGGATACCACCGTAGTACATTGCTCGAAAATGTTAATCAGTATAACCCGCAGTTTAACGAGCGTTTGCAGATGCTTACCCAAGGCTTTGTAGCCAAAGGTAAATCAGTACTTGATGCTACCGAGATGGCCTATCGGGCAATTGAAGGTACAGTGATCAGGCAAACCATGTTGTTAACCTATGATGATGCTTATTGGATCTCCGGTTTAATTATGCTGTTCTCGATACCTTTGTTGTATTTACAGCCATTTAAAAAGCTGAAAGCAGTTGCGGATGCACACTAATGAAGTTGATTAGCAAAAGGTTGTTGAAAATAAAAGCCGTTCCGGCGCTAAATACGGAACGGCTTCCCCAAAAAATTAACAATTAAAAAAAGTAAATTCACCTTGGCTGCACTTTGCAAGTAATATATTATGAAACCAGGGCTGCTTAATCTTGCCCTAAAATTAGCTTTTTTTGCCAGTAACGCAAATTTTATTTTTGTTACAAAACTACTCATAAAAATGCCCCGGCTTAAAAAAAGCCGGGGCATTTTACTATATGCAAACAGTTGAGTCGCTCGCTATTTAGAAAATTATTTTACCGGTAGCGGTAACCAATGATGCTATGCGTACAGCATCAAAAATACGCTCTTCGGTCGTGCCTAATTTTATCAGCGAATCTTCGTGGGCGTTAACACACATCTCACAACCGTTAACCGCCGAAACGGCCAGGCTCAGTAGCTCAAAAAACTCTTTACCGGTTACAGGTTTCATCATTAACTGCATGCGTATGCGCGCAGGTATCTGGGTGTACTTTTCCTTTTGGGTAAAGTGTCTGAAACGGTAAAATACGTTGTTTGATGCCAGCAGAGACGCGCAACCTACAGCTTCGGCAACCTCAGCGGCAGTAGCGCCCTGGGCTTCGCTATATTGGGTATAGTATTTTATCAGTGGTATATTGTTGTTATTGGCTGAAATGCTCAGCCCTATCAAACCACACTCCTTGGTGCTTAAATGTTCGCTGGTAAGGGTGCTGGTAAAATTAAGCTTAAAATCGCGCAGGTAGCGTGATTCGCCTTTTTCAAGCAGGGTAAGGCTTTCAGTACGGTAATCGGTTTCTAAACCAACTATTTGCAATAATTCGTTTATTAAATCAGTGCTTTCGCTCATCGTATTATAAATTATAAGGTCAAAAAAATCCCCGCATTACTCCTAATGATAGTGCGGGGAAATATTAAAAATGTCAGTATTATGCGTTCAGGGTTTCCTGGCCTTTTTCCCAGTTACATGGGCAAAGCTCGTCAGTTTGCAAGCCGTCAAGCACACGCAATACTTCTTTCACGTTACGGCCTACGTTAAGGTCGTTAACACATACCCAACGTACAATGCCGGTAGGGTCAATAATAAAAGTAGCGCGGTAAGCGATCTTTTCGTTTGGCTCTAATATACCCAAATCTTCAGCTAATGATTTTGAAGTATCGGCCAGCATCGGGAATTTAAGGTCGCGCAGGTCATCGTGGTTGTTTCTCCATGCCAGGTGAACAAACTCAGAGTCAGTTGAAGCACCGATCAAACGGGTTTCGCGGTCGCGGAATTCGCCGTAGCTTTTGTTAAACTCAGCGATCTCAGTAGGGCAGACAAAAGTAAAGTCTTTCGGCCACCAGAATATTACGGTCCATACGTTATCATCATTAACAAGATAGTCAGAAGTTAATGTTTCAAACTCTTTACCTTTTTCAAGGCTAGCCACCGCTTGCTTAGAAAATGCAGGGAATTTTTGTCCTATAGTTATCATATTTGATGTTTTTTATTTTGTGCGAAGCTACCTTAAATGCACACAGCATCAAAATACGATTAATTGATGGCTTATAGATAAAATCTATATTTGTAACTTAAATTATAGAGGCGTATTATTGCTTGTCCGCCTGTATCAGTACGTTTTCATTAAGGCGCACATACTCATCATCATTAGAGCTTTTTGCCAGTGCTATACCTTGCTTGGCAGCTTTGATGGCTTCGGCTTTTTTGCCTTGTTTTAACAGTACACGGGCTTCCCATAGTTTAAACCAGGGTGCCTTTGGCTCGGCTTTTTGCGCTTCGTATACCCATTTCAGGGCTTTATTTAGATCCTGGTCGTTCTCGTAATAATACTGTATGGCGTTAAAGTAAGGCTTTTTAGGCCCTTTCATCAGCTTATCTATATTAACCAGTATCTGCGCGTTATCATTGGTTTGCATTTTAATGGCGATGGCTGTATAATCCCAAAGCAAATAGAGGTCGGCATTTTTGGTTGATACGTTAGCAAAGGCTACGGTAAAGGTTTCGCGCTTTTCTTTCAGGTCTATGGCCGCTACTTTAAAGCGCAGCAGGTCATCTTCCTGGTTATAATCATAAGCGCCCCATTGTTTAACCGTTTTGTTCAGGATCACGGTCCATTCCTTTTCGCCGGGGATGGTAAACAGTGAGTAGGTTCCGGCGGGTACTTTGTTGCCTTCCACAATTACTTCTTCACTGAAGTTGATGGTGGTGGCCCAGTTGGCACCCGTACGCCAAACCTCGCCATAGGGTTGTATGCCGCCAAATATTTTGCGGTCCTTAACATTAGGGCGCGAGTAGGTAAGGGTAATTTTGCCCAGGCCGAAATCCTGAATAATGGTTTGGGTTGAACTGGCTTCGGGTATACGTGGTATTTGTTGCTGAGCGTGTATACTAATGTTGAAACATGTAATTAATGCAAGTGTAGCTATACAAGCTGATATAAATTTCATGGTGGTGAGTTAATAAATAATATTGTGATTAACGCAAAGTTGCCAGCTAAGGTATGTATTAGAGATGAAAAGTGTATGAAGGTTTAACCGGAATGAATCCTATACAAAAATAAAAAGCCCCCCAGACTTGCTCCGGGGGACTTTCAACCTAAACCTTATCACAATTAAACCGGTAAGTTTACCAGTTCGGTGTATGTATTACAATTACTATACCAAAATATAATTTGCCGAAAAATATTGTTAAACACTGATTTTTGGCAATTGAGTTTTATTGACTGTTTAATGATTTGCACACTGTGTAAGCATTTTTGTACACTATGGGTATAAATTATGCCGCTTTAGCGGTTTTATTACGGCGCAGCAAATAATCAAACAGGTATAAGCCCAGTACGGCATCAAAAAATAAAAACCCTTTAACAACAGTGCTGCTGAACATGGATGATATATGAGGCATATTAACCTGCGGCACTTTCCATTCAATACCCCCGGCAGACCAGTTCACTAAAAACAGTGAATAAATCAACAATGCCATGATCGTTAGTATAAAAAAGGAGGCAATGCCTTTAATGATCCGCGAATCGATAGTAGCTTTTAATGGTTTTAAAGCTTGCTCGGTACGTATCTGCTCCATTACGTTGTAGGTAAAACCCATTGAGGGTTCTTCAAATTCCATACTGGCAAATTCGGCGTTCAGTGCTGATAGCTCTTCATACTTATGGCGGTACAGTTTATCCTGTTCAATAAGCAGCGCAATGGCAGCCCGTTCGGCAGGTGTGCCGGTGCCGTCAATATAGTTCCAAAGTTCTTCTTCTATGTTGTTCATATCAACTCCTTTGCTTCGTGTTTTAACAGGCGCTCCAGCTTTTCTTTTAAACGCTGCCGTGCCCTAAATAGTTTAACCTTAACCGTATTCGCCTCCATGTTCAGTGCTAGGGCAATCTCTTCTAACGATTGCTCTCCTTTATAAAACAAGGTTATGATGGCGGCATCATCAGGCATTAGCTGCCCTATGGCCAGGTTAAGGTAGTGAGACCGCGACCTGTTTTCGGCATTGTTCATGTCATGGCCGGATGGTTTGTTCTCTATCTGTATAAAAGTACCTTCATCATCAATCGAATCTGTCGCTATCCTTTTTTTACGCAGATGCGTCATGGCTGTAGTATATACAATGCTATACAGCCAGGTACTGAATTTTGATTGCCCCTGGAATGCCTGCAAGTTGCGGTAAGCTTTTACAAAGCAATCCTGTGCTATCTCCTCGGCATCCTCGCGGTTTTTAGCGAAACGCAGCGCAAGCGTAAATACAAAACGCTGGTTCCGTTTAATCAGTTCAGTATAGGCGAATTGATTTCCGGCAAGGCTTTGCTCAATAAGTTCAATATCTGTTGGCTTGTGTTGCATGTATAACAACTACTCTGACGCGTGCTGAGCAGATCAGGTTACAGCATTTTTTAAATTTCGTTAATTATAGTAACAAAATACTATTGATGTTCTGCATTAACAAGCAGAAGTTATTTAGCCTACAGTATTATGAGTTTACCAGACCAGACAGCTTATTGAACATATAGTATTCAGAGTTTAGAAATTAGGATTTAGAATTTAAGTATAGCGCTTAATTAGCGTTTTAGATATTAGGATTTAGAGTTTAGTATTTAAATATAGCGCAATTAGAATTTTTTTTAAATCAGGTGTAACCTGTTTTAAAGTGGTGTGGTCATAGCTTGCAAATACACGGTAATGGTGTAGTTAAAACAAAATATTTATCAACTTTATAAAAAATTAGTCATGGACGGAAAAATCTTTATCCCGATATTAATAACACTGGGATTATTCGCTTTAATTTTTGGTATTTACTATTTCCGCAACCGCGAACGTATGGCAATGATTGAACGCGGTATGAACCCCCATATTAAACCACAATCAGCGCCTTATCAAAACCTTAAATGGGGCTTGTTATTTATTGGCGCGGGTTTAGGCCTGTTTTTAGCCAATGTATTAACGCGAATATTGGAACGCACAGCTTTTGCCGGTGACGAGGACGAGAACGTGGCTATATACTTTGGCTTGATATTCCTTTTCGGTGGTTTAGGTTTATTCCAATCCTACCGCATCGAGAAAAAGGAAGTATTGGATAAGGAATAAGTTATCAGCCTAAATTATACCGCTCACTCAGCAAATTTAAATGATAGCGTACGTGCCCTGCTGCTGCATAAGCCAGGGCACGTACCGTTATAAGGTAGCCGCTGGCTATGCCGTGGCGCTTTAGCTGTTCATCCGTAGCCGAGCGGAAAAAGTGCAGGTTCGCCTCACGTACGGCTGAAAATTCATCGGCAAGCTGCTGTATGCCGCGCGTATTAAAACCGGCATTATCCACATACACATCCTGATCAAACCCCGGCAACTCTGCCTGCACGCGGGCAAAGCAAAACGCCCGGAAACCAAACACACGCTCCGTATCGGTTAAATGGCCAAGCACTTGCTTTAGTGTCCACTTGCCTTCGGCATAGGCGTACATAGCCTGATCTTCACTAAGGTTGTAGAATAAGCTTTTTAAGATAGCGGTTTGCCCCTGTAATACCTCCAGCACATCTTCATCATCCCTGATAAGGTTAATATAGCCGCCCGGTTGCGGGGCGTATTCATTAGGATGTGGTTTACTGATCATTTTTTATCGCCTTTAAAACTATTCGGAAGGTGGTACCCTTGCCCACTTCCGAATCCTTTACGTAGATATGCCCGTTATGGTAATTTTCTACCATACGCTTGGTTAAGGATAAGCCCAGGCCCCAGCCGCGTTTACGGGTGGTATAACCCGGTTGAAAAACGGTATCGAACTTGGAGCGGGGTATGCCTTTGCCCGTATCGGTAACATCAATAAATACCTGCTTTTTGCTCTCGCTGATCTCGATGCTGATGGTGCCTTTATCGGTAATGGCGTTCACGGCGTTTTTGAGGAGGTTTTCCAATACCCAGTCAAACAGCGGAATGTTGAGTCCTGCCCTTACTTCGGTATTGCCGGTCATGTTAAACGTAATGCGGTTGCTTACCCGTACCCTGAAATAGTCTGTAAAATCCTTAACCACATCATACACTACGTGCTCTTCCAGTATGGGGCGCGAGCCTATTTTTGAGAACCTGTCGGCCACGATTTCCAGTCGCTTAACGTCGTTCTCCATTTCAGCGATCAGCGGGTCGTCTTCGGCATTGAACTTGTCTTTCATCAGTTCGATCCAGGCCATGAGCGAGGATATTGGCGTGCCTAACTGGTGAGCTGTTTCCTTCGCCAAACCTACCCAAACCTGGTTCTGTTCCGATTTTCGCGATGAGCTGAACGCCGTATACGCCATCAGCAGGAATATAGCGATAACGGATAGTTGTATGTAGGGGAAATATTTAAGCTGCGTAAGCAGAGCCGAATCCTTATAATAAACCAACCATTGAGAACCAAAAACCTCAAGCCTAATCGGCTCATGCTGCTCCTTCATGTAGTTCAGTTCCTGCCTGAAGTAGCTGGTATCATACTGAATGTTCTTGTTTTCTTCCGCTTCGAGTTTGATGAATGTCTTGGTGGTATCCAGTCCTTTTTTGTATTTAAACTCGCCTTTATCATCAACCACCAGGGCGGGTACGGTAAGGCTGTCGCGTACGGCGAACACGTAATTTAAAAAGTCGTTATCATCGCTCAAAAATATCTGGCGCATGCTCAGTGCCCATACCTGTGCGCGGGTTCGCTCGCTTTGGGCAATGTTTTTTACCAGGTATTTGGTGTACAGTAACGATCCGCTGGCTATAACCACGGCAAAGGCAAGTAAAAGGTATTTCCAGCGGCGTTTTTGTTGATACGGATTCATATATAAGGTGCACAAAGTACACAATTGGGCTGAAACGTAAAGCAGTTATTTTTGGTATAAAACGGCTTGCAGCGGGTCAGCCTACAGCCATAATAACACGGCTGTTCATCAACTGTTCACTAAATCGCGCATTAAAATTATCTTTGCGGCATCATGGCTGACCAGAAAGTAAGAGTAAGATTTGCGCCCAGCCCAACGGGCGGTTTGCATTTAGGCGGTGTACGTACCGTATTGTTTAATTATTTGTTTGCCAAAAAACATGGCGGCGATTTTATTTTACGTATTGAGGATACCGACCAAAGCCGCTATGTTGCCGGCGCGGAGCAATATATACTGGATTGCCTGCAATGGTGCGGCCTTACGCCTGATGAAAGCCCGGTAGTAGGCGGGTCGTATGCGCCATACCGCCAAAGCGAGCGCAAGCCGCTATACCGTGAGTATGCCGAAAAGCTGGTAGCCGAAGGCCATGCTTACTATGCCTTTGATACTCCTGAAGACCTTACCAAAAAGCGCGAGGATGTGCCCAACTTTCAATACGGGCATGGCCACCGGTATGATATGCGTAATTCACTCACTTTACCTTTACACGAGGTAGAGAAGTTACTGCATGATGGCACCCCGCATGTTATCCGCATAAAAATGCCCGAGGATGACAGCATCAGCTTTAAGGATATGATCCGCGGCTACGTTAGTTTTGAAACTAACCAGGTAGATGATAAAGTATTGCTAAAGGCTGATGGCATGCCAACCTACCACCTGGCTGTAGTAGTTGATGATTACTTGATGAAGATAACCCATGCCCTGCGCGGCGAGGAGTGGCTGCCATCGGCACCGGTACATCTTTTATTGTGGGAGTACCTGGGCTGGAAAGACAGCATGCCGCAATGGGCGCATTTGCCATTGATATTAAAACCTGACGGCCACGGCAAACTAAGCAAGCGCGATGGCGCACGTTTAGGTTTCCCGGTTTATGCCATGAACTGGCAAGATCAAAAAACAGGTGAGCTTACCGAGGGTTTCCGTGAGCTGGGCTTTTTGCCCGAAGCTTTTTTAAACCTGCTGGCTATGCTGGGCTGGAACGACGGTAGCGGACAGGAAGTATTTTCGCTGGATGAACTGGTTGAAAAGTTCAGCATGGAACGGGTGAGCAAAGCAGGCGCTAAATTCGATTTTGAAAAAGCGAAGTGGTATAACGCGGAGTGGATCAAAAAGCGGAGTGCTGAAAGCTTAAAGCAGAAAGTTGAAGAAATATTCAAAGATAAAGGCATAGTTATTAATGATGATGCCAAATTGTTGAAAGTGATTGAAATGGTTAAAGACCGTTGCGTATTGCTGACGGATTTTTACGCCCAGGGCGCTTACTTTTTTGAACAACCCAAAGAGTATGACCTGAACGCGGTTAAACCAAAATGGACGGATGCCAAAACCGATTTCTTTAACGAATTAAAAACTAAATATACCACGGCTGATGCCTGGCAGGCAGCAGATCTGGAAACTGAATTTAAAGAGTTTACTACTGAAAAAGGCTTTAAGATAGGTGATGTAATGCTGCCTTTCCGCATTATGCTGGTAGGCGGTAAGTTTGGCCCGCATGTTTTTGATATAGCTGAGATGCTTGGCCGGGATGAAACTGTAGTGAGGATAGAGAAGGCTTTAGAGGCGTTTACGGCGTAACCCCTCCCAACCCTCCCCGGAGGGGAGGGCTTTAAATAAGATCATCATTAAATTCAAACTGCAATAAATTAACCTTGTTTAGAGTTAGGTATTAGCATTTAGAATTTCGATTTTTAGCATTTATCCATTACCATGATCCTGCAGGCAGAAAATTTAATTAAGAAATATAAGCAGCGTACCGTTGTTAATGATGTATCGTTCAACGTGTCGCAGGGTGAAATTGTGGGATTGCTGGGGCCAAATGGCGCGGGGAAAACTACGTCTTTCTATATGATAGTGGGGTTGATAAAACCTAACGAAGGCCGTATAATACTTGATGACCAGGAAATAACCGGCGACCCGATGTATCGCCGGGCGCAAAAAGGTATTGGTTACCTGGCGCAGGAGGCATCGGTTTTCCGTAAGCTTTCTGTGGAGGATAACATCAAGGCCGTGCTGGAGATGGGCAAAATGAGCAAGGAGCAGCAGCGCGATAAGCTGGAGGAACTGATTGATGAATTCAGCTTGCATAAGGTACGCAAAAACCGTGGCGACCTGCTATCCGGCGGTGAACGCCGCCGTACCGAAATTGCCCGTGCCCTGGCCGCCGAACCTAACTTTATTTTGCTTGATGAACCCTTTGCCGGTGTCGATCCCATAGCGGTTGAGGAGATACAGGCCATGGTGTATAAACTGAAACACCGTAACATCGGCATCCTGATCACCGACCACAATGTGCAGGAGACGTTGTCAATTACTGACAGGGCTTATTTGTTGTTTGAGGGAAAAATATTAGAGTCGGGCGTACCCGAAGTATTGGCTGAAAATGAAATGGTAAGAAAAGTGTATCTTGGTGCGAACTTTGTGCTTAAACGCAAGAGTTTTGCCATTTAACCTAAGATAGACACCCATGTCCATTTTTAATTCTGTTATATCCTGGTTCATGAAAAAGCGTATCCACCAGATAGAGCTTTTTATGAAATATCCCAATGAAGTACAGGAAGAGTGGTTTGAAAACCTGATAATGGGCGCTGAAAATACCGAATGGGGTAAAAAGCATCATTATAAATCCATTGAAAATCTTAACGATTACCGCGAGCGCGTACCTATCCAAACGTACAATAGCCTGAAGCCTTTTATCGAGCGCATGCTCAAAGGCGAGCAGAATGTATTGTGGCAATCGGAAGTGCGCTGGTTTGCCAAATCATCAGGCACTACCAGCGACAGGAGCAAGTTTATCCCTGTAAGTGAAGAAGCGCTGGAAGAATGCCACTTTAAAGGTGGTAAGGATGCGTTGACCATTTATTATAATAATCGGCCTGATGCTAAACTGTTCAGCGGTAAATCGCTCACCATTGGTGGCAGCCAGCAGGTAAGCCAGTTTAGCCCTGAAACCTCATTTGGTGACCTTTCGGCGGTTATCATGAAAAACCTGCCATTTTGGGCGGAGTTTGGCCGCACGCCAAACCTGGATATTGCCCTGCTGGATAATTTTGAGGAAAAGATAGAGAAGATAGCCAAAACCACGCTTGATGTAAACGTTACCGGTATCGGTGGCGTACCTACCTGGAATATTGTGCTTTTTAACCGCATCCTCGAGATCACCGGTAAGGATAACATGCTCGAAATATGGCCTAATCTTGAGTTCTGCTTTCATGGCGGGGTAAGTTTTACGCCATACCGCGAACAGTTTAAAAAACTGATCCCGACGGATAAAATGTATTATCTGGAAAACTACAATGCTTCTGAAGGTTACTTTGGCATACAGGACAGGGTAGAGCATGATGATATGCTGCTGATGCTGGATTACGGTATTTTCTACGAGTTTTTACCTGTAGAGCACATGCACGATGATAACCCCCAAACGCTTACGCTTGATGAGGTGGAGATCGGTAAAAATTACGCCTTGATCATAACCACCAATGCCGGGCTTTGGCGCTACATGATCGGCGATACCATAAAATTCACCAGCCTGTCGCCTTACCGCATACAAATATCAGGGCGTACCAAGCATTACATCAATACTTTTGGTGAGGAAGTGATAATTGATAATGCCGAGCGCGCGCTTGAAGAAGCCTGTAAAAGTACCGGTGCCGTTATACGCGATTATACTGCTGCCCCTGTCTATTTTGACGGCAAGCAAAGCGGCGCGCACGAGTGGCTGATTGAGTTTGTTAAAGCCCCCGCCGAGTTTGAACGCTTTGTAGATATACTGGATGAAACCCTGCGCCAGATCAACTCCGACTATGATGCCAAGCGTTTTAAGGACATGGCCCTGCGCCGCCCGATAGTGCGCCGCGTAGCCGAAGGAACCTTTTTTAATTGGCTAAAAGAACGCGGTAAGCTTGGCGGCCAAAACAAAGTGCCGCGTTTGGCTAATGATCGTGAGTATGTTGATGCTATCCTGCGGATGCTGGAACCGGCGTGATACCCCTCCTAAATCCTCCCCAAAGGGGAGGACTTGAATAAAACAGTAGTTTATATTATATCAATTGAAATATAAAGTCCTCCCCTTTGGGGAGGATTTAGGAGGGGTACACCACCTGCCACAACTTCACCACTTCCACTGCTTCCTTAACATCGTGCACGCGCAATATGGAAGTGCCTTTTTGTAAAGCGATGGTATTTAATACGGTAGTACCGTTTAACGCCTCGGCGGCGGTATTGCCCAGCAGGCCGTAGATCATGCGCTTGCGCGATACGCCTGCCAATACGGGCAATTCAAGGGGGGCGAATTCATGCATTCGGTTAAGCATGGCATAGCTTTGTTCGGCTTTTTTGGCGAAGCCAAAGCCGGGGTCTAAAATCACATCTTTAACACCCAGTTGTTTCAGCTCATGGTATTTGCTGACAAAGTAATCGAATATTTCGCCAAACACGTCCTCATACCCGGTAAGGGTAGTCATGTTTTGCGGATTGCCGCGCATGTGCATTAAAATATAAGGCACCTGCAAACGGGCAACGGTGGCAAACATATCCGCATCCAATTGCCCGCCCGATATATCATTAATAATATGCGCTCCTGCTTTTACGGCCGCCTCGGCAACCTGCGCCCGGAAGGTATCAACAGATAAAACAGCTTGCGGTAGCGCGGAAGCAATGGCTTCAACAACCGGTATCAGGCGGTCGGTTTCTTCCTGTACGCTAATATCAACAGCGCCGGGGCGTGAGGAGTAAGCGCCAAGGTCCAGAAAAGTAGCGCCATCGGCCAGCATCTTTTCGGCCTGTTGCAAGGCATCGGCAACGGCGGGTTTGCGGCTGTTCTCAAAAAATGAGTCGGGCGTAAGGTTAATAATACCCATCACCTTTGGCGTGTTCAGGTCAATAAGTCTTCCGCCCGCGTTGAGGCTTTCCTTTTTATTAAAAAACGTATCTTTTAACATTATTTTTGGCGAGTAGGTCAAACATTAGAGGATGTAAAGTTACCTTTATATCTTTGCAAATAGTATTTATCCGTTAATTGATAGACAGCTTATATGGTGCAACTATATAAGTGCAATGTGAGAACGGTGCGCTCTGCAATCTATCAGTATCAACAATGCACCATTACATCACCTTGGCTAACACCGCAGCAGAATACGACGCAGTTATCACCCTTTGCCGGGATCTTTTTATTAAAAAAACACGCGACTACGGTACTGCCTGGCGCATTTTGCGTATCTCATCCATTACCGATCAGATATTTATCAAGGCGCAGCGTATCCGCACGCTCGAAGAAAAAAAAGTATCAAAGGTGGGTGATGATATCACCGGCGAATACATCGGCATCGTAAATTACTGTGTTATCGCCATGATGCAACTGGATTGTACCGATGATACGCCGCTTGAACTGCCAGCCGAACAAGTGAGCGTTTTGTTTGACGAGCATGTAAACGAAACCAAAAACCTGATGTTCGCCAAGAACCATGATTACGGAGAGGCCTGGCGCGATATGCGCATCAGCTCGCTAACTGACCTGATTTTGATGAAGCTGCTGCGTGTAAAACAGATAGAAGATAACCAGGGCGAAACACTGGCGTCCGAAGGGGTGAAGGCCAATTACCAGGATATGTTGAACTATTCGGTATTCGCGCTGATAAAACTGGGAGTAAAATGAAGAACGCGTTAGTTTGGATCTGCCGCATACTGGTTGGCTTGTTGTTTATATTTTCAGGACTGATCAAGGCGAATGACCCGCTGGGATTTTCGTATAAGCTGGTCGAATACTTCGAGGTATTCCACATCACTTTTCTGGATAGCCTGGCCGTAGGTATCGCCATTATACTTTGCGCACTCGAAATGATCATGGGTTTTGCCCTGCTGATAGGCGCACGTGCCCGTACTACTGTTTGGGGTTTGTTATTATTGATCTTCTTCTTTGCGTTCCTTACCTTTTACTCGGCGTTTTTTAAGGTGGTACAAACCTGCGGCTGCTTTGGCGATGCCATTCCGCTTACCCCGTGGGAATCATTCGGTAAGGACCTGGTGTTATTGTTGTTAACGCTGGTATTGTTTTTTAATCAGGATAAAATAAAACCTTTATTTAGCCGCAAGCCCGGCGATGTAGCTTTAGCAATTGCTACTGTGGTGGCGTTAGGCGTTGGCTTTTATACTTATAACTTTTTACCGGTGATCGATTTTCTGCCGTATAAAATAGGTGCTAACCTGCCCGATGAAATGAAGGTGCCGCCCGGTGCCAAGCCCGATGAGTACGAGTTGACCTACAACCTGAAAAATAAGGCTACCGGTGAACCCAAAATCATGACGGATAAGGAGTACATGAAAACCGGCATCTGGAAAGATAGTAACTGGGAAGTAGCGGGCAACCCCGAAAGTCGCCTGGTTAAAAAAGGCTTTACCCCTAAAATTGTCGACCTGAACATTACCGATATGCAGGGTAATGATTATACGCAGGAGGTTATCAGCAACCCGTTTTATAACCTCATTATTGTAACGTACGATCTGAACCATACCAATGACGAAGCCCTGCGAAAGCTCAATACCATCGCGCTTAACCTTACCGAAAACTATAACGTGCGCAGCGTGTTGCTAACCTCAAACTCTGCACAGGATGTGTTGGCGCTCGAGAAAAGGTATAAGCTATACACCGAGGTTTTCTTTGCTGATGGCGTGCCGCTAAAAAGCATGGTACGCGCTAATCCGGGTGTGTTGTTGTTGAAAAACGGTACCGTAATTAATAAATGGCATTACCACACCATGCCAACGTATGATGAATTGGTAAAAACATACTTCCAGGAATAATTCATAATGATCAACTACCTCATCCGCAAAACAGGTTACGCCCTGGCTGTAATGCTGGGTATTGTGGTGGTGGTATTTTTTCTGTTTAATATTTTACCGGTCGATCCTGCCCGCATGACGCAGGGGCAGCGTGCCGATGTGCAATCGCTGGAGGCCGTGCGCAAGGAGTTCGGGTTAGACAAGCCGGTGCCCATGCAGTTTGTTTATTACCTGAATGATCTTTCGCCTTTGGGCGTACATGCAAACAGCCATGCCGAGCAGCAGCGCTATGGCTATGTTAAGCTGGTTCCAGTTTGGGGCAAAAAAGTGCTGGCGTTAAAATGGCCTTATCTGCGCCGGTCTTACCAAACCCATAAGGATGTTTCGGCACTTTTGATGGATGTGCTGCCCAATACCCTGCTGCTGGCGGCGGTAGCTATGCTATTCGCCATTGTGCTTGGCGTGTTTTTAGGGGTGTTGTGCGCGCTGCATCAAAATTCCTGGGTCGACCGTACGCTCATAAGCCTTTCCACGCTGGGTATCTCAGCGCCTTCGTTTTTCGCGGGTATTATTATCGCCTGGCTATTTGGCTTTGTACTGAATAAATATACCGGCCTCAACATGTCAGGCAGTTTGTATAGTTATGACCCCTTCAGGGGAGAAGTGATCACCCTTAAAAATCTCCTGTTGCCCGCGCTTACGCTGGGTTTGCGCCCGCTGGCCATTATTGTACAGCTTACCCGCAATGCCATGCTCGATGTTTTGGGTCAGGATTACATACGCACCGCCCGTGCCAAAGGCCTTGGCCATAACGCTGTCGTTTATCGCCATGCCTTAAAAAACGCGCTTAACCCGGTAATTACAGCCATCGCCAATTGGTTTGCCTCGCTGCTGGCCGGATCATTCTTTGTTGAATACGTGTTTGGCTACAATGGCTTGGGCAAGGTAACGGTGGACGCGCTCGAAATGTCGGACTTCCCCGTCATCATGGGTTCCATATTATTTATCGCCTTTATTTTTGTGGTAATTAATATTTTGGTAGATATTATATATGTTTGGATAGATCCGCGTGTAACCATCGCCTGATCAATTTTTTGTTTTTTATAGATGAGCCAATCTGCAACTGATAATACAGCATACAATCCGCACCGCATATTTTTTACGGGCTTTATGGGCTGTGGTAAAACCACCTGGGGGCGCAAGCTTGCCGCGCACCTGGGCTATGATTTCATCGATCTTGACCACGCCCTTGAAGAAAAGGTGGGTATGCGCATTGCCGAATACTTTTCATCATTTGGTGAGGATGCCTTTCGTAAGCTGGAATCAGCTATGCTGAAAGAAACCGAATATCCCCAAAAGGTGATCGTATCAACCGGTGGCGGCCTGCCCTGTTTTTTTGATAATATGGACTGGATGAACGCTCACGGCAAAACCCTGTATGTAAAGCTATCTCCCAAAACGCTGGCCGACAGGCTGGAGAAAAGTAAAACCGTACGCCCGGTACTGCAAGGCAAAAAAGGTGATGAACTGATTGAATTTATAACCGGCAAACTGGCCGAGCGCGAGGGTTTTTACCTGCAGGCGCAGCATATTATTGAAGGTATATCCCTTTCGGTTGAGGCGCTTGAACTTGAATTGAATAAATAATAGCCTTTAAAATTCCCGAAACTATCCCCGATTTGCTTTGTTAACAGAATATTATGGATCACAATATATATCTGTTAGCTACCGACCCTAACGACCCTTGCCGGGATATCATCCACTCGCGGGATACCGGCTTGAAGGTACGTGTTTTTTGCCTGAGCAGTGATTCATTTCGCCCAAACCGAAACGAAATACAACTGTATGGTTATGCCCATAGCAAACTTTACGCTTTTGAAACCATCAACATTACCTCAGAGGATGCCCTTGATGTGGTAAGTGCCATACAATGGTATGCGGATTATATTGAATATCCGCAAATGGAAATTTTACCCGAAGACCCCAGGCCGGGGCACGAAATAGCAATGTAATTAAACGCCGGCATCGCCCGGCGTTATTTGTTTAAGGTCGGTTTTATCACCATAATAGCCTGTTTTAATTTTTTGGCTTACAATTTTGGCGTTTAGCCGTTATAGTTGTATGAAGAAGCTTTTACTGTTATGGTTAAGCCTATACGCGTTTGCCGCGGGGGCGCAGATAAAAACTCCGGCACAGCTTTACCCTGAATTATTTAAAAGGGTACAAATGGAACGTGTTTACGCCGATGGCAAAACCTTTCCGGATGCGGTACCGCTGGCAGGCGCTGATGTAATCAACAAAGCGTACGCCGCACAAAAGGGTGTTGCGGGATTTGATCTGAAAACATTTGTTGCCAAATATTTTCAGGAACCGGTTGCTAATACTGATGTGTTTAAAAGCGAACCTTCAAAAGGCATTATAAAGCATATTGATACGTTGTGGACGGTATTGCAACGCCATCCCGATACGGTAAAGGGTACATCATTATTAGCGTTACCTAAGCCGTATATTGTACCCGGCGGCAGGTTCAGGGAAGTGTATTACTGGGATTCATACTTCACCATGCTGGGCTTACAGCAGGCTGGCAAGGTTAACGTGATTGAGAATATGGTGGATAATTTTGCCTGGCTGATTGATAATTACGGGCATATCCCCAACGGCAACCGTAGTTATTATCTTACCCGCTCGCAACCACCATTCTTCGCCATGATGGTAAAGCTACTGGCCGAAGTAAAAGGTAAGGATGTATTTATAAAATACCGTCCGCAATTATTAAAAGAATATGCTTTTTGGATGGAGGGTGCAAACGGCTTAAAGCCCGGGCAGGCACATCGGCGCGTAGTTAAGCTGGCCAACGGTACGGTACTTAACCGTTACTGGGACGACAGTGACCAGCCTCGCGAAGAATCATACCGCGAAGATGTACTGGAAGCCGCAAAGAGTAAACAGCCGAAGGCTCAGTTTTACCGTAACATCCGCGCGGCTGCCGAGTCGGGCTGGGATTTTAGCAGCCGCTGGTTTGCTGATGGTAAAAACCTGCATAGCATACAAACTACCAACCTGGTTCCGGTTGACCTGAATAGCTTATTATACAACCTCGAAATGGTGATTGCCAGCAGCTATCTCGAGGGTGGCAGCACTGAGCAAGCAGAGGTTTACTCCGCCAAAGCGCAAAAACGCCGCCGGGCCATTACAAAATATTGCTGGGATGCAAAACAAGGATTTTATGTAGATTATAACTGGAAAACCAAAAAACGATCAACTGAATTAACTATAGCGGCGGCGTTTCCATTGTTCTTTAATATAGCTACTAACGCCCAGGCCAGGAAGGTATCAGCCAAAATAAAAACCAGCTTTGTGCATACGGGTGGTGTATCAACCACCTTAAAAAACACCGGCCAGCAGTGGGACAGGCCAAACGGCTGGGCACCGCTTCAATATATTACCATAATGGGTCTGCGTAATTATAAGCAGGCATTATTGGCGAATAGGATTGCAATGGGCTGGATCCATCAAAACATCACCGCTTTTAAACAAACCGGCAAACTGCTCGAAAAGTATAATATTGAACTTAAAGGCGATGCCGCCAAGGCAGGCGGCGGCGAATACCCGTTACAGGATGGCTTCGGCTGGACAAATGGCGTATTGCTCAGACTCCTTGAATTATATCCGCTTGATTGATCTGGGCCGGATAAAATACATGTATTAATAACTTATGTGATTTAAAAGGATAAATATTAAAAAAAGATTAAAATCAGAAGTGCTTTATCATATCACCGTCACGTACTTAACGTTTATAAAACCTTTTTTATAACGATGAGGTATTTAAAGAATAAGTTAGATGTAAAGCGTTGAATTTAACATCCACCTTACATTACAAGTTGTAACTTTATATTTATCTGAAAGTAACTACTATGAAAGACAACACAATTGAACAATTAAGTGTAAACACTATCCGTTTCCTTTCAACCGATATGGTTGAGAAAGCTAACTCTGGCCACCCTGGTTTGCCGTTAGGCGCCGCGCCTATGGCCTATGTACTTTGGAGCAAGTTTTTAAGATTTAACCCCGCCGACCCAAAATGGCCAAACCGCGACAGGTTCGTGCTGTCAGCAGGGCATGGATCGGCATTATTATATAGTTTGCTGCATTTATATGGGTATGATCTGCCGCTGGATGAACTGAAAAAATTCAGGCAGTTGGGTTCAAAAACCCCTGGTCACCCAGAGTCAGTATTAACACCGGGTATCGAGGTAACCACCGGGCCGCTGGGTCAGGGTTTTGGTAATGGAGTAGGTATAGCTATTGCTGAGTCCTTTATTGGTGCCACCTATAACAAACCCGATCATAAACTAACCGATCATTACACCTACGCTATTGTAAGCGATGGCGATTTGATGGAAGGTGTAGCATCAGAGGCGGCATCATTGGCCGGTCACCTGCAATTAGGTAAGCTCATTTATTTGTATGATGATAACAAGATCTCGTTAGACGGATCAACCGAACTGGCGTTTACCGAAAATGTACCCGCTCGTTTTGATGCTTACGGCTGGCATACCATCACTGTTGAGGATGGTAACGACCTGAAAGCGATCGAAGAAGCTATTTTAGCCGCGCAGGCGGTTACTGATAAGCCATCGCTGATATCAGTAAAAACAATAATAGGTTATGGTAGCCCGCAACAGGGTACTAACAAAGTACATGGTAACCCGCTGGGTGCTGATAACCTGAAGAAAACCAAAGAGTTTTTTGGCTGGGATCCTGAACAAACTTTCGTGATCCCCGAAGAGGTAAAAGCTCATTTAGCCGAAGCAGGTAAAAAAGGAGCCGAGCTGCATAAGGAGTGGGAAGGCCTGTTCAGTAAATATGGTGAGGCCTATCCGGAAGAAACCAAGCAATTAAAATTAGCCGTTAAAGGTGAACTACCCGAAGGCTGGAATAAAGAACTGCCTAAATTTAAGGCAGGCGAAGCCTTAGCTACCCGACAGGCATCCGGCAAGGCGCTTGATGCTTTGCGCAGCAGCATTCCATGGTTAATAGGTGGTTCTGCCGATTTGGCCAGCTCTAACGAAACGCCAAAAGATGGCGCGTTAAGTTTCCAGCCGGGCCGTTACCAGGATGCCAACATCTGGTTCGGTGTACGTGAGCACGGTATGGGTTCAGCCTTAAACGGACTGGCATCATACGGTGGTATCCGTACTTATGGCGCTACCTTCTTAACTTTTAGTGATTACATGCTAGGTTCTATCCGCCTGGCAGCGCTTACTGAAGCGCCGGTAACCTATATTTTCACCCACGATAGCGTCGCCTTAGGCGAGGATGGCCCTACCCACCAATCGGTTGAGCAGGTAACCTCATTGCGTACCACGCCAAACTTAACGGTTATCCGTCCGGCTGATGCTAACGAAACCGTGGCCGCGTGGCGCATAGCCATACAAAGGCTGCATGGCCCGGTAGCATTAATCCTGTCAAGGCAAAAACTGCCGGTTATTGATACCGCCAAATACGCCCCTGCCAGCAATGTGGAAAATGGTGCTTATGTACTGGCCAGCACATCAGATACGCCGGAGGTTATCCTGATGGCTACCGGCTCAGAGGTACAGTTGGTTGTCGGCGCTTACGAGAAACTGGTTGCCGAGGGTGTCAACGCACGTGTGGTAAGTATGCCATCATGGGAGTTGTTTGATAAACAGGATCAGGCTTATCGCGATAGCGTATTGCCGCCATCGGTACATGCGCGTTTAGCCGTTGAGGCTGGTGTAACTTTAGGCTGGTACAAATACATTACCGCCGAGGGCGATGTGATCGGTTTAGACCGCTTTGGCGAATCGGGCCCGGGTGAGGAAGTACTGGCACACTTTGGCTTTACCATTGATAATGTATACAACAGGGCAAAAGCACTCCTTAATAAATAATAACTATGAAAATTGGAATAGCGGCCGATCACGCCGGTTTTGATCAAAAGCAATCGCTGGTAAAACAACTGCAAAGCGAAGGCTATGAAATAGTTGACTATGGCGCTCACGAGTATGACGCTGTTGATGATTATCCGGATATTGTGGTACCCCTGGCCAAAGCCATTGTAAATGGTGAGGTAAAAAAGGGCATTGCAGTATGTGGCAGCGGTGTAGGCGTATCGGTAGCGGCCAATAAAATAAAGGGCATTCGTGCGGCATTAATTACCGAAAGCTATTCGGCACACCAGGGCGTTGAGCACGACGATATGAACCTGATGTGCATTGGCGGCCGTGTATTAGGCGCATCCCTTATAACTGAACTGGCGCACGCGTTTATTAACGCGAAGTATGATGGTGGCGAGCGTTTTCAGCGCCGTTTAGATAAAGTTCTCGCATTAGAAAAAAATTGAAGATTATGAAAAATCCACTGCAAAGAGTATCAGATTACGGCCAGAGCATCTGGCTTGACTATATCAGAAGAAAGTTTGTACAATCAGGCGAACTGAAAAAATTAATTGACGATGGCGAGCTGAAAGGCTTAACCTCAAATCCGGCTATTTTTGAAGAAGCCATTGCCAAAAGCGATGACTATAACGAGTCGATCTCCGAGTTAACCAAACAAGGCAAAACGCCCGAAGAAATATTTTTATCAATAGCGGTTGAAGATGTCCGCGCTGCTGCGGATTTGTTTCAGGGTGTTTACCAGGAAACCAATGGCCTTGACGGTTATGTAAGCCTGGAAGTATCACCAAGCCTTGCGCTGAATACCGAAGGTACCATTACTGAAGCGCGTTCGTCATGGGAATTGCTTGATCGCAAGAATGTGATGATCAAAGTACCGGGAACTAAAGAGGGTTTACCGGTTATTGAGCAATTAATTAGCGAAGGCATCAACGTTAACGTTACCCTGCTGTTCAGTCTGGACCGTTACCGCGAGGTGGCCGAGGCTTATGTAGCCGGTATCGAAAAGCGTTTAGCCAATGGCGAGCCGGTTGATAAGGTAGCCTCAGTGGCCAGTTTCTTTTTAAGCCGTATCGATAGCCTGGTTGACCCGATGCTGGAAGCCATTATCAAGGATAACCCGGATAAAGCGGGCCCGGCACGCAAGGTATTAGGCAAGGTGGCCATTTCAAGCGCGCAGGCTGCTTATCAAATTTATAAGGACATATTTAAAAGTGACCGCTTTAAAGCACTTGAGGCAAAAGGTGCCAAACCGCAGCGTTTATTGTGGGCAAGTACCAGCGCTAAAAACCCGGCATTCAGCGATATTATTTATGTGGAATCATTGATCGGGCCTGAAACTGTAAATACGGTGCCTGTTGATACCCTGAACGCTTACCGCGATCATGGCGACCCGGCATCTCGCCTGGATGGTACTTACGAGGAAGCGCGTTATGTGCTTTACCAACTGGAAGATGTGGTAGAGATCAGCCTGCCTGAAGTTACCCAGAAATTAGAGGATGAGGGCATCCAAAAATTCATTAAGCCTTTTGATAGCCTGATGAAAACCATAGCCGATAAAAAGGGGGAGGTTTCTGCATGAGCCAGCCCGTTGTAAAGGCACTCTTTCTTGACCTCGGCGGCGTGTTCCTGACCAATGGTTGGGACCGCAATTCCAGACAAAAAGCCGCCGAGGTTTTTAACCTCGATTTTGCCGATATGAACGAGCGCCACCGGATTATTTTTGATGCGTACGAGGCAGGTAAAATGACGCTTGCCGAGTATGTTAACCTGCTGGTTTTTCACCAGGAGCGTAGCTTTACCCCGGATGATTTTACCAACTTTATGTACAACGAGTCAGCCCCGTATCAGGAAATGATCGACTTGGTTTGTCGTATAAAGAAAAAATATAACCTCAGAACGGTGGCCGTCAACAATGAAGGGCGAGAATTGAACGAATACCGCATACATAAATTTGGTCTTACGGATTGGATCGATATTTTTGCTTCGTCGTGCTTTGTGCATACCCGCAAACCGGATAAAGATATTTATCTTTCCGCGATTGATCTGTCGCAGGTAAAAGCGGAAGAGGTAGTATACATTGACGACCGCAAGGTTTTTACGGAAGCTGCCGCGGCACAGGGTATCAAAGGCATTCATCATGTAAATGTTGATGCTACCAGGCAGGCGCTTGCCGGCTTTGGCTTAACTGAAACACTATAATCTGAAACACAATATAATAAAACAAAAAACTATGGCTCAATATGATTTTGGCATTGTTGGTTTAGGCGTAATGGGCAGAAATTTGCTGCTTAACGTTGCCGACCATGGCTTTGCCGCCGCAGGCTTGGACGTTGACGCTGAAAAAGCAAGCGCTTTTGAAAAGGCTGCTAAAGAAGGTCAGCAGGTTAAAGGTACCACATCTGCCGAGGAATTTGCTGGTTCAATAAAAACGCCAAGAGCGATAATGCTGCTGGTGCCTGCCGGCAAACCGGTTGATGCCGCTATACAAACCCTGTTACCCTTTCTTGAAAAAGGCGATATCGTAATTGATGGTGGTAACAGCTATTTCCCTGATACCGATCGCCGCGTGGCTGAATTGGAAGAAAAAGGCATCCACTTTTTCGGCATGGGTATATCAGGTGGTGAAAAAGGTGCCCGTTTTGGCCCAAGTATGATGCCGGGTGGCGATAAAAACGCTTACGAGCGCCTGCGCCCTGTGTTTGAAGCCATTGCCGCAAAAGTTGATGGCGAGCCATGTGTGGCTTACCTGGGTAACGGCTCGGCCGGTAACTATGTAAAAATGGCGCACAACGGTATCGAGTACGCGCTGATGCAACTGATATCTGAAAGCTATGACCTGCTAAAACGCGGTCTGGGTTTTGAGGATGCTGAATTGCAGCCCATTTTTGAGGAGTGGAATAATACGGAACTTAAATCATTCCTGATCGAGATCACCTCAGATATCCTGAAGAAAAAAGATGAAGGTAGTGATGAGCTTCTGGTAAACTTTGTATCTGACCGCGCCCGTTCAAAAGGTACCGGTAAATGGACATCGCAGGATGCCATGAACCTGCAGGTTCCGGTTCCGGTTATTGATGCCGCCGTTACCATGCGCGACTTATCGGCCTACAAAACCGAACGCGTAAAAGCCGCCGAACTGTTAAAAGTAGCCCCAACCGAAACTGGCGCTGTTGATAAGCAAAAATTTGTAGCACAGCTAAAAAATGCTTACTACTTTGCCATGATCAATACTTATGCGCAAGGTTTGGCTCAATTATTCGTAGCTTCAAAGGAATATAACTACGAGCTTAAACTTGAGGAAGTAGCTAAGATCTGGCGTGGTGGCTGTATTATCCGCGCGTTATGTTTGGAGGATTTCCGCAAGGCATTCCAAAAGCAGCCTGATCTGCCAAACATCCTGTTGGATGAAGAGATTGGCGCTACCTTGCTGGCAAAACAGGGCGACACCCGTGATATTATTAAGATAGCTGTTGATAAGGGTATTCCACTACCGGCATTTATGGCCTCATTAAGCTATTTTGATGGTTACCGCAGTGCAACCCTGCCAACTAATTTGGTACAGGCACAGCGCGATTATTTTGGCGCGCACCAGTACGAACGTACAGACCGCGAAGGTGTATTCCACACCGAGTGGAAATAGTACGATAACAAATTCATACCAAACAATCGCAAAAAATGAAAACGGTTAAAAATGACCATCCGGTAATTATGGTGATATTTGGCGGTACAGGTGACCTTGCCAAACGTAAGCTGATACCGGCATTATATAATTTATACCTCGAAAACTGGCTGCCAGATAATTTTGCCATCATTGGCCTGGGCCGTACCGAACTAACGGACGACCAGTTCAGGGAGCGTCTGCACGAGGGTTTAGGTGAGTTTTCGCGCAGCGGAGCCCCTGACCCGGAAAAGTGGAATGTTTTTAAGGAATCCATCTCATATTTTCAATCCAATATCAATGATGAACAATCATATATTGATTTGAATACCAAGATGGAAGAACAGAGCAATGCCTGGGGCGTACGTGCCAATAGGTTGTTCTACCTGTCAGTAGCGCCGCAATTTATTGAGGCGGTTACCGTGAATATTAAAAAAGCAGGTTTAGCCGCTGATATTGAGCGCGACCGCATGGTGATTGAAAAACCTTTCGGCCATAACAAGGAAACCGCTATCGAACTGAACAAGCTGCTTACCCGCACCTTTAACGAGGAGCAGATTTACCGTATCGATCATTATCTGGGTAAAGAAACGGTACAGAATATTCTTGCTTTCCGCTTTGCCAATACCCTGTTTGAACCACTTTGGAACCGTAATTATATTGATTACGTGCAGATAACCGTGGCGGAGCAGGTAGGTGTTGAAGATCGTGGTGGTTACTACGAAGGTTCGGGCGCTTTGCGCGATATGATCCAGAACCACCTGTTGCAGATACTGTGTATGGTGGCAATGGAACCACCGGCATCTTTCAAGGCAGAGGAAGTACGTAACCGTAAGGTTGATGTGATGCGCGCCGTTCGCCGCATGAAGCATGATGAGGTGAATAAATATGCCGTACGCGGCCAGTATGGCGAAGGTTGGCTACAAGGCAAAAAAGTACCGGGCTACCGCCAGGAGCAAGGTGTTGACCCGCATTCAAATACCGAAACTTTTGCCGCTATCAAATTCTTTATTGATAACTGGCGCTGGCAGGATGTGCCGTTTTATCTGCGTACCGGCAAACGTATGCAGGAGAAAACCTCATCCATCACCATACAGTTTAAACCGGTGCCGCACTCAACCTTCCACGAGCGCCAGTCGGACAACCTGATGGCTAACCGTTTAACTATCAATATTCAGCCGCAGATGGATATCCGCCTACGTTTTATGGCCAAAAAAACCGGTCTTGAAATGGAGCTGAACCCTGCCGATATGATCTTTGATTACGATACCTGCTCAACCCAAACGCCTGAAGCATACGAAACCTTGTTGCTTGATGCCATGAGGGGAGATGCTACTCTGTTTATGCGATCTGACCAGGTAGAGGAAGCGTGGGACGTAATTACACCGATATTGGAAGTATGGGAATCAAGGGAATCCCTGGATTTCGCGAACTATGCTGCCGGATCATGGGGCCCTGAAACCTCAGAGGCGCTTATTGCCCGAGAAGGCCATATCTGGGCGTTTAACATACATGGTAACGACCGTAAAAAAGACTGCTAACATGATAAGTATATTTAAAGATAACGTAGAGCTTTGCACCGCCCTTGCCGATCTGTTTATCAGCACCGGTACATCGGCAATCGCTAAAAACGGCCGTTTTACCGTGGCGCTTACCGGTGGTTCATCACCCGTAACGCTGCACAAAATACTGGCTCAGCCCGAATACCAGGAACAGCTTGACTGGAGCAAGGTATTTGTATTTTGGGGCGATGAGCGCTGGGTGCCGTTAACAGACGAAAAGAGCAACGCTAAAATGGCTTTTGAAACGCTACTTAACCATGTGCCTATCCCAAAGCAAAACATCTTCCCGATGTGGAGCGATGATAAGGATGCCAAGGCTTACGCTGCCGATTATGAGCAAATATTAAAGGGCTTTTTCGGTGAAGATGAAGCCAACTTTGACCTGCTGATATTAGGCATGGGCGAGGATGGGCACACCGCATCATTATTTCCGCATACCGAGGTGCTGCACGAGCGTACCAAATGGGTGGATGCCTATTACCTGGAGCCGCAGCAAATGTACCGTATAACCCTTACCGAGCCGTTTATTAATAAGGCGCAAAAGGTAGCGGTATTGGTATTTGGTGCCAACAAGGCATCGGCGTTGCATGAGGTTTTAGAAGGCGAGCATAATTTTAAGCAATATCCATCGCAACTGCTTGCCCCGGCAAGTGGTAAACTGATGTGGATGGTTGACGAAGGCGCGGCCTCAAAACTTACTGACGAAGCAAAGGCATCCAAATAAAAACGGTAATTTATACAAATGGCAGCAAGCAGCAACGAGATAGTTATAGGGATAGATGTTGGCGGTACAAACACAAAATTTGGTTTGGTTGATAGCTCAGGTAATATACTTGACGAAGGCCGGATAAAAACTACCGATTACACTACAGTTGAATTGTTTGTTGACGCATTGTATGAAAATATAAGTCCGCTGATAAAAAAACATACAGGTAAAACCGTAAAAGGTATTGGTATGGGTGCGCCCAACGCTAACTTTTACACCGGCTGTATTGACCATGCGCCAAACCTGCCCTGGGGCAAGGATGAAGTGCCGCTGGCCAAGCTGATGACGGATAAATTTGATCTGCCCTGTATATTGACCAACGATGCCAATGCCGCCGCCGCGGGAGAAATGCAGTATGGCATAGCCAAAGGCATGCAGCACTTTATCGAGATTACGCTTGGTACAGGTGTAGGCAGTGGTATTGTGGTTAATGGCAGTTTACTTTATGGCTGCAACGGTATCGCCGGTGAGCTAGGGCATACCATTATCAGGCCGGGCGGGCGTAAACACTGGTCAACCGGCTCCCGTGGTTCGGTTGAAGCCTATTGCTCTGCAACAGGTATCGTGATCACTGCTAAGGAGCAGTTGCACAAGAAAGCCTATCCTGACAGTAAATTACGCCAGGTAAAGGTTGATGATATTACTGCCAAAGTAATAAACGAGTGTGCCCTGCAAGGCGATAAGCTAGCCCAAAAGGTATACCAGATCACCGGACGCATATTGGGTGAGGCTCTGGCCAACTTTGTAATGTTTTCATCGCCGCAGGCCATTGTGCTGTTTGGCGGCGTTATAAAGGCGGGCGATTATTTATTGAAACCTGCTAAAAAGTATATGGAACTTAACCTGCTCCCTGCTTTCAGGGGGCGGGTTAAGTTCCTTTTAAGTGATTTAAAAGAAGCGGATGCCGCTATTTTAGGCGCAAGCTCGCTGGTTCAAAAAAGTAAGGCTACCAGGGCAGTCCATCCTGTTTGATGGCTGGCACCTAAACCTTCGCCCGTTTCCGGGTTAAAATATTCATAAAACGGAATATAAGATTTAAAGTGTTCGTCGGCGTTAAACTTATCACGGCCGCCGTTTGCCGGGCGCTCTCCCTTTCCATTTATCAGGAATAAATTCTGCAAGCGCTTGCTCAACTCATCCGCTATTTGCGAGAGCGTAAAGTAATCGCCAGATCCTGTTGGATATTCTACCTTAAAATCATCCGTATAGTATTCGTGGAAACTTCTTAATGAGCAAATGATCAGGTAGTTTAACGGGAACCATACCGGCCCGCGCCAGTTGCTGTTACCGCCAAACATGTTCGAGTCACTTTCGCCCGGAATGTATTTTACCGAATAATCGGCACCGTTAAGCATGTATTTATAAGGCTGTTGATCGTATTTTTTTGATAGTGACCGGATGCCGTAATCTGATAAAAACTCCTCCGGGTCAAGCATTCGTTTCAGCAGCAGTTTCATGCGGTGGCCCCGAAGTAATGAAAATAAATGCTGATCGCCATTCACATCGCGCCAGCGGCTCACCAGGGCTACCAGGTCGGGGCGCTGCTCCTTAAACCATTCTAACCTGTGGATCAGTTCGGGCAGTTGCTGCCACTGGTTCTCCTTAAATACACTCACGGCAAACAGCGGTATCAACCCGACGATTGACCGTAGCTTTAACCGCTCCCAACTGCAATTAGGTTTTTTGAGCAGGTCATAATAAAAGCCATCCTCATCATCCCACAACCCTTCAGTTTCCTCGCCCATATTGGCAATGGAGCCCGCTATGTACATAAAGTGTTCGGCGAATTTAATGGCCATGCTCTCGTAAGCCTTGTTGTTTAGGGCCAGTTCCATAGCCATGCGCATCATGTTGAGGGCGTACATGGCCATCCAACTGGTGCCGTCGGCCTGCTCTAAAAAGCCGCCGCCCGGTACCGGCGCGCTCCGGTTAAATATGCCGATGTTATCCAGCCCCAAAAAACCGCCCTCAAAAATGTTATTGCCCTCGCTATCCTTACGGTTAACCCACCAGGTAAAGTTGAGCAGCAGTTTTTGAAAAACGGTTTCCAGGAAAAGCTGATCGCCTTTGCCTGTTGCCGCCTTATCCATTTCATAAACCTGCAGGGTGGCAACGGCCTGTACAGGCGGGTTAGTGTCATTAAAATCCCACTCATAGGCCGGTATTTGTCCGTTCGGGTGCATGTGGTTAACACCGATCAGTATCTGTAGCTGGGCCTTGGCCAACCCGGTATCAATCGGGGCAACGGCAATACAATGAAAGGCGTGGTCCCAGGCGGCAAACCAGGGGTATTCCCATTTATCGGGCATCAGCAAAATATCCTCGGCTACAAAATGTTTCCAGTTGGCGTTGCGGCCTTTGCGCCTGCTGGCAGGCGGCACCGGTTTGCCGGCATCGCCATCAAGCCAGCGTTTTACGTTAAATTTATAATACTGCTTGCTCCAGAGGAGCCCGGCCCAGGCTTGGCGCTGCACCAACCGCTCGTCGGGGGTTTTAACGCCGGCTTGTTTGGCTGCGTAAAACTCATCAGCTTCGGCCAGGCGTTGGGCCATGGTTTCATTAAAGGTGGTAAAGGGAGTATTGGTAGCCACCCGGCTCAACCTTAAACGCACAATGGCCTTGCCGCCGCCATCTATCTCTACATGATGCCAAACGGCGGCTTTAGTTCCGGTTTTATCAGGGTTTACCGCGTTAGTGTTGCCTTTTACAATATAGTCGTTAAAGCCATCTTTAACATAAGCCGTTTCATTATCAGTTTTGTATAAACGCTTGCGGTTGGTTTCGTTGTTGGTGAAAAGTGTATCGGCAGGTTGTTCAAAGTAGAGATAATAGGTGCCTGTTTTGGATGATGTTAGTTCGAAAGCGTTTTTCCCGCTCTGCCTGATAACCGGTTTCTCTTCGCCGCCCAGCCATATTTTACGAAACCATACCTGTGGCAACACATCAATATCACTTTTTTGGGCGCCGCGATTGTAAATGGTGTATTGTACCAGTATGTCGTCGGTATCGGCTTTAGCATATTCTGTAAAAACGTCAAAGTAAACGTTATCGTCAAAAATACCGGTATCAATCAGTTCATATTCGGGCTTATCCTTGCCTGCCGCCGCGTTTTTTTGTACCAGCAGATCATAGGGGTATGCCTGCTGCGGGTACTTATACAGCATTTTCATGTAAGTATGCGCGGGCGTATTATCCAGATAGTAGTATAATTCCTTTACATCCTCTCCATGATTGCCTTCATGATTGGTCAATCCAAATAAACGCTCCTTTATTATTGCATCCTTTCCGTTCCAAAGCGCCAGGCTAAGGCATATATGCTGTTTATCGTCGCTTATTCCGGCTATACCTTCCTCACCCCAACGGTAGGCTTTGCTGCGGGCCATATCGTGGGTAACGTAATTCCATGCATCTCCATTCGCGCTGTAATCTTCACGCACGGTTCCCCACTGCCTTTCAGACAGATAGGGCCCCCATTTGAGCCAGTTGGTTTTCCCTTCGTAGTTTTCGGCTATGCGTTTTTCTTCAGTGGTAACAGGCATATCAATATATGTTGTATAGCTGGCAAGTATAGCTAACCTTCTTGTAATTATTACGTTAACAGGGGTGTCAAATATCATTAACTTGTCAAGAATCTTGTTATTTCTATCTATAATTTCTGTTTGATAAAAATGTTTAACACTTTTGTTAAACATTTATGGCAGCACGAGATACAGGAACAGAACAACTTATAAAGGACACCGCCAAGCGTGTGTTTTTTGCCGAAGGCCGCTTACATGCCACTACGCAGGATATAGCCGATGCAGCAGGTGTAAACCGTACACTGGTAAATTATTATTTCCGCTCAAAAGATGCTTTGATAAAGCAGGTATATGAAGAAGGGATGAATGACCTGAGCGCAAGGCTAATGCAGGTTATGGAAACGGATAAACCCTTTAAAGAAAAGGTGGAAGAATTTATAGATGTATTTATGGCCGACTCGATGGAGTATCCTTACCAGGAAACTTTTTTGATTACGGAGATGATTACCCATGGCAACCTTTATCATAAAGATAACATGAGCGAAAAGGTGGAGAATTTTTCGAGGCAGATACAGGCAGAGATGGATGCAGGCAGGCTTGAACCGATGAACCCGGTACATTTTGCTATTAATATGTTTTCGATGCTGATCTATCCGCTGATTATGAAACCCATGTACAAACAGTTTTATAACCTTGATGAAGACCAGTTTAACAAACTGATGCTTGAGCGAAAAGAGATTACCTGTAACATGCTCTTTAAAATGTAATACTAAAAAAATCAACCAAACTAATCAAATAATAAAGTCACTAAATATCATGCACATATATCAATTTTCAAACATTACCATGAGGGCCAAAGCGTTTATAGTTGCCGGTTTAAGTTCGGCAGCGCTGTTATTAACAGCATGTGGAGGTGGCCAGGAGCAGGGGCAGGCAGCAGCCGGTGCAGCTCAACCGCCGCAAAGTTTCCCGGTATTTAAAGTCACCCCGCAAAATACGGTGATCAATGCCACTTACCCCGCTACCCTTGAAGGGCAGCAAAATATTGAGATACGTCCAAAAATCGATGGTTACATTGAGCAGATCTATATTGACGAAGGCAGCGTGGTTAAAAAAGGCCAGTTGCTTTTTCGCATTAACGCGCCGCAATACGCCCAGGAGGTAAATACTGCCGCGGCCGCTATTGCAAGTGCCGAAGCTGATGTTAACGCAGCTAAGCTACAGGTTAATAAAACCCGTCCGCTGGTTGAAAAAGGCATCATCAGTAAATTTGAACTGGAGACAGCCGAGCTTACCCTGCAATCTCGCCAGGCCGCGTTAAAGCAGGCGAAAGCCAGTCTTTCAAACGCGCGTACCAACTTAGGTTATACTACGGTTACCAGCCCGGTGAATGGGGTGGTAGGCGCTATTCCTTACAAGTTAGGAAGCCTGATAACCAGCACCACAGCCGAGCCGTTAACCACGGTATCAAATATTGGCAAGGTATACGCCTATTTTTCATTGAATGAAAAACAACTGCTTGATTTAGCCCGCCACAACAAAGGCAAAACGCTTGATGATAAATTAAAGCAATTGCCGCCTGTAACCTTAACCCTGGCTGACGGCACCGAATACCCTGAAAAAGGTAAGGTGGAAACCGCTAACGGTTTGATCAATACCTCAACAGGTTCGTCACAACTCAGGGCTACCTTCCCTAACCCGGTTGGGTTGATACGCAGTGGCGGCAGTGCAACCATCAGCATACCGCAAACTATAACCAATGGTGTGCTGGTTCCGCAAAAATCAACTTTTGAGTTGCAGGGCAAACGCTTTGTATATGTGGTTGATAAAGCAGGCAAGGTAAAAAGCACCGAGATCACCACTGTTGAGGCTCCGGCAGGCCAGTACTTTGTAGTTACCGAAGGGTTAAAGGATGGCGAAACCGTAGTGTTTGATGGTGTTGCCAGCCTGCAGGAGGGCATGACCATTCAGCCTGATACCAAAGGTGGCGAAGCCGCTTATAAGGACGTAAAGTAATAACGAATTTTTAAAGGGCATAACGTGCCCTTGCAACCTCAGCACAAACAATTATGTTACGCAAATTTATTGAAAGGCCGGTACTCTCTACCGTTATATCGGTCATCATAGTTATACTGGGTATATTGGGGCTAACCACGCTGCCAATATCTCAATACCCCGATATCGCGCCGCCAACGGTGCAGGTATCGGCATCATACACCGGCGCGAATGCCGAGGTGGTGATGAACAGTGTTATTGTACCGCTTGAAGAGCAGATCAACGGTGTGGAGAACATGACCTACATGACCTCCAAGGCCAGTAATGATGGTACAGCAACCATAACCGTTTATTTTAAACTGGGTACCGACCCGGATCTGGCCGCGGTTAACGTGCAGAACAGGGTATCAAAAGCTACCCCGTTATTACCTGCCGAGGTTACCAAGGCCGGTGTTACCACCAGCAAGCAGCAAAGCAGTATGGTGATGGTGTTCGCGCTGCAAAGCTCTAATAAATCATTCGACCAGACATTTTTGCAAAATTATGCCGCTATTAACGTGTTGCCGCAGGTAAAGCGTATCAATGGTGTGGGTGATGCTATCTCTTTCGGTTCGCAGGATTATTCGATGCGTATTTGGCTGAAGCCGGATGTAATGGCTACTTATGGCCTGATACCTGCCGATGTTAACGCCGCCCTTGCCGAGCAGAATATTGAAGCCGCGCCGGGTAAGGTTGGTGAAAACAGCAACCAATCATTCGAGTATGTACTAAAATACAAAGGCCGCTTAAAAAAGCCGGCCGAGTTTGAAAATATCGTGATCCGCTCAGCCGGTAACGGTCAGTTTTTACGCCTGAAAGATATCGCCCGTGTTGAACTGGGCGCCTTAAGCTACAGCGTTACTACCGAAACCAATGGCGAGCCATCCATAGCCCTGGCTGTGTACCAGGCCGCCGGATCAAACGCGCACGAGATGATTCAGCAGATTGATGAAACATTGGCGCAGGCCGCAAAAACATTCCCGCAAGGCGTAACGGTAACACATATCTTCAGTGCTAACGACTTTCTGGATGTATCTATCGAAAAGGTGATCCATACGCTTATCGAGGCATTTATCCTCGTGTTCATCGTAGTATTTGTTTTCCTGCAGGATTTCCGTTCTACCCTTATCCCGGCTATTGCCGTGCCGGTAGCTATTGTGGGTACCTTCTTCTTTCTGCAACTCTTTGGCTTTACCATCAACTTGTTAACCTTGTTCGCGTTGGTACTTGCTATCGGTATTGTGGTGGATGATGCCATCGTAGTAGTTGAGGCGGTGCACGCCAAGCTGGATAACGGCGCTAAATCAGCCAAAAAGGCCACCATTACCGCCATGAACGAGATCAGCGGGGCCGTAATCTCCATCACCCTGGTAATGGCGGCGGTATTTATACCGGTAACCTTCATCACGGGTTCATCGGGTGTATTTTATAAGCAATTTGGTTTAACACTGGCTATAGCCATCATTATATCGGCGGTTAACGCGTTAACGCTGAGCCCTGCCTTGTGCGCTTTATTATTGAAACCGCATCCGGAAGGTGAGCATCATAAAACAGGTTTACTTAACCGCTTTTATGCCGCATTTAACGCCGGCTTTGATGCTGTTACCGATAAGTATAAACGTTCGGTAGGCTTCCTGTCTGTTAAAAAATGGATAGCGGTGGCAGGTATCGCGGTATTCGCGGTATTATTCTGGTTCCTGCTAAAAACTACGCCAAGCGGTTTTGTGCCTGATGAGGATCAAAGCTTTATTATGGCTGATATCAGCTTGCCACCGGCAGCATCGCTGGAGCGCAGCATCGAGGTATCAAACCAGGTAGGTAAAATGGTGCAATCACTGCCCGAGGTTGAATCGGTTACGCGTGTTGCGGGTACCGGTTTATTAAGCGGCGCGGGTGGTTCATACAGTATCTTGTTCATCAAGCTGAAAGACTGGTCGAAACGTGAAGGTGCCGAGCACAGCGTAAAAGCAGTTACCGGTAAGATGTTTGGTATGACGGCGGGTATTAAAGCCGCCAAGATCATCTTCTTCGCCCCACCATCGTTACAAGGTTTTGGTAACAGCAGTGGTTTTGAGCTGCAATTGCAGGATCGTACGGGCGGCAGTATAGCTGACTTTATGGCGGTGAACGGTAAATTCCTGGGTGCCTTAAATCAGCGTCCCGAAATTCAGTACGGTGCTACCTTCTTTAATACCAACTTCCCGCAATATGAGGTTGATGTAAATGTAGCTAAATGTAAAGATGCCAATATTGGTGTTGATGCCGTATTGGGTACATTACAAGGCTACTTTGGTGGTTTATACGCCTCAAACTTTAACGAGTTTGGTAAGCAATACCGGGTAATGATTCAGGCTGATGCCGGTTTCCGTGCCAGCCCGGAGAGTATGACCAAAATATTTGTGCGTACCAATGATAATGTGATGGCACCCATATCAGAGTTTGTAACCCTGAAAAAAGTATACGGGCCGGAATCTATCAGCCGTTTCAACCTATTTACCTCTATATCAATCACCGGTGCGCCTAAGCCTGGTTTTAGTACAGGTGATGCCATTAAGGCGGTGCAGGAAGTAGCCGCGCAAACCCTACCTACTGGTTACGGCTACGAATTCTCCGGCCTGAGCCGTGAGGAGATCTCAAGTGGTAGCCAAACGGTGTTTATTTTCGCGCTGTGTTTGGTGTTCGTGTACTTCCTGCTAAGTGCGCAGTACGAGAGTTATATATTGCCTTTCGCGGTATTGTTCTCGCTGCCGGTGGGTTTGGCAGGTGCTTTCTTGTTCGCCAAAATATTCGGTGTTCAAAACAACATCTACCTACAAATCACACTCATCATGCTCATCGGTTTGTTGGCTAAAAACGCCATCCTGATCGTAGAGTTTGCGGTAATGCGCCGCCGTGCAGGCTTGAGTATTGTAGAGGCTGCTATTGACGGTGCCGTAGCACGTTTACGTCCGATCTTGATGACCTCATTCGCGTTCATCCTGGGCCTGGTTCCGCTGATGCTGGCATCAGGCGCGGGTGCCGAGGGTAACCGTTCAATCGGTACCGGCGCGGTAGGTGGTATGCTTATAGGTACGGTGTTCGGTGTATTTGTTATACCGGCGCTGTTCGTAATCTTCCAGACTTTACAGGAACGCATAAGCGGCAAACCAACAGCCGAAACGGACGATGAAGATGATGATACCGACGAGGTTAAACAACCGGTATTGTAATTAATGTATTAAAGATAATTATCACAACAATGATCAAGAGATATAAATGGCCGGTACTGGCGGCACTTGCCGCAACGATGATCGTATCATCGTGTGTTACCAAAAAGTACCAGCAGCCAAAACTTAACGCGCAAACGGACAAGCTATATCGTGATACTACGGTTACCGATACCACCACCATTGCCAGTGTGCCTGTTGAGCAGCTATTTGCCGATACGGTTTTGCAGGGGCTTTTAAAAGAGGGCATCCAAAACAACCTCGACCTTAAAACCGCCGTGCAGCGTATCAATTCGGCTTATGCTACCGTGCAGCAAACCAAGGCAGCTTTTTTCCCGAGTTTATCAGGCAATGCACAAATAACACGTACCAAGCAATCCGCAGCCGGACTAAACTTTCCGCCCGAAATTGCTAACTCATTTGTGCTTACCACAACATCGCACCAGTTAGGTTTAAGTACCAGTTGGGAGGCGGATGTATGGGGTAAACTGAGCAGTTCAAAACGCTCGGCACTGGCCAACTTTTTCGCTACTGATGCTGCTAAGCGTGCCGTGCAAACCCAGTTGATAGCTGATATTGCCAACAACTACTATAGCTTACTGGCATTGGATAAGCAGTTAGCCATTACCGAGCAAACGCTTAAAGTCCGCATAAGTGATGTGGAAACTATGAAAGCCCTGAAAGAAAGCGCTATAGTTACCGGGGCAGCCGTTGTGCAAAGCGAGGCTAACCGTTATGCCGCAGAGGTTACCATACCCGATCTGAAGCGAAGCATCCGCGAAACCGAGAATGCTTTAAGCATATTGCTTGCCCGTGCGCCGGGTGCTATTAAACGCACCTCGCTTGATGACCAAAAGCCTTATACCGATATGCAGGTGGGTGTGCCATCGCAACTGTTGAAAAACAGGCCGGATGTACAGCAGGCCGAGTTTGCATTCCGCAGCGCGTTTGAGAATACCAATGTGGCACGCACTTACTTTTACCCGGCTTTAACCATTACAGCGCAGGGCGGTGTGTCATCATTAAAAATCAAAAACCTGTTTGATAACTCCATATTTTACAACATTATTGGCGGTTTAACTCAACCCATATTTTCTCAGGGAGAAAACCGTGCAAGGTTACGTACCGCTAAAGCCAACCAGGGACAGGCTTACTATGCCTTTCAGCAATCGCTGTTAACGGCAGGCTCAGAGGTATCAAACGCCTTGTATGCTTATCAAACCGCGGTTGAAAAGCAAACCTCACGCGGCAAACAGTTAGAGGCCCTGCAAAAATCAGTTGATTTTACGAAGGAGTTGCTGCGCTATAGCTCGGCAACAAATTATACTGATGTATTAACATCAGAACAAAGTTTGCTATCAGCACAACTAAGCAGCGTGAGCGATAAGTTGCAGCAATTACAGGCTATTGTTAACCTCTACCGCTCGTTAGGTGGTGGCTGGAAATAAAAACATGGCATTGTCAAAATGACAACAATATTTAACATTCGTTTAAAATATTGCAAAGCCATGTTCGTCTGCAATACCGTGTGGTAAATAACCATGCGGTATTGTAATTATCTTTGGGCACCATTTTGCCGGGAGGTAAATTGAGTGGAAATAAAATGAATATCACAAGAAATATCAATAGGAAATTAAGTTTGTTGGCAATAGCTATGTTGCTGACAGTGATGGCTTTTGCACAAAACACCATTGTGCAGGGTACCATACGCGATGCCAAAACCAAAGAAACACTGCCTTATGTTTCGGTAGCGGTGGTGGGTACATCGCAAGGGGCTAATACCGATATGAACGGCCACTACAAAATCACTGTAAATGGTACCTACACCCAATTACAAGTATCATACGTAGGATACAAAACAGTTGTGAAAAACATATTGCCCGGCCGCGAGCAAACGGTTGACGTATTACTTGGAAACGATGCCAAGTTACTTACCGAAGTAGTGGTAAAATCAGGTAAAAAGAAAAAGTATACCAACAAGAACAACCCGGCGGTTGAGCTGATCCGTAAGGTTATTGCCAATAAGGACAAAAACCGCTCAGAGGCTTACGATTATACGCAGTACAGGCAATACGAAAAGATGTTCTTTTCATTAAGTAACCTGTCCGACAAGTTTAAGAACCGTAAAATGTTCCGTAACTACCAGTTCCTTTTCCAGGAGCAGGATTCGACCGCTATAGGGGGCAAAAACCTGCTGCCTATGTATATGGAAGAAAAGCTGTCGGATAATTTTTACCGTAAAGATCCTGAAAAGAAAAAGCAGATCATCACCGCTCACAAGCAGGTTAAGTTTGATGAGAACTTTATTGATAACGAGGGCTTGCAGCAGTACTTTAACCGCATGTACCAGGATATTGAGATCTATGATAACAATATCTCGTTGCTGAGTAATCAAATTCTGAGTCCGATAGCAGGCTCAGCGCCCGCGTTCTATAAATTCTTTATTACCGATACCCTTAAGGATCAAAGCCCGCAGTTGGTAGAGTTAAGCTTTACACCGCGTAACACTACCGACATGCTGTTTGAGGGCCGCCTGTATATTACCCTTGATGGTAACTACGCGGTTGAGAACGCGGTGCTTACGGTAAACAAAAATATCAACCTTAACTTTGTGCGCCAGATGATGGCCACGCTTACTTTTGAGAAGAACCCTGATGGCCGTTACCACCTGAGTGGCAGCGACCTGAAGATGGACTTCGGTTTAAACAAAAATAAAGGCGGGGGTATATTTGGCCAGCGCACGGTAACTATACAAAATTTCACCATCGGCCAGCCAAAACCTAAGGAAACTTATGATGGCCCGGCAGTGGTAATAGCCAAAGATTCGGAGGATAAGAACGACGACTTTTGGCAATTGAACCGGCTGGATACGCTTTCAGTACAGCAGCGCGATATTTATAAAAATATTGATAGCCTGCAAACCATACCTTCCTTTAAACGCACCATGGATCTAATAACCCTGTTTATAGCGGGTTATAAAAACTTTGGGCCATTTGAGGTAGGGCCGGTTAATACCTTTTACAGCTTTAACCCGGTTGAAGGTTTCAGGCTGCGCTTAGGCGGCCGTACCACCACTGCGCTAAGCGAGCGTTATTACTTTGAAACTTACGGTGCTTATGGTTTTAAAGACGAAAAGTTCAAGTACTTTTTAAGTGCTACTTATTCGCTTAACGATAAGTCGATATACCGGTTTCCGCAAAACTATGTAAGGGCGAGCTTTCAGCACGATACCAAAATCCCGGGTCAGGAGCTGCAGTTTGTGCAGGAGAGTAGCTTCCTGCTATCATTTAAGCGCGGTAACAATGATATGTGGTTGTATAACGATATATTCAGGTTAGATTATGTGCATGAGTTTCGTAACCACTTCTCGTACAATTTAGGTTTTAAAACATGGTCGCAAAGCCCGGCCGGATCATTGTATTTCCAAAATACGCTTGACGGGCAGGTAAACAATGTGCGCAAGCTAAACACAACCGAACTATCATTACAGTTGCGTTATGCCCCTTACGAAAAATTTTACCAGGGCAAGCTTTACCGCACCCCGATACCTGATAAGTACCCGATATTTACCCTGCAATATAACCAGGGTGTGAGAGACCTGTTTGGCGGCGATTACAACTACCAAAGCATTACGGCCAATATTACCAAGCGCTTTTACTGGTCGCAGTTTGGTTATACCGATATATCTACCGAGGCTAATAACCTGTTTGGGCAGGCCCCATTTCCGTTGCTGGATATCCACAGGGCCAACCAGTCGTACGCGTTCCAGTTTCAATCATACAACCTGATGAACTTTTTGGAGTTTGTGAGTGACCATTACGCCGCTATTAATATTGACCATAGCTTTAACGGCTTCTTTTTTAACAAGATCCCGCTGCTGCAAAAATTAAAATGGCGTGAGGTGATTGACTTCAAGAGCCTTTGGGGCGGTATCCGTAATGAGAACAACCCATCATTACACCCGGAATTATTGAACTTTCCGGTAAGTACCGAAACAGGCGCGCCGATAACATACTCATTAAACAATGGCCCTTACATGGAGGGTAGTGTTGGTATATCCAACATATTTAAGGTTTTGAGGATCGATTACGTTAAACGTTTCTCCTACCTCGATCATCCGGGCATTGCCAAAAACGGATTAAGATTTTTTGTGAAGTTCGATTTTTAAAAATCTCAACTCCATATATATCAAGAGGCCCGTATTTGTTACGGGCCTTTTTTTGTATAATTTGCTTTTATAAATATTAATCGTAATATTGCGATTTGTATGGGAATTACTAAAACAGAAATTTTTACCGTAGAGCAGAACAAACTGGCTGTGCTTTTAAAGGCTATTGCACATCCGGCGCGCATTGCCATATTGCAACACCTTATTAAAGCCAACGCCTGTATATGTGGCGACCTGGTGGACGAGTTAGGGTTAGCCCAGGCAACCATATCCCAGCATTTAAAGGAGTTGAAAAATGCTGGGCTGATACAGGGCAGCATTGAAGGTGCCAGCGTTTGTTATTGTATTGAACCATCGGCCTGGAAAATGCTGCAAAGTGAGCTAAGCAGCTTCTTTGCCTCATACCAAGACCTTAAAACCTGTTGTTAAAAAATTTGGATTTAATCATCGTAATATTACAATAAATAATAAGTATGGAAACACTAAAATGGCAAGCTTTTAAAGAGCAGCTAATGGCCAACCCACATTTAACACTTCAATTTCAATACGCCGAAGGGCAATGGGTTGATGCCGCTTATCATATAACCGAAATAAAACAGGCTCCGGTAACCTCGGTTGATTGCGGCGGCGTGATGAACACATGGACGGAAGTTATTATACAATTGTGGGAACCTGTAAGCGAAGATAGCCGCGAAGCTATGAAGGTAGATAAAGCGCTCTCGATAATTAATATGGTTGAAAAGGCGATGCCGTTACACCCGGCCGGCATAGTGAAAATAGAGTTTGGTAACCAGCAGTTTGATACCCGGCAGCTAATACCCAAGGGCTTTATTATTGCCGATGATAATTTAATAGTTGACCTTAAACCCGACACGGTACAATGCAAGGCTATAGAGCGGGGTGGCAATTGCGGTACCCCGGCTACTGATGAAAGTAAACAAAAGGTGAGCTTACAAAATCTGGTTAGCACCTCGGTATGTGCACCGGGCTCGGGCTGCTGTTAACGAATTTATTTATGAAGAATGTATTAGTGCTGTGTACGGGCAACAGTTGCCGCAGCCAGATCGCGCATGGTTATCTGGCATTTTTTGCTGATGATAAAGCTAATATATACAGTGCCGGTATTGAAACCCACGGCGTTAACCCAAGGGCTGTTAAAATAATGGCCGATGATGGTGTTGATATAGCAGGCCATACCTCAAATCATGTGGATGAATATAAGGACGTGAATTTTGATTATGTAATAACCGTGTGCGATAATGCCAATGAAGTATGTCCCTTTTTTGCAGGTAATGTGCAGCGCTTGCACCACAATTTTCCTGACCCTGCTAAAGCGATAGGTACGGAGGAGGAGATTATGCAGCAGTTTAAAACCGTACGCGAAATGATAAAAGCGTACATGCTTGATTTTATTAACAAGTATTTGAGCAATTAACGTCAAGTTATACGTTCATGCCAATTAGGTAATTCTAAAAAAAATAAAAAAAACTATTTGTACAGTTCGACATATTTCGTATAATTGTCTAATGATAAAAGCGGAAGCCATAGATAGTGTACGTGAGGAGATAGTTACCGCGGCGGATGAGGTATTTAAAAAGTATGGTTACCTGCGGGTAAGCATGCAGGATATTTCAAAAGCGAGCGGAAAGGGTAGAAGTACGCTGTATTATTACTTCCGTAATAAGATGGAAGTGTTTGATGCCGTATCGCACCGGCTTTTTAGCCAGTTGTTAAAAGAATGCCAAAAGGTAATTAGTCCGGATGCTACGTTTGTTGAAAATATTGAGTGCTACTACACTGTAAAGCTTCGTAACTTGAAAAAACTGGTGTCATCCTATTCACTGGTTACTGAAGACTTTAAGCAGGACCCATCGCTACTGGCCTCAAAAACACATCATTTACAAATCCATGAGATAGCGATACTTAACAACATTATACAATGGGGGCAGGCAAATAAAGAGTTGGCCCAGTTAAGTAGTGATGATAGTGTATTCCTTTCAGAAATATTTGTTACAGCCTTTAAAAGTTTTGAGCAGGAAATAATATTTTATAACAGGCTGCAGAATTTTGAAGAAAAAATAAACTGGTTAGCGCAGATCTTACATAAGGGGCTAACGTAAAATTTTTTGATATTTTTTCGACACAAATACGCTATATGTACATGTGAACAATAATCATTGACTTTAATAGTAACAATCCTCCTTCACAATTATAATCAACCATCATGATAGCAAGAACCGCACAAAGGCAAACCTCAAAAAGTAAGGAGCAGATAGTTGACAGCGCAATCAGGCTCATCAGCAAATATGGGTTTGAGCAACTAACGCTCGATCAGGTTGGGGTAGCCGCCAACGCCAAACGTTATGCCATAGTGGCTAAATACGGTAGCCTGAATAATTTGATGCAGGTTTGCCTGCAATCAAGCCTGGATAGCCTGGCGCTGTTTTTCTCGCTGCGTGCCTACCGTAACGATTACCGTGAACATAAAACCGAAGATTTTTGGAATTTGCTGGTGGCTTTTAATACCCACAATGCTGATAAGGCCAGTGTAATATGCCGTTACCTGCGTTCGCCCTCTATATTTCAGGCGCAGGAATTCAGGGTTGAACTAATAAACCTGCTCAACCCCATCTATGATCATTTTGAGCAGGGCTCACTGCAAAACAGTAATGTGCATATCAGGTTCATCTCATTCAAATACCTCTACCAGTCGGCCTGTAATTATGCCGAAAATAAGGCTACGTCGCAGTTAAGCCATACGGCATCAGCAAGTGTATATTATAACAACAAAGTAGCACCGGAGTTAGAGCGTATATTAAGGCTGCCTATTAATTAAGCAGCCTTAAATCGTACAGGTCTATTTTAACCCCTCAATTTCGTGCAGGGTTTTGGGCAGGTATTTACCTAATAGCTGGTGCCCGGTATCGGTTATTAAAAAATTGTCTTCAACACGTATGCCGCCAAAATCGCGGTAAGTGTTCAGCACATCATAATTAATAAAGTTGGTGTATTTTTTCTCGGCCTGCCAGCGGTCAATCAGTTCAGGTATAATGTAGATGCCCGGCTCAACGGTAAGCACAAAGCCGGCTTGCAGTTCGCGCCCCAGGCGTAATGATTTTAAACCGAAAATGCTGGTTTCCTTTTTAAGCTCATCGGTATAACCCACGTATTGTTCGCCAAGGTCTTCCATATCGTGGGTATCCATACCCAGCATGTGCCCTAAACCGCACTGAAAGAACATAGTATGTGCCCCCGCGGCTACAGCCTCGGCAGGATCGCCTTTCATAATACCAACGCTTGCCAGGCCTTCAACCAGTTTTTGGCAGGCCGCAAGGTGAATATCAAGGTACTTAACCCCCGGTTTAAGCATGCTGATGGCATGATCCATGGAATTTATTACGGTATTATATAGCTCGGCCTGTTTTGTTGTGAACTTCTTACCGGCCGGGAAGGTACGGGTAAGGTCACCGCCGTAGTGCATGGCGTTTTCGGCACCAATATCACTCAATACCATATCGCCTTCTTTTAGCTCATGGCCATAATAGTGGGTATGCAGGGTTTGCCCTTGCGTGGTAATGATCGCGGGGTAGCCCAGTCTTGAATTATTGGCGATAGCCACCTGGTGCGCATGTGAAACCAGCTCATAGCATTTTACGCCCGGCTGTGCGTTTTTTATAACCGCCAGCTCCATATCAATGCTGATGTTTACGGCTTTCTCCAACTCTGTAACCTCCAGCGGCGATTTTATAACCCGCTGCCCAACCACCGTGCGGATCAGTTTATCAGATACGAGGCTTTTTACTTCTGCCGTATTCATACCAAACCATGAGGCCAGCCTAATTACATTCTCCGGCCGGTAAGGCGGTAGTATATGCACCTTGCGCCCTTTGCTGATGGCGTTTTGTATATAATCGGCAACGTTATGGTAAGGCCTGGTGTTGCTGATGCTTACCATTGCGGCCATTTCGCTAACGGTAGGCAAGGTGCCGGTCCATACAATATCATCAATGGTAAGCTCATTACCGTAAATGATCTCTTCGCCGCTTTCGGTATCAATGGTAGCAACCAGCGAGGGCACATCAAGCCCGAAGTAATACAGAAAGCTGCTATCCTGACGAAAAAGGTACGTATTGTCCTTATAGTTCATGCTGCTTTCCTCATTACCCATAAACAGCAAAATGCCATCAGCGCCAAAACGTTCCTTTAAAATCTCCCGGCGGTTAGTATAAACCTGCTTTTCAAATAGGTTGATCTCCATGTTGAAGTGTATTTAGTAATGCGCAAAACAAAACAAATTATTTTAAACCGGCTTCCTGAATTTTAGCTTTTGACAGGCATCTGTATTATTTATTCTATTCGTAAAAAGTATTAAGATTTTTATAACCGAAAGTGGCCATATCTCGTATTAAAAATATTTATAATTGAGGCGAAAAGGCAGTTTGTTCAACTACTGGTTTAACGTTTCAAACAAAATGTTATGCCAAGAAGAGAATTTGAACGTTTGCAAACAGTAAGGCGTTTTTTGCAACTGCCAATGGATTATGAGCAGCAGTTGCAGGAAATTACCCGCCTTGCCGCGCACTTATGCGGGCAGCCTACCGCCTTAATAACTTTTATTGATGAGGATATTCAGCACATCAAGGTAAAACACAATTTTAAATATAACGAAACCCGCAGGTGTGATGCCTTTTGCGATCACGTTATAGGCAAAAAAGGGGTTTTGGTGATAGACGATGCCATGATTGATGAAAGGTTTGCTGATAATCCGCTGGTTTTGGGCGACCCTTATATCAGGTTTTATGCCGGTGCCCCGCTTACCACGCATGACGGGTATGACCTGGGTAGCCTTTGCGTAATAGGCCAGCAACCCGGCGAATTATTGCCCGGCCAGGCCGAAATGCTGAATATACTGGCAGCACAGGTAATTAAACTGCTGGAGTTTGAGGCCAGTGTGATATTGCTCAACGCGCAAACTGCCGAAGCGCGCCGGGTGGAAATTGAACTCCGTTCGTTTTTTGAGAGCTCGATTGAACAGCATTTGCTTTTAAACACTAATTTTGAAATACTGGCTTTTAATAAAGCATGGAACAGCCATGTACAATCAGCCTATGGCCGGAGTTTGGAACGCGGTAAAAAAATGACCGACTACATTCACCCCGACCATTTAGCCCAATTTTACCGCGATTATAACACTGCCCTGCGTGGTACCGCCGTTTTTGATGAGCGCAAGCTAAAAAGCAATGGCGAGGATGCCTGGTTTTTAGTTAAGTTTGAACCGGCTTTTGATACGGATGGCGAGATAATTGGAGTATCAGTAAATATTGTGGATGTAACCCGGCGCATCAAAAACGAGGAAATGGTAAAGGTGCAAAAGCAATCGCTGCAAAACATCGCTTACATACAATCGCACGAGTTTCGCAGGCCGGTGGCATCCATATTGGGTTTAATGGAGCTAATTAATGCAGACAAAAACAGGCCTCAAACAACCGAATGGCATTACCTGCAGGAATCGGTTAAGGAGTTGGACAGCATGATCCGTACCATTGTTAACGAAACGGACTCTGTTAGTCAGCTAAAAAATTAATTGCGCTAAATTTTTTGCGCCCGTCGCTTTAACCAGGCTCTTACCGGTTCATCATACCACTTTAATGCCAGATATGCCAGCGTTACCGATCCGAAAAATGTGAGCAGTGCATACGGTATGGCATGGCCAAAGCTCATCCCCTTATCGCGGGCAACCCAGCCGGTATAGATGTAGATAAAAGGGTAGTGGGTAATGTATAAAGGGTACGACAGATCGCCCAAAAACTTGCTGACGCGCTTGCCTGTATCATTATTGATCTGCCCGCTGGCACCCATGTATACAATAAGCGGAAATACCAGGATGATGATGAACGATTCGTACAATCCGTTTGTCCATACATTTGCAAGGCCGCCAATACGCGGGATGGCCAGCGCGATGATAAGCAGCAGGCTGCACCATAAAAAAGCATTGTTAATAAAGGTAGGCTTAGTAATACGCGATAGCAGCAAGCCACCAAAGAAGGGGAACATCATACGGGTAAAGCCAATGCGTGTATGTTCAAGGTTGGGGGTCCACCCGCCGATAACATCTCCGTTAGGGCCTGTTACCAGGTAATGCATCAGCGCCGCCGCCGAGGCTATCACCAAAACCCATAATGCCCATTTAGGCAGCTTACGTAAACCAAGGGCATATAAAATATTAGCGATGTATTCAAAGTACAGCGACCAGCCCGGCCCGTCTAACGGGTGCATCTCCTGCCAGCCGCGAATATCCCAGGATGCAGGTATGGGTATCAGCGTAAAACCTACAAGCATCACTATCAGCAATTTCCAAACCGGTACGTTATGAATTTCGGGCCACATGGGCGAATCGGAATAATAAAAGCAGATGGCACCTACCACCATACCCATAATAACCATGGGATGCAGGCGTGCCAGCCTCCGCCTGAAAAAGCCGCCTATGGTGAGCGTACCCCAGCGGTCGTCATACGCGTAACCGATAACATAGCCGGAAAGCAGGAAAAAGAAATCAACCGCCAAGTAACCGTGATTGATCATCATATCAAACTTACTGGTAGCATGTGCCTCGCAAATATGAAAGATGACCACCATTAGTGCTGCTACACCGCGCAGTCCGTCGAGTATCTGGTAATGGGGTTTAGCTTGTAATGGGTTAGATTGCATGGAGCCAAAATTATAATAATGAGTTGGATAATAGTTAATGCTTCGACAAGCTCAGCATGACAGCGTGATGCGCGAACAAAAAGGGCTGTCACCCTGAGCCTGTCGAAGGGTGCGTGGGGAGGCCAAAACAGCTTTTTAATGCTTCGACAAACTCAGCATGACAAATGCCTAAGCCAGCTTTCTTCGCAACCACCTCCGCACCGGCTCATCGTATAGTTTTAAGGCGGCATAAGCCAAAACTATAGCACCTATCAATATCAGCAAGGCGTAAGGCCAGGCCTGTACAATGGTTACGCCTTTGTTATTGCTTATCCAGGCCACGTAGAAATACACTATCGGGTAATGCACCAGGTAAAGCGGGTACGATATATCGCCCAGGAACTTACATATCCTGTTCTCACGTTGGGTTTGCAATACGCCGCTGGCACCCAGGTAAACTATCAGCGGGAAAACAACGATAATGCAAACCGATTCGTAAAGGCCGTTCATCCACAAATGTTCGGCACCACCAATACGGGGCATATACAATACGGCGGCAACCAAAAGACTGCACCACAAAAAAGCGTTTTTAATTTGGGTTGGCTTTGCTATGCGCGATAGCAGCAAACCGGCAAAGAATGGGTAGATGGTACGGGTTATACCCACGCGTACCTGCTCCGTGTTCAGTGTCCAGCCGCCGCTAACATCGCCGTTGGTAATGGCCAGGTGAGCCAATGCAACAGCAGCAATTATTACCAGGATGCTTAATGCGGTGTTTGAGAACTTCCTGATCCATACAGCGTAAAGTATGTTGGCAATGTATTCAAAAAATAGCGACCAGCCTACGCTGTTCAGCGGGTGCATTTCCTCCCAGCCGCGTATATCCATTGAAAGGGGGATGGGCAGTACGGTATAGCCGATTAGCAGCACCAGCAGCATCTTCCATAGCGGAACGTTATGGATAAGCGGCCATAGTGTTGAATCGGTATAATAAAAGCCGATAGCGCCGAGCGTCATGCCCAAAACAACCATGGGTTGCAGGCGTTCAATACGGCGCTTAAAAAAATTACCGACGGTCATTTTAGGCCAGCGGTCATCATACGCGTAGCCGATAACGAAACCGGATAGCAAAAAGAAAAAATCGACCGCGAGGTAACCGTGGTTAACAATAATATCCAGATGCCCGGTGCCCAAAGGCTCGGCCAGGTGAAAGGTTACCACAATAATGGCCGCCACACCGCGCAGGCCGTCTAAAATAGGATAATGGGGTTTAGCATTTAATTGGTTAGATAGCATGAAGCCAAATATAGAAGAATGGGTGTAAAATGGAGAATAAAGGATTTAGCTTGTTGTATTGAGCATGTCGTAGAGTACGTGCGATGTATTGAAACGATGGTTAGTGCTTCGACAGGCTCAGCATGACAAAGCACGCAAATAAGAGTGGGGCCTGTCACCCTGAGCTTGTCGAAGGGTGCGTGCATAGGGGATTAAAACGTTGGTTAGTGCTTCGACAGGCTCAGCATGACAAACTCAAATCATTATCCAGCCTCGTTTAAAAAATGTTAAAGTGGAATGTTGAATAAATTTATTTATTTCAGTCTTTTCATTTGCCTTGGCACTGGTTAACTCAAAAAAACATATTGTAGGATTAACAAGCCCCTTTGTATAAAGTAAAAACCTGAATATTCTTTTTTGTGGAGAGGTCGTTATGAAGCTGATCTGCTCGATATTACTTCAAGGTTACCGCCTATTATTTCAGGATATAGCAGCCCCTTTGCAAATATTAACCACATTTCATCGTCAGAATTAGATACAGTTATAGTATCTTTTTCAAAAATGAATACGTTATTGGAGTTGGTGATTTTACCTGCAAAGGTTTCATACTTAAATTCCTTGTATTCTCTTTGAAAGAATTTTTTAGCCCAATAATCTTCTTGTTCGCCTTGGTTTTTAAATTCAGTAATTTCTTCATTTCTGATTCCATTCTGCGAGAATCCCTCTAAAGCTAAAAAGATAGGCAATAGTGATAAAATACAGATTATTACAGATTTTTTCATCGACTCAATTATAATAAAACGGATTACTATGAATATACAAAATCTTATTAATTATGGAGTCCGAAAATACTCCCTTAAACCTGCTCCTCATCACAATCCAATTACATTAAAATTTCCTAATTTAATTTAGGTCAGATGTATCAACACCAAGCTACTTAAAATGTGACGCACGTCACTTTTAAGGCCTCTTTGCATCATTTAACAGGTGGGGTGATTATCACATTTTTGTATTAACTAAAGCGAGCATTATGTTAGTTAATACCACTGCAAAATCAACATGTTACCACTGCGGGCAGGATTGTGAGGAAACCACCTACCAGTTTGACGAAAAGGAGTTTTGCTGCGTAGGCTGCCGGGGGGTGTACCAGGTGCTATCGCAAAGCGGGTTGTGTAATTATTATAATTACAACGAGCACCCCGGCGCTAACCGTGCCCGTACCGATAAACGCTTTGAATACCTGGATGAACCCAGGATCATCAGCGACCTGGTTGATTTTACGGATGGCGGCATTACCATCGTTACTTTTTATATTCCTTACATCCATTGCAGCTCGTGCATCTGGTTGCTGGAGCAGTTGCACCGGCTTAACCCCGCTGTTTATTACAGCCGTATTGATTTCCTGAAAAAACAGGTGAACATCCGTTTTGATAATAGTAAGATAACCCTGCGCCAGGTGGTTGAACTGCTGTTTGATATTGGCTACGAACCGCTTATTAACCTGCAGGATGTGGTCAAAAAACAATCTGCCGGACAAAAAGATAACCTGGTGCGTAAGATAGCCGTTGCCGGTTTTTGCTTTGGCAACGTAATGCTGTTGAGCTTCCCGGAATATTTAGGCCTTTCGGGACAAGAAGAAAGTTTCCGCCGGTTTTTTGGCTGGCTTAATATTGTGTTATCGCTGCCGGTAGTGTTTTACAGCGGCACCGAATACTTTATCTCGGCTTATCACAATCTTAAAAATAAGGTGCTGAATATTGATTTCCCGCTGGCGCTGGGTATTGCCGTACTATTTATACGCACCGTTGCCGAGATACTCACCCATACTGGACCTGGCTTTGCAGATACGCTTTGCGGGTTGGTGTTCTTTCTGCTGGTAGGCAAATTTGTTCAGCGTAAAACTTACTATCATATCTCTTTTGAGCGCGATTACCGTTCATTCTTCCCGGTGGCGGTGCAGGTAATAGCTGATGAAGGGGAGAAGCCCCTTCCATTGAGCGATCTGAAAGTGGGTCAGCGAATCCGTATTCGTAACAACGAGATCATTCCTGCCGATGCTATCTTATTAAAAGGCAACGCCATGATCGATTTTAGCTTTGTAACAGGCGAATCGGCACCGGTAAATAAAACTTTGGGCGAAATTATTTATGCCGGAGGCCGCCAAATGGGCGAGGCTTTGGAAATGGAGATCGTAAAACCCGTATCACAAAGTTACCTTACCCAGCTATGGAACAACGAGGCCTTTACCCGCCGGCAGGATAACCGCATGCAAACCTTTAACGAGCGGGTGAGCAAGCATTTTACCATCGTGCTGCTGGTTATCGCTTTTGGTTCGCTGTTGTTTTGGTTGCCGTTTGATTGGCAGCGGGGTCTATCGGCATTTACCGCCGTGCTGATCGTGGCCTGCCCCTGCGCTTTGGCGCTGAGCACGCCGTTCACCATGTCGGCCGCGCTGAGCGTGTTCGACCGTAACTTTTTTTACCTCAAAAATACCGCAGTGGTTGAGCAGTTAGCCCGCATCAATACCCTGGTGTTTGATAAAACCGGAACCATCACCAGCAACAATAATAAAATACTTACCGACCATACCACGCTTTCGGCCGCGCAAAGGCAGTTGGTGCAAAGCGTGTGTATCAACTCGGGGCATCCCCTCAGCAGGCAGATCTGCGCTTATTTAGGTGCGGGTGCAGTTTCGCCGGTATCGGGTTATAACGAAGTGCCGGGCAAGGGTATCCGTGCCGTAATAGGCGATCGTCTGGTGGCCATTGGCAGCAGCGAATTTGTAGTAAGCGGCGGTTATGAGTTAGGCAACACCACCATGGTACATGTAGTTATTGATGAGATATACCAGGGTTATTACAGCTTTAACCATCAATACCGAGATGGTTTGCGGGATGTGGCCGCCTTATCGCCTGATTACAATCTCTACCTTTTATCCGGCGACCAGGATCACGAGCGCCGGGAGTTGCTGCCTTACTTTAATAATACCGACATGCTGTTTAGGCAATCGCCGCAGCAAAAGCTGGATTTTGTAAAAGAACTGCAAAGCCGGGGCAAAAAAGTAAGTATGCTGGGCGATGGGCTTAATGATGCCGGGGCGTTAAAGCAAAGCGACCTGGGCATTGCCATTACCGATAACGTGAATAACTTTTCGCCGGGCAGCGATGCCATTCTGGATGGTCGGTCATTAAAAAGTTTTCCGCGGTTTTTAAAATTCGCTAAGGATACCGTGAAGGTGATCCATATATCCTTTTTTATATCGCTTACCTATAACCTCATTGGTTTAAGTTTCGCGGTAACGGGCAAACTATCACCGCTAACCGCGGCCATCCTGATGCCGCTGAGCACGGCCACCATCATATCATTCACCAGTATTGCCACCCATGTGGCAGCCAAAAAGCGCCAGTTGTTATGAGCATAATTTATTTTTTGATAGGGTGCAGCATACTGCTGGCCCTGGGCTTTTTATGTGCCTTTTTTTGGGCGCAGCGCAAAGGTCAGCACGATGATCTTTACACCCCATCCGTACGCATCCTGCTGGATGATGACACCTCCGGCGAAGCCGAAAAATGATCTGTATCATGTTTTTGGCTAACGGGCATCACGTGCCGGACAGGGCAGTCCAGGTAATTTTAGACCATTAATTTATTTGAACTAACCGCAATATTATGCAACCCGAAAAATTTTACTACGATAACAAGATTGTACGAAATTTTGGAATTGCCACCATTGCTTGGGGAATTATAGGGATGACGGTAGGGCTACTGGTAGCCATGCAGTTGTTTAAACCCGGCATGAATATGGGCAACCAGTACACCACCTTTGGCCGCATACGCCCGCTGCACACCAACGCGGTTATCTTCGCGTTTGTGGGCAACGCCATTTTTATGGGCGTTTACTACTCGCTGCAACGCCTGTTAAAGGCCCGTATGTTTAGCGATGCCCTTAGCAAGATCCATTTTTGGGGATGGCAGCTCATCATCGTATCAGCAGTTATTACGCTACCGCTGGGTTTCACCACCTCGCACGAGTATGCTGAACTGGAATGGCCTATTGACATCGCCATTACGCTGATCTGGGTGGTATTTGGCATCAACATGTTCGGTACTATCATTAAACGCCGCGAGCGCCACCTGTATGTAGCCATATGGTTTTACATTGCCACCTTTGTAACCATAGCGGTGCTGCATATCGTTAACTCTTTCGAGCTGCCTATATCAGGTTTAAAAAGTTACTACCTGTATGCCGGCGTGCAGGATGCGCTGGTGCAATGGTGGTACGGGCATAACGCGGTGGCTTTCTTTTTAACCACACCATACCTGGGCATGATGTATTACTTTTTGCCTAAGATGGCCAACCGCCCGGTGTATTCATACAAGCTGAGTATCCTGCACTTTTGGGCGCTGATATTTATTTATATATGGGCGGGGCCGCACCACCTGTTGTATACTACCCTACCAGGCTGGGCACAATCACTGGGCATCGTATTTTCTATTATGCTGATAGCGCCAAGCTGGGGCGGCATGATCAACGGGTTGCTTACCCTGCGTGGCGCGTGGGATAAGGTGCGCGATGATGTGGTACTTAAATTTATGGTGGTTGGTTTAACTGCGTATGGTATGGCTACTTTTGAAGGCCCGCTGCTTTCATTAAAGCAGGTAAACGCCATTGGCCACTTTACCGATTGGATAGTAGCCCATGTACACGTTGGTGCTTTAGGATGGAACGGCTTTTTAACCTTTGCCATACTGTACTGGCTGATACCGAGAATTTACCGCACACAGCTTTACTCAACCAAACTGGCCTCGTTCCACTTTTGGATAGGTACGCTGGGTATTTTGTTCTATGCCGTGCCGATGTATTGGGCCGGTTTTACACAAGGGCTGATGCTTAAAGAGTTTACTCCCGAAGGCATCCTGAAATACCCGACCTTTTTAGAAACCACGCTGCGCATCATCCCGATGCATGTTATGCGTGCTGTTGGCGGGGGGCTGTATTTGGTTGGTGTAATTGTAATGGCTTATAACCTGGCACACACCATGGCCATAGGCAAGCTGGTAGCGCAGGAGCCTGCCGAGGCGATGCCGTTGGAAAAAGTTTTTGTAGCCCATAACGAGGGCGACAACTTCTGGCACCGGGTGCTGGAGCGTAAGCCGATACAACTCATGGTACTTTCATTACTGGTGATACTGATAGGCAGTATCATTGAGCTGATCCCAACCATGACCATCTCTTCAAACGTACCTACCATTGCCAGCGTAAAACCTTATACCCCGCTGGAGTTGCAGGGGCGTGATATATACATCCGCGAGGGTTGCGTTAACTGCCACTCACAAACGGTAAGGCCTTTCCGGTCTGAAACGGAGCGTTACGGCGAGTACAGCAAGGCCGGTGAGTTTGTGTACGATCACCCTTTCCTGTGGGGATCAAAACGTACCGGACCCGATCTGCAACGCGAAGGGGGCAAGTACAGCAACGCCTGGCACTATAACCACCTACTCGATCCAAGGCTGATGTCGCCGGGCAGTATCATGCCGAATTACGACTGGCTCATCAACCAAAAGCTGGATACCACCACCACGGCATCAAAAATAAACGCCATGCGCACCCTGGGTGTGCCGTACGCCGCCGGTTATGACAAGCTGGCCAATACCGAGCTGGATAAACAGGCCAAAGGCATTGCCGATAACCTGGCCAAAGACAAGATCAAGGTACAAAGCGACCGCGAGATAGTGGCCCTGATAGCCTATCTGCAACGCCTGGGTACTGATATTAAAGTAACTAAAACCGCTAATAACTAAGCGCCATGTTTAAACAATTTGTACAGGATATTGATGGTAACCAGGCTTACCTCATCACCTCGTTAGCCATATTTCTGCTGTTCTTTATCGTGGTAACGATAATGCTTATCCGCATAAAAAAACCACATGCCGACTACATGAGCGATATACCCCTGAGCGATAATCAACCTAAACACTTAAACATACAAGAGCTATGAAAAAGCTATTGACCGCGTTTGTGCTCATCACAACTTTAGGCACTGCCCCTGTAATGGCAGCCGATGATACGCTGATGCCTGTTGATACCATGAACTACATTGGCTACGGTGCCATTATGCTGATGCTGGTATTGTTTGTAGTAACCATGCTGGTGCTGCTGCGTACATTTAAAGTACTCACCCGCCTGCTGCTGGGTGCCGAGGCTAAGAATTCACCTGCGGAACCTGAAGCCGAGTTAGTACACGCTCAACTAAAAAACAGCCTGGTGAATAAGCTGCTCTCTTTACGCCCAATGGCCGAAGAAGAATCGCTGCTTACCGAGCATGATTTTGACGGCATTAAGGAACTGAACAACCCTACACCGGCCTGGTTTATGGGCTTGTTTTACATCACTATTGTGTTTGCTATCGGGTACCTTCTTGTTTACCACGTGTTTGGCGTGGGGCAGTTACAGTACGAGGAATATCAAACTGAAATGACCATCGCCAATAAAGAGAAGGAAGCTTTTTTGGCAAAATCGGCTAACCGGGTTGATGAAAATACGGTCACCCTGTCAAAGGATGGCGCGGTGCTGCAATCGGGCGCTACGGTATTTAAAACCCATTGTGCCGCCTGCCATGGCGAGAACGGGCAGGGTGTTGTTGGCCCTAACCTCACTGATGAATACTGGCTGCATGGCGGCAAAATAAACGACCTGTTTAAAACCATTAAGTATGGCGTGCAGGCCAAGGGTATGCCTAACTGGGAAAAACAGTTAACGCCTAAACAGATTGCCGATGTAGCCAACTACATCAAATCAATTTACGGAACAAAACCCGCCGGTGCCAAAGAGGCGCAGGGCGATCTATACAAGGATGGTGATGCCGCCGCTAAAACGGCATCTATTTAAAAACTGAAGAACATGCTTACCGCCGAATTTACCGAACAGCCTAACACCACCAACAGCGGTGGCCGTAAATGGATGTACCCGGTTGTGCGCAAAGGTAAGCTGTACCGGTACCGCAGCCTGTTAAGTTATGTTTATTTGCTGCTGTTTTTCGCAGGGCCATTCATCAGTATAAACGGGCACCCGCTGTTGCTGCTGAATGTGCTGGAGCGCCGCTTTGTAATACTGGGGCAGGTATTTTGGCCGCAGGATTTCTTTTTGTTCGTACTGGCTATGCTGGCGGGGTTGGTGTGCATCATATTGTTCACCATAGCGTTCGGCCGGGTATTTTGTGGGTGGATATGCCCGCAAACCATTTTTATGGAGATGGTTTTCCGTAAGATAGAGATCTGGATAGAGGGCGATGCCAAAAAACGCCGCAAGCTGGATGAAGGCCCGCTAACCCGCGAAAAGCTGATCAAAAAAATAGCAAAGCATATCATCTTCATCGTATTGTCGTATTTGATAGCCAATACCTTCCTGGCCTACATTATCGGTAAAGAAACACTGATCGGTATCATAACCGAGCCGGTTGCTATGCACTGGTCGGGCTTTATCAGTATTTGTATATTTACCGTGGTGTTTTATTTGGTGTACAGCCAAATACGTGAGATTGTGTGTACCGTGATCTGCCCGTACGGGCGCTTGCAGGGGGTGCTGATTGATAAGAGCACGCTGGTGGTGGCCTACAATTTTTTGCGTGGCGAACCGCGGGGTAAGATCTCTAAAAAGGAAGATCAAACAAAAAAAGGCGATTGTGTGGATTGCGGATTGTGTGTGGATGTTTGCCCTACAGGCATTGATATACGCAAGGGCACCCAGCTGGAGTGTATTAACTGCACCGCCTGTATTGATGCCTGCAACCAGGTGATGGAAAAGATCAACAAGCCGCTTAACCTTATCGGTTTTTACTCCGAAGAAAGCATCGCCCAAAAGGAGCGGCCGAAGTTTAACGGGCGCATGGTTGCTTACAGCGCGGTAATTGTGGTGCTGCTGGGTGTGCTTACCTCGTTTGTGCTTAAACGCAGCGCGGTTGATGTTACCATACTGCGGTCGGCAGGGATGCTTTACCAGGAGCAGCCGGGCGGTTACATCAGCAATATTTATAATGCCGATCTGATCAACAAAACCAGCACGCCGCAACAGATCACCTTGGTTACTGATGACCCTGAGATCAAAGTAAAATACATACAGGCCCCGGGTACTTTAAAGGCCGAAAGCGAGGGCAAGGCGGTTTTCTTTTTAATGATACCTGCCAACAAAATAAAAAGCGCTAAAACAGATATTGAAATTAAAGTGATGCGGGGCCATGAAACGCTCAGCACCATATCAACAGCATTTATAGGACCGGTTTATGGAAGCAATTAAAAATTGGAATTGGGGCAAATGGCTGGTTACCGGTATGGTAACCTTTATGCTCTTTATTATCTGCATGGCGGTTTACATGTTAAGGCAGCCTGCCGATGATTACGATAACAGCTATTACGAAAAAGGGCTGGCCTATAACAGCGAATACACGCAGCAAAAAAATGTACAGCAAGATCATGCAGAGCCTGTAATTAAGGTAGCAGGTAACACCCTGAATATACAGTTTACCGGCGAGGCAAACGGCAAACTCACCTTCCTCCGCCCATCAGGGCAACGATTTGATAAGGCTATGGATCTGGCTACCGGCACGGGTGGCTTGTTCAGCGTACCGTTAACTGATTTTAAGCAGGGGCGGTGGCAACTGGTTATTAACTGGCAGCAAGGCGGCAGGCAATACCTGTACAAACAAGAGATCACCTTACCATGAGCGACTGGCAGGTACCGTTTTTTATCGGCCTTTTCGGCAGCGTGCATTGTATTGGCATGTGCGGGCCGTTAATGCTGGCCGTGCCCTTCAATGGGCGTTCGGCATGGCTGCTTGCTTTTGATAAACTGATCTATCAGTTGGGCCGTACCATAAGCTATGTGATACTCGGTTTGATCATCGGGTTGATAGGCAAACAAATATGGCTGGCCAATATCCAGAACGGGTTGAGCATTGTAAGCGGAGTGCTCATCATACTGGCGGCTTTATCCCGCTTAATTAAACACTCTGTTAAAAGTACGGGCATCGCTGTAAAGTTGATGCAGCCGTTTAACAATATGCTGGTATGGGCACTAAAAAAGCGTGCCGGGCATTTAATTACAGGTATGCTTAATGGCTTGCTGCCCTGCGGTTTTGTTTACCTGGCACTGGTAGGCGCCGTTAACATCGGTACGGTTTTAAACTCAGCCGGGTTTATGTTTTGGTTTGGAATGGGCACACTGCCGCTGATGTTCGCCGCCGCGCTTGGCAGCGGTTTTTTTACCGTATCGCTCAGGCGAAAGCTGAATATAGTGGTGCCTTATTTTATGCTATGCCTGGGGGTGTGGTTTGTGCTGCGGGGCCTGGCGCTTAATGTGCCATACCTTAGTCCGCCGGCAATGGATGCACCCGCGCTGTGCAAATAAAAAATGTGCGTAAGGTCACTTTTTGTAATGATGGCTGTCATGGTGCAGGTACGCGTTTATCCGCAATTTTGAATTGTAAACAAAACGATAAATGTTATGGCAACTATAAAAACAATAACCCCGCATTTTGTAAGTGACAATCAACCGGCAACCCTGCATTTTAACTTGTGGAGCAAGTTTAATGAGTTTGCCGACGCGCAAAAAAGCAACCAAACCTTATGGTTCTTTTTAGTACTGATGGTGCATGGCGTAGTATTTTTACCCATCCCGGCAGTATTGAGCTACTACTTTGACGGCTCTGCCGCGGTGTTAGCCGTAACCATGATCTGCTTTTTTGCAAACCTGATCGCCAATATGGCTGGTGGCGGTATCCGTACCGTGCTCAAGCTGTTCGCGGCCAGTATTTTAATTCACGTGGCAATGATCATCATTGTAATAGTTTAACAAACAGGATTAGTGTGGTATGAATAAAAAAGCGGTTATCAGCCGCTTTTTTTATTGAATAATAATTGATTTTAATAATGATGCACAACTTTCATATTCCCGTTTTAGGGCTTGCCTTTTCTATTGATACACCGCTTAAAGTAGCCCGCTATGGCATATCATCCGTAGTTTCAATAGTTAATGATGAACTGGTAGAGCGCATGCGCGAGTTTCACATTCGTGAGCATAACGATGAATACATCCCGATCAAAAAAAATGAGCACGATTACCGTGCCCGGCGAATAACCGCGTACCTGGATATGCTGAACACCTATGTTGCCCGGCAGATGATCGCGCTAAAGCAACAGCCATTTGGCCAGGGTTACGATATTGACCGTTATTTTGATCTGCTGCCTGATGGCTCGGCATTAAAACAAAAGTACGGGTTGCTGCAACAAACCCAGGATGCCGAACTGAGACACAAACTGGAGCAGCAACTGTGCAGCGAGATGCAACCCGGCAGTATTGATGTAAATATTATGGCCAAGGTTGATAAAATGAACTTTGACAAGAATGGGCATAGTACAGGAGAGATCAACACGGATGCTTTAGCCGCCCTGCGTGGTTTTGCACAAAGCGGCCTGAATGCCTCGGTCATACTATCAGCCGGTATGAACCCGCGGTTGTATAGTTACCTGGATGAGTTCAGCGATTTTTTTCCGGATGCTGATGGCAATACCCGCAAGCGGGTGATACTGAAGGTGAGCGATTACCGGTCGGCATTGATACAGGCAAAATTTCTGGCTAAAAAAGGCATCTGGGTATATGAGTTCCGTATTGAATCGGGCCTGAACTGCGGCGGCCACGCCTTTGCAACCGATGGCCTGTTGCTTGGCCCCATATTGCAGGAGTTTAGCGAAAAGCGCCAGGACATGTTTAATGAATTGCAGGCGATGTATCTGCAGGCATTAAATGGCAAAGGATATAGCGTTGTTAATAACCCGTCAACGCGCATCAGTGTACAAGGGGGGATAGGCACCGCTGCTGAGAACAGCTTTTTGCTGGAGCACTACGCGCTGGATGCCACCGGCTGGGGCAGCCCGTTTTTGCTGGTGCCCGAGGCTACCAATGTTGATGAGGAAACACTTAATCAGCTAACCAATGCTCAGCCGGATGATTTTTACGTGAGTGCGGCCTCTCCGCTGGGTGTTTTGTTTAACAACTTTAAACCGGCAAGCATACAGCAGTTGCGGTTAAAGCGTATAGCTGCGCACCGCCCGGGCAGCCCCTGCACTAAAAAGTATTTGTGTACCAATACCGAGTTTACGGCCGAGCCCATCTGCACAGCATCGCGCCAGTATCAGCATTTAAAAATTGAGCAACTCATGGCGGCTGATCTGCCTTTTGAAGAACTGACCCGACAGATAAATGATGTAACCGAAAAAATATGCCTTTGCGAAGGATTGGCCGTATCAGCCTATATTAAAAACAACCTGCTAAAACCCCGCGAAAACAAGTCGGTAGCCATTTGCCCGGGCCCGAACCTGGCTTATTTTAAGGCTACTTACTCGTTAGATGAAATGGTAAAGCACATCTACGGCAAGCTCAACCTGCTTAAAAATGTGAACCGCCCTAACCTGTTCATTAACGAGCTGAACCTTTACCTGGAGTACCTGAACAAGGAGGTTGCCCGCTCGGTAAATAACATGAACACCAAAAAGGAAAAATACCTCGACAAATTCAGGCAGCAGCTACAGCAGGGTATTGATTATTATAAGGCACTGATACCCCAGATAAGCAACCAAACCCGGGAGTATTTGCAGGAGATGCAAGCCATGCTGCAAACCTGCGAAGCACAGCTTAATAACATCAGGTAATAAACCAGGAAAGCGGCCAAAAGCCGCTTTTCTTAATTGTTAATGGATTGGGTTCGGGTATCAATATCTATTAACCATTCATGCTGAATAGTTGCGTTGCTGGCTTGTTTTGCCATAGCTTATCGTCAAATGCCATACATATATTGCGTAAAAAACGTTTGCCAAGCGGTGTAACTTTCAGGCACCAGGAGTTCAGTTCTATCAGGCCGTCATCCAGCAATGGCTCCAATCGCTCAATGCTTTTTAATAACCCGGCAGAATGGTGGGTATGGTGGTTCCAGCAGGTTTGACCCTTGCACATGATGTTGAGTATATGGCGGCGCAGCAGCATATCCTCGTCGGTAGATTGATGCAGTTTAATAAGCGGCAAACGGCCGGCATTGACCAGATCCAGGTACTCATCAATCTTTTTAGCATTCTGCGCATAAGCATACCATGAATCGCTGATGGATGATACGCCGAGGCCAATAAGCAATTGGGTGTACTGATGGGTATAACCCATAAAGTTGCGGTGTAAACGGCCCTCTTGTTCCGCCTGGTATAGGCTGTCGGTACTTAGCGAAAAATGGTCCATGCCAATATCGTGGTAGCCGATGTTTTGAAACAGCTCGCAACCCAGATCATACAGTTTACGTTTTAAGAACGCGTTGGGCAGATCCTTTTCAGTATAGCGGCGTTGTCCGGGTTTTATCCAGGGCACATGGGCGTAGCTGTAAAAGGCGATACGGTCTGGCATCAGCAGGGCAACCTGGTGCAGGGTATCCGCCATGCTCGCTACGGTTTGCAACGGCAGGCCATAGATCAGGTCGTAATTTATAGAGGTGTAGCCAATGGCACGTGCCTCGTCGGTTACTTTTTTAACCTGTTCAAAACTCTGAATACGGTTAATGATGAATTGCACCTTCGGATCAAAATCCTGAATGCCGAGGCTTAACCTGCGAAAACCCAGATCGTACAAGGTTTGCAAATGCTCTGTAGTCGTATTACCCGGATGCGCCTCGAAACCAAATTCAGCATTCGGGTGAACTTTCGATCCTTCAAGTAAACCTTCTATCAGCGTCCTCAAATTTTGCGCGCTAAAAAAGGTTGGTGTGCCGCCGCCTAAGTGTATCTCACGTATCACAGGTTGCTCCATAAACAAGGCTTTATACATGCCCCATTCCTTTAATACAGCCTCAATATAGGGTTGCTCTACGCTGTGGTTTTTGGTAATGCGGGTATTGCAGCCGCAATACGTACACAGGCTTTCGCAGTAGGGCAGGTGTATGTACAGGCTGATGCCATCGGTATTATTGGTTTGCGTAAATGATGCCTTTACGGCGCGTTCCCAGTCTGCGGCATCAAAAGGGGTGTTATCCCAATAAGGTACAGTAGGGTAGCTGGTGTAGCGCGGCGCGGCAACATTATATTTATCAGTAAGTGCTTCGGGTACGGGCATGGCTTTGGGCTTTTTAGGCGATGATTTTAACAGGCACTACTTCGGTACGGCAACTGTTGGCGCAGGCACAGGCGTTGCCGGTACATTTGTTTTGCTGCCACAGATTGAGGTTTTTGATGGTTTGATCGCAGATCTGCTGCAAGGCCTCGTTGGTTAAAAATGCCTGGTGCGGGGTAACGATCACATTGGGGTGAGCCATTAAACGGGTAAGCAAACTATCCTTTTGCGCGTCATGCGTATGATCCTGGAAGAACAGGCCTTTCTCATTCTCGTAAACATCCAAACCTAAATAGCCTATCTGTCCCGCGTTTATTGCTAATAGGGCCGATTCTGTATCGATCAATCCACCACGTGAAGTATTCAGCAGCATAACACCCGGTTTCATTTTGGCGATGCTTTCGGCGTTGATGATATGGAAGTTATCGGGCGTAAGCGGCGCGTGGAGCGATATTACGTCAGATTGTTGCAGCAATTCATCCAGCGTAACCAGTTCGATACCCTGCAAACGGTCGGGTTTGTGTACGTCATAACCAATAACCCGGCAGCCAAGCCCCTTAAAAACAGCAGCCGTCGCCAGGCCGATATGCCCCAAACCGATCAGCCCAACGGTTTTGCCGTAAAAATTGAAACCGATCAGCTCATCCAGCTTAAAATCAAAGTTTATACTGTGCTGATGGGCTGCAGGGATATGCCTGCTAAGTGCAAGGGCAAGCGCCAGGGTATGTTCGGCAATGGCTTGTGGCGAGTAAATAGGCACGTTAGCCAGCTTAATGCCACGTTTACCGGCGGCAGCTTTGTCAATATGATCGGTACCTACGGAGCGGGTGGCAATATATTTAATACCCATATCTGCCAGTTTATTGATAACCGGTGCCGAGGCATCATCATTGGTAAATATCACTACGGCATCTTTGCCTTGGGCGTAGGCGGCCGTTTCAATACTTAACGGGTTTGATATGAGGGTTATATCGTGCTTTTTTTGATTGGATTTTGCCAGAAATTCCTTTTCAAAAGCTTTTATACTGTAGGCTACAACTTTCATCTGTTAACTGCTTTGCTACAAAGGTAGGCCTGCGGTTACAGCTAAAACATGCGTGCCGTCAGCACAAAAAATGATATTCGTCAGTTTTTCATTTTTACCAGGCGGTTCATATCCAGTATGGTTATCTGGCTGCCTTTTTTTTCTATAGAGCCTTCTTCCTTAAAGTCGGTTAACGTACGACTAACCGTTTCAGTAGCCATGCCCGCCATGGCGGCCAGCTCATCGCGCGATACTTTGAATTGCGCCGGGTCAGCCGATTGTTTGCTCAGGCGGATAAGCACCTGCGCCAAACGCTTGCGTACCGAATTATAGGCCAGCTCAATTAACTGCTCCTCCTTTTCGCGCACGTTGTTGGCCAGTATGCGGATGAATTGCTGCCCCACATCCGGGTATTTGTTAAGCAGGTTGATGGTCATATCCCGAGGCAACAAGCACACGGCCGAATCTTCTACCGCCTCGGCGGTATCGGTATAGCTTTCGTCAAGCAACAGGGCATGTATACCCAGGTAATCTTCAGCCCGGTACATTCCGGTTAGCAGTTCGCGACCGTCCTCGGCCATTTTTATGGTTTTTACGCTGCCCTCCAGCACCAGGTATAGGCCTTGGGGAGTATCACCATCATAATAAAGGATCTGCTTCTTTTTGATTTGCCGCACTTTACGCCCGGCTATCATCTCCCTTAATTCAGCCAGGCCCTGCCCGTTACCACTGGCCAGTTTCTCCAGCTTATCTATCGATTGATTGTAGTATTCTTCCTGCCGCTGTTTCTTTTTCAGGCGCGATTCAATGGCGTTCAATAGTTCAATATCGTCAAAGGGCTTGGTGAGGTAATCATCGGCACCCATCTCCATACCTTTTCTAAAGTCTATCCGCTCGGCTTTGGCTGTCAGAAAAATAAAGGGCGTGCCCGCGGTCTCCGCGTTTTTGCCCAGCATGTACAGTACGCCGTAGCCATCCAGTTCGGGCATCATAATATCGCATAATATCAGGTCAGGCCTATGCTGAAAAGCCAGGTCGACACCAGCTTTGCCGTTATTAGCCTGTAAAATCTTGTAGCCGCTCAGCTCTAAAATCTCGGCGGTACTTTCCCTGATGTCGTTGTTATCCTCAATTATTAATATGGTTGTCATGCTTGTGCAGGAAATGAGAGTGTAAAAGATGTACCCTGATTTATTTTGCTTTCAAAGGCTATTTTCCCGTTCATTAACGCGGCGTAGCGGGCTACAATGTTAAGCCCCAGGCCGGTGCCCGGTATATTGCCGGTATTATGCGCCCTGAAAAACGCCTCGAACAAATGCTTCTGGTCGCTTTCAGGAATGCCTATTCCATTGTCTTTTATAACAATGATGAGCTGACTATCAGTGAGCTCGGTATTAAATTCGATAAAAGTATGTTCGCCGCTGTATTTTATAGCGTTGCTGATGAGGTTGATGATGCAGTTGCGCAGCAAACCCTGGTCAAGACTTACCAAGCTGGTGGTACCGGTATGCTGATAAACGATGTTTTGTGCCTCCTTGGCTATCATCTGCATTTCCTCGGTTATCTCCTCGGCGAAGTTCACCACATCAAAGGGGGTAAATACAGGTTCTACCTTGCCGGCCTCCAAACGCTCTAACGAGAGGAAATCATTCAGGATGCTGGTAAGGTTGCCAATGGAACCCTTTATTTTATTGATGTGCTTGGTGATGTTTGGATTTTGAAACTGCGAGGCATATTTCTCGATCAGCACGGCCGAAAGCTGAATAGCGCTCAGCGGCGTACGGAATTCATGCGAGGCCATGGACACGAAGCGGCTTTTTAGCTGGCCGAGTTCCTTTTCTTTTTCCAGCGAAAGGCTTACCTCTTCTTTAGCAATTTGCAGGGCATCAACCGTTTTTTTGAGAGATAAGGTGCGTTCTTCAACCTGCTGCTCCAGATTAGCGGCATATTCGCGCAGGCGGTCTTCGGCTTCTTTTTCGCGGCTCAGATCATGTATAAAGCCGGTATATATTTTACGGCCTGAATACTGCACCTCGCTTACCCCGAGCCTGAACGGGAATACCGAACCATCCTTACGTAAGCCCTTAACCTCGCGGCCAATACCGATGATATGCGCCTGCCCGGTATGTTGGTAACGGTGGATGTAGCTATCGTGCTGTTCCCTGTCGGGCGGGGGCATCAGCATGGCAATATTGTGCCCGATCACTTCCTCCGGCTCATACTGAAACAGCTTACAAGCCGACGGATTAATGGATTCAACCCGGCCGCGATCATCAATGGTAATGATGCCGTCAATAGCGTTCTGAATAATTGCGTTTAACAATGCGGCGTTGTCCATGCGGTTAAAATATGATATTGCGCACAAATATCATAATAAGCAAGGTTATCCTGAAATGATAACATACAGCCCAAAAAGTGACCGGGATCATTTTTTAAGGCTGCGTATCACAGTTCTTAGATCACCGCATGTATCAGTTGATATGATGTCGGGTTGTGGCCGGTATATTGTTTAAAAAAACGGCTGAAATGCGAGGGGGTATCAAACCCTAATTTATCAGCCACCTGTTTTATGGATAAATTTGCCGATACCAGCCAATGCCGCGCCTCGTTAAACAAGCGCTGATGAATGTGGTGCAGCGGGCTGAGACCGGTTTCGTTTTTTACTACCTCGCTCAGGTACTTGGCGCTTACGGCTAACTCGTCGGCATATTCCTGCACGGTGCGTTTGGCTAAAAAATGTTCATCGGCCAGTTGCAGAAATTGCTGGGTTAACTGCATAGCGCGATTGTTAGCGTGGCTCACTACTGTTGGCTCGGTACATACCCGGTAACCTTGCAGCATCAGTTCAATAAAGGTGAGGTACGCCATCTGCTCATGAAAGATGCGTGTGCCGTAAAGTTCCTTTTCCAGCTTGTCAAAAAGTTCACGCATTATTCTTGCCCGGTCTGCTGATAGCTCGCAATAAGGGGTAACCCTTTCCCCGGGCGTAATTATTTCAAGTATGCCGGCTTGTTTGATCAGGCTGCTGCCCAGTAGTTTTTTATTGAACGACAGTATGGTGATCTGCAAGCCGTCAGAACTGTTTTGGTAATCCGGTTTTTGCCCGGGTGGGAGCAAAAGCAAGCTGCCTGCGGTAAAGTTATGTATCAGGTTGCCTGCAATAATTTCGATATAACCCTGCTTGCCCAAAAGCAGGTGATAATGTGTATCGTGGTAATGGTGTTGTGCGTTTTCATTGGTATGATGATGTATGGTCATCAACTCATCCAGGTGGCCTTTTACATTAACAGCCTGATTGCTGCCGGGGGTTATAATAGCCTGGGCAGATTCAGGTAACCGGGTATCAACAAAGTGATCTGTAAGGTAGCTTTGTTTCATATATCTTATTTAGCTCAGCAAAAGAAGGAGTAATACGCATATAAGTGGTAAGCGTATTCTCATAATAAGGTAAGCCAAATGTCATACAACGCAAAAAAACCCGCCTTGTGGGGCAGGTCTTTTAAACTATATTAAGCACTATTGTAAAATTATAACCCGAAGCTGTAAGCTAAGCGTAAGGCAATCAGGTTGTTGCTTTTACCGTTGTCGGTAAATTTGGAGTTGCCTTCAAAACGTACACCGGCATCAATGTAGTTGTTTCCACCTACATTAAACAGGTAACCTACCTGCGGCGCGTAAACAAACGCTGCTGATTTGGTTGCGCCTACATCGCTTTTGTTGGTCAGGAAAGCGGCACCGGCTTCACCTTGTACATAAAAGTTTTGTACCGGGAAGTACTTTAAACCGGCTTTAGCTGGTATCAGTTGCAGATCCTCACCGCTTACGCCATTAATTTCTTTAGCGAAGTAGTTTTGGTAACCGCCGTTAACGGTAACATATAACTGGTCTTTCATTATCGGGAATTCAGCCTGAACTGATCCGCCTACGCTCCAGTCGTAGCTGTCTTTAAAGCTGCCTACCGGCAAGCCAAAGTCAGGCCCTACGCTTAAACGGATACCTGAACCTGTGGTGGTTGTTTTGCCGCCATCTTGTGCGTTGGCGTTAATTGAGAATAAAGATACTATTGCAAGTGTCAGTGCACTTAGTTTGATTAAAGTTTTCATCTTGATATTATGCTATTAGTTGCTGCTCCAAAAATTGAGGCAGGTTGTTTTTTGACAGGGTTCCGGAGCCGGCTTCGCGTCGCCTTGTCTTGTAACTCTATGCTTGTTTATTTGCTACATAGATTTAACACAACAAAAGTAGAATGAAAGCAGAGGGTGGGCAATTCCTAAAATTCGGTTATGCTAACCAATTTTTCCGGTAAGTGTCAGCAATTGGCAAGTAATAGTAAATAAAAGGCACCTGATTGAAAAAATCTATGCTTAAGCCTCTGTGAAAATGATTTTGGATGAAATAAAATAGCCACCTGTACCGGTAAGTACAGGTGGCCATAAATAATGCCGGGCTTTTAAATAACTATGTTTTAGTAAGCCGATTCATCAGCGCCTATATCAACCCGGTTATTTACTTTACGGGCACCGCCGTCAATATCAAATTCGCCCGTTTGCACTACATAGGTAGGCAAGCCTGCGTTTACTGATGCCGATGTGCTGCTTAAATGCAGGTTGGGTGTTGGTAAGGTGCCTGATACATAACCCGGATCGCCATACGTTGAATTGGCATCCAACCCGGTGCCTGTTTTAAACGCGGCAAAGGTGGTATAAGTAGTGCTGTTAATGCCGCCCCAATCAAACGTTACGTTTGCTGCTGAAGCCGATGATGAATAGTATTTGTTATAGTTAAAACTAAGCCCGGTGGAGGTATATCCTAATGACGCGATCACCACAATATTACTCCGTGAGTGGATGATGTTACTTACAAACGATACATTGGCCATGTTCTGCATGTGTATCTCGCCGCCCCAGCCGCCTTTTGAATAATTTTTGTAGAGCGTGTTATTGCTTACGGTGGAGTTGATCACCTTGCCGTTTGATTGGTTAGAGCCGATAAGCAAACCTGCTTCAATATTATTATAAACAAAGTTGCTGCGTATGTTTATGCCTTCGGCATTGTTGTTATTGTTTTCGCAGCCAACGCTTATGCCGGCATAATTTTCATAGCTGGTGTTGCCCTCAATGTTTATCCATTTACCGCCATCAACATAAATACCACCCGATGTGGCCACTGGCGATACGCAGCGGTAAACCGTGTTATATTTTACATTGCCGTTGCGTGCAAAGTTTACGTTGGCCGGGGCACCCGTCCAGGCGTAATGGCCGGTCATGTCAATACCTATATTTTTAATGTCATGCACAATGTTGCGCTCTATCAAAAAGTTTTCTACGTTGCCGCCCAGGGTTAAGCCCTCGCTGTAACCGGTATTGCAATTGTATATCTCGTTGCCGCCAATGTAAATCTCGTTATAGGAGTTTGCCGTGGTGCCGAATAATACCAGCGGGTTGGCATTGTCGGCACTTGTAGGTATAGCTGATGAGTTGGTTGTCCAGCCGATATTATAGATTTTGCAATTGGTAATATGCACGTCAGTACCCGAGCCGGAAACATAAATACCCGAGGCAAAGCTGCGTGTGTTATTAGCAATCCTGATGTTGTCTATTTTGATATGGCTTTTGCTGGCTACGCCTATCATGGCGTTTTGTGCATCGTTGGTAGCATTTACACCATCCAGTATCACTATGCCACCGTTGTAATTGGTCAGTGTTATCTTTTCGGCGGTTGATGCGCCCGAGTTTGGCCAGTAAAGCCGCTCCTTATAAGTACCTGCCGCCACATAAATGTTGCTGCCTGTGCCGTTGGTGGTTTTGTATAAGGCTGCCTGTATGGTTTTTAATGCTGCTGATGCGGTTAGCCCGGTGTTGGCATCATTGCCTGATGCCCCGTTAACATAGTAATTAGTTACCGCGAAAGTAGTTTTCTTTGGGCCGGTTTTTGACTCGGTTAGTGCAGGGTTTTCGCTGTTTTTTTTACATCCTCCCAGAGCGATGAGTAAAACAATAAGTAATCGTAAGTTTCTCATAAGTGCTTATTTGGTTAATTGGTGAATATTTATTCCTGACTATTTGCTCACTAATTCAAACACCGGCAGCCTGTTCAACGGTACTTCCTGCTCAATTTTTACGGGGCCTTTTATAACTTTTCCTTTATCATCGCGCCATTTGCCTTTAGGTATGTAGATCGTTTTTTTAAGTTCTTTGGCTAATGCCGGGGCGATCATTAATTTACTGCCCAGCATAAACTGGCCTTTTACTTCGGCATAGCCCTGATTTGGAAACTCATACTCCATACTGCGTACAATGGGCTGCCCGGTTGTGGCCGATTGTTTGGCTAATTGCATTATATATGGTGTATGCTTTGTGCGGATAGTTACCGCTTGCTTTACCAGCGCCAGGTTGGGTTTGCTTAATACCCGCCACGGCGCCACCGAAAACTGCATCATTGGCATCAGCGCCGAGCATTGTGCCGAGCGTACTACCAATTCTTCATCCAGCTTATCACGGCCGATGAACGAGCCGTATTCGCCGCCGCCTATCATGTCAGGGCAGGTAAAGTTGTAACCCAGCAAACCGGCCACGGTAATGTGGGGTATCAGTTTTTGCAGGTCAACCCAGGTATGCTGCTTATCGCGCAGGCGCTGCACCAGTGGTTCGCCGGCCATTTTCCACATGGCGCGGTATTCGTTCAGCGGGTAGTTTAGCCCAATTTCGCCCCACAAACGGCTATGGTCGTTAGGCGTGGCTTTTTTAAAGGAGATAGCATCGGCCGGATAAAAATCGGCATCACCAGCGTCAAACTTAAAACCGTCCAAATGGTAGGTGTTCACCATGTGGTCTAAGCGGCTTTTGAACCATTCTTTGGCCTGCGGATTAGTAAAATCAAGTACGGCACTGTAGCCATTCCACCAACTGATAATAGCCGGGTTAACGGCCTTATCCCAATCGTTCTTTTCTTTTTGGTCCGCACTGTATAAAAGGAGCTTTTTACTTAATAACTCTCTGAATACTTCCGTATCCGGTGACACAAACGGACTGATCCATAACATCACCTTAAAGCCCATTTTGTGTAGGCTATCAACCATCGCCGTAGCATTGCTGAAACGGTCTTTTCTAAAATCAAATCGTCCGTAATAATCGGCCCAGTTATCATCTATCATCAGCACACCGGTAGGGAAACCATTGGCAACAATATCGCGGGCATATTTTAATATATCGGTTTGGTTTTGATTGTATACCAGTTCTATCCAAGTATTATATTGCGGTCGGCTGAACAAAAGCGTATCGGGCAATTTGCCCTTAGCTGCGAAATGCTTTTTACTTGCGTTGATAAAAGCCTCCTTCAGGTTATGCCCTGCGGAGTCGATCTCAACTGCTTGGCTGTTGCCTGAAATCAGTAATTGATTGCCGGTTACGGTGAACTTAAAAGGCTCATCGCTCCAGATATAACGCCCCTTGGTTGATAGCAGCAGCGGGCTCGCCTGGTTGGTGCCGGTATTAGCGAACAGGTCAAAGGTATATCCATCCTTAAAAGGCATGGTATGCGCCTCGTTAACTACTCCGCCATACCAATGCTCATTTGCTTTTATATTAATGGTAGTTTTTTGGGCTGATGCGGCCATGGTGCCTGATATCAGGATGGCGAATGCAGCCGGAACTAACTGGTTCATTTTGAAAAATTTATAAGAGCAGGTAAGCGGTTTGTTTTTAATCATGCTGATGCGGTTAGAGAAACGGTAAGGCCTAATTGTTTGTAATACAATAAAGTTGGACTAAATCACTTGTTAAAAAAAGGGAGCGGACTTATCAAAAGCAAAAAAGGTGCAGTGCAAACGTTTGCATAGGCTACGCAAACGTTTGTTCTATTTCAATAAAAACGGATAAAATCGCTCCGTCACAAAAATTATATACAATAAAGCTTTGGCATGTCAGTACAGATTATAACTTTGGTTAATCGTTTAAGCAAGCTGATGTTTGCTTAATAACCAATACAAACTATATCCATGATCAAAAAAATTAAGCGTTGCCTGTCAACGTTAACTTTACTTTCGGCTTGTTATATGCCAGTGCTGGCCCAGCAAAATTCAGGTGAAGGAAACCTGAAATATGTTGACCCGCGGGTTGGTAACGTTGGTGCCCTGCTCGAGCCGACCAGGCCTACAGTGCAGTTGCCCAACCAAATGATGCGCATGTTCCCGATACGTAAGGATTACCTGGACGATCAGATCAACAGTTTTCCGCTGCTCATCGTATCGCACCGTATGGGCGAAGCATTCAGCATCAAACCAACTACCGAGGCGGTTACCGGCAAGGCTTTTAATGAGCGCATGACGTACGATCATGATCTGGAGGTAATCCGCCCCTGGTATTATAAAACGTATTTGATAGATCAGGATATTACCGTTGAATATGTGCCCGGCATAAAAACAGGCATCTATAAATTTGAATTCCCGGCAAAAGGAGAGAAGAACCTCCTGCTTGCAACCTATAATGGCGATGCCTCCTCATGGAACATCAATGGAAACGAGGTTGCCGGTGTCGAAACTTATCATGATGATATAAAGATTTATACCTATGGCACATTCAGCCAAAAAGGTACTCCGGGCATCCTGAATAATGGTACGCCTGCGGCCGGCACATCTGTTAACGGCAAAAACATTAAAGCCTTTATCAGTTTTACTAATGCTGCAAGTAACACCGTAGAATTGAAATATGCCGTTTCATTTGTAAGCGCGGAGCAGGCAAAGTTAAACTTTGAGGCGGAGTTTAAGGGAGATCGGGGATTTGACCAATTGAAGCAATCCGGTGAGCAGGCCTGGAGCAAGGTAATTAACCAGATAGATGTTAAAGGCGGTACCGAAGCGCAAAAGCGTAGTTTTTACTCGGCCTTATACCGCTGCTATGAACGCCCGGTAAACATCTCCGAAGGCAATAAATATTATAGCGGTTATGATAAAAAGATACATGAAAGCAAACGTACCTTTTATGTAGATGACTGGACCTGGGACACCTACCTGGCGCATCACCCCCTGCGTACCATACTTAATCCGGTGCAGGAAGAGGATATCCTGAACTCCTACGTAAACATGTACCAGCAAAGCGGGTGGGTGCCTACCTTCCCGGTGTTGTTTGGCGACCATGCCTGCATGAACGGATTTCACTCAACCGTTACCTTTTTGGATGCCTACAACAAGGGCTTGCGTAATTACGATACCAAAGTGGCATACGAGGGTATGCGCAAAAATGCTACCCAGGCTACCATGATGCCTTGGATGAACGGCCCGAAGGGTCCGTTTCTGGAAGATTTTTACTATGCAAACGGCTACATCCCGGCCCTGCACCCAGGCGAAAAGGAAACCGTACCCGGCGTGCATGATTTTGAAAAACGCCAGGCTGTGGCCGTAACACTTGGCGCCGCTTATGACGATTGGGCACTGGCACAATACGCCAAAAACATAGGCAAAACTGCGGACTATAACCTGTTCATTAAACGTGCCGACAACTACAAAAAGCTGTGGAGCGAAAAGGATATGCTGTTTATGCCCAAGGATGATAAGGGCAAGTTTATAAACATCGACCCTAAGTTTGATGGCGGTATGGGCGGCCGCGATTACTACGACGAAAACAACGGCTGGACCTACCAATGGCAGGTACAACACGATGTACCCGGATTAGTGGGCTTAATGGGCGGCAAGCAAAAGTTTGAAGCCCGTTTAGATCAGCTCTTCCGCGAAGGCTTAGGCCGAAGCAAATATGAATTACAAGCCAAATTTCCGGATTTTACCGGTATAGTTGGCCAGTTTTCAATGGGTAACGAGCCAAGCTTCCATATCCCGTACTTGTATAATTTTACCGATGCACCCTGGAAGACACAAAAACGCATCCGCTTTTTGTTAGATGTTTGGTACAAGGATAACATCTTCGGTATACCGGGTGACGAAGACGGCGGCGGTATGACGGCTTTTGTGGTATTCTCGTCAATGGGTTTTTACCCGGTAACTCCCGGCAAGCCGGTATATACTATTGGCAGTCCGCTGTTTGAGAATGTTACGGTTGATTTACCAAATGGTAAAAAATTCAAGCTGGTTGCCAACAAGGCATCAGTCGAAAATAAATATATACAGAGCGCTAAACTTAACGGAAAGGTGCTCAACACACCGTGGTTCAGCCATACTGATCTGGTAAATGGTGGTACTCTCGAGCTGGAAATGGGGCCTAAGCCCAACAAACAATGGGGTGTAGAATAATCACTATTCTGCCTGCATATACTAACAAAGCCGCTTATTGAGCGGCTTTGTTAGTATATGCAGGTGTATACATCTGATAAAATATATTTACCAGGCTACCGCTACGAGAGATTAGAAAAATTACTTTCGTTTCTTTAAATGCCGTTAACAAAGGGTTGAAAAACTTAAAACAGCTAACTAAGAAGTTCAAGTCACATAGTGGAGTTATCTTAAATAAGAGAGATAAAGAACTTTTTAATAATGCTATTTCACAAACAAAGGAAGTAAGTTAAAGCTGTAACATTCTTCATTGGCAATAGTGCCTTTTCCGGAATTTGGCTAAGTAATGCCCCGATTTCACTACGCCGGGGGGGCGGGATCTGATGATCTTTGACTTATCAAAATTAAAACAATAAAAAAATGAAACAGTCACAAACACCTATCATCAGTTTTAGTCCCGTTGTATTACCTGTTGCCGGCCGTCACGTCGACCTTGAAATGAAAGTAACCGCCCCTGCAAGCGGAAACAACCTGCCGGTTATACTTCTATCGCATGGACATGGCCCCTCTAACTTTCTCTCTTCGTACAAAGGGTATAGCCCCATGGTAGATTTTTTTGCTGCAGCAGGGTATGTTGTTATCCAACCTACTCATCAAAATTCCAAAGCACTCGCGCTTCCCGCATCCCTTCCGGAAGCACCCTTGTTTTGGAGTTCGCGGCCAGCGGATATGACGTATATCCTTGATCATATAGACGAAATAATTGCCACTGTACCCGGATTAACCGGAAGGGTTGATAAAACAAACATTGCTGCCATCGGCCACTCTATGGGCGGGCAGACCGTAGCCATGCTGGCCGGCATGGAGGTAACTGACCCCGCGACAGGTAAAATAGTAAATGCCGCAGAGCCAAGATTAAAAGCCCTGGTGCTTATCGGCGCTTCAGGCGGACCAGAAGGTTTTAACGGAGCCGCCAGGCAGCACTATCCGGTGTTGGCGAACGGCAATTTCGGCACCATGACCTTGCCGGCACTTGTTGTGAATGGGGACAAAGACATCAACCTCATGTTCTCTGATGTGGACAATTGGCGTGCGGATGCTTATTACCAAAGCCCGGGCCCGAAAGACCTGCTGACCGTGTTCGGTGCCGAACACATTTTTGGTGGCATATCAGGATACGATGCCCGCGAGACAAGTGATGAAAACCCCGGGCGTGTTGCCTTTGTATGTGAAAGCATTCTTGCCTATATTCGAAGTACATTCGATCCGAATGATGCAAGTTGGGATGAAGCTAAGATAAGCCTTAACAGTGTAGAGGGTGCATTAGGCAGCATTGAAAGTAAATCATAAAAAAGACAATATGAAGGACGAAATGTCTAACCATCGGTTCAATTCATTATCAAGGTTGCATAAGGCGCTGGACATACCGGCACCTATGCACCCATTGGTGAGTTTAATCAATAACGCTGCCGGTACCATTCCGCTGGAAAAATTGCCCAGCCCTCATATTTTGAATTTTTACAAGATCTCTTATAAGATGAACTTCCAGGGAAAATTCAAATATGGACAGCATTATTACGATTTCGACGAGGGGGGAATGTTCTTTGTTTCGCCGAACCAGATCACCGGAGCCCATGAGCCGATCAGTGACCAATCCGGCTATACGTTACTTTTTCACCCTGATTTTTTATTGGGTTACGAACTCGCCAGGAAGATCAAAGACTATGGATTTTTTTCCTATTCTGCCCATGAAGCGCTGCACTTATCAGAAAAAGAAAAAGCCACGATAATAACTGTTTTTGAAAATATTGAAGAGGAGTTAAAAGACAGGATTGATAATTTTAGCCAGGACGTTGTAATTTCCCAGATAGAATTGCTGCTGAATTATGCCAACCGGTTCTACAGCCGGCAATTCATCACCCGCAAGGCAGTAAGCAGCGATCTGCTTCAAAAGGTAGAAGATATATTGCACGCCTGCTTTCAGTCGCCAAACGCACAAAAGCAGGGGCTTCCAACTGTTCAGTTTCTTTCAGAGCGGTTAAACGTCAGTGCCAGTTATTTAGGCGATATGCTGAGATCCCTCACCGGGCAAAATGCACAACAGCACATTCATAACCACCTGATCGAGAAAGCAAAGGAACAGTTATCAACGCGTGAGGCCTCCATAAGCGAGATAGCCTATCAATTAGGATTCGAGCATCCCCAGTCGTTTAGTAAATTTTTTAAGCTCAAAACCAATATGTCTCCTTTGGATTTCAGGCGTTCTTTCAATTAAAGCATACTAAAATATACTTTCCTCATCAAGGCTACTTCACCTATAAATGGTGCGCAAGCTCAATAAACAGTGGAGCATAATAATCACCAAATTATCAACCAATAACGCCGCGCAATTGAACGGCGTTATTGGTTTATAGATTAGTTTTCTAACAAATTAATATTTAATGGCCGGAAAATCGATCCTGGCTTTTTTCAATTGGGCAGCCCAATCAATACCCTGCTCATCTTTATCACCAAAAGCAGTAAGTGCAAGTTGTTTAAGGTCGGTACCGGCGGCACCGCTCCAAAAGTGAATAAACTCGCCTAAGTTTAAATCGCGGGAATATTCAGGATAATTTTGTTTTCCGTTGTTAAAAGTGCGTTTAGGAAAATACTTGGCCAACAAAGTGAAAAATCCGTTTAATGTTTTTGGATTTGCCATGATTGTTATAAATAGGGTAGAACCAATCATTGTACCAATGCGTACCCTGGCGCGGAAAATCATCCGTAGTTTGCAGTTTTAAGTTATGCCAACGTGTAGCGTCATCATTACGGCCAAGGCCAAGGTAAACATCGTATTGGTATATCTCCATAAACTTACTGTCATGCCATATAGCAAATGCTGGTGAGCCATGCACACTTTTGATGCGCCTTCAACAATGTGCCCTATTTCGTGCGTACTCAGGTCAATGTCATTGTCCTTACCACTTATCCAGGCATTAACATCGTCCGAGCCGCAATCCGTAACGTTATGGTAGTCATGGCTTTCATCCATATATGTTGGCGGGTGCCCGCCGGAGTATTTACCGGCATGATATATGGCATAAAGCCGCGGATCAGGCCCGAATGAGCCATAGGTTTTTTTAGTATAGTTCCAGGCCTCAGCCATATACTTTTTGGGCCATACTATATCGCGGCTAACATCCTTATCATAATAAATCACCACGCTGGTATCATATGATATGCGCTCAAGATTTTGTACATGTTCAAACCAATGTTCTTTCCAGGTGGCAATAGGCACATCGGCCGGTTCAACTTTAACACCACCATTATTGCCTGTTTCGGGATGTGGTAGCAATTATAACAGGTAGCTGGTCGAATGCCTTTGAAATTGACTATGTATTAAACAAGTGGCATTTCTTACACAATAAATACCGATGGTTGCAATCAAATTCTATGTAAAATGTATGATCTTCTGGTTATTTAAGCCATACACTTCCAGATTGCATCGGTCGCAATTTGAAAATAAAATAAAAATTGGTTAAAAAGCTAAAAAATGCCATATTAGCGGCATAATTTAAACTTTATCGAAACCGTGTTTAGTATCATCCTCTTTGATCCCAGTTGACATTTAACTCGTCAACATACAAACCCTTGCCTTATATCAATTAATACAATTCATGAACAATAACCCCAATTACTTTTTTAGAAAAAAAAATCAGTTTTTTTTTAACGTTATTTTATTGATAAGCGTTGTTTTTTTGTTGTCACACTATTTTATAAACAATGAAAAAATAGCTTATGTCGACTCAGCCAAAATATTGAATGACTTTCAAGGATCGGCGGAAGCAAAAAAAGAATTCCAGTCAAAATCAAAAGTTTGGCAATCGAATATCGATACACTAACCAGCGAAATCAAGCAGGCAATGAAGAATTATGAAAAAAGTTTAGCCTCAATGTCAGCGAAGGAGCAGGATTTATACAAACAAGTAATTCAGAACAAGCAACAAAAGCTTGAAGATTATCAAAAAAGTATTCGAGAAAACGCGCGGCAGGAAGATGCTAAATTAACTCAATCGGTTGTGTCAAAAATTAACGCGTTTTTACAAAAGTACGGCAAAAGTCATAACTTCAAGCTGATCCTGATCGCTAACCAATCAGGTACAATTGCCTACGCCCGTGAAGGGTTAGATATCACTGAAGATGTACTTAAAGAACTTAATAGCGAATACTTGCCTGGTAAATGAGTAAGTGGAAACCCCTATTCTGCAAACTGATCTTACTTGGTCTTGTTGCTTCAAGCGTTGCTTGTAAACCGGCTATTAAGACACGTCAAGAATTAGCTACCTATATAAATGATCCTGAGAATGGGTTGTTAAAGTTTCACGACGTTGGAAATATGAAGTCTTCGATAATGTTTAAGCCTCGTCAATTAATGTTGGCATCGCCAGTTAACAAAAAGGAGAAGCGATTACCCGTCGAAAAAAAATTTTATCATTTTGTATTTAGTATTTCCGCAGATAAAAAAGAGGTGCTCCGGCAATTGCCCTTTAGTAAATATAGCGAAATGGTTCAGGTATTTGCATTTCGGATGCCTGAATTCATTCGTGCGATAGCTGATCATGGTAAGCCAATTGACCCCGCAGGTTGTTTTTATCTCCCGACGTACGGAGTTGCAGATGCGAATGAATTATTAATAGTTTTTGACGAACAATCCTTTAAACAGGCCGAAAATGTTCAGATTGTAATTAAAGAATTTGGCCTGGACACAGGAGACTTGACGTTCATTTTTAAGACAAGTGATATAAATAGAATTTCCGATATACACATTAACTAATACCGCCAAAACCTCATGCCATTTACAAGAAGAACAGGTACTCGCTTTAAAAAGAGTATTGCACTTTTTTTGCTCGTTATAATCATAAATCAACTAGCTGCACCATCGGTGGCTTATGCGCTAACCTCGGGACCAACGTCGCCAGAAGCAACAAGTTTTGAGCCAATTGATACAACTGATATGGTCAACCCTTTAACAGGGGACTTTACTTACAATATGCCCTTGCTTGAAGTGCCTGGTCCGGAAGGTGGGTATCCATTGTCGCTTTCTTATCACGCTGGTATACAGCCAAATGAAGAGGCGTCTTGGGTGGGCTTGGGTTGGTCATTAAATCCGGGCGCTATAAATAGAAATGTAAACGGATATGCTGATGATTGGGATCATGTAGCTAATGTAAGCAGATCATATTGGGATGGTGGACAAACTGAAACAATCAAAGTTTCCGTAGGAATTGGTATGGGGCCTGCATCAGTCAACTTTGGTTTAGCCTTTTCACAGGATACTTATAGAGGATTCGGTGTTGGAGCGTCAATTGGAGTCGGTTTCTCATACGGATTTGGAAAATCGCCTTTTGGTCTCAGCGGAGGTTTGTCAATTGGTATTTCAGCTTATGGCGAAAGTTACGCCGGGGCATCGATAGATATAGGTGTTTCGAAAAAGGTCGACGGTAACCTTTTTGCAAGCGCCAATTTAGGTGTATCAACAAATTTTGAAAGTGTAGGTGTAGGGGCGAGCGGTGGAATAAGTTATGATGATAGGAAGAAAGGGCCTGACGGGAAGGTAAGCGGGAGCCGTGTGTCAGTTATGGAACTCTCTATGAGTTCATCAAACAGTAAACCATCACTTACAGTAGGCGGGGGAAGTGTTTCTGTTCACAACGCAAATGAAGGCCGGATACAGACTGAATCGTCCGGTTGGTCATTTGGGATACCGATTGGGCCAGTTAGTGTTGGGATTGGATATAACTATGTTCGGTATTGGTCAGACGAGAAAGCTACTGTAGCCACTAATGGTGTTTTGTACAAAAGAAATTTATTAACCTCAGTTGGCACGATGGATAATGAGGCAGAGGATAATTACTATTTGTTAGATCCATTAAATGGAAATGTTGCAGATATGCCCGATCCCGAGCGCTTGACGGGGGGGACGTTTCCAAGCTACGACGACTATTCTGTTTCTGCTCAAGGGCTTAGCGGCAGTATGCGCCCTTATATGTTTCAGGAGGTGTTATATAGCCAGAATAAGAAATTCGTGCAAAACGCTGACTCGAAAAATATATATCAAAACATCAAGGCAACGAATGCAACAGCAACCACGAAGAAGCAGTTTCGTTTTGTAAATGATTTCTCTAATGCCTACACGCAAAGCTCACTTAATTTCAATACTGAAAGCTTTCAATTCAATACACCGGTTTATGGTAAAAATGATGGGGTGGGCTACAACGCGAGCGAAAACAGGCTGGAAGGATCGAAACATATCGAGTATTTTACCAATGCTCAGATTATGGACAATACAACTGCAGGTGCTAAGGCAAAAGGCTTTATAGATTGTGCCGCAGCGGGATTTGTTAGAGATAATTCAGGAGTATTGGGCAAACAGATCGGCGGTTTCATGATCACCAATGCCAGCGGTGTTACCTATCATTATGCTTTACCAGCATACAGTTATGGTGAAACCGTATTTACCAGACCACGGAATGACGATACACGTTGGAACAGATTAAGTAAGGCGGAAAAATATGCCTATACCTGGTATCTTACGGCAATAACCGGCCCCGATTATGTTGACCGTAATGCTGACGGTAAAGTAAATACAGGCGATTGGGGATATTGGGTCGCTTTCGATTATGGCAAATGGGTTGAAGATTACGGTTGGAGAAACCCATCTGAAGAATACAGTAGAGATATTGATAACGAATTTGAAAGTTATTCTCAGGGAGCGAAGCAAGTCTTCTATCTTGATGCCATAAGGACAAGAACGCATACTGCCATTTTTGTTAAAGAACTACGTGCAGATGGCAAAAGTTACAATGGCAACACTTATAGGCCTTCGCAAGGTCAATTCTGCCCTGAAACCATTGTGGACTCAAGTGATCCTAGAGGTAACACTTATAATTATGGCATATATTACACAACTCCCAAAGCTTCTTTACGGTTAAATACCATATTACTCTATACTAACGAGCAATTAACAACCGATCTTAATACCATAAGGCAGGGCAGTAACAACTACAGTTCTTCAATTGTATTTCAGCATCAGATGTCTACAGGACAAGATTGTACAGAATTACAAAAGCCGCACATGGGTGAAAATGTAATTGACAAATTTGACGTATCTACTGCAATGTTTGCAAAGTGTTTGCGGCGAATTAATTTCAATTACGATTATTCAATGAGTCAAGGCGTACCCAATAGTTACGATCCGGAGGGTACAAGTACTTACGTTTCAAATCCAAGTATTGCACCATTACTTGGCAAGTTAACGTTAACTTCTGTTGATATCCGTGGCAAGGCAGGCGCGGAAGTGCAGCCGCTGACGGAGTTTGAATATGATCTGGACCCCACCGCTTCAGAAAATAAAACCAATATACAGATTGCATCAGTAAACGGTTCTAACGGCGTAATCGTGCGCAATACGTCGAGTAATTTGATCAAACCGGGTGACATACTTACCTTTAAGCAAAGTAATAAGCAGTATTATTGCACATTGCTGGCACCTGGTTCAGCATCTAACTCTTTTGAGGTAAGGTTTTTAAATCAATCGCCCACCCCGGGTTCGCAGCTCTACGAGGCCGTAAAGACCAAAAACCCCCCATATAACAAAGATGCGTATGACATGTGGGGTTGTTATAAATCAGATTTTTCCAATGGAGATAATGAGAATTTAGTTCGCAGCGTTAGCGAGGTGTCAAATCAATCAACGGATGTTTGGTCATTGCGTAAAATAAAGTCTCCTTTGGGTTCTGATATCTGTATCAATTATGAAGGTGACACATACAACAAATCTGTTTTGACCACTAATAATTCGGTGATCATGGATGCGGGAGGTGATGTAAATATGGTTACTAAACAGATCAGTTTCGCTTTGAATTCGCTTACGGAACAACAAGTTATTGATAACTATCAGGTAGGTGATCAACTTCAGTCTATTATGATGTTTAAACAATCTGTTCAAAGCAGTGAAAAAACTTTCGAAAATTTTCCAACCTTCAAGTTAAGTGAAAATGGCACGTCCACTATAGTAGGAATATCAGGTAAGACTTTGACGGTGAGGCTCAATGACTATATTATTAATAAATTAAATGATTTTAGTTATGTTGTAAATAATGATCCCCTCCATCCGGTAAATTCATCAACTAAATCAAGAAAGGTACTTACTGGCAATACCGACTTTCAGGTAAATCATCATCAAGGTGGAGGTGTGCGGGTAAAAGAAATATCATTGACAAAGCTGAGTGGCGAGATCAACAAGACCGTTTACAATTATGGTATTCCTGGCTTTCCGATTAGTGAATCTCACAGTTCTGGTGTTACAGCTTATGAGCCACTAAAATTCCAGGCCGATAACGTAGGAGGATATTCAGAGGATGCTAAAAAGGCATACAGGTCAAGGCTTTACCAAAAAATTAATTATTTATTAGCAATTGCCAGAGAGGTGCCGGCGCCTGGTGTAATGTATGAATATGTTTCAATGCAAACAATCAAGGTTACACCGGACGGGGTTTCAGTGCCGCTCACAGGTAAAACGCTGTACCAGTATGAAGTTTTTAAAGGCAACATGATTGGAATTCGAGATTTAAACTTTACCATTGATCAAGTAAACGGCCCTGTTCAGCCATGGCCGGTTGCTTCGCCTTACCACGACCTTAAGGTGGCACAATCTTCCCGAAAAAATCTGCTGCTGCAGGATATGACATCTCGGATTGGCAACTTAAAGCGCGTAGTCAACTATGATATTCAGGGGAACAAATTGACGGAGTCAATCAACCACTATTTACATGACGATATAAATAATATACGGTTTACAGAACAGGTACCAACTTATCAGTCAAGACTCAATAATGGGTATAACGGCGTCATGTACAATAATCAAGGTGTAGTACAGGAGCGTTTCGCCAATTCACGCTTATTATATAGAAATGGCCAATGGAATCAAGCAAGATACCTTATTACTGCCGAGGAGCAATACGTGATGAATACCAGGGAGGTTTACCCGTCCATACAAACAGGATCCACACAGATCGATTATAAGAATGGTACAAAAATCGAACAGCGGATATTGGGATTTGATTATTTTTCCGGCTCTGTTCTTAAAACTCAAACCTCTGATAGCTATGGTAACCGATTTATCAATGAAGTGACACCGGCCTATCAAAAGTATGCCGGTATGGGACTTAAAACTTCATCTCCGGGTAACAAGCATATGTTGACACAAGAGGCATCAAACTATACCTTTCGTGTTGACACTAATAATAATCCACTGAGTGTAATTGCAGCTAACGCTCAAGTATGGCAAAGCAATTTTTCCTTATTAGATGAAAACGGAGCAACAACCACAGCGGGGCAAGCAAACAACTGGCGGATACGAAGAAATTTTGTGTGGATGGACCAAAGTCCGATAGCTGATTTTACAGGCTACTTCGCTGCTGGTGGAGCAAGTAATCGAAAATGGAAAAGGACTACGGAACTTACACGTTATAACGTTTTTTCTGCTGCACTCGAGTCTTATGACATGAACAACAATTATGCTGCTACGCGAATGGGGTATAATTTAAGCAAGGTATTATTGACCGGAGCTCCGGCTAAATACTACGAAATCGCTTACTCCGGGGCAGAAGATCCGTTAATTGCTAATGGCAATTTTAGCATCAATTTAACCAAGGGTGGAGGAACCATCGTTAATGACAGTAGTCGTACACATACCGGCAAACGCTCGCTTCAGGTTCCATTTGGTAAGAACGGATTCACTTATTCCATATCCCAGGCTGGCCGAAACAGTTCTACCAAAAGCTATCATGTATCAGTTTGGGTAAGATCAACATCCATATTAGAACAAGCGAAGCTTTTCTATCAGATGGGCACAGGCGAAGTGGTTATACCGGCGCAAGCGTACACTAAAAGAGCGGGTCTTTGGTATTTGCTGGAAATGACTGTTCCCGGCAGTGTCTATGCAACCTCTACTGAAAATTTAATTGTCGGCTGTAGGCATACCGGTACGGCCGGAGGACTATATTTCGACGACTTCCGTTTTCAACCAACTACGGCATCTACGACGGCATACGTTTACGATAACCTTACGGGTGAATTGACCCATATACTAAACAACGACAATCTCTATACGCGCTTTGAGTACGATGGAGGAGGCAGGCTGATTCGAAGTTATAAAGAGGTCATTGGGAAAGGAGAGGTGCCGGTAAGTTCTATAAAATATAATTACGGTAAGAAAAGGACACTATTATAGAACTACGCGTCAAAAATGAAATTCAAGATCCTTCTTTAAGGTTGGCGGATGGAAGACGATTTTTTAGTTACAATATAAGAGATATGCTACATAATAAAATTAAGTTTTTCGCATTTCTGGTATTTACGTTATTATTCAGCGTAAATGTACATGGTCAGGCAGATAGTGCTAAGCGCATTCCAATCAAGTATACTAGTCAGTATTTAAATGTTGATATAACGGTAGCAAGAAAAATCAATGAAGTGCAGGCGCAATATAAATCGGCAGCAAAGGCAATCATAGCTAACCCTTTGTTAAGTGCTCATGCTAAAAGGAAATCAATCGATTCTTTGATTGAAGTAAAAAATAGCCGCTTAGAGTCGCTTATTCCGATAGAACAACAGCGTAATAAAATAGTTCCCATGACGGAGCGACGTCGTCGGTTCAGGCGTGCGGACAGCACGATTAGTGGCAGCAATAATTAAATTATACGAACACCCCAACCTTACACATGAAAAAGATTACGATATTATTGCTGCTGCTATGCAGTACGATATGTACAGTTGTTGCGCAGCCTGCGGGCTATTCAATGGGCAACGCAATCAACGCCGGTTTTTATAATTCAGGTGGAGCGTATTCAGACAGCCGAAACAGTGCTACAGGAGGTTATACAAATAACTATGGCAATGCCGCTAATGATGTATGGTATAAGTTTACGATCAATACTGAAGCAACGTCAGTGGTGGTATCTTTATGCGGCAGTAATTTTGATACGTGGCTGCGTGTGCTTAACAGTAGCGGAACAGAGGTGGGCAGCAATGATGATAATCAGGAGGCGTGCAGTGGTATGCAATCGCAGGTTACATTATTCAATCTGGCACCGGGAACATATTTCGTTGATGCGGAAGGTTATTCGAACTATTCCGGTATCATCAATTTTTCTCTAAGTGTCAATATCTCCGAACCGATGGTGATCACTTATCCAGGTCCTCAGACTTTTACACAGGGAACGGTCATCAATCCATTGTATCCATCTATATCAGGGAGCCAACCATCGTCTTTAGGACAAACCACGTTTACTTTGGCCGGCGACGGGTCTCTTGGCAATAATAACGGGCAAGGTAGCGCAGCGCGCTTCGATACGCCGATAGGCACCGCCGTAGATGCCGCAGGAAATGTGTATGTAGCAGATAGCGAGAACGAGATGATTCGTAAGATTGATCCCTTCGGTAATGTGACGACCTATGCAGGCCGCTTAAATGTCAAGGGCTCAGAAGATGGCCCGGCCCTATCGGCAACTTTTAACCATCCGGCCGCAGTTGCAGTAGATGCTGCCGGTAACGTTTACGTGGCAGATCAGATCAACCATAAGATCAGAAAGATTGCACCCAACGGTGGTAGCGTATCTACATTGGCGGGTACAGGTACGGCAGGTTATCAGAATAGTCCTAACGCAATGTTTAATAGCCCAACCGGGCTTTGTGTGGATGCCGGAGGCAATGTTTATGTGGCGGATTATGGTAATCACCGTATCAGAAAGATAACACCTAGCGGTACAGTGACCCTGCTTGCTGGCGATGGAACTATAGGCTCAGTGGACAACAGCATCGGTCCATTTGCTTCGTTTAAGAACCCGATGTCGGTCGCACTGGATGCCTCAAGCAACATTTGGGTAGCAGATCGTTTGAATTATAAGGTGCGAAAGGTAACGCCTGGAGGATCAGTATCTACCGTTGCGGGGATTGGATCTCCTGGTTCGGTTGATCACCCTACATCAACATTGTCGAGCTTTGACCCCCCAAACTCTGTGGCAGTAGATCCCAAAACAGGTGACGTATTTGTAGCAGATCCTAATAATCATAAGATCAGGCGCATTGCTCAATCGGGGGGAGTAACTACTTTTGCCGGTGCATTAAGTGCCGGTTTAGTCGATGGGACAGGTAATGTTGTCCGGTTCAATATGCCCTATGCTCTATCATTTGACAGTAAAGGTAATATTTACGTTGCCGATACCTACAACAACTCGATCCGAAAGGTAATCCGTCAGGCTTTTTCGATCAGCCCCCAGCTTCCGGAAGGGCTGGTTTTTAACGAGGCAACCGGGGTTATCAGCGGTACACCGACGGTGACATCTCCCGCAAAAAATTATACCATAACGGCCTACAATGAATTTGTAACTGCTTCATATACTTTAAGCATTGCTGTAACTACTCCGTCATCCAGTGACTTTTACATGAACTGGATATCTACCGTTCAATATGATGAAGATGGTAATGAGACTGGTGCTTCAAAGGAATTTTTTGACAATAATGGCAAGCCGTTGCAAACCCAGGTTTTGGATGAGAGCAGGGGGCAGGTACTGGCCAGCCAGCCTTTATACGACTTTCAGGACCGGGCGGTTGGTTCAACCTTAGTTGCACCCATGAACGCAACTGACTTTAAGTATAAGCCTGACTTTGTTAGAAACCCGTCAGGAGGAATATATAATTATACTAATTTCGACGGCAACCCAGACCCGGCCAGTGCTGCTTATTTAGGCAAGGTCAATAATCCGGATGCTGTTTCAAACACCGCGATCGGAACGCTGGGTTGGTATTATAGTAATAATAATTCCATGGAGCCCTACATCGCTGCCACGGCATACCCGTATAGCAGAACGGAGTTCTATAACGATGGTACGGGCATGGGGAAACGTGGTGCAGGGGTAGGCGAGGCGTTGAAGATGGGTGCCGGTCATGAAGTTACCCAAAATGCATTTCCGGTCATCAATGAACTGAACCAATACCTGGAATTACGTAACAAGATTAATGCGGTAACACCGCTGGGCGCGGCGCCTGCTTTAATGGCCGGAAAAGCCTTGCAAACCATCACATCCGATGCCAATGGGCAGCAAATGATCTCGGTAACCGACCTGGCAGGAAAAACCCTCATGACAGGGCGGGCCGACCCGGCTGGCTGGATGACCGTAAATAACAGCTTCACGCTAAATACACCGCCTAACACATTTAAGGGAACCATTAAAATGGGATCACTGGTAACCACAAGCAGTGATGAAAATTACAGTGGATTTACCATAATTTCGGATCAAGAGGTAAAGGTATATAAAGATGGTGGATTGATTTATACAGGTAAAGGGAATGCGTTCAATTTGGCGGATGTTTCCACAGCTAATAGTGATCGTATTTTTGAGATTGTCTCAATTTATCCTTTTTATTATTATTGCTACGAAGCGGTTTGGTACGGCTCAAGTTTTCAAGGGGAGCGTACGGTAGGACCTTTCGCGCCGGTAAAAGAAGAAACCCAAACCCCTGCATGGCAATATTTTCACCTGCCAAACGCAACGGCAGTAACAATAAGCGGTAGTTACACATTGTATAACATGCAAACAGAGCAACCGATTGTAGGTTTTACAAGTGGTAATACGTTAGCCAAAGGATATTATAAAGTGGTCGCTTTAACCGGAACCAATGTAACGGTAAGTTACAGTAATCGTTATTCCGACCTGAGCTTTAATTATTATAATTCGTTAAACCAGGTGGTTGCAACTATCGCGCCAAATGGTATAAAAGCGTATCTGACCAACCCATCAGGCTATGCAAACCTTAACTCAATACCTTTTGTGACCACCTATGAGTATGACTTGCGTGGTAACATGACAGCGACCACTTCTACTGAAGGTGGGCGGAGCGAGTTCATATATCGGGAGGATGGCAAGATACGCTTCTCTCAAAACAGACTTCAACGGAATAAAAAAATCAATGTGGTTAACGGTGCTGATACCGAAACAACTACGCCGATCGATAATACCATAAAAGAAGCATTTTCCTATACCAATTATGACCAGTTGGGGCGGGTTACCGAAGCTGGAGAATACGCGGTGCCGTTAAGCGGTACACAGACATTTGCCAGCCTTAAGGCGGATACTAACGTAATAAAATCTGTTTCATCCACAGGCGGCTTAACAGGTGGCACCAAGAGGTTTACAATTAATAATTATTATGACCAGAGTACAGCCGATTACCTGGCTGAAATGGGGCCTTTAGGCTTTGCACAGGACCCAGGCTTTCTTAAAGGAAACATCAGTTATACGCAAAACGCTAACAGTACAACCTGGTATAACTATGACGATCAGGGGCGTGTAACCTGGCTGGTTAAACAGCTAACCGGAATGACCGGCAAAAAAACGGTTAATTACACCTATGATGCCAAAGGCAATATAACGGTGGTTGACTTTCAAAAAAATACCCCGGCTGAACGCTTCAGGCACCATTACAGTTACGATGCTGACGGCCGGCTGGTAACTGTAAAGACCCAGCGTGGGGACGACGGTGCCCTGCTGCAGCATGCCAAATACTATTATTACCTGCACGGCCCATTAAAACGTGTGGAACTGGGAGATAACCTGCAGGGCCTGGATTATGTATACACCGCTGACGGGAAGTTGAAAAGCATTAACCATAGCAGCGGTGACCCGGCTAAAGATCCGGGGAAAGATGGTTATGGCAGCAGCCTGTTTCTGCCTGATGCATTTAGTATGCAGTCAGAATATTATCCGAATGATTACAGCCGCAGCGGCAGCAATATCAGCAGCATTAACACCGGGCAAACCAATTATTATAATGGTAATATAAATGGTATAAGCTGGCAAAGTAAAAAACCGGCAACCATAACCGGGCTGAACGCGCCAACTATGTATGCTTATAGCTACGATGATAAATATCAGTTAAGTGCAGCTACATGGGGAACGCCAAACTTTACAACGAATGCCTTTGCCGCTTCATCTAACAACATGTTCCAGGAGAAGGGATTGCAGTATGATGCCAATGGTAACATAAAATCATTACAGCGAACAAATGCCGGTGGTACTTTAAGCGACAACTTTCTGAATGCCTTTCAATACCAGACCAATACAAACAAATTGACATCAGTAACCGGTTATGCCACTTATACTTATGATGAATTAGGTCAATTGAAATCGGAAACCAAAGGCGGCAATACAAGATATGTGAAGTACGATGTTACCGGAAAAATTATCGGCGTATATTCCGATCAGGCGATGACGACGGCCTTGATTACTTACACTTATGATGAAAGCGGTAACCGTATAAAAACAAGCAGCGCCAACGGCACTACTTACCAGGTATATGATGGCATAGGCAATGTGCTGGCCACCTATATAGGCAGCACAGGTTCAAGCTTAAGTGATGTGCCCATTTATGGTGCGGAGCGGCTCGGGATGTATACTCTTACCGGAGCGACTACCGGTGATTACGCATACGAGATGCGCGATAATGTGGGCAGCGTACGGGTTGTGATTAACCGCGAGCGCATAGGCGGGCAACTGGATGTAAAGCGGTATAACGACTATTACCCGTTTGGTAGCGTTGCCAGGCAGGGTGGGGCGGATTACAAATATGAGTATCAGGGCCTGTATGCCGAAAAGGACCCGATCACTGGCTGGAATAACTTTGACCTGCGCATGTATGATGGAAGGATCGGCCGCTTTTTGTCAGTCGATCCTGAAGGGCAGTTTTATTCCCCTTATGTTGGTATGGGGAACAATCCAGTAAGTGGTTATGATCCTTCAGGTGGATATTGTGATGGTTGTGGTGACATTAGTATATATGCAGAAGGCGGATGGACGGTGGATAAATATGGTGCGAATTGGAGAAAAGTTGATGGCAAATGGCAGTATCAAAATGGTTTACCTAATAAAGTAGCCGAAAGTATGTATTGGGGGGTGAAGGACCATGGCTTTTCAAGTGCATATGCTCCTGCGATAAAAGAATGGTCACAGTCGTGGGTTGGATTCCAAAGCGGATATAATAAACATGATGGCTTACTACAAGCAAGTAAAACATCATTAGAATTAGTTGCAATTGGTCTGCAACCAGGTATGGCGGGTGAAATTGCCGCAGAGTACGCGTTTGAGAACGCATTGGCAAGAAGAGCTTTTAAAATGAGAACGTTGTCTTTCGCGTCTAATGACGCAGCCAAAGTTGTATCTGAATTAAGCCCATTTGAATTAGAGATAACTCATGGGTTAACAAAGTCAAAAAATGCATTTCAAAAACTAAAAGCTGATATTGCACAGAACGGCATAACGGAGACAATTAAATTTGTAATTTATAAAAATATTAGATATGTTGTTGACGGACATCACCGTTTAAGAGCTGCAAAGGAATTAGGAATGGCGGCAGTTCCCATTGAAGAAGTTTATTTGCCTTATGCTGGTTATAAAACAATCGAAGATTTAATTTATTCTACATTTTGATGGCAGTCTGGCAATACACGTTTTATTTTGTTAGTGATCGTTTAATATCTGATCGCGATCGAAAAACTATGTTGATAAATGAGGAAGATTTAACTAACAGAGATTTTTGGAAAGGTCTTTTTTTCGATAGAAGTCTGTTTTTAAATGTAAAAGAGATAATGAAAAAAAATATTTCTTGGAGTGACTACATAGATTTGTACGGCAATCAAAGCTCAAATAATATAGAAATACATTATGATGCAAAAACACAAAATATTACGGACGCTACGTTACGGATCGACTTTAGAACTGACTATGAGATAGTACTAAGAAATGTGATTGATTTCTGTATAATCAATAAACTGAAAATCCTCGATGAGGAGTGTAATTTAGTTGATTTAAATTTTATAACAATCAATGAAATCATCGACCGATCTCCTCAAAAAAAGAAATATCGTGATTTAAGTGATCCGTTTAAATAGAATCAATCAAACCGTAACAACGGCATTCTATATTATCACTGAAACCCATTACTCATCTGAAACAAAGGCAAATACATAGCAATTAAAATTACACCCACTATCAATCCCAAAAAGATGATGATAAGTGGTTCCATCATGCTGCTGAGGGTGCTGGTTTTGTATTCAACTTCGTCAATGTACTGGTCTGATATCTTGCTGAAAAAGTAGTCGAGCTGGTTAGTTTCTTCGCCCACTTTAATCAGTTGTATCATTTTACCGGGGTAAACTTTAAAGGCCTGCATACTTTCGTGCAGGCTTTTTCCATTCATTATATCCTGTTCTACTTTTAACAGGGAAACCTCCAGGGGATAATACCGTATCATTTGCCGGCAAAGTGCAATCGCTTTTAAAAGTGGTAGGCGTGCATTGATAAGCAAACGCATCGAGTTGCAAAAGCGCGCCAGGTAAATTTTTTGAATAAGGTTGCCAACCATCGGGGTTCGAAATATAATCCCGGATATAATGCGGCGATAACGTTCTGTTTTTCGCGTAACTAACAGGAAGACTATCACTGTTAAACAAACCATAAAAAACCATAAAAAATTATTCTCCATCGCTTTAGATATATCAATAATTTTTTCGGTGATCCAGGGCAAATGGCCGCCAAAGCGTTTAAAAACATCACCAAACATGGGCACAACAAATTTTAACATAAAAAATACGGCTCCAATAGAAGTTGCAAACACAATACAGGGGTAAGTTAAAGCCGATATTATTTTTCGCCGCTGCTTTATCTTATTTTGATAAAATGAAAAGAGGTCTTGCAGTACTTCAATGAGTTTTCCGGTTTCTTCACCAATTTGCAGGCTATATATCTCATACAACGAAAATTTACCTGATTGCTGCATAGCGCCTGATAATGATGCCCCATTCAACACAGCACTTTTAATAGTTATTAATAGCTTTTTGTCAGCATCCTTTTTTTGATCATCGGTAATAAGCTCTAAACTGCTCTTTAAATTGACACCGGCTTGCAAAAGGGAACTTAATTCCAGGTATAGTGCCTCCTTTTTTTTGTCAGCAAGTTCTTTACCGCCAAAACGAATATCCTTGTTTAAAAAAGCAATAATACCTTTGGGTTCGTCAGTTCTTTTTTTTATTTGAGCAATAGGTTTGCCCTGTTTCCGTTTTTCGTAACGGCTTATGTCAATTGATGGCATTGGTGAGTCTGTTGATAAGGTTTGCCGAACTATATAGTTTCCGGTAATTAAATGGCATAGCTTTACCATGAAATTGAATGATAAGCTGTAATTCATCCAATAATTGTGTTGAAGCTGATGTAGGATTATCTGCAGGAACTGCCACACCCTCAAACAGGCAAAATCTATCAATTACTTTTACATCGATTGTATCTATTATCCCCGCTTTTCTGATTACAAAGTTAGTGTCGATGTTGTAAATAACCGATTGGGTGTCAATTTCAAAAATAATGTCGTTTTTGCTGTCACAATATATTGTATCTGCATTAAGGAAGTCCTTATGCAATAATTCGTCACATCTCAATAAGGTTGACATTTCGTCATTTTTAATTTTATAGGATGCATATGAATTGCTTACAATGGTATAGGCCGTGTAAGTTATACCGATTACTATTGCGGATATTAACATCGCGACGGTAACTTCCATTAACGTATATGCAGGTAATTTACGGTTGAACATCGTTATTAATAATTACCCTTTTTATCTCAGCGATCTTTTTTTCGCTTTTATCATAAGCCGTAAGTGTAACTACCAGTAAGCTATCCTGGCCATTATAGTTTGATATCGTCTGTTGTATCACCAAATCATTTTCAATATGCGACTCGTCTAAAAGATTCTTTCCCGACTCCGCACTATTCATCTGTTTCAACAACAGGGCCTGTGCGTGAATTTTTGTTTCTGATAATGATAGTCTGGATACGTTGGCGTAAATCATCATTGCTAATCCGAAAACGGTAACAATTATCACCATGGCGACAACAACCTCTAATATAGAAGACGCTTTTACCCGTTTACATACTATAGTTATTTTAGCCATTGTAATATCTTTTTCTTACTTGAAGCGGAAGGACTAAGTGCGCTGTTTAGGTAATATGATGATAGACCTTTAAAATTGATTTTACAATTAAAAAGTACGTTTTCTTTTGCGTCAAACTCAGTAGTGTACATAAATCTTCTCGTATAAAGGCTGCCATTAACTTCAAACTTATCCTCATACCGGAGTACACCGTGAGAATAAACTTGGCCAAAAATTCTTACGTCTTTGGCCAATGTTATTACCGGAAAGCTGTTTATATCATCTTCCTGATAGCTTGCTACCAGTCCATGGATAATGCTTTTCTCACCAATATATAACTGGGCTGCCGCTTCATGATTGGAGGATTTATTCATTTTAATTACGCCCAGACACGACGGATAGGAGAATACGCAGTTTTTTCCAATTTTAATGGTGTCGGACGCAAATAGTTGACAGGTGCCTCTAAATGCATCACCAACGATAATTACGGGTGCAAACACCAGGACGTTATTTAGTGAAACTGTGCTGTCTAACGTAATCGTCGTGTCTGCGTGCAGAATAATATTGCCGCTTAAATTCAGATATTTTAATTGCTCAGCATTTTTTCTTAGGTCAAAGTTTAAGGTTTCATTTAGAAAACTGTTAGTAATAGAATCATTTAATAACTGCTTATCATTTCCATAAACAGGCTGCAGATAACTATTGAGTTTTGTAAGGCGTTTATTGTCTAATCCGGGTAGTTTCCGTTGGCTTATACTCTTATTGCCTATAATCAACCTTTCATCACCGGTATAAAACTTATTGTTGATGTAGCCCTTTTTAATGCCTGCTGAAGGTAAATAAGCATCGCCTTTAATTAATGTTTCCCCCGATACAGTCAAAGGCCGGTCTTCATTACTTAGGTATAAAGCAGCCCACATAGCCGAGTCGGGTATACTGGCGATTGAGAATACACAGGATAACGTATCTTGTTTTATAAAAGCCCTCACTACACCAATATCATAGGCTCCCCAAAAAACTCTTTTTATGGAAAGTGAATCATTATTGTCGACAAAAAGATCGGCCTTTTTCTCGTCGAAGTAGTCGTTATCATCACTTACAAGTAATAGGTTAACGCCTGAAGATACATTGTTTTGAAGTTGTTGTTTTTTAAAAGTTACGAAATACTGAATTTTATAAAAGTAGGCCGTGGCAACTAAAGCAGCACATAAAATACCTATGACAAGGGCGATGATGATAGCAATATATAGCGCTGATGCTTTTAACATTATTTAAAGGTGCTCGCTGGCGTTCTTGTCTTTTTTACGTTTTTCAAGTAAGTCAACATTCTTCGATGAGTCTTTTTTTATGAAGATTTTGTTTAATAAATTGATTCTGTGCCAGAAACTTGTAGTGTCTTTAGGCTTTGGTGGTAAGATTTTTCCCTGACGATATTTGACTGTGTGCGTGCTGTCAGGAGATATATAGGCTGTAACATTCCCTTTTAAGAGGTTGTTCTTATACTTTCCTGTTTGTGTTAAAATTCCGGCATCGTCGTATACAAAAAAATCGCCAGTTTTGATACCATCTTTCCAAGTATAAATAGACTGCAAGTGGCCATTATCATACCAGGATTTCCATGATCCGCTTTTTAGACCGTGCTCAAAATGACCTTGTTCTTTTAAATTTTTATTCAGGTAATATTCCGTATATTCTCCGTTTAAGAGTTTTCCGCTATAACCGCCCTGGGTTGTAAATATAGCATTAGCCCGATACCAAAAATAGGTCAATGTAGCCTTAGCAACAGGAAAATCACTAACAGTAGAAAGATTAGCTAATATAACCCTATCATCTAATGTTAACTTTACTCTATCAAAGGCATTTCCCGGAAATTGTTGGGCAAGGGAAATTCTTGGTAAAATAGATAAGATCAACAAAATTTTTAAAGCGAAGCGGGCTGAAGATTGATGCATTTGATTGTGCCGTTGTATTTGATTTTTAGTGAATCACGCATGTTTTTAATTAGGAGGATGCCATCCGTTAATTCTCCCTCGGACAACATTCTGTTAATCCCGTTTATTTTCAGGATGGCGATCAACCGTTTAGAATCAGGATTACGTATATAACCCGAATATTTTATGAAGCCCCAATCAATTGTAGGTTTAACTGGTGTGATGATCTTCGCGGGCTGTAACTTATGCTTTATAGAAATTTGGCTTACGGTGTCCTTTGTTATTTTTGCCATTAATCCAAATGGATCTCTATAGTTAAGTATTAGTCTAGCAGTATCTCGGTGCGTCGTAAAGTCGTCGTATTTTTCCCTAATCTGCTTTTGCAGCACTATACTGGCATCGTCACTTACGTTAATAGATAAATATAAACGAAAGATGATAATACCCCATATTAAGACGACAGCAATTACCAAAAAATAAGTAATACGCTTATTTTTCATGATATTATTGTATTCTGAAATTTCGAGGTTCACTGGGAATGCTTTCATTACCAGCTGCGTCTAAGGATGTTACACGCCAGGAAAACTGTTCGCCAATGTTTTCGGCAGTAAAATCGTAATTGGTTGAAGAAATTTCTACCGGAAAATTTTTGTAAAGCGTAGCGTTATTGTTGTTACCCTTAAACAAGTACAATTTATATTTTGTACCATCTTTAACTGACTGCCATTTAAACGAAACCGATTGTTGTAATTGTGCGTTATTTTCCGGCCACGAAAGTTTCGGGGCTTCCGGCGGAATATTGTCAAAATTGACAGCGTATATTGCAGACCAGGGGGATTCTTCAAGACTATTCATTGCTTTAACACGCCATTGATATATTTTATTTTTTGTTACAGTAAAATTCCATTGAAGTGCTGGCGTTATTCGATCAATTATAAGATCAGCCTCATTATTAAATCCGTTGGTGTCAACCTGTATTCTGTAGTTTGTAGCACCGTAAAGACTACGCCACTTAAATAACATCATTGATTCATTAGTCAATTTATCGTCTGAAGGAGACAACAACTGCATTTTTTGCAATGCCAGGGAGCTTGGCACTATTGTAATTCGACGGGCTACTGTAAAAGCTGTGTGTGTGCTACCGTTCTCTGCTCTTACACGCCACTGGTATAGACCCGGTTCCAAAGTGATTGAAAATTTGTCGCTTTTTATGATGGAATCCACAACGAGATTATCCGGCGAGTCAAAGGTTGGGTGAACGATTTGCAATCGATAATGTAATGCATCATCTAACGTTTCCCACCATAAGCTGACTGTGTACTTTTCGCTTTGAAAATTTTCTGCAGGAGCTAAAGTTCGGATAATGCTTTTTTCGATAGACGGTTCTATAAATTCCTTACAGGAGCTTACAAAAGTGAATAACAGGCTTAGGCTAAGTAAAGATTTAAATCTCATTTTGATGCACTAAATTAAATAATCTTTTTTATTTTAGTCAATCTTTTTTTATTAAATGAAACGCGTTACCAACCTTCTCACAACCAAAGTAAAAGCTTACACTCTCACCGAGATATTGGTGGTTTTAGTAATCATCGGTATATTGGTGCTTCTCTCATTACCGGTATTATTGCCGCTTATAACGAAAGCAAAAAGTACAGAAGCGAAATTGCAATTAGAACATTTGTACACATTAGAAAAGAATTATTTCTACGAACATTCAAGGTATTCTGATGATTTGACAGAGATTGGGTTCGTGCAGGATAAACTTAGCACGGAGAAAGATGGCAGGGCAAACTACAGGGTTGAGATTACATCATCTGCCACGTATGGATTTGTCGCAAAAGCAATTGCCATCGTGGATTTTAACGGAAACGGTACTTTCAATGTTTGGGAGATTGATCAAGACAAAAATCTGCGAGAGGTTACCGTCGATTAGTCGTTATGAATTTAATTCTCAATTCATTCTTGATAATATGCTTGCTATTTATGTTTTTTCAAGATATTAAATCAAGAACAGTGTACTGGGTTTTGTTTCCTTTAATTGCGGTATTGGAAGTTGTTACCAGGCTAATTGGAACAGTTGATGCTAACTTATTTTTAAGATACATCACATTCAACTTTTTATTTATAAGTTTCCAATTTTTATTCTTATGGGTTTGGTTTTCTATTAAGAAAAAAAGGACGGTCAAGATTACCTCAGAGCTATTAGGAATAGGTGATGTTCTGTTTATTTTTACTTTGGCTATTTATCTGTCCTTTGTGAATTTTATAATCTTTTATATTTCAAGCTTGTTACTGTCCCTGTTTACATGGATTGTATGGCAATATACAGATGGGGCACATAGAGACAAGACCATTCCACTTGCTGGATATCAAGCTTTCATTTTAGTCATTTGGATATTAATCGACCTGAAATCCACATGGGTTGATCTCTCATCAGATGCCTGGCTCTTCAACCTTCTCTGATGATGATAATGACCGACGACTTGAAATTATCCACTGAAGCCCTGCACCTGCTGACAACTGAACAAGCATGGCACTACCGTATTTTGCCAATTTGGAAATCCGCAGAAGTATTTAATATCTACTGTGAAGATACAGTCAACAGTGATAGCCTTTCGGCTGAACTGGAAGTATTGTTTGATATGCCTGTGTCGCTTAAAGCTTTGCCGGGTAAGCAAATTGGCAGGCTTTTGTCAACACACTATATTAAAGATCCTATTGTACAAAAAGATTTGCAATCTCCTGCTGCTGTTGATGCAGAAGATTTCCTTGAAGTGCTGATTAATGAAGCGCAAAGTTTAAAAAGCAGCGATATTCATATTGAAATTTATGAGCAAAAGTGTCGTGTGCGCATTCGCATCGATGGTATGATGGTTGAACGTCGTTTGCTTAATCGTGATGAGTATCCAGCCCTGATCAACAAAATTAAAATCATTGGTAATCTAGATATTGCCGAAAAGAGGTTGCCACAGGACGGTCGAATCCATTTTAAGTCCCGTGAACATAATTTTGATATTCGCGTATCGATTCTACCCACTTTACACGGTGAAAAAATCGTAATGAGATTACTTAATAACGATGCAACATCAATCGATTTGTACAAATTAGGTTTTTCCCAGCACGATCTCGAAAATTATTTGCACGGTATTCGCAGACCGAACGGAATCATTCTGATGAGTGGGCCTACTGGATCAGGAAAAACAACGACTTTGTATGCTACCCTGAAGTTTTTAAATAAAGAAACCAGAAATATTTTAACTATTGAAGACCCTATAGAATATACGCTGGAAGGAATTAATCAGGTGCAATTAAAGGAATCTATCGGGTTGAATTTTGCGTCTGCCCTTCGTACTTTTCTTCGACAGGATCCGGATGTTATCATGGTCGGAGAAATTCGTGATCCAGAAACGGCTAATATGGCCATTAGGGCCGCATTAACAGGTCACCTTGTTCTCTCTACCATTCATACAAATTCAGCCTGGGGTACCATTTCCAGGTTAATTGATATGGGGATACCGCCGTTTTTAGTAGCTGGTACATTGAATACCTCAGCAGCTCAACGGTTAATAAGGTTGCTATGTCCGTTTTGTAAGAAGAAAGTTAAGTTTAATAAAGAAAGTTTTCCTGCTCATTTCAAGCCATTTAGTACAATTCATAATCATTACATTGCCGAGGGTTGCGAATATTGTTTTTATACCGGTTACAAAGGGAGAAAGGCAGTTTATGAGGTTATTCCTATAGATCAGGAGCTATCAATGGAAGTTAAAAACGGGAAAATGTTTATTCACGATCACCTGAATACACGTGGCATCAAAACGCTGGCTGAAAACGCATTTAATCTTTTTGGCAACGGAGAAACCTCACTTGAAGAAATTTATCCTCTATTATTTAATTATTGATATCGTGTTGTCATTTAGAAAGCTTACCTGTTTTTTCAGTTTTTTATTGATCGGTCTTTTGCCGCTCATTTCTGCAGCCCAGCAGGTAGACAGAACGCAGCAAATACAGGAAACACTGAATTCTTTAACAACGAAGGTTCCAGGCCTAAATCAAAAAGTTCACTTGTTAGTTTCCGGTATTTCACTTCAAGAATACCTGAGTGCTATATCCCGGTCAAATAATTTGAGTATTAGCGCTGATCCTAAACTTAATTTTACCATATATGACACCTTTCATAATGTGTCGGCTTCGAATATTATTGTATTTCTGGCAAAGAAGTATAATCTTGAAGTCAATGTAGTCGGATCAATTATCTACATTACGCCCTATCAAGATCCGTTGATCTCCGCTAAACCTTTAGCGAAAGAAATTAACATACGCTACAACGCGCTTAACAATACGCTTTCGCTCGAATTGGAAAATGATAGTCTGCCAGCTGTCGCCAAGAAAATAACACAGGTGTCTGGAAAAAATGTGGTTGTGCCGATGGCTTTTCAAAAAAAACGTGTAACGGCCTTCATCAGTAATGCAGATTTTACAACAGCCCTTGAAAAATTAGCGTTTACCAATGAGCTAAAAATGATAAAGACCAGTGATAGCTTTTATTTATTGCAAGGTCTTGAAGAGAATGAAGAACTATACATTAATGGCGATAAGAACACCGCAGTTCGGAAAGCGCTTAAACCGATTACACCCGGCGGGGGCGGATATTCTGGTGGTATCTTCAGCCGAATAGTAAACGGGCATAAACTGATTTCAGCCGATGCGACTAACGCCAGTATTTTAGACCTTGTTAAGCATGTATCACAAGAGTTGGATATAAACTATTCGCTATATTCGGAAATACGTGGTTCGATATCTTTACATGTGAAAGATGTTTCCTATGAAAACTTTTTAAGTATTTTATTCAAAGGCACGGAATACACTTATCAAGTGTCAGATAATGTATATCTTATAGGTGATCGTAAAATGGAAGGGTTGAGGACCTTTAAGGTTGTGCAACTCCAACACCGTTCCATTGACACGGTTCTTACCATGATTCCTTCAGAATGGAAACGAAATATGGAAATTAAAGAATTCCGTGAACAAAATACTTTGTTATTATCAGGTTCATTGGCCCAGATAGCCGAAGTAGAGGCATTTATCAAACGACTTGATGTATTGGTTCCGGTGGTATTAATAGAAGTGACTTTATTGGATGTTCGCAAAACACGGTCTATATCAACCGGGATAAAGGCGGGGATTTCTGATAGCGTTAAAACCGGCGGTACAGTGTTGTCTGGAATTGATTATACATTTGGCGCTAAATCCATTAACGATTTTCTGAAGAATGTTGGCAAGCTAACATCAACCAACTTGGGCAGGGTGACACCGAACTTTTATCTCACAATTAGCGCGCTTGAAAAGAATGAAAACGTTGACGTTCGATCTGTTCCCAAGCTATCGGCGCTTAACGGACACACGGCATCATTAAGTATTGGTAGCACGCGGTATTACCGCAACGTAACGCAAAACTTATATCCAACAACTACCTCGACGCAGTCTGTCTTTATCAATGATTATAGGGAGACAAAGGCTGACCTTACCATTGCGATAAAACCAGTTGTTTCGGGTGACGACCAAGTCACCTTAGGTATCGACGTTAACATATCCGACTTTATATTTTTCCCGACAGATGGATCACCGCCACCGGTGTCAAGCAGTAAATTTCATACCAGCCTACGTGTAAATAATGAAGACACCATAGTTTTGGGGGGTATTGAACGTACTGAGAAATCCGAGTCAACGGATGGCGTGCCGTTGTTGTCAAGAATACCCGTTTTAAAATGGTTATTTAGTAGTCGTTCAAAAACAAATGCCAAAGTGGTAAGCGTGGTTTTTATCAAATCGAGCATCATGCGATAGTGGTATGAACAAAATTCTTAATTCGTATAATCAGTTTTCTAAAGTCGCTGGTATACATCTTATTTTCGATAGAAACGGAGAATTAATAATCAATGCTTGCCGTATAACGATTAGTAATGGTAAGCTTGATTTTGAAAAAAAGCTTGAAGGAATACGCAATATTAATGATTTAGCCAAGCATTTCGATCCAGGCACAATAGTCGCTGTAAATATATCTGGCCGCGGTGTATTACAAAAAATGATTGAAACCGTGGAGGCTGTAACCGAAAGCGGTTTTGCGGCGATTCTCCCCAACGCAAAGTTTAGCGACTTTTACCTACAGCAATTTGTGTCGGGAGAGAAATCTTTCATTTCACTTTGTAGAACCAGGGAGGCTGATAAATGGTTAACAGCAATTCGTTCGATTAAGTTGGTCCCTCTTTCTTTGAGTTTTGGCGTGTTTCCGATAGCTAACATTCTTGATCAGCTAAATCACTATGGCTTGGAAATAGTTGTTGATCAATATCGTATTACACTAAATGAGCACGGACATTGGCTTTCTTGCCAGCAGGAAAATGCCGAAATAACTGATTTTCCATTAAAAATAGAATCTGAAAAGATTAATCATAACCTTTTGGTTCCTTACGCAATAGCGTTTCAACTGGCCCTAAGGAAATCTGTTGATTCGATTATTGCACCTATCTTTAATTTAGAGATAGAATTATTAAAGACGGTTGCACGAAGAAAGCTCAAGATTTTTGGATCTATGCTTTTGGCCTTATTCTTCTTAATTCTACTTATAAACTTTTCCCTTTTTTCTTGGCTGACCTCAAAAAATGATTATTTAGCTGCGCAATTAAACCTTAGTTCGCAACAGATCGATAATATGGGTAGGCTGCAAGAAAAGATCATGAAAAGCGAGAATTTACTGAGGGATTTAGGTTGGGACAGCGGAATTGTTAAAAGTGCTTTGATAGATCAACTGGCCTCAATATTGCCAAGGAATGTGACTTGGACATCGATTGAAGTAAACCCGATAAATGCGGATCGGGGGATGGAAAAGAAAGGCCTGACATTTAGAAGCCGATCTATAAGAATACGAGGTTTTGCGGAGCGAATTATTGATCTCAACGAATGGATAGTTAAAGCTGGAAATAAACGATGGGTGAAAAAAATACAATTACTAAATTACGATTTTGATAGCGAACGCGGTGCAGGTGAATTTGTAGTACTTATTAATTTTTAATCTTGATGAATCGGTGGTACTTAAGAATTGATTTTATGCTGATAGGAGGGGCTATAGCACTATTATTAGTCGGGTATGTTTTTGCTTTTAGACAAACCCTTGGCGCTTGGAGCACTCAACGTCATTTGTTAAATACTTTAGCTCAAAATAATACTGCTTCTATCTACTTAAAAGGATACGGCGAAAGAAAACTGATAAACATGACCCATATAATAGAGGGATATGACGTTGATACCGCGAACTTTCGATCTATTTTGATTAACAAAATATCGTTAATAGTAGAAAGAGAGAGAGTTAAATTGGTGAGTATTCCGTCATCAGACACAACTTTTGCGACAAATTCAATTCTGATACAGAAACTTGTTTTAACCGGTAGCTTTTTTGATCTAACCAAGGTGCTTTATCTAATAGAAAATACAGAAGGAATTGGAAAACTTAGAACATCAAAGTGGATATTAGTAGAATCACGAAGTAAGGAAGCTAACAGTCATATAAATCTAGAGATTTGGATTTTTGGCAGACATAAATATCATAGAAAGCAATAATACCGCCTTTCTGCTAACACCTTTTCGAAAGTACATTTCAAGCATGTTCAAGTTATAGTTTGCTGATCATTCAGCCCTCTTCCATAATTTACTTAAAAAGAAGCTTTATTACATCCAATTAGTATGAGAGATCATTGTTAACGCTGTAATCAATAGGGCTCTCACATAAAATCGACTCAAATATTAATTATCTCAGGTAACGCTTCGGCAGGTTCACTGTTACGCTGCTCGGCCTAAATAACGAGATGATATTCTTGACGGCTGAAAAACGTAGGGTTTAAGAGTGATCGTATTTCAAAGATGTATTAATAAGAATTGAACAACTCATTGGTAACTTGGCAAAGTTCAAGCTGCAAGCAAAAATTTATCACATTACGCTTGAAGGTTGATAGATCCGGATGCTAGCAACTTATAAAAACTTGAAACACCTAGCTGGATTTAGCTTTGGCTTCGATTAAATGATTAGTTGTTAATCGTAATTAAATTGAGATCCACCGATGCAAACTATCATCAGTCGGGTTTAAAACCAATTTTGCTTTCAAGTTCCTTTCTAAAAAATAAAAAGAGGAATCAAGTGTTTGTGTAACATGCCCAAGTTTTTTCGACAGGCCAAAATAGTTAATTATTAACGCAAAGGTAGGTTCGCCTTCTAGTCGGGCATCCCATGTGAGCAATTTTTTCTGCCGGGATTGTAAATATTCGCGGTAAGAAACCCGGCTGATTGAAACTTTCAAGCCCTTGAACTCGTCCAACTCCCGGAGAATAGGTGCAATAAAAGCTATGGTATCTTCATATGCGTTATTTCGCACTTCGGTTACATTGAAAGGCGCGTTCGCCATATCAACCTGCCCTGATCGTAAGACATGGCTAGGTTTTGCATCTAAGGCATATGGCAGTGCTTTCATATCATTACTCACTTTTTTGTCTTTAACCCTAGAGTAAATTTGCGTCGTGGTGATCTTGGTATGCCTCAGCATCTTGCTAACTGTTTCCATTGGTATCCCATTTTCTAAAGTTACTGTTGTAGCAAAGGTATGCCTGGCAGTGTGGGTAGTTAGCTTTTTATTGATGCCACATAATTCCGCTATTTCCTGTAAGTACTCATTCATTTTCTGATTGCTTCGCATGGGCAACAATTTGTTTCTTGTGACACATTTAGGGTGATCTTGGTATTTATCGATGATCGCAATAGCTTTGGGCAGCAATGGTACGTTTGCTTCAATTTTTGACTTGGTGCGTTCTGTAATGATCCAAAGTTCACCGTCTGTTTTACGAACGACGTGCTGGGGCGTCAGTTTACAGGCACCGACAAAGGCATATCCTGTGTAGCAAGAGAATAAATAACAATCAGCAACTTCTTTCAGACGGTCAGTAGTGAAGTTTTTGGATTCAAGAATTTGTAACTCTTCCGCCTCAAGCTCGGTACGGGCAACCTTATGGATAGTGCAGACGAATGCTTCAAATGGATTGTGGGTGATCCATTTATTTTGGCAAGTGATATTGACGATCCGCTTTACCCGTTTGATGTAACTCATCGTTACGTTGTGACTGATATTATCATGTGCTTTTAAATAATGTTCAAAATCAGTTATAAACGAATACTTCAACGCATCAAGGTACATGTCCGGGACTTTGTATTGGTATTTCAGGAATTCAGCGACTTTGACCTTGATGGTCTCATATTTCGTATGCGTCGCCTTGACCACCCCCTTGCCGATCAATTCGTACATCTTTGAGTTATGCTCTTCGACACCTCGAGCAATTTCCGTCGCGCATCAACCTGTTTGTCTTTACCAAGATATTTTGTTTTGATGAGTTCTGCCGAAACAGCCACGTCCGCGTTAATAAGTCTGTCGAAAGTCCGCTCAATTTCTTTTTTGATAACAACTATTTCTGTGTTGATCTTTTTTGACGAAGCGCTTCCATCCATCATCAAACCATAATTCGTACTCCAGTTATTCAATTCAATTCTTAGGTTTGTTGAGATCTCAGCCCGTTTTCCTGAATAGGTAAGTCTGACGTAGAGTGGAACGAGATTATCCGGTGACTTCCTCGCCCTGTTGGCCCATACTAAAACTGATAAATTGCCTGCATTCTTCATTTGTTGCTCCTTTTAAGCCTTTGTAATTGAATTGATTGATACATTTTGGTTCATATTAGATCGATTTTATTCGCTCTAAAACTTTATAAATCAATTAATTAAAAGCCTATTCGGTTAACAAATATAACTGGCCTTCCTTGTTAACCGAGCTGTTAACCGAGGATGGCATTTTAGATGATTTGAAGCGAGTGGTTTTGACATAAAAAAACCGCTTAATTCAACGAATTAAGCGGTTTTGGTGAGTTTTGAAACTCTCTAAGCGGAATGGACGGGACCGTGCCAACTTAATATTTTAACCTTATATTCAACGAGTTGTATCTCTCGAAATCATCTGTTAACCGAGATGTTAACCGAATAATTTGCTCTGTATTAATTTGATTTATACTATAACCAAGTTAAAAAATTATATTGAGAAAAATGAAATTATTTTAGCCAGTGTGGTAAACAATGAGATTATTTTAATTCACGTATAAATTCGATCCTGCTCCCCGCTACCTCGTTCATTTAGGGGGAAGCGGCGAAATGTCCAACATTTTGAGGATTTTCAGGCTATCGAGGATGCACAAATCATCCTCAAAAGTGCCTGTAGTAAACGTTCAGTTGTATAGGTACCTTTCTTACATCAATTGCTCTTTCTTAGCATAAGAAAACCATTTTAATAATGCATTATGTTTTGGACCATTCTGCTCGAACCACGTGAAGACATCCTCATTGAATACATAATCTCCGTACTCATTATTACCCATAAACTCATCATAAAAATCATTGTTGGAAATCCCTTCAAGTATGGCGAGCGCGTAGATTCTTGCGCATGGCTGATCATATGGATTGCTATTGAGTAAATTTAAATAAATATTTAAAGCCTGGTCTAACAATAATTGATCGTTCTGACCCTTATGCCAAAGTTGATCTGCATTCCGAAGAAATATTCGGATAAGTGTTCGATTTTCCATATCTCCCCAAGACATTTCATCTGGCCATTTTCTCTCCCTACCTAAAACCATCTTAAAGGCCTTATCACATGCTTTCTTAAATATTGCATCTGCAGACCTCCCGCGGCGATTAAGTAAATAAATCTCCTCAAGCCAAATGTAAGGCTCTAAATAACGTGGGGATTTTTTTACAAATCCTTTCAACTGCTCGATGACATTAGAAATATCTTCATCCCCTATATTATGAGTTTCAAAATCGTACCTTTCGGATAACTCATAAAATGCGTTCCAAGTAGATCGCTCTTCACTTAAGTCATGGTAGTAAACTTTTCTTTCCATTACGCAAAAATAACTTTACATCAATTATTTTCCACTATATGCCAACTGATGTTTTAGATTTTTTGCCTGAAGAGTCTATGGGAAAATATATGAATTGCCGAAACAACCGTTGGGCTGTTTATAACATTCTTGGCCCTCAAATTTTTATCGGCATAAAAGAGGAAATACCGTAAATATGGTATGTCCTTAAGTAGCCCTTACTGAACATTTCTCGAACTATTTCTTGGCTGACTTGCGCGAATAGGGATTTGATTACTTGCTTCCTAACTATCAATGATAATAAATAGTTATCTTTTATTGATTGAGCATATAACTTTTTGGAACGCTGTAGATTGAAAAAATATGTTCAACTAAATCTTTTATGGTTAATGTGGTGCAGGATGGTAGCTTAGTAATAAAATACACCAAATGACAAGCAAACTTGAAGGGATAGCCCAAAGCACCCAAGTGATCAAGCACAATCTGCCACGTTGTTTGTTAAGTTCTTCATCAACCACAGTAAATTTGTCTTGAAATTTAGCGATGTTATGCAGAGAGAAAGTTTCCTTATACGCAGCAACATTGGCGGCTGTGAAATTAAGTGAACTGTATTGGTTATTAAGGAACACCTGTATAAGTATAGCGAAAATAAATAAGCTGACGACGGCAATCAGATTCTTCACCGAGCTTAGATCCTCAAAATCAAAGGCAGCAAAAACCAAAACAAATGCTGTGGGAATTGTAACTAATTTTGTCTGCGAATCGTTGATAACGCCTTGTATCTTTTGCGTAAACTCCAACGCTTTAGAGTCGAGTTCGATTTTGAGCTTATTGTAAGAAAAATCACGCAGGTAATATTGGTAAGCATTTTGGCATTTATCTGTGAAGTCGGCAACCGTTCTCAGGAGTGTTCCAAATCTCTCGAGTTCAGTGACAGGCGATAAATAATCAATTAATTCATTTACAAAAATTAGTTTCTTTTCTGTATTAGTATCTTCAAAAACGCCGATCACTAAGTTGATCTGATCATAATCAACAACACTAAGTGCGTCAACCTGGCCTGAACTGTATCTCAACGGAATTAGCAGCGCTTTATCATCATTTGTAATCAGCGCATAATCAAGATCAACATCTGTATAACTATGCTTCGCAATTTGAATTATGGCGTCGATCAAACGAATTGTTAATTCAAATTTGCCGAAAAAGGCAGCAATTAATTCATCGCTAAAATGTCTCAAATCAGCTACCCAAAACAAATCTGAAGGGTATTTATAGCGGTTTTTTTGGATTAGATCATCCTTCGTCTGGTAGTAACCAATCTTGTTTAATCCAGATATAGATAGTTCCAAATCAACTGTGTTGCCAAGTTTATTCTCGTAATTGGTGTTTTCAATAATATCTCGATCATTCAAAAAATCGATGACTTTCTCCATGTCGCTATCTACTAAGACACCACTTGCAAATACCGTCCCATCTTGAAATGTAGTACCAGCACTTAAAATAAGCTTTACGACTTCCCTCAACATGACAACTACTTGATCTGATCAGCAAGTTCTTGAGGTATGCGCTTGAATGTCAGCTCATTTTTTGAATTATTATAGAATATTTCCTTACCAATAAGGGCCGTATCAAATTCAATGTTGTATTTATCTCCCTTATAAATAACATATTTGATCTTTTTTAAGACGCCACATATTATTCATTTCCTTCTGGTAAGTCGGGTTACTATAAAATCAGGAATGAAAAAAGTGAAAATGCTCCGCTTTATTACAGAGCCGCCCGGACTTTATACCTTAATAGAACCTGTTTCAAGGGTATGTGGCGTCATAACCTACAGGGGGATTTTAATGTTGGCTACGGTGGAGAGGAACGCCGATGGGTAATTTCACACGAGAATATAATCGATCTTTCTAAACTTTTAAGAAAATCAGACATTATTTCCGGTGATTTTCATAAGACCTTAAACAGTGTTAGGGCTGGTGACTTCATTTTTCTCGATCCTCCCTACAAGCCAGGTGAAAAAGAAATGGATCACGCGCACTACATTAACGGACGTTTTACTTTCGCCGAGCAGGAACGACTGGCCGCGAAATTGAAACAAGTATCTGCTGACAGCGATGTCAAATGGCTAATGACCAATTCAGCCCACCCAGATATCCGCAATCTCTACGATGGATTCAAAATCCGGACGATACCTAAAGGTACCAGTAACGTGGTTGGCGTTTTTTCTAATAACTCAAATGAAGTTTTGATATCAAATTATTAGGAATGGAAGGATTTTTTGAACAAGCCGGCAATCTTGGAAACCCGTTACGTGATCTGATAGAATTTCTGAAAAAGGAAAAGCAATACGAAGTAGCAAAAGCATATGACTTATTAAGGTTCGTAGGTTATGTGCTTGATATTGGTTACGACAAGATTAAAATCACGACCACAGATAATTTTAAGGTCAATGTGGGCGGTGTTCCCCGTAATTCTTTGTTAATCATGTGCCCGGATAGTTATGAATATCAAGGCCAATTGCTTTCTCCACATTTTACGATCCTGCGCGTATTGGACGCGGCACCTACACCACTTTCGAGTGAAGATCAGCAGACTTTTTTTGAACTTCATAAGCGTTCTATGCCTGAACTCGATGTGTTTACGGAAAATCAGTTGCAATGGGGGGCGCTGATGACGGAAGTGCTAGGTATGTTCTACGTTGACCCGGGCGATAATACCAAAATAGAATTTTCAGGCGACCTGAATAATTATGTCAGTGCCCATAAATATAAAATCTACGCACCCGATAATAGTTTACTACATTTGATCAACAATGCGATAGTCCCGCAAACTAATAGATTTCAAATTGGGAAACTAAGGCTCACGGAATCACGCCTGCCATTACCGGGGAAGTCCCAACCGGATGTGAAGATATTTTTATCCACCGATGATTTTCGGGGCTGTCGTACTGCTATGTTCGGTAAAACCCGCTTAGGTAAAAGTAACGTAGTTAAGTTGATTGCGCAAAGCATTATTGAAACTTCTGCTCAAAAAGTAGGGCAGTTGATATTCGATATAAATGGCGAGTACGCTAACGATAATCCCCAGGATAAGAATTTGTCGATAAGAGGAGCCTATCCTAACACGTGTACGGTATACGCCTTAACAAAGAAAGATCAAACGCCCTCTAAGCCGCTTAAAATCAACTTTTATGAGCACCCGGAAAGTTCCCATCGCATTATAAGCACTCTTTTGAGCGAATCTGGAAAAACCTCGATATATATCCAGCGATTTTTGTCAGTGGACATGCCCTCTTTAGCTCAATTAAACGAGATGCAGAGAGGTGAAAAATTACGGGCAACCAGGAAAATTCTGATTTATTGGACAATCTTACATGCTGCTGGCTTTAGTGCAGATGAATCCACTTTGAGCAGTAAGCTTGCCTTTGATATGGGACTTAGCGATGATGTTTGCAAAACCGTATTCGGCGACGATAAGACCAAATGGCCGAAACCAGTTGGTCTGGACTCATTAGCGAAGTATTTAAGACCTGTAATTGAAAAGGACAGACAAAGTAAACTTCAAAGTTCTACAAAAGGTAAAGATTTATTCGATGCAGACGATAATGCCTTATTTGATTTTTTTATCCCGCAATCTGCGGTTGCCGCCGGTCCCGGGATGCTGCAGTCGTTGAGAAAGTATCACGATCATGAGGCCGGCAATTTTGTAAACGAAATATTAGAGGAACTAAACAACGGCCGCACCGTCATTCTTGATTTGGGTAATGCGAATGAGGAAGTTATGAAGTATTTTTCTCGTGAACTTTCTTCTGCCGTATTCAACCGTCAAACAGAAAAATTTACAAATAATAAGCTCGGTGATCACTTTATTCAACTTTATTTTGAGGAGGCTCATAATTTATTTGGATATAACGATAACAGCGATGACACCAAAATTTATCGTCGACTTGCAAAAGAAGGTGCGAAATACCACATCGGAATGGTCTATTCAACGCAATCTCCTTCCACGGTGAACTCGGATTTGCTGGCTCAAACCGAAAACTTTTTCGTGCTTCACTTGGCCTCCACCGATGATGTCAATCGCTTGGCAAAAATCAATGTGGCTTATGAATCGATCAAGGAAGATATTTTGAAAGCGAAAACGGTCGGTTTTGTGAGGATGTTGACCAGATCCCATCGTTTCGTAGTTTCGATGCAAGCCCGCCTGTTTGAGCCCAAAACCACGTAAGCGATGAGTCAGCAGAAGGTATTTTCCGAAAAGAAAAGTAAGTTAGGCCATTTGGAGGTTATCAGCAGTCCCTTGGTAAAGAAACTTTGTGCCAATTTTGAAGATGTCCGATACCCTGAAAATAATTTAAAGGCTAACTGGCAACCGTTGCCCGTTGCGGGAAAACCCCTGAGTATCATTTTTTCGTCCAGTAGTGCTTATAAGGCGATCGAGTCGATGACTCCGCCTTACAAAGCTATCGCCTTCGTTAAATCGGCTTTATTAAGGTTGGATCAATACGCGATCTCTAAACTCGATCAGCGGAACCCTAGCCCTTTCGCTATTCGCGATCTTATGAAGGATTCGGCGTTATTCCATTCGACTGCCTTTCCCTTGCGCCATGTACTTGTGCCTGGGAAAAACCTGCTTAATAGTATTCGCGAAATAATTTTTGAATCCATCAATGATGCAGGATTAAATAATTCGCTGAGTGGTGATATGATGAAAACGCTAAAGTGGATTGCTTATGAAAAATGGACCGGGGACACTGCGAAAGGGCTTACACCTTTTGGTTGTCCGCATTGTGGGGAAAACGTCGCGACATTAAGCTATGACCAAGAAAAAGGGAAATGTTCAAATTGCGCCGAAGAATTGTTGATTACAGATCTTTTTGGTCTGCATTTCAACATCACTCAAGAAGATTACGCTCCTAATCAAGTGGCCACGGATTATATGGCCGTCTGCGAAACACTGATGATTTTCTCACCGATTCGTTATTTCTGGGAAAATAACAAAGCCAATTTAAGCAGCAGCTTGATGATCAAGGAAGGCCCCCTCTCTTTACGCGCTACTTTGTCTAAACTAAAAGCTCCAATACAACGTTTCTTCTCTTTTGCAAAAGAAAATGGCTATGAAGTAGCTATGATCGGATATGAAAAATCAGGGGTGTTTTATGATCATTTCAGCATAATTTCTGATGCTGCCCCCGAAGGTTCTGTTTTCATACCGGATAGCGAATATATCAAAAACGAAGTATTCCACACGAATACCGATAGTGTTTATGGCGAGTACACGAATTATGGTGCCAAGGTTTTTATTAAATTTGATGACTTCCATAAGTTGCTGCTTAATATCCCGACGGGAGAAACGTACGAAAGTGTGCTTTCGCCAGCAGTGGATAAGTTGATTGCGATCAATAACATCATTGCTACTTTGCCTAAAATTCTAAGTAATAAATACGCCGGTGCCTTATTGCCTATGGAGTTGGCACAGGGCATTGCTTCATTGTCTACCTACCCATCAGCAAAAGCTTTAGAACTATTCTCACAACGACATTCCTAAGAAGATGATCAGACATTACCGTTCGGCGCCGCCTGTGTCTTTTGCTTCAGAATCCATATATGGGTTAAAAAGCATTGTTAATGATTTTTACAAAAGGGAAACGTCAGAGCGCAGGCAGGATAATTTCAGATTTCCCGAATTACCTTCGGAGTGTAAAGTTTCATTGCAAGAGGAATTCGAGCAAAAGTGTGTTTACTGTGAATCAAAGCTTGGCTCATTCTCACCATCTGCGGCTGACAATTTTAGACCGCAACGTGGTGCACGCGGTTTAAACAGGGATTTTTACGATGACCACTATTGGTGGCTCGCTTACGAATGGGATAACCTTAATTTGGCATGTTCTGAGTGTAGTTTTCAAAAAGGAACGTGGTTCCCGATCACGGGCATACGTGCTCAGCCGCATACGTTTGGTATCGACCTATTGAAGGAAAACCCGTCTATAATAGATCCCTGTTATGACGAACCACAAGAACACCTTTACTTTAATGATGATGGCAAAGTACTTGCCTGCAGCAAGCGTGGAGAAATCACCATAGAAATTTTGAAGTTGAACCGGGAAAACCTGGTAAAAGCCCGCAAAGGAGCGCTCAAATTATACCGGGCAGATTTTGACTTACTTCGCACTGCATCACTGATCTATAAGCATGCTCCCAATAAAAGCGTTGTTGAACAAGTACCACAAGAACGTTGCCTGGCGGTTTTTAAGACGAATTGCGGACTGGAGTTTGCCGGCCTAAAACGGTATTTCTTTTTTAAATGGTCGGCTGAAGATGTAAATATAGGTCGCTACGTTATTCGTTTTCTTAGAGATAATAAAGGTCTGAAAACGCAACTAGAGTTCCCGCTAGATAATGCGCGTAGTTTTAGAAAATATACCGCGAGCATCTCAAAACCTACAGAAACAATCGACAGTGAAAATTCGGCGTTGTTCAGTCAACTGGATAGCGTCGAACGTATTCAGATCAAAAATTTCAAAGGGATTAAAAGAATAGACCTTCTTTTTAAATCTCATCAAAATGAGCGCGCGGGTTGGTTACTTTTTCTTGGCGAAAACGGTTTAGGCAAAAGCTCAATTCTTCAAGCCATCGCTCTTGCCTTGGCGGGTAATGAATATTGTAAGCGTTGGAATATCAGCCCAACTTCCTTTTTAAATCACTACAGTGAAAGTGGTTATGTTAAGATAAAATTAGTTGGCAAGAGGGACGTTGTGAGCCTGCGTTTTGACGCTCATTCTTTTCGGTACTCAGAAACAAATTTCGGCAACTATTTATTAGCTTATGGCTCTACCAGGCTTATGCAGCAGGGGAAGCTTCAACCAGAAATCGCTGAAGGGCAGGCCCGAATTCAAAATCTCTTCGATCCCACGATAGCGTTAAATGATGCAACAGGCTGGTTACATCAATTACCGCCTGAAAGATTTGAGTATATGGCCCGCAGTTTAAAAAAAGCCCTGCTCTTGCGAAATGAGGATGTGATCGAACAGAGCGCCACTGCTAATGAAATATTGATTACCCACAATGGATCGATCAGCACACTCGATAAAATGAGTGATGGTTACAAGAGTGTTATTGCTTTGGTTGTAGATATCATGCAAATTCTCGAACGGGATGGTGCTACGATGGAAGAAGCGCAAGGCGTTGTGCTTGTTGATGAATTGGAGACCCATCTACACCCTAGATGGAAAATGCGAATCGTTGAACAGTTGCGCGATATCTTTCCAAGGGTACAATTCATTGTTACTAGCCACGATCCACTTTGTCTGAGGGGCTTAAAGCAGGATGAAACAATCGTTTTGAAAAGAGACGAGGATACCAAAGAGATTTTATACCTCAATGATCTTCCATCGCCCGAAGGTTTTAGAGTTGATCAATTGCTGACCTCCGAGTTTTTTGGGCTTTTCAGTACGAACGATCCTGCCACTGAGGTGTTATTTGATCAATATTATAAATTGCTAGCTAAAGAAAAACTGACAGAAGAAGAAAACAATACCCTAAAGATACTCACCTTGAAACTTAAGGAGCTGAAGCACTTTGGAAACACATTGCGGGAAGACATGATGTATAGAGTAATAGACGCGCTATTAGCAAAAGCTTATGATAGCGAAAGAATAATCGACCGGTCAAATCTTAGTGATGCAATTATCGAGAACGTAAAACGTATTTGGGAGGATGCTGGAATAATTTAAGCTATGATTTATATTGACCGAACTCAGGTATCCGTGCCCGCTTCTCTAAAACAAAAAGGAGGTTCTGCTAGGAAAGAAACCGTTCGGGCAATTATATTTTATAAAAGCGCGCTTAATGCGAGTCAGCCATTTAATTACGCCGCATACAAAGCTAAAGACGTTAAAAAGCAAATTAAAAAGCTCTTCAACGGCAAATGCGCCTATTGCGAGGCGCGCCTAGTTACGGTAACAACCGGCGATATCGAGCATTTCAGGCCTAAAGGAGGGATTGGTCCCGATGGAAATGTTATTAAACCAGGTTATTATTGGCTAGCCGCAAAATGGGAAAACTTATTGCTGTCATGCCCAAACTGTAACCGGAAAAACACGTTTGAATTAGCCGGTGTAGGAAACCGCGTTACGGGAAAAATGAATCAATTTCCTTTAGCTGATGATCAAAATCGACTAACTAACCCAACATGTAATTTTGCTGCAGAAGAAAAGGTTCGCTATCTCATAGACCCATGTGCAGAAGACCCCATGGTATTTCTTTATTTTAAACCTAATGGCATTATTAAATCAAAAAAAATTAAAGGCACTTCAAATCAAAAAGGCATTCATACAATTGATATTTGCGCGCTGCAACGCAAAGATTTGGTGGAAGATCGGGCACTTTTAATTACGAAGATCAAATCCCAAATGCGGACTGTCCAAAACTGTATTACTTTACAAAACTCCATCGGAATCGGGGTCAATCCGCTTGTAGACGATATGCTCCAGCAAGAGTTAGTGAAATTAAAAGCTTTTTTAAGTCCTAAAGAACCGTTCTTAGGTGTCGCCCGGCAGTTCATAAAACCATTCCTATTCAGGGTTACAGGGATCCGGATTTAATTGATATTTCAAATCTTTTCTTCATTATCCAATTTAAAATTATTGTCCGTGCTAGTTGCCTAACTGATTGGATACGCTCAATAATGACCGGATCATCTTCGGCTATGGAGTCCATTTCACCATGCAAGTTTCACATGATAATAATTGATATCGTTAAAGTGTCAAACTATACATCCTCTCCTTTTAATAAAGGATAACTTAACATTATCGTTAGGTGAAGTAAGCGAAGCAAGCAAGCCATGTTTAGGGCAGCCCAAAACGTCTTGCCGGGGTACCCGGACCCGATATACCTCACTTCGTTCCGCATATCAAAACTGTACAATACTATTCAAACCGCTTTTTAGCTTGTAACAAATGGGCTGCCTGTTACGCTTAATTATTGCAGCGATGTTGTTGGTAATGTCGCAGCGATAGCATCAAGTGAATATGGCAAGACCAAAGGTACCCGACGAGAACAAACGAGCATATAAGATAACTATCCGGCTAAACAGCCGGGAACGGCTTCGCATTGAGGAGGCGTCCAAAAATTGCGGCATATCTACCTACCGGCTTGTACGTGATAAATTATTAAAAGGCAAATTTCCCGAACCGAAGATTGCAAAAACAGATATCGGAGTTTACATCGAACTGAAGCGGATCGGGAACAATATCAACCAGCTTGCGAAACACGCCAATTCTGGAAAGTTTCCGCTGGACGTACGATCATCGCTATTGCAGCTCCGTGAGCAGCAGCAACTCATCTTAAAACTTCTACTGTATGATAGCGAGCCAAAAGATCGGTAGGAGCTTCATGGGGGCTTTTCGATATAATGAAAAGAAAGCGCTTGACCCGGATATAAGCAAGCGGGCGATACTGCTGGACAGTAATTTTACGGCTATTGATCATTGGGGAATTAAGCAGGAAGTGGAAATGGTCAGAAGCCTGCGGCCGTCGGTTAATCGTTATGTTTACCATACCAGCCTGAATTTTCATAAAGATGACCGACTTGACAACGAAACGCTATTGACGATCGCGCACGAATACCTGTTAGCAAACGGCTTCGACGATAACCAGTATATGATCTACCGCCATTTTGATGCTGATCACCCACACTTACACCTGTTAGTTAATCGCGTTCGCTTCGATGGCAGCGTTGTTTCAGATAGCAATAACTACCGGAAAAGTGAGGCAATAATCAGGAAGCTGGAAGAACAATATAACCTGATAACGGTAGAATCAGCGCATCGTGTAACCAATGAGCGGCATAGCAATAACCTCAAAAATTTGCATAACTCTACAACAAGCAATCACAGTAACACGCGGACTGGGCATCGCGATAATCATATAACTATTGAACCCAACAGACACCTAACAACGGACGGCAATAACGTTGAAACAATAGACCGGATTAACAAGCTACCTCTCGAAAAAAGCAACTTAACAGCGAAGCGCGCACCGACCAAGGATGAGCTGGAAATGATAAACCGAACGGGCCAGGCTTCTGAAAAGCTTTTACTCCAGGAGAAGCTATCACTTTTACTGCCATCCCACCGCGTCAGCATACAGAAGTTTATCGAGCGTTGCGAGCGGCATGGCATTTCTTTACTTTTTAACCAGGCATCGACAGGCAGGGTAAGCGGCATTACCTATTTCCACAATGATTTCAAGATACGCGGACAGGCATTAGGTAACCGCTTCAAATGGAACGAGATATTAAAACACATCGACTATGAACAAAGCAGAGACGGCGCGACGATTAGCGCAGCAAACGATAGGACAAGAGGAAAATACGAACAGTGGAAACCCGCAGCAACCGTTGGCAATGGACACCGCATTGAAGGACTTCCTACAAACGATAAAGGAACTGACCGAAAAGACGGCTATCAACCAGCCGTTTTTGCGGCAGATCATACAGCGGCAGGAATCGATAGAATGGGAATTGAAAAAAAGCAAAGCCAATCACCGGGTGCTGATTTACTTCATAGTGCTGACAGCCATCCTGAATCTGATAGGCTGGATACTGCTTTGAACATCAGTATTAGCGACGATGTGGATGATGAAGCAATTTATGGAAGAGATCGGCATAGGCAGAAGAAGGCAAGAATGAACAGACGGTAAGTTCCATAAATTTTACCAGTTGGCTTAATTGAAAAACTAAGTAATTTAAAATACTTTATTCAATCTTCTATTTAAAATATATATTACTTTGTCTAATTTGCAAGTTATAACGTAGTTGTAGACCGTCGTTGTTGAAAAGTAATTATACTAACTTGATTAGTGATAGCTAATTTTGAATATAAGCGACTCATATTTAATCAAATTATAAATCATGGCAAAAGACACTACAGTCACCGCTCCTCCAGTAAAAATTGTTGTTACAACTGGCGTAACAGATATTGATATTAAAGCGAATGGCGAAGAAAACAACGCAAACCACACCACCAATTAAAGTAGTGGGTACATTTTCAGATACAAATTCGAAAGGTATGGCAAAAGATACAACACAGGTAACATCTCCCGTTAGAACCACTTCAACGAAAGGTGACAAGAAATAATAATGGCTAAAGCAACAACACAAACTAAGCTGCCTATTAAGACCCTACAGACGAGGGGTGGTAAGAAATAGCGTAGAAAACTAATATTGTTATAACCAATACTAACAAGAGTGTCAATGCAAAGAAGTTATCATATTTTTTGGCTCTCTTTGCATTGTCGCTTGTACCCTCTGTTATTTTCGTGGTATAGGTAAGTATGGCGTTATAATAAAATAGCTTTTCCTTTTCCTCATGCGAAAAGCCAGTATTGAGGTTGAAATCTACTGATAATACATTGTCAGGTAAAAGTCCAACTGTGTGAGATGGTCTTAATCGAATAGTTCTGTAACCTAAATACACGTTGTAAGCCGAAAAGCCTATAATTAACACATAGCATAACCAATGTAAATCGTAATTATTCGTTAATAGAAATACCCCCACTCCAAATACAAAAGTCACAAAAGCCAATAAGCACTTGATTGATTTATCAGTGCAGCTTACTACTTCTTCAGTAGTTGAACTGAATCGTTCTTTGACTTCAATCAACAAAGCCTTGTAAGTTTCCAATGGGATTGCCTCCCAATCGGCTACAGGGAAACTCATATTATTGGATGCGTGGTTGAAAAAAAGCTTTAATTAATTGGTATAGTTCGGCTGTATCGTCTGCTGTATAAGTTGGTTTAGCTTTTAACAAGGCATTTTTATTTGGACTTGCCCAAAGACATGCAATAGATGGTATTCCAACAGCATTAGAAGCTTGAATGTCGATGTCTCTATCTCCCACAGAAATAGTTTGTTTAATATCCAATCTATAATCGTTTATTGCTTTTATAAAGGATTCTGGGTCTGGTTTTCTTCTTGACACATCGTGATAACATATTTGTCCCGTTACTTTCCATCCGCAATGATTTATTATTTTGGTGCAATAAGAACCGGGGCTAGTTGTTATTACCACGATACTTATATCATTTTCATAAAGAAATTGCATTATTTGGTCAATTCCTTCGTAAGCTGATAAGGTTGGTATTAGCTTATAAATTTCAGACCAGTTTCTTGCATCTCTTAAATGCTTAACACTATCAGTATCTAATAAAGTTTGGTCTAGGTCAAATATTACTGCTTTTTTCACAATAGTTTAGGGTGATTTTCTTCTTTTTTAGGTCTTTTTTGTTTAATCGCTTTTTCTTTAGAAGTTGATTGTTGTTCAAGGATATTTGCTAACATCTTAGCCATTGATTCCTGTTGTACAAGCATTTGGGCCATAATGTCAGTTAACTCAGCTATTTTTTCGAACAAATCGATATAGGAGTCAGCTTTATGTTGGGTTTTAGTAGCATCGCCACCACCAAAAAACCTCGCACTTCCTACTGGTCCAGTATAAGCAGGAACATTAATAGCATCTGCCTTCGCATGAGCATCATATGTAACTCCAACTATATCAGGTATTGGGTCAGTTATATTTTTTATCTGAGGTGCTGGAATCGTAACTTTATTGACATTTACTTCTTTTGATTTATCTTCCGGAATAAACTCGGTGATATTGGGGTTGAGTTTTTGTATGAAAGAAAAAATTTGGTCTACATTACCTAGAGAAGCGGCTCCGTTTTCTATCAGATATTTTGTACCTCGAGTTTTGGCAAAATCCTGTAAAGATTCAGGATGTCCAGATATGCATCCTAGCGGGACGTTCAGTTTTTGTGCGGCTTTAACAGCATGCATAGTCCCCCCTTGCATATCGGTTTCAATAACAACTAATCCATCGCTTAAACCCGTTTGCAGTCTATCTCTTTCAACAAATGATGATTTTTGAGGTCTGAATCCAACTTCATATTCTGAGAATAATGCACCACCTTGCTCGATAATTCTGTCTGCTAAATACTGGTTTTCTTTCGGGTAGATTATATCAACCCCACTTGCTAAAACAGCTACCGTTGGGGCATTGGCATCTAAAGCCCCAAGGTGCCCGACCGTATCACATCCAATTGCTAGACCACTAATAATTGAAAAACCATGTCGTGCTATTATATTCGAGATACGTCTACCAGCCTTAATTCCATAAGAACTTGGTTCACGTGTACCGATTACGCCAACAGAATATTGAGAATTTATTGCTGATATTGCGCCTTTGGTATATATCATAACGGGATAATCATCCAGCCGCATAAGCTTAATTGGATAGTTTTCATCGTTAAATGAGATTGGAGTAACACCAATATTACTGCAAGAATCAAATATCCTTTGGGCGTACAGATTTGCAGCTAATAAATCTTCTTTACTAGGCAATATTATCCTTGGGTGAGCTTTTTTTGCATCCACTATAACATCTAGCAAATCGTCTACTGACGTTACTTTAAAATTGGAAAATCGATTGATGGTCTTTATCGATGCTGGACCTATTTTCGGTGTCTTTAAAAGCGTTAATATGTATTCCTTAGATAATGGCATTTACAAAAATATTAATCTAATGCTGTTTGACCTAAAGCTAAACAATAAACTTCAGAAGCTCCGGCTTCAAGTAATAATTGCTTGCATGCGGTCAGTGAGTTGTGAGTTGTTGTAACATCATCAATCAATAAAACTCTTTTGCCTTTAATAAAAGATGGGCTTTCAACTCTAATTGAATCAAGATGAACACGTATATTCCTGTTTCCTCCTCTCGCAAGTTTGGGAATAGTAGTATGTCTAATTAAGCATCCAGTTGCGTCAATGCGATTCGATTGAGCTAGTTTTATTGCTAATCGCCTAATTCCACTATCCGACTTACTTGAATCACATGAAGGTACATAACAGATTGGAATGCCCGTTGTGACTAATGCGTTGATTCGGGTATAAAATCGTTGAATATCTAAATCAATAAGATTTTTAACATTTAATATGCTACTGCTATAAGCATCAAATTTAGGATTTCTCGCACCTAAAACTCTATACGGATGGTAAGTGCCCAGAACTGTTACGTTCTCCGAGTCTGAATCATTGTTTATGAACATTTTAGATAAGGTTTATGATGCAATATATTCACAAACTTTATCTAAAAAAAAATTATTAAAAAATCAGGACTAATAGTTAATTAGTTGTCTATGAGGGCGATTATTTCAATTAATGGTTAAGCTCCAGTTATTTATGATATCCACGTTCCTCATTCATGTCACAAAAAACTTGGAATATATCATATGGATTATACCGGCATTAACCCAATTGACAACCGCTGTCGGGTGCATTATTTAAAAGCAAATTTTAATAAAGTTCAACACATACTAATGAAAATTTTAAGCGAGGACATGCCCTGCTTATAACCAAGTTAAACCCGTATCCCAAACCAAATTTACAGACCTCGATGTTATAGCCCTAATATCATTGCAGCAATAGAAGGCTATAAAAGTGAAAACTTCTTATTATCCAAAATAATGAAAAAAAGCTTTGGAGGATTATTAAGTCGTAGGCAATACAACGACAGGCGTAGACGGCTTAAAGATGATATCGAAAAACTATGTGAGTTCATTAACATAGAGATGAATAAACCCACGGAGGAATTTAAAGTTGATTCTACACTAATAAATATATGTAGGGTCGCCAGAGCATCAAGAAAAAAGGTTTGTAAGGACAACCCGGACTGTCTACCGAATCATGGGTTTTGTGCCTCACAACAAGAAAAGTTTTATGGTTTCCGCTTTCATGACGTTACATCAAATAATGGTGATAAGGTGCAGGTTAAAGGCCCGGGGCAGCGAGTGGATTGGGGGCTTTATTTTTAAGCCGATTAAACTTATATTTGATAAACACGATTGACCAGTCATAAGCCTGCAAATTGAGAGCATCGTGATCCAATTCTACAACTATGAATTGTATATCAATTAATACAAGCTCTCAGGAAAAGATATTATTGCAGGTACGGAAATATAAGGGATAACCTAACCCTAGATACACCGGAATATGCTAATGAAAGTTTTATTGTTCTAGCTGTTAGAAAAAAGGTATAAATGCCAAAAATGGTTAAAAATGTTTCGGTACTGGATTAAGTCTATTTGCCTTTGAGAAGCTCTACTTTTTCCTTTTCACTAGCGAGAAGTCGCTCTAAAAGAGCCACTTTTTCATCATAAAGTTCTACAATTTTCTCAATAGGATTGAAATTGTAATTGATGTTATGCGCCGCGTTGTCGTAATTATTTTGAATATTGTAAACTGCCTTTTCCTCGTCGAAGTTTTTTATAGCTTCAACAGGCACTTTCAAGATAGCTGCTACTTGCGCCAGTAATTCTTCCTCGATGGTTTCCTTTGCTTCCAGCAGGGAAACCCTTTTTTGGCTCCAATCCCCGCCCAACTGGAAAGCCAGTGCTTCCTGCTTCAGACCCAGCATTTCGCGAAAGCGTTTCACGTTGCGGCCATGGTGGATTTGGTTGGGTTTTTCTGCTGTTGTACTCATTGGGTATAAATGTAAGGCTTAAACAAATATAATAAAAAATGCCCTTTATGCCTATTGCGGCTTAAAGGACTATCGCAAAACTAATTTATCCCGGTGCAATTCTTCGATAGAGCATTCAGGAATAGTTTAGAAATCACCTGCTTTTGAAATTTGATAGGCTTGCCAATACAGACAGGCATTTAACTCAGATACAATGCAAGCAGATAAGCAAAGCGAATGGGGTAGCCCCATCAAATCCCTTACCCTGAATGAGATCGGCAATCCGGTGATAGCTATGGACGCATTCTTCGACGACGACTGGTTGCCCGATCAGTTGGCCCGTTTAGGGACATGGCGGAACGCGATATTCAGTAAGACCTATTACACCGGCAGGAACGACAATCCAGGCAGCCTGTTGAGTTTCCATGAATCCAATATCAGTTTGATAGAAGCCGCGTGGGTGCTGTGGAAACGCGGCAAGACTGTCGGAGCAATAATCGCAGACCTTATTCCAGGCGAACGTGATACTTGGCGGGATTATCCGCACAACCTGAGCGAAGCGGAACTGTGTGACCCGTTTGCGGTTATCGTGCAACTTTTTAGCAAATACAGCCTACCGGATTACCGGGTTCAGCTATACGAATGGCTGGAACATGGACTGTCACGTATCAGCGGCGAAGGTTGGGTGGTTACTGCTGATTTTATTGCCGTTTTTGAGAACCTGCAAAAGCTCTATTCGGCATCGTGGCTGATCTACCAGCGAAGCAAGGCGACACCACACCTAAAGAGTAAAGACGATAGTGAGGTAAGCGACACACAAACCACCGCTGTAACCGGTGAGCAACCGAACGTGATGGGTGAGCAAGCTAACGAAATAACAAAAGAACAACCGAGTGAAATATCTCTATATCGGCTGAGCACTGTGATTCCATCCATTTATAACGACATACTTAAAGATTTAGTTAACGTTATTCGGGAAAAGATGTCGACCGTTCAAGCCATTATCTATCTTGGCGTAAGGCCGGATTTGGCTGATAAGATATTCCTTTTGGTGTTGGCTTCGGACGATGAGCAGCGGCAGGCACAGCATCTCAACGGCAACATCGAACAAAGTTGTGAAGCAATCGCGAAGGTGACTGTGTTGGTGCATTATGCAGGAGCTTTTAAATCTGCCGTTGCCAAAGGCAATTCTTTCTTTCGCCAGGCATTAGCCTGCCCTGTAATCTATTTGTCGGGTGGATTGCTGTTGCCAGTACACTCCGTTGCCGATTGTTCTCAGGACGGCTTAAATCAGGCCGACTACTGGCACCGCTGGTATGAGCAGGGCAAACAATTCTATGATACCGCCGAGTGGTGCATCCGGCAAAAATCGGCTAATGCTGCACTGTTCCTTTTGCACCAATCGACAGAATGTTTATTGGTAGCTATAATCCGGGTTGTGCTTGGCTACGAGATCAATAATCATAACCTATCAAGGCTTTTGTCGATAACGGAAATGTTTACTACAGATTTTATTGGGGTATTCAATCTTGATGATGCGTATAACAAGGAACTGTTTCAAGTCTTAAAGAACGCTTATATCGATGTCCGGTACAGGGACAACTACTCTGCTCACTATGAAACAGCAGCAGCGGTAAAAGGAAAAGTTCAGCAGCTTATTGCGCTCACCAAGCGCATGTATGGCAAATATCTGTTGACAAATGACTTGTAGCAAAAATGTTTCGAGTTGGAAAGGCTGGCGATTGCGGTAAGCAACGGCTGCCCATGCGCACCAGCGCAGGCCAGCCGTAGCCAGCGTCACCGCCTTTGCAGTAATACGGTTCATACCGCTCCATATAACTGCTTTGTCAGTTACATCGTTATTCTGTTCTCTGTTAACAGGCTTCACAGATTTGCGGTATATTTTGACTGTAGGCACATCGCAGCCGCATAAAACCGTAGAGTTACGATTAGTGAGAGTATTGACGTTTCACAGAATCGCTTTGGTGACAAATCCTATACATGGTCGTTATATATTACAACCTTGTAGAGTGGGACGCATAAAATGTTTAGATAATTTTGTGAAGAGTAAAGCCAATGCTTGTATTCAATTTGCGATTTGCGAATTGAAAATATTTTGAGTATCTTCGGGTATGAAAGCACATAATGGTATGCGTCCGCATGATATTGTTGTTTTATTGAAGATAGCTTTGTCAGAGGAACCAGTTTTAAATAAAGACTTGGCATCGAGCCTGTATATCAGCAATTCGGAGATTAGCGAATCGCTAAACCGTTCGATGATTGCCAGGCTGATCAGCCCGGACAAGCGGAAGGTGTTTAAAACTTCGTTCTATCACTTTTTAGAACATGGGCTGAAGTATGTTTTCCCTGCGGAGCCGGGTCCGATTGTTAAAGGCATGCCGACTGCGCATAGCGCACCGGTATTGAAGGACTTTTTCATTTCCGAAGAACATTATGTATGGCCGAGCTTGGAGGGTAAGGTCAGGGGGCAGCTGATAGTTCCGCTATACCCCAATCAAGTGCTGGCCGCACTGAAGGACGAGCGGCTGTATGCCGGCCTTGCCTTGATCGACGCTATACGCGTTGGTAAGGTACGGGAGCAGCATAAAGCGCTGGAATTATTAAAACTTTCATTTGAAACTGATTATGCATGAAAATCTTTTAAGGATAAAAGCGGTAAACCAGGTGTTGCAAGGCCTAGAGCATGAATTTGTATTTGTCGGCGGGGCTACGGTTGCTTTATACGCGACCTCGCCGGAGATCGCCGAAGCCGTTCGGCCAACGGACGATGTGGATGTGATCGTTGAGTTGGCCGGTTACGGCGGCTACGCCGCGCTGGACGCCCGTTTACGGGAGATCGGGTTTTGTAATGATATCCAATCGGGCGTAATCTGCCGTTATAAGATTCAAGGTATCACTGTTGACGTGATGCCGACGCAGCCTGAAGCCATCGGTTTCAGTAACCGCTGGTATCCGGAGGGATTTCAACACGCGGTTCGTCGCCGCCTGGACGACGGGACAAGCGTCCAAATATTTTCTCTGCCTTATTTTATTGCATCGAAGTGGGAAGCTTTTAAAGGAAGAGGAAGGGACTACCGTACCAGTACCGATTTCGAAGATCTGGTGTACGTGTTTGAAAATGCGGATGATTTGGAAATTCAGTTAAAAGCATCGCCACGGCACCTGAGTCTGTGCCTGCGGGACGCTTTCGCGCCGCTGCTTGACCGGGATGATTTTGAAGAAGGATTGTTCTCGCATTTGTCGGGCGGTCACGGGGGCGTCGATGCCAACTATATCCGCAACCGGCTGATCGACGCCCTGGATATTCCAAGGAAAAGATTTAAAGGTTTCTCGCGTTAACACTGACCTGATTTTTACTTGGTCTTCTATAAGTTACTGGTAGGTAACTTGCGTTCCATCACTTTTACAAAATTAGCAACGCAGGAAACTCATAAAGGGTGTATGAATGGCGCAGATCGGACTGTTGCCTTCCGCTGCGCCGTATTCTAAGATTATTCCAAGTTTATTTATAAGAAAACAGTTCGGTGCATCTGCTTTCTTTTATTTAAACAAATGAACTAATGTATTATTTGTGTATAAGAATGCTCCTTCACTGTTGGTTAAATAGATGCGGCCAAGCGGTGTTCTGGTTAAGTTTAAGTCAAAGCCAGGTATTATAAAATCCTTCAAAAGGCGCTCATTCCGAATAACGGCAAAGTAGGAACCTTGATCATTGGTTGAGGGCCCAGCGACATAAATATGGTCTTTGCTGATTTCTAGGTTATAGATGTTATACGCTTTTGTGAAACGCATTAGCGTGTCTGTTAAGCCATTTTCTCGTTTAACATACAATTTATTACTGTCGTTCTCCCTACTAATCGAATAAGGCCCAACCGAAAGGTCGGTTATGTCATTATCATGATTAGGCAATTGTTTGATGAAACGCCATTGGGCAAGCGGATTGCTCCCCTCAAGCCGATAGAGCTTCTTGTCCCAAAAGTCACTTACTTCTAGCGGAGAGTGTGGCATCGAACAGATGTGATATGGAAAGAATTTGCTTGTATTAAGTTCATAACTTATCCATGTCTTTCCCATATCCCGTGACGAGTGCATCCTGCAATAGCTCGGCTCGTGAATACCTTTCCACCGCTCTAATCCCCACATTACCCCTTTATCGTCTATGCTGAATTCATCGAACCGAAATATATTCTTTGCAAGCCAGATCCAAGACTTACCTCTGTCGGGGCTTAACTCAATTCCTAATGAACGTCTGAGTAAAATAATGGTGTCTTGGGACACATCAAAGGCACTGTGAATTGTGTGATCTTTCTCTGCTTCAGCAAGTTGTTGCTTCCACGTGATCCTGATCCGACGCTTTCCATCCTCCGTATTGCGATTCCTTTTACTTGTTCTTTGGCATGAACAAATCGTCATCAGGGTTAAGATAATTAAAAAATAAGGCCTCATAATTAGAGTTGAAATCACAATTTACATCTTTATGGGGAATAGTTATAAATAAATAACTGCTGCATCTTAGCGCAACCACAAAGTTCAGTTCCATTCAGAACCTGTAAAGGGTATATAAACAGCGTCGTCCGCTACGCTACCTTCGCTGCCCTTTACAGAACCTGCCTGGAAGCTGCTGCGGTGTTTAAGCGTTAAGATGCTACCCCGTCTAAGCTGCATATTTCGCCAATTCAACATATCCAGATTGCCGGTTAATAAGAGCGAACATGCGGGCGAGAATCTTATTATGAAGAACATTTATCGTACTCATCTTGCTTTTGCCCTCGCTAACCCTTCTTAAATAATAAGCCCTTAACTCTTTGTTGTGAATAATAGCACTGATCGCAGCTAAGTGAAGCAGCTTTTTAAGCTGTTTATTAGCCAAATGGCTAACCTGCGTTTTTCCTCTGACGCTTGTACCGGATGTATGTTCGAAAGGAGCCGTTCCAATATAACAAGCGAACTTTCGCCAGTTTGTAAAGCGGGTAAAGTTGTGCGTACTGGTAATCATATTCGCTGCAATGACAGGGCCAATACCTTTCATACTGGTTAGCAGGTCATATGTCTTCTTTAAAGCAACATCACTATCAATAACCCTTAATATCTGCGCATCTAAGTTTTTGATTTGTGTGGTCAAGTGACCGATCATGTTTTGATAGACCTCGAACATCTCTGCATTTTCGGCTATCCCTAATAACAAACGCTGTTCTTTACAGGTTGCTTCAAAGCCGCCCCTGTCACGTACCAGGCGGTCGCGCAAGGTCAGCAGCGTTTGAAGTTTGAGTATAACTTTGGCTGGCAATACGGATGGTTTGATATCGTCCCGGTGCAGCCAAGCATAATTAGCAATGCGTTTAGCATCAATAAAATCGCTTTTACCCCGGTGCATACCCAGTGACTTCTTTATCTCAAGTGGAGAAATCATTGCGAATGAAATATTCGCTTCCTGCAAATGAATAGCAAGCCCTACGCTATACATACCGGTATGTTCAAAGCATACAATAATACTGTCTTGATCAACGCCTGGAAGTAGCTTTTTAGTCCATAGCAGCAGCGCTGTAAAGCCCTTGGTATTATTAGCAAAGGTCTTGAAAGCATTGCTTCCCCGTAAATGTACATCAATGGTCAGCTTAGAAACATCTACGCCTACAAAATTTGTGAAGTTCATAGTTCGTCAGTTTGAGAGTAAAAAATCCAATTAAAAGATATGCCGGTGACTAATGCCTTTATAAGACCTTAATGTCTACTATTCTAACTGGTCACGACATGATCCTGTGATTTGGAGCAGAGACTAATACGGCGCATAGGTCATTAACCTAGCCCTTGACTGAGTTCACCCTGATCCTTATCAACAAGATAGTTACTTTTAACTAATGACAAATTTAAAGACCCTTGACAAGTTACCTGCTTACGCTTCCGGTTGTTTAAGCGTTGTAATGCCTCGTTGTATGGACAACTGGTAGATATAGCTTGGTAATGATGCAGGCTTGCCCTGGCCGATTTTATGATTACTGCTTTCCCTTTTGCCTTCCCTCCAGTAGCTTCAATATGTCTTCTTGTTTATAGTAAAGGATGCCGCCGATCTTTGTATAAGACAGGGTGCCGTTCACACGCAGGGTTTGCAGGGTACCGGGCGATATCCTGAGCATGTTCTTAACCTGATAGCTTTTAAGCCATTTCTTGGGCTCCGGCGTGTTGCCGCCCAACACTTGTTCTATCTTCTGGAAAAGCCGCTGCTCGAATGCTTCCAGGTCGTCTTTGGTGATGATTTCTGTTGCCATAGTTTTAATTTTTTTCAAAGCTAAAGCGTGTCAGAATTTATTATTCGGTAGTTCTTCGTACTACCGAACGATTTATTTTTTGACCTCAAAAGGGTATAAATGGGGTGTTTTGAATGTAATTCGAGCTTAAATGGATGAGAAAAGCGGAAACGGCCAATTTTTTCGGTAGTTGTTCGGTAGTACGAAAAAGTTAAAATCGATCATATACCGGAATAAATTAGAACGCTGCCGATTTTTTTATCCTGACGCCAGCCAGTATGTTCGCCGAAAACAATTCATTGTGACCCCGAACGATCTACTTACAAAACAGGATTTAGAAAAATTCAAAAAGGAACTGTTTGACCTGCTCAAACCGTTAACAGATTCAAAACAAGTTAGCACACACAAATGGCTGCGCAGCAAGGATGTCCGTGAGTTGTTAAATATCTCCAACGGTACGCTACACCATCTACGCGTCACCGGCGCGTTGGCTGCCCGCAAAATGGGGAGTATTTATTTTTACAGCACAGAGGATATCGACAAGGAACTGAACAAGGCTGAAAAAAAAAGCCCGAAGAGCTGATCGAGGTTAAAAGAGGTGTCCCTTTTAGTGTTCTTTTTTATCCAAAGTCAAGGCCGGGACAGGTAAAGCCGCAGCGTCCTATTTACATGCGTATTACCGTAGACGGCCTACGTACAGAATGGTCGACCGGGCGACATTGTGACCCGGCAGACTGGGACAAGCATACCAAACGGGTACGTGGCACCAAAGAACAGGCCCGCTCCGTCAACAGCTGGCTGGATGTATTATACTCCCGGGCGCACGCCTGCAGGCAGGAACTCTATCTCGCGGGTAAGCGTTTCACCCCACAGCACATCCGCAAAATGATGCAGGGGGAAGAGCTGGAACCACCGAAAATGCTGTCGGACGTCTGGAACTACCATACCAACCAGATCGCGGGCCTGCTGGGCAAAGGCTACACACCGGCAACTTTGCAAAAGTACAGGTCGGTGTTCCGAATCCTGCGAAAGTTCCTTTTGATGCGGAACAAGCAGGACGATATCAAACTGGATGATATCGACTTCCAGTTAGTCAGGGATTTCGATTATTACCTTAAAACGGAACATAAGGTAAAAATCAACACCGCCGTGCAGATGGTAAAAAAGCTAAGGACGGTGATGAAGCTTGCCAACGAGATCGGCTGGGCTAAACGCAACCCCTTTGCCGCCTACCGGGCAAAAAAGGAAGAAGTCCACCGGGAATTTCTGACCAATTTGGAACTTAACGACCTGGCGGTAAAAAACCTGAAAAAGCGGCTGGTGTTAACGCGTGATCTTTTTCTTTTCAGCTGTTACACCGGCCTGTCTTACTCCGATATCGTCAGCTTGAAAGCGGAGGATATCCGCAAAGGAGAGGACGGCGGCATCTGGCTAGAAACGCACCGGATCAAGAACAACAACCGCGTGCGTGTGCCCCTGCTGTCGCCAGCGCTCCGTCTGATCGAGCATTATAAAAACTATCCGCGCATCTTGGACGAGGATTTTCTGCTGCCGAAGATCAGTAATGCGAGGGCGAACTATTACTTAAAAGAAATCATGAAAGAAATGGGCTGGACGAAGTGGCTCACCTTCCATTGCGCCAGACATACCTTTGCGACAACGGTTACGTTGACTAACGGCGTTCCCATTGAAACCGTCGGACAAATGCTTGGCCATAAGAATATCCGGTCTACGCAGATCTATGCACGTGTGACCGATACCAAGGTCAGCCAGGATATGAAGCCCCTGAAGAAAAAGTTTGCCCGGCAGGAGTTGACGTTGATAAAAAAGGAAGATTAATTAAGATAAACTTTTTTAGATAAACAAAATTGTTTATTTTAGAGTATGCGAAACACTTTTGAAAGTTATTACGGGATACATCCGGGAAGAGTATTGGAAAGGGAGCTGAAGAAAAGGCACTTAAAAAAAGGCCCTTTTGCCATATCCATTGGTGAATATCCGCAGGTGATAAACGAGGTAACAAAAGCGAGGCGCGGTTTATCGCCGATGCTTTCGCTTAAGATCGATCAGGCGCTAGGATTGGAGAATGGCGCTTTTTATCTGTTACAAGCGCACTATGATATTGAACAGGCTCAGAAAAAATTAAATAAGCAGGATGCGCCCGCATTCCGCAAGGAGTTGTTTTGGGATACTGACATGAAAAAGATCGACTGGTCGAAACAATATAAAGCGGTTATACAACGGGTATTCGAGAGGGGTAATGAAGACGAAAAACAAACCGCTTTAGATTATTATGGTAAAGATAAAATCCTGGAAGTGACAGGAAGGGCCAATATAGATGGCAATTCTTTAAAAATTATGGCTCACACACAACCTGATTGATATGCTTTACTGGAATACCGTGTCGCCGGCTTTAAAAAACAATCTCCTTACAATCATGAAGGGACAACCATTTGATGAATTTCGATTGGTTGGTGGCACTGCGCTAAGTTTATATTGGGGACATCGGATGTCAATCGATATAGATTTATGTACCGATGCACAATATGGCAGCGTTGACTTTGCTTCAATTGAAGCTTATCTGAGCCAGACCTTTCGGTTTGTTCAAGGCGATTTCGGTGCCAACCCGGCTATCGGTAAATCTTACCTGATTGGTGACAAAGAAAATGAGCTGATCAAGTTGGATGTTTACTATTCTATGGATCCTTTTTTATGGCCATCCAATATGGTGGAAGGGGTACGAATGGCAACAGTGGAGGAGATAATTGCGATGAAAGTTGATGTTGTTCAACGAGGGGGAAGGAAAAAAGGACTTTTGGGATTTACATCAGGCCATGCGGATTTATACGATTGACCAAATGATAAGTTTGCATCAACAGCGCTACGAATGGACGCATAACAGCGAGTTGATAAAACGAAATTTCATTGACTTTTCATTGGCGGATAATGACTTTGACCCTGTCGCTTTGACTAATAATGAGTGGGTTTTTATTAAAGAGGATATAGCCGCTGCGATTGACCCTCCACGAAGAGGGCGTGGGCGCTAGTTTTTCAATGGTGAGAATTTGAAAAAGCGGTTGGCTATGTCAGTACATATCAAATTAAGACCCATCTATGCAAATCATCGTCTGTCGGATTTAACATCAATTTTGCTTTCAGATTTCTCTCTAAAAAGTAAAAGGATGAATCCAATGTTTGCGCGGCATACCCAAGTTTCTCCGACGGACCGAGATAGTTAATTATTAGCGCAAAAGGGGATCCGCTATCTAGTTGGCTATCCCATGCGATCAAATTCTCCTGCCGGTATTTCAAATACTCGCGGTAGGAAACCCAGCTGATTGAAACCTTCAAGCCTTTAAAATCGTCCAACTCCCGAAGAATCGGTGCAATAAATTCTATGGTATCTTCAAATGCTTTTTTCCGTGCATCAATTACATTGAATGGCGCATTCGCCATATCAGTCTGGCTTGTTCGCTCAATCTGGCTGGGCATTATTTACAATACCGACCTCAATGCTTTCATATCATTACTAACTTTCTTGTCTTTAACTCTGGAATAAATTTGTGTGATGATGATCTTAGTATGTCCTAGCATCTTGATGACAGACTCTATGGTATGTCGTTCTCTAACGTTACGGTTGTCGCAAACGTATGTCTGGCTGTGTGTGTGGGGGATTAATTTTTTATTAATGCCACACATGCCAGCAAAAAATAGTTTTAAAATTTCAAAACTATCTTTTATCTTTAAGTTTACATTTGTAAACTTAGACCTACTATATGTTATGTATTATCATAACTTAGTAGGTCTTGAAAACCTAAATTAGCCTTATGTTCGTTCAGAACTTGCATTTCTGTAATAAATACCGGGTTCTTATTCAAAGTCTACAACCAACGGTTGCTTATAAGTCAAAACCCAATCAACTATCTAAACTACAGTTTTGGTAGTCCCGAAAGGGACACTATAGACTTGGCTTAATGATATTGTTATCAGCAACTAACTTCGTTAACTAAAAATTATAAAAATGAAATCTATAAAAACAGAAAAGAAAGTAGGAATACTTATCTTACTTGCGTTACTTATTAATTTCGGATTCCAGTATTCAAGTTTCGGAAAGCATAGTTTAGGATTCTATGCAGGCACAGGCACAGGCACAGGCACAGGCACAGGTACAGGTACGGGTACGGGTACTGGTACAGGTACAGGCACAGTCAAACCGAAAAAGTTATTTGTACTAATTCAGTGCTTTGACTACAGTAGCGGTCATGTGGTTATAACCGATGAGGGCAATGATTGCAAAGAGGGTGGTGTGGTTTGCGAGGTGGACGTTCCTGATTGTGGCCTTTAACGAATGGTTTAATTACAATTTACATAGCTGGCATCGAAATCAATTCTCGGTGCTGGCTATTTCCTAAACATTTACCTCACACTTGGTTAATAATGATTTCGTACATCAAACTAAAACCTGTCACACTACTTAGCTTATTTAAGACGCTATTAATTCTTGTTTTTTTAACAGGTTGTAATTGGTCCAGCAAACAAAAAGTTTCTCTGCCTCGACGCTTTCTAAAAAAAGAAATCATTTATGTAAAATTAAAGGATGATAAGGTGTCTCTTCAAGCTCAACAAAAGATAGAGAATCCACGGATAATCAAATTGGAGACGAATGACCACTGTGCAATTGCTAAAATTGCAAAAGTTTTATATGCTAAAGGGAAGTATTATGTTTTTGATGATAAATTTAAAGCTGTTTACATATTCGACGAGAATGGACGTTATTTAAATAATATCGGCAGCATAGGTTACAGCAAAGGCCAATACCAGAGTGTTGACGATATCGAATTCGGTCGTGATACAAGTTCTGTCTACCTGTTAAGTAACAATTCACAGAAAATATTAGAATACAACCTTAACGGTACTTTCGTCAAAGATATTAGATTAGGGTTTTGGGCGATGGATCTTGAAATTGAAAAAAATGGATATTACCTTTTCATAAATAAGAACGTCAATGCGTCCACGGGTCAATATAATCTTGTCACCACTGATTTAGCCGGAAAGATAAACGGGCAGTATTTTTCATTTCCCAATGCAGATGATATCGCAATAGATTTTTCGGGGTTTCTGAACAGAAATAAATTAGGAACACTATTTAATGACACATTTAATGATACCGTCTATCAAATCACACCGGAAAAGATGTACCCTAAATATATCTTTGATTTTGGTAAAACTAGTATTCCAAAATCGTTAAATTCTTATAACAAAGGGGTTCGTCCTGGATTAAGTAAGTATACGTTTCTTAGAAAGCATTTTTTGGAATTAAACAAGGGTTTTATATTTGAAATTCAAGACAAGAATGTTATACGGACCATGTTTTCAGATTCAAAAACAAAATTGCAATTTGAGCTTGAGTATCCGTCTTCAGAAATAGTCGGATTAAAGGATAATAATGAATTGATTAGCGCAATCTCTCCGGAAGTTCTGATTATGAATAAAGACAAGGACTTTAGCATTAATTCATTGAAGCACTATCCAAATCTTGCGAAGCTAATTCATGAAATTCGAATTTCCGACAATCCTATTTTAATTACATTTAATATTAAATGATGTTAAAAACTGTAAAGCAAACGTTCTGTGGCTTATTATTGCTCAATTCCACATTATCATGTTCATTCGACATTAATGAAAAGAATAAAAAACAGGATGCTCCTGATATATATTTTTGCGATGAAAGTCAAAATGTCGGACAAGTCCGTTTACATACATCCAAGAAAATATCATTCAAATACTATAATAGGGGAAAAAAACAACTAGTTATAGATAATGTTGAGGCAGATTGCAAATGTTCATTCGTCAACTGGAATAAACAGCCTGTTTTGCATGGCGATTCTTCAGCGATTAGCGTAATATTTCGCCCACAAATTCCGGGGCCTATAATGCAAGTAATTACTGTTTATACTAACGGGGATACTGTTCCCCATACACTAACATTTAAAGCAATTGTCAAAAAATAAGTAAACATGCCGATCATAGCCAATGTAATAGATTAGAATGTTTTTTGCAAATTTATTAAAAGTGTGTACAGAATCTTCTAAAAGAATTCGATCATCGCGGAACAATAATTAAAAAACGTCCACATCGTGGTTAAAGTTCCATTCCTTTCCAGTTTGTAACCAGCATACAACTGTATGTGCATAATAGAAGGAGATATATCATAAAGGAGCCAATTACAATGATCTCCTTGTTTTTACGTAAGTTAATAAAGTAGTTCGACCGTTCACTAAGTGCAGTGAAAGCACCCATTAATAAACCCCAGGACGGTATGTACATATATCGATCAGCAAGCATAGCCGCTCTTGCTAAAGGCACTATTTGAATCGTTAACAAGAGGTGCGAGAAAAAGACGCCAAAGCAAAACAGGTAAAAAGCCTTGTTTTTACTCTGTTTCAATATTTTATAAACATAATAACTCATTACGCAAAGCATAATCGCAATTACATAATAAATGGTTGGCAGCGATTCACCTAACCTCATTGGGAAGGGATAATGATAGTGAAGATGGCTTGGCGCGAAACAATTTGTAAAATAAAAGAAGATACAATAAAACGACAAAATGAAACGCTGGTTAAACGGATAGCGATCTACTTCATGAATACCATCGCCATAGATGCCGATGTAAGTTGTTACTAAGCCTAAAGTTAACGCAAGAACTAAAAAAGGGAAACTAAATCGGAGGAGCAAATTAGTGTTTTTCTTCAAATGCCGCATTTGATATGTGTATACAAATATTAACATCATAAATGCATATAATACCGCTTGTTCTTTCGCTAAAAAAGAAAGAATGAAAAAAATAATGCTTAGCAGATATAGTGCTTTGCTCGACCGAAAATAAGATTGAATGAAACATAAGAATGAGATATTACCCAAAAAGGTATAAAGTAAAGTCTTCGAAGCGGAAATCCAAACAACAGATTCCACATTAAACGGCAAGACTGCCCAGATAGTTACGGAAAATAAACTTATAGTTACGACATTTGGCAATTTAAATCTGGTTAAAAGAATCTTACTGATAGTATAAATCAATGTGAAGTTGACAATATGCAATAAAAGGGAAACTATATGATAATAATATGGATCAAAACCGTTGATTTGATAAATAGCATAATAGTACAAGGTGTTTAAAGGCGAGTATTGCAAGCTGTTAACATGTAAGAAAATATTTTTAAGGACTGATAAGTCAAAGACCGGCGAACTTACTAGTGATTCGCCAAGTAGCATCCATTGGTCATCAACTTTTGCAAAGCCAATGGATAACATTGGTGAATAAATACAAAATATTATCCCGGAAAAGAAAATCAGAATTGAACGTTGATATTTAGCAAGGACAGTTTCAATACTCATGTGACTTCTTAAAAAATGTTATTTTTAATAAATTACCATAATATGTCGACAACTTTTAGGTCTAATACCTTAAATGTCTTGGTCAGTTTTTATTTGATTTTCCAATCTTTCTTGGAAAATAAGAGATGGTGATCATTCCATATTGCCGTAGTACATTAGTAGTTTCTCGTGTAAGGATGTTGTTGCGAACATTGTTGACCACGCTGTTGTTTTGTCGCAAAAGATCTAAAGCAGCAAACTTCAGTTCTAAATTGTTACCCTCTAAAAATCTAAAAGTCCCCGATACATTCCATATCGTAAAGTTGATAGGAACTGTACCTGTAGAAATAGTACGGTTATGACTTATATTACTATTTAAAGTTAATCTCTTACTGATGTTAATGCTTGAACTAATAGATGTTGGAATATAACTATTGGTAAATGATGTAATACTTTTTTCACCTTGTTGGTCAGATCTAAAATACGTATACCCCTGTACAATATTAATTGTTAGCCAAGCTTTATAACTATAATGTACATCAGCCAAATAGCTGCAATAGAAGTTATTGGAGTGAAGAAATGTATCATTTATGTAACTAGGCAGTTTTGACCAATTAAGGTTGCTGGTAAGTTTCAATTGTAATTGGTTTTGATTGAATTTTATACCCTTAGATATATTAGCGGTGATATCAAGGCTTTCCCTGTTACTTGCATTTGTGACATAATATGTACTTCTTCCAAGAGTGTCGGTTATTACACTATCGGCAAATGCGCTATTTGTTTTAGTACCTGTGATGTTTAAGTCATAACTGAAAGTGTTTTTTGCTTTTAGGCTTGAGTGCTTGAAACTAAACGACAATGAATTGTTTTTCTCAGCTCGCAAAAATGGATTACCTTGTATAATAACATATTGATTGGAACTATCTACAAGTGGGCGTAATTGTTGAATGGTAGGGTAATTTACGCTTTTAGAAAAGTTTAATGCAAAGTTGTCGTCGTACTCTCCAAATTGGTTGTTTCTATATATGATACCTGCTTTCGGGATGAAGTATTTGTAAAATTTGTTTAGTTCTTGAAAGGGTAGAGTCGAATGATTTACTTGCTTAAAGAATTGTTCCTCCGCAGTTAGCTTAATCTGAGTTGATTTTAGATAACGATTAGCTAACGACTTGCTAAATGATTTTTCTAAAGTTAGATGAGGCCGTTCGTTGAGGATTGTGGTCCTCATTCTATTAGTAAGGTTCATGTTAGGTAAATATATCTGTGAGTTGGAATCCTTATCCCAAGTCTCATTATGTTCACTATTTGCCGATAGATCAATTGTATTTCCAATACCTAAACTAAATCCTCGAACACGCCCGTTTAATAAGTTATTAAAATTAAAATCTAAGTGTTGGTTAATCCTATTTAATTCATTAAAGTATTTGCGGTTAAATGATTTATTTTGTATGGAATCATCAAATGATATAAATTCGGTTAATAATGATTTGTCATCGTTGTTACCGTTAGTATTTAGTGCATAGTTAATATCAAACTGATTGAAAGGGCCTGTCATTCCATCAGATGATCCGAACCGGCGAAATCCCAAACCAATATTCATGTGCTTACTTTGCCGCGAATTTGTGTTGGCTATTTTGTTAAGGCTGCGTGGGCTAGAGGCAACATTTGTGGTAGAATGATAAGCTATGTCATTACTTTCTGTACTTAATCCACCGTCACCCGAAGCATAAAAATTATAAAAACGTTTTTTTTTATCGTATCTGATATCAAATGTTTGTCGAACTACCGATGAACGTTTTGATTTATTTTCAAGCTGTAATAAAGTGGTGTCACCTATAAGCTTGTTTAAAGATTCCAATTCTTGAGAAAAATCAATTTTGTTTCTGCTGACAAAGTAATTAGCGGTAAGTTGATCAATTTCGTCGTTCTCTGAAGCTGGAGAAAAGTCATGTTGCAAATTAATTCCTCCTGCTTTCGTTTGGTTAAGCCCTTGCATTCTGAAATCAGATTGATAGTCTATAGATGCACTGTTACCTTTGAATGTACTATTCCTCATAAGTGTATAGACATCTAGCGCTAATTTATTTACATCATTTGCGGCTACTGCAATGCCTGCTTGTGTCCGGTTGTTAAAAAAATTAATATTACCGTCTACTTCATAATGTCTTTCTGACCCGGCACCGCTACCAAGTTTACCGAAATAACCAAAATTCCTATCTTTCTTCAGCTTGATATTCAAATTCATAACAGAGTCGAAAGAATTATTAACATCTATCTCTTTACGATATAATTGAATTTTATCAATGGACTCCTTCGGCAAGTTCTGAGTAGCGATACGCGGATCGCCACCAAAAAATGGTTTCCCACCAACTAATACTTGATTTATTTGTCTTCCATTATAAGTGATCGAACCGTCACTCCATACGGTAATCCCGGGTAACTTTCGTATCAAATCCTCTGCTACAGCGTTTTTATCAAGTGTAAAAGCATCAGCATTAAACTCGAGCGTATCTCCATTCATTTGGACAGGCGGGGTAGCTTTAATAACTACCTCTTCTAATCTATTATCATCATTTCGCCGCAGATTTAATTCACCGAGTTCTATCCGGCCACTAGTTGAAGGTATGACAAACTTCCTACCTGTGGTCTTATAACCGACATAGCTTATTACGATCTGTAATGCGCTATCAACTGGAATGTTTTTAAAAGAAAATTCGCCTAAATCATCAGTTAATTGATAACTCACTAACGAGCTGTCTTTAGTTTTGTAAATGGCAACCGTAGCGGATTGTAATTTAATATTATAATCAGAGTCTTGGGCTATACCGTGCACACTGCCTCTGAGAGGCGAAGGCTTTTCTTGCGCAAAAGAATAATTGCAGACCACTATCATATGCAAAATAGCAAATAATTTTAGGGCTATTCTCATCCTGATAAATCTTACTTCATTTGAAGAACTACAATTACCGGGTTACTTTTACGGTTCTCTTTTTTAAAATATGACTCGAGGTACTGCGGAAGTTCCCGTTGTTTGTCAGCTGTAGCATCTTTTGCCTCGAACATTTCAAGCGATGACACCGAAGAATATATAGCCTCGCCGTCACAACCAATAATGCTTCCATAATAAGATAACATTGGTAGAAAATACGACATCTTATTGCTTGAAATTTTTTCAAGTGAGATAAGAACCCGCTTTTTCAAGTTGTAGGCTAAGTATCTGTTGGGATTTGCATGGCTACCAGTTACAGTTTCAAAAAATAAATTATCTTTAACCTGATACACATCTCTAAAGGAATAAATCCTGTTTTTATTTGCCCTTACATATTTTTCTTTCTCCAAAACGGTTTGAAGATGTGACAACGAATCTGATGATAATGAAAGATCTTGAGGCAGAATGATATTATATATCAATTGAATACCCTCATTGTTGAGTGCATAAACATTAAAAGTGTAATTGCTTACATATAATAAGTTTTCATTTTCACCGGAATAATAAAGTTGAAACGGTTTAGGAATGTCAGAAATCGAAAAATGAGCAGGAAACCCGAATTCCGATGATTTAAAAGGTAGCAATTTTTTATTCACGCCATTGTTTCCAAAGTATTTTATAAAATAATTTATGCTATCTGTACTTACCTTATTGCTTAATAAAGGGAGCGGACTGTATAATATCTGATCATTATAATATTCGATAGATGCATAAAACTCTGTGAGTGGGATTTGTTTAACTATTTTACCTTGAAAATTAAACCATGTTAGATGCTTCCTACCATCTTTTTGAACACTTGTAATGATTTCGTTATTTTTCCGATCGACTGTAAAGTTTTCATTTATTACTCCGCCCTGAGCATCATTCTTGTCGATCTTGTTATAAAATTTGCCATCCCTTTTGAATAGTAGGATTGAATTTGTACTAAGGTCAGAAACAATGAAGTAACTACCCGTAACTTCCATCTTTTTAATTTTTCCAAAAATGCTTTTTTCCGTCGTTTCAAGAGGGATAAAGACTACGCTTTTAAAAATTTGGCTGTCAACGCTTCCTCTTGCGTAATTGGGGTTTATATATAACTTTTCTACTTTTGCAATCTTGGGTTCTTGCTTTTGAGCCTTTGCCATTTTAGGTAATAGTAAGAAGACCGATATGACATAGATACCACCGAAAATTAATGATTTAATAATTAATGAATACATAAAAGATGTAAGGGCTGATTATTTATTAATATTTATCTTAGATATTAACGCTTGATAGCGACAAGAAACGACTAGTTAAAAAATGTATTGAATTTAGACGTTTATTACTACACATGATATTCGTCTATTGGTAATCTTGGTTATTCCGATGACATAATAACGTTTAGGTTTTAATTAGAATAGTACTATTAAGCTAATGTAATTTTTTTTATTTATAACTACAAGCGTTTTATCCGATTCACTTAGTTGAGCTTTATTTGTTATAACAAAATTTAGTAGTTAAGTAGTATGTCAAAACAAACCGTCATTATGGTTGTGAAAGTTTGGTTGATCAATTATAGTAAATTGATGGAATTACGGAAGCGTTCGATAAAATTGATTTAGAGTACGAACCTACAGTTAAAACCTACAAATAGGACGAAGCTCGTTATGCGAGAATTGTTTAAAATCATACATATTTATTTGTAAATATGATGCTTCTATATGAACTGTTATAAAAGTATAAATCCCATCATACATTTCGGCTAAATCAAAACCTTAAATGTAATATATAGAATTCACTTTAACGTCAAGCTAATGAAAAATCTGTGCTTATTAGAGTGCGAACTAAAAATAGTAATTAAGAAAATGTTTCTGTGAAATCAATTATTAAATTAGCATATCTCAACCTCTGTAAATGAAGTATAATCCCCTATCACCTTATTTTGACTTTAGATATGTCGTCGCAGTTTTGTCATTTTTCTTGATTTCGGTAACCTTTTTTGAAATCGCTAGGAAGTATGGCTTGATAGACTGTATTGTTGTTGAATCAACTTTGGTTTCATGGGACGCCCAATGGTTTGCAACAATTAGGGATAACGGATACCAGTTTCTACCAGAACAAATATGTAATTTAGCATTTTTTCCTTTGTTCCCATATACGTGGCGTTTATTGGGATTGTCAGCAGTTGGCATTAGCATTTTTAACGCCGTTGTTTTTGCTATAACCTTCATCTTCGTGTTTAGTAAATCAAACCCAGGAATATTGCTGGCGTTACTAACATTATCTACACCCAGTTTCTTCTTCTTTGCCGTTCCCTATTCAGAGGCTTTTTTTTTTGCTGCCGGTTTTGCGATGTTGTATGGGTTGGACAAGAAGAATGAAATGCTATTTTACATAGGATTGATAACATGCTCATTAATTCGCTCTACATCAATATTATTTCTACCAGCCTTAATTGTTTTGGCTATATTCGGCATATACCCATTTTCAAATAAAACAGGATCTGTTACTAAGAAAATAGTATACTGGGGTGCGGCTATTTTGGGCATACTCATAACTGCATTAATTCAATATATTCAGACCGATAAAATTTTCTACTTTTTATCTGTTCAAAGGTATTGGAGAAGATCATGGTTAATACCAGGCATCCCAATGACCACACTGAATATAGATTACGCACTTGCTCCTGACGTATTAGCACTTGTTTTAGGCCTAGTAGCGATCTTCTTCTCTTGCAAGGTAGTTGTAATAATTTTCAAGGGTGGGTCTCCATTGAGCGTATTAAGCTTGAACGCTTCAGTATTATTTTCCATTTTTTGCTTATCGGGGATGACAATCCTCGATGTTTTCTTCACACATAATTTGAGAGGTTCCGGAAATATTTGGAGCATCAACCGACACATCCTCTGTTCCCCTTTTGCTTTAAATTTTTGTTTTTGGTTATATAAAAGAAGATTCATACGAACTTCAGATAACATCGTCCTGCTTATACTAATAAGTCTGCCATTCTTTATTACTGATATATATAAAATTCCACTTCAAGCGATTTTAGTAATGTTTACAATTTTATCCCCATGGTTAATTAAGAAAGATAGTAAATATCAGTATTTGATTATATTAATGATTTTAATAAATATCTCTTTTCAAGTTAGACTCTTTTCTGCTTTTTTAAATAATCTGTGGATTGGTTAACTGCTATTTATTTGCTATCCTTGGAACTATAAACCTTATTATTTATTATGGATGAAAATAAATGCAGTTATTGCAAGGCAACCAAAGTAAGAGTCAGATACATTAATAAATATCACAAATATAAGAAGGAGCACGGTCCATTTAATTTTGGGATATGTGATGTTTGCAGATCAGGTCAGACATACCCACTACCTTCACCGGACCAGTTACGAGATCTATACAATTCTTTTGACGGGGGTATGAATAGCTTCACGAGAAATGTTAGGGAAAATAACCCTTTAGTCAAATGGTATAATCAGTGTGTTGACAATGCGATACTGGTATCGGAATGTAATTTTGAAGATAAGGCCAGCTTTAGCTGGATAGATGTCGGAGCCGGGAATGGGGAAATTTCAGCTCTTTTAGCCGAGCGATTCCCCGCGTCAAAAGGTGTTGCGGTTGATTTTCATGATAGGCCAGCAAAAATTACACATAAAAATATTGATTGGATAAAGATAGATTTGAATGAGGAATTTTCAAAACATTTTAAGTCTACGACATTTGATCTGGTGCTGTCAATTACAGTGCTTGAGCATGTGCTGTTTCCAGAGGCATTCATAAAGAACCTAATAGATATAACAAATAAAACTGGAGGCACAATGTACGTGACTTGTCCAGATATGGGTAGCGTCGCTGCAAGATATCTAAATAAATTCTGGCCCTACCTAATATGGGGTGAGCATTTATCTATTCCTTCAACCCGTGGGCTCCAGGCATTAATTCATAGATTAATGCAACAAGAAAAGCTCGAAGGCTTTAGCACGGTAAGGCCAGTGATGTTACCATATCCGATCAATTATTACCTGGACAATTTTGGGTTATCATTTCTTAAATTCGCTTTTCATAAGAAAATGACGTTGCCAATAAATACTGGCATACTAGAAGGGTTTATTCGATTAGCTTGCTAATAATATTAATTCATTTCCGATTTGGCTGTGTAATAACTTAATTACTGATGTATTATAATTTAACAGAACATTTCTGATATGGATTACCCATACAAAGCGTTTAAGTTAAGGTGTACAGTTTCGTTAAGCTAGCAATTCGATTTTAACCATTTTGTAAGAATTACTTTAAAGGAAATATTTAAATCATTTGAATGTGTAGGAGACCATTTAAAAAGATCGCGTACCTTGGATTATTGATTCTCTTAACTATCCAGTTCTTTACCGATTTTATCCCCGTTGTAAACAAAGATCAATTTTCGACATTTCAATTTGATAGCGAAGCATTGGCTGTTGGGCGAATTGTCAAGAGCAAGAAAGATGGTTTAACTTCATATTCATGTTTTCAAGGAAGATTGTTGTTGTATGATCCCGATTTGCGAGACTTTAACGCCTATTATAATAAAGAAAATGCCAAAGGTGATGACGGCTATGAGCCGTACTATTCCCAACCGGGTTTTCAATCGTTGTTGTATAGTTGTATTGCCGAAACCCTACCAATGTCAACATGGGATGTATTTCGTATCTGTCAGCTGCTCAACTCCTTAGCTACAGCCGGAGTCTTATTACTATTCTGCAATTGGGTGGAAAAGAAATGGGGCGGCACAACTATGATTTTGACCTATTTGTTTATTTTTTTTTCGCCTTGGTTAGTCATATTTTCGCACACGATATATTGGGTTCCGTTCTTCTTTTTTGCACCTTTCATTTTAAGTCTTGTTATTTTTCCACTCATTGTAAATAATAAAAAAAACATAAATAAATCGACATTTTGGTTTTTTTTTCTTTTGATATTTATCAAATTCCTATTTACCGGTTTCGAATTTATAACAACAACAATTATATCAGGATTGTGTCCCCTTGTTTTTTATCATGTTTTAAATAAAGAAGTTTTAAAAGTGACATTTGAAAAGGTATCTATAGCCTTACGAGGGATGATGTTTGGAACTACAATCTCACTTGTGCTTCTTTTGGGGCAATTAACACATCAATTTAAAAATGTAAGCTATGCTTTTAGCTATATAATTTACTCTTTTAGTAAAAGAACATTTATAGAGAGCAATAAAATGGATTTGCCTTATTTAGATAGCGTTCATAGTAATTCGTTCGACGTTATCAACACTTACTTAGAGGGCCATTTTCTGCCTAACTGCCAAAACACATTCTTACAGGTGTTAAACGATCTCTGTACATTTTACTCATTAATAATCTTACTCGTTGCAATCAGTTCATATAGAATGTTTTTTGAAACAAAAAGCCGTTCAATTTCAGAGCGTCTCTTAGATCGGTCACTTATTGCAATGTTATGGTTCTCTCTGTCAAGTCCCTTATCCTGGTTTGTAATCTTTAAAGGTCATGCATACATACATACACATATAGATTTTATAGTCTGGTACATGCCATTTATGCTGATCGGATATGTTGTCATTGCTATCACGATCAGAGATTTATTTTTACGGTCTAAAATGTTGTTTAAATTCAAAATATAACATGAATGTTATCAAACTAACCAAAAGAATAGCGTCGCCTCCTGACGTGTGAACCTCATGAATTTCGTCGTTACAATAACTTCGAAACTGCTATTGCAAATAACTGAAATCATCTATTTTGGTGAATTACATTATTTATGAAGAAACAAATCACTTTAAGCGTTATAGTGCCTTGCTATAACGAATCAACTAGGCTAGATGTTCAAATTTTCAAGGATTTTATAGAATTTAGGAAAGACATAAAATTCTGTTTTGTTAATGACGGAAGTACTGATCGGACACAAGAAATTCTGACTTACATATCGCAGCTGTGTAATGATGTCATTGTGATCAACCTTGTAGAGAATGTTGGAAAAGCTGAAGCCGTAAGACAGGGATCTCTTTATATGCTAGCAAATTTCAACTGTGAATACGTTGGCTTTATTGACGCCGATTTGGCCGCACCTTTAACGGAGTTAGAAATAATGCTCGATAATCTGGTAAGCAACAGTAACAGTATAGATGGCATTTTTGGTTCTCGAGTAGCCTTATTAGGTATGTCAATTAAAAGATCTGCTTTTCGGCATTACTCTGGAAGGATGATTGCAACAATAATAAGTATAATTCTCGATGAAATAATATATGATACCCAGTGTGGACTCAAAATCTTCAAAGCTGATCTTGCACAGTTAGTTTTTTTCGAAAGATTCCAAACAAAGTGGTTATTTGATGTAGAGATATTCGCCCGGCTAAAGAAAATTCATGGGCCTTTGAATAGGAAACTTAGTGAGTGTATTTGTGAGAAACCATTGTTGATTTGGCGAGACCCTGGCGATAGTCGAATCAAATTATTAGAGATATTGTTGTTGCCGATAGATATTTTGAAGATATATTATTATTACCGGTGGAAAAAATAAATAACTAAGACATCAAAGTCATTGGATGGGTTGATTGTATAAAGTTAAAACTACTATTTACTGCAAAGGTTGCTGAGCATTGTTACTACTTTCATATATGCATGATGTCCTAATTAAAAAAATCAATATGTGGAACTATACAAATAAGTATAGACAATAAAATAGCCAATATAAACTATGAAGGCTCCTTGAATAAATAAAGCTTTAAAAAAAGTTAACTTGTTGGTAATCATTTTGTTGATCCACAGTGCAATAGCCAAGGAGCTTCCAATCATGCTCATATAAACATAGCGATCTGATATATAATACCTGGACATCGGAATTATATGAAGAGTTAAACAAATGTTGATAAAAAAAAACAAAGCACACCATATTCCGATAAAGTGTTTTTTTAAATTAAAACGGAGAAGTCCAAATATTCCAAGAATGATTGGAATAAATGCAAGAGCATAAAAGGTGATTGGTAATGTCTCACCTGGCTTAATAGGGAAATCTGTGTAGAAACCAAGCCGATGCGGCAGGACGGTTCTGAATATATACACGTTTAAGGCCTGCAACCCCAGTACAATGCGCTGGCTTAGGGGATAATAGTCGTTAATTAATCTATCCTTAAATACGCTTTCTTGAGCTTTTATACTTATAATCGCAAACAATAAAGACAAGGTAAAAAATGGTAATTTTTCAACAATGCACTTTATAACTTCTTGGTTTCTATTAAGCACAAAATCAATTGAAAGTAGTGATAACGGCAAAACGATTGTCTGCTCTTTAAAACCAAATGAAAGAACGAAAAAAACTATTGAACTAAAATAAAAATGCCAATATCTGTACTCATAATAATATATATAACACAGTATTGATAGCAGCGAAAAGAGGGAATACAATAGGATTTTTGATGCAGCTATCCACGCTACTGATTGTACCTGCATCGGATTAATCAAGAAAATAAGCGCCGTTATGAATGCAATTGAATCAATTCGATCGGTAGCACCTTTGTGTGGTAAATTTCCAACGTTTTTGACCAAACGTTTAATTACGTAATATACTAAACAGGAATTCATAATATGTGTTGACAAGCACAGCAAGTGATAGTAAAGGGGGTCATCTTGTACAAAATAATATATTATAGAATATACTAATGTATTAAGTGGCGAGTATTGCCCTTCGTAGAAACTTCCAAAGTAATCCTTCATATGATCCAAGTTGAGGCTCGTAACTTGCACGTTTTCGAAGAGTACCCAACGATCATCCTCCGCACCGGTGAAATAGTGATGGTTTAAAATAGGCAAGTATGAAATTATGCCTATAATTATCAGTGTGTAAATATGGAAGCGTTTGAAAAGTTGCTTATTATTTATAGCCTGGGTAAAAAATGTTTCGACCATCTTGTCTTAATCAGCTATTTTTCTTCATGATATTGTTTTTCTGTATTAACCGACCAGATATTGGATCTATCTGAGCGGTGCTCTTTTATGTTTGCAACCATTTCCATCGCGGTCAACATGCTATGATCGCTATTGTTATACCTGTGCATCCCATTACGCCCGATGACATAGAGGTTTGGAAGGGTATCTAAAAATTCTTGAAGCTCTGGAAAGCCGCTATATGTACCATTATAAGAAGGATAAGCTTTTTTGACTCTAATAACAGTGGTATCTAATACAGCGTTATTGGTGATTAAGCCTATATTCACGATTTCGTTAATCGAAAAAGCAGTTATCTCCTGATCACTGCAGTTCCATAAATACTCAGATTCGTTGGTAAAATATTCGATTCCTATCCATGTATTTTCTTTATATTTGCTCATAAAGGGACTCCAATTATTAAATATTTGCATTCTTCCCGCTGTAACACCTTTGTCTTGAATATATATCCAATTATCAACAAGTTCCTTTTGTATTTCTGAATTAGCAAAACCGGTCAACAATATACCAACAATAATAAAGTCACGATATAATAGACCTTCTGCAATGCTCCTGATGTTTGCAGGAATATTTAAATTTTTGCTTTTATAAATAAGATCTTTTAAGGGCATTGTCGAAACGAATAGATCGGCTGGTAATTCGTATTCATATTCTTTTAATTTGTCTTTAACGAAACATGATCGTAGTGAGTTTTCTGCATTGAAAAGAAGCTGGGTCACCGAACTATTCAGTCTAATTTCTCCGCCTAATTCTATTATTTTTTGGGCGACTTCTTCCCAAAGTTGCCCCGGTCCTAGCTGAGGATACATGAACTGCTCAATAAGGCTCGTTTCTTTTGTCGTTTGCGAAAGCGACCTGTCTTTTATCCATATTGATCGTATTGAATCTGTAATTGTTTTGAAAAAATTCAGATCTTTTATACGTTGATGTCCCCAACTGGCAGGGATCTCGTCACATGACCTACCCCAGACTTTCTTTGTATAATCGGCGAAAAATCTTTTATAAAGAACATTACCGAAGCGGTTGATAAAAAAGTCGGCTAAACTATTTTCCGGTGTAATTGGGTTAACCTTCGCCCAACCGTATGAGGCTATAATCTTACCGATTTCAACTATTCCTATATTTTTTAATGTCTTAAGGTTGAATTTTAAGGGATAATCATAAAATTTTTTGTCAAAGTAAATTCGGGATTTTCGCTGCCGGAGAAGCATTTTGGGGGTCCTGTCGTCAACGTCACAACTATTTTGTTTGGATGTATGATCTTGATATTTAGCTTCATCTCCATCCATTTCAACTTGTTCTAATGGCATAAACTTTAACCACCATTCTATAATCTTGTCACTTTTTGAAAAGAAGCGATGGCCCCCGATGTCAATTAGATTGCCGTTATAATCAACAGTTTTTGATAACCCCCCAACCTGAGACTCTGTCTCAAGAATAATCGGCTTTATCGTTGTTTTGGTTAGAAATTCGTAGGCCGCTGTTAATCCAGCAGGCCCCGCGCCAATTATTATAACACTTTTCATATTTGCTTTGTAATAGAAGGAAGCTTAAACGTCTCTTTTTGAATATTTGAATCACTAACAACATAAACTGGGCGATTACGCGATTCCAAGTAGGTTTTGCCTATATATTTTCCAATTATTCCCATAAGTACATATTGAAATCCGGAAATAAATAAGAAACTAGCAATGATGGAAGTCCAACCTGGTACTGTTCCTGAATTCGTCAGATAACTATAAACTGCATAAAAACCATAAATAAAAGATAGGAAAGAAAACATTAGGCCAATGCTAATAGACAATCGCAATGGACTTATACCATATGCAAACATTCCAACTTTACATAGTGCGAACATTTTTCGCCATGTATATTTCGGCTGACCCCACAGACGTTTCGCTACTTCAAATTCAATCGTAGTCTGTTTAAATCCGACCCATGATATTAATTCTCTAAAAAAGATATTTTGCTCTTTGATCGATTTTACGACTTCCAATACTTTTTTATCGATCAATCTAAAATCCGGTCCATTTGTCAATATTTTGTCCTTTGAAAAAGAGTTAATCGTATAGTAAAAAAGACTAGAAAATATTCTTTTCAAAAATGGAATAGACGAATTTGTTCTTCTGACAGCGTTAACAATATCATACCCCTCATTCCATTTCCTAATAAGATCAAGTATCGATATAGGGGGTTGCTGAAAATCTGCATCTATGCATATAACGCAATCAGCTTCTACTACCGAGTCGTATCCAGCCTTTAAAGCGATTTGATGGCCAAAATTCCTTGACAGACTTAAAAAAAATATATTAGTATTTGTAGCGCTTAAGACTTTTAGTACCGTAAGCGAATTATCTGTACTTCCGTCATCAATGAAAATTATTTTAAAGGTATAACCGCTAAGGAGATTAGACAATTCTCGTGCAAGCGAAGGAATGTTTTTTTCTTCATTGAAACAAGGTATCAACACCACGATCCTAGAAGCAAAATGAGGTTCGGTAGATTTCATATAAGTTTAGGTCTAATGTTAGTCTAACATAGTATAAGTTACTAATTTAAATGTACATATTATTTAGATAAAATTCAATTGGGTTAAAGTGCAAAGGTTTGAATGGTTATCATTTCATTACTATGTCGGTCACGATATGTTAAAGGCGAATAGAATCTTAGTATTGTCTTTGAGTCCTAATAATGACCACATCAATGCCCTTAGAAAGATTTACTTTATGAAATTTTATAAATGCACTAATATGACCACATAGGTAAGCATCAAATTAAAACCCATCGATGCAAAACATCGTCTGTCGGATTTAAAACCAGTTTTGCTTTTAAATTCCTTTCTAAAAAGTAAAAGGATGAATTAAGTGTTTGTTCAGCATTACCAAGTTTTTCAGACGGGCCGAAATAGTTAATTATTAGCGCAAAGGCAGGTTCGCTATCTAGTTGGCTATCCCATGTGAGCAAATTGTTCTGCCGGTATTTTAGATATTCGCGGTAGGAAACCCAGCTGATTGAAACCTTCAAGCCTTTTAAATCATCCAACTCCCGGAGAATAGGTGCAATAAAAGCTATGGTATCTTCATATGCGTTATTTCGCACTTCGGTTACATTGAAAGGCGCGTTCGCCATATCAACCTGCCCTGATCGTAAGACATGGCTAGGTTTTGCATCTAAGGCATATGGCAGTGCTTTCATATCATTACTCACTTTTTTGTCTTTAACCCTAGAGTAAATTTGCGTCGTGGTGATCTTGGTATGCCTCAGCATCTTGCTAACTGTTTCCATTGGTATCCCATTTTCTAAAGTTACTGTTGTAGCAAAGGTATGCCTGGCAGTGTGGGTAGTTAGCTTTTTATTGATGCCACATAATTCCGCTATTTCCTGTAAGTACTCATTCATTTTCTGATTGCTTCGCATGGGCAACAATTTGTTTCTTGTGACACATTTAGGGTGATCTTGGTATTTATCGATGATCGCAATAGCTTTGGGCAGCAATGGTACGTTTGCTTCAATTTTTGACTTGGTGCGTTCTGTAATGATCCAAAGTTCACCGTCTGTTTTACGAACGACGTGCTGGGGCGTCAGTTTACAGGCACCGACAAAGGCATATCCTGTGTAGCAAGAGAATAAATAACAATCAGCAACTTCTTTCAGACGGTCAGTAGTGAAGTTTTTGGATTCAAGAATTTGTAACTCTTCCGCCTCAAGCTCGGTACGGGCAACCTTATGGATAGTGCAGACGAATGCTTCAAATGGATTGTGGGTGATCCATTTATTTTGGCAAGTGATATTGACGATCCGCTTTACCCGTTTGATGTAACTCATCGTTACGTTGTGACTGATATTATCATGTGCTTTTAAATAATGTTCAAAATCAGTTATAAACGAATACTTCAACGCATCAAGGTACATGTCCGGGACTTTGTATTGGTATTTCAGGAATTCAGCGACTTTGACCTTGATGGTCTCATATTTCGTATGCGTCGCCTTGACCACCCCCTTGCCGATCAATTCGTACATCTTTGAGTTATGCTCTTCGACACCTCGAGCAATTTCCGTCGCGCATCTACTTGCTTGTCTTTACCAAGATATTTTATTTTAATAAGTTCTGCCGAAACATTTACGTCCGCATTAATAAGTCGATCAAAAGTCCGTTCGATCTCTTTTTTAATAACGCCAATTTCGGTGTTGATCTTCTTTGACGAAGCGCTTCCATCCATCATCAAACCATAACTCGCACTCCAGTTATTCAACTCCACTCTTAGATTTGTTGAGATTTCAGCCCGTTTTCCTAAATAAGTAAGTCTGACGTAGAGGGGAACCAAATTATCCGGTGACTTTCTTGCCCTGTTAGCCCATACTAAAACTGATAAATTGCCTGCATTCTTCATTTGTTGCTCCTTTTAAGCCTTTTGTAATTGAATTAATTGATGCCTTTTGGTTCGTTTTAGATTGATTTTATTCGCTCTAAAACTCTATAAATCAATTAATTAAAAGCTTATTCGGTTAACAAATATAGCAGACCTTCCTTGTTAACCGAACTGTTAACCGAGGATGGCATTTTAGATGATTTGAAACGAGTGGTTTTGACATAAAAAAACCGCTTAATTCGTTGAATTAAGCGGTTTCGGTAAGTTTTGAAACTCTCTAAGCGGAATGGACGGGACTCGAACCCGCGACCCCATGCGTGACAGGCATGTATTCTAACCAGCTGAACTACCACTCCGTTTTTGGTGATGCAAATATAGGCACGATTTTCTATTCTGCAAGAGGTTTTTTAAAAAATCTAAGGTTGACAGATCTAATTTATATCCTTTGTAATGTAATTATTTAGTAGTCTATAGGTTACGGTAATATTATTTTTTTAATTTTTTTCAGGAAGCCTTGTTTCAGCTATTAAATAAGGCTTTTAACAGAACCAATAGTTTATTATTAGCTCCATAATAGGTGCCTCTTTAAGTATTCTCGAATACTCGTAACATCAAAAAGGCAAATGCTTAAAACTTGCTTATTGACTTAAAAAAAGCGTTATTTGGATTTAAAGCTTCATCTGCTCGTGTCTGTTATTTTTATTGTATATGAAATATATTCTTTGCTTTGGTGAATTACTGTTGCGTATTACGCCGGACGCATCAGGAGAATGGCTGGCTAAAAACAACCTCCCATTTTTTATAGGTGGGGCTGAGCTAAATGTAGCTACCGCACTTGCTTTATGGCAACTGCCGGTACAATATTGCACGGCTTTGCCCGGTAATTACCTCTCTAAACAACTACTTAGCCACTTACAGCAAAAAGGTATTAATACTGATAAGGTGCAGTTTAGTGGAGATCGTATCGGATTGTATTACCTAACCAAAGGGCAGGATGTAAAGCACGATGCACTGATATATGACCGTGCGCATTCATCCTTTGCTGAACTAAAGCCGGGCATGATCAATTGGGATGAGGTGCTGGCTGATGTGAGCTGGTTTCATTTCAGTGCCATATCGCCGGCGGTAAGCCAAAGCGCGGCTGATGTTTGCCTGGAGGCGGTTAAGGCGGCTTCGGCCAAAGGTATTACGGTATCGGTCGATCTGAATTACCGTGCCAAGTTATGGAAGTATGGCAAATCACCCATTGAAATAATGGAACAATTACTGTCTTATTGTGATGTGGTGATGGGTAACGTATGGGCCGCCGAAGCGATGCTCGGCATCGCGGTTGTACCTGATATTCACGAGAGCGGCCAAAAAAGTATCTACCTTAAAGAAGCGCTTAATACATCCGAAGAGATTGTTAAACGTTTCCCTAAGTGTAAAACGGTAGCCAACACCTTCAGGTTTGGTAACAACAATGAGATCAATTATTACACCGCCTTATATACCGACGGGCAATTCATCAGCTCAAAAGAGTACTCATCAAACCAAATTGTTGATAAGGTGGGCAGTGGTGATTGCTTTATGGCCGGGCTTATTTACGGCTTGTATAATAATTGGGCAGCAGCGCAGGTGCTGGAATATGCCACGGCTGCCGCCTTTACCAAATTATTTGTGGAGAGCGATACCACCAACAAAACCGTTAACGAAATACAAAACGCTATAAGTAATGAATAAAAAGGAACAGGTATTTGACAGCATTGTAACGCAGGGTATGCTGCCGCTGTTTTATTATGATGACGCGCAGGTAAGTATTGAGGTTACCCGTACGTTATACAGGGCAGGGGTGCGGGTGTTTGAATATACCAACCGCGGCCCGCAGGCCTTGGATAATTACCGTGAATTAAAAAAGATACAACAAATAGAATGGCCCGATCTGCACCTCGGAATAGGCACTATTAAATCTGTTGAAGAGGCTGAGATATTTATCAGCGCCGGGGCCGATTTTATCGTATCGCCCATAATTAACCCCGAGGTTGCCCGAGTTGCCCAAAAGCATAAATTATTGTGGGTACCCGGATGTATGACACCGACCGAGATCTACACCGCACAGCAGCACGATGCAGGCCTGATCAAGCTTTTCCCGGCCGGAACTTTAAAGCCGGATTTTTTAAGCGCTATAAAAGAGCTATTCCCGGGGCAGTTGTTTATCCCTACCGGTGGGGTTGATACTACCAAAGAGAGTATATTAGCCTGGTTTAGGGCAGGGGTATGCGCTGTAGGTATGGGCAGCAAACTCATCAGCAAAAAAGTGCTTGACGAAAAGCTGTATGATCAGCTATATACGGACACTGTATTTGTTAGTGAGCTTATTCAAAGCTGTAAATAATCCTAAAGTCATTGTTTTGTAATTACAATGGGTTGGGTATTGACACAGCCAGCAATTACCTTACATTTGTACTGTAATAAAAAACATTACAGTTAATGAATAACGTACGGTTTTCAACAGCGCTTCATATTTTAACCCTTCATTATTACATGAAGGATGAAATGCTTACTTCGGACTTTGTAGCAGGCAGCATGAACGTGAATGCCGCCATTGTACGTAAAGAAACCAGTAACCTGCGTAAATATGGGTTAATTACCACTAAGGAGGGCAAGGGGGGAGGCACTATGCTTGCCAAACCGGCTAAGGAGATTCGCCTGTCCGAGGTATATAATGCCGTAAGGCAAGCATCCCCGTTAGGAAAAAAAAATGTACCTAACCCGGCTTGTCCAGTTGGCAGGCAGATCAATACCGAACTGGAAATTTTGTATAACAAGGCCGAAGAAGTGATGGTGAGCCGGTTGGCCGCAGTTACGCTTGAGGCTTTTTGTAAACCGATAAAATAATTTTTTTAATCAATACTGTAACTAAATAAATTACAGTTATGTCAATAACAACTTAAATAAAAGCAAAAACATGAAAGTAGCATTAATTGGTGCCACAGGCTTTGTAGGCACAGCGGTATTAAACGAACTGGGGAAACGTGGCCATGAAGTAATAGCCATTGCCCGTAGCATTGATAAACTGAAAGCCGGTGAACAGATCACCCCGGTTAAGGCTGATGTTTATAACGAGGATGAAGTTGTTGCTGCCGTTAAAGGCGCTGATGCCGTTGTAAATACCTTTAACGCCGGCTGGACTAACCCCAATATTTATGACGATTTTTTGCGCGGCTCAAAAGCTATCCAGGCAGGTACTAAAAAAGCAGGCGTTAAAAGATTTTTTACAGTTGGTGGTGGCGGCAGCTTATATGTTGCCCCCGGCGTGCAATTGGTTGATACGCCAACCTTCCCCGCCGAATACAAGGAAGGTGCTACCGCCGCCCGTGATTATTTGAATTACATCAAAAACGAAACTGAGCTCGACTGGACATTCCTGAGTCCGGCTATTGAAATGCACCAGGGCACCGCCGGCATTATTAAAGGTACCTACCGTGTAGGACTGGATGAGCCTGTATTTGATGAGAACCACCGCAGCATTATTTCAGTAGAGGATATGGCTACCGCTATTGTTGACGAGTTGGAAAACCCGAAACACATACGCCAACGTTTTACAGTGGCTTACTAAGGTACCTAAAGGAAAATCGGGCTAAACAAAACGGGCGTTACATCAATTTGTAACGCCCGTTCTGTTTATTTTTTCGGATCGCAAATGGTAGTGAGCTTTTTGGTATAGTCGGGTTCAAGCGGCTCGTTGGTTTGGGCCAGGCGTTGGGCACCTACGTTTGCGGGGCAGGCTATGCCGTAAGGTGCATCGTAAATTATAGGGTCTTTACCAGCCTTATCAATCAATTCTTTCGGCACAAAAATTTGTACTTTGGTTATAGAATAGCCTTGCGGAATATAGCGGATGTAGTACCCGTCCGGATGTAATGACCATGTGCCTGATGGGTATTCGCTGTTATTATTAGGCGCAATACCGGCCAGTATCGCGTATTTTTCCATTTCCTCATAACTCGCGCTGCCTGATGCGGCTAACCGCCTGATGTTGTTCTCGGCTTCAAACACGGCTTGTACCGGCGCAGGTAATTTGCTTTTGGCGCTTTCCATCACGTTGTTGGGTAAAATACCCAGTGCGCCGCCTTCCAGGGTTAAGAGTTGTTCCGGCGTAAGCAGCACAGCCGCGGTCGCTTTTATCTCGGTACTAAAATCGGCCAGTTTGGTACGGGCAATAATGGCCCAAAGCAACACCTGTATGTTGCGTTGTTTAACCTCCGGATGCTTTTCGGCACTCTTTAAAATGTTGATCACTACGTTTTTCTTAGGTCCTTCAACCGGTGCAAGCATATAGCCATCGCCCGTGCTTGGGCCGCGGGTGCCGGCGTGCAGGCAATAGCTTTTATTGGTCATTTCGTATAGTCCGGCACATAAAATGTAGCCACCGCCGGTAGCTTTGGGCAGCAGGTACAGAGGTTGAGCCGCGATACCTTCCTGAAAAGTTGGTGGTTGTGCGCCCTTGGTTATGGCATCATCCTTAAAATTAGTGGTAATAGCGGCCGGTTGTTTAATGATCTTATTAAGGCTCAGGCCAGTGCCGCTCAGCATATCAGTGCCTTTTTTTAGCAATCCGCCTAACTGTGCATAGCCGGGTTGTGTAATGGCAATGCAGGTAATTATTGCAAAAATTAATTTTTTCATGGTAAAGGTGTGTTTTTTATAGTTCCGAAAGATATCAATAGCATCCTGTAGCCACAACAAAAACTTTTTTATAACATACATAACCGGAGTGATGGTGCGAAGAGCATCATTTAAATGTTAGATTGTAAAAAAACACAGCCTTTAAGGTGTTAAGGTATCTTAGTTAATAAAATAATTTTAGCTTTGCATTGAATAAAAAAAAAGCCAATGAGTGTTCTTGTAAATAAAGATTCCAAAGTAATAGTTCAGGGTTTTACCGGTAACGAGGGCACTTATCATGCCTCGCAAATGATTGAGTACGGCACGCAGCTTGTAGGTGGTGTAACCCCCGGCAAAGGCGGCCAAACCCATCTAGATCGTCCGGTTTTCAACACCGTTAAAGATGCTGTTGATACTACTGGTGCTGATGTTTCTATCATATTTGTACCCCCGGCTTTCGCGGCTGATGCTATTATGGAAGCTGCTGAGGCAGGCATTAAAGTTATTGTTTGTATTACTGAGGGTATCCCTACAAAGGATATGATCCAGGTGAAAGAATATTTAACTGATAAGAATACCCGTTTAATCGGTCCTAACTGTCCGGGTATCATCACTGCTGATGAGGCTAAAATCGGTATTATGCCGGGCTTTATCTTCAAAAAAGGTAACGTAGGTGTGGTTTCAAAATCAGGTACCTTAACTTATGAGGCGGTTGACCAGGTAGTTAAAGCAGGTTTAGGTATCACTACCGCTATCGGCATTGGTGGCGACCCGATTATCGGTACACCAACCAAAGAAGCGGTTGAACTGTTAATGAACGATCCTGAAACGCATGGCATCATCATGATCGGTGAAATTGGCGGTGGAATGGAAGCTGAAGCTGCCCGCTGGATCAAAGAGCATGGCACTAAACCGGTAGTAGGCTTTATTGCCGGCCAAACAGCGCCTCCGGGCCGCCGTATGGGCCACGCCGGTGCTATTGTTGGCGGTGCCGACGATACTGCTGCAGCCAAAATGAAGATCATGGCTGAGTGTGGTATCCGCGTGGTAGAGTCACCTGCTGAAATTGGTGCTGCTATGGCTGAGGAACTGGCTAAATTAGCGTAAGGCTGAAAGCATAAAGGCGAAAGCCAAAAGCTATTATAATATGAGAAATCCTGGTTGAAAGACCGGGATTTTTTTGTTTTCAGGCTGATGTCAGCGCCATGTAAACAACGTGCCGGTTAAAACCATTCTGCCCATAATTAAGTATATTTATACATCAGGTAAATCACCGAAATGATCGGTGAAATCATAACCTAATGTGTAATCCTATTACTATGAAATATAACGAATTGACACCCGAAGAAGAAAGGGTAATATTATACAAAGGCACTGAGCGTCCGTTTACAGGCACGCTGTTAAACAACAAAGCCCAGGGTGTGTACGTGTGCAAGCGTTGCGATGCGCCGCTGTACCAGTCTGACGCTAAGTTTGAGAGCTTTTGCGGCTGGCCGAGCTTTGATGATGAAATACCGGGCGCTGTACGCCGCGAAACCGATGCCGATGGCAGCCGCACCGAAATCCTCTGCGCCAATTGCGGGGCACACTTAGGGCACGTGTTTTTGGGCGAGGGTTTTACCGCCAAAAACACACGCCATTGCGTAAATTCAGTATCAATGAAGTTTGTGCCGCTGGCAGATTAAATATCTTCGGAGTTTTGGCGCAGGGCCTCTTTTATTTTGTCTTTGGTAGCTTCCAACTGCTCATCGGTAAAGCTTAGTTTGGGGCGCGAAAAGTTGATATCGTCCACATGGTTAACCGGAATAAGGTGGATATGCACATGTGGCACTTCAAGGCCTATAACGGCTACGCCAATACGCTGGCAGGGGATAGCCTTTTCAATACCTTTGGCTATTATTTTAGCAAAAATATGCAGGCCGGTATAAGTTTCGTCGTCAAGGTCAAAAATATAGTCAATCTCTTGTTTAGGGATAACCAGCACATGGCCTTCAGCCAGGGGAGATATATCTAAAAAGGCTAAAAAATCATTGCTTTCGGCAACTACATGGGCCGGTATTTCGCCCGCTACTATTTTTGAAAATATACTTGACATCGATGTAATTATTGATTTATTGAGGGATTGAATTATTGATTATTTATCTTTTAATTATCGAATTATTGAAGGATTGAATTAGTGAATTGTTTTTTAAAACTCAATAATTCACTAATTCAATTAACCATACTTGTATTTAATTCAATCCTTCAGTAATTCGATAAATCAATAAATAATTTTTACCTGCTTATCTCAAGCACCTCAAATTCAATTTTACCGGCCGGTACGGTTATCTCAATTTTTTCGCCTACTGATTTACCTAATAAGCCCTGGGCAATAGGTGAGCTTACCGATATTTTACCCGCCTTGAGATCAGCCTCTGTTTCTGATACCAACTGATAGCTCATGGTAGCACCATTTTTCAGATTCTTGATCTTTACGATAGAAAGCGCTAATACTTTTGAATTATCCAGTTTTGATTCATCAAGCAAGCGTGCGCTGGATAGCACCCCTTCAAGTTTGGCTATCTTACCTTCATGTAGTCCTTGTGCTTCTTTAGCGGCATCATATTCAGCGTTTTCTGAAAGGTCGCCTTTATCGCGTGCTTCGGCAATAGCTTTGGCTATGTTAGCACGGCCTGTAGTTTTTAAATACTGTAATTCTTCTTTTAATTTCTCTAAACCTTCTTTGGTATAGTATGATACCTCTGCCATAACGCACTAATTAAATTTAAACTGTTAATGTTTTCGGTTAATGTCAAAAAAAAACCGCCCTTCCTTTTCATCACAAAAGAAGGACGCGACTCTTTTAAAAAACAAACAAGACTATGTAAACCCTTCGGCCCGCATAGTCTTGCTTTGATATAAAACGAAGATAAAGGATTTAAATTTTAATCTCCAAATTTTTTATCAAGTAGAAACTTGATAGTCCATAGACCATGGTCGATAGTCTATAGTATTAATACTTCTCAAACCATGGACTATGGTCTATTGACTATCGACCACCAAAGGCAACTTCCCCGCCAGCACCTCACTTATTTTCCGGTACGATTCAAATGTCCAGCCGGCTACGTGCGGGGTGAGGATCACCTTGTTGGTTTTGCACAGATCGGCATACCATTCCTGCTCGCCCAGGGCCGGGAATTTTTCAACCTCAAGCACATCCAGCGCGGCACCTATTATTTTGCCCTGCTCAATGGCGTTCAGTACCGAACGTACCTTTGCCGTTTTACCGCGCGATGTATTGATGAAAAATATCGGCTTTTTAAAGTGGAAAAAATATTCATCATTAGCCAGGTATTGCGTTTCGGCAGTAAGCGGAACGTGCAGGCTGAGTATATCGCTGTGCTTAACAATTTCTTCCATGCTTACCTCGCGGGTATAGCGGTCGCTAAAGCCGGTTTTATACTTATCATAAGCAATCACGTTAACCTCAAAGCCGGATAGCTTGCGGGCGAAGCTCTGGCCCATGTGGCCGTAACCAATAATGCCCACGGTGCGGCCTTTCAATTCGTAACCACGGTTTTCTTCGCGCAGCCATTTGCCATCACGTACCTCCAGGTTGCCAATGTTAAACTTGTTCATTAAAGCTAACAGCATACCTACGGCATGTTCGCCTACGGCATCGGAGTTTCCCTCGGGGGCATTATATATGTCGATGCCTTTTTGGGCGGCGTAATCACCATCAATATTATCAATACCGGCACCGGCACGGGTAATAAAACGCAGGTTAGGGGCGGCATCCATAAAGGCCTTATCAACCTCAAATTTTGAGCGGATGGCCAAGCCCTCGTAATTGGAGATAACGGCAAGCGCATCGGCCAGTTTAAAATCAGGATGATAATCGCAGGTGTAGCCCTTTGATTGGGCTATTTCCATGTACGACGGATGCAGGTCGTCAACTATTAAAATATTATTTTTCAAAGCCAAACTGTTATATTCGGCCGCCAAATTACAAATTATTATCGCTCATAAATCCGCACCGGTTACAGTTATGACAATCAATCAACCAGTGCCCGCCACTGATGCCCCTAAAAGCAAGCTTAGTTATATCAATAATGTAAAAGTACTGCTTACCGCCCTCGTTATTATACACCACGTGCTGGTTACTTACGGCGCGCCGGGCGGCTGGTATTATTCCGAAAAAACGAGCCTTGCAGGCGCTATCATCCCCATGACTATTGTAGTTTCCATCAACCAGTCGTTTTTTATGGGTTATTTTTTCTTTCTGTCGGCGCTGTTTGTGCCATCATCCTATGATAAAAAAGGTGCCGGCCGTTTTATTACCGATAGGTTGCTGCGCCTGGGTATTCCGTTGTTATTTTACTCGTTCATATTATCACCGTTTATGAATTACCTGGTTTATTACTATGCCGGTGAACATCATATCTCCTTCGGCCAGTATTTAAGCGGGTATGATGATTGGGTGAGCTTTGGCGTAATGTGGTTTGTGGTTGCCTTGCTGTTGTTTACTGTATGCTACGCGGTTATCAGGCTTGTATCAAAAAGCACCATAACTACCAGGATCAATCTGCCATCTAACAAACGCATCCTGCTTTTTGCAACAGGAGTAGGGGTAATAAGCTTTGCTGTACGGATGATTTTTCCTGTAGGCTGGGTGCTTAAACCGCTGGGCTTTCAGTTGGGGCATTTTACGCAATACATAGCTTTATTTACGCTGGGTATAATAGCATCTAACAATAACTGGCTTGAGCAGATCAGCCTTGAGCAGGCACGCCGTATGCGGCGTATAGCCATCAGCATCGGCGGCTTAGGCTTGTTAGCCATCTATGCCATTAAAGTTATATTTAATGTACCGATCGAGTGGTTTAGCGGTGGTTTTAATTATATCTCGTTACTGTATTCCGTTTGGGAGCAGCTTACCGGTTTTGCTATATGCGTGGCAATAACAGGTATAGCCAAATATCGTTGGGATGGTAGGTCGGCTATGCTTGGTGCTTTGTCGCGGGCGGCATTTGCTACGTACATTTTTCATCCGCTGGTGCTTATCGTGTTATCTATGTTATTCAGGCCTTTGGGCATTGATCCGGCTGTAAAAGCGTTGCTGGTAGCTCCGCTGGGTGTCGTGGGCAGTTTTGCTTTGGCACTGCTTTTGGTACGTATACCATTGGTGAGCAGGGTTATTTAAAGCCTGCTTGCTAATAATACCTGATGAGATCATTCAAAGAAATTAAGACCGGCCTGAAACGTCAGGCTGACACATTGGCACAACGCGGCTTCAGGCAGATATTTGACCGTATAGACCAGTTCAACATCAAAAAAGGGGTTGATAAACTCGGCCTCGAAGGCTTTATTAATCAATGCGCTTATTTGGCAGCCGGTAGCGGTGTGCTGTCGGGTACGGGTGGTGTAGTTACCATGGCCCTGGGTATTCCGTTTGATGTGGTAAACCTCATTACGCAGCAATTCCGCATTACTATGGCTATAAATTACTACAAAAAGGGTAGCTATAAAATCAGCTTTGATGAATTTATGAAGATTGTTGCGGCATCGTTAAAAGTAGAGGCCAGCATAGCCCTCACCAAAAATGTATTGGAAGCGGTAGCCGAAAAACTGATACTTAAACTTGGCGCACGCGCCGCCCAGCGCTTAGTGCCGGTTGTAGGTGCGGTAATCGGCGGTACAGCCAATTATCTGTTTATCAAAAAAATGGCCGAATCGGTAAAGGAATTGCAGGGTAAGAACGAGGTGATTAAGATTTAATTACCTCGTTTCTGTTATCCTATTCGTCAGCGCGATAAAATCACTAACTGTTAATCTTTCGGCGCGCAGTTCTAACATGGGCTCGTCAGTTAGCTTTTCTTTATTAATGAGTGAAGACAGAGCATTACGCAAAGTTTTTCTACGTTGGTTAAACCCGGCTTTAACTACCTGCCAAAACAGTTTTTCGTCGCAGCCAAGTTGCTCTACCTCATTACGCGTCATCCGTATAACGGCCGATAACACTTTTGGCGGCGGATTGAATACCCCGGCTTTTACTGTAAACAAGTATTCTACTTTATAATAGGCCTGTAAAAAAACACTCAGTATACCATACTCCTTGCTACCGGCTTTGGCATTGCATCGCTCAGCAACTTCTTTCTGGAACATGCCTACCACTTCGGGCACTTGCTGGCGGTTATCCAATATCTTAAATAGTATCTGCGATGATATATTGTATGGAAAGTTACCGATCACAGCCAGTGGGCCGTTAAAATTAGTCGCGAAATCCAACTCCAAAAAATCGGCATTTATCAGCCTGCTGCCCAGTTGCGGGTATTTTTTTTGCAAAAACTCGTACGATTCCGTGTCAATATCAATCAGGTAGGTTTCGTAATCCGTTTTCTGCAACAAAAAGTCAGACAGGATACCCATACCCGGGCCAACCTCCAGCACCTGTTGGTAACCTTGTTGCGGGCGCAGTGCGTCAACAATTTTTAAGGCGATATTTTTATCGGTAAGAAAGTGTTGGCCGAGGTGCTTTTTAGCCCTTACTAATGACATAGTGAACAATTATTTGGCAAATTAAGGCATATTTGTGCTTTTATCAGGCAGTGTAATCCTAAAAATATTTAATTTGCGTGATTATTGCTTTATGTTACGATGGCTTGTTTTACAGGTTTTCGGCTCAGCAAGCAATTAAAAATCGATGAGATCAGCAATTATCATCGGCTAAAAATCATAGATAATAATGAGCGGTAAAATAAAAGTAGGTATCAGCATAGGAGATGTTAATGGTATTGGTTTAGAGGTAATTATCAAAACCCTGTCCGAAAGTAAGGTGTATGATTATTGTACCCCTATAGTGTATGGCCATACCAAAGTGGCTTCGTTTTACCGTCGTTTAAGCAATGCCAGCGAGTTTGTTTTTAATGTAATTAATGATGCCTCCCAGGCGCAGCACCGTAAACCCAATATGATCAATTGCTGGGAGGAGGATGTAAAGCTGGAGCCGGGTGTTATTAATGCCACCGGCGGTAAATACGCGCTTATATCGTTAGAGCGTGCTACCAATGATCTGCTGGCCGGCCACATAGACGTGTTAGTTACCGCGCCGATCAATAAAGAGAACATTCAGAGCGAAACCTTCCATTTTCCGGGGCATACCGAGTATTTGCAGCAGCGTGATAACGCGGCCGATTCGCTGATGTTTTTAATAAGTGATAACATCAGGGTAGGGGTGGTAACTGGGCATATACCTATTTCACAGGTATCGCCAAGCCTTACCTCCCAAAAAATATTGAATAAAGTAAAGCTGATGGATGCCAGCCTGCGTAACGATTTTTGGGTGCGTAAACCCAAAATAGCTGTGCTTGGCCTAAATCCGCATGCCAGCGATAACGGACTGATAGGGGATGAAGAGCAACAGATAATTACCCCTGCTATTCAGGAAGCGCGCGATAACGGCATATTAGCATTTGGTCCTTACGCGGCCGATGGTTTTTTTGCCAGCGGTGCTTATAAGCAGTTTGATGCCGTACTGGCCATGTATCACGATCAGGGTTTGATCCCCTTTAAGCAGATCGCTTTTGAGGACGGGGTTAATTTTACGGCCGGCCTTAACTTTGTACGTACCTCGCCAGACCATGGAACGGCGTATGATATTGCCGGAAAAAATCAGGCATCGGAGCGCTCGTTCCGTGAGGCGTTGTTTGCCGCGCTGCACATCATCCGCAACCGCCGCGAAAATGCTGAGCTTACTGAAAACCCGCTAACGCATCATAAGCTGACGAGGGATAGGGATTAATTGGTGAATGGTGATTAGTGATCCGTTTTGAAGATGGCATTTAAGCTGAATAAGCTTAAAATAGCGGCTATTAATCTCTATTTAACTAACCACTGATTTATAGCCTGCCTATAAATAAAAAAACACTTTCCAGATTTGGGAAAAATCCCTACATTTGCGGGCTAATTGTTGCTCGTTGAAACCGCTCAAAAAATATTCGATACCATTTTCCGGCTTAAAGCTGGGCAAGCATCGTTTTGACTTTGATGTTGAGGATTCCTTTTTTGAGGAATTTGAATATTCACTGGTTAAAAAGGCGAAGCTTGTATGCAATGTTGAACTTGATAAGCAGGAGACCATGTTGATCCTGAACTTTGAGATTGATGGTTGGATAGGGCTTACCTGCGACAGGTGTTTGACCGAATACCAGCACCCTTTGCATGTCCGCGAACAGCAGATAGCCAAGTTTAGTGAGGAAGAGATAGGCGGGGATGATGAGATACTGACACTGGGAAAAAACGATCATGAGATCGATGTTTCAGGTTTGATCTATGAATATGTTACTGTTGCCGTGCCTTTTATAGCATCGTGCAGTGGTGACGGAAGCGCTGATAAATGTAATAAAGAAATGCTTGATAAGCTTAACGCGCTATCAGGTAGTGATGATGATAAGAACGAGGCGCCTGACCCACGTTGGGACGCACTCAAAAACATTAAGTAATAATTATTTAGGAAGTTATGCCAAATCCAAAAAGAAAACTCTCGAAATCAAGAAGAGATAAACGCAGAACGCATTACAAAGCCGAAGCGCCAACATTAACAACTTGCCAAACTACAGGCGCTGTTCACCTGCCACACAGAGCTTACACTGTTGATGGTAACGTTTACTACAACGGTAAATTACTGATCGAGAAAACAGCAGTAGCTTAAGCTTAATTTTCACATCTGATGAAGATTGGCTTAGATATTATGGGCGGTGATTACGCCCCTAAAGCAACTGTTTTAGGAGCTATTGAAGCCCGTAAATCCCTATCGCCCGAACAAACGCTGGTACTTATCGGCGATGAAAATGTGGCGAAGGAGATTTTGCAGCAAAACAACGTCAGTGCCGACCTTTTTGAGTTTGTACACACTACCGACGTGATCGGTATGGGTGAGCATCCTACTAAAGCCATTGTGCAAAAGCCGAACGCGAGCATTAGCCTTGGTTTTAAAATGCTAAAGGAAGGACAAATAGCGGCTTTCTCATCAGCAGGCAATACAGGTGCTATGCTGGTAGGAGGCATGTTTAGCGTAAAAACTATTCCGGGTGTTGTACGCCCGGCCATGACATCCATTGTACCCAAACTGAAAGGCGGTTTGGGTATTTTGTTGGATGTAGGTGCCAACGCCGATTGCAAGCCTGATAATCTGTTGCAGTTTGGCGTACTTGGAAGTTTGCTTGCCGAAAGTGTTTACGGCATTGAAAATCCGCGTGTGGCGCTGATGAATATTGGTGAAGAGGAAGAGAAGGGTAACATGCTTTACCAGGCAACCTACCCCGTGATGAAGGATACCAACATGTTTAACTTTGCGGGTAATATTGAGGGGCGCGACCTTTTTGGAGACAAATTTGATGTTGCCGTTTGCGATGGTTTTACCGGTAATGTTATCCTTAAACTGGCCGAGTCTTTCTACGTAATTACGCTCAAAAAAGGGTTTAAAGACGAGTTTTTTGACCGGTTTAACTACGAACAGATTGGTGGCAGCCCTATTTTAGGATTGAACGCGCCGGTTGTTGTAGGGCACGGTATCTCAAGCCCTGTAGCCATAAAAAATATGATACTCCTCTCAAAAAATATGGTTGAAAGCAACCTGATCGAAAAAATTAAGCAAGCATTTCATTAAATTTATTTACATAAAATGAGCAAGATTCATGCTGCGATAACAGCGGTTGGCGGATATGTACCCGATTATGTATTAACCAACAAGGAGCTTGAAACCATGGTTGATACCAATGATGAGTGGATAACCTCACGTACAGGTATCAAAGAGCGCAGAATATTAAAAGGTGAAGGTTTAGCCACATCAGACCTCGCCGTGCCGGCTGTAAAGCAACTGCTTGAAAAACGCGGCATCGGCGCTGATGAAATTGACCTGATCATTTTTTGTACCACCACGCCCGATTATCCTTTCCCGGCAACAGCCAATCTTTTTGCTGATAAAATAGGCGCTAAAAACGCCTGGGGTTGGGATTTGCAGGCTGCCTGCTCCGGCTTTGTGTTCGGTTTAACCACCGGTGCCCAGTTTATTGAATCGGGCAAGCATAAAAAAGTACTGGTAGTAGGTGCCGATAAAATGTCGGCTATGGTTGATTATACTGATCGTGCTACCTGTATATTATTTGGTGATGGCTGCGGCGCTGCCCTGCTTGAGCCGGATTATGAAGGCTACGGCGTGATCGACTCTATACTTAAAAGTGATGGCGCGGGTATACCTTACCTGCACCAAAAAGCAGGCGGCTCATTACGCCCTGCCACACATGCTACCATTGATGCCCGCCAGCACTACGCTTACCAGGAAGGGCAGGCAGTGTTTAAATTCGCGGTTACCAATATGGCCAACGTTGCTGCCGAAGTAATGGAGCGCAACAATCTTACCGCTGATGATATTGCATGGCTGGTACCACACCAGGCCAACAAACGCATAATTGATGCCACTGCAAGCCGTACCGGTGTACCGGCGGACAAAGTAGTGATTAACATTGACCGTTACGGAAATACAACCAACGCTACCATCCCGCTGTGTTTGTGGGAGTGGGAAAGCAAATTCAAAAAAGGCGACAATATTATTTTGGCAGCCTTTGGCGGTGGCTTTACCTGGGGCTCGGCGTATTTAAGATGGGCTTATTGATCGGCTAAAAGTAAAAAGTACCGTTAATGTCCGCAAAGGCTGTTAATAGTGCCGAACATTATTTTATCTGATTTGTTAAGCATTAATGCCTGCATATCTGCATATTTGCATTTACGCAACGGCGTAAATAATTTTGATAATATAAATTTATCCAAAAGAAAACCTATTAACACCCCGATATGGATATTAAACAAATACAGGATCTGATCCGCTTTGTTTCAAAAGCAGGCGTAAACGAAGTTTCAATTGAGCAGGAGAATTTCAAGATTACAATTAAAACTAACCAGGCGCCAACCATAGTTAACGCAACCATACCAACCGCCCAACCGGCTGTTGCGGCTGCACCAATACCGGTTGCTGCTGCCAGCGTTGCCGAGCCTGTTGCCGCCGCGGCCGCAGCAGTTACCGCCGCTGCCGACACATCAAACTATATTACCATAAAATCACCAATGATCGGTACTTTTTACCGTTCGGCAGGGCCTGATAAGCCGTTGTTTGCTAACGTTGGCGATGAAATAAAAGCCGGTACAGTAGTATGTATCATCGAGGCTATGAAATTGTTTAACGAGATCGAGTCTGAAGTTTCAGGCCGTATTGTTAAAGTACTGGTTGATAATTCATCACCGGTAGAGTACGATCAGCCTTTGTTTTTGGTTGAACCTATTTAGTGATTTTTGATTTCACAGATTATGGTGTGATTTCACCGATGTTTGGCCGTTTTATTTTAAGCGACTAACCGGCATCAAATATTAATCAGTGTGATCATGCCCTTATAGATCGGTGTCATCCTAAAATAAAAATTATGTTTAAAAAAATACTAATAGCAAACCGTGGCGAAATAGCCCTGCGCATTATCCGTACTTGTAAGGAGATGGGCATAAAAACGGTAGCTGTATATTCAACTGCTGATCGCGAAAGCCTTCACGTACGTTTTGCTGATGAGGCCGTATGTATCGGCCCCCCCCCAAGCAGAGATTCCTACTTAAATATACCCAACATCATTTCGGCTGCCGAATTAACCAATGCCGATGCTATACACCCTGGTTATGGCTTTTTGTCAGAGAATGCTAAATTCTCAGCCATCTGTGCCGAGTACGGTATCAAATTTATTGGTGCTACTGCTGACCAGATCAACGCGATGGGCGATAAGGCTTCGGCTAAAGAAACCATGAAAAAAGCAGGCGTACCTACCATTCCGGGATCGGATGGTTTGGTAGCTAATGTAAAAGAAGGTATTGCTATTGCCCGTAAAATAGGCTATCCCGTAATATTAAAGGCAACTGCCGGTGGCGGTGGCCGTGGTATGCGTGTGGTTTGGAACGACGAAGAGTTTGAACCGGCCTGGGATTCAGCCCGTGCCGAATCAGGTGCTGCCTTCGGTAACGATGGTATCTACCTCGAAAAATTTGTTGAAGATCCGCGCCACATTGAGATACAGATCGTAGGCGACCAATACGGTAAGGTTTCTCACCTTTCTGAACGTGACTGTTCTATACAGCGCCGTCACCAGAAACTGGTTGAAGAATCTCCGTCTCCGTTCATGACCGAAAAGCTGCGTAAAAAAATGGGCGATGCCGCTGTTAAAGGCGCAAAGGCCGTTAGATACGAAGGTGCCGGCACCATAGAGTTTCTGGTTGACAAAAACCGCAACTTCTACTTTATGGAGATGAACACCCGTATCCAGGTTGAGCACCCGGTTACCGAAGAGGTTATCAATTTTGATCTGATCAAAGAGCAGATCAAGGTTGCGGCCGGTATACCTATCTCTGGTAAAAACTACGAGCCAACCATGCACGCCATTGAGTGCCGTATTAACGCCGAAGACCCATATAACAATTTCAGGCCATCACCAGGAAAGATCACTAATTTCCACTCACCAGGTGGCCATGGTGTACGGGTTGATACGCATGTGTATTCAGGCTATTCTATTCCGCCGAATTACGATTCAATGATAGCCAAGGTAATTTGCGTGGCTCAAACCCGCGATGAAGCCCTGAGCACCATGGAGCGTGCATTAAGCGAATTTGTGATAGAAGGTATCAAAACAACCATACCATTCCATCTTAAATTACTGAAAGACCCTAACTTCCGGGCCGGTAACTTTACCACCAAGTTTATGGAAACTTTCGAAATAAACGATAATTAAAACTATCCTGATAAAATAAAACGTAAATACCCTTGTTAGTAACAGCAGGGGTATTTTATTTACATAGATGAGCGATAACAAACTTATAAAGGCGATAAAGGATAAAGGCAAAAATATTGAAGCCGAAATGTCATTCTTTGACCATTTGGAGGCATTGCGCTGGCATTTGATCCGCGCGTCAATAGCCATAGTTTTGTTTACCATACTGGCCTTTGTTTTTTACGATTTTGTTTTTGATACGGTAATTATGGGGCCAATGGACCCGCAATTTTTTACCTATCGCATGTTATGTAAACTGGGTGATTACCTTAACCGCCCCGGTTTTTGTATAGATAAGATACCCGGTAAGATCATCAATACCGAAATGGCAGGGCAGTTTACCTTGCAGATCAATTCGGCATTACTTATCGGCATTACCCTGGGCTTTCCGTACCTTTTGTTTGAAATATGGCGCTTTGTTAAGCCAGCTCTGCACGAGAATGAGCGCAAGGCAGCCAGCGGCTTTGTGTTTTACGCTTCCATGCTGTTTATCCTGGGTATTTTGTTCGGTTACTACGTAGTTACTCCGGAGTCTATCTCCTTTTTAGCGGGTTACCAGGTAAGTAAGGTTATTGAAAATACGTTCACTATTGATTCCTATCTGTCGTCGGTATCAACGCTCACGCTGGCTACGGGTATTGTATTTGAGTTGCCTATACTGGTTTATGTATTATCAAACATAGGTATACTTTCTGCTAAAAATATGCAGCAGGGCCGGCGATATGCTATAGTAGGTATATTGATAGTAGCGGCTGTTATTACCCCAACACCTGATATATTGACCATGATGGTGGTTACCATACCGCTGTTCCTGTTATATGAGGTTGGTATTTTGGTAGCCGGTACAGTTGAAAGGCGCAGGCTTAAACGCGAGCGCGACGAAGCTGTAAAAGCATAACAACGTTACTTCTCATTTAAAATATTATTGATATTTTAGAACCCATGAAACAAGGGCTTAAAATAGCTATAGGCGCAGATCATGCCGGCTTTGAATTAAAGGAAGTTTTATTGGATGGTATTGAAGGCATCGAAGTGAAAGACTTTGGTACTTACGCCCCCGGATCTGTTGATTATCCTGACTTTGCCCACCTGGTGGCATCGGCGGTTGAAAAAGGTGAGGCCGATTACGGCATCCTGATCTGCGGATCAGCCAACGGCGTAGCCATGACGGCAAACAAGCATCAAGGCATCCGCGCAGCATTGTGCTGGAAACCCGAAGTAGCCGAGCCTGCCCGCAGCCATAACAACGCTAATGTATTATGTATACCAGCAAGGCATGTAACCGTTGAGGAAGCACGCGAAATTGTAAACGTATTTTTCACTGTTGAGTTTGAAGGCGGCCGCCACGCTACCCGTGTGGATAAGATCTCCTGCTAATAGATAACCTCATGATAAGTCCTGGCGTTAGGCCGGGATTTTTTTATACTACGAATTTTTTTAACTGACCATTTTTAATGAAAAGAGTACCCTTATTATTCTTAGCTTTGGCGGCAGCATCATGCAGCTATGCGCAAAAAGACCCCAACGCGGTAAAGTTTGCCAAATACATTACCGTTGAGGATGCCACCAAACACCTATCCATACTCGCGTCTGACGAGTATGAGGGCCGCGAAACCGGTAAAGCCGGTGCCGACAAAGCCGCGAATTACATTGCCAACGAGTTTAAAAAGTTAGGCCTGCAAGCGCCGGTAAAAGGTTCATACTTTTTAGATGTGCCCCTTACCGAAAATTCATTCAAGGTAAACCCGATAGTTATAGGAGGTACCACCTTCACCAACGGTAAAAACTTTTATTCACTAACTCCGGCCCCGGCCAACACAGTTAAAGCCAGCGAAATTTTATTTGTAGGTTACGGTATAACCGACGAAAAGTATGACGATCTCAAAGGTACGGACATAGCCGGTAAAGTAATATTGGTAGTAAACGATGGCGAGCCGATGAAAAACGGTGTATCGTTAATTACCGGTACTGCTACACGCTCACAGTGGAGTGTTAGCCGTGGTAAACGTTTAACTGCATTACAAGCTAAAAAGCCGGCTCTGATTTTTTCAGTTAGTCCGCTGGTTGCCACAAACCTGCAACGTTACGGTACAAGCATCCTTGAGCCCCGTATGACTATCAAAAAAGAGGGTGCTGCACAAGCTGCGGTTAATGGCCCGGTGATAATTAACATCACGGCTGACGTAGCTAACCAGCTACTTAAAAGCACAGGCAAAACGTACACGCAGTTAAAAGCGGAGATCGACTCTACCGGCGCGGCAAAAACACAGGTTGTTAAAACACCTGTTGAAGTAAGCTACAGCACCGAAGAAAAACCAGTAAAAGCGGTTGATGTATTAGGCTACCTGCCGGGATCAGACGCTAAATTAAAAAATGAAGTATTAGTGATCTCTGCCCACTATGACCATATTGGTATAGAGCCGGAAGGCAGCACCAAAACCGATAAAATAAACAACGGTGCAGATGATGATGGTTCAGGTACTACCGGTATGCTTGAATTGGCACGTGCGTTCAGCATGGCTAAAAAAGCAGGTAAAGGCCCTAAACGCAGCATCCTGTTCCTGGGAAATGTGGGCGAAGAGAAAGGTTTGTTAGGTTCTGAATATTATACTGATCATCCTGTATTCCCGCTGGCTAACACCATTGCCGACCTGAATATTGATATGATAGGCCGTGTAGGTGAAGAGTATGCCGGTAAAGCTGATTCAGCTAACTACGTTTATTCAATTGGTTCGAACATGTTAAGCACCACGCTGCATAAAATTGGCGAGGAAGCAAACAACACTTATACCCAAATGAAACTGGATTACAAGTATGATGATCCGAATGATCCGAACCGTTTTTACTACCGTTCAGATCATTATAACTTCGCGCGTTATAACGTGCCGATCATATTTTACTTTAATGGCGTACATGCCGATTATCACCAACCGGGCGACGAGGTGAGCAAGATCAACTTCCCGCTGCTGGTAAAACGCAGCCACCTGGTTTACTACACTGCCTGGGAATTGGCCAACCGTGCCGAGCGTCCTGTAGTTGATGTTAAAACAGAACAGGGTGTAAAATAGTTAATAGGGCTATCAGCCATTGTTAATAAATTGAAAAGGGATGATTAAAACTCATCCCTTTTCGTTTTTATAAAAAACACTACTTTAGCTTTTATGGGTAACACTGCCGATGAATTTTTGATTGCTGCTGAGGATAAGGCGTTTGATGCAGCCCATCGTAATATAATAAACTATAATATTGGTAAGTATGATGCCGCGGTAGATCGTGGCTTGTCGCGCTTGGCTAACCTAGATGTAGCGAAAAAGAAGGGCCATTTAATAAAATGGAAGGCCATGGAAACGCTTGATAAACTCTTGCCGGAGTTTGAGGCCAACTTTCAGCGCAGGGGCGGCAAGGTAATATGGGCTAATGATGCCGAAGAAGCCAACCGTGAGATACTGAACATACTGCAAAAGGCAGGTGCCAAAACCATTGTAAAATCAAAATCAATGGTTACGGAGGAGATCCACCTGAACGAGTTTCTGGAGCAAAATCAGATCGAGAGCCTAGAGACTGATCTGGGCGAATATATTGTTCAACTGCTTGGCCAGCCGCCTTATCATATTGTTACCCCGGCTATGCACCTCTCCAAAGAGGATATTGCTCAGCTATTTAATAAGCACTTTGGTACCCCCGTTGACGCCACTCCCGAACAGCTTACCCAAAAGGCGCGCGAGTTGCTGCGCGATAAATATTTACAGGCCGATGCCGGCATAACAGGCGGTAACTTTTTGATTGCCGATAGCGGGAGCATCGCCCTTAGCGAAAACGAGGGTAATGCCCGGTTAAGCACCTCATTCCCCAAAATACATATAGCGGTTGTGGGTATCGAGAAGATCATTCCGTCGCTGGTTGATCTTGACCTGTTTTGGCCTATGCTGGCTACCCACGGCACCGGCCAAAATCTTACCGTATATAACACCATACTAAGCGGCCCCCGCCAACCCGATGAAACGGACGGCCCAGAGGAAATGTATGTTGTATTGCTGGACAACGGCCGCACCAACCTGCTCGCGCAAAAGGATCAGCGGCAAGGCCTGTATTGTATACGCTGCGGGGCTTGCTTAAACGCCTGCCCGGTATATAAAAACATTGGCGGCCATAGCTATCAAACCACTTACAGCGGCCCTATAGGTTCGGTAATTACGCCGCATACTAAGGGGATGGAGGATTTTAAGCACCTGAGCTATGCCTCAAGCCTTTGCGGCAAGTGTACCGAGGTATGCCCGGTTAAAATAGATATCCATAAAATGCTGTTGTTAAACCGGCGCGACGCGGTTAGGGATGAAAAGGTAACCAAAATAGAAAAGTGGGGGTGGATGCTTTGGAAGAAAGGTATCCTCAGCCGTAAATTGGTTGATTTTTTTGGTGGCGGTATAAAAAACCGTTTCATAAAACTGCTGTTCAAAAAAAGCTGGGGGCACTACCGCGATATGCCGCATGTAGCCGAAAAATCATTCAGCAAGCAATGGCAGGAGCGGGACAAGAGCGACCTCAACTAATATACACCCATGCGCAAAATTATTTTAAACGTAGCTGTTAGTCTGGACGGTTTTATTGAAGGGCCTAACGGCGAATATGATTGGTGCTTTACCGATCAGGATTATAGCATGGAGGCATTTACCGCCCAAACAGATGCGGTATTTATCGGCCGAAAAAGTTACGAGGTTTTGCAGGAGTACGGTAACCCATGGCCGGATAAAATGCTGTATATATTTTCAGATACCCTAACAAGTGCCGAAGGCAATGCCGAGATCATCCGTTCACAGGGATATATTGACCGGATTGATGCTATTCGCCATGCAGAAGGGAAAGATATCTGGCTGTTTGGCGGTGCCAACCTGCTTTCGCAACTCATCAGCATAAATTATGTTAATGAACTGGTTTTATCTATACACCCGGTGGTACTGGGTTCGGGCACGCCTTTATTTAAGGATCTTACGGAAAGGCTGGAACTAAACCTACTGGACAGCGCGGCTTACGACACCGGCTTGGTACAGTTAACCTATTTCATCAAACCCAGGTTTGATATGGATATGCTGCCGGAGTAAAGCTTAGTGCTTATTGCCGAAGCCAAACTCCTTGTAGGTGTTCGGCAGTTCGTTCGCGCTGCTAAAGGCAAAGGTGTATGATGTCCACCAGGTTTCAAAATCGGCATCTTTGCCCGTTGCCGCCACATTGGTACGTGTTGCGCGCAGCATATAAATACCTTCCCGGCTCAGTTTAAAAAATACCTGCCCTTTAGCATCTGATGACAGGTTTTCCGGGTAGATGGTGCCCTTCGGTGTTTTTACATACAACTTTAACGGTGCTGATTCCAGCGGCTTATTTTGAAAATAGATCACAGCGGTTATATCATCGCCATAATTCAATTTGTAAGGGTTTGTTTTCAGTACGATCTCAAACTCATCGCCCACCAATTTTTCATACGCGCCGCCTGATGGCTTATCAACCATAACCAGTGTTTTCATGGAGCGGTTGTATTTTTCGCGCACATTCATGGTATGAAAGCTCTTGGCCTGCTTAACAGATTCCTCGTTGCCGTCGGCTTCCAGGTGTTTTAAAAATGTTTCGCGGTCAATTTCCTGCGTGGCAGCCTGGCTTAATTGCAACAGGGCAAGGCCGCTATTGGCTACTTCATAATCTTTTATGGTAACTACCGTATCATTAGCTACGGTGGTTAGCGGTATTTTTTTCGATCCCTCGTACAAAGCGAATTTGGCATCCTTTGCCTCGGGGCTTTCATAATCATCGTCGGTTGTTGATACGTCGGCCTTAAACATTCGCACGCTCAGCTTATCGCCCTTTTTTAAAAAAAAGTTTTCGGCTAATAAAAAATCCTCATTAGTAGCAGCAGTAAAAACGGCTGCGATGAACAGGGCGGCTGTCAGCAGGTAAAAACGCTTCATTGGATATATATAATATATAAGGGTGATGGAATGCCAAACATACAAAGTTTTAAAAACATCAGTAGTTTAGCGGGGTAATTTTTGCGTTATCGTTACAAAACTTACATTGCCATGCCTCAGCGCACCGAACATTTTGTGCCCAATGCGGTTTGGTTTGTTTACATTTAATAAAATTCAGGCTTTTGAGTACATATACTACCTTGATAATTTTATGCGGACTGGTGATATTTTCGTACCTGTTCGATCTGATAGCCGGAAAAACCAAGCTGCCATCAGTACTGCTGCTGCTTTTTTTGGGGATGGGCATCAGGCAGGTGGTTATATATTTTAATTGGATAACCCCCGATTTTAACAAGATACTGCCTGCCCTGGGTACACTGGGTTTAATTTTGATCGTATTTGAAGGCGCGCTCGAACTCAAGTACGCGCCGGAGAAAAATAAGGTTATCAAACGGTCTTTCCTGTCGGCATTGTGCATTTTGCTGGGTACCACCGCCATTATTACCACCATATTTCATTATATAACCGGGGCAAGTATTTACCGTTGCATTATTAACGCGATACCTTTTTGCGTAGTGAGTTCGGCAATTGCCATACCCTCAGCATCAGGCTTGCCTAAGGATAAAAAGGAGTTTATCATCTATGAGTCGTCATTCTCGGATATCCTGACCATCGTGTTTTTTAACTTTATGCTGGGCAACAAGTATTTCAACTTTACGGCATTCACAAGTTTAGGGGGCGAGTTGCTGCTGATCCTGGTATTCGCGGTAGTATCGTGCCTGCTGCTGTTATACCTCATTAAAAACATCAAGCATCACGTTAAGTTCTTCCTCATCATATCCATCATCATACTGGTGTACGCGGTAGGGCAATCCTACCATTTATCGGCATTGATCGTAGTGCTGGCCTTTGGATTATTTTTGAATAATGCCGGGCAGATCAAATTTCCATGGTTCAGGCGAAATTTTTTGTACCCGACCTTAGGCCATGAATTGAAGCAATTGCTGCAACTATCAGCAGAGAGTGCCTTTTTAATGCGCACCTTCTTTTTTGTGCTGTTTGGTTTCACTATGAACATTAATCAGCTTAATGATGTAGGCTTGTTGATTTTAGGTTTGCTGGTGATTATCTCGATATACCTGATCCGTTTTCTTTATATCAAGCTGGTTTCAAAAACCGATATGATGCCCGAACTGGTTTTAATTCCCCGCGGATTGATCAGCGTGCTGCTATTTTATAACCTGCCGCAAAAACTCCAGCTACCGCAAATTGATACAGGCTTGTTGTTCATCGTTATCCTGTCAACAAGTGTAATTATGAGCCTTGGGCTGTTAGGCAGCCGTAAGTATAAAATCCCTGAAGGGCAGGAGTTTAATAACCTGTAATCACGGCGTAGTGAGCGCTACCGGTAAAATCTTCCCGTTAAAAAACTTATGGCCGGTCAATGCGAAATCAGCGATGTACTTGCCCATTTCAAAAGCCATAACCGGCGATTGATAGCCCGGAAAAGCCTTTTCCAGCATCTCGGTTTGTGCCGAGCCCAGGGCCAGGCAGTTAACGCTGATCTGCTGTTCGGCAAGCTCCTGCGCCAGGCATTCAGTAAACACATGCAATGCGGCCTTGCTTGCTGAATAAGCCGAAAGGCCGGCAAATTTGGCGCTGCCCTGGTAACCGCCCATACTGCCTATATTTACAATATGGCTTCCGGTAGGCATCACACCTAATAAGGCTTGGGTAATACGCACATGGCTCAGGTAATTACTTTGCAGCATATCTACAAAATCAATTTCTTCCAGCTCCTTGAAAGGTTTATTGATCAGTACCCCGGCATTGTTGATCAAGGCATCAATCTTATTATCCATATGTGTGCCGATGAATTGCAACAGCGCGGCAGGGTCATCACTAACCAGGTCAAATACTATCGGGTACAAAACACAGTCAGGGTTTATGCTGCGCGATATCTCGAACAAACGCTGTAGTTTATCCTGCGAGCGGGCAATAGCCATCACTTTGTGCTTGCCTGATGTAATGAGTTCAATTACAGCTTCAAAGCCTACGCCGCTGCTGGCCCCGGTTATAACAATATTCATGGTAGATGAGGTGTTAGTTTGTTGCTGGTTTGGCTTCTTCTGCTTCGTCGTGTTCTTCAATACTGGGCAAGCCCTCTTCTAAACGACTGGTGCGTATTACATAGTAAACGCCCGTAAGCGCCACCAATAGGGATATTATATAGAATGATATACTTAAAAATACAGCCAGGCCTACATCCATATTAAAGATACCTGATAGTTGGGTAAAAATGGTTTCGCGTGCGCCTGCACCGCCTATGGTGATAGGTACAACCGCCGCCAGGGCTGATACCAGGAATGATAGCAGGTATGGCGCGAATTTGCCGTCAAAATCTTGCCCTAAAAGTACAAATATAATACAGAGTACCTGTAACCCCTGCACCAATACGGCTTTACCATGTGCCTGGAAAAAATACCGTGTGTATTCGCGGAAAAACTTGTAGGCCACAAAATAATAAATAGCCGTTCCAGCTAAAAATATACCGCCCGGTATGGCCAGGTGTACATCTATCTGCGGTATAAAGATGATAAGCGTACAAATAATAAAGCCGATAGCCCACAGGCCGCTCAACCTGTCGAACAATATAGCCCAGAACATTTTTTTTGCCGGTAGCTTGTAGCGCTTATTCAGCAGCCATATTTTATAGCCATCGCCACCTATGCCGCCGGGCAGCAAAAAATTATAAAACAGTCCGAGCATGTATAACCGCATATTAAAACGCGGATCTAACCGCAGGTTTATCGACTTAAAAAAGCTCAGCAAGCGCCAAGCCGAAACCACCATCGACGCGAAAAAGGTTAATAAAGCCACGGCCATCCACCAGTAGTTGGCGTGCAGCAGGCGGTACTTTACCTTTTCAACAGGTACCTTGCTAAAAACGTAATACAGCAGCGCGGAGGTAACGGCTATTTTTAAGATCAGCTTTACGGCATCCCATAATTTTTGTTTACCGGTTTTAGGCTCCGGGGCATCGGGTGTATTTGTCATTACTGCAAAGCTAATAAAATCAGTACATTTTGTTTGCGGTATTCCAGATAGTGGTACGCAGCAGGCTTATAATTTTGACGTGCAGGTTAATATTAAAACAGTATTTTTGCGGAAAATTTAAAGGGATGAGCAAAGTTAAAGTTGGTATTGTACAAATGAGTTGTGTTGCCGATAAGCAGCAGAACCTGGATAAGGCTATTTTAAAAGTGCGTGAGGCAGCAGCCAAAGGTGCCCAGATAGTTTGTTTACAGGAGCTTTTTACATCACTGTATTTTTGTGATGTAGAGGATTACGACAATTTTAAACTGGCCGAGGCTATTCCCGGCCCATCAACTGAGGCTATTTCGGCCGTTGCCGCCGAACTGAACGTGGTGGTTATTGCTTCACTCTTCGAGAAACGTGCACAAGGTGTTTACCATAATACTACCGCAGTTATTGATGCCGATGGCGCTTATTTGGGTAAATATCGCAAAATGCATATTCCGGATGACCCAGGTTTTTACGAAAAATTCTACTTTACGCCGGGTGACCTGGGTTACAAGGTATTCAATACAAAATATGCCAAAATAGGTGTGCTGATCTGCTGGGATCAGTGGTACCCGGAAGCAGCCCGTATCACCGCGTTAATGGGTGCCGAAATATTGTTCTATCCAACTGCCATCGGCTGGGCATCCACACAGGACGAAGCTACCAATACCGATCAATATAATGCCTGGCAAACTATTCAGCGTTCGCACTCGGTAGCCAACGGTGTACACGTAGTTAGCGTTAACAGGGTAGGAGAAGAAGCTGGCTTAAAGTTTTGGGGTGGCTCATTTGTATCAAATCCGTTTGGGGCACTGATATATCAGGCATCACACCATGATGAAGAGGTAACGGTGCATGAACTCGACCTTGATCAATCAGACTACTATCGCAGCCACTGGCCTTTCCTGCGCGATAGGAGAATTGAAACCTATCAGCCGATAACGAAAAGGCTTATTGACGAAGATTAATTAGTCCATGGACCATAGTCAATAGACCATAGTATGCCGTTTAAGTTTGAGAGTTTACAGGTTTGGCAAAGAGCGCTTGACCTTACTGTGGAAATTGATAGTTTAACTAAACGGTTTCCTAAAGAAGAACTTTTTATATTAACCTCACAAATTAAACGGGCGGCTGATTCTGTGGTACTCAATATTGCTGAAGGATGCACAGGCCAGACTAATGCCGTGTTTAAAAACTTTTTAAGTTACGCGCTACGCTCAGCTATTGAGGTTGTATCGTGCTTGTTTATTGCTAAGAAAAGAGATTTAATATCAAAGGATGATTTTGACAGATTGTATGACGAATATCAATCACTCTGTAAAATGATATCTTCATTAAGAAAAACATTATAACACTATGGACTATCGACTATCGACTATCGACTTAAAAGCCTCCGGCTTTTCCTTCCCCGCTGAATGGGCACCGCATGTGGCTACCTGGCTTAGCTGGCCGCACAAGGAGGCCTCATGGCCGGGTAAGATACAGATGATATACCGCCGCTACTGCGAATTCATTAAGGAGATAGCGGTAGGGGAGATAGTGCGCATCAACGTAGCAAATAAGGAGATGGAAGCCTTTGCGCAGCAGCAGCTTACTTTGGTGGATGCTGATTTGAGCAAGATCGAATTCTTTGAATTTCCTACTAATGATGCCTGGTGCCGAGATCATGGTCCGGCGTTTTTGATCAATCCTGAAACCAAACAAAAGGTGGTGGTTGACTGGGGTTACAATGCCTGGGGCGATAAGTATCCTCCGTACGATCTGGATGATGTTATACCTACCCGCATTGCCGAATACTATGATCTTCCTGTATACCATCCGGGTATTATAATGGAAGGTGGCTCGGTTGATTTTAATGGTAAGGGCACTGTGCTTACTACCACAGCTTGTTTACTTAATAAAAACCGTAACCCGCATTTAAACCAACAGCAAATTGAGGGCTATCTGCAAAACTATTACGGCGTTGAGCAGGTGCTTTGGCTGGGCGATGGTATTATTGGTGATGATACAGACGGACATATTGATGATATTACCCGTTTTGTGAACGAAGATACCGTAGTTACCGCTGTTGAAGAGAATAAGAATGACGAGAACTATCATATTTTGCAGGAAAACCTGCAAGCACTTAAAACCATGCGCCTCATCAACGGCAAACAGTTAAACATTGTTGAACTGCCCATGCCTGACCCGGTGATTTATGACGACCAGCGTTTACCGGCATCGTACGCTAATTTTTATATAGGCAATGCCGCCGTAGTAGTGCCAACCTACCGTTGCGCCAATGACGATAAGGCATTGGATATATTGACCCAATGCTTCCCGGATCGAAAAGTAGTGGGTGTCGATTCAACTGACATTATCTGGGGTTTAGGCAGCTTCCATTGCCTGAGCCAGCAGGAGCCTGAAGTAATTTAATAAAATGAGGCTGTTACCCAAAACAGCCTCATTTCTAATGACTTTCTAATAAGTAAGGGTAAAAATTTATGTTTTTAAAAAATCCTTACTCTCATCTGCTCTAATCGAATTTTCTTAAAAACTGATGCTGTACACTGCACGTAATTGAAGTAACGATCTACCGGTTGTTAACATTAACGTGAGAGCAGCATTAATCCATAGCAAAACATATTTGCGTATAGCCGCAGGCATACTTTTCATCCTTTTAATAGGATTTAAGATGATAGCGCCCGCATTTATAGCATCTGCTTCGGCTGATAAAGAGCTTGCCTCAAATGCCGATGACGATAGCGATAAAAAATCTGAAAGCAACGCCTCACCTGAAAAGGAATTCATCCGCCCCTTATATCATACCGTAAATAGTATGCTTTTTGATAAGTCCATTGAACATTGTACTATTTATAAAGGCAATTACAAAGCTACGCATTACCAAAAAATAGCCATACCGCCTCCGGATGGCATCAGCATAAACGGCTAAACTTCTTAACCGCGGCAAGGTGCCGCACTGCATCTATTTTTTATAATCTATCTTTCAAAAAAAATGAAAACATTTAACCTTTCTTTACAAAGGGTGGCCACGGTATGTGCTGCCGCAATTTTACTGATCACTTCGTCGTGCTCAAAAGATAACGATATTGATAATTCTGTAGAGGGCTCAATAACGGGCCCCGATATGGCAGTATATGCCTTAACATCAAACAATACCTTAATAAGTTTTAACGCTAAAAATGCATCATCAGCCACCAAAACAACCAATATAACCGGTTTGCAAAACAACGAAACTATTTTAGGTATCGATTTCAGGCCTGCTACCGGCGAACTTTATGGCGTGGGTAGTACCAGCCGCATTTATGTGATCAATACGCAAAGCGGTGCCGCGCGTGCCATAGGTGCAGCAGCGTTTACACCAGGTATAAACGGTGCCGCTGTAGGGTTTGATTTTAACCCGACGGTTGACAGGATTCGCCTGGTTACTTCAAGCGGGCAAAATCTGCGCCTGCACCCTGAAACTGGCGCCGTCGCTTTTACTGATGGTGTGCTTAATGGTGCAGCCAATGTAAATGTAACCGCCGCAGCCTATACACAAAATAAAGCGGGCGCAACTAATACAGAACTTTTTGTAATAGATGTAGCTAACGATAAGCTATACAAGCAAGACCCGCCAAATGAAGGTAAGCTGAATGAAATAGGCAGCTTAGGTATTAACGTTGAACAAGCCGGTGGTTTTGATATCAGCCCGGATGGTAAAGCCGCTTTGGCCGCACTAACCGTGGGTGGTAAAACAAGTTTATATAGTATTAATGTAACTACAGGCAAAGCAACCAAAATACAAAATGATTTTGCGGGAGCGGTTACCGGCCTGGCCATACCTACCGAACCGGTTGCTTACGCGGTGAATGAAGCCAACGAACTGGTAATATTTAACCCGATGAACCCGAGCCCGGTTGCTAAAGCCATTTCAGGCATAGCAGGTGGCGAGAATATTCTGGGTATTGATTTTCGTCCGGTAAATGGACAGTTGTACGCTTTGGGAAGTTCAAACAGATTGTATACAATCAATTTATCATCTGGAGCAGCGACAGTGGTGGGCACTGCACCGTTTACTACCTTACTTTCAGGTACACAGTTCGGGTTTGATTTTAATCCTACGGTTGACAGAATACGCGTGGTGAGTAACACCGGCCAAAACCTGCGTTTGCACCCGGAAACAGGCGCTGTTGCTTTTGTTGATGGTCAGTTATCTCCGGGCACTCCGTCAGTTACAGCCGCGGCTTATACCAATAACTTTGCAGGTGCAACGTCAACCGTGCTTTTTGATATCGACACACAAAACAATACTTTATATAAACAAGATCCACCGAACAATGGTACGTTGGTTAGCGTTGGAACATTGGGTGTAACCGCAACTGCTACCAACGGCTTTGATATTGGCAGCACCAGCGGTACCGCTTATGCATTATTAAATGTTGGCGGCAACACCAAAGTTTACGGCATTAACCTTACTACCGGCGCTGCAACAGCAGGCGCAACGCTTACAGGTAACTATAAAGCATTTAGCTTAGGTTTAGGGTTTTAAATACTAACATTTTATAAACAGAAACGCCGGATAGTAATTTACTGTCCGGCGTTTCTCTGTTTTAGTGTATCCGTCATTGCGAGGTACGAAGCAATCTCTTCAAGCCAATCACATCAGAAAGTCTAAAGAGATTGCTTCGTACCTCGCAATGACGCTTTAGTATTAAAGTCCTCCCCTTGGGGGAGGATTTAGGAGGGTTAACTACTTCAGTACCGTTTTCCAGCTCACCATATCGCCGATGATCTTTTCTAACTGATCGGCGGCTACGCGTTCCTGTTGCATGGTATCGCGGTAGCGAATGGTTACAGTGTTGTCTTCCAGTGTCTGGTGGTCAACCGTGATACAGAATGGTGTACCAATAGCATCCTGACGGCGGTAGCGTTTGCCGATCGCGTCTTTTTCTTCATACTGAACATTGAAATCCAACTTCAGCGTATCCATAATTTCACGGGCTTTTTCAGGCAGGCCGTCTTTTTTGGTAAGCGGGAAAATAGCTGCCTTAACCGGTGCCAGTACAGGCGGCAGGCGCAATACGGTGCGGCTATCCTGTTTCTCGTCGGTACTCAGGTCTTCTTCCTCGTAGGCGTTGATCAGCGTAAGCAGGAACATCCTGTCCAAACCTATTGAGGTTTCAATAACGTAAGGGATATAGTTACCAAAAGGCTTGCCTGTTTCAGGGTCAACCTCCGGGTCAAAATACTGCATTTTTTTGCCGGAGAACTTTTGGTGCTGGCTCAGGTCAAAGTCGGTACGGCTGTGTATGCCTTCCACTTCTTTAAAACCGAACGGAAAATTGTATTCAATATCATAAGCAGCATCAGCATAATGCGCTAATTTGGTATGCTCATGGTAACGGTATTTTTCGGCGGGCGTACCCAGGGCAAGGTGCCATTTAAGGCGGGCCTCTTTCCATTGGTTAAACCACTCTTTTTGTGTGCCGGGGCGAACAAAAAACTGCATCTCCATTTGCTCAAACTCACGCATCCGGATAATGAACTGGCGCGCAATCACCTCGTTACGGAAAGCCTTCCCAATTTGCGCGATACCGAAAGGTATCTTCATCCGGCCTGATTTCTGCACGTTAAGGTAGTTCACAAAAATACCCTGCGCGGTTTCGGGGCGTAAATATATCGTGTCCGACTCATCAGCAATAGCGCCAACTTGCGTGCTGAACATCAGGTTGAATTGGCGTACGTCCGTCCAGTTACGGGTGCCGCTTACCGGGCAGGCAATTTCCTGCTCAATAATCAGCTCTTTAAGGCGGGGCAGATCTTCAGCTTTTAAGGCATCGTCCATCGCGGTTTGTAAAGCAGCGGCCTTGTCGGTTTTGCCTTCATTTTCGTATTTGGCAATACGGTCTTCCAGCAACTGATCGGCACGGTAGCGTTTCTTTGAATCCTTGTTATCGATCATCGGGTCGCTAAAACCGTCAACGTGTCCGCTGGCTTTCCAGGTGGTGGGGTGCATAAATATGGCGGCATCAATGCCTACAATATTTTCGTGCATTTGCACCATGGCTTTCCACCAGTAAGTTTTAATGTTGTTTTTTAACTCCGAGCCATTTTGCCCATAGTCATAAACAGCGCTTAGGCCATCATATATTTCGCTCGACTGGAATACGAAACCGTACTCCTTAGCATGTGATATTACGTTCTTAAAAAGTTCGTCGGTTGCTTTACTCATAACACGGCAAAGATACAATTTAAGGTGAAAGGCAAAAGGTATGGTTTCAATAGTTTACTTGCTGTCCTAAACTTCTTTTGTGCGAACAAAAGAAGCAAAAGTCGCCGGCTGTTTAATTTTCTGTGAAAGGTAGTGCATCCACCTGCTATCCGAAAATTAAATGGCCGGAGGATTAGTTTATGATCGTATTGTACTTAAAAACAATATTTTCTTTTCGTGAATAAATCGGGCGAGTTAAAGAACGCTGGCCTGGCAGAAAACCGGGTCGGGAGTATGGCCATGTGCGGCTGAAGGTTTTTTCTGCCTTGACTTTTGGTTACTTTGTGTCTAAGACAAAGTGACTGGGCCCTGCGCCCAAGAGCAGGCTGACGTTACCACAAAACAGAAACCTTGATCATCGTAATATAGTTCATAAAAGCATCTTCATTACCTATCATCAATTTCTTTTGAGCGATCAAAAGAAACAAAAATCGCCGGCTACGTCCTGCCCGGTGAAAGGTTGTGCTTGGGCAAGGCTTCTGCTGCCCCGGGCATTACTGATGCCGAAAATTCAGGTTATTGGCGGTTTGTGCTTTTTTAATCCCTCTGCTTTAGAAAAGAATTGAGTGAGTTTCCCCTTTAACCTTTTAGCTTTAACCTTTCCCCTTTAACCTATTATGCCTCTTTCAGCTTTAGCCTTTCTCCTTTCCCCTTAACTCGTATCTTTACCGCCATCATGAGTATACGGGTATCAGCACTTAGCAAAGTTTATGGCAGCCAGAAGGCGGTTGATGGCATTTCGTTTTCGGCTGGTAGGGGCGTGCTGGGTTTTTTGGGGCCTAATGGCGCGGGTAAATCAACCACCATGAAGATACTTACCGGGTTTATACCGCAAACATCAGGCACGGCCGAGGTTTGCGGGTTTGATGTGGCCAAACAATCGCTTGAAGTTAGGCGGCACATCGGCTACCTGCCCGAAAATAACCCGCTATACCTGGATATGTATATAAAGGAGTCGCTGGGTTTTATTGCCGGCATCCATAAAATAGCGTCACCGCAAAAACGGATTAATGAGGTAATTGAGCAAACGGGGTTAGGTATTGAGCAGCATAAAAAGATCAGCCAACTATCCAAAGGTTACCGCCAGCGTGTGGGCTTGGCGCAGGCTATATTGCACAACCCTAAAGTCCTGATTTTGGACGAGCCAACCTCGGGCCTTGATCCTCTTCAACTTATCGGCATCAGGCAATTGATCACTGATTTGGGTAAAAGCAAAACCATTATTCTGTCCACGCATATTATGCAGGAGGTTGAGGCCGTGTGCGATAAGGTGATTATTATCAATAAAGGCAAAATTGTAGCTAATGATAATTTACAAAGTCTGAAAGAGAAAAACAGCCAAGCCTCACTCGAAGATGTATTTATCAAGCTAACTAATTCAAATTTTGTAGCTGATTTTTAACGAGTTGGATTTTTATTATGTAGTTGGATGTAACCTTTTGCCTTGAGCGATGTCTATGTTCCTGAGTTAAAAATAAAGGTTATCATAAAGTATCAATTTGCCGGCCCGGGTTGCTTATAAAGAAACAGGCAGATTTGATATTTAAAAATAATCCTACTTTTGACTCCGAGAAACAACTTAAATTTTAAAACATTCAACTACAATGAAAAAAACATTACTCGCGTTAGTAGTACTAACAGGAGCTGCATTCAGCTCATTCGCACAAACAAGCAAACCGGTTTCTTTTGGTATTAAAGGCGGTTTAAACCTGTCAAAACTTACTGCTTCAGGTGGTGGTGAATCCATGTCAACCGGTACATTAACCTCTTTCCATGCAGGTTTATTTGCTGATGTTGCCGTATCAGAAACGTTTTCGGTTCAGCCAGCTTTGTTATTCACTCAATTAGGTTCAAAAGAATCCGAAGGTGATGCTTCAGCTAAAACCACTATTAATTATTTACAATTACCCGTAAACGCTATCTACAGTGCTCCTACAGGTACCGGTAAATTTTTCATAGGTGCTGGTCCATTTTTAGGTTATGGCCTGTCAGCTAAATACAAAGTAAGCGGTGCAGGTGAGGCTAATGGAAGTGCAGATATTGATTTTGGCGACAATGGCCTTAAAAGAGTTAACGTTGGCGTTGGCGCTTTAGCAGGCTACAAACTGGAAGACGGTTTCTTACTAAATGTTGGTTACGATTTAGGTTTAACCAACATTGCTAATACTGATGGTAACGGTTCATTAAAAACCCGTGCTTTCACCATATCTGTTGGTTACGCTTTCTAAAAAAACAATACTTAATAATAAAAAAGCTTCGCAGATGGCCTCTGCGGAGCTTTATTGTTTAGAATTATTAAATAGCTATTGTGTTAAAAGTTGTTAATTAATTAGAAATATTTAACTGATTGATAATGTTTTATGCCATGCATCGTTTAAGGCTGAACTAATGACAATTGGTAATTATTAAACAAATTTTAATATGAAAAAAAACATTCTCTTTTTGATCCTTTTAAGTATTTCTGTAAGTGCTTTGGCACAAACAGAACCTGACAAAGGGCATTTCAACATTGGTGTCGAAGCAGTGTTGCCTATTGGAGGTGTTCGCCACTTAAGTCAGTATGGCCTCGGCGGCTCCCTCAAGTATGAATATCCGGTTGCAAAAAAGCTATTTGTTACTGCATCGGCTGGTTTCACACGTTTATTTTACCGGGATATATTTCAGCAAAATTTAGATAAATCGGGAATGGATTTTGTACCAATCAAAGCAGGTGCAAAATATTATATATGTTCAGGCTTATTTGCTGAGGCGCAAATAGGTGTCGCTCTTGATGTGAGGGATGGAGTAACCAGTTTCTTTGCTTACTCTCCAGGTGTAGGTTATTCATTCAGCAAAAAGTTTGAAACAAGTTTTAGATACGAGGCTTGGTCTAAAAATGGCACTATACATCAATTGGCGCTTCGCGTTGCTTACAAATTTTAGCATGTTATTTTAAAACGCTTGCTCAATGCCCGGCATAGTCGGGCATTCTTGTTATAAACCGTTGCCTGCTTTGCTTTGGTACTTTAATATTGTAATTTCGGCCATTAAGCAATTACAGCGTGTACCCGGTTTTTAAAAAAGAAATTTCCGCCTATTTAAGTTCATTGGTAGCCTACATCACCATCGGCGTTTTTTTGCTGGTGATGGGCTTGTTTTTATGGGTATTCCCTGATTCGAGCATCCTGGAATATGGTTACGCGAGTTTGGAGAACTTTTTCAACACCGCGCCATTTTTGTTCATGTTTTTAATACCGGCCATCACCATGCGTTCGCTGGCCGAGGAGCGCCGTGAGGGAACGTTCGAATTGCTGCTTACCCGACCGTTAACCCACCTGCAAATAGTAGCGGGCAAATACCTGGCCTGCCTGTCGCTGGTGCTGTTCGCGCTGGTGCCAACATTGGTTTATTACTATTCAGTTTATACACTCGGCGCGCCCGAAGGTAATATTGATACCGGGGCGGTTATAGGCTCCTACATCGGTTTGTTTTTGTTAGGCGGCGTTTTTGTGGCTATCGGCATGTTCGCCTCTTCCATCAGCAAAAATCAGATCATCGCTTTTACCATTTCGGTATTTCTCTGTTACTTTTTTTTTAGTGGATTTGATTCACTCAGCCGTTTGTTGTCTCTGCAAAATACGGATGTACAGCGCCTGGGCATTATGGATCATTACGAGTCGGTAAGCCGCGGCGTGCTTGATACCCGCGACCTCGCTTATTTTGTGCTGCTTGCAGCGCTGTTTATCTGGCTCACCATTTTTATGCTCATCAGGCAACAGCAAAAATGCGTGCGCGGTACCATAATGATAAGTGTGCTGGGTGTGTTATTTGCTATCGGCATCCTATCAGGCATCGCCTTTACCCGTTTTGATTTTACGAAAGAGAAGCGCTTCACCCTGTCGCCGGTAAGCGAAAATTTGATGGATAGCCTGGCATCGCCGGTAAAGGTCACCGTTTTTTTAGAGGGCGATAATTTTCCGGGCGGCTTTAAGCGTTTGCAGCGTGCCACTAAGGATATGCTGAGCGATCTGCAATCCTACAGCCACGGCAAACTGGAGTTTGATTTTGTTGATCCTTTAAAAGGCTTAAATACCGAAGAACAAAATACGGCAATCACCGCTTTTCAGGACAGGGGTATTGAGCCAACCAACTTGAGCGTAAAAACGGATGATGGCCTGTCGCAAAAAATGATATTCCCGGCGGCAATGGTGTCTGCCGGTGGAAAGGAGATACCCGTTAAGCTGCTGCAAACCCGCATCGGCCTCTCGCCGGATGAGGTGCTGAATAATTCTATTCAGAATTTGGAGTATGCTTTTACCTCGGCCATAAAAAAAGCAACTGGCGGCGGCAAACCGCGCGTTGGCTTTACCGAAGGGCATAACGAGTTAAACAACCTGCAATTGAATGATGCGCTGCGGTCGTTATCTGATGGGTTTTTGGTTGGCAGGGTTGACCTGAAAAGCATCCCGTTTGATAGCCTTAAAAAATTAAGCTTGCTGGTTATACCCAAGCCCGACGAGCCGTTTACCGAAGCCGAAAAGTTCAAGCTCGATCAATATATTATGTATGGCGGCCGTGTGCTGTGGGCTATTGACCAGGTAAGCGCCGAACTGGATAGCCTGCGCGGCAAAGGCGGCGAGCAACTGGCGTTCCCCAAAAAGCTGAATCTGGACGATCAGTTATTTCGTTATGGCATCCGCATCAATGCGGATTTGGTGGCCGACATGAGCTGCTCGCAAATACCTGTAGCGGCCGGCAACGTAGGCGGGCAGGCGCAGATCCAGCTTGCGCCCTGGCTGTTTTACTCGGTTTTTATCCCGCAATCTAAACATCCGGTAGTGAAAAATATAGATGGTATCAGCAGCCAGTTTGCCAGTACCATTGATACCATCGCCGTAAAAAACATAAACAAAACCATACTGCTCAGCACTTCGCCCTACGCCAAAAAGCTGACCGTGCCCTATATGCTAACCTTACAGGCCCTGGAGCAGGAGCCCGACCCTAAGGAGTTTTACAGCGAACCAAAAACTACAGGCGTTTTGCTTGAAGGTAGTTTTACATCCGGCTTTCGTAACCGGCCGGTGCCCGAAGGGGTGGAGCACTTTACGGTATTGCCCGAAAGCAAGCCCACCAAGATGATCATATTCAGTGATGGCGACCTGTTTAAAAACCAGGTGGCTGCGGACGGTTCACCTTACCCTTTGGGTTACGACCGTTACAGCCGCCAAACCTACGGCAACAAAAATCTGCTGCTCAATATTGCCGATTACCTGACAGATGACTCCGGCCTTATTGAATTACGCGGCAAGGAGATACAGTTGCGCCTGCTTGACAGGGCGCTGGTTAGGGGCGATAAATTGTACTGGCAAATAATTAATATGGGGCTGCCATTGGCAATAGTGTTAATATTTGCTATTTTTCAACATTATGTACGCAGGCTAAAGTATACCCGCTAAATTTTATACTTTTGGTTGACTATTATTAAGAAAAATATATGCGATTTATCGTTTCTACATCAACATTGCTTAAACAGTTACAGGCTGTTAGCGGTGCCTTGAGCAACAGCACGGTTTTGCCTATCCTGGAGAACTTTTTGTTCGAGATAAAAGACGGCAATTTAACCATATCGGCAACCGACCTGCAAACCAGCATGACCACCTCGCTGGCGGTAGAGGCAAAGGAGAATGGCCGTATTGCTATACCTTCGCGCATATTGCTTGATACCCTGAAATCATTACCGGAGCAACCTGTAGCCTTTTCGGTTGATGATACTACCTTTGCTATTGAAATAAGCGCGGGCGACGGTAAATACAAACTAAGCGGTGAAAACGGTGAAGACTTCCCGAAAATTCCGGTGGTTGAAAACGCATCATCAGTTAACCTGCCTGCATCAGTATTGGCCGAGGCCATCAACAAAACTATATTCGCGGTAAGTAATGACGAACTGCGCCCGGCCATGACGGGGGTATTCTGCCAGCTATCGGCACAGCACCTTACCTTTGTAGCTACCGATGCGCATAAGCTTGTTCGCTACCGCCGTAAAGATGCCAAAGCAGCCGGCACTACATCATTCATCCTGCCTAAAAAAGCACTGACCTTATTAAAGGCGGCCTTACCGGCTGATGATGTTAACGTATCGGTAGAATATAACAACACCAGCGCCTTTTTTAAATTTGGCAGCATTAACCTGGTATGCCGTTTAATTGATGAGCGCTACCCGGATTACGAAGCGGTTATACCGTTAAACAATCCGAACAAACTGAATATTGACCGTTTGGCATTCCTGGGCTCACTTAACCGTGTGGCTATTTATGCCAACAAAACCACGCATCAGGTAAGGCTGAAGATCAATGGCAGTGAGCTGCACATCTCATCAGAAGATATTGACTTTGCTAACGAAGCACACGAACGTTTAAGCTGCCAGTACGAGGGCGAGGATATTGAAATAGGTTTTAACGCGCGCTTTTTGATAGAGATGCTGAAAAACCTGGGCAGCGAAGAGGTGGTATTGGAAATGTCGACCCCTAATCGTGCCGGATTATTATTGCCACAAGGCGGAGATGAGAACGAAGATGTGCTGATGCTGGTAATGCCGGTAATGCTTAACAGTTATGCATAAGTTGTAAACTTAAATTATAAATCCAACCAAAAGCCGGGCACTTGTGACCGGCTTTTTTTAATACCAGGCTATGCGCAAAACATCGGGAGTTATTTTGATCATATTAAGCTGTATAATAATAGTATTCGCTATCGCAGATAGGATTTCCTATCAAAAATTCACCGGCGAATCGGGCTCCGGCGAAACACTGGGATTTGCTTTGGATTTAAATGGTTTGCTGTTATTTGGTGTGCTCTTGGTATTGGCAGTGTTTCTGTTTATAAGGGGCAGAAGGTTGATTTCGCAGAGTAACGATGCGTAATAAGTTTAACTTTTTGCCATCACATATAACAAACATCACAAACATCAGTTATATATTAGTGCCATGAAATTGAAGGTTTTTGCAATTGTTTTAGCTGTTGCTGCCGTACTGGCCGCGTGCCAAAAGGAGGACACACCGCCTGCCGTACCGCCGTCTGCTGCCATAAATGTGGTTAATGTAAGCGCGCGCAGTTTTAACTTTTTTATGAACGGCAACAGGCTTAACAATACATCAACCATTTATCCGGATGGCGTTTCCGGCTACCTGGAGGTTTACTCAGGGCAGCAAAACTATCAGTTTAAAAATGACGGTTCGGCAGATGTGGCGCTTAGCTTGCCGCTCTCGCTTGATTCCGCCAAAAGCTACACCTTGTTTGCCGCCGCGCTTGACACGGTCAATTACATATTGGTTAATGATGATCTGGATGTTGATACAGGTAATGTGGCTATAGTGCGTTTTGTGAATGCCTCGCCCAAGGTAAACCCGGCCACGCTTTCACTTAATGATACGGCAAAGGTAACCGGCGCGGCTTACCGCTCGGTGTCTGCGCTCATCCGGATTACGCCGGGCCTTAAAAAGCTTGCTGTTACCGGAGGAGGTATAACAGTTAGCGATAGTGTTACCTTTACCCGCGGTAATGCGTATACCATATATAGTAAAGGCGACCCGGCCATAACCGGCGACGGCGGATTTAGCGCGGGCATCATTCAAAATTAACAAGGCTTAAACGATGAACAACCATAAAAGTAACTTGCTGTTAACGCTTACCTTGCTTGTTGCGGGCGTTATGTTTTTCCCGCTTATATCATCATGTACCAAAAACGGTAACATAAACCCAACCGAAGCCAAAATTGAGTACCAGGTAATTAACCTGAGCTATGATGCCTTGCCACTTAATTTATATGTTAAGTTGTTGCGGCAAAATACCAGCGTGTTCAGGTACCCTACGCCATCGGGTTATTTTGGGTTAACCACTATTGATACGCCTTTTCAAATACGTTCGGCCGCTACAGGCAGTGTGGTTAACCTACTCAAAATTGATAGTAGTGATACCAAATTGTCCCGTGAAACTAAGTATTCGTTGTTTATTACCGGCTCACGTGCTCAAAATACGTTAGATTACATTTTTTTGGTTGATACCAGTACAATTCCACGCGTAGGCCGTGGTAAAATACGTTTTGTGAACGCCGCGCCACGGGTAACCGGGGCTAATAATGGCCTTGTGCTCACTGCGAATGATACAGAGGCCTTTAAACAGCAGCAATTTAATTCGGCAAGCGAATATATCGAGCTACCCGCAGGTGTATATGATTTTAAGATAAAGCCCTATGGCTCGCCCACGCAAACGCTGGAAGAAATACCGAGTACCACCATTCAGGATGGCCGGTTGTATACCATATATGCCTATGGCCGCGCCTCATTTACCGATTCAACCGCTTTTGGTGCCGGTATTATAACTAACAGATAGTCGATTTTATTTATATTTTTACGGCAAAATTTACCGCTGTGGAAGTAATAAAGAGCATCATTGATTTTATACTGCATATTGATAAGCACCTTGCCCAAATATCGCACGATTACCAGGGTTGGACTTACCTGATACTCTTTTTGATCATTTTTGCTGAAACCGGCTTTGTAGTAACCCCATTTCTTCCCGGCGATTCATTACTGTTTGCCGCAGGCGCGTTAATAGCCGGCGATCAAACCGGGTTGAACATTTACCTGCTGGCTCTGTTGCTGGTGGTTGCTGCCTTTGTTGGTAATACCGTTAATTACCTGTTAGGCAATTACCTCGGCCCTAAAGTTTTTAAAGAAGATAACAAAATACTCAAGCTTGATTATTACCTGCAAACCAAGGCTTTTTTTGATAAGCATGGGGGTAAGGCGGTAATATTCAGCCGGTTTTTACCTATTATACGTACCATTGCGCCATTTGTGGCCGGTGTGGGCAGTATGCCTTTTGGCAGGTATAGCTTGTATAACATCACCGGAGGCTTTGCCTGGGTGATCAGCTTTTTATTCCTGGGGTTCTTTTTTGGTAACATCCCAGTAGTAAAAGAGAACTTTACGCTGGTAGTATTCGCCATCATACTGTTCTCTATAGTGCCACCGATATGGGCCGCGGTTAAAAGCCGTTCTCGTAAAAAAACTATTTAATTTTTCGGGATAGCAGCGGGCTTGGCGATTAGTTTATTCAAATCAGGCTGCCCGGCATCAACCCAGGCCGAAAACCAATAACTCGCAGCCTCATACATGGACGAGCGCATTTGGCGTTCAACCATGCCTTTGAGTAGGGTATGATAGGCCTTGCAATATTCGGGCGCGTATACTTTTACCTTGCGCTGTCCACGCTTCTCCATGGTGTATTTCTTATCAGCCGGAAAGCGTTTATTAAGCAGCCGCTCCAACCGCAGCACACTATCCGCTTTGCCGAATGATCGCTGGCAGATCAAAAAAGCCTCTGTTAGCGGGTTGTCAATGTATTTGGCTTTGTTGATAGGGTAACGGTACTTGCTGGCAAATAATTCCGGCAGGCGGCTTTCCCACAGGGCGTGTATGCCATCCTGTCCGCTTAGCTGCCCGTCATGGTTCAGTACCAAATGCAGGGGCACATGGGCATCGGCTACGTAATGTGCCAGGTCGGCCGAGTTACGCAGGATAGAAGTGGTGTCGTGCTCTTTAAAAGCCTTCACCAGCCAGTAATAGCGTTGTTGAATGGTCCAGGGCAGGATGCCGTGTTTGAGTAGAGTATCGTGCGTGTAGCGTTTCTCAAAATCCTTCCACTTTCGTGGGATGGTTCTGAATGGCGTTTTGCCATAGCGGTCGGCATTAAAAAAGTGGCGGGGTATCTCGGCCGAGTCAACATACCGGCGTTTATCGGCAGTGATGGCGTGCTCGGTGATAAAATTAATATTAGCCTTATAAAAAGGTGCCATGCCTTTAGGCAGGGCATATACAGCCATCCGGTTGATGCGCTGATGGGCGAAATAACCCCATGACGACAGTATGAACAGGCTCAGGATGGCAACCGCGCTGCGCGCCGTTATTTTCATATTCAAATATGCTGATTAACTTTAACATCCAAAATAAAACGAATTTTAAAAAGGCTTTGTATAATTAAAAAAATCAATCTATATTTGCACTCTTAAAATTCAAGAAATAAAAGGATAACAAGCTATAAGATGGCAAATCATAAATCATCATTAAAGAGAATCAGATCAAACGCTGCGAAGCGTCTGCGTAACAGGTATCAGGCTAAAACAACCCGTAATGCTATCAAAAAGTTAAGGGGTTCAACAACTAAGGCTGAAGGGTCAGAGTTATTAGGTAAAGTAATATCAATGCTTGATCGTTTAGCTAAAAAGAACGTTATTCATAAAAACAAAGCGTCAAACAATAAATCAAAACTTACTAAATTCGTTAACGGTTTAGCATAAGCTTTATTTATTAAATCATATTGAAGGGATAGTGCATTGCATTATCCCTTTTTTGGTTGGTTAATATTCTCGATCAGGATTTTCAGTATTATAGAATGAGCAGGATGTTTGAACTGTGATTTTCAGAATTAATTAAACTAAATTTTGTTCATCCTAAAATTCTGAAAAATTCAGGTTCAGACGAAATTCAGGTTCACACAAAATTCCATACATTCGGGTACTGATGAGCAATTACCAAAACCATATCAGCATAAAGGCCTGGGCCGAGGAAGACCGCCCGCGCGAAAAGTTGAGCGGACAGGGCCGCCGTTCACTTACCGATGCCGAACTGATAGCCATACTCATTGGTTCGGGTAGCCGTGATGAATCAGCCGTTGAGTTGAGCAAGCGCATTTTGCACCATTATGAGAATGACCTGAACAAATTGGGCAAGGCATCCATCAGTGAATTATGCCGGTTTAAGGGCGTAGGTGAGGCCAAGGCGATCTCTATTATAGCCGCGCTTGAGGTTGGCCGCCGCCGTAACGAAACGGAGAGCAAGCCGCCCGAAGAGGTAAAAGGCAGCAATGATGTTTTTAAGCTGATGCGCCGCCACCTGATGGATCTGAACCACGAGGAGTTTTGGATCGTGCTGCTCAGCCGGTCGTCAAAAGTATTATCAAAGGAATTGGTGAGCCGGGGCGGTATATCAGGCACGGTAGCCGATCCGAAGATCATATTTTATATGGCCCTGCAGCAGCAGGCCAGTGCCATCGTATTGATCCACAATCATCCATCAGGCAACCTTAAACCAAGCCAGTTGGATATTGACCTGACCAAAAAGGTAGTGAACGCCGGTAAAATGCTGGATATTAATGTGCTCGATCATTTAATTATTACCGACAAAGGTTACCTGAGCTTTGCGGATGAGGATCTGTTGTGATAAATAAACGGATGGCTTTATAACAAGGTTTATCCTGCTTTATGTATTTTTAAAACATCAAAGTAATAACAGGGTTATACATAAACACTAATTTTATAATTATGATAGAGCCAGAAGACGATCAGTTACAGCAAGACGACCAGTTAAGCCAAAATGACGAACAAGCCAGCCAGCAGGATCTGCATTCAAACGGTTTTGATGATACCGTTGAGGATATTGGCGAAATTGATGAAACCAGCAATGCGCAGCAAGCTTATGATGCTTCTGAAAGTTCATACGTGCTTGATTTTGGCGACGATACCGACCCTGACGAGGATTAACAGCAATACCTACTCGGCGTAAGCAATAGTAGCGATGCTTAGCTTCAGGCCGGGTACTTTAAGCAATTCTATACCGCAGGCTTCCAGTGTGGAGCCTGTGGTTACAATATCATCAACAAGCAAAATATGCTTGTTAGCCAGTCTGCCCTCATCTGCTACGGCAAAAACCTGCTGCATATTTTCAAACCTGGCAAAGCGCGATTTACGGGTTTGTGTTTCGGTAGCCACAGTGCGTATCAAATTATTTAATTCAATACTTACATTCAGTTTTTGCGACAAGCCCTCGGCAAATAACTGGCTTTGGTTATAACCACGCTTGCGCAGCTTACTTTTGTGCAGCGGCACGGGTATAATAAAATCAAATGGAGCCGGTTGATTTATGGCTTGCAATTTTTCGCCTGCCATTTGGCCTAACATAATGCCTATCTGTTTCTCGCCATCATACTTAAAACGGTGAATAAGGTTTTGCACTTTGCCGCCCTTGGTAAAATACAGCAGGGCATAAGCCTGCTCCACTTTTAATTTACCCCAAAACTGGCGTGCAACAATATTGTCTTTTTGCTGGTGGAAGTTGGTATAGGGTAAATCAAACCGGCAGTCGGTACAAATAACCTGTTCACCTTTTATAAGTTGCTTGTTACAGGCGGCGCAAAGGTCAGGAAAAATGAGCGCAATAAAGTCGACTAGGTAAGTATTGCGCAGCCACATGTAATTAAACGGCTTTTTCCTTTTCTTTAATGGCAAGCTGTCCGCAGGCGGCATCAATATCTTTACCACGGCTGCGGCGCAGGTTGGTGATAATGCCTTGTTTGCGCAGGTAAGCGGCAAAGGCCTCAACCTTATCCTCGCCGGCATTTATGTAGCTTGCAAAAGCAATAGGGTTGTACTCAATAATATTAACCTTGCAGGGCAGGTGCTTGCAAAAGCGGGCAAGCTCAATAGCATCCTGTATATTATCATTAACGCCGTCAAAAATAATATACTCGTAGGTTACCGGGTTTTTGGTTTTGGCGTAGTAGTACTTTAATGCGTCGGCTAATGCTTTAAGCGAGTTTTGCTCGTTAATAGGCATAATGGTATTGCGCTTCTCGTCATTAGCGGCATGGAGCGATAGCGCCAGGTTAAACTTAACCTGATCATCGCCCAGTTTTTTGATCATTTTGGCAATCCCCGCGGTTGACACCGTAATGCGTTTGGCCGCCATATTTAACCCATCTTCAGAGGTGATCTTTTCGATGGATTTCATTACGTTGGCATAGTTAAGCAAGGGCTCACCCATACCCATGTATACAATATTGGTAAGCGGCTGGTTATAATTTTCGCGGGCTTGTTTATCAATCAGTACCACCTGGTCGTAAATCTCATCAGGGTTAAGGTTGCGTTTACGCTCCATATAGCCGGTAGCACAAAATTTGCAGGTAAGGCTGCAGCCCACTTGTGATGATACGCAGGCGGTAATTCGCTCGGGTGTAGGTATCAATACACCCTCAATTAAATGGTTGTCGTGTAAAATAAAAGAATTTTTTATAGTTTTATCACCACTTAGCTGTGAGGTATGAATTTTAACATTATTTATAGTGAAATTCTGCTCGAGCTTTGTACGTAGTTCTTTCGAAATATTGCTCATTTCGTCAAATGAAAAGCAGGATTTTTTCCAAAGCCACTCGTATACTTGTTTAGCTCTGAAGCCCTTTTCGCCCATTTGGGTAAATTGATCCTGTAAAGCGTTGAGGGTTAAGCTTCGGATGTCTGTTTTAACAGTTGCAGTGTTCACGGTACAAAAGTACTTAAATTTAAAAGTTTATGTGTTTTTGTAAAATCATTTCTTTTTATTTGATTAAAAAACAACAACTATAAGTTAATTGTATTAATTATGGGCATATTTGGGAAGGAAGTTTGAGAAGATGCTAACAGATACCGATGAAAAATTTTAGAGCCGATTACGTTTTTCCAATTTATGCCGATCCGATAAAGAATGGTATCGTTACCGTTGATGATGACGGTAAGATCATAGCAGTTACAGACGACCCCGACACCATAACCGGCCCCATAGAGCAATTAAGCGGCATTATTTGCCCCGGCTTTGTAAACACCCACTGCCATTTAGAGCTTTCGCACATGAAAGATAAAATAGCCGCCGGTAACGGTTTGGTTAATTTTGTTAAAGATGTGATTACCATGCGCCGTACGGTTGTTGCCAATGAGCAGGAAGTTGAACAGGCCGCCAAAGCCGCCGACCAACTGATGTATGATAATGGTATTGTGGCCGTTGGTGATATATCAAATACGGATGTTACCGCCCCGGTAAAAAAAGAAAGTAAAATTTATTACCATACGTTTGTTGAGGCCATGAGCTTTGTGCCCGAACGTGCGCAGGCTGTTTTTGACAGCGCGCTCGAAACACTGCAAAGCTTTAAACCGCTGTCTGTTTCCCTTACCCCGCATGCACCTTACTCAGTATCAAAGGAATTATTCAGGCTGATAAAAAAATACAGCGATAACGGCAAAAACCTCATCAGCATACATAACCAGGAGTGTGAGGACGAAAATAAGTTTTACCGCTATAAGCTCGGTGAGTTTAACGATTTGTATAAGTTTTTAGAGATAGACATTAATTATTTTAAACCGCAGGCACGTAATTCCATACAGTCCATTGTGCCATTGCTAAGCAATAACCAGGAAATACTGCTGGTGCATAACACCTGCACTAATTTAAAGGATATTTATTTTGTACGGCGCTTTGATAAGCGGGTTAACTGGTGCTTTTGCCCCAATGCCAACTTATATATTGAGAAGCGTTTGCCTAAAATTAACCTGTTTATTGATCAGGGTTTTAACATTACCCTGGGTACAGACAGCCTGGCCTCCAATAGCGGACTAAGCATATTAGGCGAAATGGCTACTATTCAGGAGCATTTTCCGCAAATAGGTATTGAAAAGCTGCTAAATTGGGCCACCATTAACGGCGCTGAGTTTTTAGAGATCGATAATAAATATGGGTCGCTGATGCCGGGCAAAGCACCCGGACTAAACCTGATAACGGGGCTTGATAATTTGAAGATAACGCCTGAAACCAAAGTGCGACGATTAGTATAAACAACAAAGCCTGCTTAAATTTAAGCAGGCTTTGTTGTTTATTGTTGTTGGTATTAAATAGCTACAGCCAGTTCTGCTGCAGCTACCAGTGGGTTAATGGTTTCGTCATCCTTTTCAACACGCAGGTTTTGTACAATGTGCTGTTGGCGGGCAGGGGTATTTTTGCCCATAAAGTACTCTAACAAACCTTTAATGTTGGCATCCTTTAAAAATACCGGGTCAAGGCGTATGTCCTTGCCTATAAACAAGCCAAATTCATCGGGCGATATCTCACCTAAGCCCTTAAAGCGGGTTATTTCGGGTTTGTTACCCAGTTTGGCAATGGCGTTTCGGCGCTCTTCATCGCTATAGCAATAAATGGTTTCCTTTTTATTACGCACCCTGAAAAGCGGGGTTTGCAATATAGATACGTGCCCGGCCTTAACCAAGTCAGGGAAGAACTGCAAAAAGAACGTCATTAACAACAGGCGGATGTGCATGCCATCCACATCGGCATCAGTAGCTATCACAATATTGTTGTAACGCAGGTTATCAATACCGTCCTCAATATTAAGGGCGTGTTGTAACAGGTTAAACTCTTCATTTTCATAAACTACCTTTTTGGTCAAACCGAAACAGTTAAGCGGCTTACCTTTCAGGCTGAATACGGCCTGGGTCATTACATCGCGCGATTTGGTGATCGATCCGCTGGCTGAGTCACCTTCGGTGATGAATAGCGTAGTTTCCTGTTTGCGTTCGTGGTTATCATCAAAATGCAGTTTGCAATCGCGCAGCTTACGGTTATGCAGCGATGCTTTTTTGGCACGCTCGTTAGCCAGTTTTTTAATGCCGGCAATATCCTTACGCTCACGCTCTGATTGCAGGATGCGTTTTTGCAACTCATCAGCAACTGCCTGGTTTTTATGTAGGTAGTTGTCGAGCTCCTTTTTAACAAAATCATTAATAAAGCCGCGCACGGTAGGTCCATCCGGCGCGATGTTTTGCGAGCCCAGTTTGGTTTTAGTTTGCGATTCAAACACCGGCTCCTGCACCTTAATGGCTATTGCCGCCACAATGGATGCACGCACATCAGCCGCGTCAAACTCTTTTTTATAGTATTCGCGGATGGTTTTAACCACCGCCTCACGGAAAGCTGCCTGGTGTGTGCCGCCCTGCGTGGTATGCTGTCCGTTAACAAACGAATAATATTCCTCACCGTATTGCTGCCCATGCGTCATGGCTATTTCTATGTCCTCACCCTTCAGGTGAATGATTGGGTAGCGTATGGTGTCCGGATTGGTATGGCGGCTAAGCAGATCATGCAGGCCACGCTCCGAAAAATATTTTTGCCCGTTAAAGTTGATGGTAAGCCCTGAGTTAAGGTAAACATAATTCCATATCATGTTCTCCACAAACTCCGGTATAAAGCGGTAATGCCTGAAAATGGTATCATCAGGCATAAAGTTAATGGCGGTACCATTGCGCTGGCTGGTTTCCTTCTCCGGCTCATCCCTGATGATCTCGCCTTTGGCAAACTCCGCTATCTTGGTGCGCCCGTCACGGTAGGATTGTACGGTGAACGCGGTAGACAAAGCGTTTACTGCCTTGGTACCCACACCATTTAAACCTACCGATTTCTGGAAGGCTTTACTATCATATTTACCGCCGGTATTTATTTTGGAAACACAGTCGATCACCTTGCCCAGCGGAATGCCACGGCCATAATCGCGTACGCTTACTTTATGATCGCTCATGTTCACCTCAATGGTGCGGCCACTACCCATCACAAACTCATCTATCGAGTTATCTACGATCTCTTTCAGCAACACATAAATGCCATCATCATACGCCGAGCCGTCACCCAGTTTACCAATGTACATGCCGGGGCGAAGGCGTATGTGCTCTTTCCAATCGAGCGAGCGGATGCTATCTTCACTATAATTTGGTTCAGCCATATATGCAAACGTTGTTTGTTGGGTGCAAAAATACACCCGGTTAAAGCAAAAATAAAGTTTTTAGCAGCGTTAGTCAGCCCTTAATCTGCTAACTTACTAACATTTTGAGCTATTGGTTTGAATTTGAGGCTGCTGCCGGCACGTTCAACATTCTTATAAAATTCGGGATCTTTCTGGTTGGTAAAGCAAACCATCAATATTGTGCCGGTATGAAATTTTTGCAGGGCGATAAGCAGCGCGTACTGGTAATGCTTGGTTTCGGGCATGTCCTCTAACGAGAGCATGTACGACCGGCCTGCATCGGCATTGTAGCGTTTAAGCGCCGTTGCGGGTAACACACGTACAAACGAATTGCGCTGCCCCGTAAAAGCGATAGCGTGGGCCTGGGCGATCTCCTTGTAGACGGAGTCGGGATTGGCCAGTTTTAATTGCTCGTTAGCTTTAACTCGCTCGTAACTGGCCCAGTTCTCCTTTTGTGAGCGTACCTGGTACCATACCTCAAACTCGCGGCCGGGTATAGCCATGGCATAATCAAAAGTAAAATCCTCATTGTTAAGTGCCGTAAGTTCTTTAAAACCCTCGGGGGTTTTAAAAGTTACATTCGCACGGGTTACGATGCTGTCAAAAACAGCGTATTGTGTAGTGGTTTTAAGTTTTGACGGCTGTTTTTTAGGTTTTACCTGGGCTGTGGCTGTTATGACAATAACAAATAATACGGATGGCAAAATAAATCGCGCTATTTGTATTGTTTTCAGCCTCATTAATAATTAGGAGATATTAAACCGAATGTAAAACAAACAATTATTAATTCAAAATAATATTCAAGTACTGTTTACGAATGAGGAAAAAAATAAGGTTTTAATTAATATCTAAAAGGTATTCAATCACTCTTTTTTTAACGTTGAAACCGGTCAGGGCATCAAGTTTTAATTCACTAACGGCTGTTTGTACCAGATCATCTTCATTTTCCTGCTGATCGATACCGTGGCGGGCTGAAAAATATTTACCCGCTTCAATCAAACAGGTAAGCGGTATCAGACCGATCAATTCACTGCCGGTAACTTCCGCGCCAAGTTTTTGTGCCTGCCGTTTTACCTCTTCAAACACAATGTGTACCGGTGTGCGCTCCATATTGGTGAGGTTCATGGATACCTGGGCGGCATGGTACTCATCCATATACCAGCCAATGGCTTTTAAAAATTTAAGGCTGCCGGGCATGCCTTTATAACCGCTTTCGCGCACGGCATAAGCGATTTTTTTGGCGGTTTCTACAGATGTAGTATCAAGCGTAATATTATAAGCCACCAGGTAATTACGCGCGCCGATTACCGTTGCCCCGCGTTTGGCATCCATTTCGGTAGGGCCGTAGTCGGGCTGCCAGCCGGGTTGGTGTATCTTATTAAAAAATCCTTCGTACTCACCGGAGCGGATAATGGAGAGGTTGCTGCGGCGCTTATCGGGCTGTGAATTTTCGTAAAGGTAAACCGGTATCTGCAACTCCTCGCCAACACGGCGAGCTAACTGACCGGCATACTCAACCACTTCATCCATGCTAATGCCCCTTACCGGCACCAGCGGACAAACATCGGTGGCACCCATGCGGGGGTGCTCGCCTTTTTGCGTACGCATGTCGATCAGTTCACCGGCGGTTTTAATGGCGGCGAAGGCGGCATCAACCACGGCCTGCGGCTCGCCAACAAAGGTGATCACGGTGCGGTTGGCATCATGCCCCGGGTCAACATTAAGCAGATGTACACCCTCAACACTACTGATGGCCTTGGCGATAGCGGCAATGGTTTCAGTATTAATGCCCTCGCTAAAGTTGGGTACGCATTCTATAATTTGTTTCATGGGATGATATGCCTTAGGCTTTTTTCGAGCGCATGGCCTTTAACTGTTTAAGCTGCTTATCATGGCTGTATTGCTCATACTCCTCGCTGCCTAAACCATAAATAGCTACATTGCCATCGGCATTGCTGTGTATACCCCAGCCGTAACGCTTTGCCAGGGTTGATGAGCGCAGGCAGGCTTGTCCTTTTGAAAAATATTGCTCGCAGGCAGCCTTCTTTTCCGCTCCGCTTATGTTATTCTTCAACGCGTAAGCCTCAAATACCACATCATCCGAAGTAAACTCATAAGGGTGGTGCGCCATCATATCAAACTGAATATTGGCGATGGTTTTATGATCACCCTTTACCGGCGGAACTTCGGCTACTTTAACCGGGCAATCCTCAGCTACCTGGATAAAGGTATCGTAATAGTTAGTGGTGTGCATGTTATAATTATTTACAAAACCAATTTCTCAAACAATAGCTTTAACTTTTGCGCCGGGTCGCCATCGCATAAACCGGGATGGGTTTTTGATGATTGTACCACCGTGCTGCGGGTAGCCGTTAACCACCTGAAACGAGAGGCTACATCCAGCGTACCAATCGGCCCCCCGGCTTTACTGCCCAGGCTGATCTGCTCAAAGGCGGCAAAGTGATGTTTCAACTCCTCAATATCCAGTTCACTGTACAGGGCTTTCAGCCGGTCGGCATCCAGCTTGTACTCAAAGCCAAGGTACTTTTGCTTCGGGCAGTACAGAATAACTCCTACGTTTATAAATTCCTCGCGCTCTACCCTGGGTACAACGCGCACTACGGCATACTCAAACAGTTGCGGCTCGGGCATGCTGTACCTCCTTTACAAAAACTTCCGACGCGGCAATGCGGCGGATCAAAAATTCATAATAAACATCCCTGCGTGCTTTAGGCTCTTCATCGCCAAGCCAGCTAAGCGGTATCAGGTTAACTATGCTGCGGATGCGCTCATTGGTCAGGATGGCCTTAAAATCGACATCGGCCTGCTCAATTTGCGTAGCCAATGGCAGCAGCACATGATCTTTGATCTGCGTGAAGGGGCGCAGTGCCATCTCCTGCCAGTTATCCCACGAGTGGTGGAAGTATAACGATGCGCCATGATCTATCAGCCACAGCTCCTTATGCCAAACCAGCATATTGGTGTTGCGCGGGGTTCGGTCAACGTTGGTCAGTAGAGCATCCAGCCATACAATGCGTGAAGCTAGTTGCTCATCCAGCCGGGTAACCACCGGGTCGAACGTGATAGCGCCAGACAGGTAATGCAAGGCCAGGTTAAGGCCAACACTTGCTTTCAGCAAATCCTGTATCTCCTCATCGGGTTCTGAGCGGCCAAAGGCGGTATCCAGGTTGGCGAATACCAGCTCGGGCACCCTGAAACCCAGCAGGCGGGCCATTTCGCAGCCTATCAGCTCGGCAATCAATGCCTTAACACCCTGCCCGGCACCCCGAAATTTGAGCACATATAAAAAATTATCATCGGCCTCGGCAATGGCCGGTAGCGAGCCTCCCTCGCGCAGCGGTGTAACGTAACGGGTAACATTTACGGTACGCAGCTCCGGCCTGAAATCTGCATTGTCCATCCGGCTAAAATAAGGCAATAATGTTGAATTATATAGCCGCTTTGCCATGCTTTGTAACAGCAATATAACCTGGCCACATACAATATTACCTGATGATCTTCAGATTTTAACCGATATGCCTGCGGGCTGTGTTTTTACTACCAGGTGTTGTATTTTACCGTCAAATATCCCCGTTAATTGGATTTAAACATCATGAACATACGCTTAGTTATACCCTGCATAGCGGCAGCCTCCCTTTTTATACAGGGCGCATTTGCCCAGCAACCAAAAGTTACGCCTTATTTACCCACGCAGCAGGAGGTGCTCCAATCATTCAAAAAAGCAAATGAGTTAGATACCGCCCTTAAAAGCATAGCCGTAGTTACCGGCATAAACCCTAACTGGCAACCTGATGGTAACAGCTTTTGGTACCGCAAGGCGCTTGATAACCGCGAGGCCGTGTATTATCTGGTAGATGCCGCCACCGGCAAAAAACAGTTGGCTTTTGATCATGAACGCCTGGCCAAAGCCATTGCTAAAGTAACGGATAAAAAGGCCGATGCGCAAAAACTATGGATCAATGAGCTGTTTTATAGCGATGATAAAAGCAGCATAACCTTTAAAACAGGTAACGACTGGTTAAAATGCGACCTCAAAAATTATAAAGCCGAAAAAGCAACCAAACCTGAGCAGCAAGCTTATAACCCTAACCGACCGCTGCAGCGCCGCCGTTACCGCTGGGGTGGCTTTAATACCGATTCGGTATCGCCGGATAAGCAATGGGCGGCTATGCAAAAGAAAGGTAACCTGGTTATAAAAAATACGAAAACCGGCGCCGAAACCATTTTAAGCACTGATGGCACATCGGATGTGCCGTATGGCGAGTTCGCCTGGTCGCCGGATGGGCAATATATCGTGGGTTATAAAATCAACTATAAAAAAACAAAGGATGTTTACTATGTGCTGAGTTCGGTACCGGGTACCACCCGCGGCCAGTTGCGTACACGCGAATACGCCCAGCCCGGAGATGATTTTACCAGTTATGAGCCTTTTATCTTCAACGTAAAAACAAAGAAACAACTAAAGGTTGAGGCCGATAAGATAGACTTTTTTGGCGCGCCCGAATTGCACTTTCGTGAAGGTAACAGCCGCTACTTTACGTTTGAAAAGGTTGACCGCGGGCACCAGCGTTTCAGGCTGATAGAGGTGGATTGCCAAACCGGCAAAACACGTAATGTTATTGATGAACGTACAAAAATGTTTATTTATGAGCAGCGGATATTTACCTATTATTTGCCCAAAACCAACGAAGCGGTATGGGTAACCGAGCAAGATGGCTGGAGGCACGCTTACCTGGTAAATACACTTACCGGCAAGCAACAACTTATAACCAAAGGCAACTGGGTGCTGCGCGATATTGATAGTGTTGACGTACAAAAAAGGCAATTATGGTTTAAAGGCAGCGGCATGAACGCCGGTGAGGACCCTTACTTTATACATTACTACCGCATCGGTTTTAACGGCAAGGGATTGATTGACCTTACCCCCGAAAAAGGCAACCACCAGGTAACTTATTCGCCGGATAGAAAGTACATGATAGATGCTTACTCGCAGGTTAATGTAGCACCGGTAGTGGCTTTGCGCAATACCGCCACAGGTAAAAAGATAGCCGATTTAGAAACGGGTGATCTGTCGAAATTATTGGCTACCGGCCTTAAACTGCCCGAGGTTTTTGTGGCTAAGGCGCGTGATGGTAAAACGGATATCTGGGGTGTGGTTTATCGCCCGGCCAATATGGATGCTAATAAGGCCTACCCGGTTATTGAAAACATCTATGCCGGCCCGCAGGACTCATTTGTACCCAAGAATTTCGCGGCTGTTAACGAGATGCAGAGCATTGCCCAACTGGGTTTTATTGTGGTACAGATAGATGGCATGGGTACGGCAAACCGCTCAAAGGCATTTCATGATGTATGCTGGAAAAACCTGGCCGATGCCGGTTTTGATGATCGTATTTTGTGGATGAAAGCGCTTGCCGCTAAATATCCGCAGGTTGATGTAAGCAGGGTAGGTTTATATGGTACCTCAGCCGGCGGACAAAATGCCGCGGGCGGCCTGCTGTTTCACCCTGAATTTTATAAGGTGGGCGTAGCCGCCTGTGGCTGCCATGATAACCGTATTGATAAGCAATGGTGGAACGAGCAGTGGATGGGTTACCCGGTTGGCCCGCATTATGGCGCGCAATCAAACATCACCAATGCGGCCAAACTGCAAGGCAACTTAATGCTGATAGTAGGGGAGGCCGATGAGAATGTTCCACCTGAATCAACCCTGCGTTTCGCGGATGAGTTGATAAAGGCTAATAAGGATTTTGAGTTGCTGGTTATACCGGGCATGGGCCATAGCGATGGCGGTGTATACGGCAGGCGCAGTAAAAAGAATTTCTTTATCAAACACCTGCTCAAAACCGAACCGCCGGTTAGGGGTAGCGAAGGGATTTAATAAAACAACAACTGCCGGGTTTTACCTGGCAGTTGTTGTTTTAGGCTGTACCAGTTTAAAGTATTTAAACCTGCCATAAGCACAGCGCCCACCGTAAATGGCCTGGTACAAACCGATCTGTAGCGGTTTGCCATCCAGGTCAGGGCGCAGTACCGGGCTGCTGGGCAGGTTATTCCAACGCTTACCATCTTTACTGCCGCGCAGGTAAAACAGGTTGCCGCTGCGCTGGATCTGCAAGTGCGGGTAAAAATCAAATCCCGATTGGTTATTGCTTTGCATCCGGTTACCATTTTGCAGGTTGGTAACCAGGTTGCCCACACTCCATGCGGTAAAAATGCCGTTCTGTACTAATTCCTCGGTTTTGCCTGAGCTATCTGTCGCCAGCCTAACCATAATACCCGCTTCGTTTGATCCTGATACTTTTTTCTCACGCAAGCCGCTTACATCAGTAACCTGCGTTTCGGCAACAAAATCGCCGGTTATGGCTTTGTAGACGAACGGGCCATAAGGTTTGTTGCCATCCCATTTCGAGTCGGTTGATGATAACTGTAAGCCGCCGGTATCAACGGCTATTTGATCAGCCGTTTGCTGGCTGCCTTTGCCGATGAAATCCGCCCAAACCGTGCCTTTTGTGCCGGTGGTTAAATAGTTGTGCGGCTTGTTAAAATCATCGCGCAGCGTGATAAAGTTTTTGGCCGATGTAGTTACCTTGAACGCTTTGGTACTTGCGGATATATTGCCCGCTGCATCGCGCGTTTTTAAGGTGTAGCTGTAACTGGTGTTGGGCTGCAGGCCATCGTTCACAAAATAGGGTTCGTCCGTCCACCCGCTTGAGCGCCCACCGGCATGGCCTGATGTTTCGGTAAAGTAATATTGCCTGCCGCTGTTGCCGGTGGTATCGGCCTGCATGGCAATCATGTCCGGACTTAGCGCTGTCGCGATTTGAGCCATCAATGGCGCTTTGGATAGTGCCTTTAATTTATTTTGCCATGCTGTGCTAAGCGATTGCAGTTCGTTATCACTAAGTGTTTCGTTGAATATAATTAGTTCGGCAATGCTATTAACAGGGACACGCTTGCCATTTATATCTATATCGGATGAAAGGGTATATCCATCATTATTTTTAGTAAGGGGAGAACCAGCGGCAACCTCTTTACCATCCAGAAATGATTTAGCATTGCTGACATTTACCGCAGTGGTGAGGTAATGCCATCCTTCAACGCCCTTTATTTCTCCGTAAATTGCCATACCCAACGTGTAGTTTGGCAAAAGTTGCCCGGTTTTTAGGTGGATGCTTTTAATGTTTGCAACAGCCATCCGTCCGGCTACATCTTTAACTTCAAGGTCAGCATTCCCGGAGAATTGCCCGCCCGCGGCACCTTCATTTACCCATTGGTTGAGTTGGCCATAATTTAGTTTAGACGCGTCGAAGTAGTAGCCGATAGGCTCTTTAGTAACAGCAGATGCCAAGGCTGTTACCGCCGAATCCATAAGGGCATGGTCATACACCTGCAAAGCTGATATCGCCCCGCTAAACCCGGTACGGCTATCATCCAACCCACCGATTAGCATGTTTTTGGCCGGGCGTAAAAAAAGCATCTTGCTTTCGCTGTTATCCGGCTTGCCATCAATAAATATTTTTTCGATGCTGCCATTAAAGGTAACGGCTATGTGGTGCCATTTAGCTGCTTCGGGCATATTTGTATAAGCGATATCGCCCCAGCCCCAGTGCTGCACCGCGCCAAAATCCTTACTGCTGCCGTAACCGAATATGGCGTTGCGCAGATCATAATCACCATTGGTCCAGGTAAGATAAGGTTCTTCCGGCTGGATGGCCGGGTTACAGATCCAGGCAGATGCGGTATAGCTGCTGTTGCCGGTTAATGATAAGGGTACCTTAAAATCAGATGCCAGTCGTTCACTCCCGGTAAATACCAGCGCTTTGCGACCGGCTACCATGTCTGCTACCGGGGCGTTGCTTCCCGTGGTAAAGCTGCCACCCTGTTTGCCCTGGTTTGCCCACTGTTTAACCGCTTCGCCCGGCATCAGTTTATCAGCATTCACATCTACTAATAAACCTTGATGCTGCACATCTGGTTGTTTGGCTGAGGCTAAGATGTCGCTTTCAGGCAGCGCGAGATCGGTGCCATAAATCTTTACATTCCATATCGATTTGTACAGGCCGGGGTATTCGGTGTTATTAATGGTGATCCGGATGTATCGGGCTTTAACATTCGCTTTATCAACCATGGGGCTGCCATGTTGCAGGTTATTAGTTCTATCGGCAAAGGTTTGCCATTGTTTGCCATCGGCAGAGTATTCAATTAAATATTGATAATACCAGGTAGGATATTCAAACTGGGTGAGTACGGTTTTCACCGTTTGGGTTTTACCCAGATCAATCTGTAACCAGGCGGGAGATTGATTATCGCCTGATTTCCATAGGGTGCCGTTGTTGTTATCGAGGGCAAATTCCGGCTTAAAATCATCACTGTAAAATGAAGAGGCAGTAACCGGTTTTTGGCAGGCCAGGTCAGTAGCCGTGATGGTATTTTTAGCCAAAAAGCCGATGCCAATATGTGTCGGAATTACCTTTTCAATATTGCCGTCCTTATCAAACACCAGTTTATCCGCACATACCTGCCGGTGAAAGCCGCCGCCCGAATGCGGGTTGTTATGCCGGTGGTAAACCATATAATACTCGCCATTAACCTCAATAACAGATTGATGGCCCGGCCCGTGCACCGTACCATCGGCATTGGTGCTCAATATCGGGTTGTTTTTACCAAAAGAGAAAGGCCCCATCGGCCCTTTTTTACTGGTTACATATTGCACCCGGTAAGTTTCGTTTTCGCAATAACCGGAAGAATAGGTGAGGTAATAAATGCCCTTGCGTTTGAACATGAACGGCGCTTCAAAAAAATCTTTAGCGATGGTGTTCGGTACCTTGTCCAGTACCGAAAAGGTTTTCATATCGGCATTAAGTCTGCCAACGCCCGCACCACTGTTGGGGTATATGCCCCAGGTACCCCAGTGCATGTAAAACTGCCCGTCGTCATCCCTGAAGGTTTGCCCGTCCAGCGTGATTACATTGGGTACCATTAAGTTTGATACGATGGATTTATTGTCCGCGTTCAATGGTGTCCAGGGGCCAACAGGGGTATTACTCCATGCTCCAAAAATTTCAACCGGCTGGCAGTAGTACATGTAATATTTACCATCATTACCCAAAGTAACATCGGGCGCCCAAATGAATTTGGTGGAGGGCCAGTTCATGTCGTGCATGGTCCAGTTCACAAAATCCTTTGATGTCCATACCTGCGACGGGCCATGGCCGCCGCCATTGCCATCGGTAGTGGCGTAAATGTAATAGGTGTCGCCAAATTTTTTAACGGTCGGGTCGGCAAAGTAGCCGGGGATGATCGGGTTGCCGTTACCTGGCCGCTGCGCGGCATTAGGCTGCGCGAATAATGGATAACCAAATAACATCAGTATCAGCAACAGGCAGGCGCTACGCGGCATATATAAATCAAGCTAAGTTTAAACCGACCAATGTAGTTAATGAGGCAGGCAGTTTTGTTGCTTAAATTAGCTGTTAGTAGCCGTTAATTAACCTTAATACCTCACCCCGGCCCTCTCCGGAGGAGAGGGGGTTAAGTTTGGTTACCTATTGGTACTCATGAAATTCTCCCGTCGGTATTTGCTGGTTATCGACCCTGATCTGCCTGCGGTTATGTCATTACTTTATGCCTGTTGCTAATTTATTACATCGTGGCGCAATGCTGTTCTATTGCAGGTCATCATCCGGCAGGTGGTCATCGTCGTCCTCATCAATTTCATCCCAGTCGTTCTCCTGGCGTATACGGCTTAGGTCGGTTTCTGTGGCCATTACGTCATCAAAGTCCTCATCTTCTTCATCATCCCAATCGCCTTCCAGGTCATCATCTTCGCCGGGAGTAAATAACAGGGTGTTAATAATGATGCCGGTAAGCGGCAGTGTATTTTCGTTGTTATATGGCTGTATTCGCATGTTTTTTGTCTGTACTACAAACATGCAAAATTGCTATCTAATATTTTAAAGTACTTCAATACCTTTTATTTCTTTTACTTTATAATAACCTTTTGCCGCGGGCAGGTAAACTTCCTTCTCCTGCCAGGTTATTGATAGTTTTTTGCCTGTTGGCAAGGAGCCCGGATTCATAAATTTTTCAGAATCAGGGAATTGCTCAAGCCAGATAAATGATTTTTCGCCACCTTTCTCTGTTATCACAATATAATTGAAGCCTTTATTATCTATACGTTTAAATATGCCGGTAGTTTTTTGTTGCGGAACTTCATGGTCATCATCAGCCATTAGCACAGCGAGCTTCATAAAAGAGCCGCATTTTTGCAACATCAGGTTCTTGCCGATCATCTCACCTAAAGCATTACTGGCCTCGGTGTTGGTAAATTCAACACCTTCCTCTTCTGCAACGTCAATTAACTGATCGGCATGGCTCGTAAAGCAATCCATAAAAGCTTTATTGGCTTGCTGGCTGTTTGTTATTTTGGAGTAATCAAGTTTAGTAAGGCAATTGCACAAGGAGTCAAGCATGTTTTGTTGTTTTGGCCCGATCTTTTTTTGAGCCCTGGCATTACCGGCTGTTATTAGCAATGCAAATAAGGGTAGTAATAATAAGTATCTCACAATTGTATTTTTATTTGATTGAAATGCCTGTTATCTCTTTTACTTTATAATATCCTTTTGCGGCCGGCAGGTAAACTTCCACATCAATCCAATTCAAGGATATTTTTTTACCCACAAGTGCTGATGCAGGCTTCATTAACTCTTCTGACCCGGGGAACTGTTTGTACCAGATAAATGATTTTTCACTTCCGTTTTCACTTAATACAACATAATAAAAGCCCTTCACGTCAAAGCGTTTAAATACACCGGTTGTTATTCCACCTGATATTTGGTCTTTAGCTACCTTATCGGCAAGTAAAGCAGATAGTTTTATAAAGCCTTCACATTTTTGCTTCATCAGGTTCTGTGCTATTTCAACACCAAGTGATTTCATCTGTTCGAGATTGTTCATCTCATAGCCCTTCTCTTCGGCTACTTTTTGGAGTAATTGTAAATGCTGCCCAATGCAGCCGGTATATTCTTGTACGGCTTGTTGCTTGGTATTTATCTTACTCATATCAAGCCTTGCAACGCTGTTGCAGATACTATCAGTAAGTATGCGTTGGGTTTCGCTTGGGGGTGTGGTTTGTGCAGATGCCGTAAAGGCGAAGGCTGTTATTATTAACAGTAACAGGGGTAAAATTCTTTTCATTATGATTTTAGTTCAGGTTGTAATATTACTTACTAATACGGCAAATATAATCTTTAGTATGATAACTGATTATTAACATATTGAATATTTGACCAATTAAAAAAAACTTATTACTTTTGCAGCCCCGTTAATAGCGGGTAAATAACAAAATAACAAACAAATGCAACAGTACGAAACCGTAGTAATTCTTACCCCGTTGCTGTCAGAAGAAGTAGCGAAAGAGGCGATTGCCAAATTCACGAAGATCTTAACTGACGGCGGAGCCGAAATTGTCCAGGAGGATAATTGGGGTTTGAAAAAATTAGCGTACCCTATTCAAAAGAAAACAACAGGGTATTATCACTTAACTGAATACAAGGCTCCGGGTGATTTAATCAATAAATTGGAAATTGAATTCAGGCGTGATGAGCGCATTATGCGTTTTCTAACCATTGCATTGGACAAACATGCCATTGCTTACAACGAGAAGAAACGTAGCGGTGCTTTCAACCAAAAGAAAACTAAAACAGAGGAGGCAGCAGGCTAATGGCAAACGATCAGATTAAATACGTTACCGCTCCAAAGGTGGAGGATAACCGTAAAAAATACTGCCGCTTTAAAAAGAACGGTATCAAGTATATTGATTACAAGGATGCTAACTTCCTTTTAAAGTTTATTAACGATCAGGGTAAAGTATTACCTCGCCGTTTAACAGGTACTTCATTAAAGTTTCAGCGTAAAGTTGCCCAGGCTGTTAAGCGTGCGCGCCACATCGGTTTGTTACCGTACGTTACAGATTCATTAAAATAATCAGGAGGTAGAGTAATGGAACTTATTTTAAAACAAGATGTAAAAAACCTTGGCGATAAAGACGACGTAGTAAGCGTTAAGCCGGGTTATGGCCGTAACTACCTTATCCCAAAGGGTTATGCTATATTAGCAACTGTATCTGCACGTAAGGTTTTAGCTGAAAACCTGAAACAGGCACAGTTTAAACAAGAAAAAATACGCAAAGATGCTGACGCGATTGCTGCAAGGTTGGAAAGTGTAAAACTTACCATCGGTGCTAAAGCAGGCGAAACCGGTAAAATTTTCGGTGCCATCAACACTATCCAAATTGCTGATGCATTGAAAAAAGAAGGTTTTGAAGTTGACCGTCGTCGTATCACTTTCGATCAGGAGCCTAAAGTGATTGGCGAATACATAGCCAATGTTAACCTGCACAAAGAGGTTAAAGTTAAAGTTCCTTTTGAAGTAGTAGCTGAATAAGTACCCCACCCAACCCTCCCCTAAAGGAGAGGGCTTTTAAAGGGATACTTAATAAATTGATACATAAAGGGTGTTTGGTATTTTACCGGGCACCCTTTGTTTTGTAATTTGCTTTTTTATGAAGCGTAAACGGATAGTTAAAAATAGTATTGTACGGCTACTGTTGCGGGTAGTTAAGCTGGCACTGATATTTTTTGTGGGGGCAAGCCTGTTTGGTGTGCTGCTGTTCAAATTCATCAATCCGCCATTTACCTGGCTGATGATCGAGCGTGGCTTTGAACGTAAAGCCGCCGGCAAGGAATGGAAGATGGATAAGGACTGGAAGGACTTTGACGAGATCTCCGACAATATGAAGCGTGCCGCCGTGGCTGCCGAAGATCAGTTGTTTTTAGAGCATCATGGCTTTGATTTTCATGCCATTGAAAATGCCATCAATAAAAACATGCACAGCAAAAAGCTGATGGGCGGTAGTACCATTACCCAGCAAACCGCCAAAAATGTGTTTTTATGGCAAGGCCGTTCGTTATTACGCAAAGGGCTCGAAGCCTGGTTTACTATATTAATAGAAGCCTTTTGGAGTAAGGAGCGCATAATGGAGGTTTACCTCAACGTAATTGAAATGGGCGATGGCATTTACGGTGCCGAAGCTGCCGCGCAGGCTTACTTTAACAAACCGGCATCAAAACTCACCCAAAGGCAGGCAGCGGCTATAGCCTCCATATTTCCAAGTCCGCTGAAATGGTCAGCCACCAAGCCGAGCAGGTATGTGAGGCACCGCCAGTTTCTGATCCGTAAAAACATGCGCAGGCTGGGGCCGTTGAGTTTTTAAGCAGTAAGCACCTGTTTAAATTGATTGATGGCCTTGTTGCGAGCTATAATATACAAGCCATGTATAAACAGCCGGAAGGCTACGGCACCAAATATCAGCAGCAAAAAGGGAAAGGGTGAAAATACATAGGCCGATTTAAAGAATTCCGGCAGAATGGCTGCCGGAGTAACCACTACCATCCATATCACCAGCAGCCAAATAAATATCCGTTGCGTGCGTGTTTCAATATCAATATGTGTATTGTTTTTGCCATTGCCCCTGGCTAACTGCCCCTGCAAAATACAGGCAAAGCCAAGGGTTGCTGACGATGTTATATTAAACCCTTTATCTTCTATTGTTCCGGTAAAAGTCTTTCCAGCTTTTTCATGCGTACGGTTCTTCTTTTCAACCGTATTTGCCGCAAGCCTTTTCTTTACATCGGCTATGGATAGATCAGAGGTAAAGTGAAAAGTATTTCGTCCGAATGCCATGTGCGAAAGTACAGTTTTTTGTAATGTTTGATAAATGCCACCAGGTTTATTTACGACTTAGTTTAAGTAAGTTGATTTATATTATATTTTCAATATAAATTGAAAGTTCTGATATTTTGTTATATTTGTATATAATTTTAAACCATAAGCCATGTATATAAACATTCAAAACGTAGTATTTGTAGCCGGTATGGCGCAGATAGGCATTGCAATAGGTAGCGTTACTATACCCTTTATACTTAAATGGCGGCAGGAGTTGTTAAAAGTTCAGCCCTTAATAGCACAGATATTCTGGGTCTACGCTGTGTATATTTTAACCATGAATCTATCTTTTGGCCTTTTATCGGTATTTGCCGCTAATGATTTGGTGAACGGCTCAAAGTTGGCCCTGTTGGTTACGGGTTTTATATGCGTGTATTGGGTATCAAGGGTGTCTATCCAGTTTTTTTATTTTAAGCGGGAGCATTTTCCGGTAAGTAAGTGGCATACAGCGGGTGAAACGCTGTTGGTTACCTTGTTTATATTTTTAAGTATAACTTATGGCTGGGCATTTTACCATAATTACACCCAGCTATGATAAGGGAATTAACCTATCAGCATATACTGTATTTTATATTGCTGAACCTGGGTATCATTATATCAGGCTATTTAATTATCAAAAATAAATTGGTTTGGCCGGCATGGTTATTATCCGTGCTGAGTGTAGTATTGATCAATTTTATTTTTGATGCCGAACATCCGCTCATGCGTATGCTGGGTTTAATAGCAACCACCTTTACCGGTATGAAGGTTATTACTGTTACCGAAACTTATAGAGACAAGCCATTGGGGCTAACTTTTTACCAGTGGGTGTTATTCGTCGTGGGTTGGGCAGGCATGCGGCCACAGCCATTTGAAACCCTTGGGCAGGCAGCGTTACCCAACGCCCGGCCATTCATCAGGTTTGGATCGAGCCGGATCTTATTCGGGGGAGCCGCTATTTTTTTCGCCCATCAGTTAGCGAAGCTTGGCCTGAATTTGCCGTGGGTATACGTGCTCACCAACGCATTGCTGCTTGTTGGGCTTAGCTTGATATTGCATTTTGGTTTATTGAATATCAGTGCCGGTATGTGGCGGTTGCAAGGCGCTAACACTTATGCCTTATTCAGGCAACCGGCAGCAGCAAAAAGCCTGACAGAATTTTGGAGCAAACGTTGGAATTTAGCCTTTAGTGAGATGACCGCCATTACCATATTCAGGCCCTTAAAGACAAAAGTAGGGGCCAATACAGCCTTAATTTTAGCCTTTGCATTCTCCGGCTTACTGCATGAACTTGCTTTGAGCCTCCCCGTAAAAGGTGGTTACGGCTTGCCCATGCTTTACTTTTTTATCCAGGCCATATTAATCTCCATCGAAAAGGTATTGACCAGTAACGGCTTTAATCTATCTAAGAATACCATAGTGTGCAAAGTGTGGCTGTTTATTGGTTTAGTTGCACCTATGCCACTGCTTTTTCACCAGGCGTTTATTAAGCAAGTGGTATGGCCGCTTGTCAATCTGTCTGTTCTGTGATCCACCGTAATGTGATGGCTATTATTTATACTTCCAGTTACGTTGCTTGCCCTCGCTTATCCATTCCATAGCTTGCTCTAAACGTTTTTGCAGGGTAGCTTCAGTTTTGGCTTCGGTAAACCAGGTGATATATTCTTTCTTGGCCGACGCGCTAAACTTGTCGAACACGGACATAGCCTGCGGATTTTTAATAAGCAATTCTATAAAATAGGATGGTGTTTCAACTGGGGTGGGGGCTTTGGCTAATACAGCTTTTTTGGCTGCCGGTTTCTTTACCTCATGCGCGTTAATGGTGATCATTTCGGCGATATATTCAACCAGTATTTCATCAGCCGGAAGATCGGCCAGGCTGGTTATTTTGCCAAAGCTACCCGCGCCGCTGCCTTCCTCTTCCTGTAGCACTTCGTGCGGATCGCTTAAACGGCTGCTTTTCCAGAAACCAAAAGCGCAGTGGTTTTTAAACGCGGCTATGTAACAAACCGGGCCATTAAATTCAAAAAAGGGCATTCCCCATTTAGTGGTTTCATTAATACCGGGCTCTGTGCGATGGATCAGGTCGCGCAAGTGCAGCAATATGGGTTTGGCAAAATCGGCAGCTTTATCAATATAGGTATCAGTGCGAGGATCGTAATTACTCATTGGTCAATCGTCATTAGGTGTTGGTCATTTTTATTCACTATATAAAAGTAATAAATAGATAGTTAAAGCATAATAATAGTAACACAACCTCTAACTAATGACTAAGCTCTAATGACCACTCCAATCACGCAAACACCCTTGCATGCCAGCTTTCTTTAAATGGTACTTCCCACTTGGTGTTTAGCTCGTCAAGGTTTTTGGCCAAGTTGTTAAACACGATGGTATCAGGTGTAACAATGCCTTTTTGTATCAGATCCTCAAATTCAGTACGGTTGGCTGATAATATGTCGTCGCCGCTGCGGTAAGCCATATTAAAGCGGTCGAAGAGGTTAATATTGTATTGTTGCTCCAACTGTTGCATAAAACGCACCGATTTATCAATTGAGCACCCGCTGGCACCGGCTTGTTCTTCATCCACTATCAATATCAAGAAACGGTTATAACGCACTTCGGCCGTGGCTTTTAGCTGGTTATTATGGGCTGTCCAAATGTTAGTAAATTCATTTAAACTTTTTTGTATGTCAATCGTTTCAAGTGCAGATAATTGTCTGTTCGACTGGTATATCCACACTCTTAAATTTTCTAAAAACTGCATGTGCAAAGTTATTAATTGTTAAATTAGATAAGGGATTTTGTTGTCATGTTAAAACCACATCTAACCCGCCCTGTAAAGTATATATTTACCGTGCTGCTTATGCTGGCAAGCCATGTAAATTATGGTTTTAAGGCTGATGCATCCGAACTTAAAATGCTGGGCTGGAGCAACCGTTGCTTAACCCAATGTTTTGACAGCGACGCATTGGGCAAGTTAAAAAAGTGGGAAGTGGTACTTACCGCTGATGCCTTTATCCGCATGAGGCGCACTTATCAAAACGGTAAGCAGGAATATTTTTCATTCCAGTTACAGCGCCTTAATGATATGGACTACCTGGGTACGGTAACCAACGGAACGATTAAACTGCGCACGGATAATGATGATATCATCGTGCAAACCTATAACGACTGTAAGGGCGGCGATGTTGACAGCATGGCATCCGTATTGGCTATTCCCGTAAAAAATATGGAGCCCGAAAAGCTGGACAGCCTGCGTAATGTGCTGCTCTATTTTAAAAAGCGGAATTTGCAGGCTCCGCTTAATTTAACGGCAGCTCAAAACTAAAGGTAGCACCCTGCCCGGCTTCGCTATCAACCCAAATGCGGCCCTTGTGGTATCTTACAATTTCGGCACACAGGTAAAGCCCGATGCCAAAACCTGATATGGTTTTTGTATGCGCGGTATTTACCCGGTAAAAACGATCAAAGAGCCTGTCAATATCAGCAGCTTTTATGCCGATGCCCTCATCCTTAACAGATACCTTTACATGATCGAGGGTTTTGCTGCATGTAATTTCAATGGTGCTGCCGCGGGGCGAGTATTTGGTAGCATTGCTGATCAGGTTATTAAGCACCTGGCCAATTTTTTCGCGGTCGGCATTTATTTCGATAAGGCTTTGCTCATCAAAAGTAACTTGGTGCGAGTCCATGGTGATGGTGGCTTCTTCAACCGCCTCTTTAATCAAAGTGTTCAGGCTAAACGGTTCAATGTCCAGGTGTATTCTGCCCGATTCAAGCCGCGCTACATCCAAAAAGCCCTTGATAAGGGTATTCATTTTATTTACCTGCAACAGTGATTTATCAAGTGCGCCGCCGGTGAAGTTATCTTCGGATTTCGTGGCCTTGGCCTGTAATACCTGTATGTATGCTTTTAATGAGGTGAGCGGCGTTTTAAGTTCATGGCTAACCATGGCTATAAAATCATTCTTACGTTGCTCGTCTTCCTTTTTATCAGTGATATCCAGCACAATACCAACAAAGCGTACCGGTACATCGTGGTCATTAAAAAATACCTTGCCCTTGGCACTTACCCAACGCAGTTTTTTATCTTCAAAGCCGATGGTGCGGTACTCAATATCATAATTGCCGTTGCTTGCCGCCTTGTTAAAGGAGTGGTTAATAACTTCCGTTACCCGCGCACGGTCATCCGGGTGTAAACCCAGCAAAAAATCATACTCGTAGGTTACCGGGTTATTATGCGATACGCCGAACAGCGTACGGCAGCGTTCGTCCCAGTTAAGCGTGTCTTTAATTACATCCATATCAAAGGTACCCAGTAGCGCGGCCTCAACAGCCATCCGGTTACGTTCCTGCTCGTGCAGCATTTGCTTGCGTGCCTCAACCCTGTCGGTAATATTGTTTACCGTAGCCAGTATAGCTTCTACTTTGCCATTGGCATCAAATAAAGGATCGTAACTAAAATCAAGATGATATTGTACTATTGATCCATCGGGCATGGCCACATCAGCCGTGGTTTCATCCATGCCAAAGGACTGCCCTGTATCAAACACATTTTGCAGCATATCCGGAAAAGGCTGCCCGGTAAGTTCCGGAAAGATCTCGAGCAGGCGTTTACCGAGCACCTCATCGGTACCCCGGTTCCAGATGGTGAGCATATTTTCATTAGCGATCTCGATAATTAACTGCCGCCCCTTCAAAATGGTCATGCCGATAGGGGAGGTCATTACCATGCGGTTGAGGCGGTGCTCGCTGTGCTCAACGCGACGGCGCGCGTTTATCTGGTCGGTAACCTCAGTAGCTACCACAATAATGCTTACGGTATTGCCATGGGCATCTTTAAGTGGTTGGTAAACAAAATTAAAGTATGAATCTTCAAGAATACCGTTACGCACCAGGGATGCTTTTACCTCGCTGCCAACAAATGCCTCGCCGCTGGTATAAACATCATCCAGTATCTGTAAAAATGGCTGCCCCTGAAGTTCGGGCAAGGCAATGTGCAGCGGCTCACCAATTATTTCTGGCCCTTTGCCCCATACTTCAAGGATGAATGAATTGGCGGTATCTATAATAAGTTCGCGTTTATCAAGCACGGCTATGGCAACCGGCGCCTGGTTTACCATTTCCCTGAACCAGGCCTCGCTTTCGCTTAGCGACTGGTTTAAAACCCGCAGGTTATCATACGATTCTTTTAGTTCTTCATTTGTAGCCATCAACTCCTCATTTGAGGAGGAGAGTTCTTCGTTTATGGCGGCAAGCTCTTCGTTCAGGTCTTTTTCGCGCAGTTTGCCTTTTTGTATCTCTTGCTGGCCAAGCACCCTTTGGGTAACATCAAAAGCCGTATGCAATATGCAGCGCATCTCTCCAGATGGATGTTTAACAGCACGATATTCAAAATCAAAATAACTACCTTTCAGCGAACCATCTATCTCTAACTCAGCATAGGCATCCGTATCGGTATAGGTAGTTCCGGATAGCCAGACATTGCGTAAGATATCTAAAAAAGGCTGCCCGCGCAGTTCGGGTATAGCCTCGATCATGGGTTTGCCTATTACAGAACTGTCTTTACCCCAAGCCTTGATCATGGCGTTGTTGGCAAACTCAATTATAATATCCTCAGAAGTATAAATTGCAGTAGCGTTGTCAGATAATGAGAGTATTTCCAGCAGTTGTTCGCTGTTCATCGGTCAATAGTAATGGTACGGTTAAATATATACATTTTACACCAGCTACGCTGATGTATCGGCCCGAATTAACCTAAAGCGCTATCAGGCAATAAATTTATTTACCATACTTACCAGCTCGCTCACATCAAAGGGTTTCATCAAAAAACCATCAGCCATGCCTGCTTCGGCAATTTCCTTTACATTGCTTACTGCTGATATGATAATTACCGGTATATGGCTTGTAGCCGGGTTGCTTTTAATATCCTTACTTAATTGCTGGCCGCTGGCATCGCTTTTCCACTCGGTAAGCCAGTTATCAAGCAATATAATATCGGGTTTTTCGGTATCAACTGATTTCAAAAGTTTTGAACTTGCCGAAGCAAGCACTTCAAAGCCCTCTTCTTCAAGTACATAAACAATAGTTTCGCGTATGTCGCGGTCGTCCTCAATCACAAATACCTTTTTAGCCATGGTTCAAAGCTGTAATACCTCAATTAATGTTAATACACGTTAAACATTACTCAACAATGTTTACGTAAAAACTTATAACAATTAATAGGGGGCTTTTTGTTTTAATAATCACTTACAAAACTATCGGCTTACTTAAAATAGCAATTGCGGCAGCGCGGCTCGTAATGGTCAGTTTCGCCAAGCAGTATTTTTTCTTCGTTTGATGCCAGACGATAGGAGTACAGGGCGGGGTTACCGCATTTTACACAAACCGCATGCAGCTTGGTAACTGATTCGGCCACGGCTATCAGCGCGGGGATAGGGCCAAAAGGGCGGCCCTTAAAATCCATATCCAAACCGGCTATAATTACACGTACGCCACGGTTAGCCAGTGTGTTGCACACCTCAACCAGGTCAGCATCAAAAAACTGTGCCTCATCAATAGCCACCACCTGTTCGTTATTATAAAAAAGCAAAATGGAGGCCGAGTTATCAATAGCTACACAAGGGAAACTTTGCATGTTATGCGATACTACGGCGTTGTCATCATACCGGGTATCTGTTTTGGGTTTAAATATTTGTACGCTGAGTTTGGCAATGCGTGCGCGGTTAAGCCGGCGCATCAATTCCTCGGTTTTACCCGAAAACATTGACCCGCAGATCACCTCAATACTACCCCCGGTTTCGTTCTTACGTTTGAATATTTCCTCGTTAAACACGCTTTTTGACAGTTAATTTGGAAACTAATATCAGTATTTAATGTTATTTTTGATAGATAATATTATAACAAGCTATGAAGCAACAGGATGTATTTAACAAGATAGGCGCCATATTAAATGAACTTACTGAACAATACGATTACCTGAAAAAAGACCCTTCACAACTTAATGAGCTTGAACTGGAGCTGTTTGTGGCTAACGCCCATTTTTTGATGGACCATGCCGATATTCTACGTAAAATAAACGCCCAGGCCGTTGCCTCAAAACCGGCTTTGCCACAACCCGAAACGTTTAAGGTAAACATAGAGCACCAGGTTGAAGTGCCAGAACCCCCGGTTTTTACCCTGCCTACTGACATAACCCCGGAAGCCAGTGTGCCCGCTTTTGAAAAGGTTGAGCAGCCCAAGGCTTATGAGTATTTGCCTGATACACCCGCGCCAGTAGAAGAACCTGGAATTACAGAACCTGTAGTTGGTGAGCCGGAGCCTGCTATAGAATGGGAAAATGAATCCGAACACGTTGAGCCTGAATTTGAAACACCGGTTGCGACTAAGCAAGCAGAGGTGCACGAGCAAAAGTTTTTTGAGCCGGTAGTGCAGCAGTTAAGGCCCGTGGTTACCAACGAACTGAAAGATACGCCGAAGCCTGTTGAATATACGGAAGAAGAGGAAGAGCCAACCCGCCCTGACGAACATACTACCATTGATGCCGATGGCACCATACGCCACGAACTGGTAATTGATGATACGGATGATGCTTGGGATGAAGAAGAACAGCCGGTTGAAGAGGAACCGGAACTGTTGGAGCAAAATGAGGTGATTGAGGTTGCTGCCATTGAGCCCGAGCCTGAAACACCGGTGTTTATACCTGAGCCACCCGCAAAACCGGTAACGGTAGAATTAGAGGCCGCAAAACCCGTAACTATAGAAACGCCGCCTGTTGTTATTACCCAAACGGTAGTAGCGGTTGATGATAAAAAGGATGACCAGGTGTTTACCATTAATCAACGGATATCGGTGCAAATGGCTGATAAGGGCACGCCGGTTGCCGCCCCTGTGAGCGACCTGAAAGCCGCCATTACGCTGAATGATAAGCTGCTTTACGTGCAGGATCTGTTTAACGGTTACAGCCTGGCCTATAGCGAAGCAATTGATATATTGAACCGCTTTACCAGCTTTGCCGAAGCCGAACGCTTTTTAACAACCAACTACGTTACTAAAAACAACTGGCAAAATAAACCCGCCACTGCTGACAAGTTTTACGCGCTGCTGAAAAGGCGTTATGTGTAAAGTTTTTTATTGTAGTTTAGGGTGTTTTAAGATAACCTAAACTGCAATGAAATTTAAAACGTACAGCGTCATAAGGAATGCTTTTCTAATCATGTTGGTATTTGTTATACAATCATGCGATCAACAAGAGATCATTGAAAAGTATACGCAGACCATACCTAACAGCAACATAGTTATATCCATTATAAGTTATGACTTTGGCGGAATACCCCCCGCAGGTATTCAGGAGTCTTTGATAATTGCTGATTCAAACGAAACAATAGATTTAGAGAATTCTTTTTCTTTAGGAACATTTATAAAGCGGCCTACCTCATCTAATATTGAGATGGTAGATTTATCTAACAATGATTTATCTGATAAGGACAGTTTATTATTAACGCCTCTAAGTACAGACATTAAGAAGATTGGTGATATTCAATTAAAAATAACAACCTATCGCAAAACATTCGGAGCGCCACTTGAGCTTCACGGACGAGACTATAACTTTGTTGACGTTTCGGAAACCGCCGATAGTTTAATATTTACAGATATAGAAGATGATGGTGTAAAGGTAAAACCCGGTAGGCAAGCTTTTTTAAAGGGTAATATCAAGGTTGTTGAGCGGGATGATAAATCAATTGAGTATATTTCGATCAAGGAGTTTGTTATTAAAAGAGGAGATGTTTACTATCCTAAGTCGCCGTTCGAGATTGTTCATAATCGGCCTATAATAGGAAACGTATCTTACTTTTTGCATCCCAAGAAACGCATATATGCGAATAGACTTTCCAACAACGGCATTTTTAAAAAAGCAGAAATTAAGTAGTTTTCAAATGCCTTTTTTCGTAAAATAGTATCGCATAAATATTCCCAAACCCATAACAAAATAATGAAAAACATCGCCCTGTTTTTATTCGGAATTATCACCATTGTACTGATCGGCTGCAGCGGATCAGACACTTACCGGGGTAAGTGGAAAGGTATGAGTCCTGTCGGTGATAAAGTACAGATCACCTTTGAGCCTAAAAAGTTTACAGTTACTGATAGCACCAATAAACCTAAAACATATAACTATACGCAAAATTCCGTGAGCACGAAAAACGGGGTTGAAACGTATGGCATAAAGTTAGACGATGGACGGGGCTATCAAATTCATTTTCCGGTTGCAAGTGATGAAAGTATTGGGCTGATTATGGCCGAAAACGGTAATATTCTATACTCCATAAGCCGTAAGGATTATATTAAAAGCGAGGATATTTATAGCTTGAAGTAAGTTTTGCATGCCCTTCCCTTTTGATGTAATTTATGATCGGCGTTTAAAGTCAGTAATTACCGACAATAACACGGAGAGTGTATTAGGTTACATTAAGAAGAGCATACTTGAAGATAAAGCCGATAACATAGCTGTAGATGATATCACGGTTAGTTACAATGGGTCAACATCTAACTGGAGAGGATCGCTGTATGGCAGTGTTGACAGTGGCAAGTTCAGCTTGATTTACAAGTACAATGCCTGGTATCTCCATTACCAGATCAACTTGAGGCAACTTTTTATTGTCTCATCATTAATGTCATTATTCATTGCCGGCTTTATGTTTTTTAATGATGGGCCCTGGTGGTTTGGTATTATAGCGTTTTTATGGTTGTGCGGTGCTAACTGGGTTATTAGTTATTTACGGCACGCTAATGTTGCAACAAATATTGCAAACGGGATTGACAAGCTAACATCAGGCAAAGCAGATGAACCTGAACCTGAAGTTGAGGATAAAATGACCGGTAAACTCAAAAGCTGGTTTTAATAAATAGGCTGATTTAATAAGTATACCCTGTTCTGTTTGAATCCAGCTTCAGCAAAATAAACAGCAGCGCAGTAAAGCTTATTAAGGATGAACCGCCGTAACTGATAAATGGCAGCGGTATACCGATAACGGGCATTATACCGATGGTCATGGCGATATTGATCACCACGTGGAAGAAGATAATAGAAGCCACCCCATAACCATATATGCGCGAAAAGGCCATGTGCTGCCGCTCAGCTATATGGATGATGCGCAGCAGCAGGAACAGGTACAGCCCGATCACTACTAATGAGCCCACAAACCCCCATTCCTCGCCAACGGTACAAAAAATAAAGTCGGTACTTTGTTCAGGCACAAAGGAGTATTTGGTTTGCGTACCCTGCAAATAGCCCTTACCCCATAACTGCCCCGATCCGATAGCTATTTTTGATTGATTTACGTTGTAGCCAGCCCCGCGCGGGTCAAAGGTTATGCCCAACAGTTCGTCAATACGGGCGCGTTGGTGATCTTGCAGTACGTTGCTGTAAAGTGGTTTTACCGCTAACACAAAGCCCAGCGAGCCTATTATCCAAACCAGCAATCCAAATATGAACTTGCGGTTACGCAGGTTAAAAAACACCAGTAAAGCGCCTACTACCGCTATGCCGGCCACCATCAGCCATTGGTTTACCAGCAGCGAAAGGATAAAGAGCGTAATGGTTAGCCCGATCAGAATAAGAAAATAAGGCGATAAACCTTCGCGGTATAATACAAAAATCAACGAGCAAAATACCAGAGTCGATCCGGTATCGGGCTGCAGCATAATCAGTGCCATTGGTAACAGGATGATCCCTGCCGATATAAAAAATGATTCGGTATCGGTAATTTTAATATTAGTGCCGCTCAGGTATTTGGCCAGTACCAATACGGTAGCCAGTTTAGCAAACTCCGACGGCTGTAGCCGGAAGCCGCCGCCAAGCGGTATCCAGGCCTGGTTGCCACCCACGTTACGGCCGATAACCAGTACCAATATGAGAAGGAGCACCGTAACAATATAAATAGGCGGTGCCAGCGCGCTGAAAAAGCGGTAATCAAGCAGTAAAATGATCATGGCCATTACCAGCGACACCATGATGAAGATGAATTGCTTGCCATAGTTGGTGCTTAGGTCAACCATGCTGCGGTGGTCTTCATCATAAACAGCGGCGTGTATATTAAACCAGCCTATGGTACACAGGCACAGGTAAAGCAGTATGGTTATCCAGTCAATATTCTGAAAAAAGCCGCGTTCATTACTGCTCATCATTCCTCCTTGCTATGGGTTGGTTGGCATAATAAACCGCCGGTGTCTGCTTTTTGGCTTTGCGCTTGGCCGCCTTTAAAACAGGCTGTGGTTTGCCGGCTGTATCAGGTTTACCTTTTTTCAGGCTGTCTGCTTTAGTGGGTTTGGCATCCTTTACCTTGCTGCCTTTTGGCGGGGGCAAAAGGTTAGCGTTCACAATATATTCAACCTGAGCCTTTGGCTTAGTGATGGTATCGCGCAAATATTGTTCAACCATGTAGCTGGCAATAGGTGCCGCCCATGATGAACCGAAACCGGCATTTTCTACAACCACGGCAATAGCTATCTTGGGTGTATCCCTTGGCGCGAAAGCCACAAAGATAGAGTGGTTTTTACCATGCGGATTTTGCACTGTACCTGTTTTACCGCACATCACAATACCCGGTATACGCGCGGCCGCGGCCGTGCCATGCTCAACCACCTGTTGCATGCCGTCTATCACCGGTTCAAAATATTGCTCGTCAACGCCAACGTAATTGCGTTCAGTGTATTCTTTTTTAGTGATATCCTTATCACCAATTGCCTTAATCAGATGCGGGCGATAATAATAGCCGCGGTTGGCAATAGTGCACTCAATGTTTGCCAATTGCAAGGGCGTGGCTAACAACTCACCCTGGCCAATAGCCAATGATATAATAGAGCTTGAACGCCAGCGGTTTTCACCGAATATCTTGTCGTAACGCTCTGGGGCGGGTACGTTGCCTTTCTTTTCGTTGGGTAGGTCAACATCCAGCCTTACACCAAAACCAAACTTGTTCACCTTGGCTTTCCAGTCTATAAATGTCTGGCGGGTACGCTTGGCACCGTTCCGGCTGATCAGCCTGTCGAACACGTTACAAAAATAAGTATTGCATGACATGGCTATCGCCTTGCGCAAATCGGTAACGCCGTCAAAGTGTTCGCAACCCACACGGTGGTTGCCGGCCATATAATAGTGCGGGCAAAAAAAGGTGGTTTGGGGATTGATAATGCCTTCCTGCAAGGCAATCAAACCATCCAGAGGTTTAAATGATGAGCCAGGGGGATAGTAGGCCTGTATCGGGCGTATCAGCAACGGATTGTACGGATCCTGGTACATGCGTGCCATATTATTGCCACGCTCACGGCCTACCATCATGTTAGGGTCGTAAGTAGGGCTGCTCACAAAAGCCAGTATCTCGCCGGTTGATGGCTCAATGGCCACAATGCTGCCCACCTTATTGCGCATCAGCTTTTCGCCGAGTTTCTGAATATCTATATCTAATGATGATATGAGCCTTTCGCCCGCGACAGCGGCGGTGTCATAAGCGCCATTGGCATAACTGCCTTTAGGTACATTGCGCGAATCAACCAGTTCATTAATTACGCCGCGCTGGCCACGCAACACATCCTCATAAGCTTTTTCAACACCGGTTACGCCAATATAGTCGCCAAGGCGGTAATAGCCTGCTGATTTTTCAATATCCTTATCGCGTACCTCACCCGTGTAGCCTAAAAATTGCGCGGCAACTGAATCGGGATAACGGCGTACCGAACGTGGCAGGCCATAAAAACCCGGAAAATCAGAAAGGCGCTCCTGTAGCGAGCGGTACAGGGCAACCGACATTTGCTTTTCAAACGGCGAGGCCAGGTATAATGAGTAGCTTTTGGCTTTATCGAATCTTTTACGGAAACCTGCCATATCTATCCCCAGCAGTTTGCAAAACTCAACGGTATCAAAAGGTTGAACCTGTTTAGGCACCACCATCAAATCATACACCGGTTCGTTTTGTACTAAGATATGGCCATTACGGTCAAGTATAGGCCCGCGGGCAGGGAAAAGCACCTTACGGCGCAATACGTTTTTATTAGCGAAATACAGGTAGCGGTCATCAACAATCTGTATATAAAATAAACGGCCGAGCAGTATAACCATAAAGGTTATAAATATGGCCGCTACTACATACCTGCGCTCAAAAAAATTATTCATTTACGCCCTTTTCTTCCTAAAAAATAATAAACCTGTAATTAACATCAAAAATACGGTAAATACAGAACTCAATAAAAAGCGGCTTAGTGTGTACTCCAACTCCGATAACCTGAAAACTTCGAGATTGAATAACAGGAAATGATGTACAAATGTAAGGATCACCGAATAGGTAAAAAACCATCTGAAACCCATATTGCTCAATGTAGGTTCAGGCTCGTTATCAAAGCCATCTTTTTGTACCGTTATGCTGATGAACAACACCCGTACCAGGGCAAGTAATACCGTAGCGGCGGCGTGTAATCCGGGTGTATCATAAAAAGCATCAATGCTTAAACCCATTAAAAAAGCTAATGGAAAAAGCAGGATGTTAGGAATTTCAAACGGTAGCAGCATCACGAACAGGATGTACGGGTAGGGCGTAGATAGGTCATAAACCGTGACATTTTTTAACAGAAATGCCTGGATAAATACCAGCACCACAAAGCGAATGAAGTTTGCAAATATTACCCTACTCATCTGATTTCTGTAGGGCCTCCAGTCCCTGCTGCTCCTGCGCGAATTTATTGTTGATCACGTAAACGTATTCCAGCTTACTAAAATCAACTGATAGCTTAACTTCCATATTAAGAAAGAACCCGCCTGCTTTTGGTTTAAGGTTACTTACCCGGCCCAACTGTACCCCGATAGGGAAAAGCGAATGCTGATCGGTAACCACGGTATCGCCAAGGTGAGGTTGCGCGCTGTTGGCTACATCATATAGCAAGCCTTTGTGCGGGTCCATATCCTCGGCCCACATAAACGAGCCGCCCTCTTTTGATTTTGCTAGCATGGCGCTTATGCGTGTATCCTTATGCAACAGCGAACGCACTACCGAAAAATGGGGCGAAGCCTGCATAACAATGCCTACAACACCGCCATCGGCAATTACACCCATGCCTTTGGCGATACCGTTAAGGCTGCCTTTGTTAAGGGTGATATAATTCATGCGTTTATTTACCGAGTTGTTAATTACCCGTGCCTCAATATAGCTGTACTGTTGTTTATAAACCGTATCTGTTATTTTTTTATGACCCGCTGTATCTACATATAACGATGACAGTAACTGGTTGCGCAGCAGGGCATTCTCATGCGCCAGGCTATCGTTGATCTCTTTGAGTTTAAGATAGTCGTTCACATTACTGATGTTGCGGTACAAATTACCTGTAACCTCGTTACTGGTATTGATGAATGATGCCCGCTGAAAATTATTATAATTGAGAAAAATAAACAGGGCGATACCCTCAAATATCAGGAACAAAAAAAATGCGCTATACTTAGTGATAAATATCAGCAGGTTACGCATTCTTTATTGGGATTTGAGATATTAGAAATGAGATGTGAGATATATAATGTTCGACAGGATTATCTCAAGTCTAACATCTCATATCTCACATCTTAACAATTATTGCATTAAAAACTTAAAGTTGCCTATGTTTTTAAGGGCGGTGCCGGTACCGCGTACTACAGCACGCAGCGGATCTTCGGCAACGTGAACCGGCAGCTTGGTTTTAGCAGCCACACGCTTGTCTAAACCGCGCAGTAAAGCGCCGCCACCGGTAAGGTAAATACCGGTTTGGTAAATATCGGCCGAAAGCTCGGGAGGCGTGATCTCCAGCGCTTTTAAAATAGCTTCTTCAATTTTTGATATCGACTTGTCAAGGCAATGCGCGATTTCTGTGTAGGATACCATGATCTGTTTAGGGACACCGGTCATCAGGTCACGGCCTTGTACGGCGAAGTCGCCCGGAGGGTCGGTCAGTTCAGGCAATGCCGCGCCAACCTCTATCTTGATCTTTTCGGCAGTACGCTCACCGATCATAATGTTGTGCTGACGGCGGATGTACTGTACAATATCGGCATCAAAATTATCACCGGCTACGCGGATAGACTGATCACAAACGATACCTGAAAGGGCGATAACCGCGATCTCAGTAGTACCACCACCGATATCGATGATCATGTTACCCATAGGCTCCTCTACGTCAATACCGATACCTACGGCGGCTGCCATTGGCTCGTGTATCAGGTAAACCTCTTTGGCACCGGCACGCTCGGCTGATTGATGTACGGCACGTTTCTCCACTTCGGTAATGCCCGACGGGATACAGATAACCATACGCAGCGACGGGAAAAACCAGCCTTTGCCTGAGTTGATCATCTTGATCATGCCGCGTATCATGTACTCGGCAGCGTCAAAGTCGGCAATTACACCATCTTTTAGCGGACGGATGGTACGTATATTATCATGGGTTTTGCCCTCCATTTGCATGGCCTGGCGCCCAATGGCTATCACCTTATTGGTTTTACGGTCAAAAGCTACTATTGATGGTTCATCAACAACAACTTTATCATTATGTATAATCAGCGTATTTGCTGTACCTAAATCTATGGCGATCTCTTGGGTAAAAAAGTTAAACAGGCCCATTTGCTATATGCTTCAAATAATTTGCGGGTTATAAAACTACACTATTTTAGTTGTACTTTATAGCGTCAAATTACGGTGATTATTGTGTTACGTTAATTAATGTTTGAAATGGCGTACACCTGTGGTAACCATTGCAATGTCTTTTTGGTTAGCCATGTCTATCGAGTCCTGATCTTTTATTGAGCCACCCGGTTGCAGCACCGCTGTAATACCTGCTTCGGCCGCCAGTTCCACACAATCCGGGAAGGGGAAAAAGGCATCTGATGCCATTACCGCGCCGTTTAAATCAAAGCCAAAGCCGTTTGCTTTAAGCACCGCCTGCCTCAGCGAATCAACCCTTGAGGTTTGGCCTACGCCGCTGGCCATCAACTGGTTATTTTTGGCGAAAACGATGGTGTTTGATTTGGTGTGCTTTACAATTTTATTGGCAAAGTACAGGTCTTTCAATTCCTGCTCGGTTGGCTTACGGTTGGTAACCGCGTTCATTTGTTCAGGGCCTTCAATAACGGCATCCTTATCCTGCTCAATTACACCGTTTAATAAAGTTTTAAACTGTTTAACAGGTAGCTCGGTACGCTGGCGAACCAATATAATGCGATTCTTTTTTGATTGCAGTATGCTTACAGCTTCATCCGTATAAGCAGGCGCTATCAATACTTCATAAAATATCTTGCTGATCTCTTCGGCTGTGGCCGCGTCAATCTCGGCGTTAGCAATAATAACACCACCAAAGGCCGATACCGGATCGCAGGCCAGGGCATCAATCCACGCTTCTTTAATAAACGAGCGGGTAGCTACGCCACAGGCATTGGTATGTTTTAGGATGGCGATAGTAGGTTCGGTAAATTCATCTATCAGGGCAACGGCGGCATCCACATCAACCAGGTTGTTGTACGATAGCTCTTTGCCATGCAGTTTGGTGAACATGGCATCAAGGTTGCCATAAAAAGTACCGTGCTGATGCGGGTTTTCACCGTAACGCAATACCTGGCTGCTTTGTATGCTTTGTTTGAATACCGGCAGCGGATCTTCCTCGTTAAAGTAATTGAAGATAGCGGTATCGTAGTGTGATGATATGTTGAACGCGTTACGGGCGAAAGCACGGCGCTGATCAATGTTGGTTTGTCCGTCCTGTGTTTTCAGGATGTTCTCTAAGGTACCGTAATCATCTTTGGAGGCAACGATAACCACATCCTTGAAGTTTTTAGCCGCGGCGCGGATGAGCGAGATACCACCGATATCGATCTTCTCAATCACGTCTTCCTGTCCGGCGCCTGATTGTACGGTTTCTTCAAACGGGTACAGGTCAACAATCACCAGGTCAAGCTGCGGTATTTGGTACTGAGCCAATTGCTGTTCGTCGCTTTCAAAGCTGCGGCGGGCTAAAATGCCCCCGAATACTTTGGGGTGAAGGGTTTTTACACGGCCACCCAGGATGGATGGGTAGGAGGTAAGCTCTTCAACAGCTACTACATCAACACCAAGGTTACGAATAAAAGTTTCGGTACCGCCGGTTGAATAAATGGTTACGCCAAGCCTGTTCAACTCGTGGATGATAGGCTCAAGATTATCCTTGTAATAAACTGAAATTAAAGCGTTTTTTATTTGAACGGGATTGCTCATGTACTACTGCGAATTTTAAGCCGCAAAGGTAGTGATTACCAGCCTTAATTAGGTTATCCGGTTAAACAAAAATTAAATCAGTATTAAAAAGTTTTAGTAATTTAGTAGTATGACTACGGTAATCATAAAATCTGATTCGGAAACCAAAACCGATCTGCTGATAAAACTGGCTAAAGAACTGGGTTTGGAAGCTGAAATGCAGTCTGATTTTGTTGAACTTGATGCAAAAGCCTTAGCCTTTGGCATTGGTCGCCCTGCAACCAATGCAGAGTGGGAGCATTATTTTGAGAAGCACAAGGATGAAAAATTCATTGATATTGATGAGGCTTTTTCAAAATATTCAGACGACGATAAATAGGTATTAGCGTTTTGAAAACAATAATTTCTGAAAGAGCTCTAAATGCTATTGATAGCATCGCAAAGTTTGTTGAATCACAAAATACAAAAGGAAGTGGTGCCCGTTACGCCCTAAAGTTTAAAGAAGCAATTAAAAAGTTAGCTGTACCAAACGTGCAATATACTTTATGCAATCACAAAATATTTTTGGAAAGCGATTATTCCTGCTCTCATTTTAATGATTGGGTAATTGCTTTTAAAATAGATGGCAACAGATTAGTTGTGTATGAAATAGTGCATGGCTCATTACTGGCCTAAATACTCACTATTCCCCTATTCACCAATCAGCTCTTCATCTTCTTCAACAAATTTTCAACCACGCGGGGAAAGTGGTGATGTTCCAGTTGCTGGCCTTTGAATTTTACGATCTCGAGGGTATCGCCCGGTTCAATTTTAAAGCGGGATTGGTGGATTACCTCGCCCTCGTCAAATTGCTCGTTTACAAAGTGGATGGTAATGCCCGATTCTTCTTCGCCTGCGGCCAGGATGGCTTTGTGTACATTGTCGCCATACATACCTTTGCCGCCGTATTTGGGCAGCAGGGCAGGGTGCAGGTTAATGATCTTATTAGGGAACGCTTTTAATAATGATTGCGGCACCAGCCACAAAAAGCCGGCTAATACTATAATATCAACATTAAGGTTTTTAAGCAGGCGGATCACCTCATCGCTCTCATAAAACTCGTGGCGGTTAAATACATGCGAGGGGATCTCAAAATTATCGGCACGCTGTAAAACGTAAGCCTGCGGATTGTTGGTGAGTATAATGGCCACTTCGGCATCACTGTGCCGTTTAAAGTGCTCCATTATTTTTTGAGCATTTGAACCGGATCCGGAGGCGAAAATAGCTATACGTTTTTTCAAGTGCGGTGTATTTTGGTGCTACAATATGGTCAAATATAAAATATTGAGCGAATTGTTTGCTATGATTAGTTATTTCTTTGCCTTGTAAAGCTGTATTGCACTACGCGGCGCACTTTAGTGGGCTGGTTGGTTTCCTGAAAATCGCCGGTTTGCAGCACCATGGAGTATTGGCCAAGGTTCACTATTTTGGTATTGGTAAACGGCTGTATACTGCCACCTGTAGCAGAGGTATCGCAGGTAATACCAGAGATCAGGTAAAGCCTGTCTCTTGATATTGACCATGTACCCATTGGCAGTTGCTCAATGCAATTATAGTTGCTGTAAGTACAGGTATTATCGTCATTAAAGCGGAATATCTGTTTTTTATCGCAATCCTGATTTAATGTATCTGTTTGTCCCTGGGTAGTGCCTACATAGTTAAACACCTGTAATGAGGCCAGTTCCCACGGCCCGGATGTAAACAGGTTGCGTATGTTGGTCGGGTCATCCTTTTTACATGAGTTGTACAGCGAGATGATAAAAAACGCGCTGATAAATAATATGGCCGGTCGCTTCATGGTACGTTATGCGTTCAAAAGTAAAAAAATATACGGCGTATTGGTTATCAATGTCAATGCCTGTCGCATTTGCAGAACGTAAATATTACTTTTCCATTATGTTTTACAAAAACATACACCTCTATTTTTGCTTTTATTATTAAACACATACCACCAAATATTATGATTGAAACAAAAGCGTATGCTGCACAGGCAGTAAGTGCCCCGCTAACACCATTCAGGTTAGAGCGTAAGGATTTAGGGCCGAATGATATACAGATCGAGATACAATACTGCGGTGTTTGCCACTCAGACATTCACCAGGTACGCGACGAATGGGGAGGCTCTATCTTTCCGATGGTACCGGGGCATGAAATTGTGGGCAAGATCACTAAAGTGGGTGATGCCGTAACTAAATTTAAAGTTGGCGAAACTGCCGGCATTGGTTGCTTTGTTGACTCGTGCCGCCATTGCCCGAGCTGCCTGGCAGGCGAAGAGCAATATTGCGATTTTGGAATGGTAGGCACTTATAACAGCCGTTATAAGGATGGTACACCAACCTACGGCGGCTACTCAGACCAGATAACGGTTGACGAAAGCTACGCGCTGCATATTTCAGATAAACTACCGCTTGAGGGCGTTGCCCCGCTGCTTTGCGCCGGTATTACCACCTATTCGCCGTTAATGACCTGGAAAATTGGCAAGGGGCATAAAATGGCCGTTGTAGGTTTAGGCGGATTAGGCCACATGGCGGTTAAGTTTGGTGTAGCCTTGGGTGCCGAGGTTACTGTGTTGAGTACATCAGCTTCAAAAAAGGAAGATGCCCTTAAATTGGGTGCCCATCACTTTGTGGTAACCAAAAATGAGGATGAAGTTAAGGAAGTTGCCAATTCGTTCGATTTTATACTGAATACCATATCGGCACAGCATGAGTATGATTTTTACCTGCAGATGCTGAAACTTGATGGTACTATGGTATTGGTAGGCATTCCGCCGGAAGCGCCGCAGGTATCAGCCTTCAACCTGATCGGTAAACGCCGCAGGCTGGCGGGCAGCATGATAGGCGGTATTAAAGAAACCCAGGAGATGCTGGACTATTGTGCCGAGCACGGCATTACCTCAGATGTAGAAGTTATCAATATTGATTACATTAACGAGGCTTATGAGCGCATGCTTAAAAACGATGTTCGCTACCGTTTTGTAATTGATATGGCAAGCTTGAAATAAGCCATCTGATTACTCAAGAACAAAGGCCTCATTTAAATAATGAGGCCTTGTTGTATAATAAGCTTTTAACTATAAAAGTTAATTTACTGACTACTCCATCAAATGCGCAAACTTATCCCAAAAACCATCTTTCGGTAGGGGGGCTTTGATTTCCACCGGCTCATTTTTCACCGGGTGGATAAATTGTAGTTTGCGGGCATGCAGGCTGATGCTCCTGCGCAGGCTGCCGCGCGGATAGCCGTATTTATTATCGCCGACAATAGGGCAGTTCAGGGTGGATAGTTGTACCCGTATCTGGTGCGGGCGGCCGGTAATAGGGTTAACCTCGATCAGGTAATAGCCATTGGCCTCGCCGGCGAGGCGGTAATGCAGTTCAGATCGCATACTGCCCGGTACTTCGTGCCCGTGCGCCTTGGTAACATTTTTCTGCTGATTTTTTACCAGCCAGTGTACCAGGTCGCCATATTCGGGTTCGGGTTTGTTACGCACCACGGCGTAATAGGTCTTGCGGATCTGGCGGGTTTTAAATAGCTGGTTCATCCTGTCCAAAGCCTTGCTGGTTTTAGCGAACAGGATAACGCCGCTCACCGGCCTGTCCAGTCGGTGCACTACGCCTAAAAACGCGCCGTTGGGTTTGTTGTATTTTTGGGCGATGTATTTTTTTACCTTCTCGTCCAGCGGTTCATCACCGGTTTCATCAACCTGCACAATATCACCCGCGCGTTTGTTCACAGCGATCAGGTGATTGTCCTCGTATAAAATATCGTTATCGGTAATAGGTTCGCTCATATTTTTCTAATGATATTGAGTTCATGATTCATAGTTGATGGTTCATAGTATGGAAATGTAATCCAAACAGAGTTGCCATGAACTATGAACAATCAATCATGAACTAAACTAATAACTATTAACAGCCTAATATTGTTCCTTCTCGTTAGGGAAATCTGCTGATTTTACGTCGGACACGTAATTTTTAATGGCATCATTCATTACATCGTACAAACTGGCGTACTGGCGTAAAAAGCGGGGTTTAAAGCCTTTGTTAATGCCCAGCATATCATGTATCACCAGCACCTGGCCATCACAAAACTGCCCGGCACCAATGCCTATGGTAGGTATGCTCAGGCTTTCGGTAACTTCCTTAGCTAACTGCGCGGGTATTTTTTCAAGCACAACGCCAAAGCAGCCAAGCTCCTGCAATGTCAACGCGTCCTCACGCAATTTTTGTGCTTCGGCATCTTCCTTAGCCCTTACGGTATAAGTGCCGAATTTATAGATGGATTGCGGTGTTAAACCCAGATGCCCCATAACGGGTATACCGGCGGCTAATATGCGGGTAACTGATTCGGCTATTTCTATGCCGCCCTCCAGTTTTACGGCATGCGCGCCTGCTTCCTTCATAATGCGTATGGCAGAGTTAAGCGCCTCTTTAGAGTTACCCTGGTACGAACCGAAAGGAAGATCAACCACCACCAAAGCCCGCTTTGCCGCCCGCACTACTGATGCGGCGTGGTAGATCATCTGGTCGAGCGTAATAGGTAGCGTGGTTTCATGGCCCGCCATAACGTTGGAGGCCGAATCGCCCACCAGTATAATATCAACCCCGGCATCATCAACAATGGTGGCTAATGAGTAATCGTAAGCGGTGAGCATAGATACCTTTTCGCCGCGGCCCTTCATCTCCTGTACCGTACGGGTGGTTACGCGTTTAATCTCTTTGTTAACAGACATGTGCTTGCTGATTTTGATGGCAAAGGTATGTAATTGTATAGCGCTTTTTAAACAATGAATGCAATGTTAAGGCCTACAATTATTTGGCTATAATTTAAGGATGATTAACCTCGTGTTAACAAGCCATTAGTCGAATATTAAAAAATGCGAAAACATACTTTAAAATTACACGGCTTTGCCCTATCTTTGCGGCGTGAAAATGGAAGTGCCTTACTTCAGTAATTCTTTACATTTCATCGGCGCGTCGCACCAGGCAAACCGGATTTTTAAATCATTTAACTTATTTTATAATGACCAACTACACCAAATTACCGGCTGTATTATTACTGGCTGACGGTACAGTTTTTCATGGTAAAGCTGCCGGAAAAATAGGAACTACCACCGGCGAGATCTGTTTCAACACCGGTATGACCGGCTACCAGGAGATCTTTACCGATCCGTCATACTTCGGGCAGATCATGGTGACTACCAATGCCCACATTGGCAACTATGGTATCAGTAATGAAGAAGTTGAATCAGGTAAGATACAGATTGCGGGTTTGGTTTGTAAAAACTATAACATTGCTTACAGCCGTAAACAGGCCGATGAGTCTATCCAGGATTATTTTCAGGAGCAGAACATTGTAGGCATATCAGATATTGATACCCGCCAGTTGGTGCGCCACATACGCGATAAGGGTGCAATGAACGCCATTATCTCCTCAGAAATCGTGGATGTGGAAGAACTAAAAGCCAGATTGGCCGAGGTGCCTTCAATGGACGGGCTGGAGCTATCATCACAGGTATCAACTACCGAAACGTATACCTTTGGTAAAGAGGACGCGCCTTACCGCGTTGCCGTGCTTGATTTGGGTGTGAAAAAGAACATTCTGCGTAACTTTGCAGATCGTGATGTGTATGCCAAAGTATACCCGGCCAAAACATCATTTGAAGAGATAGAAAAGGATTTCGCGCCTACCGGCTACTTCATTTCAAACGGCCCCGGCGATCCATCAGCCATGCCTTACGCGGTTGATACCGTGAAAGAAATATTAGCGGCTGATAAACCGATGTTCGGTATCTGCCTTGGCCACCAGTTACTGGCTTTGGCTAATGACATCCCGACCAAAAAAATGTTCAACGGGCACCGCGGCTTAAACCACCCGGTAAAAAATATTATTAAGGATCATTGCGAGGTTACCTCACAAAACCACGGTTTTGGTGTAGTGCAGGAAGCTGTGCGCTCGTCAGACAGGGTAGAGATCACCCACGTTAACCTGAACGATCAATCTATCGAAGGTATCCGTGTAAAAGATAAAAAGGCGTTCTCGGTACAGTATCACCCGGAATCATCACCTGGTCCGCATGATTCACGCTACCTGTTTGATGATTTTATCAGCCTGATGAAATAAGCATCTAAAGCAATATATACAGCGGCCGGTTAATTACCGGCCGCTTTTTTTATGTCTTGATTTTACCTCTCCGGAATTTTCACCGCCAAAACAACCGCGTTTACCGAGTAGTTGCCTTATGCTACCCAATAGGTGTTTGCCTGTTATAAATGTTATAGTAGTTTTATATCATCAAATAATTGTAGAGAAACTAACATGAGCAATAATATAGAATATAAAAAAGGACCACGTAGCGGCAAGGCTATCGCCGGCGTGATCTTGCTGGTGCTGGGTGTAGGGATGCTCATCCAACAACTAAATATAGTTTTTTTCCCGGGTTGGCTAATTAGCTGGCCGTTGTGGTGCTTAATAGTACCTGGCCTGTACATCGGTACCCGTAGCAACTTTCAAAAATCGAGCTGGTTTGTGCTGGTTGGTTTAGGCCTGGCTTTTATGGCTAACGAGGCGCTTGATAGTTATAATATTGACGGCAGCGGTGTAATATGGCCTGTAGCGTTTATTGTATTTGGTATTTGGATGATACTGCGCCGCAACAATAAGCACGATGCAGCCGATTGGGATAAGTTTAACCGTGGCAGTAAAAAGCAAGCAGTTGATTTTAATACACCCCCGTCAACCCCGCCGCCTTTTGGCGGTGAGCCTGTTGTTGATTACCGTATAACCCCTGAAACTGAGCAGCCCATAACAACCGAGCAGCCGGCAACCGAGGTTCCGAATGAGCCTTTTACCATAAAAGGTAAGGTTTACAGTGATGATATCCTGGATGCCACAGCCGTTTTTGGCGGGGTGGATAAGATCGTATTATCAAAGGATTTTCGCGGTGGTGAGATCGTGAACATATTTGGCGGCAGCGAAATTGACCTGACCAAGGCCGATATACGTGGCCACGTAATGATAGAGGTTACGCAGGTTTTTGGTGCCACCAAGCTTATTATACCGCCGCACTGGCATGTAATATCTGATGTATCTGCTGTTTTTGCCGGTGTTGATGATAAGCGCATGCGCCATACCACTACAATAACTAACGATAAGGTGCTGATAATAAAAGGCGTTAGCATATTCGCCGGTATTGAGATCCGCAGTTACTAACACACAATTACACTATACAAAACTATTAACCGACATGAACTGGTACGTAACAAAACTTATCTTCCGGATAATTAGCGGCGATGGCAACCATCCCGCGCAGTTTGATGAGCAATTAAGGCTTGTTAACGCCGATAACGAGCAGGCGGCTTTTAAAAAAGCTACCGGCATAGGTATCGATCTGCAGGACAGTTTTACCAATGCCCAAAAGCAAATGGTAAGGTGGCAATTTGTTGATGTTACCGAGGTGAACCCCATAAACGGGCTTACTGATGGTGCCGAACTGCATTACCAGATACACGAAGCTCCGGATGCCGACCTGTATATTGCCTGGGCGCACCATAAATCAGCTTTGCTGGCTATAAATAATTAAACCGATAAAGGCGCAACGTTTTGGCTATCTCTAAGGCAGAAATATCACGTGTTTACATGGCAATAGCCATAGGTAGTGTGGCGTGGGGCGCACTGCAAACCTACATTATCCATAGTTTGGGGTTTGATTGGTATATGGCTATTATTGATGGCGTAGGCAGTTCCTTACTGCTTAGCGGTGCCTGCTGGTTAATAAACAATAACCTGCGTTATTACCAGCCGGGCAGGGGCAGTTACATCAACCTGTTTATATGGTGTGTGGCATTGGCCGCCATTTGTGCCGCCGGTGCACGTTATTTACTGCCATTGTTAAACCCGGGCGCGGTGTACGTTAACTTTTTGCAGCAATCGCTCGTCATTCGCCTGTTCACTAACTTTTTAGCTATCGGCTGGATGGCCATGCTAAGTGCGATATGGTTTTCGCAGCTCGACCAAAAGGAAACTGAGAAGCGCCGTAACGAAGCCGAAAGCCTTGCCCGTGATGCCGAACTGTATAACCTACGCCAGCAACTGCAGCCGCACTTTCTGTTTAACAGCCTTAACTCCATTAACGCGCTGATAGGCTTTAAGCCCGACCAGGCCAGGATGATGATCCATCAACTGTCTGACTTTTTGCGGGGTACCCTGCGTAAGGACGATCAGCAAAAAATAACGCTGAATGAAGAGCTTGCCCACCTCAACCTTTACCTCGAAATTGAAAAGGTGCGCTTTGGCCACCGCCTGCATACCGAGATAAGCTGCGACCGTAATTGCGGCGAAGCCATTATGCCGGCCATGCTGCTGCAGCCTATTGTTGAGAACGCCATAAAATTTGGTTTGTACGATACTACCGGCCAGGTAACCATCAGCATACGTGGCGAAATAGATAATAATTACCTGGTAATGATGGTGCAAAATCCGTACGATCCGCAAACATCGCGCCCTAAGCAGGGTACCGGTTTCGGGCTGCGCGGGGTGCAGCGCCGGTTATATTTATTATTTGCACGTAATGATTTGATGGAAACTCATGCAAATGATAATATATTTACAACCATTATAAAGGTACCACAGGGATGAAACGCGCATTAATTATTGATGATGAGCCATTGGCACGGATGGTTGTAATGGAGTATTTGCTTGATTTTAAGGATAGGATAGAACTGATACAGGAGTGTGGCGATGGCTTTGAAGGCTTAAAGGCTATTCAGCAGCATAAACCTGACCTGATATTTCTGGATGTGCAAATGCCCAAAATAACCGGTTTTGAAATGCTCGAACTGGTTGACCAACCACCATCAGTAATATTCACCACCGCGTTTGATGAATATGCTATTAAGGCTTTTGAGGCGCACGCCATTGATTACCTGTTAAAACCCTTTAGTAAAGACCGCTTTAGCAAGGCCATCGAAAAATACCTGGCTCTCTCTGCTGTTGATAGTAAACCCGCCGCTAGAACCGAAAAATTATTAGAGGATGTGGCACAGGGCCATGCGCAGCACGAGCGCATTGTAGTAAAAACCGGTACCAAGGTAAAGATCATCCCCGTACGGGATATTTTGTATTTACAGGCCGATGATGATTACGTAAGTATTATAACCACAGAGGGCGCCTACCTCAAAAATAAAACCATGAGCTTTTTTGAGCAAACACTGGATGGAGCACAGTTTGTACGTGTGCACCGCTCATACATACTAAGTGTTGCCGAGATCACCCGTATCGATCCTTATGAAAAGGATTCGCACCTGGCCATACTCAAATCAGGCGCTAAAATACCGGTAAGTAAAACCGGTTATGCTAAGTTAAAACAAGTGCTGGGTATTTAAATTTATAAATATTGTCATTTCGAAGTGAGAACGAGAAATCTGTCTGCGTTCATTCCAAGGAGACAGATTTCTCCTCGTACCTCGTTCGAAATGACAAGAGGTTTTTATTACAAACGACCTTGAAGCAAATCTCTTTAAGTTGTTTTGGCTTATTATTTCACTTGGTTTGAATTGTATCTCACAATAGTAATTTTGTAAAAGAGCGTAGGGTTGCCGGAAAACCGGGCCAAGGAGTATGGCCTGTGGGTGGAAGGTTTTTTCCGGCTTGACTTTTGGTTACTCTGTGTCTAAGACAAAGTAACTGGCCTCTGCGGCCAAGAGCAGATTGACGATAATTTTAACCACAATCTTTGAATCTAAGTACAGCTTTAAATAGTTCATTACCTGTTCTAAATTTCTTTTGAGCGATCAAAAGAAACAAAAATCGCCGGCTGTTTAATTTTCTGTGAAGGCAGTGATTCTTTAGTGCTACCCGAAAATTAAAAGGCCGGAATTGTAGGGTATTTACGATTCTTGCTTGTCGTTGTTCCTTTATTTGTTGTCATCTCGACGAAGGAGAGATCTGTCTGCGTTTATTAGCAAAGCGACAGATTTCTCCTCGTAACTCGTTCTAAATAACAGAGATTATTATTGAAAAGGGAAGTAAAACTTATTCCTCTTTCACTTCCTTGCTTACCATGTAAACATCCTCATTTTCTTTTTTCATGAGGTACTTTTCACGGGCGAACTTTTCGAGGTGGCGGGGGTCGGAGTTCAATTCGTCAAGGTCTTTGGTTACCTTGTCGGTTTCGGTTTTATAAAAATCACGCTCCTGCTCAAGCTTTTTAAGCTGTTGGTGGTATTCGTAGCGTGAGAGCAAATCATTGGTATCAAAAAATATCATCCACACCACAAAAGCAACCGTTACCAGGAAGAACTTGTTGCTAAACAACGCAATAAGACGTTTCATTTTTTTTGGCTCTATAATATTCATCTAAAGCTATCTATATTTTTTGACGGATGCAAATATCATTATTAACTTATTAACATGTACAAGCCTTTTTAAGTTAGTATGAAACAAGTTGATTATGAGGGATTAAAAATGTTTGGCAGGTAAGCAGCAGGCAATCTCCTAATCGAGCGAACAACAAGGGTATAACCATGACAATTTTTCCAATAACTCTCCAGTTAAAGAGTAATTTGGAAAATAGACAGGTTGATATTATTTCCCACCCTTTTTTAGTTCACTTTCTGATTTCAGTACTTTGCCGCCATCCTTTTGCTTTACTTCATAAGCGGGCTTGTCCTTGCTGGCATTGCGGGTTACTTTACTGCCCTTAATAGTTTTTTCTACTTTCTCGGTATGCTTCTTTTCAATCTTGCCTTCGGCCTCGCTGCTGCCCCAGTTCCAGTGTACGGTATCGCCTTTTTTCATGGTACTTGTTTTGCAGAATAACAAGCTGATAAGGTATTGGTTTCAGGCAGTTTACAACCAAACAAAAAATGCCCGCTTACGCAGGCATCTCACTTTTAAGTTAAGCTGTTTTTAGTGGCTTACCGGGTTATCGGCTTTTTTAAGCGTACCGTTAATAAACATGGTAGGTGTAACCTTTTTAGGGTCGCCCTGGTAAACCCAAATCATGTTGCCAATGTATTTACGGAAAGCGTTGTTAACATCGGTAACGCTTAATTTCTTAATATCATTCACCATGGTTAACGAGCGTTTCCAGTTATTGAACAATACCTCGTTAGCCACCATTGATGATGCCTGCGCGCTATTGGTTTCATTTTTATAATAAAAACCGGTAAGGTAAGTAACTTTCATGTTGGCTACCTCGTCAGCATCAAAGCCCTGGGTTTTTATCTTGTCCACCAGTTTATCAAACACGGCTATGTATTTATCAGGCTGGGTGGTTGATACCGAGAACCGGGCTACCGATGTTGAGCCGGTGCTGAACCAGGCCTGCGGCGCGTATGACAGGCCGTTGTTGGTACGTACATCTAAAAAGTGACGGTTGGCAAAAATACGCATGGCTACGCTGAACGCGTCAAAATCAGTAGTTCCGGGCTGCGGGCCGCTGCTCACGCCTTCAACATAATTGGTAGCCAGGTCGCGAGACTCGGCATTAAACGAGTTTTTATACACCCGGAACACATCCTTTTTAAAAGTAAACGGAGCGCCTTGCTTAACACTGCCCAGCATACCTTTTACCTTGCTTTCAATAGTAGCACGGTCCAGGTTACTAACCACTACAATAAGCAAGCGCGATTTGGTGAATACCGATTCATAATACGCCTTGGTTTCCTGCGGGCCAAGCTTGCTGAGCGATGCTACGCTGCCCGATGGGTCTTTAGCGTAATCGCGGCCTTTAAAGGCAATACTATCCGCAAACTTGTCAATAGCCGCGTCCGGTTGTGATTGCTCTGATTTTAACCTGGAGATGGCTACTTTTTTAATGCGGTCAAATTCGGTTGCATCAAATTTAGGCTCGGTCATGGCTTCAACGTACAATGGCCAAACCGCGTCAAAATCACCTTTAAGGCAATTCATGCGTACAACCGCGTAGTTTTTTGAGGCGTACCCGTATACCTGCGCGCTCACCTTGTCCAGTGCGTTTTTAAAGCTGTTCTTATCATGTTTATCAGTACCGCATTCGGTTAGGGCCGTCATGGCCAGCGATTCAATGCCGATTTTAGTTGCCGGGTAATTTTGCACGCCACCCCTTATCACGGTTTGTATCTCAACAATCTCGTTTTTAGTTGGCTGAACAATTACTTTCACCCCGCTCACCATCATTTCATAGGCATCATCCTGTGCCGATGCCGGTTGTGTATATATGGCTGCCGAAGCAACCAGTAATGCAAATAGGTATTTCTTCATCGTAATAAAATTTAAGGTTATTTAGCCACAAAAAATGAAGCTACATTGTTCTGTTTGCTCGCTTCGGGCTGCAGGATAACACCCGCTACCTTTGGCTTGCCAATAATGTATTTGTCAACATAATTTTTAATATCCGCACGGGTTATTTTTTGATAGTTATCATCCAGATCAGTAGCGTAGTTTAGCGAGGTGCTGCACCACTGGTAGGTTAATTGGCTTGCCAATGAGGATGGTTTCTCCTTACGACGAAGGCTGTTGCGCAGCAATATAGCTTTGGCATCCTTAAACTGCTCGTCGGTAAAGTAGTCGGTCTTATCCCACATGGCTATCTGTTTCATCAGTTCCTCATGGCATTCTTTAATTTTTTCGGCGCTGGTAGGTTCAATAAACACGGTTATAGGGCCTACATATTTATTGGTGCTGTAATTAACTTCAACGGATGAAGCCAGGCCTTTATCAACCAGTGCTTGTTGTAGTTTTGATGAATTTAAGCCAACAATGGTTGAGAATACATCGGCAGCAATGGTAGCGGCTGAATCAGTAGCGTAAGAAGGGCCATGCCATGAGTACATCATGTACGGCGTTTTGGCTATGGTTGATTCCTTTACAAAGAATTCATCCTTAGTAAGCGGTTTAAACGGCGGGATAGGGTATTTAACATGCGGATCATAGCCGCTTGATGCCCAATCGCCAAAAGTATTTTCGGCCAGGGCAAAAGCAGCATCATGCTTAACGTCGCCGCAAATAACCAGTATGCTATTGTTTGGATAGTAATATTTATCCTTAATGATCATCATTTTAGCCGGGGTGGCGGTATTGATCACCTCGTGATCGCCGATCGGGTTTTTGCGGGTTACCAGATCGCCCCACATTTTCTTTTGCGATTCATACCACAATTGAAAGTAAGGGCTGCTCTCGGCACGTTGAAATTCACCGTCAACTACCGGGCGTTCCTTTTTCATATCCTCATCACGATAAATAGGGAAGCGGATGGCGGCGTTCATGAACTTTAACCCGGCTTTAAGGCTATCCCTATCAAACGTAAAAAAGTAGTTAACGCGCTCCACATCGGTAGTGCCATTCCAAATAGCGCCAAGTTGCTGGGTGCGTTTCAGGAATTTTTCCTGGTCGGGATAATCCTTGTTGGCTTTAAAAAACATGTGCTCAAACAAATGCGAAAGGCCGCTGTACTCCGGACCTTCAGTGTAAGCACCATTTTTTACAGCAATTTCAATAGTGGCCAGGGGCACCTTGCTGTTTTCAATAACTACTACTTCGAGGCCGTTAGGGAGCTTTTTCCAAAAGTAGCCTTCGGGCAGCCTGGGCTGCGCTACAGCGCACAAGGCACAAAACAGCCCTGTAACACTTAACATTAAATGCTTGGTAAATTGTGAGGTCATATAAACAGGTAATTAATTAGAATATAAATATATCGATATAATTAAAAAGCAGCGGGATTTTGCACAAAAGCTTGCGCATATTAATAGACGCTGAAATAAAAAATACGTTACAGCTTACAGCAAGAAATATAGTGATTTTATGCTGATAAAGCGTTAATGCGTTGTTGAATAATTAATTGTATCTTTGCCAAAATATTTTTACCCGCTCGCTTACAGGCATACCGCCTAACTATGGCTCAAAACAATGAAGCACACAGCCAGCAATAATTAACAATACATGTCATTTCAGCAACTTAATTTAATTGACCCTATTTTAAAGGCGTTACAAGCCGAGGGTTATACGCAACCAACCCCCATACAAGCACAATCAATACCTATTATATTGCAAAAAAAGGATCTGCTGGGCTGTGCCCAAACCGGTACCGGTAAAACAGCAGCCTTCTCCATACCAACACTGCAACTGCTTTACCAGCAACGCCAGCAGCACCGCGAACAAAAAACCATAAAGGCCCTTATTTTAACGCCAACCCGCGAGCTTGCTATACAAATTGGCGAAAGCCTGGCAGCCTATGGCAAACATACCGGACTAAAGCACCTGGTGATATTCGGTGGTGTATCGCAAAACCCGCAGACTGATTCGCTAAAGAAAGGGGTGGATATTTTGGTAGCTACTCCCGGCAGGTTATTAGACCTGATGAACCAGCGTTTTATTCACCTTGACCACATACAAATGCTGATTCTTGATGAGGCTGACCGTATGCTGGATATGGGCTTTGTGCATGATGTTAAAAAGATCATCGCTAAAGTGCCGGCCAAAAGGCAAACGCTGTTTTTTTCGGCCACGATGCCAAAGGAGATACAGCAACTTGCGGACAGTATTTTGAACAAGCCTGAGCGTGTGGAGGTTACTCCGGTATCATCAACCGCCGAAACGATACAGCAGGAAATGTATTTTGTGGATAAAGGCGATAAAAAAAGCCTGCTCAACTTTATACTTCAGGATAAAAACGTTATAACCGCGCTGGTATTTACCCGCACCAAGCATGGTGCCGATAAGGTAGTGAAAGACCTGAGTAAGGCCAATATCACTGCCGAGGCTATTCATGGTAATAAATCACAAAACGCGAGACAGCGTGCCCTTACCAACTTTAAGGCGCATACTACACGCGTACTGGTGGCTACCGATATTGCCGCCCGTGGTATTGATATTGATGAACTGGCCTTTGTAATTAATTACGAACTGCCTAACATACCCGAAACTTACGTACACCGTATAGGCCGTACCGGGCGTGCAGGTGCAAGCGGAAAGGCTATCTCGTTTTGCGATGAGGAAGAAAAGGAATTTTTAAAGGATATTGAAAAGCTGATCGGTGTAAAAGTTCCGGTTAACGATTCGCACCCTTACCCGTTAGCGCAGCTTACCCGCGAGCAGCGTATTTTGCAGGATCTGAAGAAACAGCCGCATCACAACAAAGCATCATCAGCCGAAAAGCAACGCAACAACAAGCGCCGTAATAACAATACCCGCGGAGGCAACAATAAAGCCAAAGGCGGCAGCAGCGGCATGAGCGGCGCAAGGCCAAGCGGTAAAAGAGCATAATAACCTCTCCCTTTTACCAAGCTTGTCATTCCGAACGATAGAGAGGGAATCTGCCTGCGTTCATAACAGAGCGGACAGATTTCTCCTCGTACCTCGTTCGAAATGACACACGTAAATTAGGAAATGATATTTGTCATTCCGAGTGATAGCCAGAAATCTGTGGCCCGGTTATAGACGCGGACAGGTTTCTCCTCGTACCTCTTCGAAATGACAATCATAAGAATTTATCCCGCCGCAAATATTCCGTCAATCGAATTAAAAAATTGTGAGAATATCAATAATCTGTGCCATTTTTACAGCATGGAAAAACAGCCTATTATCAGCGTAAAAAACCTGGTTAAAAACTATGGTGATTTTGAAGCTGTAAGGGATATAAGTTTTGAGGTTTACGAGGGGGAGATATTCGGCTTGCTTGGGCCAAACGGCGCGGGTAAAACCACCACGCTCGAAATTATTGAAACCTTGCGTGATAAAACCTCAGGCGAAATTATTGTCGACGGCTTTTCGGTTGATACCAATGCCGAGAGCATAAAACAGCGCATAGGCGTACAACTACAAGCGGCGGGTTATTATCCCAACCTTAACCTTTCCGAGCTGATCGAGCTTTTCTCCGGACTATACGGCATCAACAAAAAACCTTTGGAGATGCTGGAGATGGTAGCCCTTACTGATAAGGCCAAGGCCAAATACAAACAACTTTCGGGTGGACAAAAGCAGCGGTTCTCCATTGCTACCACACTGATTAACAATCCACGCATTATATTTTTAGACGAGCCGACCACAGGGCTTGACCCGCAGGCGCGCCGTAATTTGTGGGACCTCATCATCAAGATCCGCGACAGCGGTACCACCGTGGTGATCACCACCCATTACATGGACGAGGCCGAAGTACTGTGCGACCGTGTGGCCTTTGTTGACGGCGGCAAAATTGTAGGTATTGATACCCCGGATAATTTTGTTGATAAGCTGATAGCATCGGGTTTTGAACGTAAAAAGGAAGTAAAAGCCGCCACCCTGGAGGATGTATTCATTGATCTGACAGGCAAGGAGTGGAGAGGGTAGTTAAGAAGTAGCGGTTGCAGTGGCGGTAGCGGTTTTAAGTTAGCAGTGTCCGGTTTGCAGTTTGTTGGAATTATTTAGATAATAACATTAATTAAGATACATTAAAAGCCCCTCTCCCCCGGAGAGGGGTTGGGGTGAGGTTTATGAGCAAATACAATCATGTTGGGGCCACGCTGGCCATTGCGAAGGCGAGTTTAAGATCGATCCTGCGTAGTCCGTCGTCGGTGGTTTTTACGTTGGCGTTCCCGCTGATATTTATTTTGGTGTTCGGCTTTATTGGCGGTGGCGGCGTAAAGGTTGATGTAGGCGTAGCGCCGGGAACGGATACCGCTAACCCCATCTACAAAGCGCTTGAACAAACATCCATCATCAATCTTCACAAAGGGTTAAATATAAAATCGCTTAACCAGAATCTGTCAAAAGGCAGTTTGGATGCGGTATTGCAAATTAAATCGAACAGCTACGTTAAAACCGGCGATGGTAGAATGCGTCTCACATCTGGTAATGCTCCTTACATAGTTAATGTAAACTATACCACATCATCAGCCAAAGGCGATATATTTAAATCGATAATCACCAACATAAAAAATGAGGTGAATATCAAGTTTATGCAGCAAGTACTGGCAGGTCGTTCTGGCGGCGATGCAGATGCTGCCGCCCGTGCCGCCGCCGGTTTCCAAATGGCCGAAGTGCGTGAAAGTACTATTACAGGCCGTGCCTATAAAACCATTGATTTCATCTTGCCCGGTCAGTTAGGTTTTTCATTATTGAGTACAGGTGTATTTGGTACGGCATTTGTATTTCTGAGCCTGCGTATCACCTTAGTTATCAAGCGTTTTTTTGCTACGCCGGTTAAGCGGGCGAGCATTGTATTGGGCGAGGCGCTGGCACGTATCTGCTTCTCGCTTATCGGGGCGCTGTTTATAATCCTTATCGGCCACTTTGCTTTTGGCTTTACGCTGGTGCATGGGGCGGTAACCGTAATCAACATGCTGATACTGTCGATCATCGGTTTAATCGTATTCATGGGTTTTGGTTTCACCGTATCAGGCATCGCCAAAAACGAAAGTTCTGTACCGCCCATAGCCAATATTATAACCCTGCCGCAGTTTCTGCTATCGGGTACGTTTTTTTCTATTGATAACTTTCCGGCGTGGCTACAACCGGTAAGCCGCATTTTACCTTTAACTTATTTGAACGATGCCATGCGCAAAGTGGCTTTTGAAGGTGCAGGGCTTGGCGATGTTACGCATCAACTGCTTATACTGCTTATTTGGGGCATCGTGATCTATACCATCGCTGTAAAAACCTTTAAATGGGAATAATTAATTAACATTAAAATAATATTAGGAACTATCCACTTAACATTAAAATAACATTATCGAAATACATTTGTGATATAATGTTAATCAGATGTTAAAAAATATCTTTTCGGGCTTATTATCAATTCTGATATTAATTTTTTGTTCGGTAAATGTTAAGGCGCAAAACAGCAAAACGGGTACCTGGGGCATTGTTACCGTTGTTTTACCAGGCGACAGCGCGCACAAATGGGGCGGCTACATCGAGCTGCAAACACGTACCAACACCCTGTTTAACCAGGCGTTCTATTATGAAGTAAAAGGCGGCATCAGTTACGATATAGCGAAGAATTACACCGCGCTTATTGGTACAGGTCGTTACATTACTTATGATTACGAAAACCTTGACGAGCCGCCAACCGCTTTGGAAACCCGCCTGTGGGAGCAATTAACCGTTAACCAGTTTCTGGATCGTATCAAGATAGAGCACCGTTACCGCGTGGAGCAGCGCTTTTTTGAAAATACCGGTTACCGCAACCGATTCCGTTACAGGCTTAACCTGGCTATCCCATTAAACCACCGTAAGGTTGACCCAAAAACCTGGTACATAGCCGTATTTGATGAGGTTTTCTTTAACAATAAAGCTCCGCACTTTGAGCGTAATCGCTTCTCGCTGGCCTTAGGTTACCAGTTTACCAAAGCGCTGAATATACAGGCCGGCTTAATGAACCAGTATAATTACAACCTAACCACGGCAGGAGCGAAAAATAACCTGGCTATTAATGTGCAGTACCGCTTTAACCGCAAGAATGTTAAGCCAAGGGAGCACATACCATCAATCCACGATTAAATAATCATTAAATACTAAATTGTAATTGCGTTTTAGCTAATTAGCTTTAACTTAGCGCAGTTTAAAGTTTTATCAATAAACGCTAATAATAACTATGAGTATAATAATTGATGTTCATGCACGCCAGATACTTGATTCGCGTGGTAACCCTACAATTGAAGTAGATGTATTAACCGAAAATGGTGCACTTGGCCGCGCCGCAGTACCTTCGGGCGCATCAACCGGTGCCCACGAAGCTGTTGAATTAAGGGATGGTGATAAAGGTATTTACATGGGTAAAGGTGTTTTAAAAGCAGTTGCCAACGTAAACGAAAAAATTGCCCCTGTATTAAAAGGCGTAGATGTATTTGAGCAAAATACCATCGATGACATCATGATCAAGTTAGATGGTACCGAAAATAAAGGCAACCTGGGTGCCAACGCTATCCTTGGTGTTTCTTTAGCGGTAGCTAAAGCAGCAGCTCAGGAGAGCCGCCAGCCTTTATACCGTTATGTAGGTGGTGTCAACGCTAACACATTACCTATCCCGATGATGAATATTGTAAATGGTGGTTCGCACTCTGATGCGCCTATCGCTTTCCAGGAGTTCATGATCATGCCAATCGGCGCTACTTCATTCTCTGAAGCTTTGCGTTGGGGTGCTGAAGTTTTCCATACGCTTAAAAAAATATTGCACGATCGCGGCCTGTCAACCGCAGTAGGTGATGAGGGTGGTTTCGCGCCAACCTTTGGTGGTACAGAAGATGCGGTTGAAACCATCATCCAGGCTATCGAAAAAGCAGGTTACAAAGCAGGTGAGCAAATTTACCTGGCGTTTGATTGCGCTGCTTCTGAGTTCTACGTAAACGGTAAATACGATTATACTAAGTTTGAAGGCGATAAAGGTGCTATACGTACCAGCGCTGAGCAAGCGGAATACCTGGCTTCTTTATCTGAAAAATATCCTATTGTATCTATTGAAGATGGTATGGCTGAAGATGATTGGGATGGCTGGAAATTATTAACCGACCGTATTGGTAAAAACGTTCAATTAGTGGGTGATGATTTGTTTGTTACCAACGTTAAGCGTTTGCAGGATGGTATTGATACCGACACCGCTAACTCTATCCTGGTAAAAGTAAACCAGATTGGTTCGTTAACGGAGACCATCAACGCGGTAACCCTGGCACAAACTAACGGTTACACTTCGGTAATGAGCCACCGTTCTGGCGAAACTGAGGATGCTACCATTGCCGACCTTGCTGTTGCCCTTAACTGCGGCCAGATCAAAACCGGTTCAGCTTCACGTTCAGACAGGATAGCTAAATACAATCAGTTACTGCGTATCGAAGAAGAATTAGGCGAGAACGCCCGCTTCATCGGTAAAAACTTCAAATTTTTGAAAAAATAATCTCCTAACGGGATTCAATCATAAGGCCGGCTAACTCAATTAGCCGGCTTTTTTGTTAACTGCCACATTGAATTCATATTATCTTCAATCTCATTTATTACATATCGCATCTAAATCCTATCTTTGCCCATGCAAGAAAAAATCCTCATTCTTGACTTCGGTTCGCAGTTCACCCAGCTTATAGCGCGCCGTGTCAGGGAGCTTCGCATTTACTGCGAGATCCATCCCTTCAATAATTTTCCTGAAGTTGACGGCAGCGTAAAGGGTATCATCCTTTCGGGTTCGCCTTATTCGGTTCGTCAGGACGATGCACCGCATTTTGATTTTGCCAAGTTTCATGGCTCATTGCCAATACTTGGTGTATGTTATGGCGCGCAGTACCTGGCCCACTTTAACGGCGGCGAAGTATTGCCATCAAGCACGCGCGAGTATGGCCGTGCCAACCTGCAATACATCAACCACGAAAATCCGTTGCTGAAGATGATCCCGGCCGATTCGCAGGTGTGGATGTCGCATGGCGATACCATTGCCCGTTTGGCTGATGATTTTGAGGTAATTGCCAGTACCGATAGCGTGCGTGTTGCCGCTTACCAGGTAACCGGTTCACAAACCTACGGTATCCAGTTTCACCCCGAGGTAACCCATAGTGTGGATGGCAAGCAACTGCTGCATAACTTTTTAGTTGACATATGCGGATGCGCGCAGGACTGGACACCGGATTCGTTTGTCGAAACCACCATCGCGCAGCTTAAAGAAAAATTGGGCGATGATAAAGTAGTGCTTGGCCTTTCGGGCGGTGTTGATTCATCGGTTGCGGCGGTATTGCTGCACCATGCCATCGGCAAAAACCTGCACTGTATATTTGTTGATAACGGCCTGTTGCGTAAGGATGAGTATGAGCTGGTGCTCGACTCGTACAAACACATGGGGCTTAACATAAAAGGCATTAACGCCAAGCAACGTTTTTACGATGCGCTTTCCGGTTTAACCGACCCTGAACTGAAACGCAAAGCCATTGGCCGCGTATTTATTGAGGTGTTTGATGATGCCGCGCACGAGGTGCAGGATGTAAAATGGCTTGGCCAGGGTACTATCTATCCGGATGTGATCGAGTCGGTATCGGTAAAAGGGCCATCGGCAACCATTAAATCGCACCATAACGTAGGTGGTTTGCCCGATTTTATGAAGCTGAAAGTGGTTGAGCCGCTAAATACCCTGTTTAAGGATGAAGTGCGTAACGTAGGTAAGGCTTTGGGTATCGATCCTAATATTTTAGGCCGCCACCCATTCCCGGGTCCTGGTTTGGCTATCAGGATATTAGGTGAAGTTACGCCCGAGAAAGTACATATATTACAGGAAGCCGATGCAATTTACATCAACAATTTAAGGGCTGCCGGTGTTTATGATAAAGTTTGGCAGGCAGGCACCATATTTTTACCGGTACAATCGGTAGGGGTAATGGGCGATGAGCGCACTTATGAAAATGCGGTAGCGCTGCGCGCGGTTGAATCAGTTGATGGTATGACGGCCGATTGGTGCCACTTACCGTATGAACTGCTGGCTAAAATATCAAACGAAATTATCAATAACGTAAAAGGCATAAACCGGGTAGTATATGATATCAGTTCAAAACCACCGGCCACTATTGAGTGGGAATAAGTGGTTGTTAATTTTAGTTGTTGCACTTGCTGCAGCGTGTTCGCCAAAAACACGCCCGGTAAGCAGGGGTACAACTAAGTCAACTGAAAAAGCGACAAACAAACCCGGCGATAAAGCTGACAAGGATAAAAAAGACGATAAGAACGCCAAAAAGGTATCTGATAAAAAAGTATCAACCATTGCCATGATACTGCCTTTCGGGCTTGATCATTTAAACCCCGGCGCTAACTATAGCGCCGCGGGTTTAAAAAAAGCCGCCCTGGCGCTTGATTATTACCGCGGGTTTAAACTCGCGCTTGACTCGCTCACCGGCGAAGGAGCAAACTACCGCCTGCAGCTTTTTGATTCAAAGGATGAAACCTCACAGTCGCATAGCCTGGCGCTCAATCCGCAGGTAAAAGGCAGTGATCTGATTGTTGGTCCCGTTTTTCCGGATGGGATGAAGGCATTTACTACCGTGCCAGGCAACAGTAAAAAGCTTATCCTGTCGCCGCTGTCACCATCGGCACCTACAACTTATAAAGCCGAAAACCTGATAACGGTTATACCGCCGTTGGAATATCATGCCTTGCGGGCGGCTGAATTCGCGGTAGATAAATCAAAAACCAAAAAGATTTTTGTGCTCACATCCGGCTACAGTGCCGAGGTGCCTTACATCAGGTACTTTAAAAAGGCGGTTGACAGCCTGAGTAAGAAGAAAATAAAAGTGGTTCAGCTAACCGTAACCCGCGGGAACCTGAAACCTATTATAGCGCAGATGACAAAGTTTGACCGTAATTTTGTGGTTATACCGTCAACTAATCAGTCATTTTTAAAGATCACACTGTATTCACTTGATACGCTTGCCAAACGTTACCCGGTAACGCTGATAGGCCATCCTAACTGGGAGAAATATGGCTTTTTGAAAGCTGACCAAATGCAACGCCTGAACGCGTACATTACCTCGGCAGATAGGGTGAACTATAAATCGCAGGCAACTGTTACCTTTATGCGTAACTATCGCCGCCTGTACCGGTCAGAGCCCTCTGAATACGCTATTAAGGCGTTTGACGAAGGCATGTATTTTGGCCAGTTACTGGCTGATGATGCCGACAAGCTGAAAAGCCTTGATGATAACGAGTTTACCGGCCTGCACAACAGCTTTGATTTTATTTATAAACCGGGGCAGGGCTGGGTAAACAAGCATGTAAATTTATTGCATTACGAAAATTTTGAATTAAAAAAAGCGGAATGAAAGCGCTGAATCAGCTAAAAACGTTTTTACGTATTTTGGATGAATATCCTGCTGATGTGCCTTTAGGTAAATTTTTACCGGGCTTTTATCGCCAAAATAAGCAAATGGGCTCAACCGACCGTAAGGTGGCGGGCCGGTTGGTTTATAATTACTTTCGTTTGGGCAGGGCACTGCCTGCTTTACTACCCGAAGAGCGCCTCATGGTGGCCGAGTTTTTATGCAATACGCAAACCAATTCGTTTTTACAGCATTTTAAGCCTGAATGGGCGGCCTGCATTGGTTTTACCATTAACGAGAAGATTGCCCTCATAAAAACAACTTATTCTGATTTTAAGCTGGATGATGTTTTTCCATGGATAGGGGAGCTTTCGGCGGAGGTGGATAGGGATAAGTTTCTGCGGTCCTTTTTTATACAGCCCGATTTGTACATACGCGTACTGCGTGGCTACGAGCCCGAGGTAAAGGCCGAGCTGACTAACGCGGGTATTATTTTTAAGGATGAAGGTAACAGTTGCTTTTGCCTGCCAAATGGTACTCGGTTGGAGAACATCTTTCCGCGGCAGCAGCACAGGTTTGAGGTGCAGGATTATTCGTCACAACAAACGGCCCGCTTTTTTAAACCCGAACGCTGGGATAAATGGTGGGATGCCTGCGCGGCATCAGGTGGTAAATCGCTGTTGCTGCATAGTTTGCAACCGGATGTAAAGCTGGTTGTGTCAGATGTTCGTGAATCTATCCTGGCTAATTTGGATGAGCGCTTTCAGCAAGCGGGCTTGCTCAAATACCAAAAAAAGGTGCTCGACCTGACTCAAAATCCCGACCAGGAAATGCACGACTATGCATTTGATGGTATTATATTAGACGCGCCATGCAGCGGTTCAGGCACCTGGGGCCGTACGCCGGAGATGATAAGCCAGTTTAACCCGCAGCGTATCGCTTTCTTTCAGCGTTTGCAGCAAAACATCGCCCGTAATGTGGTGAAATATCTGAAACCCGGCAAGCCGCTTATTTATATTACCTGTTCGGCCTTTAAGGCGGAGAATGAAGAAGCGGTTGAATTTTTGACCAAAGAATTAGGCCTAAAACTCGAAAGTCAGCAAATACTTAAAGGCTACGAACGCAAGGCTGATACCATGTTTGTGGCACGCCTCATCTGCCCGGAATAATCAGTTTACAATCCGCTATTGCTCCGGAATAATTTTATCGCGATAGCTAATAATATTATTCCAAAGGCTTTACGCAGAATGCTCAACCCTGCCTTGCCCAGCAGATGCTCCAGCCATTTTACATTTTTTAGTACCAGGTAAACAATGGTGGTATTGATCACTATTGCCGCCAGTATGTTTTGCGTTTGGTATTGTGATTTTAAGGATAATAGCGTGGTCATGGTGCCGGCACCGGCTATGAGCGGGAAAGCCAAGGGGACGATAGATACCGTTTTTGCCATCTCCGGGTCGTCCTTAAAAAAGGTGATACCTAAGATCATTTCCATCGCTATGATAAATATTACGATAGAGCCTGCTATAGCGAAAGAGGAGATGTCGAGCCCGATAATATCCAGCAGCTCGTTACCGATAAATAAAAAGGTGATCATCAGCACCAGCACGGCAATACTGGCTTTTTCAGACTGTATGTGCCCGGCGCGCTGGCGTAGTTCAATGATTACCGGTATTGATCCCAATATATCAATAATGGCGAACAGGATCATGGTAACCGATAATACCTCTTTAAAGATAAGTGGTTGCATAGCAAAATTACAATTAAGGTCAGTTTAGCACTGCTGGCGCTTTAGCTTAAAGCTGATAACTAACGCGGCCAGAATGTACAAAGATGCTAAAAAGAAAATACTATGCAGTGATATAGCCGTAACAAAACCTGCCGTGATGGGTCCGAGGGTTTGGCCGATGGAGGTGTAAGATTGATTGATGCCCAAAACTTTGCCCTGCTCATCATCATTTGAATTGTCGGCAATGATGGCATTGAGCATGGGGTTTCGTAAACCGTTAAACAAACCATACACGGCAATTGCCACCGCAAAAAGCATCAGGCCTGTAGAAAATCCGGCAAGCAGCATGGCGGCTAAGCATACCGTTGTTGACAGTAAAAGTATCAATGCTTTTGACCGGCACACTTTAGTGAAAAAGGGCACCAATAGTTGCATAATGATTCCCGTAATACCAAACCCGGCATAAAATATACCGGTTTGCGCGGGCGATAGTTTAAGGTTATCCGTAGTAAAGGTTTGGAAGCCGATGATCATGGCAAACTGCGCCATGGTAAGCAAAAAGCCAATAAAAATACTCAGGCCAACCGTTTTTTGCTTGAGTATGGTAACCAGGGATACAAAGTTGAATTTAGGAGACTGCTTTTCGCCTTTATTTTGATTGGTTTCCTTCAGTAAAAATACAGTAAGCAAAACCCCGATAAGCGCGATGCCTGCGGCGAAATAAAAAGGAACATGCATACCGTATTTGCTAAGCAGGCCTCCTAAGGCAGGCCCTGCCACAAAGCCAAACCCGAACGCCGAGCTGAGTATTCCGAAATTTTTCGCGCGTTCTTCAGGTGAGGATACATCAGACACCATGGCCTGCGCTACGGATATGTTGCCGCCGGTCAATCCATCTAAAATACGGGCCGCGAAAAGCATAATAATACTACGTGCCTGCGCGAAAAGGATGAACGAGATACAAGTGCCGATCAGGCTGATAATGAGTACCGGTTTGCGGCCCCACTTGTCAGACAGTGAACCCAGCAGCGGCGTAGCAAAAAACTGTGCTATAGAAAAGGCAGCGGTAAGTAAGCCTAATGTCTCGCTGGTTACGCCAAACTTTTTGCCGTAGCTGTATAACAACGGCACCACAATGCCAAAGCCCATGGAGTTGATAACGCATATAATAGCCAGTATCCATAGGCCTTTCTTCATTCGGTATAGTTTTGGTTAATGTAGAAAGTGTAAAAAGCAAAAAAGGTTCTGAAATATTTTTCAGAACCTTTCTTATGTAAGGGTTTTAAATGTTATTCGGTGTATTTAGGGTTAGGCGGATCGTTAGGTAAATTAACAAGGCCTTTACGGATCAGCGAATGTTTTTTACCGTAAGCCATGTAAATAATTAAGCCTATGATCATCCACACCGCTAAACGGATCCAGGTATCTGCCGGTAGTGAAACCATCATAGAGATACAAATTACAATGCCCGCTATTGGCACAAAAGGAACCCATGGCGTACGGAACGGGCGAGGTGTGTTCGGATCGCTTTTACGCATCACCATAACACCAACGCAAACCAGCACGAAGGCGAATAATGTACCGATAGATACCATCTCACCTACAACGTGAACCGGTACAAATGCCGCGAACAAGCTCACAAATACCGCGAATAGTAAGTTTGATTTATAAGGCGTTTGGAATTTTTTATGAACCTTAGCGAATACAGAAGGGATCAAACCATCTTTTGACATGGTATAGAATATACGTGACTGGCCCATTAACATCACCAGGATAACTGAGGTGTAACCTGCCAAAATAGCCAGGATAATGGCTTTCTGTAACCACGCGTATGGGGTTTTAGCGATAGCTACGGCAACAGGTGCCGCGCTGTCTTTAAACTCTTTGTAGTTGGCCACACCTGTCATTACGTGCGAGAATAGTACGTATAATAATGTACAAGCTAATAATGAACCGATGATACCGATTGGCATACCGCGTTTAGGGTCTTTAGCTTCCTGGGCGGCGGTTGATACGGCATCAAAACCAATAAAAGCAAAGAATACCACACCGGCACCACGTAACACGCCCGACCAGCCGAACTCACCGAATTTACCGGTATTTTCAGGGATGTAAGGCACGTGGTTAGATGGGTTGATATAACCCCAGCCCACAGCGATAAATACCAATACTACGGCAACTTTTAATACAACCAGTATGTTGTTCACAAAAGCTGATTCTTTAGTGCCGCGGATTAGTAATAGTGAAAGGCAAACAATAATAAATACAGCAGGCAGGTTAAAGTAACCGCTAACTATGCTGCCATCAGCCATGGTAACGCTTTCCCAGGGCGACATGGTAAATTGGGGGGGTATTTGTATTCCGTATAAATGCAGAAATTTAGTGAGGTATTGTGACCAGCTTATGGATACCGTTGCCGCGCCGAGTGCATATTCAAGCACTAAGTCCCAGCCGATGATCCAGGCCATAAATTCGCCCATGGTGGCGTATGAATAAGTGTAAGCTGAACCCGCGATAGGGATCATACTGGCAAACTCGGCATAGCAAAGGCCTGCGAACGCGCAGCCGATAGCGCCGATAATAAATGAAATAGTAACGGCCGGGCCGGCATTGTTAGCAGCAGCCAAACCGGTTAACGAGAATAAACCCGCACCAATAATAGCTCCGATACCCATAGTTACCAGGTTGAAGCTGCTTAAAGTACGCTTTAGTGTGCCTTCGCCGCTTGCTGCCGCTTCTTTTAGTAGTAAATCAAGTGGTTTTTTAAATCTCATATATAATGTCAGTTAATATATCAGTCCAAACCTACTTAATTTTATTGATATGGTAAAGAACTGATTGTATCAGCAAAACAAAACTCTGAATTTTGGGTATGATAGTGCCAATATCTCAATATTCAGGTTAAAATCCGGCCTTATGCCTTGGCGCATTCATCGTGGATCTTAACAAAATCATCAGCGCTTAATGGTTTAACCAGGTATGATTTTACCAGGGGGTTGCTTTTTGCCTTCAGCATATCATCAGCATCAATTGATGAGGTGATAATGTAAATGTCAATAGGTTTGCTGATCTGTTGCTGCAGCACGTTAAACTGATCTAAAAAACCCCAGGCATCAATATCAGGCATGTTAATGTCAAGCAATATCACGTCAGGCAGCTCGGCGGTATTGTGCAGGTTGTCTTTTATATACTGTAAAGTTTCATAACCGTTGGTTACATGTTTACTGTTACCAAACAGGCCCACGTTTTTAAGCAGTTTTACCGCTATAAAGTGTTCCATAGGGTTGTCGTCAATCATCACAATTCTGTTCATCTGTTTTATGGTTATGCAGATAGTAATTCAAATATTATTCCTTTACGCTTTAGGTGTTTTTAAGCGGATAAATGGGTATTCCAATTTCCCCGTTCCTTTATATGGGGAATAAGCGCCCGCACGGTGTAGAAACGTTGCCTTATGGCCTGATAAATGGCATGGCTTAGTTTAAGCCATGCCATTTATTTTTTATAATCGGTGATTATGGGGTTTGCTTACCGGCTTTTCTAAGGATTGCTCCTTCAACTGTTTTTGTATACGTTCATTGGTATTTACTTCCTGATGTAGGTGCGGCGCTATTACCAGTGATACGATGGACATGAGTTTAATGAGGATATTCATAGAAGGGCCCGAGGTATCTTTAAACGGATCGCCTACGGTATCGCCGGTTACTGATGCTTTGTGCGGCTCTGACTTTTTATAATAGATCTCGCCGTTGATCTCCACACCTTTTTCAAAAGATTTCTTGGCGTTATCCCACGCGCCACCCGCGTTGCTTTGGAAGATGCCCATCAGTACGCCCGATACGGTAACACCTGCCAGCAGGCCACCCAATACTTCAGGGCCAAAAGCAAAGCCGATGATGATAGGGGTAATAAGCGCGATAAGCCCTGGTGCCACCATCTCGCGAATGGAAGCTTTGGTTGATATGGCGACACACTTTTCGTATTCGGGCTTGGCTTTGTACTCCATGATGCCCGGTATCTCCCTGAACTGGCGGCGAACCTCCTCTACCATCGCCATGGCTGCCCGCCCTACCGCCGATATGGCCAGTGCCGAAAAAATGAACGGAATCATACCGCCCACAAATAAACCGGCCAGTACATCGGCTTTATAAATATCAATATGCTCAATACCCGCCACACCCACAAAGGCCGCGAACAAGGCCAGCGAAGTAAGCGCAGCCGAAGCGATGGCAAAGCCCTTACCGGTAGCGGCAGTGGTGTTGCCAACCGCATCCAGGTTATCGGTACGGTGCCTTACCTCTTCGGGCAGGCGGCTCATTTCGGCAATGCCACCGGCATTGTCGGCGATAGGGCCAAAAGCATCAATAGCTAATTGCATGGCTGTGGTGGCCATCATACCTGCTGCCGCGATGGCTACGCCATATAAACCCGCGAAGTGATACGAACCATAAATGCCCGCTGCCAATACCAGGATAGGGAGTACGGTTGATTCCATACCCACTGCCAGCCCGCCTATTATATTAGTAGCATGCCCTGTTGATGACTGCCTGATAATGCTCAGCACAGGGCGCTTGCCCATGGCGGTATAATATTCAGTGATCAATGACATCAGCGTGCCTACGATCAATCCTACTATAATGGAAAGGAAAACGCCCGTTTTATCAAATACTTTGGCACCTTCCTTTATGGTTTGTGTGCCCGGTATCAAATCGCGCGTAAGGTGCAACGGCTCGTTTGGTAGCATCCAGTTCACTACAAAAAAGGTGGCTATGGCTGTAAGTACAATGGATGCCCAGTTGCCTATGTTAAGGGCGGTCTGCACGCTATCTGATTCATTTTTGATCTTTACAAAGGAGGCTCCGACTATAGAAAACACCAGGCCTAAGCCCGCGATCACCATTGGTAATAGCACAGGGGCAATACCGCCAAATGCATCATCTGATTTGATTTCGCGCCCCAGTACCATCGTAGCCAGCATGGTAGCCACATATGATCCGAAAAGGTCGGCACCCATACCGGCTACGTCGCCCACGTTATCACCCACATTATCGGCAATGGTAGCAGGGTTACGTACGTCATCTTCAGGGATGCCTGCTTCAACCTTGCCCACCAGGTCGGCACCCACGTCGGCAGCTTTGGTATAAATACCGCCACCCACACGGGCGAATAAGGCGATAGACTCGGCACCCAGCGAGAAACCGGCCAGCACTTCAAGCGCTTTTTCCATATCCTCGCCATTAACATCGGAACCTACATACATTTTATAAAATACAATGAACAGCGATCCTAAACCTAAAATAGCTAAACCGGCAACGCCAAGGCCCATCACGGTGCCGCCGGTAAATGATACTTTAAGCGCTTTGGCCAAGCTGGTACGCGCCGCTTCGGTAGTGCGTACGTTGGCTTTGGTAGCTATGCGCATACCAATATAACCGGCAAAGGCTGATAGCAGCGCCCCAATAACAAATGATACGGCTATAACCGGACTGGAGGTAGCCACAGTAGTGCCCGACCATACCAGTAAGATCACCGCGATAATTACAAAGTAACTCAGCACCTTCCACTCGGCACGTAAAAAGGCCATGGCACCCTGGGCTATGTAACCGGCAAGCTCGGTCATGTTGGCATCACCAGCAGGCTGCTTGCTTACCCAGGCCGCTTTAATAGCCATAACTATAATACCCAAAATGCCTAACAGGGGTATTAAATAGATTAAGTAATTGTTTAAGAACTCCATAAAATTTGGTTATAATTTGGTTTATAATTCCCCACCAAAGAGGATAGTGAGGTAAATGCAAATTAGTAAAAATAATATTACAAAGGCATGATATTAAACTTTTTAAAAAGTGCTTTATGCATAGCAACCAAGCGTTTACGGATATATGGAATAGGCCAAGTATTGATGCTAAGAGGATAATTTACGCGCTTTTGGTTACTGAAATTTATACTTATCTTAACCCACATATTAACTAACCTCAAAACAATTATATGAAAGAAAACCCTTCTTCCTCCGGAATGAAGCACGAACTTGGCCTGCTTGATGGTACCATGCTGGTTGCCGGATCAATGATAGGTTCAGGTATTTTTATAGTAAGTGCCGACATTATACGTAACGTTGGCTCGGCCGGCTGGCTGATAGCCGTATGGCTTATTACCGGTTTTATGACGCTTACCGCCGCCGTTAGTTATGGTGAGCTGAGTGCCATGTTTCCGAAAGCGGGTGGGCAATATGTTTATCTGAAGGAGGCGTATAACAAGCTGATCGGCTTTTTATACGGATGGAGTTTTTTCGCGGTGATACAAACCGGTACCATAGCGGCGGTAGGGGTGGCCTTCTCTAAATTTTTCGCTTACCTGTGGCCCGCCGTTAGTGAGGATAATATTTTATTCAGCTTTAATTATTGGGGCGATAAGGTTTTTAATTTCAGCGCGGCGCAGTTGGTGTCTATCATCCTGATCATCTTACTAACCTACATTAATACCAAAGGTGTAAAGGGTGGTAAGATTATTCAAACCACTTTTACCATTACTAAACTGGTGAGTTTGTTCGGCCTAATCATCTTCGGTTTTATTATGGCCAGGGGCGATGTATGGACAGCCAACTGGACAAACGCCTGGGATCTGCATAACCTGAACAAGGATGGATCAACCGTAACACTTACTGTTGCCGCCGGACTGGGAGCTATCGCAGCATCGCTGGTTGGTTCCATCTTCAGCAGCGACTCGTGGAATAGCGTAACCTTTATTGCAGGAGAGATGAAAAACCCGCAGCGCAATGTTGGACTAAGTTTATTTTTAGGTACGCTGATCGTAACTATTATATATGTAGCGGCTAATGTAATGTACACTTCAGTGCTTCCGCTGCAGGAAATAGCAAATGCCGAAAAAGACCGTGTGGCTGTGGCCGCTTCAACGGTGATATTTGGTAACATAGGTACTTTACTGATCGCCGTTATGATCATGATTTCCACCTTTGGCTGTAACAATGGGTTGATTTTGGCCGGTGCGCGTGTATATTATACCATGGCTAAGGATGGCCTATTCTTTAAAAAGACAGGTACGCTTAATAAATTCTCGGTGCCTGAGTACGGCTTGTGGCTGCAATGCGGCCTGGCTTGCATACTATGCCTGAGCGGCACTTACGGTAACCTGCTGGATATGATATCGCTGGTGGTGGTGATCTTTTATGTACTCACCATAGTCGGTATATACATATTAAGAATAAAACGCCCCGATGCGCCGCGCCCATACAAGGCTTTTGGTTACCCGGTACTGCCTGCTATATATGTAGTGATGGGTGTTGCGTTCTGCGTGCTTTTGTTGTATTACAAGCCTAATTATTCATTTCCTGGCTTGCTTATAGTTTTAATTGGCATACCTATCTATTATATTGCAAAGCGAAATATAAAAGAGGATGATGAGAAAACGGAGCTGGTTAGTTAGTTTTTTATTAGTTACAGGATACGCCCATGCCCAAACGCTGCAGCAGCAATTGCAAACAGCGTTTGGTAAATTACAGCAGGACAGCCAGTGCCGCTACGCATCGGTCTCGTTAACCGTGCTGGATGCTAAAACAGGCGAGCAGGTATTTGCTGCTAACCCGAATATGGGGTTGGCTACGGCATCGACATTGAAAACCATAACTTCGGTAACAGCCTTTAACCTGTTAGGGGCCGATTACCAGTATCAAACTACCATAGGTTATACCGGCAGCATTGCCGCTGATGGTACGCTGAATGGCAGCATCATTATAAAAGGCGGCGGCGATCCAACCCTCGGTAGCTGGCGCTGGAATACCACTAAAGAAAATTATATTCTTAGCCTGCTGGTGGCCGCCGTGCAAAAGGCAGGCATCAAAAAAATTAACGGCGACATTATTGGTGATGACAGCGCTTACGGAACCCAAGCCGTACCCGACGGCTGGATATGGCAGGATGTAGGCAACTACTACGGCGCGGGCATCAACGCCCTGTGCTGGCACGAAAACCAGTTTGACATCAAGCTGAAAACCGGCGCGGTTGGTACGCCTATTTCGGTTGACCGTACCGTGCCGCTGATGCCATACCTGGGTTTTAAAAGCGAGCTTACCAATGCCCCCGCCGGCACCGGCGACCGCGCATTTATTTATTTGCCTGTAGGCGGTAAGCTGATGTATTTGCGCGGTACTTATGCGGTCGATCAAACCAAGAAAACCGTATCAGGAGCCATACCCGACCCGGCTTTTGACGTGGCCCTGCGGCTGACGGATACCATGAACCGCCTCGGCCTCAAGGTAAGCGGCGAACCGCAATCAACCCTGACGCTCGCCGTAAAGGGCGAAACCGCGCCTGTAATAGGTAAAACGTTGACCGTTATTGAATCGCCCGAGCTGAACAAGATCATTTACTGGCTCAATCAAAAAAGCCTTAACCTGTACGCAGAGCAACTACTGAAAACCATCGCCCTGAAGGCAGGCAAAGAGCCAACTACCCCCAATGGTATTGCCGTATTACAGGATTTTTGGAAAACCAAAGGTATCGACGTAAAAACACTGAATATTTATGATGGCAGCGGCCTGTCGCCGGGTAACCGGGTAACTACGCAAACCATGGCGCGCATATTGCAATCGGCCAAAGGCCAGTCCTGGTATAAGTTTTTTTATGAGAGCCTGCCGATATATAACGATATGAAGATGAAAAGCGGCAGCATTGCCGATGTATTGGCTTATACCGGCTACCAAACCTATAAGGGCCGTGAGCTGTGCTTTTCAATCATTGTAAATAATTATAACGGCACCACTAAGGGCATTAAGGAAAAGATGTTCCGTGTGCTGGATGTGATGAAATAAGCGTTACTTAAATTTAAGCACAACCTTTTTGCCGGAAATGCTTTCGAGCAGGGGTTTGAAGATGAGCTGGGCATTGTCGCGCGCTTTGCCGGTAATGTTCATCTTCTTGCTTTCTTCCAGAATTTTTTTCTCGGCTATCTTATAAACATCCTCCACCATATCCCTCGCGTTGCTCGGAAACCAAGCCCCGGTAATATCATACACTTTTGATTGCTGATGGTCGAGCTTGGCATAGCAGATCTCGGGTTGAGGTAAAACAACAATAACGCTGTCTTTAGTTTGGGTAATGTCTTCCTGCTTAACCTTGGTCAGGTCAATACAGGCGGTAACCTCGCCAACCGCCAGGAACAATACTTTTTCGTCGGGCAAAAAAGTGTGTATCTCTTTCTTCTCCACAATATCTTTCATGGCGTATTTAACCAGTTCGAGCTTGCCCATGCTGGTTATTTTTTGCACCATTACTACCTGGCTTACCTCGGTTTTGGTTTCGGTAAACTGGCGCTTAATGTAAAAGAAAAGGAAAGCCAAAAAGCCTGCTATCGCTATTAAAATAACAAGACTGATGGACACACGGCTGCGGGTACTTGACATATTTTAATTTGTTTTAACTAACGTATTTTGGAATGCGTCATTGCGAGGTACGAAGCAATCTCTTTATACAAGCTACGTCTGAATGTCCTAAAGAGATTGCTTCACTATCGTTCGCAATGACGAAAGTTAGTTATCTCATTCCAAACTTCCGTTAAACTAAAAGAGCAGACCTGAATCTGCTCCCTTAGTTTAATTACGTTATTTAAGATTACGCGTAGGTTACATTCAGGCTGATAGGCACGCTCAAAGCTTTTGATATGATACAGTTTGCTTTGGCACCTTCGGCAACTTCTTTGAATTGATCTTCAGATACACCATCAATAACTGATGCTTTCAATTCCAGGTGGATAGCGGTAACTTCAAGCTTAACCATATCCAACTCCAGGATGGCCTCAGTGTTCAGGTCACCGGCAGTGATGCCTTGCTGGGTTAATGTAGCACTAACAGCCATAGTGAAGCAGCCAGCATGAGCGGCAGCTAATAATTCCTCCGGGTTGGTACCCACGCCAGATTCAAAACGGGTTTTAAATGAATATTGAGTTTGGCTAAGGGTAGTGCTTTGTGTGCTTAATTCGCCTTTGCCTTCTTTTAAATTGCCGGCCCAGTGGGCGGTTGCTGTACGTTTCATAGTTATTGATTTATTGTTTAGTTTGTATGTAAAGTTAGATATTAATAAGCTAATAGTTCATGGTTCATAGATCATGGTAATATTATTTTTAGTTCATATTTGATGATTTACAGATCATATTGAGTTTAGTGTTTATTAAACTCCGGCCATGAACTATCAACTATGATCTATGAACAACTGACTAAATCAACCCCACTTCGCGCGCTCGTATTGCACCGGCCAATGTATTTCCTGGCCAAGTTCGTGGGCGGCACGTAGCGGGAAATGTGGGTCGCGTAATAATTCACGGGCGATGAGTATCAGGTCGGCTTGTCCGCTTGCAATAATAGCATTGGCCTGCTCCGGTTCGGTTATCATCCCTACAGCGCCGGTAAGTATGCCGGTTTCTTTTTTGATAGCCTCAGCAAATTCAACCTGGTAACCTGGTTTTACAGGGATAGTTGCACGCGGGACGTTACCACCGGTTGAGGTATCGATCAGGTCTACACCGGCTTCTTTTAATTTTTTAGCCAGCGCTACAGAGTCCTCAATAGTCCAGCCGCCTTCGGTCCAGTCGGTAGCCGAAATGCGTACAAATAGGGGCAGGCTGGTAGGCCAAACCTCTTTTACGGCTTCAATCACTTCAATTACCAAGCGAATGCGGTTTTCAAAGCTGCCACCATATTCATCGGTACGGTGATTACTTAACGGCGAATAAAATTGGTGCAATAAATAACCGTGCGCGGCATGTATCTCGGCTACTTTAAAGCCTGCTGCCAATGCCCTCGAGGCGGCGGCTTTAAAATCAGCCTTTACTTTTTCGATACCTGCTTTATCCAGTTCATTAGGAGCTTCGGTACCTTCGGCAAAAGGCAGGGCACTTGGCGCTACAGTTGGCCAGCCGTTAGGTTGGTCGGAAGGTATAAGCTTACCGCCATCCCAGGGTTTTTGATGACTGGCTTTGCGGCCCGCGTGTGCCAGTTGTATACCGGCTACGGCACCTTGCTCATGTATAAAACCGGTGATCTCTTTTAGTTTTTCGATGTGTTCATCCTTCCAGATACCCAGGTCGCCATAAGATATACGACCTTCGGGTGAAACGGCTGCTGCCTCTGTGATCAGTAAACCCGCGCCGCCAATAGCACGGCTGCCTAAATGAACTAAATGCCAGTTGTTGGCAAAGCCATCCGAGCTTGAATACTCGCACATTGGCGATACGGCAATACGGTTACGCAGGGTAACCTCTTTTATAGTTATAGGTGAAAAAAGTGTGCTCATTATTTAAATGTTTCAGCAAATATGAACACTCAGGTTTTGGTATTGTTCAGCGGATTGTAAAATGCAAAGCCGGATCACAATAGCGATCCGGCTTTGCCAGTATACTTTACTTAGGTTTGACCAAATGGCTTACACTAAATACTCAAACAAGGTTTGATCACGGTTGATCTCGATTACATCAAAACGATGGGCAGCCATACGCTGCAGCAGGGCAGGGTAGTCTTCGGCAGCTTTTAGTTCGATACCTACCAGTGCCGGACCATTCTCCTTAGCGGTTTTTTTGATGAACTCGAAACGGGTAATATCATCACCGGGACCAAGCACATTGTTCACAAACAATTTAAGCGCCCCCGGACGTTGCGGAAAGCGAACAATGAAGTAATGTTTCAGCCCTTCATATAGTAGTGATTTCTCCTTGATCTCGGCCATACGGTCGATATCATTATTACCGCCGCTAATAACACACACCACTTTTTTGCCTTTTATCTGCTCCTTACACAGATCAAGCACGGCAACAGACAGGGCACCGGCGGGCTCCACCACAATAGCATCCTCATTATATAATTTCAGGATGGTGGTACACACCTTTCCTTCCGGTACCAGCAGCATATCGTTTAGTACTTCACGGCATATCTGATAGGTTAATGTACCCACACGTTTTACCGCGGCACCATCCACAAAGCGGTCGATCTGATCGAGCGTTACCGGCTCGTTATGCGCGAATGCGCCCACCATTGATGGCGCGCCTTCCGGTTCCACACCAATCAATAATATATCAGGATTATGCTGTTTTAAATAAGTGCCCACACCGGCAGCTAAACCGCCGCCGCCAACCGGCATTATTACGGCTTCAACATCGGGCAGTTTATCCAGTATTTCAACACCTACGGTACCCTGCCCCTCAATAACCCGTTGGGTATCAAAAGGGGGAATAAAGGTCATGTTATGGGCTTCGGTATAGGCCAGTGCTTCGCGCAGGCAATCGTCAAACGTATCGCCGGTAAGCACAATTTCTACATTGTCGCCGCCAAACATCTGGGTTTGTTTCACCTTTTGTTTCGGGGTGATCTCGGGCATAAAAATTACGCCTTTGGTACCCAGCCTGCTGCATGAAAAAGCCACACCCTGCGCATGGTTACCCGCGCTGGCGCAAACCACGCCACGGCCAAGCTGCTCGGCATTTAACTGGCTGATCATGTTATAAGCGCCGCGCAGTTTGTAGGAGCGCACTACCTGTAGATCCTCACGCTTGAGGTAGATCTCGCACTCGTATTTAGCTGACAGGCCGGCATTATATTGCAGGGGGGTATGGTTAACCACCCCGTCCAGTCGTTGGTAGGCCTGTTCAAAATCAAGCTGATGTTCGGTTTCAGTACTCATCAATATTTATTTTACCAAACGATAAGCCATCAAACCTTGCAGATCGGTATCGTTTATATCCAGTTTGCTATCCGCCAGCGTTAAAAAACGTTGGTAAGTATCAGCCAGTTCTTCTTTATTAAGCTGGAAGCCTAAACGCTCCAGGTGGAATTTTAAGGCATGGCGACCGCTGCGGGCCGTCAGCACAATGCTCGCGCTCGGGAAGCCTACATCTTCCGGGCGGATGATCTCGTAATTCTCACGCATTTTCAGGAAACCATCCTGGTGTATGCCTGAGCTGTGCGCAAAGGCATTAGACCCAACAATAGCTTTGTTCGGCTGAACCGGCATGCGCATTTGGGTGCTCACCATGCGGCTCATCTCATAAAACTTAGTGCTGTTGATGTTGGTATGCAGGCCAAGGGTTTGGTGTGTTTTCAGGATCATTACCACTTCCTCAATAGAAGTATTGCCCGCGCGCTCACCGATACCGTTGATGGTACCCTCTATCTGACGGGCACCGTTTTGCAAACCGGCAATAGAGTTGGCAGTGGCCAAACCCAAGTCGTTATGGCAATGTACGGATATAATGGCCTGATCGATATTGCGTACATTCTCTTTCAGGAAACGGATCTTGCTGCCATACTGGTCGGGCAGGCAATAACCGTTGGTATCGGGTATATTTACTACTGTTGCACCGGCACCAATAACGGCCTCAACCATTTTGGCCAGGTACTCAATATCAGCACGTCCGGCATCCTCGGCATAAAACTCAATATCCTCAACAGATTTTTTGGCGTATTTAACGGCATCAACAGCGCGCTCTAAAATCTCTTCGCGGGTGCTGTTGAATTTATGTTTGATGTGCATATCGCTCGAGCCGATGCCTGTGTGTATACGCGGACGTTTGGCATATTTAAGCGACTCGACAGCGGCATCTATATCACCTTTGTTGGCGCGTGTTAAAGCGCAAACGGTAGGTTCTTTTACGGCTTTTGATATTTCAACAACGCTTTGAAAATCGCCGGGGCTCGAGATAGGGAAGCCTGCTTCAATAATATCCACGCCGAGTGCTTCCAGTTCGCGTGCTATCTCAATTTTCTCAGGGGTTGTTAACTGGCAACCCGGTACCTGCTCGCCATCGCGCAGCGTGGTATCAAAGATGTAGACTCGGTTGGGATCGTGTAACATATTTCTTTAGATTTTAGATGTCAGATTTGAGATGTGAGACATGCGCCCCCCTATCCTTGTTCTTACACCAGTTTTATTTCTTATTTAACTAATTTATAGTGACATAGATCATCTCATATCTCACCTCTCAATACTCAAATCTCCTTTACCGCTATAAACCTTAATCGCTTATAGTCGGCATACCATTGGCCGCCTTCATTGTAGTGCGGTTCAAGCAGGGTGGTAACTTCCTGCAACATTTGTTGTTTTTCATCTTCGGGCACACCCACCAAATACAGTGGTGCAAACATGGTGATCCATTTAGCTACGCCCTGGTCGCCATCCTGCAACGGTGTCTTACGGTCAAAATGCGCCGCGAACGATACCCTGAAGCCATGCGCTTCCAGCTTTGATGTGTACTCGCCTAAAGATGGAAAATACCAAATCTCGCTTTTTGCCTGCTGATGATACCCGTGCTGCTCCAATACCTGTTTGGTGGCGGCTATCAGGTGCTGTACATTGCCTTTGCCGCCCATCTCGGCCACAAAACGACCGCCGGGTTTTAAACTTTTGTATACGCAATCCATCATCGCATCGGCATTTTTTATCCAATGCAAAACAGCGTTGCTAAAAACGGCATTATACTTTTCGGTTGCCTTAAATTTAGTAGCATCCTCAACCGCGAAATCAACGTCCGGGTAATTGGCTTTTGCCTGGCGGATCATTTCTGCCGAGCTATCGGTGCCTTTAACTATAGCACCCAGATCATGCAGTTGCTGTGTGAGGTAGCCGGTACCGCAGCCTAGGTCGAGTATGTGCTCACCGGGTTGGGCATTCAACAATTCCAACACATTCTCCCCGTATTGAAATACGAAGGCATGTTTCTGGTCGTATAATTCAGCGTTCCACTTCATTGGTACCCCTCTCTTATCTCCCCAAAGGGGAGAGGCTCTTCTTTCTTTTAATTAATAATATTCAACTCCTCATCAATCTCCTCCCCATTGGGGAGGCCGGGAGGGGTTACAAATATTCCAACACCTTTTGGCCCATGGCGGTGGTGCCTAATATTTTGGTTTTGTCGGTATTGGCATCGGCAATATCGCCGGTGCGGTAGCCGTCTTTTAATACCTTGTCAATAGCGTCGGTTATCTTTTTGGCTTCCTCTTTCAGGCCGAAGCTGATCTCGAACATCAGGGCTACGGATAGGATAGAAGCCAGCGGATTGGCTTTGTCCTGCCCGGCAATATCATGCGCCGAACCGTGGATAGGCTCAAAAAAGCCTGTACCATCACCCACAGATGCCGAAGCCAGCATACCCATTGAACCCGCGATCTGCGAAGCTTCATCGGTCAGGATATCACCAAAAAGGTTGGCGGTGAGCACTACATCAAACTTTTTAGGGTTTTTAACCAGTTGCATAGCGGCGTTATCAATAAACATGTGTTCGGTTTCAACGTCAGGATAGTTTTTGGCTACTTCCTGCACCACCTCACGCCACAGGCGCGACGCTTCCAATACGTTAGCCTTATCAACCGAGCACAGTCGTTTACCGCGTGCACGGGCAGCCTCGTAAGCCTTGGTGGCTATGCGCTCTACTTCGTAACGGTGATAGATCATCAGGTCCGATGCCGTGTTGCGGTCTTCACTGCGTTTTTTCTCACCGAAGTAAACATCACCGGTCAGTTCGCGGAAAAACAGAATATCCGTTCCCCTTAAAATTTCAGGTTTCAGGCTCGATGCATCCAGCAGCTCATCAAACAGCATGATAGGGCGCAGGTTGGCATACAGGCCAAGCTCCTTACGTATCTTCAACAATCCCTGCTCCGGGCGCACCTTTGCCGATGGATCGTTATCATATTTTATATGGCCGATGGCACCAAACAAAATGGCATCACTGGCCTTTGCTTTTTCCAAAGTTTCATCAGGCAGTGGGGTACCGGTAGCCTCAATAGCTACGTGGCCCATCAAGGCCTCGTCAAACGTAAATTCATGACCGCCTGCCGCGCCAACCTTCTCCAGTACCGCCTTACCCCAGGTAGTAACCTCCGGCCCGATGCCGTCGCCTGGTATTACTAAAATATTCTTTTTCATTTGCCCCCTAACCCCCTAAAGGGGGAATAAGTGTTTAATATGTATGTTATAATTATTGAATCGGCTCTCCGGTTCCCCTTTAGGGGTTAGGGGCTTTTTCAAATTCCTCTACCGCTTCCCTGTTGCTCAGGATATAGTCAATATCATCGTATCCGTTTATTAAGCAGGCTTTTTTATACGGATTGATCTCGAAGCTTTCCTGCTCGCCGGTTGATGAGATTTTGATTACCTGGTTTTCAAGGTCGATATCTACAACGGTGGTATGATCGGCAAAAACGGCATCGAATATCTTTTTCAAAAAATCGTCGCTCACCTGTACCGGCAGCAGGCCGTTGTTCAGGGCGTTGCCTTTAAATATATCGGCAAAAAAGCTGCTTACCACGGCATCAAAGCCATAATCAGCTATGGCCCAGGCCGCATGTTCACGACTACTGCCGCAACCAAAGTTTTTGCCAGCCACCAGCACCTTGCCGCTGTAGGTAGGGTGGTTCAATACGAAATCGGCTTTTGGCTGATCGTTCTCGTCAAAGCGCCAATCGCGAAAAAGGTTATTGCCAAAACCATCACGGGTAGTGGCCTTTAAAAAACGCGCGGGAATGATCTGATCCGTATCAATATTCTCGATAGGCAGCGGTACCACCGTGGTTTGTATATGTTTGAATATTTTTGTCATCTTAAATCAGAATTTACTGAATTATAGAATTTGCTTAATGTATGTTGGTATTATATCTCAGGTTAAAGATCAATTTATATTGAAGACTGGTGCTCCCGAAATTGATAAGCAAACCAATGGGAAAATCATAAGCAATGGTATAATTCTTTGCTTGTGCTAAATGCACATCTTCTAAATTTATTATTGCCTTTAATTCCACAGTTAGTTTGTTCTCAACTATAAAATCTGCTCTTCTTGTACCTACGTCAATACCTTTATAATAAATTGTTTGTTCCTGCTCTCTTACAAATGATATACCTGCGTTTAATAATTCAATTGCTAAACATCTTTGGTAAATAACTTCTTGAAATCCATTGCCCAAAGTGTTATGCACTTGCATTGCGCATCCTATTATTTTATATGTAAGCTCATCACGCTGCATGAATTCTGTTAATCAACCAATTCTGCAAATTCTGATGCAGACAACATCTCCCTCACATCCGTCACCTTACCCGTAATAGCTGCTGCTGCCGCAGTCAGCGGGCTGGCTAATAAGGTGCGGGAGTTTGGTCCCTGGCGGCCTTCAAAGTTGCGGTTTGAGGTTGATACGCAGTATTTGCCTGCCGGTATTTTGTCCTCGTTCATGCCTAAACATGCGCTGCAACCCGGTTCGCGCAGCGGGAAGCCTGCCGATTCAAATATCTTATCCAAACCTTCTGCTATGGCTTGTTGCTCTACTTGTTTTGAGCCGGGTACTACCCAAACTGTAACATTATCGGCCTTGTGTTTGCCTTTTACAAAAGCGGCTACCTGGCGCAGATCCTCAATACGGGAGTTGGTGCAACTGCCGATGAACACATAATCGATAGGTTTGCCTAACAACTGCTCATCATCATGCAGGCCCATATAATCAAGGGCTTTTTTGTATGAGCCCCGTTCTTTAGCCTCAAAATCCTCTGTAGCCGGTACATGTTGTGTTACACCGATGCCCATACCCGGATTGGTTCCATAGGTGATCATCGGCTCAATATCTTCGGCGTTAAAGCTTAATACGGAGTCAAACTGTGCATCTTCATCAGAATACAGTGTTTGCCAGTAAGCTACTGCCTTGTCCCACGCTTCGCCTTTAGGGGCAAATTCGCGACCTTTAACATAGTCAATAGTAGTTTGGTCGGGCGCTATTAAACCACCGCGGGCACCCATTTCGATGCTCATGTTGCAGATGGTCATGCGGCCTTCCATGCTCAGCGAACGGATGGTATCACCCGCATATTCAACAAAGTAACCGGTACCGCCGGCAGCCGATATTTTGCTGATGATGTAGAGTATTATATCTTTTGCACCCACGCCTTTTTGCAGGGTGCCGTTAACTTCAATTTTCATGCGTTTAGGGCGCGATTGCAGTAAGCACTGGGTGGCCAGTACCTGCTCAACCTGTGAGGTGCCAATACCAAACGCTATCGATCCGAAAGCGCCGTGAGTAGAAGTATGGCTGTCGCCGCAAACATAAGTACTGCCGGGGCGGGTAATGCCCAGTTCAGGGCCTATTACGTGCACAATGCCCTGGTATGGATGGCCGAGGCCATAGAGTTCAACGCCAAATTCGGCGCAGTTTTTTGTAAGCATATCCACCTGGTAACGCGATAGCTCCTCCTTGATGGGCAGGTGCTGATCCCAGGTAGGTACGTTATGATCGGCCGTGGCAACGGTTTGCTTCGGCCTAAAAACAGGTAATCCACGCTGGCGCAATCCGTCAAAAGCCTGCGGACTGGTAACCTCGTGAATAAAGTGTGTATCGATGTACAAAATATCCGGAAATCCCTCCTTGCTGCTAACAACGTGAGCGTCCCAAATCTTATCAAATAATGTCTGTCCCATATTCTGTTTTTATAAAAGTAGCAGTAGCAGTTGCGGTTGCAGTAGGTTACTGCTACTCAAAAACTTCTACCGCTACTAAGAAATTACGCTTCTACTGCCTGGTTCTCCGGGCGAAGGCTGCGTACAGTTTTACCTGCCTGCCATAATTCGCTGTCGCGTAGCTCAGCAAGTTCGGCGTTAAGTTTTTCGCGGTAATCAGGCTGGCTGTTTGAGTCGATAGAACGTTGTGACTCTTTACCAGTAGCAACGCTGTTGTATAATTCTTCAAATACTGGTTTGGTAGCGTCGCGGAATTTTTTCCACCAGTCAAGCGCGCCGCGTTGTGCGGTTGTTGAGCAGTTGGCGTACATCCAGTCCATACCGTTTTCAGCAACCAGTGGCATTAATGATTGGGTCAATTCTTCAACAGTTTCGTTAAAAGCTTCAGATGGTGTGTGGCCATTGCTCCGTAATACATCGTATTGTGCGGCGAAGATACCCTGGATACAACCCATCAAAGTACCACGCTCGCCGGTAAGGTCGCTAAATACTTCTTTCTTGAAATCAGTTTCAAACAGGTAACCGCTACCTACGGCAATACCAAGGGCAATAACACGATCCCATGCTTTACCGGTAGCATCCTGGAAGATAGCGAAGCTTGAATTTAAGCCACGGCCTTGCAAAAACATACGGCGCAGTGAGGTACCTGAACCTTTAGGGGCAACCAGGAACACGTCAACATCAGCCGGAGGAACGATATTGGTTTGTTCGTTAAAAGTGATACCAAAACCGTGTGAAAAATATAATGCCTTGCCCGGAGTTAAGTGTTTTTTAACAGTTGGCCAAAGTTCAATTTGTGCGGCATCGCTAAGCAGGTAGCAAATAATGGTACCTTTTTCAAGCGCTTCTTCAATTTCAAACAGTGTTTCGCCGGGTACAAAACCGTCAGCAATTGCTTTATCCCAGGTTTTTGAGTTTTTACGCTGACCAACAATTACATTAATGCCATTGTCTTTTTGGTTTAAAGCCTGGCCCGGACCTTGAACACCGTAACCAATAACGGCTACCGTTTCATTTTTAAGTACATCCTGCGCTTTTGATAAAGGGAACTCCTCGCGGGTAACTACATTTTCTTCGGTACCGCCGAAATTTAATTTTGCCATGTTTTTTTGTTTTGTTGTGTGATGTGCCTACAGGCACTTCACCTTGGTTTTATTGTTTTTAGTTCTTAGTTACTTGGTTGTCTGCGTCATTGCGAGGTACGAAGCAATCTCTTTAAGCTTATCCATCAGAATGTCCTGAAGAGATTGCTTCGTACCTCGCAACGACGCTATTAAAATGGGGTTACATCGTAAACACCTTCTGCCCCTGGTTCAAATATTCATTCTCGATCACTTCTTCACCCGGTTCAAGCCTTTCAAATTCGCGCAGTTTGGCGTTAAAGCCTTCGCTATCCTTAATAATGGCTACACGGGCGCTGCGTACAAACTCTATGAGGCCGTAGGGCTGTAATATCCTTATCAGCGATTCAGTCTCTTCACGGTGGCCGGTGGTTTCGAACACCGTGTAATCCTTACGGATCACCACCGCTCGCGCGCCATTTTCGCGTAATAAACGCTCAACGCTAACCTGCTCGGCAATTACATTGGTTGATACCTTGTAAAGCGCCATTTCCTGCCAGATTACATCAGCATTGGTATGATAGTACACTTTCAATACCTCTACCTGTTTTTCTATCTGGCGGCACAGTTTACGTACCACGTCCTCCGTTTCGTTTATCACGATGGTGAAGCGGTGTATGCTGTCAACCTCTGATGGAGAAGTGTTCAGGCTGTCGATATTAATTTTACGGCGTGTAAATATAATAGCAATTCGGTTTAAAAGACCAATTTGGTTTTCGGTATATACCGTTATGTTGAATTCCTGTTTTTCTATTTCGGGAGTGCTCATAATATGATCTTTTAAATTATTTAAGCCTGATTTCAGATACGCTGCAACCTTGAGGTACCATCGGGAACACGTTGTTCTCTTTGGTAACCATTACTTCCAGCAGGAAGGAACCATCGTGATTAAGCATCTGCTCTAAAGCCGGGGTTAGTTCTGCGCGGTCGTTTACAGATTTGCCTGCAATGCCGTAGCCGCTTGCCACGCGCACAAAATCCGGACTTTGAATATCCACAAACGAATAACGGCGCTCATTAAACAGTTCCTGCCATTGGCGTACCATACCTAAAAAGCGGTTGTTCAGGATGATGATCTTTACGTTAACGCCGGTTTGCATAATGGTACCCAGTTCCTGCAAGGTCATCTGGAAACCACCATCGCCAATAATGGCAACCACCTGGCGATCCTGCGCGCCAAATTTAGCGCCTATGGCTGCCGGCAGGGCAAAGCCCATGGTGCCTAAGCCGCCGCTGGTTACGTTGCTGCGGGTTTTGTTGAATTTGGCATAACGACAGCCTACCATCTGGTGCTGGCCAACGTCAGTTACAATAACGGCATCGCCGCCGGTAAGCTCATTCAATATCCTTACCACTTCGCCCATCGTCATTTCCTCGGTATCCGGATTTAGTTCCTTGTGGATGACCGCTTCTACTTCTTTTTGGGTAAAGTCGTTAAATTTTGCCAGCCACTCGGTATGCTGTTTTGCCTCTACCAGTTCGGTAAGCAGGGGAAGGGTTTCCTTACAGTCGCCCCATACCGGTACGGTGGTTTGTACGTTCTTATCTATCTCAGCCGGGTCAATATCCAGGTGGATCACTTTGGCCTGTTTGGCATATTTATCTAATCGGCCGGTTACGCGGTCGTCAAAACGCATACCTATCGCGATCAATACATCGCATTCATTGGTTAATACGTTAGGGCCGTAGTTACCGTGCATCCCCAGCATACCTACGTTCAGCGGATGATCTGTCGGGATAGCGCCCACACCTAAAATTGTCCAGGCTGACGGGATGCCCGCTTTTTCGATAAAAGCTTTGAACTCCTGCTCGGCACTGCCTAAAATTACACCCTGACCCCAAAGCACAAAAGGTTTTTTTGCCTGATTGATCAGCGTGGCAGCCTCCTCAACATACTGTTTACGCACAATAGGTTTTGGCCTGTAACTGCGGATATGGTTGCAAGGCACGTAACCCTCAAAGTTAAATTTTTGGATCTGCGCGTTTTTGGTAATGTCGATCAATACCGGGCCGGGGCGACCGCTGCGGGCAATGTAAAATGCCTTGGCGATAACTTCCGGGATCTCGTTAGCATCTGTTACCTGGTAATTCCATTTGGTAACCGGGGTAGTGATGTTAATCACGTCCGTTTCTTGGAAGGCATCCGTACCTAACAGGTGCGCGAATACCTGCCCGGTGATGCAAACCAGTGGCGTGCTGTCAATCTGCGCGTCGGCCAAACCGGTAACCAGGTTAGTAGCACCCGGACCGCTGGTAGCGAACACCACGCCAACCTTGCCAGACGTACGTGCATAACCCTGACCAGCGTGAATACCGCCCTGCTCATGGCGCACCAGCACGTGGTTCAGCTTCTCGTTATAATCATACAAAGCATCATAAATAGGCATAATAGCCCCGCCCGGATACCCGAAAATGGTATCGGTACCTTCAGCTATCAACGCCTCAAGCAATGCTACTGAACCTGAAACCTCTACGGTTTCTTTGGTTTTGGTTGGTGCAGGTATTTCCTGTTGTGCAACTTCCATAATCTCTTATTTTATTTCGAATATCGACTCGAATGTTATTTTCTTAATTTTATTCTTGAACCTGAATTTTCAGAATTTTATAATGAGCAGAATTTTTTACTAATTGACATTTATACTCATTCTGTTAATTCCCTAATTCTGAAAATTCCTGTTCAGACTATTCATCCGTAACACAACCTTCGGCGGCTGTGCTTACAGTTTTAGCGTATTTGTAAAGCAGGCCTTTGGTTACTTTAAGCGCCGGTTGCTGCCATTGTGCCCTGCGGGCGGCTATTTCCTCGTCGCTAAGTTTCACGTTTATGCTATTGTTGATGGCATCTATCTCAATCCTATCGTTATCTTTTACCATCGCTATCAGGCCGCCGTCAAACGCTTCGGGGGTAATGTGGCCAACTACAAAGCCATGTGTACCGCCGGAGAAACGCCCATCGGTAATTAAAGCTACCGAACTGCCCAGGCCAGCGCCAAATATGGCCGATGTTGGCTTGAGCATTTCAGGCATACCGGGCGCGCCCTTAGGGCCCACGTTGCGGATCACCACCACATCACCCTGTTTGACTCGCCCTGACATGATACCGTCAATCAGCTCAAATTCACCGTCGAAAACACGGGCGGGGCCTTCAAAGCGCTCACCCTCTTTACCGGTTATTTTGGCAACGCTTCCACCCTCGGCAATGTTACCGTACAAAATTTGCAGGTGGCCGGTAGCCTTAATCGCTTTATCAACCGGGAGGATGATCTTTTGCGTGTCAAAATCAAAATCAGGTACGTCGGCAAGGTTTTCGGCAATAGTTTTACCGGTTACGGTAAGGCAATCGCCATGCAGCCAGCCTAGCTTTAACAAATATTTCATTACCGCAGGTACACCACCCACTTTATGCAGGTCTTCCATCATGTACTTGCCGCTTGGTTTCATATCGGCCAGTAACGGTGTACGGTTGCTTAGTTCCTGAAAATCATTCTGCGTAAGTTTTACATTAACACTTTTCGCTATCGCGATAAGGTGTAACACCGCGTTGGTTGAGCCGCCCATCACCATAATGGTGATAATAGCGTTCTCAAAAGCCTCACGCGTCATGATGTCGCTTGGCTTAATGTCTTTTTCTAATAATATCTTGATGGCTTTACCCGCCGCAAGGCATTCGGCTTGTTTTTCTTCGCTCAGGGCCGGGTTTGATGATGAGTAGGGTAAGCTCATACCCATAGCCTCGATAGCCGCGGCCATGGTGTTTGCCGTGTAGATACCACCGCAGGCACCCGCGCTCGGGCAGGCATTTTTAACCACGCCCATAAAATCAACATCGTCAATTTGTCCGGCGATTTTTTTACCCAGAGCCTCAAATGCCGATACGATGTTCAGGTCTTCACCTTTCCAGTGGCCGGGTTTAATAGTACCACCGTATACCATGATTGACGGGCGGTTAAGACGACCCATGGCAATCAGTGAGCCCGGCATGTTTTTGTCGCAACCCGGCAGGGTGATCAGGCCATCATAATACTGCGCGCCGCAAACGGCCTCAATAGAATCGGCAATCACATCACGGCTAACCAGCGAATAGCGCATACCTTCGGTACCGTTGCTCATGCCATCGCTTACGCCAATGGTGTTAAATATCAAACCTACCATATCCTCATCCCAAATGCCTTTCTTAACCACCTTGGCCAAATCATTCAGGTGCATGTTGCAGGTATTGCCATCATAACCCATACTGGCTACGCCCACTTGCGCCTTCTTCATATCATCATCGGTAAGGCCAATGCCGTAAAGCATGGCTTGTGCCGCCGGCTGGGTAGGGTCCTGCGTAAGGGTTTTGCTGTATTTGTTTAATTCAACAGCCTGCAAAGTATCGGTAGTATCGCTCATTATCTTTTAAAGTTTATATATTGATATTAGGTATGTGATCGATATGGTTAAGGTATAAACACTCGTTTTTTAATGCAATAGCAATTGTAAAAATTTACATTTGGTATTATATTTCAATAATTTACATATTTCAGAATTAAATTCCTATATGTATTATAAATATAGAATTTAATATTTATCATATTGTACCAAAGTGTAAATCGGTATTCAGTATAAAATCTATGCTTGCATAATAAAGTGTTCAAATTCGGCGTAAAAATGGCATCAGCCAAAATTAAGTACAAAAAAAACGCCCCGGTAAACTTGTTACCGGGGCGTTAGCTTTTATCTTTTAAAGGTTAGTGTGAAATACCTTCGGCTAGTACGGTAACTTTATTATCTGCAGCTTCAACAACCCCGCCTTTAATAATAAAGGTTTCCTTTTGTACCGAACCACCGCGCACAACCAATTTGCCATCCTGCAGGATAGAAATAATAGGAGCGTGGTTATTAAGTATTTCAAAAGCACCCAGTATACCCGGTACGGTAACTGATGTTGCCTCGCCTTCAAATACTGTTTTATCTGGTGTAAGAATTTCTAAAGTCATTGTTGTTTAGATGTGAGATGTCAGATATGAGATGTGAGATTATCTCCTAAATCAAACTTTATCTCTTGTGCTTTAATTAAGATATGAAATCTGAGAACACTGATCTCAAATCTCATATCTCCAATCTCATATCTTATTACGCGTTAGCTTCAGCTAACAGTTTTTTACCTTTTTCTATAGCGTCCTCAATGTTACCTACAAGGTTAAAGGCTGCTTCAGGGTATTCGTCAACTTCACCGTCCATAATCATGTTGAAGCCTTTGATGGTTTCCTTAATGTCAACCAGTACACCTTTTAAACCGGTAAACTGCTCGGCAACGTGGAACGGCTGAGAAAGGAAACGCTGAACACGACGGGCGCGTGATACAACCAGTTTATCCTCTTCAGAAAGCTCATCCATACCTAAGATAGCGATGATATCCTGAAGTTCTTTATAACGTTGCAGGGTTTCTTTAACGCGTTGAGCGGTGTTGTAGTGCTCATCGCCTAAGATAGCCGGGCTCAAAATACGTGAAGTTGAATCCAGTGGGTCAACCGCAGGGTAGATACCTAACTCAGCAATTTTACGTGAAAGTACGGTAGTAGCATCTAAGTGGGCGAAGGTTGTGGCCGGCGCAGGGTCGGTCAAGTCATCCGCAGGTACGTAAACAGCTTGTACTGAGGTAATTGAACCACGTTTGGTTGAGGTAATACGCTCCTGCATCAAACCCATCTCGGTAGCCAGGGTTGGCTGGTAACCTACCGCTGATGGCATACGGCCTAATAGTGCCGATACTTCAGAACCTGCCTGGGTGAAACGGAAAATGTTATCAATAAAGAACAGGATATCGCGGCCTTTGCCACCTTCTTCATCACCATCGCGGAAGTACTCAGCGATAGTTAAGCCTGAAAGTGCCACACGTGCACGTGCACCGGGAGGCTCGTTCATCTGACCGAATACGAAGGTCGCTTTTGAATCTTTCAAAGCCTCAGCATCAACTTTAGTTAAGTCCCAGCCGCCTTCTTCCATGGAATGCATAAACTCATCACCATATTTTATAATGCCCGATTCAAGCATCTCACGTAAAAGGTCATTACCTTCACGGGTACGCTCGCCTACACCGGCAAATACTGATAAACCTGAATATGCTTTCGCGATGTTGTTGATCAACTCCTGGATCAATACGGTTTTACCTACACCCGCACCACCAAATAAACCGATTTTACCACCTTTAGCATAAGGCTCTAACAAATCGATAACCTTGATACCGGTAAACAGTACTTCGCTTTCGGTTGACAGGTCTTCAAAACGTGGGGGGTGGTTGTGTATGTTACGGCCGTTTGTTTTATCAAGAGCGGCAATACCGTCAATAGGATCGCCAACTACGTTGAATACACGGCCTTTTATAGCTTCGCCTACAGGCATTTTAATACCTGAGCCTAAGTCGATAACAGGCATACCGCGTAATAAACCGTCGGTTGAATCCATGGCTATGGCACGTACCCTGTCTTCGCCAAGGTGTTGCTGTACCTCAAGCACAATTTTCTGACCGTTTTGTTTAGTGATCTCTAAAGCGCTGTAAATTTTAGGAAGAGAGCCTTCGCTAAAGCTTACGTCAACTACGGGACCGATGATCCGCGATACTTTTCCAGTGTTTGGCATATTATAACCTGATATTAAATATTTTAGTGTGTTGTCGAGTGTATTGTTACAATGATACTATTCGAGGCGCAAAGTTATGATTTCTAACGAAATATTTATACCCTGTTAATAACATTTTTCGAGTGTTAATTACGGGGGGAGTTGATGGTTTGTGGATCATGGTTCATGGCCGGGAAATTGTAACCATCACAAAGTTCTCTTCTACAAGCTCAGGGTGACGAGCTTCTTTTAATAATAACCACCTTGTCATGCTGAGTTTGTCGAAGCATCATAACATAATACACAGCTCAAATAAAAATCCCTACTAAACTGCTCAACAATTTTCAATTTTATTATCTTAGCGGGCTTTAAACATAATAGATGAACAAATTCTTCGGAACGGGAGTTGCAATGGTTACTCCTTTTCAGCCAGACGGACAAGTGGACTTTGACGGGTTAAATAACCTGATCGGGCATTTAATTGACGGCGGGGTGGAATACCTTGTTGTTTTAGGTACAACCGGCGAAACCGCCACCTTAACCAAGGACGAAAAGAAGAAGATATTTAAGTTTGTTGCCGAAAAAGCAAATGGCCGTGTACCCTTAGTAGCAGGTATCGGCGGTAATGACACCCTTGAGGTTGTTGAGCTGATAAAAGGTTTTGACAGTACCGGCTATGATGCCATACTATCAGTTAGTCCTTATTATAACAAGCCGACACAGGAAGGTATTTACCAGCATTACAAGGCCGTAGCGCAGGCATCACCGCTACCTGTTATACTATATAATGTACCCGGCCGCACTGGCAGCAATATGGCACCTGAAACTACTGTGCGCCTGGCTAATGATTTTGATAACATTATAGGTATTAAAGAGGCCGCCGGTAATTTCGACCAGTTTAACCAGATACTGCGTGATATGCCTGATGATTTCCTCTTTATATCGGGCGATGACCCGGTAACCTTGCCGCTGATCGCGATGGGTGGGGCCGGACTCATATCTGTTGTGGGTAATGCCTTACCGCGTGAACTGACAGATATGGTACGCCAATGCCTTGCCGGTGATTTTAAAAAAGCCCGTAAAGCTCATTTTGATCTGGTTGAGTTTACCCGCCTGATGTTTGTTGAGGGCAACCCGGCCGGGGTTAAAGCGGCATTAAAACATTTGGATGTTTGTGGTGATACTCTGCGCCTGCCACTAACGCCTGTTAGCCCGGCTACTGAACAGGCCATCATCAGCGAGATCAATAAGATAAAAGCATAAAATAGAAAAACCGGCTTCGGCCGGTTTTTAATTGGTCAGTGTTTTAGAAGATCCTGTAAACTTATTCCTCTTTGTTCTTGGTATTCTGAACTTCCAGGCGGATAGTTTGAGCTAAGTTTTTCAGATCCTGCAAACCTTTGCGCAAGCGGGTGCCCGCGGCGCTGTTACCTTTACTGTAGAATTTGTCAGCATCAGTCTCCAGCGAGGACACGAGCTCTTTCAGTTCGCTAAATTTTTTCATTTTAGGTTACTCCTTTGATTAGATAATTGAGTTTAATTGTTTTACTGTAGCTAATCTAAAATTGTTTTTATTTAAAAAAAAATTTTCCACATCAAAATCTAATCTCAAAAGGTGTATTTTTTCCACATTTTAACTGATAGACAGTTATTTAGACTGTTTCTTGCTAAATGTACCCTAACACAGGCTTAATATTGGGTTTATACCCCCAATATGGGGGATGCTTACGTTAGCGGCTGAAGCGAGGTTATGCGCAAATAAAAAGCCTCTGCAAGGGGATGCAGAGGCTGGAGAATTATGTTTGGGTATAGTTAGTCTACGTTATCGTGCAAAAACGAGTTGTTGTTCCTGATCTCGGTTTTACCTTCATCATCCGGTAATAATGAGAAGCGTGAGATCTGGCTTTCGTTAGATGCCGGAGTTTGCTGTAAAGCGATCTCCTTACGTTTATAAGCAGGAACATTTTCCAACTCCTGTAAATTACCTGAACGGAGTTTCATGCTCAGGTCTTTCAACCTCATGATGCGCTCACGCGATTTGCGTAGTTGCTCCTCCATTGATTCCTCAGTTTTATCATCATCAGCACCGGCAACAGGTTCCGGGGTTGGTTCCGGCTCCGGTTCTGCCTGCTCAACCGTTTGGTATTGCATTACCGATTCGGTTATCTTAAAGGTAAAATCAGTTACCTCAGGCTCGGCAGATGCTTTAGGCTCTTCGGGCGTTAACTGGTGCCTTACTACAGGGGCTGCATTTTCTTCAGTAGCGCGGTTGCCAAATAAATCAAACAAGCCGGTTTGTTTAGGCTCATCCTTAGCCTTCATGTACGGCTCAACCACAGCATCAGCCTTAACCGGGTTAATAAATTCGTTTACCGGCTTAACCATTGGTGCATCCTCAGGCATCAGCATAGAAACTACTTTTTTGTTGCTGATCTCTTTCTCGCGCTCATCCTTGGTTTGGAAACCGGTAGCGATGATAGTAACCGATATTTTATCACCTAAATTCTCGTCGCGGCAGTTACCCCAGATCAGGTCGGCAGCAAGGCCGGCCTCTTCCTGTATGTAATCCGTGATCACGCTTACTTCATCCATTGTTACCTCTTTATCACCCGAGGTAATGTTAAGCAGTATGTAGCGTGCACCTTCAATCTCGTTATCTTTTAACAGTGGCGATGCAAGGGCACCCTCAACCGCTTTAAGGGCACGGTTTTCGCCATCGGCAGCACTGCTGCCCATTATGGCTACGCCGCTATCCTTCATTACGGTGCGCACATCCTTAAAATCCACGTTGATATAGCCCGGCAGGGTAATGATCTCGGCAATACCTTTGGCAGCCGTGGTCAAAATATTATCAGCCTGGCCAAATGCCGAACCTAGGGTAAGGTTGCCAAATATCTGGCGCAGCCTGTCGTTTGAAATTACCAGGTACGAGTCAACGTATTTTTTCAGTTCTTCCAAACCTTCCTCGGCCTGCATTTTACGGCGTTTGCCTTCAAATGAGAACGGGGTAGTTATAATACCTACAGTAAGTATATCCAGTTCGCGTGCTGCTTTGGCAATGATAGGGCTCGCGCCTGTACCGGTACCACCACCCATACCTGCTGTTATAAACAGCATTTTGGTATTGGTGCCAAGCATTTCCTTAATATCATCAATATTCTCGATAGCTGAGTTTTTGCCAACTTCGGGTATCGAACCTGCGCCCATACCTTCGGTAAGGCTGGCACCTAATTGTACTTTATTGGGGATAGGGCTAAGCTCTAAAGCCTGCGCGTCGGTGTTACAAATTATGAAGTCGACACCGGTAATTCCCTGCCTGTACATGTGGTTTACAGCGTTGCCACCACCACCGCCAACACCAATTACTTTGATGATTGACGATTTTTCTTTTAACATCTCGAACTGCATATCTCTTGTTTTCAGCTAAATGTATTTTGACGATCAGTCAGAATTCTCTATTGTAATATTATAACTTTTTCCACAATGTTTTTCCACAATTGTCAATATTGTGGAAAAGTTTTCGTTTGTGAACAATTACTTCAGAAAATCCTCATCCTTGATGTCGTCCTTAATAAACTTTTTACCGCTCTCTAATATTTTACTTAGCAGGCCATACTTCTTTTCCTCGCTGCCGGCGCTGTATTTAACCTTTTCGGGCTTGGCAATGGCAGGTGCAGTAAGGGTAAGCGTATCGTATTCCATTTTTTGAATACCTTTTATCAGCAGGCCAATACCTGTTGCAAAAGTCGGGCTTTGCAGCTCCTCATATATGCCTTTTGGTAAAACCTCGTTTTTAGCCAGGTGCTCGTTGGGGTAGCCCACGCGGCAATCCAGGCCGGTTACATATTCAACCAATTGGGTAAGGTGTTTAAGCTGCGCGCCGCCACCGGTTATTACAATACCGGCAATCAGTTTTTTCTCGTAGCCTGATGATTTGATCTCGTAGTACACATGCTCGATGATCTCCTCCATACGGGCCTGGATAACGAAGGCCAGGTTTTTAACAGAGATCTCCTTAGGCTCACGACCGCGCAAACCCGGTACACAAACTATTTCGTTCTCCTTATTCTCATCAGCCAGGGCAGAGCCGAAACGTACCTTTAACTGCTCGGCAATGTTGCGCATAACTGAACAGCCTTCGCGGATATCCTCCGTTACGCTGTTACCACCAAACGGAATAACGGCTGTATGACGGATAATACCTTCGTGGAAGATAGCCACATCAGTAGTACCACCACCAATATCAACCAATACCACACCGGCTTCTTTTTCTTCATCGCTCAAAACTGATTCTGACGAGGCCAAAGGCTCCAGTATCAGTTCAGAACTTTCCAGATGTGCTTTATTAACACATTTAACAATATTTTTAATAGCGGTAACCTGGCCGGATATAATGTGGAAGTTAGCTTCCAAACGTACGCCAGCCATACCGATCGGATCTTTAATGCCGGGTTCGTTGTCAACAGTAAACTCCTGCGGCAGTACATGGATGATCTCCTCGCCCGGAGGCATCACCAGGTTATACATATCCTCGATCAGCTTATCAATATCCTTGCGTGATATTTCGCTTTGCAGATCGCGGCGGGTAATTAAGCCGCGGTGCTGCAGGCTTTTAATGTGCTGCCCCGCTATACCCACGTTCACTACCTTGATTTCAACATTTGATTGTGCACCGGCAACATCAACAGATTGCGCAATGCCCTGCACCGTTTTATCGATGTTTGACACCATACCACGGGTAACACCGGCCGATTCAGCTTTGCCTATACCCAATACCTCTATCTTTCCGTTTTTGCTGCGGCGGCCAACAATGGCGCATATTTTTGTAGTCCCGATATCCAATCCTACAATGATTGGTGAACTTTTTTCCTGTGATAAACCCTTGTCCATTTTACTGTTGTTTTATTTGCGATGTGTCGTTATTCAATTTTACTGTGGTGTCCTTTTTTACCGGGGCACTTCTTTTTTTGGCGGTATCTGTTTTAATATCCTCGTTCCGGATACCAATAACCTGGTTGGTATATTTAACATTCAGCGCCTTGTATTTATCCCATCCGGCTTTTGGCAGGGCTTGGGTATAAAAAGCCTTCAGGTTGCGGAATTTTATATCCAGCGAGTCGGCATTGCCTAATAATATTCTTTGATTGCCTACACGGGGTATCAATTCAATCTCGTGCGACTGATTAACATAGATCTGCGCCACCTGTGCATCCCAAAGTGAATCCTGATGTATATACCCCGCGGTTTGATATAGCGATATAGCCAGCTTGCTGTGCAGGGTATCTACACGGTTGGCAAAAAGCTCATCAATGTATCCGTTGGCTACAACCACGCGGGCGGTATAGTTGTTTGACAGGGGCATCTTTAATCCGTGCTGGTCTACATAAAAATCCTGATCAAAGCGGTTAATAATGCGCAGCAGGGGTTGGCGTTGTGTAATTTCAACCTTTATCATGCCATCCATATCCGTATATACCTTGGCAAACTCTACAAAAGGGTTGCCTTTTAGCTGGTTCTCCAGATCGTGAATGTTAATATTTTCAAGTTTGCGGCCTTCCAGCGTATGGCTGGTGGTGTGCAAAATGTTATCTACTTCCTGCCTGTCAATAAAATACTGGTTGCCGGGTATGTATACCTTTATGCCTTTACAAACCACTTCGGCCTTTTTTATCTCGATAAAACTCATGAGCGCGATAAGGCCACCCAGGCAAATTACCCAGGCAAAACCAACAAGCACACGGTTCCAAACACGTTTACGAGACATTTTCAAACACCTTTTTTAATGGTTGCACCAACTGGTCAATATCACCTGCACCTACCGTTAAAAGTAGTTCAGGTTTTTCATTTTCTATTATAGCTATCGCTTCTTGTTTTCCACATTTGCGTTTATTCCACAATTTCATCTTGCTGAGTATCAGTTCTGAATCAATACCCTCAATAGGCAATTCGCGCGCTGGGTAAATATCCAGTATCAGCAGCTCGTCGCACATATCCAGCACCTCGGCAAAGCCGTCAACAAAATCGCGGGTGCGGGTATACAGGTGCGGCTGAAATATGGTGGTGAGCTTTTTATCCGGATATAATGTTTTTACGGATGATATGGCCGCGCGCAACTCTTCGGGGTGGTGGGCGTAATCATCAATAAAAATGTGCCGGTCGCTTTTTACGATATATTCAAAGCGGCGTTTAACCCCTCTGAATGATTCGAGCGCGCTTTTTACAGCATCGGCAGATACATTTAAACGCAGCGCTACCTCAATAGCCGCTACGGCATTCTCAATATTATGTAAGCCGGCAATGCCCAAACAAATATTGCTGATGCTTACCGAATTATTTTTAAAGTCGAAGTAAAAGTTACCGTTCTCTACCCGGATGTTTTCCGCAACGGCATCGGCCTCACCGTTTATGGTATAGGTAGTACCGTTTGCCAGTGGCAGGCCTTGTTTGTGTATCAGTTGTCCGCCTTGCTTTATTTGCGAGGCAAACAGCGTGAATGATTCTGTTAAATGCGAGTGATCGCCATAAATATCCAGGTGGTCGGCATCCATCGAAGTTACCACGGCAATATCCGGGTGCAGGGTGAGGAAGGAACGATCGTACTCATCAGCCTCAACCACCACAATATCGTTTTTACCGAACAGAACATTGGTTTGGTAGTTGGATGATATGCCACCCAAAAATGCCGAGCAATCCGTACCCGAATCTTTCAGGATATGGGCGATCATGCTGGAAGTAGTGGTTTTACCATGTGTGCCCGCTACTGCTACGGTGTACTTGCTGGCGCTGATCAATCCTAAAACCTGCGAACGTTTGTACAACGTAAAACCCTTGCCGGTAAAAAAGTTCAGTATGGCCGAGTCTTTAGGTATAGCAGGGGTGTAGATGATGAGCGTGCTATCATCGGGCTGCCGAAAGCTTATTTGTATCTCGGCCGGTTTATCCTCAAATATGATGCAGATACCCTCATTACGCAGGCTATCCGTTAAATCGGTCGGCGTTTTGTCGTACCCGCAAACAACACAACCCAACTGATGGAAATAGCGCGCAAGGCCGCTCATGCCTATGCCGCCTATGCCTACCAGGTAAACCCGTTTTATGTTGCTTAATTCCATCATCACTTAAAATAAGGCCCCTCTACTTGCAAAGAGGGAACCTTATTGTTTAATTGTTAATTGTTATTTGGATAACCTCTTTCGCAATTACTTCATCGGCATTAGGCATAGCCAGTTTGACAATGTTATTGCATAATATTTTTTGTTTCTCTTTATCGTTCAATAATTCCAGGGTCTTGTCAACCAGTTTGGCCTCGGCATCGCGGTCGGCCACAAACTTGGCGGCGTTTTCCTGCACCAGTGCCAATGCGTTTTTGGTTTGATGATCTTCGGCCACGTTAGGCGAGGGCACCAGGATCACCGGCTTTTTAACCTCGCACAGTTCAGCGATAGTACCTGCGCCGGCGCGTGATATAATCACATCAGCCGCCGCGTAAACCAGATCCATACGGTTTAAAAACTCCCGTACCTGTATGTTAGGGTGAATGTTTTCGCCCAGTTGCTCTATAATGCTTTTGTAGTAGTACTTGCCGGTTTGCCATATAACCTGTACATCGGCATCAATAAATTTTTGCAGTCCGGCTTGTATACTGTTGTTCAGCGTGCGGGCACCCAGGCTGCCGCCCAATACCACCACTGTTTTTTTATGTGCTGACAGATGATACAGCTCCAAAGCCTGCATTTGCTTACCCGCAATATTTACCGACTCCTTACGTACCGGGTTGCCGGTTTTAATGATACGGTCGGCCGGGAAGAATTTATCCATCCCATCAAACGCGACACATATTTTTTTGGCCTTTTTACCGAGCCATTTGTTGGTTACGCCCGCGTAGGAGTTTTGCTCCTGTATAAGGGTTGGTATACCTTTTAATGATGCCGCGTATAATAAAGGCCCCGAGGCATAACCGCCAACACCAACGGCGGCATCGGGCTTAAAATCTCTGATGATCTTTAGCGCCGCGCGTACGCTGCTTATCAGTTTAAAAGGGAACAGGAGGTTTTTGATGATAGAGCCACGCTGTATACCCTGTATGTTGAGGCCGATGATCTTGTAGCCTGCCGCCGGAACCTTTTCCATTTCCATACGGCCATTGGCACCTACAAACAATATTTCGGTTGATGGATCGAGCTTTTTCAAGGCATTGGCAATTGATACCGCCGGGAAAATATGCCCGCCCGTTCCGCCGCCACTGATGATGATTCTTTTTGCCATTGCTTAAACTCTAAATCCTAAAAGCTAAATTCTAATTCTAAATAGTTATAAAAATCCGAAATCGAAATTTCGAAATCCGACATTGTTCTATACCGCCACTTCTCTTATCTCGCCAACCACTACTTTTTTAGGTTCCTCAATATCCCTGCTTACTGATAGTATGATGCCGAAGGCCACGCTTGTAAACAAGATGGATGTACCACCCATACTTACCAGCGGCAGCGGTACACCGGTTACCGGGCCTAAACCCACGGCTACGGCCATATTGGCAAATGCCTGTATGGTTAAACTAAAGCTAAGTCCGGCAGCCAGCAAGGCGCCAAAGGCTTTAGGGGCTTTAGTTACTATCTTGATACACCGGTAAAGCAAAAACAGGTAGATACCTACCAGCGCTATGCCACCTATCATGCCGTACTCCTCAATAATTGTGGCATATATAAAATCCGAATAGGGGTGAGGCAGGTAGTTACGCTCGGTACTGTTGCCCGGTCCTTTACCCACAAATCCGCCGGTCGCGATAGCGATCTTGGCGTGGTCGGACTGGAAGGATTTATCGGGATCGGCTTTCTCCGGGTGCATGAAAGCGTTGATACGTGATACATAAGTATCACGACGCCCGCCAAACATCATTACCCCGGCTAACAACACAACACCCGCTAAACAAACCAGCGAAATTTGTTTTATACTTATACGCCCTACAATAAGTAACAGGATGCTCACGCCAAACAACATGATGGCTGTTGAAAGACCTGCCGGGGCGATCAATACAAACACCACACACACTGAACCCATGATAGGTACGAATGATTGCTTAACATCCTTGATATTTTCCTGCTTGCGCGATAAGGTACGGGCAAGGTAGGTTATCAGCGATAGCTTGGCTAAATCCGAGGTTTGAAAGGTTAAGCCACCGGGTAAGGCGATCCACCTGCTGGCATCATTTACGTGGTTACCAAACAACAGCGTGTATAGCAGCAGCGGGATGGTAACGATCATGAGCAGTTTTGATATACCGGCATAATAGCGGTAATCCAGTTTGTGCGATATGTACATGAGGGCGATGCCCGCCACGATCATGGCGAGGTGCTTCATCAGGTACGATTCGGCACCGGTGCCATGTTTATAAGCGATGGTACCGGTTGAGCTGTACACCGCCATTAACGAAATAACCGACAGCACGATCACGATCAGCCAGATCCAGCGGTCGCCTTTGGTATTGTTTAGTATCGCGTTTAACATATTTACCTCTCCCAACCCTCTCCTAAGGAGAGGGCATTTTTATTTTTTCGTCCATGGACCATGGTCTATAGTCCATGGTCTTAACTATAATTCCCTTACTGCATCCTTAAATTGCTGACCGCGGTCTTCGTAGTTTTTAAACAGATCGAAGCTGGCACATGCCGGTGATAGTAAAACGGTATCTCCTTTTTTAGCTAAATGGAAAGCAATCTGCGCCGCTTCCTGTGCCGAAAAGGTATTTACTATAACCTCAACATCATCCTCAAAGGCATCATGTATGCGTTTGTTATCCTTACCCAAACATACAATGGCTTTTACCTTTTGCTTTACCAGGTCTTTAAGCATACCATAATCATTGCCCTTGTCAACACCGCCCAATATCAGCACCACATCGCTGGTCATGCTCTCTAAAGCGTACCAGGTTGAGTTCACGTTAGTAGCCTTTGAGTCGTTAATAAAGCTGATGCCTGATATCTTGGCAACAAACTCAAGCCTGTGCTCAATGTTCTTAAAGTTGCCCATGCTTTCCCTCATACTCTCGTTCCGTAATTCAAGCACCTTGGCTACTATGCCCGATGCCATTGAATTATAGATGTTGTGCTTTCCCTGCAGGGCCAGTTCTTTAATTGACATTATAAAATGTTCTTGTTGTGTGTTGATGACAATATTGTCGTTTTCCAGGTATGCGCCCGGTTGTAAAGTCTTTTCAATACTAAAAGGCAGCATTTGCGCGCCAAAAGTGCGGGTTTGCAATCCCTTCAGGGTTTCGGCATCATCGGCGCAGTATATAAAATAGTCGTGCTCCGTTTGGTTCTGCGTAATGCGAAACTTTGATGCCGCGTAGTTTTCCAGTTTATAATCGTACCTGTCCAGGTGATCGGGTGTAATGTTGAGCAGTACCGCTATATCCGCTTTAAACTCATACATATCATCCAGCATAAAGCTGCTGATCTCCAAAACGTAATGATCAAAGCTTTCGGTAGCCACCTGGTAGGCAAAGCTGTTGCCGATGTTGCCTGCCAGGCCCACGTTCAATCCCGAGTTTTTCAGGATGTGGTAGGTAAGGCTGGTGGTGGTGGTTTTTCCGTTTGAGCCGGTAATGCAGATCATCTTTGCTTCGGTATATCTGCCCGCGAATTCGATCTCGGATATTACCGGGGTTTTTTGCTCACGCAGCTTTTTAATGATCGGTGCTTTCTCCGGTATACCCGGGCTTTTCACCACCTCGGTAGCGGCCAGTATCTCGGCCTCGGTATGCTGCTGCTCCTCAAAGCGGATGTTCCACTGCTGTAGCTGCGCTTTGTATTTATCGGCAATCGGGCCAAAGTCCGACACAAAAACATCAAAACCCTTTTGTTGCGCAAGGTATGCAGCGCCCACGCCGCTTTCGCCCGCGCCAAGCACCACAAGCTTAGCCTGTACTTTTAAGGTTGATATGTTGTTTTGTGATTCCACTGATTTTGTTTATGATTCCACCGATTTTGCTTTGATTGCACCGATTTAATATATTTTATTCTGTCTTACTAACCTTTAATTACTAATCTCTAATTACTATTCACCATTCATCACCCTACCTTAGCTTCAATGTTATTACCGTTATAATGGCCAGCATAATGCCTAAGATCCAGAAGCGGGTAACGATCTTTGATTCGTGGTAGCCCTTTTTTTGGTAATGGTGATGCAGGGGCGACATCAGGAAGATCCTGCGGCCCTCGCCGTATTTCTTTTTGGTATACTTAAAGTACGATACCTGCATAATTACCGACATGTTCTCTACGATGAAGATGCCGCAGAGAATAGGTAACATCAGTTCCTTGCGTATCATGATGGCGAATACGGCGATGATACCGCCAATGGCCAAACTGCCTGTATCGCCCATAAAAACCTGGGCAGGGTAGGAGTTGTACCATAGGAAACCGACACATGCACCCACAAATGCGCCGGCAAAAATTACCAGCTCGCCCGAGTTGGGGATATACATAATGTTGAGGTAATCGGCTATAACCGTGTTGCCCGATACATAAGCCAGCAGTGCCAGCGTAATGCCGATAATGGCCGAGGTGCCCGTTGCCAGGCCATCAATACCATCCGTAATGTTGGCACCGTTGGAGATTCCCGTTATAATAATGATGACAAAGAACAGGAATACAACCAGTGTATATTGCTCATAATCTTCACCTACAAATTTTAATACCTTGCTGTAATCAAACTCGTTGTTCTTGTAAAACGGCATGGTGGTAATGGTCGATTTAATGTCCTGGGTATAAACCGGCACATTGTCGCGCATGTGGAATGATACCGGGGCATCGTAAGTTACCGGCAGTTTAACTTCCTGGCGGATAATGATGCTGTCATTAAAATACATGGTCCAGCCGATGAATAATGCCAGGATAACTTGTCCGGTTATTTTGAATTTACCGGCCAGGCCTTCCTTGTTCTTTTTAAATACCTTAATATAATCATCCAAAAAACCGATAGCACCTAACCAGATGGTAGTTACCAGCATCATAATGATGTATATATTATCCAACCGGGCAAAAAGCAGGGTAGGGATAATAATACCTAAAATGATAATTATACCACCCATGGTTGGGGTGCCTGATTTTTGCATCTGGCCTTCTAAACCGAGGTTACGTACGGTTTCGCCTACTTGTTTAAATCGCAGATAATCAATCAACCTGCGGCCGTATACCGTTGTTATTATTAACGACGTAATTACCGACATTGCCGTACGGAACGTGATGTACTGAAACACCCCCGCTCCCGGAATGTGGAATTTTTCGTTAAGGTATTGAAACAGGTAGTATAACATCCGCCTTTGTTTTAGTTCAATTCTTTAAATAATGCTACCAATTCTTCCATATCGTCAAAGTGGTTGCGTACGCCGTTTATCTCCTGGTATTTTTCGTGGCCTTTGCCGGCAAGTAATATTACGTCGCCGGGCTTTGCCAGGGTGCAGGCTGTTTTTATTGCCTCGCGCCTGTCGGTAATGCTCAATACATGGCGTTTAAATGCCGGGTCAACGCCCGCTTTCATATCTTCGATGATCTGTGTAGGGTCTTCGCTGCGCGGATTGTCTGAGGTCAGGATCACGTTGTCGCTCCATTCGCAGGCTACCTTTGCCATTACCGGGCGTTTGGTTTTATCCCGGTCGCCGCCGCAGCCAATTACCGTAATTACCTTTTCGTCGCCTTTACGGATCTGGTGAATGGTGCTTAACACATTTTGCACTGCATCAGGTGTATGGGCATAATCAACTATGCCAATAACTTTATTAGGTGCTACTATATAGTCAAAACGGCCTTCGGCACCTGGCAATTTGCTCAAGCTGGTCAATACCTTGGCTTTATCCTGATCAAGCAGCATGGCAGTAGCGTAAACCGCCAGCAGGTTGTAGGCATTAAACGTGCCCACCATCCTGAACCAAACTTCTTCATTATCAATGTTCAGCAGCAAGCCGTCGAACGCGCTTTCTAAAATCTTAGCCTTGTAGTCGGCCATGCTTTTAAGGGCATAGCTCTTTTTATGGGCTTTGGTATTTTGCAGCATTACACTGCCGTTTTTATCATCGGCATTGGTTAAGGCGAATGCGTTTTTAGGCAAGCCATCAAAAAAAGCCTTTTTAGCATCGCGATAAGCCAGGAACGTTTTGTGGTAATCCAGGTGATCGTGCGTAAGGTTGGTGAAAATGCCGCCCGCGAAATTCAACCCTTGTATACGGTGTTGAGCCACCGCGTGCGAGCTTACCTCCATAAAGCAATAATCGCAACCCTGGTCTACCATATCAGCCAGCAAGTTGTTAAGCGCTACCGGATCAGGTGTGGTATGGGTTGACGGAATGATAGTGCCGTTGATTTGATTTTCAACAGTGGATAGTAATCCGCATTTATAACCCATATCGCGAAACAACTGGTATAAAAGCGTGGCTACGGTGGTTTTACCGTTAGTGCCCGTTACACCAACCAGTTTAAGGTTTGATGATGGTTTTTCGTAAAAATTAGCGGCAACAATACCCAAGGCTATGGCCGAGTCGGCAACCATTAGAAAGTCCACCTCGCCGGTAACATGCGCAGGTAGCTCCTCGCAAATAATGGCGATAGCGCCTTGTTTAACCGCTTGTTCAATATAATCGTGCCCGTCAACCACGGTGCCTCTAACGGCAACAAACAACGAGCCGGGCACAACCTTGCGCGAATCAAAAACAACGGCTGTTATTTCAACATCCGCGCTGCCTTGTAACTCGGTAAAAGCAAGCCCCTCAATTATATCGCTCAAATATCTCATTGCAGTTCGAGTATTATTTTTGATCCCTTAGGTATCAGGCTGCCACCCGTTACCGATTGTTTTTTTACCGAGCCGCTGCCGCGTGCAACCACTTTGTAACCGGCATTACCCATGGCATAAAGCGCATCGCTCAGGCCCATGCCGGTAACGTTAGGTACTGAGCCTTTTTTAACCTTGGTGTCTTCAAAGGCGATACCGCTGCTGGTATCAATGCCGTTTTCTAAAGCATTAACCGAAGCGTAAAGCGGTTTAAGGCCAAGTTTGTTATACACCTGTTTAAGTGCTTTTACGTTGCCTTTTTTAACGTCAGGCATGCTGGTATTACCTACCAGGTGCTCGGTTTGGTTTTGGTTGATGTGCATATCAGCAGCATAAACCTTGTCGGCTATCTCCCTGAATACCGGCCCTGATACAGACGCGCCGTAGTAGCCATTCTTAGGGTCGTTAATAACTACGATCAGCGAGTACTTAGGCTTATCTGCCGGGAAGTAACCGCAAAACGATGCCTGGTATTGCCTGTTTGCCTTGTAACCGCGGTTACCATCGGCCACTTGCGCGGTACCTGATTTACCGGCCACTTTATAAACCGGGTTATTAATAATGTTTTTACCTGTACCCTCGGTTATTACACCTTCAAGCATGGCTTTCATTTTGCTCAATGTTACCTCTGAGCATATTTTAGGGTTGATAACGCGGGCATTGAAATGCTCAACCGTATTACCTAAACGGCGTATCTCACGCACAAAAATCGGCGCTACGTATTTACCATCATTAGCGATAGCATTATAGAACGACAGCATTTTTAATGGCGTAAGCTGCATCTCATAACCATAAGCCATTTGCGGTAAGCTCATGTTCTTGTTCCAGCTACGATTGTTTGGGTTTTTTACAACTGGTTTTGCTTCACCCGGAATTTGCAGGCCCATTTTTTCGTTCAGCTTCCAATCATACAAATGATCGGTAAATTGAGATTGATTATCATGGTAAGCGGTATTTACCAAATAAGCAACCGCCGCGTTTGACGATTCCTCAAATGCCTTTTTAACGGTTACGCGGCCAATGCTGCCGTGCGAGTCTTTAATGTTATGGCCCTTGATAGGGTAAACGCCGGTATTTACCATGGTATTGGTATCTACCTTATGGTCTTCTAACAAAGCCATGTATGAGGCTACTTTAAAAGTTGAGCCCGGATCCTGATTACCTGCTATAGCGTAGTTAAATTTTTCTTTATACACACCATCTTCAACCTTGGTAAAGTTGGCTACTGCGCGTACTTCGCCGGTATTTACTTCCATTAAAATGGCGGTTCCGTGGTGCGCAGCGCTTTTGATCATTTGCTTTTCAAGGGCGGTTTGCACCACATCCTGAAAGTTCACATCAATGGTGGAGATGATGTCCGCGCCTTCTTTAGGGGCAATATCATATTCGCCGCCGTTAACCGGCATCCATATACCACCGGCTATGCGCTGCATCAGCCTGCGGCCTTTTTCGCCATTAATATAACCGGCGTAAGCACCCTCTAAACCAACCGGGTTTTGCACGTTATCATTTTTATAACCAATGGTACGTGCCGCCAGTGTTTGAAAAGGCATAATACGCTTGTTCTTTTGCACGGCGATCAATCCGCCGCGATATTTACCCATGTTGAAAATAGGGAACTGGCGTACTTTTTTTAACTGCTGATAAGTTACCTTGCGTTTCAGTAAAAAGTAACGGGCTTTTTCGTGCCTGGCCTCACGCAATATGCGCGTATACTGGCGTGCCGATTTATCAGCAAATAAAGCCGACAGCTTATAAGCCAGCGAGTCAACCTTTTCGTAAAATATCTTATCGTTCTCTATTGCGCCGGCAAGCATATCCATACGCAATTCATATTCCGGTACCGAAGTAGCCAGCAGGCTGCCATCAACCGAGAAGATGTTACCGCGGCCAGCCTCCACATCCATATTACGTACCGAAAGGCTATCAGCCATTGAGCGCCATTTTTTGCCCTGCACAACTTGCACACGGCCAAGCTGAAATACCACGGCAATAGCGAAAAGCAGGATCAACCCGAAAGCAAGGTAAACCCTGAGCAGTATGTTGGTCCTAATTCCCATTTTGATCCTCCTTAACGGTTATTTTTTGAGGTGGTTCAATAGATTGTTTTATGCCGATGGTATCGGTGCGTTTGGCCACCTCGGTCAGTGTGCTTTTGTAAGCCAGTTCGGCTTTCGCCGATTTATAATCCCAGGTGAGCTCTTTTAACTCTTTACTTACCTTATCAATTTCGCGCAGGTTTTTTTCGGCCAAATGCCTGTTTGCTATATATAGCATACACAAAAACGCCACAAATAATATAAAGGGCAGGGCGTTTGTAGCCTCCTCGGTGGTTACAAAGCCTTTATTTAAAAATTGCGTAAAAAAGTTGTCCGGTATTTCACGTACCGGCTTTTCTTCCACAATAAGTTCCTTTTCGGCTACTTCTTCCTCAATTTCACTGCGTAAACGATTCGTCATTTCTTTACAGCTATTCTAAGTTTCGCGCTGCGCGCCCTGTTGTTATCTTTTATCTCTTCCTTAGTTGCGGTAATTGCGCCACGGCTCACCGCATCAAAAGGTTTTTTATCGTTACCATAGAGGTCTTTCTCTACCTCTCCGCTGAATTTGCCTTTGGCGATGAAGTTTTTTACCGGCCTGTCCTCCAATGAATGGTATGACATAACCACCAGCCTGCCACCGGCACCCAGTACCTCTGCCGATTGTGTCAAAAAGTCCTTCAATGCTTCCAGTTCCTGGTTAACCTCGATACGCAGCGCCTGGAAAACCTGCGCCAGGTATTTATTTTCTTTGCCGCGCGGTATTAGGTTGCTGATAGCGTTCTTTAAATCGGCAATGGTATTCAGCGGGGTATTTAACCTTGCTGTTGCAATGGTTTTGGCCAGCGATTTGGCATTTTGTATCTCACCGTAAATACCAAAAATGCGGTGCAGTTCTGCCTCGCTGTAAGTATTCACCACTTCTTTAGCTGTCAGGGCATCGGCCTGGTTCATGCGCATATCCAGTTCGGCATCAAAGCGGATAGAAAAACCGCGTTCAGCCTGGTCAAACTGGTAGGATGATACCCCAAGGTCCGCCAGTATACCGTCCACCGGGATCGCATCATGCAAACGGCAAAAGTTTTTCAGAAACCTGAAGTTCTGGTCAACAAAGGTGAAGCGGTCATCGTCAGGGATGTTCTGCTGCGCGTCTGCATCCTGATCAAACGCGATCAGCCTGCCTTCGGGGCCTAAATGCTTCAATATCTCGCGCGAGTGGCCGCCGCCGCCAAAGGTCACGTCAACATAAATGCCGTTGGGCTTTATAGCCAGCGCCTCAATACATTCCTTAAGCATTACAGGTACGTGGTAAGTGTTATTCACTATCCCTCCTTCCTGCGCTGCCCATTACCTGCTCGGCCATTGCCGCAAAATCATCAGGTATGCTGTTCATCAATTCATCATAAGCGGCCGGTGCCCATAGCTCAATTTTATTAAGCTGGCAGGCCACAATTACTTCGTTGCCGATGCCGGCATAATCAAGCAATGCTTTTGGCAACAGTACACGCCCGGCGGCATCTAACGACAAGCCCATGGCTCCACGGGTGAAAAAGCGCACAAAGTCGCGGCTTTTTCTGTCGTATTGATTAAGTTTGCTCAGGTCGTTCACCGTATTTTCCCACTCCGTTTTAGTGTATATCGTCAACTGTTTTTCAAAGCCGCGCAAAATCACAAGACCCTCTCCTTCAACTCCGGGGAGTTGTTTCTTGAGGTCCGAAGGGATCATTAAGCGCCCCTTGGCATCCAGCTTGCAATCATATTCTCCTAACAGGAATGACATCTATGGTGTATCGGCAATATTTGTAACGTAAAAGTAAATCACTTTTCCCACTTTCTACCACTTTCCCCCACTAAAAGTTTTCAACATTTTTAGTGCGCGTTTTGTTGCGATTTTGTTATGAATAATTTAACTGTAGACCAGTTAGTTAGGATGCCAGAAGCAATGGTGGTAAAAAGTGGAGGAAAAAAACAACTTGTAATACGATAGTAGATGATTATTTGAGCTGTAGCGCAAATTTCAGCAGGCGGAGTACCCGTATTTTATGTTTGAGAGAGGAATTGCGCGGATGCAGGTTTCCGGTCAGATAATTTTGTTTTTTATGGCATAAGCAAGCGCCCCGGCTATGTTATTTACATTAAGCCGTTCAAAAATTCGCCTGCGGTAGTACTTAACCGTGTCGGGCGATACAAATATTTTTTGGGCGATCTGGTTAATGGTTAATCCCTGCGCGTAGAGGTGTAGTATTTCGGTTTCGCGTTTGGTTAGTTTAGGTTTTACAAGCTTGCGCCAGAATTGGGTTGCCATGTCCAACTCCCAAATTTTGTCGGTGCCTTGCTGGGTTATCAGAACATTGCCCGGCTGCTGTTGCTGAGATAGCGACACCATGCAAACAGCCTTCCATATTTTGCCTTCATCCGTTAAAAATAAAGGAGTAAGTTTATGGTTGATCAGCACAGGTTTTCCGTTTTTGTTAACCAGGTGAAAATCATACGTAATGGTAAACTGTTTCCTTTGGTTGCAGGGTATCTTATCAAAAAAATCAAAACCGGCCTGGTTAATTACACCCAGCATCTGCAAATCAGGTTCGGGCACATTTTTAAAATAGAAATCATAGCCCATCTCCATCACCTCCTTAGCTGTATATCCGCCTAAAAACAAAGGATTGTCTGACACATATTCAAACCCCATTTTTACGTAGTCAATTACATAAATACTTTCATAAGTTAAGCGTGCAAATGATTGTACAGCTTCCAGGTAACCCTGCTGTTGTAGATCATCGTTTGCAGGTATCTTACCGAGTTGATTACGGGTTAATAAGCGGGTTTTGTTGTTTATGCTCATTTAGGGTATAAGGTACCACAAATCTACACTAAAGTGTAGTATGCCGATGCGCTACTTTTTTAATTTTTGCAATAATCACAATTAAGCCTTTGCTATGGAGCAATTATCATCATTAAGTATTGAGGCGTTAAAAGCGCGTAAAAGTAGGATCAAAGGTATCCTTATCGGTTTTATGGTACTTGCCGGTATGTTGGTAGCGGTTTACGCCTACATGTATTTTGTCAGATCAAAACCTATGTCGGCAAGTACATTTGTACCACTGATGGTACTGCCTATCACCTGGCTGCCCATACTTAATTCGTTACGGGCTATAAGTGCTGAGATAGATTTGCGCAAAAACAACTATACGGCAAAGGATAACATTGTTTAATATGGTAAATTGTAATCATTGCAGTGCCGAGGTAACTAACAACTATTGCCCGCAGTGCGGCCATCCGGCCAAGTTGAAACGCATTGACGGGCACTATATTCAGCATGAAATGTTACACGTGCTGCATTTTGAAAAGGGTATATTGTATACCATCAGGGAGCTCTTACTAAGGCCGGGTAAAAGCATAAGATTTTTTATTACTGAAAACAGGGGCAGGCTGGTTAAGCCCGTCATATTCATTATTGTAACCTCATTGATATATACTATTGTCAGTCATTTTTTTCATATCGAAGAGGGGTATATCAATATAAAGGGTGATAAGGACACTGTAACCTATTCCATAAATTCATGGGTGCAAAACCATTACGGTTACTCGAATATCATTATGGGTATATTTATCGCTCTTTGGCTTAAATTATTTTTTAAAGAAAGCATTTATAACTTTTATGAGATATTAATATTGCTATGCTTTGTAATAGGTATAGGTATGCTGATGTTTGCCGTTTTTGCAATTATTGAGGGCGTAACACATCATAAATTGATGGCTGTTTCAAGTGCCATCTACATCATTTATGCCTCATGGGCTATCGGGCAGTTTTTTAACAGCGGGACTCAATTTGTACGCTATTTAAAAGCCTTTATTGCTTACCTGTTAGGGATGACAAGTTTTACCGTTATCACTTTAGGTATAGGCATAGCCGCGGATCTATATTACCTGTATTATTAACCATTAAAATTGTTTTAATGCCCTATTAAGGTTTAATCAATTCACTTCCAAAAGATCCTTCTCCGGCAATTTCGGGAACTTGCCATGCGGCTCGCGCTGGTACCAGTAGGCCACAGTTATAATATCCGACTTTTGTGGAAGGTACCTGCCGCCATCGCGCCAGCCCAGATCCTGTATGGTTACTTTCAAATCCTTGTCAAACCTTATGGGGTCCATAATATGCCAGCGGTACATGCCAAAGCGTTGCTGGGCTTTATATAAACCATCGGGACGGATCACCTGGTGCAAACCGGCGTAGGGTGTGGTAAACTCAGCATACTTGCCGCCGCGGTCAAAGTTGTACGATCCGCAAAAGTAGTCTTCCGTCCCAGTGCCGGCTATGGTTGGGTATTCCTTATCGCCATCCATGAAAAATTTGATCTCGCCTTCGCCCCACCAGCCGTTATTATTTACGCCGATGCCCATGTAGGTACCCACATACTGGCCTTTGCCTTTAACGCCATCCAATATGGTATGCAACGATGTGGTGTTAGGGTTTGAGCGGCGATATTGCGCGTGAAAGTATGCCTCATCGTTACTGATTGTAGTAAGCGTGTAGTTTATCTGGTAGTACAGGCGCATAGGTTCGGCCTTATTAATATTCTCCAGCGTAACCCTGCATTTTTTGCGGAAGGGCATCTTCCAGTAGCAATTAAAGGCACTGCCAGGGTTTACGGTTACTGGCAACGAATTTAGCGGCGCATACTCGTTACCCCAACCCATCCCGAAGAACGCGCCAACCGGCGACTCCACCGATGGCTCGGTTTCATCATCCCAATAAAAACGAAGAATAGAGAACTGCCAGTTGCCGGTAGGGGTCATCCATATTTGCTGTATGGCACCAGGGCCTTCCATTTCGGCAATAGTAATGGTTTCGCCGGGGTTTACGATGATGAAGGGGTTTACCTTCCAGCCGATACCCAGGTCGCGGGCCTCATTAGCCGCGTTGGCTACATTGCGCTGGCCTTTGTTCTTCACCGGGTCGGCCATAGCTCCCTTGCCCTTACCGCCGGTAAAATTCTCCGGACTAATGGATCTCGTTTGCGCATCGGACAGGCGGGACAGGTTACCCAAGTTCATATCCAATCCGTTGAATTTTTCGGGTTGCTGGGCTTGGGTAGTTATAAAGGCAGCGGTAGCCCATAAGGCTAAGAGCAGTTTTTTCATAAGCGGTATCGGTTAATTATAATTGGTAAGCCCGTACAAAGCACCGGCTTACCTCAAATTAACGCATATTGAAAAACTTTAGCAACCCTTAACGCCGATGTTACTTAAAACTGATCTCGGCAGGGCCTGATACACGCTCCACGTGGCAGGCGCATTTACCGCCCGATATTTTTACGGTATCCTTACGGCTAACGTTGGTGGCACTGTCGGTCGCGGTAAGTTCAATGTCGTCACCGCCTTCGGTCAGTTTTTTAAGATCGCTATCATCAACAATGGTAAACATGTTGCCTGTGGTTTGATCCTTATGGGTAAGGTTTTGACCGGTGCGCAGGTTAACTGCCTTAAAATCCTTAACCGGCTTATTATAGCTCACCGGCACGCTGGCAAACATCATGGTGCAGGCTTTGTCAGGGCATTTTTCTTCGGCCTGATTACAGGTATTTATAGCCAGTATGGCTAAAAGCATTACGGGTAATTTGGTCATGGGTAAATTAGAAATTATAAAAAAAATGGCCCGATTTATTAAGGCCGGGCCTCACAACAATTAAACACTATTTATATATAATAGTTCTGCTTAGTTAAACTGCAACTCATCCGGGCCGGAAAGTTTTTTGATGTGACAGGCGCATGCGCCGCCCGCTACTTTTATAGTGGCGGTTTTGGTTTGTATACCGGCGCTGTCAGTGGCGGTGATCAGGATGTCGTCACCACTTTCAGATAATGTTTTGGTTGACCGGTCATCTATGATGAGGTAATAGCCCGGAGTAGTATTAATGGCTGCAGCCGTACCGCGGTCAATAGGCTGGTTGGTGCGTTTGTTTATTACGGATAGCTTACTTAGAGATTTTACAGGGCCATTCTGATCTTTAAATAACATCAAGATCATGGCAAATTCTTCGGTGCAAACTTTATCCTGGCAGGTAGATATATTCTTTTTACCGCATGATAAAATTGTAGCGGCTACAAATACAATTAGTAAGGCTCTCTTAAACATAATGGCAGGTTTTAAAGCCATTACGCAGCAATAAATAATAACGCTACAGTTTGATGAACAAAAACTACTGGTTTGTCGGCAGCACTTCCACCTCGGCTACCGGGCTGAACAGGTAAATGCGTTTGGTAGCTACCTCGATACATTTGTAGCGCTTGCGCAGCTTTTCGCCTTTTTGAAATATACGGCCATCTTTTATTTTGAACAAGGTGTTGGCCGGTATTTTTTCCACCGTGTGGATGGCTTCCTGTGGCGCATCATACAACCGCAGCGAACGGTACAGGTTAAGGTCAGAACAGCTTGACGCGGCAGGATTATTCAAGTACTTCACAATAGCCTGCTTTATATCCGGCGGAAAAACATCCTTTTCAAAAAAAGGCTGCATCATCTTTTTAAAATTGTTCTTCCACTCGGTGCCATGCGGCTTAGCCTTGTGTTTATGCTCATTCCAGGTATGCAGGTGCGCGAATTCGTGCACGGTAGTTACTAAAAACGCGTAGGGATTTAAATTGAAGTTGATAGATATGCGGTGCCCCTTGCCATCAAATGGGGCACGGTAATCACCAAATTTACTGCTGCGCCCGCGCGATATCTTAAATTCGCATTTAAAATGATCTATCCACCGGCCAATAAGCGGCGCGGCATCGGAGGGCATGTAACGGGCAAGAATTTGTACTTTATCCAACGGTAACTTCTGCCGGCAAAGATACTAACCTGCCGCTTATTTTAAAAGGTGGTAGGTAATAAAGGCTACGCCGTAGGCCAGCACCGTCATGTACGCGAATTGTATGGCGGGCCATTTCCAGCTTTTGGTTTCGCGGTAAACCACCGCGACCGTACTGGCGCATTGCATGGCAAAGGCGTAAAACATCATGAGCGAAAAGGCTGTGGCCAGGGTAAATACCGGCAGCCCGGTTTCGGGGTTGCGGGCGCTGGCCATTTTTTGCTGTACCGATTGTATGTCGTCCGTATCGCCCTCTACACTGTAAATGGTAGCCATGGTGCCCACAAAAACCTCGCGGGCGGCAAATGAGGTAATAATGGCGATGCCGATCTTCCAATCGTAACCCAAAGGTTTGATCACCGGCTCAATGGCATGACCAAGCATACCGGCGTAAGAGTTCTCCAATTTTTCGGACGCGATGATGCGGTTAAGCTCTTCCGGGCTGTTGGTCTTTATTTTTTCGGTTACCCGATATTTCTGGTCAATGCGCTCAAACCGGTCGCCGGGCCCGTAGGAGGCCAGTACCCATAGTACGATAGATACGGCAATGATGACCTTTCCGGCCTGGATCACAAATGCTTTGGAGCGATCGTACATGGAGAAGGCAACGTTTTTCCACCTCGGCATACGGTAAACGGGCAGTTCCATAATAAAGTAACCGCGCTCGCGCACCTTGAGAATGAATTTGAGCACAAACGCCACAATAATGGCCGATACCAAACTGAAAACATAGATGGCCGTAAGTACCAGGCCTTGCATGTTAAATATGCCCCAAACCCGCTGATCGGGTACTACCAGGGCAATAAGCAGGGTGTAAACCGGTAAACGTGCCGAGCAGGCCACCAGTGGGGTAACCATAATGGTGATCATCCTGTCTTTCCAGTTTTCGATGGTACGGGTGCCCATAATGGATGGTACGGCACAGGCAAAACCGCCGATCAATGGTACTACCGATTTACCACTCAGGCCTACCTTGCGCATCAGTTTATCCATCATAAAGGTTACGCGCGACATATAGCCGGTATCTTCCAGTATGGATATGAAAGCGAAGAGGATGGCAATTTGGGGGATGAAAACCAGTACGCCGCTTAATCCGGCCAAAACGCCGTCAATAAGCAGGCTGGCCAACGGACCTTCGGGTAACAGGTTTCGCATGATGTCCTCAGCCCAAACAAAGGATGCTTCAATAAGATCCATCGGGTAGGATGACCAGGCGAATATCGACTGAAAGATAAAAAGCAATATCCCCATAAAGATGATAAAGCCCCATACCCTATGCGTCAATATATGGTCTATCCGGTTGCTGAAACTTTCGTGCTGCGCGGCTTCGGGCGTTTTAACCGTATCGTACAGCAGGTCATTTATAAAATTATAGCGGGCAACGGTTTCAGCCGCCTGCGCTTTTTGCGAATGGAACGCGTGTTCCTGTTCCAGCGTTTCAATCCGATCGCTTTGCTCGTTAGATAGGTAGCGTAAATGCTCATGCTGGTGCGCCAGTTGCAAAGCCAGGTAGGGGTTATCAACCTGTAGTTCCTCGCTGATCTGCCCGATCAATTCCGGCGCGAAAACATTAATGTCGATAGTATCAGGTTGCAGGGCTATTTTGTTAGCATAAGCAATGGCCTGTTTTAACTCGGCAACACCTTCGCCCTTGCGCACGGCCATGGGTACCACAGGCACGCCCAGCTTTTTGGAGAATTGCTTAACATCAATTTGTATAGCCGATGTGCGGGCCATATCCATCATGTTGAGGGCGATAATAACCGGTATTTTAAGGTCGGCTATCTGGGTATATAGTAAAAGGTTGCGTTTAAGGTTGGTGGCATCTAAAACCACTACTACCAGGTCGGGGCGGGCGGTGTCTATTTTATCGGCCAATACCGAAAATACGATGGATTCGTCCTTGCTTTTAGGGTAAAGGCTGTAGGTACCTGGCAGATCCACCACTTCGGCGTGGCGGCCGTCAGGCAGTTGCATATAGCCGATCTTTTTATCAACGGTAACACCCGGAAAATTTCCTATTTTTTGGTTTAAGCCGGTAAGTACGTTAAAAAGGCTTGATTTACCTGTATTGGGGTTTCCGGCTAATGCTACGCGTATATCGGCTTTCAAATCGTAAAAACTATTGTAAAATGATGGTTGACGCTTCCAGTTTGCGAAGGCTGAGCTGGTAGCCTGAAACGGTTATCGCTATAGGATCGCCAAGCGGGGCAACACGGGTAACTTTAACGGTTTCGCCCGGCAAGCAACCCATCTCCATCAATTTTACCGACATTTCAAGATCGGTAAACTCCTTTACTACGCCGGTTTGGCCAACTTCAAGCTGCGATAGATCCATCATTAGTATAAATTACCCTGCAAATATAGGCTTATTTATACCCGATCCAAATAAGCCGGAGCTTAGTGGCGTTATTATTTATATAATGATTTATGAATGACGCTCGGTTTTGCCCTGTACATAGCCAAAATGCGGGCAATTACAATCTTTTTTAAAGATGCCGCATGATGACAGCATAAGCGCGGCACAGGCCAACGCTAAAATGTATAATTTACTTATTTGCATGTTTTACTGCGTTACCGGTAACTAATATGCTGAACATGCCCATACAGATGCCTACTGTATCCGCAAACAGATCATTCCAATCGGCACTGCGCCAGGTGAAAATGTATTTCTGCAACAGTTCAATGGCTCCGCCAAAAGCAACCATCATTATTACGATCAGCACTGCTGTTAATACGGATAAGCCGGTTTTTTTGTTGTGCTTTAAGTAGCCGCTGCTGTATAAAACCGTCATGGTAAAAAACAGGCCGCAATGTACCAGCTTGTCAAACCCCTCAAAAAACGCGGGCGAGTGGCTTACGCCGCCCATCTTAACATCGCAGATAAACAGAATAAAAAAGGCCCACAAAATAGCGGGCCAGTAACTTTTAAGCATAATGCTCATTAAGCGCCTACTAAGCTTTTATATTCATCGGCGGTTAAAAGGCCGTCAACATCAGCAATATCAGCAGGGGTTATTTTTACTATCCAGCCTTCACCGTAAGGGTCGCTGTTTACCAGTTCAGGTTGGCTATCTAAAGCCGCGTTAACTTCGCTTACTGTGCCGGTAACCGGTATAAATAAGTCGGATACGGTTTTAACGGCCTCAATGGTACCAAAAACTTCTTCCTTAGCAACTTCTTGGCCTACGGTATTAATGTCAACATAAACAATATCGCCCAGTTCGCCTTGTGCAAATTCGGTAATGCCAATAATAGCCTGGTCACCCTCAACTTTTATCCACTCGTGGTCTTTTGTGTATTTTAATTCGGCCGGAAATTCCATTATAGTTAATATTTAAATGTGCCCAAAAATAAAAAAACTTTGCTTTAAAAAGTACGATATATGCGTTTCGCCAAAATAATTACTGATTGGCTAAGCAATGGTATAAATATTGTTAACTAATAATACAAATAACATATACTACCATGAAAAAACTAAGTTTAGTAATGATGATGGCGCTTGGCGCTCTTACTTTTCAGGCTTGCCAAAACTCGGGCAGCAAAGATGCTGTTGAAACAGCAGACAGCCTGAACACTAACACTGATACCAGCACCAGCGCATCTGCTGCAGACAGCGGTACTATTGCTGATGAAGATTCAAAATTCTCAACCGAAGCCGCTAACGCGGGTATGGCTGAAGTAGCCCTGTCAGAACTGGCATTAAAAAAATCAACTAATGCTGATGTTAAAGCATTTGCACAAGCCATGATCAAAGATCACAGCGCTGCTAACGAAAAATTAAAAGCTTTAGCTACTGCTAAAAACATTACCCTGCCTGCTGTAGTGGGCGAAGAAGAGCAAAAAGTAGCTGCCGATCTATCAACCAAAGCAGGTGCTGAATTTGATAAAGCTTATGTTGACCAAATGGTGAAAGACCATGACAAAGCTGTATCATTATTTGAAGAAGGCTCAAAAGATGCAAAAGATGCTGACCTAAAAGCTTTCGCTACTGAAACATTGCCAAAGCTTAAAGCTCACCAGGAGCATATCAAAGCCATCAAAGACAAATTGAAATAATTCACCGCAATAATTTTGCAAGGTGAAAAAGCGGCAAGCGTAAAGTTTGCCGCTTTTTTGCTTTTTACAGATGCAACAGCAAGGCTAAAATTGTAATATTGCATTATGTCATCACCTATAGTAGCCGGTTTAATGGCTTTCGGCATGTCGGGCAGGGTGTTCCACGCGCCGTTTTTAAGTACCAGCGAAAATTTCAGGCTCAAGGCCGTGGTTGAACGCAATCAAAAAAAGGCACACGAGTATTATCCTGATATCATCAGCTATAATGCTATTGATGAATTGCTTAACGATGTGGAGATAGAGTTGGTAGTGATCAACACCCCAAACTATACCCATTACGATTTAACCAAACAGGCGCTTAACGCGGGCAAACATGTGTTGCTCGAAAAACCTGCCGCGGCTACCACCGCAGAGGTAAAGGGACTGTTTGATCTTGCTCATAGCAAAGGACTTCATTTACTCGTGTATCAAAACCGCCGTTGGGATAGCGGTTTTCTATCCGTAAAGGAGGTAATAGAAAGCGGCCGTTTAGGCAACCTGATCGAGGTGCATTTCCGTTTCGACAGGTACCGCGCGGCCATCGGCCCCAAAACTTTTAAGGAAAGTAAGGACATGGTGGCCAATGGGATATCTTACGATCTCGGTCCGCATTTGCTGGATAATGCTATTGCGCTTTTAGGCAGGCCGGTAAGCTGGCATAAAACTACCGGCAGCTATCGTGAAGGCTCGCAGGTTGATGATTATATAAACCTGCATCTCATCTACCCAAACCAAGTAAATGTATATCTCACTGCTGGCTTATTGATAGCAGAGCATTTGCCGGCATTTGTGGTGCATGGCACACTGGGCAGCTTTGTTAAACCGCGCACCGATGTGCAGGAAGATCAACTGAATGCCGGTATGATGCCAACCGATGCGGCCTATGGTATTGAACCTGCTGGCAGCGAGGGCAAACTGGTTACGTTTAACGAGGTAGGAGAGAAGGTAACAGAGACGATGCCTTCAAAAAAAGGGGATTATAAAAATTTATTTAAGGCAGTATATCATACCATACGCGAAGGCGCGTTGTTCCCGGTAACAGAAGAGCATATTGCCTGGCAGATTGAAATACTGGAAGCTTAATTTTAACAGGATTATGAAAAAACTAATATACGCCGCACTTGTACTAATTACCGCTGTAGGGTGCATTCAGGCGAAAAATAATAATGACGATAAGAGCACAGAAAGTACCAATACCGAACAAGCACCTATTCGTAACACCGAAAAGCTGGCACCGTTTAAGATACTCACTACGGATAGTACCTACTTTAGCTACAAGGATTTAAAACCCGGCAAACCAGTATTGCTGATATACTTTGCACCCGATTGCGGCCATTGCCATGATTTAATGAAAGAGCTGAAGCCGCAATTTAAACAGCTTGCCAAAGTGCAGGTGGTATTGGTTACCTGGACCAAATACGAATCGTTAAAGCCGTTTTACAAGGAGTTTGAACTGGCCAAACAACCCAACTTTAAAGTGGGTACCGAGGGTTACGATATGCCGGTACAAAAGTACTACCAGATAGCCCAAACCCCGTTCACCGTGTTGTATGATAAGAATGGCAAACTGGTAAAGGCATTCCCTAAAGCACCAAAGGCGGATGAGCTTTTAGCAGAGGTAAAAAAAGTATAAGCTCTACTGTTGTAATTGCTTTTCCTGCTGTTGCTGCTGTTGTTGTTGCTGCATCTGTATCATTTCCATATAGCGCTGGTAGCTGTTCTTGGTAAATTCGGTTACCTGGTCGGCAATGGGCACCTCAATTACCTGGTGCTGGTTATCCGGCAAGGCTTCCTGATCTACCGATACGGTTACGCTGAGTTTGTGGTTTGATGATCCCTTATAGACTCCTTTAACCGGCGAACAATCTGAAAAGTTACGGCCCACAGCCAAACGCACATGGGTGTCGTTAGCTATGCAATTATTGGTTGGGTCAATGCCCAGCCAGCCATAGTCGGGTATGTAGGCCTCAACCCAGGCATGGGTAGCTCCCTCGCCGCGCATGCCATTGCTGTTGGTGCATATATAGCCGCTTACATAGCGTGCGGGTATATGTACAATGCGCAGCATCTCAATCAAAATATGGGCGAAATCCTGGCAAACGCCCTGTTTCATTTTCCAGATCTGGTCGAGCTTGGTATCAACAGTGGTTACGCCTTTTATGTATTCAAAATTATCAAACACGTACTGGCAAAAACGCAGCACGATCTGGTAGGGCGTATCATCGCTTTTACGCTCGGTGTTTACCACTTGCTGCAATTCATTTAATCCCTCGAAATACTCCTGCTTTAAAAAATCAATATAGGGCACTACGCTTTGCAGGCGTTTAAGATCATCCCATTGGTGCGATGGAAAAATATCATTTACAGGCAGCGTACGGTGTTTGGTAGCTACCAGCACACGTGAGTTGATCATCAGCATATTGTGTGAATCGGTATAGGTAAAACTACCTATCTGGTTGCCAAAATAATCAGTATGTACATCAATATCCGGATTGCCGGTAACGGTTATTTCCTGGCGTATCACTTCCTGGTAATCATCAACAATAGGGTAGAGGATGATTTGGTTAGCGCTATCGCGAACTGATCTTTCGTAAATATACCGGGTGGTGTGTTGTATCTCAAATTCGGGCATAATGGTGCTGGTTTTAAGAATTGGCAAAATAATACTCATTCATGGCGTTACCTATGCCGTAAAGTTCGCCGCGTATTTGTGTTAAAAAGGTATGCAGCCCTTCCTGCCGGATGCTGCGTACCGAGTTATATTTAATGCGGCTTTGCAAACGGCCGATCTGGAATGACATTTCGCGGAAATTCTCCAGGTTGTTATCATTTTTCAGGCGTTCAAAATAGCGCTGTATATTGTTTACCGAGTAGATAACATAGCGTGGGAAATCATTATTTAAAACCACCTGCTCCAATACGTTCTCGGCCTCAAAGCCTTCACGATAGGTTTTCAGGTAAAGCTCGTATCCGCCTAATGATAACAGCAGGTGTTTCCAATAGCTGGTATCGGTAAGAAGGTCGGGGTTATCCGTAACGGATACAAACTTCATATCCAAAATATCCACCGACTGTATGGCCCGTTCCAGGTATTTGCCTATGTTCATAAAACTACGGCCTTCGCCGCGCTCCATCGTGATCTCTACGGTGCCATAATACAGCATTACCTGTTTTATCAGTACGTCCAGTATCCCAATAGGGTCTTCACGCTGTAAGGCGCGCTCCAGTCGGCTATCCTTAACGGCGTGGTAATACTCGTTAAGGCACTGCCATAAATCCTTGGTGATATGTTCCTGCACGCTGCGGGCATTCTCGCGGGCATGGGTTATAATATTCCAGATGCTGTTTGGGTTGGTTTTGCCGGTAACCATGTACTTTAAAACCGCGCGGGTATCGTTCTCCAGCTTTTGGGCTTCTTCGTCATCCAAACCGGCAAACAGGCGCACCACCGGCTCCCAGGTAAACTCCTGTATGGTATCCTGCGATGAAGCGTAATTAATTTTGAGCATACGTAAAATACCATCGCTACGCTCAATATAACGGCTTAACCAATAAAAACTTGCTGCTACTCTACTTAACATTTTTTGTATTTCGGAATTCGAATTTTCAATTTCGAAAGTTTATAAATCAATTTTAGGTGACGTTCGATGCCTCCGAAAGCGTAACGGAAAAAATCCGAAATTGAACTTTCGAAATTCGAATTACGTTAACACCCATGTATCTTTACTACCCCCACCTTGCGAGCTGTTCACCACCAGCGAACCTTCTTTTAAGGCAACCCTCGTTAACCCGCCGGGCACGATCTCAATACCGCTTGGGCCAAACAACGCGTAAGGCCGCAGGTCGATGCGGCGGGGTGTCAGTTCGCCCTGCATGTAACATGGCGCTGCCGACAGGTTGATGGTGGGCTGCGCTATAAAATCGCGCGGATTTTTCAATATCTCCTGCTTATACTCGTCAATCTCCTGCTCGGTTGAGGCATGGCCCATCAGCATACCGTAGCCACCGCTGCCATTGGTGCGTTTAACTACCATTTTGTTGATGTTGGCAAAGGCATGCTCCCGCTCATCACGGTTACCCAGTTGGTAGGTGGGCACATTTTTAAGTATAGGCTCCTCGTTAAGGTAATACTTTATCATATCGGGCACGTAGGCATACACCGCCTTATCATCGGCTACGCCATTGCCTATGGCGTTCACAATAGCTACATTGCCTTTGCGGTACGCGCCCATAATGCCCGCCACGCCCAGCATACTCGACGGATTGAACACCAACGGGTCGAGGTAATCATCATCAACCCGGCGGTAAATTACATCTACCTGTTGCAGGCCGGTAGTGGTTTTCATGTACACTTTATGATTATTCACCACCAGGTCGCGTCCTTCTACCAGTTCTACGCCCATCAGGCGGGCCAGGGTAGTATGCTCAAAGTAAGCCGAGTTGTAAATACCCGGACTCAGCAACACAATGGTAGGGTTATGTATCTGCCTTGGCGATAAGGCCAGCAGGTTTTTATATAAAATAGACGGATATTCGGTTACACTGCGCACACCGCACTGTGGCAGCAGGTCAGGGAATAAACGCTTGGTGATCTCCCGGTTCTCGAGCATATAACTTACGCCCGACGGTGTACGCAGGTTGTCCTCGAGCACGTAAAAAGTGCCGTCGTAATCACGTATCAGGTCAATACCCGAAATATGGATGTAAATATCATGCGGCACCCGCAGGTTATACATCTCGCGTAAAAAATGCGGACACGAGTAAATAACCTCTATCGGGATAATACCGTCCTTAATAATAAACTGATTGCTGTAAACATCCTTTAAAAACAGGTTGAGGGCGGTTAACCGTTGCTTAATGCCGCGTTCAACAAACGCCCATTCTGCCGCAGTTATAATACGGGGTATGATATCGAACGGGAAAATTTTTTCAATGCCCTCGCCGCTGTTGTAAACCGTAAAGGTAATGCCCTGGCTCATGAACAGGCGTTTGGCCAATTCTTCTTTTTTATTTAGATCATCGGCTGATTCACGCGAAATATAGTCGATTACCTTTCGGTAATGGTCGCGTACGTCACTGTTCTCGCCATACATTTCGTCCCAAACGCCATTTATGGGATTGTATTTATTAAAATATGCCGATTCTTCCATAAACTACCCGAACAGTTATGTTTAATTATAGCTTTTAATATTAAGTATCGTAATTTATAAAAGTAATTATGAAAATGTGTAATTGTTTTTATTAATTATATGGAATTTATATTCTACACATTATATTATTAATAAAAATTTAAGTTATAGAGTTATACAATCGAGTTGAAACAAAAAAAACCACCGTTATTAGCGGTGGTTTTTTGTTGATAATATAATCGCTGATTAATTTTCAGCAATTACATGGTATTTTAATGTAAATGCTGTTGAGCCTGATACATAAACGGTATAAATTTTACCAACCTGTACTTTAGTATCCAGATCAAGTACCGAATTGGCCTGACCGGCTGCATATAAAAATAATTTGGTGTTAGCATCAACTTCTTTATAAGCTGTTACCGCTTTGTAAGCTACATCAGTAAACAGTTTGTTGGTAGCACTAAAACCCAGATCGACACTGCTGTTAACGGCTGATGCCAGGTGTATAAAACGTACTTTAGCTTTGCCTGATGCAGGTGCTTTCCTGTCATCTTTTGCTACAACATAAGTTTTAGCATCGGCATTACCTGCATAGTATAAGCTGTAATGATCGTCGTCATCCAGATCAACATTAAAAGATACGTTGGCAGATGATGAACCTACGTTGCGGAATTGCACAGTTTTGTTATCACCGGATGCGGTTTGTACATAATTTGACGTTTCGCCGTAAGCTACTGCCGAGGTGTTGAGTTTGGTGCCACCAATATATAGTTCTTGTGACAATGAACCTTCAACGGCATTAGTTATACGTACTGAAGCGCTATCTGTATCTACATTTTCATCATCATTTTTATCGCATGATGATAGAGCAACGGTTGTCAGCATAATGCATGATAATGATAATAGTTTGGTGCTTTTAAATGGGTTAAACATTTTCATAGTTGTAAATAAGTAAATAATAAATATTATGATTTTGTATAATATATTACCATAATGGCAAATGTTATACCGCAAACTATAATATGTTGTATATGATAGTTTTAATATTATTTAATAATTTAATTATTGTATAATTAACTAAACAACCTGTAGTTGTTGCTAAACTTTTTCATCAAAATTTCATGCATAAAAAAAGCGCCTCGTGTAAGGGAGGCGCTTTGTAAATAGTATGTATATGTTTTTATTGTGCGTGATCGTGCACACGTTCTTCCCTGAATAGTTTGGCGCTAAAGAAATCGTTGTTCATGCGGCCAATATTGGTCAGGCTGATCTCTTTAGGGCATTCAGCCTCGCAGGCACCGGTATTGGTACAGTTACCAAAGCCTTCCTCGTCCATTTGCGCAACCATTGATTGTACACGGCTCCAGCGCTCAGGCTGGCCTTGCGGCAACATACCCAGTTGAGATACTTTAGCGGATACGAATAGCATAGCCGAAGCATTTTTACAGGCTGCAACGCAGGCACCGCAACCAATACAGGTTGCAGAGTTAAAGGCCTCATCGGCAATAACCTTAGGGATAGGGATCTCGTTGGCATCAGGTACGCCACCTGTATTGATAGATACATAGCCACCGGCCTGCTGTATACGGTCAAACGCCGAACGGTCAACCGCTAAGTCCTTTATAACCGGGAAGGCCGCTGCGCGCCAAGGCTCAATAGTGATGGTTTCGCCATCTTTAAACGAGCGCATGTGCAACTGGCAGGTGGTAATAGCACGCTTAGGGCCATGTGGACGGCCATTGATATATAGCGAACACATACCGCAAATGCCCTCGCGGCAGTCATGGTCAAAATAAATCGGTTCTTCGTTCTTTTTGGTAAGGCTTTCGTTCACCACGTCAAGCATTTCAAGGAATGACATGTCAGGCGAAATATTTTCGGCCTTGTAACTCACAAACTTTCCTGAGGTTTGTGCATTTTTTTGGCGCCACACTTTAAGCGTCAGGTTCATATTTCCGTTACTCATCTTTATTTAGATATGAGATGTGAGATATTAGATTTGACAATTACTGTTTTAACCGTTGTTGAAAAGCATAGTTCATTTTCTGTAGCTCTTCAATTTGTTTTAACAGATCATCTTTCAAATCATCTTCAATTAAATTTAATCTATTTGAAATAACTAACTGAGTTTGCAATTCATAAGATGAGCCGTTGGCTATGCCTAAAAAATTACAGAACTCTTTATTAGAGTTTCTACCGGCACCTTCGGCAATATTTGATGGAATTGATACTGCCGCTCTTCTTGATTGGCTTGTTAATCCAAACCTTTCGTCAGCAGGGAACGTAGCAGTGGCTTTGTATACCTCTACAGCTAAATCAATAGCTTTATTCCATATTTTCAGTTCAGTCAAATTATGCATAGCAGGTGTTTTTTTTTGATATTAGTAAGAGGTGGTTTATCTCACATCTCAAATCTAATATCTCAAATCTTACTTATAGCTCCTCTGTGTTAACTTAACATTTTCAAATATCAACTCTTCTTTGTGCAGTTCTTCGGGTTGGTTTTCACCTTTAAATTCCCAGGCTGCGGCAAAGGCAAAGTTTTCATCATCACGCAATGCTTCACCTTCTTCTGTTTGCGATTCCAGGCGGAAGTGGCCACCGCATGATTCCCGGCGCATTAACGCGTCGTCAACCATCAGTTCGCCAAGCTCAATAAAATCGGCAACACGGCCGGCTCTTTCAAGTGCCGCGTTGATCTCCTCATTTTCGCCGGTTACAATAGCATTCTTCCAAAAATCAGCTTTCAGTGCCTGTATCAAACCTTTGGCTTTGGTTAAACCCTCTTCGGTACGTGCCATACCGCAATACTCCCACATAATGTGGCCAAGCTCGCGGTGATACTCAACCACGGTTTTATTACCTTTAAGCGAAAGCAGTTTATTGATGTACGCAAGCACATCCTGTTTGGTTTGCTCAAATGCCGGGTGGCTTTTATCAACCGGTTTAGGGCCGATAGTTGCCAGGTAATCACCTAAAGTATAAGGGATAACGAAGTAACCGTCAGACAAGCCCTGCATCAGCGCCGAAGCGCCAAGGCGGTTAGCACCGTGATCAGAGAAGTTACACTCGCCTAAGGCATATAACCCCGGTACATTGGTACTCAGGTTATAATCAACCCAAAGGCCGCCCATAGTATAGTGTACCGCCGGGTAAATACGCATTGGTTGCGTATACGGGTCTTCGGCAGTGATCTGCGCGTACATATCAAACAGGTTACCATATTTAGCAGCAACCGTTTCCTGGCCTAAACGCTTAATAGCGTCGGCAAAGTCAAGGAATACGGCAAAGCCTGATGCACCTACACCTTTGCCCTCGTCGGCTAATTCCTTGGCGTTACGCGATGCCACGTCGCGAGGTACCAGGTTACCGAATGCCGGGTACTTTCTTTCCAGGAAGTAGTCGCGGTCGTCCTCTTTAATATCACTGGCTTTTAGTTTGCCGGTACGTAACTGCTCCGCAATCTCTACCGTTTTTGGCGCCCATACACGGCCGTCGTTACGCAATGATTCAGACATTAGCGTAAGTTTTGACTGGTGATCGCCGCTAACCGGAATACAGGTAGGGTGGATCTGTGTATAGCAAGGGTTGGCAAAATACGCGCCGCGTTTATGTGCCCTCCAGGCTGCGGTTACGTTTGAGCCGATAGCGTTGGTTGACAGGAAAAACACGTTGCTGTAACCACCGGTACATAATAATACCGCATGGCCTGCATGGGTGTCAATTTCGCCGGTTTTTAAGTTACGGGTAACAATACCCTTGGCCTGGCCATCAACCACAACCACATCAAGCATTTCGTGGCGGGTATACATTTTTACCTTGCCGTTGTGTATCTGGCGGTTAAGTGCCGAGTAAGCACCTAATAGTAACTGCTGTCCGGTTTGGCCGCGGGCGTAAAAGGTACGTGATACCTGCGCACCACCAAATGAACGGTTATCAAGCAAGCCGCCATATTCGCGGGCAAAGGGTACACCCTGTGCTACGCATTGGTCAATAATATTTACTGATACCTCGGCCAAACGGTAAACATTAGCTTCGCGGGCACGGTAATCGCCGCCCTTAATGGTATCATAAAACAAACGGTAAACACTGTCACCGTCGTTCTGGTAATTTTTAGCTGCATTTATACCACCCTGCGCGGCAATAGAGTGCGCACGGCGCGGGCTATCCTGAAAGCAAAATGCGGTAACATTGTAACCAAGCTCGGCCAAAGTAGCCGCTGCCGATGCACCTGCCAAACCGGTACCCACAACAATAATGTTGTATTTACGCTTGTTAGACGGGTTAACCAGTTTTAGGTTAAATTTATGCTTGCTCCATTTTTCGGCCAAAGGGCCCTGGGGAATCTTAGCATCTAAAGTCATCTCTTACAATTATATTTTGATCGGCATTTACAGCCTTATCATATCAAACAATAAACCTTATCTACAGAAAAAATATATTACCGGCATTGCCGCGAAACCAAGCGGAATAATTACCGCGAACACCCATGTACCGATAAAGTAAATAATAGGTTTGTACTTGCGGTGAACCCAGCCCAGTGTATGAAAAGCACTTTGGAAGCCATGCAGTAAGTGGAATGATAACGCACCTAATGCGATAACGTAAAATGCTACGTACCACCATTGCTTAAAAGCAACTTCAACAGTTTGGTTAAGATCCTTAGCGATCATGGTTTCTACGCTGCCTTCGGTATATATCGCGTAATTGTAATCGCCCGGAGGCAGGTCTCGCGCCGAGATTTGCTTGCCGGTTACCAGGTCGGTTTTGTACTCCTTAAACGGAATAACGTGCGTGCTTTTACCTGTAAAATCATCCTGATGGTATTTAAACCAAAAATCTTTCATGTGTATCACAATGAAAAGAAACAGGATAGACCCCAGGATACCCATGTTTTTTGAGCCCCATGAAACCGGCGATTTTGTTGCCGATGCATAGCCAACAGGGCGTGCCTTACGATTGCTGATCGTTAATACAATAGCGTATACGGTGTGTACCAGTATAGAAAGGTACAGCAGGTACGATACCACCCGGATAGGTGGAAAATGCGTCATGAAATTAGCGTATGCATTAAAGGCCTGACCGTTATCGTGCTTAAATAATGCAAGGTTACCGCTAAGGTGAACAATTAGGAAAGTACACAAAAACAAGCCTGTTAAAGCCATAATCAGCTTCTTGCCCAGCGACGAGTTAAAGGTTTGTTTAAATTCGCTCATTATTAAATTTATATTATTTCGCCAAAAGTATCTATTAAATACTAAAACACTGTAAATGGTTCTGACAATATAGGGCATTAAGGTTTATTTAGAAACAATCTAAGCACTATGTTGGTTGCCATGTTTTAAGGGCTTAACCTTATATTCGCCCGTACATAATTATACTATGAAATATATATACCTTTTGCTTATTACAGCTATGCTGGCCGGTTGTAACCGTGCCGATCGTGTGGAGATCGAGGGTACCGCGCCCGACATTAAAAACGGCGTTTTTGGTATTGTGGATGTTTTAAATAAACCTATATATGGCGATAACATTGTTGGCGGCAAATTCAAGGTAAACGAGATACTGGAATACGCCGGGTACTACCGCATTAAGGTAACCAACATGTTGGATACCAAAATAACCCATATACCTTATGAGGTATACCTGGAGGATGGCAAGTACCAGATAGAACTGAACGGCAAGGATCTGACCAAGTACCCTAAGATCAAAACCGAATCAAAAATACAAAATGAGCTATCAGCCTATTATACCCTTGCCGATGAACTGGTTGCAGGCATCGCCCAAAAGGTAAAGGATGAGCGCGCGTTTTTAAAAAGCAGTGCCGGTAAAAGTTTAGAGGGTACCGCTTACCTTGAACGTGTTGATAAGCTTAACCAACTGCAACAGCAGCAAACCAGTGTTGAGGCTACCGTTATCGAGAAGTTTATCAACAAGTATCCTGAAAGCGCTATTGCCGCGCACTTTATAAAAAATGTAGATTATAAGGAAGATCCGGTGCGCTATTATGCCCTGTATAATAAATTGAGCGACGAGGCTAAGAATACCGAGGAAGGCAAAGAAGTGGGCACTAAACTCGGCGGACTGGTAAAACTGGTACCCGGCCAAACAGCCCCCGATATTTATGGTACCGATGCTAATGGCGAAGCGTTTAACCGCAGCGCGTTTAAAAACAAAAAGATCATCCTGATTGATTTTTGGCGCGCGGGTAACGAGGTAAGCAGGCAAAATCACTTGCAGATGAACAGCAAACTGTTTTTCCAGGTAAACAACAGTGCGCATTTCGGTATCATCAGCATTGATTTGGATGAGAATAAAGATTACTGGCTTAAAGCTATTAAAGAAGACGCGATGAAATGGCCGCAGTTTTCTGATTTGAAAGGCAATGAATCAAAAAACGTGGAGGCCTGGGGCATTAGCCGGGTACCAACCTATTACCTGATCGATGGTAACTGGAAGATATTGAAACGTGATATTCCGTACAACGATATCTCGTTTGAAATTACTGATTACCTGGAGAAAAAATAAACGGTATGATAAAGCTCTGGGGTTTAGATCAGGTATCTGCGGACGGTTTGCAATTACTTGCTGATAACGCCAATATTGCCCGTAACCTGCGCGATGTTTTTCCGCACCCGTATAGTATTGCGGATGCCGAGGAGTTTATTGCCGGCGCAGTGCAGGGTGCCATTCCGCATGTGTTCGGTATTTTTGAGGAGGATGAATTTATTGGTGTTGGCGGCATCGTGGTTAAAACGGATATTCACCGTAACAGTGCCGAAGTAGGTTATTGGATAGGCGAGCCTTACTGGGGCAGGGGATATGCCACAAGCGCCGTTAAACTGTTAACCGACTATGCTTTTAATATTGGCCTGATCCGCGTGTTCGCCGGTGTGTTCGCACATAACAAGGCATCACAGCGTGTGCTCCAAAAATGCGGTTACACGCTCGAAGGGATATTACGGTCAGCCATTACTAAAAATGGTGAGGTGATGGATGAGTATTTATACGCCATTGTTAAAAGCTGACAGGGCCTGTTCACCAAATAAAAAGGCATTTACCAAGCGGTAAATGCCTTTGCTGTTAAAGGATTTATGGTTTGTAATTATTCGGACCGCAGGTTTTTTATCGGGTTTACCAGTGCCGCGCTCACGGCCTGCCAGCAAACGGTTACCAAGGCAATCAGGATAACAATAATGCCCGATATAGCGAAAATGTCCCAACTCAGGTTTATCCGGTATACATAATCTTCCAGCCATTTGCTCATGGCCAGCCAGCCAATAGGGATAGCGATAACCAGTGATAACAGTACCAGTTTCAGGAAGTTGCCGGTTAGCAAGGCGAACAGGTTGGTTACTGATGCGCCAAGCACCTTGCGTATGCTTACCTCTTTACTGCGTTGCTCGGCCATAAAGGCTGCTAAAGCGAATAATCCGAGGCAGGCCACCACAATAGCCAGTACCGAAAAGCCGGTGAATATATATTGAGTGCTCTGCACGTCCCTGTACATAGCGGCATAACTTTCATCTAAAAAATTGTACCGCATGGTTTGGTGCGGCTGAAATTTTTTCCAGGTACTATTGATAGCGGCAATGGCTGCCTGCATATCGGCGCTTTTTAGTTTGATGGCTACCATGCTGTTGCTGTTGCCTAATATCATTACCATTGGGTCAACCTGCTGCTTTATCGATTCATAATTAAAGTCATCAATCACGCCAATAATAGTCAGATGCTCCGGCCCGTTGGTAATCACCTTGCCCAGCGGATCTTTATAGCCTAATTGCTTAACCATCGCTTTATTAACAATGGTAGCCTGCGAGTCGGTAGGCATATCCGTACGGAAGTTGCGGCCGGCTATTAGTTTCATCCCCATAGTGGCCAGGTAGTCCTGATCAATAACCCAGTGTTGGGTACGTATCGGTGCATCTTCCTTTTCACGCCCTTCCTTAAAAAATGAATTGCCATTGCGCTTGGTGCCGCTAACCGGTAAATAATCACTAACAGTTACATTCTTTATAAATGGAAGGTTGAGCAATTCGCTTTTAAAGGCTGCCATTTGCGGGCCCAAGGCATCAGCCCCCTCAATGGTTACTACTTGCTCCTTATCAAAACCTATCTTGGAGTTAAGGATGTACTGCATCTGCTTAAAAATAACCGCCGTGCCGATGATCAGAACTATTGATACCGTAAATTGAAATACTACCAGCCCGCTGCGTAAACCGGAGTTACGGGTACCCATGCTGATCGAGCCTTTTAAGGTAGTGGCAGGTTTAAAATAGGACAGGTAGAACGCCGGGTATATACCTGCTATCAGGCCGATCAGGATGGCGCTGCCTACCAGGGCAGGCAGTAACCACCAGGCCATCCAGGGTACTATAAGCTGCGTACCGGCCACCTTGTTGAATAAAGGCAGCACTGCCGAAGCAAGTGCGATACCTAACACAAACGAAAAAAAGCTGTACAACAATGATTCGGTCAGGAACTGCCGGATCAGGTTGGCTCGTGTTGAACCGATAACCTTGCGCACCCCTACCTCGCGGGCACGGTTGGCCGACCGTGCCGTGGATAGGTTAAGGAAATTGATACAGGCCAGTACCAGTATAAAACCGGCTATCCCGGCAAAAAGCCATATAAAACGGGCATCGCCATGTTTAATGTCGTTTTCGTCGATGTCGTACGATTTAAGGTGAATATCTGTCAACGGCTGTAGGTACAGTTTGGCGTTTTTCCTGACTTCCTCAACGTTGCTGCGCCCTCTCTCCTTCATAGTAGGAATAACATATTTATCGAGAATGCCGGCGGTCATTTTTTTATTGAACGCGGCAACGTCCGTACCGGGGTTCATTTGCAAATAAATGCCATAGTTGCTTGCATACCAGCTATCCTGTTCTCCATCCCAAAAGTTTAACCCGGCTAATGATATAAAACCCCTGAACTGCATGTGCGAGTTGTTTGGAAAATCCTGCATTACGCCGCCAATAACAAGCGGTACTTTGGTGTTATTATTAAATATTAAGGCTTTGCCTACCGGGTTTTGCCCGGGGAAGTATTTATCGGCCATGCTTTTGCTAAGTACCACCGAGTTGGGATTACGCAACGCGGTAAGCTTATTGCCGTAAACCATTTTAACATCGAGTATATCAAGTACAGATGTGTCTGCAAAGCAAAAGCCATTCTCGTAGGTATTGTTAGCCTGATCGGTACGGCGTACCTGGTTTTCTGTGCCGCCAAAAAGTTTACTGTGCAGAATACGCCCGGCTTTTTTTACTTCCGGAAAATCATTGACAAGGGCTTTTGACATAGGCGGTTGAAAACTGATGCCTCTGAACGTATTGCCGTCCATCTTCATTTCACCAACTACACGGTAAACATTGTCCTTATTAACGTTATCCTGATCGTAACTGGTTTCGTTGCGTATATAGAGCGATATTAAAATACACGCCGCGATGCCGATAGCGAAACCACCGATGTTGATAGCCGCGTACATTTTTTGCTTTTGCATATTGCGAAAAGCTATTTTTAAATAGTGTGTAAACATGGTAATGGCTGATAATATTTAAAAATTATTGATTAACGCCGGTCAGTTCAATTTTTGCGACTAAATATATGCCATGTTGCTAGTGTTCTTATTTTCAGCTATTTGTGTTGAAATAGGCACTTCAAAAACGTTCGGTTTCGTTACACGTGGTGTTCGTTTATGCTGATGCCATACCCGGCTAATTAAATTATTTGCAGGTTAGGCTATAAGCACTATATTTAAAAATAAACCGTTACCCATTTATCGTGATTAAAAGAACACTATATGTTATTGTATTAATGTTGGGTAGCCTGGTGGCTTCCGCGCAAACGGTTGATAGTGCCGCCGTTTTTGATAAATATCTTGATTTGAACATGGCCATGTTTGAGGGTAATGCCGACAATGCTGAACGTATTGCCGAAAGCATTATGGCTGATAGCGTAGCCCTGCCACCCAAAGCACGCGTTAATTATTATAACATTTTAGGTAAGCTTTATGAGGAAAGACAACCTGCCGAGGCCAGGGTTTATTACGAGAGGGTGGTAGCGCATGCGCCTGACTATTATGTGGCCCACCTTGCCTTGGGGTACATTTATATAAAGGATGCTGAGAGTAACGAAAAGAAAGTAAAGGCTAATGCAACAACCGCTAATAAGTGGGCGTATATCAATTCGGTAAAAAAGGCAATAGCACATCTGGAAAAAGCCCAGGCTTGCGACCCGAACGAAGATACCATGAACACTATTACTTCGCTATATAAAAAGATAAATGATACCGCTGGTTTAGCCGGTGTAAAGGTACGCCTCAGTACGTTATCCAAAAACTGCGTCGATCTGCTCGAAACGCAATAGTTAAAGCCGTATGCGCTTACCCTGCTGCGGGAATATCAAATTCAATCCTAACACGTTTTGCTGTTTAAGCTGCTGCTTTAATTTATCGATGTTTTTTTGCGGCGGCTTAACGTGGGTTACTATCAAGTTAAAGCCTTTAAGTTTACCCGCGCCGGTATAATTTTGCAGTACCTGCATTTCTTTCATTAGCCAGTTGGGTGTAAGGTGGCCGAACAGGCTTTTGTCAGGCTGCTCATTCGAGTACGCTACCTCGATCATCATCGCCTTTAACTGTCCTTTGTTAATCAGTGGAGCAACGGCTTGCCACAACTCGCGGAGTTTGGTGCTCTTTTCTATCTCGTCCGGCCCGGTATCGCCCAGGTAAAGTATATAGGTATCGTTGTTTTTTACCAGGTAAGCGGCTCCTGTAAGGTTAGAGTGGCTTAGCGGAAATATCTGTACAGTAAGCCCGGTGCCATCAATTAAAACCGGTTTTCCCGGTTCCATCGGTTTGTATGCGTATTTTTTGAGTGCCGGTTTTTCGCCTTCATCGGCAAAGTTTGCCCAGCTATCCCAGGTAAAGTAATGGGTTTTCATAGTTTCGAGACATGAGGCCAGGCCGTAAATGCTCTTGGTGCTATCCTCGGGAGAGTTGATGATGAGGCCCGAAACATGATCCAGGTGTGCGTGCGAAATAAAGTAACCTTTAATATATTGCTTTAGCACCGTTTCTGCAGATACATTAAAGGTATGCTTGCTTATGGCCTTTTCAATGCCGTAGTGCAAGGTGCCGGCATCCAGACAAATGTAACCGTTGCTGCCTGCTGCGCCAACCATGTAAGCAGACAGATTGCTCTCATCAATACCGCCCTTTACACCCAATGGCACAATGTTAAATGAGGGTGCTTTTGTTTGTGCTGTCGCGGTAGTTGAAAGCCATAAACAGGCCATAAACAGTAAGCAGAATTTACCTGGCATAGTATGTTTTGTTGATGGGCGAAATTACATCAAAGCAAGCTATTATTCGGTTTTCATTTCCTTTTGCGCGGTATCATCATATTCATAATCGCCGCCTAACAGGTAGCCCCAGGGTTTAAGGCTCGGCACACGGTCAAATATGATCTTGAATATGGCGATAACCGGTATAGACAAAAACATACCCGACAGGCCCCAAACCATTTCGCCCACAATTATACCTATAAAGGTGATGAGCGCGTTAAGGCGTACCTTCGAGCCTACAATAATGGGTAAAAGCACATTGGCATCCAGCGCGTGTATGCCTATTACAGATATGGCTACGGTAACCGTTTGCTGTATGCTGCCGGTGGCAAAGGTTACAACCGTACTTAGTAGCAGCGCCGTAAATATGCCAATGTAAGGTATGATGTTGAACAGGCCAACCAGTATGCCTAAAAGAACGGCGTACTTAATATTAAATATCCAAAAAACAGCACAGCTAATACCGGCAACAACCACCATTTCCAGTATCAGTCCTACAATGTACTGGCGCAGTATCTTCTGAATATTTTCAACAATATCCACTACTGTGGATGAATGATCGTCGCTGAATACACGGATCACAAAACGGAAGAGCAACCTGCGGTAAAAAAGAATAAAAAAGGTAAATATCAATATAAAAACATAAAAAAGCAGCAATGATGATACCGCCCCAAATGTAGTACCAAGCACTACCGTACCCGATTCCATTATCTTTTGCGTGGTATCGTGCACGTAATTCATCTGCTTATCAGTGTTAATATGGAAGGAGTTTTCTATCCACCCTTGTATATTGGCGATAGATTCGGTGATCTGCGTTTTCAGCATGGGCCAGTCTGATGCCAGCGACGATATTTGCGAGCCTACCAGGTAACCAACCAAACTTATAAAGCCAATAAATAATATGATAGCGGTAAATGACGATATGCTGCGCGGAAATTTTAGCCTGCGCTCTAAAAAGTTAGCCACCGGCAGTAACAACACTGCGAATAAAAAGCCGAACATCAATGGGTCAAGTATTTCTTTACCCAGTATAATGAGGTAACTTAACGAGATAATGCCAATAAGCACCAGAGCCAGATGTTCATAAAACGGCGGGAGTAATTTTTTGCTTGTCATAATCAGGGGTAAACTTATGTGGCTAACAGCAATTTATACAATATGTTTTGTGGCGGTTAGCTCTCACTGCACAATTGTTTATAGCTATACAGAATATGCGCTTTTGGAATAGTTTTGCCGGATTACGCCCTTGTTTGATTTGCCGTAAATTAATCCGCATTCAAAAGAATGCGGAGATAGGCCGGGTAGGTTTTTGAGCCGCCGGCTGTCAAACTATCGCCTATACAAACAACCACGCTGTAGCTTCCCTTAGGAAAATTATCCTGAATAAAGCGGTTTACTTTGGCTGCGATAAATTGCCGGCCCTCAATGGTCAGGTGTACACCATCCGGCTTTTGCGGGTTGTTGGCACTATTAAATATCATGCTTGATTTACCGGCACTGGGCGTACCCGCCTCTTTAAATTCCTTATTTATATTTAAGTAATAACAATCAAACTTTTTACTGAGGGAATCTATGATCAAAGCAATCGTGTCCGTTCGGCCATTTTTAAAATTATCAGGAGCGGAGATCACATCCGTTCCACGTGGGGGCGGGCTCATCAATAATACTTTTGCCCCTGTTTTTTTTATCTTGTTTATAACAAAGGTAAGGTTGTTAGTATAGGTATTGTAAGGTACCTGTCTTGAAACATCATTAGTACCTATCATTACGATGGCTATATCAGGGTTTGATTGCAGCGCGGTATCAATACGTGCTACCACATCACTTGATTTATTGCCACTTATTCCTTGGTTAATAACCGTTATCATATTTGATTTACGGCATGCGGTCAGCGAAAGTAACAACGGGATGATGTACCACTTTTTCATGATAAAATTTATGTTGTGTAAATATAAATATCGACAGGGATTTTTAGATGTAATCTTATAAGTAATGAGAACATTTATTATAAAGGGCGATGATTGTAACCTTTAAATAGATATCGATCTTCAAAGATTTGTAATTCGACAGGGTTAATTAATAGTTATAAGTAGTGGCTTGAGCTGTTTTTGATAAAACGGTTTAATTGTAACTTGATTTTTACAAAAACGCTATAATGCTGTAAATAAAACGGTTTATCAATATATTTTAAGATAATAAGGCCGGAAGAGATGATTTTCATCGCATCGCAATTTTTTTTTGTTGTGCTTAAATAAATAAAGCCTTAGGTTAGAGTCCGATTTAAGCTATTCGATGCTTGCCCAATCCGGGTAAGTGAATTTTTACCTTACAATTTTATTTTATGAAAGCCATTTTTAACCCGGCGGGGGTGCGTCCGCATGTAAAAAAATGCACATCGAACCAGGGGCCTCCCCTAAAAAAACTTACGGTACTTTTAGCCGTAATTATCACCAGTATGTTAACCTTGCAAGCGTACGCGCAAAAGCAAATAACAGGTACTGTAGTTGATAAGCAAAAGCTATCATTACCGGGTGCTACCGTTAAAATTAAAGGCACAACAACCGCGGTAGCTACTGACATGAACGGCAAGTTTACCATCAGTGTACCCGGCGATAATGCCGTGCTTACCGTATCGTCAATCGGCTTTACATCTAAAGATGTAGCCGTAGGTACACAAACCAATATCAATGTAACCCTGCTCGAAGAATCGCGCGGATTAAACACGGTAGTTGTAGTAGGTTACGGTTCGCAAAAAAAGGGCGAGATTACTTCAGCTACCGGCCATGCCGATACATCTGACTTCAGGCAGAGTGGTTCGCGCAATGCGCTTGACCTTATACAGGGTAAGGTTGCTGGTTTACAAATTACCCGAAGTGGCGGTAGCAATCCAAACTCCGGTGTAGGTATACAGCTTCGTGGCGTAATTTCTGTTAATGGTAGTGCACAGCCTTTAGTTGTAATAGACGGTATACCGGGTGGTAATCTTGATCTTTTACAACAGGATGATATCGAATCAATCGACGTGTTGAAAGATGGTTCTGGTGCTGCAATTTACGGTACCAATGCCAGTGCCGGTGTGATATTGGTTACTACTAAAAAAGCAAAGGCTGGCCCACCTCAATTTAACTATTCAAGCTATGTACGTAAAGAATTTGTGGCAAGAAAGCCGGATTTTTTAAATGCTGCTGAATTTAGGCAAAGGCTTGCCGCAGGTGAGATAAATGGTACAGATTACGGACACTCCTCAGATTTTTTTAATGATTTGGTTAACAAAGGTAATTTGTCACAAAACCATAATTTATCATTACAAGGCGGATCTGACAAGAGCAACTATCGGGTGAGTTTAAATTACCGTAACCTCGAAGGAATTGCAAAAGAAAATAGTCGTACTGAATACACTATCCGCATGAGCATGAACCAAAAAGGTTTCAATAATAAATTAAACACACAAATTAATTTAGTAACAAACATAAACAGAAGCAATTTATTAGGAGGCGGAGGCTGGGAAGACCAGTTTATGCGTAACCCAACACTATCTAACTATAATGATGACGGAACTTTTTACTTTGAAGGTACCAGTACTAACCAGTTTGCACGATTACAACAGGAAACCAATAAAAGACAGCAGCAAACCTCATCCGCTGATGCGAGGGCTGATTATGAGATAACCAAAGGTTTAACAGCATCTGCCTTTGTATCTTACCAGCGTAACAGCTATCTTGATGGTATATACCGTAGTGTTTTTAGCGAATTCTCGCAGGAAAATGATGTATATAAGAATGGTGGCTACGCAGAGCGCGGTACTTATTTAGCTCAAAACTTCGCTTTTGAGCCAACCATTAATTACACTCGCACTTTCGGCGATCATAGCCTTAAGGGTGTGTTTGGTTACAGTTACCGTTATAATGTTGACGAGAGTTTTTCGGCCAGCAATTACGGTTTTTTGAATGATGCTGTTGAAGAAAATAATCTTGGTCTTGGTAGCCAACTTACGGCAGGCAAGGCTGGAATGTCCAGTAATAAAGGTGCCGACAAACTTGTTGGTTTTTTTGGCCGTGTAAATTACTCATATCAGGATAAGTATTTATTGCAATTTATCCTGCGCCGAGAAGGTTCAACAAAATTCGGACCTGAAAACAAATGGGGTAATTTCCCGGCAGTTTCAGCAGGCTGGACGCTTAGCCAGGAAGAGTTTATGAAAAATGCCAGCTTCATTAATTATTTAAAACTTAGAGCCGGCTATGGTGTCACAGGTAATGCATCTGTTGATAGATACCAATCTGACGTTTATTTAGGTGGCGGAGGCTATTATTTGTATCCTGATGGCGAATATCGTGAAACTTTGGGTCCAACAACCAACGCTAACCCGTTTTTTAGGTTTGAACGTAAAAAGGAGATTAACATTGGTGCTGATTTTACATTACTTAACAACAGGCTAAGTGGTACTATTGATGTATTTAAGCGCACAACTGATGGCTTGGTAGATAGTTACAGAACGCCGCAACCTCCTTATGTATTAGATAACATTTACGCCAATGTTGGTAAAGTTTCGGCAAAAGGTATTGAATTGTCATTAAGTTTTGCAGCAATCAAGTATGAAGGATTCAAATGGAATATTGATGCGACTGCAAGCACCACAAAAAACACACTGGATTCTTACTCTAATGATATTTTTACTGTTAATTATCAACCATACGGGGATATAGGTGGATATGGTGCATTAGGCAGGGCCATACGTACTTATGAGGGAGGTGAAATAGGTGAATTTTGGGGTAAACGTTTTGCAGGATTCACAGATGATGGAAAATGGCTGTTTTATAACCGCAATGGTGAAAAGATACCAAATGCTGAGATAAATAATTCGCCTGACAAAAATGTAACTGATTATCAAAAATTAGGGAATGGTATACCTAAGTACTACGCATCACTAACAAATACATTTAATTACAAGGGGTTCGACCTGCGTATATTTTTACGAGGCAAGTTTGATTATAAGATATTAAATACAACAGCTATATCTTATGGTAATAAAGTAAGTGGCTCCAACCTATTACAAAGTGCATTTACAAAATATGCTCAGATCAATGATACTTATATGTATTCAGATTACTACCTGGAGAACGGCTCATTTGTGAAGCTTGACGAGGTTACTTTTGGCTATACCTTTAAACTTAAAACCAAAAGCGTACGTAGCCTTCGTGCTTATGTAACCGGCCAAAACCTGGCTACATTCACCAGCTATACAGGTAATGATCCTGATTTTGTAAATGATACCGGTTTGGCTCCGGGTATAGATGGCCGTGGCCCATATCCAAGTACCCGCACAATTTTATTTGGTGTTAACTTAGGATTTTAAAAAAAGAGCGCATGAAAAATATTATAAAAAATATAAAATATACCGCATGCCTGACTGTTCTTTTAGCAGCAGGATCATGTACCAAGCTTGATGAAAAAGCTTACAGTGTAATACCGGCTACTGATTTTTATACTAATAGGAATGAGATCATATCAGCTGTACTACGTCCTTATACACATGCTAATGCCTGGGCTACACCATCAGGGCAGGATGGTTGGTGGAGGCCGAGTGAGCTATCAGCGGATCAGTTGGCGTGGCCAACTAAAGGCCGTCATGGTGAAGATGGTGGTAAGTGGAAGCGCTTGCACTACCATACCTGGACTAATGATGAGGACGGATTAAATAATGCTTGGGTGTTAATGTACTGGGGAGCTGGTTTATGCACTATACCCATTCAAAATATTGAAAAACGCAATGCGGCAGATGTTGGACTAAGTGAAAAGGAAAAGGGTGAGTTTATTGCAGAACTAAAGTTGCTACGTGCTTATCACTTTTTAAAGTTGATGGATCTTTTTGGTAATATACCTATTACTACAATTGTACCGGATGGTCCAACCACAGACTATCCTACCAACCTTTCTCGGAAAGAGGCTTTTGATTTTATTGAAAAGGAGATTTTAGATAATGTAGAAAAGGCACCAAAACTATCTAAAACAATGCTTGGCCGTATGAGCCAGGCAGGTGGTTATGCAATGCTGGTTGAGCTTTACCTGAATGCTGAGGTTTGGACAGGTACCCCACGCTGGGATGATTGTATTGCCGCTGCCAACAAGTTGATCAACAATCAGGCAGGTGGGCTTAATGGTGCTATGGAGCTTGATGCTAACATTACTGATGCTTTTAAGCCAAATAATGATCTGTCAAAAGAAGCTATATTTTCAATAGCTTATGAGTTTCAACGTGCTAATTTTCAACCATCATGGACCGGTGATTTCTATCACTTCCAGCAACGATTTATCTACGGTGGTGGTCGTAATGGTAACGATGGTGTAGTGGTTGTTCCTGGTAACTATACTAAGTTTGATGACAAAGATTTGCGTAAAAAAGAATGGATATTAGAAGGGCCAATGACACGTTTTGATGATGGCAAGCCTGTTATTGCAACAGGTGGTAATGAATATGATGGGCAGCCATTGGTATTTGTTGATAACATTAGGCGTAACAAATCAGGCGGTACTTCGTCAACCATGAGCGATGGTGAAGAAAATAGTGGTGTGCGATTTAATAAATATAAACTGGGTAATGAGATTCCTGGTTTTGATGGCACACCTCCCAATGCTAATTATAACAGCACTGATTGGCATTTATACCGATTAACATGGATTTATTTTGCTAAAGCCGAGGCTATTATGCGTAAAAATGGTGGTGCTGCTACTGCTGAAGCTGTACAACTGATTAATGATAGCAAAAAACGTGCTTACAGCGCTGCCGATTGGGAAGGTAAAGCTTATACTACGGCTACTTTAACAATGGACGAATTGTTAAACGAACGTGGGCGCGAGTTCATTTTTGAAGGTTTCCGCAGGGATGACCTGATACGTTTTGGTAAGTTTACTACCGGTAGCTGGTGGGATCATCAACCAAGCACTGCCACAAGGAGTTTATTTGCTATTCCTCGTCAGCAAATTGATTTGAATCCTAAATTGAAACAAAATCCGGGATATTTATAGTAAATGGATTTGATTAATAACAAAAAAGCAGGCCTACAAGCCTGCTTTTTTGTTTAACAAGGTTAGCTGAAACTCCAGTAGCTGCTTTTTTAGTTTGAATATCCGCTCGGTAATTATATCCAGGTAGCTTGCCAGGGCTGTTTCAAGTATGGCTATGGCATCGTTGTCATAGTTGGGGTGCACAAAGTACGCCCGGTTGTTTGAGCAGTATTTTTCAATGGCTTCTGCCTGTTCAGTATCTATAACCACTTTATAAGTGTCATCCTGCGTGATCTGCTGCAAGCGGGATTTTAAAGATTTTTCTATTTCATACAATTCCTTTACTGCGCGCTCAATTTCGGTATAAGGCATGGTGTTAAATAACGGCGACAATGCCGCCCAAACCTTGTTGTATATATCATAATCGCCATTGCTTTCCTCCTGGTAATTAAATAACTGCTGATATCCCTCTTTCAGCTTTTGTTTTTCAAGCTCATCGGCATTGTTGTAGGCATGGATAAACAACTGCTTATCCATGTCCTTTATCTGGCTTTCCACATCCTGTAATTCGCCGGTAAGTATCTCCTTTATGGAGGCGGCCTCAGCATTATTATATTTTGATCCTTTAAAGTCAAAGGTTTTAACGCCCGCTTCAATACGTTTTTCAATGATGGCATCCAGTTTAGCAATATCATCCGCTAATGATAGCGTGCGTTTTTGCAGGTTGCTCTTTTCATCGGTAAACAGCTCGTTAAAAGGGGTGATAGCAGTAGTTTGTGCTTGCGCTATGGCTTCATTTACATCAAAAGCGTTTATCAGGCGGCCATTGTAAAAGCCTCGATACCCCGGGTGATAGCTGTTTTCTTCTATTACTTTATAGTATTGTGATTTAAAACTCTCCAGGCCTGTTTTTTCAAACTGATTGCTGTCGGTAACCGAGTTATACATCTGATCAGTAAATGTACACTGCAGTTGCATGGCATTATTAAATAGTGACCAGGCGCTCTTATTATCAACCGGTTGCTGAATGTTAAGCGCCTCAAGAGCGGCCTCACGGTCGCGGCTTGACGGATGCGATGCCCACTGGTTTTCAATAACCACCTGCTCATTATCGAGCTCGGCAATGCGGTGATTTACTACGGGCAGGCCGTTGCTATCAGTTTCAAGCCGGTTAAGTTCCGAGAAGTAGCGGATGATCTCGCCATGTTGCGGGTAAAAATTATCAGCACGTTTTTTATTTTTTATCTCACCGTCCCAATAATTTAAAATGGTATCGTAACAGATATTGCCAATATCCAACCGCCTCGATGCGGTAATGGCATTGTTTGACCCGGCAACATAGGCTGATATAGCATCAGCATGAAACTCCATTTGCCTTGAAAGGCTCATCTGGTTTTTGTTTAAAAACACATATACCTTTTGCAGGATGAATTGTATGCCTTTAATGATCTGCACATTCAGCCATGCTGTAGCTCTTAATACAGCGTGGAAACTGGCCCAGCGGTCAATAATATGTTCGTAGTTTTCATTATCATACAGCATGTTATGGATCACCTTGTTCATATTATAAACATAGCTGCCGAACTTCATGCTGCGCTGCGAGAAATGCCCGAACTCGTGTGCCAGTACCGCCCGGAATTCCGACCGGTTAAGGCTGTTTATCAAACCTAAACCAATGGTGAGGTTTTTTTTAACCGGTAAAAACATGCTCCAAAAAGTAGAATCATAACTTACATAAGCGTTTACTTCGGGCGAGAGGTAAACATGTTTTGGAAAATCCGTACCGGTTTCGGCAGTTAGCTGCCTGATAAAGCTGAACAGTTCGGGCTGGTCGTTTTCAAATAGCTCAAAGCGCTCGCCGGCATTATCACCGGTTTTTTTAAACAGGAATTTAATAACGAAGAAGATCAGCATCAAGCCCGAAAAAATAAGCCCCACACCTAAAGCGAGCGTAATAAAGTGAATTTTTAAATACATCAGGCCTACACCTAAAGCACCAAATATTACCGCGCAAACTATGGCTCCTAACAGCAGGAATATATAAACAATAACAAACAATACAACGGCATTTACCGAACGCGCTATTTGCTGCCTGAATGCTTTTGAAGGTTGAATAACCGATTTGTCGGGTTTGGCGTATGCTGTAGTATCCATCAAAAATAAAGTAAAGGTTTTACCGGTTTAAAATAAAAAGTTTTTGCTTATAAACACAAACGGCCATGTAGTAATTACATAGCCGTTATGTTAAGTTTATCGCTTATTACTTCAAAATACCCTCAATGCTTGCCAGTTCTTCGGCAGAGAATTTAATTTTATCCAGCGCTTTCAGCGAGTCGGCCAGTTGTTCCGGTTTGCTGGCACCTATCAGCACGGAGGTAACCCGCTCGTCCTTTAGTAACCAGGCCAGCGCCATTTGCGCCAGGCTTTGGCCGCGTTGTACGGCAATATCATTCAGTTGTTTTATCTGGCTGATACGTGCTTCGGTCACCTGGTCTTTTTGCAGAAAACCGGTTGATTTCGCCGCACGCGAATCTTCAGGAATGCCGTTCAGGTATTTGTTGGTAAGCAAGCCCTGGGCCAATGGTGAGAAGGGGATACAGCCTACACCGTTATCTTCCAGTACATCCAACAAACCACCTTCAACCCAACGCTCAAACATGGAATATTTTGGCTGGTGGATAAGGCATGGCGTACCCAGTTGCTTTAATATTTTAATGGCTTCGGCAGCTTGATCTGCCGGGTAGTTGGATATACCCGCGTACAAAGCCTTGCCCTGGCGAACGATCAGATCAAGTGCCTGCATGGTTTCTTCAAGCGGCGTATCAGGATCGGGCCGGTGATGATAGAATATATCGACATAGTCCAGCCCCATGCGTTTCAGGCTTTGATCCAGACTAGCTACCAGGTATTTTTTGGAACCCCAGTCGCCATACGGACCATCCCACATGGTATAACCGGCCTTGCTGGATATGATCATCTCATCACGATAGCCGCTGAAATCAGCCTTCAGTATCTTGCCAAAATTCTCTTCGGCCGATCCTGGAGGCGGGCCGTAATTGTTGGCCAGGTCAAAATGTGTTATGCCGCTATCAAATGCCAGGTGCAGTATTTTTTGATAGTTATGGTAAACATCTACATGCCCAAAGTTATGCCATAGGCCTAATGATATGGCCGGGAGCTTTATACCGCTTTTGCCGCAGCGGCGATATTGCATATTTTGATATCTGTTTTTTGCAGGTTGATATGTCATGCTGTTTAATGAGTTGGTTGTGGTAAAAATAGGCTTTTATCGCAAATGCTTACCCGAAAAACACAATGCTTTCTTATTGTTACAAAAGGGGAGGGAAAGGCTTTCTTACGCCACTATTTCGGCTACAACAAAAGTACTTCCACCGGCAAAAACGAGGTCGTTACTGTTGGCCGCTGACTGCGCCGCCTGGAGTGCCGCCTTTACCGAAGTATAAGTATCACCGCTTAAATGGAATGATACGGCCTTTGCCTGTAATTCTTCCGCAGTAAGCCCACGTGGTATATCTGGTTTGCAAAAATAGTAGATGGCATTTTGCGGCAGCATGGCTAATACTTTGGTGATATCCTTATCGTTCACCATGCCTATTACAAAATGGAGCTTGTTATAATTTATTGCAGCTATATTTTTCAGCACTTCGACAATACCATCCGGGTTGTGCCCGGTATCGCATATAGTAAGGGGAGAGGTGCTCAATACCTCCCAACGGCCATGCAAGCCGGTTAATAGTTTTACCTGTTTAAGCGCTTGTTCAACATGCTCATCAGTTATGTTGAAGCCTTGGGCACGTAATTGCTCAACCGCTTCTAAAACGCCTTTTATGTTCTTTTGCTGATAGGTGCCGGTCAGGTCAACATCCAGTTTATAAGTTTGCTGCCCCTTTTTTGCAGTGATGGTTTTGTGTATTAAAGCATCATGCTGCTGACCGGGAACTTCTACCTGCCAATTATCGGCAGCAAAAGTAATTGGAGCGTTTAGCTCAGCGGCCTTTTTAATAAACACACTGGCAATCTCTTCCTGCCGTTCGCTGATAATTACCGGGATATTTGGTTTGATGATACCGGCCTTTTCTCCGGCTATCTCAGGCAGGGTGTTGCCGAGCATGTTCATATGGTCCCAGCCGATATTGGTAATGAGGGATAGCAGGGGCGTGATCACGTTGGTTGAATCGAGCCTGCCGCCCAGGCCAACTTCAATAATAGCTATATCTACCTGCTCTTGAGCAAAAATATCAAAAGCCAGGGCAACCGTCATCTCGAAAAAAGAGGGTTGTATTCGCTCAAAGTCCGCCTTGTGTTTTTCAACAAAATCAACCACCGTTTGCTCGGCAATCATTTGTCCGTTTATACGGATGCGTTCCCTGAAATCCTTTAGGTGAGGGGAGGTGTACAGCCCGGTTTTATAACCGGCTGTTTGCAGTATGGCGGCCAGCATGTGCGAGGTTGACCCCTTACCATTGGTGCCGGCAATATGTACACTCTTAAATTTTTTATGCGGATCGCCCAGCAGATCACAAAGGACAAAGGTATTATCCAGACTGTTTTTTATGGCCGCTGCCCCGATGCGCGTAAACATGGGTAGCTGACTGAATAAATAGTCGATGGTCTCAGCGTAGGTGGTCATAGTATGGGCAGTAGTCAATGGTCATTGGTCAGTTGACAATGGTCATTAGTCATTGGGCGGTGGTCATTAGTCATAAGGTTGAATACTTAATTAACTAATGTCAAATGACTGATGACTAATGACCACCGCCCAACTTATCTCGCTTTAAATACAAATACCTGGGTGTACTTACGGCCGTCTGCCGTACTTGATGATGGCGTTACCTTGGCATTACGTACGGCTTGTACACATTTGCTAACCAATTCATCATCTATGAGGGTAGTACCACGACCAACACCTGCATTAACTACATTGCCGTTGTTATCTACAGTGAATTCAATAACAACTTTGCCATTGTAACGATTGCCTACATCCGGTTTTGCAGGTGCCCTGTCCCAACCCGGTGCGGATGTTGCACCGCCGCCGCCGCCCGAGCCTGTACCATCATAACTGTTGGTGAGTGTTGTACCGGTGGTTTTGCCCTGATTGCCGGGTGTGCTGCCTGTACCATCGCCGCTGCCGGTGCCGTTGTTGGGCTTACCTTTAAACAGGGCATTTTGGTTTATTACCGGTTTGCTTTCTGTTTTGTTAGGTTTGGTGGCTACCGTTGGGCTTGGTTTTTTGGTGTTCGCGGTTATTTCGGGCGCGTCCTCATTATTTTGGGTAACTACGTCCTTATCGCTGTTATCCAACTGTACCTTGTCTTCAGTCGGCGGGTCAGGGGTAACTTTATCAGGACGGGTGTTGTTAGCTTTTTCGGCTACGGATGGCTCTTCCATACTCATGTAGGCATCGCCCATACCTTCGTCAACTGTGCCGTAATTTACCAGGATACCCCCGGTACCATCCTCCTGCTTAGGCAGCGAATGAAACACAATAAAGTAGCTAAGCGCAAGCACTATGCCCAGTATAATACCCGTTGCCAAAAATGCTTTAGGGTAATTATTTTCTTCGCGGTAATCCATTTTTTGATTTCGGATTTCGGATTTTCAATTTCGAATATTATTTACTTAGGAGATTCATTTTCGTTTTCAGATTAAAATATGTTAACCGTCAACTACAAACCGCCCACTGCAAACCGATTAACCTTTCTTCTCCGTTGCTAATACCAGTTTAATGTTTAGTTTTTGGGCTATATCCATTACCTGTACTACATCCTGTATAGCTACGGTACGGTCAACGTATAATACGATGGTCAATTCTGTTGCCAAACTTTTGTAGCCGCCCAAGGTAGCTTCCAGTTGGTCTACCGGTGTTTCTTTTTTATCAATGTAATATTTTAAATCCTTGGTTACCGAAACCGTAATGGTTTTTTTTGAAACAGATTGCCCTGATGATGATTTAGGCAGCATCAGCTTAATTACGTTCGGGTTGGTAACGGTTGACGCGATGAGGAAGAACAGCAGCAGGAAAAACATGATGTCGTTCAGTGCCGAGGTGTGTACCTCTGCCGTCGCGCCCCGTTGTCTTTTTCTCAAATTCATTTGCTTGGCTCTTCTAACAGGTCAATAAATTCAATAGCGTCAGTTTCCAGTTTTAATATCACTTTATCAACCATCATGTTAAGTACGTTGTAGCAAATGTAAGCTACGATACCAACAAACAAACCCGCGGCCGAGGTAACCATTTTTACGTATAAACCGCCTGATATTACACCCATGCTGATGTTATCAGTTTTTGAGATGTTATAAAAGATCTGGATTACACCCGCGATAGTACCCAGGAAACCAAACATGGGCGCTATACCCGCTACAATGCCAATGATGCCGATGTTTTTTTCAAGCTTTGATACCTCAAGTTTGCCTACGTTCTCAATAGCGCCTTCAATATCTTTTATCGGGCGGCCAATGCGCAGTAAGCCTTTTTGCAGCATACGGCCAAGCGGTGTATTGCTGTTGCGGCATAATGCTACGGCTGATTGCAGGTTGCCCGACATGATGCTGGCACGAACCTGCGCCATCAGGCTCGATTCATCTTTAGAGGCTTTGCGGATAGTAAAAAAGCGTTCAAAAAATATAACCAGGCCCAATACCGCTAAAATACCGATCGGTATCATTACCCAGCCGCCTTTAAGCAACAGGTCGCCAAAGCGCAAATCATCTGCCGGTACGGTTGGTACCGCCGCGTTATTCACTGTATCCGCCATTTGTGCAGCCGTATCTGCAATCTGTAGTAATAGTGTCATCGTTTTTTAGTAATTTCCAGGGTGTAAGCATCATCCCTGACTTTTTTTGATTTTATAAGTTTGTTTTTTTCTGTGAGTGCTTCTGCAAGTGTTTTGTAAGTGCCTATAACTACCTTACGTTTTTTACCATAACCGGGCTCCGCTAAAATATGGGCTTCAAGGCCTAACTTTTTATAGTTTACGATACATTTTTCAGCCTCTTGAACGGTAGCGAACGAGCCGCCAATAATTACCGTGTAAGGGTAACCTGTTGCCGGGGCAGTTGCAGCCGGTTTAGTGGCAGGTTGTACAGCTTCAGGTTGTGGTTTTACCGCCTGAACTCCTGCGCCTGGCTTTTTTACTGCGGCAGGGGAATCAATAACCACTGTTTTAACCGAATCGTTCAGGCTCATGTTGGCCTGCGGTTCAGTTGTATCGCCAGTTTTAGCCAATGCCCCAGGAGTATTTTCCGGTTCAACCGTGGCTGTGTCAACACTATTGGCCAGGCTATCAGTAGTTGGTATTACGGTAGCCGCCCGGTTATCACCATCCAAGCCTAACAATCCCGGGTTATACATATACAGCCCAATGCCGGCAATAGCCAACAGGGCAACAACAATAGCCGTAATTACCCAAACGTTTAAACCCCGCTTTTCGTCTTCTACAAAACCGGCTTCCGGTGTTTCTGTTACCGGTGCTGTATGCTGTGTAACAGTTTGCTGCGCATCAGGTGTAACTGTAATTTGCGGTGCTATGATAGCAGGCTCATTTACCTGTGGTTGTTCTACAACCGGTTGTTGGCTAACCGTTTGCGGTTCATCCATAACCGGGGGCGGCGGTGTTAATACAACTGTTGTTATTTTAACCTTTTGCTGTCCCTTTTTAGGCAGATGCAATGCAGGTAAACCAAAGTTTACCGTATTGCCTGCGGCGGTATCAGCATTTTTAAAAACTATCTGGAAACCATCGTTACGCAGCCAGCCCTTATCGGCCACAGCAAAATCACGAATGGCGGTTTCCTGTACTACATCGTTCACATAGCGGTCAACAAAATACCTTGCTGATGCCATGGAGATGTTCTTTTTTTGTGAAATGAAGGCGGCAAAAGCATCATCACCGTTTACAGGCTTTTGCTCAAATTCCAGCTTTTGCCCCGGTGGATAGATGCGCGCCTCATCAGCCTTGTATGTGGCATTTACCCGTGCGTAGAAGAAATGGCCCAAGCCCGGTACGCTTACCTCACCACGCTGCCCAAGTAAATCAATTAAGTAGTAGGCTAAGTCCATTCCCGTAAAAGTACGGTTAATTATTAAATAAATTAAAAGGCATAGCCAACGCCGCCAAAAATATTAAACCCGTAATTATTATAATATAAAAAGGTTGGGTTAGTATTATTCAGGATGTTATTTACCTGTACAAATATGGATAATTGCTTGGTCGCTTTATATTCCGCGCCGCCGTTCAGGTCAACGTACGATTTAATTTCAACCGCGCGTGGCTCAGTAAAGGTAGTGCTCAGTGGATCAAGTATCCTGTCGTAAGCGTTACCACGAATTAATAGCGAGCCATTAATGTTCACCTTATCGCTAATGCGGATTATGGTACCCGCGGTCAGTTTAAATTTAGGCAGGTTCCAGGCTTGCGCTTCGGTGTCCATTTTGTAATCTTTAAACTCGGCACGGCCGAATATGTTCAGGTCATCAGTAGCTTTAAAATCCAGTTCGCCGGTAAAGCCGCTCACGGTAGCGGTGCCATCATCATAAATAACCGCGAATTTATTGTTGGTGCTGTTGGTATTAAAGTTGGCAATGTACAGTGGCATATCCTTAACCCGGTTACGGAAGAAGGTAGCCTTAAAGCCCAGGCCCGGTGCCAGTGTGCCTTTTAAACCTGCGCTCAGCGCTAAACGGTCAGCAGAGTTTTTAAGGGTGATGTTTTCGGTGATAAACGGATTGCCTTCAGAAAAATCACGGATAGATGCCTTGTTGATATCACCTTTAGCTTCGGCAAACAGGCGAACATATTTCGGGATCACCTGGAACTCCAGTTTGGCTGCCGGGAAGATGGAGAAGCGGCTGCTCAAACCAAATTCCTTGGTTATGTTCACACCCGCGTCTATCTTATACTTTTCGCCCTGAAACTTGATGTACGGGTTTAAGCGGATGATGCTATTGTTGTAAGAGTACAGGCTGTCTTTTTGTGTACCCAGATCAAGTGACGCGGCTAAACCAGCGTAAAACTGCTTAACCGTTTGGTTTACAAAACCCGATAAAACCAGGTTGCTTTCCTTAGCATTAAAGGAGTTATTGAACGAATAACCGTTAACTTTAAGCGCATAGGTAAAGTCGTTCTCTACATCACGATAGTTTTTGGCCAGTTCGCCTTCGGCAGCAATGGTGTTAAAGGCTTGCTTTTGAGGTTCAAATTGTAGCTGCGGCTCAATATCACGGTTATAACCATAAAAATTAACACCACGGCGTTTATAAGTTATGGTACCGCGCAAGGTATGCTCATCGGTAATGCTCTTGCCAAAAATGCCCAATTCATTACGGCTTTCGTTTTGTTTAGGGAATACTGATGAGCCTTGTGAAAAGTGTTTTATGTATCCGCCCACTTGCAAAGCCTCATCAGCACCGTTGGAGAAGTAGCCTTCGCCAAACGTGGTTTTCATACTTCCCAGACCGCCTTTAACATAATTATTGGTCGGTAACGAGTCGCGCTCAGGCGGGCGTTTCATGGCCTCTAACTGTTGTATCTCGTTATCCTTGGTCAGGCGTTTATCAATCGAGCTGTAGCTCAATGGCGCTTTAAATGGTGTTTTATCTTCCAGATCAGGGTTACGGCGAATTTTTACCGCATCAGCCAATACCGGTTTGTATGAGGTGGTTACTACAATTTCCTCAGAGATGGCACCCCCCTCGTTAGGGTTATTCTGGCCTTTCTTAGTGGTATCCTGCGCTGTTTTCGAGGCTGCATCACCCAGTTTTTTGGCATTGCTTTGCGATGCCGGCGTTGCGGCTTTTTGCCCTTTTTTAGTAGTGTTTTTTACCTGCGCGGTTGCCGGTACAAAGTAACAAGCCGTTAGCGCGGTAAACAATATGTAGGTGTATCTTAATTTCATGTGTCTTTGCTCGTTGGTTCGTTGAATGCTCCTGTTATTGCTGGGTGGTGTCCTGCACGGCAGTGCCGGTGCTGTCGGCCTGCGTGGTTTCAGGTGTTATCTTGATACCTTTAAGTTTAGCCAGTTTTTGTTTTGCTTCAGGCAGTATATCATCCTTGGCAGTATAATTATCAATGATACTTTGCAGGGTAGCCGTAGCCTGGTAATTATCCTTTAGCTTAACGTAGTTATCAGCCAGCAGGATGAATGTTTTGGCCGACCAGTATTCGTAGTTCTGGAAATCCTTGGCTATTTCAAAACATGTTTTTTGAGATGCCTTGTATTTACCTTGCTGATACTCTATCAACGCGATGTTATACTTAGCCTCGGCCGCTGCAACGGTTTTGGTATTGGCAAGCGTATAATTAAACTCCTTAATGGCGGCTTCGGTATTACCCAGTTCCAGGTTTGCTTTACCAGCATATAAACCAGTACGGAACTTATCTTCCTGGCCGGTTTTTTCGTTAGCACGAACGATGGCTACGTATTTCAATACATCGTCAGACATCCGCATCTGATCGTAGCAATAAAGCAGCGTGTTCACCGCGTACGTATAATCGGCCTTGTATTCGGAGTTGGTTTCCAAACGTTTCAGGAATACCACGGCATCATTATATTTCTTTTGCGCCATGTACAGCTTAGCCATGCTGATCAGTGATTTTTCAGTATAAGCGCTTGTCCAGTCGTTCAAAATATAGTTGTAATCAACCACGGCCTCTTGCGTACGGCCTAAATTGGTAAGGCCCTGCGCGCGCAGGTAGCGTGCCTGCTTATCATAAATCTGCTTGGTCGGGAATTTATCAAGATAGGCGTTCACCGCGTTAACAGTGCCCTGCCAATCGTTTTTTAAGTAAAGATTGTTGGCAGCGGTTATCATAATATTTTCCTGCTCGGCAGTAGTGTAGTTGCCGATAGGAGTAGTGCCTGCGTAATTAATAAAGGTTTGCGCGTCGCCTTTGTCGGTATATATTTTTTCAACCTGTTTAAGCGCTTGTTTAGCCTCATCGCTTGATGGGTAATCAGACACCACTTTTTTGAATGATTCCACAGCCGCGTCATCCTGGTTGCCGTTATAATCAATCAAACCGATGGTAACAATAGCACGCGGCACATAGCTGCTTCGCGGGTACTTTTGGATCATCGCCTGCAGGTCAGTTTTAGCACGAGGCCCGTCGTTCTTTAAAAAGTAAGTATAGGCTATCTCGAAAGAGGCATCATCTGCATAGTCAGAATTAGGGAATTGCTGCAATACATCATTCAGGGTTGATATTTTAGCATCATAGTTACCCTGTAAGCCCTGTATCACCCCACGCTGAAACAAGGCATAATCCTCGCCTTTTGTGCGCTGCGAAATAATGCGGTTATAATACTCCAGTGCCTTGCCATAGCTCTTCATCACAAAATAGCTATCGCCTATGCGGGTTACCGCGTCATTTACCGTATTCGGGTCTTTTTCGGCTCCTTGTAAAAAGCGTTCAAAGTACTTGGCGGCCTTACCATACTGGTCGTCATAAAACGCGGCGTAGGCCAAAGCATAATTAGCGTAATTACTCAGGTTGGTTTGTTTAGATTCCGGCATGGCCAAAAACTTTTCAAAGTTATCAACCGATTCGCTGTACTTGCGCACCTCATACATGGCTTCGGCCATCCAGTAGGTAGTAAGCGCTTCAATTTGCGGGTCAACCGGCGCGCTTAGTGAGCGCAAAAATATGCCGATAGCATTCTCGAACGCGCGCTCGTTATAAAATTCCAAACCACGGTAATAGGTTACCTTTTGATAAGCCGTGCGCGCGCTTACTGATTTGTTAGGGATAGGCTCCAGTATTTCTACCGCTTCGCGATAGTTGCGGGCGTTTAGTAAGGCCTCACCTAATAAAATCTTCACTTCTTCGGTACGTGCGGAGCGTGGATAATTTTTCAGGTAGGTACGTGTCGCCTCAAGCGCGGCGGCGTTAAAATCAAGTTCGTATGAGAGCTTGGCGTAGCTGAACAAGGCATCTTCCTGTATCTGCTTGTCAAAATCAAGTTTTGACGCGGTTTGATAAGCCGTGCGGGCACCTTGCTTGTTGTTTTGTTTTAAAAAGATATCGCCCAGGGTATAGTTACCGCTTTGGCTGTAAATATCATTTTGGCCAACCAGTTTTTTAAGCTCGATAGCCGCTTTATTAAGGTTGCCTGTTTTGTAATGGGCGTAACCTATCTGGTAGCTATCCTGCGTGTTTTGGGTTTTGTTCTGGTCGCGATCCTGGAAACGGGTGTAGTAACTTACCGCCTGCGGATAGTTGGCCTTTGCGAAATACGATGCCGCTATAATGCGCAGCATTTCCGTTTCATTTTGCTGCTTGGTGTTATTTACAATAGGTACGGCATAGCTCAATACATCATCATAGCGTTTATCTAAAAAGTATACCGCTGTAATATAGTACGGATAGCTTGACTCATATTTTTTTGAATTTTTTAATTTTTCAAAATTAGATAGCGCCAGGTGATAATCCTTATTAAGGTAAGCGATGTAGGCAAAATAGTACGTAGCATCCTCAGTATAGGGCGAACGTTTGTTTTTAACATCGCTAAATAGTTTTTGCGCGTTTACGTTATCGCCGGTAGCGAAGTAGGCGTAGCCTTTACGGAATTTATATTCGGTGTTTTCACGGCCGGTCAGTTCGCCTGATTCAACTTTGTTGAACCACTCAAGCGCCTCTTTATATTTTCCTTGCTTAAAGTATGATTTACCTACCTGGAAATAAGCCAGTTTTGAAAGCGGGTTTTCAGGATGCTCCTTTATAAAGCGCTGAAACATGCTTTCAGCATCATCACTGCCCGATTCAAGGGCGCAAAGCGCTTCGTAGTAATGTGAATTTTCTTTGATGAGTGATATCTCCGACTCGAAACCAGGCTGGTTGCCGGTGCGGATCTTAGAGGCTTCCACAAGCTTGAATTGCTCAGCCGCCGAAACATATTTTCCCTTATCTAATAGGTCAAGAGCGGTGTGATAGGTCTTATAAATATGGAACGACGGATTTTGCTGGGCCTCTGCTTGTGATACTAAAAATACTGCTGCGGGCAGTACTATATATTTGAGTGTTGTCATACGGTGCGTACTTACGGTTGCGCTAAAATAGCTAAACGGCAAAGATGCAATCCACCTTAGTATTTAACAAGTGTGGAAAACATTTTTTTAACGCAACTATGCCCGTATTGTTATTAATGTTGAAAAATAAGCCTCAAAAAAGGTAATTAAGCGGCTATGTGCGACTGTACGGTATCAACCAGGTCGCTAATGTCAAATGGCTTGGCAATAAAAGCATTGGCTGAGCCAACTTTATGTTCGGCAATGCTATCAGCCATATTATGGCTTGCTGATATAAGTACTACTGGTATATTTTTAGTATCGGCACCTGTTTTTACTAACTGGCAAAGTTCACGGCCATCCAGGTCGCCAAGCATGATGTCCAGTAAGATCAAATCGGGGTTGATTTCTTTTATCTTATCAAAAAGGTCGTGCCCGTTGGTTAAGGTTTCAACTTCGTAACCACAGTCTTCAAGTATCAGCTCAATTATTTCTAATATATCTCTGTTGTCATCAACAGCCAGTATCCGTCTCATATCTATTCTGCAATCCGTTTGTATCCTGCTATATTATAGCATACACAAAACTTGTACCAGTAATTACTTATAACCAAATGTTTATAAGTGGAAGGCCGTAAATGATCATAGAAACTTTGTCGCGAGATTCAAACACGTAGGATGAACGCTGGCAGCGCGCGCAAAAATATTTCTTAAAAGGCTTGATCATAGATAACATCCTTTCAAAAACATTCCTGGGCTGCTGAAAATGAAAAATATGGCCGCAGGTATTACAGCGATATTCCTTTTTAGGTTTAATCGATTTATCCAAAATTTAGATTTAGTTAGATGCAAAATGCTAAATCTCATTGAATAAATCATATAAATTGCATTTAATATTAATATTAATTTAATATAAATATTAAAGGTTTAAGATATTTAATCAGAGTTAAACCCATGCATAGCTTTTTTTGCTGCAACGGTAGCACATGTACCTTTTAATGGGCAGCCAGAATAAAAAGTTCCGTACAAAAAAGCCGCGATGTACCCTGCCGCCTGATAGCTCATTATGGCAATGCGGGCATAATAATGTTTTTTTATGAGAGGTCTGTTGATTTAAAACCTCGTTTACTTGTTTTTCCATAACAAATACAATTGGGGGTGATTTTGTATTTTGTAATTAACCAAATATACAAAATTGTAATTGTATTAATTATAACCGCAAGTAACTAAATTGTTAATTAGTGCAATGGGGTATAAATTGAAAATATCGTAATTTAAATATAAATTTATTTTGATAGTCTCAATTGTTGTAAAGATATCTATTCGCCAATTATGACTTTTGCAAATCGATGAAATGAGCAAATTATCAATAATTATTAAAGAAGGGCATTTACCTTGTCAACCAGTTCGCCCAGGTCAAAAGGTTTGTTGATGATGGCATCGCAACCATAGCCATTAAGTTCGCCATTGCTGTTAATGTAGGCTGAGAATATAATAACGGGGATATTGCCGTAGTCGGGGTGGCTTTTTATCTGCTTGCAGATCTCGCCGCCATTCATGCCAGATACACGGTAATCCAATATAACTAAGTCTGGTTTAAACTCCTGGATCAATGGTAAAACATGTTCACCTTCGGCAGTGCTTTTAACTTCAAAATTCTCATACGATAATGTTTCCTGAACTATTTCCAGAATATCTTCATTATCGTCTAAAACTAAAATACGTTTCAAATTTCTTTTTTTGATTGCTTGATACCGAAAATTTCAGGAAGATGATATTTGATAATCAGTAACGAAATATTAGCAGTATTTACAAATGCAAAAGTAATAAAATTAATTTAACCGATTTTTAGAAAGTATTTTACTTTATAAAATGAAGTTCATATTATAATACAATATTTATTTTCTGAAAGGTGTTTTTAGTAATTATTAGTTAATTAACTTATTAAGTATAACACATCCATCTCTAATAACCTGCAATAGTTAAAATGCTTCGCCAAGGTTCAGCATAATGCTTGAAAATCCTTTGCTGAAGCCGTAATCAACACCAATGTTGGTGCCCGAATTTTTATTGAATTTTACACGCAAGCCGCCGCCTGCCGCAGGGTGCCAGTATTTAAAACTGCGCGAACCCTGTTGTGAAGCTGAGTTTACACTGGCAAAAAGCACATAGCCTAATAGCCCGTTCCGGGTAATATCGCGGCGGTATTCACTCTCCATGTAAAACAAGGCATCGCCACGGTAACGGTTTTGTTCAATGCCGCGGCCCGAGCGGTTGTAAGGGTCCCAGCCAATGCTTGGCAGGTTAAGGTAAGGTGTGCCGGGTGTCAGGGTTGTCCAGTAATAAGTCCACAAGGCGAGTACATTTTTTTTGCGTGATCGTGGTGAAAGCGACACATACTTGCGTACATCAAAATAAAGGGATTGCCAGTGGTTGTTGCTGCCAAAAACAGGACTGCTAAACCTGTAAATTAAATTGGCGTAACAGCCGGGCAGGGGGTTAATGGAATTGTTTCGCGTATCATACAACAGGTTTATGCTCGGGCCTGATGAAAATGAATTCTGGCTATCCTCCGTACCGTATTCATAACCGGTAAAGTTTTTTAGCGCGTTATTTTTAGTGGTTTCAATGTTGATGTAGTAATCAAGATTATAGCCAATGCCTGCAAAAAAATAAGGCTTGATCTGTTTAAGGGCGCTTTGATAAAAGCGGAAGTACCGGTAATCCAGCAGTAGTTTATTGTTGTTATTGTGGCCGCCACCGATACCCCAGGTGTACTGCGGATATTTTAACGCCCGGGTATCGCCCATAATATTCCACGAGTTGTTTTTTAGCCACACGTTTGAGCGTATAGGAATACCATACCGGCCTTTAAAGTTAAAGTAAGGTGTAAAAGTTACGCTTGATATATAGGTGGTACTTCTGTCGCCCATATAAAAGCCTGCTGTAGTTGATGTAAAAAGGGTTTTGCCGCCGCCGGGTACAGCGGTTGATACCGGCAGAAATGAAAAATAGACTTCCTTATCTTTTTCGGCCTCAACCTTTTTCGGCTTAATGTTAAATAGGTCTTTGCCGATGTCTATCAGGTCTTTTTGTCCTTCGGTATTAATTATCGTGGCCGTATCCTTGTACATGCGTGGCTGAGCCAGCACGAGGCATGGCACAAGCAAAACAAAAAGCGCGGCTAATAATTTGGTCATTTAATATGCTGAACGGAAATATACTAAAAAACGTAACTAATCAAGGATGGATTTTACACAAAAAAGCTCCGCGATAGTAAATAGCGGAGCTTTTTTGTAGTATGATCAGATAATTACTTGTTTTTAGCGCTGCTTTTTTTGTCTTGTGCTTTTTTCTCTTTGTTTTTTTGCTTTTCGTTACCGATGATGTAACCGCCGCCTGCACCTAATGCGCCGCCAATAAGCGCGCCTTTTACATTGCCGCCTATAAGGCCGCCCGCTACCGCACCACCTGCGCCACCAATTATAGCGCCTTTACCTTGCGAACTCATTTCTTTCTTTTTAGTTGTGTCCTGCTGCGCATGGGCGGCAGAGCCTGCTGATAGAAGAGTAGCCATCGTCAGGCTTAAACATATTGCTAACTTTTTCATAAGTATCTTTCTATAAGTTAGCATAGGTAAAGCAAATAATAAGCCAAGTTGGTTTACAACCAATAAAACTTAGTTCGCCCTTATGATATTAAACTTATCCCGGTACTCCTTTGGGGTAAGGCCAACGCCTTTTTTAAATAATTGCCTGAATGATTTTACATCATTGTAGCCGGAATTGTACATTACTTCGGATATGCTTTGGTTAGTTTTTTCGAGCAGCTTTTTGGCTCCCTCTAACCGGGTACGTTGTAAATATTCAATAGGGGTAATACCGGTTGCATGTTTAAAACGGCGTACAAAATTGCGGCGGCTTGATGGTATATCGCCTATGATCTCCTCAATAGTGGCCGCTTTGTTATAACGCTGCTCCATTCGTTGCTGAGCATCGGCCACCATGCTGTCTGTATGGTCTTTACTGGGCAAAAAGGTGGCGAAATAGCTTTGCCTGTCCCTGTCCATATCAATGGCGAACAGTTTGGCAATTTGAACGGCCACCTCGCGGCTGCAATATTTTTCAACCAGGTACAGCAGCAAATGGAAGGTATTGGTAGCGCCGCCGCTGGTATATATGCCACTGTCATGCGTTACCACTTCTTCGGGCTGTACATCAACCTGCGGAAAATTGCGTGCAAGGTCATACGTAGCTAATACATGCGTGGTGGCTTTTTTGCCGTTTAGTAAACCTGTCGCGGCTAACAAAAACGCCCCGGTACAAAAGCTGGCTACCTCGGCACCCTGCTGGTACTGCTTCATGATCCATGGGATCAACTCCAGGTTTGCATTGATGTTGCCTTTAATATCTCCCTCGTCTGACTTAAATGCCGGTATCAGGATCAGTTTGGCATCAGCGGCATCTTTAACACGCAGGGTTTGGTAGTTGTTATATATCCCATATTCGGTATCATGGCTTACCAGTTGTATATCAAAGGCGGCATTTTCGCCCCGGCGAACCAAGGCGGAGTTCACGCTTTCAAATACATCCAAAATGGCGGCTATGCTTAGCGGACGGCACTGGCGGGTATACATTACGGTTAATGGTATCATGTTTAATAATTGGCGATTGTATTGGCTAATTTATAAATAATATGTCCGATATACCCCTTAGTTTTACATTTTATTACTGCTTTATTTATATATCGTGTTGTAAATTAGTGCATCAATAATCCATGTCATGAAAGTAAATACCTTAATCATTATCATTTTAGCGGCAGTATTTAGCGCCTGTATTAAAACTGACGATCGCAGCCACGCGAATACCGAAGCGGCCAAAAGCATGTTTGCCGCTTTTAATCAGCATAACTGGAGAGGCATGGCCGAACATTACGCCGATACCGCCAGTTTTTTAGATCCCGCCTTTGGCCCGGCTTATGTTAAAAAGAACCATGAAGAAACCATAGCCAAGTATACCGAAATGCAGAAAATGTTTGCCGATATTAAGGATGATATTGATGCCATACATGCTTCGGGCAGTGTGGTAACCGTGCAATTTACCTCAAGCGGTACACCAGCTGGTGGCGAAAAATGGCATTTACCTATATGTGCTGTACTTACTTTTAATAATGAGGGTAAAATAATAAAAGACGCTACTTATTACGATAATGAATAGCATCGCGCTTTTAAATTATTGAATTTACATTTCGCTTATTATTTTTTAAAAGGCTTGCAGCATCTTTGTAGTCCGGCCGCGCATATCTGTCGCAAATAAAAAAACCGGCTTATTGCATGACCAGAAAACGTTACTTTTTTTTAATACTGATATTAGGCACCCTTACAGCATTAGGTCCATTTTCAATTGATATGTATTTGCCCGGCTTTCCGGCTATAGCTAAATACATGGATACTGATGTTGCCGGTGTGGCTTTATCGCTCTCCAGTTTTTTTATCGGCTTATCCGCAGGGCAGTTATTATATGGCCCGCTGTTAGATAAGTTTGGCCGCCGTAAACCTTTGTTGTTTGGTTTAAGCTTTTATATTGTAGCCTCTGTTGGCTGCGCTATGGCTACCTCATTAAACGCGCTTATTATATTACGCGTTGTTCAGGCTATTGGCAGTTGCGCGGCCGCGGTTGCCTCCATGGCCATGGTGCGCGATCTGTTCCCTGTGAAAGATAATGCCAAAGTGTTCGCTTTGCTGATGCTGGTGGTAGGTGCATCGCCTATGGTAGCGCCAACTATCGGTGGTTATGTTACTGCCGGGCCGGGCTGGCAATGGGTGTTTATTGTACTGGCAGGTATGGCGGTATTGATATTGTTAGCGGTGATATTTGTATTGCCAGACAGTTATAAGCCCGACCCTACCATATCATTACAACCCGGCCCTATTATCAACTCATTTTTAAATGTACTGAAGGTGCCGCAGTTTTATACCTATACGCTTACGGGCTCATTCGCCTTTTCGGGATTGTTTGCTTACGTGGCGGGCTCGCCGCTGGTATTTATGGAAGTGTTTGGCGTTACAGATAAAGTTTACGGCTGGATCTTCGCCGGGCTATCGGTCGGCTTTATCGGCTCCAGCCAGGTAAACAGCCTGCTGCTGCGCCGGTTTACCAGCGAGCAGATTGTAAAGGTATCCTTACCGGCACAAGCTTTTGTGGGTGTCCTGTTCTTGGTCGGTTCGGTATTAGGTGTGCTTGGTTTTTGGGGTACTATCGTCATGATCTTCCTGTTCCTTTGCTGCTTGGGGATGACTAACCCGAACGCAGCCGCTTTAACCCTTGCGCCATTCTCAAAAAACGCGGGCACCGCGTCATCGCTGTTTGGGGCATTGCAATTGGGTATCGGCGCATTGGTGTCAACCAGTGTAAGTTTGTTCGATAGCCTTTCGGTAGTTCCGCTGGCAGCCGTAATGTGCGCCACGGGTTTAATAGCCTTTGTGATATTTTTTACCAGCCTCCGCCTTAACCGCGGCAAATTTACCGGCGTAACCGGGGATGCTGTGGTGGTTGGGCATTGATTTGGTGAATAGTCATTAGTGAGTGGTCATTAGTTATCAGGCTTTGAAAGTTTCTTGGTTTGCGGAGTTTAAAGTAATATGTGGATGAAACTCCTGATGACAAATGACTAATCACTATTCATCGCTCTCTACTCACTAAATTTCACCGCCGTTACTTTTGATCCGTCTGCACCAACGGTTTCAAAAACGATCTCTTTATCGGTAAGCTTTGATACATAGAAGGGGAACTCACGGCTTTGCCCGTTGCCAAGGTCTTCTTTAAAGCGGATGTTATCGGCCTCGATATGATAAGTGCCTTTTGATAGCACCTTGCCGTTCCATATTATCTGCAATGTATTATCGCCCGTAAACTCAATGTAAGGCTTTAGTTCTTCCAGTTCCATGGTCGAAACACTGTCGGGCGGGTTGGCTTCCGGATTAAAAACTTTTACATACTTCCATTTTCCGCGCAGATTTTCGGGTTTTAGATTACCCCGGCATCCCGTGATCAAAAAAAGCAAGGTGATATTTATTAACAGAATGATATTTTTTGCCATCTCGACGGGCTTATAATTAATAAGTGAATTGTAAAAATATCACTTTATTACAACTTAATTAAATATTTAAAAACCCTTGACGGAGGTTTAAAACTGTGCAATATTTGGTCAGTAATATTTATACAAATGCGACCGTAAATCTACTCAAATCCTAAACAGCTATACAGCTAAGGTTTTGAAAATAAAGCTGTAAGCTTTTCAAAAAGGCCCCAGCCTTATGGGCTTATCATTCTAAAAATTCATAAAAAAATGTCTGGTTTATTTATTAACCTATGGTGGGTTATGCCCGTTGTGGTGCTCCTGATTATGTACAAATTTGTACTCAGGGTTTTCTTCGGAATGGTTATCGTGCCTGATGACCGTATCGGCATGGTAATTAAAAAATTTACGTTAAACAGTATCCGTATGCCCGATGGGCGTATTATTGCTACGCACGGCGAGGCTGGTATGCAGGCCAAAACCTTGGCACCGGGCCTGTACTGGCGGCTCTGGCCATGGCAGTACGAGGTGATTATGGCACCTTTTACCATCATCGAGCAGGATAAGCTCGGTTTGGTTAAGGCGAAGGACGGTGCCTCGTTAGATACCGGCCGCGTACTGGGTAAACCTGTTAATTGCGATAAGTTTCAGGATGCCATCGCTTTTTTGGATAATAACGGGCAAAAAGGCCCGCAGGCGGCTTTCCTAACGCCGGGTAGTTATCGTATCAATACCTTTTTGTTTGAGATACAAACTGTACCCATTACCCATATTAATGATAACAAGGTTGGTATCATTACCACGCTTGATGGTGAACCGCTGGATAAAGGCGAGATAGCAGGCGAATCTGTACATGGCCATAAAAACTACCAAGACCCGATAGCCTTTATCAATGCCGGCGGTCGCAAGGGTTTGCAGGAAGATGTGATCCTGTCGGGTACTTATTACCTAAACCCCTGGTTTGTTACTGTTGAGCAGGTGGATATGGTTTATATACCCATAGGTTATGTGGGAGTAGTTAACTCCTTTGTCGGCCCTGAAGGTAAAGATACCAGTGGCGACAGCTTTAAGCACGGCAACATTGTGAAGTGTAACGAAAAAGGTGTGTGGGATGAACCGCTTGACCCGGGCAAGCACCCGGTGAATATTTATACCCACGCCGTTGAGGTAGTGCCCACCACCAACATTGTGCTTAACTGGGCCGATAGCCGTACCGAGGCGCATGAGCTGGATAAAAACCTGTGTACCATAACCGTCCGCTCGTCTGACGGGTTTACGTTCAACCTGGATGTATCACAGATCATCCACGTACCGCGTAACGAGGCACCAAAGGTAATAGCCCGTTTTGGTAAGATGAAGAACCTGGTATCGCAGGTGCTGGAGCCTACAATCGCCAATTATTTCCGTAACTCGGCGCAGCGGAGTGATGTGATCGGCTTTTTGGCGAACCGTATCCAAAGGCAAAATGATGCAAAGGATCACATTAGTACCGTACTGGCAGGCTACAACGTAGTAGGGGTGGATACCCTGATCGGCGATATAGTACCACCCGCCGCATTGATGAAAACCCTGACCGACCGTAAAATAGCCGAGCAGGAAAAGGTGACTTATGAGATACAGCGCCACGCGCAAATTGAGCGTAAGGAATTTGAAAGCGCCAAGGCTGGTGCCGATATGCAGCCCGAAGTAGTAAAATCAACCCGGCAGGTAGAAATCAATACCCAAATGGCGGCATCAAAGGTAGCTGTCGCCAAAGGTGAAGCCGAATCAAAAACCATTAATGCCCGTGCCGATGCCGAGGTGAAGACCATTAATGCCAAGGCTGATGCCGAAGTAAAAACGGTTAACGCAAAGGCTGATGCAAACGCTACCGAGGTAAATGGTGGTGCCGAGGCCGGTAAGATCAAAGCCATCGGTTTGGCCGAGGCCGAAGTTACCAAGCAAAAAACAGAAGCCATGGGTACCGAGCAATATGCTGTAGTACGCGTAGCCGAAGCGCTGGCCAGCAACAACATCAAGTTGGTGCCGGAAATACTGGTTAGCGGCAAAGATGGTGGTTCCGGCGGAATGATAGACGCGCTGATAGGCAGCGAAATGCTAAAAAAACTACAAAAGGATAATGCTGCGCCTGCCGCTTAATTTATAACGATACCTTACCTGAAACCCTTATCACATCAAGCAAAAAGCGCCCGAAAGGGCGCTTTTTATTTTACTGTTTTTAATTGTTTAAGCTCAGTTTTAAGCTCGTTCATCTGCTCACTCATCTGCCTGTTTTCCAGGTAATAATAAATGGCGAAACCTAAAAATATCTTACCTAACACAAATACAGCCGCAAACACCCAGCGCCACACTTTATGTATACGCATGTGTGTAGCTTCTGATTCTATATCGATATACTGGTTCTTGTTATCAGCTTCGGTATTTTGCTTTTTATGAGTTTGTTCGCGGTAGATCTGAGGTTTGGTGGGCTCACGTAACACGATCTCATTTATTTCATCAGCTATTTTAGGCCAAAGGTGGGCAGGTGGTTCAATAGCCATTGATGCGGCAAGCTTTTCCATATCCTCTTCAAGGGTAAATAGTGCTTGTTTCACTTCAGGGTATTTTTCCTTCATGCCGAGCACTTCCTGCACTTCCTGCTCCGAAGCACTGCCCAGTACGTAGGCTTCAAGTATGCCACTGTTAATATACTCCTGCATCATTACTTTGTCTGATAATTACAAATGCTTCTTTTAATAATCTCCTCACTGTATCTTCCCCTTCATTCAATTCGGCTGCAATGGTGCCTATGTTTTTACCATGGTAGTGTATGCCGCAAAAAACGGCTAATTGCCCGGCATTCATCCTGCTCAAAAAACTGTTAGGCCTGTTAGTTGCCGTTTCTTTAACATCATGCTGTTTTACCGTATTAAAATAGTTAGCCATTTTGCTGCGTGCTACCTGTTGTAGTTTGCAATAAATGTTTTCGCCCGGTTTGTTCAGGTCGTCTGTTGTAGCAGCTACTTTAATAAAGGTTTCTGCCAAATACTTTTCGGCCAGTGCATGGTCTTTTACTACATCGTATATATAACCTAAAAGCATACCTGCATAACGGTTATACACAAGTTGTACGTCATGTACTTTAGCTTGCAGCGATGTATCTGCTGAAATTTGTAAACGCGTAGTCAATAGTTTATGGAATGTATAGAGCACTCAAATATCAGCTTTTTTAATTTAAAATAAACACAGCGGCTTGATTATTCTTTTAAAGTGCCGTAGCAGTTAAACTGCTGGTTATGATAACAGGTATGGCAATGCCGCCGGGCAGTTTAGGGTTGTCCTGAATAATAAGGTTGCCCTTCAGGCTTTGAGTTACTTCGGCATTTACAGGCCAGCCTGTTTTTTTGTTTATGGTGATCAATGAGGTAGTAGTACCAGCCAGGCTACGCTTAACCGGCATGCCGTTTAAGCGCGAGGTATCCGTCGCCGATTCTGATTGAACGGTGCCATTGCCCTGTATGGTGATGCCCGTAGCGGAGCTGTTCGTAATAAAGTAAAAGTTGCGTACGGTTAGGGAAGGCTCACCGGGGGCTTTATTTTCAATGATCCACTTATCGGTTTTATTTACCGTGGATGCAGGGAATATGTACAACAAGTTATCAAGGATGTTGATAACGGCGTTATTGCCGATGGATTGTTGCAGTTGTCTAAACGCTTGTTCGCGCTGCGCTGTATTTACAGTTAAAAGTTGTTTGCTCAATGCGGATAAGCAACTGTCCGCTTCATTGGTAGTCAATGTTTTTCCTGATTTTGATAAGCTGATCAGGAAGGGCTTGCCTTTAAATGCGGCAAGTAATTGTGAGTATACGTTTGCTGAGTCCGAACGTTCGGAGCTGTATTGTAAATTGCCATTTGGCAGTTCCATGCGCAGGTTTATAGTATCGTAATTTGCTGATATGCTGTAATGATCGTTCTGGATATCGCTAACCTTAAAACTCATCTTTGCCGCAAGTATCATCCGCGTTTCAAGCGGCAGTTGTTTGATGGTTTGGTTGGTAGTAATACGCTGCTTTATAAGCAGGCTATAGGTACTCCCTTTAACCAAATTAAGGGCAGGCTTTAGCTTTTGGGCTGATGCCCAAAAAGCGATGACCAGCAAAAGGGTAGTAGCCTCAAATTTTTTCATGCATGCAGCCCGGCTTTAGCAGGGCGAAGTGAATATACCACTTATTTAAATATCAGCCTGGCCAGGCCAATAGCGATGGCATCTTCAGCGCCGCCGACAGCAAAATCTTTTATATGGGGGCGACTGCTAATATACCGGCGTAAATAAAAACAGGCGTAGGTTGATAACAGCGCAGCACCACCGCCTATCAAAGCGCCGGTAAGCACATTCTTTTTGTTTACCTTGCTGATTACCGCTGCTGATAGCGCTCCGTTAACCACCCGGCCAATTACGCCGGCTAAAGCCGTACGGTTAGGTGCAGCCGGTAACTTATCGCCCACTAACTCACCCGCGGCAAGGGTTTGCAAAACCTTTACACCTATGGGTGACCTCAAAAATTTGATAGCCGTATTCTGATCGTTAGTATTTTAAACTTTTGATAGATAACTGCCTGTAGCGGCCGGGGCCATCATGGCACGCATACCTGCAATAATGCCTATGCCAATGGTTTGTTTAATGTTGTTTGCCATCTGTAGTGTATTTAATACACAACGTATGAAAATTGCAAGGGTTTTAGTTAAGCGACATTAATTTTATCGATATATTATTTCACTTGGTAATTGTGAATTGAAGGATAAGGAAAGTATGTCTGGAAAATCAAACACTTAATAATTGCTTTAATCATTCAAAGTATGTTATATTGAGAATAAATTTCTTTAAAGGAAAGGTTAAAAGTAACAAACTTGTAACAATAAAAGGCTCGCAAAACTTTGCAGAATATCCTCAGAAAAATTATCAAATAATTATTAACATTTAGCATTTGTGGCAACATGTTTGGCTATGTAGGCTAAATACATGGCTATGAAAACAAATTTCATTTTTAACAGGTACAAAGCTTGTATCCATAATGCCAACTGGACGTTTAATTACTACCATAAATATAATAACTGTTATTCTATACGCTCTGCTGATGAGGAGATGGAGGCCATATTACGTAAGGTAGGCATTGCTTATGCCAAGTTGATCGCCTTTGTTAAGCTACGTAAACAGAATGATTTTTCTGAACCGAGTATTACTGACATTATCGACGAGTGCGAGATCTTGATGGAGAATAATGAGTCGTTCTTTTTAAAAGTGCTTTACTTTTTAAATACTAATTATGATTTACTGTTAGAGGTATTTAACAGTGAATACTTCCTGAAAGTTATCAGCAAAGAAATTGAAGGCCTGGAAACCAATTTGGCTTATGCCAGTAAATTGGTCAACAAAATGGAAGTGATGCTGCGTACCTCACAGCATGTTTATGATACCACGCTTAAATTAAAAATAGCCTGAAAATTTAGGTACCGGTCATAAAAAAATCCCGCCTTTTATTAAAGGCGGGATTTTTTTATGTGGTATAAAGGTCTGTATTATTTGCCTTTCAGGCTATCAGCTTTTGCCTTTTCACGCTTTTTGAAGAATCCTCTTAACAAAAAGTTATGCTGCGCGGCCTCAAGGTCGTCATTCAGTTTTATGGAGCTTTGCTCAAGGTAATTGAGTGTGTTTTGCATTTTGGCGGCCGTGTTACGGTCGTTAAGTAAAATACCCAGGGCATTATCAGTAGTATTTAGTTTTGATGATGCCTTGTTCAAATTATCAGTAAGCATGCTGGCATTTGCCGCTGTTTGCTGTAATTGCGCAACCGACTGTTGTATTTGTGCGAATGTAGCGGTATCGGTAAGCATCTTATCAGCGAGGCCGCCTTTAGTATTCATCTTTTTGCTAAAGTTATCTAACTGAACGGCAAGGCGGGCAGCACTCTCCGTGGTCGACTGCAGATTCTTCATGGAATTGCGCAGTTGTACGGCCATGCTGCTATCGGCAAGCAGCGCGCCAACGGTGCCTTTGCCTTGTAAAATCTGGCTGCTCAGTTGTTTAAAGTCTTTGGTGATCGAGAGCAGGTTGCGGTTGTTTTCCTGAAAAGTGCTCATCATTTCATCGGTTGAAAGCATTTTTTCGGATTGTATCCGGTCGCCATCCTCAATAACCGGTGCCTGCGGGCTGCCGCCGTCAAGCACGATAATCTTATTGCCTATCAAGCCGTCTGATCCTATCTTGGCCTGGGTATTACGGTGTATGTAAGGCTTTACCGCTGCATCAATAGACATTACAACCTCTACCTGTGAGTTGTTGCTAAAGGCTATTTCTTTAACGGTGCCTATCTTAACACCCGAAAACCAAACGTTGCTGCCTTTTTTAAGGCCGGCCACATCGCCAAAAGTTGAGCGGATGCTGATACTTTTTACAAATGATTTTGATGAGCTACCCAGCGTGAGTACACCTACTACAAATATAATAGTGCCCAAGGCAACAAATATGCCTACTATTATCGCGTTTTTTCTTTCCGAAGCATCCATTGTTATGGTATGTTTTATTGAATAAAATTATAATCATAAAAAGGTTTCACACGGGCATCATCTGTTTCAAATATTTCATCAAATGAGCCTACGCGCTGAAACTGGCCATCAAGCAGCATGGCTATACGATCGCCTGTGGTTTTGGCACAGGTTAAATCGTGTGTAATAATAATTGATGAGGTATGGTAACGCTGCTGTACTTCGTTGATCAGGTCATTGATCTCGATACAGGTTATCGGGTCGAGCCCTGCTGTAGGCTCATCATACATCATTATTTCCGGGTTTAGTATAAGCGTACGGGCAATGCCTATACGTTTACGCTGCCCGCCCGAAAGTTCAGCCGGCATCTGGTTAATGGTCTGCGAGAGGCCTACACCCTCAAGCACTTCCTCAACGGCTGCATTGATCTCCTTACGGGTAATGCCCTTGCGGTTACGTACCAGCGGAAACTCCAGGTTTTTACGCACCGTCATACTATCATACAAGGCGCTGTTTTGAAAAGAGAACCCTATGCGTACACGCAATTGCTGTAATTCCTTATTACTCAGGGTTAGTACGTTATTGCCTAATACATTAATGCTGCCTTCCTCGGGCCTTAACAAACCGGATATTAATTTGATCAGTACCGATTTACCGGTACCTGAACGACCAAGCACCACCAGGTTTTCGCCCTGAAATATATCCAGGTCAATACCGCGCAGCACATGGTAATCACCAAATGATTTTTGGAGGTTACGGATGCTGATAACCGCGTTGTTATAGTCAATAGGTGATTTTGCCTCTTCCATATTTACCTGAACCAGCCGGTTATTTGAACAATCAATATCTCCTCAATAAACACCAGGAACATAGCGATAACTACCGCGTTATTGGCTGCCTTGCCTACACCCTCGGTACCTTTGTTAGAGTGATAACCCTGGTAGCAGCCCACTAAACCTATGGTGAAACCAAACACAATGGCTTTAACCAAAGATTGGTTGATATCTATAAAATCGATCGGGTCAAATACCTCGCCTATAAAAGCGCTGTAGCTAATTCCCTCATTAGCGCTGATGTTGAGGTATGCGCCCAATAAGGCTATTAAAGCGGTATAAGTTGCTAATAACGGAATGGTAAGCGTAGTAGCCAGTACACGGGTGCAAACCAGGTATTTGAATGGGTTTGTGCCCGATACTTCCATAGCGTCGATCTGCTCGGTAACGCGCATGGAGCCAAGCTCGGCCCCGATACCTGACCCAACCTTGCCTGAAGCGATGATAGCCGTAACCATAGGCGCCAAAGCCTTTAATATGGCTATAGACACCAGCGATGGCAGCCATGATGTTGCCCCGAACTCCAAAAGCGAAGGCCTTGATTGTTTGGTGAATATAATACCTATAATAAAACCGGTTAATGATATAAGCGGTAATGAACGTACACCTACCTGGTAACACTGGCGTATAAGCTCCTGAAATTCAAAGGGTGCCACAAAGGCCTCTTTAAAAAAGCGTACTGTAAACCCACCTATGCGGTACAGGTCAACAAAAAAATCGGCAACGCGCTTCCTTAACTTTGAGCCGGGTGTGGGTTGCGAAGGTGTTGTGCTATCTGTATCCATTAATGCGCGCAAAGGTATTATTTATGCTTTATAATATTTGTTGCAAACCTTACAAATTAAGTACCAGTATTGTTTATAACCGTTAATATTAAACTTTACTGACATTCTGTTTAACATTAATGGCAATTAATATATTAACGGCGATAAAACTTTCCGTTTAATTATTGCTTTATGTACGAAAAAATACAATTAAACAGATGGGCGCATATAAACAAAAGTGGCTGCAGATATTACAAAGGGCTAACCTGCAGGGATGGACAATTGAAGAAACCGATGATGCCATACAGATCAACATGCCCAACGTTACCGACCTCAAACTGATTCGCGATAATATACCCGGCACTATAGCGGCATTAACCCTTGATATTGATGTGCCAAAGGAGCGCCTGAAGTTTGTTTTTCATAATGGGTACGAAACCTTTGATTACGTACTTAACCCTAACGAAGCGTAAAGGCAAAGATTTTAATTAAGGTATCCCGGCGTTTTGTAATAATAAATGGGGGCGTATGCACCCTCGCTGGTAGTGTAATAACCACTGCCGCCGGGTGTAAAACCAATGGCTTCACCTAATTTTTCCTGCTGGTAAGGCAGTTCAAGGGGTTTACGTTGCAGGGTTTTCCATACAGGTTCGCCCGGTTCACGTTTCCAGTAAAATACTTTTTGATAATTTTTAACCAGCACATGCTTGCCGTTGCCGGAGATATCGGCGGCGGTTATCCATTTTAAAGGTTTCAGCCCTGCAAAAAACAGCCGGCAACGCTTAGTTAATTTCAAAGTATCATTAGCGCTGTATGTTATAGGGGCGGTATAAACGCCAACGCTGTCGCCGCGCTTGGTGATGATGTAAAACAACTTGTCAAGCGGATCAACCATCAAAGCTTCCGCGTCCTTTGGCCCGTCTGGATAGATCAGGTTTACGGCTACAGCTTTGGTATGTACTACCTCTTTTTTTATTAAGGATGGCGCATCCTTTACCCGGTAAACGGTAACAAATGGCCTTGCTAAAAAGTTATCGCCAATATCGGCAATGTATATGTAGGATGCGCCCTTAACAGGGCCGGGGCCGGTAGCTATATCTTCACAATCGTGCCCGCCCGGTTGGGTGGTGTGCTGCCAGTTATAGTATATGGTTGATTGTGTTTTACCTTCCGGATCTATAGCAAAAAAGCGGCTGGTATCGCCGCTATCATTATGTACATAATAAGTGTCTTTATTCAATGCTGATGCCGCGATGCCTGATATTTCATCAGCCTCTTTACTTTGCAAACGGCCGGAGATGCTGTACTTTTTGCCCAGATAACGGTGCCAGCCATAAGCCGAAAAAAATACGACCATTACTATAGCCAACAATATCCATACCTTTTTTTGCCTTCTCATTTCAATATTTAACAGGCAAAGTAACTATTTATTATTAAGTTTTTAATAATTAGATTGTATTATTGCAATTAATGGTTAACTAAAGTTTCCTGTCGTGCTTCCTGCTCTATCTCGCTAACGGTACGGTAGTCAGCCAGGCCAAGCTCCTGTACGTACTTGCAATTATGGCTGCTGCCCGGGGCGATAAACACCGGCATATCAAAACCCAATTGCTGGTAATAGGGTATTATAAACGCTTGCACAGGTAAGCCGTTAGCTGTATCGATTATCTCGGGCGTTAGTTTTTTGAGTGGCTTTAGCAGCAGCTTGATATCATTGAGCAAAATATCATCAGACAGGGGAACCCAACGGTTAATACCCTTAATTTCGATTAGCAAAGCATTGTTGCGCACCCCCTGCAAACTGCCGGTTACATTACGCTCATTACTCAACAAGCTGTTTATTACCACTAATTGGCCTATATAACGGCTGTATACTATCACCCTGTCATTAACGCTTAAAGTTATCATATTTGCTAATTATATTAGCAAATATGCGATTTTAAATAGTAGGGTGCAAAAGTATATTGAATAAAAAAGCCTCTCCTTTAAGGAGAGGCTGTATGCTGTTAAACCGTAGCGGGTTTTTCTATCTGGATTTCCGCATCCGGGCGGGATTGATCTTTTAAAGGCACTTTGCCTCTGTCCTTACGAACAATGCGGCTAAATAATGAAATCTCTTTATCAAACAAAAAGCGGAAGAAAAGTACCGTCCATGATTTGTGCGATATCAGTGTATCGTAATAAACCGGCGCGGTCTGTTTTATTCTTGGCAAACGGTTCCATGGTATCGATGGAAAATCATGATGCTCATTATGGAAGCCTACGTTGAATGATACAGTATTTAAACGGCCATAATAGCTGTAAGTTTCCTGCTCTTCGTTATGAGTTAAGTAATGCTCCTGTATCCAGCGTGCGCCAAGCGGGTGTAAACCTACCGAGAACATAAAGCTTAAAAACAGGTAGCCAACAGCGGCACCGCCAAAAAAGTACCAGATAGCTGCGGTAAATACAACTTGTACCAATACGTTAGCAACGATCCACGCGTCAAAGTTCTGTATCTCTTTTAACCTTGATATACGGAATACCTGGAACAGCGGGAAAAAGAGCAGCCAAACGGCTTTACCCAAAAATGAATTATTGATAAGCTTTGCTTCCCAACGGTTAGGCAAGTCGGCATCCAGCTCATGTATACCCTGAAAAGAGTGGTGTTTAATATGATAACGCTCAAACGATACCGAGCTTGGAAATATTTGCGGCATATTAGCCAGCATACCGGCCCAGCGGTTAAGCTTTTTGTTTTTAAACAGCAGATGATGCGCGCATTCGTGGATCATCACAAACAGTGAGTGATCGGCAAAGGCGCCTAATAAGTAAGCCGCGCCTACAATTACCCACCAAGCCTGGTCGCGCACGAGCCACGCCATTACTACCTGGAAAAGTACCAGACCCAATATGGCGAAAATCGTATTCGGGTTTCTGCCAATAAGGCTGCGCACCTCAGGGTGTTCCTTTAAAATCTTCTTGGTACGTATACGGTGTGGTTCCGAATACTCTGAATAAACGAAGTCAGTTTTTTTAGTCATGCACTTGTAAAGATAGGTATAACGTTATATATATGCCAATAAGTACTTACGAAATTAATTATTCTTTTTGTTAAAATATTTTATAACCTATTAATTTATGTTCAAAAGGCGTTTGTAGGTTATTTTAATATTAACAAAGCGTTAGGTGGTAATGTAATGTTAATTGATGCGGGCTTAACATTCATGTTACATTTGCATCATGCTCAAAGCCACGCTTCCTGCCTATGCCATTGTTGAACTACTAATGCGTTTATCCGGGATCAACAAACAAATAGGAGATTATAAAGGGCATACCATTCGCAATGGTGTTGTTAACGTAAAAACCACTACCGGTACCGTGAGCATTACAACCGACCTGGTAATGCAGCAGTTTAACGCCCCCGAACAGATAGGGGTAGAGCAGCTCACTGCTGCCGTGGGCACTTTCAGGCAGCGCAGAATATAGGTTGTAAAACCATTTTTTACTTACGATGTTGTAAATATTATAAATACAGCGGGTTATGAAAACCGACAAGCATTATAAATTTATTAACAGCAGTACCGGCTACTGCATCTTCCATTATTCGCTAAGCAGCGATCTGTCTCCCGAGCAAACAAAAATTGAACTGGAAAAGGTTAAGGCCCAGGTTGCCTCTAATAATCATTTACAGCTCAATACAGTTTACTGGGAAGAAGATAAAAGCGATAAATGATCTGCTTAAAATAAAAACCCCTGCCACGTTTAAAGGCAAGGGCAAATCACAACAACTGTTTAACCTTGCGGTCAATTCCTAATTGCAAAGTGATGTAAAGCTATATACAAACTGTTGCTTCAATTTGTTTATTTAATTGCTTATACAATTTGCCAAATCAAACCGTTAATTACCTTTGCAGTAACTAATCTAAAATACCACCATGAACAAAGTATTAAAATTAAAAGTGATGTCAGTTATGCTGATCGCTATGTTCTTTTCAATTGCTACTAAAGCCCAGGATGTCAAACCTGTTGCCAGCCCCCGCGATAGTGTTAGCGGTAAAGCAGGTAAAGCCAACATTACCATTAATTATGGCAGCCCTGCGGTTAAAGACCGTAAAATATGGGGTTCATTAGTGCCTTATGGCCAGGTATGGCGTGCAGGTGCTAACGAGGCTACCGTATTTACTACAGATAAAGCTATTAAAGTTGAAGGCAAAACTTTGCCGGCCGGTACTTACAGTTTTTTTACTATCCCAACTGAAGGTGAGTGGACTGTGATATTTAACAAAGTTGCTAAACAATGGGGTGCTTACAAATATGAGCAAGCTCAGGATGCTTTGCGTGTAACCGTAAAGCCTGTAAAAGCCGCTTCAAAGCACGAGCGCCTGGTTTACGCCATCAACCCTAAAGGTTTTACTTTAAGCTGGGACGAAGCAACCATCCCGGTTTCTGTAAAGTAATCAAACCAAAAAAATAACACGGAGCCCCTGTTTTGCAGGGGCTTTTTTATTGCAGCATTGCCGCCGTTATGTATATTTACAGGCAATGTTTAAGCCCAAATCACCCCTGATTAAGTTACTGCTTATTGTTTTTACGCTGGGGCTTGCCCTGTTTTTGCTCATGCAGTTTGCCGCTCATCCGCAGGCGGTTGAGCAGTACTACTCGCAGGGCCTATACCGTGGTGTTTGCCTGGTGCTGCACACCCTTTTTAACTGGCTGCCCTTTAGTTTTGGCGATGTGGTTTACGTGGCCGTATCGCTATGGCTGGTTTACGTGGTTTTTAATATACTGAAGCAACTATTTAAAAAGCGGTTTAAAGGCGCGCTTTACAGTGCGCTGCGTTTGGTTATCGGTATACAAATCGGTGTTATTGTTTTTTATCTTTTTTGGGGATTGAATTACTTTCGCCCAACTGCCGGTGAACGCCTTGGCCTTACCGATACCACTTACACCCTTACCGATTTAAAAGCGGTTACACTGGTACTGATAGATAGTGCCAACCAAACCCGGCAAAAGCTTTCTGCCGCGGATAGGGCCAGGCCTAATGACAGTATATACAAGTCGGCGGTTCAGGCTGTAAAGAATGTGGCGGATTCATCAGCACAGTTTAAAGTTTATTACCCCGCCGTTAAACCGGCCATGCTCACCTTTGTAATTAATTACCTGGGTACTTCGGGCTATTATAACCCGTTTACCGGCGAAGCGCAGATCAATTACCAGATGCCGGTTTACGTACGCCCGTTTGTGGCCTGCCACGAGCTTTCGCACCAGGTAGGTTTCGGGCCGGAGGACGAAGCTAATTTCGCGGGCTTTTTAGCGGGCATTAAATCAAAGGACAGGTTGCTGCGCTATTCTGCCTACTATACCAGCATGACGGAGTTTATGTATGCCCTTCGCTCAGCCGATACCACCTCATTCAAGCTGTTTAAAAAGCGCATCAGTAAAAATGTACTGGCCGACCTGAAGGCCGAACGCGAATATTGGGAATATTACGAGGGCAGGCTTGATGCCGTAAGCAGTATATTTTATGATAAGTTTTTAAAGGTGAATAATCAGCCTCAAGGCCTGCTTACCTACAACCAAATGATAAACCTGGCCATGGCCTGGTATAAAAAGCAGCCAACAAATGGGCGTTGATCCTGCTGTATAGATGACGCAATAATTAGCTATATTTGAGGAGTTTAATATTGAAATGAAAAGCTTAGTCCTTATCCTTTTACTTTTTACCTGCGGTTACGTGCAGGCACAAAGCCTAACCCTTAATGACCTGACCAATCTTGCCCAGCTAAGCAACGGCGAAGCTCACGACTACCTGGTTATATCGCGCAAGTTTAAGCGTGATTACATCCAGAACATTAATGGCAAACAGGTAGAAAACTACAAAGGGCTAAACGATACCACCAAGCGCGAAACCGTAATTATAGGAGATGGGCAAAAGCTGAATAACGGGCTTTTACTGCGCAACGTTTATTACGCCACCAATAACCGCAAGTTTTTACTTAACCTGATTACCCAGGCCAAACAATCAAACTTTAAACTAAGCTTTACGGGTATGGATGCCGGCAACAACATTTTTATGTTTGATGATGACCTGTATCATATTATCATCAATGTGGGCAGGGCAAAGGGTACCGGTTCGGTAAGTGTTAAGCAAAAGGAGTTTTCGGGGGTTTATTAGCGCTTAATTTAAAATAGCGGGTAGGCGCTTTATATATTCCGGATTTTTATCAATGCCGTTATGCTTTTGTCCTTTCAGGATGATGAGCTGATCTCCAGTTTTAAAATGCTGCTTTAATTTTAATGATGACTGATAATATATCCGTTCGTCGGCATCACCATGAAAAATTATTACGGGCGCTTTAACTTTTTCAATATTGCTATAAGTATCCAGATCGTATTTTGAGATGAACGATGGCAGGTAGGGGTACAAGTGCTTCGCCAGATCAGTAAAACTGTAATAGGGGGCAAGCAGTATCAGTTTATCCGGTTTGTTATGAGCTGCCAGCCATGCCGCGGGCCCCGTGCCTATGGAGAAACCCATAATGATGATCCGGCGGCCACGATATTCATTCTTTAGCGTATCATAAGCGGTTTGTACAGCGGTTAATAATTGGGTCTCACTGCTGATGTGCCCGCTGCTTTTGCCAAAACCGGGGTAGTCTAAAACAAACATATCATAATTTTCGGCGGTATGTTCGGGTGTGATATCGCCCCAATCGTCAGCATTACCGGCATTGCCGTGCAAAAAAAAGATGAGTCCTTTAGCGGTATCAGCCTTGAATAATACACCGCTCAATGTATCACGGCCATTTTTGATGCTATACTCCTTAAACCGATAAGTAAAACTGAATTGGTGATCACGCGGCAGTTTTGCTTCGTGGAAGATCAGCTTATCCTGCTCAAAATAAAAATAACAGCAAACCGCAATGTAAAGTGCCGCGGCAATACCTGCAAGCCAGGCCAGGATCTTAAAAAGTTTATTCATATATCAGGTGGTCAAGTTATGTAAATGCCGTGGGTAAATCAACCATTGTGTAAACGGTGTAACGTGAAAAATCTGTTTATCTTTACCCGCAAGCGTTTATACTATGCCCCAAACACCTGCACTTAACAAGTGGCTTTATTTATTTTTAGGTTTAGCGGTAGCTATAAATTTCAGCGGTTTGTTTGTTCCGCTGATGAATCCTGATGCAACCCTTTACGCCACCATTGCCAAAACCATGGTACTACGTAATGATTATGTGAACATCTACGTTCGCGATACCGACTGGCTGGATAAGCCCCATTTTCCATTCTGGATGGCGGCCTTGTTCTTCAAAGTATTCGGCATTAATACTTGGGCCTATAAACTATCGGGCATTGTGTTTATGCTGATGGGAGCGGTGTATACCTGGCTGTTTGCCAAAAGTTTATACAATAAACAGGTAGCTTTTTGGGCGGTACTGATATTATTGACCGCACAGCATATTGTACTATCAGACAATGACGTACGTGCCGAGCCTTACCTCACCGGTTTGATCATTGCCTCAGTGTATCATTTTTACCGGTCGTACACCAAACCTTCGTTTTGGCATTTATTGATCGCCTGTGGATTTGCCGGTTGCGCGGTAATGACCAAGGGAATATTTGTGTTGATCACCATTGGCGGCGCTATTGCAGGCCATCTGATCATCACCAAACAATGGAAACAGTTGTTTAACCCGCGCTGGTTATTAGCTGCCGTACTGATATTCGTTTTTATGTTGCCCGAGGTGTATTGCCTGTATGTTCAATTTGATGCGCATCCCGAAAAGCTGGTGTTCGGTCAGCATAATGTATCGGGTATCAAATTCTTTTTTTGGGATAGCCAGTTCGGCAGGTTTTTCAATACCGGCCCTATTAAAGGCAGCGGCGATCCGTTCTTTTTTGTGCATACAACATTATGGGCGTTTTTGCCCTGGTCGTTACTGTTATTCGCTGCTATTTATCAGTTCATTAAAAGGGGCGTTAAAAATGTAAGGGCATACGAGTGGTTCAATATCTGTGGGGCCATGCTCACCTTTCTGATGTTCTCGGCTTCTAAATTCCAGTTGCCGCATTATATCAATATCGTGTTCCCGTTTTTCGCGATTATTACTGCGCAGTATATCTTTAGCGTTCAATCCGCGAAAAGTATAAAAGCGATCAACATTACACAATGGGTAGTAATCTTGTTGCTATTAATGGTTTTAGTAGCCTTACAGGTATATTATCAGCCTGAAATAAATAGTGCGTTACTGGTTACGTTAGTACTTACGTTAATGCTTACGCTTTTTGTATTACCCAATATGTTTGGTAATAGTTGGTATGAGCGGATCGGTTTTCGCAGCATTATAATTTGTGTAATGGTAAACCTGTACCTTAACCTTGCCTTTTACCCGGATTTATTAAAGTACCAGGCCGGGAGCGAGGCAGGGATGTACATCAGTCAAAGTAACATCCCGGTAAACATACCTGTGCTGCAAAGCGGCGACGATGTGAATTTTGCCATGGAGTTTTACCTTGACAGGCCGATGAATACGGTAAAGCCAGATGATCTGGACAATCTCCCTCAAAGCGATTTTTTACTTTATGGCCCCGCCGACCAGATTTACTCGTTGGTGCCGCCTGCCCGGAAGGTGATAGTATTAAAAAGCTTTAAACGATACGCCATAACACGGCTGAGTCCTGCTTTTTTGAATAAAGCGACGCGCGGCAGCGAGCTTACCAAAATGGAACTCCTGTTGGTGAAGTCCCGTTAATTTATTGAGTACTAATAGCCCGCACCGGACTACGTAGCGCTGTTCTTAAAGTTTTTATGCTAATAACTAGTACTACAAGCAAAGCAAGTATAATGGCAACCGTTAAAAACGGCATGGCATCAAGCCGAATACGGTAGGCGTAATTTTGCAACCACCGGTTTAGCCCAAACCATGCCATCGGCCAGCCAATCAGGTTGGCAAAAAGCGTTAACCAGGCAAATTCTTTTATAAACAACCATATTACCTGCATTGCCGAAGCGCCCAATACTTTGCGGATGCCTACCTCTTTAACACGGCGGGCAATGCTCAAAGTAGCAATACTGAACACGCCCAGTAATACTATCATCAGGGCAGTTATGGTAGCTGCTTCTGCCGCTTTTTTTATCTGCATTTCACGCTGGTAAAGCGCTTGCAAGGTAGTATCCATAAAGCTGTACTCAAACGGCGCATCCGGGAAGAAGGAAGTCCATTTACTTTGCAGCGCCTCTACAGTACACGCCATATTACCCGGTTTTACTTTAAAAGAGATATACCTGTAAAAAGGAGATGCTGCGATATGGGTAAATAGCATAGGCGATATAGCTTGCTGCATGGATGCGAAATGAAAATCCTTTATTACACCAGTAATAGTAGATGGAGCATTGTTTCCTTGTAGCTCCACCTGTTGACCAATGGCATCGGCTGGTTTAGGCCAGCCAAGGGCTTTCGCTGCTGATTGGTTGATCACTATATTCGATTGATCTGCACCCTGGCCTTGTGATGCAAAGAACTGCCCCGCCAGTAAGGGTATCTTGTAAGTATTCAAGTAATGGTGATCGGTAAGCAGGCCGGTAGCTGTTATGCGCTGCGTGCCATTTTCTGTAGTTCTGCTCAGGGTAAGCCCGGCCGAGCTGCTTTGTCCGTTCGGAATTTCAAAAGAAATACTGGCATCTGCTACCTGGGGTATGCGCGCAAATTCATCCCGGATGGTTTCTATATGCTGTACGCCTTCGGGAGTCCAGTCACGAGGTACTTTTGCGGTTATTATCTGCTCTTTATCGTACCCTAAATCAGTATTGAAAAAAAAGCCGACCTGCTTATTGATGGCAATGGCCGATATAAAAACCACAATAGCCGTAGTGAACTGCAAAGTGATTAATCCATATCTAAAAGCCACGCCCTGTTTAACGGTTTTAAGTTTGCCTTTTAATGCATTTACCGAAGCTTGTGCCGAAAGTACTACCGCCGGATAGATGCCCGCAATTAGGCCGATAAGCAGCACAACCAATGCTGCCACAAATATAAAGTAAATCGGGAGGGAGCTAAGTGCCGGTAAATTCTTACCCAGTATCTCACCAAAAAAGGGTTTAATAGCGAGGTAACCTGCAAAAGCAACAATAAAAGCCAGGTAAGCCATTAACACAGACTCTGCCAGGAATTGTAATATCAGTTGCCACCTGCTGCTGCCCATCACTTTGCGCACACCAACCTCTTTAAGGCGCGGGATAGCATTGCCAACCGTGATATTCACAAAATTGATGATAGCCATAAGCAGTATAAATGCACCTATCGCGCCCAAACTATAAATCATTGTACGGGCACTGCCCACGCTGCTTCCCAAATAGTATTCGGCTACTTTTACGGGATATACTTGCAAATTTTGCTGTATTTCCTTATCCGTATTTGAGCTTAATAGTTGTTTGATAGGCCTATCAAGCGCAGCAGGGTTCACGCCCTCTTTAAGTTCGATGTAATTTACCATATACGGGTTATTCCAGGCAATAAGCCCGGCATCCCGCCCGAAGAACTTCATGCTTGCAATCGGGAAAAATACCTGGTTACTGGCACCCGCGTAATTGGTAACCGTGTTAAACGGCAGGCTTTTAAGTACGCCGGTTATTTCAAAATCCTGTTTGCTGTTGTTAAAAGAGTTTACAGTTAATGTTTCTCCGGTTACATTAGCGCGGCCAAAATACTTAACAGCCACTTCTTCGGTTATCACAACCGAATTTGGATCTGAAAATGCGGTGGTTGCATTACCATACAACAGTTTAAGACCGAACATGGTAAGCAGCGTTGAGTCGCCTGGTTGTATGGCTTCGGTAAAGTGTTTATCGCCTTTTGATATAATGGTCGACAAGCCATCGTGACGATAGTAATCTTTTACCAGATCAGGATAATTGTCTTTAAGCGCTTTGCCAATAGGGGCGAGGGTTGTAAGGTCCATGCCCATGCCGGGTTTTTTCCACTTGCTTTGTAGTATGTAAACGTTTTGTGGCACATGGGCGTTTACCTGCAATTCTCCCCAAACAAATATCCCTACAATAAATACAAAACAAAGGCCTATAGATAAACCTACAATATTGATGATAGAAAATAGTTTGTTTTTAACCAGGTTGCGCCAGGCAAGAGTAAAATAGGTACGCAGCATAAGTGAAAAGGAATTTAATTGCAAGCAAGGTAAACAAAAAGAGCCGGCAGATAAATGCCGGCTCCATTGTATTAACATACTTTAACAATTAGCCTAATGGCTCAACCTACTAAAGGTTAGCTAAGCAGCTTTTGTAAATACTTACCGTAACCGCTCTTAATATATCGTTGTGCCAGGTTGCTTAACTGCTCGGCATCTATAAAGCCCATGCGGTAAGCCACCTCTTCAATACAACCAATTTTGGTGTCCTGGCGTTTTTCAATTACACGCACAAACTCGGTGGCATCGCTTAATGAGTCGAATGTACCGGTATCAAGCCATGCGGTGCCGCGGTCCATTACACCTACCTGTAGTGTGCCTTGTTCTAGATAAACTTTATTTACGTCGGTTATCTCGTATTCACCACGTGGTGATGGTTCGAGGTCAGCCGCTATCTGGATTACGCTGTTATCATAAAAATATAAGCCCGGTACCGCGTAGTTTGATTTTGGTTGTTCCGGTTTTTCTTCGATAGATAGCGCTTTGAAATCCTTGTCAAATTCAACCACGCCATAACGCTCAGGGTCGGCTACGGGGTAGGCAAACACGGCCGCGCCCACTACATCATTAAAGCTTTGTATCAGTTTGCTAAAGCCGGATCCGTAAAATATGTTATCACCCAGGATCAGGGCGGCTTTATCATCGCCAATAAAATCCTTACCAATTACAAAGGCTTGTGCCAGGCCGTTCGGTTTTTCCTGAATGGCGTACTCAAAGCGGCAACCCAGTTCACTGCCATCGCCAAGCAGGCGTTTAAAGCCTTCGTTATCTTCGGGCGTGGTGATGATCAGTATCTCCTTGATATCAGCCAGCATTAAAACAGAAAGCGGATAGTAGATCATCGGCTTATCATAAATTGGCATAAGCTGTTTACTGATGGCCTTGGTTATAGGATATAGCCTGGTGCCTGATCCGCCTGCTAAAATAATACCTTTCATTATGTAGATGGTTAGTGTTGGTTAAGGGTCTTTGTTGTTAATTAGTTGTTTTAAGCCTGTTGATGCAAATCTCCAGACTATCGCGCCAGTAAGGTATCTCAATGCTCAATGCATTTTTGATCTTGCTTTTATCCATTACTGAATAAGCGGGGCGTATGGCTCTTGTTTTGTATGCGCTGGTTGGTATCGGCAGGGTTTTTACATGCGTTTCCGACAGGTCAAAAATAGCCTTCGCGAAATCATACCATGAAGCTACGCCCTCGTTGCTGTAATGATACAGGCCGTAGGCGGTGCTTTCCGTTTTGATGATCTCTAAAATAGCATAAGCCAGGTCGATACCGTAAGTTGGCGTGCCTATCTGGTCGGCAATAATGGTTAATTGTTCGCGCTCAGCACCCAGTTTAAGCATGGTTTTAACAAAGTTGTTACCATACTCGGAGTATAGCCAACTGGTACGCAAAATAAAATATTTTTCCATCGCGCCGCTGATCGCCAGTTCGCCATCCAACTTGGTTTGGCCGTAAGCATTAATAGGTGCTGCTATGTCGTCCTCTACACGTGGGGTTGGCTCGTTGCCAGCAAACACAAAATCAGTTGATACGTGGATAAGCGTGGTGCCATACTCGCCGCAAAATTTGGCCAGGTTAGCGGCGCCAATTTTATTTACTTTGTCGGCTGTTTCATAATCATCCTCGGCCTTGTCAACCGCAGTATAGGCGGCGCAGTTAATAGCGTATGCGGGGCGCTGTGTTTCAAATGTACATTTCAGCGCGTCAAGGTCGAGTATATTAGCCTCTGCCTCGCCCGGAAAATAGATCTCGGTGATGCCCTCGTTTTCGGCTACCTGCTTAAAGCAGTTGCCCAACTGGCCGGATGCACCGAATATCACAATGTTTTTCATGTTGTATAAGTAGGATGTTAAAAGAATGGTTCCTGAACGTCGGCAAGGTAAGGGAGGATCCTGTCCTTCTCTGATGTTTGCAGTATATCCGCAGGCAGTATCCAGTCTATATTCAATGAAGGATCGGCATAATGCAAACCACCCTCTGATGCTTTGTTATAAAAATTATCGCACTTGTAAGCAAAAATGGCGGTATCACTTAATACCACAAAGCCATGCGCGAACCCACGCGGAACAAACAACTGGTGCTGGTTCTCTTCGCTTAAACGTGCGCCAACATACTGGCCATAAGTTGCAGAACCGGGACGAAGGTCAACCGCGACATCAAGCACTTCACCTTTTACCACACGTACCAGTTTGGCTTGGGCATGTTCGCCTTTTTGCAGGTGCAGGCCACGCAAGGTTCCCTTTGATGAGTAGGATTGATTATCCTGAACAAAAGTAGTGTTGGTGCCGGTCAGTTCGTTAAATGTTTGCTGGTTATAGCTCTCAAAAAAGTAACCGCGGTCATCATTAAATACGCGTGGTTTTAATAGTACGCAACCCTCAAGCGGAGTAAGTTCAATAGTCATGTGTTGGTGGTTAGCGTTTGTCGTATTGAGTTTCGTAATAATCAGCATAAGCACCGCTCGTTATGCGCTCTATCCAGGCTTTATTGTTCAGGTACCAGTCAATAGTTTCTGACAGGCCTTGTTCAAATGTTACTGATGGCTCCCAGCCTAACTCTTTGTTCAGTTTGGTGGCATCAATAGCGTAACGGGCATCATGGCCCGGGCGATCTTTCACAAAAGTGATCAGCTTTTCATTTGTTCCCGGCTCACGGCCAAGTTTTTCGTCCATCTGGCGGCAAAGTACACGTACCAGTTCAATATTGGTCCACTCGTTAAAGCCGCCAATGTTGTAGGTATCGCCGTTATTGCCTTTATGGAATATCAGGTCGATAGCGCGGGCATGGTCAATTACATATAACCAATCACGTACGTTTTTACCATCGCCATAAACAGGCAGTTGCTTGCTGTTTAATATATTGTTGATGAGTAGCGGTATCAGCTTCTCAGGGAAGTGATTAGGGCCGTAGTTGTTTGAGCAGTTTGATACGATGGCCTGTATGCCATAGGTATCATGGTAAGCGCGCACAAAGTGATCGCTTGATGCCTTGCTGGCGCTGTATGGAGAATGCGGATCGTACTTGGTTGTTTCGGTAAAGAAACCCTCAGTACCTAATGAACCGTAAACCTCATCCGTTGAGATATGGTAGAAAAGGTGTTTCGAGTAATCATCTTTCCAGTATTTTTTTGCGGCTTCAAGCAGGATAACCGTACCAATTACATTGGTTTGTACAAAGTCAAGCGGGTTGGTTATGGAGCGGTCAACGTGCGATTCGGCAGCTAAATGTACCACATCGGTAACACCATATTTTTCAAATACGGCGTTAATGGCAGCAGCATCGGTAATATCAGCACGTTCAAAATTATAATTAGGCAGATCTTCTATATCTTTCAGATTCTCTAAATTACCGGCATAGGTCAGGGCATCAACATTGATTATTTTGTAATCCGGATAATTTGTTACAAATCGCCTTACTACGTGCGACCCGATAAAACCAGCACCCCCGGTAATTATTATAGTTTTCATAAAGTGTGTTGAAATATAATTCTAATTATTATTTGCCGAAAATAATGATAAAATTGTAATGGAACTAGGAGTTTATAATTTTTTTATTAAATGTAATAGAGAGTTTATCTTATTTTTATATTTAATAACTATATAAATACTAATGCTCGCTGTTTATAATCGGGTACGTAAATGTAAAAACTTAATCAGCAACTGCAAATAAGCACTGATTGCTGGTTTATAGTTTTGTGTTAATGACTTTCAGCATGGCCGGCAAAGTTTCCTGGGTCAATACATCGATCCATTTTACATCACTATCCCGCCTGAACCAGGTAAGCTGCCTTTTGGCAAAGCGGCGTGTGTTTTGTTTGATAAGCGATATGGCAGTTTCCAGATCCGTTTTTCCATCGAAGTAATCAAATAGCTCTGAGTAACCTACCGTATTTAATGCATTTAAATGCCTGTATGGCAATAACGACTTTACTTCATTAACCAAGCCTTGCGCTACCATCAAATCAACCCGGTGGTTTATACGGTTATAAAGCTGTTCGCGTTGCATGGTTAATGCCAGTTTAATGGTTTTGAACGGGCGTTTATCTGAATTTCCCTGGCGATAGGATGAAAAGGGCCGGCCTGTAGTTTCATAAACTTCCAACGCCCGTATAACACGCTGCGGGTTGTTCAGGTCAACCTGGTTATAATATTCTGGGTCGGCGTTTTTTAATTTTTCTTGCAGATAGGTAATACCGTGTTGTTGCAATTCGGTATTTAACTTTTCGCGTAAACCTTCGGCAGCTACCGGCAGGTCATCAAAGCCTTCGCATATAGCTTTAATGTATAATCCTGATCCACCGGCTAAAATAACCACATCATGTATCCTGAACAGTTCATCCAGTAGTTGCAAGGCCTGCTTTTCGTAATCGCCTACGTTAAAATCCTGGTTAATGGAGTGCGAATTGATAAAGTGATGTTTTACTGCTGCCAGTTCATCCGCATCAGGTTTGGCGGTGCCGATAGTCATTTCCCTGAAAAATTGCCGCGAATCAGCCGATACCACTACCGTATTGTAATGCCGGGCCAGTTGTATGGCAGCCGCGGTTTTACCAACCGCCGTTGGGCCTGCTACTACAATAAGTGTTTTCTGCTGAATAGCCATCAAAATTATAAAATGGTGTTTAAATTAAAATAGCGATGGGGTGATAAAGCCATCGCTATTTTTGTATGCTGACTATGGTCTATCGACCATAAACTAAGGACTAATTAATAATCATCCCTGCTGCCACGGCCGCTGCGGTCTTCTTCCTCAAAGCCTTCGTTGTCCGAAAATTCATCGCCAAATTCATTCTCCTCGCTTTCTTCTTCCTCTTCTTTGGCAACGGCTTCGCCGGTCTCGTCAACTTCAGTAAAGTCTTCGGTATCTTCCGGATTGTATTCCATCTCGTTCAAAAAGTCAAACTCTTCGCTGGTTGGCGGCAATATGGTCGGGTTAAATACATTGCCGAACTGCTTAGGCGCTTCGCCTACAGAGCGCACTACCTGCGGGTACTCAGCCTTTGGTGATTCATCCAGAATGATCTTCATCAACTCCACATGAAAATCAAACGGACGGTCAAAATTAAAAGTGTAATAAAACTTTTGGTGCGGATCGTCAATAAAACCGCTCAGTTTTACCTTGTCCATCAGGGCAACGCCGCGATCTATTTTACGCTGATTGGGCATAAAGGTAATTTCTTCACCCTTAGTCCATTGGTCGTTACTGATATAAAATGATGAAGGATAGTCGGGGTTATATCCGGTAGATTTATGTATCGCATGATGAAGATCCTGAAAAGTTTGGTTTGATTTTACATCAATCTCCCTTACAATATCATCATAATCCTCAAAGGTAACCCTGAACCTGTATACTGCCATTTGTTATATTTTTATCAAAATTAATAATGTTTTGTTTTATTTGGTTTGAGCAACAACTTTTAAGCCAATTTGTGTGCCTTTTTCAATAGTAAACTCAAGGGCAGCCTCACGGGTGTTGGGTATTTCGCCTTCGAGGATGGCTTCGCGTATCTGGTTTTTAATTATACCCACCTCGCGGCCCTCTTTTAAGCCGAATAACGCCATAATATCATTACCGTTTATGGGCGGCTGCCAGTTGCGAATATTATCGCGCTCCTCAACATCTTTTAATTTTTGCTGAACCAGCTCAAAATTCTGGCGGTATTTTTTAACCTTATATTCGTTTTTGGTGGTAACGTCCGCTTTACACAACAGCATCAGCCCCTCAATATCGTCACCTGCCTCAAAAAGTAAACGGCGGACTGCCGAATCGGTAACAATGGATTGTGATAACACAATAGGGCGTAGGTGCAATTGTACCAACTTTTGTACCAGCTTCATCTTCTCATTAAGCGGAAGTTTTAGCTGCGCGAATATTTTGGGCACCATGCGCGCGCCTTTATCCTCATGGCCATGAAAAGTCCAGCCGTGGCCGGGTTCAAAGCGTTTGGTGGGCGGCTTGGCAATATCGTGCAATATAGCGGCCCAGCGCAGCCACAGGTCGGTATTGGTTTCGCAAATATTATCCAATACCTGCAGGGTATGGTAAAAGTTATCCTTATGGCCTTTGCCGTCGCGGTATTCTACACCGTAAAGTGCCACCATCTGCGGGAATATTTTGTGCAGCAGGCCGGTATCAAACAAGTATTCAAAACCTATGGATGGTTTCGGCGAGAGGATGATCTTGTTCAACTCATCCGTAATCCGCTCTTGCGATATAATTTTGATCCGGTCGGTATTGGTTTTAATAGCCTGAACCGCCGCATCGTCAATCTTAAAATTGAGCTGTGTGGCAAAACGTATGGCCCGCATCATCCGCAGCGGATCATCGCTGAATGTTTCGACCGGGTTAAGCGGCGTTTTAATCAGCTTTTGTTCCAGGTGCGATATGCCGCCAAACGGATCGAGCAATTCACCAAAATTATCCGGATGTAAGGATAGTGCCAGCGCGTTGATGGTAAAATCGCGGCGGTTCTGGTCGTCCTCCAAAGTGCCATCCTCCACAATAGGCTTGCGTGAGTCGCGGCGGTATGATTCCCGTCGAGCGCCAACAAATTCCACTTCTAGGTCGTGGTATTTAAGCATGGCGGTACCAAAATTTTTAAATACCGATACCTGCACGTTCAGCTTTTTGGCCACAGCCTCGGCAAAAGCAATGCCGTTGCCTATCACCACGATATCGATATCTTTTGAGGGGCGTTTCAGGAACAAATCGCGCACGAAACCGCCAATAGCATATACCCGCGCGTTTTGCTGACTTGCCAGTTGCGCTATTACTTTAAATATATGGTGTTGAAGATGCTCTTTCATGCCTGCGTATGCCGGGTAGGCACTGTTGAAAGGTGCAAATTTAGAAAAATAGGCTATAATATACCTATCAACGGCGTATAAACTCAAACCGCCCATCAGGCGAGAGGCGCATAATGGTTGATGGTTTTTTTAACGAGGTATCGTGCTGGTCTACATCCACCACGTAATCAACACCTTCTATAATTTCCGGTGCTATCTGGTTAAAGTTTTCTGGAGATGGCTGCCCGCTAATATTGGCCGATGTTGATACCAGTGGCTTACGCAGCCGTTGTATCAACTGCTCACAAAACGGATGTTTGGCAACCCTGATGCCCACGCTGCCATCAGCGGCTATCAACGCTTCGGAGATATTTTTGGCACCGGGCATCACCAGGGTTAAAGGGTTTTCGGCAAATTCAATCAGGTCATACGCCAGGTCGGGTACCTCGCGCACGTAGCTTTGCAGCTTGTTATCAGTATCCAGCAAAATGATCATGCTTTTGGCTTCCTCGCGCTGTTTAAGGGCGAATATTTTTTTGACGGCCTCGGTGTTAGTGGCATCGCAGCCTATACCCCAAATGGTATCGGTAGGGTAGAGGATGATGCCGCCATCCTGTATAACTTTTAGGGCTTTTGCTACTTCGTCTTTAAGCATGATTCAAATATTTACTCAGAGCTTCAATAATTTTTGTTTCGTTAAGCAACTGCATACACTTGGGTATGCCGTAGATCTTGCAGGTATTGCGTACACAGGGCTCACAGCTAAGCTGATTAGCGCGGATCACCGTCATATCATCCAGGTTAAAGGGCTCGGTATTATGCTCGTTGCCTGCACCAAATAATACTACAACCGGCAAGCCAATGCTGTTTGCCAAATGCGCCGGACCTGAATCAACCGTAAGCAAGGCAGCGGTACCCGCCATTAGTGATGCCAGGTTGTTGAGGCTGGTTTGGCCTGCATGGTTTACTATCCTGTCCTGGTTATCTACACCGGCAACAATAGCATTTACATGCTCAACATCTCTGGGGCCACCTATCATGCCGATACTAATATCAGCAAAGGTACTTAACAACAGGTTAAGCAGGGCTATGCCCTTGTCGACAGGCATACGGCGCGATTCGGCCTCTGAATTAAAGTTTACCAGTAATTGCTTCGGCTCATTCACCAGGGCATAGGCAATGATCTTTACCGGTTCGGAGGGGATGGGCTTCCCGGTGAACTGCTCCAGCAAGGCGATATATTCACGTACGCGGTGCACGCCTTTGGGGCGTTTGCAAGCTTTGGTGAGGAAAAGGAAACCGCCCTCATTACCAAAACCGACCCGTTTTTTCGCACCTGTTGCAAAAGCCATTACGGCTGATGATAATGATGGCGGCAGGTTAAAATAAATATCGTACCGCTGATCGCGAAGTACTTTGCCAAAACGGTAAACACCGCTCAATCCCTTGAACTCCTGTTTGGCAAAAGGGTAAATATTGGTGATCCCAGGAATCAGGGCAGCAATGCCTTTTAATTCCTGCTTGATAATTACATCAACCTGTGCATCGGGATAGAGCTGCCTTACCGCCGTAACAAATGAGGTGCTCATCACCACATCGCCAAGCCAGTTAGGTAGCCTTATCAGTATCTTCATTTTTTAGATGTGAGTAGTGAGATGTGAGATGTGAGATAAGCCGTTAGTGTTAATACACTATCTTAAATCTCACATCTTATATCTCAAATCTAAACTACACCGCTACGTTGTTTTCGCGCAGGGCATCGTTAAGAGATGTCTTTTTATCGGTTGATTCCTTACGTTTGCCGATGATCAGGGCGCAAGGCACCTGGTACTCACCCGCAGGGAATTTTTTGGTGTATGAGCCAGGTATAACTACCGAACGTGCCGGTACGCGGCCTTTATATTCAATAGGCTCTTCGCCGGTAACATCAATAATTTTGGTTGATGCGGTTAGTACCACGTTAGCGCCAAGCACGGCTTCGCTTTCTACGTGTACACCTTCAACTACTATCGCACGTGAGCCAATAAAGCAGTTATCTTCAATAATAACCGGAGCGGCCTGAACCGGTTCTAACACCCCGCCAATACCCACACCGCCGCTCAAGTGTACGTGCTTGCCAATTTGCGCGCACGAGCCTACCGTAGCCCATGTATCAACCATGGTGCCCTCGTCAACAAAAGCGCCTATGTTTACGTACGATGGCATCATGATTACACCTTTGGCCAAATGCGCGCCATAACGGGCAATAGCATGAGGCACAACGCGTACACCGGTTTGCTTGTAATCGGTTTTAAGCGCCATTTTATCATGAAAAACAAACGGGCCGGTTTTAATTTCTTCCATATTGCGGATAGGGAAGTACAGGATCACGGCTTTCTTGATCCAGTCGTTAGTATGCCAGCGGCCACCGATAACTTCGGCAACGCGGTATTCGCCTTTATCTAACCGTTCAATAACGGTTTCAATGGCATCTTTGTATTCGTTATATTGCAACAGGGCGCGGTCTTCCCAGGCTTCTTCAATAAGTGTTTTCAGATCTTGCATGATATAATTTAAACTTTCGGCAAATAAAAGGAATTTTAAGCAAAAATGTGGGATGTTATTGGGCAGATAACTGTTTCATCGCCTCCGGGTCAAGGTAAAAGGTAAGCAGCACAAACGCTAAAGAAATAAGTACGGCCACACCCAGCGCTCCCCAAATACTTTTCGGGTAGTAATCATCTTCCGGAAAATAGCGTTTAAAAAACAATTCGCCATATAAAAACCCGCCTAATAAGTTAGCGACTATTACCAACGAGGTGGCTTTCAACAGCATTATAGCCGCGTAAGATGCGCATGAATAAGCCACGGCAAAAGCTAAAATGCCAAACGCGGCTTTTTTATAACCCGAAACAAACAGGTTGCGAACCAACAGCACTGCCCCAAAAAAGCTCGAAAAAAATATGCTGAAACCCCATATGCTCCATTTGGAGTAAAGCTCTATGTACTCTCCCTGTTCCTCTTGCTGGTAATTCTCGTTGTTTTCGTCGTCAAATTCCTCTTCGTATCTATCGTTCTCTGTAGCCATATTTAATTATGTAATAACGCAAAAGTATAATGTGTTTTTTAATTAAGATGTTTTTTAATTTTGATAGAATTGATATTTATGATACAGAAGCTAAAACGCTCCGAATTACTTAGGCGTTATCCTGAATTTCCCCATGAAAATTATTGGGAAACAAAATTGGTATTTCCTGAATCTTTTTCAGGCTTTATGCTCGATCTTCCTACCCGTTCTGCAAAAGGGCACGCCAAGATGCTGGGTAAAGAGTTTTATAAATTACTGAACTTACTGGGTTTTAAACAGCTTAATTTATGGGTTTAAATAACGCCAGATTGTTTTACCAAAGTCATCACTATAAACCAGCAATTGCGGGTATTGAATATTTGAAAAGAAATAAATTGCGAAATGATTTTAATGGAGCATTAATAGTTCCTGTTGAGGAAATGAGTGAATTTGTGCCGCACTTATTTTGGCTTACGAGAACAAATGCCTTATTACCTTATTTATATGCTACAAATGATGGATTTAATGTGATAGTTAATATATGTCAGTACGGTGTAGTTCATATTAATGTTTTTAATGAGGAGTGGGGCGATTTAGTACAGGATGCCGTTAATCGTACCAAGTTTATCATGACAACAGGTAGCTGTTACAATCGTTTCAGTAACAAAAATGCCGTTCCGGGCAGGATAGCAACACTTTTGATTGAATGATAGTATCTTTGCCCTCATGCCTGAAAAAGAAAAACTCCGTATAGATAAATATCTTTGGGCCATCCGCCTGTTTAAAACACGTACGCTGGCTACCGAAGCCTGTAAGGCCGGCCGCGTAAAAAAGGAAGGGCAAAATTTAAAAGCATCCTACGAAGTGAAGTTGGGGGACACCTACCATGTATCAAAAGGATTGGAGCGTAAAATAGTAAAAGTTACCGGTCTGCTGGAAAACCGGGTGGATGCCAAAAAAGCCATCGACTTTTATGAGGACCTGACCCCGGTGCAGGATACGCATTCTTTTCAATCCATGTTTCATGCACCCACCCTGCGGCGCGACCGTGGCGCGGGCCGCCCTACCAAGCGCGACCGCCGCGAAATTGATGATCTGCAGGAAGGCTTTTTTGAAAACAATAAGGAAAAAGACGATGAATAGACCGCTGTAAAAGCATAGCTCAAAAAAAAGCCGCAGTTCAATAATGAAACTGCGGCTTTTTTTTGCTCTCTCGTTTAGGAGAGGGTTGGAATTATTATTTCTTATTATACTCGTCGTTAAGGCGTTTAACTACATCGGCGGTAACGTCAAGGCTTTCATCACCATAAAGTACAGTAGGGTTCATGCGTGAGTAGCTTAATACCATTTTGTAGCCTTTTTCTTTGGCGTATTTTTTAGTGAACTCGCTTACCTTGTTAAACAATTTATCGTTTTCATCACCTTGTGAGTTTTGAAAAGCGGCGGTAGCATTTTGCTCATAGCTTTGAATTTCCTGCGCTTTTTTCTGTAAACGCTGCTCGGTAGCGGCACGCTGGTCGGCGCTCATAGTAGCGGCGTTTTTTTGGTATTCAACAAACTCACGTTGTACGGCTTGCTTGCGCGAATCCACATCACCCTGGGCTGATTTGCCTTTCTTTTGCAGGCGGGCGGTCATGTCCTTTACATACTCGTATTTTGATAGCAGTGTATCCTGGTTTATGTAAACTATAGTCTCCTTGGCATCGGCCACATTGGCTGGCGCGGCAGTGGTTGTGGTAGCCGGTTTATCGGCAGGTTTTTCCTGGTTGTTGCAAGCCGCAAAAGTTCCGGCTATTAATAGTGCTGCCGCGGCAGCTCCTAAAGTCAGTTTTGAAAAGTAAGAGGCTTTATGTATCATCATCCTTCAGTAAAAAAATTTCACAAATATAACTTTTAGCAATTACTATCCTAATCATTTAACGGGCAAGTTTCCACACCCCCGTATTTATCAACATAACGGTAGTCTCACATATTTTTCGTATTTTTGAAGGTTATTCTTTCAAATATTTATGAGCGAACAAAATCAGGATAAATCAAATTATTCAGCAGATAATATACAGGTTTTAGAGGGTTTGGAAGCTGTGCGCAAGCGCCCTTCCATGTACATTGGCGATACCGGCGTTAAGGGCTTGCACCACCTGGTATATGAGGTGGTTGATAACTCGATAGATGAAGCACTTGCCGGTTATTGTGATGATATAAAGGTTACTATCCATAAAGGTAATTCAATTACGGTTGAGGATAATGGCCGTGGTATTCCTACCGGCATCAACACCAAAGAGGGCAGGTCTGCATTAGAAATTGTAATGACCGTTTTACACGCCGGGGGTAAATTTGATAAGGATACCTACAAAGTATCCGGCGGTTTGCACGGTGTGGGTGTAAGTTGTGTTAACGCCCTATCAATACATGTTAAAACGGTAGTACACCGTGAGGGTAAAATATTTACCCAGGAGTATGAGCGCGGAAAGCCATTGTTTGCGGTAAAGGAGATTGGCGTAAGCGAACGTACCGGTACCATACAAACCTTTCAGCCTGATGCGGAGATTTTTACCACCACAACCGAGTATAAATATGATACCCTTGCCGCCCGTTTACGCGAGCTGGCATTCTTAAATAAAGGTATCCGCCTGTCGTTAACAGACGAGCGCGAACCACAGCCTGATGGCAGCTTTCTTACTGAGGACTTCTTTTCAGAAGGCGGCTTAAAGGAGTTTGTGAAGTTTTTAGATGGTACGCGTAACTCCATCATTCCCGAGCCTATTTATGTAGAGGGTACCAAGCAGGGCGTACCGGTTGAGCTGGCTTTACAGTATAATGATAGCTACTCAGAGAACGTACACTCGTACGTAAACAACATTAACACCATCGAAGGCGGTACGCACGTTGCCGGTTTCCGTATGGGTTTAACCCGTACGTTAAAGGCTTATGCCGATAAATCGGGATTGCTTAAAAATGTTAAGGTTGAAATTACAGGTGATGACTTTCGTGAGGGTTTAACCGCCGTTATTTCGGTAAAGGTTGCCGAGCCTCAGTTTGAAGGCCAAACCAAAACCAAGTTGGGTAACAGCGAGGTAAGCGGCGCGGTAAACGTTGCCGTTGGTGAAATATTAAGCAACTATCTGGAGGAAAATCCGAAAGAGGCCCGCCTGATCGTCCAAAAGGTGATTCTGGCTGCTACTGCCCGTGCCGCCGCGCGTAAAGCACGCGAGATGGTGCAGCGTAAAAACGTAATGGGTGGCTCAGGCTTGCCGGGTAAACTGGCCGATTGCGCCAACAGCGATCCGGCATTGTGCGAGATCTACCTGGTCGAAGGTGACTCGGCAGGTGGTACAGCCAAACAGGGCCGTAACCGCGATACACAGGCCATATTACCTTTACGTGGTAAGATATTGAACGTAGAGAAAGCCATGGAGCACAAGATCTACGAGAATGAGGAGATCAAGAACATGTTCACCGCGCTGGGCGTAAGCATAGGTACCCCTGAGGATGCTAAGGCGCTTAATATCGCCAAGCTGCGTTACCACAAAATTGTGATCATGACTGATGCTGACGTGGATGGATCGCACATTACCACGCTGATCCTTACGTTCTTCTTCCGTTATATGAAGGAACTGGTTGAGTTTGGATATGTATACATTGCATCGCCGCCGCTTTACCAGGTAAAAAAAGGCAAGGAGCAGGAGTATTGCTGGACTGATGAACAACGTGATGTTGCCATACAACGCCTTAAAGGTGCCGGTAAAGAGGATAGCGTACACGTACAACGTTACAAAGGTTTGGGTGAGATGAACGCCGAGCAGCTTTGGGAAACTACCATGAACCCTGCCACTCGTACACTTAAAAAGGCCACTATTGAAAACGCCGCGGAGTGCGACCATACTTTCAGCATGCTGATGGGTGATGAAGTTGCCCCGCGCCGTGAGTTTATTGAAAAGAACGCGAAATATGCCAAGATCGACGCGTAAAGCAGTTTGATCGATATAGAAATTAAAAGCCTCCCGGATTTATCCGGGAGGCTTTTTTTATGATTTTTTGCTACGGGTTTTCAGCGTTATTTGCTGCTTGCCGTAATCTATCAGTGCCTTATATTTTATCAGGACATCACCACCCAACACACCTAATACTTTAGGGTGATTAAGCTGTTCGTAGGCGATATTGATAGTTGAAAGATCGAGCACGGCTACATCAAATGTTTCCAGTTTAAGGCCGCCTAAATACATATCACTCAAGGTAGCGGTAAATGATACCATGGAGTTGGTGCCCAGGCCTGTCGATAGTTTATCGCTTGCTAAAATAAAATCATCACCATTGGCTTCGGCAAGCAGGTTTTTATCAAGCGCGGTGCGTGAGGCACCTGTATCTAACACCAGTTTATGGGTTTTGCCAAAAAGGGATATATCTATCAGCGGATGGAAACCGTCGCCATGCAGGTCAATAATTTGTAGCGGTATAATGTATTGCATTGGTGATAAAGGTAGTATTTTCAGTTTGCAGTGGGCAGTTTGCAGCAGGCAATTATATTCGTTACTGAGAACTGCCCACTGCAAACCGCAAACTTCTTTAGAACGGATAACCGATAGCAAGGTTAAATACCAGGTTATCATGCCTCCAAGCGCTGCTGCCAAAATCAATTTTATCAACTACCCAGCGCTGTCCTTCGGGTAGCCATGGCTTGCGTATAGGGAAACCCAAATCGGTACGCAGTACCAATACGGTAATATCAAAACGTAAACCAACACCGGCATCAACCGCGAATTCCTTATAAAAGTCCTTTCCAAAAGTGGCACCCGGTTGTAAGCCATTGTTACGCATCAGCCAGATATTACCGGCATCAACAAATACGGCTCCTCTAACAATGCTGAACAGCTTTGGCCTCCACTCCACGTTGCCTTCAATTTTAATATCGCCTGCCTGGTCAGCCAAAAAACCGCCCTCGTTTACGGTGCCGGCATAAAATGTACCCGGACCAATAGAGCGGGCCCTAAAACCACGCAAACTGTTTGAACCACCGATAAAGAATTGCTGGCTATAAGGCATTACGGTAGAGTTACCAAATGGTACACCAACACCTACCTGCAGGCGGGTTGCTATTGAGCTGTTTTGACCGGTTTTATGATAAAAGCGAAAGTCGTTCTCCAGTTTTACAAACTGATTGAATGGTGTGCCTAATAAAGTTTTAACATGAGCGGGTGTGTCTGCACCTGTTACCAAACCCGTTAAAACGGCTGAAGAGCTGATACGGCCGTTGTAAAATATAGTGTTTGTACGGTATTCCTCTGTCGTGTTGGTATAGGTATACCCATAGCTCGGGCCAAAGGTAAATTGCCTGTCAATAACATGTTGTAATGCCGGGTTATTACTATTCTTTATGCTGTCGCGATACAGTTGAGTAACATTTGCCGGGTTAACAAATGTAATGTTAAGTAAATTAAGCTCATGGCTGCGGTGTACATTCTCTTTCCAATCATACCCGAACGATCCGTTGAAGGAATTAAGCGTGTATAATTTGGTACGGTTAATTAAGGTATAACCCAGGGTAAGGTTAGTGTGCGGAATGTACGCGTTGTCTGACCGGATGTTGATAGGCGCGATAAACCGTGGCCAGGTCAGCTTCATTTCACCACCCACCTGATACACGTTAAAGCCGCCGCCTTGTCCTGAGATCTGCACATCAGTGCTTCCAAATAACCTTACACTCAAAAGTTCGGCTCCCTTAAAGGCGTTACGGTTGCGCCAGTTAAGGTTAATTTGTGAGCCGGTGTAGTTGGCAGAGTTAGTACGCCCCAGTATATCAACCGAGATAGATTTTTTAGGGTAGGGGGTTAAAAAGTAAAATACATCCAGTTTTGATGAATCCGTTGCTACTGGCTCAAACCTGTTTTTAACGAATTTGTATGGGCCTAAATTGATGAACCGGTTAAGCGAGTTATTATGATTTGTACGGTTGTAAACATCGCCGGGCTGCATCAACACTGTATTTTTAAAAGCGAACGGACGGATGGTCTTTCTCCTGTCAACCACGTTATACCAACGGTAAGGTACAGCCTGATCCAGGTGCAATGCCGTATCGCGCAGAGAATAGTTTGGATAAACGAACAACTTGTTGATGGTATAAATACGGCGGTCGCGGTCATTAACCGCCGGTTTTACCGCTACAAAAATATCTACCTGATGGTTATTTACAGTGCTGTCTATCCGCATAATAATATCTTCAGGCGCGAAATAGAAAAAGCCTTTTTCTTTCAGTTTAGCATCAATCCGCAAACGCTCAGTTTTAATAACGTCCAGGTCATAATTTTCGCCCGGCTTTAATAAGGTCTCCTTTGCGGTACCCGCGATCGCGGTGTCCAGGTTTTCATTGCCCTTCGGGAAGGTTACGCTGCGTATTTTGTAAGCTGGGCCGGTGGAAACGGTGTATTCAGCCCTTGCCGTTTTTTTCTTGCCGATGGTATCACCGCTTACCATAGCCTGGAAATAGCTTTTGTTTTGCAGGCGGTTTTGCAGTATTTCACTATTCTTTTCAAGGTTAACCTGGCTGGCCAACACAGGCGGTTCGCCAAACTTGGTGTTAAGCCAATGCTTAAAGCCCTTGGTTTTATTAGTGCGGGTTTTATTATAGATGTAAAGCTTTACCCTCAACCCTAAAATTGATGAATTTGGCTTAGGCCTTAAAAGCGGTGTCAGGTCAGATTCAAGCGCTTTGCGGTCGCTATTTTTTAAACTGTCGGTATCAATAATTTTAACCTTGCCGCCGGTATACAGCTTTTGCCCCGGCTGCAGGTATTTGGTATTACTGCAGGCACTTAAAAACAGGGTGAGTATTAAAACGTATTTTATATTTTTTATCATGAGTTTAGTTTGTAGGTTGCTCTTTCTTCTGTTGCTCTTCTTGCTGCTGTTGTTGCTCATCCTTGCGTTCAAGTGCCTCGTTGCGCTTATCTTCTTCTTCTTTTTTGCGTTTCTCTTCCTGCCTGTATTTACGGCGCAAGGCTTTTTCTTCGGCGGTACGTTTGCGGAATATCTCGCTGAAACGGTTATAATCCATAGTTAGAGTAAAGCCCAAACCGGTTTCAACGATCTGGCCTTGTATCACCACAAACTCATCACGGCGGTAAGCACGTAAGGTATATCGACCATCACGGCTCAATTTGTAATTTACAGATACGTTACCGGCAATGTTGGTAGCCTTTTGCCCCGACTGCGCACCCTCCAGGTTAAAGTTATTGCCTACTGATACCGTTAGCCTGTCGTTCAGGAAACGTTTGGAAACACCCACGTTCAGGTCGGTACGGTTTGTTGCCGTGCCGGATGAATAGTCTTCGCCGGATGTTAAACCAAAATCGAGGTCAACACCTGTTACCAGGCCTCCGGCAAGGTTGTTTAACTGATCGGTAAGCAAGCCGCTTACGCTGTTGCGGATGGCACCTTCAACACCGGCACTTCCGCCCTGGCTCTGCAACGGGTTGTCGCCAATAAAATGGCCCAGTATCAATACACCCAATACTTGTTTGTTCAGTTCGTTAGGATCCTGCCTTACTTGTGCCAGCTTGTTTTCAACAATGGTAAGCACATTTTGCGGCATCGAGTAATTGCTGTCAGGCAAAATGATGTCGAAACTAAGTTGCGGTTTCAACAATTCCTGGCGCATATTCAGGTTCACGTTAAATGGAAGCTTCTGTTTAGCCATTACGCTGGTTTGCTGGTCGGTTTGGCTGGCGATCAGGTCAATAGGCGGCACGTTGGCTACGTAAATAGCCGTCAGGTCAATATTGGCGCTGGTAGGGTCGCCAGTCCATTGTATCGTGCTGCCTTTCTTGAAATCGAAACGGCGTTTAACCGTAGCGAATGACAGGTTGTATGATCCCTGGTTCACAGTGTAAGTACCGGTCAGGTTTATCTTACCACTTGGGTCAATACCACCGTTCAAACTGGCCTCACCGCGCAGGTCTTTCACCATATCGCCGCTGCGCTCATCAACCACGATATTGAAGTTAGCATTTTTATTTACGTTGATATTTGCTGAAACATCCATGCCGGTAACATCCGATTTACGCAGTGAATCTAACTGACGGGCCAAGAAGATCGAATCCAGCTTTGGCGCGTCCTTATCAATAAATTCTACCACACCCTCACGGTCTTCAACGCTTGGATCAGATGTTGGCAGTACAAAGGTCATGTCTGTTTTTTCATTCACGGTAAGGTTGGCATCCACTACCGGAGATTTCATATCACCGCGAACCTTAATATCGGTATTGATATAAAGCTTACCCCAAAACAGCTTATTATCTGCCTGGGTAGAATTGATCACCCTGAAGTTATCAGCCTTAATATTCATCCCGAAGGCAAAGTCTGTATAGGTTTTGGTATACACACTGCCCGAGATAACGGCCTTGTTCCCGGTTGAATCCACCAGGGTAAAATCATTAAAACGGATGCCCTCATCATTAAAGGTTATGCTCTCCTGCGGCATACGGAAGTAGGAGTTCAGCATCGATACATTAAAACCAACCTTGTTAAAGTTGATATCGCCGCGTACTGCCGGTGCTGCCGGTGTGCCGGTAATTTTTAAGGCACCGGTAATATCACCGCTGGCATTGCGTATGGCACCAAAGCTAAAGCCTTGTATACTCTTCATGTCCAGCTTTACAATGTTCAGGTTCATATCCATACGGCTTTCAGGCGCGGTGTAATATAAACCATTCAGATCAACCTGGTTGCCTTTTCCGGTGATGCTTACGTTAGCGGCATAGGCATTGGCGGTTTGGTTATCAACCTTAATAGCGATGTTACCAACCGTATCACCTTTAAAGTTAAAATCGCCTACGTTGATGGCCGCGGTAAATACCGGGGCAGCTTGCAGGTTGCTCACGTTGGCATCGCCGTTAATGGTACCGCCAACCTGCAGCGAGTCCTGCTGGGCCATTTTGGTCAACGTTTCTATCTTAAAGTTGCGGAATTGTACATCAATAGGTGAATTAGCCTGCTGCGGGTTGCTGTTAACGCTTAATACCTGGTTAGCGTTGGTAATGGTAAAGTTACGGGCCAGTATGCCTTTGTTGCCAAATTGCAGGGCATTATCTGCATTAACGGCCCATGGCATATAATCAAGCAGCAAGCCATCCTGCACAAAGCTGAACTGGTATTGCTGTGGTAACACGCTTAGCGTACCTGCAATGCGGTAGCGTTCTTTGCGTTCCTTATCACGTACCTGCAGGCTGGTAAACAATTTATCGTTTTGCAGGTTGCCTGATATGGAGGTGTATAATATATCGATAGACGGAGATACCTTCACCTCATCAACCGAGAGTTTATAGTTAAGCGCGCTATCGGTTGTATTAACATCTAACGCCATATTATTAACCACTTGCTCGCCATATACAACTTTAGGTACAGCGCCTTTTACTATCAACTCGCCGGTGGTGCTGTTAAAGCGGACATTGATCAGTACCGGGTCAAGCGTTTTCAGTTCCGGCGCGAATTGTTCTATCAGCGGAGTTTTTACAAAACGTATATCAAATGCGAATTGCTGCGGCGGGTATTTAACCTTTGGTGCCGGTTTTGTGCCGCTGGCCAGGGCGGTGTTAAAGTATTTAGCAATCATATCCTGCATGGCAGGGGCAATGCCGGTAAGCGTATACTTGCCGCCCAGGTGCGCGGTAAGCATCGGGGTTTTAAGCCATAGCGCGCTGCTATCCGCATTGGCGGTTGATTTAAGGCTGATGGTATCTAACTGTATGCGCTGTGCTTTTTGTATTAGCACCATATCGGTCAGCATAATGTCGGCATTCAGGTAATCCGGATCGGCGGTGGGTACATCAGCCACCAGTTTGCCATGAAAACGCATCGGATCCTTTGTTAGCTTCAGGTTTTGCATATTGATGCTGTCAACCAGAAGGGTAGCCGTTACAGATGGGTATTTTTTATTCATGTTGGCCTTGGCATCCAGGTTAAAGTTGATGTTCGGGTCCTTCATAAACGCTTTAGCTACGTAGCTGCCGTTGCTGGCGCTGCCACGCAATACCAGGTTACGGTAGTTATAGCCTTTTACATAAGCCTTGGTGACGTTGCCATTAAAGTTAAGGCTGGCGTATTTAGGATCGAGGCCTGTACCTTTAACGTTGGCTGATAAGGTTACCATGCCCACCATTTGCGGTTGTTTGGTAAGCGCGCCCACATTCAGGTTAACCGCCCTTATATTAGCCGAATATTTTTCGCTGCCTTTGCGGCGGCCGCTGCGCATACCGGCAGTAAGATCAACCGCGCCATAGCTTGAGCGCAGTGCCATTTTAGTATCAAAATCCTTCATGCTGCCCTTAAAAGTACCTTTAAGGTTGATGTTGGCTGGAATGCTTACCGTAGGCGGTATCATGCCCGCTGAGGCCAGTTTATAAATATCGGTACGGGTAGTATTAAACTCTTTCAGGTTTACGTTAAAGTAAGCCTTGTTCATATCCGGCAGGCCGCGCATATCTGCGGATGCCTTGATACGGGTACTGCCAAAGCCAAGCAGTTCCAGATCGCGTATGTGCAGATCATTCACCGTACCGTTTACCTTACCGTTAATGCGGAACACGGCATTACGCAGGTTACGCATCTGCGGCATGTTAGCCATGGCCGGCATCAGCAGGGTAACATCCTTCATACCCAGGCGGCTGCCATCAAGGTTGGCATTTACCCCCAGCGAGCCAATGTTTTTGCTGATGGCATCAATAGATGGGTAGCTTACTTCAACTGATTTTTGCAGTACGGTGTTTGGTGTTTCAACCAGCAGGTCTTTCAGGTAAGCGCTCTTTGGCCCGTAAAAGAAGTCGGTGTTGAATTTTTTAAGGGCGAAGCCGCTTTTTTCATTAAAGGTTACGGCATTGATCCGGCCTGATGAACTATCCGGGTTGTAGGATACATTCTCAATATCAACATTCAGGTTTTTAATGTACATGTGCCCCGGGTCAAGGCCTGCTTTAAGCGGCTTTTGGGCATTATTATCAAACCTGATGTTATTATTATTGATGGTGAATTTTTTAAGCGTTACCGCCCATGCCGATTTAGTTGGAGATGATACTAATGTATCCACCGTTTTAACCGCTTTTTCGGCAGCCTTTACTACGGTTTGTGGTTTGGCGAAGGTAACGCTTGCATTGGTTTGGTCGAGGGTAATATTAGCTATGCCTACCTGCTGTTTCTTCAGGTCTATCTTATCCAGGGCTACTAACAGCTTACCCAGGTCAACCTTGGCGGCCATTTCGCTGCTGCGGTAATCAACCTTTACTTTGGATATGTTTACCTCATCCAGGTCGAGCTCCATGTTCAAAGGCTCGGTAGCGGCGGTATCTGTAGTAGCGGTTTGCGCTATTGATGATCCCTTAGGGGTTTGTATAATGGTAGCATTAACACCTGACAGGTTGATCTTCGGAATGCCGAATTTCATCTTATCCAGGTCAAACTCCTTAATTCGGGTATCAAAGTGCCCTAACAGGAATTTAATGTCGTTCCCTGTGGTTTCGTCCTTATATTTAATGTTGATCCGGTCAAGGATAATATCGCCCATGGCGAATTTCATGGTTGAGGTGGTATCTTCAGGTTTTACCTCTTTTTTTTGCTCACCCGCGAAGGCCTTTAATATATAATCAAAATTAAAAAGGCTGTCGGGCCCCCTGCTGATGTTGGCGGTTATACCCTGCAGGTTGATCTCGTTTACTTCAACGGTATTGTCAAGCAATTTAAACAGGCTGATGTCAACCTTTAGCTTATCACCGGCTATCAGCGTATCGCGTTTCTGATCTTCAAAATAAACATCTTCTAAAACAATCAGTTTGGGTAAACCTAACGACAGGTGGCCAATCTCCACCTTAGTGCCTATCTTGTTTTGTAAAAATGTTACTGCTTTATTTTTAGCGAAGTTTTGTACAGCCGGTACCTGTATTAAAATAACTACAAGTAGTATTAAAAATATAACACTTGCAATTATCCAAAGTATAGTTTTAAGGGCGATGCGTCCAAATTTTTTCAAAATTGTAATATATTTTAGGGTGAAGAAGCAACAAGGTGTTTAACATCAAATAACGTGCAATGTGATTTTACCGGTAGCCAACAGTTGCTAAAATGATTAATCAAAACGGGGAATACGGCACAAAAAACAAATTTTGTTAGCTAAATCCGGTACTTAGTTTTTCAACACATAACAGGTTAAAGTTGTTTTTTGATAACTTTGTATTTCTGTGTTTAATTTGATTTAGAGTTGTTGTTATGCCTGATTTTTCCCATTTACACGTACATACCCAGTTTTCATTACTTGATGGCGCTGCCGATATAGGCAAGCTTTACAAAAAAGCCGCTGCCGATGGTATGAAAGCTCTTGCCATTACCGATCATGGCAATATGTTCGGCGTGTTTAAGTTTGTAGCCGAGGCAAGCAAGCATAACGTAAAGCCCATAGTTGGCTGCGAATTTTACGTGGTTAATGACAGGCACATTAAGCAATTTACCAAAGAAAAGAAGGACGTAAGGCGGCACCAGTTGCTGCTGGCCAAAAATGCCGAAGGTTACCGTAACCTGGTTAAGCTTTGTTCGCTGGGTTATATGGAAGGCTTGTACAGCAAATGGCCGCGTATTGATAAGGAACTGATCCTGAAATATCATAAAGGCCTTATCGCTACCAGTTGCTGCATCGGTGCATCGGTACCGCAGGAGATATTGAAGAACGGCGAAGAAGCCGGTGAGCGCGAGCTTAAGTGGTGGCTTGACCTGTTTGGCGAGGATTATTACATTGAACTGCAGCGCCACAACATACCCGAGCAGGAAATTGTAAATAATGCCCTGCTTAAATTCGCTAAAAAGCATAATGTTAAGGTGATCTGTTCTAATGATTCGCACTATGTGGATCAGCAGGACTCGAACGCGCATGATATTTTACTTTGCGTAAATACCGGCGATATGCAGAGCACGCCCATCGCTACGGACGAAGAGGGTGGTAAGGGTTACCGTTTCGGTTTCCCCAATGACCAGTTCTATTTCAAAACACAAACTGAAATGGGCAAGCTGTTTCATGATCTGCCCGAATCGCTTGATAACACCAACGAAATTGTAGACAAGGTAGAAACGCTGAAACTAAAGCGCGATATCATGTTGCCCAACTTCGTTATCCCCCAAGAATTTAAGATACACAATACCCCTGATGCTGATACGCTAAACCAGTGGGAGTACCTTAAACATCTAACTTACACCGGGGCTAAGGAACGCTATATAGATATTTTACCAGAGGTGCAGGAGAGGATAGACTTTGAGCTGTTCACCATACGTACTATGGGTTTCGCGGGCTATTTCCTCATCGTGTCTGATTTTATTAAACACGGGCGCGAGATAGGTGTATTTATTGGTCCGGGCCGTGGCTCGGCGGCAGGCTCAGTAGTGGCTTACTGTACAGGTATCACCAATATCGACCCGATCAAATATAATTTGCTGTTTGAGAGGTTCTTGAACCCCGACCGTAAGTCAATGCCCGATATTGATACGGATTTTGATGATGCCGGCCGGCAAAAGGTTATTGATTATGTGGTTGATAAATACGGCAAAAACCAGGTAGCACAGATCATTACTTACGGTTCCATGGCCGCGCGTACCAGTATACAGGACGTTGGCCGGGTACTGGATATGCCCTTGGCCGAGGTAACGGCGCTGAAAAAACTGGTGCCCGAAACCTTGGGTATCACCCTGAAACAGGCTATTGAGCAGGTACCTGAGCTGCAACTGATTTATAAAGCGAATGACCTGAAAGGTACCGTACTGCGCGAGGCTGAAAAGCTGGAAGGCTCGGTACGTAATACGGGTGTGCATGCCGCCGGTATTATCATAGCGCCGGATGACCTGACCAATATAGTCCCCGTAGCTACCGCTAAGGACTCTGACCTGCTGGTTACCCAGTTTGATGGCCGGGTGATTGAAGATGCAGGGGTAATCAAGATGGACTTCCTGGGCCTCAAAACCCTCACCATTATTAAGGATGCCCTGCGCCTTATCAAGCAAAATCATGGCGTTGAAATAGATATTGACTATATACCGCTTACCGATCAAATAACTTTTGAGCTATACCAGCGCGGCGATACCAACGGTACTTTCCAGTTTGAAAGTGATGGTATGCAAATGTACCTGCGCGACCTGAAACCCGATAAGTTTGAGGATTTGATAGCCATGAACGCCCTTTACCGCCCGGGGCCGATAGAGTATATACCCAATTTTATTAAACGTAAGCACGGGCAGGAACCCATAACTTACGATTTGCCCGAAATGGAGGAATACCTGGCCGAAACCTATGGTATTACCGTTTACCAGGAGCAGGTGATGCTGCTGTCGCAAAAGCTGGGCGGCTTTACTAAAGGTGATGCCGACGTTTTGCGTAAAGCCATGGGTAAAAAGCAGATTGAGGTACTCAACAAAATGGAAGCACAGTTTATGGATGGGGCTACAGCTAAAGGCCACCCTAAAGATAAACTGACCAAAATATGGAACGACTGGAAAGCCTTTGCGCAATACGCGTTTAATAAATCGCACTCCACCTGCTACGCCTTTGTGGCTTACCAAACGGCTTACCTTAAAGCGCATTACCCGTCAGAATACATGGCCGCGGTATTGAACAACCAGAACAGTATCGACAAGATCTCCTTTTTTATGGAGGAATGCCGTCGCATGGGTGTGGTTGTTTTGGGGCCGGATATCAATGAATCCGAAGTTTCATTCGCGGCTAACCGCAAAGGTGAAATTCGTTTTGGGCTTGCCGGTGTTAAGGGCGTAGGCGAAAAGGCGGTTGAAAGTATAATAGAGGAGCGTGAGGCAAACGGGCAATATGAATCGGTTTATGATTTCGCGCGCCGTTCAAACGTGCGCAGCGTTAACCGTAAATCGTACGAAAACCTGGTTTACGGCGGCGGCTTTGATGCCTTTGGGTATAACCGTGCTCAGTTTTTTGCCAAAACAGAAAATGGCCTGCTATCAGGTGTGGAGCGTTTAATTAAATACGCTAACGATTATCAAAACACACAAAACAGTTCACAAGCCTCGCTTTTCGGCGGGTCGGTAGCATCTTATATCCCGGAGCCGCCAATGCCTGACGCGGACGAATGGCCGCTGATTGAAAAATTAAAATACGAGAAGGACGTGATCGGTATTTACCTTACCGGCCACCCTTTAGATAATTATAAGCTGGAACTGGCAAAGTTTTGTAATACCAACGTTTCTGATCTCAAGCTGATGCAAAAAGCCCGCTCGGGCGAGGGGGGGGACGATGTTGCCGCGGCCTTTGCCCAACTACGCAAGCGTGGCGAAATTTGTGTTGGCGGATTGATGAGCAATGTACAGCATAAAACCACCAAGACCGGTAAGCCCTTTGGCACTTTTGTGCTGGAGGATTATAATGATTCGTACGAGTTTGCCTTGTTTGGTGAGGATTACATTAAGTTTCGTAACCTGCTGGTTGATGGCTTTTTTATTCACATCAAAGGTAATATCGAAGAAAAATTCAGGCAAAAGGATAACTGGGATCTGCGAATTGCGGTAATGAGCCTGCTCTCTGAACTGCGTGACAACCGCAGCAAATCCATCGAAGTGCCGCTAAGCCTGCATGATATTAACGGACAAATGATCAACGCGCTGCTGGGTATCATCCAGCAAAACAATGAAAAGTACCCGGTTAAGAATTGCGGCCTGCGTATCACTATAAAGGATTTAGAGGATGACCTTACCACGGCCGGTACCTCAAAAGTATTCAAGGTAAACCCCAGCGATGACCTGATGGAGGAGATATTCGCCCTTACCAGGGTGCAGCCGGTGTTGCATACTAAGTAGGGATAGCGAGTAATCTGTGCACTTTCATAATAAAGCAATAGATTTCTCCTCGTACCTCGTTCGTAATGATAAACATATTTACCTTTATCGTCATTGCGAGCGATAGTGAAGCAATCTATTTAGGATATTCCAACTTGTCAAAGAACAGTTTATTACTTGTCCTGAAATTCTTTTGAGCGATCAAAAGAAACAAAAATCGCCGGCTACGTCCTACCCGGTTAAAGGCTCTGCTTTAGCAGGGCTTGTGCTACTCCGGGTATCCTGAAGAGATTGCTTCGTACCTCGCAATTTATAAAATAGAGATAGCTTGCAGGGAAACCAGACCATGAGAGGTTGTTAATAAATACTTTGTGCCCTTTTGGCGTAAAATATTACCTTTAGCGTCACCCGAAAGTTACTCTGGCAGGTGTAGATAATCTCATTGTCACAATGTCAGCCCGGTACTTGTGGCAAGCAATTTGATTAGTATATATTTGTATAACAAAATAAAAAAGGAACAAAGATGGCTTTAGAAATAACTGATGCAAACTTCGAGGAACTTGTATTAAAATCAGATAAACCGGTGTTGGTTGATTTTTGGGCAGAATGGTGCGGCCCTTGTCGCATGGTAGGCCCTGTAGTTGAAGAGTTGGCTAAAGAATACGATGGCAAGGCCGTTGTAGGTAAAGTGAATGTTGATAACAACCCCGGCATCTCCATGAAGTTCGGCATCCGTAATATACCTGCGCTGCTGTTCTTTAAAAATGGCGAGATCGTTGACAAACAGATCGGCGCGGTGCCAAAATCAGTATTAGCAAATAAACTAAGCGCTCAGGTATAATCCTCCTGTCGTTTTTTTAATATAAATTAAGCGGTGCTATATGGTGCCGCTTTTTTTATGCGTTATGGTTTCATCAGGGCAATTACTATTATTGTATAATGGCAAAACTTAACGATGATGCATCCGTAAGGCAACTGGCTAACCTTGAACTGCTGGCACGGCAGGTGGTTGAGGGTTTTATAACCGGCTTGCATCAAAGCCCGTTTCATGGTTTTTCGGTAGAGTTTGCCGAGCACAGGTTGTACAACAGCGGCGAGTCGGTAAAAAACATCGACTGGAAACTATTGGCCCGTACCGATAAGTTGTTTGTAAAACAGTTTGAAGAGGAAACCAACCTGCGCTGCTATTTACTGCTCGATACCTCGTCATCCATGAACTATCCGGAAAAGGGGATAAGCAAGCTGCAATTTTCTGTGTACGCTATAGCGTCATTAATGTATCTGCTCAAAAAACAGCGGGATGCCTTTGGGTTATGTGCTTTTTCAGATCAGATCAACTTTTTAAGTGCGGCACGCTCTACAAGTACCCATTTATTTTACCTGTATGCCGAGTTGGAAAAAGCCTATATCAATACCCGGTTAAATACCGCAACCCATATTACGGGGGTACTGCACCACATTGCCGCTGAGGTACACCAACGTTCGCTGATAATCATTTTTAGCGATATGCTTGAAAACAGTATGGATGATGAAAAGCAACAGGCGCTTTTCGCGGCTATACAGCACCTCAAATTCAGCAAGCACGAAGTAGTGATTTTTAATGTTACCGATAAAAAACACGAGGTTGATTTTGAGTTTGACAACCGGCCGCATCAGTTTATTGACATGGAGAGCGGCGATGAGATCAGGGTGCATCCTAACCGTATCCGCGATGCTTATCGCGTAGCATTACAGCAATACCGCTATCAGCTTGAATTAAAATGCGCCCAATACAATATCGACCTGATCGATGCCGACATCAGCGCCGGCTATAACCAGGTGCTCAGAGCTTACCTTATTAAGCGCAACAGGATGGTTTGAGTAAGTAATTAGTGTTTAGTAATCCGTGATTGGTTGTTGATAACAAATCACTAATCTCCATTTACTAATCGCTACCTCAATTCACTATTTCAAAAAACTTTAAACCAATTGTTTTGCTGATTGTGTTTAGTGTTAAATGTAACCTTATTTGCTTTTTGGAGTAAAAAACAATAAAAACAGGGCAATCAAAATGCCTTTATAGCTGTTAGTGGTAAAACTTATTTATTATATATGAGACTTCCTATTCTACGCAAGCCAATACGGGTTAACCCGGATTCGAGGCGCGTAATAGCCAGATTTTTTTTCAACGGTAACGATCGTGCCAAGCAGGTAATACAAAAAGTGATGGTGATAAGTGAGGATGCCGCCTTTGGTATCGTGTCGCCTATATTGCAGGAGTATTCCAAACGTCACCGTAATATTACCCGTGTACTTAACCGCCATTGCAGTAAATTAAAACCGCTGTTTGAGGAGTTAGGTATTGATTTTGACTCGCTTACCGTTTACCGTAAACTGCTGATAGGCTCGTATTTTACACATGAATATTCTATCGAGTCGGCAGCGTTTTTTAACCCATCAATAGTTGATGATCCTGATCAATCTGAATTGGAAGAAGGCGAGCGCCGCGTAATCATGAGTTTCCGCGCAGTAGGTGAGGGGCACATATCATCCATCACCTTCCGCAGGGCATTGTTTGATAAACATAACAACATTACCGTATTACCCGCGGGCAATTATATTGATGAGGCCGAGATAGTACGCAATGCGGTTTATAATAAAAAGCTGTTTTTTGAAAAGGCCATCGCCACGCAAATAAATATTGATGTTTTGAAGGAGCTTGAGGCCAAGCTCGACCATCACTTTGAATATTCTAATTTGCGTCGTATTATTCTTGATTCGCAAAAGCTGCAGGAAAACGACATTTATAAGCTAGAATTTGATAAAATACTTTGGCTGGCTGATTCATATTACGAGATCGTATTTTCGCTGGACACGGATATATCAGACCGGGTAATTTTCCCGATATCTGAATATGAGCGTAAAGGTATTGAGGATGCCCGTTTTGTAAAGTTTACTGATGATGACGGCAGTACTACCTATTATGCCACTTATACCGCTTACGATGGCGCGCTGATTATGCCTAAGCTGTTACAAACTACCGATTTTTACAGCTTCCGGATCATGCCGCTTTATGGCGAAGGCGCACAAAATAAAAACCTGGCACTTTTCCCGCGTAAAATAAATGGTAAGTATGCCATGATCTCCCGTATTGATGGTTGTAACAACTACATCATGTATTCGGACAAGATCAATATATGGGAAAAGCCGGTATTACTGCAGGAGCCACGCTTTAACTGGGAATTTATACAGATAGGTAACTGCGGTTCGCCTATTGAAACGGAACATGGCTGGATCATGATCACCCACGGTGTTGGCCCTATGCGCCGGTATGTACTGGGCGCGAGTTTGTTAAAACTGGATGATCCATCGGTAGAAATAGGCCGTTTAAAAGAACCACTGATCATCCCTAACAGTGAAGAGCGTGAGGGTTATGTTCCCAACGTTATTTACTCCTGCGGGTCTATTGTAAACAACAATAAGTTAATTATTCCTTATGGTCTGTCTGACTATTCAACATCATTTGTTGAGGTTGATATGAATGACCTGATCAATAAGCTGAAATCTGACGGTATATAATATAGTTAGGTTATACATAAGAAAGGCGGATATTCTTTTGAATACCCGCCTTCTTTATTAAGAGTTGGTTATATCGCCCTGATTAGGATAGCGCAGTTTCTTCCTTTTTACGGAATACAAAGAATGCTATTAAACCCAATGCTAAGGCACCACCACCATAAATAGCTATTTTACCGGTTTGCGATACACCACTTGGTTCGGTGTTAACATATTGGTCGGTACGTTGTAACGCCTCAGATGCTTTAATTGAATTAAAAAAGGCTTTATTTTCAGCTTTAACCAGATCCTTACGGCTTTCCGGGTACATATACTCAAATGTATAAGTAGCATCTTTAGTGTAGATCACCGCGAAATCCCTTAACTCAACACCGCTGCCATTATCCGCCTCTAAAGCAAAAACTTTGGCTTTTAAGTTACCGATGGTGGTATCACGGGCGTTCATCACACTGCCTGATGACTGGCCCTGTACTTTTTTGATGTATTCTTTAAATACGTTGTTCAGGTCCTTTTCTTTTTCAAGCGGTTTGCTGTTGGCGTTTTTAGAGCGTATCACGATCATATAACCTAATGAACCGCTGCCTGAATATATCTTTTGACCTAATGTATCTTTTACTTCATGTTCAACAGGTAAATTAACAGATACAACACTATCTATTTTTATCGGCTTTAACTCCTGCGCACTTGCTGCAAAGCTAAAAGCCATTATGCCGAGTATAAATGATGATATCTTTTTCATACACTATCTATATCTATAACTATGCCAATCAGAGCGAATTGGTGTAGAATACAAGTGTATAAAACACGTTTTAAGATGATTTAAATATAACTACTTATCAATAATAATTAAATATAAATAATTGATAATGAGAATTTTAATATAATATTTAGTATTTATTGTGATGGGTTTTAGCAGATTGGTGAAACCTGCATTATGGTTACACAAAAAAAGCCTGTTCAGTACACTGACAGGCTTTTAAAGTATGTTGCTATTTGCTACAGTTTTTCCATTTCGCTGCGTACAAACTCCGCAAGTTCTTTAACGTAGCCCGCGCTAAAATCAAACTGAATACCAGCGGTTTCATATATCTCGCGGATGGTTTTGGTATAACCCAGTTTTAATGCGTCCAGATATTGCTGTAAACCTTTCTCCGGGTTTTCCTTGTAGTTTTTCCATACCGCAATAGCGCCTAACTGTGCCATGCCATACTCAATATAATAAAACGGCACCTCAAAAATATGGAGTTGCTTTTGCCATAAGTTAGTTTCCGCTTCCGGGTGTTCGCTCCAGTCGGCAAAGCCTGCGCCAAAAGGCTCATAAATTTTGATCCATGCTTCCCGGCGTTCTTCGGCGGTATGGTCAGGGTTGGTATATATCCAATGCTGAAACTGGTCTACCACGGCTACCCAGGGCAGGGTTTTTAACACATCAATTAATTGATCTTTTCGCGCACGTTTCAGGTCTTCCTCGTTATCAAAATAAACATTCCAGTTATCCATAGAGATCAGCTCCATTGACATGGAAGCAAGCTCAGCCACTTCAGACGGGCAATGTTTAAAATCATTCAGCTCCAGGTCGGCCGTTAAAAAGGTATGTACCGCGTGGCCGCCCTCATGTACCATGGTGGTCAGGTCTCTAAAGGTATTGGCCGAGTTCATGAAAATAAATGGTGCCCCTGTTTCTGATAGTGGATAATTATACCCGCCCGGTGCTTTGCCCTTACGGCTCTCCACATCAAACAGGCCGTTATCTTTCATAATTTCCAGCCGCTCGCCCAGGTAGCGGTTAATATTGCTGAAGCACTGTATAGATTTTTCTATCAGATCATCGCCATCCTTAAACGGTTTAAGGGGGGCTTTGCCACTGGTGTCAACATCTACATCCCATGGTTTCAGTGTATTAAGGCCAAGTGCTTCCTTACGTTTTTCGGCCTGCTCCCGCAATATTGGCACTATCTCGGTTTCAATAGCGGCATGAAACTCGTAGCAATCCTGCGCGGTATAATCAAACCGGCCCAAAGCCTGGAACATGTAATCCCTGTAATTCTCAAAACCGGCATTCAATGCTACTTTATGCCTTAATGAGCGCAGGTGGTCAAACAATTCATCAAGTTTTTCCCTGTCCTGCAAGCGTCGGGCGGTTATTTTCTCCCAGGCCTCCTGCCTTTTGCTGCGGTCGGTATCTTTTAACAAAGCCGATGCCTGCTCCAGGGTAAACTCCTTATCGCCAATATGTACGCTCATGGAGCCGGTTATGCCCTGGTATTTCTGCTGCTCAATTTGCAGTTCGGTTTGCAGCGGAATGTTCTCATCTCTGAATAGCTCAAGCGCCTTGCGAATGCCGCGCAGGTAAACAAAGTATTTATCATTATCCAGCTTGTCTACAAACTCGCTGTTTACCAGTTTTTCGTTTAGCTGATTGTTGAATGGCGCCGTTTTGGGCTCTATCTCCGTTGCAAAATATTGAAAGTTTTGCAGCAGTTCTTCACTGGTGGTATCACACGTCATGCGGATGTAGCGCCAGGCAAAATCTTCCTCTAAGGCAGCTTCCAGTTCACTACGGTCATGCAGCCATTGCTCCAATTCTTCAACCGAATTTATAGGGCGATCAACCAATTCGTTATAAACCGGTTCCAGGTTTTCCCATTTAATTTCAAGATCAGCGGGGATATATTTCCGTGTTTTTTTATGTATCATGGTATAACGTAAACGTTTTAAAATGCTAAGTTATACAATTGAACATCATGTACACGTAAAAGGTTCAGCGTTTAAATTGTGTTTGTGCTAAATGCATAATGCCATCCCGGTAAGTGGTTGGTTTTATGCCAAATGCCTTTTCAAATTTCGATGAATCGAAAATATAATCATGATCGTATTGGTAGTACATCTCCACCGTTCCCATTACGGTTTTATTGAATAAGCCAACCATCCATAACATTGCTTTGTTGATACTTGTGAACTTAGGGGCTACGTTAAAAACATCAGCCGCCAGCTCAATAAACTGCTTGCCGGTTATTGCCGGTGCTGATGTGGCATGCCATATCAGGTTATCACTTTCGGGAGTTTGGCCTAACAGGTATATAGCCCTGCCAGCATCGGGCACATAAGTAAAGGTGTGTTTGGCTTCCGACTTACCTATCCATTGGGCTTTTTGGCCTTTCGAGAATTTATCCAGCACCATCATGTCATAAAAGCTGTTCATGCTTTCAGCACCGTAAAAATCGGCACCACGCAATATGGAGGCCTTGATGTTACCTACTTTGGCTTCATCCATTAACGTAGTCGCCACTTTAGCACGTACTTCGCCTTTAACGCTTGTCGGGTTGTAGGGTGTGTCTTCGGTCATGGCACCATTTACCGGGCCATACATGTACACATTATCAAAAAATATCAAGCGGGCTTGGGTTTCTTTAGCAGCGTCAATTACGTTTTGCATAATGATGGGCCATTGCTCACGCCAGATATCTTTATCATACACCAAACCGGCGCAAAGGTAAATTACGGTTGAGCCTTTGGCGGCGTTAAGTACTTCGGTACGGTTCAGCAAATCGGCTTTTTGCCAGGTAATGTTATTACCGCTAAAGGTTGAGGGTCGGCGGCTAACCAGTTTAACGATTTGATTATGATCGATCAGTTGGCGGGTGAGTGCATTGGCAACCGGACCGCCCGCTCCTAATATAGTGTGCATAGCTTTGTGTTTTTGTATGATACAAAGCTAACCTGCTCAACAGGCCTTAAACGTTAACAAAAGATAAGAAATTTATTTGGCCGGAATAAAAATGCGCTTACGGATGCGCGACAGCGAAACGGGTGTTACACCTAAATAGTTGGCTACATAGTGCTGAGGGATACGCTGCAATACGTCTTGTCCGTCTTTAAGCAACTCCACATATCTTTCTTCCGGTGATTGGGTGATAAAAGCCTGTACGCGATCTTCATAGCAGCAGAGATAATACTCGGCTACCAAACGCCCAAAGCGCTCCATTTTATGGGCTAAAAACGGGTGCTCGGTCAGTTTTTGAATATTGCTGTGGCTGATGCAAACCAGCGAGGTGTCCTCAAGCGCCTGTACATAAATCAGGCTGGGTTGCTGCTGCACAAAACTTTTGTAGGAACTTACCAGTTCATTGGCGAAGCTGAAAAAGTTGGTGATCTCCTCGCCATCATTCCGGATGTTGAAATAGCGTACCGAACCGGCAGCAATAAAGCCAAAATACTGGCATACCTTGCCCTTCTCAACAAAGTAGTCTTTCTTTTTCAGGTGGATAAAAGTGAGGTATTTCTCCAGTTCGAGCCATTCATCCGCACTAAAAACCACATAAGTTTCTATATGCTGTTTAAAGGCTTTGAGTTGATTTACCTGATCCATACCCTATCCAGCAAAAATAAAATGGCAAATACCACGCTGGCTATACCGTTGGTGGTCATAAAGGCGAAGTTAACCCGGCTTAAATCTGTTGGTTTTACCAGCAGGTGCTGGTAGATCAGCATAGCGCAAAAGAAAGCGATACCGATATAGTACAAAAATCCAACATGTGTAACAAAAGCAGGCATCACAATAAATAGGGCAGAAAATACATGCAGCAGCGTTGACAGGTTTAGCGCCCTTACCTTACCCAAATAGGCCGGGATGGAATGGAGGCTTTGGCTGCGGTCAAAATCTTCATCCTGCAAGGCATAAATAATATCAAAGCCGCTTACCCAGCATAATACGGATAGGGAGAAAAAAATAGGCGTTAAGGCGAATTCACCGGTAACCACCAGGTAAGAACCGATAGGGGCAAGCGACAAGCCTAAACCCAACACCATGTGGCATAAAGCTGTAAAGCGCTTGGTGGCACTATACCCCAAAACCACTAATAAAGCAACCGGCGATAGGTAAAAGCAAAGCGGATTAATGAACCAGGTTACGCCGATAAACAAAGCGCAATTAACCAATGTAAAGATCAAGGCATTGCGGGCGCTGATACGGCCTGCGGGGATATCCCGCTGTACGGTACGTGGGTTTTTAGCGTCAATATCCCTGTCCAGGTAGCGGTTAAAGGCCATGGCCGAGTTACGAGCGAATACCATGCATAGCACCATCATGAGCAGTTTTGGCCATTCAAACGTATGATTAGTGGTAGTAACCGCCAAAAAAAAGCCGATAAAGGCGAACGGCATCGCGAATATGGTATGCGTAAACGTAACGAGGGATAAATATTTTTTCATGGAGCGGTGTACTGTTAAAACTGCTTGTATTCCGGAATTTCAAAGTTTTTGTTAATATCGTCAACAAAGCCCAAAACCTCTTCTTTGCCGATCTGGTTTTCAGCAGAGGTAATAAAGTGGGGCGGTACCTCTTCAAACGAAGCTGCTAATGCCTGGCGAAACTTAGCCACGTTCTGATCGGTTTTGATGTTAGATTGCTTATCAGCTTTAGTAAAAATCAGTACAAAAGGTAAACCATGTTCGCCCAGCCAGTTGCAAAATTCAAGATCAATCTTTTGCGGGTCCAAGCGGCTATCAACCAAAACCATTACGCATTGCAGGCTCTCGCGCTTATCAAGATAGGTGCGCAAAAATTTGTTCCAGTCCTCCTTTTTGCTTTTTGATATACGGGCGTAACCATAACCGGGTAAATCAACCAGGTACCAGTTATCATTAATTAAAAAATGGTTGATCAATTGCGTTTTACCGGGTGTTTGCGAGGTTTTTGCCAATCCTTTTTTGCCGGTAAGCATATTAATAAGGGATGACTTGCCCACGTTTGACCGACCTATAAATGCATACTCAGGCTTTACCGGTGGCGGTAGTTTAGAGATCTGGGTATTGCTGCAAATAAATTCGGCTGATTTAACGATCATAACCACAAAGATAGATATTAGTGTGCAAACATGGGCGATACCTTAGGCATTTAGCACAATGTTGATGCCGTCATAGCTATATTTACAAACTGATTACCAATACAGTTTGCCCATATTTGTAAATTTGAAGTTTAAACATGTAATTATGGATAACTACACCATTCCGGCCCAAACACGTATAGGCCATGTGCATCTCAAGGTGAGCAATTTGCAGCGTGCCATGGATTTTTATGTTGGCCTGTTAGGTTTTGAGCTGGTTACCATGTATGGCGATCAGGCCGCCTTTGTTTCAGCAGGCGGGTACCATCATCATATAGGCTTAAATACCTGGTATAGTAAAGATGGCGGCCCGGCACCTCAGCATACCGCAGGCTTGTTTCATACGGCTATTTTGTATCCGGAACGTAAAGACCTGGCCATAATTTTAAAACGACTACTTGATGCCGGTTACCCGATCAGCGGCGCCTCAGACCATGGCGTGTCCGAAGCGATATACCTCGACGACCCGGATCAAAACGGCGTTGAGCTTTACTGGGACCGCCCCCGCGACCAGTGGCCGTTTGACGAGCACGGCAAACTGACCATGTACACCAGGGCTTTGGATATAAAAGGACTGCTGGCCTTGGCAGAAGGTTAATATAACATATTATTATTGCTAATACCTCCTTCAATCGTGTCATTTCGAGCGATAACGAGAAATCTGCCTGAGTGTTTTTCAAGCGACAGATTTCTCCTCGTACCTCGTCGAAACGACAAGTTTTTTTAATACAGAAATTAATCAAAAGTATACCTTTAACGCCATGCCCGAAACGTTAGAATATCCGTTAACCATCGATTTGCCTGAAGGCAATAGTAACGCTGAGCAATTCCTGCATGATCTTTTATCGATCAGTGAAAACCATGCATTGATGTGTAACCGGCTGGAGCGTTATCACTGGGGTATGGGTACTAGTCCGGAGGTGAAGGATTTTAGTATCGAATTAGTTAAACCAGCCGCCGATGGGTTGTCCGGATCATTCAGGTGCAGGTTCAGGGTAAATTACAGCTTTACCTGTTCGGGTATCGAGAGCGGGGAGAATAACACCATCAGTTGGGATTATAAGATAGATCAGCATAAAGGCACCATTTTTCTGCAAGGCGAAACCCCGTTGACACGCGATGGCGATGATATTTAAGCAGCGCGTTTTTTAAGCAACGCATTTTGCCATTTGGGCGTGTGTAAAAATTGCCTGCTATCTATAAAGCTTAACCAGAATACGGTTACGATAACTCCGGTTACCGAACCGGCTACTACATCTTCAAAAAAATGTTCGCTCAGGTACATGCGCGAATAGCCTGCAAATACCGCAAGCAAAAAAAGCACTACCCCCCAGGCTTTCTGTCGTGAAAAATAGGTAAGCACCACCGCTGTTGAAAATGCTGTAACCGAATGCCCTGATGGAAAACTGTGCAGGGAATAGATATGCACACCCTCCACAAAGTGGATCTCTTTCAAACGCGTCGAAAAATAAAGGTTGGGGCGTGGCGCATCAAACGCGAATTTCAGCACCTGGGCTGTTAATGATGAAACAGCATAACTTGTCGCCAATAAAAATGCTTTCCGGTAACTGAAAAATAATACCAGCACAATGGCTATGGCGATAGTGAACAACCCATCGCCAATATTGGTATAGAACCGGAAAAACAGGTCGGCAGCCGCATTATACTTGCTGTTAACCGAGAAATAGATTTCCTCGCGGGTATAAATCAGCTTGATAGTAAGGCAAATAATTAAAAATAACAGATACAGGATAAAAAAAATATCAATACGGCGCAGTACATCTTTTATTCCTATATTCATGGGTGCAAATTAAACCTAATACAGGTGCAATGCAAAAAAATGGTTATGTTTGGGGTTGATTGGCCCTCATAAAGCATTGATAAATGTCGAAAAGTATATTTCGTAGAAAATCAGTTTCCAAAATTTTAGCCGATGTTGAAAGCGGTTTTAGTGACAGCGAACATTCCGGCGGCGCAACGCACCTAACCAAAGCACTTAAAGTAAAAGACCTTACCCTGATGGGTATAGCCGCAGTTATTGGCGCGGGTATATTCAGTACCATTGGCGAGGCTTCCTTTCATGGCGGGCCGGGAGTAAGTATATTATTCATCATAACCGCTGTAACCTGTGGCTTTTCCGCCTTGTGTTATGCCGAATTCGCTTCCCGCATTCCTGTTGCCGGCAGTGCTTACACCTATGCCTATGCATCTTTTGGTGAGTTAGTCGCCTGGATCATCGGTTGGGATCTGCTGATGGAATACGCTATTGGCAATATTGCCGTAGCCATATCATGGAGTACCTATTTCGTAAACCTGCTGGAAGGCTTCAATATTCACATTCCATCGTACTTAACAATGGATTATTACAGCGCCCTTAAAGCGCATGAAGATATTCAGCAGCTTACAGCAGGCGGCAAACTGGCCGAAATTACCGATAAAATGCGCCATGCTGCCGCGGCTTTCGCTGATGCCCCCGGTGCCGGTAATTTTAAGCTGATTGCCAATATACCCGCGTTGCTTATTGTTGTGGCTATTACTTACCTGGTATATATCGGTATACGCGAAACCAAAAAAGTTACTAATGCCATGGTGATGCTTAAAATAGCCGTGGTTATCGGGGTAATATTATTAGGCTTTTTTTACATTACACCTGCCAACTGGAATCCGTTTATGCCTAATGGCTTTAGTGGTGTAATGAAGGGCGTTTCGGGTGTTTTCTTTGCTTATATCGGGTTTGATGCTATATCAACCACGGCCGAAGAATGTGAGAACCCACAACGCGACCTGCCACGCGGCATGATCTATTCGCTTATTGTTTGTACCATTTTATACGTGCTTATTGCCCTGGTGTTAACGGGTATGGTAAGCTATAAGGATTTACAAGTGGGCGATCCGCTGGCTTTCGTATTCGCTAAAGTAGGTTTAACAAAAATAAGCTACGTAATTTCGGTTAGCGCGGTTATAGCTACGGCGAGTGTATTGCTGATATTCCAGTTAGGGCAACCCCGTATATGGATGAGCATGAGCCGAGACGGATTGCTGCCAAAAGCGTTTTCGCGCATTCACCCCAAATTTAAAACACCATCGTTCGCTACTATAGTAACCGGTTTTGTGGTGGCCATCCCGGCCTTATTCATGAACCTTACCGAGGTTACTGACTTAACCAGTATAGGCACGCTGTTCGCTTTTGTGCTGGTATGTAGCGGTGTATTGTTGTTACCGAAAGAAGCCGCTGTACAAGGCCGTTTTAAGCTGCCTTACATCAACGGTAAATTTATTGTACCGGCATTATTTGTTGGGGCGGTTATCGGTTTTCATAAACCGGTTATTGAATTACTTTCCGGAGAGAATGTTCATGAACGTTTCCCGCTGATATTGTTCATCATTGTAAGCGCGGGTATCGCTGTGGTATCATTCATTAAAAACCTGTCGCTTATACCGGTATTAGGTCTGTTAAGCTGTTTGTATTTAATGACAGAATTGGGCTACATTAACTGGCTGCGCTTTTTGGCCTGGCTAATAATTGGCCTGGTAATTTATTTCACTTACGGCTATAAAAACAGTGCTTTAGGCAAAAGTACCGGTGATCTGCCGGATAATAAAACGCTTTAAGCGCCTAATATCTGCTGGTATAATTTAAAGTAATCATTCGCCATTTTATCGCAGGAGAATTGTGAGGCTGCCCATTGATGGCATTGGCTGCGGTTGATGTTGGGTAACAGGCTTACCGCATGTATAGCTTCATCAACTGTATTTACTAAAAAGCCGGTTTCCTCATGCTTAATTAATTCAGGCATCGAGCCACGGTTAAAGGCGATTACCGGGGTGCCGCAAAGCATGGCCTCAGCTACGCTCATGCCAAAGGGCTCGTTAAAGTTGATGGGGTGCAGCAATGCTGATGCCTTACCCAATAACTCTTTACGTTTTTCAGGACCGGCATGGCCTACATATTGTATCTGATCACCCAAATGCGGCTCAACTTTTTCGCGGTAATAACCCTCATCCTGAATAATACCGGCTATCAATAGCTTTTTACCACTTCGTTTAGCGATCTCGATGGACTCCGCGGTGCCTTTATGGTGATGAATGCGACCAAAATAAAGCAGGTAATCTTCCGGCTCGGCATTAAATTCAAAATCCTTTATATCGAGGCCATTGTAAACAGTCGCGATGTATTCCAACTCAGGGCTTCTGTCCGAATTACTGATGGATACATAATGCCCTTTGGAGTTGTATTTTTTATATACCGGGATGATCTTATCAGATGAGAAGCCATGTATGGTCGTGATCAGCGGTGTGTTAATCAAACCGGAGTAGGTGAGGGGCAGAAAGTCGAAATTATTATGGATAAGGTCAAACTCTCCGGCTTTTTCCATCAGGTTACTGATGTGCAGGCACTCCAGTACCTTGGCATCCTGACTGCGGTCTTCCTCGTAGCCCTGCTCGCATATCGCTTCCAGCTTTCCGGCGGTTATTGAATCACCTGTGGCAAAAAGGGCAACATCAACACCTAACTTTATCAGTCCTTCGGCAATGTTTGATGCTACCTGTTCCCACGGCCCGTAATGCCTCGGCGGTGTACGCCAGGCAACGGGGGCTAATACGGCTACCTTCATTTAGCAGATCTGTACGTTATGGCCAAATTTGTTATACTCGTATTCCAGCTCGAAAGCCTTTAATACGGTAAGGTGCGCTATCAGGTAAGCTAAAGTACTCTCCGCACCCTGGTTACGGTTAATACCTGTTGGCAGCAAGCCATCGCAACATCCCTTCGTTTCATGATCGTACAGTGGCGCACGCAGTGTATTTTCTCCTAGGAACCATTTATAGCTCAGGAACATTTTTTCAATATACTCAGGCGTGCGGAATATTTTATATGCCTGGAAGTGCATCAGCACCATGGCCATGGTTTCAATAGCCTGCTGGTCAAAAGTAGGGAAGGTACCACCGCGGTAATACCATCCATCATTACCAACCGGGCTCAAATAACCGTTTGACAGTGTAAGCTGATCTAAAAACGCCATTGACTTTAAGGCAACCTGGCGGGCTTCCTCGTTACCGGTTATCTCGCATGAGTGTAATAATGCAAGCGGCAATATGGCATTATCATAGGTCATGCTTTCTTCAAACCATTGCCAGTCATCGCTGGCAGTATTGTTGAACGCGTCAATCAGTGGTTGTGTAAGCCTTACTAATTCCTGCATCATGCCTTCGTCGGCAGGTACGGCCTGCAGGTAAAGGCTGATGCCTATGATGGTATTAGCCATGCCACGCAGGTATTTCAGGTTACGGAAGTGCGGGAATGATTTCTGGAATATCTCTAAAGCGAATTCGCGGTATGAGTTGCTTGCCGCGCAGCCAATTAAATGACCTAAAGCCCAAACAGTACGGCCAAATGAATCTTCTGATCCTACCTCATCCAGGTAACGCCTGTCAAAACTTAAAAAGTTACGGAAGTTACCATCATCTGTTTGCATGTAGTGAATGTAACTCAGGTAGATAGGCAGTAGCTCAAATGCCTCTTCGCTTTTATTACGCTGATAGGCCATTAGCGCCATAATAAGCGCGCGGGCGTTATCATCCAAACAATAACCTTCTTTAAGGTTCGGAATGCCATATTTTGCATGCTGAACAATACCGGTATCATCAGTTAAACGCAAAACGTGCGTCAGGCTGAATTTCGGTAATATCTCCGGGTCAACAATGCTGTTCTTTAATATCTTGTCGCTAAAGTCATGGCTAATGCATGATTCCTGCGCTACTTTAATAAATTCCGCACCAATTGCCGGGTAACGCAGGTGCAATCCATATTGGTAAGCATTGGTTTTAAGGCTATTTAAGGTGTCCTGATTATCCAGCAACTCATTCACGATCTCGCCAAGGGCTTCTGAGTTTTTAAAGTCGAACAAACGGCCACGATTATGGTCAAGCAACTCTTGTGCGTGCCAGTACGGAGTTGACACTACCGCTGCGCCGGAGCCTACCGCATACGATAAGGTACCGCTTGTAATTTGCGCCTCATTTAAATACGGTGTTACATATACCTCACAAGCGGTAAGGTAATTGATCAGTTCTTCCTCAGAAACAAATTTGTTGATAAACGCGAGGTTTTTAGAAACACCCAACTGGGCGGCGAGGCTTTTTAATGATTCACGATATTCCTCACCTGAATTTTTTAGTACACCCGGATGCGTATTACCCAGTATCACATACATCACGTCAGGATGATTTTCAACTATTTTAGGTAATGCTTTTATTACGGTTTCGAGGCCTTTGTTGCGGCTTAATAAGCCAAAAGTAAGCAATACACGGTGGTTTTTGAATGATGAAAGGCCTTTAACCGGGTTATCAACCGGTGCTTCCAGGTCAGGCACACCATGTTCAATAATTTGTATTTTTTCCTCCGGGATATCATAAATAGAGGTCAGAAACTCAACGGCACGCTGGCTCATTACCACCACCTTTGATGATTGCTCGGCAATTTCGCGGATAATGATGCGCTGCACGTAGCTTGGCTCCTTTAATACGGTATGTAATATGGAGATCAGCGGTTTTTCAAGCCTGTTGATTAACGGCAAAATATAGATACCGCTCTCGCCGCCATAAATACCAAATTCATGCTCCAATATGCAGGCATCAACTGTACTGGTGTTGATGTAATTGGCGGCACGTATATAATCCTTTTGATTATTTTGGCGCACTACATATTTTACTTCCTCAGGATATTCATATTCTTCCATGTCTGCCGAATCGTTCAGGGCTACGATATAACCACCGTCTGACGGTACTTTCCTCTCCGGAAAATTGGCATTAATTGCCCGCATCAAATTCTGGTTAAATGTAGCTATCCCGCATTCTCTTGGAGGATAAGTTGATATGTAGGCGATTTTCATTGGTATAATTACTTTTTATTTTTAGTTAAGTGGTTTTGATACAATGTGTCTGCCGGAGCGGTCATTTTAAAGGACACGGAATGATCAAAATGTAGGCTGAAATGCTTTAAAGGCACAATTCTATATCAGCACACATTACTTTGCACAAAGCGTACCAAAAAACTGCATCTTTTAATTAGAACTTAATTAAAAGTGAGGGGTGTAATTACACTAATAAAAACGTTGAGCTTAGTTACAGGCTTCGTGTTTGATAATCAACAGCTTCAATAATAATTTCGCATGCTTTTGTAATTTCGGCGTTGCTGATAATAAGGGGAGGGGCAATGCGCATGGAGTTGGAGCAGTGTAAAAACCAGTCGGTAATTATACCATTTTCTATACAGCGGTCGATTATTTTTTTGTTCAGTTCAAAGCTTTCAAATTCGGCGGCCAGCATAAGGCCTTTACCGCGTACCTGTTTTATAGCCGGATGAACTAATAATTGCTTAAACAGGTGTTCCTTTTCTGTAACCTGATCGGCCAGTTTTTCCTCAAGCAGTGCTTCAAGCGCCGCCAGGCCTGCCGCGCAGCTCACGGGGTGCCCGCCAAAGGTGGTGATATGCCCCAGGATAGGATCACTTTTTAAAGCACCCATAATTTTGTTGGATGAAATAAAAGCGCCGATAGGCATGCCGCCGCCCAATGCTTTGGCCAGCAGCAAAATGTCGGGCTCAATGCCGTAATGCTCAAACGCGAACAGCCTGCCGGTGCGGCCCATGCCGGCTTGTATCTCATCCAAAATAAGTAGCGTTCCGGTTTGGTCGCACTTATGGCGCAGGGCCTGCATATATTGAATTTCGGGCACACGTATGCCGGCTTCGCCCTGTATGGTTTCAACAATTACGCAGGCTGTTTTATTGGTGATCCTTTGCAGGTCGGCAAGTTTATCAAACTGAATAAAGTCAACATCAGGTAACAGCGGGCCATAACCTTTTTTAAATTCATCGCTCCCCATAACGCTTAACGCGCCATGAGTACTGCCGTGGTAAGAGTTGTGGCAGGCGATGATCTGTGAGCGGTTAGTATAGCGCTTGGCCAGTTTTAAGGCACCCTCAGCGGCTTCGGCTCCGGAGTTCACAAAGTATACCGATTGCAACTGCTCGGGTAATACCGATGCCAGCTTTTCGGCAAAGCTTACCTGTGGCGTTTGTACATACTCGCCATAAACCATCAGGTGCATGTATTTATCAACCTGGTCTTTTATGGCTTGCACAACACGGGGATGTCGGTGGCCGATGCTGCTCACCCCGATACCTGATATCAGATCCATATAAGCCTTACCTTCGGCATCATACATATACAAGCCTTCGGCACGCTCAAACTCAAGCAGCAGCGGAAAATCAGTAGTTTGCGCATTGTGCGATAGAAATAGCTGACGAAGTGTTGGCATGGGGGAGGCTGTTTGTGGATTAACGAATTATTGAGTTATTGAATTTATCGGATAACTGAATTTTTAAGTCTTGGTGTATTGGTTTGTGTTTAAAAAATATAAAATACAGATACGAGGTATGAGTTTTTACTTCACCGAAACATACTCCGCTACAACCGGCTCGCCAAAAAAGGCGGACGCGTGGTGATCGAAATCGGTCGTATCATCTGATGTGGTGAAGAACTTCTTATTGTTGCCCTGGGTTACCTGGCCTTCAATTTCCAGATGGCGTTGCAGGTAATCAGTAAGGCTGGCGGCAACAATATCGCCCTGGGCTACTACATTTATATTTTTAGGCAGATGAGCTTTGATCTTATCCTGCAACAGGGGGTAATGTGTACAAGCCAGCAACAGCGTATCTATATGAGCCGATTGCTGCTGTATGGCATCCAGATATTGTTTTACAAAATAATCCGCACCAGGTTTATCATATTCGCCGGTTTCAATCAGTGGTACCCACATAGGGCAGGCCTGCTGGTATACCTTCAACTCGGGCGAAAATTTTTCGATCTCCAGCAGGTACGATTGTGATTGTACGGTACCCTTTGTGCCTAATACACCTATTTCGCCGGTTTGGGTATAGTTGCCTATCACCTCCGCGGTAGGGCGGATCACACCCAGTACGCGTTTATCATCAAACCTACTGGGCATATCCTGCTGCTGTATGGTACGCAGGGCTTTTGCCGACGCGGTGTTACAGGCCAGTATTATCAAAGGGCAATCCTGCTTAAACAGCCACTGCACACACTCCCAGGTATACTCATGTATGGTTTTAAACGAGCGGTTGCCATAAGGCGAGCGCCCGTTATCACCCAGATAGATGTAATCGTACCCGGGCAACTTATCGGCAATGGCGCGAAATACGGTAAGCCCGCCATAGCCCGAATCAAATATGCCTATAGGTTTTGTTGCTGCCACGGTGCAAAAATAAAAAAAGCGCCCGGTATGCGGGCGCTTTCAGTTTCAATATCTTGTAAATTCTTATTTTAAACCTAAGTCGGTTTTTACTGAAGTGATCAGGTCATCAGCTTCCGGAGATACTAAAAGCTCGGTTTGTGATGAATCAAGCACGTAAGTATAACCTTTAGCTTTAGCAACTTTAGCTATTGAAGCACGGGCTTTAGTAAATAACGGCCTGGTTAGCTCATTGCTTTTTGCCTCTACTTTGCCTTGAGCATCTTTTTGAAAATCCTGAATGCGTTTTTGCAGATCCTGTAACTCGGTTTCTTTTGATGTACGGGTTGCATCATTCATTGTAGCTTTATCTTTTTCGTAAGCCTGTGCTTTTGTTTGAAACTCGTTACCCATAGTAGTGTAAGTATCAACAAAAGTTTTTTGGTAAGCTTCCATTTGAGTCCTGATAGTTTTGGTTTCAGGCATCTGCTCAATTAACTGGTTAAAATTAATGTGCGCGATCTTTTGTGCTTTTGCATACGTTCCCACAAATAACATACATACTGCAACCAAAGCAACCTTAAATAATCTTTTCATTTTTGTTCTGTCTGTGTTTAATATAATAGTTCGCTATTTTATAAAATAAAAACTTATTGGGCAAATGTTCCTGGTTTTAATCCTAAACGGGTTATTACCGCGGCGCTCTTATCATAACGCGGATTAGCGTATAACATCATCACCTCGCTGTTCTTGTCAAATATCATGTCGAGGTTTTCACTCTCGGCCACTGCCTGTACAGCTTTTGACACGCGATCCTGAATTGGTTTAATCAGGGTATTGCTTTTTTGTGTCAGCTCACCGTCAGGACCAAATTTCAGGCGTTGAAAATCCTTCGCCGCTTTTTCTTTTCCTACAATTTCGGCCTCGCGGCGTTTCTTCATTTCAGGAGTCATCAATACCTGGTCGGCCTGGTAAGCCTTGTATAAACGGTCAATCTCCTGAAATTTAGCATCGGCCTCTTTTTGCCATTGTTGTGATTGCGCGCTCAACTGTTTTTGTGCCGATGTATAATCCGGTATATGTTTCAGTATATATTCCGAGTCAACATAAGCAAACCTTTGTGCAAATGCACCCAAACAAGCTGTAAACGCTAATATTGTTGTTAAAATTATCCTTTTCATAAAATAATTGTCCGATTAATTAAATCCACCTTGCAAGCTCTGTGATATAGAGAAGTGGAATTGACCTTTACCAGCATCGGGCTGCCCTGGTATCTGATCAAAGCCATAGCCATAATCCAAACCAAGCAAGCCAAATATAGGTAAAAATATTCTGGCACCCATACCTACAGAACGTCTTACATTAAACGGATTATAGCGGCTAAAATTATCCCATGCGTTACCACCTTCGGCAAATGCAAGCAGGAATATAGTTGCCGATTGGCTGGCTATTACCGGGTGGCGTAATTCTAAAGTGAATTTGTTATAGATAGCACTACCAGGGTTATCACCAGCAGTATAAGTTGATCCGCTTGGTACTATCGAGAAGTTTTGGTAACCACGCATACCGATGATCTCGCTGCCTTGCAGGAATTGGTAAGTTTGCATACCGTCACCACCTAACTTAAAGCGCTCAAACGGAGAAGGGCCTACTTTTGAGTTGTATGAACCCAGGAAGCCAAAACGCGCCTGCGACATTAATACCAGCTTACCGGTAATACGCTGAAACCATTGCGCGTCAAACTTCCACTTGTGGTACTCCACAAATTTATAACGCTCCTCAGGGGTAGCGATAGCGTAGTTGGTATTGTTAAACAAAGAGTATGGCGGCGTAGCCTGTATGGTGAACCTGATGTTTGAACCTGATGTAGGGTAAATAGGGACATCCAATGAGTTACGACTTAACTCCTGCGTTAACTTAATGTTGTACGATGTACCGTTACGGAACAGGTAAGCTGAGTAGTTATCCAGGAAATAATGGTCAAAGTTAAGCGAGTAGTTTAACTGGAAATAGTTATCAGGCCAGTTTAAACGTTTACCCAGCGTTATACCTATACCATTAATACGTAATTTATTGTATCGCGAATCAGACTTCGCAAAGTACTGCCCTGTTGAGCTGCCTTGTGTATAGGCCGATAAGCTAAAGAAGATCGGCTTTTTACCACCCAGCCATGGCTCAGAGAACGTGAACGAGAAGTTTTGATAAGTACGACCGCTTGATTGTCCACGTATGCTCAGCTTTTGTCCGTCGCCTTTTGGCAGCGGCCTGTAGGCTTTTAAATTGAACAGGTTACGCAGCGAGAAGTTATTGAATGATAGGCCCAATGTACCTACCAACTGGCCACCACCAAAACCACCCGAAAGCTCGATCTGGTCTGAAGGTTTTTCAACTACGTTGTAAACGATATCTACTGTACCCTCTGCCGGGTTGTAGTTAGTTGGGCGCGGCTCGGTTTTTTGCTCATCAAAGCTACCCAGTTGTGATAGTTCACGTGTACTGCGTATCAACAGTGTTTTGTTGAATTTTTGGCCCGGTTTTGTACGGATCTCGCGCATTACCACTTTATCGTTGGTGACATCATTACCCTTTACGGTTACACGGTTAATGGTGTATTGCGGGCCTTCGTATATACGGATATCTAGGTCAATAGTATCGTTATAGATACGGGTTTGTACCGGGTCAGAGTTGTAAGTAAGGTATCCGTCGTCAAGGTACAGGGTGGATACGTCATCATTGCTTGGCGTTGGACCTGAAAGCCTTTTGGTTAATTCTTCCTCACTAAATATATCGCCTTTTTTAATACGCAGTATCCTGTCTAAAAATTCGGCAGTGTATTTGGCATTGCCAGACCATTTGATGTTCCCAAAGTAATATTTAGGGCCTTCGTAAACTTTCAGCTTTACATCAACCGTACGGTCGTCATGGCGGCTAACGCTGTCGCTTACTACCTGCGCGTCGCGGTAACCTTCGGCCTGCATTTTTTCAACAAGGGTTTGCTTGTCTTCCAGGAATTTATCTTCCTTGAATTTTTTTGAACCGAAGATGTTATACCATTTTTTGGTACGGGTGTTCTTTAAAAACTTACGTAGTTTTTTATCAGTAAATGCCTGGTTGCCATCAAACTCGATGCTGTTTATCTTAATCTTGGTTTTTTTATCAACCTGCACATTCAATATCACGGAGCTTGAGTCGCCCGGATCAGGCTGCGGGCTCATTTTTACCTCGGTAAACAGGTAGCCCTTTTCGTTAAAATGGCGTTTGATGATACCTGTAGTGGTATTGATCAGGTTTTGGTTTACTATTTTACCGGTCTTATCATTCAGTTTTTTAGTAACATCCTCAATTTCGCCTTTTTTGATGCCGGTAATTTTTAGCCTTGATAAACGCGGCCTTTCAACCACGGCTATCTCCAGGTATACGGTATCCAGGTTTACTCTCAGGATATTAAGTTGCACATCATCAAACAATCCCTGCGAAAACATGTCTTTAACTACACGGGCGTTTGCTTCGCCCGGTAAGATCAGCCTGTCGCCTTTGTTGAGTTTTGAGATGGTGAGGAGTGCTTCCTTATCCAGATTTTTAGCACCGGTAATGGTAACACCACCAACAATATACTCTTTAGGGTTAAGATAATTCAAGCTATCTGCTGAAGCGGCCGGAACTTGCGCCATCGCGGTGACCGAGCTTATCAGCAGAGAAAATACAGCAACTATATATTTATACATTCGGATATTTTAGTGGGCTAAAAATAATTTAAACAGTTGTTAAATAGTGTTAAAAGCAAAAATTTAGTTAAGCTGCTCGCTTGTCATACCAAAACGGCGTTCGCGCTGCTGGTAATCAAGTATGGCCTCAAACAAATCTTCACGCCTGAAATCGGGCCATAATTTTTGAGTAAAATACAGCTCGGTATATGCTATTTGCCAAAGCAGATAGTTACTTATGCGGTGTTCGCCGCTGCTTCTGATAAGCAGTTCGGGATCGGGCATATTGTGTGTGTACAAATTCGCGGCAAATAGGTCTTCGTTAATATCTTCGGGTTTCAGCTCACCGCTCAGTACTTTTTCGGCAATGCTTTTTGTGGCGTGTACAATCTCATTTCGTGAGCTGTAGCTCAATGCCAGTGTAAGCACCAGGCCGGTGTTACCTGAGGTTTTATCAATAGCCTTTGTTAGTTCGCGGTGGTTACGGGCCGGCAGCATGCTAAGGTCGCCAATGGCGTTAAGGCGCACATTATTGTTCATAAAAGTGCTGATCTCCTTATTAATGGTGCTTACCATAAGCTCCATCAGGGCCATTACCTCAAGCTTGGGGCGGTTCCAGTTTTCGGCAGAGAAAGCATACAGGGTTAAGTATTTTAAACCCAGATCGCATGATCCTTCAACAACATCCCTTACGGCAAGCACACCATTATGATGGCCAAATACCCGGAGTTTACCTTTGGTTTTTGCCCAACGGCCATTACCATCCATTATAATGGCAATATGCGCTGGTAGCTTCAACAAATCAATCTGGTCTTTCATTCCTGCCGTGTTAAATAGCGATAAATTATGGCGCTGCAATTGTAATAATAAAGCGCTCAGCTATTTAAATTATTTAAAATAAGCCTGTTTTTTCAGGCTACAAAGGTAAAACTTACTTTGTATTTTTTTAGTATGACAGCCGAAAAGAAAAAATAAGCTTTTTTCCACAAAAAAGCCGGGCTGCAAAGCCCGGCTGTAAAAATGTTATTAGCCTGTTAATAGATGCCGTTTTGCTTTAACAGCGTTATATCCTGCGGGGCAATATCGGCAATGGCATAGGCTGGCACCTGGGTTATGTCTAGTTCATCAATAGTATTTACCAGGTTCTCGTACTTTGAGCTATCTGCCGGTTTAACAATTACCATCAGTGTTTTGCCGTAATTTTTTTTCACATAAGCCCTGGCATCCAGCAATGCTTTACGAACACCGTTTTTACCGTAACCAGCCACTGTAGGTTTAAGTATGGGTTGCTCCGCCCTGCCTAAGTACCATAAGGCTTTATTATCCTTGCCAAGGCATACGGTAAGCGTACGGTTTTCTGATACCGGATCATCAATTCCTTCATCATCAGGCATAACCATAGGCATCATTTTGGGCTTGCTCAACGTGGTGGTTAGCATAAAAAAGGTGATCAAAAGAAATGCAAGGTCAACCATAGCTGTCAGATCTACGCGGGTTGAGGCACGTTTGGGGTTTGGTTTTCTGCCTGATCCGGAGGCAGCATTATTTAATTCGGCCATATAAATAATAGTTTAGATATGTAATATATCTATTACGCCAAATTAAATTCTTTATTATATATAAATTAAAAAATATTATTCTTTATGGTCAATTTTCAAAGTAGCATTTTTCGGTTACAAAAGTAAACGATATGGAAAGGTTTAGAAACAGGTAAGTATCCCGCTTACGCAGATCGCCGCGCTGTGTACCTGCCGTACCGGTATACACCCCGGTTTTTTCGCCTGTACGGTCAGATAATAGTACGGACGAGCGTGTGGGCAACGTGTTTTTATCGGCATATAGGCCGCTTACATCGTCAAGGTAATCCGTATTTGTCCAGCGGTACCCTAAGTCGGCAATCAAGGTCCACTTGCCGCCTATGTTATATTTAACACCGGCCCCGTAAGGCACTGATAATACCGTACCCGCGTATTGCTTTTCCTGCCCCTCGGTACGTAGCCTGCGTAAACCTATCTCGTTACCATTATATGTTGCCCGCGGCGCGTGCGCAACCAAACCTATCCCGGCGAAAACAAAGGGGGTAAACACATTTTTACCGGCATCGGGTATGTAATGCATAAAGTTAAACTCGCCTGTCAGGTTGGTTTCCATCAGCCTGTTGGTAAAGCTCAGGTTACGATCGCGCTGCTGCTGGTTGTTTGAGGTGCTATCGGCAGCGCCAATTTTACCATAAGTAAACTGAAATTTGGCCGACAGGTAACCATTGAAATTACGCTTTAAAAAAAGATTACCGGCCAGGCCGCTTATTTGCAGCGGGTTGTGCTGGTTTAAATCGCCCATGTAACCGGCGCCGCCAATACCGCCGCCAACTTCCCAGGTTTGGGCTTTGAGGGTTATGGTTGTAAATAGTATTAAGAATGTAAGTACAAATTTCTGCATCCGGTAACGCTAATAGTTACGGGTATCAAGCCCCCACAACAGCTTATGTCTTAACGTTGATAAATAATTTTCATTATTCAGCCTGATCAAATTAAGCTGAAAATCAGCCTTGCTTACATTGATGCGCACAGGCTGGTCAAGCACGGCAGTACGCGAATCGCACGAGATCAAATAATTAGCGCTGCGGGTTTCCACATCAAATGACAGGGTGCAGCAATCAGGCAATACGGCCGGCCTCACATTTAAATTATGCGGAGAGATAGGCGTTAATACTACGGTATTTGATTCAGGAAAGATGATAGGGCCGCCGCAGCTCAGCGAGTAAGCGGTTGACCCGGTAGCGGTTGATACAATGATGCCATCGCTCCAGTAGGAGTTTAAAAAGTTACCATCCAAAAAAGTATTGATGGTGATCATGGCCGAATCATCGCGCTTGTGTATGGTGATCTCATTCAGCGCGAAATTATCCTCGCCAAATAATTTGGCTTCAGAATCTATCCGTAGCATGGCCCGTTTATCAAGCGTGTATTGTTTATTAACCACGGCATATATAGCGGCGGCAATATCGCTTTTATTGATACTGGCTAAAAAGCCCAGCCTGCCAAAATTAATACCTATTACCGGGATGTGGCTGTCGCGTATCAGGGTAACGGTATCCAGCATGGTGCCATCGCCGCCAAGGCTCAAAAACAGGTCGATAAGGCCTTTAAACGGCTGGCCTTCGGCAAGTACGGCATAGCTAACGTTAGTGATCTTATCCTGCAGGTAAGCGTGCAGGCGGCTGTGTACATAAATTTCAACCCCGTGTTGTTGCAGGTTATCAAATACCTGCTGTATGTATGGCAACACCTCGTTATCGCTAAACGGCCTGCCGTATACTGCTATCTTCATTTGCGGGGGGATATTATAGATTGAGGTAATTCATCAGCGAATCATATCGCTCCATTGAATTATCTTTTTCGTTGTAGTGGTTAAAGGTGGCTTTAATATCATAGTCGTACCGTAAAAAAGTGGCCGCTATGTTTGATATATCCAGCTTGTTGATCTTGAGGGTAACTTCCATGCGGGTAGAGTCCGGAAAGGTACGCAGGTAAGAGCTCAGCACCTGCGCGTTGTCCGATTCGATGATCTGCGCCATGTGGGCTAGTGAGTTATTACGGTTGCTGATCTCTAACACGATGATGCCACCGGGTACCGATACGGATGTAAGCTCGGCAAAGTACTCATTCATGCTGTTGATGGATACCATGCCCAGGTAATTGTTCTTTTTATCAAGCACAGGTACCACGCTCAGCTTCAGCTCCTGGAATACTTTGATCACATCATAAATATGCTGATCGCTGAAAACGTAAGGGTTTACCAATGAGAGGGCGAGTGAGCCGATAGGTGATGTGTAGTCAGGCTCCTCAATAAGGTCGGCCTCTGCTATCAGGCCTAAAAATTGCTCCTCGTTAACTACAGGTAAGTGACTGACCTTGAATTCGGCCATCCTTTCCATCACTTTCTGCACCGTGTCAGAAGTGTGTAATGGTGGTATAGCATTCCCGATCAGGTCAATCGCAAACATGTTTTAATTTTTTAGTTTATCCAAAAACTGCCTCAGCAGTACATTAAATCTTTCGGGCTGCTCCATCATGGGCGCATGGCCGCATTCGTCTATCCAGTGCAACTCCGAATGTGGCAGCAACTGGTTAAATTCTTCGGCAACCTCGGGCGGCGTTATCTTATCGTTTTTACCCCACAGTAAGCCTACCGGTATGGTTATCTTATGCAAATCCTTTGCCATGTTATGCCTGATAGCTGATTTTGCCATAGCTAATATCCTGATAACGCGGGTGCGGTCGTTTATGGTTTGAAAAACCTCATCAACCAATTCTTTTGTGGCCGTTTTCGGGTCGTAAAAAGTAAACTCTACTTTTTCCTTCACAAAATCATAACTCTCGCGGCGCGGAAACGAACCGCCAAAAGCATTTTCGTACAAACCCGAACTACCCGCAAGTACCAGCGCCTTTACATATTCAGGGTGTGATAATACATATATTAACCCCACATGCCCACCAAGCGAATTACCCAATATAGTAAACCGCGTGAGGCCTTTGTGTTTAACAAACTTATGTACATACTTACTCATGGTTTTAACGCCGGTAGTAAGCAAAGGCAAATCATAAATTGGTAAAACAGGTATTATAACACGGTATTGTGATTTAAATTCTTCAATAACCGCTTCCCAGTTACTGAGCGAACCCATTAAACCATGTAAAAGTAGCAGTACTTCGCCTTCGCCCTCTTCAATATAATTAAAATCTTTTTCGTGTTTAAGTGCGAACTTCATATATACTGCCTAAGTCAATTATTATAGTTGCAAGTTTAGTTAATCTTGCGGTTATTATGCTGTAAAAATAGTTTATTGCGGTTTAGTTACAATAGCAGGCGGCAATTATCCCAAAATCTGCTTTATAACTTCGGATATGGTTTTGCCATCGGCTTTTCCGGCCAGTTCTTTATTGGCTGTACCCATTACCTTGCCCATATCCTTTACAGAAGTAGCACCCACACGCGCAATAACCTCTTTTAAATACGCTTCCAGTTCGGCCCTGTCCATCTGTTTTGGCAAATAGGCTTCAATTACCTGCATTTCTGCCGCTTCTATTTCGTAAAGGTCTTCACGGTTTTGGGCCTTGTATATATCGGCCGACTCCTTGCGCTGTTTGATCAGTTTTTGCAGTACTTTAATTTCAGCCTCCCCGGTTATTTCTTCGGCAGCGCCCTTTTCGGTTTTAGCTAATAATAAGGCTGATTTTATAGCACGCAAGCCACGCAGCTTGTCGGCATCCTTGGCCAGCATGGCTTGTTTAATATCCTGATCTATTTGGGTTGATAATGACATTTTGTTTCGGATTTCGAATTTTCAATTTCGGATTTAAGCTGCAAAGCTACAATTATTGATTTATTGAGTTAATGATTTATCTAATTATTGAGTTAATGAATTATGGAGGTATTGAATTTATTATTTTAATTCATCATATCTGCACATCAACTATTCTATAAATTTTTTCTGAAAATACTCGTAGCGCCTGCCTGGGCGGTGGGCATTACGGTAAGTTCATTAATATTTACATGCGCGGGGCGCGATGCCGCGAACCAAATAGTTTCGGCAATATCCTGCGCTACCAGTGGCTCAAAGCCTTCGTACACTTTTTTAGCCCGATCCTTATCACCCTTAAAACGCACTTCAGAAAATTCCGTTTCAACCGCGCCCGGGTGTACTGCCGTTACCCTGATACCGTGCTGTAACAAATCAAGGCGCATGCCTTTGTTCAGCGCGTCAACAGCGTGCTTGGTAGCGCAGTACACATTCCCGTTAGGGTAAACCTCTTTACCGGCGATAGAACCAATGTTGATGATGTGGCCAAAACCATTCGCTGTCATCCAGTTTGATACCACTTTGCTGGCATACAACAAGCCTTTAATATTGGTATCGATCATGGTATCCCAATCGCTTGGGTCGCCGTTTTGTATGGGGTCAAGACCCTGGCTTAGTCCGGCGTTATTAATTAACACATCTACCTTTTTCCACTCGGCAGGTAAATTCTCCAGGTTATCTATTACCGCCTGGCGGTTGCGTATATCAAACGAAGCAACGGCAACCTCTACATTGTATTGGCTGTTTATTGCCGATGCCAGGTTATCAAGCCTGTCGCGGCGGCGGCCGGTAAGTATCAGGTTATACCCTTCGCGGGCGAATATATGGGCGCAAGCCTCGCCAATACCGGCGGTTGCCCCTGTTATTAATGCAATTTTTGCCATAAGTTTATATAACTATCGTTAGCAAAATTATGTTTTCTAAAGTATCAATATGTCGCTTTAGGGTAAGGATGCGGTATTACTCAAAGTAAAGGCTGAACTGCAGGGTATGCAGGCGCAGGCCGCTAAGCGGGTAGGAGGCAGGGTGATTTTCAGGCACCAGTATGTTGCCGAATGAATTGGATATTTTTATTTCGGGCGATAATTTAAAGAACTCAAAATAAATATCGCAGCCCAAACCAACTTCGTACGAGGCGAAGGTGCGGTCTATCTTAACTGTTTTTTCAAGCAGGCCCTTATCAGCATCGGGGTTTTTACGGCCAAGCGACTGGCTCAACTTTACACCGCCAAGCAAATAACCGCGCAGATCGCCAATACGGTCTGACTTTAATTTAAGCTGTAGCGGCACATCAAAACCGGTGGTGTTTATTTGCTTGGTAATTACCTGCGTTTCCGGATCAGGCGAATCATAGGTATAGATCAGCTTACGGTCAGCAAAAACTAACGAAGGTGTTACGCGGGCTTCAAGGTGATCAGTGAGCCTGTATCTTGCTAAAAAACCCACGGCGAAACCCGGTGAATTGGGCGAACTAATGCTGGTAGCATTACCGGTTAATGGCGCACCGGTTTCAGGGTCGGCAAAAGGGGTTGTCCAATCCGGTTGTTTGTTGATTTTAAGATAACTGCTGATATAGCTGAAAGAAAATCCGAAGCTAAAATCGTTCAGATCGGCGCCGCCGCCCCATGCAGGCGGGTGCTGGCCAAAGGCCAACCCGGTAAAGCAAAAAATAAAAATTAACGCCGCGTAAAAGCTTTTTATCATTTAATACCTGTGTAGATTGAACAGATACCAAACGTTAAAGCACGGTTTTTGGTATTTTTAAAACCTACTTTGTCCATTACCGCGGTAAAGCCCTTACCGTCCGGAAAGGCCGCGACTGACTCCGGTAGATAGGAGTAAGCCCTGGCATCTTTAGAGAATAGTTTGCCTATGCCTGGCGTAATGTATTTAAAGTAAAAATTATACAACTGTTTTACCGGGAAGGCACGGGGTTTTGAAAACTCCAGCACCACAACCTTACCACCGGGTTTTAATACCCGGAAAATATCGGCCATGCCTGCTTCCAGGTTCTCAAAGTTACGTACGCCGTACGCCACGGTAACGGCATCAAACTCATTTTCGGTAAAGGGCAGTTTTTCGGAGTCGCCAAGTTTTACAGAGAATTTATGGCCAAGGTTGCGCTTGGCTATTTTTTGATCGGCAATGTCAAGCATCCCCCTTGAAATATCAACACCGGTAATTTTTTCGGGTTTTAATATAGTGAGCGCCTCAAAAGCGAAATCGCCTGTGCCGGTAGCTACATCCAGTATATGCTTTGGTTTATCGTGCTTTAACTCGTTAATAGCCTTTTTTCGCCAGATGATATCTATACCCAGCGACATAAAATGGTTCAGGAAATCGTATGTTTTTGATATATTGTTGAACATATCGGCCACCTGCTCTTTTTTGGTAACCTGTTCATTCTGGTATGGGGTAACTACTTTGCTCATGCTATATGGGCGGTAAAGATAGGCATTAGTAAATTAAATGTACCGCCGCGATGATACAGGTTGTAGCAATCTACACTATCTGCGGGCAGTTTTACAAAAGCCTGATAGAATGGTTATTTCAGGTTTCTTTCTTTTAAAAGATCTTCAAGTGGCTTATGCTTTTTCTTGTTATTGGCGGCTACGGGTATATAAATCAGCGGGAGAAAACTTAATAAGCCAAAGCCATTTTTTACCGAGCTGAAAACCGCGATGCCTATTAATATGCCGAAGATCAGTGCATCAAAAACATAAACGGATTTGAGCTTTTTTGCTTTCTGTAATAGTTCCTCGTTTGATAACCGGGCTAATTCCTGTTGGGTCATTTTGTTTGGTTTAAGTGATTGCTGTAGGCTAAAGGCCAAATATACATAACCTACCCGATTACAAAAATTAAGTAAAGGGGATGGTATTGTCTTGATGAATGATCATTACCGGCGTATGCTTGATCGTTAATTAGTAGCGGGGAATGGGATTATTTTACCATTAAACCACTCATTAGCTGCATCAAATGGATAGTTAACCATCTTTTTTGAATCGATTTATCTGCTAATTTTACGCCATACTCACCTATCAAATTAAACCGTATGGAAGAAAAAAAGAATGCCTCCCGCCGGGGATTCATCAAAAAGCTAAGTACTGCCGCGGCCGCTGTAGCCGCCGGAACGGTTGCTATGGCTGCCGACAAAAATCAGTCGTTTTTTTATTTAAAACGCCAGCCGTTTTTTAGCGCTAACGATAATATTAACATCGCGCTGATTGGCGCCGGCGGTATGGGCACGCAGGATGCTATTGTTGCCTTGCAGGTGCCCGGCGTAAAACTGGTTGCCGTATGCGATTTGTATGATACCCGCCTTAAAGATGCCAAAGCACGCTGGGGTGCCGATATTTTTACTACCCGCAGTTATAAAGAAATATTAGCCCGTAAGGATATTGATGCCGTAATTATCGGTACTACCGACCACTGGCATCAGCAAATATCAATTGATGCCATGCACGCAGGCAAGCACGTGTATTGCGAAAAGCCCATGGTACATTCTGTTGATGAAGGGCCCGCGGTTATCAAAGCGCAAAAAGAAACCGGTAAGGTATTTATGGTAGGCAGTCAGGGCGTATCATCATTAGGGAATGAAAAAGCTAAGGAACTGCTGGCATCCGGTGCTATTGGCCAGCTTAATTATGCCGAGGGTTTTTGGGCACGCCGCAATCCTATCGAAGCCTGGCAATACCCTTTACCTGCTGATGCCTCAACCCAAACGCTTGACTGGGACACTTATGTAAGCAATACCAAAAAACGGCCGTTTGATGAGAAACGCTTTTTCCGCTGGAGAAACTATACCGATTATGGTACCGGCATGGCGGGCGACTTGTTTGTGCACCTGTTCAGCAGCCTGCACTTTGTAACCGGCTCGCACGGGCCAAATAAAATTTACGCTTCGGGCGGCTTACGTTACTGGAATGATGGTCGCGAAGTACCCGATGTACTGTTAGGCACCTTTGATTATCCTAAGGCGGAAGTGCATCCGGCCTTTAACCTATCCTTACGCTGCAACTTTGTGGATGGCACCAGCGGCACCACCTACCTGCGCCTTGTGGGTAGCGAGGGCTCAATGGATGTTACCTGGGATGATGTAACGCTTAAACGCAATAAGTCCTTCGCCTCTGACGATCCGTTTTATTTGGAGCAGCTAAGAAAATCAGGCAATGGCAATGCCGGCCGTAAAATGATATTGCCGCCCGAGCAAATGACTTATGCCGCCGAAAAGGGCTATAAAGGGGGACCTTATGACCACATGGTTAACTTTTTTACCGCTATACGCGATAATAAAAAGGTGGTTGAGGATGCCATATTCGGCTATCGCGCGGCAGCCCCTGCGCTGTTGTGTAATGATAGCTACCACCAGGACCGATCTATACTTTGGGACCCTGAAAAAATGCAGATCACTAAAAAACAATAACTACCATGAACATGAAATTAAGATCAGTTACTGTATTATTAACCGCCGGCCTGCTTGGCACAGCGGCCATTGCTCACAGCGGTGATGGAAAACCTAAAGCGGAGTATCCTGTAAAAAAAGGTTGGGTGAGTTTGTTTGATGGTAAAACCCTGACCGGCTGGCATGCTTATAATAAAACCGCTAAGGTGGAGAATTGGGCAGCAAAAGATGGCGTACTAACTTGTGTTGGCAGCGAACATGAAGCCACCAACGGCGATATTGTTACCGATAAGGAATACGGCAACTTTGAGCTTACCTGGGACTGGCAGATAGGCAAAGGCAGCAATAGCGGCGTAATGTACCATGTGGTTGAGGATGCCAAATACCCGTACACCTTTACTACCGGGCCGGAGTACCAGTTGATTGATGAGGTAGGTTGGGATGGCAAGCTGGAAGACTGGCAAAAAGCGGGATGCGATTATGCCATGCATCTGCCTAACGAAAAAAAGAAACTGAACCCGGTTGGCGAGTGGAACACCAGCAAAATTGTATTTAACAAAGGCCATGTAGAGCATTGGCTTAACGGGGCTAAAATATTGGAATTTGAGGCTTGGTCGCCGGAGTGGACGGAAAAGAAAACTACCGGTAAATGGAAGGATGACCCAGATTACGGGATGGCTAAAAAAGGCCGCATTGCCTTGCAGGCACATGGCGGTAAAGTAGCATTCAGAAATATTAAGATCATGGAACTGCCGATTAATTAATGCCGGTTTAATCTGAACAGAAAAGCGGGAACCTGGTTAGGGTTCCCGCTTTTTCTATATTATCCTTCGCATATCCACGTTATCAGGCGTGGTGAGCATCAGCGGTACTTTTTCAACCGTTACAAAGCTCAGGTCGAGGCCAAAGCCGCGCTCTTCGGATAAGCTGGCTTTTTTAAGCTGCACATAAATATCCATTATTAACTGCTCGTAAAACGACAGGTTATGGGAGCGCGACAGCGTTTTTTCGATCACCACGAAACGGAAATCACCCACAATATTATGCTTGCTGAGTGATTTGTACTGGCTGGTGATGTTTACCTCGCCATTCTTCACCAGATCCTCAACCACCCTGCGGAACAATACGTTGATCTGCTGCTCCACGCGGAAACCTAACTTAAAATCGATACGGATCAGCTTGCCCGGTACCAGGAAGTCAACCTCATACTCGCGGGTGTAAGGTTCATCCACCACATCAACGTGCACCAGCCAGTAAACATCGGCACGTTTGGGCTGCTTTTGCAGGATGGAATAAATGATCTTTGATTCCACCTCCGAGTTAAAGTTGGCGCTGGTTAAGTATACCAGTTGCGATGAATATTTGGGTACCGTTTCATCGTCGCTCAACTCATTAATGATCTGGAAATAATCTTCAATCTCAATAAACTTAACGTAGCGGTTCTTGATCTTGCGGGCGGTATGCCATGTCCACATCACTACAAACAGCATAAAGCCGATGGACAGGGTGAACCAGCCGCCATGTACAAACTTAACCAGGTTGCCCAATAAAAAGGTGCCTTCAATCAGTAAATAAACCACAAAAAATAATGCGATCAGATAAGTAGGTACCTTGCGGCGCTGCAAAAATTTGGATACCAATATGGTGGTCATCAGCATGGCTACGGTAATACTTAAACCGTAAGCAGCCTCCATTTTTTCGGATTTTTCAAACAATAAAACTACCAAAATACAGCCCGCGCATAGTATCCAGTTGATGCTGGGTACATATAATTGTCCCTTTTGATCGGTAGGGTAGTTGATGCGCACTTTAGGCCAAAGATTAAGCCTTACCGCTTCGGCTATCAACGTGAACGAGCCGGAGATCAATGCCTGGCTGGCAATAATAGCCGCTATTGTCGCGATACCGATACCAAATATCAAAAAGCCCTCAGGCATAATAAGGTAGAACGGGTTTTTATTACCCAGGTATTCGCCGTTATGGTTTATAAGCCATACCGCCTGGCCAAGGTAATTTAACACCAAACAGGTTTTAACATAGATCCAGCTTACGCGGATGTTTGAGCGGCCGCAATGCCCTAAATCAGAGTATAGAGCTTCGGCACCCGTTGTACACAGGAAAACCGCGCCTAATATTACAAAGGCATTCGGGTTATTGCTTAACAGGTTGTAAGCATAGTAAGGGTTTAATGCTTTGAGCACCCATGGCATTTGTACAACCATCATGATACCCAGTATGCCCATCATCGAAAACCAGATGAACATGATAGGGCCGAAGGCCTTACCTACCAGCGAAGTACCAAATTGCTGTATGATGAACAGCAACGCTATAATGATCAGCACGATTTGATAAGTAGGCAGCGTCATCTGCGGAAAGCGCGTATGCAAGCCCTCAATGGCTGATGATATAGTAATAGGTGGCGTAATAATACCATCGGCCAGCAGCGCACAGCCGCCTACAACGGCGGGCACAATAAGCCACCTGGCTTTACGGCGTACCAGTGAAAAGAGGGAGAATATCCCGCCTTCGCCCTTGTTATCGGCCAATAAAGTTATTAAAACGTATTTAATGGTAGTTTGGAGGGTAAGCGTCCAGAAGATGCATGAAACGCCGCCTAATACAATGGTTTCGTTTATAGCTTGTGCACCAACAATTGCTTTAAATACGTACAGCGGTGATGTTCCGATGTCGCCGTAGATGATCCCTAAACTAATGAGCAGTCCGGGGACTGTCAGTTTCTGAAGGTCTTTATGACTTGACACTATATTTTATAAAAGATGCAAAATTATAAAATTTACAGAACAAACTTAAACTTATCAACTTCGTATAAGTCAGTACCTATAACTTTACAATATTACACCCATTTTGTTAAAAATTGTTAAATTTTAAATATAAAGGCTAACTTTTTGAATAGGCTTGGTGTAATTTATACATTTGTAGCAGTGTAACTGTATGAAGCAAAAATTTACTCAATTCAATTTATGGACAATAGTGATCGCGATAGCGGTGACCATGAATTTTGCTTTCGCGGGTACATCAGCTTCGCAGGATAGCCTGATCCTGAAAAAGAAAGGCAAAACATCGTACCTGAAAAGTGGCTTGCCTTTTACCTTGCCGCCTTTAAAACCGGGTACCGTATCAACCACCAAACTTAGTGTTAACCGTCAGGATGATAAGTTGTTAAGCAACGTGCAGATTTACCCGAACCCGGTTACCGATCAGATCAACCTGCGTTATGACCTTTCGCGCAACACCAACGTTACCATTAAGATAGTAGATATGCTGGGTAACGATGTGGCCACCATCTTCTCGCAACGTGTTGAATCCGGCGACCAGAAATTTACCTACATCATCAACAACAAATTAAGCCGCGGCTTTTATTTCCTCCGCATTATAGCCGGTACCGAATCTACTATTAAAAGGCTTTCGGTATTGTAGTCATTAGTGGTTAGAGGTCAGTGATTAGTCTTTTTAGTAATTGATCATTAGGCATTAGTCATTTGGTTGGATATGATTGTAGTATTCGCTACTCACTATTAACCAAACTGACTCACCAATAATGTCCATCCACTAATCTCTACTCACCAACCACCAATCTCTCACTCAAATTAATTAGCTTTGACGTTTTACCATACTGCTATTTATGAAAATAATTGCCATCGGGCGTAACTATGCTGAGCATGCCAAAGAGCTGAATAACCCGGTACCAACTACCCCGGTTATTTTTATGAAGCCGGATACCGCGCTGTTAAAAGAAAATAAGCCGTTTTACTATCCCGAATTTAGTGAGGATGTACACTACGAGGCAGAGCTGGTGCTGAAGATCTGTAAGGAAGGCAAGCATATCAGCGAGAAATTCGCTGCCAATTATTATGATGAAATAGGGTTGGGGATTGACTTTACCGCTCGTGATATACAATCAAAACATAAAGAAAAGGGTTTACCCTGGGAACTGGCCAAGAGCTTTGACGGCTCGGCACCCATTAGTAATTTTTTACCGAAGGATAAGTTCGCTGATCTGTACAACATCAATTTCAGCCTGAATATTAATGGCGAAAATCGTCAGGCAGGCAACACAAAGGCACTGCTTTTTTCGTTTGAACGTATCATCGCGTTCGTATCTCAATACATCACCCTGAAAAAGGGCGACCTTATTTTTACCGGCACACCCGAAGGGGTAGGCCCGGTAGCCATAGGTGACCACCTGGAAGGGTTTATTGAGGGTGACAAAATGCTTGATTTTTACGTGAAATAATACCGGATGATGCTAAAAAAGCTTAGGGCGCTTGCTGCCTTTCTATTACTATGCACTGCCGCCACCGCGCAGGATGTTATACAAACCAGTTTTTACCCTAAAGATGTTTTTCGTTATCCGCTTGATCTGCCGCCAAGTACGGCGGGCTCATTTGGCGAACTAAGGCCCAATCACTTTCACTCCGGGCTCGATTTTAAGACCAACCAGCGTACCGGCTATCCTATCTATTCTATTTTAGATGGCTTTGTATCTCGCCTGCGCATACAGTACGGCGGCTTTGGCCGGGCGGTATATATTACGCATCCTAATGGTTTTACCTCCGTGTACGGGCATTTGGAAAAATTTAGTCCGGAGATAGAAGCACTGATACGCGATTACCAGATCCAGCAGCAAAGCTATGAGGTTGATTTCAGGTTGCTGCCCTTACAACTCCCCCTCAAAAAAGGCGAAGTTTTTGCCTGGACGGGCAACGCCGGCGCATCAGCCGGGCCGCACCTGCACTTTGAGCTGCGCGACAGTAAAACAGAAGAAACCATTAACCCGCAGTTATTCGGCCTTACTATCCCCGATAAGATACCGCCAACACTCCAGGCCATTGCCACCTACAATTTTGCCGATGGCGCGCCCTTCAGCGAAAAAACGCCGCACATGTTTTTGGCGGTTACCGGTGCGAACGGTCAGTATCACCTGAAAAACAATCAGCCAGTACACTTAAGCGGCAACACGGGATTTGGCTTAACCGCTTATGATATGAATAGTGTATCGCCTAATCATAACGGTATCTACTCTGTAGAGTTAAAACTGGATGGCACTACGGTTTACACTTTCGCGGTAGAGCGCTTTGGGTTCGATCAAACCAGGGCCATCAATGCTTATCTGGATTACCCTGCCTTCTTAACCTCCCGCCGCTGGATGCAGAAGTGCTTTGTGCCGCCGGGCAGCAATGTATCGTTATACCCGCAATCGGTAAACCGGGGTATTATTAATTTTGATGATGATGCCATGCACGAGGTACAATACGTGGTGCGCGATGTTGCAGGGAATACCTCAACGCTTACCATTAACGTTAAATCATCAAAAAACGAGGTGAAGCCCTTTATATCCAAAGGCCCTTTATTTCAGTACGATAAAACCAACGAGTTTAATAATGACAAGATTAAGATAATTATCGCACCCGGTAATTTGTACGATAATCTCGACTTTAACTACGCCCGCCTGCCGCGCAAGCCCGGGGCATACTCAGAAACCCACCGTATACATAACCGCTTTACACCGCTGCACGAAAGTTTTAGCCTTTGGATAAAACCCGACAGCAGCATTGGCCACAATGCCGATAAAGCGGTGCTGATTAACACCGCCGGTAATCTGGCTATTGGCAAGTTTGAGGATGGTTATGTAAAAGGCCAGTGCCGCTTTTTTGGCGATTATTACATTAAGGTTGATACCGTGCCGCCGGTAATTACGCCGGTGAATATTCATGACGGCAGCAACCTATCAGCAGCCAAAAGTATTAACCTGCGCATGAGTGATAACCTGTCGGGTGTAAAAAGCTATACCGGTAAGATAGACGGCAAATGGGTATTGGTTGAGCACGACTACAAGACTAAATTGTTAAGATATTATTTTGATGATAATATTAAAAACGGAAAACATACATTTGAACTGACAGTAACCGATGCTAAAGACAATGCATCGCAATTTAAAGCTACCTTTTACCGATAGAAGAATATGGCAACATTAGCAGTTGGCGATAAAGCCCCCGATTTTGACGCGAAAGACCAAAACGGCAAAGCCGTATCACTGGGCGATTTTAAAGGCAAAAATGTGATACTCTATTTTTATCCGAAGGATGATACCCCTGGCTGTACTGCCGAAGCTTGCAGTTTTAGGGATAACTATCAATCATTAATAAGCCAGGGCTTTGAGGTGATAGGGGTGAGTACAGATGATGAGAAATCGCACAAAAAGTTTGAAACCAAATATAGCTTGCCCTTTACGTTGATTGCTGATGAGAGCAAAGAAATTGTAGAGGCCTACGGCGTTTGGGTTGAAAAAAACATGTACGGCAAAAAATATATGGGTACCGCGCGTAAAACGTTTTTAATTAACGGAGATGGTATTATCGATAAAATTATTGATAAGGTAGATACCAAAAACTCATCGCAGCAGATATTAGATGTGTTGAAATAACACCTATATATCAGATTAATATTTATTTTAGCCGAAATTTAAATTTATTGCAATAAAACCTATCATTTAATGAAACAAGACATAGAGCAATTAAAACAAACCGCATCCCAGGTACGTCGTGACATTGTCAGGATGGTACATGGCTGTCAGTCAGGCCACCCGGGTGGTTCATTAGGTTGTACCGACTTTTTGGTAGCCCTTTATTTTAACGTGTTAAATAACGATCCATCTTTCAACATGGATGCCAAGGGCGAAGACCTGTTCTTCCTTTCAAACGGACACATTTCACCGGTATTTTACAGTGTGTTGGCACATGCCGGTTACTTTGATAAATCAGAATTAGCTACCTTTCGTAAACTGAATTCAAGGTTGCAGGGCCACCCAACTACCCACGAGGGTTTACCGGGTGTGCGTATCGCTTCGGGTTCATTAGGCCAGGGCCTTTCAGTGGCTATTGGCGCTGCTTTGGCTAAACGCCTTAATGGTGACGACAGCATTGTTTACACCCTGCATGGTGATGGCGAGCTGCAGGAAGGACAGATATGGGAAGCAGCTATGTTTGCTCCGCACAACAAATTAGACAGATTAATTGCTACTGTTGACTATAACGGCCAGCAAATTGATGGCCCTACCGAAATGGTACTGTCATTAGGTAACCTGAAAGCAAAATTCGAGGCCTTTGGCTGGGAAGTGCTTGAGGAGCCAAATGGTAATGATATGGCCAGCGTTGTTGCCGTGCTTGAAAAAGCCAAAAGCTTAACCGGTAAAGGCAAACCTATCGCTATCCTGCTAAAAACAGGCATGGGCTACGGTGTTGACTTTATGATGGGCAGCCACAAATGGCATGGTGTAGCACCTAATGATGAGCAACTGGCAGCAGCTTTAGCTCAGCTTGAGGAAACACTGGGCGATTATTAAGCCAGGCCCCCTGAAGGGGGTGGCAGTTGCGGTTGCAATAGCAGTCACAATTGCAGATAGTTTGATCTAAATAATACATATCACAATAAAAAAATAAAAAGTCCTCTCCCCCGGAGAGGATTTAGGTGAGGTTATGAAAAAATATACTTACACAGATAAAAAAGATACCCGCTCGGGTTTTGGCGATGGCCTGCTTGAAGCCGGTAAACGTAACCCCGAAGTGGTTGCACTTTGTGCTGACCTGGTGGGCTCATTAAAAATGGCCGACTTTATCAAAGCATTCCCTGAGCGCTTTTTCCAGACCGGTATTGCCGAGGCAAACATGATTGGTATGGCAGCAGGTTTAACCATTGGCGGTAAAATTCCGTTCACAGGTACCTTCGCTAACTTTTCAACCGGCCGTGTTTACGATCAGATCCGCCAGTCGGTAGCTTATTCTGACAAGAACGTAAAAATTTGCGCGTCGCACGCGGGCTTAACCCTGGGCGAGGACGGTGCGACACACCAGATACTGGAAGACATCGGCCTGATGAAGATGTTACCCGGCATGACGGTGATAAACCCTTGCGATTACAACCAAACCAAAGCGGCTACTATCGCTATTGCCGAGCATCATGGCCCGGTATACCTGCGTTTCGGTCGCCCGGTAGTACCAATCTTTACTGATGCTGATCAGAAATTCGAGATCGGTAAAGCATGGATGGTTAACGAGGGTGCTGATGTATCTATCTTCGCTACCGGCCACCTGGTATGGGAAGCTATACAGGCAGGCGAAAAACTGGCTGAGGAGGGTATCGATGCCGAGATCATTAACATACACACCATTAAACCATTGGATGCTGAGGCTGTCTTAAAATCAGTAGCAAAAACAGGTTGCGTGGTAACTGCCGAAGAGCATAACCGTTTAGGTGGCTTAGGCGATAGCATTGCACAATTACTGGCTGTTAACAACCCAACTCCGCAAGAGTATGTGGCTGTAAATGATAGCTTTGGCGAAAGCGGTACACCTGCACAGTTAATGACCAAATATGGTTTGGATGCTGAGCACATCATCGCCGCTGCTAAAAAAGTAATAGCGCGCAAAAAACAAAACAGCTAAGTTCTTTATTTAGGGTATAAAGATTTAATATGGCCGCACAGGCTGAAGACGAAGAAATATTAAGCAAGTTTCGGGACGAACGTACCAGGAATGAGGCTTTTAATCTGTTACTTAAGAAGTATCAGCAAAAGATCTATTGGCATATTCGCCGTATGGTTATTGACCACGACGATGCCGACGACCTTTCGCAGGATGTTTTTGTAAAGATATGGAAGAACCTGCCCGGTTTTCGTAACGATGCGCAGTTGTACACCTGGATGTACCGCATTGCTACCAACGAGTGCATTACATTTTTGAACAGAAAGAAAATGAAAAATAATGTACCGCTGGATGATGTAGCCTATGAACTGGCCGAGACATTGGCCGATTCGACATATTTTAATGGTGACAAGGCCCAGCTTAAACTACAGCAGGCCTTGCTCACCTTACCCGAAAAACAAAAACTGGTGTTTAACATGAAGTATTTTGATGATATGAAGTACGAAGAGATATCAGAAGTACTGGGTACCAGTGTAGGCGCGCTAAAGGCATCGTTCCATTTGGCGGTTAAAAAGATCGAGGCCTATTTGCTATCATCAGAATTATAATTTTTTATAAATCACTTTAAACCTTTTGCGAAAGTATTAATCTAATGAGGGTATGAAGAGCGATATGGAAACAAGAGATTGGCTAAATGAATTTACAGCACTAAAGAAGGTTAGCTCAAATAACCCGTTCACAGTGCCTGCAGGCTATTTCGATGACCTTCGCGAACGCACGCTTTCCCTTAAAAATTTAGATGATATTACGGCACGCGCTGCCGGGTTTACCGTTCCCGAAAATTATTTTGACGAGCTGAACGGTAACATTAACAGCCGTATTACTGTAGCCGCCGCGTTAAATGTTGATAATACAGGTTTTATTTTACCTGATAACTACTTTGATGAATTGAGCAGCAACATTCAAAGCCGCATTAGTATTGAAGAAGCTGTTAACAGCGAAAACATAGGGTTTGATGTGCCCGAAGGTTACTTTGACAACCTGCAGCAAAACATTACCGCGCGATTAGCAATTGAAGAGGCCGTAACTGCCGACGAACCTTTTGCTGTACCTGCCGGGTATTTTGATAAGCTGAACGCTGCTATTTTAAGCAAAACCGTAGAGGCCGATGAGCAGCCGGTTGAGCTGCAACCTGCCGCTACGCAGCAACGCGGTGTAGTGCGCAAGTTTTTTACATCAGGCATTTACCGTTACGCGGCTGCCGCCTGTGTTACTATTGCTATTGGTGTAACCTTCTTTTTAAACAAAGGTACCCAGGCTACGCCGGAGCAAAATCCGCAGGGAGAATCGTTTTTACACAGCCGTTTATCAAACATTCCGCTGAATGAAATTCGTGGTTATGCTGAGCAAAACCTTGATGCCGGCGAAACACAATCGTACATCAGCGAAAAAGTTAGCGATGAGGAGTTGTTAGATTATATTGATACTGAACTTTAATAATGAGCAATCTGGCCGGAAGAGTATATATTATCATATTGTTTGTGCTGGGAGCGTGCTTAAATGCTAAAGCGCAGGTACCTGACAATGCCCGTGGTTTACGTTATCAGCAAAATAAAACCAATACAACATCACGCTTTGCCAAACTGGCTAACGCTAAAAAGGATTATTTTGAACGCCAGTTAAACCTTACCGCTGCCGAATCAAAAAAGTTTTGGCCCTTGTACCGCCAGTACCAGCAACAACTGGTAAACATTCGCAGGCTAAAACGCCTTAATAACTCAAGTGCCCAGCCAAACGGTACCGAGCAGATCAACAAAGAGCTGTACTACGAAACCGAGTTGGTAAACATTCATAAACGCTACAAAGATGAATTCCTGAAAATATTACCTGCCGAAAAGGTAAGCGAGCTTTACAAAAGCGAAAAGGAATTTAACGACGAAGTGCTCAAACAACTTAGCGAGCGAAGCGAACGCGCCGGAAATTAATTATCAGGTTTAATTACAGTTCATTTAAGCAAAGTACAAGAGAACATCTGATGTTTTACTAATACAGATATTTCTCGCTTTCTCATGTGGATACACTTTAAAGCACAACCATAAATATACTTGCCTTCCGGCATCAGTAATGCCCGGAGTAGTACAAGCCCTGCCAAAGCACAACCTTTCACCGGGCAGGACGTAGCCGGCAGCTTTTGCTTCTTTTGTCTGCACAAAAGAAGTTTAGGACAAGTAATAGAAATGCGTAACGTTATCAAATTTGAATTTAATTTGAAAATTAAAAGTCGTCTCCCGATTTCATAAATCAAAAACCTGCCATAATCTACCAAACACATAGAATATTTAGCGGGCATTTGCTAAGTTTGCAGCCAAAGTAATTTTGTGCATTGAGTAATTACCTGATATATTTTCTTGTTGCTGCCGGGCTGTTCGCGTTTGCTGCGTTATTTGCGCTTTTCGGGGTATATGCTGAACGTAAAATATCGGCATATATTCAGGACAGGCTTGGCCCAACCGAGACCGGAAAATATGGCTCGCTGCAAACCTTTGCCGATATTTTGAAAATGATTCAAAAGGAATTGATCATTCCGGCAAAGGCGGATAAATGGCTTTTTATACTGGCACCTGTAATCATATTTGTTGCGGTTTATATGGGTTTTGCCGCTTTGCCCTGGGGGCCGGGCCTGGTGCCGTCAAAAATAAATATTGGCCTGTATTATGTGTTCGCCATAATTTCTATAGAAACATTGGGCATACTCATGGCGGGCTGGGGCTCCAACAATAAATACTCTATTTTAGGCGCTATGCGTTCGGCCGCGCAGATCATTTCGTACGAGATACCGGCAGGTTTCGCTATCATATCCGCAGTAATGATCGCGCAGTCGTTGGATTTGCAGGTGATCTCCACACAGCAAGGCGTAGCATCACCAGAAACCATTAAGTTTTTTGGTTTTTGGGACGTGACCAGCATTGGCGGATTGCTGAGCTGGAATATATTCAGGGCACCGCATTTAATTATAGCATTTGTTATTTACTTTATATCATCATTAGCTGAAGCTAACCGCGCGCCGTTTGATATACCCGAAGCGGAATCAGAACTGGTGGCCGGTTTCCATACCGAGTATTCAGGGTTGGGTTTTGCCTTTGTGTTTCTGGCTGAGTATTCGATGATGTTCCTGGTATCAATGATAGGCGTTGTGCTTTTTTTGGGTGCCTGGAATACACCATTGCCAAACATGGGGTGGTTAAAATTAGCTGACTGGACAACCAATATTTGGTGGGGGATATTTTGGGTGGCGATTAAAAGCCTGGCCCTGGTTGGCGTACAAATGTGGATCAGGTGGACATTACCCCGCCTGCGTGTTGACCAACTGATGAACCTTTGCTGGAAAGTATTAACCCCGCTGGCCTTCGCCTGTATACTGATATCGGGCGTATGGCGATTATGGTTGATGTGATTAGAGATTAGTAATCAGAGATTAGAGTTTAGTATTTAGATTTTAGAATTATATAAACAGCATGTTTAAAAGCGCGATAAATGGCTTAACTACTGCATGGAAGGGGATGACCCTGACCATAGGCCACTTGTTTGCGTCGAAAAAAGCGCGTGAGGTTACCCGGGTAAGTGATGATAATTACTTTAAAAAGCTCGAGGGAACAAATACCATACAATATCCGAAACAGCAACTGCCCGTGCCCGAGGTTGGGCGCTACCAGTTGGATGTGGAGATGGATGATTGCATTGTGTGCGATCTGTGCGCCAAGATTTGTCCGGTGGATTGTATCGATATAGAAGCTATTAAAGCTACGGAAGCTATCGGTCAAACGTCCGACGGTACCACCAAGCGCCTGTACGCCGCCAAGTTTGATATTGACATGGCCAAGTGCATGTACTGCGGGCTGTGTACCGTGGTTTGTCCTACCGAGTGCATCACCATGACGAATACGTACGACCGTACCGTATTTGAACTGAATGACCTGATCTACGAATTTTCGGACATGACCAAGGAAGAGGCCGACGAAAAACGTGCGCTGCTCGAAAAGCAAAATGCCGAAAAACAAGCCGCCAAGCTTGCCGCCATGAAGAAGAAGGAGGAAGGGCAATGATGCTGGTGAAGGTGATGTTTTACGTATTAGCTGCAATCGCTTTAGGATCTGCCTTATATGTGGCCGCTTCAAAAAACCTGGTACGCTCGGTATTTATGTTTTTTGTTACCCTGTTTGCACTAGCGGGTTTATATGTGCTGGCTCTGGCGGATTTTGTGGCCATTACCCAGATCGTGATCTATGTAGGCGGCATTTTGGTGTTGATCCTTTTCGCCTTTATGCTATCCGGTCGTGAAACACTGGATGCTGTCCAAAAGCAGAAAGGCAAATTCATCAGCCTAAGTAAACTGCCCGCTGTATTACTTGCCGCACTGTTTTTTGTGGTCATGTTTATCGTGTTAAGGCAAGCCGGGATTGATGAATTAGACTGGGTAAGAACAAGTATAGCCGAGGGCAACGTAATTAAGCCCGATGGTATTCAGATTGAAAACATCGGCGTAAACCTGATGACCAGCTATTTGCTGCCATTTGAGGTAATATCCATATTGCTGATGGTGGCGCTGGTGGGTGCCGCCCACTTATCACGGAAGGAGCAGGAAGCATGATCGCTTTAAGTGATTTCCTGTTGTTGAGCGCAGCACTGTTTTGCATTGGCCTGTACATGGTAGTAGCCAAGCGCAACGCCATACAAATACTGATAGGTATCGAGCTGATGCTGAATGCCGCTATATTAAACCTGGTGGCCTTTGGTAAGTATGATAAGCTCAATAACAGCGGACAGGTGTTCGCCCTGTTTGCCATTGTGCTTGCCGCGGCAGTTACTGCTGTAGCGCTGGCTATCATACTCAATGTATACCGTCAGTATAAAACTATCGATCCGTCTAAAATTAATAACCTGGGAGATTGAGTATGCGGAAAGTTATTTACATCATTATGCTGATGGTATTTTTTGCGGTTGAGGCAATAGCCCAAAGCGACTCAATGTCCGCTAAAAATAGTCAGGATCCATTGCCTGTACTTGATGGCAAAATCACTACTCCGGCAAAGGTTAAGCAATTAGGGTTATCAGCCATTAAAGGCATGTGGGTAATTAAGGACAATAATTTTCAGGCTAAGTATGGTGAGGCCGGACGTAACGGAGTGGTATTTATCAGCACACAGCATACCGAACTATCTGCAGCAGATACTGCGGCTAACACACAGTCCCTGATATTGCTTGACAGCGTTGAGATAGATGCCGATTCTATGAAAAAGCTGCCACCTGCTAATATAGATAATGTACAGGTTTTTAAAGATAAGCAAGCTACTGACCGTTATGGAATTAAAGCCGCTAAAGGATTAGTATTGGTCACCAGTAAAAAGCCTGTACGGTTGGTGTCTTTTGCTACTGTGGGGCCAAATAATCCATTATTGCTGGTTGATGGCGTTGAAAAGGATATCAAAGAACTGGAAAACATCAAGCCTGAAAGTATAGAGAAAATACAGGTACTTAAAGATGTTGGAGCAACCGCTATATACGGTATAAAAGGCGCTCATGGCGTTATCCTCGTCACAACAAAAAACAACAAGAAAATAAAGAACTAAACATTGATACCCGATCAGGCACATATAGCTCATATACAAACGTTCCACACGGTGGTAGCGGTGGTATTGCCGTTGCTTGCCGCTATTATAAATAATTTTATCCCCAACAAGGTAAAGGTCACCGGGTGGATATCAACCATTGCTATATTATTGAGTGCTGCCTTTGCCATCAGTGTTTTTGCCGCGGTTTGGAATACTACCACCATACATACACAGCAGCTATGGTTTACCATTGGCGCTACCAAGGTTTATGCCGGTGTATGGCTCAATAATTTATCGGTTATGATGCTGGCATTGGTGCCGGTCATCGCGCTGCCGGTGCACATCTACTCCATGGCGTACATGAAGGAAGATGAACGCTTTAACCGCTACTTTACTTACCTCAGCTTCTTTTGTTTCAGTATGCTGGCGTTAGTGGTGGTTGATAGTACCATACTGCTTTATGCTTGCTGGGAGTTGGTGGGCTTTTCGTCATACCTGCTCATTGGGTTTTGGTTTACACGCGATAAGGCAGTGAAGGCCAATAAAAAAGCCTTTATCATGAACCGGATAGGCGATATAGGCCTGCTCTCGGCCATCATCATCCTGTTCGCGCAATACGGCACGTTTGATTTGGTTCTGTTATTTGGTGATAACGGCTTAGTATCACGGTCTGTTATCGAAAACGGAATATGGATAGCCCCCGCCGGGCGATTACCTGCCGTATGGCAATACGTAGCTTTTGCGGGAATATTTTTGGGCATGGCAGCTAAGTCGGCACAGTTCCCGTTACATACCTGGCTGCCCGATGCTATGGAGGGGCCAACCTCGGTGTCAGCACTGATCCATGCCGCTACAATGGTGGCGGCGGGCGTTTTCCTGCTGGGCAGGGCATACCCGTTGTTTACGCCCGGAGAGTTAAGCGTGTTTGCCGTTATCGGCTGCTTTACCGCGTTTATGGCGGCAAGCATCGCCCTCACACAGAACGATCTGAAACGTATATTGGCTTATTCCACCATATCGCAACTGGGCTTTATGGTGCTGGCTATGGGGGTTGGGGCTTATGCTTCGTCACTATTTCATTTGGCAACGCACGCTTTTTTTAAATGCCTGCTGTTTTTGGTAGCCGGTATCGTGATCCACGAGATGCAGCATATCAAGCACGAAAACCATCTCGATATCGACCCGCAAAATATATTGTACATGGGCGGCCTGCGTAAAAAGCTGCCGCTTACGTTTATTGCCGCCGTTGTGGGTAGCCTGGCACTAATCGGTTTATTGTTTACCTCAGGCTATTTGTCAAAAGATGGCATATTGATACAAGCCTTTGAATGGGCAGAGGGCAAGGCATGGTACTATCAACTGGTGCCCGCCGGTGCATTAGTAACCAGTTTGCTAACCGCCTTTTATGTGAGCCGTTTAATAGTAAAGGTATTTTTTGGTAAGTTCCGATTGTTGGATGTTCATCCCGGTATTAAACTGCATATCAGCGATGGTGGCTGGAATTATAAACTGCCGCTAATCTTGCTGGCACTGTGCAGTTTGTTCCCGCTATTCTCGATGCATCCGTGGTTGTATGAACATGCCTGGCTGTACGAAGGCTTTGTCCCGTCAAACCACCTGGCACGCGAAAACATTTACCACTCACTCATCCCCATCGGGGTAAATATTTTTAGTGTGATGGTTATCTACCTGGCTTACGCGCTGTACGTAAAACGTAACTATGTTGCCCCGCAAGCGGGATGGCTGTTTAAACTATCATACAACCAGTGGTATATTGATGCATTTTACCATAAAGTTATTGTAAATGGTGTGCTGGCATTAAGCCGCCTGCTTTACTGGTTTGACCGTACGGTTATTGACGGACTGGTAAAACTGCTGCGTAACATAGTTGGCTTACTCTCCTCGCTGGCCGAGTGGGTCGACCGTTATATTGTGAACGGCGTTATATACCTTATAACTGTTTTGGTAAAGCGTATTGGCAATCTGGCCCGCCTGTTTCAGGGTGGTAAGGTGCAATACTACCTGTACAGTATGCTGGCGGTAGTGCTTTTAGTGTTTATTTTTAAATTACTCATCTGAGAAACTGATGAACCTTTTAACGATACTGATATTCATCCCCATAGTGTTCGGCGCAATTATATTGCTGCTGCCGTCATCATTACGGGCGAGCTTTAAATATATTACCCTGCTGGCCACACTCATTCAGTTCGCGCTGAGTATATGGATCTACCTCGACTTTAAAACAGGTGCCGGTTTTGGCGGGATCAACCATGAAGATCAGTTTCAGTTTGTACAAAAGCTGCCCTGGATCCACCTCGATCTTGGTGCTGCCGGGGCTATGCAGATAGATTATTTTGTAGGTATTGATGGTATTTCACTCCCCTTACTGGTAATGACTACGCTGGTCATGGTGATCGCTACCGTTGCCTCATGGGAGATAAGCAGTAACCTGAAAGGCTTTTTCGCTTTATTCCTGTTATTGGATATGGCCGTAATCGGTGTGTTCTGCGCGTTGGATTTCTTTTTGTTTTACCTGTTTTATGAGTTGATGCTGCTGCCATTGTATTTTTTAATTGGTATGTGGGGCGGAGTTCGGCGGGAGTATGCGGCTATAAAATTTTTTTTATACACCCTCTTTGGTTCGGTATTCATGTTGTTGGTGATGGTAGGTTTATACTTGTCGGTTACTGATCCGGCAACAGGCAATCATACCTTCAATATTGTACAAATGATGAACCCGGCCAATTACAGCGAAGGTTCTGTATTTTCGGCATTGGCGCAGCAAACCATATTAGGCGTGCCTGCGCGCGTGGTAGGCTTCATCGTGCTGTTCATAGCCTTTGCCATTAAGGTACCGGTGGTACCGCTGCATACCTGGTTGCCTGTAGCCCACGTGGAAGCGCCAACTCCGGTATCTATCATATTGGCTGGTGTATTGTTAAAGATCGGTGGTTATGGAATTATTCGCATCTGTTTGGGCATCTTTCCCGAAGTCGCGGCATCCGGCGCGTTCTGGCTGGGCTTGCTGGGTGTAATATCCATATTATATGGTGCGTTGAATGCCCTTGCCCAGCGCGACCTGAAACGCATGATCGCCTACTCGTCCGTATCGCACATGGGTTTTGTGCTGCTGGGTATCGCCTCGCAAACCGCCGAGGGTATCAGCGGCGCAGTGCTGCAAATGATTAGTCACGGCTTTTTATCATCCATGCTGTTTTACCTGGTAGGGGTGGTGTATAACCGCGTGCACGACAGGGATATTTACAATTTCCGAGGCCTGGGCAGTATCATGCCAAAATATACCGCCTTTGTGATGATCGCCTTTTTTGCCTCGTTGGGTCTGCCCGGTTTTTCAGCCTTTGTGGCCGAAGCCTTTACCCTGGCCGGAACCTTTAAATCGTCAACTACTAACGGATTGCTGCCATACTGGATGGCCATTGGCGGCACGATCGGGATATTATTAAGCGCTGCCTATTTTTTATGGACGCTGCAACGCATGTTCTTCGGCCAACCCCTTTTAAAAGGTGGCGAAGTATGGCGCACAGCACTTACAGATATCAACTTTCGCGAAACGGCGACACTTGTACCACTGGCTGTAATGGCACTGGCATTGGGTATTTTACCATCATTGGTGCTGGATGTAGCGAATGATAGCGTGTTGGCATTGGTAGAATTTTTGAAAAATAACATTCAATAAATGCACGATCTGTTACCTACCATATCCGAGCAGTTAAGCAGGATACTGAATGATATCAAGTACTTTGTGCCGGAATTATACCTGAGCGCGTTGTTTGTTTTGGTGTTGCTTGCTGATCTGTTCATTGGCAAAAATTCCGTAAAGTATTGCCGGGCCATTGCCATGGCGGGTTTGGTAATTGTTTTTTTTAAAGATTACGATCAGTATTTTTTAATTGAGCAGGCTGGTGGCACTATTTCGCTGTTTAACGGCATGCTGCTGCTTTATGGCAAAGCGGTATCCTTTAAGGCGATAATTGATTTGCTAACCTGTTTGTTGCTGTTGTATTTTGCATGGGATAATAAGCTCAGCTCCCATAAAAAAGGACTGTCTGATCTGTATACTATCACCATAGGTTCGGTTTTAGGTATGCACTTAATGGCGATGGCGACCAGCCTGCTGTCAATCTACCTGGCTATCGAGATGGTGTCTATCGCGTCCTACCTCATGGTAGCCTACCGGTCCGAAAATGGTTTCAGTGCCGAGGCGGGTTTAAAATACGTACTGTTTGGTGCCGCTTCGTCGGCTGTACTGTTGTATGGTATATCATTACTCTATGGTTTTGCCGGTACGCTTGATATCTGGGACCCTAAGTTTATGGTAAATCTTTCAGGCGCGGGTAGTGCCGGTGTCGGTTTGGCGCTGAGCCTGGTGCTGGTAGGCATTGGTTTCAAGCTGTCATTCGTACCTGTACACTTTTGGGTGCCCGATGTTTATGAAGGAGCAGCCACGCCGGTTACGGCCTATCTGTCAACCGTACCTAAAATTGCCGCTTTTGCCCTGCTGATCAACTTTGTAAATGCCTTTGTAGCCGTGGTTCCGCATCCCGATTTTGATTTCAGGCTGGTATTATCGGCAATAGGCGTAATTACCATGGTTGCCGGTAATTTCGCGGCGGTAGCGCAGCAGAACGTAAAGCGTATGCTGGCTTACTCAAGTATTGGCCATACCGGTTTCGCGCTGATGGCAGTGGTTTGCTTTACGCCACAAAGTTTAACCTCACTAATTTATTATTTGGTGGTATATGCTGTTGCCAACATCGCAGCGCTGTTACTCGCCACCTATTTTACCAACCAAACCGGTGCCGAAAAAATGAGCGAGTACAAAGGCTTAGGCTTTAAGTACCCTATTGCATCTGTATGTTTTGTAATTGTGCTAATTTCATTAACGGGTTTGCCTGTTTCGGCTGGTTTTACCGGTAAGTTATTCGTATTTTCATCAGTTTACACCGTTTATCAGCAAAGCCATGATATTTGGTTATTAATTTTGATGATAACCGGAGCCGTTGTTACTGTAGTATCGTTATTTTATTACATCAAAATTCCGCTTAACTTATTTTTACGTAAGACAACTACGGTTAGCGAACCCGACTATTCAGATAAAAAGGTAATTGTTTTAGCAGTTGTGTTATCATTGTTGATAATTTTGTTAGGTATTTTCCCGAATTGGTTGTATAGCGTGCTGTAATTTCTATATTTCCTTCGATATTTATTTAAAAACTCAAATTTGATAGTTATTTTATAATAAAAATCATATTTTCACGCCGTTTTGAATTTATTAGATGACATTTGATGAAACGGTACTTCCCCTTCCTGCTGATTCTGATCGCTTTAGTATTAACGTTCGTTTTTCCTTCAGTTGAATTAAATACAACTGAAAAATCACAGTTCAACGGGGCGGATATTGCCTGGATGCTGATGTCGACAGCGCTGGTACTGATCATGACACCCGGGCTTGCTTTTTTTTATGGCGGTATGGTCAATAAAAAAAATGTGATCTCCACCATGCTGCAAAGCGTGGTGTGTATGGTTATCATCACCGTTATCTGGGGGATATTTGGTTTCAGTTTAGCTTTTGGCGACAGTGTAGGCGGTGTAATAGGTAACCCGGCAACGTTTTTTATGATGAAAGGTATGCTGGGTACGGCAACCTGGCCGGCAGCGCCCACCATTCCGTTACTATTGTTTGCCATGTACCAGCTCAAATTTGCTATCATAACCCCCGCGCTGATCACCGGTGCCTTTGCCGAGCGTATCCGTTTCAATTCCTACATTATTTTCCTGATCCTGTTTTCAATCTGCATATTTTCGCCGCTGGCGCACAGTACCTGGCATCCTGACGGTATTTTGGCTAAAATGGGCGTGCTTGACTTTGCCGGTGGTACGGTTGTGCACATGTCGGCAGGCTGGGCAGCTTTGGCATCAGCTATCTATCTAAAACGCCGTAACGAGGCTACGCATTCACCGGCACGTATCACTTACGTAATTATCGGCACCGGTTTATTGTGGTTTGGCTGGTTCGGTTTTAATGCAGGTTCGGCGCTTGGTGCTAATCCATTGGCAGTTACCGCCCTTGCGACAAGTACAACCGCGTCAGCCGCGGCAGGTATCACCTGGATATTTTTTGATATGCTGCGCGGGCGTAAGCCATCCGCCATGGGTACTTGTATAGGTGCCGTAGTGGGTTTAGTGGCCATTACACCGGCCGCGGGCTTTGTATCGGTACCGCATTCCCTGGCTATCGGAATTATATCAGCCATTATAAGCAACCTGGTGGTTGAATGGCGCACCCGTACTTCAATTGATGATACTTTGGATGTTTTCCCTTGCCATGGCGTAGGTGGTATGGTGGGCATGCTGCTTACCGGCGTATTTGCGCACCATAATGTAAACAGCAGCATGGCTAATGGTAACGGTCTGTTTTTTGGCGAAACCAAGTTGTTTTTAATACAGTTGGTAGCATTGGTCGGCACTTCAATATTCGCATTTTTTGGCTCGCTATTGTTGTTAAAGATCACCGATATGATATCGCCGCTGCGTGTATCGATGGAAGAAGAGATAGTAGGTTTGGACATCAGCCAGCACGGCGAAAAATTGTAACAAACCATCTACATACCCTATTTTAAAATGCTTATGATTACTTTACGGCATCATAAGCATTTTTTTATTTGATGAAACCTCATTACCCTATACTCGATGGATTGCGCGGTACTGCCGCCATCCTGGTTGTTATCTTTCACATCCTCGAAGTTAACTTTCCGCCCGAAACGCACCCGATGAACCATGGGTATTTGGCAGTCGATTTTTTCTACCTGCTGTCGGGCTTTGTGGTGGGCTATGCTTATGATGACCGCTGGGGCAGCATGAGCGTGGGGAAGTTCCTTAAAATAAGGTTCGCACGCCTGCATCCCATGGTCATATTCAGCGTTACCCTCGGCGCTATAGCTTTCTGGTTCGATCCGTATCACGACAGCTCTTTTAACATGAGCCTGCTTAAAATGGTGGGTATCGTGCTTGTTGGTTACACCATTTTACCATACCCTGATGTTCGGGCCTGGGGAGAAACCCATTCGCTGAACGGGCCGTGCTGGTCGCTTTTGCAGGAATACATCGCCAATATACTTTACGCGCTTATCGGCCGCAAATTAAATAAGCCTGCTTTAATAGCGGTCGTCATATTATCAGGCATAGCCTTGGTTGTAATGGGGCTTAACCAAAACTATTTAGGCGTTGGCTGGGGTTACGGTAACTTTTGGGCAGCACCTATACGCATGATGTTTCCGTTTTTTGCCGGTTTGCTGTTGTTCCGTACCGGTAAGCTGATTCGTATGCCGATGGCCTATCCGCTTCTTTCGTTGATACTGATTGTGGTATTCTTTATGCCGAGGTTTCACCTCAACGGGTTATATGATGTAAGCTGTATCATCCTGCTCTTCCCGTTGCTGGTAGTTGCCGGGGCAGGAGGGCAGGTAAGCGGCAGATTGGCCGGTATCTGTAAATTCGCGGGTGATATATCCTACCCGTTATATCTGATCCATTACCCATTCATCTACATTTACGGTTATTGGATCAGCGTAAAAAAGCCAACTGTTGAACAGAACCTGCCTGTTGCTATCGGTTTGTTTGTGTTTTTTATATTACTGGCGCTGGCGGCTTTAAAATGGTATGATGAACCGGTGCGCAAATGGCTGCGAAAAAAGATGGTACCCGCTCGTGCTTTGTAGGGTGGTTAAATTGGTGTTAAATTAATATCAATATTAATGCTTTTTTAATGACAATAGGATAGGAGATTATCTCCGGCAAAAGTTTACCTTTGCAACCTCATTCCAAATCATGAGCGATCAGATTAAACATGAATGCGGTGTGGCATTTATCCGCCTAAGAAAGCCACTCTCTTATTATCAGCAAAAGTATGGCACTGCGCTGTACGGCTTAAACAAACTGTACCTTTTAATGGAAAAACAACACAACCGCGGCCAGGATGGCGCAGGTGTTGCTACCATTAAGCTGGATATTGAACCGGGCAAGCGCTACATTAGCCGACACCGTTCAATGGCCTCCAACGCGGTTGCTGATATTTTTGAGTACATCCAGAAAAAATTTGCCGACATTCAAAAGGAATTTCCGGAAAAACTTGCTGATGCCGAATGGCTTAAAGAACATGTGAGTTTTACCGGTGAGGTACTGTTAGGCCACCTGCGTTATGGTACGCATGGCAAAAATAGTATCGAAAACTGCCACCCCTTTCTTCGTCAAAATAACTGGAAAACCCGTAACCTGGTAATTGCCGGTAACTTTAACATGACCAATGTTGACGAATTGTTACAGCAGCTTTATGACCTTGGCCAACATCCAAAGGAAAAGGCTGATACAGTAACCGTTCTGGAAAAGATAGGCCATTTTTTAGATACCGAAAACCAGGGCTTGTTTGACCAGTACAAACGCGAGGGACATGACGACAATATGGAGATCAGCAATTTGATAGCCAATGACCTTGATGTTGCCAAAATACTCCGTAAATCAGCAAAAAACTGGGATGGTGGTTATACCATAGCCGGTATAATGGGCCATGGCGATGCTTTTGTAATGCGTGACCCGGTGGGTATTCGCCCGGCGTTTTACTATTACAATGATGAGATAGTAGTTGCGGCATCAGAGCGCCCGGCCATACAAACGGCCTTTAACATTCCGGTTGAGGAGATCAATGAGATCAAGCCCGGCCATGCACTCATTGTTAAAAAGAACGGTGATGTATCTGAAGATATGTTTAGCGAGCCGCAGGAAAAAAAATCATGCTCGTTTGAGCGGATCTATTTTTCAAGGGGCAGCGATTCATCTATCTACCGTGAGCGTAAGCAATTAGGCAGGCTGCTTTGCCCGCAGATATTGGATTTTGTTGATAACGACATCAAAAATACCGTATTCTCTTACATACCCAATACCGCCGAAGTTGCCTTTTACGGTATGGTTGAAGGGGTGCACAAATACATTAAAAAATATCAGCGCGACAGGCTGCTTAACCGCGACGACAAGATCAGCGATGAGGAATTGACCGAAGTGCTGCAACTGGCTCCGCGCGTTGAAAAGATAGCGATTAAGGATGTTAAGCTGCGTACCTTTATTACCCAGGATGCCGACCGCAGCGAAATGGTAGCCCACGTTTATGATACCACCTATGGTTTAATAAAACGCGGTACCGATAAGCTGGTTGTACTGGATGATTCCATTGTACGCGGTACTACGCTTAAACAAAGCATCCTGAAAATACTGGACCGTTTAGGACCTAAAAAAATCGTGGTGGTATCATCAGCCCCGCAGATCCGTTACCCGGATTGCTATGGTATCGATATGTCTCGCATGGGTGAGTTTGTGGCTTTTGAGGCCGCGGTTAGCCTGCTTAAAGATGCCGGCAAAGAAGACGTGCTTTTAAAGGTTTACCAGCAATGTAAAGACAGCGCCAAGCTGCCTAAAGAAGAAGTGGTGAACTATGTTAAGGCCATTTACGAGCCGTTTACCGATCAGGAGATATCTGACCGTATAGCGCAGATCATCACACCAAAAAATACAAATGCCGAAGTTCAGGTGATTTATCAAACCCTGGATAACCTGCACATTGCCTGCCCTGACCATACCGGCGACTGGTATTTCTCAGGCAACTATCCAACTCCGGGTGGCAACAAGGTGGTTAACCGTGCTTTTGTTAACTGGATGGAAGGCAAAAACCAACGTGCTTATATGTAAGCCGGATTTCACCAAAGCATATAATATTTAAAAACGCTCCGGAAACGGGGCGTTTTTAGTTTATGAAACTTTTTGCAGAGAATTAAGAAACCTTATCCGGCGCGAAAACGATGTGGGTAACCAACCTGTCGAACAGGATGAATGAGGCGATAATGAGCGCTATACCTGCTACCTGGTTGAGTTTATGTACCAGCTTAACTGATATTCGGTCGCGCAGTTTATTAGCATAAAATGCTTTTAAAGTATCTAACCCGAATTGTACCAAAAGTACCGTTAAAAACATGATGGCTAATTTTAGCTGCCGATGGGGGACGCCTTCATGGTAGGTAGTACTGGCCGTACCTATAACCATCATCCAATGGAAAAGGATGGTAGGGTTGAATATGCACATGATAAAGCCCTTTAAAAAATACCCGGTGCGTTTAAGTTTTGATGGGGTGGAGTTGTTGTAGTTTACATCCGCCTTTTTAAAGATGTAATAAATGCCGATACCCAGCAGTATAACACTGCCTACTACGCCCGCGTAAATTTTAGTTTGCGCGGTAATATCAACCAGTTGCGAGCCGAAAAGTATAGCGCCTACAAACACAACATCGGTAGATACCACACCAAGCGCGAATGCAACGCCCGCTTGAAAACCTTTTTCAATACTGACTTTGATGAGCGAGAAAAAAACCGGCCCGGTAATAAATGTTAATATCAAACCTATACCGATTCCTGAAATTATGGCTGCTATCATTAACTATATCTTAGACGGCAAATTTTGATCATGCGAATATGCGATTTTATCTCATAAACCAAATAAAAATATAAGGGCCGTTGTAATAAATGTAATCTTATAACAGTAAATTATAAAAATTGATTTATGTTAGTGCCTTAATAAAATTTTGTACAAGCAACTAACAGAAATGGAACAAAACAAAACTAAAAGCTATGGATCGGCGCTTGCGACGCTCGTTACTGTATTCTTTTTTTGGGGATTTGTAGCAGCCAGTAATGACATCCTGATTCCCGTATTTAAGGAAAAACTTAACCTTGAGCAATGGCAGTCGCAAATGATATCTTTTGCTTTTTATGTGGCTTACACCGTAGGATCTATTATTTATACAGTAATTTCTAATAGTTTAGGTGGTGATTTGCTAAATCGTATTGGCTATAAAAACGGCATCGCCATAGGCCTGGTTATTTCGGCTTTAGGTACCTTATTGTTTTATCCTGCTGCCGAAACCGCTTCGTTCCTGATCATGATCACCGGTTTATTTATAGTTGGCCTTGGTTTTTCATTACAACAAATCGCGGCTAATGCTTTGGCTGTAGCCCTTGGCGACCCTAAAACCGGTGCACAGCGCCTTAGCTTAACAGGTGGTGTAAATAATTTCGGTACAACTATAGGCCCCCTGTTGGTGAGCCTTGCCATATTCGGATCTGTTAGTGCCAATTCATCTGATGCAAGTATCAGCGCTGTGAAATTTCCATATCTAATTTTAGGAGCTCTTTTTATAGTAGTAGCTGTAGTATTTAAATTTTCATCAATTCCTAACAAAATTGAAACCGAATCAGATACAATCGATCTAAGTACACCTACCGATGTATCGCACGTTCATGCAAGCGGCCAAAAGAAAGGCGCTTTAAATTATCCTCAGCTTTGGATGGGTATGATCGCCATATTTGTTTACGTGGGTGTAGAAGTATCAACAGCGAGTAACCTGCCTGAATATATGGGTAAAGAGCTTGGTTTAGCTACGGCTAATATCGCGCCTTTCGTGTCGTTGTATTGGGCAAGTTTGATGATAGGGCGTTGGACTGCTTCGGTAGGCGCGTTTAACGTTAGCGGTGGATTGCGTAAGGTATTGAACGTTGTAGTTCCGTATCTTGCCTTTGGCGTATTTTTAGCTGTTAACAAAATGGCTCAGCATGACGTAACACCTTTCTATGTTTATGGATTTGTTATTATCGCCATGATTATTGGTGATATGTTGAGTAAAGGCAGTCCCGCCCGTTTATTATTCATTTTTTCGGCAATGGGCATCACCGCTTTATTTATCGGTATGCTAACAAGCGGTATGGTCAGCGCCTTTGCGTTTATTAGCGTTGGTTTATTCTGCTCTACACTTTGGCCATGTATATACACGCTTGCCGTATCCGGATTGGGTAAACATACCAATCAGGGATCAGGCTTCCTGATCATGATGATTATGGGTGGTGGTATCATCAGCTTACTGCAAGGTGTGTTAGCAGGCGATAACTTATTAGGTATTCAATGGTCATACCTGGTAGGTGTAGGTTGTTTTGCATACCTGGCATTCTATGCGTTAAAAGCAAAAAGCATACTTAAATCCCAGGGTATTGATTTTGACGCCCTTGAAGTAAAAGGCGGACATTAATTCAGTTGAACAGGCATTGGTCATTGGTCAGTTGTCATTAGCCATAAATTTATGTAGGCTGATGATAACTGACCAATCCTTTTATAAAAAGTAGTTCAATGACCATTGCTTAATGATAACTGACCAGTAACCATTGAAAAAATGAAACCCAGTTTCGATAACATATTTATGAACCTCGCGACCGACTTAGCCCGTCGGTCGCATTGCGTTAAGGCGCATGTAGGTGCGGTGTTGGTAAAAGATACCCGCATAATTTCTATAGGCTATAACGGGCCGCCTTCGGGCACCCATAACTGCGATGAGGAATGGCCTGAAACCGGCTGCCCACGTGACGCACGCGGGAGCTGCTCTTTGGCCCTGCATGCCGAAGAGAACGCCATATTATACGCGGTTAAAAATGGGGCTAACCTGCACGGCGCTACCTTGTATACTACGCTGTCGCCATGCCTGCCTTGTGCCAGGCTGATATTTTCGGCAGGCATAAAGCATGTATTGTACAACAAATCATACGCGGCATACAAAGGCTTGCCCAGCGATGAGGGTGTGGATTTTTTAAACCGCTTCGGCGTAACCGCCGAGCGTTTTGATGCCGAAATTATTCCTTAATAAAAGGCTGTATCTTGCTTAAAGCAAACTCCAGTTGCTCATCAGGTGTAAGGTAGCTATTGTCTAAAACAATAGCGTCATCGGCTTGCACCAGCGGGCTTTCCTGGCGGGTGGTATCATCATGATCGCGCAGGGCCAGGTTATCAAAAACCTCTTCCATGGTAATATTGGGCTCTTTAGCTACCAGTTCCTTATAACGGCGTTCGGCGCGTATTTTAGGGTCGGCGGTCATAAACAGTTTCACCTGTGCATCCGGGAAAACGGTGGTGCCAATATCACGGCCATCCATTATAATATTGATGGATTTACCCATTAACTGCTGCTGCTTAACCAGGGCGTGGCGTACAGCGGGTATGGCGGCTATCTTACTTACGTTTGAGGCCACATGCATCTGCCTGATCTCTTCTGATACATCTTCATCATTCAGGTAGATATGAACCTGCCCGTCAACAGTTTTAAAAGTGATGTTAAGATTATTGAGCGCGGCTTCAATTTGTGTATCATCGGTTACATCAATCTCATTGCGCAAAAAGTATAGGGTAACGGCCCTGTACATGGCACCGGTATCAATATAAACAAAATTGAGTTTTTTGGCTAAGGCTTTGGCAATGGTACTTTTACCGCACGACGAGAAACCGTCAATAGCTACAACGATATTGTTATTCATAGAGCCTCCAAGATACAAAATAAAAGCGTTGCCCCGAAAACAAATTATATTTGCCGCATGAATACAAACAAGGCTGAGCTGCAAAAGGAAGTGACCTACAAAACCTCGCGCAGTGGCGGTAAGGGCGGGCAAAACGTTAACAAGGTATCAACCAAGGTAGAACTGCTTTTTTCGGTAGATGATTCATTATTGTTTAATGAAGATGAAAAACAGCTCATCAAAAGCAAGCTGCATGCCCGCTTAAATAAGGATGGTTTAGTTCAGGTAGTTTGTGATGAAGAACGCAGCCAGTATCTTAATAAAGAAAAAGCCATCGAGAAACTCATTGCCTTGTTAACAAAAGCTATGCAGGTTGATAAACCACGTAAGCCAACAAAAGTTAGCCGTGCCGTAAAAGCTGCACGTGCCGTAAGCAAGCGCCTGCAATCTGCCAAAAAGGACGGACGTAAAAGGGATTACGATTATTAATTAAAGCGGTACAAAACAGTAGCCGATCCCCATTGGTGGGCTTTCATCATCTCCTTGGTATCCTTGGTTTGAAAGGTAGCCGATAAGTCGAATATCCAACGCTCACCGCCATAAGTAATACCTACTTGCTGACTAAATACAATAGGTTTTCGGGTTAGCCTTACCTCAACGCCATCAGCATCGTTGTTAAATAAGCTGCCCTCAATGGTGGCATCGTAGGCTGCGTAGCGTAACATCGGGCGCAGGTAAAAAAACAATTCGGTCTTGTTTAGTGGCTCAAACCCGCGTTGTTTAATGGCGGTACTTTGTGTGCTTACCGAGTTAAATAGCTGGTTAAAGTTGCCCAGTCTAATTAAAAAACCCGCGCCTGCGCCGGTAAAGCCGGTACCCAGGTTTGCATAGGTGTTTAAAGATACATCGGCATCCTTACCCGCACGACCAAGTAGCCGGTTATACTCTCCCTGCAGGTTAAACTGAAAGTTATTACGGATCTGGTATTCCCAACCCTGTAGTTCATAAAAGCCAAAGGTATTGTGTATCACTTCCTGCGCCTGGCGGCCGAGCGCGGCAGGGCCTACCATGCCGATCTGTACGCCTAATTTCAGGTTACTTTCGTTATTATATAAAAAGTTGAGGTTGGCACCGGCGTACAGGTAGCCTGCAAAAGGCCGGTCAACCAAGCCGCGATCGGGTACCTGGCCGCTTGCGGGGTTGAATATTTTTTGGCCTAACTCAATACCCAAAACTTTGTTTTGCAATCGCGATGTATCATTAACAGTTAACCCCCGCCTGAAGAAAATAAACAGGCCGTTGGTATAATACCGGTCAGACCCTTGTGCCAAAAAGGAATCGTTATCGCTTTGAAAGCCGAACTCGTTACGGTGTGTTTGAGCAAATGAGCGTAATCCGCAAAGCAGGCACAACAATAGCAGTGTTTGTTTAAACTTCATTAATATTACAGGGGGAGTGTAAATTTAAAGCCGGATGATGGCATCCGGCTTTAAAGGTATATTTTTTATTAGAGTATAAAAAGGAGATGCCTGGTTATTTAAAAGTATATCCTAAACTTATACCAGCAAATGGCATAAACAAATTATCAGTAAACAGTAAGTTAATGCTCGCACCAAAATTAAGGCCATGATGTAATGGTTGTCTGCGGTAGCCAAATGTAGTGGTTCCGGCTATGGTAGTTCCATCGGCAAAAGGCATGTAACCGCCGCCGTTACCTTCTTTATTGTTATAAGATATGTAAGTAACGCCTGCGCCTATCTCAAAAAACCTGTTTGATTTGCCAAGCAGATAATTAACCTGCATAGGGATGGTAAAGGATGAATAATCATAGTCGGCACTGCCGCCTGCACCTATGCGCCCGCCCCAACCATCGCGTTTTTTTGCAAACCGCGTATCATAATTTCCTGATATGGTAAGGCCGAGTCCTCCTAATTCTACATAAATACTTTGCGCCCTGTTTATTGAAACAGTATCGGCAGCGGGAGATAATTGCTGAGCTTTGCCTGTTGAAAGTGCTGTAGCAAGCATAAACGCTAATGATAATCTTTTAATTATCATATATGTTAAAAAGCGTAGCCAAAGCTTATGTAAGGCCAAAAAGGTAAAAATCGCTCGGAATTAATTACCGGGCTAACACCGCCTCTGAATGAAAAGCCGCCGTCAACCGGCTGGTAACGGTAGCCGAAGTTAAGCGTACCTAAAATGCCGCTGTTGATATCATCCGGGCTACTGCCGTAGTTTGAATTGTCAAAAAATAAGTCGTTTGAGTTTACATTGTAGTAGGTGATGCCCGCGCCTACCTCAAAATATTTTCCGTGTTTACCTGCCAGGTAATTAAGTACCAAAGGCACTGTAAAAAGGTGTTCACCCGCATTAGCGTAATAGCTTATACCTGCGCGGCCTCCCCAGCCATCCTGCTGTTTGCTAAAGCGGATATCGTAATTAACGGAGTAGGCGGCACCAGGGCCAAGCAGTTCAAAGAAGAAGGTTTTAGCTCTTTTATTAGCGTATGCTTTTTCAACGGAATCGGCCGGGGATAATTTCTGGGCATGTACAGTAAGGCTGCTAATACATAGGGCAATCAGCAACAGGAGTGGAAAAGGTTTTATCATGGTTTGCGTAAATGCCATGAAGATATTGATTTTAAATTAATTAAATACCAACCGTCTGTTAAATAAAAAAGCAGGAAAATAGTTCCTGCTTTTATTAGTGTTATATTATGGTAAGCGAGTATAATTAATTAGTCTGATTCGCTTCTTTTTCTTTGATGGTCAGATCAATGGGCTCCTTCACCTTTTCGTTAAGCAGCGCCAGGTTGATAACCTCGCGCATATCCGTAACGTAATGGAAATTCAGGTCTTTAATGTAATTCTCTTTGATCTCCATTATATCCTTTTGGTTTGATTTGCACAGGATGATTTCCTTGATATTGGCGCGTTTGGCAGCTAATATTTTCTCCTTGATACCACCCACAGGCAATACCCGGCCGCGTAGCGTAATCTCGCCCGTCATGGCCAGGTTTTGTTTAACTTTGCGCTGGGTAAAGGCTGATGTAAGCGCGGTCAGCATCGTAATACCTGCTGACGGGCCATCCTTAGGGGTGGCACCCGCCGGTACGTGAACGTGTACATCCCATTGGTCAAACAAACGGCCATCAATATTAAAGTAGGATGCATGGGCACGCAGGTAAGCCAGCGCAATCACTGCCGATTCCTTCATTACATCACCCAGGCTGCCGGTAAGGGTAAGCTTGCCTTTACCGGGGCTCAGGCTGGCTTCAATAAACAATATATCGCCGCCAACGGATGTCCAGGCCAGGCCGGTAACTACGCCGGCAACATCATTGCCTTCATATAGGTCCTTATCAAATATGGGTGCACCCAGTATGGTTTCAATGTCCTTTTTGTTAACGTTGCTGTTGTAAGGCTCCTCAAGCGCGATGCTTTTGGCGATACCACGAACAACCGAGCCTATCTTTTTCTCTAATGACCGTACGCCCGATTCGCGGGTATAATCCTCGATCACCTTTTCCAAAACATCAGGCTTCAGCGTTATATCCTTGGTTTTTAAGCCATGCGCTTCGCGCTGTTTAGGTAGCAGGTGCTGTTTAGCGATCTCTATTTTCTCTTCAATGGTATAGCCGTTCACTTCGATGATTTCCATACGGTCAAGCAATGCCGGTTGTATGGTACTTAGCGAGTTGGCGGTAGCGATGAACATCACGTTAGACAGATCGAAATCCAGCTCCACATAATGGTCATAAAAAGTACTGTTTTGTTCGGGATCAAGCACCTCCAGCAGTGCCGATGATGGATCACCCCTGAAATCGTTACCTACCTTATCTATCTCATCCAAAATAAATACCGGGTTAGCGGCGCCTGCTTTTTTTACCGATTGAATAATGCGGCCCGGCATAGCGCCGATATAGGTTTTGCGGTGGCCGCGGATTTCGGCTTCGTCACGCACGCCGCCAAGCGCCATGCGTACATATTTGCGTCCAAGCGCTTTAGCTATGGATTTACCTAAACTGGTTTTACCCACACCCGGAGGGCCTACCAGGCAAAGGATAGGCGCCTTCATGTTGTGCTTTAACTTGAGCACGGCCAGGTATTCAATTATGCGGCGCTTAACCTTATCTAAGCCAAAGTGATCCTTATCCAGCACTTTTTGAGCGCGTTTAAGGTCAAAGTTATCTTTAGTGAACTCGCTCCAAGGCAAATCAAGCAACAACTCCAGGTAATTCATCTGCACCGAATAATCAGCAGCGGCAGGGTTGGTGCGGGCAAGTTTTTCAAGTTCTTTACTAAAATGGTCGCCTACCTCTTTGGCCCATTTCTTTTTTAATGAGCGTTGGCGCAGGTTCTCTATTTCCAGGTCGGGGCTGCTGCCGCCCAGTTCTTCCTGTATGGTTTTAAGCTGCTGGTTCAAAAAGTAATCGCGCTGCTGCTTGTCCAGGTCAACACGTACTTTGGTTTGTATCTGGTTTTTTAACTCCAGCATCTGCAGGTCGAGCGTTAAATGCTCAAGCACCATATTAGCCCGTTCGCGCAGGCTCGAAACCTCAAGCAGGCGTTGTTTGGCCTCCATATCGGCATTCATGTTTGATGCGATAAAGTTGATGAGGAATGCCGTGCTCTCAATGTTCTTTATGGCTATGCCTGCCTCGCTTGGTATATTGGGCGATAGCTGGATAATGCTCATGGCCATATCCTTTACGGATGATATCATGGCCTTAAATTCCTTATCCTCTTTGCCGGGCAGGTCGCGGTAAGGCTCAATGGTAGCTTTCAGATACGGCTCGCTTTGTACCTCTTCCTTCAGTAAAAAGCGTTTTTTGCCTTGTATAATTACGGTAGTATTACCATCGGGCATTTGTAGTACCTTAATAATAACAGCAACCGTACCCACGTTGTGTAATTGCGCGAATACCGGGTCCTCAATGGATACATCCTGCTGGGCAACAACACCTATCATGCGGTCGCCTTTGTTGGCATCCCGAATTAGTTTGATAGATTTATCGCGGCCAACGGTAATAGGGATAACCACACCCGGAAACAATACAGTGTTTCGCAGGGGCAGTATAGGCAACAGTTCAGGAAGTTCCTCATTGTTCATCTCCGCTTCGTCTTCGGTAGACATCAGCGGGAAAAACTCTGACTCATCATTTATTATCGGTAAAGTATTTTTAAAGTCAAACGGATCGTAACTCATTCAATTAAATTTTTAGCGCCATATTGGCAGCCCGGGGTATAACAGGGCTCCATTAACAGTGCTTTTAAATAGTTGCTTTATATGGTTCAACACCTGTGCCAATAATCGTTTTTGCTACAGCATTATAGCTTCAATATGCTAATGTGCTGTAAATAAGTCGTCAAGATAAAGTTAGGTTATTGAATGCTGAAAAATATTTACCCCCAAAGTGCTGAAAAAAAGTCACCCCGTTGGGGTTATTTATACCGGGTATAAATTTCACAATTAGTGCTAAACCACATAATATTTTGTTGCAAAGTTAGTTAATGTTATACTAATTTTGTTCAACCCGTACGGCTATTGTGAGATTATCGGCTATTATATCATTATTACTGATTTCATCCATTGAAACATCAATGGCCCAAAGCGCTTATGTAAAGCTGGGCCAGCAGGCTTTGATGGATGGGAATTTTAAAGCCGCTGTAAAGCAGTTGGAGAAGGCATGCCTTGTGGATTCAAGCAATGCTAACGCCCTTTGGATGCTGGGTTACTCGTATTATCATAGCGAAAACTACAAAAAATCTATAGTTGCCTATACCAAGGTGATCGCTATAAAACCGGTTGATGCTTCGGCTTATTATTACCGGGCCCGTTCAAAAAGTTTTTTAGGCCGTGATGCCACCTTGCCTGTAACAGAAAAGGAAAAGCACCTGCTCGGGGCGATACAGGATCTCACCAAGGCTATTGCCGTAAGTGCCGATCCGAATGATATGAAGCTGTTTCAAAATCGTGGTATCGCTTACCGCGATTATGGATTATTTAAATTGGAGCATGCCGCCACTGGTGCCGACAGAAACCGTGGTATCAACTCACTCAGGGCTTCTATAGGTGATCTGGAAAAGGTGATAGAAAGCAACCCAAGCCGCAGCGATATATCTGCACTGATCGATCTCTCAAAAGAAAAGCTGGCTACTGCTACCGGCAAACGCAACTAAAACTTACTGTCTATATCGTAACTGTTTTCGCCAAGCAGGCGCACGTTCTGTATTTTAGTGATATGGTATGCCGAGTCCGGGTAGTAATTGAGCTTTTCGGTACTTGAATATAGCAGGTTGCTGGTATGGTTAACAATGAGTATGGAGCGAATGTTATTGCCGTTGTTTGTAATGGTGATTGACCGGGTTTTCAGATCAGGTTGTTTGGCTTTGTAAATGGTAGTATTACCACGTTTAATAACCGCATAACTGCTGCGCCATGCCGGTTTATTAATGTCCGATCCGGCGAATAATCCCAATTCTTCCTTCCAGCTCGCGATGGTTATGTCATGGCTTTCACTGTCCAAGTTATGTTTAACCGTTTTTTTTACGCGGGGATGCATCTGCGTCAGCCGTTTTGTTTCGTTGTTAAAATAACCTTTAACGTCAAAGTACTCAGCGTTATTAACGGCCACATCAGGCTTGCATGCGCTAAAGCCTGATGTGATCGCTACAGAAAATATAACTGTTTTTAAATGTTTATACCAGTACATCGCCCGTCATTTCCGCCGGGATATTAACGCCCAGAATTTTAAGTACGGTTGGGGCAATATCACCAAGCTTACCGTCATTTACGGTTTTAACATCGCTGTCAATAATTATACAAGGCACCAGGTTGGTGGTATGGGCCGTGTTAGGTGATCCATCCTCATTTATCATAAAATCAGCATTACCATGGTCGGCAATAATGATGAATGAATAGCCATGCTGCAAGCCGGTTTCAACAACAGCCTGTGTGCAGGCATCAACGGTTTCGGCAGCTTTAATTACAGCCTCAAATACGCCGGTATGGCCAACCATATCGGTATTGGCAAAGTTGAGGCATACAAAATCAGGCCACCTGTTTTGCAGTTCGGGAATGATGGCATCACGAATTCCTAACGCGCTCATCTCCGGCTGTAGATCATAAGTAGCTACTTTTGGCGATGGAATTAATAAGCGTTTCTCGCCTTCAAACTCTTTTTCGCGGCCGCCTGAAAAGAAAAAGGTAACGTGCGGATATTTTTCTGTTTCGGCAATACGTATCTGCGTTTTACCGGCATCCTGCAATACCTCGCCAATGGTTTTGGTCAGGTCATCCTTGCGGAAGATCACATCAACATCCTTGAATGTATCGTCATACGATGTCATGGTGACGTATTTGATTTTCAGCGGATGCAGGTTGTATTCAGGGAAAGGCTTCTGTGTTAATGCCAGGCTGATCTCGCGGCCACGGTCGGTACGGAAGTTAAAGCAGATCACCACATCACCTTCTTTTATTACAGCGATAGGCGCGCCATCGGCATCAGTTTTTACTACCGGTAAAATAAACTCATCGGTAACTTCCTGCGCGTACGATTCTTTAATGGCATCTGTAATGCTTTGTACCGGCTTGCCGGTGCCGTTCACTAGCAGGTCGTAAGCTTGTTTTACACGTTCCCAGCGGTTGTCGCGGTCCATGGCATAATAACGGCCAATGGCTGATGCCAGTTTAACCGGGGTAGGGGCAATGTATTCTTCAACCTCGGTAACAAAACCCAGGCCCGATTGCGGATCGGTATCGCGGCCATCTAAAAAGGCATGAATGTACACTTTACCCAAACCGTATTGCTGGGTTACATCAACCAAACCTTTTAGGTGGTAAATGTGCGAATGTACCCCCCCGTCAGACACGAGGCCGATAAAGTGTACATCTTTCCCGTTTTGTTTAGCATAATCAAATGCCTCTTTTATTACCGGGTTGCCGGCCAGTTCTTTTTCGTCAACCGCTTTGTTAATTCGGCCAAGTTCCTGGTAAACAACACGCCCGGCACCAAGGTTCATGTGCCCAACTTCGGAGTTGCCCATCTGCCCGGCGGGCAAACCAACAGCCGTGCCCGATGCTTCGAGCCTGGAATTTGGATATTGTTGTAACAGCGCGTCAAAAAATGGCGTATTAGCTGTATATATAGCGTTCGACTGATCCTGGCGGCCATATCCCCAGCCGTCAAGTATCATCAGTACAAGTTTTTTATTAGTTTCCACAGCGCAAATATAAAGGCATCGTGTAAACTTTAATAAATTATAAGTAGTTATATGCTTGTTTAATTGTAATTATTTAGTGTAAATTGTGACGAGGATTATGAGAAAGCTGCAATTTTTGCCGGTATTAGTTATTTGTTACTTGTTACCGGCGTTGGCCCTGGCCGATCCGATAGACAGCATAGCGGAGTTATTTAAACAAGGCAATGCTACCGAACTTACCAAAAAACTGGCACCAACGCTTGATGTTACCTTACTTAAAAAGGAAGAAACTTACTCCAACACGCAGGCAGGTATCATTTTAAGTAAATTCTTCACACAAAATAAACCTAAAAGTGTTAAAGTACTGCATCGGGTAAATACAAGTAATACCTACCGTTTTGGTGTTTTGTTGCTTGTAACCGATAAAGGCACTTTCCGGGTATCATTCACTTTAAACAGTGTTAAAGGTGAACTCCAGATCATTGATTTGCGGATTGAAGCCGAAAAAGCTTAATAATTGTCAATTGTTCTTATTTTTGAGGGCATTAAACAAGCAGATTTGGACAAGGAACTGATCAAAAACTTTATTATCAACTCATTACAGGAAGATGTAGGCGATGGTGACCATACCTCGCTGGCTACAATTCCGGCCGGTACCGCCGGTAAGGCGCGTTTGCTGGTTAAGGATGATGGTATTTTAGCTGGTGTTGAACTGGCACTGGAGATATTTAACATAGTTGACCCTGAACTTAAAGTAACTACCTTTTTAAAGGATGGCGATGCCATTAAAGTAAAAGATGTTGCCCTTGAGGTTGAAGGCAGCGTACACAGCATACTTGTTGCCGAGCGCCTGGTGCTTAACTGCATGCAGCGCATGAGCGGTATTGCCACAATTACCCGCCGTATAGTTGATATGCTTGCCGGAACCAATACTAAAGTGCTTGACACCCGGAAAACTACTCCCGGCTTACGTTATCTCGAAAAATGGGCGGTACGTATTGGCGGCGGTGTAAACCACCGTTTCGGGTTGTATGATATGATATTGATCAAGGATAACCATGTTGATTATTCAGGTGGTATAAAGCCGGCTATTGGAAACGCGCTGAAGTACACCGCTGCACATAAAAAACTGGCTATTGAAATTGAGGTGCGCAACCTTGACGAATTGCAGCAGGTATTGCAAACCGGCGGTGTTGACCGTATATTGCTTGACAATTTTGGGTTTGATGACCTGAAGAAGGCTGTGGCCGTAATCAATGGAAGGTTTATTACTGAGGCATCCGGCGGTATCACTATTGATAACGTGCGTGAATATGCCGCCTGCGGGGTTGATTACATATCAATGGGGGCATTAACCCATTCGGTAAAAAGCCTCGATTTAAGCTTAAAAGCAGTTAATTAAATGATAATAAACTTTACGCTTTACTTTATACACACAAGGGGTATATGATATCCATTTATTCAATTACAGCACTTATACTGGCTTACCTTTGCGGGTCTATACCAACGGCTGTTTGGATAGGTTTATCATTTTATGGTATTGATGTGCGCGAATATGGCAGCGGCAACGCCGGTGCCACCAACACCTTCAGGGTATTGGGCAAGCAGGCGGGCATACCGGTAATGCTTATTGATATACTTAAAGGGTGGACAGCCACTAACCTCGCTTACATTATTGGTGTATCAACCACCGGGCCGCATAACTCGGTAGCGTTTACCAACTACGCGCTGGCCTTGGGCATAGCCGCGGTAATGGGCCACTTGTTCCCGGTATTTGCAGGTTTTAGGGGCGGCAAAGGTGTGGCTACATTATTTGGAATGATATTGGCTATAAACCTGCACGCGGCCCTGCTTTGCGTTGTGGTATTTATTGTTGTGTTGCTTATTACCAAATATGTGTCATTAAGCTCGATAATGGCTGGATTTACTTATCCCATCGGTGTAGCGTTTATATTCCCGGTGTATATAAAATCGGTCATTATTTATGGCATGTGCATTTGTTTGCTCGTACTGGTAACCCATCAAAAAAATATCGAGCGTTTATTAAAAGGCAAGGAGTCGAAAGTTAATTTATTTAAAAAAAAAGTCACTTAAACTCTATGAAACCATTTAAACCACTTGCAATGCTTGCCTTAGTAGCGAGTGTTGTTGTTTATTCTTGCTCAACTGTGCCACTTACCGGCCGCAGGCAGCTTAGCCTGGTAAGCGACGACCAGATCAACCAGGCAGCAGCACAAAGTTACCAGCAACTACTTTCCGATCCGAAAACAAAAGTGATATCAGGCACCAGCGATGCCCAGCGTATAAAAACCATAGGCGGCAGGCTTGCCGTAGCTATTGAAAAATATTTAAAAGATAATGGTTATGCCGATCAGTACAATTTTAAATGGGAGTTTAACCTGATACAAAGCCCGGAGATTAACGCATGGTGTATGCCCGGCGGTAAAGTGGCCGTGTACAGCGGCATATTGCCTGTAACAAAAACTGATGCCGGTTTAGCGGTTGTAATGGGCCATGAGATTGCCCACGCCATAGCACGCCACTCGGCGGAGCAAATGTCAAAACAAATGGCAGCACAGGCAGGTGGCGCCGTAGTGGGCGCGGCAACAGGAGGCCAGTCGCAGGCAACCCAGGCTATAGTTGGGCAGTTATACGGTGTAGGCGGCCAGTTAGCCATGCTTAAATATTCACGTGATAACGAATCAGAAGCCGATAGGCTGGGGTTGATCTTTATGTCGATGGCCGGATATAATCCGAACGAGGCTGTGGCCTTCTGGCAGCGTATGGCTGCATCAAAACAAGCCGGCGGTGCGCCACCTGAGTTTTTAAGCACGCACCCTTCAGATGCTACCCGTATCCGTAATATCCAAAATCGCATACCTGAAGCGATGAAGTATTACAAGAAATAATCTATTTTGCATCCCGCCCCTTATAAGGGCGGGATTTTTTGTTTATGGCTAAAAATAAATTTCTTACCGCAGCCTGGAAAAACCTGGTGATGATCAATTATGAGGTAGATCCGGCAATATTGAAACCCTATTTGCCTGCCGCTACCGAGCTCGACCTATGGCAGGGCAAATGCCTGGTGAGCATGGTTGGCTTCCTGTTTTTAGATACCCGTGTGCTTGGGATAAAGTGGCCGGGGCATGTGAACTTTGAAGAAATTAACCTGCGCTTTTACGTACGGCATTATGATGGTAAAGAATGGAAGCGGGGAACTGTTTTTGTAAGTGAGATAGTACCTAAGGCTATGATACCGCTCATAGCCAATACGCTATACAAGGAGCATTATCGGTGCCTGCCAATGCGGCATCAAATTACTACAGTTAATGCCAACCATAAGTCATATCTATATGAATGGCAACTTAAAGGCCGCTGGAATAAACTCGGTGCAACAGTAAATAATAATTTTACGCCCATGATTCCGGGTAGTGCCGAGGAGTTCATTTTAGAACATTACTGGGGTTACAACCTCCGCAGCGAAACCGATTCAATGGAATACCAGGTTGAGCATGTACCCTGGCGTATAGGCGAGGTTACAGACTTTGTATTTGATGCTGACGTTAAGAAGTTATATGGCGAAGCATTCGAGCCGTTCCTGACGGTTAAGCCTTATTCGGTATTTTTTGCTGAAGGATCAGAAGTTAGCGTTCGGGCAGCCAGGCGGTTGCTGGTAAACAGTGTAAGTGTTTAATTAGGTTGCTGTCTTATAAGTGCAACACAATTTGATTTGAGATGAAAAGGTTACTCATTATCGCAATTTTGATAAGCAACTGTTTGCAGTTAACTGCTCAAAAACAGCCTGCGGATGCTGGTTTGCTGTTGCAAAATATGTCAGCTGCTATATCAGGAAGCGAATATCCGGGAATACATAGCATCTCCGTTTTGGTTAATGATAACCTAATCTATGAGCGATATTTTAATAAATTCAATCCGGATTCATTGCATGATTCACGTTCTTCATTCAAGGCTATAACAGCCTTATTACTGGGCACAGCCATTGATAAGGGATTTATAAAAAGTACCGATCAAAAGGTGTATGATTTTTTTCCTGAATATTCTTCCTTACTAACCAATGATCCGCTAAGGAAACAATTAACCGTACAGCATTTGCTGGATATGCAATCGGGTTTCGATTGCGAGGAGTTTAACGGTACCAAAGATTGTGAAGATGAGATGGCCGGAAGTAATAACTGGGTTAAATTCTCGCTGGAGCGACCGATGAAGGATACACCCGGCAAAATATTCGCTTATACTTCCTGCGATCCGGTCATAATTGGTGGTATCATCGCCAAAGTAACTAATATGTCCATTATGAGCTTTGCCAGGCAATATCTTTTTGATCCGATGGGTATCACTGATTATAAATGGACTATAGACAAAAGTGGTAACGGCATGACCGGTGGCTCATTCTATATAAAACCTGTGGACATGTTAAAGATAGGCCGCCTGGTAAGGGATGAAGGTAAATGGAAAGGCAGGCAAATCGTATCAAAGAAATGGATAAAGGCGTTAAACAAAATTAAAATACCTATCCCTGAATTTTCCTTCGCCAAATCGAGCCGAAGCTCTTTACTGGTTCCGCAGCAAACATTGTATGGTAATTACTGGTACCGCGAGGTTTTAAAAACACCCGATTTACACGAGGAGTTATTATTTGCATCAGGCAACGGTGGCCAATACATTTTTGTTATTAAGCGATTAAACGCCGTAGTTGTATTTACACAGGGAAACTACAGTTCGTGGAAAGCCAAGCAGGCGTTTGAACTGCTGGGCAAATACATAATACCTGCGTTAAGAAACAGCCGATGAATTCAAAACTTCCAAAATAGCCTTCGCCTTTAATAAACATTCCTCATATTCCTGCGCTGCATCTGCATTAAACGTGATAGCACTGCCGGTTTGGAAGGATAGATATTGGTTAGATGAATTATACAGCAGCGTGCGTATCACTACGTTAAAATCAAAATCACCATCCGCGCTAAAATAGCCTATCGCGCCGGAATAGATGCCCCGCTTGCTGCGTTCGTACTGTTCCATCAGTTGCATGGCACTTATCTTGGGTGCGCCCGTCATGCTCCCCATCGGGAAGGTGTTTTTTATGGCCTGTACGTCGCTGATGGCTTCATCCTTTTGGCATACCACCGTCGAGATCATTTGATGCACCTGTTTAAAGCTGTACAATCCGAAAAGTTCTTCCGTTTTAACCGTGCCGGGTTTTGCAGAACGGGTCATGTCATTACGTACCAGGTCGACGATCATCACATTTTCCTGCAACTCTTTAGTTTGCTCTTTTAATGATGCTTTGTTCGCTTCATCTTCTGCAGGGTTGTCGCTGCGTTTAGCGGTGCCCTTGATGGGTTGCGATATTAGCTTATCACCACGCTTAGCTATAAAGCGCTCCGGCGACGCACATATCATATATTTATCATTCAATTTAAAGTAGGACGAGAAAGGGTTAGGGGAGATGTGGTTCAGTTTGCTATATACGCTCAGCGGATCGATCACCGCATCTTCAGCGTGAAACTCCTGGCAAAAGTTGGTTACATAAATATCCCCGCGGGCAATGTGCTGTTTTATTCTATTGGCCGTTTGCAGGTATTCTTCTTTACTAAATCGGGCTTTTACATGGGCTAATACCGGATGATATGTTGGGTGTATTGAGGCCTGCTCAATACTTTTTAATACACCATCAGCATCGTCGCTGATTACCTCTGCCTCATTCCCCTTTATAAAAATAATATGTTTAGGAGCGAAAAAGTACATATCCGGGAAGCCCAGGCCATCAGCATTCGCAGAGGATAGGTTTTCAAGTTCATTTTTCAGATCGTAGCCAAAAAAACCGGTTATCCAACCCTGATGCTTTTGCCTGAAGTGTTCCAGTTGTTCAAAGGCATTGCCAGCATCGGCGGTCAACTCATCTTTTACACCTGCAGCTATCAGCACTTCAAACTTGCCGTATTTATCCGCAAAATGGTTTGAGTTTAAGCAGCAGGCCAATTCAAAACCGTTGGCCCAGGCAAGTGCTTTCTGTTTAAATTCTTCCGGATTGTTGAGTGTGATGATCACTATGCAAAAATAGTAAAAACAAAAGGCCGGATTTAACCGGCCTCTCAAAATATCAGTATTGTTAGTTTTAATCTTAGTGTAAGATCAAGGTCTGTACCCTGTCCGGACCTACAGAAAGATATTTAACCGGAACGCCTAACTCAGCTTCCAGAAAATCAATGTATGAGGCCAGTTTAGCAGGGATCTGGTCAAGCTCGGTAATGCCCGTAATATCCTCGTGCCAGCCATCAATTTCCTTTAAAACAGGTTTTGGCTCAATGGTACAAATATCATACGGCATGTAGTCGATAATTTCGCCGGCGTAATCGTAATGCGTGCAGGCGTATATCTTCTCGAAACCGCTTAATACGTCGGCCTTGGTCATTACTAGTTGGGTAACGCCGTTAAGCATAATGGCGTATTTTAAAGCAGGCAGGTCAATCCAGCCGGTACGGCGCGGCCTGCCGGTAGTAGCACCAAATTCATGGCCTATCTTACGCAGTTCTTCGCCGGTTTCGTCGTTCAGTTCAGTAGGGAAGGGGCCACCACCAACACGGGTACAATAAGCCTTAAAAATGCCTATCACATCACCAATCTCCTTAGGAGCGATGCCTAAACCAGTACAGGCACCGGCGGCGGTAGTGTTTGATGAGGTAACAAATGGGTACGAGCCAAAATCAATATCCAGCATAGCGCCTTGTGCACCTTCGGCCAATACTTTTTTACCTTGTTTAATGTAGTTGTTAACCAAGTGCTCTGAGTCAACCAGTTCAAACTGCTTGATCAGGTCAATGGCCTCAAAAAATGCCTGCTCGCGCTCGCTGAAATCAGCAACCTCGCCGTAAAGCGATTGCAGCATTGATTTGTGTTTTTCAACCAGTTTGTTGTAACGCTCTTTAAAATCGGGCAGGGTAATGTCGCCGATACGCAGGCCGTTACGACCGGTTTTGTCCATATAAGTAGGACCGATACCTTTTAAGGTTGAACCAATTTTACCTTCGCCCATTTTCTTTTCAGACGCGGCATCAAGCAGTTGGTGGGTAGGTAATATCAGGTGTGCTTTTTTAGCGATCACCAGGTTCTTTTTTGCCAGCAGGTCATGCCCGGCATCTTTTAACTTATCAAGTTCTTTTTTAAGGGTAATGGGGTCAATAACCACACCATTGCCAATCAGGTTAAGGGTGTTATCGAAAAAAATGCCTGAAGGGATAGTGTTCAGTACAAATTTCTTACCATCAAATTCAAGCGTATGGCCGGCATTTGGGCCGCCCTGAAAACGTGCTATAAGGTCATAATCGGCGCTTAACACGTCAACTATCTTACCTTTACCTTCGTCGCCCCATTGGAGGCCTAATAAAACATCAACAGCCATTATTTAAATTGCAATATTGTGTGAAAGGCGGCAAAGTTAAACTTTTCTGTCACAAACACCTTCTTTTAATTTAACACAATTTCCATACAGGTTTAGCGAGTGGTGTTTTATCTCAAATTTCAGGATATCGCCCATCATGCTTTGTATCTGCTGTATGCGTGGGTCGCAAAACTCAACCACCTTGCCGCAGTCAATACAGATGATATGGTCATGCTGCTTAAAGCCGTACGATTTCTCAAACTGGGCCATATTTTTACCAAACTGGTGCTTGGTCACCAAATCGCACGATACCAGCAGTTCAAGAGTATTATATACCGTGGCGCGGCTAACGCGGTACTTTTTGTTTTTCATGTGGATGTATAGTGATTCCACATCAAAATGGTCATTGCGCGAGTAGATCTCTTCTAAAATGGCGAAACGCTCAGGTGTTTTGCGCAGGCTTTTATTTTCAAGATAAGCCTCGAATATCTTTTTTACCAGTGCTATAGTTTCCTGTTGGGGCATAATTTAGTAGTGCAGTAAAATAAAAAGTAAAGGTATTAATTATATGTGGGATAAATAAGAGGCAAGAATTAAGATGCAAGAATTATTAGATGGAGTTTGTGATAAATTTAAAAATTGTTATTAAAGTTCGTTAATAATATAATATTTTAGAATTTTTAAGCCACAGCCTTATGTACTCTAAAACACTTATCAATATTATATTATTGTTTTCATTCTCAATTTTTTTAGGTCTCTCTACTGGTTTGTTTTTTATTGATAATAATAGTATCATTAAATCATGGTTTAGTAATCTAGGTAACTATGGATCGGCATTAGCAGGGGTTTTTTCATTTTTAAGTGTTCTGTTTGTGTACCTTACGTTGCAACAGCAATCAAGGGCATTTGTAAAAACTCAGTTTGAAAATAAGTATTTTGAACTAATTAGATATCATCGGGATAATATTTCAGCATTAAAAATGCGTGATCCAAAATCAAAGAGCGAGGTTCACTTTGATGGTTATAAAGTTGCTCGTGAAATTCATAAGCAAGTAGCGGAAATGGTCGATGTAGTGAAAAAAAGCCTTTTGGGTTCAAATGTTGATGATTTGTACCTAAATCAGGAAGTAAAAGCAAAAGATTTGGAATATCTCAATGTATCAGAAAAGAATCTTTTAGATTTAAATTACGTTAATATTGCATATTTATGTGTGTTTTACGGAGCTTCTAAAGACGGTTTAAAGGAACTCAAAAATAAATTATACTCAAAATATAAAAAGAATGTTCTGAGAGAAATCCTTAATCATTTAGAAAAAAAGAGAGCGGAGTGGGAGGACGCGTTTGGTAAGTTTGGTAAATATTACGGCGGACATCAATACAGAATCGGACACATATTTAGGCACCTGTACCAAGCTGTGATGTATGTTGATAAATTTCCGGGATTATCTTACAAGGAAAAATATGATTATATAAAGATACTTCGAGCTCAACTTTCTACGTACGAACAATCATTATTATTCTTCAATAGTTTATCTGATTTAGGTCGTGCTTGGGGATTGAAAACAGATACATCTAATTTACAATTATTTTATTTATTCACACGTACCAAAAGTAGGTTGTTAAGTCAATTGAAGCATCAACAGATGTTAATTACTAAATATAACTTTGTAAAAAACATTCCTAACGAATTTACTATCAATGTGAGCATTAAACAATTTTATCCAGAGTTAGTCTTCGATGGGGAACAAAAATCTGATAGTCGAATTGAGTTAGAAAAAATATATGATAAAAATTTATCAAAATATAAACTTATAATTAGAGTGTTTTTTAAAAAATTAGCATAAAATCATCACTCACCGCTCACTAACTCACCGCTTTCTCAACGGCGGAATCAAAACGGTCAACCGAGGTTACGCCGCGTACCTGTTTTAGCTTTTTAACCAGGTCTTCCAGGTGCTGGGTATCGTTCACATAAACCATTATCGAGCCCTCAAAAATACCGTTATCACTATCAACCGTGATAGAACGCATATTTACCTTAAAATCGTTAGATATTACGGTGGTCAGCTTATTGATCAAACCTACATCATCAATACCACGAATACGCAGGCCGGTTAAAAATGCCAGTTCCTGCTGGTTGGTCCAGCGGGCCTTTACAATGCGGTAGCCATAGTTGGCCATCAGTTTGGCCGCGTTAGGGCAGTTGGTACGATGTATCTTGATGCCCTCGCTCACGGTGATAAACCCAAACACATCATCACCGGGGATAGGATTGCAGCAGTTGGCCAGTTTGTAGTCAATCTTCTGCATATCCTCGCCAATCAGCAGCATATCGCTGTCCTTAGCTTTAATGCTTTTGATCAGGCTTTGAACCTGGTCGGCTTCTATCTTATCCTGCGGTTTGTTCTCAATTATTTTTTCGGATGCCTGATACTCCTTCAGGTCTTTCATATCAATCAGCCCCTTGGCCACATTGTAAAACAAGTCCTGGGTTGATGGCAGCTTAAAGTAATAGCTCAGCTTGTGCAGGTTATCCGAATTGTAAGTGATCTTGAGCGATTTCAGCTTTCGCTCCAGGATCTCCTTGCCATCCTCGGCTATCTTGCGTTTTTCCTCTTTTAAGGCTGATTTTATTTTGGCCTTGGCTTTGGCGGTTACTACAAAGTTAAGCCAGTCTTCCTTAGGTATTTGCTTACTTGAGGTAATGATCTCCACCTGGTCGCCATTTTGCAGCTTGTAGTTAAGCGGCACCAGTTTATGGTTTACCTTGGCACCAATACAGCTTGCACCAACATCGGTATGTATTTCAAAGGCAAAATCGAGCGCGGTAGCGTTAAGCGGCAATTGTATTAACGCGCCTTTCGGGGTAAAGATGAATATCTCGTCCGAAAACAAGTTCATTTTAAAATCGTCAATAAAGTCAAGCGCGTTCGAGTCGGGGTTCTTTAACAGCTCCCTAACTTTTGTTACCCATTGGTCAAGTCCGCTGTCGCTGCTTGATTCCTTGTATTTCCAGTGCGCGGCAAAACCCTTTTCGGCGATCTCATTCATGCGGGTAGTGCGGATCTGTACTTCTACCCATTGGCCGCGCGGACCCATTACTGTGGTGTGTAATGATTCGTAACCGTTAGCCTTGGGTGAGGAGATCCAGTCGCGCAGGCGGTCAGGATTCGGGCGGTACAGGTCGGTAATGATAGAATAGGCCTTCCATGAGTCGGACTTTTCATTTTCGGGCGTACTATCCAGTATAATGCGTATCGCAAACAGATCATAGACTTCCTCAAATGGGATGGCCTTTTTCTTCATCTTATTCCAGATGGAGTGGATGGATTTCGGCCTTCCAAATATATCGGCATGCAAGCCCTGGCTTTCAAGCGTTTTTTTAACGGGATCAATAAAATCACGTATAAACTTCTCCCTCTCCGCCTTTTTTTCATTCAGCTTGCGCTTGATAAGCTGGTAGGTATCACGCTCCATGTATTTCATGGAAAGATCCTCTAACTCTGACTTAATGGCGTATAAACCCAAACGGTGGGCAAGTGGCGCGTACAGGTAAACCGTTTCTGAGGATAGTTTAAGCTGCTTATCGCGCGGCATAAACTCCATGGTACGCATGTTATGCAACCTGTCGGCCAGTTTAATGAGTATCACCCGCACATCATCGGCCAGGGTAAGCAGCATTTTGCGGAAGTTCTCGGCCTGTAGTGAACTGTTGGTATCAAAAACGCCCGATATTTTGGTCAGCCCGTCAATTATCTTGGCTACCTTTTTGCCAAATTCGCGTTCAATATCGTCCAACTGCATGTCGGTATCTTCCACCACATCATGCAGCAGTGCGCATACTATGGATGTGGTGCCCAGGCCTATCTCTTCAGCAGCTATTTGCGCTACCGCGATAGGGTGGTATATATAAGGCTCGCCGGATTTGCGGCGCATATCTTTATGGCTTTCCAAAGCCATATCAAAGGCCTTGCGTATCATGCGCTTATCACCCTTTTGCAGGGTTGATTTGCTGGCACGCAGCAACGCCCGGTAACGTTTAAGTATCTCTTTTTTCTCAGCTTCCAGGTCAATCACCAAATCTTTCATGTATAGCCTTGCAGTGTAATTATTTATAATTATTTTGTAACAAAAATTGTAAATTGCGGGTAATAACCAATTACCTAAAAATTTGCATTAGTTTTGCATATAAGTAAATATATGAAATTTATCGGTTTTATACTGTCATCGTTTTGTTGTTGTTTGCCTATGCTGGCAGCGGCCCAAACGGATAGCGCTAAACCGCAAATGGTGGTTGGCAAAAATGATACCATCAAAACCTACCTTACCGAAAATAACGGCGAGCTGATGCCCTGGATAGTGCTTGCTGACATCAAAATAGTGGATACCCGCATATTTGCCAGCGAAGAGGACAGGCTTAAATACAAACGCTTACGCTACAATGTAATGAAGGTAATGCCTTATGCCCGCTATGCCGGCGAAAGGTACCGCCAGTTACAGCGTGACCTGGCACTTACAGGTGATAAAAAGAAGCAGAAGGAATTGGTAAAGGCTTGCGAAAAGCAGATCAAGGATTTGTTTAACCGCGAGATAAAAAACATGACCATAAGCCAGGGTGAGGTGCTGATAAAACTGATCGATCGTGAAACCGGTAACAGCAGCTACGCCATGCTTAAAGAACTTAAAGGCGGCCTTAATGCGTTCATGATGCAGTCGGTTGCACGTATTTTCGGGCATAATTTAAAACAAGAATACGATCCTGAAGTTGAAAGGGATATTGAAGAGGTTATCCGCACATCCGGGTATGACAGGGCTTATTATTAAAATGACCGAGAACACCATCTACCAATACGATATTCAAAAGCTTAACGGCGAATTTTTAAATCTGTCAGCTTTTAAAAACAAGGTTTTACTTATCGTTAATACCGCGTCGCAGTGTGGCTTTACGCCCCAGCTTAAAGATCTGGCTGCGCTTAAAGAGGATTTTGCGGAACAGGATTTTGAAATACTGGCCTTCCCCTCAAATGATTTTGGTAAGCAGGAGCCGTTAGAGGGTAAAGAACTGGTTGATTTTTGTGAGGTAAACATACCTAACTACATGGTTTTCGATAAGCTGCGGGTACGCGGACCCTACGCGCATCCATTATTTAAATTTTTGGCTGATAAAAAGCAGAACGGTGCTGTAAGCTCCACCCCTAAATGGAACTTTCATAAATACCTGGTTGACCGTACCGGTAAGGTTGTCGACTTTTTTTACCCGTTCACCAGCCCTACATCATCCAAGATCCGTAAAAAAATTACCCGGTTATTAGGTGCCGGAAAAGTTTAGATATATATGTTGAAATTAGATATACTGGTATTATCTGTACACCCGGATGATGCAGAATTAGGTTGTGCCGGTGTTTTGCTAAAGCACATCGCTTTAGGTAAAAAAGCAGGTATTGTTGATTTGACCTTGGGCGAACTGGGTACACGAGGTACCGCCGAAATACGTGCCGCTGAGGCCGCGGCATCAGCCGAAATTTTAGGATTGAGCGTTCGTGAGAACCTGGAGATTCCCGATGGGTTTTTTCAGAATACAAAAGAATATCAGCTAAAGGTTATCGCGGCCATACGCAAATATCAGCCCGAGATCATTATCACTAATGCTTATCATGACCGTCACCCGGATCATGGCAGGGCTAACCAACTGGTTGAAACATCTGTTTTCCTTTCAGGATTACGCCGTATTGAAACTTTTAGTGAGGGAGAATTGCAGGATGTTTGGCGACCGAACCTGCTGCTGCATTTTATACAGGACAGGTATATACAGCCCGATATAGTTATTGATATTACCGAACACTGGAACAAAAAGGTTGAAAGCGTAATGGCTTTTGGCTCGCAGTTCCATAACCCGGATTGGGACCCTAACGAGCCGCAAACTTATATTTCATCGCCTGATTTTATTAAGGTAGTTGAGGCTCGTGCCCTGGAGTTTGGCAAAAACATAGGTGTTAAATATGCCGAGGGTTTTACTTCAACAAAAATATTAGGGGTTGATAACCTGTTTAATCTACGTTAACCTTAACGTAGTCAAAGCGGTTATTATCCCTGCTTTTTTCACGGCGAAGTTTATTTTCGTTAATGAGTTTTAGCAGGATGCCGGATAATTCTGACGTTTTAAAATCCGAATCGTAATTCTCCTTACAATATATAGCGATTGACGATATAGAGCGGGGAACGTTAAAAAAATCAGTGGCCAATAGCTGGTTCAATACACGTGTAGCACCGGGTTTTTTGCGGGTGAGTACGCCGTTAACGGCTTCACCATCCGCCCGGAAGCGTTGTGTGCGTTTGCTGTAATCTCCATCCTCAAACCTGTCTGCGTCAATCAAAACATCAAATAGCTTTTCGGCAATTTTTACCTGTACGGCTTCTGATTTAAAGGTATTCACAACTTCCGATATTTCGGCCAGTTGCTTTTTGAGTTTCTCCATTTGTTTATTCATGACAGGATAGATCTTTTAGTCAGCAATTATTGTGTATCATCTATATCGCACACACTTATTATTATATTCAACTTAATAGGCGATAATAATACATCCTTAAATAACGTGTTGTAACGATTATAGTATTTTAAAAGCAAAAAAAACGCCTTTTTGATGTCAAAAAGGCGCTTGTAGCAATATTATTACACTTTAATTATAAGTCGGCGCATATTTTTTCGAGCACTTGCAAGCCTTTATCAATGTCAGCCTGCTGTATAATGAGTGACGGCCTGAAGCGGATGGTACGTTCGCCGCAACCTAAAAACATCACACCGTGATCAAGCCCCTGCTGTAAAAATTCATCCCTTTTTTGCTGGTCGGGGAAATCAAACGCGATAAGCAAACCCATACCCCGAATGTTGCTTATCACAGGCATTTTTCCGGCGATGCGTATCAGTTCACTTTGCAGGTAATTACCCATTGCTTCGGCATGTTCGCATAGGTTATCTTCTTCAATAATTTCTAACACCTTTGAGGCACGCACCATATCGGTAAGGCTGCCTCCCCAGGTTGAATTAAGGCGCGATGAGGTATTGAACGTGTTATGCTCAACCTCGTCAATACGCCGGCCTGCTAAAATACCGCAAACCTGCATTTTTTTACCAAAGGCGATAATATCCGGCCTTGCATTTTCTCCGAAATGCTCATGCAGCCAAAATTTTCCGGAAAGGCCTACACCGGTTTGCACCTCGTCAAAAATCAGTAAGGCTTCATACTCATCAGCCAATTGGCGTAGCTGTTCGGCAAATTCTCTGCGCATGTGGTTGTCGCCGCCTTCGGCCTGTACGGGCTCAACTATTATGGCGCATATATCATCTTTGTTACCCTCAAATGCCTTACGTATCTGTGCTACTGAGGTAGCTTCGCGTTCTATAACCGCTGCCATACGGGCCTCGTCAAGCGGGTAGGTAACGTATGGGAATGATACCCGCGGCCAATCAAATTTGGCAAACCATTTGGTTTTAACGGCCTGCGTATTGGTAAGGCTCAGGGTATAGCCCGAACGGCCGTGAAAAGCGTTTTCAAAGTGTAGTACTTTGTGTCCTTTTTCCTGTATGTAACCGCGGGCGAAGTTTTTTTGTACCTTCCAGTCCATAGCGGCTTTTAAGGCGTTTTCAATGGCCAGCGCACCGCCCGATATAAAAAAGGCATGCGGCAGGTAGTCGGGAATACCTACCCTTGCGAAGGTATTTACAAACTGGGCGTATTGCTCGGTATAAATATCAGAGTTGGATGGGTTGGTTAACGCGGCCAGCAGCAAATTCTTTTTAAACTCCTCATCGTTCAGCATTTTAGGGTGGTTATATCCTAAAGGAACTGATGCGAAGCATGAAAAAAAATCAAGCAGGGTACGTTTGTGTTTTGAATCGTAAATGTAAACGCCCTTACTTTTTTCCATATCAAAAGTAAGGTCAAATCCGTCGGCTAAAATGTGTTTCGCCAAAACGTTGTGCACGTTTTCAGGCGCGATATCTAAATGGTACATAACATAACAGGTTTATAAACAAACATACTAAAAACGGCTAAATAATTAAATTTAAGCTGTTTTTGAACCGATCGCCTAAAAAGTAAGTTTAAAATGTTTAAACCTTTATTTTGTACCGGATGATGATATGGTATAGGAGCTTAAAACTTATTCTTCATCCCCAGTATGCCCATTAAACCGCCCGTGTGTACCGCCAATATGCGGCTGCCTGGTGTAAAATGACCCTGCTTTATCATATCAAATAAAGCATAGAGCATTTTACCGGTATACACCGGTTCTATTAGTATACCGGTTGATGTGGTAAAAGTTTTTACAAACTCGATCAGTTCGGGCGTAGTTTTGGCGTAGCCGCCAAAATGGTATTGGGTATGTAACTGATAAGGGAAAGGCGCATCCAGAAACTGAGCAATCTCCTCCCGTAAAAACTCGCCACCCTTCAGTGCCGTTATGGCATGAAATTCGGTATGGTGGCCATGCATTTGCAAGCCGTTTATAATACCCGCAGCCGTAGTGCCGGTGCCGCAAGCGCAAAAAATATGATCGAAAGCAAAAGGCAGTTCATCCACCAGTTCGCTGCAACCCAGGGCTGCCTCGGGCGATGCTCCGCCTTCATCTATAAAAAAAGCCTTGTCATCAGCGCCAAAGTAATCGTTAAATAAATCCTGCTTGTGGCGATATTTTTCACGGTCGGTAAACAAGAGCTGCATGCCATGTAAACGGCATAAAAACAAGGTGTCGTTCTGCACCTCTTCACCGCGTACAAAGCCTGTAGCCTTAAACCCGAATTTTGCCGCCGCCGCCGCTGTAGCCAGCAGGTGGTTAGAGTAAGCACCACCGAAAGTAACCAGGTGGGTTTTGTTTTCGGCCTGTGCCCGCTTTAAAGTGTACTTTAATTTACGCCATTTATTACCCGAAATAAGGGGATGGATCAAGTCGTCACGCTTAATAAATACTTCAACACCATGCGCGTTAAACAAAGCATTATGCAATTGCTGCAAAGGGCTGAAAATTTCAAGGTCGATCATTATTATTTAACACGGCTTTAACCGTATTGCAATATTACTTATATGCAACCACAAAAAAGGCTTACTTTTGCGCAAATGGCAGAAGATATAGAACTGATAGAGCAGGACGAGCAAGACCTTTATGAACACCTGCGCATAGTGGTTGATAAGGGCCAGTCGTTATTGCGGATTGATAAATTTTTGATGCACCGGGTGGAGAATGCCTCTCGTAACCGCATCCAGAACGCTATTGACCTGGGTAATGTACTGGTTAATGACAACCCTGTAAAATCAAGCTATAAGGTTAAACCCTTGGATGTTATATCCGTTGTGCTGCCACATCCGCCGCGCGATACCGAAGTTTATCCCGAAGATCTGCCCATCAATATCGCTTATGAGGATGATGATGTACTGATCGTAAACAAGGAGCCGGGGATGGTGGTGCATCCGGGTTATAATAATTACACCGGTACGCTGGTTAACGCGCTGGTACATCACTTTCAGCAATTGCCTACCATGCCAGGCAATGATGGCCGCCCAGGGCTGATACACCGTATTGATAAGGACACTTCGGGCTTGCTGGTGATCAGCAAGAACGAGCGCTCCATGAACTACCTGGCCAAGCAGTTTTTTGACCATACCATCACCCGTAAATATATTGCCCTGGTGTGGGGAGATATTGCAGAGGACGGAACGGTTACCGGTTACATTGGCCGCAGCCATAGCGACAGGCGTGTGATGAGTGTGTATGATGATGAAGAAAAAGGCAAATGGTCTGTTACGCATTACCGCGTTTTAGAGCGTTTGGGTTATGTTACGCTGATTGAATGCCAGTTGGAAACCGGACGTACCCACCAGATACGCGCGCACATGAAACACATAGGGCACCCCTTATTCAGCGATGCTACCTACGGCGGCGATAAAATTATAAAGGGCACCGTTTTTACCAAATACAAGCAGTTTGTTGATAATTGTTTCGCCATGATGCCGCGCCAGGCACTCCATGCCAAAACGTTGGGTTTTAAGCATCCCACACAAAAAAAATATATTGATTTTGAGGCACCCTTGCCTGCTGATTTTGAGTCGGTTTTACAAAAATGGCGTAAATATGTGGCCACGGCCAACCACGATAACTTGTAAGCGTACGAAACAATCGGCTGTTAACGTTGTCTAAAAAACACATATTGAATATCAAAAAACGCTATCATATAGGGCATGCCTTTGTTTCTGAATTTTAACGGGGAAATTTTACCGGCAGACAGTAAGTTGTTTACCTCGGGCAACCGTGGTTTTAAATATGGCGACGGCTTGTTTGAAAGTATGCGTCTGATGAAGGGCAAGCTTAAATTTGCCGATATGCATGCCGACCGCCTGCAACGGGGTATGAGGGCGCTTAAAATTGATGGCTACTCGCAAATGGATGCCTGGTTCCTGAAAAATAAGGCCGAAGAGCTGGCTACCCGCAACAAGGTAAAACACGCGCGCCTGCGCCTTACAGTTTACCGGGATGCTGGGGGTTTGTATACACCATCGCAAAACAAGATGGGTTACTGCCTGGAGTTGCAGCCGCTTGATGAACCCCGTTATTTTTTGAACGAGAAAGGCTTGATTATGGATGTATTTACCGATCTACCCAAGCCGTCCAACTACCTGTCGAACATCAAAACCTGCAACTCGCTTATTTATATAATGGCGGGAATATATAAGGATCAAAACCGGCTGGATGATGTATTCCTGCTGAATCAGAACGGTTATTTGTGCGAGGCCAGCAGCTCAAATATTTTTATATGGTATAACAATCACCTGTATACACCCGCGTTAAGCGAGGGTTGTGTTGAGGGCGTAATGCGCCAGGTGATTATAAACGTGGCTAAGGCGAATAAAATTGAAGTTACCGAGGCGCAGATAAATCCCGAAATATTGTATGAAGCCGACGAGGTATTCCTGACCAACGCGGCGCGGGGTATACAATCCGTAATGGGTTTTGGTGTAAAGCGCTACTTTAACCGCCTGAGCAAGGGTTTGCTTGACGAATTGAACAAACTGTAAATTATTTAAAGCGGATAGCCTTAACCGGCTCTATCTTACTTACCAGTGCTGATGGTATCAGCATAACCAGCAGGCAGATAACCAGTGTGCCGATGTTAAGCAATATCACATCCATGGCGTTGAGTTGTACCGGTACGAATGACATATAGTACGATGCCGGGTCGAGCTTGAAAAAATGGGTTTTAAATTGAAAAAGACTTAGCCCCAAACCAAACAGGTTACCCAGTATCAGCCCTAACCCTATCAGGTAAAAGGCATTAAACAAAAAAACTTTCTGAATTTTCCAGTTGCTGGCACCCAATGCCTTAAACATACCAATCATGGAGGTACGCTCCAGTATCATGATCAGCAAGGCAGATATCATGTTGATCACCGCGACAATAAGCATGAGTATCAGCATCACACGGGCGTTTACATCCAGCAATTTAAGCCACTCAAATATAGTAGGGTAATTTTGCTGTATGGTGTATGATTTAAGGCGGACAGGTATTACCGTATCAATAAATTCATCGGCTTTAGCCAACTGGTCAAAATTAGCTACCCGCACCTCATAGCCGCCAATCTCGTTGCTTTCCCAATTATTTAAGCGTTGTATAAGTGCCAGGCTGCCAATAACAAAGGTTTTATCAACCTCATCAACACCTGAACTATAAATACCGCTAATGGTTAATTTGCGCTTGCGCAGTGGTTCCTGCACAAAGTACATCAGTATATCATCACCCACTTTCAATTTAAGCCTGTCGGCGGTATGACGTGATACAATGATCTGCTCATTAGCCTTTACCGAATCAGTAAAGTCGATCACTTTGCCCTCAACCAGCGTTTTTTGGAATACCTGCCAGTTATAGCTTTTATCAACACCTTTTAGTACGATGCCCTCAATCTCATCATTGGCCTTTATAATGGCCGGTTTTGTAGCAAAAGGTTTAATGCTGACGATCTGCTTATCTTTCAATACTTGTTTAACAAACTGGTCGTCCTTAACAAAAGGGGAGTTTTCGTAAGAGTTGTTAAGATCGAACTTTACCACCTGCATGTCGCCGGCAAAGCCGCGTATCTTTTCGCGGATCTCCTGCTTAAAGCCTTTTACAATGGCTAATGAAAGTATCATCACCCCAAGGCCGAGCATAATACCCACCACGGCAATGCGCACGATCAGTTTAGAGAAAGTGCGCTTGGACTTGAAGGTAATACGGCCGGCAACAAACGACGAAAAATTCAAAGCAGTATGATTTTTGTAACTTCGCAAATATGCGGTTTTACCGCTAAAAAACGTTTACTTAAATTGCCATAACAAAAATAGACATCATGATACATGCCACCTTTATATTACGCATAGCAACAACAGGTATGCTGTTTGGCGCTACCACCTGCGGCCAGCCCTCAACAGAAGGTACGCCCACCGTTGCTAAAGCGGATACCGTTGTTGTAAAAACTGATGCTCCGGCTAAGCTAATTACCGCGGCAGACCGCACCGAGGCCTATGTGGATCAGCTTAAAGGTAAAAACGTAGGGATGCTGATCAACCAGACCTCTATTATAGGTACATCGGGTAAGTTAACGGTTGACAGCTTGCTTAAACGTGGCATCAGCATTAAAAAAATATTTGGCCCTGAGCATGGTTTCAGGGGTAACGCGGCCAATGGTGCCAAAATTGGCGACGAGGTTGATCCATCTACCGGACTGCCCGTAACATCATTGTATGGCAAGCACTATAAGCCTACGCCCGAAGATTTGAAAGGCATCGACTTGATGGTGTTTGATATTCAGGATGTAGGTACGCGCTTTTATACCTATATATCAACCCTGCATTACCTGATGGAGGCGTGTGCCGAAAATAATATTCCGCTGATGGTGTTGGACAGGCCTAACCCTAACGGTTTCATTATTGACGGGCCTATTATGGAGCCCGCCTATAAATCATTTATAGGTATGCACCCCATACCCATTAGCCACGGCATGACGATGGGTGAATATGCCCAAATGATAAACGGCGAAAAATGGTTGAACAAAGGGGTACAATGCGAGCTGAAAATTGTTAAGATGGAGGGCTACACCCATCAGTCGGATTATACATTGCCCGTGCATCCTTCACCTAACCTCAACACGCAGCAATCCATCCTGCTATACCCAAGCACCTGTTTGTTCGAGGGTACCACGTTCAGCTTAGGCAGGGGTACGCCATTCCCTTTCCAGGTAGCGGGGCATCCGTTGCTTAAAGGCAAGTTTGATTTCTCGTTTACGCCGGTAAGCATTCCGGGTGTGAGTGATAATCCGCCGCAAAAGGGCAATACCTGTTATGGCATCAACCTGCAGGATTATGATGTATCTGTATTTAAAAAAACAGGCAAGCTGAATTTAAGCTGGGTGATGGATATGTACAAGGTATTTCCGGATAAAACGAAGTTCTTTAACGCGTATTTCTTAAAACTGACGGGTACTAAAAACCTACAGCAGCAAATTGTAGCCGGTAAAACCGAGGCGCAAATACGGGCGAGCTGGGAGCCGGGACTAAGCAACTTTAAACAGATGCGCAAAAAGTATTTGCTGTACCCTTAAAATGGCATAAAACTGAATATTGATAAGTAAAACATTTGTGCGCTTTGCTTATTTTTATGCGATACATCTAAAATAATATCTGCCATGAAAATTGTATTTATGGGCACGCCGCAATTTGCCGTAGCATCGTTAGACGCTTTGATAACCGCAGGCTGCGATATAGTAGCCGTAGTTACCGCGCCTGATAAGCCTGCCGGCCGCGGTCAAAAAATTAGCGAGAGTGCCGTAAAGCAATATGCCGTGGCCAATGGCATCAAGGTACTACAACCCGAAAAGCTTAAAAACCCGGAGTTTTTAGAGCAGCTTGCCGCCCTTAATGCTGATTTACAGGTAGTAGTGGCCTTCCGGATGTTGCCGGAGGTGGTGTGGAGTATGCCTGCAAAAGGCACTATTAACCTGCATGCCTCGCTGTTGCCGCAATACCGTGGCGCGGCACCTATCAACTGGGTGCTGATCAACGGCGAAAAGGAAACCGGGGTTACTACCTTTTTCCTGAAGCATGAGATAGATACGGGTGATGTATTATTTACCGAAAAAATAACCCTTACCGGGCAGGAAACTGCCGGAGAACTGCACGACCGCCTGATGAACAAGGGCGCAGGCCTGCTGGTTAAAACAGTTAAGGCTATTGAAAGCGGCAGGTATCATGAACATCCGCAACACCAGTTAGCCACCGGCGAAGAACTGCAGCATGCCCCAAAGCTGACCAAAGAGTTGGGCGGGATAGACTGGACCCAGCCAGCACTTAAAATATACAACCTGATAAGGGGCCTTAGCCCGGTACCAACAGCCTACACCACACTTAATGGTAAGGTGCTTAAAATATTTAATGCCGAATACACCGAAACCGAACCCGGCATACAGCCCGGCGGCTTTTTAACCGATAACAAAACCAGCTTTAAATTTGCCGCCCCTGATGGTTTTATCAGCCTTACAGATGTACAACTGGAAGGTAAAAAGCGTATGGGTATCGAGGAGTTTTTAAGAGGGGTGAGGCTGTAGTTTCTCGGTTTATTTTTTGAGTTTTTTGATATGGCTTTCAGCCATCGCTTTTGTTTTGGCATCTAAAGCCGCGGCAGCACTGTCAAGCCGTTTAATGTTTTGGAATTTAGATAGATTTTTGTTTTGATATTTCTCTAATACAGCCATGGTTGCCGCTATTTTCAAAGCCATATTATAATTCTGTATGCTGGTGTCGTGTTTAGCAATGCTCAAAATGGTTTGGTTTAACGCGCTGGTTTTATTATTGTATTGTTGTTCGCTTATTGAAAGTAATTGTAATACTCTTTTCTTTAACGCGCTGTCAGTAATGCCTTTTGCAGCCGCTTTTTCGGCAGCGTAATATTTGATTGATTCGCCATTGAACATGTTGTAGCTTTTCAGGCTATCATATTTAATTTCTTTAAAATCTATTACTGCTTTATTAAGTTTAAACAGGTCTGAATCCTTTTTTAGCAGATCGTTATAAATTTTATCAATCGGATCGGAATATTCCCTGCTATCTGAAAGGCGTGAGGCGTATTCCTCGGCAACAACCGGTTTAACAGCCTGTTTATCATTGTTGCCATTTGACGAACAAGACAATAGCGCTGTAACTATACATGCAATGAAAATAAGTGATAATGGTTTCATACAATAAAAGTAAAAAAGCGATAGTATTAATACCATCGCTTTGCTAAATAATTCCACTAAGTTTATTTACGATCCTGTGCGTCCTTCAACCTCGGTATCGCTATACATAGGCAATACGCGGGCATCTTCCCGTAAGTCTCTTACCCGTTTCTTGCGGTAAGTAAAACCATTAAGGCGATAGATGAACAGGAACATAAATGAAGTAGCTATAGCACCGAAGGTATGCCATAAAAAGTGTGTGCCCATAGGCAGTAAAGCCTGGGTATCAACAATCCTAAAAAACAGGGCAAAACCAAAACTTACAAAGGCCGCGGCAACCAGCAACCCGTTTCGCCAACGGGTTTTGATCAAGAGCATCAGTAATGGCAGTACGATCATCATCACCATAACGCCATAGTTGATGCTGAACATAATATGCTTATCGTATATCATATACAATTGGCGCAGGCCAATTTCAACTAATCCAAAAGCAACTACTGCTAAAGCCGCCGCTTGCCATTTACCGGTTACCTTGATAATAAAAAACACGCTGGCCAGCATACAAAGCAGCGCGATAGGCACCCAATCCAGGTACATAAAAAAGCGCCATTGCCTAAAGCCATGATAAACCGTGCTGCCAATGCAGCCGGTAAGCATCAGCATGGTGGCTATGCTTAAAAACGCATGCTGTTTGTTAAAGCCTTTTAGCTTTACAAGCCAGTATATTCCGGGTATTAAAAACAAAGCAGACGAGACCATGTTCCACGGCTCGGGAAACAGGTTGTGCATGTTGGTTTCAGTGTACAGCGCTGAACCATCGGCTGGTAAAATATCTGTCAGCATGTAAGGGCAGTTTTGTATTTCAACACACGGTTTTTAAAAATGTTGTGCCCAAAACCTAATTTATAGCCGTTCGGAATAATGACAAACAATTAATATTTCAGGTACTAACTTCGCGTCATGAAGCACCATGAAAAAATAGAAGCTTTAAAGCAGGCCATAACACCTTTGCGACAGCAATTAATAGATCATGAACTCTATACGCAAATGCAAAGTGCTGATGATCTGCAGGTTTTTATGGAGCATCATATTTTTGCCGTGTGGGATTTTATGTCGCTTTTAAAAGCGCTGCAACAAAAATTGACATGTACCAATGTGCCCTGGGTGCCGGTTGGCAGTGCCAACACCCGGTACTTAATTAATGAAATTGTTACCGGTGAGGAAAGCGATATTGACCAGCATGGCAACCGCTCAAGCCATTTTGAACTTTACTTAAAAGCCATGGAGCAGGCCGGTTTTAATACACAGCCGGTAAATAACCTGTTGCAGCAGTTAGCGCAAGGTAAAAGTGTTAGTGAGGCATTAAATGCCGATGATATACCAGCCGCCGCCGCGCTATTTGTAAAACACACCTTTGATGTAATAGCCACCGCGCACGAACACCTGATAGCCGCAGTTTTTACTTTCGGGCGTGAGGACCTGATACCCGGTATGTTCATCAGCATGGTAAAACAGATCAGCAACAGCGCACCGGGTAAAATAGACACCTTTGTTTATTACCTGGAACGCCATATTGAGGTTGACGGCGACCACCACTCGCACCTGGCTTATGAAATGACCGCTGAACTTTGCGGCGATGATGATAATAAATGGCAGGCTGCTACCCAAGCCGTTAAACAAGCGCTGCAAGACCGCATTAATTTATGGGATGGAATCCTGTCAGAAATTAATGCGTTAAAGCAAGGGGTTTAATTTACTAAATTTCTGTTTTGGCAGCAGTAAACAAGGCTTTCAATTCAGTAGCATCATCCGGGTGCATACGGCCGCCAAGTATCAGGCGTAATTGCCTGCGGCGAAGTGCCCCTGCATAAAGTTCGATCTCTTTTTCGGTTATTGGCTCAATTTCGGGCACAGGTATGGTGTGGCCATTTTCATCAAGCGCAACAAAGGTATAGTATGCCTCGTTACACTTAATATTAGTGCCCGATGGCATATTTTGCGCCCAAACATCCAGCTTAACTTCCATAGAGGTAGTGAACGCGCGGGTAACTTTGGCCTCGATATTAATTACATCTCCCAACTTAACCGGCTGCTGAAACGATACATTATCAACCGAGGCGGTAACCACAATACGGTTACAATGCTTTTGCGCCGATATGGCTGCCGCGATATCCATCCAGTGTAACAGGCGACCGCCCATAAGGTTGTGCATATAATTGGTATCATTGGGTAATACCAGTTCGTTCATTATCGTAAGCGAGTCCTGCGGTGTTTTGAGGTTCATAATATCAGAGGGATGTAAGTAGCAAATATAGCAATTAACACAAGCTACCAGTTTTGGTTTTTAGTTGTGCTTATTTGCTGTAGGCCGGCAAGCTCTTCCCAACGTGCCCCGGGCGGGCGGTAGTAAATAAAAAGCTGGTAATCATTACCTGTTTCGTAATGGCTGCCTTCAATAACGGTATCATCCGCCTTTTTTGTGTTGTTATCCAACCAAATATATTCGTAATCATACACGCCCTGTTTTAAAAGCAGCATGGTGGTAAATTTGCCGCTGGCTGCATCAAAGGTTAATTTGCTATTGGCATCCGGCTTAAAATTGTTAAATCTGCCGATGATGTAAGGCGTACCTTGGTTAGCATCCCTACGCGCATCAAGATTAAAGTAAACACGGGCGTAATCAGCATCAACCCGCGGGTCAGTACCATCCTGGTTCAGGATGTAAAAATTGCCATTGTTATCAAACTGAAACTCGTAAGGTTGCCCATTGCGGTTAGCATCAGTATTCAATTGAACCGAAAAGCCGGTGTCTTGGTAAATGCGGTTAATGCCATACGCGCCGGCTTTAAGCGAGCGCATATCAAAATACCTGAACTCATTACGGCCTGCAAAATCATTCGTGTTAACGTTATTGTAAACTAATTGCGTGCCGCGAATAGTGTTAGGTTCGCGGTTTAAAACAGTGGCATCGCTCCGGTAATTCTGCATCACCAGTACCCGCATATCCGTTGCCGGATTTTGTATGCGTAGCTGGCCATAATCAACCGTAAAATTCAGCTTTTGGTTGGTTTGCCGGTATTGTACATTGTTTGATGGTACCACATTAGCGCTTACCGATACCCTTGAGTTAAGTACATATAATTTGCGGGTAAACACCAGCTTTTGCTGATCGCCATCCTCATACACCTTTAAAATGTAATTGCCCGCGTATTTGGGGATGATGTTGTTGTTAGGGAAGATGATCTCGTAATGCACATATTTCTGGTAGGTGCCTGAAGAGTATTTATAGTTAATGATCTGGTCTTCCGTAAAGCTTTGCAGGTATTCGGCAGGAGAGAGGCGCGAGGAGTTCCATAGCGCGTCGCAATGCTCCAGGGTATAATAAAAATTACTGGTTTGGCCCTTCAGGTCGTCAAAACCAAGCACCAGTTTATCAGCCGAGTTAAGGTTAATAACCGGCAATGAACCAGCCTTGCCCTGGTTGTAAAGCTCAATGCTTTTTATGTTAGATCGATATACGCTATCGGTATAGTGTTGAGCATAAGCAGTTAAGTGAAAAAGAAAAATAGATAAAAAAGTTACTAATCCTTTCATAACTGCAAAAAAATAAAAGCCTCCCCCTTGGGGAGGTTTGGAGGGGTAATCTTTAGGGGGATGTTGGGTTTGAGCTTTTACTCCAACTCTAGTATCTGCTCGGCCAAAGCTTCCCATTTTTCTTTTACAGTGCCCAGCTCATTCTTTTTTTGCTGATACGCTGTATTGGTTTGCTTTAAACGGTTTTGATCCGAATAAATTTTATCGTCGGCAAGGTCGTTCTCTAATTTCTTTACTTCGCTTTCCAGGTCAGCTATTTGCTTTTCCATTTTGCCCAGATCCTGGTTCAGCTTTTTTAATTGCTGGTTTTTGTCGTCACCCTGTTGTTTAACCGGTTCAGGTTTTTTCTCTTCCTTTTTAGGCTGAGGGGCGGCAGGTGCCTTTTCAAACTTGCGTTTGGAGTTCCATTCCTCGTACTCGGCATAAGTACCCGGATAGATCTTGATCTTCTGATCCTCAATATACCAGATCCGGTTGGCTACGTTATCCAGGAAATACCTGTCGTGCGATACTACGACCACCGTACCTTCGTACTGTTGTATGGCCTGTATTAATATATTAACCGATTGTATATCAAGGTGATTGGTGGGCTCATCCAGTACCAAAAAGTTGGCATCGGCGGTAAGCGCCTTGGCCAAAGCCACACGCGATTTTTCACCACCAGAAAGCACCTTGATCTTTTTAAACACATCATCACCCGTAAACAGAAACGAGCCCAGGATAGTGCGCAACTCGGTATCGGTATGCTTTGGCGCGAATGATTGCAGCTCGGCCAGTATCTCATTCTCCAGGTGCAGCGATTCTAACTGGTGCTGCGCGAAGAAGGTTGTACTCACGTTGTGGCCGGTGGTTGCGGTTCCGGTATAATCCTTATCAGCATTGGCAATAATGCGCAACAGGGTTGATTTACCACGGCCGTTGGCACCAATCAGGGCTATCTTGTCGCCCTTTTCAATCACTGCTTCGGCATGATCCAGGATATCAATGTTCGGATATTTTTTGGTGATGTGCTCAAGCGTAACCACGTGCCTGCCTGATTGCTTTGAAAAGCGGAAGGTGAAGTTAACCGTTGGGTTATCATCATCCACATCATCCACGCGCTCCATTTTATCGAGCATCTTAATGCGCGACTGCGCCATTTTAGCTTTGGATGCCTTGGCACGGAAACGCTCGATCAGGCGCTCTTCCTGGCGTATTTTTGATTGCTGGTTTTTAAACTCGCCACGTTGTATCTCTTCACGCAAGCCTTTTTCCTCTAAATAAAAGGAATAGTTGCCGGCGTAAACGGTCAGTTTACCTTTGCGCGATTCAACGGTGCGGTTAATTACTTTATCCAAAAACCACCTATCGTGCGATACGATGATCACAGCGCCATCAAAATCTTTCAGATACTGCTCCAGCCACTGTATGGAAGGTAAATCCAAGTGGTTGGTAGGCTCATCCAGCAGTAATATATCCGGTGCCTGCAATAGTATTTTAGCCAGCATAACACGCATACGCCATCCGCCCGAAAAGGTGCTGAGTTTACGGTGTGTGTCTGCCTCGGTAAAACCTAAACCCGCTAAAATTTCGTGAGCTTTGTATTCAATATTATAACCGTCAAGCGCTTCAAATTCAGTTTGCTTGTCGCTTAGTTTGTGTAAAAGGTCTTCGCTGTAATCTGTTTCCAGTTTTTTGAGGAGGTTCTCAATTTCGGTATGCAGTTGGTTTTGGCGCTCAAAAGCCTCCATGGCCACATGCAATATATTTTTGTCTGACGCGTAGGAGAGCAGATCCTGGTTGAGGTAACCCAGGGTAAGGTCCTTAGCCATTGAGATACTACCGGTTGTAGGCTTATATTCACCCACAATCATTTTTAGTAGCGTAGTTTTACCGGTACCGTTAGCACCAATCAGGCCAATTTTTTCACCGGGTTTAATGTGCCAGTTAGCCTCGTCATACAATTTCCTTGCACCTATCTCAAACGTAAGATTATTTATCGCGATCATTTGCGCGCAAAGATACGAAACCCCACCTAAATCCTCCCCAATGGGGAGGACTTTTTAACGTGTGGTGTAATTGGCTACTAAAATCACTATTCACCAATCACCTTTCACTATAATACATACCTTTGCGGCATGTATAGTTTACTAAAGCCATTGTTGTTTCAGTTCGACCCGGAAAAGGTGCATTACTTTGTTACCCGCAACCTGCGCAGGGTGAACAAATTTCCGGGTGGAGCAGCGCTTAGCCGCGCTGCCTGGGATATGAAGGATCAGCGCCTGGAGAAAGAAGTTTTTGGCTTAAAGTTTATTAACCCGGTAGGCCTTGCCGCCGGTTTTGATAAAAACGGCGAGGTGATAAGCGAAATGGCAAACCTGGGCTTTGGCTTTATTGAAGTAGGTACGGTTACGCCATTGCCGCAGCCGGGTAACCCTAAGCCGCGTATGTTTCGCCTGCCGCCAGATAGCGCGCTGATAAACCGTATGGGTTTTAATAACCTGGGGGTTGACGTAGTTGCCGCGCGTTTAGCCGCCTACCGTAAAAACCGCCCGAAGGGCCAGGAGGGTGTAATCATCGGTGGTAACATCGGTAAAAATAAAGTTACCCCTAATGAGGATGCCGTAAGCGATTATATTAAATGCTTTGACAGGCTGTTTGATGTGGTTGATTACTTTGTGGTGAATGTAAGCTCACCCAATACGCCAGGTTTACGTGCCTTGCAGGAGAAAGAGCCGTTAATGCACATCCTGAATACATTACAGCAGCGCAACTCAAAAAATAATATCAGCAAGCCGATATTATTAAAAATAGCACCTGACCTGACCGATGATCAGCTAAATGATATTGTTGAGATAGTTACCGAAACCAAAATAGCAGGCGTAATTGCCACCAACACCACCATCAGCCGTGAAGGGTTGACAGGAAAATATAAAGGCGAAACCGGCGGGTTGAGCGGTAAGCCATTAACTCAACGGTCAACAGAGGTGATCGCTTATCTGCACCAAAAATCAAACGGCGCATTCCCGATCATCGGGGTTGGCGGTATCCACTCGGCTGATGACGCGGTGGAAAAACTGAACGCCGGTGCTTCGCTGGTGCAATTATATACCGGCTTTATATACGAGGGGCCAGGGCTTATCAAGCGTATCAACAAAAAAATCCTGTCGGTATAAACCAACAGGATTTTTTATTTCAATAAGATATCTTAACTTATTTGCTAAGGTTAGCTAAAACTTCATTGTTTATAGCAAGCTGATCTTTAGTTGACTGTGCTGAACGGCTGCCTGGTTGCAGGTTAGTAGCCAGTTTCAGGAATTGAACTTCTAAACGTGAGAAAGTTTTATTTCTTCTATCTTTTCTTTTTAAACGAGTAACGCCCATGATGCTTATTTTTTTAATACTTTAATAATCCTGTGAGGTCGGGAGCGGATTCGAACCGCTGTAAAAGGTTTTGCAGACCTCTGCCTAGCCACTCGGCCACCCGACCATTTTTTAAGGAACGCAAAAGTAGCAAATATTTTTGTTGACTACCAACTTTATTTCAATGTATTTCTTTTTATTTCTGAACAAAATATAGCGGTAGCTATGCCAACGTTCAGTGATTCAGCTTGCCCGGCCCTTGGTATGGTTACGGCTTTTTGTATCAACTTCTCAACCGATGGCCTTATGCCGTTGCCCTCGTTGCCCATAACAATCAGCCCTTCGCCGCCAAACTGGGTTTCATAAATGTTTTTACCGTTAAACAAAGCACCAAAAACCGGCAGTTGGGTGCGTTGTAAAAAGGGTTCAATATCAATGTAATGCAAATGCACGCGCGATAATGACCCCATGCTTGCCTGTACTACTTTAGGGTTATACGCATCAACAGTATCGGCAGAGCAAATTACATCGGTTATACCAAACCAGTCGGCCGTGCGGATTATGGTGCCCAAGTTGCCGGGGTCTTGTATGCCATCCAAAACAATTGAAAACTTTTTACTTAGCGTTTGGTTACTAAGTGCGGGCCAATCGGGTATCTTTACCAGCGCAATTACATCTTGCGGAGTTTTTAACGCGCTGATCTTTTCCAGGTCGTTTAATGAAATTTGCTGGATGTTTATTTTTTGCGATAAATTCAGCAATTTTGGGTCGGATGTATACGTTTGGAAAACGGTATCAACCTGGTAAGCCGAATTGGCAAACTCATTTACTGATTTATGGCCTTCAACAAGGAATAAGCCATGCTCGGTACGAAACTTTTTATGTTGTAAGGACTTTAATAAATTGATCTGAGATTTTGAAAGCATACATTCACCCTGCTAAATATCACCTTACAATATTAACCATTCTTTTGCTGATAATTTCGTCGGGCTGTAGTTTAACCCGTAAACTTAAAGATGATCAGGCACTTGTGCGTAAGGTAAAAATTGTAGGTGTTGATAAGGAATTTGAGGATCTGGCGCAAAATTATGTAGATAAGGAGCAGCAGCCCAATAACTGGCTAAACCTGCAGTTTTATTACCTGTTCAGTAAAAACGGCAAAAAAAACATCGGTGAGCCGCCGGCTATATTAGATAGTAGCTTGGTGGAGTATTCGCGCCTGCAAATAGAGAAGTTTTTGCAGAACAAGGGTTACCTGAAAGCTAAGGTTGCCGATAGCATCCACATCAAAAATAAAAAAGCCGAACTGATCTTTACTGCCCAGCAAGGCCCCATGTTTAAGGTACGCAACTATACTGATAGTGTTGGCGACGGGAAAGTGCGGTCGTTATACGAGGGTTACAAGGGCAGGGCGCATGTGAAACCCGGCAGCAGGTTTGACAGGGATAGCCTGGCGTATGACCGTGATGAACTTTATACGGTGATGAAGCGTAACGGTTATTATGATTTTTACCGCCAGTACATCAGCTACGATTACGATTCTACCTACAACAGCAGTGTGGTTGATCTGAAAGTGATTATTGATAATCCTCCGGGAAAAAAGGAACACCCGGTGTACAAGATCAATAATACCCTGATCACCATCGCGCGCAGTACGGGGCGCACTACAGGCAAGGCCGATACTTTGCAGGTTGACTCACAGTTCCGGTTTATCGATTATTCGGGCAGGTTTAAACCACGTACAGTAACAGATTATATCTTTCAGAAAAAAGGCGAGATCTACAATATAGAACGTCAGCAGCTCACTACCTCACGCCTGTCGGAGTTGAACGTTTTTCGTAACGTACCAAACCCAACCTATACCAAACTGGCGGATAGCAGTAACAGGCTGGATACCCGTATCGATATCATCCCGCTTAAACGGATGAATGACCGTGTGGAGGGTGAGTTTCTGTTCAGCAGCGGGCGTTACGGTTACAATGTTGGTAATACCTTTACCAACCGTAACATGTTTAAACAGGCTGCCATATTGCAATTAAAAATAAACTGGAGCGTGTTGTTTGATAACGGCAGCAACTCGGCATCGCGCGGAAGCATAGAAAACCAGGATTTTAAGGTGGGTTTAAGCCTGAGTTATCCGCGGTTAATATTGCCATTTAACGCGCCCGTGCTGGGCAAGTACGGCGTGCCGCACACCACCTTTGCCAGTAACTACCAGTTATTTTACCAAAAAGGGCTGGTTAAGCGCCAAAGCTTTGTAAATTCAATAACCTACGATTTTTTTGAGACACCTGATAAACGCCATACCATCACGCCGTTGTTCGTAGAGTTCTCTCGCGGTACTATCGATCAGAACGCGTACCGTTTATTGCTGAACCAAAACAGGTTTTCATACATCTACCTCATCGGGCGTACCATATTAACATCAGGCAGCCAGTATACCTATCAGCTTAATGCTAATAAGCTGAACTGGCTAACCAATTTCCTGTATTTCAGAGGTAGTGTTGATGTTGGTGGCAATGCCTTTAGTTTATTAAGTCATGCTTTTAATACCAAGCCGGATAGTACCGGCCGCCGTACGTTGTTTGGCTATACCTATGCGCAATATGCCAAAACCGAGGTTGATCTGCGTTTTTACCGCACCTTTTCGCACGAGCGCCAGTTTATCTTCCGCATTAATCCTGGTGTTGGTATCCCTTACGGAAACAGCGATGAACTAATATTTGAGAAGAATTTTTATGCCGGTGGTGCTAATGATATCAGGGCATGGCTGCCGCGTACCCTTGGCCCCGGCCAGTTTAACCGTGCAAGCTATGGCAGCAGCGCCCTTGCTGATACGCTGAGGAGCCAGCTACGTTATATTGACCAGGTAGGCGAGGTTAAAATTGTAGGCAATGCCGAATACCGCTACTTGCTGGCCAACAACTTTTTCGGCTCAAAGCTTAAAGGTGCCTTTTTTATGGATTTTGGTAACGTTTGGCGACTCAAAAGTCAGGAGGACAGCCCGAACGGTGAATTCAGGCTAGGTAACTTATGGAATTCAACCGCCATAGGTATTGGCACCGGCTTGAGGTTTGACCTGCAGTTCTTTGTATTCCGGTTTGATATCGGCTTTAAATTTAAAGATCCGCAGTTTACAGGTGCCGACCAATGGGTACTATTCAGGCACGGCGACGAATTGTTTAGAACCGGTGATTTTAAGCGTGCTTATAAAGAAGCCAACAGAACCGGCGTAGATAAAGATGGTAATATCCTGGGCGATGGCTACAGCTTTATGCAGTTAAACTTCGGGGTAGGCTTGCCTTTCTAACAAATCAGGTACTAAAACATCCCTTTCAGGCCATCAACAATACTTTCAAAAAAGCGGCCTACGCTTAAACCGTTGTGGTGGTTAAAGTAAAAAAAGATGATGAATATAATTACCGCGATAATAATAAAGCGCTTAAACATATAAGCCAACAATATTAACGCGCAGGGGATGGCAAGCAGCAGCACCCAACTGATATGCCATGGGGCTAACTTACTGCCATTTTTATAAACGTAATACAAAATGGAGTGGGTGCCGTTATCATTAACATGCTTGGCATACAAAAAGGTTGATTTTTCTATTTTATGCCTGTAAAACGCGGTGCCTTTATCAAACTGTAGGGTCTCGTTAAAGCCATTCATCGAAAAATTAAAGGTGCCGTTAATATCTTCACGCACCTTGCCCAGTGAGTCGGTTGCCTGTATGGCTACTTCATCCTGCGCGAATGGGTTTTCAACTACAGCAAAATGATCAATAGCTATGGTATCAGCAAAAGCGGGTGCAAAAAATAATAGGGCTATGCAGATGAGTATCAGTTTTTTCATGTAGAGGGCCGGTTGGTTTTGGCAACTAAAAATAAGGTTTTGCATTATTTGTTAAGCAAATAAACACTAAAATTTAATACCGATGCGAAACTTACCCATAATAAATACGGCACCATTAACCACGATGCTGTTTTGCTGAACCGTGAAAAGCCTGCGATGCAGCCAATTATACTTAGCCATAGCAGTACAATAATTACAAAGCCCCCCAGCATCTGGTGCATTCCAAAAAACACAATAGACCACATAAAGTTTAATACCAGTTGTATAATATACAAGTTGCGTGTATTAGCGTAGGCTTTGCTGTCATCGCGTTTTTGCCAAACCAGGTAAGCGGCTATGCCGATAAGGATGTACAAACTTGTCCATACCGGGGCAAAAAGCCAGTTGGGCGGACTGAACGATGGTTTTTGCAAACCCGCGTACCAACCTGGAATTTCGGGGCGGGTAAAGTAGGAGGCCGTAAAGCCGATGATGAGCGTAATGAGTATGCTGATGATAAGCGCGCCTGCATTCGGGCCTCGCTTGGGTTGTATTACAGTATTCATGATAAGCTAAAGCAACAACTGCAACTGCTGATAAGTTTGCGGTAATATTGTACTTTAGCGGCAACTATAAAAGGGATGATAAAAGCTATTAAAATATATACCGGCGACGACGGGCATTCGCATTTTATAACCGGTACATTGGTTGAAAATGAGTTGCACCGGGCAGGCAGCATACGCTTTAAAGAATCACCGGCAGGTTCATCATACGATTGGCATAACGCGCCTACAGAGCAATACGTGATATGCCTTACAGGCATGGTGGAGTTTGAAACCCGTTTGGGCGAAAAATTTATACTTAGCCCCGGCGAAGTGCTGATAGCGCTTGACACCACCGGCACGGCACACCGCTGGAAAATGATAGACGACCAACCCTGGAAGCGGGCCTATGCGGCATTCGATAAAGACGACGAGATCAACTTTATACCCGATGAGGCTTAACCCATCAACATACCTTACGGATGAAAATATTTAATATCCTGTTCATCATACTATTTGTTATCTCGGCAGGCTTGCAGTATAACGACCTTGACCCGTATTTGTGGGTGCCGCTTTACCTGTATGCTGCCGTGGTTTGCTTTTTAGCTGTAAGGGGCAAATACTACCCGGCTATGTACTACATCGGTCTTATTGGTTACCTGGGCTATGCGGTTTACAAGGTGTTTGATAGTAATGGCGTAATTGAATGGGTAACCCTGCATGATGAGGAAAGCCTTGTACAAACCATGAAAGCTACCAAACCCTGGATTGAGGAAGCACGCGAATTTTTTGGCCTGCTGATCTGTTGGGCGGTATTACTTATCAACTTTATTTATTACAAGCGCGGGCAAAAGGTTGCTTCAACAGGTAATTATTAAAGGTAGCTCAGCCCTTGCAGGTGGTTTTCGGTATAATAATGGGGGATGAATCCTTCATCATTAAGCGTACAGCTAACCAGCATGGTATCAAAACTAATATCGCCAAATATGTTGGCAATAGCCGCGTAGGCCGCGTCGCCGCCGGTGGCAATCTTGATCAGGCCGTTAAGCGGCACCAGTTTGGTGGCATCAAATAATATCCACTCGCCGCCTATGTAAGCCTCAAAGCAGGCATGGAAATCTGCCGGCTGCAACTTATAGGCATACCCCGTAAAATAGCGGGCAGGTATGGTGAGTGCACGGCATAGGGCGATCCCCAGATGTGCGAAATCACGGCATACGCCGGATTGTTCAGTAACCGTATCAAACGCCGAGGTTTGCGCGTTGGTAGAGCCGCTGAGGTACTGCACATTAGTATGTATCCATTCAACCATCGATAATACGGTTAAGAACGGGTTATCGATATTACCAAACATGTTATGCGCCAAACGGAATAACTTGTCAGACTGGCAATACCTGCTCGGGTTAAGGTATTGCAGCACTTCGGCAGGTAGCTGGTAAACCGGCGTTTCGATCATACCATCCATATTAACCAGTTTCCAGGCATTATCAATGGTAGCGTTATAGCTTATCGCCATGTTGCAGGGCTCTTCAATCTGTAAACGGATCAGGCGGTTTTCGCCGTTTACGTTGACCAGTTCTTCGGCTTTTATGTAAGGTTGTATGTTAAAGCTTTCGGCTACAACAGTTTGGTTAGGCGTGCGTAAAGCATGTATGTTCAGTATAATCGTTCCGGCTGAGTTTGCCGTGTAAGTCATATCTGCCTGTACGTTGAATTTCATATCTATTGTTAACTTTCTTTATTGTCTGTAGCGGGCAATTTATCAAAGGCTACCTCCATCCATTCTTCTGACACGTTTGACAGGGCATTCTTCAGCTCATCATCCCATTGTGATGATATGGCAGCCAGATCGCGCGATTCGTAACGCTGTTCAATCATCTCATAAGTATCCTTTTTATAAAGGATCACATCAATCGGGTAGTCAACGTTATTAGAGCTCACCCTGGTTGAATCAAACGAGAGGAAGCCAGCTTTCAACGCCAGCCGCATGTTGGTATCTTCACTTAAAACCCGGTTAAGTATGGCTTTTCCATGCCCGGAATTGCCGATAACAACGTAAGGCGCGCCCTGCCCCAGTTCAACCCAGTTGCCTTCGGGATAGAGCAGGTATAGCTTATGCTCGGCATCATCTTTTAACTGGCCACCTATGATGGTGTGCAGGTCAAACTTTAAGCCTGCTTTTTCAAGGGCCGCGCCATCCTCAAGGGCCGCGCGTTTTACCTGTCCGCCAAAGGCATTCACCGCTTTATAAAGCTTGTTGAACTCCTGGTTCTCCATCAATTCATAAAAATATACCAGCGCCTTGTCACGTACCGAGCGTAGTCCGCTGGTCATAATAAAAAGCGAAAATTTATCCTTCTGTTCAATAGTTACCTTTTTTTTGTTGGTAGTTTCGGTACCTGATGTTATGCGGGTATCGGCAATGGCCACCAGGCCTTCTTTAACTTTTATACCTAAGCAATAAGTCATGCGTAAAATACTTTGTGGTTTTTAAGGGCAAAGTAAGCAATTAAGCACATAAAATATAGCATTGTAACAATTAGGGTAAGCGCTTATCTAACCTGCACATATTTTAAGAACGGAAACAGTATGGCAGCGGCTAAGATGTAAAAATAAGCCGGGTCAGGCGGGACCCGGCTCGGTATGATGTGCTTTTATGAAAACAGAAAAAACACAAGGCAAAGATACGGATTAACCGTTTTATTTAGTTACTAATCAGTAATTTTACATATATGAAGCACATTTTGATATTAATATTAGATATTGTGTTCGCTGTTTGGCTGTTCTCAATGGCGGCAAATAATCTGTCAAAACCGAGCAATTTGTACGTTGGCATCGGCGTATTTCAAATTCTGTTGGGATCATTATTCGTTTTTCACATCGTACGTTACATATATCGCAGATTTAATTAAACAACTAATTTTTTAAATGGAACCTAATAACCTTAAACGCATACTTCGCATTGGCGGGGTAGTAATTGTACTCGCTGTAGCTTTGGCTATTCAACCTTTTACTTATGAAAATATTGATGCCGGTAACGTAGGGATCAAAATAAACCTGTACGGTAGCGACAGGGGGGTAGATAATATTACCATTGTAACCGGCCGTGTGTGGTACAACACCTGGACAACCAAGATCGTGGAGTTTCCAACCTATACACAAAATGTAGATTATGAGCCGTTTGTGATCACCACTAGGGATGCCGCCGAGTTCCAGGTAGATCCTAAATTGAACTATCACGTTAACGCCAATATGGTGCCTAATATATACCGCCAGTACCGCAAGCCGCTGGGCGAAATTGAGCAGCAATTTATGCGCAACACCATTTATGATGCCTACCGCATTGTGGCCAACAGCTTTACATCAGACAGCGTGATGAGTAACCGGGAGCGTTTTGAAGATAAGATACAAACGCTGCTTACCAAAAACCTGGCTAAGGATGGCTTTGTGTACGATCAGCTTACATCGGCCATAACGCCGCCTACATCATTAAGGCGGATGATAGATGAAAAGAACGCATCGATCCAAGCCCGTTTAAAAGCCGAGAACGAAGCCAAACAGGCCATTGCCGAAGCTACAGTTAGTAAGGCTAAAGCAGAGGGTGAGGCCGCGGCGTTACTTATCAAGGCACGTGCGGAATCAGAAGCGAATAAATTGAGGCAGCAAAGTTTAACCCCACTGCTGGTGCAAACCCGTATGATAGAGAAGTGGAACGGGCAATTACCTACCTATGGCACGGTGCCGCAATTGTTTAAAGATATAACGAAGTAACAGTATATCAGACATAAAAAAAACTCCCGGTTATAAGCCGGGAGTTTTTTTATGCGCTTAGCGGAAGCTCAAACGAAAAGGTGGAGCCCAGCCCCGGTTCGCTGCATACCAAAAGGCGGCCGTTGTGCCGGTTAATAATCTCGTTGCAGATGTACAGGCCTATACCCAGGCCCGATATATGGGCGGCAATATCATCAACCCGGTAAAAACGGGAAAATATGTGTTTCTGGTCGTTTTGATTTATGCCAATGCCAAAATCCTGTATGGTTACCACCGCGTTTCCGTTACGCTCAAATAATTTGATCAATACCTTATCCGCGTCGGGCGAATATTTTACGGCATTGGATAGCAGATTAATAATTACCTGCTCAATACGCTGCTGATCGGCATTGACCATCAGCGGAGCCGCGGCCAGGTCAATATGTATGGTATGGCTGATGTGTGTTTGCTGCAATACTTCTACCGATTCTACCAATAAATCCTGCAGGTTAAATACCGAATGCGAAAGCGGGAGTTTGCCGGTGATGATCTTGGATACATCCAACAGGTCGGCTATCAGGCTGCTGAGTTTGCCTACCTGGAGCCTTGCCTTGGCAATGAATGCCGTGTTGCGGTCATTACCGGGTAAGGACCGTTCTATAATTTGCAGGTAGCCATTTATACTGGTAACCGGTGTTTTAAGTTCATGACTGGCCAGGCCGATAAATTCATCCTTACGGGCATTCAGCATCCTGATCTCTTCGTACAATTGGGCATTATCCAGGGCGATAGCGGCCTGCGATGCCACGCCTGAGACCAGTTGCTCATGCTCATAGGTAAACTTGCCCGCATCCGGATGCCCGTACAGCAGGCCGCCTATTACATGGCCGCTTTTTGAAATTACCGGCATTGCCATATAGCTCACCACCGGTAAATGCCCCTTAGGCATACCATGGTGCGGCGAATTATTTCCGTAACGCGGGTCTTGGGTAATATCGTCAACCCTTATAATTCCCTCGCCTTTAAAGGTAGTTTTAAAAACATCGGTATTACGCGGCATTCCAAGCTTTTCAAAGGCTTCTTTAGGTGCACCCGAAAGGGTGTACAGCATGTACGCCTCGCCATTCTCATTTAGTTTGTTATAAAAAAACGCGCCGAATTTTGCCCCGGTAAGCTGCGTGGTAGCATCAGTAACTTTTTGCAGGATGCTTTGCACATCCAGGTTCTCTGAAATTGTTTTGCCGAAGGAGTTCAATATCTCCAGGTTACGGGCATAATGCTGAAGCTGGTCTTCGGCTTGTTTTTGCCGGCTAACATCCCGCGCTATTTTAGAGGCACCAATGATGTTGCCTTTTGTATCCTTTACCGGCGATACGGTTAACGAGAGGGGTATCAGGTAACCTGATTTATGTTGCCTTAGCGTTTCAAAGTGGTCAACTACCTCACTGTTACGCACTTTATTAATAATATGTTCTTCCTCACTTAACCGGTCAGCAGGTATCAGCATGGTGATTGATCGGCCAATAGCTTCCTGTTCGGTATAGCCAAACAGCCTTTCAGCAGCCCGGTTCCAACTGGTAATTATGCCGTTGAGTGTTTTACTGATGATCGCATCGTCAGACGAGGTAACTATAGCGGCAAGTATGGCCTGCTTACCTTCATCCTCTTTTTGCGCGGTAATATCAATCAGTGTATTGGTAACGCCGCTAATTGTTCCGGCGGCATCATGCATCAGCGCTGCATGGTGAACAATGTATCTGCGGCTGCCATCCCCGCGCTCAATGATAAATTCCTGACTGGGTGCATCAGCGCCGGTGAATAAGCTGCGCGCGGCCGGATTATCATCAGGAGAGATCAGGGTACCATCGAGCGTATAGGTTTTTAAAGCACCGCACCAGCGGGCTTCACCTATAACGGGCGCGTTATGCCATAGGTTTTCAGCAGGTTTGTTATAAGCTGTAATATAGCCATTGCTATCGCACAGGTACACGGCTACAGGCAGGCTGTCTATCAGTGCCGATACAGGGCTTGCATTGCCAACTGTTTCCTTCTTCTCCATTATATTCCTGCCGGTATACTCATTATTCAGGTTGACTGTAAATATATATTTTATGGTAAAATAAAAAAACAAGGCACCCATTTTTTAAGTGAGTGCCTTTGTGTTTTGTTAAAAAAGAAAAGGACTAAACACCCAGATCTTTTATAATAGCATCTATTTTTTCTTCCAGTTGGGCATCGGTTTGCTTGTAAGCTTCTTTGCTTTCCAGCTTGCCGTTCACACTGCAATAAAATTTTATTTTAGGCTCAGTGCCCGATGGGCGGGCCGATATAATGCTGCCATCCTCGGTAATAAATTGCAATACGTCCGACTTTGGTAACTCGATAGGCTGAGTGGTGTTATCGCTCAGATCGGTTTCAACGCGCAGTTCATAATCCTTCAGGGTAGTAACCTTTGAGCCGCCCAGTGTAGCAGGCGGGTTGTTGCGGAATTTTTCCATCAGCGCCTTGATCTCCTCAGCTCCGGTCTTACCTTTTTTGGTGATCGAGATCAGTTTTTCTTTATAGAAACCATACTCAATATAAGTATCTACTAACGCCTCGAACAAACTGCTGCCTTTATCTTTATAAAAAGCGGTCATCTCCGCAATAAACGCTGCCGAAACAACGGCATCCTTATCGCGTACAAATTCACCAACCAGGTAACCGTAGCTTTCCTCACCACCGCCAATAAAGGTTTGTTTACCTTCAAATTTGGTCATTAATTCGCCAATGTATTTAAAGCCGGTAAGGGTGTTGTAATAAGTTACGCCTTTGGCTTTGGCAATAGCCTCTATCAGGTTTGAGGTAACAATGGTTTTAACAATGTACTCGTTACCGGTTAGCTTTCCGCTTTCCTGCCAGGCAGTTAGCAGGTAATTGATCAGCATGCTGCCGGTTTGGTTACCATTTAGCAGGATGAATTCGTTATCCGTATTTTTTACAGCGATACCTACACGGTCGGCATCAGGGTCGGTTGCCAAAACCAGGTCGGCATCTACTTCCTGTGCTTTTTTAAGGGCGAGGGTAAGGGCCTCTTTCTCTTCCGGGTTAGGGTAAACCACGGTAGGGAAGTTGCCGTCAGGTGTTGATTGCTCCTCAACCAAAACCACATTTTCAAAACCGAACAGTTCCAACGCTTTTGGCACCAGGGTAATACCTGTGCCATGTATCGGTGAGAAAACTATCTTCAGATCCTTTTGACGTTTAATGGCTTCCGGCGATACCGAAAGGGTAACTATTTTTTGCAGGTATTGCTCATCAATAGCCGTGCTGATCAGTTCGATGTTGTTCTCAACGCGTTCAAATTTAACATCGTCGATGCTTTTGATAGCGGCAACCTCGTCCATTACGGCTTTATCGGCAGGAGATACAAACTGGCCGCCATCTTCGCCATAAGCCTTGTAGCCGTTGTATTCTTTAGGGTTGTGCGATGCGGTTAACATTACGCCGCTTTTGCAGCCCAAAGTACGTATAGCAAACGATAGTTCAGGCGTAGGGCGCAGCGCCTCAAAAAAGTAAACATAGATGCCATTGGCCGAAAATACTTCGGCAGTTATACGCGCGAACAGATCGGAGTTGTTGCGGCTATCGTGCGCTATGGCCACCTTAACCTGTTCGTTAGGATAGGTTTTCTTTAAGTAATTAGCCAAACCTTGCGTGGCCGAGCCTATAGTGTATTTATTGATACGGTTTGAACCCGGACCCATAACACCGCGTAAACCGCCGGTGCCAAATTCAAGGTCTCTGTAAAATGAATCGGTAAGCTCGGTGTAAGCCTTATCGTCAAGTAATTTCTGAATTTCCTGTTTTACCTGCTCATCGTAATTGCCTTCAAGCCAGGTATTAACTTTTTGAAGGATGATAGGATCGATTTCCTGCATATGGTGATGTATTTTGATTATTCAATGATAAGCATTTTTAAGCAATAAGGCGCTGCTATACTGCTAATATGCTTACAAATTTCAGCTTTTAAAAGCCTTAACAAAACCATGTAGTGTTAAGTTTTTTGTGACCGGTAAAAACCGTAAATCAAAATGCAGCGCGAGTGAAATTATTTCGCGGCTTTTTGTATCACGTTAAACAAAAGCTCCCGGCTTATTTCAAATCTTAAGCTTTTGTACACGTTAATAGCCCGCTCATTATCATGCTTTACATGCAGATACGGAATGCCCGATGCGGCTATAACGCGTTGTATATGGTGGTTAAGCAAGATTTTGGCGTAACCCTTGCCTAAATGATCAGGATGGGTGCATACCGCGCTGATCTCGGCATAAGGCGTTGGGTTAAGCCGCTGCCCGGCCATAGCCACCAGTTTGCCATCAGCATAAATACCTCGGTAATGGCCAAACTTGATGGTTTCCGCAGCAAATGGGCCCGGGTTGGTTAACTCGGTTAAGGCCAGCATTTCGGGGATGTGGCTTTCAGTAAGTTCTATAACGGTTTCAGGAGTATCAAACGGTATTTCGGAGCCGTTCCAAATCAATTGGTAGCAATTAACGCAAGCCAGTGCCTGCCATACCGGCGGAATATCAACTTCATTTTCGCTGATAAAAATACTGATCCCGGTATCTGGTACCATACCAGCAAGTTCGGTAAGATGCCCGGCGGTATTTTCTTCAAGCCCTACAAAAGGCGACACATTTTTATCAAAAAACTTAACCCGGTTATTACCCTGCGCAAGTGCTGCATTGCCTGTTAACAGCGCGTGCCAGGCAGGGTTTTTTAGAACATCATTCATGGCGGCAAACTTATAAGAAAGTATAATACCTAATTAATCACCTTTAATTAATTACTCCTCTGTGAAGATTGAGGACACCATTATTATCACCTCCGCTCACACTAACCTTTTGGCCTGCATAAGTAAACGATGTGTTGCCAATGCTTTTTATTTTTCCTTTATCCTCATCACGGCCAAAACGATCGTAATAGGTGATAGTTACGTTTCCAATTGATTTAACTAACCCCTTTGTTTCATCCCATCCAAAGCGATCGTAATAAGTAAAGTTTACGTTGTCTATTGATTTGATTTTACCACGCAGCTCATCCCAACTGAAACGGTCGTAATAAGTAATGTTTAAATTTCCTATTCGCTTCAGGCGGTCGCTTAATTCATCAAAAATATAGTCATGTGGGTAATATTCAACCTCGCCGAAGCTGAAGGTATCTTCGGTATGTATGGGGTCGTAATAACTGTCGGTATTATCTGCATAAACATCGCGCAAGCGGCCAAGGTTGTCAATGTAAACAGTCACAACGGCATCCGTTAGGTAAACCGAATTGATGCGGACGGCGCCGCGTGATAAGTCGGCATCTATTTTAATATTATCCTGCGCTTTACTGTACCCGTAGGTAATTAAAATTATTGATAATACTAACAGGAGTTTGTGTTTGAATTTATTGTTCATGGTTAGGTTGTTATGTACAGGTAGGAGTATTGATTATGCTTTTGGTTTAACCCGGTGATAATTAATATAGATGATTGATATAGCCGAGCTGCAAGTGCCTGAAAATATCATTTAACCATTACGATAAAATAGCTTTCATTTTGTATTATTGCTTTACAAAAACCTAATCCAAAACTTTACAATGCCGGCCAGTCAATCTCTCTTATCAGTATGCACAGCAATAAGTAGGTCTATCAAAGCGCTTCTGTTTTTTCTTGTCTTTGTATCTGGGTATACTGCATCATCAAGGGCGCAGTCAACCCATTTGTTAACCGGTAAAGTTACCGATAGCCTGAACAGTCCTGTTCCATCAGCAACGGTATTTATTGTTGGCATGACCAAGATAACCAGTACGAATAAAGACGGCACTTTCCGTTTTGATGGATTACAGGCGGGCACATATCAGTTATCCATATCCATTATAGGTTTTGCCAAGCATACCGAAACGGTTAATTTAACTGAACCTATTGCAGATTTGAAAATAACCCTGCACTCCACGGATATTTTATTGGCTGAAGTGGTTATAAACTCCGGTGTCGGCAAAGATAGGGAGAAGAACTACAAAATGTTCCAGAGCGTATTTCTGGGCAGTTCGGCTAATGCCAAAAAATGCCGGATAATAAACCCGGAAACGTTGCATTTAAAGTTAGATAAAAAAACCGGCATACTCACGGCTTATGCTGATGATCTGATCATTGTGGAGAATGAAGCATTGGGTTATAAAATACGCTATATGCTCAACAATTTTAGTTATCATGTCAGTCAGGATCATGCCAGCTTTTCGGGCAACAGTAGTTTTGAGGAGTTGCCTGGTAACGATCAGCAAAAAAGCTTTTGGACTAATGCGAGATCAAAAGCCTATTATGGCTCGTTAATGCAGTTTTTCAGGAGCTTATACCATAACAACGCCCGCGAGGAAGGTTTTTTAATACATCAGGCTTATGAAAGGGTACCCATAGTTAGCAGCAACGATAACCGGGAATATGTAAACATTGATCCTAATGAGATTGATCTGAATACCATCTCAAAACTCGGTGTTGATAGTTTAATGCGGTTACAGTTTACCAAATTGTTTATTACCTACGCTCCTAAACAAGCCGCTAAACAACGCCTGTTGTTTGTTGATGCCCGTAAAAAGCAGGTACCCGTTACAAGTAATTGTACCCTGATGTATTTGCTTAACGATGGCGCCATGATAGATCAGAAAGGCGATGCCTCCGGTGAGCATAACTTTACAATACAGGGCAATATGGCCTTACGAAGGGTTGCCGATCAATTGCCGTTTGAATATCACCCTGTAAAAGCAAATCAGGATACGGCAAAATTATAGCTTACTGTTTTTAAAAAAGCCTCTCCTTATAAAAAGAAGAGGCTTTTACCATGTGTTCCCGACGAGATTCGAACTCATATCATCAGAACCGGAATCTGACATTCTATCCATTGAACTACGGGAACAATGGCGCAAATATAAATTTATTTCCTTTCGGTTGCGATAATAAAAACGCTTGATCGCCTTTTATCCTGCGATTTTAGAAGGCGGGAGGCCATAAGCTTTCTTGAAAGCGAAAGAAAAGTGAGACAGATCCTCAAAACCTACTTCAAGGTACACGTCTGATGCGGCTTTACCTTGTTCTTTCAGCAAATAATAAGCCTCCTGCAACCTGCGCTGCTGCAGCCAGCGGCTGGGCGAATTATGAAATATGTGCTCAAAATCGCGCTTAAAGGTAGCCAGGCTACGCCCGGTTAAGTAGGCAAATTGGTTAAGGTGCACATTAAAATGGAAGTTCTTGTTCATGAATGCTTCCAGGTCTATTTTGCCCGGCTCGCTAAAATCAAATAAAATATTCCTTAATTCCGGGTGCGAGCGCAGGAGCAGCATGATCGCTTCGCGCTGTTTAAGTGTTTCCAGTTGTGGGTCAGCAGGCTGACGGGCCTCAATGTATGGCATCAGCGAATTCATAAAGGCCTTTAAAAATGGGTCGCCTTTCAATTGTATCACCGGGTCGTTCAACGTGGTTTTGCTATGCCCGGCATCCTGCCCGTACTCCCGGCTAAAGTTTTGAAGCGCGGTCTGGTCAAGGTATATGGATACGGATTTAAACACCCCATCAAGTGGTGGTTGCTTTGTAAACTTGAGTAACTGGTTGCGCCGCACCAAGCGGAAATCACCCTCGTTGAAGATGAAATCCTTGTCGCCGTTACTTACCGTAAGTGTGCCCGATACCTGGTAGCTCAGCACATGCTCGGCCACAAACTGCTCGCCCGAGCGGTTGCGGCTGTAATAACAGGAGTAGGTTATGGGTGATTGTGTATCGACCATTTATCAAATTTACAAAAAAGCAGCCAGCACCGGGTTAGTACCGCGTGCTGACTGTTTGATACATCATCATTATTTTTTATTGCTTTTAGTATACCACTGGCCTTGTGGGGTATCTAAAAAGTTAGCGGCATCATCATGGTCGGTTGAGAGGCTTACCGGCAGCCAGGCCTCCATTTCGGCATCGCGGGTTTCATTGGCATTTTTCAGGATACCGATGGCTTCGCTGCCCAATACCAAATGTACGGGCGGAGCCGGGTGTACGGCCAGGTCAACCATTGCCTTTGCCGCCTTATCCGGGTCTCCAACCGGGATAAAGTTGCCGCTCTTAAAAAAGTCGGTACGTTGTTTAACGGTATTATAACCCTCAATTTCGGGCGCGTAACTCATGGATGCCCCAGCCCAGTCGGTACGGAAACCACCCGGCTCAACACTGCTTACATAGATGCCAAGCGGAGCAACCTCTTTGGCTAACGCTTCGGTAAAACCACCCAAGCCAAATTTAGCAGCCTGGTAAATGGTCAGCCCCGGGTTACCTACACGCCCACCGATAGAACTGATCTGCAATATACGGCCGCTGCCTTGCTTGCGCATGTAAGGCAGTACCGCACGGGTGATCTCGATAGGGGCATACAGGTTGGTTTCCAACTGGCTGCGTACCTGTTCATCAGTATAAGCCTCGGCAGCGCCAATAATGCCGAAACCGGCGTTATTTACCAGCACGTCAATGCGGCCAAAGTGTTTAACAGTATCGGCTACGGCCTGGTAAACCTGTTCGTAATCGGTAACATCTAACTTTACAGGTAGTATCTGTTCGCCATATTGTTTTACAAGATCATCAAGCTGACTAATGTTACGAGCTGTGGCGGCAACCTTATCGCCGCTTTTTAAAACTGCTTCTGTAAGGCTGCGCCCCAATCCGCGGGAGCTGCCTGTTATAAACCATATTTTTGTCATTGTCTGTTTTATTTAAGTACAACACAAAAGTATAGCAGTTTTAAGCCCCGCGCTTTGTTGGGTGGCTCAAGTTTGCTTTGTTAAAAAGCTCACAAATTTAATTATACCTGCGGAGCCAGAATTTATACCAACCCTTGTTTTTAGGATAGCTGCGGTGCGAGGTAGCGTTGTTGCAAATAACGGCTACAATAAACAGTATCAATACACCTATAAACACAGGGCACAAAACATATAAATAACCCAATGCTTTTATTTTTTCAGAACCGATATTGGCTATCAGCGCCGTAGCCCCGCCCGGCGGATGTAAAGTTTTGGTGATCTGCATGGCAACAATGGATAATGATACCGATAATGCCGAACTCAACCACAATTCCGTAGGGATAAGTTTATGAACAGTTACCCCGATAATTGCACACACCACATGCCCGCCTATTAAATTACGCGGTTGCGCCAGCGGACTATTTATCGCCCCATAAATCAATACCGACGATGCACCGAACGAGCCGATCAGGAAAAGATTGTCATAAGCGGTAAAGTATTTGCTGTTTAAAAAGCCGATAATGCCTATACCCAGAAACGAGCCGATGAATGTCCATAAATGCTCCCTGAAATCAATAAGGGTTTCTTTGTAAATGATGTATTTGGCTCTTTTGGCATGATGTTTAATTATCCTTCTCATAAAAACATTGCGAATTTAATAGGTTATGAGGGAATACGCTTGCTGTGTTAATTAATTTATTTGCCTAAACAAGGGTATAAAAGTTATTGTTAAACGGGTATGACCTATTTGCGGATACTCCGGTTTGCCATGATGGTATGGTGCACCCTGCTTTTTGCCAATGTTGTAAATGGCCAAAACAAAACAGTAAGCGGCGTTTATGCCGGTGTAAAACTAATGCCCTCGGTAACGCCCGGCGGCGCGATGGACCGTTTTGATGAGGTGATCCTCTTCAGGCCCGACGGTACTTTTAATCATGAATTGGATAAACCCAACTGGACTAAACGCACAACAGGCCGTTACAAGGTTTCCGGCAAGAAACTGATTTTGAAATATACCGACGATGGTAACACATCAGATTATGATATGGAAAGCACCGACAGGATAGATGCCGGAAGCTATTTCCTGCTCAGGCAGCCTATGGATAATAGTGTGCCTAAGGGCTTCTTTGAGTTTAAAAAGCTGACCAGCATGGGGGGCATGGGTACAGGTACCACCTTTGTCGGCACATCATCCACCCGCGGATTGTACTTTGATGGCAAAGGCCGTTTCAGCACCAACAGCGAAAACACATCCATGATTGCCGGTGATGGTATAGGCGGTGGCGGTACCAATAAAAAAAGTGGCGTTGGTACATACAAAATAAACCAGGGCGTGCTTACCCTTACTTTTGACGACGGCAAAACTCAGGTGCATTCCTTTTACTGTCGCCCTGCCGAAAAACCAATAATGGCTGTAATTGATGGTGACATTTATTTTATGAAGGATGAAAAGGAAGTAGCGGCAGAGCGCGTCGAATCTTCATCTGCTTCGCGCAAGCGCAATACATCCGGTACAAAAAGCAATTCAAATGATGCATCCACTAATACAGCCGATGCAAAAGCTTTGCTGCTCAAAGCCAACTCTACGCATGGCGGCGCGAAGCTGGATAACATCAGGACGGTTACCTTTGAGGCAAGCGTACAAGGTATATCGGTTACAGGCTATGTTGACGTTGCCGGTGAACGCTTGCGTTTGGAGATGAGCAAGAGCGGTAAACTATTGCAGGTACAGCAACTGGAGGGTAACAGTGGTTGGGAGTGGCAGGGCGGACGAACAGCTCCGCTAAACACCACGCGTGTAAACGAAATGCGTACCTCATTTTACACTGGCATTTTAGGTCTGCGCAAATCAGAGATTGAGGCTTTAACCATAGAGAGCGTTAAATCGGGCAAGGCAGGTACCGCGATAGTTTGCATGCAGAATGGCAAACGGTACGCGTTCATCATCAATGATAAAGGACAAATGTCGGCCTCGGGTGACTTGGCAACACGGGTGCCTTTGACAACCGTTTATTCAGACTTCAGGCAGATCGATGGGATTTTGATGCCTTATAGCGAACTAAATACGGCAGGCAAGCAGCAGTTATCAACACAGTATTCAAATTTCCGTATCAACCCGGTGATACCGCCGCAAACCTGGAATAAACCCGTCGCAAACTAAAAAAGCAATGCACTTGAAAAAATATTAAGCTACGATAAAGATGATAAGCGAGATTTCAGTTGCGAAAGTTCTGCATTTATCCGCTCAAGTTCTGACTTAAGCTTTAAATTTTCGAGAATCAATTTATCTTTTTCAATATTAACTACGGCAAAACGATAACCATCAAATTTATTCAGTATTTGAAATCTATTATAAGCTTTAATAACTTCTTCGGCTGATATTCCGAACTCTTCTCGCGCCTTTATACCGAATGTATCTGTATATTCTACCCACATGGTATTATAGCTGTAGCCATGCCTCATGCCAAAACTATCGAGACGAAACTTCCAATCATTATCTGTGATATAATCAATATCGTTTCCATTTATATCTAACAACTCAATTTTAGTTGCATAATTATTAATTACTGCGCCTGAGTTAGTTGAAAATGAATTATAACCAATAATATGTCGTAAAATAAACTTTAAATTGAATATTAATTTTGCTTGATCTAAGGTGTCATGTTTTATTATATTCAAATCAGAATCGATAGAATAAAATAAGATTTTTGTAATTACTTGTACCGGTGCCATAAGGTTTAAATTTCTGTCAGTTAATTTAGAAATAAACTGACAGAAATTTAGAAACTGATACAAATATTTAAAACTATTTGTATCAAACTAAAAAAAGCAGCCCTGAGTATTATCAGAGGCTGCCTTATGTATTATTAATTAAGTGCTATTAGTTTACCAAAAACGTACGTACAATGCCGCTATCACCAATAAAGTAACCACAATAAGTACCATGGTTGATGGCGCTACTTTGAACATCGCGGTATCAAGCACAAAGGCTTTCGGGTTCACTTTTGGTCCGCGTAAACTGATCAGTATCATTACGATCATGGTGAACAGGAAGGATAAGCCCATACAGATCAGGAATGGGATCTCATAACCACCCTTGCCATTTGGATAGGCTGTGTAAAGCAGTGTTTCGTTACCAAACAGGCGGGGGGCATAGTTATTAAACAATACCGACATACCAAAGCCGGTAAGTATACCCGCGATAGCCGCTGTACCGGTGGTACGTTTCCAGAACATACCCAGCAAAAACATAGCGAATATACCCGGACTGATAAAGCCTGTATATTTTTGGATAAAGGTAAAGCCACCCTCGCCGCCAATGCCAAGTAAATCTTTCCAGGTTAAAAGGATAGACAATACCATCGCCGCAAAAATGGTGATACGGCCAACTATAACCAGTTTCTTTTCACCCGCTTCGCGGTTAATATATTTCTTGTAGATGTCTAACGTAAATATGGTTGAAATACTGTTTGCCTTACCCGCTAATGAGGCCACAATGGCCGCGGTTAATGCAGCCAACGAAAGACCTTTTAATCCGGTAGGTAAAAAACCTAAAATGGCCGAATAAGCGTTATCGGCATTGAAGTGGCCGCCCGGTGCCATTTCGGATTGTATACCGCCATTTTTATACAATACATAAGCGGCTATACCCGGTAGCATTACAATAACCGGCATACCTAGTTTTAAAAAGCCCGCGAATAAAATACCGGTACGTGCCGTTTTTAGATCGGCACCCAGCGCTCTTTGGGTAATGTATTGGTTACAACCCCAGTAGTTCAGGTTCACTATCCATTGGCCGGCAAAATACATGGCAATGCCCGGCAGCATCAGGTATTTGTTAATCTCGCCCTGCGTTGCGCCCGGTTTTGGTTTCTCGATGATCATTTTGAAGTGGTCGGGGGCATCCTTCATCATGGCCGTTACACCGCCCCAAACATCTTTACCTAAACCAAATTGCTCGCTTACTAAGGTAAGTGCGATGTAGGTTGTAGCTAAGCCGCCTATGATCAATACCAATACTTGTATCACATCGGTAAAGCCAATCACCTTCATACCACCAAGGGTAATAACAAGGGCGAATATGGCCATTACAATGATTATCAGGTGGAAATAACCGCCGCCCGCAATATTATCGATAGCCAGTGCACCCAGGTATAGGATAGAGGTAAGGTTAACAAATACATATAAAAACAGCCAGAATACGGCCATAATCAAACTCACCGTTTCGTTGTACCGCGTTTCGAGAAACTGCGGCATGGTGAAGATCTTGTTTTTAAGGTATACCGGGATAAACCATACTGCCACAATAATCAGGGCGATGGCTGCAACCCATTCATATGCTGCAACAGCAATACCTACCACAAAGCCGTTACCACTCATGCCGATAAATTGCTCGGCCGAAATGTTGGAGGCGATGAGCGATGCGCCGATGGCCCACCAGGTGAGCGATCCCTCGGCCAGGAAAAAGTCTTTTGAATCGGATACGCCTTTGTTTCGTTTAAGGCGGTATACCCATATACCGTAGCCCGTTACTAAAATAAAGTAGACAACGAACACAACGATGTCAACAGTTGAGAATTTACTCATAAAAAATCAGGGTTAATTTGGTTTAAAGGCCGGCAATTAAAAAGCCCATCTTGATTGCCGGCCTGCTAATATAATTATTTGTAGGCTACTTCGTTCCAACGCAACTCGTTGCGGAAACTTTCAATAGTAGTGCCTTTGCCAATGCGTAAAAACTCAATATCGGCCATGTCGGCAAAATCCTGTATCATTTCGGCATTAAGGTTTTGGCTGTATGCGGTATGGTGAGCGCCACCAGCGTAGATCCACGCGGCACAACCTGTTTTCATATCAGGCAGTGGTTTCCACAATACGCGTGCTACCGGCAGGTTAGGCAGGTCATTCTGCGGTTCAACGGCCTCAACCTCGTTAACTAATAAACGGAAACGGTTGCCCATATCAATCAACGATGCATTTAACGCTGCGCCACCGGCTACGTTGAATACCAACCTTGCCGGATCGGCTTTGCCGCCAATACCCAGCGGATGTACCTCTAAGCTTGCTTTGCCGTTGGCTAATGAGGCATCAACCTCCAGCATGTGCGAGCCCAATACCAGCGCGTTGTTCGGGTCGAAATGGTAAGTGTAATCTTCCATAAAGGCATTGCCACCCGGCAGGCCGCTACCCATTACCTTAAAGGCACGTACCAAGGCAACAGTTTTCCAATCGCCTTCACCGGCAAAGCCATACCCATCGGCTAACAAGCGTTGTACGGCAAGGCCGGGCAATTGTACCATGCCATGCAAATCCTCAAACGTATCGGTAAAACCTTTAAAGTTTCCATCCTCTAAAAACTTGCGCAGGCCAAGCTCAATCTTAGCTGCCTCATATACCGATGCATGGCGTGCTCCGCCGCGTTTCAAATCATCAGACAAAGTATAAGTGCTTTCGTACTCGTTAAGCAATTGGTCAACCGCTTCCGGCGTAATGCTGTCAATCAGTGCCACCAGATCACCAATACCATAGCTGTTAACCGCGAAACCGAATTTCAGTTCAGCCTCAACCTTGTCGCCATCGGTAACGGCAACATAGCGCATGTTATCGCCAAAGCGGGCGAATTTAGCGCCTTGCCAGTCGTGCCAGCCTGCGGCGGCGCGGGTCCATGAGCCAATTTGTGTAAGCACTTCTTCATCCTGCCAGTGGCCTACAACTACCTTACGGTTTTTACGCATACGCGATACCATAAAGCCGAACTCCCTGTCGCCGTGCGCGCTTTGGTTCAGGTTCATGAAATCCATATCTATCGAACTCCAAGGAATATCGCGGTTAAATTGCGTGTGCAGGTGCAGCATTGGTTTTTTAAGGATGCTTAATCCGCGGATCCACATTTTGGCAGGCGAAAAGGTGTGCATCCAGGTAATGATACCGATCACGTTTTCGGCAATATTAGCTTCCTGTATGGTAGCATAAATCTCCTCAGTAGATTTTACGGTAGGCTTAAACATCACCCGTACCGGAATTTGCGAAGCGCCATCAAGCGCCGCGGCTAATTGTTTAGAATGTTCGGCTACCTGGTTCAAGGTTTCTTCGCCATATAAGTTCTGGCTGCCGGTTATAAACCAAACTTCAAATGTTTTTAAATCGATCATATTAGTATTTAGTAATTAATCAGTTGTTCAGGGTTATTATTCAAGTACAATTACAAAACCGCCATCACCTTTCATGGTGATTTTTGCGGGCTGGTTTGCAGGTATATCGCTTTGCGTAAAGGTTAGCGGCTCCGCGCCATCTGTTATCAGTTTGGCTTTGGTGGCTTTAAAATCTTTCAGGTTGATGCTTACTTCTTTGCCTGTGTTGCCGCCGTTTATACCGGCTATGTACCATTTGTTGCCACTGCGGCGTGCAATTACCACGTACTTGCCCGGATAGCCATCCACAAAGCGCACGTCATCCCAATAGTTTGGCAGTGTTTGTAAAAACGATACCACGTAATCCGGCTGATGAGACATTCCTTCGGGTGACTCCGCATAATGCTGTATACCGGAGAGCAATAAAACACTGGTTGCCAGCTCAAAGCCGCTGGTGGTTTTGCGTTTTACATGCGTCGGTATTTTGTACAGGTTCATGGGCGTAAAGTCCATCGGGTCGAACGCGTTACGGGTAAAGGGCAGCATAGCGCAGTGGTTGGCTTCATTATCGGCACCTACCTGTTCAAAGGTTATCATTTCATAACCCCGTACAGCTTCCGTGGTCATCAGGTGTGGATAAGTACGTGCCCAACCCCTTGGCAGGGTAGCACCATGAAAGTTGACCAGTAAACCATGTGCCGCGGCATCCTTTAAAATATCAGTATAATATTCGATCATGGAACGGCCGTCGCCGCCAAAGAAATCTATCTTAACGCCCTTTATACCCATTTCGTTGAGGCGGGAAAATTCCTTTTCGCGACTTTCGTGGGTTAGTAGCTTATCTTTTGGGGTGTATTTTACCGTATTCCATGGCCCGGCGGAATTATACCACAATAGTACACCTACATTCTTGGTTTTAGCATAATCGGCAAGCTGCTTAATTTTGTCGTAACCTATCTTTCTATCCCAGTCGGCATCTACCAGGCAGTACTGCCATTTCATTTTTGCGGCGAGGTCAACATAGCGTACCTGCTCGGTATAAGTAATAGAGTCATCCTTGCTCATGATCCAGCTCCAGGCGGCTTTGCCCGGTTTTATTATGGCTGTATCTTTAAGTGAAATAGCCGGTGCCGCAACATCGGTACCCAGGGTTGATTCCACAATGGTTTTCAAACCGCCTATGGTAATTACCCGCCATGGTGTATAAGTCACATTTTTAGGCAGCAGGTCTCTGCCGGTAAAAATTTCCCGTTTATCCGGAAAGCTGATTTTATAATTACTGCTCAGCGAATCGTTTTTCAGCGTGGTACCGCAATAGCTGCCATCCATGCCTGCTTCGGTTATTAAAGCCCAGTTGTTGCCGGTTTTAAACAGGGCAGGATAGATCCAGCCGTTTTTAGCGTATTTGCCCGCTGTAACATCCTGCTCGTAATATTCCTCGTACGATGGATTGGTATGTTCCCAGCCGCTTTTAGCTTCGGCTTTTGGCTGCAGCCAGGTTTTAGTTGATGACGCGAAGTGATATTCGGTATATTCCTTATTGATAACCGCACTGTTTTTGCCGCCATCCGGAAAGTAATAACGGAAAGCCACCCCATCGTTTGATACCTGGAATATTACATCCATTTGCTTGCCCGCGGCATTAACAAGGCTGTAGGTGCGCTTGGTGAATTGGTAATTAATGTGATGCTTTTTGGCGTTCACCATCGTATAAAGTTGGCCGCCCATACTTATTTTCGACGCGCTTTTTAGCTTTAAACCACTAAAAAAATTACCATCGCTTCGTGCAATGCCCAAGGCTGATTGTGCAATTACCGGCGTGCCTTTACTGGCCACGGTGTAAACCGGTTTCCCGGCTTTCAGGCTAAAATTTACCGTAATGTTTTTATCAGGACTGCTAACAGTTTGCGCTTGCGCACAAACCGTCAGCATACTGATACACACTAAAAATATATATTTGTACATATAGGGGGCTTTATTTATTGGCCGTAATAAGAGTTAGGGCCATGTTTACGCTCAAAATGTTTTTTGATCAGGGCATCCTTTAATCGTGGTGATTGCGGGTTGATCTGCTCGGTAAGGTAAGCCATTTGGGCAACGCTTTCCAGCACCGCGCTGTTATATACGGCCTTGTCGGCAGTTTTACCCCAGGTAAAGGGGGCGTGGTTACCTACCAGTACCATTTCCACATCCTCATAGCTCAGGCTCTTTTCCTTAAAGCAGTTCATGATCTGGAAGCCAGTTTCATACTCATAATCGCCTTTTATCATTTCGTCATCCATTGGCGGGGCGCAGGGCACATCAACCGTAAGATGATCGGCATGGGTAGTACCAAAAATGGGTATATCGCGCTGTGTTTGTGCCCAGGCTGTGGCGTATGTAGAGTGCGTATGCACAATGCCGTTTATATTTTCCCAATGCTTGTAAAGTACGGCATGTGTCTTGGTGTCTGACGAGGGGCGTAAATCGCCGTCAACAATATTACCATCAAAATCAACGATCACCATTTTCTTGGGCGATAGCTTTTCGTAAGGTACGCCACTGGGTTTAATAGCGAAAACACGTTGCTCACGGTCGGCAGCGCTAACGTTACCGAAAGTAAACAGCACCAGCCCTAATTTAGGTAGCTGCATGTTGGCCTCGTAAGCGCTCTCCCTTATATCATGATATTTTTTGCTCATGCTGTAACGGTATTTTTTTCTTTATCGGTTATTTGTTTGGCAATGTCGGCACCCAGGGTTTTGTATTGCTGATAGCGGTCGGCATAAACAGCGTAGTTATCAGGGTTCGGAGTATACTCCACATCAAAACCACGACCCATGGCTTCCATAGCTTCTTCGGTTGAAGAGTAAACACCGGCAGCCACCGTGGCAAACATGGCCGCGCCCAGGGCACAGGTATGTTTAAACTGATGGATGCGAATAGGCATACCTAAAATATCAGCCATCATCTGCATCACAAACGGCGATTTTTTGGCTACACCGCCAATACCGATGATGCCCTTAACGGGGATACCTTCTTCAATAAAACGATCAACAATACTTTTGGCGCCAAAGCAGGTAGCCTCGGCCAGCGCACGAAAAACGCGCGGCGCATCACTACCCAGGCTCAACCCGGCTATGGTGCCGGTAAGCAATTGGTTGGCATCCGGTGTACGGCGGCCGTTAAACCAGTCGATAGCCAGTTCGTTATCGCTTTCAATAGGTAGCAATGCTGCCTGCCTGCTCAGTTCAGGGATGATCTGATCGGCTATTTCTTCCTTCAGTTTTTCGGCAGTAGCTTCATCAATCAGTTTTGATTGGCTTAGCAAATTGTTAATTGGCCAGTTTACCAGGTTTTTAAACCAGGCATAAGTATCACCAAAGGCGGATTGCCCGGCTTCCAAACCGATCATGCCCGGTATTACCGAGCCGTTAACCTGCCCGCAAATGCCGCGCACGGTTTTACCTTCAATATCAGCGGTAGGTACTACCATCATATCGCAGGTTGAGGTTCCCATTACCTTGCTCAGGTAATAAGGCTCAATTTGGCCGCCCACGGCACCCATGTGTGCGTCAAAAGCGCCAACACCAACTACCACATCTTCCGGCAAGCCCAGTTTTTGGGCCCATTCCGTATTTAATGTTCCGGCGGCAACGTCGGAGGTATAGGTATCTTTAAAAAGTTTCCCGGTAATGCCGGTCAGCAACGGATCTAATGATGAAAAGAATTCATCCGGCGGCAGGCCGTCAAATTCCTCGGCCCAAAGGGCTTTATGGCCGGCAGCGCAACGGCTTCGTTTAATCTGTTTAACATCGGTACCACCGGTAAGCAGAAAAGGTATCCAGTCGCAATGCTCCACCCACGAGTGCAGTGCGCTGTTTATTTCTTCATCCACACGGATCACATGCAACAATTTCGCCCAAAACCATTCGGATGAATAGATGCCGCCTACATATTTAAGGTAGTTAGTTTCAAATTTTGTAGCATGTTCGTTTACCTCTGCGGCCTCGTCAACCGCGGTATGGTCTTTCCATAAAACAAACATGGCGTTAGGGTTTTCCTTGAACTCAGGGCGTAAAGCCAGCGGATGGCCGGTCGCGTCAACCGCTACCGGGGTTGAGCCGGTGGTATCAACCGAGATCCCTTTAACATTAGCGGCGACATCGGCACCGGCTTGCGCAAGGCAATCTTTAATGGTATTTTCCAATCCCTCAATATAATCCAGGGGGTGCTGACGAAACTGGTTTTCGGCGGCATTGCAATACAAGCCTTTTTGCCAGCGCGGGTAATTATATACTGAAGAGGCTATTTCCTGCCCGTTGGCAGCATCAACAATAACCGAGCGTACGGAGTCTGACCCATAGTCGACCCCGATCACGTATGCTTTATTACTCATGTTTAGATTTATAATGAGTGTCGAATTAACACTTAAATTACGATAAATAAAAATTTTGCAGAACTTTTTTTTCAACAACTGCAAACAATATCTTAAAACTTAAAACGGCAGGTTAGCCAAGGAATTGTATCACGAAGCAGATATGCTATCGGGATTAGGGATAAAATTCATAAATGACTGAAATTGAGAGTAATAATTATGCATATTCAGTTGATAGTAATATGCGCCGCGTTTTGAGCCGGCCTTATCTTTCTCGTTCAGCTTAATTAACAGGCCGGTAGCCAGTACGCGCTTACTAAAATTGCGTTTATCAATGGCCGTATTAAATACGTTTTCGTACAGGTTTTGTAATTGCGGAATGGTGAATTTTGAGGGCAGCAATTCAAATAATATCGGGTGCATCGCCGCTTTGTACCTGATTCGCTTTTTGGCCTGCTCAACCATTTCCTGCTGATCGAATATCACCTTAGGCGTACGTTTCAGGGTGAACCACTCGGCATGGTAATCATCACTGATCTGCTTTTTATATTTATTAATATCAATCAGTGCAAAGTAAGCTACTGATACTGTGCGTTCAATCGGGTCGCGCTGCGGATCACCATAAGTATGCAGTTGCTCCAGGTAAACGCCCTCAAGCCCTGTAAGCTCCTTTAATATACGGTTTGATGCCTGGTCCAAGCTTTCATCGGGCTGTACAAAACCACCCATCAAGCTCCAGTTACCCTTCTCGGGCTGAAAGCCTCTTTTAATCAACAGTATTTTCAAAGCTTCACCGTCAAAACCAAAAACAATACAATCAACTGCAAGTAGTATACGGGTCTGTTTTGAGTATTTCTGCATCTTTTATTTGTAATAGAAGGTATTAAGCGAACTGCAAATGTAATTATTCGAACCAAAAAATGTTAAAAATGTTTATGCCCACTTTCAACCTGTAGTCACGTTTTAGCAACATTGCCACATCGCCCGCATATAAAATGCGTTACCATAAATTTATAATTTTTTTAAGTGTTTTTATTACAATTAAATTATTATTTATAATTTCGGTGCATTGCGGCAGCCAATTGCCGGTAACCACATCGGTAATCCAATTAAACCTGTTATTTATAAATTTTATGAGAAACAAATCTTTACTGATAGTTATGACTGCGGTAATTGCAACAGCCATAACCTCATGCGGCGATCCATCAAAAAAGCAAAATGGCACAGCCGATTCTACAACAACCGACACCGCAGCCGTGGGTATTAAAGGTACTGTTGATGGTAAATCTGTTGAGTTGTACACCCTTAAAAACAGTAACGGCGTTACGGTAGGCATCACCAATTACGGTGGCCGTGTGGTTAGCCTGTCGGTACCTGACCGTGTCGGTAAACTAACAGATGTTGTTTTAGGTTACGACTCCTTAAAAAGCTATCAAAAAAAGGGCGAACCTTACTTTGGCGCGCTTATCGGGCGTTATGGCAACCGTATTGCCAAAGGCAAATTCACGCTTGATGGTAAAGCTTATCAATTAGATATTAATGATGGAGTTAACACCCTGCACGGTGGCTTTAAAGGATTTTTTTGCCAGGTTTGGGATGTCAAAAAATCGGATGATAAAACACTGGAGCTGAGCTATGTTTCAAAGGATGGCGAGGGCGGTTACCCGGGTACGCTTACCGTAGATGTGGTTTACACGCTTACAGATGATAACGCTTTAAAAATAGATTATAAGGCTACTACAGATAAAGCTACGGTTATAAACCTTACCAACCATGCTTATTTTAACCTGAACGGCCATAATGGTGCCGCTATTACCAACCACGAGCTTTATATTAATGCCGATAAATTTACACCGGTAGATAATACCTTGATACCAACCGGAAAATTAGAGCCGGTAAAAGGTACTCCGTTTGATTTTACAACAGCTAAAGCCATCGGCAAAGATATTGAGGCGAATGATCAGCAACTTAAATTCGGTAAAGGGTATGACCATAATTTTGTGCTTAACAAAACCGCGTCTGATAAACCTGTAACCATTGTATCAAGCCCGGAAACAGGCATCAGCATGGAAGTTTATACTACCGAGCCGGGTATACAGTTTTACAGCGGTAATTTTTTAAACGGTGCCGATAAGGATGGAAAAGGCGGCGTTGCCTATAAACTTCGTTCGGCGTTATGCCTGGAAACCCAGCATTACCCGGATTCGCCTAATCAGCCAGCGTTCCCTTCAACCGGGCTTAAACCGGGGCAGGAGTACAAAACAACCACTACGTATAAATTCACAACAGTGAAGTAATATCCAAAAATCCAACCAACCACTAACCATAAAAATGAACCTGATTATGAACTTATTTGGTAAGCCTGTAAAGGTGTTATTACTATTGCTGATAACGGGCAGCAGTTACGCGCAGCAGCAAAATACGGGTGTTGTACACACCGGACAGGGAAAAAGCACTATCAGCAAATACATTTACAGTCATTTTGCCGAACATTTAGGCCGTTGTATATACGGTGGCTTTTATGTAGGCGATACCTCAAAGATACCCAACACCAATGGCGTGCGTAATGACATTGTAGACGCGCTCAAAAAAATGAAGATCCCGTCATTACGCTGGCCGGGCGGCTGTTTTGCCGATACTTACCATTGGAAAGATGGCATTGGCCCTAAAGATAAACGGCCTACAATGGTAAACAAATGGTGGGGCGGCGTTACTGAGGATAACAGCTTTGGTACGCACGACTTTTTAAACATGTGCGAACTGCTCAATACCGACCCATATCTGGCAGGTAACATTGGCAGCGGTACCGTGCAGGAACTGGCCGACTGGGTACAATACGTAGGTTCGGCCAATAAAAACCCGATGGCTGACCTGCGCCGTGAGAACGGGCGCGATAAACCCTGGGACGTGCGCTTTTGGGGCGTGGGTAACGAGGCCTGGGGCTGCGGCGGCAACATGACCCCGGAGTACTATGCCAACGAGTTTAAAAAATACGCAACCTTCATGACCGGCGATAAGCTGTTCCGCATAGCATCGGGTGCTAACTCTGCTGATTACCATTGGACTGAAACCCTGATGAAAACCATACCCGGCCACCTGGTTGAAGGTGTAGCCCTGCACCATTACGCGGTAATTGAGTGGAATAAAAAAGGCCCGGCGGTAAAATTTACCGAGGAGCAATACTTCCGTACCATGAAAAGCGCCCTTTTTATGGAAGAACTGGTAAGCAAGCACTCGGCTATTATGGATAAGTATGATCCCCAGAAAAAGATAGCCCTGGTGGTTGACGAGTGGGGCGGCTGGTATGATGTAGAAGATGGCACTAATCCCGGGTTTTTGTACCAGCAAAATACCATGCGCGATGCGCTGATAGCCGGTGTTACGCTGAATATATTTAACAACCATGCCGATAGGGTGCGCATGGCCAACCTGGCGCAAGCCATTAATGTATTGCAGGCCGTTATTTTAACCGATAAGGAAAAAATGATACTTACGCCAACCTACCACGTAATGGAAATGTACAATGTGCATCAGGATGCTACCTTATTGCCGGTTGAGCTTACCACTAAAGATTATACTTTTGGTAACGAAAAGCTGCCTGCGGTTTCTGTTTCCGCATCGGTAGATAAGGCAGGAGTGGCGCATATCACCCTGACTAACATTGACCCTAAAAACGCGCAGGATATTGATCTGACGCTTGATGCATCGGCATTTAAAAATGTAAGCGGCCGCATACTTACCTCAAAATCATTACAGGATCATAACACGTTTGAAGTGCCGGATAAATTGAAACCGGCAGTGTTTAAAGGTGCATCATTAAAAGCCGGTAAACTGAAGGTGAAACTGCCGCCGGTATCGGTAGTAGTGCTTGAGCTTAAAAAGTAATCATCAGCAAAAAAAAAATACGTTTATATAAATAGTTAAGCATGAATTTAACATCAGGTAAAATAGCGATGATATTTGGCGCGGTTTGCTTATCCGTAAGCGCCTTCGCCCAAACCAGCGCTGTTTATACAATTGATCCTAAGGAATTAAAGGCCACCGTGCAGCCAACCATGTACGGTGTGTTTTTTGAGGATATTAATATGGGTGCCGATGGCGGCCTGTATGCCGAGTTGGTTAAAAACCGGTCGTTTGAGTTTGATAAGCCCTTATTAGGATGGAAAATAACCGGCGATAGCGCCGCGGTAAAAGTGATCGACCGCAAGGCCGAACGCCCGGATAACCCGCATTACATTAAAGTTAGCCTGCCATCCGCGCAAAGCATCGCCCTGGCAAATGAGGGTTTCAGGGGTATGGGTATCCGCAAAGGAGAGGCATACAATTTCTCCATTATAGCCAGGCAGCCGGTAAGCAGCAAGGTAACTATACAGCTTGAACTGCGAGACGAGGATGGCAAGGTGATAGGCAGTGCTGCCGTTCAGCCAAATTCGGATCAATGGAAAAAATTTAAGGTGAGTTTTACCGCCACCGCGCAAGCGGCAAAGGCCAGCTTAAATATTACGCTGAAGGGCAAGGGTAATATCGATCTGGATATGATCTCGCTGTTTCCGCAGCATACCTGGAAAAGTCGCCCTAATGGCCTCCGTGCCGACCTGGTGCAAATGCTGGCCGATATGAAACCGGGCTTTATCCGTTTTCCGGGCGGGTGTATTGTTGAGGGCCGTTACCTGGTTAACCGCTACCAGTGGAAAAAAACTATTGGCGATGTAGATAAGCGCGAAACCATTATTAACCGCTGGAATACCGAATTTAAGCACCGCGCAACGCCTGATTACTATCAGTCGTTCGGTCTGGGCTTTATGGAGTATTTTATGTTGGCTGAAGATATTGGCGCTGAACCGCTGCCCATACTTAATTGCGGCATGGCCTGCCAGTTTAACAGCGGCGAGTTGGTGCCGGTAGATCAGATTGACCCTTACGTGCAGGACGCGCTCGACCTGATCGAGTTTGCCAATGGCGATGCCAGCACCAAGTGGGGTAAGCTGCGTATCAGCCTGGGGCATCCGGCTAAATTTAACCTGAAGATGCTGGGCGTGGGCAACGAAAACTGGGGCCCTAATTATGTTGAACGCTGGACACTGTTCCGCGACTCGATCAAAAAGAAATATCCGCAGATAAAAATTGTGACCAGTACTGGTACCGACCCTGATGGAGCAAGGTTTGATACCTTGAATACCGCCTTCCGTGGTTTAAAGGCCGATATACTGGATGAGCATTACTACCGCCCGCCGCAATGGTTCAGGGATAACGCCAAACGTTATGATAGTTATGACCGTAACGGGCCTAAAATATTTGCCGGTGAGTACGCGGCACATGTTCCGGGGGTTGAGGATGCACTGAAAAAGAACAACCTGGAAGCAGCACTTGCCGAAGCCGCCTTCATGACAGGCTTGGAGCGTAATGCCGATGTGGTGAACATGGCATCATACGCGCCATTATTCGCCCATGTTGATGCCTGGCAATGGGCACCGGATCTGATCTGGTTTGATAACCTGAAATATTATGGTACGCCCAATTACTACGTGCAAAAACTGTACTCGTTAAACAAGGGTACTAACGTGGTGCCGATGCTGCTTGGCGGGCAACCGATAGCAGGGCAGGACGGTATTTACGCTAACGCAACCATCAATAAAAATACTAAGGAATTGCTGATAAAGCTGGTAAATGTTTCGGGCAAAAGCCATAAGGCCAGCCTGGACATTAAAGGGCTATCTGCCTATCAGAATAAAGGAGTGGTAACAACCCTGAAAAGCGATAAACCGGATGTGGTAAACTCCCTTGAGCACCCGCAAATGATAGTGCCTGCCGAAAGCAGTATTAACGTTGCCGGCAATAGCCTGTCTGTTGATGCCGAGCCGTATTCGTTTAAAGTGATCAAATTAAAGCTTAAATAAATGCTGCTGAACACGAGATATATAAATACATTTTGTATTGTACTGATAGGTGCAACAATATCGGCATTTGGCCAGTCGGCTAAGACAGATAAAGGTGCTGAGATGCCTGATACGCTTGCCCGCAATCCTATCATTAAAAACAAATATACGGCCGATCCTGCCGCTTTTGTTTATAAGGACAGCGTTTACCTGTACACGGGGCATGATGTGCCGCCGCCCGATAAAAATTATTATTACATGAACGAATGGCTTTGCTATTCGTCGGCGGATATGCTGAACTGGAAAGAGCATCCATCGCCATTAAACGTAAAGGAGTTTAAATGGGCTAAGGCCGATGCCTGGGCATCGCAGGTTATAGAACGCAAAGGCAAGTTTTATTGGTATGTAGCTGTTGAACATGGTACAATTGGCGGCAAAGCTATAGGTGTTGCCGTTGCCGATAAGCCGACCGGCCCTTTTAAGGATGCCCGCGGCTCCGCGCTGATTACTAATGACATGACCAAGCAGGCCAGCATCACCTGGGATGATATAGATCCATCGGTAATTATTGATGATGACGGGCAAGCTTACCTGTTTTGGGGCAATACGGTTTGCTATTATGCCAAACTAAAAGAAAACATGACCGAGCTTGACGGCCCCATACAAGCCATTTCCGGTTTGCCTAACTTTACCGAAGCCCCATGGATACATAAACGTAAGGGTTGGTATTACCTGTCGTACGCTTACCAGTTTCCGGAGAAAATTGCCTATGCCATGAGTAAAAGCATCAATGGCCCATGGGTATTTAAAGGGATTATTAATGAGGTTGCGGGTAATTCAAACACCAATCATCAGGCTATAATTGATTTTAAGGGGCAGTCGTATTTTATATACCACAACGGTGCGTTACCTACAAATGGCGGTAGTTTCAGGCGATCAGTTTGCATTGATTACTTGTATTACAATACCGATGGTACCATCAAAAAAGTTATCATGACTACGCAGGGTATTAAACCCGCTAAGTAAGTTTTTATGAGGAAGTGTTTAAGCCAGTTGTTGGCTATAGCCGGGTGTTTATTAACGGGCTATGGTAATGTTAAGGCGCAATCGTTACAGGCTTTTCCGGTGTCGCAGGTACGCTTGCTGCCGGGGCCGTTCAAATCGGCACAGCAAACGGATCTGAAATATATTTTGGAGCTTGACGCTGATCGTTTGCTGGCACCATATCTTCGTGAAGCCGGTTTAAAACCTAAAGCCAAAAGCTATGGTAACTGGGAAGATACCGGGCTTGACGGGCATATTGGCGGGCACTACCTGTCGGCATTGGCTTATATGTATGCCTCAACCGGAGATAAGCGTTTGCAGGACAGGCTGAATTACATGATAGCGCAATTAGCCCTATGCCAGCAAAATGCGGGTAATGGTTACATAGGCGGCGTACCGGGCGGCATGGCTTTATGGGCACAAATTGGTGCCGGTAACATTCAGGCTGATAATTTTTCGTTTAATAATCATTGGGTGCCGCTCTACAACATCCACAAAACATTTGCGGGTTTGGTTGATGCTTACCGTGTAGGCGGCAATCAGCAGGCTAAAACCGTATTACTGAACTACACCGATTGGGCATACAAACTCACCGCCAAATTAAGCGACGCACAGATACAACTCATGCTCACCAGCGAACATGGCGGCATGAACGAGGTTTTTGCGGATGTAGCCGCCATTAGCGGCGATCAAAAGTATCTACAGTTAGCCAGGCGCTTCTCACACAAAAAAATACTGAACCCATTGCTGCACCGCCGTGATTCGCTTACCGGGATGCATGCCAATACGCAAATACCTAAAGTGATTGGCTATATGCGTGTGGCCGAGCTGGCGCATGATACCGCCTGGGCAAATGCCGCCGATTACTTTTGGCACAATGTGGTAGAGCATCGAACAATATCAATTGGCGGTAACAGTGTAAGCGAACACTTTAACCCTGTAAATGATTTTTCGGGGATGATAGAGAGCAGGGAAGGGCCTGAAACCTGTAACTCCTACAATATGCTAAAGCTTACCGGTCATTTATTTCTGGCAAAGCCGGTGGCTAATTATATGGATTATTATGAGCGTACGCTTTACAACCATATTCTATCTACACAAAACCCGGAAGGGGGCTTTGTTTACTTTACGCCGATAAGGCCTCAGCATTACAGGGTATACTCAAGCCCGCAGCAAAGTTTTTGGTGCTGCGTAGGCAGCGGGTTGGAAAACCATGGCCGTTACGGCGAATACATTTACGCGCACTCAGCAAAGGATGTTTTTGTGAACCTGTTTATGCCATCTACCCTTAACTGGGCCGAAAAGGGATTGAAGCTGGAGCAAAACACCAGCTTACCCTACAGTGATGAGTCAACCATCAGCATTACCATAAAGCAACCTCAAACCTTCGCGCTGCATGTACGCTACCCTGCCTGGGTGCAGGATGGTGCTATGCATGTTTGGGTAAACAATAAGCCGGTAAAGGTTATGCGTGATGCTAACTCATACATCGCCCTAAACCGAAAATGGAAAACCGGCGATGTGGTCAAGGTAAAATTGCCCATGCAAACCAGGGCGGAAGCTTTGCCCGATGGTGCTAACTGGGTATCATTTGTGCATGGCCCGGTAGTATTGGCCGCCGCTACGGACACCGCCAAACAAACCGGACTTTTTGCTGACGACAGCCGCATGGGCCACGTGGCAGGCGGTCCGCTTTACCCGTTAGACGAAGCGCCGCTTATTGTATCTGAAAAAGATAGTATTGCCGCTGCTGTGCAACCGGTTAATGAAGCTAAGCTGGAATTTAAAGTTAACGGTATAGATCAGCTTCAATATAAAAACCTGAAGCTGGTGCCATTTTATACCCTCTATAATACCCGTTACATGCTGTACTGGCCATATACCACCAAAAGCGGATTGGCCGCTATGAAAGACAGTATCAGCAAGGCCGAAGCTGAAAAACTAAAATTGGATGCCATTACCGTTGACAGGTTAACCGCCGGTGAACAGCAGCCCGAAAACGACCACACGATTAAATCTGAACGTACCTGGACAGGCACTTATAAGGACAGGCATTTTCGTAACGCGCAAGGCTGGTTTAGCTACATGCTGAAAAACAAAAATGCCGAAGCCAAAACACTGTTGGTAACCTACACCAAAACGAATGACCGTGCTTTTAATGTTTACCTGAATAACATAAAAATAACGGCAGCTAAAATTAATGAGTCGGATGGTAAAGGATTTTATATTGCCGAATATTCTATTCCTGCCGGGGTAAGAAAAAAGCAATCTATCGAACTAAAGTTTGAGGCTGAAAAAGGCTCGGCAACGGCCGATGTTTTTGAAATAAGGCTGATAAAATAACAGAATGAAAAGCTATGTAAAGCCGGTTGTTACAGCAATTTTGTTCTTGCTTTCCCTGCCGGGAATGGGGCAGGAGTTGAAGCCGGATATCTCTGTGCACGATCCGGTTATCATTAAGCAGGATAGCGTATATTATATATTTTGCACCGGTAACGGCATTGCGGTTTGGTCATCTGTTGATATGCAAAACTGGAAGCGTGAAAAGCGGGTTTTTAACAACCCGCCAAAATGGGCGACTGATGCTATACCCGGTTTTAAAGGGTATATATGGGCTCCCGATATATCATACCATAATGGCCAATATTATCTTTATTACTCAGTTTCGGCATTCGGTAAAAATACATCGGCCATTGGTGTTGCTACCAATACCACACTGCATCCGGGCAGCCCTGATTTTAAATGGGTAGATCATGGCCGGGTTATACAATCATATCCCGGTAAAACCAACTGGAACGCCATCGACCCGAACCTGGTAACCGATGATAGGGGTAAGCCTTATCTTGTATTCGGCTCCTTTTGGGGTGGTTTAAAAATGGTTAAACTAAAAGCCGACAGGTTAAGTATTGACGGCGACACGACACAACTATTAGCTATAGCCAGCAGAAAACAAGATGCTGTAACAAGTGCTAACGCGATTGAAGCACCATTCATTTTTAAAAAAGCCCCCTATTACTACCTTTTTGCCTCGATAGATTATTGCTGTAAAGGCCCGGCGAGTAATTACAAAATGGTTGTAGGCCGGTCAAAAAACATAAAGGGGCCGTATGTTGATGCGCAGGGCATTGCTTTGCTGAATGGCGGCGGCAGCCTGGTATTACCGGCAGATAGTAACTGGTATGGCGCAGGCCATAACGCGGTAGCTGATTTTAACGGAACTGATTACCTGGTGTTTCATGGTTATGACGCGCATGATAACGGTAAGCCAAAGTTGCGCATACTCAAACTAACTTGGCGTAACGGCTGGCCTGAGGTACATAACTAAGTATTTTTGCTGTTACAAAAAAAGTATGTTTAACGGTTTTTGATACTGAAATTAGCTGTTTATCGCATAAAATTAACCTGTTTATCAAGAGTATTTCAATATCTGTACAAAAGTATTAGATTTGATAATTATGCCTTTTGTTGTACATTTAACACCATCCATTTAAACCTGGTATTATAACCCTTAACTATAAAATGAAAAGTGAAAATAAACCCTCATCATCACGCAGAGATATGATCAAAAAAGTGGCGGCTACATCCGCGGCGGCTTTTGTTGGCCAGAGCTTGTTTAACCGTGTATCAGCCGCTGAGGCTTTACTGAGCGACGATTTGAAAGGCCGTATCAACCATTCGGTTTGCCGTTGGTGCTATGGCGATATCTCGTTAGATGATCTTTGCAAAGGCGCGAAGGCGATGGGCATCAAATCAATTGATTTAACCGGCCCGGATGAGTGGCCTACACTAAAAAAATATGGCTTGGTTTGCGCGCTTACACAAGGAGCGGGCAAGGGTATCGGCGAGGGCTTTAACAACCCTAAACTGCACGATGAACTGGTTAAAAGTTACGAAGAGGTAATACCTAAGGTAGCCGCCGCCGGTTTCAAGCAGATCATCTGTTTTTCGGGAAACCGTAATGGTATGGATGATGCCGAAGGACTTAAAAACTGTGCCGTTGGCCTTAAACGCCTGATGCCGATTGCTGAAAAACACAAAGTAGTAATGGTGATGGAGCTGCTTAACAGCAAGGTTGATCACCACGATTACATGTGCGACCATACCAAATGGGGCGCAGCACTGTGCGATGCCGTCGGATCAGAATATTTCAAGCTGTTGTACGATATCTATCACATGCAAATTATGGATGGAGACGTGATCGCTACTATCCGTAAATACAATAAATACTTTTCGCACTACCATACCGGTGGCGTACCCGGCCGTAACGAGATTGACGAAACCCAGGAGTTATACTATCCGGCCATTATGAAAGCCATTGTTGATACCGGCTTTAAAGGCTATGTAGCGCAGGAGTTCATCCCTAAACGGGCGGATAAACTGGCCTCGTTAAAGCAGGGTGTTCAAATTTGCGATGTTTAAATTCAAAAGGCCAAAGTGCCATTCCTAATAAACAAGATATATGTTTAAATCTGTTTACCACAAAGTATTATCATTAGTATTGATAACCGGCTGTATATCGGCCGTTTTTTATGCCTGTAAAACGGTATCTCCGCAAAAGTCAGGCTCCAATAAAACCCCGCGTATCTTGGTGTTCAGCAAAACCAAGGGCTGGTATCATACTTCCATTCCAAAAGGCATTGCCGCCTTGCAACAGCTTGGCAAAGCCAACGGAATGATAGTGGATACCACAAAAAATGCCGATTATTTTGTTGAGGATAGCCTCAAGAACTACAGCGCGGTTGTATTTTTAAGTACTACCATGAATGTGCTCAATGCCGATCAGCAGGTAGCATTTGAGCGTTATATTGAGGCCGGCGGCGGCTACGTAGGTATACATGCCGCGGCTGATACCGAGTACGATTGGCCATGGTACAACAAACTGGTAGGTGCTTATTTCAGCAGTCACCCCGGCAACCCGAATGTACGTACGGCTACTATTGATGTGATAGATACTACGCATGTATCAACCAAAGGCCTGCCAAAACGCTGGGAACGTACCGACGAATGGTACAACTACAAAAACATTCAGCCTGATTTAAAAGTGTTAGCCACTTTGGATGAAGACACTTATGAAGGCGGCACCAATGGTTCAGACCACCCGATTGCCTGGTACCATGAGTTTGATGGCGGTCGCGCGTTTTACACCGGTGGTGGCCATACAGACGAAAGCTATAGCGAACCGCTGTTTTTACAGCACTTGTTAGGCGGTATTAAATATGCCGTTGGCAGCAATACCCCGCTTGATTACGCTAAAGCCTACTCAGAGAAAAAACCGGAAGATAACCGCTTTACCAAAACAGTCCTTTCAAACGATTTGAATGAGCCGATGGAACTGGCCGTAGCGCCTGATGGCCGTGTGTTTTTTATTGAACGTGCCGGTAATTTTTATGTGTATACCCCATCAGACGGTAAAACTACATTGGTTTATAAATTCCCGGTTAAGGCTGTGGATGAATACCTGAACGGTTTGCTGGGTATGACCATTGACCCTGACTTTGCAACCAATAACTTCCTGTATTTCTTTAACACCGCGCAGGCGGATGGTAAAACCAAACAGCATATCTCCCGTTTTAGCATCAGTAAGGATAATGTGCTTGATCTGAAATCAGAAAAAGTACTGATAGAAATACCTATCGAACTTGAGGTGAGCGCGCATACCGGTGGTTCATTAGCCTGGGACAGAAACAAAAACCTGTTCATCTCAACAGGTGATAACACGGTACCGTTTGAGTCCGAAGGCTACGCGCCGATTGACAAGCGCCCTAACCGTATTACATTTAATGCGGAGCGTTCGGCAGGTAACACCAATGATCTGCGTGGTAAAATACTACGCATACACCCCGAAGCTGACGGAACCTATACTGTTCCGGAAGGAAACCTGTTTAAAAAAGGCACACCAAATACCCGTCCCGAAATTTATGTAATGGGTTGCCGTAACCCCTACCGCATGTCGGTTGATACGGCGACATCTTTTGTTTACTGGGGTGAGGTTGGTCCGGATGCCGGTACCGATGGCAAGCAAGGCCCGCGTGGTTATGATGAGTTTAACCAGGCCCGCAAACCGGGCAACTATGGCTGGCCATACTTTGTAGGCGACAGCAAACCTTATAAGGATTATGATTTCGCTACCAAAGTAGTTGGTAATAACTTTGATCCTAAATCGCCAAAAAATAACTCGCCCTACAACACCGGCTTAAAGGACCTGCCACCAACTACAGGCGCAATGGTATGGTACCCTTACGCTGCTTATGATGAGTTCCCGATGCTGGGACAGGGTGGACGTTGCGCCATGGGCGGCCCGATCTATCACTTCGATCCTAAAATTCAATCAGCCAATAAAATGCCTGAGTATTTTGATAAAGGCTGGTTTGTATACGATTGGATGCGTAACTGGGTGTTTGTTATCCGCATGGATGAAAACCACAACTTTAAACGCATGGAGCGCTTCATGGAAGGCAACGGCGATTTCCGTCGCCCGGTTGATATGGAAATCGGTCCGGATGGATCAATCTACATGCTGGAGTATGGTTCGGTTTACGGTATTGACAATGTGGATGCCCGCCTGGTACGTATTGATTATAATGGCGGCAACCGTGCGCCATTCGCCAAGATCGAAGTTAAAGATACGGTTGGCATAGCACCTTACAAAGTAGCCTTTAGCCAAAAAAGCTTTGATTATGATGATGAGGACAAGCTATCTTACGAATGGCGCTTTGATGGCGACCAGGTTGGTTCAACCGAGCTTGCGCCAACTTATACCTTTACTAAAAACGGTACCTACAATGTTACCCTAAAAGTAACTGATGGTGCAGGTAAAAGCAGTACTGATACTGTAAAAGTAATAGTAGGTAACACCATGCCGCAGGTGGCTATTACTACTGATAAGAACAGCACCTTCTTTACCCCTAAAACGCAAACCTTAAAATACAAGGTTGATGTTAAGGACGCTGAAGATAAAACTGTTGACACAAAACAAGTGCGTGTAGTGCTGAATTACATTGCCAAGGTACAAAGCAATAAAGCATTGATAGGGCACCAGGCACTTACGCCAACCTATAACTACGGTAAAGAACTGATCGCTAACAGCGACTGTAAAGCCTGCCACCAGGTTAACGCCAAGTCAGTAGGCCCGTCGTTCGTTGAAGTAGCTAAACGCTATGCCAATGATAAAGGCGCGGTTGATAAGCTGGCCGATAAGATCATCAAAGGTGGCGGTGGCAATTGGGGCGAGCACTCTATGGCGGCTCACCCGCAGTTATCAAAACCTAACGCGCAGGAGATCGTAAAATACATCCTGACACTGAATAACCAGAAAGAGGATGTGATTTTACCGTCGCAAGGCAGCATATCATTTAACGATCACCTTAAAAATCCGGATGAAGGCCGTTACATTTTATCAGCCGCTTATACGGACAAGGGAGCGGTGAATGCGCCTAAATTAACCGGAGGTACAAGCTTGATATTCAGGCCAGCAAAAGTATATGCCGGTGAAGCCGATGCACATTACAACATGAGCATTCAGGGTAAAAGGATTGGCGAGGTGCATAACAAAGGGTTCTTTATCCTGAAAGATGTTGACCTGAAAGGCATCAGCGAGCTAACTTACCGCTATTCGTCGCTTAACCGCGCCGGGGCTATTGAGGTGCACGTAGGCTCAGTTAAAGGGCAGTTAATTAGTACGCTTAACTTTACCCCAACAGGTGAGTGGAATAAGTTTACTGAGCAAAGCACCCCGGTTACTGATCCGGGAGGCCGCCATGACCTGTACTTTGTATTTGTTAAAAAAGACAAACCAAACCAGCACCTCATCAGTGTGGATTGGATAAACTTCGGCAGTAAATAATACCTGCCGGGTGATATAAAAGTAAAAGGCCTGAGTTGATAAAACTCAGGCCTTTTTTGTGGAACTAATAGAAGGCTTATTTACTCTTATTTTCCATCGGGATAAATTCATCCGTCACCGCCTGACGTATCAGCTTAGGCGGCAACAATCCCTGCGACAAAATAAAATCGTGGAAACGCAATGCCTTAAATTTATTACCCAAGGCTTTCTCGGTATCCTTACGTAGTTGTATCATCTTGGTAAAACCGTAAAAATAGCTGTTAGCCTGGCCGGGCGCGCGGTTGGTATAACGCTCTACTTCCTGCTGTGCAAAAGCGTGCGATTGTACAACATCTTTCATCAATACATTCAGTGCCTGCTCCTGGGTGATTTTTCCGGCTTGTAGTTCCGGGTCAAGAAAAGCACGGGCGGCGCGCAGCAATCGGTAATCTAACGATACCAGTTGACCTTCCAGCGGCATATAGGGTTTGGTAATATACTCGGCATACAAGCCCCAGCCTTCGGCATTGGTAGAGTTAAAGGCATATAGCGAACGCGCCGTTGAAACGCCTTCTTCTACCATTTTATCAAACTGCAATTCATGGCCGGGGCGCGCCTCGTGAGCTACTAAAGTCCATGATGCGGCATCGAAGGTAAAGTCATCGTATTTGTCGGCTTTCTCTCCCGGTTTAGGTGGCATGTTTAGCGGTAACACAAACACGCCACGCTGGCCGGTATTATTTAAAAATGGCGGCGGCTGCATGTAGGGGGCAGGGCGTTGAGCCGTTTCCGCCTCGGTAGCCAGGCGGATGATAGCCGGGCGATTAGGTAGCGTAACCAGTTGCTCCTTGCGGATGATATCTTCCACACCCGCAAGCGTGCGTTTGTATAAGGGCATTATCGAATCGCCGTGTACCTGCGCCTTTTTAAGTTCGAGCATTACATCGCGGTAATCTGTTGAAGGCAGGTTACGTTTTTTGGCGATCTGCACGGCGATATCCTTCATCTGGTTTTGTATATCCATAAAGGCGGTGTGCGCCAGTTTGGCAACCTCGACCGGTGGGATGTCAATACCATAACCCTCCAGTTCCATGGCATACTCCTCCGCAGGTAAGCGAAAATCGGTACGGGCTTTAGGCAGTATGGTGGCCTTGGTCCATTCGTCAAAAGCTAATAGTTGTTTTTTGAGCAGATTGTAAGGTTCTTCCCAGCCCTTTAGCTCATACTTTTTGCACAACTCGGCAATGCCCTCAACCACACTCGCGTTGCGCGACAGATCAGTTTCCATACGTTGTTTTGATGGGTAGATCATGTTTAGCTTGGCCATTTGCTGTTGGGCACGCTCTTTCATAATATCAACCAGCGGGCGGTAGCCTTTATCCATACCGGAATATTTGCGCAACCTTGCCACGGCGGCGGCATGGCGAGAGGCCTCGGTCTGCTCATCAAGCAGTGCTTCCAATCCACCATAAACCGAAGTCGTAGCGTTATAAAAAGGCACCTTGCGGCCGCGACTAAAATCCTGCTGACGGAAGCCCAGTTTAAGGTGATCTATCAAGATTTGCAGATCCTGCTGCACGTGTATTTCTTTTTCGGTTTGTAGGGCTTTGGTGTAGGTATTTACCAGCGCTTCCTCTTCTTTACGCTCAGCAAGGTCATTAGCCAGGGTGGGTATGGCAACCAGCGTATCATACTGCGTCAACCCCTGCGACGAGCCATACTCCGGCGAATACTTTTTGTCCAGCTCGATCAGCATCTGCGTGTACTTATCGGATGTTTTAACCCAGTTGCGGTTAGGCTGGGATTGAGACAGGGCAGCGGTTTTAAATAATACAAACGTGAGTAATAGATTGACTCGTTTAAATAATATCATAGTTATTGATTATAAGTTTTGTTAAGTGATGTTACTTTTGATGTAGCTTCATTATATTTAGTAATTAATATATTCAACCTAATATTATCATGTTCGACAAACAAATCAAAGAATTCAATGAAAATTTATTAAGTCTTCGTGATTTCGTGGCTTTGATTGAGCCAATTCTTATTGAAAAAAGAAGTGAACACGATCGATTTGTCCGTCCGGTTTTCCAACTAAGCATAATTGATAAGCTTTTAATGGGTGATCACGCTGACGAAGAAAAGAAAGAGAAGTTGCTAAAAACAAAAGAGAAGCTTGAAGAAGAGATTAAAGACTTATACAGTGATGGTATATCCATTGAACTAAGCAATAACTCACAAGGAGCAGTTGAGGTTGCTATAAGAAGTACAGAGACAGCTAATTTTATAAACAACTTAAAAAAAACTACATCAGCGACTGCGCATATTAATTTGCTGTATAAAAATGCCTTGATTTCATTAATGAGTTCTGTTGAATGGTTCTTTGCACAGATTATGCATTATTATTATGAAAGATTTCCAAACGCTTTTGGTATAGACAGCAAGACAATAACATTTGCAGAGCTTAAAACATATAATACAGTAGCAGATGCAGAAAAGCATTTAATAGAAGAGAAAATAGAAAGTATACTACGTGGTAGCATAGAGAGTTGGTTTGAGTTTTTAAAGAAGGATTGGGGATTGGGGTTAAGTTATGTGGATTCTCATTTGAAAAATTTGATAGAAATATCTCAGCGAAGAAATTTATTTGTACACAATGGTGGAGTGGTTAATTCTATTTATCTATTCAAGGTTTCAAAAGAACTTACCGAAAAAGTGCAAATAGGCAAATCTTTAGATGTAGATAAAGACTATCTGGATCAATCTATTAGTAAACTACAATTAACATTCATATTAATTGCTGCCGAGATTTGGAAAAAACTAGATCCATTAGATGAAAATCGAGCGGAAATAATAGGCGATATCATTTATGAAAATATGCTAAGTGATAGATGGGATATCGCTAATGGCTTAAGTTATTTTACGATAAAGGATAATAAAATGTCTTCTGCTCATAAAGTTGTTGGACAATTAAATTATTGGTTATCAAGAAAGCGATTAGGTGAAAAAGAAGCAGTATTAAAAGAAATAGAAGCTAATGATTTTTCAGATAAAAAGGAGGTTTATCAATTAGCATTGTTTGCTTTAAAAGAAGATATAACTGAATTTTTCAATTTGCTTCCTTTTGTTATGGATACTCAACAGCTAAATACACAACGATTAGAAGAATTTCCAATTTTTAGAGAAATGCGAGAAACAAAAGAATATGAAGATTATAAATTGCTTTCGGACCATTTCAAGAAACCCAGCCAGCCTATAATTGAAGAATAGTAAAGAAAATGGACAGTTCAAAAGACTGCCCATTTTCTTTACTTTACACATTAAACCTAAAGTGCATAATATCACCGTCCTCAACTATATAAGTTTTGCCCTCAACGGATAGCTTGCCGGCTTCTTTGCAGGCGGCTTCTGAGCCGTAGTGTACAAAATCCTTGTATTTAATTACCTCGGCACGGATAAAGCCTTTTTCAAAATCAGTGTGGATAACACCTGCGGCTTGCGGGGCGGTAAAGCCCTGGGTAATGGTCCATGCACGAACTTCCTGCACACCGGCGGTAAAGTAGGTAGCCAGGTTAAGCAGTTTGTAAGCGGCTTTTATCAGCTTGTTAACGCCTGATTCGGCAAGGCCCAGGTCTTCCAGAAACATCTCCCGCTCTTCATAAGTTTCCAGTTGCGCAATTTCTGATTCTATCTGCGCTGATATGATCAGCACTTCGGCGTTCTCTTCCTTAACCGCTTCGCGTACGGCTTCCACATAGGCATTGCCGGTGTTAACCTCGGCTTCGCCAACGTTACAAACATACATCACCGGTTTGGCGGTAAGCAGCCATATATCAGCAATATGTTCTTTGTCCTCTTCCTCAACCGGCGCGGTACGTGCCGATTTACCCGATAGCAGGTGGTTTTTGTAGGTAGTTAATACTTCAAAAGCTTTTTTGGCTTCTTTATCGTTACCTACTTTGGCGGCCTTTTCTATCTTCTGGATCTTTTTCTCTATCGAGTCAAGGTCTTTTAATTGTAATTCGGTATCAATAATTTCTTTATCGCGGATGGGGTCAACCGAGCCGTCAACGTGAATCACGTTATCGTTATCAAAGCAACGCAATACATGGATAATGGCATTGGTAGCGCGGATGTTTGCTAAAAACTGGTTGCCCAAACCTTCGCCCTTGCTGGCGCCTTTTACCAGGCCGGCAATGTCAACGATCTCGATAACGTTAGGTACTACGTTTTTAGGATTTACCAGTTCGGTAAGCTTGGTAAGACGCTCATCCGGAACGGTAATTACACCCACATTGGGCTCAATAGTACAAAACGGAAAGTTGGCAGCCTGTGCCTTCGCGTTTGATAAGCAATTAAAAAGTGTTGACTTGCCCACATTCGGCAAACCTACTATACCACATTGTAAACCCATGAGAAATATCTAAATACTAAATTCTAATTTATTGAAAGCCAATGGCTGATGTTTGCTGTTGCAGCCAATGCCTGATGACTATTGCCCAATCAGCAAAACGCCGCAAAGATAACACAAATAAATTCCTGTATTTTGAAAAAATAAACGACTTTTGCCAGCGGAAAATCAGGTTATAACAATGTAAAAAGAGGGGCTTATGGAAGAAATGGTTGAACAGGTAGAACTCATACTGGAGCAAGGGGACGATGCGGCGCTGCAGGAATACCTGAACAACATGAATATATCAGATGTTGAACAACTGATAGACGAGCTTCCGGAACATGGCCCCAAATTTATCGAGATACTCTCCGCAAACCGCGCGGTAAACGTTTTTAGGATACTGGACTTTAAGAAGCAGGAGCGGATCATCAAAAAAATTTCAGGAGAAAAGGTAGCCGAGATCATAAACGGCTTGCCGCCTGACGACCGTACCGCGTTATTTAGTGAACTGCATGGCGATGCCGTTGCGAAACTGATATTGCATTTATCACCTGCCGACCGGCGCGAGGCATTATCCTTATTAGGATATGAAGAGGATAGCGTTGGCCGTTTAATGACTCCCGACTACATTGCCGTAAAAAAAACCTGGGATGTAAACCGGGTGCTTTCGCACATACGCCGCTTTGGCAAAAACTCCGAAACTATTGATGTAATTTATGTGGTTGATGATAACCGCGTATTGCTGGATGATATACGTATAAGGGAGATATTACTGGTAAAACCGGAAACTAAGGTGAGCGACCTGATGGACGGCCGGTTAATTGCCTTGCGTGCTGCCGACCCGCAGGAGGAAGCCATCAATACTTTCAGGATGAATAACCGTGTGGCACTGCCCGTGGTTGATAATGATAACGTATTGCTGGGTATTGTTACGGTAGATGATATTTTGTGGATAGCCAACGAAGAATATACCGAGGATATTCAAAAAATTGGTGGTACCGAGGCGCTGGATGAGCCTTACCTGGATGTATCGCTGTTTACCCTGGTAAAAAAGCGTGTGGGCTGGCTGGTGATATTGTTTTTGGGGGAGATGCTTACCGCTACCGCGATGGGCTTTTTTGAAAAGGAGATAGAAAAAGCGGTTGTGCTGGCCCTGTTTATTCCGCTGATTATTTCCAGTGGGGGCAACAGCGGGTCGCAGGCATCAACGCTGATCATCCAGGCTATGGCATTGGGTGAGGTTACGCTGAGCGATTGGTGGCGGGTTATGCGCCGTGAAATTATGGCCGGCCTGATGCTTGGCTTTGTGTTGGGCTGTATCGGTTTTTTTAGGATCTACGTATGGTCGTTATTTTCGGATATGTATGGCCCGCACTGGTTTTTAGTGGGCTTAACCGTAGGCATTACGCTGATAGGGGTGGTGTTATGGGGATCATTAAGCGGCTCTATGCTTCCTATCCTGCTCAAGCGTTTAGGTGCCGACCCTGCCACATCATCGGCTCCGTTTGTAGCAACGCTGGTTGATGTTACCGGTTTGGTGATCTATTTTTCCATAGCGGTAATGTTGCTGCGGGGTATTATGCTTTAAAGAATTTACTCTACTTTCTTTTTCTCGATACGTTTACGCATGCGGCTTAGCGATGGGTTGGTTATGCCCAGGTATGATGAGATGTGATAAGCCGGTATACGTTCAATTATCTGCGGATGCTCTTCCAGCAGCCGGAGGTAGCGCTGCTCATGCGAAAAGAAGATAAATTCTTCGGTACGGGTTTGCGCTATCGAGAAGAATGATTCGGCCAGTATCCTGCCGAATTTAGCCCAGTTAGGGTGGGTGTCATAAAGTCCGTTCAGGTCATTATACGAAATAAAGAAGATCTCCGAATCTTCCATCGCCTCGATAAAATACCAGCAGGCGGTTTGTGAAATAAAGCTCCGGAATGAAACCACGAACTGATTTTCAGAAAAGAAAAAGATGTTCTTGTCCTCATTGGTTTCCGGGTTACGGTAATATATCCGGAAGATGCCTTTTACCACCAGTCCCAGATCCTTACATACCATGCTTTGCATGTTAAAGTAATCGCCTTTGCTGATCTTCTTCGCTTTCCAAAAAGGCGTGCTATCGCTGATATCCTTATCATTCAGCGGCGCGAATTTTTTAAGATGCTGGATTACGATATCATTCTTTTCGGTCATGTTGATCTTTTGTGTTAGACAGTTAATTCGCAAATCTCGTAATTATCATTATTTATGAATTTAACTTAGGTTAATATGATGAAAAAATAACATAACTGATTTTAAATGAGTAGGGTAATGCAATACCAATGTCAGCTTTATATGGTATTTTAACCTAAGTGAAAATGGTATAATGTGATAAGTCGGATTTTTGGATCAACATAAACATTAAAAAATCATGACAGCAAGTACACAACCTAACACAACAGTAGCAGGAAGCGCTGTTGCAACTTCCACATCATTGCGCAACCTTTATTTTATACGTGCCGCATTCTCAATAGTGTGGGTTATTTTGATGACCGTAGTTGGCAAAGCCCGAACGGACATAGCCGAAATTCTACTCATAATTTACCCCGCCTGGGACGTTGTGGGTACTTTTTTAGATATGCGTGCCAACCACGGCAGTTCGCCAAAAACAACACAATATGTAAATGCAGCAATTAGCACCATAACTACCATTGCTGTAATATTCGCCCTGCAAAAAGGGGTGCCCGAAACGTTGATCGTTTTTGGTACCTGGGCAATAGGTACGGGATTGATCCAGCTTGTATTAGGTATCCGCCGCAAAAGATATTTAACCGGTCAATGGCCTATGATCATCAGCGGGGCACAGTCAACCCTGGCCGGAACCTCGTTCATCCTGTTGGCGCACGATCCAACCAAAGGCATTACCAGCCTGGCAGGTTATGCCGCCTTTGGTGCTTTTTATTACCTGCTTGCAGCGTTCAGGTTGAACAAAACGGCAAAGGTAGCTGTTGCGTAATTTGGATATTAAATTGATTTGTATGAAGCTCCGCATAAGGTTGTGGAGCTTTATTTATTACAGATTTAGAAGTATCATTTTTTCGATAATCATTAATAGTATTATTTTGTGGCACATATAAAATATAAATGTAAAGCCGATTAAGATTCATTAATGAAAAACCTGCTTAAAGAAATATCCGCACTGTGTGTAAAAATGGGCGGAGCTGATTTTACAGATACGCATAAGCAATCGGGTTGGTTAGGCAATAGCCCTGCAACTCCAGAAGATGTTATAAAAGCGGAGCTTAGATTAGGCATTGAATTACCTGATGATTACAAAGAATTTCTTTTGCTCACAAACGGTTTCTTTACTCCTGATGATGCCCTTGAGCCAACTTTTGAGACAGTTGAAAATATAGTTCATTTAAAAGATGTCGATCCTTTTTTATTAGAACTTTGGAATGAGGGCGTACTTATTGACGTAGGCAGGCAACTAAACATAGCAGTTGTGGTGGGCGGGTTAAACGATGAGCATTATTTTTTGTTGATACCGCCGAATGGTGCTTATGCTACATGGCAATACTGGAAGTTTGCCAACTGGATACCCGGAGAGCAACGTTATGAAAGCTTGGAAAGCTACTTTGTATCGGTTTTAGAATTTATGAAGAGTCAGTGCAGATAGTTCTTGAAATAAAAAAGCCCCGCTGTTGCGGGGCTTGGTATAAGTTTATTTTAACAAGGGTTGTTTAAATCTCGAAAGAAAAGTCTTCGTCGGCTTTGGCGGTTTCGTTAAATTCGTAACGCTTTTCGTTAACTTCCTGGTTGGCTTTAATGTAATCAACGGTATCTTTCAGGCCTTCGGCAAATTTTTCAAAATCTTCTTTGTACAAAAATATCTTGTGTTTTATAAATGCGCCGTCTTCAAGTCGTTTCTTACTTTCAGTAATGGTAATGTAATAGTCGTTTGACCGGGTTGCCTTAACATCAAAAAAATAAGTTCTTTTCCCTGCTCTTACCTTCTTTGAAAAAACCTCCTCACGCTCTCTGTTTTCAAAATCTCCCATGTTAACAAAATGTTGTGTTTTAGAATTGACTGGCATAAATATAAAGAAAAATTCAATTAGCAACTATTTTGATAGTAATTATGTTGATTTTTTCAAACTTTTATAATAAACTATTGTATCGGTGTGCCTGGTTAAACGTTTTCTTCTTCTAATAGCTGTTTTTCGTACAAAGCAAAATAGGCGCCCTTTTGCTCCATAAGTTGGTTATGGTTGCCCTGTTCAATAATGTTTCCCTGGTCAAGCACCAATATATGGTCGGCATTTTTTATGGTTGATATACGGTGGGCTATTATAACGCTGGTTTTGCCCTGCATCACCTTACCCAGATTGTTAAGTATCTCTTCTTCGGTACGGGTATCAACGGCAGACAGGCAATCATCAAACACCATGATCTGCGGATGTTTCAATATAGCCCTGGCGATGGATACACGTTGTTTTTGACCGCCAGACAGGGTGATGCCGCGCTCGCCTATCATGGTATCAAAGCCTTTTTCAAGCTCAATAATATTGTTGTAAACCGCGGCATCCCTGGCGGCCTGTTCAACACGGGGCATATCCATTACATCAATAGCAAAGGCAATGTTACGTGCAATCGTATCTGAAAACAGGAAGATAGATTGCGGTACAAATCCCGTTTGCGAGCGGTAGGTGTCCAGGTCAAGCTGGTTGATCGGTGTACCGTCAATCAGTACCTCGCCGCCCGTGCTGTCATACATGCGCATCAGCAGGTTTGCAATGGTTGATTTACCCGAACCCGTACGGCCAATTATAGCCAGCATTTGCCCTGGCTGTATACTGAACGATACCTCATTTAGCGCCTTAATGCCCGTTTCGGGATAAGTGAAGGATACTTTGTTAAACTCGATATGCCCTTTAACGGTGGTTTTGATGCCGTTTACGGAGATGATCTCGGGCTGCTCGTGCAAAAATTCGTTAATGCGTTTTTGAGAAGCGGCCGCCCTTTGTATAAGCGACGTTACCCAGCCCAGCGCCATAACCGGAAACATGAGCTGGCTCAGGTACACAATAAACTCGGCAATATTACCGGGTGTGATGTTGCCCTTCATTACCTCAATGCCGCCAATGTATAATACAATAACGTTGCTTAACCCAACCAGCAGCAACATCAGCGGGTAAAACATAGCCTGCACGCGGGCCAGTTCCATAGAGTGGGTTTTATACTGCTCGCTTTCGGCGGCGAAGGTTTTGCGTATAAAAGCCTCGCGCACATATGATTTTACTACGCGGATACCCGAAAAGGTTTCCTGCACAAAGCCGGACAGGGATGACAGGCGCTGCTGTATCAATTCGCTGCGCGAGTTAATGATATTGTTTACATAATAAATAATGCCGGCCAGTATAGGCATGGGCAGCACAGAGTAAATAGCCAGCCTTACATTTACGGTGAGCATGGCATATATCACCAGTATAAATAATACAATGGTGTTTACTGTATACATTATGCCCGGCCCAAGGTACATGCGCACGCGGCTCACATCCTCGGTAACACGGTTCATCAGGTCGCCGGTGTTGTGGCGGCGGTAAAAAGCCATGGACAAGGCCTGGTAATGGTTATATAGTTCGTTTTTAAGATCGTACTCAATATGGCGCGACATAAGGATGATGGTTTGCCGCATAAAAAACAAAAACATACCCCTTATCAGGGCCAGCACCAATACCAGTATGCCAAAAAGCATTAGGCTGGAACCAAAAATATCATAAATGAGCTGCTGGCGGCTAAAGCCGTTGTAGAGGCGGTACAGATCAATGTTTTCGGCAACAAGGTCAAACGCCACGCGGATAACCTGCGCGGGCAGCACTCCGAATATGTTTGACGCGATCACGAAAAGAATACCGGGCAACAACCGCCAGCGGTACTTAAAAAAAAACTTATTAAGGTAAGCCAGGTGTTTCATAAGCCGGGTGGCAAAGATAATTAATTTGTATTGGCATGAGCAGCAATTAACTATCAGGATTTTTTGATGACATTACTTTTTATACAGTAAAGGTACTTGGCTGCTACAAAAAAAACACCTACTTTTGCGGCGTACAAAATTTAGCAAATAAATAAGTACGCAAGTATACAACAAGCTCATTCAACAGATCGTTCTTACACAATGTTAAACAGAAGGCACTTACGCGTAAAGGTATTACAGTCGTTATACGGCTATCACCAGTCGAGCAACCGCGACATTAAATCTCATCAAAAAAATCTTCTAAACAGCGTAGATTCGGTGTACGAAATGTACATCTGGATGCTGTCCCTGATCCAGGAAGTAGTAGGCTACGCGGCTAATGATGCCGACGAGCGCGCCAACAAGCATCTCCCTACAGCCGATGATCTTAATCCCAATCTTAAAATTCTTAACAACCGCTTTATAGCGTCGTTAGCCGTTAATAAGGAATATGTTGCCGCGGTTAAGAAATACAGGATTGACTGGACTTTTGATCCGGAGCTTTTTAAAGCATTATTCAATACACTTAAAGCGGCTCCTGAATACCAGGAATATCTGGATAAAACCGAGGATAGCCTGCATAGCGATAAGGATATCATCAAGTTTATCTTTAAAAAGGTGATCCTGAAATCATCATTGGCCGAACAGGTTTTTGAGGATAAATTCATTAACTGGCCGGTTGATAAGGATGTTTTGCAGGCATTGATCGCTAAAACGTTCAAAAACTTCTCGAACGATAACTATGAGCTTAACAAGCTTGCCGAGGTTACCGTTAACTGGGAAGAGGACAGGGAGTTCATCATCAACCTTTTTGATGAATGCATTCGCCATGATGAGGAATACCAGGCGTTAATCGCTATTAAAACCCAAAACTGGGAGCCGGAGCGCATTGCCATGATGGATACCCTGCTGATGAAGATGGCGTTAACCGAGTTCATGAATTTTTCATCGGTACCGGTTAAGGTTACTATTAACGAGTATCTTGAAATCTCAAAGGAATTCAGTACACCAAAAAGTAACTCCTTCATCAACGGTATTTTAGATAAGATATTAGCCGAATTAAAGGCCGAGAACAAGATCAAAAAAACCGGTCGTGGTTTAATTGAATAATTGTAATATTGAACTGCCATTTAAACAATATTATATAAATGAAGAAAGTATTATTAAGCCTGGCTGCCGCTGTAATTGTACTGGCTGCCTGCAATCAGCGTAACTCTGGCAATGCAACGGGTATTGATTCAAACAGCACCGCGGCCACCGAAGTTGATTCGGCCAGTGCGCCGGTAGTTAAGTTTGAGGTTGAAACGCACGATTTCGGCAAGGTAAAGCAAGGCGATAAAGTGAACTTTGAATACAAATTCACCAACACCGGTAAATCTCCGCTGGTTATATCAAACGCTACGGCAAGCTGCGGCTGCACCGTACCTGAGTGGCCTAAAACCCCGGTTAAGCCCGGCGAAAGCGCAGCTATTAAGGTTACTTTTGATAGTGCCAATAAATCAGGCTTGCAGGATAAGCTGATCACCGTTACCGCTAACACTATACCGGCACAAACCGTTGTGCATTTGGTAGGTGAGGTAACCACAAAATAATTTATAAATAAACGCTAATTAAATACGAAAAACTATGGGTGCGCAACCGCAATCATTAATTATGATGGGCCTCATCATACTGGTGTTCTACTTCTTTATGATACGTCCGCAGATCAAAAAACAAAAGGATCAGAAAAAATTTGTTGAAGAACTTAAAAAAGGCGATAAGGTAGTTACTACCGCCGGCATACATGGCCGTATAATTGAGCTTGCTGAAACTACCATGCTTATTGAGGTTGAAGGCGGTACCAAGATCCGTTTTGATAAATCAGCTATCTCGCTTGATGCCTCAAAGGCGCTTAATGCACCGGTAGCAACAAAATCATAAAAAATAAGTTGTTAAATTTATGGTGCCGTTCAGTTTTGTAAATTGAACGGCATTTTAATTTATAGCAATGCCCATCATCAAATTATCACCGGCAGAAAGAAGACGGCTTACGGCATTTACAACCTGTATTATACTGGCTGTAATTGCCTGGGTTTTCGCGGTATTATCTAATCCGCATAATTTTACGGTGCCTAAAGTGATCGTTTTTAAGAACGCGCCGCAACGCAGGGCTTTCCATTCGCTACAGTCTGATACCATCAACGCTACCGTACAAGGTAACGGCTGGCAAATGCTGTTCTCGCGCATTAATGATGAAAATAATACGGTAACGGTTGACCTGCATACACTCGAGCAGCGCGATTACGTGGTGTTGGGGTCGCAATTAAGGCGCATCAATACCAATCAACCCGTTAACAGGCAGATCATCGGTTTTGATCCGGATACCTTGTATTTCGATTTTTCGAGCCGCAGGGTGAAGAAGGTGCCTGTTGAGCTGATTACCTCTATTGACTATAAAAAGCAATTCGCGCAATCGGGTGATATTACTTTAAAGCCCGATTATGTAACCATCAGCGGCCCGGCCGAACTGATAAGCCGTATAACCGCCTGGAATACCGATACCCTGCAACTGGACAATGTGAGCGAACCGGTGAACAAGCAGGTAAAAATGCTATCGGTCAAGGAAGTGAACATGACGGTTTACCCTAAGGTGGTACAAGTGAAAATTCCAGTAGATGAGTTTACCGAAAAAACACTGGAAGTACCTGTAAAGGTGATCAACAACCGCAACTATTACAACGTTAAGGTACTGCCGCAAAAAGTTAAGGTAACCTTCATGACCTCGTTAAGCGATTATCCGGACATGGACGACGCGTTTTTTGAAGCCACCGCCGACCTGAGCTTATGGGAACAAAAAGGGTATAGTACGCTCCCCATCAAGCTAAAGCGGATACCGCCATACTGCCGCATCGTAAAAATTGAACCCGCGGTGGTTGATTTTATCATCAAAAAATAATGTTAAAAATAGGATTAACAGGTAATATAGGCAGCGGCAAAACCACCGTTGCCAGGGTATTTGAGGTGTTGGGCATACCGGTATTTTATGCCGATGATGCCGCTAAAAAAGTAATGGTTGCCGATGCGGAATTGATCGAAGGCGTAAAGCAGGCCTTTGGCAGCGATGCCTATTTTGCTGATGCCACGCTTAACCGCAAACACATTGCCGGTATTGTTTTTAATAATGCTGATGAGCTGGGTAAGCTGAATGCTTTGGTACATCCCGCCGTTTTCAGGGCGTTTGATGTATGGGCATCGCAGCAAAAAGCAGCGCCTTATGTTATTAAAGAGGCCGCGATATTATTTGAAAGCGGATCATACAAAATGTGCGACCAAACCATACTGGTTTCGGCACCATTGGAGCAGCGCTTGGAACGGGTAATGCAGCGCGATGGCATCAGCATAGAAGAAGCTTCGGCACGCGATGCCCGGCAGATGAAAGAGGAAGAAAAAATAAAACTGGCCGATCATGTTATTATAAACGATGGCAGCCGGTTAGTTATACCGCAGGTGCTTGAGTTGCATCAACAATTTATAGCTGTTAATGCCTGATGATACTGGATGATTTTGTGCAGTTTGATGCCAATGGCCTTTACTGCAAATACGGTAATTTTTATATTGATCCGATACAGCCGGTTGAAAAAGCCGTTATATCGCACGCCCATGCCGACCATGCCGTTGCCGGTAACCACGCGGTTTGGTGCACCGGTGCCACGCAAGCCTTTATGCAGTTTCGTTATGCGAAAAATGCAGGCCGCGTATTTAACACAATAGCTTACAGGCAGCAATTTAATGTGGGCGGGGTTGATATTACTTTTATACCTGCCGGGCATATACTTGGTTCTGCCCAGGTTTTGATGGCGTACCAGGGCACTACTTACCTGTACACCGGCGATTTTAAGTTACAACCCGATACCACCTGCGAGCCTTTAGAGTGGGTTAAGGCTGATGTGCTGATCACGGAAAGTACCTTTGCCAACCCTGCTACCCAGCACCCTGACCCGGTAGCGGAGATCAGCAAGCTGAATGACATCAAGCTGAATATACTCCTCGGCGCTTACGGACTGGGTAAAAGCCAGCGGCTCATCCGCCTGATTAATGACCACACTCCGCAGAAAACGGTATTGGTTCATCACCGCATAATGCCTTTAAACGCCATTTATGAAAAAGCGGGCTTTAGCTTGGGCAAGCATCAGTTATATAACCGTAAGCTGATGAAAACCCAGCAGGAGTATGTGTACATAGTGCCGCCCTTTACATTTGATAGCTACATCAGGGCTACAGGGGTAAAGCGGTTATTCGCCTCGGGCTGGAAAAACTTACAGGTGAATAGCCAGGATACGCTGTATATATCAGACCATGCCGATTGGAACGATATATTGGAGATGATAAAGCAGGTGCAGCCTACCCAGGTTTGGACGCTGCACGGCGACGGTAAACACCTGCAGGAACATTTTAATAACAGCCTGTTTGTAAAGCTGCTAAATTAATGCTGAAGGAAAATATTGATTATTATTTTAATACAGAAGGATTGATGGTATTCACCAAAGAATATCACCTTAAACGCGGTTACTGCTGCAAAAACCAATGTTTGCATTGTCCCTGGAACTATAAGGAGAAAAAACAATACATACAAATTAAAAAATAATAAACATATTTGCTTTTTAGGCATTTATATACACTATGCGAATAGAGGACGAGATACAAAGTACTAAGTTTGAGGATAATTACCATAAGGTAATTATAAATGTAGCATACACGCAAAGCTGGCTGAGTAACTATTCACGCCCGCATTTTGAAAAATATAACCTCACCTCGCAACAGTTTAATATACTCCGCATATTACGCGGGCAGTACCCTAAACCGGCTACCATTAATTTGCTTAAAGACCGTATGATAGACAAAATGTCTGACGCGTCTCGCATTGTTGACCGTTTGGTGCAAAAGGGTTTGGTGTCCCGCTGTACCAACTCAAAGGACAGGCGCGCGGTTGATATCCAGATCAGTCAGCAAGGGTTGGACATACTGGCTAAAATGGATGTGGAATTTAAATCCAAAGATCTTTTAAAGGATCATCTTACCGAGGAGGAAGCCGCTCAACTCAGCAACCTGCTGGATAAGATGAGGGGATAGCCTTATAATAAAAATCCACCTAAAGCGATACCTATACCCAGTAAAACAGCTATCATTTTGCGCAGGTTAAATTTATGATCGGCGCTTGATTCAAATAATATCGTGGTTGATATATGTAAAAATATCCCAATTACCACACCCATTATCCGGTTAAAATATTGTTGCAGGTTGCCGATACCGCCATTGCTTAATGAGTTGCTCAACAGGTAACCTGCCGGTGCCATCAACGCGAAAAGAATAATAAAGAATACGATACGCCCCTTGCTTTGGTTATGGGCCAATAATACGCTGCCTAATGCGAACGATGCCGGGATATGATGCAACGCGATACCGAAAACCAACTCGTGCTGATGCCCTTCGGCAATAGGCATCCCCTCTAAAAACGCGTGCAGGCAAAGGCTTACCATAATCCCGAACGGAAAAGCGGCATGGTCATGCCCATGCTTATGGATGTGCCCGTGTTCAATACCATCCGAAAATTGTTCGAGTACGATCTGGAATATAAAACCGATCAGAATGAAAACGCCTACCAGGTTATCATCACCATGATAAGCATCAGGTATAAGGTGTAACACAGTAATACCAAATAAATATGCCCCGCTAAATGCGAGCACAATTTTTAATAATTTGTGATTGCCTCCTTTAAATAAAAAAACAGCAGTGCCGCCTAAAAAGGCGCTGAAAAACAGGAGTAATAGTTGAAGGTAGCTCATTTTTTATGTTAGAAGCCGGGTTGAAATTTTTTAAAAAGTTGTGCTAAGCCAAAGCCCACAATAAGGCCAAACAATGCCCCGCCCATTACATCAATAGGAAAGTGCACGCTAACATATACCTGCGCGAAGCAAATACTGGCTGCCCAAAACATACTAATGTACCATATCCATTTCCATCTCCGGCCAAACACCAGGCTCATAAAGGCTGCCATGGCAAAATGATCACTGGCATGGGTGGACGGAAAGCTATAGCCCGAACCACAACGAACACGAGGGATATCTTTTTCGGCGGTAACAGGGTCGCGGCAGGGACGTACCCTATGAATGACGGGCTTGATGATGCTTGCGCTCACAAAATCGGCAATACCGGCACTCGCGGCCAGCATCAGCACGATGACAATACCCACCTTGCGATATTTGTAAATACAAAAACCGATAATGAATATGTATAGCGGTATCCAGAAGCGGGGATTGCGCAAAAGTGGCATCAGCCAGTCGAAAAACGGGTTCGAGAGGTCGTGATTAATAAAGTAGAATAAATGCCGGTCGAGTTGTAAAAGTTGTTCGGGCATCAGGATAGTGTTAGCGCCAATTTTTTTGCGAGTGCAAATATAGCCAATATATTGTCGCTTAAAACAACGTGGGCATTACATTGTGTCAGGTAAATATAATTACTTTTGTGCCAAACTTTATTTGCATTGACACTAATCAAATCAATAAGCGGAATCAGAGGCACTATCGGCGGCGCAGCCGGCGATGGCTTAACACCGCTTGATATCGTAAAATTCACTTCAGCCTATGGTAGCTGGGCGGTAAAAAAAGCAGGCATCAACAAGATCGTGATCGGCCGTGATGCCCGCATCTCCGGCGAAATGGTAAGCAGCCTGGTAACCGGCACCCTGCAAGGCCTGGGTATCGATGTAATAGACCTTGGCCTGAGCACCACCCCAACGGTAGAAGTAGCCGTACCACTGGAAAAAGCCGCGGGCGGCATCATCCTGACGGCAAGCCATAACCCCAAACAATGGAATGCCCTGAAACTGCTGAACGAGAAAGGCGAGTTCATCAGTGATGCCGATGGCAAAGAAGTACTGGAGATAGCCGAACAAAGCGATTTTACTTATGCCGATGTAGACAGCCTGGGTAAAGTAACACAGGACGATAGCTACCTGCAAAAACATATCGACCTGATATTGAATTTGCCATTGGTAGATAAAGAAGCGATCAAACAAGCGAGCTTCAAAATAGCCATAGACTGTGTAAATTCCACCGGAGGCATTTACGTACCGGCCCTGTTAAAAGCCTTAGGTGTAGAAACCATTTATGAATTGTATACGGAACCCAACGGCCACTTCCCCCATAACCCGGAGCCATTGCCCGAGAACCTGACGGCTATTGCTGAAGCGGTAAAGGAAAACAAAGCCGACCTGGGTATTGTGGTCGACCCGGATGTGGACAGGCTTTGCTTTGTGAATGAGGATGGCAGCATGTTCGGTGAAGAATACACCCTGGTAGCGGTAGCCGACTATATACTGAAACACACCCCGGGCAATACGGTATCCAACCTGTCATCAACCAGGGCCTTACGGGATGTAACCGAACAATCAGGCTCAACCTATACCGCAGCCGCGGTAGGAGAGGTAAACGTAGTGAACAAGATGAAGGAAACGAATGCCATTATCGGCGGGGAAGGTAACGGCGGTGTTATTTACCCCGAACTGCACTACGGCAGGGACGCGCTGGTAGGCATCGCCCTGTTCCTGACGCATCTGGCAAAAGAAAATAAAACCATCTCCCAACTTAGAAAAACCTACCCGGAATATTACATCTCTAAAAACAAGATAGAGTTGCAGGCGGGTATGGATATAGATAACCTGCTCAAGCAGGTTGAAGAAAAACACAAGGATCAACCTTACAGCACAATAGACGGCTTGAAGATAGAATTCGGTAAAGAATGGGTACATTTGCGTCGGTCGAACACCGAGCCGATCATCCGCATCTATTCGGAGTCAACCAGCGAGGCAGCAGCAACTGCTTTGGCCGAAAAGCTCATTGCTGATATGAAGGCGATACTGGGTATATAACGCCCGGCAGTTGATTTAAGCATCAACAAATAATAAAAATTAAATGAGCGGAGCAATCTGCCCAAACTTAACTGATCAATATAATGCGTGTTTATTTTGATAACGCGGCCACTACGCCGCTTGACCCTGAGGTATTAAAAGAAATGTACAAGGTGATGGAAAGCCAGTTTGGCAATCCATCGTCAATACATGCGCATGGCCGCGAGGCGCGCACATTAATTGAGCGGGCGCGTAAAACCGTTGCCAATTTGCTGCACACCTCACCGGCCGAAATATTTTTCACCAGCGGCGGTACCGAGGCCGATAACATGGCCATTAAATGCGGTATTGTTGACCACGGGTTAAAACACGCTATTACCAGTCGCCTGGAACACCATGCCGTGCTGCATACCCTTGAGGCGATGGAAAAAGCAGGCGTTATTAAACTGAGCCTTGTGGATACCGACCCTAAAGGCAATGTGGATTACGCCCATCTTGAAAAACTGTTGCAGGAGAACGAGCGCAGCTTTGTATCCTTAATGCATGCCAATAACGAGATTGGTACCCTTACCGATATTGAACGTGTTGGTGAACTTTGTGAGCAATACAATGCCCTTTTTCATAGCGATACGGTGCAGACTATGGGCCACTTTCCGCATGATTTGAGTAAGCTTAAAGTGCATTTTTTAGTTTGCGCCGCGCACAAACTGCATGGCCCTAAAGGTGTAGGCTTTTTGCACATCAATCACCGTATAAAAATAAAACCGATGATACACGGCGGTTCGCAGGAGCGTAATATGCGCGGCGGTACCGAAAATGTATATGGTATAGCCGGTTTGGCCAAAGCGCTTGAAATGGCCTATGCCGAAATGGAGCAACACCATACACATATTCAAGAACTTAAAAGCTATATGATAGATCAGCTTAAAGCTGAAATACCGGGTGTTGAATTTAATGGTGAGATAGCACCCGAAAAAAGTTTGTATACCGTACTCAACGTTTCCTTCCCGGAAATGGATATGGCTGATATGTTGTTATTCAACCTGGATATAGCGGGTATCTCCGCCTCAGGCGGCAGCGCGTGCAGTTCAGGTACCGATATTGGTTCGCATGTGCTTAACGCTATTGGCGCAAACCCTTCGCGCGCGTCGGTAAGGTTTTCTTTCTCCAAATATAGCACTAAGGAAGAGGTTGATTTTACGGTGGCCAAACTAAAAGATGTTTGCCTGGTAAAAGCCTGATACAACCGGGGTTTTTATTAACAAACCTTAATAAAATAATTTTACAACGGTCAATTGTTTTCTGAATAAAAGAAAACAATTGACCGTTTTTGCAGGTTTATTAATTTAATTAGCAATTAAAAATAATAACCTATGACAACAATAAATGAGATGGCTTGGAATGATCGGGATGATCAGTTAAGTCAGGAAAACACCAATACTAATCAAAACCAGGACTATTCAACTTCAGTGAACAATGTTGATCCGGATGAGGACGATTTGGATGAGCAGGATGAACTTGCTTATGATGATGAGGACGAACTGGACACCGACCTTGAGAATGATGAGTTAGACCCGGCTTTAGAGGAAGAAGAGGATGATGAGGATATCACCGCGGGTTACACCAATACCCTGAGTGATGATGCCGCGTTTGATCGTGAATATGATGCCGAAGAAGGTAACGGTTTAAATGAGGACAAGGATTTTGAAGCTCACCTGGCTCCTGAATCGGTTGACCCGGATCCGAATGAAATACCGGAAGAAGGAGAATCAAATAATGAGGGTTCAGGTTATACGCCAAGCCGCGAATACAGCCAGCCGCAGGAAGGTAACGATACGTCGTTCAGTGAACAAACCGACGTAACGCCTCCCAACCACAAAGAATTTCCATCCGAAGGGCCTGCAAAAGCTGATTTTGAGGCACGTCCGCATGGCCGTACCACAGGCAGAATGATCGGCCATGAGCCGGGTACTGAAGGTATCTAATTATTGATAGATGATGAAGAAAAGAGCTGGTTTAATAACCGGCTCTTTTTGTTTTGTCTGCAATTTGTCATACTCAAATATAAGCGTAGGGCTATATTAAACTATTCATGCCGCCTACAGTCATACCTATACAAACAACGATAATTGAGATGAAAAGATTAATGTTAATGATAGCCTTTGTTGCCGGGATAGGCATTGCGGCAAACGCGCAAACCCAGGTTAAACCGCATAAAACAGCGCATCAAAAAGCGGAGATGATGAGCAAAAAAATGCAGGCCGAATTGAGCCTTAGCCAGGATCAGTATACCAAGGTACATACCATTTTGCTAACACAGGCTACCCGGGTTGATAGCTTAAAGGCTAATAACGATAGTGGTAAAAAACGCGCAAACCGTAAGGCGGTAAAAGAAATTATGCAGAATACCGATAAGCAAATTACCTCGGTGTTAACTGCTGACCAGGTTAAGAAATACGAACAGCTAAAAGCTGACAAGATTTATAAGATGCAAAAGAAAAGAGCCGAACAGGCCGGTAAAGTGCAAGGTTGATTTGATGTGGTAGATTGATTATGTTTAGTGAGAGGAGAGCGGGCGAAAGCCCGCTTTCTGTTTTATAGCAGGTTGTGTTTAAAGGAGTACTTTAATATTTCAGGTACATTAACGCTGTCTACCTGTTTCCATTCTTTCAGTTCATCTAAAAACTCAGGCTTGGGCAGGTTTGCCTTTTCGGCGGCAAGGGGGTAAAAGGTTGCCTTTTGTGGGTGCTGCGGCGAGCAAGCATTAAAGGTATGGCCAAAAGCTTGTTGCTGCAGCAGGGCATGGCTAATGCCCAGGCAATCATCCAGGTGGATCATGTTCACCGGAGCCCGGCCATTGGGTATCTCCTTTTTGCCACCAAAAAAACGGCCTGCTTCGCGCCCCGGCCCAAATAAACCGCCAAAACGGATGATGGTGGTATCAAACCCTTTTTCTTGCTTTAGTAAATTTTCAACAGCTAACACCGCTTTGCCCGAATCTGTTGTAGCATCGGGCTGGTCGAGTTCAGTAACGATGCTGTTATTGTCAGCATACACACCTGTTGAACTGATGTATATTACATGCTTTACGGGGCTATTGTTAACCAAGCTAACTGCCTGCTGTATCTTTTTAATATAATCATCACCACCGCCACCGCTTCGCACTTTGGGCGGAATGGCTATCCATAAAATATCACACTCAAAAAATTCGGTATCTTGGTTTGAAGCCGTATCGCTTAGATCAATAAGATAGGGTTTAATGCCATGCTGCTGCAAAACAGCCAGTTTATCAGCAGTGGTAGTAGAGCCTTTTACTACGTAACCAAGCTTAATTAATGATTTGGCCAGGGGCAATCCATACCAGCCGCAACCTAAAACACTTATTGTTGATTGTTCGTTCATCTGCCGCAAAGCTACTAAACATTTCAGGGCATCATATGATTTAAGCATTATAGGTCGTTCATTTATAATTATCAATATTGAAAATTAACTTTCTTTTATTGATAAGTTTTATAATAATATGCGTGTTTAATTTGTACTTTAGTACCACTTATAGTTGTGCGCAATTACCCCTATCCCTTTTTTTTAATTGTTGCTGTAATTACCCTGATGGTATTTGCATGCGTAGGAGCTATTGCCCAGATATCTGCTGATACGCTGGTAAAAAAGATCAAAAGCATTAAAGACCCGGACTCGGCTATGGCTTACGCCGATCAACAGATAGCCTTAGGCAGGCAACGTAAGGATCACTCATACGAAGGCAGGGCGCTCTACGCCAAGTCATACTGTTTATATATGAATGGCGATGAGTTGCAGGCGCTTGACCTGGCCCGCAAAGCAAACCGCCTGGTAATGCCTAAAGATTCATTTGTGTATATCCGCTCCGCAACTATGGTTGCCTATATGCTGGGCAGGCATAGTAAGGAACTGGAAGCGTTACAGATAGCTTTTAAAGCATTAAAAGATGCTGAAAAGCATAAATGGAAACGTTTAGGGGCCGACTGCCACATCTGTATAGCCGATATTTACCGTTCAATGAACCGCCCGGCACAAGCGCTTAACCATGCGCAGCAGGCCGCTGCCGATATGAAAGCCGCCAGAGACACCGCGATGTATATATCCGCGCTTAGTACACTTTCAAATGTTTATTCGCAACGCACATTTCAAACCACCTACAACATAGCCAAGGCTGTGGAGTATATGGAGTTGATTTTAAAGGAACCCTACGTGCACCGGCTTACCAGCTTTGAGCGCGCCCGTTATTTAAGTAATCTTGGCCGCCTTTACGAAATGCAAAAACGGTATGATAGGGCCAGCAAAGCATTACTTGAAGCGGTTGAGATCTGCCATCGTGAAAATTACCCTTCTATTGAAAAACATGCCCTGAATGAGTTGGCTACACTGCGTAATGATCAGGGGCGATTTACGGAAAGTATCGCTTTTTCTGAAAAAGCTTTGTCTTTACAGTCCGACGCGCAAACCAGCCGTATGATGCAGCGGAATATTTATAACCGGTTAAGTGATTCGTACGAGGGCTTACAGGATTACAAACAGGCCTTAAAATACTTTAAGCTTTACCGTGACCTGAGCGATACCATTGCCAGCCTGGGGCTTACCAACGCCGCTACCGAACTCAATGAAAAGTACAAGCTGGATAAGCGGCTGCTGGTTGAGGAGGCTAAAGCAAAACTGGCTACACAGCAGCGTAATTTTAGTATTATTATAGTAATACTTGTTATTGTTGGTTTTGTAATCGCCTACCGCTGGTATTATTTAAAACGACAGCGCCAGGCTAAACTGCTTAATAAAGAACATCAGCAACTGGCGCGGTTAGATGCTATGAAAACCAGCTTTTTTGCCAACATCAGCCATGAACTGCGTACACCCCTTACCTTGATTATGGGGCCTTTGGATGTTTTGGTGAATCAAAAAATTCTGAGTGAAGAAAAGCGGGCCGTTCATTTGGAGACCGTATGGCGTAACAGCAAAAAATTGCTGGGCATGGTAAACGAGTTGCTTGATTTAGGTAAGATAGAAGCCGGTAGTTTGCCTGTTCGCCTGCAAAAGGTGCATTTATTACCTTTTGTAAGAATGCTTTATCAGGGATTCGCTTCCGCTGCCGAACACCGGCAGATCAGGTATTCCATCATCTGTAATATTGATGATAACCTGATTGTGGAGATTGACCGCGAAAAACTGGAAAAGATCATTAATAACCTGATATCAAACGCTGTAAAGTTTACGCCGGAGTTTGGGGGTATATACATTAACGCGAAAGCCAAAGGCGGTAATTTTGAGTTTACTGTAGCCAACACAGGTACAGGTATTCATCCCGACGACCTGAAACGCATATTTGACCGCTATTACCAAGGGGCAAAAATTACCGCAGAGGGTGGCACGGGTATTGGTTTAGCCATCTCGCGCGAGTTTACCGAGTTGCTTGGCGGTACCATCGAAATTGAAAATGATTGGGGACGTGGCGTAGTGTTTAAGGTTAACCTGCCTTTAACTATGCTGGATGAAGTGCCGGATACACAGGAGAAAAGCATATTTGACGGTGATGAACAAATGGTAGCCCACACACCGGGCACTTTTACCATTATGGTTGTGGAAGATCATACGGAGATGGCGCATTACATCGCCTCCGTACTAAAGCCCCTGTATCGCGTGGTTACTGTTAATAACGGTAAAGAAGCGCTCGATAAATTAGAAGCTATGCCGAAGCGTCCGGACCTGATCGTATCTGACCTGATGATGCCTTTGATGGATGGTTTCGCCTTGCTTGAGCATCTTAAAAAACATGAAACTTATTACCGTATACCGGTAGTAATGCTTACCGCGCTTGCCGACGCACCGAATAAACTAAAGGCATTAACCATTGGGGTTGACGATTATATCACCAAGCCTTTTTTAAGCAGCGAATTACTGGCCCGGGTAGCTAACTTGCTCCATAATGTATTAAACCGTACGGTTGAAAATGTAATGGTACAAGCCGGTGAAGCAGATGAAGAGCTAACTGAAGAATTTACCTCATCGCCCGCTGATTTGGCCTTGCTGGCTGAACTGGAAGTACTGGTACGAAAGCATGTGGGTAAAACCGGGCTCAACATAGCTATGCTGAGTGATGAACTGGCCATCAGCGAGCGGCAGTTAAACCGGCGTATAAAAGCAATTACCGGCCTTACGCCAAATAAATACATCAGGGCTATCCGTTTTCAAATAGCGCGCGAAGCAATTGATAGCGGAAAGTACCGTACCGTGGCCGAAATCTCTTATGCCGCAGGGTTTGATACTCCTGCTTATTTCTCTAAACTTTTTAAAGCACATTACGGCCGTGATGTTAATGAGTTACTTTAAATTTTGGTGTGTCCGTTTTGTTTCCTGTTGATTTAGTGTGAGTTAATATTGAAACGGCGGTTTCGTTTTTTTCTTTTTGTCTGTTTTGTTAAGCTAAATGTCTGTTTTGTTAAATGGTAATTACCCACATTTGGGTACTAATAAACTATTGATAAATGAATTTATTAAATGACGAGCAAAATTTAACAGGTAAGGTCAGCCCCCTTAAAACCAAATCACCTGTTACCTGCCCGCGTTGTAACACTGAGCATTGCGACCGCATACCCCGGAGTAAAATAGTAAAGTTGCTGTTTTCGGGTAATATGCGCCATTACAAGTGCAGCAAATGCTTTAAAAAGTTTTACAAATCGGCATAATATTGATTACAGGTAAACCATCTTCATAATTTAGGTACCCGTTCTTTATAGCGGTTTAAATGTGATGCTCTCCGGAAACGGGGAGCTTTTTTAGTAAAATACCTGTTGCATACGGGGTGTAATTTTAAAACTTCATAAATTACACCATGAAACTAACTGACCTCAACTTTAAACCGGCCAAAGCCCTTGCGTCCGCATTGCTTATTACAGGCACGTTGTGCAATTACACCGCCTATGCCCAAACCAGGGACGCCGTTGTAGATAACATAGTAAAAGAAGCTAACGAAAATTCGCAGCTAAAAAATCTTGCCCACGAGTTGCTTGATGTGGTAGGTCCACGCTTGGTAGGCACGCCGCAAATGCAGCAGGCCAATAACTGGGCAGTTGAAAAATATAAAACCTGGGGCATAGCCGCCCGTAACGAAAAATGGGGAGAGTGGCGCGGATGGGAACGTGGAATATCGCACATTGATATGGTTTCGCCACGTGTGCATACCCTTGAGGCTACCCAATTGGCCTGGAGCCCCGGTATGAAAAAGAGTGTGACTGCCGAACTGGTGATCATTCCTGATTTAGCCGATTCAGTAGCGTTTAAAAAATGGCTGCCCACGGTTAAAGGTAAATTTGTTTTAATATCCATGGCGCAGCCAACCGGCAGGCCTGATTATAACTGGAAGGAGTTTGCCACGCCCGAATCATTTGAAAAAATGAAAAAGGAACGTACCGCGCAAACCGAAGCCTGGGCCGCACGTATACGCAAAACAGGTTATACAGGCCGTACGCTGCCTGTAGCGCTTGAAAATGCCGGTGCCGCCGGTGTGGTGATCAATAATTGGTCGGCTGGTTTCGGCGTGGATAAAATATTTGGCGCTTACACTAAAAAAGTGCCAACCATTGATGTGGCGCTTGAGGATTACGGCCTGTTGTTCCGCTTGATAGAATCAGGCCACAAACCTAAGATCCGCGTACAAACCGAATCAAAAGAACATGGCGTAGTACCAACCTTTAACACCATTGCCGAAATTAAAGGAAGTGAAAAGCCAAATGAATACGTGATCCTTTCAGCCCATTTCGACTCATGGGACGGCGGCACCGGCGCGACCGATAACGGTACCGGTACTCTTACCATGATGGAGGCTATGCGCATCCTGAAAAAAATATATCCCAACCCGAAACGTACCATACTGGTAGGGCATTGGGGTAGCGAGGAGCAAGGCCTTAACGGCTCTCGCGCTTTTGTTGAGGATCATCCCGAGATCGTGAAAAATATACAGGCGGTATTTAACCAGGATAACGGTACCGGCCGGGTAATTAACCTGAGTGGCCAGGGTTTTTTAAATGCTTATGATTACCTGGGCCGCTGGCTGAGTAAAGTGCCTGACAGTATCCGTACCCAAATTGAAACCTCATTCCCTGGCGCGCCGGGTCGTGGCGGGTCTGATTTTGCTTCATTTGTAGCGGCAGGTGCCCCGGCATTTTCATTGAGCTCAAACAGTTGGTCATACGGTACCTACACCTGGCACACTAACCGCGATACGTATGATAAAATAGTTTTTGACGACCTGCGTAAAAACGCGATGTTAGCCGCTATACTGGCTTACATGGCCAGCGAAGATCCGGCTAAAACATCAAACGAAAAGAGTGTAATGCCGATTAACCCACGCACCGGCGAACAAACAAAATGGCCTGAACAAACATCACCAACCCGTAAAGGTGGTTTAGATTAATATGTTTTTTCAGTATAACAGAAAGGCACCTTTACCAAGTGCCTTTCTGTTATAAACGTGCTTTATTTTTTTGATGTGGCTACTATAACTATGCCGCCTATCAGCAACACACCACCCAGGTAAGGCGGCCAGCTTACTGTTTTTTCCTTATCTGCCGATACCTGTATCGGCCCGGCATCTATCACTTTTTCCTTTTTTGTATAGGTAAAGCCTGTCCATATCAGCATGGCAGCGCCAATAACGATGAGTATAATTCCGGTAACTTTGTTCATGGTTCTATGGTTTATGTATATTCATAAAGCAGCAGAAACAGCAAAATGTTTTATTTGGCAGATATAGCGCGACCGCATCTCATGCGGCTCAGCTTTGCTAAACAAACTATTGCCGGCCATAAAACCATGTCAGGGTTAAGTCTGAAAAATAATATCAATAGAATAAAATATCTTTATAGGCGTTAATACGCCGTCCTTATTTTGTATAAACACAGTAATAAGCGATATTTATAATACTATTGACCAAACACACATGAACTACAAACAATTGCTGGACGAGGTAAAAGAGCATGTAACCAATTATTTTCATGCTCATAAAAATCCCGATCTGGTATACCATAACCTTAACCATACCAAAAATGTGGTTGCTGCCGCCATGCAGATCTCCAACCATTACCAGCTTAATGATGAGGACTATTTTATAGTGATAGCCGCCGCCTGGTTTCATGATATGGGTTATATGATCGATGCTTCAAAGCATGAGCAAAGCAGCGCCGAGGCCGCTACTGAACATCTGAAACATAAAGGTGTTGACCAGGCAATAATCGCTAAAATTCAGGGCGTGATAATGGCCACCAAAATGCCGCAAAACCCCAACGGGTTGCTGGAGCAAATTATGTGCGATGCGGACCTGTTTCACCTGGGTACGGCCGATCAGCGTAAAACCAGCAGGCAGTTGCGTGAGGAAATGCTGTTGTTTTGCCATAAGGATATAAACAAGACCGACTGGCGCAAAAAAACCATCGAACTGATGGAAAGCCACCATTACTTTACTGATTACGCCAGGTTGCTACTTGATGATCAGAAAAGTAAAAATCTCGCCGAGCTCAAAGAACGCCAATCAAAAAGTGACAGCAAAGGGCAGGATATGGTAGTGTTTGATAAGCAACCTGAACCCAAGAAAGGGGATGACGAGCCGGAGAAAAAGAAAAAGGATAGGCCCGAGCGTGGTATTGAAACCATGTTCAGAATCAGTTCAACTAATCACCAGCGCCTGAGCGATATGGCTGATAATAAGGCGCATATCATGATTACGGTAAATTCGATAATCCTATCGGCAATTATCAGTTTGGTGCTTCGCAAGCTGGATCAGGACAGTACCTTTCTGATACCTACTGTTATGCTGATCTCTATAAGCTTGCTTACCATCACCTTTTCCATACTGGCAACGCGCCCATCCATACCTGATGGGCGCTTTACATTGGAAAATTTGAAAAACAAGGATGTAAACCTGCTTTTCTTCGGTAATTTTTACCGCATGTCGCTGGATGAATACAGTGCCGGTATGTTCCAGCTAATGGAGGACAAAGAGTTTTTGTATGGCAACCTGATACGCGACAATTTTTCGCAGGGTGTGGTGCTGGGTAAAAAGTACCGCCTGCTGCGCATTTCATACAACATCTTTATGTTCGGATTGATCGTGTCGGTTTTAGCTTACATTATCGCCTCGATAGTTAATGGCAAATAACAATTTATTTAACGACCGTGACCTGAGCTGGCTCTCATTTAACGGGCGCGTATTGGCCGAGGCTACCAAAGCAGAAGTGCCGCTGCTGGAACGCATCAAGTTCCTGTCCATCTTTTCATCAAACCTGGATGAATTTTACCGCGTACGCATGCCCGTGCTGGCTGCTTTGCAAAAAATTACCAGCGATGGCGACGGCGCTAACACCGCCAACCTGCAGCAAGCCCGTAATACCATACTGGCGCAGCAACAGCTTTTTGGCAAAACACTGCTATCGCAAATTATACCCGCACTAAAGCAGAATAACATACACCTGTTTTATAACGAGGATATACCTGATAAGTATAAGCCGCTGCTTACCGCTTATTTTTATAGTGATGTGCTGGGCTTTTTGCAGCCGGTTTATGCCGGCGTTAACGATATTAACTTTTTCCCTCAAAACAACCAGCTTTATTTTTTGGTGACCTTTGAGGCAGGCAGCAAACTTGAAACTGCCATTGTTAATATCCCGTCAGACAAAGTGCCGCGCTTTTACACCACCAATAGGGATGGCGAAACCGCGGTTTTCTTTCTGGATGATATTATGCGGCTTAACCTTAACCTGCTTTTTCCGGGTAAAACTATTAAAGGTTGCTATAGCTTTAAGATAACCCGCGATGCGGAACTCGACCTGAAAGATGAATACACCAGCGATATTGCCGAGCAGGTAGAGAAGCAATTGAACAAGCGCGATCAGGGTTTGGCTACCCGATTTTTATTTGAGCCGGGTATACCTTTACATAGCTTAAACCTGACTACTGAACAGCTTGGCCTGGCCAATGCCGTAAGTGTTGAAGGGGGCAGATATCATAACTTAAAGGACTTTGCCGATTTTCCGGTTAAAAATGCCGGGCTTAGTTATAAGCGCTGGCCGTCTGCTGCTTATCCGGATGTTCCGGGTGATACTACCTTGCTGCAATATCTGGACGGGCAGGACGTTCTATTAAACGTTCCGTATCAATCATACCATAGCATTTTACGTTTTTTTAACGAAGCCGCTACCCATCCAGATGTGGAGGAGGTATACATTACGTTGTACCGCGTAGCCAGGGAATCCAAAATTGTAAACGCGCTCATCAGCGCGGCTAAAAACGGTAAAAAGGTAACCGTAATGATTGAGTTGAAGGCCCGGTTTGATGAAGCTAACAACATTAAATGGGCCCGGAAGATGAGGGATGCCGGTGTGCGGATTATTTACAGCATAACGGCACTCAAGGTACATGCCAAGGTGGCGCTGGTAAAACGCAGGCAAGGCGACAGGATAAAATATACAGGCCTGTTAGCTACAGGTAACTTTAACGAGAGCACGGCATCATTTTATACCGATCATATTTTGATGACGAGCAACCCGGCCTTAACGCGCGAGATGGAGTTGCTGCTATTGTTCCTTACCAAAAGGCAAAAACCGTCCTCAGCGGATCTGATCCCGTTCGGTGAATTACTGGTGTCACAGTTTAACCTGCAACGGCGGTTTTTGGAATTGATTGACCGGGAGATAGCGAATGCGGAGCAAGGATTGCCGGCATCCATTATCATCAAGATAAATAACCTGGAAGAAAAGGTGCTCATTAATAAATTGTATGATGCCTCACTCGCCGGAGTAAAGATACAATTGATCGTTCGGGGAATATGCTGTATAGTGCCGGGTGTTGCCGGAATGAGTGAAAATATTGAAGTGCGCCGCATTGTTGACCGCTACCTGGAGCACGGACGGATTTTTATTTTTGAGAATGGTGGCCGGCAGGAGATCTACATGGGCTCAGCCGATTGGATGAACCGTAACATTTATCGCCGTATAGAGGTGTGTTTCCCGGTGTATGATGCCGGTATCAAGGCGCAGATATTGTATCTCATCCACCTGCAATTGCAGGACAATGTACAGGCGGTTTACATCGATCAGGATATGAACAACAGGCTGGTTGAAAGGCATGGCGACGCGGTGCAATCGCAGTTAGCCATTTATAATTATTTAAAGAATGAAGCAGTTGTATAAAGAGTTTAAATTTCAAACCGTATTTCTATTGGTATTGTCGCTGGTATTCATCAGCTTTTCGTGCATGCAAAAAAAGGAGGCCGCGATAAACCCGCCGGGCTACGATCTGTCAAAACCTCAAAAATTTGCTATGCCGGCCAGCCTTACCGAAATATCAGGCCATGCCTTTTACAAAGGCGATCCGTCAATGGTGTATGCGCAGGAGGATGAAAGCGGTAACGTATATCATTTTAAACCCGGCGACAAAAACGTAACCGCAACTAAATTTGGCGGCCCCGGAGATTATGAAGATATAGCCATTTGCCGCGAGCAGGTAATTATGCTGCGTAGTGATGGCGTGTTGTTTATCTTTCCCTTCACGCAGTTAAAAGCAGGTAAAGTTACCACGGTAAAAACGATAGATAATATATTGCCAAAAGGCGAATATGAAGGCATGTATGCCGACGAAAAAACAGGTACCCTATACATCATTACCAAAAGCAGCAAAGCTGACAAAAAAATGAACGTTACTAACGGCTATAAGTTCAACCTTTCGGCCGGTGCTAACGTAAAACAGGCAGGTGAGTTCAGCATATCAACCGAGGAGATAGCGGCTATAACCGGCGATAAAAAGAAAAAGAAGAAGGAAAAATTCATGCCTTCGGCCCTTGCTAAAAACCCGCTTACCAATGAGTGGTATGTGCTGTCATCCATCAATAAAATGGTGGTGGTAACTGATGGTAACTGGAAAGTTAAGGCTGTTTATCCGCTTAACCGTTCACTATTCCCGCAGCCTGAAGGTATGGCTTTTGACAGGCAGGGCAACCTTTACATTTCTAACGAAGGTGGTAAGGGCAGTGGTATGCTGCTTAAATTTGTATATACCAGGTAATTTGTATATTTAAAGTAAATTAAAAATATCGTGTAATGCTTAAATGTTTTTTGCTGTTTATTTTTGCTGCTGTAATAACATTTTGTAAGCCGGTTTGTGCCCAGGGTTGGGATGCTAACCTGCTGAACAAGATCAATCCGGACAGGCCGACATCACAATACTGGATAAATACCAGTAATTCGGTTTACTGGGCAGGTGCCGCTGTACCGGCGGGCTCGCTCATTTACGGGTTGATAAGCGGTGATGAAAAGGCGAAGCACAGTTCATTGGATCTGTTTATGAGTTTGGGTGCCAATATGCTGGTTACTGATTTGATGAAACGGTCATTTAACCGCACGCGCCCTGGTGATAAATATCCGAATATGATCTATCCGGTATCGCCAACAAGTGATATGTCAATGCCATCAGGCCATACCAGCCTGGCTTTTGCAACGGCAACAACCATGTCATTACAATATAAAAAGTGGTACGTAACGGTGCCTGCCTATGCTTGGGCGGCATCAGTAGGGTATTCACGCATGTACTTAGGTAAACATTACCCCTCAGATGTATTAGGTGGAGCGGCGTTAGGGATAGGAGCGGGTTATGCAAGCCATTGGCTTAACCGAAAATTATTTAAACGCTACTATGCTACACCAAAGCCCTATGCGCAATAACTTTACTACGATATTAAAACTCACTATACTATCAATATTAATTTTTAGCATACATAACGCCATTGCACAAAAAGGCCCGGTAAGTTACCGGGTCATTTTTATTGGTGATGCCGGCGAAATGGATACACAGCAGGGCGCGGTGCTTGCCCATGCTACCGCGCAAACCCTGCCCGGTAAAAGCATGGTTATGTACCTGGGCGATAATATCTATCCGCATGGTATGGGCCTGCCCGGCAGCCCGGAGCAAAAGCAAACCGAAGAAATACTGCGGTCGCAGTACAAACCCTTTCGGGATAAAGGCGTGCCGGTATACTTTGTGCCCGGTAACCACGATTGGGACAGGATGGGGCCGCAGGGACTGGCCAAAATAAAACAGCAGTGGGCTTTTTTAGATGCTCAGCAGGATAGCCTGCTTAAACTGGTTCCGCGCGATGGCTGTCCTGACCCAGTAGAGATAAACCTGACCGATAATTTAACCATTATTGCTTTTGATAGTGAGTGGTGGCTGTTTCCGTACAGCAAGGACAACCCTGATGCCGAATGCGACTGTAATAACCGCCAGGATATTATTGCCCGTATGCAACAGTTGTTTGATAAAAACAAAGGCAAAACCATATTGCTGGCATCGCATCATCCCTTTAAAACTTATGGCACGCACGGCGGATATTACTCGTTAAAGGATCATATATTTCCGCTTACGGCCGTTAAAAAAAACCTCTATATACCGCTGCCGGTAATCGGCTCATTGTACCCTGCGCTGCGTACGCTGTTCACCAATCCTGAAGATACGGGGCATCCGCTGTACAAAAACATGATACAGCAGGTTGACAAGGTATTTAACGGCTACCCTGATCTGATCCATGTAGCAGGGCATGAGCATGGCTTACAATTCATCAAGAGTAAAAAACTTACGCAGGTAGTAAGCGGAGCAGGAGCCAAGCGTACTTACGCTAAAAAAGGCAAACATGCCCTTTTTGCCGATGCTACGCAAGGCTATGTTACGGCTGATATGATGCAGGATAAAAGCATGGTATTCACCTATTATATTTTTACTGATGGTGTAGTAAAGCAGGCTTTTACCTACACACAGCCTTATTTACCCGTAAATTACCGCGACTCCATACCTAAGCCGATAGCTGCCGATAGCATGGCAGTTGCCGTTAGGCCGGAGTATAATAAAGGCGGCAGCGCGCACCGTTTCTTTTTTGGTGAAAACTACCGTAAGGAATGGGCACAGCCTACCAGGTTACCTGTTATCCGCCTGTCGCAAATACATGGTGGCTTAAAGCCAACGCAACTGGGTGGTGGCTACCAGTCAAAGTCATTACGCCTGGTTGATAAGGATGGCAAGGAATGGGTGCTCCGCAGCGTTGAAAAAAGCCCTGAAAAGGTGCTTCCCGGCGAATTGCAGGAAACTTTTGCCAAGGACTGGGTGAACGATGCCATGAGTGCGCAGCATCCGTATTCGGCATTAATTATACCGCCCATGGCCGATGCCGCGAAAGTACCTCATGCCAACCCGATCATAGGCGTGGTATCGCCCGACCAAAACCTGGGTAAATACGGCAGTATATTTAACAATATGGTGTGTTTACTTGAGGAGCGCGAGCCGATAGGTGAATCAAAAAACACGGTAAAAACTATTAAAGCGCTTAATAAGGATAACGACAACAGGTTTGATAGCCGTGAATTTGTGCGTGCCCGTATGCTTGATCTGCTGGTAGGCGACTGGGACCGCCACGAAGACCAATGGCGCTGGGCCGAAAAGAAACAAGGCGATAATACTGTTTATACCGCCGTTCCGCGCGACCGTGACCAGGCTTTGTACGTAAACGAAGGTCTGTTTCCGGGCATAGCAGGTTTGCCATGGGTAGTACCTACCTTACAAGGTTTTGATGATGATATCCCTTATGTTAAATGGTCGATATTTAAATCACGCTTCCTGAATATGTATCCGCAGGCACACTTCACTTACCAGGAATGGATGAATATGGCTACGGAGTTTGTAGCTGCCCAAAGTGATGAGGTGCTGGAAGCGAGCCTGAAAAGGTTACCCGCCGAAATATATGCCATTCGCCACAACGAATTGTTGGCTAAGCTAAAACAGCGCAGAAATAATATACCGGCCGCCATGGCTAAATATTACAAATTCGCCTATAAGATAGTTGACATACGCACCACCGATAAAAATGAATTGGTTGAAATAACCGGCGATACCGCCCGTTCGCTTAAAGTAATCATCAAAAAAATAAATAAGGATGGCAAAACCGAGGACGTGCTGATGAGCAACACCTATGATCGTAAAATCACTAAAGAGATCAGGTTATATGTGGAGGATGGTGATGACCATGTTATTATCGACAACAAAACATCGCCTATAAAGCTGCGGGTTATCGGCAAAAAGGGCGATAAGGTTTATGAAATAGCCAATACCACCAAAAGCATCCCGCTATATAACAAAGGCAACAACATTACCTTTAAAGGCGATAGTTCCCGCTTTAAAAAACACCTGCGGGCTGATAGCGCTAATACGTCCTTTGTAGCTGTTGATTTATATAACCGGCTGATACCGCTGGCAACAGGTGCTTTAAATGCTGATGACGGGTTGATTTTTGGCCTGGGCTTCAAGTATATACATCAGGAAGGTTTCCGTAAAGCGCCTTATAATGATTCGCATCAGCTTATGGTCAGTCATTCATTTGCAACAAAAGCTTTCCGCATAAAATATAACGGCGAGTGGATGGAAGCAATTGGCAAAGCCGACATAACTTTGCAGGCATTAATACAAGCCCCCGATAATACAGCCAACTTTTTTGGCCGTGGCAACGAAACTGATTTTGACCGGGTTGGCAACTGGAAACGCTTTTACCGTACCAGGTATAATACAATGGAGATCGATCCGGCACTGAGGTGGCGCACCTCGCCGGGTACATCAGTAAGTATAGGCCCGTCATTACAATACTATCGCCTTGACCGTGACGACAATGCAGGCCGCTTTATAAGCAACACTTCACTGATCGGCTCGTATGATAGTGCTACCGTTGATAAGGATAAGGTGCATGCCGGGGTGGTATTTAATTTTATAAGTGATAAGCGCAACAATGCTATACTGCCAACATGGGGCAATGTAGTAAATATAAAAGTAGAGGGATATGCAGGGTTAAACAGCTATTCAAAATCGTACATACAAATACTGCCCGAAGTGGCCTTTTATAAAAGCCTGAACGCCAGCGGCTCAATAGTACTTGCCGATAGGATAGGCGGCGGTGTTACCATCGGTAAAACGGCTTTCTACCAATCGCTCTTTCTGGGTGGTGTTCAAAACCTGCAAGGGTTTCGCCAGTACAGGTTTGCCGGTCAGCACAGTGCTTATAACAACCTGGAGCTGCGCATTAAACTGGGCGATTTTGCCAGTTACATTTTGCCCGGGCAATTTGGCATAACCGGCTTTTTTGATGTTGGCCGCGTTTGGGAAAAAGGCGAGCAAAGCGATAAATGGCACATAGGTAACGGCGGCGGCATATATTTTGCACCGGCACGTATGGCTGTGGTACAGTTAGTTGCCGGGCATTCTGACGAAGGCTGGTACCCCTACATATCTATGAAATTTAGATATTAAAGATAACACACCAAAAAAATGCACACCGAAATACTTGAAATAAACCAGGACCAATGCGTTGTTTGCCAGGTTGAAACAAGGCTATCCTTTAAACCGCTGGTAAACCACCTTAACGAGCGGTTAAGAACCGAGCACCCTATTAAGGCGCAGTTTTATAGATTTTTGCTGGAAAAGCTCGGCGCGCTGGAGGCCGACGACTATATTATAAAAGTTGCTGATCTGAATAAGCATCAGGAAACGCTGGTGCTGGTTTATACCATACTTACGCCGCTTGTTGCCAGCGAGAAGGAATTTTATTGGGCCATGAGCACGCCCGTGCCCGATAAGATATTTTTTAGTACCGATGCCTTTTTTGAGTTTTACACCAGTAACTCACATGTAGCCCATGTAGAAGGGTTTGAGGATGAGGAAGACCATATCCGTAAAAAGCAACTGCAGTTTATTTACCAGCTTATATTAAAACGGTTTTACAATTTCACATCCATATTTAAGGATGAAAAGGTACTGACCTATACCGATCCGGCAACTAACATTAATAAGTATTTCAGCATACATGCCGATACCAGCTTTATTGATGTTTTTGTGGAAGGTGAGCTGCCTGTGCTTGATTTTGAAGCCATTGGTGAGCAGATGCATGAGGGTAAGGAACTGGAGTTACTGATTGAACTGCTGCCCTTAAACCTGTTCAGGCTGGAGGGTTTTACCATACTCACGGTTACGGATATAACCATGACGCGGGCCATTGATAACCTGCGCTCCATATTGGTTGAACATACCGATGAACGCACAGCCTATCCACAGGTAATACAATCGCTTAAAACCCTTGCCGGTAACAGTGATATTGAGTTTGGCGTAATGCCTTTTTTAACCATAAATGATAAGCTGGTATTTGACAGTGAGGAATGTAAGGACAGCATATTATTTGAAGCCGCTTTAAATGCGGGCATTGCTGAAGAGGTAATGTATGCGCTGGTTGAGGAGTATCGCGAAAATCCACGCCCCATCATCTACACTAAAATTACGGATGAAAAGGCCATGGATAACGTGTTGCTGCGCATTGTTAAAAAAGCAGGTATATGCGCTTACACGCTCATCCCTATCTATTACAACCAGAAACTTGCCGGTACCATGGAACTGCACTCTAAAAAGGAGCTGATTATTGATGAGGTACTGCTATCAAAGTTACAGCGTGCTATACCCTTGCTGGCACAGTTATTTCAATATAGTATTGACCGTTTCAATACCGCTATCGACTCCATATTAAAAGACAAGTTTACCGCCCTGCAACCTTCTGTACAATGGAAGTTTAACGAAGTTGCCCTTAACTATTTAAAGGGCCTTAAGAACAGCGACCGCATACCGGTAATTGATACCGTAGTGTTTGAGGATATGTACCCGTTATTTGGTGCTATTGACATACGCAACTCTACCATTGAACGCAACGTTGCTTTACAGGAAGACCTGAAGCAACTGCTAAGCGTGCTATGCGGAACACTCAAAAGCGTAAAAGGCCAGGTGGAGATGAGTATTATCGACAAGCTGATCTACAATGTGGAGGAGTGGGAATCACGCATCAGCGAGTACACCAATACCAATGACGAGGTGATGCTGCGCGCGTTTTTAGATAATGAGGTTGACCCGCTGCTTAAACACATCCGCACGGGGCACCCCGATACGGCGCATGTAATTAATGAGTATTTTAATTCGGTACGTGAAGAGAGCGGTGTGGCTTACCAAAAGCGCCGGGAATTAGAAGCCTCCATGCAACTGATCAACACATCGGTAAGCCATTACCTGGAAAAGGCGCAGGCCATGCTACAGAAGTCGTACCCGTGCTATTTCAGCAAATTCCGTACAGACGGGGTTGAGTATGATATTTACATCGGCCAATCCATAGCTCCCGAAAGGCCTTTTAACCAGGTGTATCTTAAAAACCTGCGTTTGTGGCAGGTACGCTCTATGGTTGAAATTGCACGCTTAACCGCTGGCTTGGCAAAAAAAATGATTAAGCCGCTGCATACCACGCACATGATATTTATCCATTCTAACCCGATCAATATCAGTTTTAGGAATGATGAACGCCGTTTTGATGTGGAGGGAGCATACAACATTCGCTACGAGGTAGTAAAGAAACGCATTGATAAGGTACTGGTAAAAGGCACCACCGAGCGCCTTACCCAGCCCGGCAAAGTGGCGCTGGTATATTTTAACCAGCAGGAAGCGGCAGAATACCTGGAATACATACAGTATTTACAGGAGCAAGGCTTTTTAACCGGCGAGGTAGAGCAACTGGAACTGGAAGAATTACAAGGCGTGTCAGGCCTGAAAGCCATCCGCGCAGCGGTTAAGTATATTGATACCGAATAAATTTATTAGAATTGCATTAGAAACAGGCAAGTAAGCGCAATGAATAAACTTTATCATATCCTTTTATTCATTGCGCTTTTGTTTTTTGTGCCGATGCAGTTGCGGGCGCAGCAAAGCACAGGTACCGACAGCATTACCATAGCTATCGCGCCTGAGTATAACCAAGTAAGCAAACTGCACCGCTTTTTTTTAGGGAACCACAACCGGGCAATATGGGCGGCACCTGTTAAGTTGCGTATCATCCATCTGTCTACCGAAAAGGGTGGTTTAAAAATACTACAGTTAGGCGGCGGTATGCAAACCCGCTCGTTACGCTTGCAGGATAGTACCGGCCAGCAATGGGTACTGCGAACACTGCAAAAATACCCTGACCGCAAACTGCCCGAAAATCTCAAAAAAACCGTAGCCAAGGATATTCTACAGGATCAGGTATCATCAGCGCACCCGTTTAGCGCGCTAACAGTACCGCCGCTGGCATCGGCTTTGGGTATTCCTCATGCTAACCCGGAGATTGTTTATGTAGCCGATGATGCAGGCTTGGGTGAATACCGGAAGGATTTTGCCAACCAGATTTTTTTACTGGAAGAGCGCGAACCGCTTGATGCGGAGAAAACCTATAATACCGATAAGGTACAGGAAAAGATACGTGACGATAACGATAATAAGGTTGACGAAAAACTGGTGTTACGCGCCCGCCTGCTGGATATGCTGATTGGCGACTGGGACCGCCACGAAGACCAATGGCGCTGGGAAAAAACCGAGGGCAAAAAGGGAGATATTTATAAACCCGTGCCTCGCGACCGCGACCAGGTATTTTATTATACCGATGGTTTGTTTCCGTGGATCGTATCGCACCAATGGTTATCCTCCAAGTTTCAGGGCTATGGCGATCATATTAGGGATATTAAGGGGTGGAACGTGCAGGCCCGCTACTTCGACCGCTATTTTCTGAATCAGCTTGATGAAGAAGATTGGAAGAAAGAGATAATCTACGTGCAAAAAACGTTGACCGATGAACTGATCACATCCGCGGTTAAACGAATGCCCGATACGGTTTACAAAATATCCGGCAGCAGGATAGTAGCCAATTTTATATCGCGCCGTAATAAACTGATGGCGCAGGGGCTGGAATATTATCGCTTTATATCAAAATACATAGAGATACCCGCCACCGATAAGCACGATGGCTTTACCATAACCAACTATGCTGATGGCAGCCTGAAAGTGGCTGTTAACAAAATAAAAAAGGATGGCCGTGTTGACCACTCTACTTACAAACGCACCTTTTATCCTGATGTAACCCATGAGGTAAGGCTTTACGGTTTTGATAACAGCGACCGGTTTGATATAACCGGATCAAATCCTTCAAAAATAAAGCTGCGCATTGTGGCCGGTACCGGTAATGATACCGTGCGCATTGCCGATAGCCTGCACAACAAAGGCAATATCTATGTTTACGATCTGAAACAGGAGAGCAACGTATTGCCACCGCGTTCGCAAGCCAAGCTGCGACTTTCTTCGGATAGTTCGGTAAACCGGTACGATAGGGAAAGTTTTAAGTATGACAGGTTTGCTATTGTTACCCTGGCCAATTACGGGGTTGATAAGGGCATTTCACTGATCGGAGGCTTTTCGTACGAGAAGCATGGTTTCCGTAAGGAGCCGTATGCTTACCGGCACGAATTTTTAACAGAATATTCGCTGGCCCGTAAATCATTTGTGTTTACTTATACCGGCAATTTTATAAAGGTTTTTGGCAACACTAACCTGATGGTAAACTTTAAGGCACGCGGGCCAAACAACGTAAGCAACTTTTTTGGCCTGGGCAATGAGAGTGTTTTTATAAACCGAGGCCGACGCGAAATTGGTTACTACCGTAACCGGTACGATCTGATAACCGGTGATGTGTCACTCTACCAGAATATAAATAACTGGCGTTTCAGCGCCGGGCTTGCCGGGCAATTTTATACCGCGTCGCAGGATAATAACGAGCGTAAGTTTTTAAACCTGTACAACCAGCAAAATCCAGATCAAAAAGTATTTGCAGACAGGGCTTATGCAGGTTTTATAACTAATGCCCAATTGGACACCCGTAACAAGGCATTAATACCAACACAAGGTATGTTTTGGAATACCACCTTTTCCGGCTATGCCGGGGTAAGCGGCGGGCATAACAAGTATTTGCAGTTACAATCGGAGTTTGGGTTTGTTATCAATCCGGATCGTGACTCGGTATGGGTAATTATTAACCGCACCGGCGGGGGGCGAATATTTGGTGATGCCGAATACTTTCAAAAAGTGAAGCTGGGTGGTTTGGCAAACCTGCGCGGCTTCCACACCAACCGCTTTACCGGCGAAACCATGCTGTACAACGATTTGGAAACCCGCGTTAAATTGTTTGATTTTAACTCGTACCTGTTGCCGGGCTCAGTTGGCTTAATAGGCTTTACTGATGCAGGGCGGGTATGGTCGCCGGGAGAGGATTCAAACAAGATCCATGTGGGCTATGGCGGTGGCTTATACGTGATACCCGCGCGACTGGTACTTATCGAGGCCATGATGGGATTTTCGCGCGAGGGTGCCATACCTTACATCTCATTGGGCCTGCATTTTTAATGTTGGTATCCGCTTATGTACGTGAGTTAAATTATAGTAACCTGATGCTTTTTAAATAATTATTAAAGTTTGCTTTAAAGTGTATATTTTGCAATCGATTTGAAAAGTGGCAGATGTTAATTAATATTATTTAATTATTTGCATTTTTGAACAAGTGGCTTTATTCATGGTTTTCAATGCGGCAAATATCAATCACTTTGCTCCTATAAAATCTTGATAGCCATTCAACCTGATTAATTATTATAAGATCTAATTCCAATTCAATGTCGAAGAAAAGGCTGTCTATTGTTGATATTGCTAATAACCTTAATATATCAAAAACCACAGTATCATTTATACTTAACGGGCGAGCCAAAGAGAAGCGCATTAGTGCCGACATGGTTGAGAAAGTGCTTAAATACGTTAAGGAAGTTGGCTATAAACCTAATTCGCTGGCCAAAAGTTTACGTACCGGTAAATCAAATACCATAGGCCTGATCGTTGAGGATATATCAAACCCGTTTTTTGGCACTATTGCCCGCTTAATTGAGGATAAGGCCTATAAAAATGGTTATAAAATAATTTATTGCAGTACTTATAACGATACACAAAAAACGAAGGACATGATCAGCATGTTTCGCGACAGGCATGTTGATGGTTACATTATTGCTCCGCCCGAGGGTGTTGAGGATGATATTACTTCGCTGTTAAATGAATCAATGCCCGTAGTATTGTTTGACCGTTACCTGCCGACCATTGATACGGATTATGTGGTGGTAAACAACCAGTTTAGCGCTTATAATGCCACGCAATACCTGGTAGGGCAGGGTTATAAAAATATCGCGCTTATTACCTTCGCTAACGATCAAACCCAAATGGTTGACCGCATAAAAGGCTATCAAATGGCGCTAAAGGAGCATGGTTTAAAACAACTGATCAAGGAATTACCTTTCGCTGATGATCTTACAGAATCCATCACCGCGTTCCTTAAATCGCGCAAGGGTATTGATGCCATACTGTTTGGTACCAACCGCGATGCTACTTATGGTATAAAAATTATGCATAGCCTGGGCATCCGCATTCCTGAGGATATAGCCATCATTTCGTTTGATGATTCGGACGCTTTTGAGCTACATACCCCGCAAATAACTACGGTAGCCCAGCCTATTGAAGATATGGCCGAGCACATCATTACCATTTTGCTGGATAAGCTGAACAATAATGGCGCAGGCACCAAAAACCAATCGGTTATTTTACATACCGACCTGGTAGTTCGTGGTTCATCTCAACCGGCAAAAAAATAGCTACATGGTTTTTACCTCGATAGCTTTAAAGCGGCTAAGCAGTTGCTGCAATAAACGGCTTTTAAAGCCTGCCTCGGCATAAATATTATTGATCCAAACCAATACTTTAAGTTCAATACTATCAGCACCAAATGAGTTGATAAGCAGCTCGGGCGGCAGGTTTTTTACTCTGTCGTCTACTTTCTCTACTTCCTCTTCAATTATCTTTTTAATGGCTTCAATATCGGTATCAATGCCTACTTTAAAAATGATCTCGGTTTTTAGGTAATCATTGCTTAGCGTCCAGTTCACCAGGCGGCCGGAGAGCAGATCGCCATTTGGAATGATCACTTCGCTGCCTTGAGGGGTAAGCATTTTGCTGGAGCGTATACCAATATCCTGCACCTTGCCTTTTTTATCAGCCAGCTCAATATAATCGCCGATACGAAAAGGTTTTTCAAATATCAATATGATGCCTGATACAAAATTGTTTACAATGTTCTGCATCCCTAAACCAATACCTACCGATAACGCACCCAAAACTACAGTTAGCTTATCAATAGGTATTCCTGATGCCGTTATAGCCAGCAATACACCTATTATAATAATAACCAGCCTGATCAGCGCGAGCTTTGAACCTTTGTGTTCAACCTTGTCGGCCAGATTACTGCTGCTACTACCTTCGCCAAACAGCACGCCCACATGCTTTTGCAGCATATTGGCCAGGTAAACAATTACCGCGAAGAACAACACATTGCTCAGCGTGAACTTTACGCTGCCAAAGGCGCGTTCTTTTATCAGTATTTGCTGCACCAAGGCATACACACCACCGGCAATGCTCAGGTTTATCATAAACACCAGCAACCAAAGCACTACGGCAACCACGGTAAGTGCTTTTTTAAATGAAGCGCGCGACCGGCTTACACTAATGCGTGAAAACAAACCATCGGAACAGGCGCTAACTTTTATTTGCAGTTCGAGCGCGTCACTCAATATCTGTATAAAAACAGCCAGTCCAATAACCTGGGTCAAGCCTATTATAGCCGTGGTGCTGTAAACCTTTGCCAGGCTTATGCGGCCAAAAATATTCAGCAATACGGCCAGCCCGTTAAGAAATATAAATATGATCAGCACCGGCTTGGTAAGTTTTGGGGCCACACCCTCTTTACTTAACCTCCTGATAAAATAAATGCCGGTGTAAATAGCGAAAACATTTAGCCCCATTAACCAAAGGCGCATCCATATAGCATCCTGCACTACAGAGGTAGAAAGCACGATCACCACGTAAAGGCCCACCACAAACAACCAGTATTTTAAGTCCTTAGGATCGAGATGTTTCCAGAACATAACGGTTAACGCCGCCAATGACAGAAATTGTGTTAGCTCGATATATAAGGATGGCGAATCAGGCTCAAAAAGCGGCGCTATGTTCAATACAAGTATCAGGGTAGCTAAAACAGGGTAGGGCCTGATGTATTTAAAACTCAGCTCACCTACCTTATCATGCAGGGCGGCTTGCTTTGTTTTTTTAAAGTTTCTGAACACCCAGAGGTAAAATGCAATGCCGGTAAGCAGCAATAGCACCCGGTTATCCCACGAGGAATCAAAAAAGTAACCTAATATTTTATTCTGTCCCTCAAAGGATGATCTGATCAGTTTAAGCAGGTCATTATTCTGGCTTTTTACCGGTGCCGACCAAATGTAAGGTGCCTCACGCCCCAGCGCGCTTCGTCCGGATTGTTGCAGGCGCTCGTCAATAGTGCTCTGCATATCATTCACCGTAAGGTACACTGCCGATACATCAGCCAGTAACTGGCTAACGGTATCTAACCCGGCCGATGTTACCTTGCCTGCCCCTTGCAGCCTGAGTTTTATATCGCGTAGCTGGGCTTCGTAAAGTTTCTTCTGTGTGGTATCCCGGTTGTCAACATTCAGCAGCGAATCGTTGCTAAGTTCTACCACCTTATCGGCGCGTTTTTGCAGGTCGCTGTTTAGTTTGGTTAACCGGGCCTGCCAGTCGGTTAGTTTTGATTGCGCATCCTTTAGTATCAAGTTATAGCTCAGCAGGCTTTTGGTATCAATTACTTTTTTAGTAACGGCGAGGTCGCTTTTTACCGGCGCGATACTTTTGTTAACATCCTCCAATCCGCTGCTTATGCCATCAATACGGTACCCTTTTTTATTGGCCGAATTAATATCCGTAATGGCGGCCTGTGCCTGTTGTATCTTAAAAAGTAAAGTATCAGGTATGGTATTAACCGTATCGGCAGGGGCAACCTGCGCTTTGATAGTTTCACTATAGCCCAATAAAACTAAAACACTGGCTATCAGTATAAGCCAATGGTGATTGAAAACGGTATATGGTATAGTTTGGCTTGCTTTTTTTATGATCATTACGGTGGTATAGTTGTAATTTATTTATAAAACTTGTTTAAAGGCTTATGGTTTTTCTTAATATAAACTACAGTTAAAGCCGCTGTTAAATGGTTGGTTGTTTTTTTACAAAATCAAAACAAGTAAACAGTGCTGCAATACCTAAAAATTATACCTTTACCGCATTCTGAAAAACTGATAGATACTGATACATGGTTAAATTCAACCGTTTTACACTGAGCAACGGCCTGCGGGTAATTGTTCACGAAGATAACACGACACCCATGGCGGTGGTTAATATACTTTATGATGTTGGCGCACGCGATGAAAACCCCGGCCAAACAGGTTTTGCCCATTTGTTTGAGCACCTGATGTTTGGCGGCTCCGTTAACATTCCAACTTATGACGAACCTTTACAGCGCGTAGGTGGCGAAAACAATGCCTTTACCAGCAATGATATAACCAATTATTATATCACCCTGCCATCGGCCAACCTTGAAACGGCCTTCTGGCTGGAAAGCGACCGGATGCTGAGCCTCGCCTTTAGCGAAAAAAGCCTGGAAGTACAGCGCAATGTGGTTATTGAAGAGTTTAAACAGCGCTACCTGAACCAGCCTTATGGCGATGTATGGTTAAAGTTGCGTCCGCTGGTATATAAACAGCACCCTTACCGTTGGGCAACCATAGGGCAGGAAATAGCCCATATTGCCGATGCGAAGATCGAGGACGTTAAGGCTTTCTTTAAAAAACATTACACCCCGCAAAACGCCATTATGGTAGTTGGTGGCGATGTAGATACCGAACAGGTAAAACAACTGGCCGAAAAATGGTTTGGGGCGATACCTGCCGGCGAAAAATACAACCGCAATTTGCCTGTTGAGCCGGAGCAGCACGAAGAGCGCCGCGATACGGTTACCGCAAAGGTGCCGCTTAATGATGTGTACATCGCATTCCAGATGTGTGGCAGGCTGGATGAAGGATATTACGCGGCCGAACTAATGTCTGACATCCTATCACGTGGTAACTCATCGCGCTTATACCGCAGCCTGGTTAAAGAGAAACAGTTGTTTAGCGAAGTACATGCTTACATAACCGGCAGTTTAGATAAGGGCATGTTTGTGTTAGAGGGTAAGCCTTTGGAGAACATTACCATAGAGGCTGCCGAGGCTGCTATTTGGCAGGAACTCGACCGGCTTAAAAATGAAGATGTACCCGCCGATGAACTGACTAAGGTGCAGAACAAAACGGAATCGACCATGGTATTCTCAGAGATGGCGCTGCTTGAAAAGGCCATGAACCTTGCCTGGTTTGAATTACTGGGTGATGCCGATATGCTGAACCGGGAAACCCAAAAGTATTTAGCTGTTGACGCAGCACAGATCAGGGAACAGGCCAATGCTATTTTCAGGAAAGATAACTCATCAACATTAATTTACCTGGCCGAGCGGTCAGTTGACAGTGAGCAGTTTGCTGTTGACAGTGAATAGTTTGCAGTTAATAACAACAGTTATTAATCACCAATAACGATTGCCTAATGACCAATGACCCAATGACTAATATAGACAGAAGTACAGCGCCTGAATTTAGGGCTATAAACGATATTAACTTGATTGAGCCGCAGCATATTAAGCTGGCCAATGGCTGCAATGTTTTTTGCTTTAACAATGGCGATCAGGAGTTATTACGCATGGAATGGATATTTGGCAATCTGCGTTTTAACGCGGAAAAACCATTGCTAAACCAGGCCGTAATGGCTTTACTTACCGAAGGAACGCAAAACTTCACCTCGGCGCAGATTGCTGATAAAGTTGATTTTTACGGTGCTTTTTTACAGGCCGAGTATGGGTTTGATCAATCGCAGGTTACGCTGTTTAGCCTTAACAAACATTTGCGCGAAACGCTGCCTATGGTGAAGGAAGTTTTAACCAACGCCATCTTCCCTCAAAAAGAAGTTGAAACTTACGTGCGTAACCAGCAGCAAAAGCTACAGGTTAGCCTGCAAAAAAATGATGTGGTTGCACGCCGGGTTTTTAACAAGGCTTTAAACGGCGATACCATTTATGGCTTTGCAGGCGAGGCTGCCGACTACCAGGCGCTTGACCGTGCCGACTTGCTGGAACATTATAAACACATGTTCCGCCCGGATAACTGTACGCTGATCGTGGCCGGTAAGATAGAGGAGCAGGCCCTGAATATGATTAACGAATTATTTGCCAGTAGCTGGGAAAACAAAGGCGAACCTGCAGATACCACCCAGCCCGAAGTAGTGCGAAGTACTGAACGTTTTTATTATACCGAAAAGCCTGATGCCCTGCAATCAGCCATACGTTTAGGCGTGCCTGCGGTTAACCGCACACACCCGGATTTTCCGGCTTTGCAGGTATTAAATACCGTTTTGGGTGGTTACTTCGGTTCAAGGCTGATGGCTAATATTCGTGAAGATAAAGGTTATACTTATGGTATAGGCTCAGGTATCAGTTCGTTAAAACACAACGCGCTATGGTTCATCGCCTCCGAAGTAGGGGCCGATGTATGCAAAGCCGCCGTTGCCGAAATTGAAAAGGAGCTTAACCTGTTAAGAACCGAACTGATAGCCGATGATGAATTGGCCTTGGTAAAAAACTATATGCTTGGATCACTGCTGGGCAGCCTGGAGAATGTTTTCTCTCATGCCGATAAATTCAAGAATGTGTATTTCGCCGGTATCGGGCTCGATTATTACAGGCAATATACCGAGAAGGTAAAAGCCGTAACCTCCGCTGAATTACAGCACCTGGCTAATCATTACTTGAATTTTGATAGCTTTTACAAAGTTATCGTAGGTAAGTATTAAATAGCAATAGATATAGGAGGTTGTGTCATACTAAATACAACCTCCTGTATCATTATCACTCTAAAGCAATATTAAAGCTACCCGGTACGAATTAGTTACCCGGTATGCTAAAAATCAAAATAAAATCATACCTTTGCCCGGCAAATAATAACTCCTAAAATTATTTGCTATGCAGTCAGAGTCCTCAAAATTTGTCGCCGAAGGTTTAACGTATGATGATGTATTGCTGTTACCGGCATACTCAGAAATACTACCCCGCGAAGTAGACACATCATCTTACATTACCAAAAAAATTAAGCTGAACGTACCATTGGTTTCGGCCGCTATGGATACCGTTACCGAAGCGCAGCTTGCTATTGCAATGGCACAGGCAGGCGGTATGGGTATGCTTCATAAAAACATGAGCATACAACGCCAGGCTGATGAGGTACGTAAGGTAAAACGCTCAGAGAGCGGGATGATTCAGGATCCGGTTACACTTAATGTGCACGCTTTACTGGCTGATGCTTTTAAAATAATGAAGGAATACCGCATTGGCGGCATCCCCGTTGTAAATGATGAAGGCCAGCTAAAAGGCATCATTACCAACCGCGATCTGCGTTTTGAGAAAGACGGTACCAAGCGTGTTGAGGATGTGATGACCAAAAGCAACCTGATCACCGCCCCTAAAGGCACCACGTTAATACAAGCCGAAGAGATATTGCAAAACCACAAAATTGAAAAACTTCCTGTGGTTGATGAGCAAAACGTATTGATCGGTTTGATCACCTTTAAGGATATACAAAAATTTAAAAACTTCCCTAACGCGTGTAAGGACGAGCATGGCCGCCTGCGTGTAGGTGCAGCCGTAGGTGTTACCCCTGATACCATGGACCGTGTAGACGCGCTGGTTAAAGCAGGTGTTGACGTTATCGCTATTGATACGGCGCACGGCCACTCAAAAGGAGTTATTGATAAGCTGAGAGAAGTAAAAGCCAAATATCCCGATTTGCAGGTTATAGCCGGTAACATTGCCACAGGCGATGCTGCCAAAGCCCTTGCCGATGCCGGTGCCGATGCTGTTAAAGTTGGTATTGGCCCGGGTTCTATTTGTACAACCCGTATTATAGCCGGTGTAGGTGTACCGCAATTATACGCTGTTTATGAGTGTGCTAAAGCCCTTGAGGGCACAGGCGTACCGGTAATTGCCGATGGTGGTATAAAACACACAGGCGATATTGCCAAGGCCATTGCAGCCGGTGCAAGTTCTATTATGGCAGGTTCGCTGTTTGCCGGTGTTGAGGAGTCGCCGGGCGAGAGCATTATTTACGAAGGCCGCCGCTTTAAATCATACCGTGGTATGGGTTCAATAGAGGCGATGGAGCAAGGCTCAAAAGACCGCTATTTTCAGGATGTTGAGGATGATATTAAAAAGCTGGTACCCGAAGGTATTGTAGGCCGTGTACCGTACAAAGGTACTCTTGCCGAGGTAGTATACCAGTATGTAGGTGGTTTACGTGCCAGTATGGGTTACTGCGGTGCTAAGGATATTCCTACCCTACAGCAGGCACGCTTTGTAAGGATCACCGCCTCAGGTATCCGCGAATCGCATCCGCACGATATCACTATTACTAAAGAAGCACCTAATTATACCCGCTAATTTAAATAGTTAAATATAAAAAAATCCCTTACCGTTTTGGTAAGGGATTTTTTTATGGGAAGAGAATTTGCCTCTTCAATAGAATAACAAAAAAAATTATTTGGTTGTTGTTTTGGCATCCTTAGCGGTAACCTCACCAACAATGATCAGGTTTTTTTGCGGGGTTTTAGCGTTTGATGTTACCACAATAGTTTTGCTGAACGGTGATACGGCTGCCGCATTGTAAGTAACCTTGATATTGCCTTTTTCGCCTTTTTTAACCGGAGTTTTAGTAAAGTCAGCAATAGTACAGCCACATGTTGGCCTTACATCAGCAAGTATAAGGGGCTCCTGGCCCACATTGGTAAACACAAAAACGGTTGATACCGGTGTGCCTTGTGGTATTTTACCAAAGTCGTGTTTTTCTTCAACAAACTTAAATTCGGGTTTGGTGTCTTGCGCGGAAGCTGTTAAAGCAAAGCCGAAAACGACTGCGCATATTAGTAGTAACTTTTTCATATTCATCATAGTTGTTGTAACAAATATACCTTTTTAAATATAAACCAACGTTAATTGACGGTTGTTTGATTGTAAAATATAAATTTACAAAATAGAATTTTATAATTTTACCGCTCAAACGGAATTTTCTATGTCAAAAACTGCCCTCTATACCGCCGGAAAAGATGATGCTGCCGAGATCAGTTTTGATGATTTTAAGCAGATCGTCATTAATGATTACCGCGTAGGCTTTGAAAGCCGCCAGGCAAGTTTGCTTGGCAGGCGCGAGGTGCTTACGGGTAAAGCGAAGTTCGGCATATTTGGTGATGGTAAGGAGGTGGCGCAGATAGCCATGGCCAAGGCCTTCCGTAACGGCGACTGGCGCGCGGGCTATTATCGTGATCAAACCTTCATGTTCGCTACGGGCATGAGCAATCTTAAAGAGTTTTTCGCGCAGTTATACGCGCACCCCGATACGGAAAAAGAACCGGCCTCGGGCGGCAGGCAGATGAATTGCCACTATGCCACCCGTTATGTTAACCCGGATGGTACCTGGATAAACCAGGCTGAGCGTATGAACTGCTCTTCAGATATGTCAACCACCGGGGGGCACATGCCGCGTTTGCTGGGTTTGGCTTACGCCTCAAAGTTATACCGCCAAAACCCGGATCTGCATCAGTTTAATAATTTTTCGGTAACCGGTAATGAGGTAGCCTTTGGAACCATAGGTAACGGCTCCACATCCGAAGGGCTGTTTTTTGAAACCTTTAACGCCGGTGGGGTATTGCAGGTGCCTATGGCTATTTCCGTTTGGGATGATGCCTATGCTATCTCCGTACCTGCAAGCCTGCAAACCACCAAGGAAGATATCTCCGAAGCATTGCAAGGTTTCCAGCGGGAAAAGGGCACCAATGGTTACGAGATTTTTAAAGTGCGCGGATGGGATTATGTAGCCCTTTGCGAAACTTACCAGTACGCCATACGCCTTTGCCGCGAACAGCATGTGCCGGTATTGATCCACGTTATGGAGATGACACAGCCACAGGGGCATTCCACATCAGGTTCGCACGAGCGTTATAAATCAAAGGAGCGCCTGGCCTGGGAGGATGAATATGATTGCCTGCGCCAAATGCGTAAATGGATGATCGAGTCGGCCATCGCAAGTCCGGAAGAAATTGATGTGCTTGAGGCAGCCGCCAAAAAACACGTGCGCGATTGCCAGCGCGAAGCCTGGAACGAGCTGACCACTGAGATAGATGCCGAAATGAATGAAACGGTGCAACTGATAGATCAGTTGGCACAATATTCATCAGCCAAGGCAGAGCTTACTAATATTATTGCCCATTTGCGTGCCGGTGTTGACCCGGGCCGTAAGGATATGGTAGGCGCCGTACGTAAAGCGCTGCGCCTTACTACCCACGAGCAGCTTATTGAACGCAAGGCCTTGCTGGACTGGCTTGCTGACGAAGTAGAAAAAAACAGTAAAAGATACAACTCGAAATTATTTTCAAATACGCCATACTCACCGCTTAATGTACCTGTTGTAGCGGCCGAGTATGATGAGCATGCAAAGATGCTTGACGGGCGCGAAGTGCTTAATGCCTGCTTTGATGCCAATTTTGAACGCGATCCACGCATTGTTGCCTTTGGTGAAGACGTAGGTGCCATTGGCGATGTAAACCAAGGGTTTGCCGGGCTTCAAAACAAATATGGCGACCTGCGGATTACCGATACCGGCATACGCGAATCAACTATTATTGGGCAGGGGGTAGGCTTGGCCATGCGTGGTTTACGGCCTATTGCGGAGATACAGTATATGGATTACCTGCTGTACTCCATCAACGTATTGAGTGATGACCTGGCCAGCCTGAGCTACCGTACCGCGGGCGGGCAGCAGGCACCGCTTATTGTGCGTACCCGCGGGCACCGCTTAGAAGGGATCTGGCATTCAGGTTCGCCCATGGGTTTGATATTGAACTCCATGCGTGGCCTGCATATTTGCGTACCCCGTAACATGACACAGGCTGCCGGCATGTACAATACCCTGCTGCGTGGCGATGAGCCTGCATTAGTGGTTGAATGCCTTAACGGCTATCGCCTTAAAGAGAAATTACCCGAGAACGTAGGCGAATTTACTGTGCCGCTGGGTAAGGCCGAGGTTTTACATGAAGGTACTGATATTACTGTAGTATCCTACGGCTCAACGCTGCGTGTGGTGCAGGAAGCCCTGCCCGAACTGGAAAAGATGGGTGTGAGTGTTGAGGTGATCGACCCGCAAACCCTTTATCCTTTTGATCTGGATAATGCCTGTGGCGCATCCCTGCAAAAAACCAATAAGCTGCTGGTGGTTGATGAAGACCTGCCCGGAGCAGCATCAGCTTACATCCTGCAAAAAATAATAGAGAATCAAAACGGTTATTACTATCTTGACGGACAGCCTAAAACGCTTACGGCCAAGGAACACCGCCCGCCTTACGGTTCGGATGGTGATTACTTTACCAAACCAAGCGTTGATGATGTGATAGAAGCAGTTTATAATATGGTGAGTGAAAGTAATCCAAATAAATTTCCGCCGATATTTTAAAGCGGTATATATAAAAAACTTTATTATGATGCCTTCCTGGTTATATTTGGGAAGGCATTGTTGTTTATATGAAATACCTCATCCTTATCATCCTGCTGATCTCCGGGCTTAATAGTTACGCCCAATATCCTTTTGAAAAATATCCGAAACCTAAGTACAAGGCTCTCTCTTTGAAAGTGCTTATACAAAATGATTCACAATTCGTTGCAAAATCAAGTACTTATAAAGGTTATTCAATTAAACTTGAAGAGGGTAGAGGTGACGTTAAAGTATCTGTATATTACAATAACACATGTATCAAAAAAATTTTAGCTGATTTAGGGCCGCTATGGAATACTTTGCCATCTGACTCTGCCCTTTACGCTGCTGATATTGATGGTAACGGATTAGTCGACTTTAAATTAAAAACGTACAATAATGGTAGTGGCCTGGCTGGCTCGCTCATGCATAAGCTGTTCTTATTTAATAGGGGTGGCAGTAAATTCTCGGCTGTATATTATATGGATTTTTTCGATAATGATGAGTATGATCTGAATGGTGATGGTCGTTATGAAATAATTACGCAGCATTATAAGCAATATGAATTTAATAACCACGCTTATTGGGTTTTCGATCTGTTCAACTTTAGAGAGGGTAAAATTATTAACGTTAGTGCGGCAAACAATTATCCCATAATGGTTCAATTTCTTTATCGTGATAACTACAAAATAACCAATCATTTTACCCGCAGCCAGATGAGGAAGTTCTCGGTAAAAACGCCACGATTATTGAGTATATCAACTAATTAAGGGTGTCAATTCCATCACGCCATAAAATTTACTTAATTTGCGCTCGTTAAACAAGATTATATTTTATGGATAACAACACATTTTCAACCATATCAACCGTTATAAAAAACCGCCGTACCATTAAACCGGCCGTAATGAACGGGCAAAAAATACCTAATGGCCACATTGCCGCTCTATTGGAGCTGGCCGACTGGGCACCAACCCACGCTTTTACCGAGCCATGGCGTTTTGTGATCTATGAAGATCCGACGGTTTTTTGCAAGCAACATGCTGAGTTGTACAAAACCCATACTCCGGCCGAAAATTTTAAAGAGGCGACATATACCAACCTGCAAAATATAGGCAACAATGCTTCGCACGTGGTTATCGCTATCATGAAACGTGGAAGCAACCCTAACATACCGGCTATAGAAGAGGTGGCGGCAGCTTCGGCGGCTATACAAAACACCTTAATTGCGGCTACGGCACTAAATATAGCCTCATTTTGGAGTACAGGTGGCATGACGCTGAAACCGGCCATGAAAAACTTTTTAGAGCTTAGCGAAGAGGATGCCGTACTTGGCCTGCTGTATTTAGGTTATACCGATGCCCAACCCGAAGGCAGGCGTACCACACCGCTTGAGCAAAAGGTTAGGTGGGTGAAATAATCAAAATAGTTAATTCAATGATCTTCAATAGCTTTAAAGGAAATTTAATTTCTTTTAAAGCTATTGTGTTATTTGGGTGACAATAAATCTCTGCTTAATGCGTATATTTGTTTTCCAATTCACGAGATACATTCTTTAATACCTAAATCTCAACGCTTTTAAAATTATTAACAGTAGCTAATTTTAAATGAATATGAGAAAATATTTTTTATGGGTGGCTTGCACACTTTTGATCGTTTTTTCAATAGGTTTTATTAGTTGGAGCCCGGCTTCAAATAATAAAAGTGCACATAAAGTTACCTCCACCACAAAACATACCGCTACGCTTAGCGAATTATACGGGCAGTATGTTACCGACATTTACAACACCGCGCAGCTACAGCTTACCGGTATGGATGCACTTGTTTTTCAAAAAGCGATTACAGGTTATATTAACCTTAAAATGGCGCATAAACTGCCTGAAAACAGCAACGTAATTACCGTGGTTGATTTTAATAGATCAAGCCGTGAAAAACGCATGTGGATCATTGACCTGGCAGCTAAAAAGCTGTTGCTGAATACCTGGGTATCGCACGGGCAGGGTAGTGGTGACGATATGGCGGCAGCCTTTTCAAACACCGAACACTCGCATCAAAGCAGCCTTGGTTTTTACGTCACTGACGATGTTTATGTAGGTAAACATGGTCGTTCCTTAAGGTTGAATGGTATGGATGCCGGTTTTAACAGTAATGCCCGCCAGCGTGCCATTGTGGTACACGCGGCTGATTATGTGAGCCAGGCTTCAATTAACCAATTAGGCCGTTTAGGCCGCAGCCACGGTTGTCCGGCAGTGTCTCCTGAGGTTTGTGAAACCGTTATTAATACCATTAAAGGTAGAAACATGCTGTATATAGCTGGTAATGACACTCGTTTCGCTTCAAAATATCTGGACGAAAATATAGCCGAACAATTTTTATTAACCGCTGCCGATGGTCAGCATGTGGCTAAAGTACTTTAATAATTTCCTTCTATATAAAAAAGAAAACGGTGCAGATTTTAAACCTGCACCGTTTTTTTTTGTAATCATTTTTGCTGATTATACGGTCAGCATCTTTTTCATATAACCGTAAAGCACAACGTCAAGCCCATAAACGTCCGGCCTGAATTGCAATTTTCCGCCTTCATCAACCCAACAGGTAACGTAGGTTAAGTAAACAGGCACCTTGCTTGGTAAGGATATATCGGTTGGCTTATCGCTTGGGTTTTCCATTTTCTCTACAATGGTTTTATACTTATCGCCATTACCAAACAGCGCTTCAGCCAGTTTTTGAGGCTGCTCAACACGTACACAACCGTGGCTAACCGCGCGCATGTTTTGGTTAAAGGCGTTTTTAGCAGGCGTATCATGCAGGTAAACACTGCTGCCGTTCTTAAACAAAAATTTGATCTTACCCAATGCATTTCCGTCACCCGGGCGTTGTTTAAAGGAGTATTCAGTTTTTGACGCGCTGCCCCAGTCAATAGTTTCAGGGTCATCAACCTTTTTGCCGTTTTGGTATACATCGATGCCTTTGTTATCCAGATAATAAGGGTCTTGAGCGGCTTCAACCATAATTTCTTTAGAAGCGATGCTGGTTGGAATATTCCAGACCGGGTTAACCTGTACGGTATAGATCTGGCTGTTTAACTGAGGTGTTTCGCGTGAGAAAGGGCGGTCAACCTTATCGCTTTCATCATACTCTACCAAACTTACTTCTTTATCCATATTACGGCCTTCGCCCACACAAACCTTCATGTTTAATGCTGATTTTCCATCCTCCATCACATCCAGGCGGTAATCAGGAATATTTACGATCACATATTTCTTGGCATCCGGTTTATTCTTCCAGCGCAGGCGCTCCAGGTTTACGGCAAGGTAACGTTCACTTTCTTCAGGTGTCATGCCGGGGGCCTGCACCTTATCAGCTAATGCCTTTTGCAAGGCTTTGTATTGCGAGCTTTTTGGCTGGATGCTGTCCAGGTATGTTTTCAAATCTGTAACAGCGAAGATCTTTTTATTGGATGCACTGTCGGGGCGCAAGGTAGTGGTATAGTAACGCTGGTATATTTTACGCGGACTAACCAATCCAAACTGCATGGCGTTTGAATAACGCATTAATGAGTTTGCGGTAAGCAGCTCCAGTTTAGCCAGAGTGCTGTAGGCAGCATCAACATTTTTAATGGCTTTTTTATCCTGAATTCGGGCAAGCAAAGCTTTAATCGTATCGGTACGAAAGATCTGCGGGTTGATACCATGCTGCGAGGCATTGCTAAGGTAAGTAGTTAAAGTTTTCAAACCATCCTTTTTCAGGTTGTTAAGCACCAGCACGGGCTCATAGTCATTCTGGCTATAGTACGATGCAATAACATCAGGATAGGTAAGATTGGCTTTATTGTCGGCAATCGCTTTTTTAAAGGCCTCGGCAAAACCTTCGTTGGTCATGTCCTTAAATGCTTTGTTGCCGGTAGCGCTGGCCATTTCTTTTGCCAGGTCCGATTTGCTTTTTTTACATCCCGGTATTACGGCAATAAACGCCAGGGCAATGGCAGCTACAAATAATAAGGTTTTTTTATGGGTTGTTTTAGTAATCATATATAGATGATAAATGTGTCGAACCGTTTAATGCAATAGCCGTACCACAGTATTTACACACGGCTTACTTTGGCAAATAGCTTTTTACATAGATTAGCGTTATGGAAAGTAAAAAGCTCCCGGAAGTTTGGCAGCGTGGCCCTGTTGCTGGTGTCCCGGCATTGTTGCAACCCGTAGCACATGCGCTATTGCAGGCAAATGAGGAGATTAATGCGTTAATGAAAGGTTTTCCGGATGATCTGCTATATAAAAACCCTGCCGGACAGGCATCGCCAGCTTTTCATTTGCAGCACTTAACCGGTGTGCTCGACAGGCTTTTTACTTATGCCCGTGGCGAAATGTTGAATGCTGAGCAGTTAACTTACTTATCACAGGAAGGGAAGTTGGCTCAAATACCATACACTGCGGCCGATTTAGCTTCGGCATTTAGTACGCAGGTAGATAAAGCCTTAGCGCAACTACGCAACACCGATGAGGCCACCCTTACTGATTTCAGAGGCGTGGGCAGGGCGCAAATACCTTCAACGGTTATTGGCCTGCTGGTACATGCCGCCGAGCATACCATGCGGCATACTGGGCAGCTCTTGGTTACAGTGAAAATATTACAAGCCGGATTATAATACCAGCTCGCTTATATCGTGGTGATTGGTGATTCGGTAATCGGCCTCAGCGTCAGTATATATTTTTTCACGATCGTATAACACGGTTTTTATACCCACTGCTTTAGCTTCCTTGATCTCTGATTCCGGATCGTCGCCAATGATGAGTACTTCGTCTGCCGAGTAGTTATACTTTTCCAGGATCTGCGTAAACATGTGACGCTTGGTCTTTTCGGTACTGTCCGGGTCAACCACGTAGATCTGCTTAAAATCTCCGGCGATGCCCAGCATTTTTACCTTGCTGTTTTGCAGCTTTACAAAACCGGTGGTTACCAAAAATTTATCTACAGGCAGGGTTTTAACGTAACGGTAATCATCATAAGCCTCCATAGGCTTGTTGTAGGTAAGGTTCCTCAGTAATTCGGTCGCCTGTTCTATCAGGCTGTCGCTAAAGCCAAGTTCGTCGGCTATTTTTTGGAACGGCCTTTTGGTCATTTCTTCCTTAGCGGTTTCAATGTCCGATGAACTCAGGCCGTCTGCCTGCTCTTCAATCAGTTTAAAAAGGTCGGTAAACAGCTCGCCAGCTATGGACTTTGCCGGGTAAACGGTGTTATCAAGGTCGTATATTAAAGCACGTATCATGTAAACATAACGTGCTTTTTATGGGGATGTTTGTAACGATTATACTTTAGCGGTCCTGTTGCGCAGCACATGGTCGGCTAAAACCAGCGCCGCCATGGCCTCAACAATAGGCACGGCGCGTGGTACCACACAAGGGTCGTGGCGGCCTTTGCCGCTGATCTCTGATGCTTCGCCGGCGCTGTTAACGGTTTGCTGATTGTGCATAATGGTCGCTACAGGCTTGAACGCTACCCTGAACTCGACAGGCATACCATTGCTGATACCGCCCTGTATACCGCCCGAAAAGTTGGTGATGGTTTCCACCTTACCCTCATTATTGCGGAATATGTCATTATGCTCGGAGCCTCGCATCTCGCTGCCCTCAAAACCGGAACCGAATTCAAAACCATGTACAGCGTTAATGCTCAGCATGGCCTTGCCTAAATCGGCGTGTAGTTTATCAAATACCGGCTCGCCTAAGCCAACGGGTACATTGGTAGCAAAGCAGGTAACTTTACCGCCAACAGTGTCGCCTTGCTTTCGGATGCCGTCGATAAATTCGATCATTTCTTCGGCAGCAGCAGGGTCTACACAGCGCACGATGTTTTGCTCACGGGCTTCAATAAAAGCCGAAGCATTATTAATATCCACGTTAGGTGCGTTTATTTTGCCTACGCTGCTTACATGCGCGAACACCTCAATACCCTGCGTTTTCAGGAATAGCTTGGCCAGTGCGCCAGCCGCTACACGCGCCGCGGTTTCGCGGGCTGATGAACGGCCGCCACCACGATGATCGCGGATGCCGTACTTGGTAAAGTAGGTAAAGTCGGCATGTGACGGACGGAATACATCCACATTATGGCCATAATCCTTGGAGCGCTGATCTTCATTCGGGATGATCATGGCGATAGGCGTACCCGTAGTTTTGCCCTCGAACGTGCCCGAAAGTATCTGCACCGTATCGCTCTCCTTACGCTGTGTGGTAATCTTTGACTGCCCGGGTTTACGCTTATCCAGCTCAGCCTGAATATAATCCAGGTCAACCGGTAACTGCGCCGGGCAACCGTCTACAATCACACCGATAGCCTCGCCATGCGATTCGCCAAATGTTGTTATCCTGAATATTTGCCCGAAGGTATTGCCTGCCATGGTGATAGATATGAGAAGTTAGATATGAGTATTGAGATATTATTTTATTTACGTCTTGCCAGGTTTAACCCCTCCTAAATCCTCCCCCAAGGGGAGGACTTGATTTTAGCCCTCCCTTTGGGAGGGTTGGGTGGGTTTGTACCTCGCACTGACGGTTTGTAATTGTTCTTAGCTTTTAGCTTTAACCTTTACGCTTTCAGCTCAAAATTGACTTTTTCCAGATCCTGCCAGAATGCCGGGTATGATTTTTCGACAACCATAGCATCTTCAACCTCCACTTGCGGAATTACCAGTGCCAGCGGCGCAAAGGCCATGGCCATACGGTGATCTTCATAAGTATTGATGAAAATACTTTCGGGAATAAACTTTTCGCTGCAATCCAGTTTGTAAACTAAACCCTTTTCAATCAGCTTAACGCCCATTTTGCCCAATTCGTTCTGTAAGGCTGCAACACGGTCGGTTTCCTTTATTTTCAGGGTTTCCAAGCCTGTAAAGGTAGCTTCGTGCCCTAATGCCGCGCATACCACAATAACGGTTTGCGCCAAATCAGGGCATTCCTTCATGTCGAATATTTTGCGTTGGATAGGTTTCGGCTCCTTTTTCAAATGAACACCACCATCTTTAAACTGTGAGGTGATGCCAAAGTTCGCCATGATCTCGGTGATCACGCTATCGCCCTGCAAGCTGTATGAGGTTAGTCCGGGTAAAAACAGTTCGGCTTCATCAGCCAATGCAGCAATGGCGTACCAGTAAGATGCCGCGCTCCAGTCAGGCTCCACAGGTAGCGATGTCTCGCTGAACTCCTGGTTAGCTATGCTGATCACGTTGCCTTCCCAGCTATGCTGAATGCCTGCTTGCTTCAGCATAGCCAAGGTCATCTCCACATAAGGGCGGGAGGTAAGCTCCCCCTCAATATGCAGCTCTAAACCTTGCGGCAACTTAGCGGCTATCAGTAACAAAGCGGTAATATACTGACTGCTAATGTCACCCTTAATGCTGATTTGGTTGGTTTGCTGCTCAAAGCCGCCGCTTATTTGCAACGGCGGAAAGCCATCCTTTTCAGCATAGGTAATGTTAGCGCCCAGTTTACGCAAGGCATCAACCAAAATACCGATAGGGCGCTGTTTCATACGCTCGGTACCGGTAAGTATTACCTCACCCGGTTGCAGTGCGAAATAAGCCGTCAAAAAACGCATAGCCGTCCCCGCCGGGCCGATGTTTACCGTTTTTGGCCCATTGTAGATAGTCGATAGTCCATGGTCAACGCTTTGTTCATGGACTATGGTCGATGGACTATGGTCTTTCAATATCCCTGCCAGCGTAACAGTATCCGCCGCGTCCGACAGGTTTTTAACCTTTACGCGGCCGCCACTCAGGGCCTCAATAACGAGCGCACGGTTGCACTCGCTTTTTGAGCCTGTAAGTTGTATGGTGCCGTTGGCGGTTTTATCTGTTTTAGTAAGGATGATGTTACTACTACTCATTATCCCTGGTTACGCTTGGGTTAATTTTTCTTCCACTTGCTCCTGGCCTTCGTTCAGGATGATACCCTGGCGACGGATAGACTCTGTGTGAACCAGTTCTAACAGTTTCTCGGTAAACTCAGCGTCGAGTTTCAAGGCCTTACCATAATCGGTGGTTTTTTTCAGGATCTCTTCCCAACGGTTTACCTGTAAAATGGTGATGTTATTCTCTTTTTTGTATTTGCCAATTTGCTCGGCAATGGTCATACGCTCAGCAACTTTCTGGATGATCAGGTCATCAATTTTGTCTATCTTGTTGCGTAGCTCGGTTAATTTATCACTTACAGCAGCGCTTTTAACTTCAGGTTTACGCAAGGTAAGGTGGTCAATAATGTCTGACAGGGCAGCAGGGGTAACCTGTTGTTTAGCATCTGTCCAGGCAACTGAAGGGTCAATGTGCGATTCGATCATCACGCCTTGCATATCCAAATCGAACGCCTTTTGAGCGATGTAGCCGATCAGGTCGCGGTTACCGGTAATGTGGCTTGGGTCATTGATGATCGGCAGATCAGGCACCTGTGTTTTCAGGCTGATGGCCAAATCCCACATCGGGTCGTTACGGAAGGTAGTATTACCATGTGATGAAAAACCACGGTGAATAGCCGCCAGCTTAGTAATGCCCGCGTTGTTGATACGCTCTAAAGCACCAATCCATAATGAAAGATCAGGGTTAACCGGGTTTTTTACCATTACCGGTACATCAACACCTTTAAGGGCATCAGCAATTTCCTGTACAGTGAAAGGGTTAGCGGTTGAACGTGCACCTACCCAAAGAATGTCAACTCCGGCAGCCAAGGCTTCTTCAACGTGTTTAGCAGTAGCAACCTCAACTGCAGTTGGCAGGCCGGTTTCTTCTTTAGCGCGTTTTAACCACTCCAGGCCAATGCTGCCGATACCCTCGAACTCACCCGGACGGGTACGTGGTTTCCAGATACCTGCACGCAGTGCGGTAATTTTTCCGGTGTTGGCCAGTAGTTTAGCGGTGGCTACTAATTGATCCTCAGTTTCGGCACTGCAAGGGCCTGCAATTACCAAGGGCTCTTTACCCGATGTTATCCAGGTATTTAATGGTTCTATGTTTAAATTCAGTTTCATGATCGTTGTTTGTTTTTTGAGTCCGGAAGTCGGTAAGACCGAAAGTCCGGAAGTAAATTTTATATTGTGTTAATTAATTGTTTTGTTTTGAGTCCGGAAGTCCGAAAAGTCGGAAAGTCCGGAAGTTTTTGTTTTTCCTATCTCCGGACTTTCGGTCCTACCGACTTCCGGACTACCAAAGCTATGAAAGCCCCTCCTCATACCGCTTATATTCGCCCAGTATATTAAAGTTGTGTGTGTACTTTAATATTTGGCGCAGTGCGGTATCATAATTGGGCTGCTCAGCCCATTCCACGTCCAGGTAAAAGTTATATTCGTTACGTTTACCCAGTACCGGCATGCTCTGTATCTTGCTCATGTTGATGTTGTTCTCGGCTAAAATATTAAGCACCTTGGCCAGCGAGCCTACCTCATTACTCACTTGGAAGCATAACGATGCTTTGTTGGCCTCCACCTTAACTGCATTGTCATGCGTGGTGAGTATTAAAAAACGGGTAAAGTTCTTTTTGTTCGATTCGATGCGGCGCTCTAAAATTTCAAGGCCGTATAGTTTGGCGGCCAGCGTGTTGGCAATAGCTACGGTATCGGTAAGCTGTTCCTCACGAATGCGTTTGGCGCAGGCGGCGGTATCATTACTCTCCACGATCTTGATCTGCGGATAGTCCTCAAAAAAATCAACACACTGGCGTATAGCAATCGGGTGCGACATAGCCGTTTTAACATCCTCAAACGCCACGCCCGGCAGCGCCATCAGGTGCAGTTGTATAGGCAGGTAAACCTCGCCCACCACCGGGAAGTTGTAGTTTAGCAGCAGCGAGTAGTTAGGCAGCAGGCTGCCGGCAATACTATTCTCTATAGCCATTACCACATAGTCAGCCTCGCCGTTTTTCAGGGCTTCAAAAGTTTGTTTAAAAGAGTTGCATTCAATAGTCTGAATGTCCTCGCCAAAGTACCTGAAGGCGGCCTCTTCGTGAAAGGAGGCGCGTATACCCTGTATTGCAACCCGTGGTGTTCCGTTTATCATAACCCTGTTAAAGCAAAAAGTCCCGGCCTTTATCGGGCCGGGACTTTTCAGTTTCTTCTGTATGTTAGTTAGTGCATATCAGTCCCGGCTCTTACCTGTTAAAGTAAAAGTAAAAACCGTAAAAATATGCGTTGTTATTAATCATCGTTTTGTTTGATGCCGCTAATGTAAGCGTTTGGATAATTTGTTCCAAATAAAATTTAAAATGTTTTTAAAAAAGCATCTATTGATTTCTTATTTAAAAGCGGCAAGTGATTATATGTATGTTCAACTTTTATATTTTTGAGCTTTGAAACAAGTGTTAATGGTTGTATTACTAATGATGACAACTTAATACTCCGGCCATCTTTAAAGATAATCTCTGCGCACAATCTTGCAGGACGTCTTGAAAAAGGTATTTCTGATACAATAATTTTTTCTACATCTTTTTTGTACAACTTGTTTTTTGTGGTATCGGTATACAAGTAAAAATGATCTTTACCTTTCGAAATAACTATCTTGAGACCTTTAGAATATAAATAGTGGTTGATATTCCTAAATAAAATTAACGCCGGAATTATACAGAATACTGCAAATATTGACGCGTAACCGTGCATGATTACCAAGCCTGTCCATAAAAAGAAAAAAGTAAATAAACCGCCGAAAAGAACCTTTAAACACCATAAATAAATATTAAATTCATAAGTGAAATCATGGGTTAGAAAATGGTTTTTACTGTTGAAAGTAAAGTGTTTTCTGTCAAATAGCTTTTTAGGAAGAGTGTCCTGAAAGAAACTATGAACAGTTAAAATTATTTCTTCAATGTCCGCCGTATAAAACTCATATAGCTTTTCTTTTCGGTCAAAGTAATATTGAGCAAACTTGCCGTTAAAATACAAACCGATTTTCAAATACTCGCCTGCTTCATTACATATCGTTATCGACGGCCCTGTTAGTTGAATGTCCGTCAAGTGGCGTTCATCCTCCCAGGGGAATGCTTTAATCAGCGCTATGGTTTCTTCCAGGTCACGAGGTTTCTCGGCAGAAAACTCGCCGGTTTCGTAGTTTTTGTGCTGTACTTTTGAGATAAATTCAGGCATAGTAATTAGCAGCTAATATATACTTTAAAGCGGTTTTATTAAACTAAAACATATCCGCAGCGTTATTGAATAAAACATTACATCATGAATAACGATCCAAAAGATATAAAACAAACCAACGACGACAGCAACCTGCACCGTGATGAGATTGGCGAGAACACCGGTACCGATACGCAACTAAACAAAAGCGTTAAAACCGATGCCGTTGAGCAGGAGGAATCCACAAGCTCAAACAAAGAGCAAGGCCCGGCCGGGGAGAATTTGTAGTTAGTTGTTTTTGACTTTAGGTTTTCTTAGGGTAATTAATATAATGCCGATAATTACTACCGGAAGCCAGAGCATAAAACTATACATGGTAATTTTACTGTAAACCTCTGATATCGGTCCTCGGTGTGCAAATCCGTCAATCCCCATAAAGAACATGGCTACACCGATTACGGTTACAATAATGCCGGGTACCTTGCCCTTCATAGCTATTGCAGGTTACGATAATAATCCAGCGCTTCAAAAAGTTCCTCTTTGGTGCAAATGTTATCAATGTTGAACTTCCCGATAGCGGATAGGAGGGTGCAGTTTACTTTACCGTCCATGTTCTTTTTGTCCTTTAGCATTATGCCATAAAGCTCCTCATAAATATCAGGGCTAAAGCTAAAGCGTGGGTATAGCTTATTGAAAGTAGCGGTGATCTCATTCAGTTCCTCAGCCTTTAACCCTGTTTTTTTGTGGGCCAGGTAGCTTTCGCAAATCATGCCTATGGCAATGGCTTCTCCGTGGGTAAGCGAGTCGGGTTTATCATTCAATGCCCACGTTTCAATGGCGTGGCCAATGGTGTGGCCAAAGTTCAGGCTCTTGCGGATGTTTTTTTCCGTAGGATCTTCCATCACCACCTCATTTTTCAACACTACCGAACGGTGTACCAGCCCGGTTGAAGGCTTGGTAAGGTCGCTTTGTTTAAGCTCATTCCAGTAAGCGGCATCCAGTATCAGGCCATGTTTCAGCATTTCGGCCAGGCCCGATAGTATCTGTCGTGGAGGCAGGGTATCCAAAAAATCGGTATCAATAAAAACCGCCTTGGGCTGGGTAAATGTGCCGATGATGTTTTTAATACCATCCACATCAATCCCCGTTTTACCACCAACCGACGCGTCAACCTGCGAAAGCAGGGTAGTAGGCATGTGCACAAAATCGATCCCCCGTTTATAGGTTGATGCCGCGAAACCGCCCATATCGGTAATTACACCGCCGCCCAGGTTTACCAGCAGGCTTTTTCGGTCAGCCTCAAAATCAATCAGCATTTTCCATACGCCAATGCAAAAGTCAATGTTCTTGCTTTCCTCGCCGGCGTTTATTTCGATCAGGTCGTAATTACCCAGGGTGTTAAGCTTATCGGTTAATTTGGGCAGGCAGTGTACGCTGGTATTTTCGTCGGTTAAAACAAAAAAACGGCTGTATTTACCACGCTCAATAAACGCTATAAGTTCATCAATACTGTTTTCAAAAAAAATAGGGTAGTTATCGCTCTGGATGGTTTGCATAATTTAAATGATCCTGATGGTTTGTTTTCTGAACTCAACAACGTCGCCCTTTTTTACTTTCAGGCGTTTGCGGTAGTCAACCTGGCCGTTATACTTTACTTCGCCCTCGGTAACAACAATTTGCGCTTCGCCGCCGGTTTGTACCAAATTGGTGGCTTTAAGTAGCTGAATTAGTGGGATGTACTCGCCCTGTAGTTCAAAATTGATCATGTATGCGGCAAAATTAAACTATTGCGGCATAAATGAGCGATTTAATTAACGCATTTTATATTTTTGCACCATATGACCTCGTACTCTACAAACGGCAGTGCTAAACCCGCCGAAGGACTATCTTTTGATAATACGGAAGTGGCTTTCAGGCATTCAACCAACGGTGAGCTAAAACGAGCTTACTGGCTGTTCCGTATTATTAATGTTAACTTTTTGGTTAAGATAGGGCCGCCCATTACCAACTTTGCCGTTAATATCGGTCTGCCGATTAAAGGGCTTATCAAGGGCACCATATTTAAGCAGTTTTGCGGCGGCGAAACCATTGCTGAGTGCGATGCTACCATCAAAAACCTGCACGATGGTGGGGTGGGTACTATCCTTGATTATTCGGTTGAAGGAGAGGACGAAGAAGCTGTATTTGATGAAACCCGCGACGAGATCATCCGCACCATCAAACGCGCTACCGGCGATCCTGCTATTCCCATCACCGTATTTAAGGTTACCGGAGTCGGTCGTTTTTCATTGTTAGAAAAGCTGGATGCAGGTGCCCCACTTACCGCTGATGAGATGGCCGAGTGGGCCAAGGTGCAACAGCGTGTGCTTGATATTTGCCAAAAAGCGTATGATGCACAAGTGCCAGTAATGATTGATGCCGAGGAAAGCTGGATACAGCTAACCATTGATGCCCTGGCCATGGACATGATGCGCCGTTTTAATAAAGAGAAAATCATCATCTATAATACTTACCAATTATACCGCCACGATAAACTTGCCTCGCTAAAAGCCGACCATGCCATAGCGGCCAATGAAGGCTTTGTATTGGGTGCCAAATTAGTGCGGGGTGCCTACATGGAAAAGGAGCGCAAGCGTGCTGCGGAGATGGGCTACCAATCGCCTATACAGCCGGACAAACAATCGGCAGATAAGGATTATGATGAAGCCGTACGTTACGCGGTAAAAAACATTGATACACTTGCCGTAGTTGCCGGTACCCATAATGAAAGCAGTTGCCGCCTGCTGGCCGAGCTGATGGATCAGCATGATATTGAACACAAGCATCCGCATGTTTACTTTTCGCAATTACTGGGTATGAGCGATAACCTGAGCTTTAATTTGGCAAATGCGGGATATAATGTAGTAAAATACGTACCTTACGGCCCTATAAAGGCGGTTTTGCCTTACCTTTTTCGCCGTGCGCAGGAGAATACAGCCATAGCCGGACAAATGGGGCGTGAACTTAGCCTCATTGTAAAAGAAAAAAAGCGCAGGGGTATCTGAGACAGACCATCTGCAAATTAAGCAGCGTTGCCTGCACATCTACCATTTACTATTTAATAGGAAAGCAGATCTTTTTTAACTTCTGATAAGGGGTGATTTGATATATAATCCCCTATAAAAATATGTCGTTACGTTTTAAGTTAGTTGAATACGAGGACGCACGTCCGGAGGTGAAATTAATATACGAGGAGACCATGAAAGAAATGGGTATTCCGTTTGTATTAAACTGGTTTAAATGCCAGGGCAACAATGCCACCGTATTACGTGGTAATTGGGAGAAGTTACGCAACACCATGTTGCGCGGAACGGTGCCCTTTGTGCTGAAGCAGCTTATAATATACAATATATCCAACTTAAAGGGCTGTGATTACTGTGCGCAGGCACATGGCAGTATTGCCGATAGCCTGGGCAAGGCACTTACCGGCAAGGATGACCTGAAACTTACGGATAATTTGCAGAGCGCCTACATACCGTCATCATACCGCAAGGCCATCGAAGTAATTACCCGCTGCGCTTTAGCGCCCCGTAATACTACCGATGACGATTTTGAAGAACTGCGCGATGAGGGTTTTAGCCTGGAAGAAGTGCAGGAACTGATGGCCCTGGCTGACCTGACCAATATGGTAAATACCATTGCCGATATATCGGGCATTCATATTGATAACCAATTGATGGAGCCCAGGTAAATATGGATTCCACGGCAGGAATACTTCAAAATTCGCAACGGCTGCGCTATGAGGCGCTATCAAATTTTGCTACTGACCTTAACAAGGCTGCGTCATTTGATGATATAGGCGCAGCGCTTACGGCTCATGCTAAATACATCATTGATACCTATGTGCTGCGCGTTTGTCACCGGCATAAGGGTGAGGTGTGGTGCTTTGAGGTGTCAAGGGGCGAATGCAAGATATCCCGCCCTAAAAAAAACGCTATACACCGGTTTGAACTGGAGGTGCTGGCTAATGGTTTGCCGGTGAGCTACACTGATGATGATCCGGCTATATCTCCTTTAGCCAAAACGATATTTATTGATCCGAAAATAAAATATGTAAGGGCTTTACCGGTATTTTACTTTGAGGATCAGTCCGTAGTGGTTACTACGATGGCAAAAACACACGTAGTACATGCGGAACTCGATTTTAAGTTTATACGCAGCATTGCTGATTTGGCCGCCAATAAATTATTGCAGATCGAGTTGTTAAATGAGATAGAACAGAACAACCGCGAGCTGAAAAAGAAGAATCAGCAGATAACCAAACTTAACCGTAATCTTGAACAAACGGTTGCTGTACGTACGGCTGAGCTAACCGCTGCCAACCAGGAGTTGCTTACCCTGTTTTACCGCACCTCGCACGATTTTAGGGCACCGCTTGCCAATATTATGGGATTAGCCAACCTGGCCAAACTGGTAACAACGGATGAGGACGCGCTTGACTTGTTTGCCAAATGTGAGCAGGTGGTACACCGGCTTGATGGCATGCTTTCAAAACTGAATGTTTTGAGCACTTATTCATATAAAACACAAATAGGCGAGGTTGACTTTAAAAAGCTGTTGAATAATTTAAGGTCGAAGTACCAGCAGCGCTTAACCGAAATAGGAGGTAAGATGGTGTTTGACGTAAACCTGTCTGAAAAGCATATCGGTAACGCGCATGATTACATCAGCATATTTGATAATTTGATTGAGAATTCAATCACATTCCACAAAGGAGGCTTACTGATACAAGTGTATTTGTTTAAATATAAAGATAACCTTGTGCTAAAATTCAGTGATAACGGACAGGGTATAGCTCCGCGTATTATCAGTAAAATATACGATATGTATTACCGCGGCCACTCCGCCTCAACCGGTAGCGGGCTGGGCTTGTACGTGGTACGCAGGTTGGTAAAATCATTAGGCGGCGAAATTTATGTGCAAAGCAAGCTAAAGCAGCACACTTATTTTATGATCAAGGTGCCGTTTAGCCAGCCGTTACAATAATCCGTTTCGATTAAAATAAGCCTGCAAAGTGTCGGGCACTGTCATTAAAAAAGTGTTGATGCCCAGTTTTTCGGCCCCTTTCAGGTGCTGCGGACTATCATCAATAAAAAGTGTTTCTTCGGCCTTTAAATTATTCTCGTTCAATACCATTTCAAAAATAGCCGCTTCGGGTTTGCGTTTGCCGGTAAGGTGCGAGTAGTAGGTTCTCTCAAATAAATGATCGTTACCCATAAAGCCGAACTCTTTTTCCAGGTAGTTCATAATAAAATCGTAATGAATAGCATTGATATTGCTGAGCAAAAACGTGCGGTATTTTTTCTTTAGTTGCAGCAATAAGTCATGCGTACCTTCGGCTACGCCGATCAGCATACTGTTCCATGCGTTGTCAATTTGCGCATCAGTAAGAGCAGAATTACCGGTTAAGTGCCTGATACGGTCTCTGAAAGCGGCCGCGGTAATCTCACCCCGGTCAAACGCGTCAAAAATTTCATCCTGTTTTAAATGGCCGAAGAAATCGCCGGAGTTATTGATACCCAGCTCACTCCAAGCCTGTTGTGCTTTCTCGAAGCTGATGTTGAAGATAACGTTGCCATAATCAAAGATGATATTTTTAATATTTTTCATTATTTGCTTTACTAATTCAGTGCAAATATGTAATATTGCGCCTCGAAAATCAACAAAATTTTCAGCGCCTATAGCTCAGTTGGTTAGAGTAGAAGACTCATAATCTTTTGGTCCCTGGTTCGAGCCCAGGTGGGCGCACAAAGTAGACCTGATCTACCCCTCGAAACCCCTTAAATCAACGATTTAAGGGGTTTTTTCATTAATTATCCCCTTACCAACCCTTTGTAAAGCCAACGTTCTTGTTACCTATCCGACTACCTGTTTTTTGTTTTTACCTTAGGTAACACAAATCGCTTCAATAGATTGGAATACAGTCCATTGCAGCGTTAAAAGTTATTTTTAAAGTCAACTTTTCATGCGTTTGAGTTACCTGCTGTGTTACCAAAAACGGGATGAAGTATGAAACATTTAAACTTAAAAATCAAATTTTATGCAAACATCACAGTCGTTCGGTATTCATTTTACCACCCGTCCTGACAAAGCGAAAGATGGAAAAGAACCCATTTATGCCTGCGTGACCGTAAACCGCCAGCGGGCATACATCGCATTAAAACAAAATGTTGATCCTAAAAATTGGGATAGCGGTAAAGGTGCTGCAAAGGGTAATAAGGATGAAATTAAATCCATTAACAACTATTTGGAAGAAGTTAGGCTTGCAATCGGCAATAGCTACAAGGAACTTCAGATCAAAAGGAAAATGTTATCGGCCAAAGCCGTTAAAGACCATTATCTAGGAGAGGAAGCCGAAGTATATTCCCTGAGCCGCCTTATAACCTATCATAACAAGACTTCCACTGAAGATCTGAAATGGAGTACGCTGAAACATTATTATGTCACCCAGCGCTATTTAATGAAGTTCCTGGAGGCGCAGTTTAATGCCACAGATATCTACTTGCATCAACTGGATTACAAATTCGTCAAAGATTTTGAGGTCTTCCTTCGTAATCACAAACCTAAAGATCACCAAAAACCTATGAATAACAACGGAGTGATGAAACACATCATCAGGCTTAAAAAGATGGTCAACCTTGCGCAAAATCTTCGTTGGATAGATAATGACCCATTTGCTAACTATAAATTGAAAATGCAAAAAGTAAACCGGGAGCAATTGTCTGATAAGGACTTAGCCAATCTAGAAGAAAAACATATCACTATCGAGCGCTTGGCCATGGTACGGGATATATTTGTTTTCTGCTGTTATACAGGCCTTTCATACGTAGATGTAATGAGTTTAACTCCATCTCACATCGTGGCCAGTAGTGACGGAGAACGCTGGATTAGAACATGCCGGGAGAAAACGTTAATACCCGTTAATGTGCCACTATTGCCGCAGGCTTTAAAAATATTAGATAAATACAAAACGAATATTCGCGCGATGTGCGATGGTACTGTGTTCCCAATCATATCGAACCAAAAAGTAAACAGCTATTTAAAAGAGCTGGCCGATATTTGTGGAATTACAAAAAATGTAACCTTTCACATTGCTCGCCATACGTTTGCTACGACAGTTACATTATCAAATGGGGTTCCAATTGAAACAGTTAGTAAAATTTTAGGGCATACTAAGATCACTACCACGCAAATTTATGCGAAAGTCGTTGAAAGAAAATTGAAAGAAGATATGAAAAATTTGAAAGATAGACTGGAAAACGGCGCAATTAAAAATTCGGGTAACTCTGACTAAAATTTTTTTTTGACATCTGGTGTCTTGAATTCAAGAGGAAAGCATAAGCTTGTTTTGACGAATAAGCTTATGCTTTGAAACAGGCAGTGATTGCAATGAGTTTATTAAAAAGCAAACCTACTTTATTGCAGTGCGTCCCTTATGAATTTTACAATGTTCCTTCTAAAAGTATATTAGACAGTTTTATATAAGTCTGAGAACTTTAACATTGATGATATGTCAATTCTAGGTGAAGTAGATAAATGAAGTCGGCTAACAGACTTACAATTAATGAACTTAGAGACTATCTCAAATAATTCATCAGGGCCATAATGATACATCAAACCTCTTGCGCCGTCATATAGACAATTAAGTGCGCCAAGCGCTTGACCATATAGAAGTGCGCCCTTTATGTCGGTATTCGTTTTCTTCAATAAGCTGCTATAGCCACCTGAACAGAGTAAATTAATTATACCTGACGAACACCAATCTCCAGCACCGGCTGCATCCTGAACTTTATCAAGGCTAAATCCAGGAATATTCTGCCACCCGTTTGATGTAATATCGCTTATAGTTCTGAAATTTAATCCATCCTTACCTAAGGTTTCAATTTCTAAAAAACATTTTGGCTCAGGGAATTGACTTTTATATTCCGGTAATCTGTCTTGTGAAAATTTAACTATATCCGAAATAGCTAAAAATTTATCAAATTGCTTTTCGTCTTTTATTGACGATGGCTCAAAAAAGATTATCGTTCCCTTTGCTTTCAAATAAGTTGCTAATTCCAAAGTTCCAGGATTCATCCGGTCAAAATAAAATAGCTGTGGGACTAAATTTTTTTGAATTACTTCTGAAGCGACATGTTTTGTAATAGCTTTAAATTGTGGCAGCCAAGATTTTGTTTCTGGATCTCTGAATTCAAAACGGTGAATTGGCATGCCGTCCTTATCTTTTAAAATCCTATGTATAATGATAGGTGTACTCCCTGTATCGCTGACAGAAAGATGGTCAGTATTAATATGCCATCTATTTAAGTCATTGATTAATTCATAGCTGGCTTGATCATTCGCTAACCGCGCCACGGGATAACTACTCCATCCCAAATAGCCTAAAATGCTTAACACGTTGCCACATGAGCCTCCAGCGGACAGTTTAGGCAAAGTCAATGGACTCCCATTTAATATTACATCTAAGGCCACCAGTCCGGCACCAATACATATGGGCATCTTTTTCATGTGTCTATTTTTTATAGGGTTCTCCCGCCAGCCAAATTAGGAAAAGTTCTGAACGATTAGCGATATTATCTTCAAATCCCCCTTCTTCAATCTCATAACCTGATGAATCAACATTCAATATACCAACTTTTATAGAATTTTTTTCCTTAAACTCATAAGCACAAAGAAGAGCACCAATTGATAATAATTTACTTGAAAAAGTGGAGATTACAATATCGCACCCTTTTACTACTGCCAACGTTTCATTATAATCTCGTATAGTCTGGCTAAGAGTCCGGTAAACTTCAAATGGATTTTGTTCAGGGACATATATTATATTTTGGCCCTCTATGTTTAACTCATCAAATAACAATTGATGATACTCAATCAATAAGGCATCAGACCGCCTTGGGTCTTTAGACGGAAAAGGTAATACAGGGCAAATTTCATTTGGCTTAATTTTTTCGTAAGCCGCGCCAATTTGATGAGCAGTACCCTCTCCAAGGATTGGCAACCAGATAATTTGCTTTTTATCGGATGTCAATTCTGAGCCGCCACGAAATCCATAAACATAGGATAATTCAGAATCCGGTTTAAACTCTCTTATGTTTGAATCAAGGCTTGCGTTTTCAGCGGTGACAACAAAAAAGTTCTTTAAACTGTCCGGGTAGAACTGATCAAGCATTGCCTGTATTTTACCAATTAAAGAAAAATAAATCCCTCTTGGCAACGCGCTTACGTCTACAATCACATCTGTGTAATCAGCAAAAATTTCAGCATTGTTAAAAACGTCAGCAACATTTTGGTCGCCAACACGCTTCCTTTTTTTACCTTCTGCACTCCATAGTTCAATTTTTCGACTTAAAATCTTTTCTTCAGGGATTAAGGTCGCAAGTTCTTCAATATTCTTTTTAACGAGTGGCTTATAACGCTTTGAAGATGAACTCCTTCCTTCGTCATATTGTATCAATAGACAGGTGACGTTAAGACTGGGTGAGTTATCTTTTAGGCACTGGATTCCCCGATTCATACGCATATCAAAGCCTTCACCCATAATGTACAAGAGCTTTTTATCGCTATTATTTGGATAATAATCTTTTAAGAAAGATGAAATGTCGTCATTTCGTAATAGCACATACGGATCCCACTTAAAGGATTTTTCTATCTTCTCGTCCATCGCAATAGGTCATCAGGTTTTTTTGATCTCCATCCTCCATAACTAAGAGGCAAGTTGAATTTTACACAAATCCAACGATTTAAATAGTATATATTCTTTTTTTGCCCTTTCTTACCTTGCATAGTTTCTTTTATATGCAGTAGGTTAAATGCAAGACAAGTGTTTATTACAATTCGGAGATCTTCAAAAATCTCATTTGATAACCAATCCTCTTCATTGATGAGCTTTATAGTCTTAGCTGCATCAATATAGAAGCCATTTACACCGGGCGCATAACTTGCAGCGGGGCGGTAAGTTTCACTGTTGCAGAATTTACAAAGGTTCTCTAAGAACTTAATCACTAAATTACTTTCTGGAACCATTTGTTGTAGTTCGCGCCATTTCTCGTTAGCTATACGTCTAATTTCCTTATCTTGATCCTTAGCTGAAATTGATACATTGGTCATGTTAAGGTTCATTGATAACATTCTTTCGTATAAAGGCGAACTGAAGCTGAGGAACTGCTCAATATTGTTGGTAGATATTTTAGCCAGCATTGTCATACCAAAATAGTATGGAATATTAAACTGCTTACTTAAAAACAGGCGCGCAGCTGTTAAGATTTTTTCATCTGTTTTTTCATGTAATTCCTCCACGCTTAATAAAAAGCCTAAAGCAAGTTCAGATTTAGCTATGTTTCTGTAAATTAAAATCTCAATCTGTTTAGCAAGCAAACAAAACTCTTGAAGCGTCCCATCAAATCTGAGCAAATAATTCTTCCACAAATCAAATTTTTGAGTACCTAGAGTCAATTCGTCAATATTATTGATAAGGGTTTTCTTAGCCTCACTATAAACATCCAATAAATCATATTCATTCAATTGTGGTTCAAGAGAAAACTCAACACCATCCCGCGATTCAGCCGCACGCTTTACTGCAATACTTGTGAGTAGTTTCTCAAATTTGACCTCGCGGTCTTTCCAATAATTTTCTAAATTAAGGACCTCATAATCCCTACCACTGTTTGTTCGTAGGTTATTCAAAGCTTCGAGACGTTCTGAAAGCCACAGGCTTGAATTACTTCGCTTTTCTAACAAGTGAGCAATAAGAACGTCGCGCTGCCTGGAAGATAGTTTATGAAGGTCATCAAACATGAAAAGAATTCTCTTAAATGCTGGTTTACCATCTATTCTGATATACTCCGGTTTCAATGCCTCAATTGAAAAAAGCTCATTATGGCCTTCAATGGAGGTTTGTGTCATTGGTAGAAAGCTATCTAATAGCTCATAAATCGAGCGCTCTATACCAGCAGCCCAGTCATAAAGCAACTGTCCATTGCATGGCACTTCAATACGTTTAAAGAACAGCTTCGTGTTAGGATAGGTAAATTCAATTTTGGAAAGATCTTCTGGAAATTGCAACCTTTTTAACGAAAGGATAGAACGAAGTGTAGCAGTGATGATTCTACTGTTAAGTAAGGAATAAAATAATCGTTCGCGATTACCTATGTCAATTCCCGAAAAATTTTCGAGGAGTTCATAATTTCTGGTAAATGTTAAATTTACACCGAGAACGTTAATCGTTTCATCTGAAACAGCTTCTATTTTCTTTAATTTTTTAAAAACCTCCTTAAACTCTTCGCCCGACTTCCGATTTTGCAATGTCAACAGGGAACTTGGTTCAAAAAGACGGAGCAAGGAACTTTTGCCCGCACCTGGTGAGCTTCTAATGAAAAACACTGTATCCCACAATTTGCCAGCGGCTTGGACATCAATAAAGTAATCTAATACAAGCGGACTATATAAGCGTAAAAAACCTGCATCCGATTCAATTCTTTCGGATGCCCTCAACAAAAATGGGTTTCTTATCTTTATGCTCATTTTTCTCTATGCCTGGAAATTCGCGGAAATAGACCTTTGTATTTTTTATCAGTTGGGAGCCAAAGTATGGCTAACGAATTATTGGGAGAATTGTGATTTAGAATGAGAGGTAATCCGCATTCATTAAATCCCAAATAAGGTAAATCATGTTTACCTTTTTGATAATGCTCATCAACAACCTCCGGATCAAAATGTCTTGAGAGAAAGTCTAATATTTCGGCATCATCTGTGATTTTCTTCTTTATTGTTTCATCTATAGGAAGTAAGCAGTCAACAGTGCACTTAAAATCAATGTTATGCTCCGATTTCCATTCCGCGATCCCATCATTGATATTTTGAATTGCCTCAATAGTAGCTATATAGAATAGTATATGTATTTCTACATTATCTAAGTCAACCGCCGCATTATAACCTTCATCACCTTCTACGCCTTTTTCAAATATTGATGTGAATATTTTACCTAACTTCCCTTTTCCTCCCGGACGGCAATAGCTTTTTCCGCTGGCAGTAAAATCGTCGATTAGAAATATTGTTTTAAATTTCGAGTCAGGGATTTCCTTTTGTAAATTAGTTAAGAGGTCGATTACTTTGTTATCTGAAATGTCGTAAGTTGCTATAACTTGTTCATTGTTTAGATAAGCATTTCTCCTGAATTGATCGATTTTTGACCCGTCACTTAAACCAACAAATAAGGACGTTCTCAAATTTTTTGAATATGCAACATCATTCAATATTTTGTTGACTAAATATGTTGGCAGATCGATTTCACCAGCCGTTTTTTTGATTAGAATAGGGTTTACTTTTTCTGAAAACAATATATCTACCAAATGTGCTACTTGCTCACTTGAAATAAATATCAAGTGTTCTCGAACAAGTCTATAAGCTGTCTTCTTATCAGCTAATGTCTCGAATTGTTGTAACCACTTCACTAAACTCTCAAGGAATCGAGTACCTGGAGAATACTGCTGATATTCGTTCCATTTAAGATTAGCCATAGCTTGAAGTAATGGGCGCTCTTTGTCAATTTCGCCCGGAGTCCATTCCATGATTTTTGTTAATAAGGTTTCGGCCAGAGTGGTTCTCATATATTGGCCAGTCTAAAATAAGTCTTTTCCATTTTAATTTTTGTAAACAAATAACTTACTCCTTTTTCATCTCTAATACCTACTGGACAAACATTCCAACCTACATTTGGATTAGACGAAACTTCCCCAACACTTAACGCGTGCTGATTAGCCAGCAGTTCAAAATCATTTCCCGGCCATTGTCCTTTATCTCCAATACATAGAGCGTTCTCAATTAAGCCGAGGGAAGTACATAACCTTTGACAATGAATGAGCATGTTATTCTTAGATGCTAAATTTCGCGGAATCATATCGATCGAGTGAGAGGATTCTACAATCGTTATATCTGATAAGTTCAATAACATCAATTCATTGAGCAAGGTTTCTTTCAAGGACTCCCATTCGGTTGTTGTTTTTGAGCCAAACGTCAATTGATTCGGACTGACATCTGGTTTTACACCAATTGATTCCATGCGATTCAAAACAATCTTTAACGAAGAATGCATTGGTAACGATTTGTCGGGGTGGTTGGTGTCAGACAGAGGTGCAATGTCACTTCCATTATAATAACCGAGTACAACACGTTTCTTCAACTCTTCATGTTGCTCAAAAACTCTTTCTATATCTGTTCTTAAAGATTTACCTCTGCCAGAAATAATGCCAATTACAAATCCAGCTTTTACGAAATCAACTAATAAAGAACCAATTTGATCCGCCATTCCAGTAAATCGATTTGCAGCAGAACAAAGTGTGCCGTCATAGTCAAAAATTAAGCTTCCAAACTGTGCATTTTCAATGCTTCTTATAAATTTTTTGTGATATGATTTCCAAATTGTATAATCTTCTTTATTTATATCTGACAGTGAGTTCGCTTTCGCCTTACGGATGATAGCAATATTTTCCTTTGTAAGTGGTTTGTTTGTAACAAGACGCTCGTATCTCAAATGATAGATTTCTGAGCCGTAATCGGGCACTCCAGGTCTTCCGGGATCAAAACCTTGTTTTTCACCATATAGTCGGATTAATTCCATTGACTGCCTTAACAAATCAATCGTTCCTTCAAAATCATCTGATGAGCTTTTTAAAATAATTTTAGGGATAGCATCTGGCATTAAAGCCAACGTTCTAGTGCATAATTTTTCGTCTGATTCACAAGTTAATGCGATAATTGCTGAATCTATCTTTTTGTCAAACCATTGGTGACGGCCGTGTGCAAAATGCCGATAATCGCTAATCAACGATGGTGCTAATCCGGCCTCTGAGAATTTTGATTCTAAATCAACTGCCACTGCATGATTGTATGAACCATATAAGATAGTGAAACATGTGTTCTTTGTGCTTTTTGCAATAAAATCCTTAAAGATTGCTTCTGGAGGATCAGTTAACCTTTTGCCTGTGAATTCATTCTTAATTGCTTTATTTAAGATAACAAAATATGCGATTAAAGTATTTGTAGCCAGAAAACCATCCTTCCCGGCAGGAGGACTGAATTCAAAACTACTACAAGATGAATAACGACTTGCCAATTCGGTAAGTTTTGTATTCTCCCGCATGCATATATTAATGATTGATATCGGTTCGCTTTCTATAGCCTTTTTAAATGCAAAAATTATATCGTTATTTCTTCCACTTGCGCTAATGAAAATTAAATTGCTTTTCTTAACTGTATTTTTAGCATAAAATAATTCCAGTGGAGTAATTGCTTTTGCAATAATACCGTTGCTGGCCAGTAAATCGGCAGCGTAGATACATGCACTAAATGACCCGCCAGAACCCACGATATACACAGGATGGCGATATTTACTTATTAATTCAGAAAGGTAACTGATATTTAAACTACTAGCCCAACAACTCGTTTCAAGCAACAATTTAATTTCATTTGCGAAAGGTTTTCCCATAAAAGCTTAAATATATAAAATTAATTCCACACTAATATGCTAATAAAATTAGTAATTCTTTTATAAAAAAATAATATTGTCATATTTTAATTGCCTCTCCTGTTCTTAGACGAGACCATTGCTATACCTTCATATAAAAACACGTACCTCATGAATGATGTGTGATACATACTATTTTTCCATCTCCACATTTGCTATGGTAAATTTAAGCTATGGCAATCATAATGAAAATCAATCTGAGTTAGCGAAAGTAAACCAAGCTCAATTGATTACGTTCAAGATCTGATCGACTATGAACAGCAACCGATTGGCAAAATAAAGAGGCTGCTCTATGAGTAATCGGGAAATTCGAGAAAAAAATGGCTGAAGGCATTTGAGATTAGCAAAATGCTTCGGCTTTCCAAAAGTATGCTACAAAACGTTCGCGACGAAGGCTTAACAACTTGTAAAAAATTAGGGGGTCACGATATCCGCGCCTTATCTGATGAAACCGTGTTTAAAATAATCGTTGAACTAAAAGTGAACAGCTATTAAAAGACTTAAGCGATTTTATGGGATTACTAAAAATGTAACTTTCCATATTGTATGGAATAAATTTGCCACTAAAGTAATCTTATCGAATGGTGTTTCTATCTAATCTGTGGGGGAAGATATTAGACTATACAAAGTTACACCAACTCAAATTTACGCGTATGTTATTGAACGGAAATTGAAAGAAGATGTGTAGGCTTTAGAAAACAAGTTGAATAAGAGTATTGTGAATAAATTGTTCAGTTGAACAAAAAATATTTGCTGAGTCATCTGAAGTATAGGTTCTTTGTATTGTAAGGTTTAATATTTATATTTAGAAGCCTTTTCATTGAAATTATGAATCTTTACTTTGACGAATCAGGTTTCACTGGTTATAATCTACTTGATCCACAACAACCCTACTTTGTAATTGCAAGTTCAACTATATCTTCGGAAGTGGCCGAAGACTTATTGCGAACTTCTTTCCCAAATTACCTGGGCACTGAATATAAATTTAACAAGATCATCAACAGTCGTAATCAAGCAGGGTTAACCACTTTTGGGAATATGTTATCAGGCTATCTTGATAACATATTCCTTTATTGTGTAGACAAACGATTCGCTGTATTTGCCAAAATGGTTGATTTTTTATTAGAGCCATCCATCACTGAAAGCGGTTATGACTTTTATGCAGACGGTTTCTGTAGAAAAATTACAAATTACATTCATTTTGGATTGACAGTCATTTCCAAAGTAGATGTGTATGATGATTTGCTTCAAGCTTATATGCACTTTAGTCGTGCACCGTCACAAGAAGGGCTTAATCTTCTAAGCTCTGATATAAGAAAATTAGAAGATCGAGTTGAGGATTTGGATGTAAAGCCGTTTCTTTCACAAATGGCAGATGGAGCTCACAATCTTACACGATTTTCCGATCTGGAAGATTTTCGCTCGACCAACGATATTCATTTGACAACTATGATTGCGATAATCGGTCACTGGCGTCAACGTTATACGGATGACTTTTTTGTCTATCACGATGCTTCTTCTCATTTTTTAAGGCAAAGAGAAACTTGGCAGGCTGTAACAAATCAAGAAGTTCCTCGACAGATACATCAACTTGGAGACGGCACATATTTAGAGTACCCACTTCGTGTTATAACAACAACATCTGTAGATTCAGCTAATGACTTCGCCATACAGCTATGTGATATATTAGCTGGGTTTGGCACTGCTTATTCTCGACTAAATAATAATAGTGAATTTAGTCATCCTTTATATGAAATTGGCGTTTCAACTTCATTTGGACAACTGACATTTAACGGATTAGCACCAGGAAAAGAGTTTCCCGAATTTCCACCTAAAAGAAAAACCGGTTTTGATGCAGTTGACCTTATGACCCGTATAATTCTCTCAAGTAGCATTTAATGTCCCTCCATGGTTTGTGTTAAGGGTTTTGTCATAAACCAAATATCATTGAAAGGTTTATTAAGCACATTCGAAAAGTTTAGCTATTATCATAATTCAAATACTCAAAGAGCAATTCTTCGAAGTCTTTAGTAAAAAGCCAAGTTTTACTTTTAGCTTTCTGCTCTATATTAAAATCGCTATTTAAATTCTTAAAGTTGGGTAATAAATGCGCTATTGTATAACTTTCACCGTTCAGATCAACTTGCTTTTCTTGAGAAATTAGATATTTACTTTGCCTTTCATCCATCTTATATCGAGCTTCCTGTTTGTATTCGGAGAACTCTATGTTATAAATTATTTTCTTTTCAAGGGAAATTTTAAGATCGAGCTTTATCCAACTTCTCGAATCTGAACCATTGTAAGATGAATAGGTATTGATTAAAAACTTAGCAGCTGATTCTTCTATTGAATTAAAAACTTCCTTAAAAAACGGGGTAAGCCCTTTTAAATCTAAAAATTCTTTTTTTTGTCTATAGTCTTTTATACTATTACTAAATTCATCTTGCCCTTCCAAATCATGAGAATTTACACTTAGGCTTCCTGAACGATTAATAAATCCTTCAACATCTTCTATTAACTCACATAAGGTTTCAGGATTTTTCTCGTCAAGAATTTTCTTTAATAGACTTATCGGTTCTTCTAAGTCATAAAGTATTCTCTGAGCACGCTTTTTTAAATCAAAAGTGTACTTTTTAACCTCAGCATATTCATTGTGGAGCGGTACATCTACATAGTATTTGTCAATCTCATCTATTTCAATCTTATAGTAACCAATATTTGCCGAATATTTAATTGTTGACTGGAATGGAAATAATTCAATTTTTAAATCTTTTGACGAAGCCTGCTGTAAAACTGCCTGTTCACTTTTCGAATCATTAAAAAGCACCTTGCAAAGCTTACTTACATTATTGAGTAATTGATCTCTTTGTTGTTTAATTGAATCTTTAGAATCTTTAATCTCGGACCAATATTCGACAAAATGATCATTTATCAAATCGACAAGCTTATTAATATCAATTGTATCCTTTATAGCTTTATCCAAACGTTCTTGTTTCAACGTACCATAAATACTTTCAAGTGACGTTGGCAAAAACTTGCCACTAATAACAATTATTACTTGGTCAATTTGAACCTCCCTAAGTTCATAAATATGTTTATATGGTTCATTAAGGGATTGTCTAACTTGGTTTAATAATGTAAAATAGTTTGAATTTCCTGAGGCGGAGCCATTAACATCTCCCGCCTTAACAACAACTGCTAAATAGCTTGTTTTCTTAAATTTTGAATCGTAATCTTTAACAATAATATCCTTACCTTTTTCATTGTTATGGTGGTGAGATATTGGGTCTATAAATCCCATTTTTGAAAAAAGCGGTATTAATACATTTTCTCTTAGAGCATCTTCCTTCAATGTTTGTAATGCTTCTATCTTTTCCTTATGTTCCATATTTAAATAGCTACCCTTAAACGCTTGGCACGTTCCTTAAACGCTTGTTCACCGCCTTCAAGAATTTCACAAACACCTTTTCTAATTAATTGATTTTCTAAGCCACCCATACTGTAATACATTTTTGGTAATTGACCAATCGAATGAGCCCCAGCTTTCGCGATGATTACTTGGTCAGCGTCTGTATTTACAACAAGATTTGCATTATGCGTGACAATAATTATTTGACGCCTATTTTTGGCAGTTTTAAATAAAGGAACCAGTTCATCAAATATAGATTTGGGGTCTAAATTTTCTTCAGGCTGGTCAATGATTAATGGACGGTCATCCTCTTTATCAATTGCCAAGTAAAGTAATAACAATACTATTCCTCTCGTACCCGGCGACAATTGTGAAATATCAACATCATCGTAAATTACACCATAGTTTATGGAAATATGGTCAGTGCTGTAGAGCCATTCTGCAATTTGATTTGCCCATTTTGAAAATCCGGCTTTGTCAGTTCTTTCTGCTTGAGCATGCTCAATTAGGTGAGCCTCATGGTCATCTCGAAATTTTGCTAAAGCATTTGAAATTTCATCTGCATTTCCACTTTCCCAAATAGGTTTCAATTCTTTTTTTACAAAGTCTAATAGTGCCCCCTTTCCTCTAAAAGCACCCATTTTTCGAAGGTCAAGTAATGATTCGCCTCTATCAGCCCAAACTTCAATATCGGCAGTTCTTTTCACTGTAAAGGATAATTTTCCAAGGCTCCCACTTTGTGTTTTTAAATTTTCTACCAAGGGTTTGTACAGGTCACGCAATTCCTGTTCCTCTAATAACAATGCATTGAATACTTCACGGTAAGCATTTTTTCTAACTAAAATATGATTCTCAATACGTTGCTGTGCGCCGTTAGCATCAATTATTTCGACTTTTAGTTTCTCAAGCTCACCCTCCGTTTTAAGTATCCTTTCGGAAATTTTAGTGTATAATGTTGCATTTTGGGTGTCTATTCCAATGAGCTTTTGTAATCTATCAACTTCTTGGCTTAGTATTTCAAATGTGTGATTAACCAATGGGTTGCCTGGAGTAATAAAAGATATATTTAGGTTTTGTGGGTTGCTGATCTCAGCTTTTGTCCCCTTTATCTTTCCGATTTCGACATTTAATGAAATAGTATGAGCTGACAAAATATCAATAACATTTCCCTTGAAATCAACTTGAAAAGCTGACCATTCGAGTTCAGAAAGACCTGCACTTTCATTTGCATCTTTAAGCCTGTTATAAAACGGTGGAAATGTAGTGCTACGAGCAGTTGACACAGCTTGTTGTAATGCATTTATCGACCTTAATTTAGTTTGAACGGCATCCAGCTTTACACTAACACTATCTAATGCTGCGGTCGCATCTGCGAGTGATTGTAATCGGGAATCCTTATCTTTTGATAATAATTTCGCCCGAGCACCTTTGTCTCGGTTAATATTGCCTTCGAGTTCTTGTTTTTTAGTGTTTAGTATTGCAATATTATTTTTTTTAAATCTCTCCCTTGTGATAAGTTCAGATGTTTGAGCAATCATTGTTTCATGCTCCGCTCTATCAGCTCTCGCAGATTCTGCTTTTTTATCGAGCAAATCCTTGAAGCCACTCAATCCTAACTTCTCCTCTGGTTGATGGGAATTAAATATCACCCTTTCGATTTCTTTTAGAAGTTTATCAGTTACACCTTCCGCAGAACATAATTGATCAACAAATTTTTGGGATAAATATTGAACTCTCGGATTGGATATTAAATCTTCGTTTTCAGTGTCAATAATTTGTTGTTCTGTATGATTGCCTGAAAGCCATTCCAGCTTGACTGATGTATCTTGAAGATGATAAAATGCTCTTCGGATAAAAGATGTATCACCCATTTGTTGTGATATAGCATAACCTCCTGTAGCGATCAAATCTGCTAAAGCTGTTTTCCCTGACCCCCTGGCTCCAATTATTGTTACTAATCCCGAATTTAATGGCAGATTTTGAGGGTTCATCCAATCAGCATTCGTAATCTCAATTTGGTCAATAACATAGGCTTCCGTGACAGATGTCATTGGTTGACTGGAAACGATTACCCTATCTTCCGGTTCTATACAAACTTGCCTAATTGATTCAAAAGTCAAATCACCCTTGACCCATGTAAATTTTTCATTTTTTGGTTTACCGACTTTCGAAAGGTCATGGGCGTCGGAACCATGTATGCAAGGCTTGCAGCATCGATAAACTTTTACAATGTCCTCCTTTGATAATTTCCCTCCTTTACCGATCCAAAACGAACGGTCTTTTTCAGAACTTGAAAATATTATATGTGCATCGTGCTCAATTTTTTTTCGGATTTCGTCGTAAGAACTGTCGGACGATTGCAATCCCGAGGTGCCATCTTCACCAGCTGCAACTGCAATAAGCAGATTTTCTTGTGCCCAGGTACTTCCATTTATATTTGTTATTAGTTGTTCAAAATCAACTTTAAATTGGTTAGCACCAGCCTCCATTAATTTATGGTCTGCAATAATATTAGGATCATGATCTTTGCCAAGCTTCTTTAGATCTGCATCTGTACATGCATAAACATCTTTCCGTGTTTTAAAGGTCAATTTACTTAAAAACCTTTTTATCTCCAATACATGGTCTGGGTCTTCTGGTGAAAAAAGTAGATGCCCATTGACAAACTTATCATTAGATGTTCCCAATTTTAGCCTTACTTCAACATTGGGGAAAATTAATTCTACATCATTTAAACGCCCCTGTTTTTTAAGTTGAATAATTTGCTCATAGGATGATAGTGTATAATAATCGGTAACACCAAGTGCACGTATTTTAGGTGACGAGTTTTCAATTTGGTCACAATAAAGTTCGAAACGATCATCGCTTTTAGGAAATTGGTCATTAAGTACAGTACCAGGTACGTGTATGTGGGGTTCCCAACGGTGCCATACCGATCCTTTGGGATTATCATTAGTCATATTGTATAAGGTTTAATCTTTATTTTTTAAAAATAATAAAGATTAAAATACTAAATACCCTAATCTTCAAAAAGTAAAAAAAACTCCTACCTCGTACATGAGGTGTGATAAACTTCTTTTTCTCATCCCCACTTTTGCTAAGCTAAATTTTAAGCTATGGCAAATCATAATGAAATCCAACATGACTTTCCTAAAGTTAACCGCGATCACCTGATAACGGTTCAGGACTTGCTCGACTTCAAGCAACAGCTTATCGTTGACATTAAGAAGCTGCTCAAAGAACAATCTGGCCAGTCCGGCCACCATTGGCTGAAAGCTTTCGAGATCAAAAAAATGCTCCGGCTGTCCGAAAGCAAACTGCAATATCTGCGGGATAAGGGCTTGATTCCTTTTAAAAAATTAGGGGGTATCACTTACTACAATTCAGAAGAAATTGAAAAGCTGATGACCTCAGGCAAGTTGAACGATCACATTAAATTGGCATGAAACGCAAGGCCAAACGTATAATAGCCAATCAGCCTAATGAGGCAAATAGCCATAGTAATTTTCCAATCAGAAATCATGATGGTATGGGCACAAGCATGCCACCCAACTTGGAAGTTTTGCACATCTATTTTGACCAAAAAGGCGTGACCGATTTGGCTGACGAATTCTTTCATGAATATGATATTCGTGAGTGGAAGACGCCGACTGGCGGCACTGTTCGCAACTGGAAAGTATGTGCTGCTGAATGGATCTATAACTACCGACAGGAAGTAAAACGTCAGTTCAGGCAGTCCCCGTTTTACAGTGAATCGTAATTAAGTAATTGATGTTTAACAGATCCGAATCGAGGAGTTGAAAAGGACGAGATTGCATTTTGAAGCAATCAGCAAGATAAACCGTTGTCGGACAACGGAATCTTGCCGTCCCTTCCAAAGTCAGTCCGGGGGCACTTCAAAAATCCTCCGAAGTCGGATTTCTAGATGATGTGAGTTATGGAAAATGAAGAAGAAAACCGGTTACGAAAGATCACCACGAGGTTTAAACCCGGTGAATTTTTACTAATTAACAAGCGGTTTAAAAAGACGCGTTTCAGGAAGATGAGCCAGTACATCCGTTGCGTTTTATTGGAAAAACCGATCACCGTTAACTACCGGGACAAGTCCATGGATGAGATGCTCGAAGAGTTGGCATTGCTTCGTCGGGAACTCAATGCCATTGGTAATAATTTGAACCAAGCTGTCCGTCAGATCAACGCTGCACATGGTTCGGCAGACAACCGTTTGTGGTTGTCACTTATGTCCATTATCGGCAACAAGATTGACCCGGCTATCGCGCAGATCAAGGACCGCATGCAAAACTTTTCAGAAGTATGGTCGCAAAAATTAAAACCGGACGGAGCATCCTCGGGGCAATAAATTACAACGAGCATAAGGTGCGTTTGGGCAAGGCTGAATTGATCCTGGCACAGGGTTATTTGAAGGAGCCGTATGACCTGTCTTTCAGTGACAAGGTAAACCGGTTGACTGATCTGACAAAACGGAACGAGCGCACACAGGTCAACGCCTTGCACGTGTCCTTGAATTTTGCAGTTGGTGAAAATTTGGATAAATGGACACTTCAGCAAGTTGCCGATGAGTATATGGAAGGCTTAGGATTTGGTAAGCAACCGTACCTTGTCTACCAGCATTACGATGCCGGCCATCCACACCTGCATTTGGTATCTACCAACATCAAACCGGATGGCGAAAGGATCAGCTTCCATTTGTTGGCCAATAAAGCGTCCGAGCAATCCCGGAAGCAAGTAGAGCTGAATTATGGATTAGTCAAGGCAGAAGATCAAGGCAAAGTTCAACATAACATAAAATCTCTTTCCCTGGAACAAGTAGCTTATGGAAAATCCGAAACCAAGCGGGCAATCACTAATGTCGTAAGTGAGGTATTGCGAACCTACAAGTTCACCAGTATCCCGGAATTTAACGCGGTGCTGAACGGTTTTAACGTGACGGCTGACCGGGGTTCAAAAGAATCCAGGATGTATGAGCAAAACGGGTTGGTATACTGGGCACTGGATGGTAAAGGCGGCAAGATCGGCGTTCCCATTAAGGCCAGTAGTATTTACGGCAAACCAACATTGAAGGCACTGGAAGGACGTTTTGCCTTGAACGGGGTGTTACGCAAATCATTAAGAGAGCAGGTAAAGCAGACGATTGATGATCTGCTGATCAAGCCGATTGGTAAAACCGAGTTTCTGTTAAAGCTCAAGGAACAGAATATTGAAGCCATTTTCCGTCACAGTGAAGATGGCCGGTTGTATGGGGTCACCTTTGTCGATCATAATATTAAAGCCGTATTCAACGGTAGTGACCTAGGCAAAAGCTATAGTGCAAACAGCCTTTCACTAAGTTTCGCTCGATCAGAAGGAAGCATTGATCCTGGCCATAGTACTAAACTATCCGGCAGTAACAATGTACCTGATAATACAGGAATAACAGGTGATAACTTTTTGAACAATAGTGGTACAATCATAGACGCCTTGTACCAGGAAGATAAACAAGATATGGCAGCCATCGGCAGGCTACAGCAAAGAAAGCGCAAGAGAAAACGCAGAGGACATTCACTTTAAATTTTACAGTATGCAAACAGGTGAAAACGAGCAAGCACTACGTAAGGTCATTGACTTTACCAGGTTCATAAGCCTTGCAGTATTGATCATTCATTTTTATTTGACATGTTATTTGGCCTTTCAGTATTGGGGCCTGACAAAGCCGGTTGTAGATCGTGTCCTTACTTCCATTTCGAAAATGGTAGTTTTTAATGACCTGATCTTTGCTAAACTGGCGTCGCTTGTCGCTTTGTTTATTTCATTACTAGGCAGTAAAGGAAAGAAGGATGAGCAGATAAGATGGAATACCATCACTACTTATATACTTGTCGGGCTGACTTTATACTTTATCAGCGCAGCCTTTCTGCAAACCAGCCTATCATTGGCATTAAGAGCATCACTGTATATCGGTGTAACTTCTTTAGGATATTTGCTAATACTCTCCGGAGTAGGTGCAATGTTCAGGATATTAAAGCTCAGGATGGGGAGCGACATCTTTAATAAGGACAATGAATCGTTTCCTCAGGAGGAACGGTATTTGCAAAATGAATATTCGATCAACCTGCCTACGGTATATCAATTCCGTGGTAAAACACATAAGAGCTGGATCAACATCATTAATCCTTTTCGGGGGACATTGATCGGTGGTAGTCCGGGTTCTGGTAAATCTTATTTTGTTATCCGCCACATGATCACACAGCACATTCAAAAAGGCTTTTCGATGTTGCTGTACGATTTTAAGTATGATGACCTGACTAAGATCGCTTATAATGCGCTTTTAAAATATGGACATCTCTACAAGGTCAAACCCATTCAGTACGTGATCAACCTGGAACAGATCATGCACCGTGCTAACCCTTTAGAGCCGGAAACCATGCTTGACATCACAGATGCCATTGATGCGAGCAGAACGATCATGCTGGGACTGAACCGCGAATGGATCAAAAAGCAGGGCGACTTCTTTGTCGAATCTCCGATCAACTTCGTCACGGCCATCATGTGGTTCCTAAGAAAATATCAGGGCGGTCGTTTTTGTACGTTGCCTCATGTGATCGAATTAGCGCAGGCTGATTACAAGCTATTATTTGAGGTATTGCTACAGGAACCGGAGATCGAGGTATTGATCAACCCGTTTATTTCTGCCTGGCAGAACGAAGCTTATGAGCAATTGGAAGGACAGATCGCCAGTGCTAAGATCAGCCTGGCCAGATTGTCTTCACCACAACTTTACTATGTTCTGAGCGGTAATGATTTTTCCCTGGACATCAATTCACCCGAGGAACCCAAAATCGTATGTCTGGCCAATAACCCGCAAAAGTCGCAGGTCAATGGCGCAGTATTGTCCCTTTACATTAACCGCATTAATAAGCTGGTCAATCAAAAGAACAGACTTAAATGCAGCATGATCTTCGATGAGTTTCCAACCATTTATTTTAATGGCATTGACAACCTGATCGCTACCGCGAGATCCAACAAGGTTGCAGTGACCTTAGCTGTGCAGGATTACAGCCAGTTAAAAAAAGACTACGGACGGGATCAGGCTGAAGTGATCATGAATATCGTAGGAAATATTATTTGTGGCCAGGTAACTGGTGATACCGCAAAGCAACTTTCTGAACGATTTGGCAAAATCAATCAACTCAAAGAAAGTGTTTCGATCAATAGCCAGGATACGTCGGTGAGTCGGTCAACGCAATTGGACTTTGCGATACCCGCATCTAAGATCTCAGGGCTTTCTTCTGGTGAATTTGTAGGCATGGTAGCTGACGACCCGACCAACAAGATAGAACTGAAGGTATTTCATAATGAGATACAGAACGATCATGAAGCAATTAAAGCTGAGGAAGCTCTCTATAAAGACATACCTGCTGTCCGGGATATTGATCAGGAAGAAATTTTAGAAAATTACCAGCAGATCAAAAATGACATCCGGTCGATATTAGGGTAACGGCAGCGTATAATAATTAATTGTAAATTTATTCCTAATGGTTGTGAAGTATGAGAGAGCATATTAAAAATAAAGAAAATACCAAGCGGAGATTGATACAGGCGGTCGGTGAGATCCTGCAAAGTACTGGATATGATGGTTTAGGCGTGAACAAGATCGCTAAACAGGCTGGTGTCAATAAAAAATTGATCTACCGGTACTTTGGAAGTGTCGATTTTCTCATCGAATCCTATGTGGTAGAAAACGATTACTGGTTAAAGTTCAATCAGAAGGTTCAGGAATGTGTGGATAAGTCTGGTTGTACCTCTTTGAAAGATCTTTTCACCGAAATGTTCAAGAACCAATTCACTTACTTCCTATCAGAGCAGGAAATGCAGCGTTTGATACTTTGGGAAATATCGGCTAACAGTCCAATGATGAAAAGTATTCATAATGCACGGGAGAATGCCGGCCAGGTTCTATTAGGAATGACTGACGAGCATTTCAAAAATAGAAACGTTCATTTTAGAGGGATCGCTGCGTTGTTGGTTGGCGGGATCTATTATACCATTCTGCATATGCAGTTTAACGGTGGCATGTTCTGTGATATTGACATCAGCAAGGAGAAAGGGCAGGAGGAGATCAAAGCCGCGATTGAGGAAATTGTTGGCTGGGCTTTTTCAAGTAGCTAAATTATGCTTAGTCCCTTAATGTTATTTAGCTTTTCTCTCTTTTCTAGTTGGCGGGTGCTTAGCGAAATCAAATTCAAAATCAAAAAGTTCCTTTGGATGGACTTGCAATGCATTAGCTATGGCTTCTATATTGGAGATAGCAAAATTATGCTGTCCATTCAATAATCTCCACACTTGTTTTAAGGTAAATCCTGTACGATCCGCTATATCTTCTTGAACGATACCTTTTTGTAATCGAATCTCTTCAATTCTTTTTGTGATTTGATCTATGAATTGTTGATTCCGATATTGTATTCCCATTCAGGCGTAAATCAACCATCTTCGCTTATAAAATATTACGTCACACTTGCCATAATTTATTTATTATGGTATATTTGATAATAAGATTATGCTAAATAAATCTGTGCGTTAAAAGCACATATGTTATTTTTGCGGATACTTCGAAAATATTGAAGCATTCGCTTTGAGTCTTGCTCACGGAAATTGACACTTTCAAACAGAGCGCTAGATGAGAAGCTGGAATGCCCATGCTACAAGTATGGGTATCCCTTCTTATTTGTGCTCTAGGGCGTGTCAACCCTCCGTGAACAATAAGTTGGGACCCATGCCTGTAGTATATTAATAGACATACCCTTCCGCGACTCCGTACTGATATAACAATATTGTTTATCATGGATGAAATGAAACCACATGCGAACCAAAAACCTGCTTTCGGTAGTCTTACTGAGATCATGCAGCGCTTTGCCCAGGTTCCTTATGAGCAGTTCCAGCAGGAATTGCAGGAGTGGTTTCAAAATTCGCTATCGGAAAAAGGGATTGATGTTCAACAATTACAGGAAGCTGGATTATCCGACTTACCTAATCTCGTAAGTGCTATCTACCATGAGGCAGAGGTGCGCCAATTGTTGAATGATCAATCTATTACCGATGACCCTAACGACAAATAAGCAAACTATCTGGTTCCTGGTCATTTGTCCGCCTGAATGATCCGGTGGTAACGGCGGCGCATTTCAGTTAATAGTATAGTTTGGCGCCGCCATTATCTTTTCTTTCCACTCTTCCCATCATTAATTAACGCTCCATGAAAAAATTGATACGCTACAGTGTCCTGGGATTGCTATGCCTGAACTTTCGTGTTTCCGCAGCATCCATTGAGCCGCTTAAGATCGGTGACACATTGCCTGAGTTGACCCTTACTAACCTGGTCAACCATTCCGGTTCTACCATAAAAATAGCTGAATTCAAAGGCAAGTATCTTATCCTGGATTTTTGGGCTACTTGGTGTACATCCTGTATCGCTAAGTTTCCGGATGCCCAGTCTTTTGAACAACAGTTTGGCGACCGTCTCCAAATTTTGGGTGTGGCTTATGAACCCACCGAGAAAATACAGAAGTTCTTCCGCTCACCCGCAGGTAGCAGGTTCAACTTTCCGTCGGTCACCGCTGATACCCTCTTATCTAAATTGTTTCCGCATCGTACGGTGCCGCATTATGTCTGGATCGATCCGCAGGGTAAGATCTTTGCCCTGACCGGTGGTGAGGATTTTAATCTCGACAATGTGCGCAAAGCCGTCAATGGCAAACAAGCCCCCGCCATGCAGGTTAAGAAAGACCTCAACGCTGATCGGCCATTATTTTTATCTGAGGACTATCCTGGTGACAATCCGATCATGGCTTACACCGTCCTTTCGAAAGGCCGTTATAGTGGTTTACCTTCCGGTGGAAAGATTCGGCGAAGTGGACAGGTTATCTATGGACGTGCCCTAACCAATGCGACCCTTTTGCGTTTGTTTGAGGATGCAGCTGTTTTCTTATACGACCAGCGCAAAGAACAATTTAGCAAGAAGCTCACCCTGCTGGAGATCGATGACACATCAGCCATTCGTGCGCTTACCTCAACGATCTGGAATTTTGAATACACTATTCCGATTGGTCGGGCTGATTCACTATGGTCAGACATGCTGGCTGAATTAAGTCGGATCACCGATTATGACGGCCGCTTACTGATCCGGTCCCAGCCATGCCTGGTCCTGCAAAGACTGAAGAGAACCTCCGTTCCGGTCACCACCGGTGCACCTCAAAAGAATACCTTATTCGATGCTGAACAGGCAGAGTTAATTAACGCACCCGTGGCCTATTTAAGAACACGTATTGACGCGCTTCCAATAATTAAATTACCGGTATTGGATGAGACGGGCATAACAGAAAATATCGATATCCGCTTTGACCACCGCCCCGCAAACCTTGAAGATCTTAACCGCATGTTACAAGGCTATGGGCTGCAATTGCGTTCTGCTGATAGAAAATTAAGGATGCTTGTTATCCGCTCTAAGAACCCCTTGAATACCCCTAATCAACTTAAACCAGATTGACCATGAAACACTTTTTGATTATTATCTATCTTTTGTTCTTTGCGGTCACCGCGCAGGGACAAACCATTATTAATGGACTGATCCGTTCTTCTGAAAATAACGCGCCTATTGGCGGTGTGACCGTGCAGGTAAACGGCACCCGCTTAGCGACAACCTCCAACGAGACCGGACGTTTCAGTATCGCCTTTCGTGGCAAGGACGCACAACTGAACATATCCCATATCGGCTACCAAACCGTATCAATGCGCATCACGGCCAGCAAAGATACCTTTGTTCAGGTGATGCTGACGCCAAAGGCGAACGAGCTACAGGAGGTACAGGTATCTACCGGATACCAAAACCTGCCCAAGGAACGGTCAACAGGTTCCTTTTCCCTCGTTGACCGCAAAGCACTCGAATTACAAGCCAGTACAGATGTACTAAGCCGCTTGGAAGCGACAGCGAACGGCTTGACCGTCGACCGTAGTACGGGCACGTCCGGGCAATTGGTGATCCGTGGTTTGAGCACCATACAAGGGCCAAGATCACCACTGATCGTGGTGGACAACTTTCCCTATGAAGGGGATATTAATAATATTAACCCGAATGATATTGAAAGTGTTACCGTCCTGAAAGATGCGGCAGCCGCCTCGATATGGGGCGCTCGTGCTGGAAACGGTGTTATCGTGATTTCGACCAAAAAAGCAAAGTTCAACCAGCCTGTTACGGTTGATTTTAATGCTTTTGTAGCTACGGCTGCTAAACCAGACCTGGGCTATGTCAGGCAAATGAGTTCTTCTGACTTTGTGAATGTGGAGCAGCAGCTGTACAGCAAAGGGTTCTACAACGATTGGATCAACAGCACCAATCGCCGGGTGCTTTCGGATGTGGTGGAACTGTTACTGGCCAAAGATCAGGGCAAGATGACCGCAGAAGCGGTCAACACGCAGTTAAGCGCCTTACGTCAGCATGATATTCGTGATGACCTTACAAATTATGTATATCAGTGGCAATTCAATCAGCAGTACGCGCTGTCGGTTCGTGGAGGTGCTGCAAAAAGCAACTGGACGGGTTCGACCGGTTATGATCGTGATCTCAGCAATTTGGACGCTTTATATGATCGGGTCAACGCACGGTTTCAACAGGTCTACCGTCCGGTAGAGGCCTTGACCCTGCAAGGTGGAATACTCTATACGCGTGCAGACACGCGTTCAGGCCGTCAGGGCTTGGGCGGTATTACCCAATATGCGAATTCGATTTTGCCGTATGCAAGATTAGCAGATGCACAAGGAAACCCTGTAGCCTTACCTAAGACCTATAGCAGTTCTTATCTCACTTCTTTGAATGGCAAAGGCTTATTGGACTGGCGTTACTTTCCACTTTCAGATAGCGAAAATGATCGCCAGCGGTCGGGTCAGCAGGACGTGGTACTCAATACAGGCCTGAATTACAAGCTGCCCTTGGGCTTCGCCATTGATTTCAAATACTTGTATGAGCGGCAGTCCAATGACACACATAATTTAAGAGGCAGTCAAAGCTTCTTTGCAAGAGACCTGGTGAATAGTTTTACCCAGGTCAATGGCAACACCCTGAACCGGATAATACCTGCCGGAGGTGTCTTGGACAACAGCACAGAACGGTTGACCGTCAATAATTTCCGTGGGCAGTTGAATTTTGATCGTAGTTGGGGTAAGCACGAGGTGAATGCGCTTGCAGGTAGTGAACTGCGCCGTACCACAAGAGCTGGCAACAGCAGCAGGCTATACGGCTATGACGATGATATCCTGACCTTTGGGATGACCGATTACCGCACAGCTTATCCTCATTACGTCACAGGCACACAAAATTTCGTACCGGACGGAAACTCGATCAGCGAGATCAAAACTAATTTTGTCTCGACATTTATTAATGCTGCCTATACCTATGACCGCAAATATGCCCTTTCTTTCAGTGCACGGCGGGACGCATCCAATTTGTTCGGACTGAGCACCAACGATCAATGGAATCCATTTTACTCCGTTGGACTCAGCTGGCTGGCCAGCGATGAAACATTCTTGCAAGCCAAGTGGCTCAATTATCTGAAGTTCCGGGGAACCTACGGTATCAGCGGTAATATCGACCCGGCCATGAGCGCGGTGACAACCATTCAATATGCGACCAATTCGCCCTATACCGGTCAGCCGTTTTCGAGGTTCATCAACTACGCCAACCCTGACCTGCGCTGGGAGTCTTCCCGGATGCTGAACTTAGGTGCAGATTTTCAATTATTCGATCAACGCATCTCCGGTTCTATAGAGTATTATCATAAAAATAGCCGGGATTTGTTTGGTACAGCACTTATTGACTACACCACAGGGATCGGTAATGCCGTCACCAAGAACGTGGCGTCGATCAGCGGGAACGGTATTGATATGGAATTACAAGCCAAAGTATTCAATGGCCGGTTTAAATGGTCGCCCTCCATTAATCTCAGTTATTTCCGTGATCAGGTGACCGACTATTATTTAGCCAATACACAAGGCAGCAGTTTCCTTGGTCCTAATCCCACGATCTCGGGTGTGACCGGCAAGCCCGTATATAGCATTTTCGCCTATCGTTGGGCTGGTCTTGATCCTAGTAATGGTGATCCGCAAGGTTTTGATGGAGTTAATGTAAGCAAAGATTATATCAAGCTGACCGGCGCTAACACTACGGTCAATGACCTGGAGTATTTCGCTTCCGCTTTACCAACCTGGTTCGGTTCATTTAACCATTCGTTCAGTTACGGGCAGCTCTCCCTAAACGTTAGTCTGGTTTATAAATTTGGTTATTATTTCAGGCGGTCGTCGATCTCTTATACGGATCTTTATAACAACTGGAATGGCCATGCCGATTACGCTTTGCGCTGGCAAAAACCCGGAGACGAACTGCATACTACTGTGCCGTCTGCTTCATACCCGGCCGTGTCTAGCCGTGACGCGTTTTACCTTGGCTCAGCGGCATTAGTGGAAAAAGGAGATCATGTCCGGCTACAATACATCAACCTGGCCTACGAATTTACAAGACAGCGCTGGCGTAGACTGCCATTTCGCACCTTACAGGTCTATTTCAACACCAGTAATTTAGGGATCATCTGGCGAGCGAATAACCACCGCCTTGACCCTGATTATAATTATTACTCTACGACGCTCATTAATCCGGCGGTCTACGCTATTGGCATTAGAGCGAATATCAATTAGATCATCATGAAAAGAATAAACTTAATTGCGATGGTGGCCGGTATGATGCTGATCACCCTAACCGGTTGTGAAAAATACCTCGATGAGAAATCAGACAAAAAATTGGTCGTTCCTAAGACTTTGGCTGACCTGCAATCTATATTGGACGCTTATAGCAAGATGTCCTTCAGCGATCCGGGTGAAGGTGAGGTCAGCAGTACAGATTACTATTTGTTAGATGCAAATTATAGTGCCTTAAGCCAGGAGGGTTATCGACGTCAGTATACCTGGCAAAAGGATAACTTATTCGAAGCGCAATCCAATTCCTGGAACAATGGCTATACGGCGATTTACGCGGCAAATTCAGTATTGGAAAATATCGACCACATCGAACGAAGTGTTGCCAATCAGGTCACTTATGACGACATCAAGGGACAGGCCTATTTTTTCCGAGCAAAGAATCTCTTCAACATGGCTGCAATATGGACCTTGGCCTACGATCCGTCAACAGCAGCCACCGATCTTGGTTTACCGCTCCGGCTGAATACTAATTTCAATGAAACGTCAGTAAGATCAACCAATGAGCAGACCTATCAGCAAATCATCAGTGATCTCAAAAGTGCTGTCACGCTATTGCCGGTATCAACCATAAGTCCATTAAGGCCTTCAAAGGCCGCTGCGTATGGGATGCTGGCCCGTGCTTTTTTGTACATGCGCAGTTATACTGAAGCTGGCTTATATGCCGATTCCTGTTTGCGGCAGTATGACAAGCTCATAGATTATAACACGCTAAATACCGCTGCGGCGTATCCGCTTGCCCAGTTCAATGCAGAGACCGTTTATTTTAGCACCATTGCGACTCCGGCACCCATCAATCCAAGCCGGGCAAAAACAGACCCTCATTTGTACGCTTTGTATGAAGACAATGATCTGCGCAAGACCGTATTTTTCCGGCGAAATACAGATGGAACTTATGCCTTCAAGGGAAACTATACAGGCCAGTTAGCGCCTTTCGGCGGAATATCCACTAACGAAATGTTGCTGATCCGTGCAGAATGTTCATTGAGGAATGGTAAGATCGCCGAAGGGATGCGCGATTTAAACACTTTACTCGGTAAGCGCTGGAAAACAGGTACCTATGTGCCATATAACGAGACGTCCGCAACAGTTGCATTACAACGCGTCCTCCTGGAACGAAGGAAAGAATTATTGAACAGGGGTTTGCGATGGATGGATATTAAGAGACTGAACAAGGAAGGTGCCGGAATCACACTGACCCGAACCGTTCTCGGTGTGACCTACACCTTGCCACCCAATGACCTTCGTTACGCTTTACCGATACCGGAAGATGTGATCGCACTATCAAACATGACTCAAAATCCAAGGTAAAAAAATACCCCGGCCGATTGGTCGGGGTACCCCTGTTTTACTAATATGTTCGAGACTCTTCATTAAGAACTTTTGGATAATCGGTATAACCTTTTTCTTCTCCGCTGTAAAAAGTATCCGGATCAACCTCAGCCAAAGGCAGCAGATTTGAAAAGCGTTCTACCAGATCAGGATTGGCAATAAATAACTTACCAAACGACACCAAATCGGCTTTTCCTTCATTCACTATAGCATTGGCAGATTGCTGTGTAAAGCCCAGGTTTGCCATTAATACACCTTTGTAGTGATGCCTGAAGTGGTTGAAATAGTCATTTTGAAGTACCTCCACCGGTGTGCCCGTCAAATCCTCCGCAGGGCCTACAATATGTAAAAAAGCCAGGTTGTAATCATTTAGTTCTTTTAAGATGTACTGAAATAACGGGATGGTCTCTTCATCAGGAGTTACAATACCTACATGCGAGTACATTACCGGTGTAAAACGGATAGATACACGGGTGCTGTCCCAAACTTCCATAATTGCATTTAGAATGTCAAAAATTATACGAGACCGGTTCTCTATACTACCGCCGTATTCATCGGTACGTTGATTGGTAGCCAGGCTTAAGAACTGCGGGATCAACATGCCTGCCTGTGCATGAACTTCAACACCATCAAATCCCGCGTCCTTTGCATTTTGAGCGGCTTGCTTGTAATCCTGTATGGTTTGTTTGATTTCGGTAATGGTCAATTCCCGCGGAGTAAGTGAAGCTTTAAATCCTTCGGGAGTGAACGATTGCGTTAGCGGGTTAATGGCGGACGGACCAGCGGGTAACTCGCCATTCAAATGATCGGGGTGAGATGCCGAACCGATATGGCCAAGTTGTAAAAAAATTAAACCGTTATTTTCATGCACCGCTTTAGTAACCATTTTCCACCCCTCAACCTGTTCTGCTGTGTAAATGCCGGGCACATTTATAAACCCGATAGCTTTGGGGCTCACCCAAGTGCCTTCGCTTAAAATTAATCCTGCTGATGCACGTTGCGCATAATATTGTGCCATTAAAGGCGTAGGTATTAAGCCGCTGTTGGTGGCACGTCCACGGGTCATTGACGCCATCACTACCCGGTTCTTCAATTTAAGATCACCTAACTGATATCCCTCTAACAGAGGCTGTGTTGATTTATCCATTGCTTTTTTTAAGCAAACCTCGGATATACGTGGCTGCATAACAATATGGGAGAGTTTAATGGCATAGGGACAAAATTATCCCCTATGTATAAATGATGCACAATGCCTATTTTTGAATTAGGAGAACGAGATATGTACGAAAGAAAAATCCCCCTGACCATTGATTGTGGTTTACACCTGACCAAAGAAGTGCTGAACGGAAAATGGAAGCCTGCGCTGCTTAATGCTATATCAATGGGAGTGAAGCGCCCCAGTGAAATGCTTCGTTTATTGCCGGTTGCCACACGCCGGGTATTGAACGTACAGTTGAAAGAGTTAGAGGAACATGGTATGGTAGAAAAAACCATCTATCCACAATTACCGCCAAAGGTAGAATATACGCTTACCGAGATCGGTTGGTCGATAATGCCTATCATTGATGCTATGAACCAATGGGGTGACGCAAATCGCGGTTTTTTAGAAACAGTAATAGCTCAGGACCCAAAAACGCCGCAGGTATCAAAAACTACTTGCCAGGCCTATAGACAGATGTATTCAGAACGTGAAACCGGTTAAGAGACTCACAGAAGTAATTCTCGGGAATAATTAAGGCTTAATGGAACATCATGGAAGTTTCTCTAAAACCCGCTATATTAACGGCCGTCCTAAAAAAGCATTAACCAGCAGCAGCATAACAACGATGAAATAACCCGACGAAAAGATTATCGCTGGCCGTGCACTTTTAAACCGCGTTAATAAAACAAACAGCGGTAAAATTTGAAGGGCATGCAATCCCACAAAATGGGCTATACGCAAATCGCCGGCAATGCGGCTCCAATTCAGTAGGGGAAGCCCGCGGCTGCCATCGGCAGCGCCTACGGTGTGCGCCATTTTTGCTGCCATTATGCCGCCCTCCAGCGCAAAAAAGCACGACATGATAATGCCTAACCTTATTGCCCATAACATTGCCGAGGTAACCTGTAGAGCCTTTACCTTAAAGAATTTGATTCCGATATATAGCGCAAAGAGGGTTTGTGAAACGATAACGACACCCATCAAATTAAACAAAAGAAGGTTATACGCACTGGAGTGATTGTAATGTGACAACTGCCCCCTGGCGGCTTGTGTAGCGATTGCCAACATCTCAAAGGTCATGGCAAACGCCGTAAATCGGACAAAGCGCTTTTTTAACCGTTCAAATGGAAAATATTGTAAAAGCAAAGGCCAGCTTAAACAATAGATGGCTATAGATATGGCAAATTTGACCGGCTTTACCCATACGTTCACGCCCAGCAACTGCCGCTGATCTATTTGTGAAATGATGATCAGCACAATAAACAGCAGGAGGTGCGCCACGCCACAATAATATAAAACAGGGCTACTGACCTTTATGCGGTTAAATAATGTTCTCATAATTGTTATTTAATTTTTTTGATAATCTGATAGATCAGAAAGCCGCATGGCCCGAACATGAATGTTAATATCAGGCAGGGAATGATCAGCCAGTGTGCAATGTTTTTTTCCTGTGAGGATTTGACTATAGCAAAGCCGATGAGCAGATCAAATGCCAGGTAATGTATCCAACCGGCCAGCAACAGGCGGTCATCGGCAAAGAGGGTACGCACTTGCTGTAAAGAGTTATACCCGCCGCCTGGCGTGTTAAAAAAGCCAACGATGTAAATGCAGTAGATAACCGACAACAATATAGGCACTACAGGATACCTGATCAACCATTGTGTTAACCTCCATTTAGGAAGAATGATCAATATAACCCATTGCAATGCAGCTATTGTACTTGCCAGCGAAAAGAGTTGTGATGTGCCCATATAGATATCTTGAGGGCGCGTTAAAATGCGCACTACAAAACTGCACGTATCAAGGCTATGAAAAAATGTGGCTGGGTTAAAAAAAATCTGAATTTTGTTAACCTATGTTAACCTGGTCTTAGCTACATCGGCGCGTATACGGCTCAGGCTTTGGGGTTGTATGCCCAGGTAGGATGCGATCAGGTGTTGAGGCAATCTTTCAAAGATTTGCGGCTGGCTGGTTAGCAGCGCCATATACCGCTCTTTAGCGGTTTGAAGCATGAGGTTACTTTTGCTTTTAGCCGTAGCTAAGAAAAGCTGTTCGGCCATAATACGACCAAATCTTTCAAACCGCTGGCTATGCTGGTACAAGGCCTGCATGTCCGGATAGCTTAGCGTATAAAGCTCGCAATCTTCAAGTGCTTCAATCAGGCAGCCCGAAGGGGTTTGCAGTAAGAAACTTTCATAATCGCCCAGCCATTCGCCTTCGAAGGCAAATCCAATGGTATGATCGCTTTTTGCACCTCTTGAAAAATACCGGAGGCCGCCTTTGTGTACCAGTACCATCTTTTTACATACCTGGCCTTCTTTTAAATACAATTCATGCTTTTTTAGGTGCATAGGTTTAAGTTTTTGCATAAACAAAAAAAGCTCCTCATCGGCGAAGTCAACCAGTTTGCGTAATGATTGTGTAATTACCTCGTACATACTTAATTTCGTTATACTTTCTTCCTGATCCTGCTTAAATGCTCCGGTGTTACGCCTAAATAAGAGGCAATGTAATACTGTGGCACTTGCTGAACGATTTGCGGATACGCGGCAGCAAAATCACGATACTGTTCTTCATGTGTAGTGGCAATGATCTTCTTGCGTTTGGCTTCCACGCCGCAAAACACGCGTTCTATGATCAACCTGCCGAAGCGCTCCCAAACTTTATACCTGTCGAAGAGTGAATTGATACCGTCTTTTTTCAGGATCAGCAAGTCGACGTCGGTTAGCGCCTCCAGGTATTGCATAGTAGGCGTTTGCATAATGAAGCTTTGGTAATCGGTTATAAACTGGTTCTCTGAAACGAAATCAACGGTAGTTTCCTTGCCGTTTTGAAACGAATATTCCCTGATAACGCCGGAATTGATAAAGGCGATAAAGTTGCAGGTTTGAGCTTCTTCCAAGAGCAGCTCTTTCTTTTTTAGTTTTTTGGCTTTTACGATATCCGCGAAAGCGGCCCATTCTTCCGCATTTGGGTGAACGATCTGTTTGATAAAGGCTTCTATTTTTTTCAGATGTTGAGGATCGTTCATGTGAGATGATGGTCTTTTTGTTGAACGGTAAAATTTGTTCCATTCAACATCGCTGCAATATACAAATTGAATGAAGCAAGTCGTTAAAACATCAAAACGGGCCGGTAGCAACAATTGCTGACCGCCCCGTCTATTCAGATACCGGTTGCTTAATTAGTATGTTCTGAACTAATTTCTTATACTTGTTTTGATCGTTCCTAAAAAGTTGATGGACGTTTCGATGTGATCGCCGGGTTTAAGATAGCGTGGATTGGATAGTTCCTTTTTTAAATACTGCTGCAAAATATAAGGGTGCATTTTATTACTAAAAAAGCCACCGGTAAAAATGTATTTGGTGACGGCACCAATAATGAACCCAGTGGTTGGCGCATTAAATACCACACCCGAGGGTGTGCCGGTGATGATGATACTGTTGGCTGGAATGCAGTCACCATTAAATAGTTTTACCATTTTATCCTGATAATAGCTTTTTCGCTCACCTTTAACTGACAGAGATCGCTCAATGATCTTGTTGATGTTCCACACCATGTCTTTCGCATACCCGCTCTGGCGAATATGGCCATTGACTGAAAGCGTCAGATGTAGTTCCTTTACAAACGTCCGCCAGTTTCTGGGTATAACCATATAAGGGCCGGTTGGCAGAAATCCTTTTTTGCTTTTCGCATCCGGAAAGCCCTTACCGCCCGTTACATTCTTACTATCCATTTTGCGCATGAGTGTCGCCCGGTCGGTAAAATCATTCACCACCACGAAGCCGATTCTGCTGTGGTTAAGATCAGTTGCAGCGCATACAGCTGAAGGAAAAACTATGCCCAGTTCCACCTCGTGGTCCAGCAGCCAGCCCTTTGTATACTTTAGTTGATGGATAGCCGGATCGGTCTCTACGATCTTTGGGAACATGAAAGGCCTGACCTGCCCGGTTTCTTTACCATGCTCCGCATAATTGATACCAATAGCCAAATGCGTCTCACCGGCAACGCTGGGCAACAGATCATGATATTTAACGACCGTGGTTGCTGAACCTGAACGAACGATCTTTACCACATCGTCAAATGCCAGACCGCTGATCACTTCAAAAACATTTTGGTCGTATCGCTTTAACGCTATGCTTAGGTCAATACCTGAAACCTGTTCTCCATTGTCGCTTAATACAGCGAGGGTGTGTATCTGCCCGTCTTTACTAAACCTGCTTAACGTAAGGGCGTCTTCAGGCCTTTTAAGTGTTGGTGTTTTTTTTTCGCTGCTATCTGCAAGTAACTTCATACGGTTATTACTGCTAATAGGCAGTTTGCCGAAGTTCAAGATATTCCAGGGAGATAAGACAACTGCGTAGATGGGATAAATATTTAATATAGTCAGGAAGCATCCAGCCACCAGGCCAATAGTTATTCTGGTCATGATCATAATGATATGGTTGGTTACTTTTTACCCGGGAATATGCGATAACTCAGGCCGATCTTAAATGCTAATCCGGTAGACACTTCCGGGTTGATCGGGTCTTTTCGGTCGCCCAGCTCGTAAAAATCTATAAATCCTTTGGCCTTATCTGTTTTATTGTAGATCTCCATGTTGCGGATCAGCGTGTAGGCAGCCGTGGCCCTCACGGCCCATTTAGGTGAAATATAGCGTTCAATGAAAAGGCCCGGATTGACTGTATTGTATTCAAAATAACGATCCTGGTTATTTAACAGGTAAGTTGCGTTTTGCACAAAAAGGTTGAAGCCGGCATTCACTTTTTCATTTACCCCATAGCTTGCTGTAAGGCTGTGCGGTACGTCGCCGAATATCTGCCATTTTTCGTTTACCCTCCAGTCCATACCCACCAGGACCACGTATTGCGGGCCGTAGAACTGCCTGCGGTAACCTAACACCGCCCTCCAACTGATATTGTCATTTGCTTTCCAGCTTCCGCGAACGATCGCGCCGAACTTGATGTCGGAGCTTTTTACATCTTTATAGTCGCTGTTCATGGTTGGTGTAAGCAGGGCGGTGAGATTAAAGGCCTTGCTGACCATAGTGCTGTAGCCGAAAGTGGGCGAGATACTGTACACGCGTTTCACATCGAAGTCGGGGTGAATTCCCGAAAAATTGAAGGCTTCCAGATTACCGCCTACAATCAAGTACTTAGACTTATTAGCCGCCAGGAATATGGGTATCGATGTGCCGATCTTGAGGTTGTTACCCGTAAACTTCTGGTCACCGTTCGGCGTTTCAATTTTCATGGGCATGTGCTCGTAACTGATGGTAACGCCTTCTACATAACCCTGGCCAAAGCTTAACGCCGGCGCCAGGAGTATAAACGCTACGGTTATTGCTGAATAATAAATTTGCCTGATATGCAGGCATGTAGATGTGAGGTTTTGAATGCTGAGTTTCATGTGTTGTGATGTTGCTTGTTGTCATCCTTATTGGACTGCAACAAAACTATCTTGCCGGTTACCAGAACTCATTGATGTTTATCAATAACTCCAATGGAGCATCGGCTGCCAGAATAGATGACCTGTGAAAGCCTTTTAAACAAAGTAAAATAGGACGTTTGAACAAAGTTTGATAAGCGAAGGGCAATTACTTTTGTGTTCTGATTTAAATCCAACAGCAATGGACGAACTAAAAAATGTATTGATCACCGGCGCGGCCGGTGGTTTTGGAACAGTGATGATTGAGGCTTTACTTGAAGAAGGTTATACCGTGACCGGTACATTACGTGACGCAGCGGGCAGGAATAAGCAAGTTGCGGACAAGTTGAAGCAGGATGGTGTATTCGTCGTGGAGATCGATGTTACAGATGACGACAGCGTGATAGAAGGAGTCGGCAGGGCCGCAGCAGAGATGGGCAGCATTGATATTCTGATCAATAATGCCGGGATCGGAACTGTCGGCATCCAGGAATCGTTTACTGCTGACGACTGGAAAAAAGTATTTGATGTCAATGTGTTCGGTGTACAGCGCATGACCCGTGCCGTTCTTCCCTTTATGAAGAAACAGCAGCAAGGTTTATTACTTTTGATTTCAAGTCTGAGCGCTAGGCTTGCCGTACCATTTCCGGGCCCTTATTGTCCGTCAAAGTGGGCGGCCGAGGCATTGGCAGAAAGCTATCGCACAGAAGTGTCGAATCTCGGAATCGAAAGTTGTATCATTGAACCGGGGGCTTTTCCTACGCAATTCATCGGTTCTTTACTTCAACCGAGTGATCCGGATCGTACGCTGGACTATGGCCCCATCAAAGATCTCCCTGCGGCTATGTTGGCATCCATTGATGAGGTATTTGCTTCAAACCCTGACCAAAATCCAAAGATGGTCTCGAATGCTTTAATCAAATTACTAAGGCTGCCGCACGGTTCCCGTCCTGTCCGCACCGAGGTCGATGCCATGTTCATGGGAGAGCTGGTTGGCCCGTTGAACCGACAATTGGATGCGGCAAATGAAAAATTGTACCAGGCATTTCAAATGACCCATTTAACGAAAGTGAAAAGTTAACAGGGCATTAAGCCGGTATTCGCCCGCCATTTTACATTTTCTGTTAGTACTTTTAATTCATGGAGAAGAAGCTTTTAGATCCTGCGGCTGAAGTGGTGATGACCTGCCTGGAAGAAAAGTATCTAAAGAACGAGGTCATGCTCCAACACCATTGTTTCGTTCGGATACTTTCCGGGGAAGTTAAAATCGTGTTAGCGGATAGAAGTGAGGTTTATGGCCCCGGAGATACCATCCTTTTCCCCAGGCGCGAACTGTCAACTGTCATTCAATACCCTAAGCATGGCCAGCCTTATAAGTGCGTCCTGGTCATATTAAAAACTGATCGATTAAAAGATTATTACTCCCGCAATCCTGTTATCAAAAACACCAAACATCGATCTGGGATCAATGCTTACAAAGAACATCCATTGCTGGATAGTTACTTTACGTCGCTGCATCCTTATTTCGATGCACAGAATTCAATCACGGACGCGCTTATAGCGCTTAAGATTGATGAGGCGCTCACCATTCTAAGGACGATAGATAGTAATATCGATACCTATTTAGCGGATTTTTCTGAACCTGGCAAGATCGATCTGGCTGATTTTATGGAACGCAATTTTAAGTTCAACATGTCTCTGGAAAGATTCAGCTTTCTCACAGGACGAAGCCTGACCACTTTTAAGCGGGATTTCAGGAATATTTATGGCGTCACTCCACAACGGTGGCTCACAGAAAAACGACTAAAATTTGCTTACTACCTGCTGACTGACGGTAATCAGAAACCAGCAGCCGTTTACCGGGAGGCCGGCTTCGAGAACTTGTCTCATTTCTCATATGCATTTAAAAAAATGTTTGGCTGTGCTCCGCAATTTATTGGAACGGGGAAAAAATTTAATTCTTCAGCGAAAACGAAGCATGTTACGCAGTAATCTTAAACGATTGACGGTTAATAATGTGGCCGATCTATTAGGCTCATCTTAAAGCTTTTTGGTAAAATTCCCCTGACCAACCGGCCAGGGGAATCCTATGATTATTCGGCACGTTTTGAATCGGCATACGTGTCACGGATAGCGGCGTCGCTTTTTCCGTTTAAAAAGGTTTGCAAGGTCGCTTGATCAGGGGCATCAGCAACGGTCATCTGACATGGCAGATCAACGCCGGAACCGCAACCCAATTGCGGATCAGTTTGTGACCAGTGAGCGGACTGGTCTGCTTCATTAATGTTGTCACCTGTGAAATACCATACGGTATTGGCTTTGGCGGTTGGTTTGATGGCAGCTTTTTTTTGCAGGGTAAAAGCACTGGCCACAAAGACCATTACAGCGAGAACTACAGGGAAAATGAACTTTTTCATGGTATAGGTGCATTTTAGATCAAAATGCATAAAACTTTAAGTAAATGAATTGAACTGCCTCTTTTTACGCAGGTGTTCGGCGATCACCTGTGCGCGTGCAGATCCTTGATCTTTCGGCGCTGTTGCTTCTCCTCTTTGTGGACCTCCTTTCTTATAACTTTCGGGTAGATCGAAGTTAAGTCAGGTGGTGCCCTGCTGAAGGTGATCTCGATCACGAGTTCAACCGGCGGCGATCACCAGTTTCAATGAAATAGATCAATGATCTTTGGAGATCAGCCTGCTCAGGTTCTCCCGCGTCATGTTGAGGTAGTTGGCGATCAGTCTTAAGGGGATCCGTCCGAAAAGCCATGCCTGTTCCCGCCTAAGCATCTGGTAGCGTACTTCTGCGGGTCGTGTAAGTGCCTGCATACGGGCACGCTCGGCACGTTCTCTTTGATACATGAAGACCTCCTTCAAAACTTGCGTCTCCCTGAAGCTGTTTAAGTCATCAGTGATTTGCTGGTACGTCAATGCAAATAACACGGATGCTTCAAGGGTTTCCGTATAATGATGCACCGGTAGTTTTTGGAATCCTTCATAGGAAAAAACGACGTCTCCTTCCCGATAGAATCCTGTCGTATGCTCACGACCATTATCATCAAAATAATAGCGCCGGAGTAAACCTTCCGAAACAAACCAGACACGCTGTTCGATCTGCCCTGCGGCCTGTATAACCTGGTGGGTCAGGTAACGCTCTGAGGTTGCACAAGCCAGCACAGCCGTGCGGAATGCGGGACTAAGTTCCGTATATCCGTCCAGGAGGTCGATGAGTGTGGCGGCTGTCATTTACAGGTCAGGTGCTGCTTTTGCAAAGAAATGCATATGTTTTTTAGCAACTGGTGACACCGTTTATGAATTTAATATTTACTAAAAATTAAATTATTTCCTGATGTCACCACTTCGATGATTTTTGAGCAATACCTTAATGATAAATTTTTGCTTATTACTTACTTACTTCACCTGAACATGAAAATATTTGCTGAACGGATCTATGCCGCAATGGATAATCAACTCAATGAGGTCATCTTGAATGGCGGCTCCCAAACGGACCAACTGAAGGAATCGATCAAGATATGCAAAAAGGCCATGGCCAAGTTAAAGAGCTACATTTCATCGTATGCTTTTGAAAGCAGGGAAGAGGAGATAGAATTCTTCAAAGAGATCAAGCCACGGTTCTACAGCAAGTACATTTACTTCATCAACGTATATAATTTTCTGACCCATCTGCCGCTTGGTGGTGATACGGTGGTTAGAGAATATATTCAACAGCAATTGGCCGATCTCAAACGTTTTTTTGATCACAACCATTCTTTCTTTCAATACTATCGCGCCGGTGACGACAGCATGGATGAGCGCTATTTTACGCGCGGTGGCTTTGACGTGTATGTTGAACTTGAAGATTTCGAGGAAGATGAACTGTATTCAACTTCACATGACTATAAACTTTCCAAGATCATGGCCAATGAAAAATTTCAGGATTATCTGAACTTGGAATTACTCAGGTTGGACAATGGAGGAAACATACAGCCGGAAATTGCTGCTGATACAGAACTAACCTGGACGTTCACCAAAACAGACCTGATCGAGCTGATCTACGCGCTGGTCGCCTTAGGGGTATTCAACCATGGAAGCGCCGAGATCAAAACGGTGGTTAGGGTTTTCGAAACGGTGTTCCATGCCGACCTGCGCCATTACTATCATAAATACACGGATATCACCCGTAGAAAGAAGGATCGCACTGCGTTTTTGGATAAACTCAGGCTGGCTTTGCTGAGAAAGATCGATATGAAGTTGGATGAGGACGGAGATATTCAGCAATCCTTGAAATTCGGGTGATTTATAATTCACTAATTATTAGTTAGTTATAAATAAATAATACCTACCTCGTACATGAGGTGTGAAAAAAGATTTTCAGATAGCCCAACCTTTGTTTCAGAGATCGCTGCATGGTGCGGATGATCTTTAAATCAAAGCGTTATGTTGTCATCCATTTCCTGGCAGCAATATTTTGCAGCCATCGCCCTGACCGGCATCATCTATTACAGCTATGTGCTCCTTCGCTACTATCAACGCGAGATCACTCAGTTGTTTACCACCAAAAGAACAACTATAGGAAATTTGCCAAATGTTCCTGTTACACCATTCCAGGTAATGGGACTTGCACGGCAAGACCCCAATATTACGATAAGTGATGAACAGGATCTGCAATTCGCCGATGAAGAACCGGACTCCGAAAACATGGTTGGGGAACCTTCAACAGATCCGGTTACAGACAGCCCGTCACCACAACAGCGCCTTATTGAAGAAACAGCCCAGTTGATCACGGCTTTCTCGACCGTCGATGACAAAGCGGAGTTTATCTCCTTGCTGAAGATATTGGTAAGTGGCTATGGTGCGCATGACCGGGAGATCGACTTGAATTTGTTAAAAGTTCAGATGATCGAAAGATCCCGGTCGCTGCCTTTTCAGCTCGCTGCTGATGACCTGCCTTTTTAAATCATCCTATTTATTAATCCATAATATCAAACATCATGAAAAATTTAAAAGTAAAGCGTAACGCTAAAATTGAACGCTGGTGGAAAAGTATCATTGCGGTTTTCATCATGACGCTGGTCAGCTATACGCTGTATGCGCAAGATGGTAATGCAGGGATACAGGAGGCGACAACGCAGGTCAAAAGTTACTTTTCTACCGGTACGACATTAATGTATGCCATAGGCGCACTAGTTGGACTGGTTGGTGCTATCAAGGTCTATAAAAAATGGAACGACGGTGAACATGATACCGGCAAAGTAGCTTCCAGTTGGTTTGGCAGCTGCATCTTTCTGGTCGTTGTAGCTACGGTGCTTAAATCATTCTTTGGGGTTTAAAGGATCAGATCATGGCACTCTATCAGATCAATAAGGGTATAAATAAACCCATTGAATTTAAAGGGCTAAAGGCGCAGTATATCGGGTATCTTGCCGCAGGTCTCGTCATACTACTGATCGCATTTGCGGTAATGTACCTTCTAAGTGTACCCGTTACCTTATGCCTGGTCATAACCGGGGCGCTTGGCAGTTTACTTTTTTATCAGGTCTTCAGGCTAAGTCATAAATATGGCGAGCATGGACTCATGAAGCGTTCGGCCAGGCGTTACCTGCCCCGGTATTTGAAGTTCAATTCCAGAAAGATTTTCTTAAACTTAAAACGAGCGACATGAGAACATACACAAAAGCGGAACAGGTATTTCCGATCTATCAGGTCGAGCATAACTGTATGCTTTCAGCACAGGGCGATCTCACAATCGGGTTCGAGGTCACGCTGCCGGAAATATTCAGTCTTTCCAATGACGAATATCATAGCTTTCATGAGGCCTGGATCAAAGCGTTGAAATTGCTGCCGAAAAATTCCGTCTTTCACAAACAGGATTGGTTCATCGGTGACCGGTACAGTGCAGACTTTAATGCGGAGGGCGCTTCTTCGGTCAAAACATTTTTGTCCCATTCCAGCGAAAAGCATTTTCATGAGCGACCATATTTGCACCATCATTGCCATGTCTTCCTGACCAAGAAGCCGGAAAGATTTAAAGTGTATTCCAGCGCAGTCAGCACGTTGATGCGTAAGCGCATAGTGCCTGTACAAACCACATCTGAGGAACTTTTTATTGATTTTTCAGATCATTGCGGGCAATTTGTGAAGGTATTGGAAGATAGCGGTCTGATCAAGTTGCGACGCTTGACTGATGACGACCTTGCCGGTACTTCAAAGACAGCCGGTGTACTGGAGCAATATTGCTTCCTGCTCAACAAGAAGAGCAGAACCACACTGAAAGATATTCATATCGAGAAAGAGATCAGGATCGGTGATGATCATTGCCAGTTGTTCACCTTGAGTGATGCCGAAGACCTGCCACCGCTATGCGGTCCGAGGATCACCTATGATCGGTATAGCACGGACAAAACCAAATTCAGTACAGGCTTTGCTTCACCGATCGGCACCCTCTTAAGATGTGACCACGTCTATAACCAGTACATCTTCATTGAGGATAGTGTACAAACGTTAAAAAAACTCGAAGCCAAAAAGCTGCGCTTACAATCTTTATCCGCTTACTCACGGGAAAATGCCATCGGAAGGGATGCTACCCACGATTTTTTGAATGAAGCGATCAGCCAGCAGCGCCTTCCCGTCAAAGCACATTTTAACGTAATGGCCTGGGCGGATGATCCGGCCAAACTGAAGGAGATCAAAAACAGGGTAAGTTCAGCTTTAGCGCAGATGGATGCTCAACCCAAACAGGAAACTGACGGGGCGGCACAGATCTGGTGGTCCGGCCTGCCGGGCAATGAGGCGACCTTTCCCATGAATGATTCCTTCGATACCTTTGTGGAACAGGCGACCTGCTTTCTAAACCTGGAAACTAATTACCGTTCCAGCATCAGCGCCTGCGGCGTTCGGTTAGGTGATCGCTTGTCCGGCAAGCCGGTTCATGTGGACATCAGTGATGAACCGATGGAAAAAGGGATCACTACCAACCGGAACAAATTTATATTAGGGCCGTCCGGCAGCGGCAAATCGTTCTTTACCAACCATTTGTTAAGAAGCTACTTTGAACAGGGGGCACACGTTGTATTAGTGGATGTTGGTCACAGTTACCAGGGTTTATGCGAATTCGTGGGCGGTTATTATTTTACCTACTCAGAAGAGAACCCGATCAGTTTTAATCCATTTTATATAGCCCAGGGCGACTATCTGGATACAGAGAAAAAGGAAAGTATAAAAGCAATGATCCTGGCGCTTTGGAAGAAGGAAGATGAAGGTGTTCAGCGGTCGGAATATATCGCCATCTCGGACGCTTTATTTAATTATTACGAGAAGCTTAAAGCCCACCCAGATGTCTTTCCATGCTTCGACAGCTTCTATGAATTCCTTGCCGGAGACTTCTATGAAACGATGAGGCAATCTAAAGTAAAGGATGAGCGTTTTGATATTGATAATATGTTGTTTGTATTAAAGCCATATTACAAAGGCGGTGAGTATGCTTACCTATTGAATGCAAAGGAAAATCTTGACCTTTTGCAACGCCGCTTCATTGTCTTCGAACTGGACAATATCAAGGGTGCGCACGTAATGGCTGCGTAATAAATATACCCATGGCAGGGTATTAGGCCAGTGTTCAAGAGGCCTATCATCCGTCGGCTTATCCGTGAGGGAAACCAAATATCGGGGAGTGTAGCATGCCGACAACATCTATAAGTCAACCAGTTATCAGGTTGCGACTGAATAGCGGATGAGAAAACAGATATAAGGATAAAATCCATACTGATTGAATGATAACCCAAGCGGCTCCCGGCTGTATCTGTGACGTAAGATAACTAAACTCGTCATACTGTGATACTCTCTTTCCATTCCTTGAGGAGGGAGAGCAAGAACAAATCACAGCGCAATTGCAATATGCAATAAAGGGTGGACATCATATCCGACAATCTGTTGCGCCATAGTTATTACGCAACTAAACGTGGATTACCTAAGTCGAAATGCCACTGGCGTGGCTATAAAGCGCAGGCTTTTGAATATTCGATATGGTAACGGAGCTTCCGTAGTAGTCCGAGCAAGGGAAAGCCTTGTACATGGCGAAGGGAAGCAGCTAATATTTATTAATACCTATTTAGGAAAATGTGAGAGACATTATGAGAAATCCAGAAAAAGTATTAATCAGTCTAACAGAGCATAGCAAACTTTCAGATTATAAGTTTGAAAGGCTCTACCGTATCCTTTTCAATGAGGAGATGTATTATGTGGCTTATCAAAATATTAATGCCAAGCCAGGTAATATGACTAAAGGCACAGATAGTCAGACTATCGACGAAATGAGCCTTGACCGAATCGAAAAGCTAATTGACGCTATCAGAAATGAAAGCTATCAACCCCGTCCCTCAAGGAGGACTTATATACCGAAGAAAAACGGTAAAAAGCGCCCTTTAGGAATACCAGCATTCGATGATAAGTTGGTGCAGGAGGTAATCAGGATGATACTTGAAGCTATTTATGAGGGAAGCTTTGAGCATTCTTCTCATGGTTTCAGGCCTCAAAGAAGTTGCCACACTGCGTTAATGCAAATCACCAAATCTTTCAACGGAGCCAAATGGTTCATTGAGGGCGACATTAAAGGTTTCTTTGACAACATCAACCATGATGTTCTAATAGGAATTCTGCAAGAACGCATCTCCGATGAACGTTTTATCAGGCTCATCAGGAAGTTTCTGAATGCTGGTTATATTGAAGATTGGGTGTATCACAAGACGTACAGCGGAACGCCTCAAGGTGGTATCGTTAGTCCATTACTGGCTAACATTTACCTTGACAGGTTGGACAAGTACGTTAAAGAATACATCAAACACTTCGATTTGGGTGAAGGGCGTACCCCGAACAGGGAACGCAGTCAATTGGAATACGATAAGCGAATTGCTACGCAAATGCTTAAAGCCGAAGATGATGCTAACGATAGGAAAGTGATAGGTAGGCGCATTAAGGAAATTGATAGAAAAAGAGCATTGATACCAAGTTGCGACGAGATGGATAGCGACTACAGAAGGCTCAAATATGTGAGGTACGCAGATGACTTTTTAATTGGAATAATCGGTAGTTTGGACGATTGTAAGCAAATCAAACAGGATATTTCAAACTTCCTGAATGAGAAGTTACAGCTTACTTTATCAGACGAAAAAACACTGATTACCCATAGTGAGAAGCCTGCAAGGTTCCTTTCATTTGATATTACTGTACGCAAATCCAACTTGTCAAAAAGGAATGTTGAAGGCAAAATAAGACGAGCATACCACAAAAAAGTGGTTCTCAAAATACCGCCTGATACGATTAAACAGAAGTTGCTCGACTACGAAGTGTTAGAAATAAAACTGCACAACGGGAAAGAACAATGGAAACCAAAACATCGGAAAGGATTGATATTCAACGATGACCTGGAAATCCTTAGCAAGTACAATGCGGAACTGATTGGGTTCTATAACTACTATTCAATTGCACTCAACGCCGGAACTGTTAATAACTTCAGTTACATTATGGAATACAGTATGTACAAAACCTTTGCAGGTAAGTACCGGACGACTGTACCCAACATCTGTAGAAAGTACAAGAAAGATGGTGTGTTCACCGTAAGTTATACAAATACTAAACGGCAACAACGTTTTCGCACATTCTACAATGACGGCTTTAAGCGGAAAATCGAAGCCAAAGATGCCTTCTTTGACAAGCTTCCCAACTATTATCACGCAAAAATGAGAACAAGCCTGATTGACAGGCTCAAAGCTCGCAATTGCGAATTATGCGGGGAGACGAATGAATTGGAAATGCACCATGTCAGAAAACTGAAAGACATCGCAAAGGGCAAAGACCCTTGGGAAGTCCACATGATTGCAAGGAAAAGGAAAACGATGGCTGTATGCCATACTTGCCACATGAAGATACATCACGGTAAATAGACTGCGGATATTAGTGGAGAGCCGTATACGCTGAGAGGTGTACGTACGGTTCGGAGGCGAGTGCTGGGAAACCTAAGATAGTAATATCAAAAGGCGCCCGGTGCTTAGCCCTACATCATCCTATTCTTTTTCCGGTAGTTACACTCATCATCATGGAAACCTTTGTTTCGAAAATGCGCAAGCTTAGCAAAGCAACCAGGAAAATGATATTGATCGAGGAAGCCTGGAAAGCAATTGCCCGTGAGGGAATGGCTGAATACATTAAGTATTTATTTAAGACTGTCCGTAAATACTTTGGCGAGGCTTTGGTGGTGACCCAGGACATTGAAGATATTATCAGTTCTCCTGTGGTCAAGCAGGCGATCATTAATAATAGCGACTGTAAGATATTGTTGGACCAGCGCAAGTATCAGAATGACTTTCCCAAGATACAGCAACTGTTGGGCATCACGGATAAAGAAACGGCACTTATCATGAGTATGAACAGGAATAATGATGAGCGGTATAAGTACAAAGAGGTCTTCATCAGTTTGAATGGCCAGCTATCGAAAGTCTACCGGACGGAGGTTAGCCGTGAAGAGTATTGGACCTATACAACTGAATCTGCTGAAAAAGCAAAGGTTCAGGAATATGCAAAAAAATATGGCAGCATCCAGCGCGGTATTGCTGCAATAGTTCAGGAAGAAATTGAAAAAGCGGCATAATAAAAACTAACAATATGAAAGCATCGACCATTGTTATTTTTGTAATCACCATTTTATATGGTTGCTCTCAATCTGAAAAAGACATTGATCCTTCTGGCGTTTACGTGACCCAATTTAAAAACGAATATTCGGTTACTGACGATACTTTGATAGTCAAGAAGATCAATTCCGGCGGTAAAACCTATAAGATTGAAAGAAGAACCGGGTTTAACAAGATTAGAAACGGCGAAACGAATCCTAGAGAATACAAAGTTGCCTTATGGAATGCGACTTTGGACATTGCCAATAAATCACTAAAAGAAACAGAGTTTGGAAAGCAGATTTTTATTGCTCCAAACAACATTCTGAAAATTGGAAATTCTGCATACCATAAGGTAAAATAAATCAATTTTCAATATCATTTTGAGTTCGATTTTAATCCGAAAGGGGCTTGCTATGAAAAAATTTAAGTTGATTCATGCCATTACGATGACACTACTTTTGTTGTTATCATCGGTGCCAAAGACTCATGCACAGTTTGCGATCGCTGAGGTGATCAAGTTGACCGTCAAAAAGGTGATCAAGGCCATTGACCTCAAAGTGCAGCGGATGCAAAACAAGACCATTTGGTTGCAGAACGCCCAGAAAGTGTTAGAAAATGAATTGTCTAAGTTCAAGCTGACAGAGATATCCGGGTGGACGGAGGAACAGAAACAGCTCTATAGTGGCTACTACACAGAACTATGGAAGATCAAGTCTACTATTGCCTATTACCAGCGCATCAAAGATGTAACGCTGAGACAAGCGGCGCTGGTAGGCCAGTACAAGCGGGCTTGGGGACTTTTTCGCAAAGACACTCATTTCAAACCGGAAGAGATCAAATATATGCAAAGGGTTTACAGCGGTATTCTTGATGCGAGCGTCAGAAACCTTGATCAGATCTTGCTTGTCATCAACAGCTTCAAAACTCAAATGACGGATGCGGAACGATTGGAACTGATCAATCATGCCAGCGATCAGCTCGATACTAATTATAATGACTTGCAGCAGTTCAACGATCAAAATATAAGGATCAGCCTGCAGCGCAGTAAGGACCTGGCTGACACCCGCTCAATCAAATTGCTTTATGGAATTAAATGATCAGATCAAACGCCGTGCTGATGATATCGGCAGGCGAAGTAAGGTGCTATTGGCCTACGCGTTTCTGACCGCGGTGTCATCGATGCTGTTTATACAAGTTCAGGCACAAACTTTTGCAGAGTGGTTCTCCCAAAAGAAAACGCAGAAAAAATACCTGCTTCAACAAATTGCAGCCTTGCAGGTCTATTCCGGGTATCTCAGGCAGGGATATAAGATCGCGAACGGTGGCCTCGGCTATATCGGCGAATCATTACAAAATGAGTTCAGTTTGCATAGGTCATTCTACGATCAACTGAAGCATGTCAATACGGTGGTTAAAAGTGATCCAAAGGTCAAGGAGATCCTGGTCTGGCAGGAAGATATATTGAAACAACTGCATAGGTTGGATAAAGCGGATTTCCTTTCTGCTGATGAAGAAAATTATGTAGGAAAAGTTAAGTCCGCGCTTATGGCTGATTGTGATGAACAGATAACCGCTTTGCAGATATTGTTAAGCAATGGCAAGCTACAGATGAATGATCAGGAAAGGATAAGCAGATTAAATATGATCCATCTGGCTATGCAAAGCAATTACCGGTTCGCTGCCGATTTTACCGGAAAAGTTCAGATCTACGGTGTACACAAAAAACAGGAGACCAATAGTGTGCGTAACGGCAGATCGCTGTTTGGCATACGATAATTAAATGGTTATGAAAACAAGTATTAAAGTGATCGGAATGATGCTCATGGTAATATGGGCTGCCGTAGGCCCCCGAGCTGCCTGTGCGCAGAGTCAGGAATTGCAGCAATTATTACTGAATATTGAAAAGCTTACCCAGCTTAAAAGCATTCTATCAGATATGAAGACCGGCTATCAGATCTATCAAAAAGGCTATAACACCATTTCTTCGTTGTCACAGGGTAACTTCAGTTTGCATGATGTTTACCTCAATGGCCTCCTTCAGGTCAGTCCGGCAGTAAGAAATTATGGAAGGGTCGCCGAGATCATTTCACAACAAGCGAGTTTACTCGGTGAGTATAAGAGATCATTTGCCCGGTTTAAACAAAGCGGTTCTTTCTCCGGTGCGGAACTGGATTACATGGGCAAGGTTTACGGGCAGTTGGTGAAACAAAGCCTGGATAACGTCAATGAATTGACCACCGTGCTAACCGCATCCAAACTTCGCATGTCCGATGATGAGCGGATCAAAGCCATTGGTAGAATATATCTGAGTTCAACAGACAAACTTCAATTTCTGCGCTATTTTAATCGGAATGGCATCATGCTCAGTCTGCAACGCTCAAAGGAAAAAGGTGATGCGATAACCTTGAAAAAACTTTACGGGATAACCCATTAACACAAGTATTATGAAAAAGACAGCTTTATTGACCGCAGTATTTGCGGTATCGGGAATGCTATTGCCCTTATTTTCCCGTGCAGCAGGCTTGGCAGACAACATCGAAGGGCTGCAAGGTACACTCAACAACGTGTATAATGATATGCTTCCGATGTGCAGCAGCCTGATTGGCGTTGGTCGGGCTATCGCAGGTTTTGGAGCCTTATGGTATATTGGAAGCCGGGTCTGGCGGCAGATCGCCGCAGCAGAACCTATCGATTTTTATCCGCTGATGCGTCCATTCGGACTTGGGCTGGCCATCCTGTTGTTTCCGACGGTCATCGCCGTGGTCAATGGGATCATGCAGCCGACCGTCAATGCTACTGGCGGTATGGTGCAGAACTCCGATGCAGCGATCGCAGCTTTACTCAAAGCAAAACAGGAAGCCATAGAAAAAACAGATACCTGGCAGATGTACGTCGGCCCTGACGGTGACGGTGACCGGGATAAATGGTACAAATACACGCATCCTGAAGATATTGACGGAAGTGGTGAAGGCGTGTTTGCAAGCGTCGGTAACGACATGAAGTTCGCAATGGCCAAAGCATCCTATAATTTCCGTAATACGGTGAAGCAATGGATGAGTGAGGTCTTGCAGGTACTGTATCAGGCAGCGGCATTGTGCATTAATACCATACGCACTTTCTACCTGATTATACTGGCCATTTTAGGACCCATCGTTTTTGGGCTGGCGGTATTTGATGGCTTTCAAAGCACGCTTACCGTATGGCTGGCCAAATACATCAACGTGTTTCTCTGGCTGCCGGTGGCCAATATTTTTGGTGCCATCATCGGCAAGGTGCAGGAGAATATGCTGAAGCTTGATATTTCCCAGGTGCACAATGCCGGTGATACATTCTTCAGCTCGACCGACACCGCATACCTTATCTTCCTCATCATTGGGATCATCGGCTATTTTACCGTGCCCAGTGTAGCCAATTACATCGTTAATGCAGGCGGTGGTAACGGTCTTTTGCAAAAAGTAAACGCCATGGTCATCAGCAGCTCCAATACGGTGGTTTCAGCGGGCTCACAGACCGGTGAACGGGTAATGAACGGTGCGGTCAACCTGAGCCATGCACCCGCAGATTTTATGAGCGGCTGGAACAGCGTGGGGAAGGATAAACCTTCCTCATCATCGGATCAACAGGCAGCACGCATCAGCGGGAACTGATAATCATTCACTAAAAAATTAACGCCATGTTCACACAACTCAAAAATATAGAGACCGCCTTCAGGCACGTCAGGTTGTTTACATTCCTGCTCATTGGAGCCTGTACGATCATATCCTGCTTTGCACTTTACAAAAGTTATCAGGCGTCAGATACCGCTTCCAGGCATATCTACATTCTGGCGAATGGCAAAGCACTGGAGGCATTTGCTGCTGACCGCAAGGACAATATACCGGTCGAGGCCCGTGATCATATTCAAATGTTCCATCATTATTTTTTCACCCTTGACCCGGATGAAAAGGTGATCAATGCGAACATCGGCAAGGCACTGTATCTGGCTGATGAAAGTGCGAAAAATCAATATAATGACCTGAAGGAAAAAAGCTATTATAACAACATTATTTCGGGCAATATCAGTCAGGAGGTGGTGATCGACAGTATTAAACTGGACATCGATCAGTATCCCTATTACTTCAAATGCTTCGCTACGCAGAAACTGATCCGCGCGACCTCAACCCTCAACCGCAGTCTGGTCACCCAGGGTTATCTGCGTAATGTCACAAGATCTGATAATAATCCGCATGGATTTCTTATCCAGCACTGGGAAACGATCGCTAACCAGGATACCCTCATTCAACATCAATGATCATGAAAGCAGTCAACCAACACGATGATCGAACTGCCCTCCGTGACCGTCTGGCAGGACACATCGCCCAACGTATCATCAGGTATCAGGTAAAGCTATCTGATCTCTGCGCCAAAAAGTTCAATAACTACAGCGTGCGCAAGAAGAAGGTCCTGTTCATCATGCTCCTGTCGTTCGCAGCAGTAGCCTTGGTCACAGGAATATTCACCGACCTGTACACCATACCCTCGTTAAAGCAGGGCTACAAACCTGCGACGCACATTGGCAGAGCCTCGGACATCAGATCGGACGGACACGCCGCATTAACAGATTCATTAACAAATAATCATTAGATCATGGAAGCAACTATCAAACATGGCGTTACGCCTGCACACGCTCCGGAGTTTCTGAAAGAGCGAAAATTTTTAATGATGATACCGGTATTGATCCTGCCTTTTCTGACCATGGCTTTCTGGGCTTTGGGCGGAGGCAGGAACGACCATAATTCCGGAACTGAACAGGCCACTGTCAAAGGGTTGAACACCGAACTGCCACAAGCGAAATTCAACAAAGCAGCTGAACAGGATAAAATGGGTGTTTACCAAGCCTCACCCAAGGGACCAGATACGGCAGGACCCGATAACGTCAGCAACGGGTTTATCAGTTCCATGGGATTTGGTGGGCATCCTGCTACCGAGAACGCGGTGCCCCAGCATTCCTTGTCCGGGCAAACTGATGCTGTCACCAGCGATGAAGCAAGGATACAGGCCAAACTGGCCCAGATCAACACACAACTGGAACGATCATCTGCGCCTGTCTCTGCTTCAGCAGCCGGTTATAGTTCTGGTTCAGGTGCTGAGGTGAAACGACTGCAAATGATGATGTCTGCCATGAATAGCGGCGGTAGTGAAGATCCGGAAATGGAGCAGCTCAGTCATATGTTGCAACAGATCAACGACATTCAAAACCCGGACAACGCAGATCATACAGCAAGGGCCAGATCATTAAAAAATAAAGGACGTGTCTTTGCGGTGACCCGCATGATGGACGATGATGAGGACGACGAAGATGTTCCAGTAAGATTTACCGCTAACCAAGCTACTGATCAGGAAAGCGGCGAGGGAAATGCGATACAGGCGGTGGTTCATGAGGATCAAACACTGGTCAGCGGTGCAGTGGCCAAGCTGCGACTGGTCGATGGCATTTACGTCAAAGGCAAAATGATCCCTAAAGGCAGCTTTATTTATGGCACCTGCACCCTGAACAATGAACGCCTTGACATTCGGATCGCCAGCATCCGTTATCTCAATAATATTATGCCGGTATCACTCATAGTCTATGATCTCGATGGCTTGCAGGGTTTGTACGTACCCGGTTCCATCAGCAGGGATGCCGCCAAAAGTGGCGTGAGCAATGCTGTTAGTTCAATGCAGGTCATGAGTATGGATCAGTCCCTGGGTGCACAGGCTGCCGGTGCTGGGATCGAAGCGGCAAAAGGTTTATTCGGTAAAAAGGTCAAACAGATCAAAGTAAAGGTCAAAGCAGGCTATGAAGTGCTATTGAAAGATGCTAATGACCGTGAAAATTAAAAGAGTATTATATGAGAACTTTCATTATCATGATCTTTCTTGCCTGGGCAGGAAAGTTATCACACGCACAAGATACTGCTTACATCAGCAAAGATAGAACAACAGCCTTGTTCTTCCCCTCAGCGGTCAGGCTGATCAGCAGCAACAGTAATGCTATCGCCATAAAGTACAAAGGCAACGGTGTACTGACCGTTAAAGCAACTACCTCAGAATTGGGTAAACGATCTATTGAGGTGGAGGAAACGAATACGGGTACAAAACACCGTATCCCAGTTGCTTACTCTTATGGTAGAGCGGGACGACGGATCACCATCAGCAATAGCCCGCAAGGCGCTTTGAATATCAACCGTAACGGCAAGACTGAGCAGTTGATCGCCAGGCAGTTGGCTGCAGGCGAACGAAAGAACGTCGCTACGAAAGAACGATCCGGGGGAATAAAGGGCTGGATCAATAACCTGTCGCTCGCCGGTGACCGGCTGTATCTGCGATTAGATCTTCGTAATCGTTCGAACCTGCCTTATAGCATTGATTTTGTCCGGTTCTATATCCGCGACAGAAAAACGGTAGACCGCATGGCAACCCATGAGCAGGAGATCGTTCCGCGCTATGCCACGCTCCCCGAACAGCCAATGGTGGTCAAAGGCAAAGAGGTGGTAAAGGTCTTTGCTTTCAAACGCTTCTCACTTGCTGATGACCAGGCACTTTTCGTGGAGGTTTATGAACGTTCGGGTAACCGCCATCTTTATTTACAGGTCCGTCAGAGCGCCCTGGATGAAGTCAGCATTATTCCTGTACCACAACAACAGGCACTTGCACTGGCCACTAATTAGTAACTCACCAATTTTTTTATTTATAAATAATTCAGTTATGAACACGCAAAATGCAGAATTTTTAAAGAAAAGCCTTTTGAATTTAGGCTTTGGCGAAAAAGTAAACGCCGAGTTGGACAAGGCCATTGAAGCCAAAACACCCGAGTTTAAGTTAAGTGCTGCGCATGAGTTCAATCAAAAGAATGTAGATTATACGCTTCATTTTAAAGCTGGTAACGAGCAGGACATGTACTTTTTCAATAAGTTTGATGCCAGCATCCGCAATGCAGATGACCCTGCTAAGGACAATAAGCAGACCTTTTATATCAATAAAGGACATGGGGTCACCGCTAAAGAGGCTTTTAATCTCATGGAAGGAAGGGCCGTTCACAAGCAATTGACCAACCTGGAAAATCAAAAATATCAGGCTTGGCTCACGTTGGATGATAAGAACCTTACCGAAAACGGTAACAAAAAGATCAAGCATTATCATGAGAATTACGGCTTTGATCTGGATAAGGTGATCACGGGTAAGGGCATCAAGGAAATGGAAGATCCAAAAGCTAAGGAAGAGTTGTGCCGTTCACTTAAAAAGGGTAATGCGCAACAGATCACCGTAGGCAATGGTGATGGCGAAAAGAAGTACTTCATTTCAGCCAACCCACAATTTAAGACCGTCGATCTCTACGATCATCAGATGAAAAAGATCAAACGGGAAGAGCTGTTGGGCCAGGGTCAGAGCGTTTCAAAAAGCCTGCAAAAAACTTCGCAGTCCCAGGAGGAACTGCCGCAAAAAAAGCAGTCGCGTAAATCCAAAATGAGTGTATAACACCATCAAGCAACAGGCCTAAAGCCTGTTGCTTTTTATAGCAAATAGTCAAAATATGAGAACGTTAGAAGAATCAAAAAATACCTTATTGAACGTCACTGATCGGAAGTGGCTTGCCTTAGTGGAACTCTTAACCTATGGAGTACTGGAACTGAATGCACGCTGCCTGAAAAGGATCGAGATCATGTACAGTGTGGGCCATTATCCGGCGATGCTTTTCAGGTTAACCACGGAGCTTATCGACCCTGTGAATGGAGCGCTGTCTCCGCAGGTCTCAGGATTTCAATTTGCGCTCGATCAGGATATTGATGATGATGTGTATATAGAACCATTATGTGAGGACGGTTTCTGGCCGGACTATTTGCAAAAGAACGGCATCACGCACGTATTTGCCTGCCAGGAGGTCGGTATCAAAAAAATGTACCATTTCATTGACCAGGAACTTAAGCTTTGGGACCCAGAAAAATTGCCGCACATACCCGAACCGGAAGAGAACGTTTGGCGAACCTTGTCTGAATGAAGTGTTACTGTCCAGATCGGGTAGGGGATCCTTTTGGATCTTTGAAACCAAATATTAAAGAAGTACCTTTACTTATAAATTAATGAAAAGCATCAAAGATGAATTACAACATATCATTCTCGGAGATGAACCGACTGGCCAGGGAGGCAAACTCAAAAAGACCCAAACTTTCCTTAGAGGATATGCGAAAACAAGCCTCCACACTGAAAAGCAGCAGTACCTCAAAGATCAAGAGGCTGAAGCAGTCTTAGCTTTTGCAGATCAGGAAGACCTTCTTTATACCATTCCCGTCAGTGAGGGTGACTTTATCAGTGAAGGAGCTGAGCAGCGTGTTTACCGTCTGAACGACCTCCAGGTCATTAAGACCAACGGTGCGGTCTTTTACGAATACTGGCTGGATTATTTCAACAGCCTGCTTTTGCACAACTATTTTTTTCCCGCTACCGCTTACACTTTTTTAGGCTTCAAAATGGTCTCAGGACAACTGCATGCCGTCGTCATGCAGGATTTTGTGGTAGCCTCAGAACCCACAGACCTTGGTATGGTCAGGCAATTCTTAAGCTATAACGGCTTCGTGTGGAAGCGGAATAACGATTATGTCAACAATGAACTTGGCTTGATCTTCGAAGACCTTCACGATGAGAACGTGTTATCCTACCAGGGCATACTGTTCTTTATCGATACGATCTTTTATCTGACCGCTGATTTCTATCAGCGCGGTCAGGTTCATTCATAGGTTTTATCCAAAATAAAGCTGATCGCTTTTTTGATCCTGTCCATACCCTCCGGCTGGTTCAGGTCGATCTCGCAGAATAGGGAATCAGTTGACTTGGCATGTAACACCAGGTAATAGATACCCGCAACGAGCAAGGATGAGATCGCTCTGAGGTCTACCTCCTTGTTGGCGAACTCTTTATCGGATAGTGCGAAAAAGAGCTTACTCAACAGCTCTCTTTCGTCACAGATCTCCTTCATGATCTTGGAACTTTCGCTGATTTGCCAAAGAATGGTCTTTTGCATCTCCTGATTGTTGTAGAAGTAGTCAAGCTGGCTGGTCAGCAGACATTCCAGGATCGGCTTGGTATCCGGCGCATTACTGTCATGGTCGCGGCTGATCATTCGTGCCGCATCGCCCGAAGCTGCTACCCAATAATCCTTTCCCCGGACGTACGTTTCGATCAGTTCTTCAACGGAATTGAAATACAAGGTGATCAAACGCCTGTTCAGACCTGCGGTCTTGGCAATTGTGGTGGGCGTCAGGCCTGTATATCCTTTTGTCGCTATGACCACACCAACCGCGTCGATCAAGCTTTTCATCGAACGCTCCTTATCATTCTGTGCACCCTGGTAACGTTTTCTATTCATGCGTCAAACATTTCAAGGTGTAAATATAAAAGCCTATTCCATCTTCGCAATTTTTAAACGCTGGTTCACATGATCAAAAGCATTCAGTGCCTTATCCAGGTGTTCCTTCGTGTGAGTAGCCATCAAACTGGTCCTGATTCTTGCATCTTTTCTGGAAACGCCAGGGTAAACGATAGCGTTCGTGTAAATACCTGCCTGCAACAATAACCTGGCAGCATCGCCTGTTTTGTGCGCATCACCGATCTTGACGGGGATGATCGGGGATTCGGTTGTGCCGATATTCAGTTTCATATCCTGCAAGCCTTTTTTGTAGTAGGCCACATTCTCGGCCAATTGTCTCCGCCAGTGCGGTTCTTCATCGATCAGATCAATGGCTTTTAACAGGCAGGCACTCGCTGGTGTTGACGTGGATGAAAAGACCTGTTGCCTTGACTGAAATTTTAAATAGTTCGCTATTTCCGGTTTAGCGATGATAAAGCCGCCGATATGACCGAACGCTTTGCTTAACGTCCCGGCAATGACATCCACTTTGTCAAGCAGACCGAAGATCTCGATAGCGCCGCGACCGCGCTCACCCAACACACCGATTCCGTGCGCGTCATCCACCATTAAAAAGGCACCATATTGTTTGGTCAAACGGTAGATCTCATCCATCCGCGCAAGGTCTCCATCCTGTGAATAAACACCATCAATGATCACGATGCGGGTGGTGAACTTATCTTTTGCATCATTCAGTGCCCGTTCCAAATGGACCATGCTATTATGCGGAAATCTTTTGACAGTAGTTTCATTTAAACCTTCATATACGCTTGCATGAACGGCCATGTCGACAATGGCACAGTCATGCTGCTTTAACAGGGCCAACAGTGTAGAGCTGTTAGCGGTATATCCGGTCGTATAAATGATGGAAGAGTTGTCCGGCCTTCCGAAAAATGCACAAAGCTTTTTCTCCAGTTGAACATGGTAGGCATGGTGTCCCCCGATCAAAGGTGAAGCACCTGCACCCGTTCCGTACTGCTCGATCGCTGCGATGGCGGCCGCTTTGACTTTGGGGTGCTGTGTAAAGTTGAGGTAATCATTCGATACCAGGCTTACACATAGTTGGGCCTCCGTGCTGAACGGTGACTTGACCCAGATCTCCGGGCCGCAGCCGCCATCTGTGACAAACCGGTAATTCATCTGCTGATGAGCTTCCATGTAATTGGTAAAATCCTTGAATACCTCTGCGGTTTGAAAGGAGTCCAGTCCTGGAATGTCCTCAAAATCTTTAAAGCTTGCTTTGTGGAAATCGATGTTGTGCGGGTGTGAAGAAGGTTGTTCCATAACGTGTCTGAATAAGGTAATACCCTAATTTATCTTTTTTCCCGCATGTGGGAAAATTAATCGATCATGTCACCACTTTGGCCAATAGATTTACCCAATTTGCAACTAAATTGTTACATAAATTAATTTTCCCGTATGCGGGAAAATTAATTTATGATTAAGTAACTTGTGTTTTTTTAATTCACGATAAATCAATTGCCTATGACGAAAAATCTTTTGCTAAAATTTAAGGACCATTAATCAAAATTTTATGAAAAAAGTGTACCAATTGGCGGTAATGATCGCACTGATAGCGTTCGTTCCGTCTTGTAAAAAAAATGACGCTGTAAGCACCGATGGAACGGATGCTTTCACCAACGCAAAAGACGGCCTCGTGACCCTAAGATCGGGCGTCGTCGTAGAAAAGAAAGGTGATGACTTCTTTTGGGAGGGCGACATCAGACTAAGTAAAGTACAATTGGAGAATCTCGACAAGTACGGTAACCTGCTGGATAAAAAGCCTGATTATATCGGCTTCGCAAAAAATGTGCACCCGGCGTACAATATACCGTTTGAAAATTCTGCAAATGGACGCGTGATACCGCGTGCCTTCAGTATTTACCCGACACCTTATAACCTTTGGGCGATGGTCAGGATCATCTACGGCTCCAATTTATCGACCGCACAGAGACAGCAGATCGCTTCTGCGCTCCATGAGATCGAGGCCAACACAAATGTCCGGTTTTATAATGCTACTTGCGAACCGCTTACTGACCCGACCTACGGTTTTCAATACCCGAACATTGAATTCTGGTCGATCGGTGATTCCGACACCAGTAACTCCCCGCTAGGAAGGCAAGGCGGCGTACAGCGCATTAACTTGGGCGATTTTGCATTTGATTACCCTTGGCTGAATAATGTGATCATTCACGAGATCTGTCATGCCTTGGGAATGCGACATGAGCATACACGGATAGACCGGGATGATTATGTGAACATCAATACGCCCAATCTGAAGGCACCCGGTATAGCCAATTTTAATAAACCGTCCACGGACTATTACCAATCGGGTCCTTACGATTTTAACTCTGTAATGGGTTACAGTTCTAAGACGCTAAGCACTTCAGTCGTATATAACACAAATGAGGTGATGTACGCCAAAAAAGATGGAACCGAGATCTATCAGGGTTCGACCCAATCTGATCTTGACCGCGCCTGGTTGAATTATTTCTATTTACCTTATGTAGCGAGAACCGATGTTTATGCGGAACTGGCACCTGTTGTTTATAAATCGGATAACACCATTATGACCGCTCAGGAAAGGTCAGATCTGCAAGCACAATTAAACAATGGTAATCCTAATCCGCCCAACTGTTGCTTAATCAACAATGACCTTAATAAACTGACCTGCCCATAACTGATTTTACTGTTTAGCTTAATTTTTCTAAGGGTTTGATAATTGATTTGCTGTAGCAAAAGAGTCTTTGCAAACGTAATAGCATTAGGCAATTATCAAACCCTTTAATTCACAACAGACATGAACAAATTTCAAATCCTGATAGCTTTTCTGTTTCTTGCCGTTATGCAGTCCTGCACCAAGGAAAATACAGAAGGCGAAGTCATTATCGACCCCTTTACCTATGGTAAAAGAATAAATTTTGTGGAAGATTCTATTCGTACCGGCGAGGGTATCTGGACAAAAATCACCAATGGGAATACATTTTCCTGGCTATCTAACGGACAGCCTTTTGAACAGAATTCATTTGCCATTTATCCCAAAGCAGATAATATCAAAACAAACTTTGATTACGTTATCAAAAATGATCAGGTCATCGGGTTTCAGATCGCTTCTGACAGCCTGTATTTCACCAATGCGGCTAAGGCAAGGCGAACCGATCTCAAAGGCAAACTTTTCTATAGAACCGACACCTCGCTTGTACTTTATAATACCGGGGTTAGCCCGACGATCAGCATTATCTATAAACTGAAAAAATAATGATAGCCGATTGCTTAGATCGGTATCACCGAACACAAAATAGAACAGGCGACCTTTATGGTTGCCTGTTCTGTTATCCGACTGGCTATTGTGCATCAAAATCGATAGAACATGCCGATGTTGGCCACATAGCTCCTTGAGCTTCCTCCATTGAAACGTGTGGCTATAGATGTTCCGTTTTTTAGATACGAGATGTCGGTGCCTTTATGGATAGATAGATGATCAAAGATGCCATTCACGTTGATTCCTAAACGCGGTGTAAATAAGTAAAGAGCTTTCAACTTAAGCGTTACGCCCTTCGCATGAGCGGATTGGGCAAAACTTACCGGATGTTGGAAAATATCGATCAGGTTCCAATCCGCTATACCCTTGTAAGAACTCAGGCTAAAACCAAGATCAGCACCGATGCAGATCGCCGGAAGGACCTGATATTCCGAAGATAGCGAGGCTATCCCGCCTTTATAACTTGCCTCATAAGAACTTTCTAACGCACTTAACCGGTCACTGAGCAGATAATACATGGCAGACCTGTCCATGTAGTGAATTCCACCGGCAAGCCGAAAACTGCCCGACCTGATCAGGGTATATTGTCCCCCTACGATGAACATTTGTGATCTGCCCCGATCACTCTCAAATGCTTCCTGAAAGATCGGTGCTGTTCTGTTGTCTCCGGCGTAATCGACATCAGTGCCTGTACCACTCGTTACTTTATAACGCTGATAGTGAACGTTGATCTTCAAAGCGGTATTGACCTGATAACTGCCGTTGCCAAACAGGCCATACGAATTTATCCTGTCAAATTTTAATTCAGATAAGATATTAGGATGCTGTCCATCTGCGTTTCCTGCGATCGACCAATTGAAATGGTTCGCCTCGAAGCCGGTGCCCGCGCTGATCTGGAACCGTTCGGACTGGCCGTAACAGTTAGTGGCTATGATCAGATAGATGATCGTTAGCAATACACATTCCCTGGCGGTCAGGCCTTTCATAATTTGTTGTTTGTGGACAATTTAAAAATTATCCCGCATGTGGGAAAATTAATGACAAGGTTCATGATCAATTCCCAGTGGAAAAAAGGTTCTTTACCTAAATACGTGAAAGTGGTTAGTGGTAACGGAGGTTGTCTGAACAACTGGTCGATTATCCCTTGCACGAACGCTTGATCCAAAAGCCGAAGTAGGCCCATCCCTTAACATGTTCCGAAACTATAAGTAAGATCAGTGCGGTCGCGCCCAGCAATCTGGCTATTCCTATTTCCTGGCGTACCAGTCAGAAATCCGATATCCGCGTATCAATTCCTGATGGCCGGTTGAAAAAAAAATTGAAGAAGGAAAAGAGCATTCCGGCTGCCACCAGGCCAGTCGTTACTCAGTAAATGATCTTAACTGCATTTATGATGTTATTATATTAATATAGTTTACTCCGGGATACTGGTTTCCAGAGAGCACTTTTTAGCTTACAATCAATACAAAGAAAAAAGCGTTCAAATTTCGAACGCTTTTTTCTTTGGTAGATGGTATATATTAAAGCTTATTGGTCGTTTATACAACAACCCTTAAGCTGCTATGAGTTGCAGGAATGCGGCAGATCGAACGTTTACATCGTCGATCTTCCGGATATCTTTTGCAAGGATCGCCTTTAATTGTTTGTCGATCGATTTAACCAGGTCACTTGTTTTAGTTGATGATGCTTTCATGTGTATATCCTTATAAATATGATGCCAGAGACGAAGTCGCTTTGAAGATCGTTCGGGGGGCAGCGTGATGTAGTTTTTTACGGACGGATTATTCAGCCCCTGTTTTTTTTCCAGTTCAGCTTTTCTGTATGATATTGTTCATTGGCTTCCGCGGCCTTCCAGCAGGCATAAAACACGGCGGCAGCTTTCGCTTTTTCTTCTTCACCGGTACCGCGCGCTAAGAGGGCATAATTATCTTCAGCATCATATTTTTTGCCACCCTTGTAATTCGCGTAACGTCTTGCGCGGGTATAACCCATCTGTAAGTATTTACGCGCCATATCGGCCCCGACGAAATCACCCTGTTTAAGATACTTTTGGAACTGTGCGTAGATTTTCGCGCTGCTTTCTTTAGCGATCTCCTCGGTCTTGAAGCGCCAGTTCGGTCCGATCTCGCTTTTATACGGTTCGCAGATCAATACGCCTTGTTCGCCTTTACCCACACGATAAAGTTCGGGATGTTTTTTATAATCGATGTCCGGCTTCCAGGCATATTTGCCGGTATCAAAATTTAAATAAGATGGGGTATCTGCTTTCATAGGTGTTTGGCCAGGTAAGGCGCAGTACGGCTCGCTTTGTTTTTGACGATCGCTGCCGGCTCGCCTTCGGCCACGATCAGGCCGCCTGATTCACCCGCGCCCGGCCCGATATCGATCACCCAGTCGCTGGCCGCGATCACTTCCATATCATGCTCTACCAGGATCACGGTATTACCGGCATCGACCAGGCGGTTCAGCTGGAGTAATAAGCGCTCCACATCTGAAGGATGCAGTCCCGTAGTCGGTTCGTCCAGTATGTACAGGGTTTGACCGTGTTGTGCGCGTTGCAGTTCTGTCGCCAGTTTGATCCGCTGGGCTTCACCGCCTGAAAGTTCGGTCGCAGGCTGTCCGAGCCGCAGGTAGCCCAGGCCAACTTCCCGTACGACCTCCAGTGCGCGGCTGATCGCCGGTTCTTCATCAAAGAAGTTGGCCGCCTCGTCTACGGTCAGGCCGAGCACCTCCGCGATATTTTTGTCTTTATAAAGTATCTCCAGAGTTTTGGGATTATAGCGGGTTCCGCCGCAGGTCGGGCAAGGCGTATAGACACTCGGCAGGAATAGCAATTCGACCATGACCATGCCTTCACCCTCACAATGCGGACAGCGCCCTTTGACAACATTGAATGAAAAGCGGCCGGCATCGAACTTGTGCGCCTTGGCCATGGGCGTAGCAGCGAATAGTTTACGGACATGATCGAACAGGCCGGTATAAGTGGCCAGGTTAGAACGCGGTGTACGTCCGATAGGTTTCTGATCAACCACGACCAGTCGTTTGACATGCTCCATTCCGCTGGTGATCCGACCGCCCAAAGTTTGTGCTTGCGTGTCTTCCAGCGGATCCGCTTCAGTATCGCCGGTAATGTCCACCTGCAGGCCCAAGTGCTCAGCCACCAGTTCTACCAGAACCTGACTGACCAGACTGCTTTTTCCGGAGCCGGAAACACCGGTTACACTGGTTAATACGCCTAAAGGAAAAGCGACATCGAGGTTCTTTAAGTTGTTCCTGGTGACGCCCTCCAGTTTTAAGAGATCTTTAGGTTTCCTGGGATCGCTGATCGTTTTTGTCGTATCGTCATAAATATAGCGCCGTGTAAGCGATTCCTTTACGTCGCGCAGACCTTCAGGTACGCCGCTGTATAAAATATGGCCACCTTTTTCGCCTGCTGCCGGGCCGACATCCACGATCCAGTCGGCATGCCGGATCACATCGATCTCGTGCTCTACGACAAATAAAGAATTACCGGATGCTTTGAGTTTATCCAACGCCCGCAGCAGGGCCTCGGTATCGGCCGGGTGCAGGCCTGCTGACGGTTCATCCAGCACATAGACCACACCGAAAAGATTAGAGCGAACCTGCGTGGCTAAGCGCAGTCGTTGCAATTCGCCCGGCGATAGGGTAGGCGTGCTTCTTTCTATGGTCAGGTAACCCAAGCCCAGGTCCAGCATAACCTGTACGCGGGCCAGGAAGTCTTCGGCGATACGTTTAGCGACAACGACCTTTTCCGGGTGTTTTTCTTCCAGTTGTTTGAGGGCTTTGGCCTCGCCGCTCGCATAGGGCGTAAATATGGTGGCCAGTTTATCCAGGGCAAGCCGGGACAGTTCCGCAATATCATAGCCGGCGAACTTGACGGCCAAGGATTCCTGGCGCAGGCGCTTTCCATGGCACAGCGGACATTCGCTGCTGATCATGTATTGCGCTACTTTTTTTTTCATCAGCGCGCTTTGTGTATTGGCGAACGTATGCCTGACATACCGGCGCGCGCCGGTAAAGGTGCCCATATAGTCTGGCTGGCGCTTGTTTCGGATAAAGCGCTGAATTTCTTCGTGGGTATGACCGGAGTAAACCGGCACAACAGGCTGCTCTTCGGTGAACAGGATCCAGTCCCGGTCTTTTTTTGGCAGGTCTTTCCAGGGGATGTCTAGATCATACCCCATAGTGGTCAGGATATCCCGCTGATTTTGTCCCTGCCAGGCCGATGGCCAGGCGGCGATCGCCTTTTCCCGGATGGTCAGGGTGTCGTCCGGCACCATCGTTTTTTCGGTGATCTCGTAAACCCGGCCCAGGCCATGGCATTCCGTGCAGGCACCTTCCGGTGTATTGGGTGAAAAGGATTCTGCGTAAATAATAGCTTGTCCCGCCGGGTAATCGCCCGCGCGGGAATACAGCATGCGCAATAAGTTAGAAAGGGTCGTAACGCTACCTACCGAGGATCGTGTACTTGCAGTTCCCCGTTGCTGCTGCAAGGCGACCGCAGGCGGCAGGCCTTCGATCTCATCCACTTCCGGAATAGCCATTTGATTGAACAACCGGCGGGCGTAAGGCGATACCGATTCCAGGTAGCGTCGCTGCGCTTCTGCGTAGAGCGTACCGAAAGCTAAAGAGGATTTACCGGAGCCGGAGATCCCCGTAAATACGACCAGTGCATCGCGGGGAATATCCAGGTTTACATTCTTCAAGTTATGTTCGCGGGCACCGCGCACCCGTACAAAGCCGGATAGGTCCGTATCGTTCTTCGCCATGGATATGGAACAAGGAAACGGGATCGAAGTTTCGTTCAGTTCGTTTTGTTCTCACTGCCCGGTTCAGATGCGGAGCGTAAACTGCCCGTTAGCGAATTTCCGCGGAGAAAATGCTTTGAATTTTGACCGCTTTCTAAATGCCGCTCAGCATTTTCGGGTTCCTCAAAAGCTTCCGGCTGCCGGGCGCAAAAACCGGGTTTACCGGATTTGCAAAACACGTACAGGACCGCTTGGAGTAAGTAGCCCCTTACGCTATTTTCGAAAGAAAACGGACAAAAGCGGCGTCAATCTCGGTCAGCCACATCGTACGAACGCATAATGCCCTCCACGTTGTTCCGGTCACCCTCCGGGACATATAGTTCTCCCGCTCCGTCTTTACGACCGCGCTGCTGGCTTTCTTTTTTTACCATTTTTGAAATTAACTGTCTGGGAGGGTCGCAGGGATAGCGGACAACTATTTACTATTATATTTTTAGCCAGGTAAGTTGCCGTATGGCTCTGTTTATTTTCAACAATATCAGCCGGGAGCCTGCCGACAAGCTTCACCGCGAAAAGTTTCCCGTATACCAGCTTGGATAAGATCATTTTCAGTGAACGTAAATGTTTACCTAATAGCATAACCGTTTAGGTGACTGGATTTATCCACTTAGAATGACCATATTTGATCTTTCTGATGGTTGTAATAATTCCATGATACCCACAACTATAGATGAACGGTTACAATGGCTGTGCTCCAACTGCTATACCGAAAGAGGGTATCATGATAAATGAGAGGTACGGTCTTGACTATAATGGAAGCGGTTATAATTGGTATATACCCAACGGAGCCAAGATCTGATGGAGCGTTTCGGGGCTGAGAAAAAACCTTGGTGGCGCCTTTGGTGAGTACTTTGTCCACACCATACGCTTAAGACTTTAATTGCGTCATTAAAATATGAATAGTACTAGATAGATAATCAGTACGACACCGCCATATATCTTCCAGTAAATACTGGTGTCAATCTGTAACGCCGCACCTAAGGCGAAAAAAACCAGGGTTGAAAGGAACGACAGAAACAAGTAGGTTAGCAAATGATGCTTATCAAAAATATAAGTGTAAATGTCATACGAGAACAGGGCGTTACTCTCACCGTTGGCTGGGTGCAGGTATATATAAGGTAAAAAGTCCCCCGCAGTGTTTAACCGGTTCTGATCTGCAGTGTCCATATACCAGGAGTACTGACGTTGAGCACCGTGTTTTAGTTTCCTCTCACTATATGGAAATGATTGTGAAGAGCTGACATATATCTTGTAGCTTAGGTTTTCGGCTGCCAGGCGGCTAAAACCTTCATAGGAGCGCTCAAAACCTGCCTTAAATTCCTCTACTTGAAATTTATAGATCACAGGCGAGCGAGCACCACGGCTCCGTCTGGTAAATGCGGTTACCGTACCCGTCTGTCTGACCAGGTGCTGTTTTTGCTCGATGAACAGATAGGTAAGCACGGAAATAAATGCAACCGGTATGACAATGGCTAATGCCAAACTTAACCGGTAATTGGTCAGCAGGGACAATGCATAGATTCGCTTTTTCAGGACACCACTTAAAATTACCTGGCCTTCCTCATATGAACTTTGTATTTTAGTTGCTTGATGCACAGTACCGACCAGGAAAATCTTCTGACCGTCATTAGCTGTGATCCATACACAGATGTTTTTCCCTGCTAATCCCTTGCCCGTTAACAAAGCATGAGCTGTATGTCTCAATGGCAATTCAAATACGAAGCTGTTCTCCGCAGTTTGTTGTAATTGCAGTGTTCCATGGTCTTTCACTATTGCATTGCCGACCATGATTCTTGGCTCACTGATTTCCATGTGCGTAAGAATTAAATGATGATCCAGTCCTGGAAAAGTCCAAATTTAAGACAAGCCGATATTAAAATAGTCTTTAAGCATCTTAGCGACCTTACCTGATGGGTCTAAAGGATGCACCTGCTTGGGTTTTATTTTGCGGTAAGTAATAGATACGCGACGTTCACGATGCGTAATGGTACCGGCCAAATTATCTTTTTTCCGTGGAGGGATAGCGTGCTTCCATTTTTTTCTGGCATCATCCTGCATAACGTATACCGAGCGTCTTGGCACCTCGATATCGATCACCTCTTCGTTTTTACCCTTAATGAAACGGATGACACAACTGCTTCCTAAATTTATACCACATATCTGGTTCTCGTAATAAGCCCGGTCCTTGTGTGGTTTGATTCCTTCGCCGGGTTGATATTCGTTGATGATCACCTGGTCCGGCAAAAGTTGGATAATTTCTTTGCTGACCAATTCTTCAGCCAGTTTACGCATCTGCGGCGGCATTTCTACCGGGAATGGCACTAAATGATAAGGCTTTTCCAATTCGTTGCGGTAGCCGTAATATTGCAATCTTCTTAGGTAATCGACGATCCAGGTTTGGCTGTCGATTTCCAGGAGTAATTCCTTCTCATGCGTTTCATCAATCAGGTCATGATATAAAAAAAATCCCGGTACTGGTGTTTCCATTGATTAGATTTTAAAACGCTGGAGTTTATCTGAAAGCGCATGAAATTAACAAAAGCATTTGTCTAAAGTTTGTGTTGACGAGCCGGAGAATGGCCTCTGTTAAGCCCAGATGCTGATTCTACGCCGTTTGATAAATGTTTAAGTGGCGCAAAATCGGTTGCGTTCATTTTTATAGATTGATTTAGCCGCTAATTGACTATGGTATATCAGCACAGGATCAGATTAATGGAATTGCATTGCTAAGCATTTGTGCCGGTTAATTTCTCTTGTTTAGGATTGCTATTCACTCAAAGTATGATATACCAGCGTTCGAGGATATGCATATCTGAAGTACATAGGCAGCTTAAAGATTATGAAGCGGTGATTCAGTGTTACACAGTAGAGGCCTCGATAGATTCAAAGCGATCCTGATAAGGGGCCAGATTTTGATTCGAATTACCCATATATCAGGTGTGCATATTATATTAACAGCAAACTGATTTACAGCATTGATAAAACTTTAAGGTTTGGCCCATTCACTCCCAGCAAAACTGGGGTTGACACCAAACTGTTGATATTGTACGGCTACCCGCTGACCTTCAATTATATTGAGTTCGCTAAACGCTAAAAGCACACCGCTGACCACTTTGAAGTTCGAATAGGCCGATGTGTTAGCTTCACTGCCCGTCTGATCTGCGCCGGCACTTAGCCGACCGCTGTTATCGATCATGAATACGTGTCGCTGTGCATCCTGCTCGTATACGACCACTGTGCAGTTAGAAGTTGTGTTAACGCTCACGTAGTCGGCCGAATTGATCGCGGCTTTTCGCAGCCCTAAGATACCGGAGTAAAATCCACCCCTTATTTCCGCCAACCGCGCTGCGGGCAAGGTGCTCGCCTTGCCCGCTTGCCATTGCCAGCCATTTTCTCCCTCAACTTGCTCAATTTGTATCAATTGGCCGTTTTGCCTTACTTCGATCCGGCTGCGTTTAGTGATGATATCGATCATTCCGGTGGCTTGGAGGCCCTGAATGTTGGCTGTGACTTTGGCTGTCTTGATATTATCCAGCGCCGTTCCGCCGTGAGCCGCGTTTGCTTTTAACAATATACTCTTTGCACTGGAAGTAATGGAACTATTGTCGGATGGATCATTGCAATAAGAACGACTGCGAAACGGAGCATAATTGGTAGATATGACATCACCCAAGCTTGCACCTTGTAGGAGAATTATGATCATTCGATCAACACAATCAGCATTAATAATGGTTAAGATCTTGTTACTAATTAAAGAAGCAATTCAACGACCAATTGAAACATAATACACCTCATTTAAAAATAGCGATACTTGGCGGCGGCCCCAGTGCTCTCTTCATTTACAAGCGACTTGTCGAATCTGGCAGAAGCAATACTGAAATTGACATTTTTGAAAAAGGCGGCCGGCTAGGTGCGGGCATGCCTTACAGTACCGATGGAGCCAATGACGAACATATAACAAACGTATCAGGCAATGAAATACCGGATATTGTTACACCCGTTGCCGAATGGATATGCTCCGTACCTAAAGACACGCTCGACAAGTTCCGTATTGACCCTAAGCAGTTTAACGAGTACAAAACCTTACCACGCCTATTATTCGGGCAGTATCTGGTCGATCAGTTTAAGCTGCTGCAACAACAAGCTAAAGAAGCCGGCATAGTAACCAATGTTCACTTTAACTGCACCGTAACCGACGTGGCGGATAACACTGCAAACGAGAAAGTAACAGTAACCTTGAATGGGGATAGCGGTGCTGAGTTTGATAGAGTGATTATTTGCACCGGGCATTTGTGGCCTAAAAAACATGAAGGTAAAATTGAGGGCTATTACGATTCGCCGTATCCACCATCAAAATTGACTTTTAAGGCTAATCATCCGGTAGCGGTTCGCGGGTCATCATTAACTGCAATTGATGCCATACGCACATTGGGCCGATATAACGGAACCTTTGATAAAGATGAGCGTGGCAAAGTGGTGTATAAGGTTAAAGCCGATTCGCCCGACTTTAAAATTCAAATGCACTCGCGCAACGGTTTGTTACCTGCTTTACGCTTTCACCTGGAAGATTCTCACTTAGGTAAAGGCACCATACTTACTGCAGATGAAATTGCGGTTGTAAGAGCTGAAAACGAGGGTTTCCTGCCGTTAGATTATGTTTTTGACAAAAACTTTAAGGCCGGCGTACAACAAAATGACCCGGCTTATTATGAAGAAATTAAAGACTTGTCTATTGAAGGGTTTGTAGCCAAGGTTATGGAGCTTCGTGAACGGGTTGATGCCTTTAAGTTGCTGGCAGCCGAATACACCGAAGCAGACAGATCGATTAAGCGTCGCGAATCTATTTACTGGAAAGAAATGCTCGGCGTTTTAAGCTTTGCAATGAACTATCCGGCCAAATATTTCTCGGCCGAAGATATGCTTCGCTTAAAACGCGAATTAATGCCTTTAATATCTGTTGTAATTGCTTACGTACCTCAAAGCTCAGCTGCAGAAATGCTTGCCATGCACCAGGCCGGGCACCTTAACATAGCATCCGTTGGTGATGACAGTAAGGTGGAAGCTTTAGGCACAGGTGGCATCATCTATCACTACATGGATGAACAGGGTGAGCATCATGAACACTATCAAACATTTGTTGACTGTATAGGTCAGCCCCATTTGTCATTTGATGAATTGCCATTTAAAGGACTGGTGGATGGCAAAACAGTTAGCAAAGCAAAACTTTACTTTAGAGATCAGCAGCAAGGAAAAAAAGAACAGCAGAAACAAGGTGACCAGATTGGCCAGGATAGGGATGGCCGCTATTACCTTACCGTTCCCGGTGTTACCATTAATGATAGCTTTCAGGCTGTTGACGAATATAATGCGCTTAATGAGCGCGTATACATCATGGCGGTGCCATTTATTGGCGGTTACAACCCTGATTATTCGGGTCTGGATTTTGGTGAGGCCGCATCCGGTGCGATTGTGAAAACACTACTGGCTTAAACGCTGTTATTAACAAAAAAACACCTATGGAATCAACAGAAAAGACAATCGATGTCCTGCAGGACCTGATTGAAATTAACAATGACCGTGTAGCCGGTTTCGAAAAAGCTATCGCAGATATTAATGATGAGAACATTGACTTAAAAGCAGTCTTCCAGGAATACTCTGCACAAAGCCGTAAGTTCAGTCAGGAACTGACTGCGTTAGCGGCCGCACGCGGGGGCGAAGCAGAAACCGGTAACAGCGTAAGCGGTACTTTACACCGCGCTTGGATCGATGTAAAATCTTTATTTGGTGGAAGCGACCGTGCAAGCATTCTTTCAGAAGCTGAACGTGGCGAAGACGCTATCAAAAAAGCCTATCAGACCGCTTTAACTGAAGGTCAGCTCTCCGGCGAAGCATTGCAAACGGTTACCACCCAATCACAGGATATTAACGCTGCGCACGATTCCATCAAAGCGCTAAGAGATGCCTCTAAATAATCATATTTATAACTAACCAGAAAGCTGCGGTAAAACGCAGCTTTTTTTATATGGAAGAGCCACTTAAACTTTTCATGGTGCTATTAGGATCGAAACCTGCAAATAGAATGGTTGAGCAGCATGATTATTTCTTCGGAATAGCTGGATCACTTCAGGAACTTGTTCCACAAATGATAGCGTTCTGGCCGGAAGCGGGCAGCAGCTTGCATATCGATGGCTGGCGGGAGGTCACGCGTGTCGAAAATTACGCAGTAAGCGTAATTCCAAAAGCCAACTCACAAGAAGCCGGAAGTGGCAAGCGACTTTTCTTTGTCAATTTGGGCGGTTATCAAAGTGGTAAACTGGAAGAGCAGCACTATACACTCCTTACCGTACAGGATGATAGAAAAGGTGCGATCAAAACTTCTACCATGACTGACTTTTTCAAAGGATCGAGCATTGCGTCAGTCAAAAGCGCCAGCGCGCACATTGACGAGAAATATGGTATTGATGTGGATGATATATATCGTATAGAAGATGTACTGCCAGACGAGGTCAGGTCGAAATATAATATTGTTCTGCTTGCATCTTCTGAAGTTTACCAGGATCAGATCCATTTGGGTTACTACAGATTGGATAAGTTATGAGCAGTTATGATTTTCATGTGATCGGTATCGGTTCATCAGCCGGCGGTATTGATCCACTCAAAACGATTATCGCTGGTTTACCGCCCAGTATAAACGCGGCGATCGTGGTCGTGCAACATATTCCGATCGATCACAGCAGCAAGTTGGATCAAATATTACAACGGTTAACATCTTTACAACTAATTTCGGTGAAAACCATTGAATATATAGAACCAGGAAACATCTATGTAATGGCTGCCGGGAGACAGATCAGATTAAATAACCGATTTCTAACAATTGAAGACAGGTCGGCAAATGATAAATGAATAGGACCATCGATCGCTGTTTCGAAAGTTTGGCTCAAGACGTTGATTTTAAATGCATCGGTGTGATCCTATCGGGTGCAGGTTATGATGGCCTCGACGGTGCCAAAGCTATTGAAGAGAAAGGAGGCTTGGTAATTGTCCAAGATCCTATAACTGCAGATTTCCCGCTGATGCCACAAAACCTGATCGCTAATGATCACCCGGATCATATCCTGACGCCCGAACAGATTATTCGCAAAATTGTTGAAAAAGTTGACTGAAATGGCGATGGCCTTATCTTGAGATTACGCAGAAATTGTCATTAAATCATCTATAGTTTAATACTACATATCCTTAACCCGATCATTAATATTGAAGGCATGTCAGGTCTTTCTTAGTGTAGCTATTGCGATAACCCATTCATTGTGTCCGCATCTGTCGCAGTTAGCCAAAAATGACATGCTGGAAACTTTAGCACAATAAGTACAAGCATAATCACCTTCAGTGTCAACCTTCGTATTCTTTTTCTCGTATGCCTTTGGTAAAATAGGAAGGCCCGGTTTGACCTCATCATCGTCAAAGAAGTAGAAACTCACTTGACCATTGGTTTCAAGCAGGGCAGTTCTGACTTGTCCTACATGCTCTATGCTCTGGCAACGCATCTCCGAAAAGAATTCATCCTTTGCAAAGGTATTGTCACTTTCCTCCTGCAAAGTGAACATTCCATCTTCGATAATATACATTGGCTTACCTTCCAGGATCATCTCCACTTTTTCCGATTTCGAAGCGAAATAAGTGATTGCCCGATATACTATTAATATTACAGCAAAGACCAGTAAAGACGGAAAGATAGCAACATCTTTAGTGAACATTGGATCCCCGGCTGCCGAGCCGAGAGCAATAATGATTGCTACTTCGAAAATGCTGAGTTGTCGAACTCCCTTTTTTCCTGACAACCGTAAAAAAATCAGCACCATTGTGAACATAATTAATGTTCGCATAAGGATTTCCAGCGCGTAAGTCCAGTCCAGTTCATTGATAAAAATTTCATTCCAATCAATATTCATGCAGTAATATTTAAATAAGACTTATAAAGAACTATGAACTTGCATTATGGTTTTACGGTTGTAGCTGACTCTAAGCTTATTAAAAACAATTGGTCAAACATTGAATAAAGATCTTGGTTAACCTCGCGTACCTAAACTAACAGGTACCTCAAAATGGAAAACTTTACAATGCTGCAGTTCTTTGAATGGTATTATCCCGCAGACGGCAGTTTATGGAAACACTTCGCGACCGAAGCGCAGCGGTTAAAAGATATGGGTGTCGAATCCGTGTGGTTGCCCCCTGCACATAAAGGTATGGAAGGTAACCAGTCCAACGGCTACGACTCTTACGACCTTTACGATCTCGGAGAGTTCGAACAGAAAGGCTCGGTTGCGACCAAATACGGCACTAAGCAGGAATTGATCGATGCGGTTGCGGCAGGTAGGCAGGCGGGTTTGCGTGTCTATTGTGATTTGGTGTTAAACCACATGGGTGGTGCCGATGAAAAAGAAACTATTACTGTAAGGAAGGTAGATCCGGCAAGCCGTAATGAATTTATCAGCGAGCCCTACCAGATCGAAGCATTTACTAAATTCACTTTTCCTGGGCGCCAGGGCCAATATTCGCAATTTGTTTGGGACCATCAATGTTTCGCGGGTGTGGATTGGGATGCCGGTAATGAAGAAAGTGCCATTTTCAGTATCCAAAACCAGTATGGTGAAGGCTGGCAGGAAGTGATGGATAACGAAAATGGAAACTATGATTTCCTGATGCTGTGTGATATCGACTTCCGTAACCCGAATGTAAGGGAAGAGTTTAAGCGTTGGGGCAAATGGTTTTACGATACTGTGCAAATGGATGGTTTCCGGCTGGATGCGATCAAGCACATGGATCCGAAATTCTATAACGAATGGCTGGACTTTATGCGAGCGGAATATGGCAAAGAGTTTTTTACCGTAGGTGAATACTGGGCACCTTATGATCTGCAGTCTATGGTCAGCTATATTGATGCAACCGAAGGACGAATGTCCTTATTCGATGCACCACTACAAGCTAATTTTCACCAGGCATCCAAATCTGGTAGTGATTATAACCTATGTACCATTTTTGACGGCACACTGGTACAAGCCAACCCTATGCTTGCCGTAACCCTCGTGGAAAATCATGATACTCAACCTTTGCAGTCACTGGAGCAACCCGTTGAGGCCTGGTTCAGGCCACTGGCATACGCGCTGATCCTTTTGCGCGCTGACGGGTATCCTTGCCTGTTCTATTCTGATCTGTACGGTTCGCATTATCAGGATGCCGGCGGTGACGGCGAGGATTACAAAGTAACACTCAATAAGGTTGATGAATTGGAAGCACTGCTCGCGGTTAGGAAGAGTATGGCCTATGGCGATCAGCGGGATTATTTCGACCATCCCAACTGTATTGGCTGGACGCGAAGCGGAGATGATAACAGGCCCGGATCTGGCTGTGCTGTCGTTATTTCCAATGGTGAAGCTGGAAACAAGTTTATGGAGGTTGGAAAAGTATTTGCAGGTAAAAGCTTCGTGGACAGGCTGGGTAAAGTTGCAGGGGAAGTCATCGTCAACGGTGATGGCTGGGCAGATTTTAAAGTGAACGGTGGATCTGTCAGTGTCTGGGTGTTGAAGGTCGAAAATGGAAACGACCAGTAGTATTTTTCTAACGTTGGAAAGGTGATACACCGAAACGGTCACCAGGGTCTGTTGCATTCCTTGTAGGCAATTGAGAAAACCAGTACAAAATAAATATGTTAGTGTAGCCCAAGTGGACTTGTATTCATCATAGATATTGCTTTTGAGGTACTCCCATTGATGCTTGGCGTCAGCCTGCCTTGACTTTATTCATGCTGACAAACATTAATCTAATAATTGGCTGCATAAACAAAGAGCCGCATCAAGCGGCTCTTTGTTTATGCAGCGTTTACAAATCTCTATATGGGACCCTCCGCATCTTTTGATTATCAGCCGCCAGCGTTTGCTATCTGCTGATGAAATCAATCAGATCAGCATTTAATTGGTCTTTAGCCGTAATAAATAATCCATGCGGTTCCCCTTCGTAAACGATATACTCAGCGCCGCTGATCATCCGGGCAGCTTGCTCACCAGTTGGTTTGATCGGCACGGTCTGGTCATTATCACCATGGATGACCAACGTAGGTACATTCACGGATGCCATATCTGGACGAAGATCCGTGCTGGAAAACGATTCTGCACAACCTAGTGTAGATTTTAGGGTGGCCTGCATCGCGCAGATCAGGTCAAAGGTCAGGCGTTGTTCGCTTACCGGGCTGCTCAATAATCCAACACCGTAGAACTGTTTTCCAAAATCACCCAGGAAACCAGGACGGTCTTTCTGAATATTAGCGGCGATTTCGTCGATCTGTTCTTGTGGCACACCATCAGGATTATCGGCTGTTTGCAGCATAAACGGCGCAATAGAACTGATCAACACCGCTTTGGATACGCCCTGACCGCCATAATTACTAAAGTATTTGACCACCTCGCCGCCTCCCATAGAAAAACCCACCAGCACGGCGTCTTCAAGTTGTAACTCATCGATCAATGCTTTTAGATCGCTGGTCAATGTGTCGTAATCGTAGCCGGTTAGTGGTTTGTTCGATTTGCCGAATCCCCGCCGGTCGTAAGCAATGCAGCGAAAACCGGCATCGGTCAATGCGGCTATCTGGTAATCCCACATGGTATGGTCCAAAGGCCACCCGTGTATCAGGATAACGGGTCGTCCTTTTCCAAGGTCTTCATAAAAAATCTTAGTTTCAGTTCCGTCGGAACTGGTATTGGTGATGAATTTCATGGATAAATTTTTTAAGAGAACAGCCATGCAAGTCAATTGTTCCTTTTAGCACTGGATCATATTACTCCTTTTAAGCATGTCAGCATAGATGAATAACCAAGAGAGTACAGAAAAATATCAAGCGCTGGATCAGCTCAACAAGGCGTGCTGCAATAAGCGGTTCTGTAATGCGCCTGATCGGCTCGGAGGTTAAATATTTGACCGTTTGATTTTCTTATTATTAAAAATCTTATCTTATAATTATCTTCAAAAAACGATTATTCTACAACTTTGAGCGTTATAAGTAAAACATATGTAGGATACCATAGTTGTAGAGATCAAACGTCGCTACATGAACATAGGCATTATCGCTCATCTTAAACATCCGATCCGTAAACCCTACATGGGAGGTCTCGAGGCTTTCACACATGATATCTGTCACCGGCTAAAAGCCCGGGGGCATCAGATTACCTTGTACGCCAGCGAGCTCTCCGATCCGGATCTCAATGTAAAAGTTATTCTGAGTGATACTGACTATGACCGTGAAACCTTTAGCCGGTTCCGTTCACACGAACTGAGTGAAGACTTCATATCGACGCATCACGCGTATTTGGAGACCATGCAGGACATCGATGGTCAAGGTCATGATATTATTTTTAACAACAGTCTGAATTACGTACCGATCACCATGGCTTCGCTTATTCGTACCCCTATGGTCACCGTATTGCATACACCGCCCATATTTGAGCTGAAAAGAGCGATGGCGCATGAGCAGAAGTTAGGACAGATCAAATATGTAAGTGTTTCAAAGCCAAATGCAGATGCCTGGAAGCCCTTCTTAAAAGATTGCCAGGTCATCCATAACGGTGTGGATACCAATACCTGGACATTCCATGCCAACCCGAGCGGTGGTTATGTGATCTGGTTTGGCCGCATTCACCCGGATAAGGGCACCCATTTAGCTATCCAGGCTGCCAGGGAAGCTGGTCGCAGGATTAAGATTGCCGGGACGATAGCTGATCGCAACTATTACGATACTTATGTGGCACCGTTACTTGATGAAAATGTAGAAGTCCTTGGCGCCTGTAACCATGATCAACTGAACGAGCTGATTGGAAATGCGGATGTTAGTGTAATCACACCTTGCTGGGATGAACCTTTCGGATTAGTAGTTGCAGAAAGCCTGGCCTGTGGAACGCCCGTAGCAGGTATATCACGCGGCGCGCTACCTTTTATCTTGTGCGAAGAGACCGGTTGTCTGACCACCAGCAACCGAACCGATGAACTTGCAGACTGCATCAACAAAGCAGCTTCGCTGGATCGCCGAAAATGCCGGGAAAGGGCCGAGATGACATTGGATGCAGATCATATGGTTGAGGCGTATGAAACGCTTTTTGAAGAACTGGTAACAACCACAAATTTGGCTGATGCCAGTTAATATTGCGTACTATATACATCATCATGGGTCGGGTCATGTGATGCGCGCTATAGCCATTAGCCGTGCGCTGCCGGATTGTAACATAACCTTCCTGGGCAGCAGCCTTACAGGCTACATGCCGCTGATGCCTCCGAATGTGAGATGTATCCATTTGCCAATGGATACGGCAAACGAAACGGATGCAAACCATATTCACTACAATCCCGTCGAATCTTTCCATTATGCCCCCCTCAATGTAGCCGGACTGCGAGAACGGAACAGGATTATGACAGCGCTTTTTGCTGAGCAATATCCGCTTCTGCTTATTGTAGATGTATCCGTCGAGATCACCCTTCTGGCACGGCTTTGCGGCATACCCACTATAGTGGTAAGGCAACACGGCAGTCGACACGATCCTGCACACCTGGCTGCCTATCAAAGTGCAAGTGCTTTGCTCGCTCCATATCCCGAAACTATGCAGCGGCAGGAAGCAAAGTGGCTCACGGATAAGACCATTTATACCGGCGGGTTCAGCCGTTACGATATTAAGGATGAGTATAAAAATCCGGCCGAAAATCTATCGGTTGCTGTGTTGACCGGCAGCGGGGGAACGAGCATCGATCTGCAATTTATCTGCTATCTTGCCAGGCATTGCAGCGATTGGAATTTTTACGTGATCGGTTTGCCGAAGCCAGAAACAAAAAATCTGCCGGAGAATATAATCTTTCACGGCCACTTGCAGGATCCCCTCGAATTACTGATAAGTGCAAGCGTTGTCATCGGTAATGCCGGGCACAATACAGTAATGGAGATGGCATCCTTAAACAAGCGCTTTATTGCTATTCCGGAAGACAGGCCTTTCGGTGAACAAATGCAAAAGGCTGAGATATTGCAGGAACTTGGCTTAGCTACAGTAATTAAACCTCAGGCATTTTATCAAACTGACTGGCAGGCGTTGCTATCCGACACCGCTCAATCTTTACCGGATTGGACGGTAATCGTTGTGCCTGAAGCTACAAATCTGGCAGCGAAAGGCATCCTTGCGGTATACCAATCAATCTTTGATTGATCTGTCAGCTTTTTAGTGTCGATTCAATTTCCGTTGCTGTGGGCAGCCATTTTATTTCTACACAGTCTTCCTTCCAATCAATATAACCGCTAGCCTCAAACTTTTTTAGCCAGCCGGTCATCGGCCATACGCCCCATTTCGACTTGAAAGTTTTTGCATTTTTGACAATGTCTGTAAGGTGGTTTATTGGTGGACTATAACTGGCGTGGTGTTGGTGATAGGCAATAGCATTCACCCAACGGATGGGAACTCCTTTTTTACGGGCCGAAAAGGCGAAATCAGTATCCTCACCGCCATATCCCGTAAACGCGGCATCAAAACCACCAATGCGCTTGAAAGTAGTTCTCGTACAGCCGAAGTTGAGCGACCAAAAAAGTTCATAAGTAATCTCCTCATCTATATGCCTGATGGGATCAGCATCACTAAGCTTATTCAGGCTAGCAAATAAAGCAGGATGCTCTGTCGCGCCCTTTTTCAAATATCGTACAGGCCCTGTCCATAAAGTATCGGGTAAAGATCCGATTTGCATGTACTGTGCAATCATGTCGGTTGCCGGTATACAATCTACATCTAAAAATATCAGGTGCTCAAACCTGGCTTGCTCAGCCGCCAGGTTCCGCGCTTCAGCAAGCGGCAGATAACCGTCACGATCGATGCGTGCCGTCCTGATCGGAAACTTTGTGACCGGTAATTCGGCAATAACCTCATTCATAAAGATGATGATCATCTCATCAGGAATGCGCGTAGACAGCTCAAGTCCATGTAGCAAATTGAGCAGTGCGGGTGTTCTGCCGTGTATAATCGTCAGTAATGATATAGATTCCATATAAGTGTATTCGCTCCTAAGAATACATATTTCGGATATTCTGTTTTAAATAACCAGTTGTTTGTTCACCATGGGCTATTGTCTTATAGAAAACAGGAGCAGCTGATCTGAATTTAGGGCGTTAATGATCATCTTGTATAGCTAAGAAAAGTCAGCCAGGCTATTGCGGAAAGTTTTTACAATCGAGATCATCTTACAACGGAAATATTTTGATCGCGGCGCCACAGATCCGCTTATTCTGGCATTACAATCGCTATTTTCTGATTATTCTAGCCGATACCAGTGCGGGGATGCCTTAAGCGAAAAAGCATCCCCTTATTTAATCCTTAATTTTTATGGAGTATGCATGATTGTTAACTACACATCTTCAGGATGGGAAATCATATCACAGCGAGCGCATGGCCTGCTGGCTGCTGCCATCGCCAACGCGTGGCAGCATAAGGTACGTACCAGGCGTTGGGTAGAGACCATGATCGCCATTGCAGAGCATGATGATGCGCAGATAGAACTCGAGCGTACTGATTTGCTTACCGATCAGGGGGGACCAGTGGACTTTGCCATGAAAAAAATGGAATATGCCCATTGCCTGGACACCATGACCAGGGCTTATAACAAGAGTACTTACATTGCCCTGCTATCGTCCATGCATCTTCAGTTTTTATGTGGAGGTAGCGCAGTGGACGATGAGGGAATTGTTAAGTTCATTAAGGCACAAAAAGTACAACGCACTAATTGGCTTAAAACGATCGGGCTTACTGTTGAAGAATTGGACCATGATTACCGGCTGCTTGAGTGGTGCGATGCTTTGTCTTTACTGCTTTGCAAGCGTCAATGCCCACCCGAAGGCCGTTCAGTAGAGATTAGTGTCGGCCCTGATAATAAATCGCATCAACTTAAAGCACTAAATCAACAGCATTTAACTGTTGAGCCGTGGCCATTTGAGGAACAACATGTTGAGTTTTATTATGAATATTGTTTACTCACCCAGCTCACCTATAATAACGCTGAAGATTTTAAACAAAATTATCAGAACTGCACAAGGCAGATCAGAACAGTAAGTTTTAAGAATAAACTATAAACAGAGATTTTCAAATGGAGAATATTGAATTTACGCAGGGACCGGAAATAAAAAAACCCACAAGCGGGTTATACCCCTATCAGCAACGCGATTTGGATGCACTATTTAATAAATTATCGCAAGTAAGCACTGATCGACGTATACTTTATCAATTACCTACCGGCGGTGGAAAAACCCGCATATTCTCAGAGATCGCTAAACGTTTCCTCAACCATTACAACAGCGGCGTGGTGGTACTTACACACCGCATAGAACTCTGTACACAAACCTCAGCAACATTAAAAAAGCTTGGAGTAGCCAACAAGACCATCAATAGCAAAGTAAAACAATTAAAAATAAAGGACAGTTGCACCTGCTTTGTGGCGATGGTGGAAACATTACGCAACCGTATCAAAGATGGGTTAATTGATACCGCTAAGGTTGGTTTGGTTATCATAGACGAAGCGCATCATAACTCGTTTCATAAACTTTTAAGCAAGTTTCCCAACGCCTACATTATTGGCGTTACGGCAACGCCGTTCAGCTCAAACGCTGATACGCCTATGTATAAAAATTACCACGAGTTATTGGTCGGCGAAAGTATAGATAACCTGATCAAGCAAGGCTACCTTGCCCGGCCCGCCAATTGGCGATATGATGTCGAACTCAACTCGCTTAAAACCGGGTTGAACGGCGATTTCACCATCAGCACCTCTGATGCACTTTATTCTTCACCGGCAATGCTGGACTTACTATTGCACGCCTATGAAGCACATTCCAAAAACAAGAAAACGCTTATATTTAATAACGGTATATTTACATCTAAAAACGTTTGTCAGATGTTGAGTGATGCCGGTTATGCGGTGAAACATCTTGACAATCATGCCTCACCGGCAGAAAGGACAGCGATATTGAAGTGGTTTAAGAAAACAAGTAAAGCCATTCTTTCGTCTGTATCCATACTCACCACAGGATTTGATGAACCATCTGTCCGTACCGTGATCTTGAACAGAGCTACTACCTCTATCACATTGTACCATCAAATGATTGGTCGTGGATCGAGGCGCCTACCTAATAAAAAAACGTTCACCATCATTGATCTTGGCAATAATACCGACCGCTTCGGCGAATGGAACAAGCCGCTGGACTGGCAGTTAATATTTGACCGTCCCGAAGCATTTGCCGAAAGCCTTCATGCACAATCGGCTGGCGAGCAACATGCCATATCTGCAGATCTGAAAGCGAAATTCCCTAATAGCCTCTCCATGCATTTTGATGTACAGGGGGCATACCAGCAGGCGATTGCCAACAATCAAAAAGGTAAGATAGTACTGCGCGACGCAATTCGTCAACATGCCGTTATGTGCATGGAAAACAGTACCTCAATTTCAGAAGCCATGCTCCTGGCAGAAGAATTAGACAAAGAGATTGAATGGCGGGTAAAGCAATATGGTAAATGTCTAGGTAAGGTGACAAAAAATTACACCGATTGGCTGAAAGAGGATTATAAAACTAAATTAAGCGTAATTATAGAAAAGGTCATGCAGCGCTACAGGCATAATGATCCGGTTCCGCTTTCCGCATAAGGATATCGCTATAATACGGAATTTTAAGTGCGAAATTTATGGATTCATCTTTGATAGCGGTAACCCGTTCTTTTCAATGGACCGCTCACAATTGGTGTCTAATACCTCCAGCCTCAGCAGTTTTGTTTGGGCACAGTGGATGGCAAGCGTGATGGCCGGTTTCTTTAATATCCAAGCTTTTATAGCAGTATATTAGATATTATCGCATAATGCAAGAAACCATGATAACTACTACAAAATGGGAATGCTGACGAATACCTTTTTTAGGAAAGTCTCAGGATTGGGAGGGCCATTATAAACATCAGGAATGACCTCAAGGCGATCTTCAATGTAAAGCTAAAAAGACGGTTCCCTATAAAATTTCCCTCCAGTCAAACCTCACAGTTGGAGTGCCAAAAATTTATAAATAGGCTGCATCGCTGCAGCCCTTTTTTAACTATGGTTGTACAATTTGTTTTTCAATTTCTGCCAGTGCATTTTTTATACCGTCACGTTGCTCCGTCAGCAATTTGATGTGATCGGCGTGATCAGCATAATCAGCGATACATTTGTCATAAGCTTCTATTACTGCTTTTTCCCCGGTTGCGATCGAAGTAAGAATAGCCTTATCGTCGTTGCTGCTTAAACTTTGTTTGATGGTCAACCAGGCCCGGTGTAATCCACCTAAAATTCCACCTTTCGTGTTCTCTGCATTTGCGCCGTGCAATTCGATATGGTCTTTTAATTCCGAAGCATAAACGATACGTTCCCCTGATATCTTGGAGAACAATGCTTTTAGATCGGCATTGTCGGTAGCTTCTGCAGCAGAGTGATAACCTTCTTTGCCATCATTAATCAATTCCAGTATTTCTTTCAGGTCACTGATAACCTCACTTTTATTTTTCAAAGAAGATGTTTGGATCTTTTCCATCGGAATTATGTTTTTATATCGATGGTTGCAATAAATCGGCCAGTAATGTCCTAACAATTTATCATCTACACATCTTCGGTATTTTTTATTTACTTTGAACGATAAATTATAAATTAACGTTTATTTTACCTTGATCTGCGTTAATCACGCAGATTCAATCCGTGCCTATGATGTCCACAAGCTTCTCTTTTGAAAAATCGGTTCAGTTACTTGCTGAATCTAGAAACTTTTACTTAGTAAAGATCGATACGCAGGGGAATTATATATATATGAATGACCTGTTTATTGAACGACGCAGTTCGTTTTACAATAACTCTGATATTCGCTCGGCTGCATTAGCGCTACACCCGGATGATTATGCAACAAGCTACTAAACCTACCAGCGTTGTGTAAACTATCCTGAAAGTAGTTTTGCTACCACCTTAAGAAAGTTGGATGGCAAGGGAGGATATATTATAACGTATTGGGAATATAAGGCAGACGCTGATGGTAATGGAATGATCAGCGGCGTTATTGGGATAGGACATGACGTCGCTGCCTTCGAGTCGCGTAAAGAACATCTTCGTTTTCTTACGGAGACGCTTAACAACCTGGCCAGTCAGCAATCACACGATCTTCGGCGGCCCCTTGCCAATGTGCTTGGTTTGGTTGAAGTGCTTAAGCAGATAGGGGATGATAACGACCAGGTTAAAGAGATTGCTGACAGATTAACGCAGAGTTGTAAACACCTCGATCAAGAATTCGAAGCTTTTTTAATAAGAGACCTTACAGAAAAGACGGGAAATGTATAAATTATTAGAGACGTTTGCGGAATTGTTTGCGACTTGCATGTATTTAAGTCAGCACTAAGCCGGATGCAGACTACTAATCCATCATAGGGACTATTACACGTAAATGCAGGCGAGCCCGCCTCCGCTATGAGTTTACGAACAACTACTGAAACCCTTTTTAGCTTCTTTTTATTTTAAACAATTGTCAGGCTTGCCCGGAAAATCATCTAATACCAATTATGATTTCCTAATAAGCCTTTCATTTCTCGTTTGTATGAGCTAGGCTAATTTCTTCCCATTTTGCTGATAAACAATTCATTTTGCTCGCCACATCACTGGCTATTCTTAGATTAAAAGTCTGTTATCGATTGTTAACCGGAGTTTTATCCGCTTGATCAATTTTTATAGCGTCATTAAAGCACCTTGTTTAGTTTGAGAAACCGGCAGGAGCAGGTCAGTTCCAATTAATAGCTTTGGAACACCTAAATTTATTAAAATTGAAAATAATTTAATCAATGGCTTATTTATTGTGTTAAAGATCAACCACAACTATCGGTAGACAATGGATGATTTTTTACAACAATTACCTCATATAGAACAACTGGACATCCGGCTCTTTGCCGCCGCAATGAACGCTTCAAGCAACGGCGTGGTCATCACGGATCACACCCAACCGGATGAACCGATCATTTACTGTAACCGGGCTTTCGAACAGTTGACCGGATATAATAAGGATGAGATCATCGGGCATAATTGCCGCTTCTTACAGGACAGTGACCGTAACCAGGAGGTCCGCTTCAAGATCAGGGAGGCCATCAAAAATGGGCAGCACTGCCAGGTCGAGATACGCAACTATAAGAAGGATGGGCGGATGATCTGGAACGAGCTCATGATCTCTCCGGTGAGCGGTGCTGACGCTAAGATCACGCACTACATTGGTATCCAGAACGACATCACGCGCCGTAAAGAAGCAGAAATGGCTTTGGCTGACGAAAAGGAACACCTAGAGGAAAGGGTGCAGGAACGCACACAAGACCTGCAGGACAGTGAAGCTTATCTTTCCAGCATCGTAGAGACCATTCGGGAGAGCCTGGTCGTGCTGAATGAAGATATGAAGATACTGAGCGTCAATGATCATTTCTGCCGGTTCTTTAAACTAAATGAAAAAGAAGCCGTTGGCAAAACACTATTCGACCTGGGCAATGGCCAGTGGAATCTACCGGAATTACAGGACTTGCTGACAAACATCCTTCCTCATAACAACCCTTTTGAAAATTTCGAACTAGAAAACGAGTTTCCGGCAATTGGCCGTAAATTACTGGTACTGAATGCACGTCAGATCGTTTCCAAGGGAAAGTACCAGGACCGCATTCTGCTGGCCATTGAAGACATCACGGAGCGCCGTGCAACGGAACAGCGCAAGGAAGATTTCATCAGTATAGCCAGTCATGAAATGAAAACGCCCCTGACCAGCATCAAGGGAAACCTGCAGCTACTGCAAAAGCGGGCACAGCGGAATAACCATACAGAGTACTTCGGAGGCTTTGAGACCACCGCCAGGTCCGTTACCCGCATGGAACGATTGGTATATGACCTGCTGGATGTTTCAAAGATACAGGCTGGTAAAATAGAGTTTAACTACACTGCTTTTGATTTCGACCAGTTGGTCAGCGATGCGGTGTCTGCCGTACAAGCTACTTCAAAAACGCATGAGATCAAATCGACAGGTGGTGTGCGGACTGAGGTCTTCGCTGATTACGGTCGCGTGGAACAAGTCGTCCTCAACCTGCTGACCAATGCGATCAAGTATTCCCCGGGATCTGATTCCGTCTCTATCCACACCAGTCTGCTTCCAGGTTACGTTAAGGTAGCTATTGCGGATACAGGCGTGGGTATCCATCAACGCGATCATAAGAAGATATTTGAACGGTTTTACCGGGCAGACCAGATCGTCGAGAAGTTTCCCGGCGTGGGTATCGGCCTGTATGTTTGCCGGCAAATCATCAAAGAGCACAAGGGTACACTTTGGGTAGAAAGTGAAGAAGGCCGTGGTTCTGTATTTAATTTCACCCTGCCCTTAAAGCCCTAAAAACATGAGCAGTAAGATCGTGATCTGCGATGATGAGCAGGACATCCTGGACGTCACGCAGATGATCCTTGAGGATGAGGGATATGATGTTATCCCTGTTATAGACAGTACGAAGGTCGAAGAGGTCATTCAGAAAGAACAGCCTAAATTACTGCTTATTGATCTTTGGATGCCTGGCTTATCAGGCAGTCAGGTCGTAAATAAACTACGAGAAAATGATGCTTATCAGCATTTGCCGGTGATCGTGATTTCAGCGAGCCAGGACGGAAGACAGGTAGCCTTTGCTGCGGGAGCAGATGATTTTTTGGAGAAGCCGTATGATATTGAAAGTTTGCTCCAACTAGTCAGAAGAAGAATTTAACTACTGAACCTTTTCAGATCAAATGAACGTCAATTAACGATTGGCACATTTTTAGATAACGAGAAATCATACTTGCCGATACTGATAGAGGGGATGTGCTGTTTAGACAGTTGTCCCCTCATTTTTTTTGATAGGTAAAACGTAATTGATAATGAATTTGATCAAATTGTCAATTCATTGACAGGTACCGTGAAATAAAAGCAGGTACCAGATTCAGCTGCTCTTTTGTCTATTCCAATTTGACCACCATGCCTGGTAACTATTTCAGCAGAAAGATACAAACCAATGCCGAAGCCACCCGCGGTCTTTGAGCCGTTAGCAGAACGGTAGAATTTTTGAAACACTTTCTCATATTCCTCTTCCGGTAACCCGATTCCCTGGTCAATAACCGCTACCCTGGCGTTAAAACCATCCATTTTTAAACTAACATCGATCTGCTTTTGGTCAGGAGAATATTTGACAGCATTCGTAATCAGATTGGTCAGGACCTGACCTATTCTAAACCGGTCAGCTTTAATCATAAACGTTTCGTCAGGGCAATGCACATCAATGCAATAATCCGGGTTGATCAGCATGGCATTAGAAGCGATCTCATCGACCAGTGTGCGAAGGTCGAATTCTTCGTTAATCAGCCTGATATAATTCAGGTGGCGGTGTGCGGGGTCGGCAATCTCTGATATTAATCTGGCGATACGTTCAGTAGAACCTAACGCACGATTAGATATCTGGATAAATTTTTGGTTTTGTGTGCTCTCTACAAATCTGTGCAGGATCTGCAAATAACCTTTTACAGCGGATACCGGCGTCTTGAGTTCATGTGTGGCTACACTGAGCAATTCATCCTTCAACAATTCCAGGTCTTTTTTTTCCGTGATATTGACAGTTGTGCCTATCATCCTTTGAGGTTGAGCGCCACTAAAAAGCACTGTGCCATTGGCTTCTATCCAGTGCAAACTGCCGTCAGGATGTCTTACCCGGTATTGTGAATGATAAACACCGTTCGTTGGATCAAGCGCCGCCGCAACATCCTGCTGCATCCTAACCCTGTCTTCCGGAATAATGCTACTCAACAATTCCTGGTAACTAAATGTCGACCGGTCTCCGGCCCCGAAGTTCATTTTACACCTTGTGGTGCATAGCAGAGCCATACTTTCAATTTCCAATTCCCAAAATCCTAATTTAACCTGATCAAGGGCTATGTTCAGATGCTCCTGGGAAACGTTAAGCGTATGGTCTGTTGAGACTTTATCAACCATGAAGTTTTGCTAATTGTGATAGCAAATGTAGCAATTTAAATGAGTGGCTGGCGCCACTTTAAATTAATTATTAAGTAATAAAGCATACGAACAGGAAAATACGGGCAACACAGGCCATGTTAAGATGCTGCCACAGTTTAAGGGCTATTTATTAAGCCCTGGACTACATATAATCCCGATTAAGCTACAGAATATCCCGCTGTAGGACAAATATTTAAGATTTGAAGGGCATTTCAATCCTGGATTGATTATTGCCTTATGTTAATGTCCATAACGACCAGTTAAATCAAAAATAATGATCAAATTTCAGAAAAATCTAGTGATGCTTTGTGTCTTCGCATCAGCCACTTTAGGCTTTACAACTTGCGCTCTAGCCCAGAAATACAAGACAGTTGCAGACACCGTTAAGTTAAATAAAGAGTACGGGGAGATTACTTTAGATATCGCCAAACTCAACTCAAAACTGATCGCGCAGCAAAACAAAACCGCCGGTTTGCAATCAACAAGCAAATCAACGGCTCAGGACGCGGTAACCTCCGCCCAGGGTAGTAAAGATATGTCTGCCACGGCAACCAATGGCAGTGTCAGCGATTCAAAAAAAGCGATGAAGCAAGCAAAAAAGGCGAACAACCAGGCTAATGATGCTAAAGACGCGATGAATCATCAGAAAGATAATGTTGAAGACATGAAGGAACTGAACAAAAAAATTGAAAAGAAGAAGGAGAAACTAGCTGATCTCGATAAGCAACGGGCTGCTATTATGGCTACGATCACTCCAGTCGTTGTCCAATAATCTAAACTTCTAATCTATGGAATAAAGGTACCGGAAGCCGGTACCTTTATTTTAACCTGTAATTTATCATCCAATAATGGGTGCACGCCATGCTGATAAAGTACTGGCAAATCAGTGCTGATTCAATTGCCCCGAGCTCATACAGTTATTCTTCTGTCAAGTACTGGTCAACCGTCACCTGTTCCAGCCTGTCGACAACCTCACCGTCCTAATTTTTCCTGTATGGCGATATGGCTCATCACATGAGTTGATTTGGCGCCATGCCAATGTTTTTTGCCGGCCTCAAACCAAACCAAATCACCTGGCCGGACTTCATAAACAGGTTCGCCTTCGCGTTGCACCCAGCCCAGTCCGCTTAAGATAATGGTAGTTTGCCCAAACGGATGCATGTGCCAGGCCGTTCTTGCACCAGGTTCAAAGGTCTCGGTGGCCGCCGCCCCGCGCCGCGATTCATTAAGATCAAAGAGCTGGTCGATAACTATTGTGCCGGTAAACAATCATATGGTCTTTTCACTGAAGGCTTTGTTCCTGTTTTGGTGATCTTTCAATTGTTAAAGGATTTCATGTCGATTAGAAAACGATATTTAACATCGCCCTTCAGCAGACGTTCGTAAGCATCGTTGATGTTTTGCATCTCGATCATTTATATATCTGCGGCAATGTTGTGCGTGCGCAGAAATCCAGCATTTTCTGCGTTTCCTTGATACCGCCAATTGCCAAACCGGCAAAGTTTTTACGGTCTATGATCACGCCGAATGCAGCGATCGGCAATGGTTGCTCCGGTGCACCGAACAGGGCTGCCCGACGCTCATCCAATAAATAATTGTACGCTTTATCGGCAATGATGACACTTGACAGCGCAGCCAGGTTAACAGTGATGTACAATAGCTATTATTATTTGTATTTTTAGGACAAACAATACCCGAATTGATCTTCAGCTTCAACGCCACACCGGATTTCGACTTCATGACCTACTTCGCACGGTACATTGGTGCAACAGTAGAGAATGATTTGCTGCTTATTCCCCAGCAACTGGGGGATGGATATATCCGCAAACTTTCTTTTGGGCCAGACTTTAAGGTAACCCTGCACCATTATCTGCTGAAAGAAGACCTGATCATCAAACGCAGTGCTTCCGGACAAGGAAATGAACTGATCACTATTTTTTTTTACAGCAACGAACAACCTCTGGGCATTACTTACGGTACCGACCCGCATATCCAGTTCTCCGAGCGGGACGAATCGGCGATTCAGGTTACCTCCAATGATCTGAATTCTACTATACGCTTTCCGGCAGGCTATATGATCCATTACATGGTCGTTGCAATCTCTCCATCATACCTAAAAAGTTTGCTTGCGTTAGCTGAACAGAACACCGTAATTGAAACCATCACCGGCAGTGGTAATTCGTTTCTTTTTCTGGAAAAGATGACGGCAGAGATACGCCTGCTGCAAAAGAATTTAGGCGCAGTCGATATGAATAATGGCCTAAGTCATTTTTTTATGCACGTTAAGGTGCAGGAACTGCTCTACCTGCTGTTTGAAAAATTATCAAAACGCGAAAGCATACCACATCAAAACATCAACAGTGCCGATGCTGCCAGGTTGTTGCATATCCGTAACGAAGTGTTGAGCGATCTGAGTACGCCACCGGTACTGTCTGAGTTAGCCGGGATCGCCGCCATGAGCGAAACCAAATTGAAACAACTTTTTAAACAAGCCTTTGGTGATACCATTTATAATTACTTTCAACAGGCGCGTATGGAGGAAGCTGCCTTTATGCTCAAACAAGGCAAGCGCTCTGTTGCCGAGGTTGGCTATGAATTAGGCTTCACCAACCTTAGTCATTTTAGCCGCTTGTTCGAAAGGTATTACGGCTTGAAGCCCAAAAAATATAGCTCTGCCGGATAGGACTGTTTTTCCGTCTTTTGCTGCTATTATCAGGCGACAGTTAGCGGCACTTTTGTAGTGTAAACAAAAACACTGCAAATGAAAAAATTATTTCAGCCGTATAACAAAGGCACCTTACAGTTAAAGAATCATGTGGTGATGGCACCCATGACCCGTAGTCGCGCTATCGATAATATTCCCAATGCATTAATGGCCGCTTACTATAAGCAGCGTTCCGGCGCCGGGCTTATTGTGACCGAAGGTACCTCGCCAAGTCCGGAAGGTTTAGGCTACCCGCGTATTCCCGGTATTTTCTCTGATGCACAGGTAGAAGGTTGGAAACTGGTGACCGAAGCCGTGCATGAAGGTGGTTCCAAAATATTTGTGCAATTGATGCACACGGGCCGCGTAGCACACAGCAGCAACTTGCCTGAAGGCTGCGAGGTAGTTGGTATGTCGGACATCCAAGGTGCCGGTGAGATCTACACGGAGACGGGTATGTATGCATATTCGGCTCCCAGGGCGTTGGATGCTGAGGGTGTACAACGTATCATTGACGAACATGTTCGCGCTGCAGAAAATGCCATTGCCGCCGGTTTTGACGGCGTAGAGCTGCACGGTGCACATGGTTACCTGCTTGAGCAGTCGCTGAACCCGCACACAAATAACCGGACAGACAACTATGGAGGGACTATAGAAAACCGCAGCCGTTTAATACTGGAGATAGCGCAAAAAACCTCACAAATTATCGGTGCCGATAAGGTTGCTATTCGCTTGTCGCCATACCTGACAACTAACGGCATGCTCGCCTATGAAGAAAGCGAAGTGCACGACACTTATGTTTATTTGGCCCAGGAACTGAACCGACTTGGTATTGCTTACCTGCACATCTCTAACAACCCAGGTATTCCGCAAAAGACACACCACGCTATTCGCGAAGCTTTTGCGAACACCATTATTTATTGTAACGGCTTTACCGCAGAAACAGCGGAGGCGATGTTGCAGGACGGACCGGCCGACCTGGTGGCCTTTGGCAGAAGTTTTTTGGCCAACCCCGATTTTATGAGGAAGATAGAAAAAAACGAACCCTTAAACGACCCGGACTATAGGACTTTATATACGCCCGGCGAACAGGGCTACACCGATTACCCGGAATTGAACTGATCATCTCACTTTTTAAAACATACAGAACCATGAAAATTACCACAACAGGCTCATTGGGAAATGTGGCCAAACCATTAGTCAAACAACTGATCGCAGCCGGACACGAAGTTACTGTGATCACTACTAAAGAGGAGAAAGTAAGCGAGATAGAAGAATTAGGCGCTAAAGCTGCCGTGGGATCTATCAGCGACGCAGCTTTTCTTACCCGTGCATTCAGCGGTGCTGATGCTGTGTACATTATGATGCCGCCCTCCATCGGTACCAGCAACTTTATACAAAACATAGCGGATGCTGGTCAGGCTTGTGCTGATGCCATTAAAGCCGCAGGCGTAGGCCGGGTAGTATTGTTAAGCAGCGTGGGTGCAGATGCCGAGTCAGGAAACGGTCCAATTCAAGGCGTTCACCGGGTTGAAAATATCTTCCGCCAGCTTATTGGTGTTAACGCAACCGCCATTCGCTCCGGATTTTTCTATGTTAATTTTCTGAGGGATATTCCGCAGATCAAAAGCCGGAACATCTTCGGTAATAATTACAGCGGAGATATCAGCCTGGCGTTAACGCATCCTGATGATCTGGCTTTGGCAATAGCTGAAGCGCTGCAGGCTGAGGGTGATGGTTTTGAAGTAAAATACGTAGTGAGCGACTTGGCAACCGGCGATCAGCTTGCCGCGTTGTTCGGCAAAGCTATAGGCAAACCGGAACTGACCTGGACAGCGGTTCCAGACGAACAGTTAAAGCAAGGCATGCTATCCGCCGGTATGTCGGCCGAGTTGGTTGGCCTGATCGTAGAAATGGGGCAGGGGGTGCAAAATAGCATTATCATGAAAGATTTTTTCGGCACAGACGGCAATGTGATAGGAATAGTTAAGCTGGAGCAGTTTGCTGAGGAATTTAAAAACATGTACACACAAGTTTGATATCATTTTACAGGCAGCAACTCAAAAGCGTGTTTAGATTTAAGCGCTTTTACCGAATTGCTGCCTTTATAATTGGCGGGACATACTGGCAACAATTATTTTATCAATATTCGAATATTATATATAGGCGCAGCCTTGCTATAAAATTGAAGGCCAGCCCAAATTATGTCTGATATGAAGAAATCAGCTAATCGTTATCTGGATTTTAGAAATCATTACAATCAACAAAGTATCATGTTAACGTCAAGTTGTTCAAGCATAAGAACTATTATATTAATTATTGAACACTGTTCAATATCTTTGCATCGTTCAATAAGTTGATTGGAATGAAAAAAATAATAATCACCGGAGCAAGTGGGGGAATAGGTTTGGAAACCGCCCGGATGCTTGCGGATAAATACTATCAGGTAACGCTGGTCGCCAGAAATGAGGAAAAATTAAATAAGGCATTAAAGACTCTCAAAGGAAACCAGCACGCCATCTTCGTGGCTGATCTGACAAATGATGCTGACCTTCAGAAATTGGCAGCTCATCTACGGACCGAAAAGTACGACGTACTGATCAATAATGCGGGTGGAGGTATTTATGGCAGATTTGTCGAGATACAGCTTCAGGATCAGCTGGATAGAATGCATCTGAATATGGATACTTTGGTTACCCTTTCGTATGCCTATCTGCAAAACGCGAAACCAGGAGACACCCTGATCAATATCGGATCCCAGATTGCGCATTCCTCGCTACCAGGAAGTAGCGTGTATGCGGCAACCAAAAGTTTTGTCGCTAATTTTTCGGAATCTCTATGGTATGAATTTAAAGAGAAAGGGGTCCGCGTCTTCGGATTTCACCCTGGTGCAGCCAGTTCAGACTTCCATACCAATGCCGGTGGGCAGACCAGTGATTTCCCGGATTTCGTGATGTCTTCCGTAGCGGATGTTGCTGAAGAATTGGTGAATGCCTTGGAGAATGCAAACAAACCACGGGTAGTTCAGGGCTGGAAGAACCGGCTGATGTTATTTGGATTTAGGTTTTTAAGCCGGAAAATTGCAGTTAATATTATGGGCGGGGTAAGCCCTGGTATGAAAAATTAAAGGCCTTAATTGCATAAGACCTTTTGCGCGCAGGCGAACGCCAGTATATTTGCGACAAACAACCTGAAATGAGCATAGCGGAAAGAAAACTGGAAGAGAAACAGGAAATGCATAAACGCATACTGAATGGTGCACGTAAAATCTTCCTCGAGAAAGGTTACGAGCAGACCAGCATGCGCAATATTGCTCACGAGATCAATTACAGTCCCGGTTCGATCTATTTTTACTTCAAGGATAAAAGCGAGATCTTTCACGAGTTGCACAAGGAAGGATTCCAATTGCTGCTGAATCAGTTCAAGGTGCTGGACAAAGTGGAAGATCCTTTCGAGCGGTTGAAGGCGATGGGCCGGATATATATTCAATTTGCACAGGAGAACAAAGACTATTATAACCTGATGTTTATTGTTGAAGAACCGGTAAAAAGAGCGGATGACGGCGGTTTTGGAATAGCACAGGAAGCGGTCGACAGGCTTTCCGCGGTGATCAGAGATTGCCAGAAAAAGGGAAAGTTTAAATCGATGAATGTCGAAGATCTTACATTCATGATCCTATCTGCTATGCATGGGATCTGTGCACTATTCTGTAAGGACCGCACGGCAAACTTTGTGAACAGGACCAATGAAGAGTTGATGCAAAGTGGCTATGAATGCTTTGTGACATTATTGGAAAAAGGGTAACCCTTTTTTTTGAACCAGTATTGAACAGTGTTTAAAATTAAAACTATGTATAAAAATGAAGACTAAATGCGCGAAATTATATGGCTTATTGCTAGTGGCGATGGTCTGCCCGACTGTTATGCCACTCAGCGCACAGCCTAAACTGGATCAATACATTAAGGATGGGATCGTCTCCAATCAAAGTATTAAGCAACAGGCATTTGTTCTGGAGAAAAGCATTTATGCCCTTAAGGAAGCTAAAAGCCTGTTCTTGCCGGATGTCACTTTTTCTACCACTTACACCAAGGCTGATGGCGGACGGACGATCGATTTCCCAACCGGTGACCTCTTCAACGGCGTTTATGCGACTTTGAATCGCCTGACAGCAAGCAATGCCTTTCCGCAACTGCAAAATCAGCAGATCCTGCTCAACCCGGACAATTTCTACGATGCCAAATTCCGCACGACTTTACCCATCTTAAATGCAGAACTGATCTACAATAAAAAGATCAAGCAGCAGCAGGTTGACCTGCAACGCTCAGAGGTGTTGCTTTATAAGCGGGAACTGGTCAAAGAGATCAAGACCGCCTATTACAATTATCTTAAAGCCAGAAGTGCAGTGAATATCTATGAGTCTTCGTTAAAGTTAGTTGAGGAAGGTCGGCGGATCAACAGCAAGCTATACACCAATAGTAAGGTTAACCGAACTTCGGTGCTGCGCAGTCAGAATGAAGTGTCCCGTATCGGTGCCTCACTAACCGATGCGCGAAAAAATGCGGAATCTGCCCGGTACTACTTCAATTTTTTACTGAACCGGCCGCTTACGGACAGTATTCAAACTGATGAGATCGGCACCTTACCTCCGATGAACCTTTTGACCGCGACCGATATCAACGGACGCGAGGAGTTGTCTAAACTTAAACTATCAGGTGATATCAACCAAAACCTGACCGGGCTTGCTAAGTCCTACCTGGTTCCTAAAGTGGGGACCTTCCTCGACCTGGGTTCACAAGCGTTCGATTGGCGCTTCAACAGCCAGAGCCGCTATTATCTGTGGGGTGTATCCCTGGAGTGGAACCTGTTCAGTTCCGGCAGGCATACCAACCGGATCAGGCAGACCATTGCAGACCGGGAAGCCATCTCAGCGCAAACCGATTACGTAACGCAACAACTCCTGACGGAGTTAAAAATAAGGCAGAACAGTTTGCAAAGCGCCGTCGCACGTTACAGCGCAGCCCAGACTCAGTTAAAAACGAGCCAGACCTATTACGGCGATATGAACAAGCTGTACAAAGAGGGCATGGCGATCTACATCGAGCTGCTGGATGCGCAGAACCAGTGGATCGATGCGCAACTCAATACCAATATTGCGCTATTTGACACCTGGATCGCCTACGCCGCGATCGAAAGAGCCAACGCCAGTTTTAACATTCAATGATCACATTCAAAAAGATGAAAACGAAATACTTACTGACCGGCCTGCTGACCGCCGCAGTGCTTTGGACGTCATGCAAGCACGAGCAAAAAGAGAAGAACGCCCTGGGAGAACCTGATATTATCCCGGTAAAAGTTGCATCGTTGGGAACTTTACAAATGCCGGATAAGATCTACGCAACCGGGCTGGTGAGCACGGAAGATGACGCCAAATACGCATTCAAGATCGGCGGCGTTATTAACCGTATCCTGGTCGAAGAAGGGCAGTTTTTTAAAAAAGGACAATTATTAGCTACGCTAAATGCTACGGAGATCGCGGCTGGGCTTGCTCAGAACAGCCTGGGGGTGGAAAAAGCGGAACGTGATTATGCCCGTGCTGTCAGCCTTTACAAAGACAGTGTATTCACGCTGGAACAATTACAGAATACCAAGACCGCGCTGGATGTAGCGCGCAAAACAAGAGAAGCTACGGCCTTCAATGAACATTACTCGCGCATTTATGCTGCTGCCGACGGGTTTGTGGCCAAAAAACTGGCAAACCCCGGCGAGGTGGTAGGTGAAGGTATGCCGGTATTGGAGGTAAATTCAACCGACCGGAAGAGCGGTTACGAGCTTAAGGTAGGCGTTACTGACCGGGAGTGGGCATTGATCAAAACCGGGCAGAAAGCTTCTGTTACACTTGATGGATATACTGGTCGCAAGTTTGACGCGGTGGTTTTCCGCAAGTCCCAGGCGGCAGATCCGCAGCTTGGTTCATTCCAGGTCGAATTGCAACTGAACCTGGACGATGTAAGACCGGCGGTGGGCATGTTCGGTAAGGCTGAGATCGCTACCAACCGGGATAATGATCTCATGGTAATCCCTTATGCTGCGCTGGTGGAAGCGGATGGCGACAAGGGTTACGTATTTACCCCTGTTGGTAAAGACCATGTCAAACGTATTCCTGTAAGCATTCAGCGCTTTGATAACGACCGTGTTTATTTAAAAGAAAAGCTGAAGGGCGTGGATCAGATCGTCGTATCGAACAGCCCCTACCTCAACGAGCAGTCTATTGTTAAAATTACCAGGTAATCCAGCATCATGAAGATCACAACTTTTGCCGTTAAGAATTATCAGTTCACGCTGATCATCTTCCTGCTCGTCGCCGTTGTCGGGGTACTTACCCTGTTTACCATGCCGCGCTCAGAGGACCCGACCAACCATCCGCCGCAATATATTATTACTGTTATTTATCCTGGGACCAGTCCCAAGGATATGGAGGAGCAGGTGGTTAAACCTATCGAAAATAAAATATACGGACTGGAAAACATAGAGAAGATCCTGACCACGGTGGAAGACGGTGTGGCCGTCATCCAACCCAAGTTCAAATACGGTGTAGACGTGGATAATAAATACCAGGAGATCTCTACCGAGGTCAACGCCCTTAAGAACGGCGAATTGCCTAAGGACATCTATCTGATCAAAGTCGAAAAGGTCTCTTCTTCGGACGTTAAGGTGATCCAGGTCGCCTTAGTATCCGATAATGCCCCGGCCAAGCAGATGCGCGATGAGGCCGATATACTGAAGACCAAACTGGAGAAGATCACCGATCTGAAAGAGGTAAAATACTTTGGTATGCCCGAGCAGGAGATCCGCATAAATATGCAATTGGATAAACTGGCGCAGATGAAGATCCCGCTTAACGTGGTGATCGGTAGTTTGCAGAGTGAGGCGGCTGATATTCCGGGTGGCAGCGTTAATATCGATACCAAAATCTTCAACGTAAAGACCAGCGGCAAGTTTAAAAATGTGGATGATGTGGCCAATACCGTGATCTACAACGCGAACGGTAAGATCGTTTACCTAAAGGATGTGGCCGAGGTCAGCTACCGCGATGCGATCGTGGACCATATTACGCGCGTTAATGGTCACCGCTGCGTGCTGGTCACTGCTGCCATGAAAGACAATGTGAACATCGCCAGTGTGCAAAAGAAGTACCTGCCTGTGTTGGAGGCGTTCAACAAGACCCTGCCTCAAAATATCCAAATGGTAAAGAACTTTGACCAGGCAAATATGGTGTCCAAGCGTTTAGGCCACCTGGGCTTCGACTTTGGCCTGGCAATCGTTCTGGTGATCATTACGCTGTTACCTTTAGGCTTCCGTGCCTCGCTCATCGTAATGATCTCGATACCCTTATCACTGGCGCTCGGGCTGATCGCCATGAATATGCTGGGGTATTCTCTCAACCAGTTGAGTATCGTAGGCTTGGTAGTTGCACTCGGGCTGTTAGTGGACGATAGCATCGTGGTCGTGGAAAATATTGAACGCTGGTTGAGGGAAGGCCACTCCAAGAAAGAGGCGATCCTAAAAGGCACCCAGCAGATCGGTGCTGCCGTGGTTGGGTGTACCGCTACCCTGGTGATCGCCTTTTTGCCGCTTGCCTTCCTGCCTGACACCGCAGGCGAATTTATCCGCAGCCTGCCGGTAGCGGTCATGACCAGCGTATTGGCATCGATGATCGTGGCATTGACACTGGTGCCCTTCCTGGGAAACCGTATCCTGAAGACCCATACCCATGACGAAGGCAACATCTTTTTAAAATACCTGCAAAAAGGGTTGACCGGCTCTTACAGCCGTATCATGCCTTTGGCATTGAAATGGCCCAAGGTTACCATTGCGCTGTCGCTTGCACTAAGTGCGTTCGCATTCGGGATGTTCGGCCAGGCCGGGTTCAGGCTGTTCCCGACATCAGAAAAGCCGATGTTCCTTATCAATATCAAAATGCCGCTGCAGGCCAACATCCCGGAAAGCGATCGCGCGGCCAAAATGGTAGAAGCGGAACTCAAAAAACACCCGGAGATCGAGTATTATACCTCCAACGTAGGCAAGGGTAACCCGCAGATCTATTACAATGTGCACCAGCAGGATGTGAAACCCGATTTTGCACAGGTATTTGTGCAGATGGATGAGGAAGCGGAACCTACGCAGAAGACAGCGCTGATCAAAAGGCTTCGCGAACGTTTTAACAACTTTCCTTATGCGCGTATCGAGGTCAAGGACTTTGAGCAAGGTACACCGATCGAGGCCAATGTAGTGGTCCGGGTGTTCGGCGACAATCAGGACACGCTGCGGGCATTATCCTTTAAGGTGGAACAAATACTCAGGAAGCATCCGGGAACCTTTTTTGTGAACAATGAACTGAACGCCTATAAGTCCGATATCAAGATCCGCATCAACAAAGAAAAGGCCCGCACATTAGGCGTACTGACCAGTGACATCGACAAGGTGATTCGCCTGTCGGTCGCCGGGTTGAATGTGGGCGATTATATTGATGACCGTGGCGATGCGCGCAATGTAGTCATTACGCTGCCGCGGGATAAGTATTCGAACCTGGATGCCTTTAAAAATCTTTACGTGAACAATCTTCGTGGCACGCCCGTATTACTGGACCAGGTAGCGACCATTGGTTTTGAAACCTCACCGACGGCCATCAACCACTTCAATAAGTCGCGATTTGCCAAGGTGACCTCCTTAACCAAGGATCATGTCCTGGCCAACGACATTCTAAAGGATGTGGTACCGCAGCTCGATCAGCTTAAAATGCCGGCTGGCTACTACTACAAATTGTCCGGTGAGGCGGAATCTGAAGGCGATGCGCTAGGTGGCAATTTCCTCTCCGTGATCCTGCTGAGTACTTTTCTGTTCATTGGTGTACTGCTGCTCCAGTTCAAAACCTTTAAAGGGATCATTATCGTGTTGTCCATAATTCCGCTGGGTATTGTTGGCGGTGTAGCCTTACTGCTTATCACCGGTAACCCGATGTCATTGACCGCCATAATCGGTTTTATAGGACTATCGGGTATACAAGTTAAAAATTCCTTGTTGCTGGTTGACTTTACCAATCAGTTACGCGCCCAAGGAAAAAGCATCGATGAGGCAATTCATATTGCCGGGGAGACGCGTTTTCTGCCGGTCGTTTTGACATCGATCACTGCAATCTGCGGATTGTTGCCAATCGCATTAAACCCCAATCCTATGATCGCGCCACTGGCGATTGTATTGATCGGTGGTTTGATCAGTTCGACAATCCTTTCTCGGATCGTAACGCCGGTGATGTATAAGCTGATCCCGCCTGCCATGGAAACTAATGATCACTCAGAAAATTAAGGTATATGAAACAATACATTTTAATTACCGTGTACATTTCATACCCAAAGACTTAAGCAAACCCAGGCAAGCGGCTCAATTGTTCGATTAGATCAAAAGCGCCAATTACCAGGTATCTTAAATCTTTAACAATGCCGGATTGGGCTGGCCACTTTGATTTATTCCAGGGCAAGTTCAGGGATGCTTGACCCTGCCATCATCACATTGAGCTATTTTGTAAAGCGACACACCTTAAAACAAATACCTGAAAGAGTATCAATACCAGCACTTATTCAACAAGGGGCATTGCATTATCATTTTCAATGCTACCCTTTTCATTACACATTTTTAAATTTAACGAAATGACAGATCACAAAAACTTTGACGTAATTATAGTTGGCGGAAGCTATGCTGGACTATCAGCAGCAATGACTTTAGGACGTGCATTAAGAAATGTATTAATTATCGACAGCGGTTTGCCTTGTAACCGACAAACGCCTCATTCACATAACTTTATTACCCAAGACGGTGAAAGACCAGGCGTTATTGCGGAAAAGGCAAAAGGACAGGTATTGAAATACGATACGGTAAAATTCGTAACTGACCTCGCCGTTAAAGGAGCGAGAACTGCTAAAGGCTTTGAGATTTCAACGCGATCAGGAGAATCATTTTCAGCTAAACAATTAGTTTTTGCAACAGGCTTGAAGGACAACATGCCAAACATCAAGGGTTTTTCTGAGTGTTGGGGAATTACAGTACTTCATTGTCCTTATTGCCATGGATATGAAGTAAAGAATCAAAAAACAGGGATTTTTGCAAATGGTTATGGTGCATTTCATCTGGCCCGGCTTATTCGTAACTGGACAAACGATCTAACCATCTTTACCAATGGGAAATCGGAATTGACACCAGAACAAACCGATGAAATTAAAAGACACGATATTTCGATAGTTGAAAAGGCAATTACCTCGTTGCAACACAAAAACGGCGTAGTTGAAGAAATAGTTTTTTCAGACAATTCTACGTTTCCATTAAAAGCTATCTATTCAAGACCCCCTTTTGAACAACATTGTAAGATCCCTGAATCATTGGGCTGCGAGTTAACAGACCAAGGATTGATCAAAATAGATTCCTTTCAGAACACGACAGTCGCTAATATTTTCGCTTGTGGCGATAACAGCAATTCACTACGTGCTGTTAGCTATGCTATATCGTCAGGAACTATAACAGGAGTAATATCGAATAACCAAATGACGGAGGAGGAATTTTTAAAGTAATTAAACTAAACAATTTTGTGATCAATTCTTATGTACAATATACTTTCGATGTTATTAACCCATCTATTGATTTTGAAAGTGCAGTATTCAAAAGATTTGGTACATTCGAATAACTTTATTACCCACTGAGGATTCTATTTACTTACTACTTTACACTATTTAGCCGGTTTACTCTTATTATCATTGACCTGACCGGTAATGGTTTAGCACAAATATATCACAATCGGAAAAGATATATTAAAGTTGAAATCTAACTTTTTTCTTCGCCCAATAAACTAACAAGTCCACATCAACTCATGGATACATTGACCTGGGTAGGGTATGGGATCTTGGTATTAGATATCAACCAATCGGTAATTTCACCTCACAGGTCATCCGGCCATAGCGGGTTTCCATTCCTCCCGGCCACAATTGCTGCAGGCACCTGCTGCGCTTTCCTGTGCTGGCTTTTCTCCGCAGAAAGCGCAGACCTGATGCTGCCCGTTGAATTCACACGCGTCCAGGAACCGCTCGTCCTGGATAGGGATAACCGATAACCCATTCACGATATCTTTCGCTTTGACCAGTGTGAATGCGCCATTGGCTTCAATGTAAAGTCTTTCCACTTCGCCCAGGTGCAGGATCGCGTTACAGCGGAGTTCTGCGAACAACCTTTCCTGCGATAACCCGGTCCGCTCCATTTCTTTGACGTCAATTACGCCGTCACATACCAGTATACTGACATTGCCCTGGGAGATGCGCTCAAAATTCTGGTTGCCGAAGGCCCATCTGGCTATGACGCGCTGAGTAGAAACAACGGTAAGCGCGATGATAAGGGCCGGCAGCACGCCACGGTCAGGCGCCATGAGCGGAACACCTATCGTGGCCGCCAGGGAGACCAGCGCTGCCAGTTCGTTACGGCTAAGCTGGGAGGACATCCGCTTGCCCATCACCCGCATGGAGCAGACCAGGATCAGGTAGCAGATCACGGCGCGGATAAATAGTTCTAAGAAGAATCCGGACGGAACCTCGCCGATCAGGATACGCTGCCATTCGTTTAAATTGATTTCGCTTTTCATCGTTCGGTAATTGCAGTGGTCCATTCCGTTGATTCGCAGTCCGCGCAATGCGGCTGTTCAGGCTGTCTATCACAGGTCAGTCCGCAATGCGTGCAGGAAACTAATTTAACGTCTAATCGTCTTTTCAAAACTTTCTTGTCGATGGGGGGGAACAGCGGTAGCCCTGCTTTGGGTTCAGTTAATTCATAGATGCTGAATAGCCCGCTTGCTTCAAGGTACACCCGCCGTACGGCACCCAGGTTGGTTACATTCTTGCTCCGCAGGTAAGCGAACAACTGCTGCCTGGAAATGCTGCATCGCTGCATGGCCTCTAACTGCATGATGCCGTCAACGACCAGAATGTCCAGTGTTCCATGTGTGAGATTTTCAACTTTCCGGTTCTTAAAGCCAAGCCAGGCCAACCCACGCTGGAAAACTAAGATGAACGTAAGTACCGCGGCACTTAGGGCCACCCCGCGATCAGGGATCTGCATGCCGACCGAAACAATTGCTCCTAAGGTAAGCATGACGGCCATTTCCAGTATCGATAGCTGACCGCTCATGCGCTTCCCTAACCATCTTACTACTAAAAGCAGGATGACGTAGGTCAACAAAGTGCGAACGAGGACTTCGATCAGGAAAAGCGCAGGCTCCTGTCCGAATAGAATCCGATGAAAGTCCAGAATCTTGATCTCTTCTTTGTCCACTTTTTTCTAATTAAACCTTCACCGCCCTTTAGCTTATAGCTGTTATGACATCTAATCCGGTTTATTACTAAGAAAGAATTTAAAGTTTTGTTTTATAGATAGCATATTGCAGTTAAAATCCACCGCTTCGCTACACCTGATCCAAAATTTCATAGCCAAAGGTTGTAATTTATAGCAGACCTAGCTTGCGGAAGGATATCCGGCTGAAAACGGTCAAACAATGGTGCTGTAGCTACAGTTGAGTTGCTATCTAATTTTTACTTATGAAATTCAACATTCAAAAAAAGGTCGCTGTCATTACCGGCGGCGATTCGGGTATTGGCTTTGCCACGGCCCAATTACTGGCGGCTGAGGGAGCCATTATCGTTTTAGCCGATAAAGAACAAGCCAGTGTGAACGAAGCTGCTGAAAAACTCAAACAACAATTTCCCGAGATCGATGTGCTGGCGTTGGCATGCGATCAGGACAGGAACGAAAGCGTGATCGGACTTGCCGATCAGGTGAAGAGCAAATTTGGTGGTGCGCACATCCTGATCAACTGCGCCGGGGCCAGAGGAGCTGCCGGCGACTTTTTAACGTTGACCGATGAGGACTGGATGAAGACCATCAATACCGACCTGATGGGTGCAGTGCGCTTATGCAGGGCGTTCATTCCGCAACTAGAGGCCAATGGCTGGGGAAGAGTGGTTTTAGTCGCTTCAGAAAATGCCTACCAGCCTTACGAAGAAGAAAGTCCTTACAACGCATGCAAGGCTGGCATCATAAACTTAAGTAAGTGTTTGTCCCGTGCTTATTCCAACGATGGCTTGCTGTTCAATTGCGTATCGCCAGCTTATGTAGAGTCACCGATGACCAATGCGATGATGGATGAACTTGCCAAAGAAAGGGGTACCGATCGTGATGAAGCGGTAAAATGGTTCCTGGCTAACAAGCGTCCGCACATTGCAGTTGGCCGTCGGGGTAAGCCGGAGGAGGTCGCTGCCGTCATTGCATTCCTTTCTTCAGACCTGTGCAGCTATGTTAACGGAAGCAATTACCGGGTGGACGGCGGTGCAGTAGAATCGGCATTCTGATAGCAGTATGATCGCAACTGAAAACGTTCCGCAAGGACCGGCCAAGCCGGTCCTTGTCTTTCTGCATTATTTCGGTGGAGCTGCAGTAAGCTGGAGATGGCTGATCAAAGAACTGGAAGATGAGTATGAATGCCATGCGATCGATCTTCCTGGTTTCGGCGCGTCTGCACCTTTAAGCGACCTTTCGATCCGGTCAATGGCAGATCGTGTAACCGGCTATCTGCGGCGGGAGCTTAGCGGCAGAGATTGCCTGTTGATCGGTCATTCCATGGGCGGAAAAATAGCCATGGAAGTAGCCTATGAGCAGGGTAAGACAGGTCAGGTGAAGCGGTTGGTACTGTTGGCCCCCTCTCCACCTACGCTAGAGCGAATGCCTGATCAGGAAAAGCAACGCATGCTCAACCATCCGGATCGCAAGGAGGCGATGAACACCGTGCATAACGGCACCGTCAGGCAACTTTCCGGCGACCGCTTACAAACAGCTGTTGAGACGCAACTCGCAGCAGACGGATCTACTTGGAAATGGTGGATCGAACAAGGCATGAACGAATCAATAGCAGATCATACAAAACTGATCGGTATACCTATTGAACTGATCGTATCATCGGACGATCCTGCGATCAACGAGAAAATGACAAGGGAAGATACGATCCCCAACCTGCCGGTTGGTACGAACGTGACCTGGACATCCGGTATAGGTCATCTTTTTCAACTGGAAGATCCCGTATGGTTAGCTTCCTTATTAAAGCACTTGGGTTAGGGGAGAAGATGGATTTTGAAAATACCCATCCAACAATTGCCGATAAAACCTGTTGCCATAAAACATCAACAATTATCTATAAAGAAAAACATGTCAGAAACAACGCAAAAAAAACTGGAGAACCCGGCAGGTAAATACCCGGCCCCTCCGTTTGAACGACAACCACAGGAGGCTCCCGGCCTGGCCTCAAAAATGAACCCGCTACCGGATCACGGTGAAAAAAGCTATAAAGGCTCGGGCAGGTTACAAGGCCGCAAAGCATTGATCACCGGAGGTGATTCGGGTATCGGTCGCGCGGCGGCTATTGCCTATGCACGTGAAGGTGCTGACGTGGCCATCAATTACCTCCCAGAAGAGCAGGCCGATGCAGATGAGGTCATTGCCCTGATCGAGGCGGCAGGTCAAAAAGGTTACGCTATTCCGGGTGATATCACGGATCCGGAATTTTGCAAGACCCTGGTGGCATCAGCCGTAGCGCAATTGGGGGGACTGGATATTTTGGTGAACAATGCAGGACGTCAGCAGGCAATCGACTCCATTTTGGATATCACCGAAGACGGTTTCGATGCGACCATCAAGACCAATATATATGCGCCGTTCTGGATCACCAAAGCTGCCCTGCCGCATTTGCCAGAAGGATCAGCTATTATAGCGACGACTTCTGTACAGGCTTATGATCCATCCGAAAACCTCTTTGATTACGCCCAGACCAAGGCGGCTAATGTTGCTTATGTGAAATCATTGGCCAAGCAATTGGGTGCAAAAGGCATCCGGGTGAATGGCGTGGCCCCTGGACCGGTATGGACGCCCTTACAAGTGAGTGGCGGACAGCCCCAGGACGCTATCGAGAAGTTTGGTTCGGTTACACCGTTAGGCCGTCCGGGTCAACCGGCAGAACTGGCATCGATCTTTGTACAGTTAGCTGATGCCGACGCAAGCTATGCGACCGGTCAGGTGTATGGTGCCGCAGGTGGTAACGGTCATCCGTAAAAAGCTGTTTATCTTAAATTTTGACGGGCAGCAGCTGCTGCCCGTTTTTTATTCTAGCCATTAGTAACTTGAAGCAACCCGATATATCCTCATTGGCTGTCATCAGTGACCGCCACACTTGTGCCCTCCTGGACAAAGATGGTACCATCGGCTGGTATTGTCCCGGCGCGTTTGATCGGGCGGCAGTCTTTTCCGCACTCATCGATAGCGATCTCGGTGGATACTGGCGCCTGGAATGCCCGGAAATGAAATTTACCGAACGGTCATTCGCCGGTCGTAGCAGTATTTTGCATACCCGTTTCGATATTCGGGGTAAACAACTTGAACTAACTGACTTTATGCCAACCGGTGCGTCTGTCCGGGGTATATGCCGAAAAGTTTCCGAAGCACCGGAAAGTTTGACCGGTGAAATCAGACTGGCAGGAGATTATGGATTGGAAACGTCAAAGCCGGTCTGTTTATCTGATCATGTGATCCATTTTCCAAAGGAGGGCCTTTGGCTGCATAGTTCACATCCGCTGCGGCTTTCAGGTGACAGGGTCTGCTATCAGATCCTGAGTGGTGACACCTCGTGGATCGCCTTGATCGACACTGAAAAATTTGATGAAAACCTTTTAAACGACGCGTGGCATTCAACCTTCATGAGTTGGAAAGAAATGGAGAAACATATTGATTATAACGGTCCATTTGAAAGTGAAGTGCGAAACTCTTTACGTGCCTTGCAGCAATTGGTCTACGAGCCTACGGGCGGGATAGTTGCTGCGCCGACTACCGGCTTGCCTGAGGTAATAGGGGGTAAGCGCAATTATGATTATCGTTTTGTTTGGATGCGCGATGCAGCGCTGATCACCTCTTCGCTGGTAGGACTTCAAACGGACGGACAGGTGGAGCGCGCCTTTATGTCCTTTGTTTCAGGGGCTATGCGGAAGAACAGACAGTCACATGTTTCCTGTTTTTATGGCATTGATGGATCCATCAGAAAAGATGTAAGGGAATTGCCATTAGCCGGGTACAAAGACAGTCATCCGCTGATGGAAGGAAACACAGCCGCTGATCAATTTCAGTTGGATGCCGAAGCGAGTATCCTGCTGGCCTGTGGTGCTATATATAACAAATTAGAAGAGCGCCCGGAGTGGGAAACGGTGGAAGCCATAGCAGATTACATTTGCAGGAACTGGGAGCGGAAAGACAACGGGATATGGGAAGAAGAACAACTGCAGCATTATACCTCCAGCAAGGCATTGGCTGCCCGCGCACTCGAAGTGATGGCGCCATACCAGACAGATCAGGAAACGGCTGAACGCTGGCTGTATAACGCGGTACTCATCAGGAATTTCATTCAAGAAAACTGCCTGACCAGTGATGGTGCATATGCTGTCCATGCAGGTTCGGAGGATGTGGATATCGCCTGCGCCCTTTTTGCACCCTTTGGTTTTGATCAGCCGGATAATCCTTGTCTGCAAAGAACAATAGCCAATATCGAGCAACGTTACAGTGAAGGCGACCTCTATCGCCGTCACCTGCTGGAGTTTAACTCAGCGAATGAGGGCGTTTTTCTTGCGGCTAGCTGCTGGATGGCGCACCATTATGCGCTGGCTGGAAATTACGACAAAGCTGGATCCATACTAAAGGCTGTACAAGGATGCGCCAATGATGTGGGATATTTCAGCGAAGAGTTTGATTTACAAAACGGGATTATGCTTGGAAACTTTCCACAAACGTTTGTGCATTCTTCCTTCATATGCGCTGTAAAGGGTTTCAAGGATATTGGGAAATAAGTTGTATGCTGATGGTTGAATTTGAGGTAGAGCTAAAGCCAATATCATTTGATCATCCTAAAAATATCCTAATATCGACCGGTTACCAAACGCGTTATTACATCAAAAGGACAGCGGCGCTCAATCATACGACCTTTCCGTAGGTACTGAACTAAATCAACAATGAAGGTAAAAAAGGCAGCTTTATATCAATCTGATAACCAGCATCTGTTATTACCTTGTGAGCAAGGTGTTTGGGACCGCAAGCAGGCCTCCTGTGAAATAATTTTTAGCAGTGTTATATACATTTGTAGGTATCATTGAGCGAAATCGTTAATTCTATTGACTGTTTCATCCAGTTCAGTAGCCGATGTTTCCAAGAGTTCGATCAATGTAACGAGTTCTTCCGGTTCATCTTTACTGGCTTTGACCAATGGTATAAGGCCGTTTATATTACACAGTGGACGCCTGATTTCGTGTGAGTTCAGCCAGGCTATTTCTTTCAGTTTGCTGTTTTGAGTCTCAAGTAACAGGCTGTAGGTTTTTGCCTTATCAATATCTTGCATAGCACCTAACATCCTGACCGGTTTCTGTTGTCCATTCATTATCAGATAGCCACGGTCTGAGACATACTTATAATGCCCATCCTTGCACCGATAACGGTATTCCATTGACCATTTTAAATGCTTTCCTGTCAATAATTTCTCGAACATTGTAATGACCTCATCGCGGTCATCGGGGTGGATCTTTTGCATATTCCAAAACTTGGCCTTTATAGTAATCCCGTCCTCGTAACCGAAGAGTTCCCGGTATCCGTGCAGCCACTTTAGTTCATCTTTTGCAATATCATAATCCCAGATCACATCGTTAGTAGCTTTGTTGACGAGCTCATAATCCATCATCCCCTTTTCAAGTTCCTGCTCTCGGGTCGCAAGCTGCCTGTTCAGCACCTGTTCTTTTAACAGCAACCGGCTATAGCGGTTATTGATGATCAATACGATGCTAATAATGCTGACGACCAGAAAAAACAGGTTCTTAAGATCATAAAGATATTGCAGGTTAGCCGTTGCATTAAGCTTTAATTCATTGATCATCCATGATCCGGTAACCAGCCATAGGAATCCGGCGATGAGGTATACGGAAATCAGTATCAGACTGAATTTTTTCATGATAAAGCATTGAAAGGTTGTAAAATACTCATTGTCTGTTAAGATAGTATTTTGTTAGGAATAGTTAAAGTGCAAGCGACAGGACAAATTTAGAAAGACTTTTCGGTACCATCCACGCAGTCAAACCCGAGACTTCCATTGTTTGCTTTTATCAACTCCCAGGTTAGCATCAGTCCCAATTCAGCACTTTTTCTCCTTTCATACCAAAATTGCGGTCGGCCATGTAATGTTGGGATTTGTGAAATGCTTATGACCTTTTTGCTGTTGCGAAAACAAATGGGACAATCGTTCACTGTTCCTGTATTTTGATTCGGGATAGAAACAGAAAATGGATAGCTGAAAACGAAGTTATAAGTTGATGACCCTTTTAAATTATGCTTGTATTGAGAAAGGATCATAGCAAAGAATTTTAGGACATTTAGGCGTTGGAATAATGATAATCAGCAATGCCAGGTTCTGAACTAAGTCCCGGATTTTTCATTTTTACTGCCGCGATCGTAATCGGTGCACGGAAATATTACTTGTGATCCTTGTGTATCGTGATCTTTAAATTTCCGGAAGGGCAAGGGTTATTTCTCAGAAAATTCACTCTGTCTGTGCCGCTGAGGTTGCTGTTGATCCAGGTCTTTACGTCGCTGCGCTTCAAAATAGCAGGCATCCGGTCGTGCACAGCCGCAATCGCCTCTACCGGCGGCAGAGTGATCATTACAAAATTAGGGATCAGTATATTAGTTTTCACATCCATCCAGATATCCCATAGCCCGGCAATATAAAACGGCTGACCATCTGTGCGCTCTATCTTGTATGTTTTTTGATGCTCCGGATTGTATTCAAAAAAAGCCTGAATACGAACAACGCAATGATGGCGTCCGATAAGTTCTTTCCACAAGGGGACCAGGAAAAGCGACTCCACCCGTGCATGTTTATTCTTGCTGTGCAAACGGTCATCATCCAATGACATCAACCCCCAGCGGAACTGCTGCACCTTCCCCGGCATCGCGTCGGTAACTACGGGCAGCATCGAGCCGGGATTCCCGGTACTATCATTTTTGGGCTTATATGAACCGCCATCACGGGTGATGATTTCAATGTCTTTTTGTTCGCCTATTTCTACGTGTCCGCACATACCCTTTAAACGAACAAAATACTAATTATTTTAGTAATTCACAAACTAATTGTGAATTAGGTAAAGTCAACTCCTGTCACTCTTTCACATTCGGCGATCAGTTGCTCCTGTAAGTTTCGCACATCCGCGGATTGATGGGAGCGTGATTCTTTTTGATGATGGAAATAGGCTCCACTTACCAATGCCCGTGCATCGTTACTGACCGCAAGCCAAACCTGCGTCTCAAAGCCTTTTGTCAGATTATCCGGTGCACCGGAGCCACCCATTTTAGTGGGTACCCAACCCGGGTCCACAACGTTCGCATAAACGTCCGGCCAGTGGCGTGCGATCGCTTTGGCCAGCATCAGTACATGGAGTTTTGTGTCTGAATAAGAAGGACGATCGGTCCAGTGCGGATCTCCTGACAAGTGCATCCCGGAACTTAGGTAGATCAGGCGCTTGGGTCGATGCATCAGGCAGGTTAAAATAAATGGCGCCAGCGTATTAACAGCCAGTAGCTTTTGCGCATCAGTCTGGTAAACGCCTGCGTTATGGATTACAGCGTCAAAATGACCCAGGGCATTGGCCTGTTCTGCCAAAGCTTTGACCTCTGCTATAACAGAAAGATCACCGGTTAATACCTTTTTAGCGCCGCGTACAGCAGCGAGCGCCTGTTTTGCACGGTGCGCATCACGGGCATGAAGCACAACGTCATGTCCATCTTTTACCAGTTGTTTAGCCGCCAATTCTCCGAGTCCATCGGCTGATCCTGTTATGAATATCTTTGCCATAGATTCTAAATAATGTCAAAGCCAATTTTGTTTAGTAACCAAGTGATTGAATTATTATTATTTAAGCGGAATAGATTGAATAGCTGTTTCTACTTAGTAACAACAATATCTTGCCAATTGGTTGTATACTGCTTGCTTAAAAACTCCTGTTTCATGGCCCATTTCCGCTCAAAGCTATCAGCCGCTAAGCGCACGGTTCCACGGCCGTACCGGGCATTGAGTTCATCCAGCAGGCCGGAAAGTTTTTGCTCTCGGCTATGTTCGTAACCCGCGAAGAGGTTATACTGCACTTCGCCTTCTGGTATAATACCGGTGGCACGTATCCCCGTTTTTAAATAATTATAACCGGGTTGCCAGATCGCACGGATGGCCTGCACGGCAATCGGCGTTAGCTGGTGGGTGCTGTTCGCAGCAAACGGTACTTTCACCGTGATGCTGGGGGAATGCTGGTCATGTTTGGGGTTATGTTTGTTCGTACGCAGGTAAACGGTAAGCGTCAGGGCCATGCTCTTTTGCTGGCGCAGTTTCAAAGCCACGGTTGCCGCATGCATGGCGGCGGCTTCCTCGATCGCTGCGAGTTCAGTTTGGTAGGTATTGAAACTCTGGCTGCTTTCAATGACTTTGGAGCGCTCAGCTACATCTTTGATCACATTGCAGGGAATGCCCCATAGTTCCTGGTGCAACCGCCAGCCCTGAACGGTCATTTGCTGGCGGACTAGATCAGCTTTAAGTTCACGGAAATCATGCGCCGTCCGGATACCTAATTCCGTAAGTTTGTTGTAATACTGCAGGCCCACTCCCCATACATCTTCTATCGGAAAGTCTTTTACCACCCGGCTGATCTTTGCTTCTGTATCCAGTACGAGATATGCTTTTTTCTGTTTTTTGGCCGCTTTGTTCGCCAGTTTGGCCAGGGATAAGGTCGGCCCGACGCCTATGGTAATCGGTAGGCCCGTGTGCGTAACGACATTAGCGCTGATCGCTGCCGTGTGCTGCTCCAGGTCAATTCCTACAATATCTCCCAGCGCCATAAAGGCTTCGTCTATGCTGTACACCATTAAGGTATAAGTGTATCGTGCAAGGTTATTCATCAGCCGGGCACTCATATCAGCATAAAGCGGATAATTGCTGCTAAAGATCACCGCGTTGTGTTGTTCCAAAACCCTACGAACCATGAATTCAGCGTCCGCCATCTTGATGCCCAGCGCCTTGGCTTCGTTGCTCCGGGCAATCACACAACCATCGTTATTGCTTAGTACAACGACCACGCAGCCTTTCAGTTCGGGCCGGAAAAGCCGCTCGCAACTGACATAGCAGTTGTTGATGTCAACATGCGCAAACACGAACATACCTCCCTATACGATGTTGCGGCTGAAGCACCGGGTTAAGGGTAAGCATAACCACGCCCCAGCATTGCCAGCGTTCTGAACGATCAATGATGATGTCGTTTTCAGGTCGATCTGCTTTGAGCACCAGTTGGTTTTCTTTCGGTGCGTACTCACGGGTGTAGAAATCACCTTCATGGAAGAAGACCACGATGCTGCCTGGTACAGGTTTCAGGGTACGATCGATGACCAGGACATGGTTGGGTAAGACATGGTAGCTGCTCATTGCCTCGCTTCCCATCCGCATGTAAAAGGTGTTATCGGGATCCATGACGATAATTTCCGATACATCCAGTTCGGGTTCTTCATGCGTGAGCATGGGCAGCCTGAAACCCAGCACATCCCGCTTCGCACGGTGCTTCCTTAACCTTAACATAATATATTTTTGATTTAAGAGCCTCAAAATTATAGAAAGGTTTCTTATATTTGCTAATATTATTAGTAATTTAATACTCCTGTAAGTTGGTATGCAGATCAGCTAAAGACAGGATTTTAGCCAATCAATGCATATGTTACAGTTACTGACCATAGAAATGAAGGCCTGGCTTAAACATCAGGACGGAAGCAGCGATGTGATCCGCATACTGCCGGATCCGGATGGTCCGGCAGCGCAGTGTTATTTGCTTTTTACCGCTTTCGAGGTCTATCCATCGGATCTGGGCAGGATTTTGTTTGACGTGGAAGGTTATTGGATCTATGACGGGAGCGAACTAACGATAGACCAGCAGGAACAGGTTGCTAAACTGATCATGGGTCTTGCAGAAAGGAAATGATATGGAACAACTGGCATTGTTTGCCGAAGCCGGGCAAAGTAAAGGGTTACCTGTAGAATACCTGGAGTATTTTCCAAAATTGATCGATCCGTTCACCGGACAGCAGTTGTTGGAAAAATTTATCAAAGAGACACCCTGGAAACAGCAGGTCCGGATAATGTACACCAGGGAAGTGGTCCCGCCACGGCTGACCGCATGGTACGGTGATCCTAAGGCTTATGACTACCAATTGCTAAAAAAGACCGTCCCGTTAACCTGGACACCGGATCTGCTGATGATCAAAAGTTTGGTTGAGCCGCTCGCAGGAGTTCAGTTCAACAGCGTGCTGTTGAACTACTATCGCGATGGGAATGATTCAGTAGCCTGGCATAGTGATAAAGAAGATATTTTGGGCAAGAATCCGATCATTGCATCAGTTTCTTTCGGTCAGGTACGGAGTTTTGATATTCGTAACAAGGCAGATCATAAAGAACAGTATTCAGTCAAACTGGAGCACGGTTCGTTTTTACTAATGAAAGCGGGACTGCAGGAGTACTGGGAGCACCGGATCGCTAAATCTACGAGGCCGATGGGGCCAAGAATTAACCTGACCTTGCGGGTCGTAAAATAAAGGACTATGATACTCGAAGACATAATTTACGGAAGCTGGGAGGTAGACGGCGTACTGGAGGAGCTGATTGTATCAGCACCTATGCAGCGCTTAAAGGCTGTCCATCAGGGCGGCGCGATCTTTTTGGTCGATCCCGCTCAACGGCACACCCGTTACGAGCATTCACTGGGCGTATACTGGTTGGTTCGTCATTTTGGCGGCAGCATCGAAGAGCAGATCGCGGCTTTGTTACACGATGTTTCTCATACCGCGTTCTCACACGTTGGTGATCAGGTCTTTGGATACTCCGGCGAGGATTACCATGAGCAAATATTTGCTGAAGTGATCAGTACTTCAGATATACCACTGATCCTTGCCAAACACGGTTACGATCAGGCATTAACAGACTTTAAAAGATACACCTTGCTCGAACAGCCTTTGCCGGACCTTTGCGCGGACCGCGTGGATTATACGCTGCGCGATCTGTTTCACGCAGAGATGATCAGCCAGGCGGACATTAATCACTTTTTGACAGAACTGACCGTTGAGGGCGGGCGTATGGTCCTGTCCAGTGAGACTGCTGCACGCTGGATCAGCAGGCAGTTTAAAAAGCTGAATGACGAGTATTTTAAAAAACCTGAGTATCTTTTTGCTAACCAGCATATGGCAGAGATCCTGAAAAAGGCGATCACTGATGGAACACTGGAACGCCTCGACCTTCAGCTGGACGACCATGCTGTGATCGCTAAACTTCGGCGATCCGGTTATGGAGACGATCTGGACGCGCTCAGTATGATGCGAGGCTTTGAACACTTTGCGGTCAAAGGCGCTGCGGAACGACTGAAACGCAGAGAACTGCATCCAACCATAGGTTCCTAATCCTTATTTTTGTCATGGTGATCACGTTATATGACTTTATGCGCATGAGCGAGGCCGAGCAATACGAAGCGGTCTGGACAGGTACTTTTTTGGGTGACCGGCTGGACAATGGGTGCAGGATACAATGCTACAGCCTCGGCACTTTTTATGTCGAGGTTTATTACGACCAGGAGGCGAACGCTGTCAGGCGGCTGCGATCGTTTTCCAAAGTGGAACAATTAGCACTTTATTTATAATAATAATATTAACAAAAGGGTGGCAAGCGCTTAACGCAAACTTTTGGATAGACCCATCAGGGATCGCGATCTTGCAACCGGAATAACTTATATGAAAAAACGAACTATTTTAAGCGTGGGAATGGCTTTGGCCGCATTCGGGTTGATATCCTGGGGATTTAAAGGGCATCGCGCTGTTGCCACTATCGCCCAAAAGCATTTGAACGCAAGCGTCGCCTATGTGGCGTCCGCCTATCTCAAAGGAGAGCAAATGGAAGATGTGAGCACTTGGGCGGATGAGAACCGTGACCCGAAGACCGCACCCTGGCACTATATCAATCTGCCTTTAGGGCTTACAAGGGATGCTTTCGTTAAAGCGGTTCAGGAAAGCGATAACAATGTCTATACAGCCATTCTGAAAACCGAAGCAACGCTGAAAGATGCGAATGCATCCGCTGAAGCCAAGAACGAGGCGATGAAATACCTGATCCACCTGGTAGGCGATGCGCATCAGCCAATGCATGTCAGCCGTAAAGAGGATAAAGGAGGTAATACTATCCAGCTGCGTTTCGACAACAAAGGCACCAACCTGCATAGCCTTTGGGATAGCAAGCTGATCGATAAGGAAGGATTAAGCCAGGAGGATATCGTCAGAACTTATGACGCAGCAACACCTGCTGAAATTAAAAAGTGGCAAAGTGACGGTCCCATTGAATGGCTTTGGGAAAGTTATCAGATCACTACCGAATTATATGCCAATGCCAAACCGGGACAAAATATCGATGATGTTTATTACCAGAAATACATACCAGTGGTACGCAAGCGGATCGATCAGGCCGGGATCCGCCTGGCCGGAGAACTGAACCGTCTGTTAGCAGGTCAAAAGGTGAAAACAACCGTGGCTCAGGTGGCAGCTCCATCATCAGTTACATCGCCCGTCACGGTAAAATTGGAAGAGATCAAGACCTATACCGGTAAGAACATTGTAGTCAGCGGAAAAGTGTTAAGTAGCCGTGATATTGGCAGTATGACGCTGGTCAATCTCGGCGCTGCTTATCCCAACCAGTTACTGACCATCGCTTTAAAGGGAAAGGCAAAGGATCTGAGCAGCCAGATCGAAGGTAAGGTCATCACCGTCGAAGGCGAAGTGATCGATTACAAAGGTAAACCGGAGATCATCATCACTGATCCTGCTAAGATCAAGTTTTAAAATGAACGAGCCATTTAACATTTTAGTAAATTATCTCGGTACGGAATATGAATTGAAAGCACGTTTTGAGCGGTGGGGTTATACCCATCGCATCGTCGTGCTTATCGGTGAGGATACTTTCGTCTTTGAACCGGACGAAGAAGGTGGTTATAGGGCATTAGCAGATCAGCTTTCAGCCAACACGTCCACTGATGTTGCCTTATTACAAGCTGTTGCTGAACAGCTGGTTAAGCTGGCAAGTAATAGCTGATCAAAAGCTTATTTTCTCATCTAAATCTGTTCTGCAACGCTTGTATTTTGTTTTTTTATATATGGTCATTACCTTCATCGTCGGAAGCAAGCTCCTCAGTTGTGAGTGACTGAAAGGCAAGGCAATAGATACAATAAACAAGACTAATCAACTGCAAATTTTTGTTAAACCGCTGGCAGGGTTGTCTTTAAACACTCCCGACAACTTAAAAGTCAAGCTGCTATTAACAAAAGTTGCTATGAAACTTGAGATCACTAAGATTTGCGCAGACGCTTTGCGCATTTACCCAAAACAATTACGGTGTTAAGCTTAAACCAACGCATGCTCACGAACTGGTAGCAGCTTATTTCGGCTATCGTTCCCACGCAGCGTTACTTGCAGATCAACAATGTCCGGTCAGTAACCTGAACAATGCGGATATTCTTGTCCTTAACCCGTCGATCCTATTAATTGATCAACGCCTTAAAGAATTAGCAGATCTGCCACCAGGACTTCCGCCCGGCCACATCCTAGCTGAATGAATTTACGCGCCTATTGTAAACGATGAACTATTTTCTGGTAAGATATGGCCCGGATTTCATGAGGCGGCAAGGTCATTGGTAGAAGAACGTGCAGCGGAATTTAAGATGTTTGGCAACAATATCGGCGAAATGGATTGGATATCCGACATTGATATCAGAACAACGGATACCGGTGCAGCGATAAGCGTTGTATTTGATTACCCAACTAACTCCGCAAAGCCTCAAAGGTACTCTAAAGTTGAGATCACGCTACCCAGGGTCGCCGGTTTCATAGGCTTCACAAAACAGGAAGTTAACCCCATTTTTTATTATGGGCATACGACCGATCCGGACTATCGCTTAAAATTTGGAATTGATTAACATTCGAAGTAGCTAACTTTAAATCAAGATCCCCTTACAGTGTTGTGAGGGGATTTTTTTGGTGTCATTTTCGAGTTAAATGATTAATGGTATACGTTAGACGTATAGTTTGATAAAAATAAAGGGCTACTCTTTGGCTGTCCCTTTGGCCAGGCTTTTCACTATATCTTTTCCATGAAAAGGATGCCGTTGCAATCCTTGACAGGGGGACTTCTAAAAGCTATTTGCTTAAAGTTCCGCTTCTGCATTTTTGCTGCGCTGCAAAAGCATTCGCTGAACAATTTTGACAGGCTACGTCCTGCAAGCGCATCATTCCGGACTTCACTCGTTTACCCGCTCCGTTACGCTACGCCGGGAAAAGCTTCGCTTGCCTGCATTCCTGCCCTTGCTGATTGTCTTAGGAGACTTCTTTTAGCTGCTATTTTCCAACGAAAACGGACAAAAGCGGCGTCAATCTCGGTCAGCCTTCACGTACGAACGCATAATGTCCTCCGCTTTGCTGCGGCCACCCTTCGGGACTTATAGTTCTCCCGCTCTGGCTTACGACCGCTTTTTTGACTTTCTTTTTTACCGTTTTTTCTTTTGAAAAATAGCTTTTTAAGGGAAGTCTTCGGGAAAGGAGGGAAGCGAAAACAAATTTTTTAACCCTTTAAAATCTTTTAAGATGAAAACAGCAGAAAAAAATGCAAATGGTGTACAAGGTGCAGCAGCAAAAGCGAACGAAACTAACAAAACTCAAAACCGCCCAAGTCTAACAAGCAAAGAAGCCAAAGAGCATGGAAACACTACCGATGAAAAGCCCGCCGAAAATTCGCAAGCTGCGGAAGCTGCGCCTGCCCAGGCTGCGACCAGTGGCACCGCTACAGTGGATAACCAACCCGCTAACGTTGTGCCCTATACAACTGGACAAGGATTGGACGGAGAACAACAACCCGAAACCGCCAAAACCGAAGAGGTAAAATTTGAGCCTAAAAAGTTTGCGCTCAACTTAGAACAAACCCTGAAATCGGTGAATGATCTGCACCGCTTGTCTATCCAGCGTTTAGCCTTGATCGCCCGTATTAAGACCTTAGAAGATTTTGAGGTGCAACTACAGGAGGAGAACGACGAACTGGAAAGCAACCCGTACCAAGGCTGCAAACTTATTATTCAGGATGATAAACGCCGTGAGTTCGTGACCAATACCCCCAATCTGATACGCATGGTGGCACAATTCATTTTTGACGCCTGCCATGAAAAACTAGCCGACATTGAGGCTAACATTGTTTTTCCGAACGCCTGAACAAGTATTGCTCCCGGTGTTTAACCGGGGGCATTTTCAAACTTTATTAAAACAGCAAACCCATGTACGAGCAATTTATAGAACTGACCGACCAGATTTTTTGGGAAGGTTACGCCGAACAGCTGGCGCAGGAAAACCCCGCACAATTTCAAATGGAATTCCGTGATTTTTTGAATACCTATCAAAATTAAGGTTATGGAAGACAAGATTTTTTTACTGGTGAAAGTGACCATTAAGACCACGCACCCCAATATACACGACGCAATTGCAGAACTGCAAATCAGCGACGTAGTAGTTACCGGCACCGAAAACGTCAAGGTGCTGCGTACCGAGATTATCCCATTAAACACAAGAACCTCTAAAAACTAATATCATGGCACATCAGATCAATTTCAACAGCAATACAGGCAAACACAGCTTTATGAGCGTAAAGGAAAAAGCCTGGCACGGTTTAGGGCAGATCATTGACCGTTACCCCACTAGCAGCGAAGCGATACAGCACGCAGGTTTGGACTATATCGTAGAAAAACGCCCTTTGTTTACGTATGACACAGCTAGCCATTTAGGCGAGGGCAGCGATGATATTTTGATACCTGAAATAACAGTACCTAATTTTTTTGCCACCGTACGGGCCGACACCGAACAGGTTTTAGGGGTAGTTGGCAATGACTATGAAGTAGTGCAAAATCGTGATGCATTTTCATTTTTTGACGCGATCGTTGGCGGTGGCGATGGTATCCTATATGAGACCGCCGGCGCATTAGGCAACGGCGAACGGGTGTTTATTACCGCCAAGCTGCCCGATTATATCCGTGTTGGTTTTAAGGACTGGATTGAGCAATATCTGTTTTTAACTACGTCACACGATGGTTTAGGCAGTATAACCGCAGCTTTCACACCTATCCGTATCGTATGTAATAATACGCTTAACGCTGCTATGCGTAATCATTCAGGAGCAATTAAGATACGGCATACCGCATCTGCTGCCGAGCGGTTAAAACAAGCACATACCCTTATGGGCATTAGCCGTGAGTTGAGCCACGAAATGGAAGGCTTATTTAACCAATGGGCAAAGGTCCGCATTACAGACAGCGAAGTGAAAAAGCTGATACAAATCGCAATGGCGCCTAATAAAGAGGTTTTAGACCATTTAGCTAAAGGCAAGTTAGACGAGCTTTCTACCCATTACACGAATATCGTAGACAGCGTTTATGAATACGCTTTAGCAAGCCCAACTCAGCAGATCGATACGACTGCAGGAACGGTGTTTGGTGCTTATAATGCGGTAACAGGTTATTTTCAGAATGTGCGCAGTTTTAAATCCCAGGAAGCAAAATTTAAGTCGATCATGGACGGCACGGCTAAACAACGGGCACAAACCGCCTTTAACCTCTGCCGTGATTTTGCAACGCAAGGCAGTGAAGTTTTGATTTACAACTAAAGCCAACAAGGGGGAGCAATCCCCCTTGCTTCAAAAAATGCCGGACGGGCTGCTATCGCAGCCCCATTTAGGACGCCCCCTGTTTCCGTATTGCTGATGATATTGGGTGAAAACAGGGGGCGGTACATTTATGATGATCTGTTGAACTCCGACGCGGTTATCTCCACTGCACATCGCATCGACTCCGCACAGAATTTTTCCGTACGCTCCCTGGGCTCTCCCTTAATTAAGGTTCTTCTATCCTTCAGGATGAAGTGAAACGTCGCTCCATCAAAAAAAAATATTTGGGATTACAGGAAGTTTTCCGCTTCTTCAAGGTTATCAAAATCCGTGCGGCAGACGAAGAAACCGTCGGTTGAATGATAAAAGACAGAGTATGTCTTGGCGGCCATGGATTGTGTTTACGCTAAAATCAAAATTTTGTGAGCTTGCGGATTCTTAGCCTGACTTACGGCTAATTGTGATAAAGTTTAGGTTGAAAGTCCCTTGCAGCGAGTGTTAAGGGGCTTTTATTTAAATAACTTATCAGCTAAGCCGATTGAAATCAATGCTTCGATATCGTCCTTACGGATTGATACGTTCTCTTTTATTTTGTGGGATTTACTCGTTCCAAAGCGGATAATCAATATATCCCTGTTTCCCGCCCCCATAAATTGTTGCCCTGTCCGGCTCACTAAGAGTGGCATTTTTTTCAAATCGTTCAGACAAGTCGGGATTTGCGATGTATAGCTTGCCAAAAGAAATAAGCTTTGCAATGCCTTTTTCAAGCTCTGCTTCAGCAGAAGCCTTGTCATATCCAGCGTTAGCAATAACTGTCTGGCGGATCTTGCTGCCAAACAATTCGATCTCGTTATCAGCGGAGCCGCCTCTCATGATCTCCACATAAGCAAAGTCCATTTCGTTCAGTTTTTCGATCAGGTGGGTATAAGTAGCGGCAGTGTCGGCCAGTACCATATCACCATAGGGATGAAAAGGCGATATTTTAATGCCTACTTTTTCACTACCCACCGCACTGATCAATTCCTTCATCACCTCCACCACAAAGCGGACTTTGTTAGGAATGCTGCCGCCATAATCATCCGTTCGTTTATTGGCACTTTCAGCTAAGAACTGGTTGGGCAGATAGCCATTAGCAGCGTGAAGCTGAACCCCGTCAAACCCTGCCGCGATGGCGTTTTTTGCAGCCTGCCCGAAATCCTTTATCGTCTGCTCGATCTCTACGATGGACATTTCCTGCGGTACCTCGTAATCCATCCGTCCCTGAGAGGTAAAATGCTGCATATTACGTATAGGCAAAGCTGATGGCCCAACAGGGAGCTTGCCGTTCCTGTCTACAGAATGCCCCATGCGACCGGTGTGCCAAAGCTGTGCGATGATAACACCGTCTTTGTCATGCACCGCCGTTGTAACCTTTTTCCAGGCTTCTATTTGCTCACTTGTGAAAATACCCGGGGTAAGCGGGCTGCCGGTAGCGTCTTCACTGATCCTGATGGACTCAGTAAAGAGCAAACCTGCGCTTGCCCTTTGGGCATAGTAGACTACGGTCATATCGCCCACCAGGCCATTGCTATCGGTACGTCCCCTGGTCATCGCTGCCATGGCCATACTATTTTTTAAGCTGATGCCACCTAACTGTGTTTTTTCTAAAAGTTTCATACTGCTGCTTTTAGTTCCGGATTTTGGTCTTTTCTTCGGGCCATGCCCTGGGCGATAATGCTGGCGGCGATCAATTGCAAGGCATGGTAAAGCATGAGTGGTAACAACACGATGCCAGTGATGGTGCTGTGCTGAAAAAGCACTTTTGACATTACCGTGCCGTGTACCAACGACTTTTTAGATCCACAAAATAAGACCGTGATCCGATCTTCGGCTGAAAAGCCAAACAAGCGGCTGAGCAGTCCGACACAAAAGAATACAATAAAGAATAGGGCTATCATTCCAACTGCAAGGCCGGCAAGTTCAAGGGTGGTGAAGCCCGCGAAAAGATGTTCGGAAAATGACTTACAAAACGAGGTGTAAATAATGGTCAGTATAATTGCCTGATCAAAATATTTAAGTTGTTTTTTATGCTTTTCGGCAAAGGCACCTAAACGAGAGTTAAGGCTGATGCCGATAATGACGGGTAACAAGACCTGAAGGATTAACTTGATGACGATAGCAGAAACATCAAAACCGCCTGTTGCCGAAGCGATGAACAGTCCGACCCATAGCGGCGTAACCACCACGCCGATCAAGCTGGAAATACTCGCATTGAAAATGGCGGCGGGAATGTTGCCCTTGGCTATGGAAACCATCACCACGGAAGAAGAAACGGTGGACGGTAAAGCTGCCAGAAAAAACACGCCCAACCAAAGCAACTCGAAGCCATTGTTAACGAACAAGGGGCGAGCTGCCAAAACGATAAGCGGAAAAAACAAAAAGGTGGTCAGCTGGACAATGATGTGCATTTTCCAGTTGGCAAGCCCTGCTTTGAGTTTCTCCAAACTCAGTCGCATGCCATAAAATAAGAAAATCAACGACACACCTGCGTTAGCGATCTCTTCCAACGAAACAGGTTCTTTAATCAATCCAGGCTGAGGCAGAAAATAGGCAAGCAGGATCATTGTGCCTATCATCAACAGGAAACCGTCGAAACCTGCTTTATTTAAAATTGCTAATAACTTTTTCAATATGAGTTTACGATAGGTCTACATCCCAAATTCTTTCCGTATGATGTCTGCGCCAGCACTCAAAGCATTTAACTTGCCTCTTGCTACGTCTCGGGCTAAGGGAGCCATACCACAATTTGTACTTGGGTAAAGATCTTTGATATCAACAAACTCCAGCGTTTTACGTAGTGTATCAGCAACTTCTTCGGGTGTTTCGATCGTATTAGTTGCCACATCAATAGCACCAACCATTACTTTCTTCCCGCGAACCAGTTCAATAAGATTTAACGGCACGTTGGAGTTGTGGCATTCTAACGATACGATATCAATATTAGAAGATTGAATTTTAGGAAAAATTTCTTCGTATTGACGCCATTCTGATCCCAGTGTCTTTTTCCAATCAGTATTCGCTTGTATGCCGTAGCCATAGCAAACATGTATCGCGGTTTCGCAGTGTAAACCTTCTATGGCTCTTTCTAATGCGGCCATTCCCCAATCGTTTACTTCATCAAAAAATACATTAAATGCTGGTTCATCAAATTGGATGATATCTACACCGACATCTTGCAATGCTTTGGCTTCTTCGTTGAGTGCTTTCGCAAACTCCCAGGCCAGTTTTTCCCTGCTTTTGTAATGGGCATCGTACAAAGTATCGACCATGGTCATCGGGCCTGGCAATGCCCATTTGATAGGTTGAGCGGTCTGTTTACGTAAAAACTTGGCATCTTCCACAAAAACCGCTTTTTGACGGTTAACCTCACCTACAACCATCGGCACGCTGGCATCATAGCGGTCACGGATTCTTACGGTCTTACGATTTTCAAAATCAACCCCGCTCAAATGCTCGATAAAAGTGGTTACGAAATGCTGGCGTGTTTGCTCACCATCGCTGATAATATCTACTCCTGCCAATTGCTGTTCCTGCAACGAGATACGCAAAGCATCTTGTTTTCCTTCCAGTAACTGATCGCCTTCTAATTTCCAGGGTGACCATAATTTTTCGGGTGGTGCCAGCCAGGCAGGTTTGGGCAAACTTCCCACGATCGAGGTGGGCAATAATCTCTTTATCATAAAATATATTAAGGTGTTATATAATTAAAGCGCGAAACTGGCAGACCAATCTTCCAATACATTTTGGTAAGGCTTGATGAAATGCTCCTCTGCATATTTACCCTGTTCAACAGCCAGCCTGCTACGCTCTTCGCGGTCATAAACGACGCGGGTCAGTGAATAATCTTCGTGTTTAAGACTCGGTTGATAGATCTTCGCAGCCACTGAATTTGCGTTGTAAATTTCCGGTCGATAGATCTTTTGGAAAGTCTCCATCGTGCTGATCGAGCTGATCAATCCAAGATCAGTATAGTCAGCAAGCAAATCTCCGGAATGATAAAAGGCCATTGGTGCTACACTGTTAGGAGGCATGAAAAAACGGACTTTTAGGCCCATTTTAGAAAAATATTCATCAGTGAGCGAATATTGATCCTGTAGGTACTCAGAACCCAGAACCGGATGCTGATACTCCGTACGCATATAAGTTTTATTGCTCGACACACTCAGACAAATGACCGGTGACATCTTAAAATGCTCCTTATAAGTGGCTGAATTGACAAAGCACTTATAAAGTTTGCCGTGCAGATCACCAAAATTTTCAGGAACAGAAAAACCAGATCGATCTTTATTGTGCTCGACCAGTAGAATACTGAAATCATAATCACGCACGTAAGATGAATAATTATTTCCGGCGATACCTTCGATGCGCTGGCTGGTTTTACGGTCAACAATATTCGTTTTTAAAACTTCGATCATCGGCAGATCGTTAACTCCACTTGTATCATCAATATGCATAGTTACGGTGATGATCTCCAGTTCCACCAGGTAACGATCCGCTTTTGGATTATCCCAATGAGCCAGTGCATTGAATCGATTGTTGATCATATTCAAGGCATTACGTAAGTTTTGTTGGCGATTAGCTCCTCTGGCCAAATTTGCAAAATTGGTTGTCAGGCGCGTTTTATTGGAGGGGTGATAATTTTCATCTAAACAAGTGCTCTTCAGCGTGAAAACAAAATCACTTGTGTTGGTATCCTGGATATTTTCCATGTATTTTTTTGTTATTCTTTGACTATTATTTAAAGAGTGTCTTTTACGCTGATCTTTTCCCGTACTTCTTTAGCAGCGGCCACCATGTTGATCAAAGCGGCTTTGGTTTCCGGCCATTTACGGGTTTTCAGACCGCAGTCCGGGTTCACCCAAAGGTTTTGCGCCGGTAACATGTCTGCGGCTTTGGCCAATAAAGACACCATTTCTTCGGTGCTTGGCACGCGCGGCGAGTGAATGTCATACACGCCCGGGCCGATTTCGTTAGGATATTCGAAATGCGCGAAAGCGTGCAGCAACTCCATTTGCGAACGTGACGTCTCGATGGTAATAGCATCGGCATCCATCGCGGCTATATGCTCGATGATGTTGTTAAACTCGCTATAGCACATGTGCGTATGGATCTGTGTTTTGTCTTCAACGCCACTGGCGGTTACGCGGAAAGCTTTTACCGCCCAGTCCAGGTAATGCGGGTGTTTGGCTTTACGCAAGGGCAAACCTTCGCGGATGGCGGCCTCGTCGATCTGGATGATACCTATACCGGCTTTTTCCAAAGCAACTACCTCATCGCGGATGGCCAAAGCAATTTGGTTTGTGGTCACATCCCTTGGCTGATCATCGCGCACGAATGACCATTGCAAGATGGTTACCGGGCCGGTCAGCATGCCTTTCATCGGCTTGTTGGTTTGCTGTGCAGCAAAGGTGATCCAGCGCACGGTCATATCTGCCGGGCGGCTCACGTCACCAAAGATCACCGGTGGTTTCACGCAGCGACTGCCATAGCTTTGTACCCAACCGTTCTTGGTGAACAGAAAACCATCCAGTTGCTCACCGAAATATTCCACCATGTCATTACGCTCGAACTCGCCGTGTACCAACACATCCAGGCCTATCTCTTCCTGCCAGCGGATCACTTCTACGGTAGCATCCTCGATGGTTTTTTCGTATTGCTCCAGCGTCAGGTCACCCTTTTTGAATTTAGCGCGCAGCTGGCGGATATCGTCGGTTTGCGGGAAAGAGCCGATAGTTGTGGTCGGGAATGCCGGTAGACCAAAACGCTCGCGGTGCAATTGCTGCCGAACCGGGAACGCGCTTTTACGGGTGGCGTCCGCTTCGGTGATCGCAGCGACACGGTCTTTAACCGCCTGCAAGTGCACTTTTCCTGAAGTACGACGGCTTTCAATAGCTGCTTTGTTCGCTTCTAATAAAGCCGTGTTGCCTTCAACAATCTGTTTCAGTTCTGAAACTTCATTTAATTTTTGTTTAGCAAAAGCCATCCAGTTCCTGATCTCCGAATCAATAGCTGTCTCGCCATCCAGGTCGATCGGGCTGTGCAATAAAGAGCATGACGGCGCAATGATCACACGGTCAGCCCCCAGCTTCTCCACAGCCTTGTTAACTTGTGCCAGCGACTTCTGGTAATCGTTCTTCCAAACGTTACGGCCATCGATCACACCTAAGGATAGTTTAAGATTAGCGGGGATCAAAGCTAATACTTCATCCAGTTGCTCGGGCGCACGAACAAGGTCGATATGCAAAGCAGCTACGGGAAGATTTACCGCCAGTTGGGTATTGTCCAGTAACGCATCAAAATAAGTTGCTACTAATAATTTTACACCGCTAACACGGTTCGCGATGGCACGATACGCATACTCAAAAGCTTCTTTTTCTTTTTTCGAAAGGTCAAGTGCCAGGCAAGGCTCGTCCATTTGTATCCAGACAGCGCCTTGTTTTTTTAATTTATTGACGATCTCTACATAAACCGGCACCAGTGCTTTGATCAGGTCGATACGCTCAAACCCTTTTTCTTTTTCCTTGCCTAACAGCAGGTAACTTACGGCGCCGATCAGCACCGGCTTGGCTTTTTCACCTAAAGCAGCTTTAGCGGCATTATACTCGTTAAAAACTTTTTCCGATGATAATTTGAATTGCTGCTTCGCCGTAAATTCAGGTACGATATAATGGTAGTTGGTATCCAGCCATTTGGTCATTTCCATAGCGGTAATATCCAAGCCGTCTTTCTGATAACCACGGGCCATAGCGAAATAAAGGTCCAGTTGCGTATTCCCGGCTACGGATGAGACCGAAGCATAACGTTCCGGGATCACACCGAATAATGAACTGGTGTCCAGTACCTGGTCGTAAAAGCTGAAATCGTTGCAGGGGATCAGGTCGATGCCGGCATCCAGTTGTGTTTTCCAGTTCTCTTCGCGGATCTTGCGGGCTACTTCGGTCAGTTCTTCCTGACCGATCTTGCCTGCCCAATAGTTCTCACTGGCTTTTTTCAGTTGTCTTTGGCCACCAATGCGCGGGTAACCCAGATTTTGCGTGAGCATGTTTTTAACTTTTTAAATGGTTGATGATCATTAAAAAGTTCCTCGATAGTTCAGGATGCTTTCGAAAAAGAGGAGAGAAAGGCGTACGGCAGCATAAGGCACACCTATACCGGTAAGGTTTGGCACCTTGAAACGTACGTTGATCTGTCCGATAACCTCTTTCGCGAAAGTATCGATCAATTCAGCAAAGGCAGGTATCCTGACTTGTAACGGCTTTTACCGGCCTTCCCGCTTGCGCAGTGACCATTCTTGGTAAAGCTTTTGTGTTACTTACAGTTGCGCGACAGCTCGTGATTTGCACACGATTCCCTATTAATTTACCGCTAAGTAAAACCTTTCCCGATCGTTGAAATATGTAAAGAACCGGAGTATAAACTCCGTTCAAAGTTAATTAAACAGCAATTAAAGCTGCAAAGTCTTTGTAAATTCAACCGAAATTACTTTAAAATAAAATATTATTGAATAATTATGCTGTTTCGCGCTACTTTTACTTCTTCAAAAAGTAAATTATGCTATGGAGCAATTGGATGAGATCGATCTGAGGTTATTAAAAATACTGGCGAATGACTCTAGTCATACGATCAAGGAGTTAGCAACAAAGGTAAATCTAACGCCATCGCCCGTAGTGCAACGTGTAAAACGTCTTGAATCCAGCGGGTATATCAAAAAATACATCGCCCTGCTGGACCCCGAAAAGTTCAACCAGGGTTTTATCGTTTTCTGCAATATCAGGTTGAAGCAACATGACCGCAAGGTCGGCCATAGCTTTGTACAAGATATTTTAAAGATTGACGAAGTTGTGGAATGTTATAATATCTCCGGTGATTACGATTTCTTTCTGAAAGTGTTCGCCCGGGACATGAAGCACTACCAGGATTTTGTGTTCAATAAATTAGGTTCGGTAGAAAGCATTGGCAGCACGCACAGTACTTTCGTGATGGCCGAGATCAAAAACACGCACAATATCAGTTTTTAATATCGCCGGAAATTAGGGTTGACGGCAACAATTTTTTCTTCGCCCCAATCCATCAACGCCCGGTACAAAACGGTTATGCTGAACGGATTACCCAGACAGCCTACTAAGGCGACCGTTAATTCGTTTAATTGAAATACAGGTATCTTTGCCGACTGATTACCGCCGAATAATTGCCTGGCGGCTTTTTTTAGCGGAAGTATATCACTAAAGTAAAATTGCCCGGGTTCAATGCCGGCGATCTTTAAATCACCGATCAGGCATAGATATTCAAACTGGATCTGTCTTTTGAAGCCGGTATGCTCATTCATGGATATATATAGCTTATCAAAAGCCTTGGTCGGCTGGCCCTGACTCTGAACTGCAGTACTCTGAAACAATTTTTCATGGCTTCCTGCGGCTTTGATCCAGCTAATATGCCCTTTGGCATCTTCACCCATTGCTTTGGCACGATGCTGATCAAAAGCCCGGTATTTATGTACCGCGCTTAAGCTACCTGCGTTTTTCAATTCTCGCTGGTTAACTGTAAGCCATCTTCCAAAAGCATCGGCATCAGCGCTGGCTTTTTCCCAACTCCAGGATCGATGAATAGCGTCCAATAAACCAGACCGGCCGATATAACAATAAAGAAATAACAGCCAGCAAGCTTCATCCGTTGCTGATCGCTGCTGGTAATTTAAAATTTCAGCCAGTATAGGATCATCAGTAAGTTCTCCTATACGCTGTGAAGCTTCTGCCGCATCCGCTAACAGATCAACAAATTTTTGCAGGCCACCACGATTTGAAAGGCCTGACAAAGGGCGCCATAAGCGATGAAACTCAGCCAGCCGCCTTTCAACATAAGGCACTCTAACTGAGCAATCCTGATCAACTGCCATAATAATTCTCACCGAGGCTGATCTTCTCCCGGCCATTCTCCATACGCCACTTATTGGTATCGCGCAGTGAATAAGCGCAGCCGCAATATTCCTGCATATAAAAGCCCTCGTCTTTGCTGATCTCTAACATACGTGATGAACCGCCCTTTTTGCGCCAGTTATAGGTCCAGTAGGTCAGGCCGTTATAATGGCTGGCCGCTCTTAGACCGCTATCATTGATCTGTTCCATGTTTTTCCAGCGGGAGATACCTAAAGCGCTCGAAATGGTGTCAAAGCCATGCTCATGGGCGTATAACGCTGTCCGTTCAAAGCGCATATCAAAACACATCGTGCAACGGACGCCGCGTTCCGGTTCCAGTTCCATTCCTTTAGCCCGTTCGAACCAATTGTCCACATCATAATCGGCATCGATAAAAGGGATGCCATGCTTCTCTGCAAAGCGGATATTTTCTTCCTTACGCAGTTCGTATTCCTTTTTGGGGTGGATATTGGGGTTGTAGAAGAAAACGCTGAACTCGATACCTGAGGCCATTATGGCTTCCATCACTTCGCCCGAGCAGGGCGCACAGCAGGAATGCAGCAATAGTTTTTTACCTGCGTTTGGTAATATTAAATTTTCTCTCATAACATCATAACAGCAGTTTGTATAACAAGATGACCAGCCAGAGTATTTTACTACAAAGCGGCAGGCAACCTGATCTATATGCTTAAAATGCGTTTAAAGAAAATATTATGTACATGCACAACCACCACTTAACTGATAAAATGAGCAGTGTTATACCAGTACAGACTTTTGCCTTTGACGCGAAAGCATTGTCATCCGAAACAGGCAGGTATCCTGACTTATAACATTTTTGCCATCCTTCTCATCCATTTAAAAGTTGGATAATGAACATTAATGACAAAGCCTATAGTTACTTACAGTTGCGCGACAGTCCATGAACTTCCCATGGTTCCCTTTTAACTCACGTTCAAGTGAGACCTATATCGTCTGATAGATCAGAAGATCTTCGCTGCAAAGATAAGAATATCTTTTTTCTCTTAAATTCAATCAAGTTGGACTCAAGATTCTTATGTCAACACGATAAAAAAATCACAATTACATTTAAACCATTTTTATATTTTCCGCTCAGAAAATAAAGACCGTTACCTTATGATCCACTTATCTGCGAAAATTTTCGCCATATACATCGTGTTGTCGATCTCGCTACACGCACACGCCCAAAATTTTAACATTTATAAAGAGGTGAATATCTTTGGAGATACCACTAAAATTTTCAAAGACGACTATGGGAAGGTCATTTATAAGATCACAAATTCTAAAGATATTTTTGGTAACAGAAATACCAAGATAGTTGATCAGGACGGCCGGGAGGTCAAGTCGATAAAAAGATCGACTGATATATTTGGAAATCATCGTTCCGATATTAGTGTGAATGGTGAATCCGCTTTTACTGTAAGGAACTCAACGGATATTTTTGGTAACAAAAGCAAGTCAATCTACGGAAAGAACGGCGAAGAACTTGGCTCCGTAAAAAGATCTACAGATATTTTTGGGAACAGGTCAATTGCGATCACCCAAGACCACCGCACCACTACCGTTAAAAACTCAACTGATATTTTTGGAAATGAAAGCAGGACGGCAACCGGTAATGATGGCATGGTGATCGCAACACTCAAGAATTCCACAGATATTCTTGGTAATAAATACCAAACATTGACCGATGGTACTGGTCAGACCATTGCCACTATTAAATTGTCCAAAGATATATTTGAGAATGAAATAAGAACTGTCACCGATCGAACAGGAAGGGTCGTGTTATCTACGAAAGATAGAAAGGACCTTTCTGGGAACGTGACAACTTACGCGGATGGAGATGTTTATGGAAAGAATCTTAAAGAAATAAATTCGTGGTTAGAGATGTTTGGAGTGTTGTAACTTTTCGAATAAAGTATAACACTTAAATCTTTTAGGCATTTTAGAAACTTTTTCCCTACCTTTATTATAGTCAATAGGGCGTGTTACCTATGTAACTACCTTAAACGAGAAATGCTTTATAATTAACTGAAAATCAGTTGGTTTAAGAAATAGGTTCGAGCCCAGGTGGGCGCACAAACTCCGGTTTTCCCGGATATTAAAACCCTCTAAATTGCTGATTTAGAGGGTTTTTTGTTTTATTCCAACCCTTTTCAATCCTTACGAATACAGCATTCAGAACACCAATCCGGCCCCCCAGAATTAGTTATTACTTTTGGGGGTCAAGAAAGGGTTAAGTATTTGTATTAGAAATAGTTATACCTTTAAATAAGGATTATAAAACACTCAAAAAGACTGGAAATACAAACATTTTGCCCCCTTTCCTGACCCCCTGAAAATGACGATTTCGGGATGTAATTAATCATTTATTCATTTAAAAACTGTTAAAAGATGAGAACATCGCAGTCATTTGGTGTGCATTTCACCATCAAAAAGGAAAAAGCAAAGGATGGCGTAACTAATGTTTACGTAGCTGTAACCATCAACAAGGAACGGATACGATTTGCCTTAAAACATTATGTGAAAGTTGAAAACTGGGACGCCGGTCATAGCGGCCTTAAAGCTAAAGTACCGGAGGCAAAAGAAACCAATGCCTATCTGGAACAAGTCAAATTCACGATCACCACTTACTATCAGCAATTACAGATCGCAGGCAAAGAGGCTACTCCGGCTTTGCTCAAAGCCATGTTCCTCGGTGAAGAAACAGAAGAAACTTATTCCCTTAGTAAACTGATGTACTACCACTACACCATTGCCTTGCATAACGTTAAAGTTGGAGATACCATATCTTACGCGGGAAAAACCGATCCTGAGTTGTACAGCGGTTGGTTCCAGATGGTTCCCAATCCATATTACGGAAGCCATGCGGAAATCATTAAAAACAGTACCGTATGACAAGTGCTGGGTAACGGCAAAGGTCACTATTAAGGAAGCAAACCCAAGGGTATAAAAGCGGTTCAATTCGCAGGATTCATGACCATTAACGCGGAGAATATTTCTAATTTTCTGAAAGGCTGGATTCCTGTGCCCAAAGAATAACGAAGGCTGAACCACAACAAGCCTCTCTACCTGCGATAAGTTAGTAACAAGCCCGGGCAAACAGATCATTTCTTAAATATAAAAAAGGCCATCTTTTATTTAAGATGGCCTTTAAACTTAATTGCTAAAACCGTTGCTGACGTCGATAGAGACTGCATGGCTGATGGCATCGTTATAGCTGCTGGCCGTATTGGGATCGTAGGTCGCATCAAAAGTTGCCTTACAAACCCTGTTGGAAAGGGTACACGAATTGGACAGATTCATTGTTGACCAGACATTCGAGGAATTACGTTTGTTGTCTGCGCCTCCGTTAAGTTGAACAACCAGATCGTCGGCTACCAGTGTTCTATTCTTTTATACATCGTTATTGGAGTAGTTCACATGAAACTGGCGAACAATGGCGTCGATATCCGGCTTGCTACCGGCCTGCGCAAAGACGCTTGGGGAAAACGATGACACTAGAAGTACCAGCGCAATGATTTTTTATAGTAATTTCATGATTTTTTATTGATTTTATGAAATGATTAAAAGCTGATCCGGTTTATTTGGATGTCACCTGCGTAAGCAGGCCAAGGTCATTGGTGAAAGTTTCCAGATGGATCAGTTTGCCCTGGCTGTTGAAAGTAAAAAATTCCGTCGCCTGTATTACCACGCGCCTGCCGCTGGCCGGAATTGGTCCATTCGGCGTAGGGATCGGACCTTTTTGCGTGCCCTCCAGTATAAACCGGATCGCAGCTTTGTTGCCCGAAACGATCACTTCCTGATCCGTGATCTTTCCATCAGGAAATTTGGTCTTATCTCCTTTCAGCCAGTTCACAAATTGTTCCCGGCCATTGTAGGTAGCACCGTTGACCTTATTTTCAGCTCCGCCGTTGACAAGTACCACGATGTTTTCGTCAACAAGCTCACCGTTCTTTACGACGTTGTTGTTGGAGTAATTAACATGGAACTTTCGAACGATCTGATCGATGTTAGGAGCCTTTTTAACGCTTTGTCCATAGGAGCCCAGCGCAATAACTGACGTCAAGATGGTCAGCGTAATAAATCTTAGTTTGTTCGACATGATTTTTTGGATTAGTGGTTAATAATTTTTTCGTTTTATGGTTTAATCGGACACGCCCTTTCAACCTTACAACTTTTCTTATTTTTTTTCAGAAAGCGATAGTACCGGCTTCCCAAAAGAAGATCAGATCAGTACCCAGGTAAAAGGCCTGTGTGATTTCTTTGCCCTGGCTGTCAAAGTAATAGCTTCGGACGATACCTGATTCCACCAGCCACAGCCGGTAATGGTGATTCCCCGGCGCGTCAAGATATCCAGATTATGGAGAAAACAACTGTACACGTCCGCCATAACTCCCCACGCCGTTTTTGCTGGTACCGATGCCGCGTTGAATCTAAATCTTGCTTACCGAATTCATAATGTCCGGATAGTTTGAAAAATAAGCGCCCTGATCTTCAGGCTCATTTAGCGTGACACCGTCCAATGATAATGGCGTCGAACAGATCACTTCAGGCAAAGGCCCGGCAGAATACTGCCGGGTTGTAGCCTGCGTGCAAAGCCTGTTGATGAAGCAGGCCAAACAACAAAGCATTCAAATTGACGTGCTGGAAAATAAAGTAGGTGAATTAAACGGTACTTTACTCTCTGCAACGATGATGGCCACAGGTGATAACCTGGATACATTTGTAAAGGAATGGACAGGCACCGTACAATGGATAGCTCAAAGCCCATATCGTAAATACCACAAGCGTAAAAACTGGTTTGTTGGCGTAGCTGCTTTTGATGTGAAGGAATTGATGCAATGGAACCCTAAAGATGTAAAGCTGGAAACGTGCCGCTCATCCGGCCCGGGTGGGTAAAACGTAAATAAGGTAGAAACTGCCGTTCGGGGAACCCATTTACCATCCGGCTTGCAAGTTATGGCGATGGATACCCGGTCTCAATTGGAGAATAAGAAATTATGCCTGACCCGGTTGGAGGCTAAAATGCTCGTTTGGCAAACAGAACAACTGATAGCTCAACAGCAACATCAATGGCAAAAGCATAATACCTTGGAGCGGGGCAATCCTGTTAAAACAATAAGTTTGAATTTAAAGTGACCATTGTTAAGGGATGGATTCATTACCAACCAATTTCTTGGATTAGATAATGAAAGGTAGTAACGATGGCAAATAACGGTTCGAACTATTAAGAGATTTATATTAGCTTTTTAAACTCAGTTTAATAATCCAAAATTTGGATATTACTGGTTACGAAACCTATCCCTAACCTTGGTTGTTTTGAGATAAATAAATAATTGATTTCAATTTACTACAAGATAAGGCTCTAGCTCCGGTGGGAGCACAAAATGATATAAATCTTCATTTTATTTACCCTAACTGGATATTTTAAACCCGTCTTAATACATCGGATATTCTCCGTAAATGGAAAACCTGAAAGCCCATATCCGCTTGAGGGTTTTACTGATTACAAGCATTGATGCTTCCTGAATTCTGATGGTGAGCAGCCGTACTTTGCTTTAAAAACAGTTGAGAAATAATTTGGGTTTGAAAATCCTATCTCATATGTAATTTCTGCGATAGTAAGATCACCGTTAATCAACAGGTTCTTGGCTTTTTTAAGCCTTCTGTTCACAATATAATCCGCCACGCTACAACCTAATAACGCTTTTACTTTGCGATAGACCTGCACACGCGAAATGCCTAATAAAGTACAAATTTCATCCACGCCAAATTTTTCGTTGGACAAGTTTTGCTCTACAATGCCTACAAAATCATTCACAAACTTCTTATCCAGCGTTTTGGGCAAAGGCAACTTTTCTGCTTGGTCTGTTTCAGCCGTAAAATGCTCCTTTAGTTTAACACGATTTTTGATCAGGCCCTGTATGCTGGCAATTAAGTAGTCAAGATTGAAAGGCTTCGTAATATAAGCGTCGGCCATGGCATTAATTCCCGAAATTTGCTGTTCAACACTATTTTGGGCGGTAAGTAGAATGAGTGGAATATGTGAAGTTCTAAAATCCGATTTGAGCTTTTCACAAAGTCCCTTGCCTGATAATTCAGGAAGGACAATATCTGAAATGATCAGATCGGGAACCCGCTCAATTGCTTCATTGAGCGCTGCTAACCCATTTACTGCTTTATAAATATCATAGTGTTCACTTAGCTTTTCTTCCAAATAATTTAGTAAATCAGGATTGTCTTCTACCACCAAAACTGAATGTTCTTTAGGTTTACTAAATCCATCTGAAGGTGCTTTCGAAGATATTTTTTCTAAATCAACAGTGTAAGGTAATGACCGTTCATTTAAATTAGGAATTGATACTTCCACGCTACTGGTTTCGGCAGCTCCAAAGTGCTTATTCCCGGTCGGGAGCACTACGGTAAATGTTGTGCCCTTCCACTTTTCACTTACTATATCGATTCGGCCATGGTGAAGTGCTATAATTTCCTTTGACAATGCCAGTCCGACGCCAGATCCTAATGTTGGCGCATGATCAGCCTGATAAAATTGATCAAAAACCCGCTCGGTCTCATCTTTAGTCATGCCTATCCCGTTATCTTCAACTTCTACTGATACTTCTTCGTTTTTACATTGTTTAATTGAGATTCTTACCGTTCCTTTTTCGTTACTGAACTTCAGTGCATTTGCGATCAGATTGAAAAATACCTTATCGAGCATTCTGGGATCAAACCATAGCTTTAACTGCTTGCTTTCAGAGGTTATTATGAGATTTATTTTAAGCTGCTGCGCCTGGTGTCTGAAGTATTCGGCTATCTCTATGACATAAGAAACAATATCGTTTTCTGACAATCGAATCTGTTGTTTATCATATTCTAACTTACGGTAATCCAAAAGCTCATTTACCAGGCTTAATAACCTGAAGGCATTTTGATGAACAATTTTAAGGGATTTACCACTTGCCTTAACCAATTTCTCGTCCTTGAGCATCTCATCAATTGGAGATAATATTAAGGTAAGAGGAGTGCGAAATTCATGTGAAATATTAGTGAAGAAATTAAATTTAGCCTCATTCGCAACTTCCGCTTTGGCCGACATTTCAACCAATTGGTTACGCTGGGCTAATATTTCCTCGTTTTTGGCTTCCAAATTCTTGTTCGCCTTACGGTTTTCTACGAGTGAGAAGAAAGCAAGCCCTCCAAAAATGATGGCCAGCACAAGCGTGATCACTATGATATTTAAGATAATCTTTTGATCATTATAAATAACCCGCTGTTCTTGTAGCAGACTTTGTTGCTTATCTATATCGCGTTGCTGACTGTTTATACGGCTCCATTGCATTTTCATGAGTTGGACGTTGGAGGAATCAATTACCAGTGACTGCATGATATTCTCCTTGCTGAAAGGCGATTTGCGAAGTATCTGAAAAGCTGTAGCAATCGCTTCTTTTCCCCCGGTAGGATAAAGCAGGCTGGCATTAAGTACCCCGTCCGCTACCATCTGCAAACCACCACCTTGTCCAGGCAAGGCATCAACACCTATTACTTTAATATCTTTAGCTTTGCTAAACTGATTCAGATAGAGGCGCGCACCTGATGCCATGACATCGTTGTGCGCAAACACATAGTCAACTCTGGCTAACTGTGGTTTAATTTTGGACAGTTGTTTAATTGCGTTGTTTTTTAACCAGTTCCCATAAACTTTCGCCTCAATTTTTACGTGAGCGTATCGTGATATGCCATCTTTAAAGCCACGTTCGCGCTCAATTGCAGGAGATGATCCGGGTAGCCCCATGATCTCAACAACATTAACCGAATCCTTTGATAAGGTGGCAATATACTCACCAGCCATTCTTCCCACCTGGTAATTATCGGCACCCACATAGGCCGTGTACTGTTTAGATGTGGTTTTTCGATCCAATACAACAACGGGTATTCCTTTATTGTAAACCTCTTCCACAATAGGTGTTAACGGTTGCGCCTCGTTCGGTGAGATAATTAAAATATCGATGCCCTGGTTAAGCATTTCCCTAACCTGATGAATTTGTTTATCGCTGTTTCCACCGGCATCCTTATAAATAAAGTCTGCCCCGGGATGTAAAGACAGCTCCATTTTCATTTCCTGCAACATAGTCTTACGCCATAAGTCTGACCCGACACATTGGGAAAATCCAATAGTAAAATTCGCTTTCCTTTTGCCGTTGTTGCATCCGGCAACAATAAACAGTAGGATAAGAAATACCATCGTGCGATAGTAATTCACCCAATTTATGGTATGTAAAAGCATAGAAAAAAATATTTGCTGCTGTTAGTTTATAATCGATGTACGAGGGTAGCAGATCAAATTTAATCAAAGCGATTCCAAATTCAAATTAACCGTTATACCAAGATTGTCACAACCTGGCCTTAAATGATACATATTTATAGATTGATGTAACCTAATCAAAGATTTTACTGGGTAAAATTCTCTGATATTATTTTATTTAACTGATTGTCAATTAGTTGTTGATGTGTGCCTGTAACAGAGAAATTTGATACAAAATCGAAGCATCTCCAATATATTCCTTACGATATTCGAAATGTAAACCAGTTATTATTTAATTTATGAGGAAACATTCCGTTCTGGCCTGGTCCATGGTCGTGGCCCTTGGTGGCTTTTTGTTTGGTTTTGATACTGCCGTTATTTCGGGGGCCGAAAAGTCTATCCAGCAGTTTTGGAACTTATCGGTATTTGAGCACGGCTTAACTATATCTATTGCGTTAATAGGAACAGTTATAGGTTCATTGCTTGGTTCTAAGCCGTCTGACAGATTTGGCCGTAAAAATACTTTATACTTTGTTGCCTTGGCTTACCTATTATCTTCTATAGGTACAGCGCTGGCAGATAATTGGTATGTATTTTTAGCCTTCCGGTTTTTAGGAGGGCTTGGTGTAGGTACTTCGTCCGTAACCGCACCTATCTATATATCCGAAGTATCGCCTGCAGATCGTCGTGGCCGTTTGGTAGGGTTGTTTCAGTTCAATGTGGTATTGGGCATCTTGATATCTTATCTTTCCAATTATCTTATTGGCCAAGGCGGTGAAACATCGTGGCGTTGGATGCTCGGTGTACAGGCCTTTCCATCTTTGTTATTTATTATACTGATTCGTTTTATTCCCGAAAGTCCGCGTTGGCTTATCTTAAAAAAAGGGAACATTGTACGCGCTCTGGAAATATTGCGTGTTATCAACCCACTCAACTGCGATCAGGAATTGGCTGCCATTCAACAGTCAAACCTCACTTCGGCTGATAGCAAAACTACCAGTCTTTTTTCGGGGCAGTATAAAGCACCGGTCATTTTAGCTGTCTTATTTGCATTCTTTAACCAGGTGTCGGGTATTAACGCCATAATTTACTACGCACCCCGTATATTCGAAATGGCCGGTTTAGGAGCGCATTCCTCCTTGTTGTCTACTGTAGGCATTGGTTTAATCAATTTCATATTTACCTTGGTCGCTATAAACGTGATTGATAAGGTGGGGCGGCGTTTGCTGATGCTGATTGGGTCTGTAGGATTGATCGCGTCACTATTTTTAGTAGGATTAACATTCTATTCGGGGCAATTCAGCGGTTTCGCCATCCCGGTTTACGTGATGGTTTTCATCGCTTTTTTCGCCTTTTCGCAGGGCGCAGTAATTTGGGTGTTCATATCAGAAATATTTCCTAACGAGGTACGTGCGAAAGGGCAAACGCTGGGAAGCTCTACACACTGGATTATGGCTGCACTAATAGCGTTCAGCTTTCCTTACCTGGCCGAAAAATTAGGTGGTGCTACAACCTTCTTTTTCTTTGCTATTATGATGGTATTGCAGTTGATTTTTGTTTGGCGAATGATGCCGGAAACCAAGGGCCGTTCATTAGAATCAATTGGTGACAACTTAATTATGCATTAAAATGGAGATGATGAAAAAAAGTTATAAACCTAAGGTGGTTTGTTTCGGGGAAATTCTTTGGGATGTTTTACCTGAAGCGCGCAATCCGGGCGGAGCGCCCATGAATGTAGCGTATCATCTGAACAAGTTAGGCATAACGGTTGATTTGCTAAGCAGCGTTGGGCGTGACCAGGCTGGTAATGATTTAATCGCTTTCCTGCAAATGAGCGGATTATCGGCAGATCTCGTACAACGGAGTTCGGTTTACAAAACGAGTGAAGTATCAGCACGAATTACCGAAAACCATGAAGTAACCTATGATATTGTAAAACCAGTAGCCTGGGATCAGATCATATACACTACCGAAATGGGGCAGGCTGTATCGGAAGCCGATGGCATTGTATTCGGTAGTTTAAGTGCCCGTGAACCAGTAACCCGAGACACCTTATATACTCTTATTGAGTCTGCCCGTTACCGGGTTTTCGATGTAAACCTTCGTGCGCCACATTACTCGGACGACGTTATCATCGATCTTTTGAAAAGGGCTGACATGGTTAAATTAAACTTGTCAGAACTTTTGCTAATCGTTCGATGGTTATCTCCTGCACCCATTAATAATGAAGTACAGGCAGTAGAGCTTTTATTCAGCCGTTTCCAAATCCAAGAGGTGTTAATAACCAAGGGAGGCAAAGGAGCAACTTATTACTCCCGGCAAATACGGTACGATTACCCTACCTATGCCATTGAGGTGGCTGATACTATTGGTTCCGGAGATGCTTTTTTAGCTGCGTTTTTAGCGATAAAATTAGCTAATGAACCATTGGAAGTGATTTTGGATTATGCGGTGGCTATGGGGGCTTTCATTACATCTCAATCAGGTGCATGCCCCGACTACTCAAAATTTGATCTGGAAAGATTCATCTGGAGGAAGAAGTACCAGGAATTTGCCTCGGCATCTTGATCATCATTTTTATACATAGACTATAAAGTTGAATAACTAACCAATAATTATATTATATACTTTACGATGACGTGAGACTTGCCCGTAAAGATCATTATCCAATAAGTAAGGCTAACCACCTTCCCTAATAACCTAATTATTAACCATTAACATGAGATGAAATTGAAAAATCTTCTACTAATCCTACTATTGCCTTGCTTTTTCCTAAAAGCAAGTGCTCAAAATCCGTTTAAGGTGACCGGAAAAGTTACCGATGCTAAAGGAGAACTCTTGGTGGGTGTAAATATCACGGTCAAAGGCACAACATCGGGTACCTCGAGTGATGTAAACGGCAAGTATTCATTAACAACAACTGAAACTAACCCGGTACTTGTATTCAGTTACATTGGTTTTAACAGCCAGGAGATCAACATAGGAGGCCGGACTCAACTTGACGTGATTCTGGAAGCCTCTGCCAAATCACTAAATGAAGTAGTGGTGACCGGCTACCAGACAGAGCGTAAGAAAGATCTCACCGGTTCAGTAGCTATAGCTAATGTTGGTGAAATGAAGAAGCAGGTGGTGGCCAATCCCATCAAGGCGCTCCAGGGACAGGTTGCAGGTATGCTGATCACCGGTAACGGTGCTCCAAGTTCGCCAACTACCGTACGGATCAGGGGTATCGGAACTTTGAATAATAACGACCCTTTGTATATTATTGACGGTGTGCCTACCAAGGCTGGTATGCATGAGCTTAATTCGGCTGATATTGAGTCTATTCAAGTTTTAAAAAGTGCCGCCGCCGCCAGCATCTACGGTTCAAGGGCTGCCAATGGAGTGATCATCGTAACTACTAAACATGGTAAAAACGGTGTTATGCAGGCTAATGTAAATGCCTATACCGCATTGTCCACCTATAACAGGCGCATAGATATGCTGGATGCGCAAGGCTACGGGCGTACACTTTGGCAAGCCTATATTAACAGTGGTTATGATCCAAATACGAATGGGCTCCGTTACCAGTTTAACTGGAATGTAGACCCTGTCAGCAATCAGCCGGTGTTAAATAACATTATGGTAGCAGAATATCTGGATAATGCCCATACACTCAAATCAGCAAATACGGATTGGTTCAAAGAGATTTCGCATGTTGGTGTAACTCAAAACTACGACGCCCAGGTATCCAACGGAACCCCGAATGGCAATTATTTGTTGTCCCTGGGTTATTTTGATAACCAAGGCATCGTGAAGACCACTAATTTTAACCGCATTTCAGCAAGGCTGAACTCAGATTATAAAATGTTTGGTGGAGTACTCACTATCGGGCAGAACCTGAGTTTGACCAAGACCCGTGAAGTGGCTGCCGATATCATAAACTCTGCTATTCAGGCGCTGCCTATTATTCCTGTGCATACGGTCGATGGCATAGGCTGGGGAGGGCCGGTAGATGGAATGAATGACCGCCAGAATCCGGTAAGGGTGTTGAATGACAATCAGCAGAATAACTATGATTACCTGCGAATTTTCGGTAATTTCTTTGCAGAAGCAAAACTGGCTAAAGGCCTGACTTTACGGTCTAATGTTGGTATCGATTATGGCGATTATACTGCCCGCAACTGGCAAAAGAAATATCAAAGCGGTTACCTGGTGAACGATGTAAACAAGGTAATTAATACCCAAACACATAATGTTAAGCTTACCTGGACCAATACAGTAAACTATGACCTGGTTAAAAATAATCACCGGCTGAATGCAGTGGCGGGTACCGAGTTTTATAGTGATAAAACCACTTCTTTCATGGCATCAAGGGAGGGATTTGTGCTAGAAGATCCTGATTACATGTACCTTGACGCCGGTACCGGGATTAAAGATAACAGCGGTTATGGCGCGAAAAACACCTTGTTCTCTTACTTCAGTAAAGCTAACTATTCTTACCTGGACAGGTATTTGTTATCAGCTACGATCCGTTTTGACGGTTCGTCCAGATTCGGACAAAATAATAAGTTTGGTACTTTTCCTGCGGTTTCAGCCGGTTGGAGGATCAGTGAGGAACCCTTTTTTAAAAAGCAAACGAATATTTTTGATGAGTTAAAGCTGCGTGCCGATTGGGGTAAGACCGGAAACCAAGAAATCAACAATAATGCCATATATAATATCTATCTCTCCAACTATAACATTACAGCCTATGATATCAATGGCGTAAAAAGTGGTGTATTACCCTCCGGTTATTATCTTTCACAAAATGCTAATCCAAACCTTAAATGGGAAGCAACTACGATGTCAAACTTCGGATTGGACTTCTCCATCTTGAATCAAAAAATATATGGTACGGTAGAGTACTACATTAAAAAAACCTCTGATATCTTGTTGCTGCCACCATATATCGGGGTTTTAGGCGAGGGCGGCAATACCTGGGTTAATGGAGCATCTATGCAAAATAGCGGCTTTGAATTGAGCTTAGGCCACCGCAGCAAAATTGGAAAAGATCTGAGCATAGATCTTAACGGAAACTTTGATGTTGTTCGTAACAAAGTAACCAAGCTGCCAAGTGAAGTGGTAAACGCATACGGAGGCGATGGCAGAGGACAAAATATTCTCGGACGTACGTTTGGTTCCTTCTTCGGTTATGTGGCAGATGGATTGTATCAAACACAACAAGAAGTCAACACATCGGCGGCTCAGCCGGGAAAAGGTTTGGGCCGGATCCGCTACCGCGATCTGAATAATGACGGCGTGATCAACGATTATGACCGTACCTGGATCGGCAATCCACTACCTAAGTTTACTTATGGGTTTAATGCCGCAATTAATTACAAAAACTTTGATCTGTCTTTTCTATTGCAGGGAGTGGGTTCTGTAGATGTACGTAACGAAGCAAAATTGTTTACAGATTTTTGGAGTGCGACAGAATCTTCATCTAATAAAGGAGCCCGTTTATTAAATGCATGGTCGCCAACTAATACCGGCTCTACCATTCCCGCAGTATCACTTACCGACGATAATTTTGAAGCTAGGCCATCAACTTACTTTATAGAAAATGGCGCTTACCTCAAATTGCGTAATCTGCAGGTTGGCTATACCTTTGGAAGTTCACTGCTCTCAAAAATCAAAGTAAAATCATTAAGGGTGTACGCCGGTGGTGATAACCTTGCTATACTGTATAAATCTAAGTCGTTCACCGGTTTAGATCCTGAAACACCCGCTTTTGGTTACCCTAATCCACTGGTCGTAACTGCTGGTCTTAATCTGAAATTTTAACCATTAGAATCAACACGTAATGAAAAAATATTTATACAGAATGGCTTTATTAACACTGCTATTCACTTCATGTAATAAAGCTCTGGAAGTAAACCCGAAAGGCACCCTGAATGAAGATCAGGTAGCAACTCCCGAGCAAGCCGAAGGCTTTGTAATAGCTGCTTACTCGCAGTTGGGTAATGATGAAATTAACCGGGCCTTCAGTATGTACCAGTATGGGAATGTGCGTGCCGATGATGCTTATAAAGGCGGGGGCGGCATCAGCGACGGTGATGTATTTCATGCCATGGAAATATTTACAACTTCGCGCCCAGACCAGTGGAATTATGATGGGATTTGGTTTAATATTTACGTAGGTATACGTAGGGCAAACGAAGGATTACGTGTTTTAAACAAATTTACAGAGGCACAAATGCCGTTGTTAAATACAAGAAAAGCCGAACTGCGATTCTTAAGAGGCTATTGGTACCTGATGATAGAGAATTTGTTTAAGAACATCCCCTACATCGACGAAAATCTGCCCTCTGATGATTATAAGCTGGAGCCTAATAACAAATATACACGGGACCAGATACTCGATAAGATTGCCGCTGATTTTGAATTTGCGGCAAATACCCTTCCGGCAACACAAAGCCAGATTGGACGTGCTAACAAATATGCCGCCTATGCTTTCCTGGCAAAAACGCGTTTATTCCAGGCTTATAAGCAGGATGAGAAGCATAATGTTACCGGTATCGATCCTCAAAGATTACAGCAGGTGGTAGATGCCGCTAATGCGGTTTTGGCATCGGGGTATAAACTTCAACCGGATTTCGGAAACAACTTTGTATCCGGAAGCTTTGAAAATGGTTCAGAAGCTATCATGTCCGTACAGTTCTCTACCAATGACGGTGCCGGTCGTGGCCGTGTAAATTACGGCGACATGCTTACCGTTCCGCAAGGCATTGGTTGCTGTGACTTTCAAAAACCCTCTCAAAATTTAGCCAATGCCTATAAAACCGGTGCTAACGGGGTGCCTCTGTTAGATACTTACAGTCAGCAAAATGTGGATTTTGTAAATAATACGGTTGATCCACGTTTGGATCATACTATATCCCGACCTGGTGCACCATGGAAATATGATCCTATGCGGGTTGTAACCGAGGCCTGGAGTCGTAACGTTCCTATATATGGCACTTATAATTCTATGAAAGAAAACGTTTCACCGGACTGTGACTGCTTTATCAACGTTGCGCCCTTCTTCGGAAACACCAAGGCACGCATCATGATCAGGCTGGCTGATGTAATGCTTTTCAAAGCTGAGGCACTGATTGAACTCGGGCGACCAATGGATGCTTTACCAATCATTAACGAGATTCGTACGCGGGCATCTAACAGTACCTCGCGTTTGGTTAAAGCCAATGGGCAGCCTACCTCAAAATATTATGTACAGCCCTACACGCCTGGGGTGAATATTGACTGGAGCCTGGACAATGCACGTAAAGCGTTGCGGTTTGAACGCCGACTCGAAATGGCACTTGAGGGTGAGCGCTTCTTTGACTTGGTGAGATGGGGCATTGCGGATAAGGTTATGAATGACTTTTTTAACGTAGAAAGGCCATCCAGAAGTATTTATCAGAATGCCAGGTTTACTAAAGGCCGTGATGAATACTTGCCTATTCCACAAAATCAGATCTTCTGGAGCGAGAACCGTTACGTTCAAAACCCAGGGTACTAACCACTAACCAATTGTAACATGAGAAATTATATAAGTAAAAAAATGAAGTTAGTCAGCTTAGTTATTCTGACTGTTGCGGCGTTGGCCGGATGTAAAAAGGATAAGGATTCTGGATTTAATGTCAACTCCGAAGTTCAGTTGACCTCTTTTGCAGTTAACAATGTCAAAGGCGAGATCAATCAAAATACCGGAGATATCGTGTTAAACATGCCCTTTGGGTCCAACTTAACGGCTTTAACCCCCGTTATGCAAATGCCATCGGATGCCGTATCTACCCCCGCGTCAAATCAAGCAATGAATTTCACGGGAACGGTAAAATACCGCATCACCAACGGAAATGTGTTTAAAGACTATAAGGCTATTGTTAAGATCATTCCGCCTCTATCTGCTTTCAAGATCAATGGCGTGAATGCAACGATCAACCATGAGGACAAGAATATTACGCTGATTTTGCCTGACGGCACCAACGTGTCGGCCTTGTCACCGGAAATTGCTTTACAACCAGGTGCATCCGTTTCGCCAACATCGGGTGTAGCGCAAAACTTTACGCAACCAATCAACTATACAGTAACTGTCGGAAGTTCAACGGTGACTTATTCGGTGAATGTGATCAGTAATTCGGTGAGCGAATATGCTTTCCTGGGCACTTCAGCCTCAAGGTCAGCAATCACTAACCCGGATGAAAAAGCAGCAGCAGACTGGTTCTTCGCCACTTATCCTACTGCCGATTATGTTTCGTTTCAAAGCATTGAGACCGGGAAAAAGCTATCGAACTACAAAGTGATGTGGTGGCATTTTGACTCCGCGCAGGACTTGCCCGCAGCAGCAACATCGGCTACTGTGGTCAATGCCCTTAAAGCGTATCGTACAGGTGGCGGAAGTTTATTGCTGACAACCTTTGCCACCAAATACGTGGAGACCCTGGGCATCGTACCGGCAGGACGCGGTCCAAATAATGTATTCGGTGACTTTCCGCCGAATGGATTTGTGGAGACCGGCAGTGATTGGGGTATATCGTTCAAGGGCAAAGAAAGCCATCCGGTATTCCAGGGCTTGGAGACTTTTGAGCCGGGAAAAGCATACCTTTTAGAAAAGGGTACTTTCCGATTGAATCACACCGCATGGTGGTATATTAATGATTGGGGCGGTTACGGCACTGCGGCCGTATGGCATGACCAAACCGGTGGTACTAACCTTGCATCAGAGGCATGGGATAATGAACTTAATGGCAGAGCCGGCATTGCAGAATGGCCTTCGGTGAGTAACAGTGGTAAAGTGATTATCGTCGCTTTTGGAGCCTATGACTGGTATTCTGAGCCTTTGAATGGCGGCAATACCACCAACCGTTACCTAACCAACATCAAAAAAATCACCAAGAACGCAATTGATTATTTAAAAGTAAAATAATATACTGACCGGCTGGTTCCCCCCGCCGGTCAGTATTCACCGAAAAAATCTGATGATTATGGTTCATAAAAAGTTAATATTGGCGGGCAGCTTGCTACTGACCTTGTTTGCCTGTAAAAAAGAAAGCTCTACTACCACAACGCTGCCCTATACCGACGAGAAATTTAACATCTACCCAAAACCCACCGTGGCTACCAGTCCGGGCAGTACTAACCGTACAGGCTGGGTAGGTGATGTGATGCCCTATTATGTTAATAACCAGTTTGAACTGTTTTTTCTGCATGATGCAACTGACAGAGCCAAACAAAGCAGTACCGGGCAGCATGATATTCATAAGTTTAGCAGTAAGGATCTGCTGAATTTTAGTTATGACGGACAAGTTATTTCTTATGGAACAGCCGCCACCCAGGACCAGTTGGTTGGTACTGGATCCATGGTCAAAGTAGGAGATACCTATTACTTTTACTATACCGGCTATAACAATACAAGCAGTTGGCTGCAAAATAACAACCCAGCCTGGACAGGCAGCAACACCCGCGAAGCCGTGATGTATGCCACGAGTAAAGACATGAAGAACTGGACGAAAAAAACAAACTTCTTGCTTCGTGCTTCAGATGGATACAGTTCCAGCGATTTTCGTGATCCCTACGTTTTTTATAATGACGAATTTAAAGAGTACTGGATGCTGGTAAGTACCCAGCAGGCTGGCAAAGGAGTGATCCTGGTTTACAGATCAGATGATCCTGCTACCGATAACTGGCAGATACGTGGACCGCTAACGGTTGACGGGAGTTATTTGATGCTCGAGTGCGCTGATATCGTTAAGATCAGTGATAAATATTACCTCTTTTTTGCTGAAGACTGGAGCGATGCCCCCGGTACACATTACCGTGTGGCCGGTTCAACTGCCGGCCCCTGGATGAAGCCGGCCGATGGTAATGATATGTTTGACGGGCACCAGTTCTATGCAGGGCGCATGGCTTCAAACGGCACAACGAACTATAGCTTCGGTTGGGCGCACCGCCGTAATCCGGAGAATGACAATGGAACCCGCGTCTGGGGAGGTAACCTCATTTCGCATGAGCTGGTGAAACTGAGCAATGATAAGCTGGGCGTGAAAAGCCCTGCCGCAGTAAAGGGTTATTTCACAAAGGAAACTGTGCCTGAAATTAAAGGGCAGACAGGAACAGTGAAGCAAACCGGAACCCAATATACTTTAAGCGGTGGTGCGGCATTGGCTTTTTACAAGTTCGCCAGTATGGATGGTACGTCCAGGATACAGGGAGGATTGACCTTTAGTAACCTGACCGGTACAGCTTCGCTTGGATTTAACACCAAAACAGATAACACCAGCAGCTATGTTATCAAATTTGAGCCTGCCGCCAAACGTATTGCTGCTTACAATAACGGTGTTGAAGTTACCCGTGTACCCTTTAATTTTCAAAGTGGCAAAAATTATGAATTCAGCGTGGTTGCAGATGGCTCGGTTGCTGTTCTGTATGTAAATGATGAAGTCGCTTTAACTAACCGGATTTATAGCATGAACGGCAATATGTGGAGCCTGGGAGCGGAGGGAATGGAAGTTAGTGTGAATAATTTAAAAGTTATTAAACACTAAGATGAAAGTCCGATTTTTTATAAAGGCATGCTTGTTGTCGTTCAGCTTCTTGACGGCCGGGCATGCCAGCGGACAAACCTTAACAAAACCGGCAGCCAATCAAAAATATTATCCGCAATACCATTTCCGGCCACAAAGCGGATGGATCGGTGATCCTGACGGCCTGGTATTTACCAATAACACGTATCATTTATTCTGGTGGGGGCATGCTACTTCAAAAGATTTAATTTACTGGAAAGAGCAGCCTTACCCGATGAAAGGAAGTGACCGGTCTTTCTCTTACTTCAGCGGCTCGGTTGTGGTAGATACGGCAAACACAAGTGGATTCGGTAAACAAAGCATGATCGCTTTTTTCACCCGTCATTATCCCGGGGATACCTTACCGGAAGCACAAGCACTTTCTGTAAGTACAAACGAAGGCCAAACTTTCAACTATTATCAACATAACCCGGTACTGGATTTGCAAAAGATATTTTTCCGTGATCCACAGGTGTTTTGGCACCCACAGGATCAGCTTTGGAAGATGGTCGTCAGCTTACCCAATGTGCAGGAAATCCAGATCTATGAGTCGAAAGATCTAAAGGTTTGGAAATATTGCAGCAGTTTTCAGGGCTTGGGTGCCAAAAACTCATTTTGGGAATGCCCAGACCTATTTGAACTGCCCGTTGCAGGCACCGGAATGAAAAAGTGGGTCATGCTCATTGGCAGAGGGCCTAACAGAGTGCAATATTTTGTAGGTAGTTTTGATGGCAAGGCCTTTACTGCTGACCAGGAAAGCCGTGATTATTTGAAAAATGGTGTTGGCATACGCGGAAACGTTTTTGAAGATTTCGAAAATGGGCTGATCAGATGGAAACAAGAAGGATCAGCGTTTTCTGACACGGTATCATCTGTTGATTTCATAGGCAAGGCGCTTGCGGCTTCTTCAGGAAAGCAAGGAACAATGGGCAGACTGACATCAACCCCGTTTAAGGTAAGCAGCAATGCCATCAATTTCCTGCTGGCTGGTGGAAAGCATCCGGACAGTACCTGTATTAACTTATTATATAACGGCAAGGTTGTCCGGAGTACTACCGGAGATAATACCAACGTTCTAAAATGGAATGGCTGGGATGTACATGACCTGAAAGGAAAAACCGTTTTGCTTGAAATACTCGACCGTCATCTTGCAAAAAAAATGGGAAATATTGCTGTTGACCACATTGTTTTTTCTGATGTACTGATGGATACGCAGCTTGAACACGCCAACTGGCTTGATTATGGTCCGGATTATTATGCAACCCGCACATGGCGAAACTATGATCGCAAACGTTCCTTTGGTGATACTGTATTTGCCATCGGGTGGATGGGGAATTGGGACTATGCAAATAAAGTCCCGACAAGCTGGGGCAAAGGCTTTCAATCTTTGCCAAGGGTCATGTCGCTTAAACATGGCCCGGCCGGGTATCAAATCATTCAACAGCCCGTTCCTGCTTTGAGCAAACTCCGCGGGGTGCCATTCAGCAGGAAAAATTTAAAGATCAAAGGCACCAAAAAGATCGCTTTTCAGCCAGAGAAAAACAGTTATGAATTGGAAATCGCATTTAAACCCACCGATAAGCTTCCTTTCGGCTTTAACCTGTTTGTAGGTGAAGGGCGCAATATGATATTTCGTTATGACCCGGTTTTATCACAACTGGTTATTGACCGATCAAACGCAACGGATCATACAAGCGATACATCATTTACCAGGCTGTTTGCAAAGAAGTATAATGCGCCGCTTACACTGGAAAAGGAATTGCTTGAGCTGCGGATCTTTGTTGATCAATCCTCAGTAGAAGTGTTTTGCAACGACGGCAGCCTCGTACTGAGTGCAACTAATTTTCCATCCACAGGCCAAATGGGCATTGAACTGTTTTCTGACGGAGGGTTAATCAACGTACCCAGGCTGAAGGCCTGGCCGCTCAAGACGATCCGGACCCCGAATAATTAACTTTATAATCAAAGAATATGCTTCAATTAAAAAAAATAAAAACAATGTGTTTTGGCGTAATACTGGTTATCGCAGGAATAATACTCTCCAACAGGCCAGCCATTGCTCAAAATTCTTCCGTAGCAGAAACCTACCGCCCACAGTATCATTTTTCGCCAAGGGCCCACTGGATGAACGATCCAAATGGCATGGTATTCCTAAACGGAAAGTACCACCTGTTTTTCCAGTATAACCCCGGTGGTACAACCTGGGGGCCTATGCACTGGGGCCATGCCATCAGTACCGACCTGCTTCACTGGAAAGAGCAGCCGATTGCATTATACCCCGACTCCTTAGGGATGATCTTTTCGGGTAGCGCGGTTGTGGACGTGAATAATACGGCTGGCTTCGGTAAAAACACCCTGGTGGCCATTTACACTTATCATAATCAAAAGATCGAGAACGCTAAAACCGGCCTGCATCAATACCAGGGTATTGCCTACAGTAATGACGAAGGCAAAACCTGGAAAAAGTACGAAGGCAACCCCGTTCTGCCTAATCCTGGTATATGGGATTTTCGTGATCCGAAAGTAAACTGGAATGAAGAATCCAAACAATGGGTGATGACCTTGGCCACCAAGCAATCGGTTACTTTTTACGGCTCCAAAGATTTAAAAAGCTGGGTACAGTTAAGCGAGTTTGGTAACAACATAGGTGCACATGGCGGCGTATGGGAATGTCCCGATCTGTTTAGCCTGGAATATAAGGGCGTTAAAAAATGGGTTTTGTTAGTAAGCATTAACCCGGGCGGTCCTAATGGTGGTTCGGCAACGCAATATTTTATCGGAGATTTTGATGGCAAAAATTTTAAGCCCGAGAATACAGCAACGCGATGGATCGATTACGGCGCTGATAATTATGCCGGTGTAACCTTTGCAGGCACAGGGGATCGTAGAATATTTATGGGTTGGATGAACAACTGGCAATATGCTAACCAAGTGCCAACGCAAAGCTGGCGTGGTGCCAATACTTTACCACGTGAACTTAAACTGGTTCAGACAGGCAGTCAACTTTCCTTAATTTCTGCACCGGTAAAAGAACTCAATGCTATTATACAAACCCCTGTGGTCTTCAATAATCTGCAAGGCAAACGGAAATATGATCTGTCGTCAACTATCAAGCGGTTCAATTCCAGGTATGTCCTTGATTTGAGCACTTCCAACACGACGAGTTTTTCTGTCAGGTTGTATAATAAAGGAGGCGATGAAGTGATTGCCGGTTATGACAAAAAGACTAATACCATTTATGTCGACAGGCGCAAATCGGGAAAGGTCGATTTCGAAAAAAGCTTTGCAAGGAAAACCCTCGCGCCACGGATAAGTTCCTCTAAGCAGCTTTCATTAAAGATATTTGTAGACGCCGCTTCTTTGGAAATATTTGCAGACAATGGCCCAACTGTTCAAACCAATATATTTTTCCCGAACACGCCACTTGACCATGTATCTATTGAAGCCGGTCAACTCATCAATATAAAGAAGTTAAAAATTTCCGGTATCAGCACTACAAGCGAGTAACAGCGAACTAACCAATCAATAATAGCTGTATGAAGAATAACCAATCCCAAAATTGGCATAGCAACTTTGCTATGCCTCATGTTCAGTGCCTGCAAGCTCGAACAAGTTGTTGCGTACAGCCTATATCTACATAAAATCATTAACTTAGTGGGTTTTTTATATAATGTGCTTATCTTATTTGTAGTAATCTTTTAACTACTTAAACCCACATCCAATCAATGAACAGCTCATTAATCGATACCGTTTACATCTTGGATCGGTCGCCGCAAAAAATAAGCTCTAACGAAACTGCTATAGAGTTCCTCAGCAATTTAATTCCACTTATGCAGACACTGTCCTGGATACTGTTTATACTATTTTGTGTGTATTTCTTTAGGAAGGAAGTTACCGAATTACGGACAGCTATATCGACACGTCTGAAAGATGGAACAGCCGTCAAATTTGGAGCGTTGGAGCTTGGGGAAATTCGTCAGGAAGTAAATGCTGTTAAGGATCAATTGTCAATTACAAATGATAAGATTTCGAGATTGTTTATCACGACAATGGGTAGTGATATGTATCAAAATTTGAAAAAAATAGGCTCTGCTGATTTTGGCCAATTTCAAAAATCAAAAGGCTTGGTTAGAGAGCTATACTATTTAAGAGACATAGGGTATATTAAAGTTCCATCTATAACTGACCTTCCCGACGCTGGCGAACAGTTGTCAAAATATGTTTTAATAACGCAGTTGGGTAAAGAATTTGTAAACTTGAGAGAGGATATTCTTTTCGATAAAGCCAATAAATAACCCTAATATTATTATACACGCGCAACTGTCATATCTAAGAACATAGATCTACAGTAGACAATCGCGTTCTGTTGATATCTATTTGACGTTAGGTTATTAATCAAATCATTAAACATATTCAACATTATTTCATTACCAATTAGAGGTAGCGAAACACGACTCGAGCCATCTTGATATACAGTTAGGCTTGTAATCTCAAAGATGTAATTCTTTTCAAATCAGTCACGAAGTGGTTCGGGAAGCACCCATTTGCGAGCACAAAATGGCATTTTTGTTATTTAAAAAACCATATAGATCTTTGATTTATATAGTTTTTTATTTTATTGAATCTTTTTCAGTCTTTATGGGTGCACCATTTCTGGCACCAAAACGCTACCCCATTTTTAATTTTTAGGTTTGAGGATTCATGGCGCAGCGCTTCGCCGACCGTACGCACAGCATTTTTAGTTCCGGAATAATCAATCATGGTAGGCACGATAGCGATACCGGCGGTGGAGATGATATTTAAAAAGTGTCCCGATCCGTTCTTTAAAATCCGGGCATTGCCGTAGATATACTGTATAATGTAGCTATCGTTTCCTCTTTATTTTTCATCTTCAGGTAGCATTGATCTATGATTGACCTTTTCCTTCAGCATTCTGGACGCTTGCGTATACCCGCCGCCGGAGCCATCCACAAAATGGATATGACCGTCCATTTGATCCGGCACATAACAGGACATCACCGAGGTTCGGCTTACATGGATACCGTAAAGGATTTCGCCACTTTTCTCCAGATTTGTTAAAGCAGCAGTTAGTTGTTCACGTTGTTTGCTGGTTCCGGTGATGACCGTGTTTATCCGTCCGTCCAGCACAAGCGTATCGGCCATTTCGACCAGCGTATTGAGATAAGCTCTCCCGCTTCGCGTCCGGAAATAGATATAACCATATATAACGGAAAGCCATTCTCTAAATAATTTATACCATCTTTTGGTACCGGCCCGGACAAGAATTGCCTGTCCTACGTCGTGAATGGTAGAATTGATTCGCAATTTTGATTCAGAGATAGGTTGCCGTTTTTGAGGAATTCCATATATATTATCCAGTCCGGTCAGGACCTTGTTGAAAGCCCTTCCCTGATTATTGATTTGAATAGCGGAAACAAGCAGCGTCACGACCTCATGGTCATTACAAGGCGGGTCGATCTGGTCCCAACGGCACTGTAAGCCGCTGAGATCTACTTCAAATCGACTGGCGTTCTTAATAGTTGGCGGTGTGTTGGCACCCTTGATATGTTGTTCTGCATAAGTAAGCCCGTTTCCGAGAATGACCGGTATGATGAATTTGGGTGAACTGCTGTATTTAGCGATCTTCAGTTTTTGGCCGGCTGCATACACATCTGCGACGGACATGCTGCCTACCCTTAAGGTCAATCCAAAATTATCTGAGATCTGATCACTGTAGATCCCCAACGTTTCTACAACCTCTTCAATCAGCATATGGGGGATCAGGAAGGTCGCTCCATCACCACCAAAAAAGAAAGGGATCATAATCCGATGTTCATGCGCGATATTTAACACACAGACAATACTGCCTGTGGCGACCACATTTACGGTCCTGTGCATGCCGTAAGCGACCGCAGCAGATGAGTTGCGTATATCGGTAAGGACGATCTCCCAGCCCTCAGGAACTGTACTGAAGAGATCGTCCTGATTGATGATCGTGCCAATTGCTCCCTGACGAACGGGTAAAGCTTTATAAAATTGGTGATCCATGATCTGAAGCAGTGTTTGTGACCCGGTTACTTCTGTTTTTTGACGAAGTCAACTACAGCGGCCTGGTATTTATAATCTGCTACCAGTCCCGGACGGGTGCTTTCATTTTCCGGGTTTCCGTCACCATATCCTTTTGCTGCCTGTATTACCGGATAGTATTGATAGAATACATCACCGTCAACAGCGGTTTTATTATGGCAACCGGCACATTTAGTTCCCAAAGGCATGCAAGTTTCATTAAGAATATTCTTTTTGAAGTCCGCATACCCAAAATAATTCCAGCCGTTATGCATTTTAGGGAAACGCTTACTGTCCTTTACCTGCGCAGCTACCTCGAAATGTGCACCCTGGAAATGACCATGGCCAACAGATGAATTGGTATCACCCGCACGAAGCAATTCCTTGACGATAATGGTCCCTTCCCGCCACTCACCGTGTTTTTTCCAATAAGCAAAGCTAACGGGATCTATATATACATTTTGAAAGTCAGGGAAGATCACATTAGGATCTTCCGACTTTGGTGTGGTGGAAGTGCCCATAAAGATCCACGATCTGTAGTCTTTGGGACGAATGAGATTGCCCTTGTCGTCGAAAACCGCATATTGTTTTTCATCCGTAGATTCTATACTGGCGGATTCTTTCTTCTTGTTTTCGTCCGAGCAGGATACGATAACTGCACCGACCAGTGTAATTGCTAATAGTACTTTAATTGCTTTCATGTGATTTTAATGGTTAATAGATAGTTTTTTAAAAGTTTTATCCTTGATAATAGGTAATGATCAGTGCGCCGAAGACGATCAGAAATGCACTTATTTTCTGACGAATATTTAGTTTTTCCGACAGCAATACCGCCGCGAGCACGGTTGTTACCACCGGTGCGAGTGAACCAAGTACACTGACGATACCAAGCACACCCCCGCGAAAGGCATAAGCTACCAAGATGTCTCCGGCCATGTTGAGCAACATGATCACCAGCAATGCCTTAATGATAGACATATTGCGCAAAGACTTTTTCCAGGGAACTTCGGTAGTGAGTGTGGATAGTATCGTGATCGGTAGTGTACCGAGCTGAAATCCCCAGATCATCCAATTGATACTTTTCCCCGCAACTATTACTCCGTGGTCAGCGATGGTAAATGCCGCACCAAAGGATATTGCCGCACCCGTAGCGAGCAGCAGGCAGGTCGCTGGTTTGAACACCAACTTTGGATGGTTCCAAAGTACCAGCATGACCACACCGCGGCACATGGGGATCGTTTCCTCACTTTCAGATCGCGGAGCATAGGTGGTACCAATAATACCCAGGAGTATAACAATCAGTCCCGCCAATACAAATAGATTAGGAATCGTTCCGGTCGCGATCGAGATCATTACCGGTATCGCTGAGGCAGAGGCCACCAAAGGCGCTACTACGCCTGCCTTGCCCATGGTCAATGCCCGGTAGTACAACATATAGGCAGTACCGTTGGCAACGCCGCCGATTACCCCCCAGGTCAGTGCAGCCAGCAGTAATGGTTGCCCGCTTACCAGTGCAATGGTCAGTATAAGGATAGCTTGTGTACCCTGCGTAAGTAATACGATCAGTGCAGAGGGCAATGTACGTGCGGTACGGCCAGCGATGAAGTCACCTGAACCATAACTTAAACTGGCAGTAAATGAAAAGATCAATGATAGCATATACTTTAAGATCAGGTTAGTTTAAGGGTTCGCTGGACTACCCACGTATTAAATTGATTCAACTATTTGGCAGGCCGCGCCAATGGCTGCCCTTTAACTACGATGTAGGTAACGAGTGCTTTGAACGGTACGCTCCCGCTTGGCTTGGCACGGTGGATCTTCCCTGCTGGGATCGCAAAACTGTCGCCTGTCTTGATCGTACGCGATGGCTCTCCCTCGACCTCGAGTAGCGACTCACCTGCGAGAACGTAACCGATTTCATTTTCTGCATGACTATGCCGCTCAGCGGGCGCGCTTGGCTGTATGATGGCTACGCCGATGCTTTCCTCCTTCGAGGGTTCAGATGCAAGCGGCAACTTTTGAAGTTCTTTCCAAACAATGCCTTTAATATCAGTACTGCTGGCCTGCATAGGCGCGGCTTTGTCTGCAGCGGCAGTGTCATCAGCACTCTCTGCAGCGGAAGCGGTTGCGGTTGTGTCCGCCGGACCGGCCATGGTTGCGGTAGAATCTGATGTGCTTTTTGAACTTCCGGAATTGTTTCCGCATGACTGCAAGGCTATGGTCGCAGAAATGGCTAATAGATAGATTGAGTTTTTCATATGTATGTTATTTAATTGTTTCTCGGTTAAAAGTGTATTAAAAGTTGCTCTCTAACTGGTGCTGAAATCGGGGCCAGTTGGCTCGACATTGGCCGAGCCGGGCTTCCCCTCTGCATTCAATGCAGCCAGGCCGGAACAGTACAAGCTTCCCTGTTCGTTCTTCACGGATGAAGAGATGGTTAATAGGTAGATCGAATTTTTCATATTTGTGTTTAGTAGTATGTAGTTCTTTCCTTGTCGTCCCAACCAGGAAAACCTGCTCCGGACGGTTTACTTTTTTTCGAGTTTCTGGTTGATCTGTTTTTGAAGCGCTTTTTTAAAAGTGTCCTCTAACTTAATTTCATGGTGCTCAGGCTGGATCAGACCCCTGACCAACTGGTTGATCAGGGCACTTTGTTTCTGAAAGATCCTGCATACCTCGCAGCCTTTAAGATGTAATTCCAACTGAAACCTTTCGACGTGATTGATCGTTCCTGATTGCTGTTTTTCAATCAGGAAAGTGGCTTTTTTACAGTTGTATGCTATCTTCGTTATCTCTTTCTCGCTTAGCTTCTTCATAATCTTTAATTAGATCCGTTTCTTTAGCAGGCAAATCCTCAGCTACCTTGAGGCCTGATCAACCACCCCGTAATCTGGCGATGTCAACCAGAATTCTTTACAGATCGTAGCGAATTAATGCTGTGATCGATTATTCAAATTATTGATTCATTTATAGTTTAATCGGATACATCTTTATATCCTTACAACTTTTATGATTTTTATTTCGCTGTAAAAGAATTGGGATTTTTTTGGGGGGGGACGATCAATATTTGTACACACTCAGCTACCGTTGCCTATTATAATTTATTAACGGTCTTACCTCGTCCGTTAGCTGACGTAATGTACCTGACTATTGTCTGACAGATAAATTGGACTGGAAAGGAAAAGGTGTAGAAACAACTCTCCCGGCTGGTAGGCTTTCAGATCATTCCGAATGGAAGAAATCTGTTGAGAAGACACGAATAGCCCGATACTTTCGAGGCGTTATACAACCAAATAAAACGGCATCCATGGGGTCGATTAGAACGCGTCCATCGCTGTCGTAAAAATTACGACGCCATATCAAATGGCGATAATTTCTTTTACTATATTATTGAATTAATTGTGTGTCAAAATACACTTTTTTGGTTACCGTTTTATGTACGGGGCATTTTGAAGCAATTTCTTTTAAGGCATCTCTTTGCTCATCCGTCAGGTTGCCGACAAGTTTGATCTTCTTCGAAATGTGATCCAATTGTCCCATCTCGTCAATTTCTAAATTAAACTCGGCTGCATGTTTTTTAGAATAACTTAAGTACACGAAAACTTCTTTTAGATCCCATTGCTTTCTTTGGGCATACAATTTTAAAGTTAATACGGTGCAGGAGCCGATTGCCGCATTGAGCAATTCATAAGGTGATAATCCCAAACCATGTCCACCAAAATCGACAGGCTCATCACCATAAATGTGATGCGTTTTAGTATAAATATGGTTGGTAAACGGTATGGCCGTCTCGTGATATACCAAAACCTGTTCGCCTTCCGTGTCTTTTACCGCAATGTCCTCTTTGTTTATTTCGACATATCGTTTTACCCAACTTGCAATAATTTCGGCCACATAAAAAGCATCTTTTTTATTGCTGATCAAATGGTCGGCACCGTCAATACTGATGAAACTTTTCGGATGATTTGCCTTATTATATATAGATGCAGCGTTTTCAATATTGACGATCAGATCCTGTGGGGAATGCAATAGCAATATCGGCCGGCGCAACAACTTAACCTCATCTTCTAAATGATGGGCTTGCAGGTCATCAATGAACTGTTTTTTTATTCTAAAAGGCCGTCCTCCAATGGATAAAACAGCTTCACCATCTGTATTAATTTCTTCTCTTGAACCTTCAAAATGTTTGGTTATATGTTTTACTTCTGATGGAGCAGCAATGGATACCACTGCCTGAATGTTTGATAACAGGTTTGCAGCAATGATCGCTGCTGCTCCACCCAGGGAATGCCCTATCAATAAAGTTGGCGCGATATAATTTTCAGTTAGAAATGCATTGACCGACTGGATATCAGAAATGTTGTGAGAGAATGTAGTTTCGCTAAAATCTCCATCGCTAAACCCGAGTCCCGTGAAATCAAAGTTTAACACACTTATTCCATGGCTTGTTAATTCTGATGAAATGTTTCTAACGACAGCCAAACTGGATGAACAAGTAAAACAATGTGCGAAAATGGCGATGCTGTCAATCCGGCCATTCATTGGTGTTAGTAAATGGGCGGCTAACGATTCACCATTTTTATTCTTTATATCCAATTGTATTTTTTTCATTTTTTGAAGGTAAATGGTCAAATAATATGTGATGGATTCCTTACGAACTGTTTTTTTGCTGTTTTGCACATTGAAAAACGTCTCTTTTTAAACACCGCCGTCACACGTATTCTTTTTTAGATGCGGAAGTTGAGTGACAAGTATGGATACCATCCTTCCTGGGAGTGGCCGGCAAGTACCTGTATAATGGTAAGCTCGGCAGGTGCAAAGTAAAATCCGCCGCCCGTGCCATGATGCCATTTGTCAGATCTGTCGTCGTCCACCCATACGCGACCGGTATCATAAAACCCGCTTACACCCAATTGCCCTGGCAAAATATAACTGCCGATGTTAAACAGTTTTACCCTTGCCTGTAAGTTGTTAAATATCATGTGCTGGCCGGCGAAACGGTTTTGCAAATAACCAAGTAAATTGCCCTGGCCACCTAACAGCATTGACTGGTAAAATGCCGGTTTGCCAATAGTTACGCCACCACCAATACGGTCAGACAATACAATGGTACCCGATGAATTTAATTTTTGATAAAAAGTAAATTCGGGGCGTAGCTGGATAAATGATCTGGAATAATTATTTAGCCCTGTATAACCCTGCAGGTTTATATTAATAAAATATCCCTTTGTTGGCAAAATGCCTTTATTGCGCTGGTTGCTGTTGTAGTTCACTTCAAAACCTAAATGGGCTTTGTCTTTATCTACAATCAAGCTGTCATAAGAGCCTATCAGGGATGTGTTATTGATAAAGCGGCCGGCGTTATCTGCCAGGTTAAGATGATAGTACTGGAATGAAGGCCCTGCAGTAATAGTACTTGTTGCACCTGTGTTCCAGCGCAGGGCGGGGTTAATTTCTACCGTATTGTAACGCGTGCGGTAAAACCTGCGGAAATTAGGCTGGTTTTTGTTTAAAACAGTTTCGTTTCCTACGCCAAAAAAGTTAAGCACATTATCGGGTGCTTGTATAAACGCTTGCAACAGCAAATCGGCTTTGCCAATGGCATCCATCCATTCACCCCGGTAACGAATTCTGAACGCATCCGTGCCAAAGGAGTGGGTAAGCATGAATTGCTGCGAACTGGTGTAAGGCAATTTTCTGAAACCATCACGCTTGGTATACTTAACGCCAAGACCAAGTAAAAAACCGTCGTCGGCATTAATAGCTGCGGTGGCAAGCGGCATCCACAGGTTGTAAGGGTTGGTTGGTACAAATTGGGTGTTCAGCGTATCTTTACTTAAATGCTTGCTTACCATATCCGTATTGCTTACAAATTTAGCGTCAGGTGTATCATATATGCGAACACGGGTGCGGGACCGGATAATGTCATATTGCTTATCGCCCTTACCGCCCACAACCCGCACATCAATTGGCGATTGGGCGTTGTTAATGATTACACGGTCATCCCCGGCAGAAGTGTACAGCCTGATCTCTTTAGTGATATCCGGCGTGTAAACCATCGATAGGATAGTATCTTTCGCTTCGCCTTTTTTTATTTTTTGGATCAGTACTTTTAACCCGCCGTTTGGTGCATCTGTTATCGTGATCTGCTCATCATTATCCGGGCTGCGGATATCAACTATCCTGTAGGCAAAGCGGTAGTATTTGTCCATTGCCGCTGGCAAGGCCGCACGGCGGGCTTTTAATTTAGCAAGCAACTCGTCGTGGCGCATACCATAAACCTCTTTAGGTAAACGGTGAAGCGCAGTTTCAAATATCTCATCGGTTTCAGCAGCTACAAACTCGTTTGTAATTTGCATCCAGCGCTCATGGCTCATCTGCGCATCCGGGTAAGGATTGATGAACTTGGTCTTAGCCAGCCAATATTCAGGATGTTTAATATCAGTCCTGAAATCGCCCAACAAGGGGTTGATGTATGGTAGTGCTGCAATATCAGGCAGTAAACCTTCCTCTACGTGAAAAACCTGGTCGCGGTCCCGGGGTACGGCAGTGTACATTTTGCCGTCCTTGGTTTTCATTTCGGCCCAGCGCCATTGATCTTCGTGGCGGTCCCAGTCGCCGATCAGCACATCCAGGATCCGGGCACGAAGAAAAGCTTCACCATCAAAATGGTCATCATGATCTGCCTGCACATTCCTCAGGGCTTTAACCGTATTATCATTTTCGCCAAGCGGCTCGCGCTCTTCCAGCAGGCAAACTACACCGTCAAAATCTTTTTTGTATTTGCCTAACAAATTATCGCCTGAAACTACACCAATGATCGGATTGGCATGGGGGACACCGGCCGCTTTGGCCAAAGGTGGCACTACCAGAGCCGAAAAGGGGTGCTGTCCGCTCAGTGCGTCGTTGATCCAATCTACCGCAAAAGTATTTTGTAAATTGGATGGCAGTATCTTATCCGGTGTTTTTTCAACGCTGCGCAATTGGTATTCGCGTCCGCTCTTATCTTTTAAACGTAATGATTTGGTTTGCAGCCCGCCACCTTCTTCCGTGGGAATAAGGCCACCATAGATCTCAGAAATTCTGATCAGTGGCAACTTAACCGGAATAGCCCATTCCCGGCGGTAGTTTTTACCAAAGAACCAGCGGTGCAGGCTGCCGCCCTTGTTATAGGATGGATGTACTTTCACCACAACGCTATCTTTTAATTGCCCCGCATTGGTGGATGATCTCCTTTTTATGTTTTGCGGAGTGCTTACTATAGGTTCACCCAGCTTTAAGGTTAAGAATGGGGGGTCATTTTTTAATTTCCATGTTTGTTCATTGACGATTATTTCTTGTGACTTTTTTGAACTTTTTACACTATCTGCTGCAATTGGTTTGGCGGCTGTTTGACCCCACGTTTGGACTGACAAACCAATGAGGATAAATAATATTTGGTAGTTCTTCGTCAGTAGCATGTTTTCAAAGGATAATATCATTTGTATCCGCATCAGATCCAGTTCTTTTGTAAACAGGACCTCAACTGCACCTTTGACCGGTGAATGATCACCCAATAATTGGAAGATGTTAGCCTAAGTTCTTTACAGATCGTTTCACTGGATTCCTCATCCATGTGCTTCATCACGAAAACCGATGCCCATAACGGTGGAAGTTTTTTTACACATGACTGCAAAACTCCTTGGAACTCTTTATTATGTAGCGCGTCCGGCTGTTCTATCGAAAACGCGGCAGGATTATGCTGTTCTTTCCAGTGGCCATTCTCAGTTTCAAAGAATTCTTCGTTCTCCGGATCTGTTGCATTCGAGAGGGATTGGCTCTTTGGTTTGGATGACCTTTTCCGGTAAACGTCAAATATCTTGTTCTTCAGTATAGCAGTAAGCCAGGTTTTTTCAAGGTGTTGTCCGTCAAATTTATCCACGCGTTCCAGCGCCCCTAAGAAAGTATCCTGTACCAGATCCTTCGCCAGCTCTTTGTCGTCTATCCTTAAGCAGGCATAAGCAAAAAGGTAATCCGCATACTTTTCGACCCAAAGGTGCGGCGCCACATCGTTCGTTGCCGACGTTTGAACGTTTTCTTTTGTCCTCATTGATGTTTTATTTATGGTAGGTGTTAATGTTTCATATTCAGCATTTAATCGTGTCGCAAAACAGGTTTCATGTTGCAAATGGTCAGTGTCTTTTCATTAAATTCTCGCTTAGCGGTCGATGAAGCTTTCCGAGCATAGAATTATGCATTTCTGCAAGCACTTTTAAACCAAATTTCTTTATAATGATATTTCGAAATGTGACCTAAACTGGTAAAATTGTAGCCAAATCAGGTTATTGCTTTTTTGTAAATAACTCTTTTTCAGTTGTTATTTCAGTTTTTTACTTTCTCTGATCACCGCCTGATTCACTTCTCTGATCCTTTCCACTTCCATTTTTTCATAGGCACGATCATACGTGAGTAAACCGTTAACTTCATGCTCAACATCAGTAGTTTGTGTATACACCGCTACGCTCAATCCTTTGTATTTCATTAGTTGCTCCACCTGATCCATCAAAAGAATATAACGATCAGTTAATGCTGCCCTCGTTGGCTCATATCCGTAAGCATTGTTTTCTACAGGCCACATATGTCCCCTTACAAAGAGGCCTATCCCACCATATTCTCCTAATGAAGCAGCCCGCTTTCCATCCGGACGGGAAGCATCGTTTGGCCCTATGTAGATATGCGTGTCCACGAAGTCCCCGTTTCCGGGATCTCCGGCGGCCTTTTGATAATCCGGATTATTATTAAATCCCGAATTGCCATTGACCAGGCGCGAGGGGTCATATTTTTTAACCCAATTTGTAATTTGCTTAACATCAAATGCGCCCCAGTTTTCGTTAAAAGGTACCCAGGTGATTATAGAAGGGGAATTGTAATTGTCATCGATACTTGCCTTAAGCTCTTTGCGAAAGGTGGACCTTGTGGCAACCGTGTCCTCGTTCTGATACCAAATCGCAGGCATATCCTGCCATATAAGCAGACCTAATTTGTCCGCCCAATAGTAAAACCGCTTGGGTTCGGTCTTCATATGTTTTCTGATCAGGTTAAATCCGGCTCTTTTAGTAAACTCGATATCGTATTTTAAGGCTTCATCTGATGGTGCCGTTAAAATTCCATCCGGCCAGTATCCCTGATCCAGCAAACCCACCTGCATCACAAACTGGTTGTTTAATAAAGGCCTGACAACGCCGCCTACTTTCCCGAGTTTGACGTCCCGAATGCCGAAATAACTCATAGCCTGGTCAGTGATATTACCGTTTTTGTCTCGTAAGGTGAGTTTCAGATCATACAAGAACGGTGCGTCGGGCGACCATGTTTTGACATTGGGAATCGGAATATAAAATGAGGTGCCGGGCTCTGCCGTAATTTCAGAAACAACCTTTTTACCATCGAGGGCGACAGCGGAAACCTGACCGGACTCGGCATTAACCAATACCTTTAAGCGGCTGTTGGCCAAATCAGGCAACAGCTTAATAGCTTTGATATGGTTTTTATTTACCGGTTCAAGCCATACGGTCTGCCAGATTCCTGATGTATAGGTATAATCTCCACGTGGGCCGTTCTTTCCGGAAGGCGTACGTCCGTCGTTCGAATCATGGGCCGCTACGATCAGAATATTAGCTCCGGGTTTAAGATACGATGTGATGTCAAAGCTAAATCCGTCATAACCACCTGCATGGGTTCCCGCGTTCTTCCCGTTAATAAAAATACTTGCATCATGATCAACAGCATCAAAATGGATGATGACCTGCCTGCCTTTCCAGTCATGGGGGATCTCAAAACTCCTTCTGTACCACATGTTGATCTCTTGCTTTCGTTCGATGCCGGAAAGCACAGACTCCGGACAATAGGGAACGAGGATCTTTTCTACGCTACCGTCGAAGTTGATGGGTTTAGATGGGTTAAGAGCATTGGCTACAGACGGGCCGCTAACATAATCCCATTTTCCGTTCAGGCATAACCAGTCATTACGTTGCAGTTGAGGCCTTGGATACTCTGGTAATGGTAAACTGGACTCCATTGAAATTTTTGTCCATTTAGTCGGCAACTTAGCAACCTGTGCATAGGTTTTTTCACCGGTGTTGACTGTCAGTAAGGTCGCCAACAACAACAGCGGATATCTTTTTCGTAGATTTATTTTCATGATCAGGTTGATATTAATTACGTTCGCAACAGGGCACAACAGGTCACTATGCTGTCATATCTGTCATCATTTACGAATTAAGAAAAATCTATTAATGAGAGATTAACGGCCAATTAATATCGGCTTACGATATCGCTTTATTCAGGAAAATAATTTGTAAACAATTTATAATGAGAAGCTTATATTACAATATTTGAGTGAATTTTTTTTCAAAATCTTGATTGTAAATCGCTCGGTATTCTTTAACGAAAACGTCATAAGCGTTCTTAGCCAGGGAATGTTTACCTAAACTTGCTAAGGCTTTACATTTGATCATCATTGCTTCTTCACTGACCGGGTCGAAATAGAAAATATAGCAGGCGATTTGAATTAAAAACTCAGGATTGTAGGGTTTATTTGAATTTGCATAAAGCAGGAATACATCGATAACTTCATTTGAGATATCAGCTTTAAAATTGTCAAGCCATTCGTACTGGTGATTGGATAGGAAGTTGCCTCGCCGTACGAGTTCAAATAGCGATCTGATCTGTTCCTCATTAAGTTTCTTTTTATCTTCGATCAGGTTCAGATAATGATGATAATCAATATACCAAAATGCATAATCAAATTCGATTTTCCAGTACCCGGCATCCTTTGAAAGATTACAATGTTCGATCTTCTCCAGTATCGCTTTTAATTTAGCAATATTTACAGAGCGGTTATTCCTAAGACTCCTGTCGGATTTTCCAAACCAAAGGGTCTCATCAAGTTTCTCGGCGTGCAGGCCTCTTCCGTTTTTAATCGAATTTACAAGCAAGAGCAGGAACAATTCTTTAAGAAGCGGGGTGAACAGATTGGTAATATCTGCACCATTCCTATCGAAAATTTGAAGGTCCCCAAATAGAAAAATAGCGTTTTTAGAACAAACTTTTGTTTTTGGGTATGGTTCTAAAGTCTTAATCTGATCTGTTGCCAGCGGGTGACGTTTTCTACGGCGTAAATAGAATACTATACCACCGGTTGCCAAAGCGACCAATATGATTAACCCGATTAATATTGGCAAAATGGAATGTTTGGTTGACGGACTGCTTTTCACTAAATTCAACGGCGGTCCCTCCAAAGTGTATACATCTACCTTTGTTTGGTCGTTTTTAGACGTGAATAATGTCACAGCGATGAACCTCTTACTTTCCTCAGCATAAAAGAGATCAGCGTAGGAATGAATATCGTGGAAATTGTACGGAATAATACTTGCCACATATTTATAATTGTTATTCTTTAATGACCCGACAATCAGACGAAGGCTGGAATTATACTTACGTTGAGGGAAGGTCAGTCCGTAATAGGTCTTTGAACTGTTATCGATCACCAGGGAACTGGCAAATGCAAAATCTTCAGACGGTTTTTTCAAGTCGAAAAGCTTTTTAAACGTCTTATCTTTGATTGTAAAACGCATCATGCTGTAAATATTATTGGGGTTGACCATTTGTGAACCGCTTGTACTCCCGTAACCGCCCAGCACATAAAGCGTATCACCTCGCGGATTGGTTCCCAGGCCTGCCAGATATCTGGGAGTAAAATAATCCCCTTTGGTTTTTATATCTTCCCATTGCCCTGTTTTTAACGAAAGGCGCTGAACGGCATTTTTATATTTCCAATAACCATATCCCGCAAAAACATACATGGAACTGTCAACAGGAGAAATTACTTTATTTGCGTGCCAATAATCAGGTGGACGCGCTACGGGTAATTCTTTACTCCAGGTTTGATTGCTCAGACTATAACTTGCGGCTGTTTTCAGGTCAGGAAGAAAGTGGTAAATATGTTTGTTGACGGGGCTATAGATGGATTGACTCCCGCTGTTAACTCTAAATTTGCCTTCATTTGACTTGGAGCTATAAACCAAATCACGCAGAGAAAAAGTATATACCGAATCTTTTGCTAATATAAATAAGGACTCTTTCTTAGAGTCGAAAGCTGTGCTGGCGACCCCATTTACAATGAATTCGCCAACTTTTTTCCATTTTTGGTGGGTGGAGGCCATCCAGAATGGATTTTTAATCTTGCCGTCATTACCGTTGATCAACTCATGCGCAAAGTTGCCCTCGTGTTCATTTAAAGGCCAGTAATACTTGATATTATTTTTTTCCAGGATACGGATATTACGCAATTTCACGGAGAGCGCTTCAGTCGTTTTGAAGTTTTTGTCGCTATTTGCACCGAAAAGTAGTTTGTAACAAGCGTTTTTTTTTAAGTGCAAACCTCTCTCGACGTATGCTTTGCGTCCATCAGAAACAATTAGCCTGTCACTATCTGCATCGAACTTGATGCTTATCTTGTTCCAATTTTTAAGAAAGTGATCCGGTGAAATGTTTAATTTGAGCTTGGTCTGATAATCCCCCACAACTAAACTGAACAGATTTTCTGGATTTTCTGAATTGTACAGCAAGTCAAAATTACGTTCGTCATCTTCAATTATTCTAACAATATATCCATAAAGAAGTCCGGTGTACAGTGACGACGCCTCAAAAGAGATTTCAAAATTTCCATTTAAACATACAGCACTGCTGGGTGACAAATTGAGCGCTGTATTGTTTTCTTTGGCCTCGTCAGTTGTCGCAATTGCCAGACCATAATTTTGTCCGAAGGAATTAAGAAATAGGACAAAGGAAAACAGTATTACAAAAAGAATTTTGAAGCTAGTACGAAAGTCCATTCCATTGATTTTATGATAAATATGAAGATTTTATATAGTGCGCTGTCACTGTTTTGTTATGTTAAATATTAGAAATGTAAGTTCATTTAACCTAACCACTTTTTTCTCTTAAACCATATATAGATAATTACATTAATTAAAGTGATCAGCAATAGCACACCCGGATAACCCAGCTTCCATTTTAGTTCCGGCATAAATTCAAAATTCATTCCGTATAAGCCTACTATAAAAGTCATAGGCATAAAGAAAACTGAAAATATGGTCAATACCCGTATAGTATCATTCGTTCTTTGGGACGATGCCGAAAAGTAAATATCCAGTAATTGATTTAGATTCTCGGATCTCGAAATCAGCATGCTTTGAAGTTTGATAAACAGATCTCTCGTATCCCGTGACTCGACATTCCCTTCATCTTGCGAATCCAATTTGTCGATAATGTCATAGGAAAGAAGGAGCATTTGTTTAAGTAAGTCAATTTTTCTTCTCAGGTAATATATACCTTTCAAAATAGGCTCATTTTTTTGCCGGAGAAAGACCATCTCCTCATAATAATCTACTGACTTTGATAGCATTTTTATTGGTGCATCATAAGTATTGAGACAAGAGACGATTAAAATATTAAGCAATTCCCTGCTACTTGAAGACATCTTTTCTTCCATGGACTCGATAACCTGTTCAAATAGCGATTGCTTTTTTTGATGTATGGTCAGGATAAATTCTTCGCAAAAAAATATAGCAATGGTACTGGTCAGGTCTTGAACATGATTAGCCTCAGGCAGATCAGTTTCTATGTGTATCCTGAAAATAATAAAGGAATAGTGTTGCATCCTTTCAAATTTCGGCAAGTGGTCAGGCTGCAGGCAATCATTGACCAATGCAGGGTGAAGGTTATACTTATTCGCTACCTCTGTAAATTCGCTTTCGGTTGGTTCAGTTAGATCCAGCCACTCGAATCCATTTTCTTTGATATCAGCAATTTTGTTTATCATAAAGTTATAATTTCATAAGTCTGATAAACGCTATGTTTATAGTTTGCTTCGTATCCAGTATATTTTATAGCTGTCATCACTTGATAAATGACACTTTATTATGGTTTTGTTATAAGAAACGTTAGTGTTTTTTATAACAAATGATCGTCCTAAAAAACTATAATTGTTCAATCAAAAGTAAAGTAACAGCTCCTGATTATTTTTACCATATGGTAAAAAGTAACATCGATCATTTCTGAGATCTTATTCTGCTCAGCGACTGCTGCGTAATGCCCAGGAATTTCGCAATATCACCAAGAGATATGCGATGAGCAAAATGCTTATTTTCCTCCATGAAGTTTTGGTAGCGCCAGCTTGAACTTTCTCCGAGCATTTCATCTATCCTTTTAGCTTTAAGCACAGTATTGTGTGAGATGATTTTTCTAAAGAAGACTTCTACTGTCTTGTGCTTTTTACTAAGTGCTTCCATTTCGGTAAGACTGATTATGGTCACCGACGAATCTTCCAGGGCCATGATAGTAGAGTTTGTAGGCGTTTTCGTTAACAAGCTATCGAATATCGAGAAGATTCGCGATTCGGCAAAAAAGCACATAATCAACTCCTTCCCGCTTTTAACGGAAAATATTTTCATCAAACCTTTCTCTACAAAATAAAGATGGCGGCAGATATTACCGGCAGGGAAGACAACTTCGCCTTTTTTAAACTGTTGCGACCTTGCAGCCAAACTCAAATCACGCCTGGCAGCATCGTCAAGCGGTGAAAACTCATGAAATTGATCTATGAAATCTTTCATAATTACTTATTGTTTAATGTTTAGATCTAATAAAAAGCTGATTCTTTAAATATTTACCGTCGGTTACGTTCCGCGCTGGCGTTAAGTGCCTCACCGGCCGTCCATATGGAAACGCCAAGAAAGATCAGGTCTTTCATAATAAAACCACCATCAGTAGGGACCGGTATTCCTTCCATGATGGTCCACATTCCTGGGGTAGTTATTAAAAAGCTCAGGCTGGTTAAGAACATCAGAATGCATCCAAAACTTCCTAATGCAGATATTTTTGGAAACAACACCCTTAAGGAGATCATAACCGCTAAAGTTATTTCCACCATACCGATGATCGCTGAGACGCCTCTGAGATCAGCAAACCGGTAAAGCCATGACATTAATGGGCTATTCTCTACCAGAGGCTGGATGCCTTTGGCCTCAAAATTTGTGAATTTAAGAACGCCAAAGATGAGTAGAAGAAATGCTAAACCATAGCGGGATACACCCATACCCAGTATATTCAACTTGTGGATCTTCGTGGTGTCAAGGTCAAATGCGGTGGTTTGCTGTTGAGCATTATTTAACGGCGACTGGCTACTGTTAGTCAGCGTAATTGATTGATCTTTCATGATGTTGACTATTTATTAATTAAATAAAACTTTATTTGTTACAATTGAGCGAAATAGAACTACTCATTTTACTTCTCCGGTTCCTTTAACAGAATTTTGGTGATGTTTTTAATATATCTTCTAACTGTCCGTAAAGCGTAGAAACCTTTATTTTTTCCAGACCTGGCTGCATCGCATTTTCTGCCTCCTGAAATGGCGACTTGACCAATTGTGCCAGATTACTGCTCACCGGGCATTCCTCATTTACCTTGGGTCTTTGAAAAAGTTCCCTGTCGTTTACGGCCTGATAGATATCCCACAAACTGATCTCGTCCGCAGGTCTCATCAGGTAAAATCCGCCTTGATTGCCCGCTGCACTTCCGACGATCTTCTTTTTCTTAAGTTCAGCAAGCACCCGCCTGATCACAACCGGGTTTGTAGCAACGCTTATAGCGATCTCATGGGAAGAAAGCAGCTTTTCCCCCCGGTATTGAAGGTAAAGGCAGATATGTATCGCAGTAGAAAATTTGGTATCAGCTTTCATGAGATACAAACGTAATTAATAAGTTACGTTTGCCAAATACGTTACCTGTCTATTCATTATTAACTTCTTCCGCTTGCCATACACGAAGCTGTTCTGGTAATTATAGGGATTGATGATGCGTTTTTCCATTTTCACTTGTTTTAAGTTGATATATAATGTTATACTTAATAACCCTTAATCGAAACCATCCTTGCTTCCTTACAATTATTTTATTTTTTCTTTAGATTGAGCAATTTCTTAAGAATCTTCTACAGCCGGAAAATTCTGCCATGTAAATCATTAAAAATCCTGATCGGTACCATACTTTCAAGTTCGAATGAATTGTTGAAAATTAGCTTATTACCATTTTGCCTTTCCAACTTTAGAATACATTCCTGCGTACAGATTTGGATAAATATGTTTTCCATATATTATTAAATCATTGGTACAGCAAATAAACCTACGCGTTGTTTAGTTGAGCACCTGGAAAAGAAAAAGCTCTTGCAAGCATGCATATTATGATTGTTTCTCAGTATTAAATGTCACTCACTAAGGGAGCCATTGTAGCGATGTTGTGGCTTACCATTGGCTTTTAATCTTAGGGATCTCCCGGTTAAAATTTTGAATTTAAAATAATAGAAGAAGTAAAAGCTGTAAGGCTAAAGGTTTTTTTGCGATTAAGTGGTAGAGGCAAGATAGCACGTAGCAAGATGCATATCCTGCCACGTTCATTTGAATTTATTTATTGATCTAAATAAGGTTATGATGGAGAAGAATAAAATCGAAAAATTAGGCTTTAACCTTAGCGTGATCGGGGCCGCTTCCCTTATCATGCTCTTTGGAATCCAAAAATTTACTTTATCGGGGGCCGCTGGAATTAAGTCTATGACGGAAGGACATTTTGTCTTTTCAGGACTCTACACATTTCTTACGGCCAGAACAGTATCGATACTTCTTGGTATCCCACAAATGGCGCTTGGCTTATTAATGGTTGCTTCCCTCAGAATACCTGCAATGGGAAAAGTCGCGGGCATAAGTGGAATTGTCATTTTTGGAAGTTCACTCTTTTTCCTGATCACTTATCCAGGTGCATGGATGCTTGGTGCTGGTTTTTCACAAACTGTATTATTTATTGTAAGAGACCTTCCAAACCTGGCTTTGTCACTCCGCATTTGGGGCGATAGCCGCCATCGTGCCAGTTCTCCTAAAATGCAAGTCAAAAGGAACAAGACTGCCAGTCCAAGACGGATCACCACTGCGTCATGCCTTCCAATTAAGGACACATCAAAGAAGGAAATATGTATCCCCATCAATATTTACAGTAATTAATTATAAGTTTTGAAACCATGAAAAATATTAATGACAACACGGAATTAGAACTGCTCATTGCAGGTGACAAGCCACTGCTTTTGAAGTTTTATGCAGACTGGTGCAGCGATTGTAAAGCGGTTGAGCCTTTACTTGAAGACCTGTCTAATAATTATGAAGAAAAAATTGAGTTTGCTAAGATCGATGTAGAAAAGCATCAGGATATTGCAAAGAAGTATAATGTAAGGGGAATCCCCGCGATCTTCTTTCTGAAAAATGGAAAAATCATAGATCAGGCAAGAGGGATTCAGGCTAAAAAAGCGCTAGAATTAAAGTTAAAACAATTACTTGCTTAAAGATCATGGATAAAGTAACAGCAGAAATGTATCAGAATGATCCCCAGCGTTATACACTGGTTGATGGTAGTACAGAAGGAGCGCCTACTTGCACCTATGGAAATGTAAAGGAGTGGGTAGGTTACGATAAAGCTGAAGGGACTTTTGTGCGCTTTACGAAGTCAGTTTACAAAAAACTGGTCAGCCAACTTGATCCGGCTGATGTAAGCAGCGTGAACAGTGACATCGCCAGTGAGGGAAATTTTGAATTTAAAACAAATAAGATGATGATCGAAAGTAAAATTGCCGAAAGCGGCTTATTAGAACAAGTGATCTACTTTGCGGGCGGATGCTTTTGGGGCACCGAGCATTTTTTTAAATTGATCAACGGGGTAACCGACACAGAAGTGGGTTATGCTAACGGCAGGACTGATGCCCCGAACTATAAAGACGTTGTCAAGGGTGATACCGGTTTCGCGGAAACGGTTAAGGTAACGTATGACGCGGACAAAGTGCAGCTAAGCCAGTTGCTGGATCTTTTTTTCAAAGCCATCGACCCTACCAGTGTAAACAGGCAAGGAAACGACATCGGAACCCAGTATCGTTCTGGAATCTATTATACAAACGAGCATCAGGTTCCGGTTATAGCTGAAGTCATAAAAGACATTGCCGGTCAGTATGATAACCCTTTAGCGGTAGAGGTTGCACCACTATTAAACTTTTACACCGCAGAAACTTATCACCAAAACTATCTTGAAGTTAATCCCGGCGGGTACTGCCATATAGGGCCGGAATTATTTGATCTGGCCAGGGAGGCGAACAGATAAGAAATATTATTGTAGCTTGGTATTATCTATAAAAGGTTAATTTTATAATCTATTTTACCGGCTAAAATCATCCTATGTCCCAGTTACTCCGAACACATATAGAAGCGGTTTGCCCGCTGAGTGATGAAGAGTTTGCCCATGTCTTATCACATTTCAAGTTAAGAAAGCTGAAAAAGCATGCTTTTCTGGTGCAGGAAGGCGAATATGTTAGGCAGGAGTATTTTGTTCTAAAAGGCTGTTTAAAAGCCTTTATAGCTGATTCTGAAACCGGTAATGAGTTTATTTTTCAGTTTGGCGCAGAGGACTGGTGGATGACCGATCGTGAAGCTTTTTTTAAGGAAACCAAAGCCACTATTAACATCGATTGCCTGGAAGACTGTGAAGTGATTGGTATCACATTGGAGGACCGGAACAAGTTAGGTGCAGATCTTTGGAAGTATGAGCATTTTCTGCAGGTAAAGGCAAATTTGGGATATATTTCATTACAGAAACGCTTGCAGACGATGATCATGGGAAGTGCGAAGGACCGCTATGAAAATTTCATCCATCAATATCCTCAGCTATACAGCCGTATTCCAAAGACCTATATTGCTTCCTACCTTGGTGTAACACGTGAAACCTTAAGCCGTTTATACCGCCGTTAAGGTGACATTTGTCACAAAAACAAAGTGACGTTTATCCTGTGGGCTGCTGCAAACATCGCGGAATTTTGTTTCATTAAATAATTAAATATGAAACATACATTGTTTGCTGCTAAAGCACTATTAAAACTTACCGCTGCCGGTATCTTTTCGATCGGCATCCTGATGAATACTTCTACCGCATTTGCCCAGACGGCAAATCAGGCACAGGCTTCTCAACCTGGTTATTACCGGATGCAGGTTGGAGATTTCGAGGTGATCGCCCTTTCTGATGGTACTATACCCCAAAACTTTCATCAACTGCTTACTAACGTTAAACCTGGGGAGATCGACCGTTTGCTGAAATTGAACTACCAGTCTGATCCTGTAGAACTTTCTGTTAACGGTTACCTAATCAAAAAAGGCAACAACCTTATACTCGTTGATGCGGGAACAGCGGAAGCGTACGGACCTACGCTTGGACATTTAACAGAAAGCCTTCGCCGCGCCGGCTATGAGCCTGAGCAGATCAGCGCGGTACTGATCACCCATATTCACATCGATCATACCGGTGGATTAATGGATCAAGGGAAATTGGCTTTTCCTAATGCTACTATTTACATCAGTAAGCCTGAAGTAGATTTTTGGTTGACAGCAGAAAGTAAGCGTAAGGCTCCGGAAAGTTTAAAGAACTATTATGCGCAAGCTGAAGCAACTGTCGGGCCTTACCTGAAAGCCGGCAAGGTGAAAACATTTAAATATGGTGCGGAGGTATTGCCAGGTATTTTGCCACTGGCCAGCCCCGGTCATACTCCCGGGCACACGTTTTTCTCCCTGGAAAGCAAGGGCACAAAGCTGTTATTCTGGGGCGATATTATGCACGCGGCAGCAGTACAGTTTGCTGACCCGGCCGTTACTATCGTTTACGATGTAAATCCATCTGCTGCAGCAGCGCAACGGAAAAAAGCTTTTCAGGAAGCAGCCCAAAAAGGTTATTTAGTAGCCGGCGATCACCTTTCCTATCCGGGCATTGGCCGTATTCGTGCGGAAGGTAATAGCTACGTTTGGGTACCCGCTAACTACAGTACCTACGCGGCATCTAAATAAAGCTTTTAAAAAAGCTATGGTATTCGAGAGAATGCTGTAGCTTTTTACTTTTACACTGCTTTTCAGAAAAAATTAAGAGCGATCTCTTGAAACGGTAAATATTTCCATTGTTCGCACCCGGCCTTTTAATAGATTTTCTCCAACTGACCTTATCTTGTATTGGGTGGGAAGTTGTAATAGTTGCGCCAGGTCGTCTGATACCAGTAAATCAGCAGCGTAATGATTACAAAGCCCTTGAATCCTTGCTGACGTATTAAGCACGTCCCCTGTAAAAATAATTTCTTTTTTCAGGGAACCGATCTCTCCGGCGGTTACCAAACCGTAATGTAAACCCGCTTTAAATTCCGGTAATAATCCAAACAGGCTGTCATATTTAACAGCCTGTATATTCAGAGCGCCTTTCATAGCAAAAAAACACTCGATACAGTTATTACTTTTTAATCCGTCTTTTAATTTCCAGGTGATGATCATCTCATCGCCCGCGTATTGATAGATGGTGCCTGCATAGTCAATAACAGCGACCGAGAGATCGAAAAAATACTCTTTTAACATTTGGAAATATTTGACATGGCCTAAATTTTCCGCGATGGTAGTGGAAGATCTCATATCCAGAAACATGAAAATTCTTTCTTCTTCCACCGGGTGATGGTACTTCCCCAGGAAAAAATTATTTAATGTACCCGCTCCGATGCTTTGGCTGAATTCAGCGAATAACTGCGTAATAACAATTATAGAAGCGATGTATACCATAATGCCTACCACTGCATAGTCAGTGAAGAATGCCCAAACCGGCGATGTTAAATTCTTAATAGAATGTACGTTGTGCGTATATAGGGTATTGATGAAGGTAATTAGGAGAAGAAATAAGATGACGATGAACAGGTAAATAATGGATTTGAAGATGATTTTTTTAGTGAAACTGTTTTTTATAAACCATTTATTGAAATAACCAATTTCCAGAATTCCAGTCAATAGTCCCATCATCAGTCCCGACAATGGGACTAAAAAAATATTTCTTGCAAAATTATAGTTAACGCCGGTGGAGGGATAATGATCTAAGTTTCCGATAATACCTTTCTCCAGCATCACATAGATCAGGCTGAAAACAAACCATAATATGCCGAAAGGAATAACACGCTTGATACTTCTTATGGTTTTTGGTTGCAGCATAGTTGTAATGATGAACTGGCCATCTAATTTAAGAAATTGTATTAAAGCATTTTTTTCCCTTAAAAGCATGCACTCGATCTCAAGTATAGTTGACGCATTACAAATCTGCCGAATTAATTTATCATTTGTGACCTTAAGAGGCTGCTTAATAATTTATGTTATATCTTATACAAAGCAACATTCCTGGTTACCGTACCAGTTACCGCTACAAAAAGACCGGAAACGGTCACAATATGTGGTGGATTTGTAAGGACCTTTACATTATTAAATAGATTAATTATGAAAAGGATATTAGTTATCGGTGCATCAGGGTTTATCGGCGGTTATTTAACACGCCAATTACAGGCAGACGGATTTGCAGTACGTTGTATGGTACGTAACCTGGATAAGGCAAAGGAATTAGCAGATATTGGCTGCGAGATTGTTAAAGGTGATTTTACAGACCCTGTATCTGTGCAGCAAGCACTTGCGTCTATGGATGCCGTATACGTTTCCATCCATACTTTGGCACCTCAGCATAAAGACACTGCGAAGCAAGAATTTATGGACATTGAAATGAACGCTCTTATCAATATTGTAGAAGGCTGCAAAATACATGGTGTACGCCGCCTGATCTATGTAACTTCACTTGGCATTTCTGCTGATGCTAAAGATGCCTGGACCGATGGACGCTGGAAAACACAGCAGTATCTTTTAAACACTGGTTTAGATGTGACCGTGATCCAGCCTGGCATGATCGTAGGTATCGGCGGGCAGGGATTTAATATGGTGCTGGCCAATGCACAAAAAAGCACCGCTTTTGTAATAGGAAACGGCCGGAACAAGTTTAGGTGCATCGCCATTGACGACCTCGTTTACAACCTGATAGGTGTTTTAAATGAACCGAAAGCTAATGGACAATGCTATGAAGTGGGCAGTGATGATATTTTAACGGGCGATCAGTTGATCGATGAAGCGGCGGACGTTGTGGGGCATGCTCATCCCAGAAAAGTGCATATTCCATTAGGCTTGTTACGTTTCGCTGCGCCGTTGATCGAGCGGATAGCCAAGTCACCGAAAGGAGCTATCAAAGGAGCCTTGGGCGGATTAGGCGCAGACATGATCGGTGATCCATCAGCAATAAGGAAACTATTACCGCGCAAACCGCTATCCTATAAGCAAGCCGTAGCTAACGCGGTCGAAAATAAGTCAAAATAAATAGTCAACTTGCATCATGGAAAAAAGCCAGCCATACCACATCAAAACGATCAGTGATTTTCATAAGATACTGGGAACACCTGCACCCGAGCATCCCTTGATCAGCGTTATTGATATTAAACCGTTTGAGCGTATTCCAGCAGGTATACAGGGTAGTGTGATCAATGGGTTCTATAACATTTCTCTTAAAAGAGGGTTCCAATCGCCTGTGAAGATCAAATACGGGCAGCAGTCCTATGATTTCGACGAGGGTGTACTCAGCTTTATGTCACCCGGCCAGATTAGTGTTTTCGATCCGCAGAAATACGCAAGTCCCGAGCAATCAGGCTGGTTGTTGCTTTTTCATCCCGATTTCCTTTGGAATACGCCTTTAGCTAAAAAGATCGCGCAGTACGGCTTTTTTGATTATGCAGTTAACGAAGCTTTGTTTCTTTCAGATAAAGAAGAAGCGACACTTATGCAGATCGTTGCTAATATCAGGCAGGAGTATCACAACAATATGGATAAGTTCAGCCATGATATTATCATCACCCAGATGGAATCGTTGCTAAACTATTCGGACCGCTTTTATCAGCGCCAATTCATGACCAGGAGGAAAACCAGTCATGAACTATTGGATCGCGTAAATGAAAAACTGGTAGGGTATTTCAATGATTCGAACGCTATGAATAGTGGATTGCCCACTGTTGCTTATCTTGCGGAACATCTTCATGTATCGCCTGATTATTTAAGCGGACTGCTTAAAACGCTCACCGGGATGACTGCGCAGCAGCATATACATGAGAAGCTTATTGAAAAGGCCAAACAACAGCTTTCTGCCACAAACTTATCTGTCAGCGAAATTGCTTATCAACTGGGCTTCGAGCATTCACAATCTTTCAGCAAGTTATTTAAAGCAAAAACCAGCCTTTCACCTTTAGCCTTTAGGGCCAAATTCAACTGATCTATGTCCTTCCTTAAACTGTCGGACGAAAGATGCATAATTACGGATCTTCGGTCAAGGTCAAGAACACTCTTCAATTATTTATTAGTTTTTACCATAGGTTAAATTTTATATAGACAAGATGGTGTAAGTTTGAGATAGGCAATAACTTAAGAATTAAAGTATTGCGGGAACTGTATCAATAATAACCGGCCGAAAGAGAAACTCTTTTTCACAGAGCTGTCGATTAGCGATATTGCTTATGCATCACGTTTTGAACATCCGCCTCCTTTAGCTAATTATTTAAGAATGATACCAATCTTTCGCCGCTGGAGTTTCGGGCTTCATTTAAGTAACAGACACATCCATTTTATATGATCGATTTTTTTGCTGTTTTAAGATCCAGAAATGAACCTTTATTCTACTTTGGACTGATCTGCCTTTTAAGCACTACTTTACTATTAATAATCGCAAAATTCAACACTACTCAGATAAATGGGGTTAGTGCCTGGTATAAGCCTTTCAAATTCGCTTTGTCCATTGGCATATTCAGTTGGACGATGGGCTGGTACACCGGATATCTTGAATTGCCTGATCAGGTCAGTACCTACAGTTGGACCACTATCATACTGTTAGGCTTCGAGTTATTTTACATCACTTTTCAAGCGGCCCGTGGGCAGTTGTCGCATTATAATGTCAGTTCGACCCTTTATACTTCGCTCACTGCGGCCATGGCTTTTGCGGCTATTGCCGCCACTTTATATACCGGCTATATTGGCATTTTATTTTGTAAAGGAGAATTTTCCGGGCTGCCCGGCTATTACCTCTGGGCTATTCGTATAGGTATATTTTTATTCGTCATTTTTGCATTTGAAGGCGCGATCATGGGCGGCAACGGTTCGCATAGTGTTGGCGGTTCAGGAGATGCCAATGGTTTACCGTTGCTTAATTGGAGTCGGAAATACGGCGATCTGCGCATCGCGCATTTTGTGGGAATGCATGCTTTGCAGGTATTACCGCTAATCGCTTATTATTTACTTCGAGATATTAGAGCGGTTATCGTTTTAGGGGTTATTTATGGGGCTTTGGCGCTGTTCTGTCTGATACAAGCACTAAAGAGCAAACCGTTATTAAGCCTTTAATCCCCAGTTAGCTATAGTACCCGTTAATTGCTTAAGAGATTTACCGTAATCTGTTTATACCATATTCGACCGTAACAAGTGCAGTGTTTAATACATGACGAACAATTAATTCATTGATTTCTAAATACTTCAATGCGGCTGAGCACCTTGCCGGAAATACCTTTACTTTTTTTAATAATTCAGAATAGCGCATGCATGGGTTTATAGCATAAACAGGCAATGATGGGCATTTCCATCTAAGGATCATTTTACACCTTTGCCGAAGGTTCGTTTACCGATAAACGAATTTTCAAGCAAAATAAATTAAGACGCTATGCAATTTTAGCAAACCACTAATTAATAACGCTTATGGTACTTGTACCAAAAGTGTTATAATATCATCCCTGCTTCGAAAATTATTCAAGTTTTCCCAGGACGCTGTAAGGAACCGGTAGCCATTTATATTGATTACCCTCAGCGATTATTTTTCCTATTCCTGGAAAAGATATATGAGCCGCAGCGATAATATATCCTTTGCCCGCGAATTCAGCATAGCTCACTTTTCGCTGCGCCGCCGCCTTTTGCTTATCAAAGTCATATTCATCGGGGATCAGTGAATCGTAAAACTGCACCTGCTCTATATGGACCAGATCTCCGAAGAAAATCATTTTTTGTTTACCGGACGCTATAGCATAAACTGTATGACCTAATGTATGTCCAGGTTTCTCAATGGCGGATATTCCAGGAAGGATTTCTGATGCTTTGTTAAATGCTTTAACCTTATTAGCTGCCAGATATGGTTTAAGCATTAAGTAGGCGGGTCTGTTGAGCGTGATTCCCTGAGGTTCGCCAGTTTGAACAGTTTCATGTACTTTCCAAAAATCGAGTTCTTTTTGATTTAAATGTATGGTCGCATTTGGAAAAACTAATTTTCCGTATTGACTTAAGCCACCGCTATGATCAACATGGACATGTGTGATCAGTATATCACTGATATCTTCCGGCCGGTATCCGGCTGCAATTATGCTTTTTATCAGTCGTCCTCCAAAGGGCTTGAAAAGATCTCCCGATCCTGCATCCACCAATACAAGACTTGGTCCATTTTTAATAAGATATGCATTTATAGATATCTCAACGGTACTGCCCAAACCAGCTTTTTTTAGTTGTTGCTCCAAGACACCCGGGGCTTTAGGAACTAAAAGGGTCTTAGCCTCAACCGGAACTGTACCATCAGAAAGTGCCACAATTTGGAACTTGCCGAAATCGGCACGATAATATCCGGCCTGTGATAATTGTTCCTGGGCACTTGCATATTGCCATGTAAAAAAGGTCAGGATGGCCAGCACCCACGGTTTGATTGGTTTCATGTCTGAATAAATTAATTATTGTTTAAAATTTTATCGTGGATTTTAGAATCCAGGTGCCCGTGTCATCACAAACAAAGCCATGTATAATCTATTATTAGGCAGCATTAATAGCTATTACTCCCTTAATCGCATAGGAGATTGCTTCCTTACATGCTATTTCAATCTTTTTTAAAATTTATAAACAGATGAACTTTTAAGAAACATACGATTGGAGTTTCCGCGCAGCTTATTTTTAGCTATTTTGTATTGTCCGGGAGGTGATCCCAAAACGGCTACCAGGCGTTTTTTACATCGCGTAGGTGATTGTTATTCAACAGACAACAGGGATAGGTATATAGCCCAGGTTGGCACACCGGATTAATTTTAACTGCTTCTTAAACCTTCTAAGTATTTGACTTAAAGTGGTTTTATTTTTAGTAATCCTTCTCGGTACTTACAAATACACCATTCCTGACACCCAAACGTCGTTTTATTCATTTAAAAAACTGTAAAAGACTTTAAACATGAATAATCATTAAATTGATGGTGATATTTGCTATAAATATTGCACTTAATAATAAACAGGTCTATCATTTAAACATAATATATGAACCAAGAGCAATTGTCAAAGATCGAACCCTTGATTGAGGCAGCCTACAAAGGCTTCAATAACAGGGACATTGACAGCGTCCTGTTACTAATGCATCATGAAATCCATTGGCCAAAAGCTTTTGAAGGAGGCTATGTGATCGGCCGTGAAGAGATCAGAACGTATTGGACAAGACAATGGAGTGAGATAGATACTATCGTGATACCGCAAACAATTATGATCCGGCCGGATGGTAGTGTGGAGGTTTTGGTTCATCAGTTAGTAAAAGACCTGAATGGTAAATTATTATTTGATGGAAATGTAAAACACATTTATCAGTTGGAAAATGACCTGCTGTTAAAAATGGATATTGAAAACGACTAATGGCACGAGCCCTAATATGTGCCATTAGTCGCTTAACTTTACTTAGCCAAATACGTCATGCCGCCATCAACCAGCAATTCGGCACCAAGCAAGAACGAAGAATCTTCAGAAGCCAGGAATACAGCGGTTTTACCAATGTCTGATGGTTGTCCGATCCTGCCAATTGGCATGCCCTCTGCAAAGTGTGTTTTTACTGATTCGATCTGCTCGGCAGGAACAAACTTCTCAAAAGCCGGTGTGTCGGTAGTACCGGGTGTGATCACATTTACCCTGATCTTTCTTGCTAACAGATCGTTTGAGAAGCTTTTGGCCAAAAAGATCACTGCAGCTTTGGCTGCGCCATAAAGGCCGAATGACGGGTATGCCCGGTGCGCAGCATTTGAACCGATCAAAATGATGGAACCTCTGTCATTCATATAAGGCAAGGCTTTTTGTACCGTGAAATAAACGCTTTTCAGGTTCAGGTCCATCGTCTTGTCGTAATTAGCTTCACTCATATCCGTGACAGTACCTGTAGTGCCTGCACCCGCATTAGCTACAATTATGTCGATCTTCCCGAATTTTTCAGTTGTTTCCTGGAATGTTTTTTCCAGATCGGACAAGTTGGTTACGTCTGCTTTGATCGCTATAAAGCCGTCTCCTAACTGAGCAATAGCATCTGCTAATGTTTGCTGATTTCTGCCGATAATTGAACCTATAGCGCTTTCGTTCCTGAACGCCTCTGCGATGCCAAAACCAATACCGCTATTACCGCCGGTGATCACGGCCACTTTGTTTTTTAATTTATTCATGATCTATGATATTTAATGTTGACCCAAAGATGCGGCCCTGTAGTGACCTGAATCTTACCATACATCATTAAATACACTTACCAAAGATCAAGACTATTTTAAGGTGTTCTTCCTGATCCGGCTCAGGCTTTCGGGAGTTAAGCCGAGGTAGGAGGCAATCAGGTTCTGCGGGAATCGCTGTAAGAAACGAGGATAATCCTGTACCAATTCCTGTAACCTCTCTTCACCGGACAGGCTGATCGCGGATTGCATCCTTTTTTGAGCTGATATGGTGTTGTTTTGACTAAGCACATTTTGCATGGCGGAAAATGCTGGTATAGGTTTGATAAACTCCTCAACAACAGCATAGGTAATCTGTAAGATCTCCATATATTCAAGCGCTTCGATATTGAACCGGCTTGGCGTTAACTTGTAATAACTCTCAAAATCAGCCAGCCACCAGTTCTCAACACTCAGCTTCAGAATATTTTCATGCCCCTTTTCATCTACCGTAAATGTCTTAGCAGCACCCTTAACAATAAAGCCGGTATACCTACATACATCGCCTTCCTGTAAAAAGTATTGCCGCTTTCGAAGTTTCTTAGGTTTGAAATGCGTTTTGAAAACGTGCTTTTCTTCTTCAGAAAGCTCCATACCGGAAAGTTCTTCAACGTAATTAAAAAGCGCTTCAAAATTAGATCTCATTTGTAAAAAAGGATAAAAACAAATGTAGACTATAAAAGGGGAATTTATGGATTTCCACTTTAAACGACAATAAATGCTCGACCACGATATATTAAGTAATACTTAAAACATAATTTTTTTCTCATTTGTTTTGAGATCAAACTACATATAACATTAGCTTATTACCAAACTAACTGACTTTTAGCTACGAAATTGCGACTTTTGAATACATGATAAGACTCGTCATCCGGCCACTTTGCTTTATCAAAAAAAAGCAACATGTATTTAAAAAATAGTACGGTACTAATTACCGGCGGTACCAGCGGGATAGGATTAGAGCGGGTCAGACAGCTTAATCCAATTGGAGCGAAGATTATTATTACCGGCCGCGACCTGAATAAAGTTAAAGAGACACAAAGAAAGTTCCCCAATGTTCATATTTTTAAGAACGATACAGATGGTTCACCAGTTACTGCCGCATTTGATAAACAGCGTTCAGCAGGTATCGTCAACGTTTCTTCCGGAATTGACTTTATGCTCTTTCTATGTTGCCCCGGTTTACAGCGCTTCCAAGGCAGGAGCAACTGACCGGGCAGATCATACACGAGAAAGGTGATCGAAAAAGCCAAGGAAAAATTATCGACCACGTCACTATCTGTCAGTGAGATCGCCTATAGTTTAGGATTCCAGCACTCCCAATCTTTCAGCAAATTGTTCAAAAGCAAACCAAACTATCGCCGCTGGATTTCCGGGCATCTTTTAATTGAAAGGCATGGAAAAGATCAACTTCCCCGAAACAGAGGTAGATGTTTATGAGATCAGACCATATTAATTTTAACGTAATTGATCGCGTCTGTATTGAACCGGTGATACCGTGGTACGCTGCTTGAATAGTTTGTTGAACGATTGCGGGTGTTCAAAACCAAGGCGGTACGCGATCTCAGCAGTGGTCAGACCGGTTTGGTTCAATAGTTCTTTCGCTTTCGCGATCAAGGTTAAATGGATATGCTGTTGTGTGGTTTTCCCGGTAAGCGATCTGAGCATGTCAGAAAGATAACGTTGAGATACATTCAGATGGGCAGCGATCTCCTGTGGTGAAGGCAATCCTTTAACTGCCGTATCGTTGAAGCGTTCGTTCAGCCATACCTCCATTTTGTTGATCAATTCATGATGCACGTTCTTCCTGCTCTGAAATTGCCGGTTATAAAAGCGATTGCTATGGTTAAGCAGCAATTCCAGTTGAGAAACAAGTACGTTATCGCTAAACTGATCAATCGGGTTGTTCAATTCAGTATCAATTGCCTGAAATATAGCTTCCATCGTCTGCTTCTCCTTTATAGAGAGGAACAATGCCTCCGCTACGGTATAATCAAAAAAGCCTAACTGATGAATCCCCTGTTCCAGGGGATGTCGCGTTAGCAGATCAGGATGAAAATATAAAGCGTATCCCTGGTAATCACCACGATCGGTGGTCATCTGCACAACCTGACCCGGTGCCAGGAAAGCCATACCGCCTTCCTTAAAATCATAAGTGCCTGGCCCGTACTTGACGCTGCCGCTAAAATCTCTCTTGAAAGTGACCTTGTAAAAATCCAGCACGACCCAACTACCGGCATCCCGCAGATCGACCTTTACTTCATCATAGTTGACCAGAGTGATCAGCGGATGAGTTGGGGGTTTAAGCCGAAGTCGGTGCGTCAGATCGCTTATCGTTTGAAATTTTAGTGTGTTCACCTGCGTTGACTTTCATTTGTTACTTTGTAAAGATACTGCTTTAACCCTGAACAGATGGCCGGACAACAATGTCGCCAATGTCCACATTCGATGGCTGACTGATTGCATAGGCGACAGCTTGCGCAATAGCATCAGGAGGTATAGATATCCTGTCTGCTGTTTCCTGGCTGACCGAGCGGATCGCCTCGTTCCTGATATTGCTAACGAATTCAGTCGCTACATAACCCGGTGAAATACCTGTTACCCGCCAACGGCCCCCAGATTCCTGACGGAGCGCTTCACTGATCGTACGTACCGCATTCTTGGTTCCGGCATAGACACCCATGGTTGGCACAATGGCGATACCGGCCGTGGAGATGATATTTACAAAATGTCCCGATCCGTTCTTTAAAAATTCGGGCATTGCCGCAGCGATACCGTATAATGTACCTTTGATATTCACATCGATCATTTGTTCCCAACCTTCCACATCATTTTCTTCCATAAGGTATAATTGAGCGATACCGGCATTATTGACAATGACGTCCAGGCGGCCGAAATGTTTAACAGCGAGCTTTACGAGGGAATTCATGTCTTCACGCTTGGTCACATCTGTTTCTGCGTAAGTGGCCTGCCCTCCATTCTTTTTGATCGCATCTGCAATGATCTTTAAGTTCTCCGCGCGGCGCGCACCTAAAACAACTTTCGCACCCTGCGCCGCAAGCAATTCCGCGGTCGATTTGCCGATACCACTGCTGGCACCGGTAATGATGATTACTTTTCCTGTTATTCCATTTTCCATATTGATCATTATTTGAATACAAAGGTCCTTGACCCTGATGATATTCCAGTAGCCGATATGGTAAAATATGTAGCCAATATGGTAACAATTCTTATTTTGGTTACAACTCTCCTTGGTTTGGTTATAACAGCCCGGTGCACGCTGATCACCTTTGTACTATATATCAAATTTTAATTCTTATGAATGATCAAACTTCAACAGCGCACAGGTCGATCGCATTGGTGACCGGTGCTAACCAAGGGGTCGGCAAGGAGATCGCGCAAGCTTTAGCTAAAAATGGTTATATCGTATACATAGGCTCCCGAAAACTCGAAAATGGTGAAAAAGCGGCCGAACAGATCGGAGAAAATGCAAAGGCGATCCAACTGGACGTGACTAAGCAACTCTCTATTGACGCTGCCATCCAACGCATAATGAACGAAAATGGTCGTTTGGACCTGCTCGTTAATAACGCAGGTATTTCACACGATGGAGCAGTACCGAAAAACCCCGAGGAACTGATGGCATCCGGTAGGGCTGTCAATGTATCACTGGAGGAAGTACGCACGGTTTGGGAGACCAATGTATTTGGTGTGATCGCGATGACGCAGGCCGCTTTGCCATTGTTACGCAAGTCCTCAGCCGCACGCATCGTTAATGTTTCAAGTGGCCTGGGATCACTGACCTGGATCTCTGATCCCCAATGCTGGGCAAGAGAACATTTCGGCATCGTATATGCGGCTTCTAAAACTGCGCTCAACGCGGTAACGGTCGCGTTTGCTTTGGAATTGGAAAAAGAGGGCATCAAAGTGAATGCGACCAGCCCGGGCTATACCGCTACGGCCCTGAATAATTTTCAGGGTACAGATAGCCTGGAAGTAGGTTCGCGTGAACCGGTAAGGGTGGCTCTGGAAACTGATGGGCCGACCGGCAGTTTTACTGGCCCTGAAGGTCCATTGCCTTGGTAAACCTTTAAGGTTACCACTAAAATATCCTGATATTTGGAACTATTATGACAGGAGACTGAACAGTTTCCGGTCATAGCTATTGTTATATAGTATGAAAGAAGAAAAGCCAAAGATCGCCAAACTGAGTTCTGTTACCGAGATCCACCGCATGCTGGAAATTCCGGGCCCGGTTCATCCATTGATCACTTTGCTTGATACCCGGGAAGATAAGATCAACCTGAGCAGGTTACCGGTAAGTTATGTGACCACTTTATACAAGATCTCCTTCATAAATAAGTTGGGCGGCAAATTCAGATATGGACAGGGTTATTATGACTTTGATGAAGGTAGTATGTTATTTACGGCACCTAATCAGGTTGTTGGAAGTACGGCTATTTATAGAGGCAACGAGGGTTACTCTCTCGTTTTTCATCAGGATTTTCTTCAGGGGTATCCGCTGGCGGCAAAAATCAGGCAATACGGGTTCTTTTCGTATACTTCGAACGAGGCATTGCATCTTTCAGAGCAGGAACGGACAACCGTATCAGCGATCTTTAATATCATCCAGGAAGAATTGAATGGCCGGATTGATGATTACAGCCACGAAGTGGTTATTGCGCAGATAGAGCTGCTTTTAAGCTACGCCAAACGCTTCTATAAGCGTCAATTTATCACCCGCCACGTTGCGGGCAGCGCACTGCTTGACCAACTGGAAAATCTGCTCGATACTTATTTCAACGAAAAGCAAACGGTCGTTAATGGCATCCCTACCGTACAATACCTGGCTGAGCAGTTGAATTATACGCCGAATTATTTAAGTGATATGCTGCGTTCGCTTACCGGGCTAAATGCTCAGCAGCATATCCATGAAAAACTCATTGAGCGATCAAAGGGATTGCTGACCACCACGACCATGAGTATCAGTGAGGTTGCCTATCAATTAGGGTTTGAACATTCACAATCTTTCAGCAGGCTTTTTAAGTTGAAAACAAAACTTTCTCCTGTCCAATTCAGAGCAACATTTAATTGATCAACAAGATGAATTCTGCCCGTTGAATTAATTTTCCTGAGGCTTGATAAAAGCTATCGATCAGGTATTTAAATTAGGTGATAAAGATTTCTCGTGCCCCGTGGCCCTTGCCAGCAATGTAATCAATGGAAAATAAAAACTATTGATAATCAACCAGCTACTGGTATTCGAGCTGCTTCGTTTTGGTGAGCTTAAAAAGTGATCCGCTATGTATCCTTTAAGATGCTGAATCAGCATCTTAAAGGATTAGAAACTGATGGACTAATATCATCCGGTCGTGCCACCCAGAGTAGAATATGAACTGATTACCAAAGGCAAAGCTTTTAGACTGGTTATTGATACCATGAGAACCTGGGGGCCTTTTTCGAGGTTGAAATAGAGTAAGCCGATAATATTTCTGATCGTGATCGAAACATAAGTTATTTAGACCAGGCTATTTCAGCCGTTTGCTACTGTCAGGACTTCCAGAACCCGCATCCTGTAAAGCTTACCGATGGGTATCAGGTTACTGGCTATATTGATCTCTTCCTGAGTGTAGGAGTCGATCTTATCGAGCGCTACAAGGTAAGATCGATGCACTCTTATAAAGTGATTGGGAAGCATCGCCTCCAGGGAAGTTATCGCATATTTAGTGATGACCAAACCTTTGTGTGTATTTATTTTGACGTAGTCTTTTAAGCTCTCGATATATAGAATATCGTTTAGCATTACTTTGACCATTTTGCGGTCAGCTCGGAAGTACAGGAAGCCATGATCTGCGATGTTGTTTGAACGGGCATCAGGAAGGTTTTTCTGCCGGGGGGGGTGTTCCGGCAAGGCTTTTATTACGGCTTTTAAAAACCGGTCGAAATGAATTGGCTTTAGCAGGTAATCTGTGACATCCAAATCGAATGCTTTGACGGCATACTGCTCAAAAGCGGTGGTCAAAACTATCTTAGGTGGATTAATTAAGGTGCCGATCAGATCTAATCCGCTGATCTGTGGCATCTGGATATCCAAAAACAGGATATCAATGTGCTGCTGCCTGAGCGCCGTAATGGCCTGTAAAGCATTACCGCACTCACCCGCCAGGTTCAGCATAGGTACCTGGGCAATATATCGCCTCAATACCTCCCTCGCCGGAGGTTCATCATCAACAATAAGGCAATTATAGGTTTTGTGAGTCTCCATTTTCTACAAGATCAAGTTCCAGGTTGACAATATACATTTCCTCTTCATTGTTGATCGCCAGCGTATGCTGATCGGGATAAAGCAACTGGAGGCGTTTGCGAACGTTCTCTATCCCGATACCCGGGGTATTTGCCTTAACAGTTCCCGGTTTGCCATTGATCAATTTCATTGATAGTGAGTTAGAATTTATAGTTACACTGAGGCTTATCCAGGGATGCTCCGTCATTTGGCTCGCCCCATGCTTAAATGCATTTTCAATAAAAGGTAACAGCATCAGCGGAGCGATCAAATGACCGCCTGATTTTGGTAGTTGCAACGATATATCTAAGCTGTCGTCGTAACGGGTTGATTCGAGTTCAATATAATCCCTTATCATTTTAAACTCTTTATCAAGCGGTACCAGGGGCTTGCTGCAATCGTACAAAATATAGCGGAGCAATTGAGATAAGCCCATGATCATCCCTGAAGCTTTTTCTGAAACCTCCTGGGTGAAAGAATAAATGTTGTTGAGGGTATTGAACAGAAAATGCGGGTGCAGTTGGGCTTTCAGCATTTGCAATTCTGCATTGGCCTTTTCTTTTTCCAATAGCAGTGCAGCTTCCTGCTTCTCATAAAAACATTTCATCAGTTTAATGGCTGCTGCTACTCCGCCCACCGTGATGCTTCCGCGCAAACCGGCCAGCATTGCCGTGCCGAACTGGATATAAAAAGCAGGATGCGGCTCACTTGCAACCCTTGTTGAAAACTTATCGGCATTGAGATGCCGTAAATGATCAACAAGTGTCATGGACAAAGCAGCGGATAGCATAGCCGTTAAAAGGATGAGCAAGACCGAGCAAAATGCCGCTAATATATAATGACCCGGAATCACTTGTTTTGGAATCACCAGATACATGAGCGTGTAAGCTAAAAATATGCTTGGGATCATGTAAACCAGCGTTTCCGGCAAAGTGATCATCAGGCGATGCAAAAATGATTGTCTTTGCAGAATAGGCGAAGGCGAAAAAGAATAAATCAGCAGTTGAAAAACAAACCAAAGCAACCAAAACGTGAGGTGTCGTGAGAGTCGCCACCCTGATTGGTTAGAATATATGAATGGTAATTCCTTCATGCTGTCATTGATGACCAGCTAAGATACATATCAATTTGCGCTGAGGAGTATGAACTGACACTTATTCGACTAACTATGGCATCCTGTCTATCAGATCATTTGGTCGACGACGAAATGATCTGGTAGGCGGGAAACCTTTATCCGTGTTCGGCATGGCAGCATCGGGCTACTTTTCTCATTTCGTATCGTCAATGCCGATAGATTTGGAAAAAACATCATCATGAAAGCTCTCTTCACACTCATTTTTTTATTGATCATTTCGCTGAGCGTTTCGGCGCAGATCGATACCACCAGTTACGCTAAAGAACGTCAGGAGATCAGATTACTTTTGCGTAGCCAAGGCCCCGGCACAAACTTGGATTGCGCGGACATGATCGCTGTTGGGCCAAAAGGAGACATCTCTTTCAACCGTCAGCAATGGATCGAGGCGCAAAAGAAAGAAAAGTTAATATTTAAGTCAGTCAAACCGGTACCTGGTAACGAGTTCATTCGCATTTATGACGGCACCACTGCTGTGGTCAACCTGCTGATCAATGTAAATATCGCTGTCGATGGCCGCGATCTGAATATCAAGGTCCGCCGTTTAGAGGTTTATCACAAAACTTCAGGTAACTGGTGCCGCGTGGCTGGCCAGGGTACACAAGTAGATGAGGCCTTATTCCCTGTTAACACAAAAATGTAAATCTTAACCATATTACCATGAAAAAAGCTATTCAAGTTTTTTTTACAAGTATCCTGCTGAGTACGTTGCTGATTACTGCGGGATGTAAAAAAGATAATACTCAAAAAGACCCTGATAAGGATACTAAAGGCACCTACAGCTTTTCAAACACAGAATATACCGGCCTGGCCAGAGTGGGTAACCATTACTTTACCCGCCCACTTTCACTAAGATTTGGAGAAGGCGACGATGTGACTGCCTGGTCGCACCTGACGCTTAGTGTTTGGAGAAGAGGCGACGTTCATGGAAAGATCACCAAAGTAGAAGAGAACGCTCAGGGGCAAACAACGGTCACCATACTCTTTGATCTGCCCGGAGATGAACAATTCAATTCACCGCAAGTCTACACAATCTCAGCTGACAAGCGTACCATCACCGGTGGTTCATCGCCCATTATCGCCATGGTAGATATGAAATTGTTTCCCAAAGATGCGCCCAGCATAGTTGGTAATTGGGCACAGCCGGGGCACCCCGATTGGTTCCCGGATGTTAATGTCATCCGTTTTTTGCCGATAGGTACGACCAATTACTTTCAGAACGGAAAATTTATACTTGGAGCGTTTGATCCGCCTACGAACTATGCCCAAAATTACAAACAGGATGGCTCCCGGATCATATTTTCTGGCGTTAACCCGGATGTAGCCGCGCCGCTAATAACGCATATCCCGTATTATGGCGTACTCTCCAGCGATGGCAAAATATTATACGTAGATGCTTACGAATTTGGGGGTGCCAGGATAACCACTTCGCTGAGTACCTTCGAATGGTATGGACCCAAAGGTGTAACGCCCTGGTTGATCCGGCAATAGGATTTACTCATAGATCAGGCGCTTGGTCAGGCTCGAACGTGAGAGACTCACTTTAATTCCTGTTGGATAACCAGTATTTATACATATTTTTTTGAGTGCGCGAAAGGGGGAAAGAGTAAAACGCCTAAACGAAGTTGTTATATACTTTGTAAGATATAAATTATCAACGGCATATAGAGATAGCCTACCAACCCAGGTGGGCGCACCCAAATGTTTTTTTAATCATGAACCCTGTAAGTCATCGATTTATAGGGTTTTTTATTTTATTCTGATCTTTTTCGCTCCTTTTGAATGCATGCTTCAGAGCATCAATTCAGCTACCTGTAAGTAATTGTTAGCTTGATCGCTTTTTTGATTCGCTAATAAATGGTCACATAATCTTTTAATTCTTCAATAATATACGAGCGGCTCATTATTCTATAAGATATTCCCGTTGACTCCTCAATCTATCCTGTATCTCAATAATTGCCTTCTTTTTATTTTTTTTAATTCCTTCCAATAACGTTTTCGGGCCGCCGTGTGGATTGTACCTGGAGCCCCAGTTAAGAATTTCTACCATAAAGGGTACCAATTCGATACCCTTATCAGTTAACAGGTAAATAAACTTGGACGCATTTTTTGGGGACGTAATTTTGGTTACAATACCTTCGTTTAAAAGCAAACCCAGCTTTTCCGTAAGTACAGCAGAAGATATCTTTTCATCAGATGCCCGAAACTCCAGGAAGGAATTTTTGCCGTTAAACATCAAATCCCTTAAAAGTAATAGCATCCATTTATCACCAAAGATTTCCACCGAATAATTGATCGGACATGATGATCTTCTTTCAATTGTTTCCATATTGTCAAAATAAAAAGCGGTTTATTTTTAAAACTACTTTTAGGTATATTTGTAGTTCGAAAAACAGATTGCAAAATTAACTAAAAAATTTAATTATGGACTTTACAAATAAAAACGTCGTTATAACCGGCGGAACTACCGGCATAGGCCTGGCAACAGCAAAAGCATTTATCTCCGAAGGAGCAAATGTTTGGATCACAGGAAGAAGTGAAGAGAATTTACAAAAAGCAGCTTCACAAATAAATAATCCGAGATTGTTTACCGTGGTTTCAGATACTTCAAAACTTCACGGCATCTCAATTCTTGAAAAAGCAGTTTCGGAAAGTGGGCAACAATTAGATGTGTTGTTCCTTAACGCGGGGATCGGGGTATTTGAGCCAATGGAAAAGGTAACAGAAGAAAACTTTGACGCGCAATTTAATACTAATGTTAAGGGGCATTTCTTTACGTTGCAAAAATTAATTCCTTACCTGGCAAACGGGGCATCAGTACTATTTACCTCTTCAACTGCAGCCACCGCTGCCAATGCGGGGTCAATTGTTTATTCTGCCACAAAAGGTGCGTTGAATAAAATAGCCCAAATTGCTGCGAATGAACTGGCAGGAAGAAAAATTCGCGTCAATATCGTAAGTCCCGGACCGATAGCTACACCTGGTCTTGACACTGTCGTGCCTGCTGATGCACAAGCGTTCTTAGCCGGTGCTACAGCGCTTCAACGGTTAGGTGATCCTGACGAAATTGCAAAAACCGTATTGTTTCTGGCTTCTGATGCTGCGAGCTTTATAACAGGAACGGAAATTGTTGCGGATGGTGGATACCTTAACTATGCGCTGAAATAATAGGTGAATACATGATGCTTCATTATGGTATATAATTTCATCCTGTGATGAAGTTGATTAAAAGAGGGGTTCAAAATCGGACTCTTCTTTTAATTTTTAAAAACAGAAGCATCTAAGGCAAATAAGCTTTAGTGAGTAGTAACAATTACATTTGCGATAGGTGTACGGCATGATGAATGAAGCCGAATGAGTAAATTTATAAGATGAACAGTTAAGAGGTTAGGTGTTGTATTTCATAAAAAACCGGCAGCCTTCACACTGCCGGTCTACTACTATTAACTAACCAGAACGAATGAAGTTATTTAGGGCTTTGGGTGAACAGGATCTCATTTTTACGTGAAAGTAGTTCAGCCGCGACAGACCGGCTATCATTTATATTTAGCTTACCCAAGTCTTTTTTATAATTTAAAATATCAGTAACAGGCTCGCCATCCATTAGCTGCTGCTGTATGTACTGTTGCCAATAGGCATTGTTTTTTATATTTAACTCGTACGAACGGGTTTCTTCGGCAATGAATTTTTGCAACTCGTCTGCCGTTAAGCCCGATTTGGCAAGATTGTCGATTTCCTCACGGGTGGCTTGTATCAGGTTTTCCATACGTTCCGGGTCACACTCAAACGCAATGGTAAAAGCATAGAAATTTACCGGGTTTTTTACCGGGCTTACGGTAACCGATGGCGAATAAATTCCACCTTCTTTTTCACGTAACCTACCTAACAAGCGGAACTCCAAAGCCGCACGCAGCAAATCGAGGTAAAGCACATTTTTGGCATTGTAGGTAAACTTGTTGCTAATAACCAATTGTACCGAGGCTTTTTTATCGTTTCCGCCTTTCAGGTCTTTACGTATATGCCCTTCAGGTACCCTAATATTCAGATCGGATGCTGGTGCCGGTGGTTTATTCGCGGGCAGGCTGCCGATATAGGTAGTAACTATTTTCCTGAGCGTGTCCACATTTAAATTGCCGGTAAAAATAAATTTGAAATCGGCAGGGTTTAAAAAGCGCTCCCTAAATGACGCAAGTATCTTGGCTGAATCAATCTTATCAAAATCAGCAAGTGCCATAGGTTTACGGCGCGGGTGATAGCCGGATAATACATACGTTATCGTGTCCGTTAAATCGCGCGAAGGATCAGCCACCCTGTTGCGGAAGGCTGCCCTTGATTGCTCCATGATCCGAGAAAAGGTGGCCGTATCCAACCTGGGCCTTGTCATGTAGAGATGGGTAAGTGATAGTGCGACCGATAGATCTTTTTTGGAGCTTATGCCCCTAAAGCCTTCATACCGATCATTGATATAAGGCCTTACCTGCATATCCTTACCATTAAGCAATTGTGCCAACTGGCTTGCGCTAAACCGGTCAACACCGCTGCTTGTAATAAAAGCCGTAGCGTTCTTAACCGAATAGCTGTATTCAAGACTAAACGTTGCGGAGCCGCCGCTCCGGAATGCCGAGAACAATACTTCGTCATTTTTAAAATTGGTTGGCTTAAAGTATACAACCGCCCCGTTTGCGAGAGTCCATTTGGTTACTCCGGCACTATCCGGCCCGCTTTCCGCCATAATTTTGCCAGGCGATGGCTGTTCCGTCATCAGGCTTTTTGCAATGGCCGTGGCTTGATAAGGTTTAATATCTGCCGCCGTTGCCTCTTTTTCCCATGCGTGCAACTGCTGCTCGCCGGGTAGTTTATTTAAGCCTGATGCCGGCCCTAATACAACAACCGAGCGATCTTTGGCAGCGAACAAACCTTTGAGCTGTTCATTAATATCCCGCTCGGTAATAGTCTTTAGCGTACTTACCGTTAGGGCATGTTGCAACTTAAGGGATGGAAAATTGTCGCCTTTGGTAAAATGGTCGAGATAATCCTCAGCCAACTCTGTCGAACTTATTTTGTCCTGCTCGGTTAAGCGGTTATTGGCAGCCAGCATCACCTGGTCTTTTATGCGTTCAAGTTCTTCATTTGTAAAGCCAAAGCGGCGAATGCGTTCAACCTCCAGCAAAAATGATCTTATCCCGGCATCAATTTTCTCAGGGTTAAGCACCAGTTGTAGTTGCAGTGCGTTCAAATTCTCAACTACGCCACCAATGCCCCCGGTACCACTCAGGTAAGCCGGTTTCTCGCGATCGGCAATCTCCCGGAAACGGGCTGATATAAGCCTGCTTGCAAGGCTTTGTATCAGCCTATGCTTGAACTGTATTTCAGTTTTTACAGGCCTGCGCAAAAATTTGTAATACCACGCAATAGTGTAACGCCCGTATTCCGGGTCGCTAAGTTTTATAAATGTCGATGAGTCCTGTAGCTTGATTGCATAGTTGCCGCGGGTTACCATTGGCTTGGGGTTACGCAGATCAGCAAACAAAGCTTTTATCTCCTGTTCAACTTGTTTAGGGTCAATGTCGCCCGCTATAACCAGCGCTTGCAAATCGGGCCGATACCAGCGTTTGTAAAAAGCGCGGGCGATGGTTACGTTGGCATTACGGATCACATTTTCTGTACCGATAGGGGCGCGGTCTGCATAGCGCGAATGATTAAATAGCTGACTGTTATATTTATCCTGAAGCCTTTGGTTAATGCTGTTCCGCATTCTCTTTTCTTCCAGTATAATGCCTCGCTCACTATTAAAATCCTGCTCACTAATAGTGGCACCATTGGCCCAATCGTGCATAATCAGCAAACCATTTTTCCAAAGCTGTTTATCATCCGTAGGTATCGGTAGCTGATAAACGGTTTCGTTATAAGCGGTATACGCATTCAGGTCGGCGCCAAAACGCACACCGGCGCGTTCCAGGTAGCTGATGAGCTCATTTTTGGGGAAGTGTTTTGTTCCGTTAAAATTCATGTGCTCAATAAAGTGAGCAATACCGCGCTCATTTTCTTTTTCCAGGATGGAGCCGGCTTTGGTTACCAGGTACAAGGTAGCGCGGCCTGCAGGCTGCTGATTACGTTTGATGTAATAACGAAACCCATTGCTTAGCGTCCCCTGAACAACGCCCGGGTCATTAGGGATCAGCTTATCCTGAGCAAACAAATGTGCTGATGAAAGCATAGTGATGCCCACCAAGAAGGCTTTAAAAAATCTTTTCATCACTATCTCCTTTTTCTGATAATTAGCAAGCTTGAAACTGATATGATGATCAAGGCAGGCAGAAGCCCTATCCAGCACCACCGCAAAATGGTAAGCTGTTTGCTGTCCATCATAATAAACGTATCGGTTGATTCCGGACGCGATGTATTTATAGGGAACAGTCCGTTGCTAAACCAGCCGAAAAGCTCAGTTACAAACGAAAAGTTAACCGAGCGCGGCGACTGGCGCATGAGTTCGGCATTGCTCATAAAGTCGGCATCGCCTGTTACCAGGATGCGTTGCTCTCGGCCGTTTTGTTGCCGTTTTAAAGCATAAGCCACCGGGAACGACCTTTTCTGGTCGTCGTTTCTGGTATCCTTTATTTCGGTGGTTTTATCCGGTGTTATCTGTGTAATTTGCCAGGTATTGGATGCCTGGGTTACCAGCACCGGCTTGGTAGTAAAGCCGCTTCCGGGAATAAGGCTTAATGCTGCCGCACCCGGTGTGGTAACAAACGGACTATCCAGCTTTGTAAAGCTGCTGCTGCCAACCAAACCCGTCCAGTTTTTTAAGGCTACCCCGCTTAGCACAAATGATGGTTCAAAATTGCTGCTTTCCTGAACAAGTGACCCATCCTCTAACTTAATATTCACTAAATTCAGAATAGGATTAGTGCTCGCGCCTGATCCGGGTTCCGCGGCTATCATCAAATTGCCGCCAGCATTAATAAACGCTTTCAGGTTTGACAGTTCGTTAGCACTGTACGCCGAAACCGGATCGGCAATAACCAATATATCTGCTTTAGTATTCAAGGCAGACTCGGTAAGCGAAACCGGTTTAACATCAAAGCCCTGATTGATCAGCGAATAGCGGAAAGTTATTTCATTGGTTGATACTTTGTAATCCCTGTCTCCGGATCTAATAATACTGCGTTCTTTATGCGCCTGCACAAACCCTACCACCGGCGGTTTTACTATAAGGCGTTTCAATGCAGCGGTGATCTCTTTCTCTGATGGTTGGCGAAACAGATCTTCATAAATCCTGAGTGTTGAGGTTTTGTTCAAATACTTAATCACTCTCACCGAACGGTATCTTTCCGGCTTCAGGTCAATAATTTTGTCTATTTGCTCCGGCCTTAAAAAGGTATTAAAATCAAGCTCATTTATCTTGGCCAGCTTGCGGGCAATCTGCTCGTGGCTCAGCCCCGGGTTTTCTTTATACAAACGCTCGTTTCCGGCATCAGCCCAAAATAAAACATATTTCAGGCGCATGTAAGGCATAAACCTCGAATAAAGCTCAAATACTTTTTTATCTTGATTCTGATACATCGGCATCCCGAAATAGTTGTTTTCATCCAGCAGATTCACGTACGTGATAATCTCTACCGGTTCCTTAAACGCGTCGATAACTTTTTTGCTTGGAGCAGTCAACGTACGCGTTTTATTAACTGTCATATCCTTAAAAAGGGTAAACTGTGGCAGCGAACTCAGGTAGCCTAGCAGCAGCATTATAGCGATAAAACCTGTATAACGCACTACCTTTGTAGACAAGGTTATGGTACGCCTTTCAAACTGAAGTTTCAGCAAGGTAAGCCCGAGGAAAAGCGAGATAACAATGATAAAATAAAGAATATCGTTTGAGGCCAGCAAGCCGTTTATCGCTTCTTCAGTACGGCCGGAGATCGACAGGAAGTAAGTAATATCTCTTACAAAGTTCACATCCTGCCATAAGCCGCCTATAAAGTTAAGTATAGCCAATACTACCAGCGTGCTGATTGCCGCTACTACCTGGTAAGAAGTAAGGCTCGACATAAAGAGCCCTATTGCGGCATACGCGCACACCAGCAGGTATAAGCCAATGATGCCCGAAATGATAAATGTAAAATCAACATTTTGAATGGTGAATAACGATACTACACCCAGGCCAAGTAATACACTCATTAACAGCAGGCAGTAAACGGCTATGGCCATATACTTGCCCAGTACAATATCAAGCACACGTATGGGCGAGGAGTAGAGCAGTTTGATGGAGCCGCTATGCGTTTCGCGGCTGATGAGGCCCATGGTAAGCAAGGGAATGTAAAGGTACAGGTAATCCTTCATGTTTGGATACAGGCTCCGGAAACCGGCGAAGATGCGGTTGGTAATTTCTCCCATTTGCTGGCCCATTTGCTGGCCCTGCTCCAGCCGCTCGAGCATAGACATATATTGCCAGCCTGATTGTACCATAAATACCAGCAGAACGATCCATGCCACGGGCGAAAGAAATAGCTGGCTTAATTCGATACGGGCAATTCTTAAAATATTTTTCATGCGGTAGCGCTTGTAGGTTTTTGAGATAATTGTGCGAAAATTTGGTCGAGCGAGCTTTTTTCAAAGCTGATCTCTTGCATACGCCAGTTGTGGGCAACACTCATGGCGATCAATCTTTCAGCAAGCTCCTGTCCGTTTGAAAAATGGATGCGGAACCGGTCATCGCTCAATGCCTCTACTTTGGTAACTCCTTCAACACGTTCAAGCAGTTCAATACCGGGCGCGTTTTTCAGGTTTACAATCAAGCTGTCGGGCACAATGTAATTGTTGAAAGCGTCCATACTGTCGGCAAAAACCATACGGCCGTTCTCAATCATTTTAATGTGGCTGCAGGTGGCTTGTATCTCGGGCAGTATATGCGATGAAAAGATCACGGCCTTTTCTTCACCAATTTCCTTTATCAATTTACGCACTTCCAAGATCTGGTTAGGGTCAAGGCCGTTGGTTGGTTCATCCAAAACCACCAGCCGCGGCTCGTGGATGATAGCTTGCGCAATACCCACCCGCTGCCGATAACCGCCTGATAGATTAGCTATCAGGCGGTTGGCAAAATGGGTAACACCGCATTTACTCATTGCTTTGTAAACTGCGGATGTTACCTGGCGTGGGGGTATCAGGCGCAGGTGTGCGCAGTGCGTCAGGTATTCTTTAACGGTCAGGTCAAGGTACAGCGGGGCATTCTGCGGCAAAAAGCCAATCAGCTTTTTGGCGGCTATAGCGTCGGTTTGCATGGAGTGCCCGCCAACTTCAACAACGCCTTCCGTTTGGTTCAGCACGCCGCACATAATGTTCATGGTGGTTGATTTGCCGGCCCCGTTTGAGCCAAGCAATCCCAGAACGCCATGCTGGCTGATCTCAAAATTGATGTCGCGAATAGCCCATGAGGCCCCGTACCGGTGCGAGAGCCCGGTAATTTTCACAATATTTTCTGTCATTATTTCGGTAGTTTTTCTACTTGGATATGGGTTTATCTGTAACCCGGGTTTTGAACAAGATTAGGGTTCGCGTCAATTGCCGTTTGCGGGAGCGGATAAACCTGCGCGGTATTAGTCCAGGTAGGTTTTAGCGCGCCAATAACCTGGCCTACGTTGCCGATGCGTTTAAGGGTTAACCAGCGGTCGCCACGCTCGCAAAATAGTTCCACCCGCCGCTCCTGTGCAACAGCATTCAATAAATTAACAGTTGTTGGCAACTCGTCTAACCCCGCGCGGGTACGCAACGCGTTCAGATCAGCTACCGTTTGCCCGGCGTTTGATAAGCGGGCATTGGCCTCGGCGCGTACCAGGTAAACCTCAGCCAGCCTGATAGCCATTACTGATTCAACCCTGCCCGAGGCAGTTGATGCATCTCTGTCAACGTTTTGATATTTGAATGGCTGATTGGTGGTTACGTTATTTAGTGTATATGATCTTACCCATTCAGTTCTGCGCCTGTCATTAGTTTCAAAGGCATTTAGCAGGCCATCCGTAATTGAAAAATTCAGGGCAAAAGTAAAAGCACTGGGTATAAAAAGCCCGCCTTCACCAGCGTAACCCGTATCTTCTGAAAAAGCCGATCCAAATTGCAGGACAGCCTCATGTGAGTTGGCAAGGAATATATCGCCCAATTGTGTACCCGGTAACAAGCTGTAAAGGGTAGTATTGTTAATTACTTCGCTTGCATTGCTAACGGCCAGTGCATATTGCCCGGTAGCCAGGTAAGCTTTTGCCAGCAAGGCTGCCGCGCCGCTTTTGTTTATTTGAATACGCTGTGCCGTGCCGTTATTACTTACATAATCATCGGCCAATGCCGCTTTGGCTTCGGTCAGGTCAGTGATAATCTGTTGCCAAACCTCTGTAGCAGGAGTTCTGGACAAGAGGGCCGTTTCCTGTACGGTAGTTGTAAGAACCAGCGGCACATCGCCATATAGCTGCACCAGGTACATCAATATATAGGCACGCATGGCTTTTGCCTCACCCAGCATCTGTTGAGCTACAGCAGGAGTTACTCCGTTAGCTCCATTGAGGCCTGAAATTATGGCGTTAAAACGATATAAGCTTGAGTACGAATCTTCCCAAATGTCTCTGATCAAGCTATTGTTAATCGCGTCATAGGTATTATTCTGTAATTGTACATACCTAACAGAGGGCGATGTAGTTCTGAGCTCATCGGCGGCCAGGCCGGTAATTACAGTTAAATTTGAACCATAAGTTTCTGATCCGGCTAAACGGCTGTATGCACCGGAAAGTGCCGCTTTCGCATTCTCGTCACTGGCGAATACTACGTTTGAAGGCCGTTCGTTTACAGGCGGGTCAATATCCAGTACTTTTTGGCAGGATGTTAATGACAGCAAAGCAACTATAATTGATATTTTGATGTTGTTCGTAAATTTCATAATTACCGGGATTAAAATGTGAACTGAATGACACCGACAATAGTGCGTAAAGGGGGTACGCTTAATCCTTGAGACTCGGGATCAAACCCAACATAATTGGTTATGGTAAACAGGTTTTGCGCCTGCACCTGTAACCTCAGGTTTTGAAGCTTGGCACGCTTTACCCAATCGCCTTTAAAATCATAAGCCAGGCTCACGTTTTTAAAGCGAATAAAGGAAGCATCCTTTAAAATAGCGTCTGAGCTTGTGTAATCAGAGTAAGCGTCATAAGCATCATCATAAGTACTGGTTACCTGCAGTTGTGTCGGAAGTCCGGCATTTACATAGGCTAACATAGGCCCTGCTGCCGAGTTGTTCATAAAACCAGGAGGGTTGAATGATTGTGATAGTATGGAGCGGCCTTTTTGCTTTACAAACTGCACCAAAAAGTCCAGCGTTAAACCTTTATAAGAAACTGTATTGGTTAATCCTCCGTAATAATTAGGTTGTGATGTACCTGCGTAATATCGATCGCCAGTAGCCAGGCCAAAGTTTATACTACCATTACCGTTAACGTCTTCAAAACTAGGCAGGCCGGTTTGCGCATTAAAGCCCGTGTAGCGGTATACGTAGAAGCTATTGAGCGGCCGTCCGACAACGTACCGTGAAGCATAAGAAGTTTTCTCAATATCAGGGAATGACGATAATTTGTTGCGGTTGATAGAAAGGTTGAAACCGGTGTTCCATTGGAAGGCTTTTGTTTTAAAATTTTGCGTTGATAACGTAAACTCCCAGCCTTTGTTCTCTACTTTGGCCGGCATATTGGCTTGGTAGCTTGGGAAACCGGCTTGTATAGATAGCGGGAAAGCTACCAATTGATTGCCGGTTTCGTTGCGGTAATAAGCAGCGCTCACTGATATCCTGTCTTTCAGGAAGCCCAAGTCAATTGCTGCCTCAAATTTACGTGTTTGCTCCCAGCGGTAATCGTTATTAGCGATACGGGTAGGAGTGAGTCCGGGTACGCCATTGTATATATACGGAACAGAAGAATATGAATCCAGGTATTGGTAATCACCTATCTGATCACTACCCACAATACCGTAGCTGCCACGCAATTTACCGAAGCTCAGTAACGAAAAGTTTTTTACAAAGTTCTCTTCAGTAAATACCCATGCCGCGCCTACTGATCCGAAGTTTCCATAACGGTTGTTGAGGCCGAAACGTGAAGATCCGTCGCGCCTGAAATTCAGGTTGATGATGTATTTCTTTTCCCAATCATAATTAATGCGGCCGAATATTGAAGCGTATTTATACTGGCTTGAACCACTGCTGGTACTTACATCAGCAGCAGATCTCAGGTCTTCGAGGAAAGCGTCAGACGGAAAATCGCTGGCCAGTGTATAAAATGGCTGCCTTGAATTTTGAAATTGCCAGGTAGCACCTAATAATACGTTCAACTGACCCTTACTGATGGCTGTATTATAAGTTAACTGTGGCTCAATAATGTAATTATTGGTGAGATTGTAAGCAGTTAAGCTTCTGGAAACATTCCACGGAATACCCGGATCCATTGACGACATAGGGGTTAACCTTTTCTGATCCATATCTGAGCGGCTGTAACCCAATGATGTTTTGAACGTGATGTTTTTTGGGAAATGGTAGCTTAATGTGATGTTGCTGATCAGGTTGCTTGAACGGTTATCCTGCAACTCATTTAACTGCCCTAATGGGTTGGCCGGTACACCAAAACTCACACCGCTCCAATACAATGATCCATCAGGATTGTACAGCGGATAATTAGGCGGCAGGTTGTAAGCGGCATTGGTTTGATCTAATATCGTAACATTGTTTTTATCTGTACTGTAGATGGTTGATAGTGTAAATTCAAATTTATCATCCAGGCTTTTGTGCCCCAGGTTAAAATTAGCAGCGCTTCTTACAAAACCCTGGTCGCCTATAAATACGTTGCCCTCGCGGTGGTGCGTACCGCTAAACCTGAAATTGGTTGAAGCATCGCCTCCGCTCAGCGCAAGCGTCGCGTCTGTCATCTGTGCTTTATTACCGATCAATAATTTTTGAAAATCAGTATACGCGTTTTGATCCCATTGGGTAAGGTCAAAAGCCTGGTCATCTGCCGGGTCAATACCGGTGTTTTGATAGCCGCGGCGCCTTAAAGCGAGGTATTCAGGCGTACTAAGTGTTTTAACAAAATGCGTTACTTCTGATACGCCGTGTTTTACTAAACCATCAACCTGTGTTTTACCAGCCTTTCCTTTTTTGGTGGTGATCAATATCACGCCGTTTGCTCCTCTTGAACCATAAATAGCGGTAGCGTCGGCATCTTTTAATATCGATATGTTCTCTATATCGGCCGGATTAATACTGTTTAGGGGGCTGGTTGAGCCGTTAGCCGCGTCGAGCGGCGTGCCTGCCTGCGCGTTTATCGCGTCGGCCAGGTAGGGTACCCCATCAACAATAAATAGTGGGTTGTTGCGGCCGTCAACAGAGTTGGTACCCCTGATAGTAAAAGTCATGGGGCTGCCGGGCAAGCCATTGCCCTGCGTAATATAAACGCCCGGCACACGGCCCTGCAAAGCAGAAGCCGGATTTGTAGCGGGTGTATTCATCAATTCCTTCGCGCCAATTTCTACCTGAGAGCCGGTGCTGGTTCTGCGGGTTGCGGTGCCGTAGCCAATAATCTTCACTTCATCCAGCTTACCCGGATCGGGCTCCATGGCAATAGTAAGCTCCTGGTCCCGGGCAGGCGCTTTTTCTGCTTTTTTGTAGCCGATGTAAGTTAAGATCAGTACTTGGTTACCGCTTGGTATACCAATGTTAAAAGAACCGTTTACATCTGTTTGCGCGGTATTGCTTGCATTACTTAAACGGATAGAGACGCCCGGCAGCGGCGCACCGGTTTCATCAATAACTTTTCCGCTTTGTACATACCCGGCAGCCATATCCTTAGTGTTTTCTGTCTCAATGGCATCAGGCAGGTTACTTGGTCTGAGTATGATGTATTGATCGTCAACTATCTGATACGTAAGTTTAGCCTGTGTACACAAGCCATTTAAAACAACTGACAGCGGCTGATTTTGGTAACGTTGATTAACGATAGTTTTCTTATTGATAAGATTGTCGTTATAAACAAACCTTAGCTTGGCGCGTTGTTCAACAAGCTTTATCGCATCTTCAATACCAATGTTGTTAAACGAAACAGAAATTTCTTTTGCGGCAACAGACTGAGCTTGGGCATCACGTTGTGCAAGCAAAATAAACAAGGCAAAACAAATTTGCAAAAGCCTTGTTGAGGCTGGATACCGGAACATAGGCGCTGATTTTAACGCGTTTGCTAAAATTTGGTGTGAACGTCCGAGTAGGACATAAAACATGCAAGTCAAATATTTTTTATACATTTGATAGGTTTAATTTTTGAGTAAAAAGAAATTGAAAACCAATTGGGCGAAGGTGTTGCGAGCATCTTCGCTTTTTTTTATTTAATGAGGAAAAATCAATTCATTAAAAACAGCCTCCTCCTGTTAATTTGATTTTATTTCCGGTTATTTTATAAGTTGCATTAATTGATAAACAAAGAATTTTAAGGGCTTTTTCCATCGGCAGCCCGGTTAAATCGGCAGTTATATTGCAGGCTTTGTATTCGCCGGTGTAACCCTCAAACTCCATATCAAATTTTGAAGCGAACTGATGCATGATAGCCTCAAACGGAACCTTATCGAAGTACATATCGTAAGTCGTTCCGGCTGTTAGCAGCGCCCGCTGTACCTGTTTCTCTTCTACCGGTACAGTTTCAACTTTCTTTTCAGCGGCTTTAAAAAACTGGTTGGCTTTAACATAGTAAACATCATCCTGCTTGCCTTTTTTGGTGCGTACTACTTGTACGCGGCCGGTTAATACATCAATATTGTAGTCATCATCATTTTTACCGGTACGTATATTGAAACTGGTACCCAGCACGGTAGTAGTAAAATTACCCGACCTGATTTTGAACGGCCAGTTACTGTGGTGGCTCACTTCAAACAAAGCCTCGCCATGTAATACAACCTGGCGGGTACGTTTACCAAAGATTTTAGGGAACGATAATGAGCTGCTGCCCTTTAACCATACAATACTGCTATCCGGCAAAACTACGCGCCTGATGGATGAGGCTTTTGTGTATACGGATTGCAAAGGGATATCCTTTTTTGAAACGGAATAGCGGTATGTTATTAAAGCAGCACTTGCCACAAGCAGCAGCACGGCGGCAATGCGCAACCAACCCGGGATCATGGATATTTGCGTGCCGCTTGTTTCGCCGATGTTATGATGTATGCGGCTGAGCAAGGCTTCTTTATAAGACTCCTCTGTATCATCATCCGAAAAATGGATCTCGCCCGGCATTTCAGTATTGTACCAGGCATCCAACTCTTTTTTTTCAGCCGGAGTCAGCGTGCCTTTGCGCCATTTAAACACAAGAATTTTAATTTTTTCAGGGATCGCCATCTTTAGATTAGCTGTTTATAAAAAGATAGCGTGAAAAATAGGAGGTAATACGTACGTCTATTGAAAAAAAATCACTAAAAACTTAATTTAGTTTAAAACCACGTTGTTTAATAGGTGCAATTATAAAAAAGTAAGCATCTGAAAGCTTTTCTTTAAAATTTTAAGGGCCTTTCCGATCTGTGTTTCGACTGTTCGTGCAGAAATGTCAAGTTTTTCGGCAATCTGTTTCGCGCTAAGACCGTCATTTCGGCTCATTTTAAAAATCAAACGGCATTTTTCAGGCAGTTTATCTATTTCTGCGTCAATCTGTGACTGTAATTCTTTTATTTCAATCGAAAAAAAACTTTCATCATGGCGAAGAAATTGTAAAAGGCTGCTATCTTCAAGTGTTACCTGGTTCTTTCGGATCTGGCTTTTGGTTACCTGATTAAGTATCTCATATTTTAACGCGGCATATATATAGGTGCGAAAGGTAAACTGTAGTTGCATCCGTTCTCTACGTCGCCAAAGGTTCACAAACAGCTCCTGTAAAACCTCTTCGGCATCTTGCTTGCTTTTAAGGCGGTCCACCGCTTTCGCAAGCAGCGGTTTCCAGTAGCGGTTATAAATCTCATTAAAGGCATCCAGACTGCCTTCTCTCATCAGCACAACCAATTCCTCGTCCGTTTTACCAATATAACTACTCATTAGGGAAAAGCAAAAAAACTAATATAGCAAAAATTTTACAATACTGCTTTTGTAATAACGTACATCATAATTATTTGATATAAGTTTGTTTTTCGCAACCTGGGTTAAATAAGATATGATTCTTTCAATTTTGATACTTTCGGCGAGAAATATCTACCTACAACTGTTAAGCCGTACATAAACAACGAGGCCGGCTTCGCTGATGGTTGAAAAACTTAATATTTGAATATCCGGAAAATCAGGCTGTTTACAGTGATAGCAGTGGAGGCGACTTTAAAACCGTTAAAATAAATTCTGATTAACTGAAAGCAACCGTGATCCGGTTTAATTGTAGACTCTTTTTTCTAAGCTTGACCTGGAGTTAGACGTATGAAATTTTACTATTAAATAAGCTACGAGCATGTTCGGTACCCATGACAACCAAGCCACAATTAGATATGATTTATTGTAATTGCCATTGATTAGGATCAAAATAGGTAACCATACTCTTAGTGTAACAGCAGCAAAGCAAGCCGCGTAGCTATAGGTCATCAAAATCTGATGTTTTATAATCTGTTTGTTTCTGATGGTAAGGTAAGCAGCAAAGGTGGTAGAGAACCAAATCACACTCAAACAACCAAAACCTAATGATGCCCATAAGCCGCCATCAGAAAAAAGGGCGATATAAAAGGCCGAAAAAGAGCTTAATAATGCTGACACCACATAGATTTTTCCAATCAGCCGGTGGGTATTGATGTTTTTTAACCTGAGTTTATAGCTAAATTGAATCCAGCCCACAAGCAGCGCGAGGCCTCCTGCGATAATATGTGTATAGAATGCGGCGCTCCAGGTAAAGCTGCTTAAAAGCCACAACGGTTTACCATTCAGTATACCAACCTTTCCATGTAATATAAAATACTTTAGCGGATAAAAGCCGATAGTTATCGCGAAAAAGCCAAATAGTACCCAAAGAATTTTTTTCATGTCAGCATTGTATTTTGATGATTAGCCGGTTTATATGGTCTTGACCGGTAATTTTTACAAAACTGTATATTAAGCGGTTTACAAGCGTTCCACTTTATAAGTTGGTACCTGTTATTTTACTACATCGGGGGTTTGCAGGTGTATTTTCAGCTCTTTTACGTAAGCTGTTGGTGATGATCCTGTTTTCTTTTTAAAATTCCTGTTAAATGATGTTTTAGAATTAAAGCCGGCTTCATAAGCTAATGCCAGTAGGGTGAATTTATGGTTTGCAGGCAACAATAAAATTTGCTTAAACTCTTCAATCCGCAGATCATTGATATAGTCATAAAAACTCTTATTCTCCATGGTGTTGATTAACTGAGATAACGTGTTTTGATGAATATTCATTTTGATAGCCAGTTCTTGCAGGCTTAGATCAGCATTCTTGAACAACTTATCTTTTTGCATCATCTGTTTAAGTTGGGCATGCATATTTAACAAATGCGCTTGCTCTATTGCTGACTTTTGATACTTTATTGTGGATGTTAGGCTGGGCTGCTCTTGCATTGTTACTAATAATTCAGATTCAAAAGCAGCAGCGAGCGCGGGAACGGTATTATCGGTAAACAATCCAACCTGTTTAATTCCGAAAAATGCAATGAGCAAGATGAAAAGGTCTACTAATGCGAATGTAGACAGATCATTACCCAGTAGAATAGAGATCCAGATTATGCACATGCCGGCAAGAAGTGTTGCTAACCATTTTGCTTTAACCTTTTCCGTATGAGATAGTAGTTTTCGGACTCTATACAACAGATGAACTGAAAGTGAGATATATAGCAAACCGGAGGGTAAAATTAAAAGATGGACGAAGTACAAAAGATTAAGGTAGCCAATTCCATCATGTTGATAAATGAAGATCTTTTCGGCCGGTGTTAACAATAAAAACCTTGATAGAGCGATGTAAGTAATAATTGCAGGTACAAAATGAAGTAAAACGTATAGCGGCCTGGATTTTTTTTTCGCAACCAATGCGATATACATATATAAAAACGGGCCGTGAAGAAGAGGCATAGCAATTTCAATACCCAGCAAGTAGGGATATTCTACAAATTTATTGGATGCCAGTAAATAATAGCACAGCAGATGGCAGGCTATCAGCAGTAGCCATAAAGCCAATATCAGATCAGCAGCCGATCGTCCACGTTTGGTAAAAAGCAGTGTGGAAAGAAGTATAGAAATGGCAGATCCTATGATGTGTAGCATACTTGAACAGAGATAATACAAAGATATAATAAAGGCTAAATTTGAATTAGCCATAGCCACCCGAATAAACGGATCAATCTTTATTTGAAAGAGCATCAGCTTCCTATAGTAATAAGTTAAGGCATTAATAAAACGCAGCAAAGGCAAAACCTAAGATTATTAAAATAAGGGGAAGTTTCAGTAATAATATATTTATGTAGCACAAAATTATATTGTGCAAAACATTTATGATGTTTTGGAGTTTACCATATATGGAAGATTTACTTAAGCTCGAAAAACAGATCTGTTTCCCGGCGTACGCTTTTTCACGAAATCTGACTAACCTGTACAGGCCCTTACTGGCCGAATTGGATATTACTTATCCACAGTATTTAGTATTGATGGTACTGTGGGAGCATGAACAGCAAACCGTACAGCAGTTAGGAAATAAACTATACCTGGACACGGGTACGCTTACGCCACTGTTAAAAAGGTTAGAACAAAAGCAAATAGTGAACAGAACCCGAAGCCGCGAAGACGAGCGTGTGGTAAACATCTCCTTAACCGAATATGGTAAGCAGATGAAGGACAGGGCAAAGCATATTCCAATGGAGTTGGTAAAATGTATGGATGTTACTATGGATGAATTATTGCAGCTAAAAAATCTTTTAAATAAAATCATTAAAACAGATGCGAACCTCTAAAATACAAAATATAGCCAGGGTTACATTAGGCGCTTTTTTAGCCTTCGCGGGTGTAAGCCACCTTACGTTTAACCGTTCCGAGTTTTTAGCGCAGGTGCCCAAATGGCTTCCTGTTAACCCTGATCTGACGGTTATACTGTCCGGAGTAGTAGAGGTCAGTTTAGGCCTGGCACTCATTTTTATGGTTAAAAACAAAAAATGGGTTGGCATTATTACAGCTGTTTTCTTTGTGCTGATCTTTCCGGGAAATATTTCGCAGTATATTAATAAAGTAGATGCCTTCGGCCTGGATACCGATAAGGCAAGGTTAATAAGGTTGTTTTTTCAGCCTGTCCTTATCCTGTGGGCGCTTTGGAGTACCAATGCGCTCAAAAATAAAAATCAATAATTATATCATTAAAAAATTAAACAATGAAAGTTTTATTTGTAGTTACCTCGCACAATGAATTAGGCAATACAGGCCACAAAACAGGTTTTTGGGTAGAGGAATTTGCCGCTCCGTATTATAAATTTACCGATGCCGGTTATGAGGTAGTAGTAGCCACACCTAAAGGCGGGCAGGCACCTATTGACCCGAACAGCGAAGCGCCCTCGGCACAAACCGACGCTACCAAGCGCTATTATAATGATACCGCGGTGCAGGATGTTATTGCCCACACCCACAAGCTTGCCGATGTGAACGCGTCTGATTTTGATGCTGTGTTTTATCCGGGAGGGCATGGCCCGCTTTGGGATCTGGCTAACGATGCTAAATCAGCACAACTGATTTTGGATTTTTATAACAGCGGTAAATTGGTAGGCGCGGTTTGCCACGCACCGGGCGCATTTAAAAATGTGAAGTTTGAAAATGGCGAACCTTTTGTAAAAGGTAAAAACGTAACCGGATTTTCAAATACGGAAGAAGAAGCCGTAAAATTAACCGAGGTAGTACCGTTTTTAGTGGAAACCGAAATGCAAAATTTAGGCGCTAACTACAGCAAAGTGGAAGATTGGGGTGTACACGTGGTTGAAGACGGTTTATTGATCACCGGGCAAAATCCGGCCTCGTCAGAAAGTGTTGCCGAAAAAATGATCGCCCGTTTAAAATAATTATCATCTGTAAAGAATTCATTAAAATGAAAACATTATATACCGCGGATGCAACCGCGACCGGCGGCCGTAATGGCCATGTAAAAAGCAGTAATGGTGTATTAGATCTTGAGGTTAGAATGCCTAAAGCGCTTGGTGGTGCCAATGATGACTATACCAATCCTGAGCAATTGTTCGCGGCAGGTTATGCCGCCTGTTTTGATAGCGCCCTGAATTTAATAATTAAGCAGGAGCAGGTTTCTACCGGTGGTACTACCGTAACCGCGAAAGTAAGTATCGGGCAAAGCGATGCCGGAGGTTTTGGTCTGGCTGTTGAACTTAACGTAAATGTTAATGGTGTTGACCAGGATAAAGCGAACGAACTGGTAGCCAAAGCGCACCAGGTGTGCCCATACTCTAATGCCACCCGTGGCAATATTGAAGTGAAATTGGCGGTTACCAATAATTAAAAATTCAACAGTGGGCTTAAAGTTATTTAGGCCCGCTGTTTATAAAACTGTTATAATATGTCATTAATAAATGATTTAAAGTGGCGTTATGCCACCAAAAACTACGACCCGACTAAAAAAGTAAGCCAGGCAGATATTGATAAAATTGTAGAAGCCGCCCGGTTGGCACCTACATCTTCGGGCTTGCAGCAGTTTAGGGTGCTGGTAGTTTCAAGTCAGGAGATCAAGGAAAAACTCGCGCCAAGTTCGCTGAACAAAGAGGTAATGGTGGATTGCTCGCATGTGCTGGTATTTGCCGCCTGGGACAGGTATACCGCTGAGCGGATTGATACCATTTATGATCGAATTACTGACGAACGGGGCTTGCCACAAGGGAGATTTAACAGCTATACGGATAAGATCAAAAATATTTATTTGAACGAAACCCCGGAAGAGAACTTTGTGCATACTGCCCGGCAGTCATACATCGGGTTTTCAATGGCTATCGCCCAAGCTGCCGAACTAAAGATTGACAGCACACCGGCAGAGGGTTTTGACAATGCCCTGGTTGATGAATTGCTTGACCTTAAATCATTGGGATTAAAAAGCGTAACCCTGTTATATTTAGGCTACCGTGATGAAACAGATTGGTTGGCTCCAATGAAAAAAGTACGCAATCCGGTTGATGAGTTTGTAATTGAGTACAAGTAATAACTTATTATCTGCAAAGTTTAAAAAGTCCTTAGTTAAAACGGGTATTAAACTTTGATTGAAAAACTGTTAAATGAAGCCAAAATATCTTTGGCTTCATTTACATACTCAGGCTTGCCACTGACTTGTTTCCTTACGAAAGCGTTGGATATAATCAGACGGCAACAAGTCGTACTCCACTTTAAATGATTTTGCAAAGTAGTGCGGCGTGTTAAACCCTACCTGGTAAGATATCTCCGCAATAGAGAGCTTACTTTTTGTTAATAGCTCGGCGGCTCTCCGTAACCTTATCGACCGTATAAAATCAACCGGGGTTTTACCCGTGAGCAGCAGCACTTTTTTGTATAATGATACTCTGCTCATGCACATGTGCCTGCTTAGTTCTTCAACGTTTAAGTTAGGGTTTTGCAGGTTGCTTTCAATATAAAGCAGGGCTGTATCCATAAATTTGCCATCAGCCGATGGTATTACCTTTTCGTTTAGCTTAACATCAATCTTTTTACTGTTTTTAATGTCCGTTTGCAGTGCCATTAAATTCTTGATTTTTGAATGCAGAACTTCAAAATTAAGTGGCTTGATCAAGTAGTCGTTCGCGCCGTTGCTTAAACCTTCTAACAACATCTCCTCATTTGGCATAGCGGTTAATAATATAATAGGGATGTGTGAGGTGCGACTGTCAGCTTTAATTTTACCGCAAAGCTGCAAGCCATCCATTTCGGCCATGCTAATGTCGCTCACGATCAGGTCCGGGTGGAATGCCAGGGCTTTTTGCCAGCCATCCTTACCGTTTACAGCTTCGAGTATAGTATAATGCCCGGCCAGGTTGTCTTTCAGGTAATACCTGAAATCGTCATTATCTTCTACCAGTAAAACCTTCGCTTTTTTTGAAAGGTCTTTCCCAGTGTTTTTTATGCTGATGCCAGCCGGTGTAACACCGGCAAGCTGTACCGCTTTTACAGGTAAAGGCAGCTCAACTATAAAGCAGCTTCCACCATTAGCCACGTGTTCAACATATATTAAGCCATTGTGCATTTTAACAAACTCTTTGGCTATTGAAAGCCCGATACCATTGCCCTGGTTAGTTAACGAGGCCGGCAAATCATTTTGAAAAAAGCGCTCAAATATTTTATCAACCTTATCAGCAGGTATGCCTATGCCGGTATCAATAACGTTTAACTTTAGCACTCGGAATCCGTCTTTTTCAGGATGCGTTACGCTGCTTAGCAATACACTTACATTACCGCCTGCCGGGGTGAATTTGAATGCGTTTGAAAGCAGGTTTAACAGCACACGCTCAACTTTATCATGGTCAAAAATAGTGGTGAGCTTAATGGTATCGGTATCAAATGCAAACTGTACGTGGCTTTGTTCGGCAATATCAGTAAACGAATAAGCTATATTTTTAATAAATGCGATGATGTCGCCTTCTTTTAGGTTGAGCTTTAATTCGCGGTCTTCCATTTTACGCAGATCCAAAAGCTGGTTAACCAGGTTAAGTAGCCTGTACGCGTTTTTTTTAATGATACCCAGGTCGTTACCCCGCTCACTCATCTCCGGGTCTTTAAGCAACTTATCAACCGGCGCCATAATTAGTGATATGGGTGTTTTAAATTCATGGCTTACATTGGTCAAAAATTTGATCTTCATCGAGTCGAGCTCGCGTAGCCTGTTTGCTTCTTTTCTTTCCTGCTCAAGGGCAAACCGGGCCTTTAGTTTTTTAATACCTCGGTAACGTATGTAAAAAAGTATAGCCAGCGTCATTGCCAGGTAACACAGGTAAGCCAATGTGCTTCGCCAAAAGGGTGGGAGTACCTTAATTTTTAAGGATATAACCTGGTCATTCCACGAGTTATCAATCGCTTCGGCACGGGCTATAAACGTGTATTCCCCAGGGCTTAGGTTGGTATATGTGGCTTTACGTACTTTGTTATCAGCCATTACCCATTCGTCATCAAAACCCTGCATTTTATAGCTGTATTTTACGTTATCCGGATTTAAAAAATCAAGCGCGGCAAAATCGACCGAAAAAAAATCTGCATCGTAGCTCAGGGTAAGCGCCCTGGTATCAGTAATCAATTTTGATAAAACCACCTCTCCATTTATTTCATTACCTGGTTTAATGCTGGTGTTAAATAACTGAAAGTCGGTAAAAACAAAGGGTGGTGCTGTTTTATTCAGTTTAATATTGTTTGGGTTGAACAGGTTAAAACCATTGCCGCCCCCAAAAAGCAGTTCGCCTTCGCGGGTAATTAATGAGGCATCATCATTAAACTGCCTGCCCTGCAAACCATCCCGCTCATTAAAATTAATAAACCTGAGCTTTGATTGGCCGTTAGTTATCGAAAGCCTGGCTTGAGACAGCCCATTGGCGGTTCCCATCCAAAGGTTGCCTTTAGCATCTTCCTCCAGCGATACGATGTTGTTATCAGGCAATCCATCCTGTTTGCGGTAAAGTTTTAATAGTTTGGTTACTGGGTTCAGTATGTTCAACCCTTCGCGCGTGCCGATGCATATATTGCCGTTCCGGTCCTCCAGTAAGGAGTAAACATTGTTATATACCAGGCTGTTAGGGTCGCCGTTTATGTGTTTGTAATGTATTATTTTTCCCTGCGGATCAATTACGTCTATCCCATCAGAAGTACCCACCCATATATTGTTTTTGCGGTCTTCTATTATACTGAATACATAATCGGAGTGAATAGAATTTGGCCGGTACGCCCGGTAAATGGTAAACTTTTTTCTGTCAGCCCCGAGCATGTTTAACCCACCTGATAGGGTACCCACCCAAAGTCTGTTAAGGTGATCTTCTTTTATTTCATACACACGATCATCCGAGAGGCTGTAAGGGTCGGCATCATTGTGCTTATAGTGGGTAAATGTTTTACCGTCAAAGCAATCAAGCCCGCCAAAATAAGTGCCTATCCAAAGCTTTTGTTCATGATCAATGGCCAGGCTCACTATTACATTGCTGGTTAGGCTGTTGGGGTTGGTTTTACTGTGTAAATAGGTGGTAAATTTCCCGGATTTCCTGTCGTAATATATTAACCCGCCGCCGTTACTACCGATCCATATATTGCCTTTATTGTCCTCGGCAAAAGCATTTACATCATCGTAACTTACCGTATTTGGCTGTAAAGGGTTGTGCCTGTATAAAGGGAACTTAATAATATTTTCGTGATAAAAGTTGAGCCCTTTTTTGTAGGTGCCTATCCATATAGTGCCCGAATTATCTTTATAAAGCTCTGTTAAACTGTTTTGGCTTAAACTTTTATCATCATTTTCTTTTTTTAACAGGTAGCTGATGGTAAAATCAGCTTTATCAATCATGTTAATTCCGCCCGGATCTGTAGCAACCCATATTTTGCCTTTATTGTCCTGCATTACGCTATTTACAATATTGGCATTCAGGCTATGCCCGGGCGCATCCTTATAAAAGTGTTTAACTATGTTATCTACAGGGTTTAAATAAAATGTACCGATAGGGCCTGAAAAAAACCATACATCATCCTGAGCATCAACAAATATCTTGTAAAACTGATAAGCTTTACGCTGAAGCGCATTAGCTATGGCTAATGACCGATAGGTTACCTTCCCTGTACGCGGATCAAACCTGTCAATAGCGCCGTTATTGTAAACAAGCCAAATATTCCCCTTGGAGTCAGGGTACATATCAACCACGTTAATGGAATACAACGAAGCCGGGTTGCCCTGAATGTGCGGGTAGCTTCTTGTTTTTTTTGTTGATGAGTTATAAACAAAAAGCCCTTCAACAGCATGGAGAAAGTAAAAGTTACCGTTGGCTCCCTTTGCTATTTTTAATACACGGTAATCAGGCACGCCATAGGGTTTCAGGTAAGCACCAACATCTTCACTAAAGCTTTCGGTTAACTGATCGTAAATACTATAGCCCGACTGTGTTTTTATCCAGAATTTATCGCCGGGTGCCTCATAAATGTTAAGTATAAAATTGTCGCTTATTGACTTAGGATCGCTGGCATCATGCTGGTACAACTTAAACGTATTGCCATCATAGCGGTTAAGGCCGTTTTGTGTACCTATCCATAAAAAGCCACGGCTATCTTTTAAAAAAGTTGTTACACTATTGTGTGATAGCCCGGTATTAACATTAATGTGCGAAAATGCGTATTGGTTGTTTTGCGCAAAAGCATAGCTTGAGCATAACCATAGTATAAGCAGGTATTTTAAAAAATCAGGCTTCATTAAAATCGGTACCCAAATCTATCAAATACATCTTACAATCAATGTTTAAATGTATTATGGCACAACAAATAAGCCTCAAAAAAGAGGCCCGCTGCAATATTTATTGCAGCGGGCCTATAGTATACACAATTATTAACCTGTACTTAATCAGGGTAAAATAACCAGTTCCGCCTCTGATTCAATTACAAGTGGTTTTGTGCCGCCGGTATAAAATACCACTTTACCGGTTGCGGCATCAACAGGCACCTTAACAACAATTTCTGTTAATGATTTGCTTACAAAATTTTCAACCAGTGTATCGGGAGCAAATTGTACACCGGTTACCCAGTTCACAAAATCGCCGGTTATTGTAATGTTGTCTCCGGCGTGTGCGGTTGCGGGTACTGATGTTATGGTTACCGGTACCTCAAACTGTATCTCGGTTTTTGAGGTGATATCGCCATCGGCAGTTTTTAAGGTTACAAAGCCTTTTTCAGTTTCTTGCGGTACAGTGATCACGATCAGATCTGCCGATTGCTCAACAAATGCCGAACTGGAGACCGAAGCACCCGGAAGCGCTATTTCGGTAACCTTATTCAGGTTTTTACCAATAAAGCGTATCTGCTCACCGTGCTTAACACCGGCAGGGCCGAAGCTTAACAATTCAACCTTGCCCGAGTCTACCTCGTTATCCGTGTTTTTACATGACATCGCCATGGTGATAAGCAGCATAAAGCCGGTTAACAATGTAAGCAATGGTTTATGATAGGTTAATTTCATATTATTTATTCGTTTTAAAAAGTATCAGTCCTTATTGATTTTTGGTACTACCCTGAAATTGTCGAAAGATATATCGGCATCCAGTTCGCCAGGGCCAAGAAAAAGTATGCGGGTGTAATAGCCATTAGGATTTACCGTTAGCGGGGCTGGGAAGTTTTCAGTAAATTCATCAAAAGGTATGGTAATGGTTTGCCATTTTCCCTTGGTATCAATAGGCGGATTCCATAAGTAAGCATCAGTATAAAAATCTTTTGCGAGGCCGAAGTTAAACCTGATGGTGTTGTTATTATACGGTTTTACTGTATTTACCTCAAATTTGAGTTCATAATCCTCAGGTTTTAAGATGGCTTCGTCCGGTATATTTTTACTGATAGGACCCATGGCATCCGGCGGGCCACCGGCTGCTTCTGTCCATCCCCATGCTCCAATTACACGTTTTACACGGATGTAATTACCGTTGATCGCTATCGGGTCATCAGGGCCCGGCGATGTAACAACGAACGAAGAATTCCACCAGCCGGTAAACGGATCACTGCTGAGTATAATGTTACGGTTATCCCTGAAATACAGGTCAGACCTGGTTTCGCCAAAATTATTTTTGATAGTGATAGGGCCCGGTTGCGCGCCGGCCGGAACACGCACTTTAATAACAGCATCTGTTACCGATTCAATTTCACCTTCAACACCACCGGTAAAAGTTACGGTCAATGGTTCATAAAAGTAATTACCGTTAATGGTGGCTACTTCACCGGTTGGTACATATTCACAATCCATGTAGGAGATAGCCGGCTCGGCAATATCAACCGTAAAACTGTGTTCAAGCATTTTTCCGTCCGAAAACAGGATCTTTATCTTATTGCTGATGTCAACCGGTATCTCACTTGGTACACTCACCAGTATAGATGTGTTGGTTACATAAGTGGTAGTTACAACGGCTTTCCTGTCATTAAACCAAATTTCGCGCGCGTTTTGCAGGTTGGTACCTACTATCGCGATCAAGTTGCCCTGGCCTGCCGATACCAGCAGCGAATCGGACGAATTTGGATCAGTTATGCGAATATAGCTGATGGTAGGGGTGCCTCCCTCGCTGCTATCCTTTTTTGAGCAGGAGGAGTATATACTCATGGTAAGCACGCCTGCCACGAGTATGAGTAATGTTTTTAATATATTTTTCATCTCCATATTTATTTTGATAAACAATGTTATTGCGCGTAGTAATCAACCGCGGGTTTCTTTAGGTTTGGTGCCTGGTCTAACTCAGGTGATGGTATGGGTAGCAAAAAGTTGCCGCTGTTAGCGTTAATTACCCTATCGGTAGTGGCCCATGGGGTTTTGGTCATTGTCCATTGGGTTGGGTTAGGGAACTGGTTAGGCGCGGTGAAAAATAGGCCCCTGTCCTGGGCATTAAGAATGTCGTATGCTTTTTGCGCATTGTAATAATGCATGCTCACTAGGTCATACCAGGCCATGCCTTCCATCGCGAATTCTACCGTACGTTCTTTAAATATCACATCCAAAGTAAGCGGGTCTTCAAACTCAGGCAGGCCCGACCGCATGTGCACCTTGTTAAAATATTCCCTGGCTATCACATCATTGGTCGATGTATTGTTGCCTAATTCAGCTTCAGCATAAATCAGATACATTTCGGCCAAACGCATCATGTAGGTATCGTGCCCATAGTATTGTTGAGCGGCCTGGCCACCAACGTCCTTGGCTTTGCCGGTTACATATTTTTTGATAGATAAAAAGTTATTATCACTACCGGTAAAAGGAAATACCAGTTTTTGCTCACCACCGGTTATAGCCTGGGTGATCTCAGGATACGAAGCGCCCGGCAGCATGAACGTAGCTTTAAGCCGCTGATCGAGCGTGCGGCCTTTAATTTCATTGTCGGCGGCATTTACGGTGAAACCATCGTACTGTTTCATCATCCACCAGGTAGCGCTTTTATCGCCGCCCCAGCCATCGCCGTTGGCAATATCGCCACTGTAAGCGAGGTAAGCAGGGGGAGAGTTTTGTGTACCCCATGCACCCGGTGAAAATACCCACTGAAGTGAAAATATAGATTCGCTATTATTATCGTAAGGGAATAAAAACAAATTGGCATAATTGGGTAATAAGGCATAACCGCCTTGTTTAATCACCCTGTCGGCAAAATACTTGGCACTGTCAAGGTCTGATTGGTTGCGTTGGCCTGCGCCATTGCTGCCCACACCGGCCCTGTTCAGGTAAAAACGTGCCAGCATAGCTTCGGCAGCCCATTTGGTTACCCGGCCCGGGCGTATAGGTGTGGCGGTTAAATCATTAGCGGCGGCGCGCATATCATTAATTATGAATTTCCACACGCTGGGCACCGTATTTTTGCGTAAGCTGGTATCTAAAAATAGTTTGCTGTTATTTTCTATAACGGGCACTTCGCCCCAGTTCATTACTAAAAAGCGGTAAGCCAGCGCGCGCATAAAACGTGTTTCAGCGATAGCGTGCTTTTTAATTGCCGGTGACACGCCTTCGCCGGCGTAGGTTTCAATGTTTTGCCTGGTTAGGTTTGATTGGGCCACAACAATAAAAAAGGCCCGCCATGCGGCTGAGTTTTCAGGATTATCTCCGGTGGTGTTGAATAATACGTTCCCTTTATCGTTATAAGCCGAAAATGCTGTACCTGCCCTAAAATCGCCCAGGTTATAGGAGGCCTTATCATTATAATCAAACCAAACCTTGCTATACAGCAGGCCTGTACCTGCCAGCACCTGGTCGTCTGTTTTATAAAAGCTGGCATCAACTATAGCATCAGTTGGCAGCTTTTCTAAAAAGCTTTTTTTACATGCCGAGAGCATCATAACGGGGATTAGCAACAAGCCCCAAAAAATCTTATTCTTATTGATCTTCATCTCTTTAATTCTTATAGGTCAATTCCAAAACTGAATGTATAGAACGGCGTTAGCGGATAGCGCCCATTATCAAGCCCGATAGCCTGGTTGGAAGCCGAAGCATCGCGGCCAACGTACGAGCCTACTTCAGGGTCTAAGCCTTTATAGCCGGTTATGGTGGCCAGGTTTTGTACACCAAACGCTAACCTTGCACCACGTACAACTTTTTGTTTAGCTAAAAACGCGGCCGGTACGTTGTAGGAGAGGGTTACGTTCTTCAGCCTGATAAATGATCCGTCCTCTACCCATTTGTCGGTAATACGGGCATAGTTGCCGTTTGGCCCGAATGATATCCTGGCAACGTTTGTACCCGGGTTGGCAAGGGATGCTGTACCATCAGGGTTATTTACAGGGCGGGCATAATTCATAGCGGTAACCAGCAGGTTACGGCTCAGGTTAATATTGTTTGGGTTTGAGTTTACCCTGGCCAGGTAATTATAAACATCGTTACCGTAAGCGGCGGTTAAAAGCACGCTAAGGTTAAAGTTTTTGTATGAGAAGTTGTTGGTAAAACCCGCGTAAAGCTTAGGCCATGGATTGCCGATGTTGGTAATATCATCTACATCAATCTTGCCATCGCCATTAATATCCTTGTACTTAACATCGCCTACCCAAACGCCGTTTACATCGGCAGTGGGCAGCCTGTTGCCATTGTTGTCAACAGGTACAGCGCTTTTGTTAATTTCATCAACAGATTGGAATATGCCTTCCTCAACATATCCCTGGAACAACCATGGAGCTGTGCCTACTACTGATCTTTGAGTCCAGTTATCTAACCACCATGACACACGGGTGATGGATGCTTTGTCACTATTTAACTTTGTGATCTTGGTATTAAAATGAGATATGTTAAAGTTTGTATTCCAGGTAAAATTCTTGTTAGTAATATTTGTTGTATTTATGGTGATACCCCAGCCTTTATTTGATAATGAACCGGTATTATAATCAGGTGGTTCTACAGCTCCTGTTCCATTTGAACCCATGTACCATGGCAACGCCAACTTCATTAACAAATTGCTGGTTTTTTTTTCATAATAATCTGCCTCAATAGTTATGCGGTCTTTAAGTAAACCTATATTGATACCTATATTGTCGGTACGGGTTTCTTCCCATTTAAGGTTTGTATTTGCGTAGCTTCTTGGTAAAAAACCGGTAGTTGTTGGTGTTGCACCAGAGGCCAAAGGCGAATATATAGCTAACGGATTACCACCTTGGTTACCGGTTACACCTGTTTCAACCCTTAGTTTTAATTCGTTGATGGCAGATATATTCCAAAAACTTTCATTAGTTATCCGCCATGCTCCAGATACTGATGGAAAGTAGCCCCAGCGATTTTCTGAACCGAAATTTGATGAACCATCAGCACGTATAGCAGCGGTTACAAGGTACCTGTCGTTGTAATTATAGTTAAGCCTTGCCAGGTATGATTCCAGATTCCAATGCCCGGAGCCTCCGTTATTACTGGCAGTTAGCGGATCACCGGCCTCTAAATCAAATATATCATTAGTTAAGAAGCCTGTACGGCGTCCTGACAAACTTTTAGATACGTTAGATTGTGATTCATGACTTGCGATCAAATTAAAGTTATGCTTCGCGAAGCTTTTATTGTATTCTAATAACTGGTTCCAAACCATGTTGGCGAATGATCCATTTCCGTTTGAAAAGGATGCGGTCGCATTTTCGGCCCAGCCAATTTTATAAGTGGGCATATAATATTGCGATTCGTAATAGTTAACATAGTTGGTTAACGATGTTTTGAAATGTAATTCAGGTAAGATTTTTATATCCGCCCTTAAGCTGCTACGGAACTCACGGCGTAAATAATTATTAGTTAGTAAATTAGCTATAGCGATAGGGTTAACAGGCGCAAACTGGTTAGCACCGTTATTAAGGTCGCCGCCGCCCCAGGAGCCATCTACATTTTTAACCGGTATTTGTGGTGTTAATTGTAACCCGTTAGAAATGATATTCTCCTGGCTGGTGGTTAAAATTTCTTTGGTCTGGCTAAAGTTAAGGTCAGCGCCTAAGGTTAACCATTCTTTTGCCTTGCTATCCATATTTAAGCGTGCCGAATACCTTTTAAAGTCTGAGCCTTCGGCAACCCCTTTTTGGTTAAGGTAATCGCCGGACAAAAAGTATTTGGTTTTTTCGGTACCGCCGCTTAAACTTAGTGTATGGTTTTGGCGCGCGCTGTTGTTAAACAGTTCGCCCTGCCAGTCAGTACCTTTTCCCAGCAATGAGGGGTCTAAAAACTCAAGTGGTGTTTCGCCGCCGGCAATGGCGTGGTACTCTTTAACCATCTGTGCATACTGCCTTAGATCCATTACATCCAGATGTTTTGGCGAGGTTTGTAAACCGTATTGATAATTATATGCTATTTTGATATCGCCGGCCTTGCCTCTTTTGGTAGTGATCAGCACAACACCGTTGGTGGCGCGTGAGCCGTATAATGATGTTGCGGCCGGGCCTTGCAATACCTGTACATCCTCAATATCATTAGGGTTGATACCGGCTAACGGGTTGGTAGAGCTTTGCGGACCGAAACCTATCTGCGTAGGGGCTATCTGTATATCATCAATAACATACAATGGGTCTGTAGCGCCGTTAATTGTGCTCACCCCACGTATGTTGATAGACATGCCGCCACCCGGCTGCCCGGTGTTTTGCGTTACATACACGCCTGCCGAACGTCCTTGCAGCGCTTGTTCTATAGTAGTGTTTACCGTACGGTTAAGCTCCTTGGCCGAAATAGAAGTTTGCGCGCTTGATAAGTTGGCCTTTTTAGCGCTGCCATAAGCTGTTTTTACCACAACCTCTTCTAACGTAGTTGCCGATGGTTTGAGCACTACGCTTAGGCTTGTTTTGCCATTAATAGAAACTTGTTGCTTTTCCATTCCCAAAAATGAAAAAGTTAAGCTGCTGCTGCCCGCAGGTACATTGATAGAGTATACGCCTACCTGGTTAGTGGCAACAGAAACAGTAGTTCCGGTTACTGAAACGGTAGCTCCGGGAAGCACTTCTCCATTTTGGTCAGTAACTGCGCCTGTTACTACCCGGTTTTGTGCAAATGCCGTTGCACAGGCGCAGGTAAACAAGCACAGCGTTAGTAATCTTCGTAAAATTTGTCGCATGGTTATTTAATTAGGTTTATTGGATAAGCGGATTTTTAAAATGCGTACGCTGTTACGCATAAATAGATAGGTAATAGCAGGCATAATACCTGTTCGGGCTTTGCCGAAGGTTTTTACAAAAGTTAAATGGTTAGTAAATGGATAGTGGATTAGCTCGCACATGCAGAGCAGCCGGGATGATCAATTGTCGGTTTAAGTAACAACTGATCGCTGAGATTTTCAGCACAGCAAAATATTTAAGTAAAGTTTTTTACCATAGCAGTTATGTTATTAGGAAAATTGGTTTATAATATTGGGTTATATAAATGGTAAGCTGGTTAGTTACTTACGGCCATTTACAGTGGTTGAATTTAGGCTGCTTTGAAATAAGCGGGTACAAATATTGTTAATATTGATAACACAAATGTTAACCAGGATTAACTGATTGATAAACAGTGTTTTGTTTTGTATCAATAAGCCTAAAAAGATAGTGGGATTGAATAATCAGGTATCATATATACTCAACGTGAGATGCCTTGTTTGCTCATATCACAACTGTGAATACGATTGTTAAGTAACAAAACGAGCTGCTGATGACCAGAGATTACATCAGGCAAATGCTGGTTATAAGGATCAGCAAAAAGAGGGCGTAAAAGCGGGGCATCATAAAAGTTTAGTAAAGCCTGCGCAAATAACTAATTATTTACCGATCTCCTGATCTATTAATCCGCTGATCTCGTTAGTGCCCGGGCCCGGCGCATTGTAATTTACAACGTTGCCATTTTTATCAATCAGGATGTATTTGGGGATGGCATTGGCCACGTATGCACCGGCTACAAAGCCGCCACGGTCATAAAGTTGCAGCCAGGTTGGTTTTTCTGTGGCGAGGGCTTTACGCCATTCTCGGTCGCCATCAAATACCGCTATGCTCACAAAAGCTATATTGGGGTCGTTTTTGTACTTGTCTGCCAATTTTTGAAAGTTTGGCATTTCCGCACGGCAAGGGGCGCACCAGCTTGCCCATAGGTCTATATAAATAACTTTACCTTTAAAATCGCTGAGGCTGTAGGTTTTACCCTTGTCGCTTGGTAAGGTAAAAGCCGGGGCGGGTTTACCTATTTGTATTTGCATCAACTGCTTTTCCTTTTCGTAAAAGTTAGTGCTGATGTCTTTCTTCAGCGCGGCAATTTGAACCGCGTCAACAAAAGGTTTAAGGTCTTTTTTTACCCAGTTTAATTGCTCTATAGAGCTTGCCCGGTTAATGCCTGAGGTAACGGCATAATGCAGGTAGCGTTGTTTTACCTCGCCGGTATAGTATTTATTAACAGCGTTAAATAAATAGTCGGGCTGTTTTACTAAGGTTGAATCATTTAATTTATCCACCTTTTTTATATAAGTTAAATAAACTGGCATTATCCAGCTCGTATAATCTTCGGCAATCAGGTATTCATCGTGCGAGATGCTGTTAGCAAATATAGGCGGCGTGTTTAGCTTTGCTATATCAACCATTTGCCGGGCTGTATATTTACCCATTTCCAGGTGTTGCAGCAGCATGTAAAAGGCCATGCTTTGATTATCTATATCAACCATTTTTTTAAATGTGGCCGCGTATTTATCTCCTTGCCTGTTTTTAATGAATACCGCATTGGCTACAGAATCATTAAGCGCTTTTTGCTTTTTTATGAACCGCAGCAAGTCATCCAGTTTCAACTCATACCATTCCGTACGGTCATTCCGGGCAACCATGATCGAGTCTATCTTTTGGCGATAGCTGTTTGTTATGGCTCCTGTACCGCTTATCCTTTTTGTTTTAAGCAGAGTGAGGAAATCTGTAGCATCGCCGGTTATGGTTAGGTTATAACCGGGCGCAACGTAAATCTTGTTTATCTGTAAGCTGTTTTGCTGAATGCTGGTACGCTGCGGGCGCGAAATGTGGTAGGTTTTAAAATTAAATTCGCCGGCATCGTTAAGTTTGATCGTATCAATGGTCATCAAACCGTTTTCATCCTCAAAAAAAATCTTCATCATCTTTTCAGTGGTATTGGTTATTTTACCCTGAATGGTGAGCGGAAGATGTTTGCCGGGCTGTTGTGCAAATGCCGAATGACATAAGCAAAGCAGCAGCAGGTTGATAAGGCCTTTTTTCATAAGTATGGTAAATATATGAAAAATGGCCTCTTTAACTTTAAGTTGTATTACATTAAACGCATTAATTTTTTGGATAATTCGGATCGGCCTTTACTTCCTCGATCTGTTTTACGTGTCGCTCGGTATGGGCGGATATCAGCATAATTAACTGATAAGCATCATAGGTACCCATAGGTAATGCCGATACATGGTTGCGCAGGTCTTCATTTGTAGTGTCAATAAAAGCTACCAGTTTATCCCGGTCTTCCTGAAATGCTTTCAGCGCGGCCTCCGTATTTGCGTATGGCGCGTTAGCCGGTTCAAGTGCTGCAAAGGTTTTAGCTTTATGCGAGCGGTCTTCAACGCCCTTGATCAGCATTTCGTCAGTAGCTTTAATATCGGCTCTTTTTTCAGGGTTAGCGGGTTGTTTTAATGATGCTTCAACCATCGCCCACAGGTTTTTTTCGGACGATGCGATGTGTTTAACGCATTCTTCTATACTCCACTTATCGGCAGCGGGCTTAAAGGTTAACTGCGCGCTGCTTAAAGCCTTCACCGCGTTATAAACATCAGCGGCCGTTTGCTTTAAAAACTTAATGGCTTTGCTTCTTTCTTCGGGCTTAAGCAGCTTTGGTTTGGCGGTTAACTGTGCGGCAGGTACACTTTTTTGTTGATTGGCTTTTTTCTGTTGCGCGTCGCTTTGGTAAGCAACAAGGCTTAATAAGATTAATAACAGCCAGGCGGTTTGCTTTCTCATTTTAATGGTGATTTATAACACGGTAAATAATTTGATTACCTAACAAATCTATTATTCAATTACCATTAACAGCGGGTGTTATTTGGACATAATAACGGGCTGTTACGGACAAGCCGATACAATGCCCGTTGTTTTTTCTTACTGATGATTTTTAAGCCATTCCAGCCTGCGTTGATCGGGTAGGTGCTTTACGGTAAAGTTTTCAAATTTAGCTTCAAAGCCATTGCCATCCGGGCAGGCCGCCATTAGGCCAACCATTACCGGCGCGTTATCTTTTAGCGGTGCATTGCGGGTCATTATATAGGTTTTATCATCAAGCGAGTAAAATATCTCCAGGGCATCCAGTCTGCGCACCACTTTTATCCATATAAACGGCGGCACCTTTTCAAGGGTTGTAACGCTCCAGTCGCTTTTGGTATGTGTTACCACTGTACTTACATTAAATTTGCCATCTACAAACTCAACGCCTGTTTTAATATAGTTTTCATGATCGGTTCTGATCATCAGCCCCATTTGGTCAAACCGGGCCTTGTACGCCCCGGTTAATTTTACCTTGGCCTCAAACTCACCACCATAAGTGCTGTAATAAAAGGGCGCATCATCAACGGTAAAGCCATAGTGGGATATACGCCAGTAATCGCTTTTGGGTGTTACCTGCATAATAAGGCTGTTATTTTTTATTTCCCAGCGTTCAGGCTCATTAAACCAGGTCATTTTTTCAAGGCTTTGCGCTTTAATCTGGCCGGCGCAAAAAAGCATAACTATGGCGATAAATGTTTTTTTCATTTGTTTTTAATTAATGCCCGGTTAATTAACCATTGGGCTTTTGTATGTTCGTAAAGTTATTAAGCGTTTTAAAAGTGTTAAATGGCGATTTATAACCATTACTAATATGGATAACATCCGCGAATTACTGGACATAAAATTATTATCGCAACCATTTGATACCGATGCGCAGCCGCCATCGCCATTGGATAGTGCCCGGCAAATAGCCCGCTTGTACACCGGCCTGGAAAACGGCATCAGTGTGCTGAGTGATTTGAAATCACGAAAAAGCTATATCTGCTATGGTGCTATGGCCGAAAAACTGGGCTTAAAACAGCAGGAGGCAGAGGTTAACACCATTTGGGAAGATGAACTGTTAAGCCTTATCCACACAGAAGACCTGCAAAAAAAATACCGGCTTGAGCTGCGCTTTTTTCAGCATCTTAATTCATTAAGCGTTGCCGACCGGGACGGTTACGAAATTATTACCAGGCTTCGGGTAATAATAGGCGAGGGGAAGAATTTAACGCTTAAACACCGGGTAATATACATCAGCAGTTATGCTGATGGCAGCATTTGGTTTGCACTTTGCCTGTATAATATCATTTTTGACTATCCGGGGTTTGATGCACCTGATGGCCTGATCATCAACACACGTACCGGGGCGGTTATTAATAACGGGCAAGACAAAATAACCGAATTTTTGTCGCCGCGCGAAAAGGAGATCATCCAACTGATAAAGTATGGGCACCGCAGCAAGGAGATAGCCGGTAAACTATCGCTCAGCATACATACGGTTAACAGGCACCGGCAAAATATATTTCAAAAGCTAAACGTAAGCAACGCCATGGAAGCCTGCCGTATTGCCGAAGCAACGGGCTTGGTTTAGTGTGTTGCCGTTTTCAGGGTGATCACCGTAATTTCAGGCCAGATACCTACACGGCCCTTTAAGCCTAAAAAGCCGAAGCCGCGGTTTACATATAAATAGCTGCCCAGCTTTTTATATAAACCCGCCCATTGTTCATAAACATACTTTATGGGGCTCCACTTAAAGCCAAAAAGTTCAATGCCAAATTGCGCGCCATGCGTATGCCCGGCAAGTGTAAGATGGATATGCTGCGGATGCGAAAGCGTAACCGCGTCCCAATGAGATGGATCATGAGATAAGAGTATCTTAAAGGCATCGTCAGGTACGTTTTGGGTTGCTTTGGCCAGATCGCCATATTTATGAAAGCCGCCCTTACCCCAGTTCTCAACACCGATGAGTGCTATTTGCTGCCCGTCTTTTTGTATAGATACACTCTCATTCAGCAACAGGCGGAAGCCAATATCGTGGTGCACTTCTTTTAGTCGGGTAAGATTGTTGCGCTTGGCTGCCTCGCTTTCCCATTGTATGTAATCACCATAATCATGATTGCCTAAAACTGAATATTTGCCATAAGCCGCCTTGAGGCGGGCAAAAACGGGTATCCACCTATCCATTTCAGTAGCCTGGTTATTTACCAGATCACCGGTGAATACGATCAGGTCGCTTTGCTGGGCATTCACCATATTGACACCTTTTTCAACACCCTCAGCACTGGTAAAACTCCCGGAATGAACATCCGACAACTGGGTTAAGGTAAAGCCATCAAAAGCAGGTGGCAGATCATTAAAATAAAGCGTTTCACGATGAACGGTGTACCTATGCCTGCCGCCGGTAAGCCCGTAGATCAACCCGAAAAAGGGTATAGCGGCTACGGCCACGGCCAGTTCACTCACCCATACTGAACGCGGCGGAAATCCCTGGAAAAGCCGGGTCAGATCCTCCAGCAACAATACCGGCATGGCAAACACCTTTGGTATAACCGCTATCATAAAAAACGTCATCAATGCGGAGGCGAGTTTGGGCATGGCATTACCGGGGCGGCGCATGGTGCGTACGTAAATCAAACCGGCAATCAGCAGCAGGTCAATAAACCAATAAAAGTTAAGTATAAAGGTGTTATTGGTGAGCGTTTTAACAGCCTGGTAAAAATAAGGGTCTGCGCTAAGTACAATAACAAAGAGCAGGGGAAGAAGTGTTTTTTTCATGTATATACTGTAAAGACGATCAAGCGGCGGATAAATTTTAAACTATTTAATTATTTGTACATTAAGCAGACAGCTAAGGATAGTGAAATTGCCCGTTACTGTTAACTTAGGGCAAATTATTAACCGCCGCTAACCTGCTTTATAAATTAGTTTGTTTATTCATATTGTATTTGCCGAGCGGCTATTACGCGCCTTACTGATACCAATTAATGATTGATGTTACACCTGTAATTGCTATTTTTGATGTTGGTAAAACCAACAAAAAGCTTTTTCTATTTAACGAGCAGTATAAAATTGTTCAGGAAAGCTCGGCTTGTTTTGATGAAACTATAGACGAGGATGGCGATCCATGCGAAGATATAGATAACCTTGGTCAGTGGATCTTAAACTCGCTCAAGGAAGTGATCAACCTACCGCAATACGAGTTAAAGGCAGTCAATTTTTCGGCTTACGGGGCAAGTTTTGTTTACCTGGATGAAGCAGGAAAAATACTTACGCCGCTTTACAGTTACCTCAAACCTTATCCTGATGAGTTGAAGCAACGGTTTTACCAAACGTATGGTGATGAAGCTACAATTGCCATGCAAACCGCTTCGCCTGCTTTGGGCAACCTTAACTCCGGCTTGCAGCTTTACCGGCTCAAACAGGAGCAACCCGGCATTTACCAAAAAGTACAATCAGCCCTGCATTTGCCGCAATACCTGAGTTATTTGCTTACAAATAAAGCCTTTTCGGACCTGACGAGCATTGGCTGCCATACCGTCCTTTGGAATTTTAATAAAGGCGATTATCATAACTGGGTGCAGGCCGAAGGGCTAACGGCAGTACTCGCCCCGGTAATGCCCGGCAATAAAACAGTAGCTATTGAATTAGAGGGGCATCAACTACACGTTGGCATCGGGCTGCACGATAGTTCGGCCGCGCTTATACCTTATCTGGTGAGTTTTAATGAGCCTTTTGTACTGCTATCCACAGGGACCTGGAACATAAGCCTTAACCCGTTTAACCAATTACCACTTACAGCGGATGAATTAGCTAACGACACGCTTAAATATATGCAATACCAGGGCTTGCCTGTAAAAGCCTCCCGCTTATTTGCAGGGTACCAATACGAGCAGCAAACCAAACGGATAGCTGAATACTTTGGTCAGGAAGCATCTAAATACAAATACACAGAGTTGGATACTGCTATAATATCAAGGTTAACAGAACAGGATCATCATCTTAAAAACGAAGATCATAATAACCAACCCCAACCATTCTCTACGCGCGATTTGCATGCTTTTACTGACGATACAGAAGCTTACCATCAACTGATGATGGATCTGGTAGCACAGCAAAAGTATGCTACCGAACTGGTTATAAAAGGCACCCCGGTAAAGCAGTTGTTTGTAGATGGCGGGTTCAGTAAAAATCCTGTTTTTATGCAACTGCTCGCATCCGCTTTTCCTGAATTAAAGGTTTTCGCGGCCTCTGTAGCACAGGCTACTGCCGTTGGCGCCGCGTTGGCGGTGCACCAGGCATGGAATACATTGCCGCAACCAAACAACCTGATCGAACTAAAACATTACCCGGCTTAGCAATATCAATGCTTGTTGTAATTTAAAGACAGTAAAGGACGGTTCATCATCCGTTAATATATACTTTCGTAATAACCTGTTATACTAACCTATTTAAACTACATGCAAGTTATTTTCGGAATCATATATCACTTTATAGGGGGCTTTGCTTCCGGCAGCTTTTACATCCCCTATAAAAAGGTAAAGGGCTGGGCATGGGAGAGTTTCTGGATAGTTGGCGGCATTTTCTCGTGGCTGATTGTACCGCCTGTTGCAGCTTGGTTAACGATCCCGAACTTTAGCGAAATCATACGGCAAACCAACGGACAAATACTGCTTTTAACCTATTTTTTCGGGTTACTGTGGGGTATTGGCGGTTTAACTTACGGGCTTGGGGTACGCTACCTGGGGGTATCATTAGGTAGTACTATCATCTTAGGGCTGTGCGCCGTTTTCGGCTCTATAATACCATCAGTTTATTACAACATTTATCCTGAAGAAGGTAAAACCACCATAACCGAAATGCTTAACAGCCACTGGGGGCAAATGGTGTTGCTGGGTATTTTAATATGTGTGGTTGGCATTGTTATCTGCGGCAGGGCAGGCACTTTAAAAGAGCGTGATCTTACCGCCCGCGGGCAGCTAAATTCAAGTAATAAGGAATATCGTTTTGGCTTGGGCATACTGGTAGCCATTGTATCGGGCGTATTAAGTGCCTGCTTTAATTTTGGTATTGAGGCCGGTAAAAGCATGGCCGATGTAGCCAATGCGGCATGGCAGGCACAGCATCCGGGGCAGGGCAATTATCTGTTCTCAAACAATGTTACCTATGTAGTGATCCTGTGGGGCGGCCTTACCACCAACTTTATATGGTGCATGATACTGAACGCCCGCAATAAAACTTTCGGTAATTACACGGATAGTGGTACGCCGTTATTTAAAAACTACCTGTTCTCCGCACTGGCAGGCACAACGTGGTTTCTGCAATTCTTTTTTTATGGCATGGGGGAGAGCAAGCTGGGTAATGGTGCCAGCTCGTGGATATTGCACATGGCATCCATCATACTGATAGCCAATTTATGGGGCCTGATATTAAAAGAGTGGAAAGGCGTAAGTAAAATGGCTATAACTACTTTGCTGGTTGGCATCGTTACTATTATTCTGTCGGTACTTTTTGTAGGGTATGGCAATTCATTAAAATAAGTTAATAAATAATACAATTATATATGTCGTTCAATAACACACAATTTAAACATGTAAGCTATTTGTGGGATGAGGCGGAGACTGCAAAGCTCGCCGGTGATGAGGTAGCCCTGTTAATATACCGTTCCAACTTGCTGGGTGCTGACCTGCGGCTTACCAATTACGGCGGCGGCAACACTTCCTGCAAAGTAATAGCTAAAGACCCGTTAACGGGTGCCGATGCAGAGGTAATGTGGGTTAAAGGCTCCGGCGGCGATTTAGGAACTTTGAAAAAAAGCGGCCTTGCAGCACTGTATGTGGACAGGCTGCGCAGCCTGAAAAATATTTATCGTGGGGTTGAGTTTGAGGACGAAATGGTTGAGTTGTTTAACCACTGTATTTTTGATCTGTCATCAAAAGCCCCTTCAATTGATACGCCGCTGCATGGCTTTTTGCCATTTAAACATATTGACCACCTGCACCCCGACGCGGCCATTGCCATCGCGGCAGCAAAGGATGGTAAAAAAATAACCGAAGAACTTTTTGGCGGCACCATAGGTTGGGTGGAATGGAAGAAACCCGGCTTTGAACTCGGCTTGCAGCTAAAGGCTTGTTTAGATGCTAACCCCGGCATACGGGGCATTATGCTGGGCTCGCACGGTTTATTTACCTGGGGCGATACCGCTTACGAGAGCTATATCAATACCCTTGAAGTAATTGAAAAATGCGCCGAATACCTGGAACAGAACTATGGCAAAAAAGGGTCTGTTTTTGGCGGACAAAAAATAGATAGCCTTGCTGAGGCTGACCGTAAAAAACAGGCGGCCGCCCTGGCACCTGTACTGCGTGGTTTCTGCTCATCAAAAACCCGCATGGTTGGCCATTTTACTGATGATGTGCGCGTGCTGGAATTTATTAACTCCAATGACCAGGAACGCCTTGCTCCGCTGGGTACCAGTTGCCCCGATCACTTTTTACGTACCAAGATCAGTCCGCTGGTACTGGAACTGGATAAAAATGCTGATCTGAGTGATGTGGATGGGTTAAAAGCACAGCTTGCCCCGGCATTTGAAGCCTACCGGCAGATGTATACCGACTATTATAATACCTGCAAACACGATAATAGCCCGGCTATCCGCGATGCCAACCCGGTGGTTATACTGTATCCGGGAGTGGGTATGTTTACCTTTGCCAAGGATAAGCAAACCGCCCGTGTTGCTGCCGAGTTCTACATCAACGCCATCAACGTGATGAAAGGTGCCGAGGCGATATCTGAGTATACCTCGTTACCACGGCAGGAAGCATTTGATATTGAGTACTGGCTGCTTGAAGAAGCCAAGCTGCAACGGATGCCTAAGCCTAAAATACTATCAGGCCGTGTGGCATTGGTAACCGGCAGTGCCGGAGGGATAGGCAAGGCCATCGCTAAAAAATTTGTAGAGGAGGGCGCGGTAGTAATACTTAATGATATGAATGCCGAACGCCTTGAAGGCGCTGCGCAGGAGTTTCATGCAAAATTTGGTAAGGATGCCTACACTACCGCTGTGCTTGATGTTACCGATGCCGGCCAGATCAAGGCTGCGTTTGATGCCGCCGCACTGGCATTTGGCGGGGTTGATATTATAGTGAACAATGCCGGCCTTTCCATCTCAAAAACCATAGCTGACCATACCGAAAAGGACTGGGACCTGTTGTATGATGTTTTGGTGAAAGGCCAGTTTTTGGTTACACAGGCTGCAACCGCTATCATGAAAAAGCAGGCTATTGGCGGCGATATTATCAACATAGTAAGTAAAAACGCGTTGGTTAGCGGCCCTAACAACGCGGGTTATGGCAGCGCCAAATCAGCCCAATTACATTTAAGCCGTTTAAACGCTGCTGAATTGGGTGCTGATAAGATACGGGTGAACGTAGTAAACCCCGATGCGGTTATCAGTGATAGTAATATTTGGGCAGGCGGCTGGGCCGAAGGCCGTGCCAAGGCTTACGGCATTACTGTTGAGGAATTGCCTGCCTATTACGCAAAACGTACCTTGCTGAACGAGATCATACTGCCGGAAGATATTGCCAATGCCTGTGTAGCTATTACCGGGGGATTGCTCAATAAATCAACCGGAAATGTAATAAATGTTGATGGTGGTGTAGCTGCCGGATTTGTGCGTTAATGCTAAATTTATACCGGGCAGCCTACCAATTGCTGTCCGGTTATAATACCAAATTATACCTGTATGCAATTAGAGAAGCAATTAATTCAAAACCTGAACAGTGATGTGCTTTCGGCACATCAGCGTAAGTTCAATTATATATCAGGCGAGGTTTCCGGAGCTGAAGCAGTAGTTAAAAAACTGGAGGCATTTAATATTGCTATTCCAAGTTGGGCGCTGGGTACAGGGGGTACACGTTTCGGCAGGTTTTCGGGTGGGGGAGAGCCCCGCAGCCTTGAAGAAAAAATTGAGGATGTAGGCCTGATCCACGCGCTTAACCGCTCAAGTAACAGTATCTCGCTGCATATACCCTGGGATATTCCGGACAATGCCTCGTCAATAAAGTCGCTTGCTTCACAGTTAGGGTTACATTTTGATGCCGTAAACTCCAATACCTTTCAGGATCAAAGGGATCAGCCGCTCAGTTATAAATACGGCTCGCTGCATCATGTAGATAAAGCCGTGCGCAGGCAGGCGGTTGAACATAACATCGAGGTAATAAAGTATGGCGTGGAGCTTGGCTCAAAAGCGCTTTCGGTATGGCTGGCTGATGGATCGAATTTTCCTGGTCAGTTGAATTTTCGTAACGCGTTTCAAAATACCTGCGAGAGCCTGCAGGAAATTTATAACGCGCTACCGGAAGATTGGAAGATCTGGATAGAATACAAACCCTACGAACCCAATTTTTACTCCACTACTATTGGCGATTGGGGCCAATCGTATCTGCTGGCCAATAAATTAGGCGCAAAGGCAAGTACGCTGGTTGATCTGGGCCACCATCTGCCAAACACCAATATCGAGCAGATCGTATCCTTATTATTGATGGAAGGCAAACTGGCCGGTTTTCATTTTAACGATTCAAAATATGGTGATGACGACCTCACCGTAGGCAGCATCAATCCGTACCAGTTATTCCTGATATTTAATGAGTTGGTTGAGGGTATGGATGCCCGGGGATTAGATCATGCTACCGGTATAGGCTGGATGATCGATGCATCGCACAACGTAAAAGACCCGGTTGAGGATTTGCTGCAATCAGTAGAGGCGATCAAGATAGCTTACGCGCAGGCATTGTTAATAGATCAGTCCGCATTACGCACGGCACAGCAAAATAATGATGTCGCCGGGGCGCAGGATATGCTGCAAACGGCTTACCGTACCGATGTGCGCCCGATGTTAGCCGAAGCGCGTTTACGTACGGGAGGTGCAATTGACCCTGTGGTGGCATTTCGCAAATTGAACGTCCGCGATCAGTTGATAAAAGAAAGAGGCCTGAAAACCGTAGCGACAGGATTGTAATGGAGCAGATTGCTTTGTGAACAGGTTTATTTACATTAGGGCATTATAAAGCCATTAACTTTGTTTGAGCGAAGCCAGCGTATTTGATGAAGAATTTTTTAAAGATTTTATCGGTTGATGAGTACTCCATCACGCCAAAGTACCTGCAACTGGTTAACAGCGTACTGCTGGCTATTGAGAACGGTAAAATTATTGAAGGCGATGTTATGCCCTCTATCAACGACCTGAGTTTCGCGCTTGATATTTCAAGGAATACCATTGAGCGTTTTTATAACGAACTGAAAAAGGCGGGCATCATGCGTACCATACCCGGCAAGGGTGCCTTTATACAAAAAACTGATTTTGACCGGCCGCTAAAGCTGCTGCTGCTTTTTAATAAGCTTAGTACCCATAAAAAGATTATTTACGATGCCTTTGTTGAAACTATCGGCAAAAGCGCGGCGATTGATTTTTATGTGTATAACAATGATTTTTACCTGTTTAAAAAGATCATCACCGAAAAGGTAAAATCAGATTACGATAAGATCATCATCGTGCCTTATTTTATAGAGAACGAAGAAGAATCTATCGACGTGATCAGGCTGGTACCGCGTGAAAAGCTGGTTATTATGGATAAGCCTGTTCCGCAGATCACTGGTAAATACATCACGGTATATGAAGATTTTGAGAGCGATATATTTAACGCGCTGGTGAAATTGTTGGATCCGCTAAAAAAGTACGATTCGCTGAAACTCGTTTTTCCTTCAGGTACCTATCACTCCAATGCTATTATAAGCGGTTTTAAGCATTTTTGCGACGCGTATTTTTTTGAGCAGGAGATAATTCCTTCGCTCGAAAATCAACCGATAACTGAAAGAACGGCCTATATAACTGTTGTTGAGAATGATTTGGTACGGATGATACAGGCGGCCAGATTGCAGGGGCTGGAGATCGGGAAAGATGTGGGTATTATATCCTATAACGAAACAGCCATCAAACAGATCATCCTGAACGGGATCACTACCATATCAACCGACTTTAATTTGTTAGGCTCAAAAACAGCGGAACTGATCCTTAATAACGAATGCAAAAAAATAGCGGTTCCGTTCAGCGTGCATCAGCGCCCATCTATATAGTGTTTTGTTTGGCTGTTTTATGATAATGATTGATCTTATATCAAATAGTTATCAGGACTTTAAACTAATTTGCTTTTTAGCGGGTAATTTCATAAAATTGTAGGAATTAACCTGCTTACTAATGCCTAAATCTTTATCGCAACGTATAGTTGTGGCAATTTGTTTATCAATAGCCACGCTAACGGCCTTCACTGTAATTGACGATACCCCTCTCGACAAGATAACAACAGCACTTACTGAATGGAAAGCTAATCTTCCTCAAGAAAAAATATACCTGCATACTGATAAGCCCTACTACGCGGTAGGCGATACGCTATATTTTAAAGCTTATATTACTGTTGGGGCAAAGCATTTACTATCAACACTCAGCGGTGCCGTATATGTCGACCTTATAAACGAGCGCAATCAGGTTGAAAAAAGCCTTAAACTGCCTGTAGTTGCCGGTTTAAGTAATGGTAACATTGTACTTGAAGATGGTTTGACTGATGGTAACTATCGTTTGCGGGCTTATACGGAATGGATGCGTAATGCGGGCGAAGATTACTTTTTCGATCATACTTTAACTGTTGTTAAGGTGCACCCCGAGGTTGCGGCTAACATTACCTATCAGTATGAACAGAACGATGGTAAGCCAAGAGTGTACGCCATTGTAAGCTATACCAATGAAAACGGCGAGCCTATTGGCAACAAGGATGTAAAATGCGACATTAAAACAGGGAGTAAAACGGTTATTAAACGTTTAGAAACTGATGCTAATGGTACAATTAAGGTGCAACTAAGCGCAGAGCAAATAGCAAGCTACAAACAAACGCATATACAAACAACACTTGAAATGCCGGGTAAACGCGAGCTGATCAAGGTTTTTGCTTTACAGCCGGGGTTGGTTCAAAGTGATGTGCAGTTTTTTCCGGAGGGAGGAAACATGGTGAATGGCTTTGTAAGCCGCATTGCCTTTAAAGCGGTATCGCCAGATGGCCGGGGCACTGATGTAAAAGGTGTTATATCAGATAATAATAATCAGGAAGTGGCATCATTCGAGAGCATGCATTTAGGTATGGGGGCTTTTAATTTTATGCCGCAGTCAGGCAAAAAATACATTGCTAAAATAACATATATTGATGGCTCAACAGCACAGGTACCATTGCCTGCCGCTAACGATAATGGTTATTTACTTGCTGTACATAACTTACCAGGTGATAGTGTGCTCGTTCGTGTTTACACCCCGGCCTCATTGTTACAGCAGGGGGCAACTGTGGCGTTACTGGCACAAAATGGTGGTAATATCGGCTTTGCCGCAACGTTTAAACCTTCCAAATCCATGACATCTGTTTGGGTTGAGAAAAAGGAATTACTATCAGGTATAACACATTTTACCCTATTTAACCAAAATAGCGAACCGTTAAATGAGCGTATTACTTTTATTAATAAAAACGACCGCATGGCGCTAAACGCCCACGCCGAAAAAAAGGAATACCAAACCCGCGAAAAAGTTAATATTAATATTGATGCCTTACAGCCTGATGGCAAACCGGTAATAGGCAGTTTTTCAATAACCGCTGTAAACGAAAGTATGCTGCCCGGGCAGCATGATAATGAAAACAGCATCTTATCGCAATTATTGCTTACTGCGGATTTAAAGGGATATGTTGAACAGCCGGGATACTATTTTAATGATGCTAATACTGATGCAGCCCGCCATTTGGATAACCTGATGATGACGCAGGGATACCGGCGCTTTACCTGGAAAGAGCTATTGAGCGGCAAACCGATAGTTCCGCAGTATAAGGCTGAAAAATTAGCAACCGAGATTTCGGGCCGTTTGCTAACCCTCGGTGGTAAGCCTGTTTCGGGGGGGAATGTATTGTTGTTTTCGCCGGGCATACCGCCAACTGATACCATAACTGATGCTGACGGTAAGTTTGCCTTTCATGTAGTGTTACCCCAATCGATTAAGTTTGTAGTGCAGGGAAAAACGGCAAAAGGTAGTAACAATGTGCAGGTAATATTAAATAAAACCACCACTCCTGATGCCGGGTTTAATAAAAATCAGCCTGATCTGCTGACCGACATATACAAGAATACTAAAGCTTTTACAGATAAACGTAAGGCAGACGATCAGAAATATGGTATGCTGAGCCAGGGCAAACAGCTTACCGAGGTTAAAATAAAAGGCAAGCAAATTAATCGGATAGGTGCGTTAGGGGGGTATAGTATCCCCGAGGCCGTTGCCGATCAGGTATATATACCTGATACAACAAAAGCGTGCGGTGCACTTTGGATGTGTTTTCAGGGTGAATTACGTGGCGTAACATTTTCACAGAACGGAACGCTATCAAACTGGCCGCATTCAAGGGTAGGTGATAAGCTGTCACCTATGCTGGTGATCGTTGACGGATCAAAGATCGATTCGATAGAAGCAAGTGATCTTTTGAATGGAAACGGTATGAATATAACCGACATCCTAAAAATTCAGGTAGTGAGAACAAGCATGGCGCAAATGTCAATGTTAGGTGGCCCGGCCATCGTGATACAAACCAAACGGGGATTTACCCGAAAATCATATACGCCATCCAATGTTATAACCACACCACGGGGTTTCGCTCGTGTAAAAGAATTTTACTCGCCGCGTTATGATGTTAAGCATGATGCAAATATTCCTGACCTTCGATCAACCATATATTGGAATCCTGATGTGCGAACCAACAAGGAGGGTAAAGCCACTGTAGGTTATTTTAACGCCGACAGCAAAGGGCGTTACAAAGTTACTGTTGAAGGGATCGGAGCTTCGGGCATACTCGGTCGTAATGTGTTTTATTACAATGTTGAGTAATTAAGCTGTTCTATAAACAAATTTTTGTTAATGCTTAATTACTGATCCGTCTTTTCAAGTGATTGTACAAATTGGTCAAGGTTCATATCCTTGTCGAGTTTCAGTTTTTGTTTAAGGCGGTAACGTGCCATCCTGATGCTTTTAGGTTCAACCCCAAGGCGGTTGGCCACTTCCTTATTATCCAAACGCATTAATATATAGGCGCAATATTTCAGGTCGAGGCGGGTGAGGCTATTGTCGGCCCGTTCCTGCAAACTGCTGAAAAATCCGGGATGGATGTTGCTGAAAGCCTGTTGCTGCTCGTCGAGATTTTTATCCATCCGCAGGTTTTGGTTAATGATACGGCCTATTTGCCGCCCTATGGCAGGCGAGTCCGCCGCGCGGGCTTTCTCTTTCAGTAGTTCAAGTATAGCGTTCTTTTCTTCGATTTTCAAGGTTCCTGCCAATAGTTCCTTTTCCAGCCATTCGGTACGGTCCTGCAATAGTTCTTGTTGTGCCTGTAGTTTGGCGCTTTCCTCTTTACGCAGGTTGGCTTGTAACTCCACTTCCTGTTTTTCAAGGGTCAGTCGCTGGGCTTCGGCTTGTTGTAAACGGGCCAAAAGTTCAGCTTCTTCTTTTTTCTGTTCAGACAGTTGCTTTTGCTTTTGCGATGCCTTTAACCTGAAATGATAGGAGCTCAGCAACAAGCCCAGCGAGATTATGCCTACCGAGCCAATGGCCACATACAACCAATTAAGGCGTTTATTATAATCAGCCCGTTCGCGCAGCCTTAAAATCTCATTTTCCTTTTGTGCTGATTGATACTCTTCCTCCAGTTGCTGCGTAATAGCCAGCTTTTGCACATCAAAAACCTTGGCGTAATAAGCGCTGTATTGCTTGTAGTAAGCGAGGGCCTTATTTATATCGCCGCTTTTTTCGGCTACATTTGCCAGCCCCAGCATCATGCGCGACCGGGTAATATCCACACCCGATGATGAGCCTGCCATTTCGGCTATACCGGTTTGCAGATAGAATTCCGCTTGTTTAAAGTTCCGCTCGCGCAGCGCATACTCACTTAATATACCATAGCAATTGGCAATAACCTCTTTGCTTTTAGTGCGGCGGGCAATGTCAAGGGCTATGTTCACATACTTTTGGGTGCTATCCTTATAACTAACCGGGTAATATTTGAAATAACTGTTAGCCATATTTAAAGCAACGGCCGAGGCATTGCTTTGTATCATGATCTTATCGCGGTTGCGCTGATAAATATCAGCGGCCTGCCTAAAGTAATTCAGAGAGGTATATAACAGGTTTCGCCTGGTAGTATCACGCTCAAATGCCGAAAAATAGCTGTGCGCCACGCTCATGTAGCCCATTTGCAGGTCATCCGGGTAACCGCTGCGTAGTGCCGCGTTAAGGCTGGCAGCAGCGTACTTATGCTGTTTAAGGGTGTCGCTGCCGTAAGCGTATATACCGGCAATGTAATGGTTAATAAGTACTTTGTAACTTGTCGAACGCCGGTCATCAGCCTGTTCAATCAGCTTCTCGGCTTTCAAAAACCCCGACATGGCCTTTTCATTATTGCCTTTTACCATCTCAAGCCAGCCTTTGCGCAGCCAGGCAAATGCCGCCAGCGTACGGTTGTTTGATCTATCGGCACACCTTACGGCGCTATCAATATAGGCTGATGCTCTTTTTTCCTGGTTTTTTTGTACCAGCAAGTGCCCCATAGTAGCATAACAAAAGGCTTTGGTGCCCGCATCTTTAATGCCTTTTGCCAATGCTATAGCCTGCATAGCCTGCTCAATAGAACGGTCAATATTCATTTCAAAGCCCGCTCGGGCAATTTCAGCCGTTAATACCGGCTTGGTTTGGCGGTTTGCTTTTTGCAGGCTGAGCTTCAATGAATCAATAACACCTGATTGCGCATATACAGGTGCTCTAAGGCTAAAAAGCGTAATTAAAAAGGCTACGGCTAATATGTTTTTGAAAGGCATAAGTGTAAATATATCATATTGAGCTAATTAACGCGTTCGGTTAACGCTGCTTTCAGCATAATATACCTTGTAACACAAATACTTACCTTATTGTTGTAGATGATTTGTAGACGTTTTGCAACTTGGATGTAGACACGCTGTAGGCATTGGTTATTTGGTAAGGTTATGCAGCCACCCTAATTTTGGCTTCATCATTTAACTTAAAAAAACAAATATCATGACTAACAAAAGCATGGCCATCGTGTCTTACATCACCATCATAGGATGGGTGATCGCGTATTTGCAGTATAAAAAAAGTACTGATAAAAGTGCCTTGGTTAATTATCACCTTGGGCAATCGCTGGGGCTTGTTATACTGTCGATAGTATTAAGTATAGCCGTATCTATACTTGCTTTTATAATCCCATCATTAGCCTTTATTTCGCTTATTGTAAGCTTAATTACGCTTGTATTGTTATTGCTGGGCATAATTACAGCCAACAATGAGGCACTTAAACCGCTGCCGGTTGTAGGCAAGCTGTTTGAGGGAAAATTTGATTTTACCAAATAACCTGAATACTTATTACTAAGAGGGAGTTGCCGTAAGGCGGCTCCCTTTATTTGTTTATAAAATGTTATAGTTGGTTTTAATGGATGTTAAATGACCGGAAGCAAAAAGTAAAACCTGCTGCCTTCGCCCAATGCACTTTCCAGCCCGATCTGCCCCTGTTGTACCTCAATAAAATCCTTGGAGATAGCCAGCCCTAAGCCTGAGCCGGATTTGTTTTGCCCATCGGTAGGTACCTGGAAATAACGGTCGAACAGGCGTTTCTGAAATTGCTCGTCAATGCCTTTACCCATATCCTTTACCGAAAATTCCACCCATTGGCCATGTTTTGTAACCCGGATAACCACCTTTGATTTCTCCGGACTATACCGCAGCGCATTCGATAAAAAGTTGACCAGCACCCAGGCGGTCTTTTCCATATCCACACGTACCTTAGGCAGGTTAGCATCGGTCAGCACTTCAAGCGCTACACCCTTTTGCTCAGCCTGAAATTTTACTGAGTCTATAGCGTAATCCACTATCTGTGCAGGTTCGGCCGGTACAAAATTGAGCTGAATGTTACCCGTTTCAACTTGCGACAGTTCAAGCAGTTCGCTGGTTATTTTAAGCAGGCGGTTGGTGTCCTCCTGTATATGATTTACCAGTTGGCGCTGCTCCTCGTTCACAGGGCCTATACGCTGATCGTTCAATAATTTTAAACTTAACCTGATCGAAGATATAGGCGTTTTCAGCTCATGCGATATGGTGGCGATAAAATTAGTTTTGGCCTCGTCGCGTTCCTTAAATTCGGTAATATTTTCGAGGATGTATACCTTCCCGGCAGGTGTATTGGCCAGGTTAATGCCGTCGGTTACGGCGGGCTTCATGTTAGGTACGCTTATCTCACGGGTTTGCAACTGAAAGTGCGATTCCTTGCCATCTACCACAATTTTAAATGGCTTGGCTTTTACCTGCTCATCAATAATAGATCGCAGCAAATCATTCTGCCGGGTAAGCTCGCTGATGAGTTTCCCCTCGGGGCGGTCATCCTGTAAACTCAGTATTTTTTTAGCCGCGGTATTTATGAATAGTATCTCCTGCTTTTCATTCACCCCGATAATGGCATCCTGCATCTGCTCAATAATAGCTTCAATCCGCCGCTTTTCAGATAGTACGGTGGCCAGGTTACTGTTCTCCCAATCGCGCAGTCGGGTAGCCATGTTATTAAAGGCCTGGGCAACATCGGCAAATTCATCATCCTGCCTGAAATCCAGCCGGGTAGCATAGTTTTTTTTGCTGATCTCGGAGATGCCTTCCTGCAACTTGCGTAACGGCCCTGATATAAATCCCGGAAAATTCACGCTGAAGCTGAACAATATTAAAAAGGTAACAGTACCCGCGAAGCCCAGCAAAACGGTTGTTCTTTGTACCGATGCCTGGGCGGCGGCGTGCTTGCGCACAATGGCTCGCATATTTACATCCTCAATATCCATCAGGATAGCGCGGATCTGCCTTTCCGTAGCCTCCAATTGGGGGGCTGTTATACCGGGCATTGTGATTTTACTGAACGCGGCGGTTAAACGCTCAACAGCTTCCCGTTCGCCGGTTTCGGTAATGTTGTTTCGCTCCTTTAGTAAGGATCGGCTGAATTTATATGCCGATGCCTTATCCAGCGGGAGGAATTGCTCATCCAACTCACGGCGCATCTCGCGGATGTAGCGCAGGGTTTCATAATTATCCTTTAATATTACCTGCGAGCTTTTGGCTATCTCGTTGATGTAGAATAATGAAAGCGCTCCAAAAAATATCACTACGGCAAACAAAAAGCCGAAGCCCAGCCGCAATTTGGTCTTTATCTTCATGACAGTATAACTAAGTCGGTTTCAGTAGTGGCTATCTTGTTTAGTAACTGGTTAAATACAGTGGTACGCCATATCACCTGGAAAAGGCTGAGGTGCGGTTTACCTATGCAAATGGTGGTAATTTCACGCTCCTCGGCCACCTGCATAATGGTTTGCGTGATCTGGTCGCTTTTTATTTTCATCAGCTCGGCACCCAGTTGGGTAGCCAGGTTAAAGTTGTTAATCAGGTGGCGTTGTTTATCCAGCTTAATACGCTCCATGCTTTCGCTGCTGCTTTGCACGTACAAAACTATCCACGGCGAACGGTAGTATGAAGCCAGTCTTGCCGTTTTACGTATCACCACCTTAGCGGTTTCATGGTTTGATGATATGCAGGCCAAAAAACGTTCGGGCCGCAGCTTGATCTGTTTGGGCACCTCAATATCTATCTTCCGCTCCAGGTGATGGGCCACCTCTTTCAACGCCAGTTCCCGCAGTTGCAATATCTTATCACTCCTGAAAAAGTTTTGCAGCGCCCGTTCTATCTTGCTCTTATCATATATTTTACCTGCACGCAGGCGTTCAATCAACTCGTCGGCGGTAAGGTCAATATTTACTATTTCATCAGCCAGTTCCAAAACTTTGTCGGGTATGCGCTCAGTTATGGCAATGCCGGTAATGTCCTCGGCTTCCTCATTCAAACTTTCCAGATGCTGAATGTTTACAGCCGTTATCACGCTGATGCCGGCTTCCAGAATATCCATTACATCCTGCCAGCGCTTGCTGTTTTTGCTGCCCTCAATGTTGCTATGCGCCAGTTCATCTACAATAACCACCTCAGGGTGCCGGTTCAGTATGGCCTGCACATCCATCTCGTCCAGCTCTTTGCCTTTATAAAAGGTATTACGGCGTGCGATCATCGGCAAGCCATCCAGCAGGGCATGGGTTTCGGCGCGGTTATGCGTTTCAATGTAACCAATTTGTATATCGATGCCGTTTTTCAGCAGCGCATGAGCCTCCTGCAGCATACGGTAAGTTTTGCCCACACCGGCGCTCATGCCAATATATACCTTTAGCTTGCCGCGCCTCGAGCGCTTCACCAGTTCGATGAATTCTTTTACCGAATTGTCGCTGTTTTGGTTATTACCGGCCATTACTATTGTTAACTGTTGTAAAAGTAAGCACCGGCAAGCCATTTTTAGTTTACCGGCGCATAAGTATTATGGTATTAAAATGATACCGCGAAGCTGGCGGTTACCAGTGAATTGTAGTTCACCAGAGCATCCTGCCGTGCAAAAATTTTGTCCTTGCTGTTATACACCTTTCCTTCAAGCCTGATAAGCGCGTTGGCTACCGGTGCATAATCAAAGTTTAGCGAGTAGCCGGTGGTTTTAAAGCCGTTTGGCGTACCGGTGCTTATCAGCATACCGTTTTTATCCTGGTAATATTCTACCCGCCCCGCAACGGCGTATTTACCGGCAAATTGGTAACGCGCTATAGCTACCGGCGATATTACATGATTATAATCGTTACTGCCCTTAGCCGCTTGCTGTGTGCCATAATCAAACCCGGCAGTTATGCCGAATGCATCGGTAAGCTGGAATATGCCATAAAAGTTATGGTAAAAGCGGCGAACTCTTATTGAGTCGGCACCCTCGGTACCCAGGTAGTTGCTGTAGTTCAGCGTAATCTTGTCGGTTGGTTTGTAATAAACCTGTACGCCACCGGCAGGTTTGCTGTTGCCGTTTTGCCTGTTAATGCGCTGCCAGCCGTTAAGGTATAAACCGGTAAGGGTAAGCTTGCCATCGTTGGTGGTGTAGGTCATTTTAGCGCCCGATTCATAATATGGCGTATTTTCTGATGATATATTTCGCGTAAGCACCCAGCAATCTTTGGATATGGCACTTTCAAAACCAATGTGCGATGAAAAGATACCGCCATCAATCCATAGGTTAGCCGTTTTCGATAGTTTGATACCGGCATTGGCTTCAAACACGTTTTTCAGTACGCCCTGCTCGGCAGCAAGATTGGCATTAGCATAAGTGCCCGCCATCAGCGCCATGTTGGCACGGATGCTGCCATTATCATAATTAGCTTTAATAAACCCAAGGTTCAGGTTTGCTTCGTTATGGCGGTTGTGCGAATAAACAAAACCCGGACGGTTATTATCGGCAGGTTTGTTAAAATCAAACCCGTAGTAAAGTTCTGCATAGCCGCTTATGGTAAGGTTGCTCGACTTTTTAACCGTGTCCTGAGCTTGTGCGGTTGCAACGCTGCCTAATAGACCGGCAGCAATCAATAAATTTTTCATGTATAATAGGTGGAATAAATGCAGGGCAGGTTTATAGCCTGCCTTGCACATGGGTATTTATTTACAGGTAGATGAATTATTTCTTAAGCTGATCGAGTGCTACGTTAAGTTTAAGCACGTTTACCGTAGCCGGACCGAACAGGTGTTTCTCTGTTTGTTGATTAACCAATTGGTTTACTTGTTCCGCATTTAAACCACGGTTTTGAGCGACACGTTTTATCTGGATAGCGGCACCTTCAGGCGAAATGTCCGGGTCAAGGCCACTGCCTGATGCGGTTACCATATCAGCAGGTATATCACCTTTTTTAAGGTAAGGATGATACTTCAGCAGCGTATCCACACGGTCGCTTACCTGTTTCAGATAGTCAGGATTAGTAGGACCTTTGTTTGAGCCTGCCGAACCTGCCGCATTGTAATCAACCGCTGACGGGCGGCCCCAAAAGTATTGAGGCTGATCGAATTTTTGACCTACGTTGGCATAGCCAACCACCTTGCCATTTACAGTAATGGTTTCGCCATTGCCTTTTCCGGCTGAGAACTTACTAACGAAGGCAACCAGCAACGGATATATTACGCAAAGCAATACAGTTAGCACAACGGTTAAGCGTATTGACTGTATGATGTATTTTTTCATTTTGAATGAGATTTGAACTTTTTATTTTTTTTAGCTTGATATTAAAAGCCTCCCCCTCGGGGAGGTTTGGAGGGGGCTTTATATAAACAACCCTATCACGAGGTCAATCAGTTTAATGCCGATGAAAGGCGCTATCACACCACCTAAACCATAGATCAGCAGGTTGCGGCGCAGCAACGCGCTGGCACCAATCGGCTTGTACTCCACACCCTTTAAAGCCAGCGGAATAAGCAGCGGGATAATGATAGCGTTAAAAATTACCGCCGATAGTATCGCGCTTTCCGGGCTGTGCAATTGCATAATATTGATGCTTTGCAAAGCAGGTATCGAGGCGATGAATAAGGCCGGAACGATAGCGAAATATTTAGCCACGTCATTAGCGATACTAAAGGTGGTAAGCGTACCGCGGGTAATCAGCAATTGCTTGCCTATCTCTACGATCTCAATCAGCTTGGTTGGGTCATTATCCAGATCGACCATGTTACCGGCCTCCTTGGCAGCCTGGGTTCCACTGTTCATGGCCACGCCAACATCGGCCTGGGCAAGGGCAGGGGCATCATTGGTACCGTCACCCATCATGGCTACCAGGCGGCCTTCCTGCTGCTCGTGTTTAATGTAGTTCATTTTATCTTCGGGCTTGGCCTCAGCAATAAAATCATCTACACCCGCTTTTTCGGCAATAAATTTGGCGGTAAGCGGGTTATCACCGGTTACCATTACCGTTTTGATGCCCATTTTACGCAGGCGTTCAAAACGCTCGGCAATGCCGGTTTTAATAATATCCTGTAATTCAATGGTACCCAGTATGCGGCCGTTTTGAGCTACTACCAGTGGCGTACCGCCGTTTGATGATACGGTTTTTACTCTCTCCTCCACATCCGCAGGTACGTTATTACCGGTACGCTGTGCCAGGTTACGCATAGAGTCGAACGCGCCTTTGCGAATTTCCAAGCCGTCGGGCGTATTGATACCGCTTGAACGGGTTTCGGCCGTAAACTTAATGAACTCAGAATGCTCCGGCGCTTTAAGCGATATACTCACTTTGCTTTGTGCTGCCAGTTCAACTATTGATTTACCTTCAGGCGTTTCATCAGCTAATGATGACAGTACCGCTGCTTTAATCAGGTCATCAGGCAATACATCAATGGCCGGCCAAAAGTGGGTAGCCTTACGGTTACCAATGGTGATGGTGCCTGTTTTATCAAGTAGTAATACGTCAATATCACCGGCTGTTTCAACCGCACGGCCCGATTTAGTGATCACGTTAGCACGCAAAGCCCTGTCCATACCGGCGATACCGATAGCTGATAGCAAACCGCCAATAGTGGTCGGTATTAAACATACGAACAGCGATATCAGCGCGGCGATGGTGATAGGCGTGTTGGCATAGTTGGCAAAGGGTTTCAGCGTAACGCAAACTATGATAAATATCAGCGTAAAGCTGGCCAGCAGAATGGTTAATGCTATCTCGTTAGGTGTTTTTTGGCGTGATGCACCTTCAACCAGCGCGATCATCTTATCCAAAAAGCTCTCACCCGGCTCGGTAGTTACAATCACCTTTATTTTATCAGACAGTACTTTGGTACCACCTGTAACAGATGATTTATCACCACCCGCCTCACGGATCACCGGGGCAGACTCACCGGTAATGGCCGATTCATCAATAGTAGCTAAGCCTTCAACTATCTCACCATCTGTCGGGATGGTGTCGCCCGGTTCGCAAACAAACAGGTCGCCTTTGCGCAATTCGTTTGATGATTTGGTTGTTATCGAACCATCCTTACCTAAAACTTTAGCCGGAGTTTCCTCGCGGGTTTTACGCAGGCTATCGGCCTGTGCCTTGCCGCGTGCTTCGGCAATGGCCTCGGCAAAGTTGGCAAACAGCAGGGTAAGCAGCAGGATGATGAAGATGATAAAGTTGTAAGTGAATGATCCCTGGTCGGTATGCGTAAAGCTGTAAAAGCTCATGTACGCCATAATCAAGGTGCCCACTTCAACAGTAAACATAACCGGATTGCGCAGCATGGCTTTCGGGTTAAGTTTTATAAAGGATTGTTTGAGGGCGGTTTGCACCAGTGCCGGCTCAAATAATTTATTGGATTGTGATTTCATTTTACCTCCTCTAAATCTCCTCCCAGGGAGGAGACTTTAAATATGAATTGAGTTTTGTTTTTAAAAGCCTCCCCATCGGGGAGGTTGGTGGGGTTTATTTGATCATTGAAAAGTATTCGGCAATTGGACCAAGGGCCAGCGCCGGGAAGTATGACAGCGCGTTAAGCACCAGTATAACAGCCAGTGTCATCAGTCCAAAGGTTACTGTATCTATTTTAAGCGTACCGGCCGACTCAGGGATATATTTCTTTTTACCCAGTAAACCTGCAATAGCCAGCGGGCCAATGATCGGCAGGAACCTGCCCAGGATCAGCACAAAGCCGGTAGCTACGTTCCAGAATATGTTGTTATCGCCCAAACCTTCAAAGCCCGAACCGTTGTTGGCGTTGGCAGAAGTTATCTCATACAGCATTTCCGAAAAGCCGTGGTAGCCGGGGTTGTTCAGCCAGTTGGCCGGTTTAACCGCCCAGTCGGTATCACCATGATTATTAAATACGTAAGTTGCAATAGCTGTACCTGCCATAATCAGGAACGGACTCAACAGGGTAATCAGCGCGGCTATTTTAACCTCGCGGGCTTCAACCTTGTGGCCTAAAAACTCAGGCGTACGGCCAACCATCAACCCCGAAATAAATACGGCTATAATCAAGTATATAAAGTAGTTAAGTATACCCACACCGCAACCGCCGAAGAAACCGTTGATCATCATGCCCAGCAACTGCCATGCGCCTGTTAACGGCATGGTACTATCGTGCATACCATTTACTGATCCGGTTGATACGATGGTGGTCAGTGTGCTCCAGTAACCGGTAGCTAACGGGCCTATACGCACTTCCTTGCCCTCCATAGCGCCTGTGGCTTGTGTTATACCCATTTTGGTAAAGTTGGGGTTGCCGCCCAACTCGCTGCTGATGGTCGGTATCATCAGCATAAACATGCCCACCGTCATCACGCCAAATATTACCCAGCCCAATTTTTTACGGCGTATAAAGTAACCGAATGCCAGTATCATCGCCATCGGGATGATCATTTGCGATATGATCTCCACCATATTGGTTACATAGTTCGGGTTCTCCAGAGGATGGGTTGAGTTGGCACCATACCAGCCGCCACCGTTAGTACCCAGGTGTTTTATGGCGATCATTTGCGCTGCCGGGCCACGTGATACATTTACGGTATCGCCTTGTAGGGATATAAACTGATCCTTACCCTCATAACTGGCGGGTGTGCCGTTAAAAGCTAAAACAATAGCCACTATAAATGAAAAGGGTAATAGTAAACGGGTGATGGATTTTATAAAAAACTCCCAAAAGTTGCCCAGGTTGGTGGTGGTTTTATCGCGAAAGGCTTTGAACAAACCAACTGCCGCCGCAACACCGGTGGCCGCGCTGGTAAACATTAAAAACATCACAATTATCTGTTGTGTCAGGTAGGTTAGCCCGCTCTCGCCCGAGTAATGCTGTAAATTACAGTTAACCACAAAGCTGATGATGGTATTGAAAGCCAAATCAGGTGTCATGCCGGGGTTACCATCCGGATTGAATGGTAATTTATCCTGGTACATCAATACAAAAAAGCCATAAACCAGCCACAGCAGGTTTATGGTTAACATGGCTTTTAAAAACTGTTTCCAGTCCATAGGCTCACCGGGCCTGATGCCGGCTAATTTGAATAAGCCGTTTTCGAGCGGTTTTAAAAAGTCGGTCCACACACGCTCACCCGCGAACATTTTGGCCAGGTATTTACCCAGCGGTATGGCAATAAGCAGGGTGATCAAAAAAGAGGCGACAACGCCTAAAATTTCAGAGTTCATTTTTTGTCAGTTAAAATTTTTCGGGTTTCAGCAGCACGTAGATCATGTAAATGAATACGGCAATGGAAATGATGAATAATGCGATCATAGTTTTCAGATTTTTTCGAACCAGTCAATTGATTTGTAGAATAGCCACATGCAAACAATCAGGGCTAACACGAGTAAAATGGGCATCATAGCTTTTTATGTTATTTGAAAGGCTATAGCCAAAGCGGATGCCATTGAAGAATGGTTTGTATTAATGTGTTGATTTTCAATATTTTGATTAATTATCAAAAAATTACCCACAAAAAAACCCTTCCAAAATGGAAGGGTTTTTTTCAAAAATGGAAAGACATGATTTTGTGATGGATCCCCGTATAGCTTATAAAAGCGACCGCTTGCAGGCGTATGGCAGACGCTTAAAAGCTAATTTGCGCACCGGCCTGCGCGATGGTTTCTTTGTTGATAGCGGATAATTGCGGAATATGGCCAAGCAATTTTACACCCGTATAGTTGAGTATAAAATCTTCAGAATAATTATCGCTATCGCCATTAAACAGGATGCCTTCAATATCAATGTTATATTGTTTTAATAAGGATATGGATAACAGCGTGTGGTTGATGCTGCCCAGGTAATTTTGCGATACCAGGATCACTTTCGCACCTAAATGCTTGATCAGATCTATTATCAAATGCTCATTATTCAGCGGCACCATCAGGCCGCCTGCACCCTCTATAATCAGTTGGTTGTTGGTTTGCGGAAGTACAAATTTATTCAGATTAATGGTGATACCATCAATAGCTGCCGATTTATGCGGCGAATAAGGTTGTGTCAAGCGGTATGTTTCCAGATGAAAAATAGTTATGGGGTTACTCACCATCGCCTGCACTTTCAGCGTATCGCTATCATCCAGATCGCCGGATTGTATGGGTTTCCAGTAATCGGCTTTCAGCTTTTCAACTACAACGGCTGATGTTATGGTTTTGCCGATGCCGGTACCAATGCCGGTAATAAATAAGGGTTGCTTATCGCTCATTCAGGAATTTGTTTATGGTGTCGGTAAGTAATAATATCTCATCCGGCGTATTGTAACTATGCAAACAGATCCTGATACGTTCGCTGCCTTGCGGCACGGTCGGGCTCAAAATCGGGCGTACATCAATATCTTTTTGCTGTAGTGCCGAGGCTATCTGCTTCGCCTTCTCGTTGCTTTTTAAGATAATGCACTGAATGGCGCTTTCACTCTCAATCAGCGGAAAATCCTCATGCTTATTAATGCTGCTTTTAAAGAGCGCGATATTACTTTTTAGTGTATATATAGCCTCATCTGCATCCCCCAAAAACGTATAGGCTGTTTTTATAGATGCCACTTGATGGAAGGATGCCGCGGTAGTATAAATAAACGACCGCGCGAAGTTGATCAGGTAATTCCGCAGATCATCACTCCCTAAAACTATGGCACCGTGGCAACCCATAGCCTTGCCGAAGGTGATCACTCGTGCAAACACCCTGTTGTGTAAGCCAAGCTGCTGCACCAAACCCGTTTTATATGAGCCGATGGCGTGTGCTTCGTCAACAATTAAGGCGGCGTTGTAGCTGTCGGCCAGATTAATTATTTCAGCAATGGGCGATGCATCGCCATCCATGGAATAAACACTTTCGATACCTATATATATGGTGCCTTTAGCTGCCTTGAGTTTATCCGCTAAACTTTGCAGATCGTTATGCTTAAAGGTATAACGGTTGGCGTTGCTCAATCGCGCGCCGTCAATGATGGAGGCGTGCGCCAGTTCATCTAATATAATAGTATCTCCGCGTTGCGGGAGGGAAGAGAACAGTCCGATATTGGCATCATATCCCGAATTGAAAAGCAATCCGCTCTCAGCTTCATGATACCCGGCTATGCTTGCCTCCAGTTGATCCGTATATTTCAAATTACCGGCTAACAAACGTGAACCTGCGGAACCGTTGTGGCTTTCGGGGTAGGCGGCAATTTCTTCAGCTATTTTTTGTTTCAGTCTTGGCGACCGGGCAAAACCAAGGTAGTCGTTCGAGCAAAAGTCGATCAGGTTGTTCTCCGGTTTCAGGGTACGGTAATTACCGGCCTGTTGCCTGTCTGCCAATCGTTGCTGAATAATGTTTGCCGCCCGTTTCAAAATGCCGATGTGTTTGGGCAAAAATAAAAAAAGCGGCCGATAGCCGCTTTTGTATTCTCAATTAAAAATGACAGCCTTATTTGCCGCCGCCGCCGTTCTGGCGCATACGGTTCATGCGTTCCTGCTGCATTTTGTCAAACTCGGTAGCTTGCTCAGGCGTTAAAACCGCTTTTACCTGCTTGTTGGTTGAATCCATCAGCGGGCGCATCGAGCTGCGCATGTCACCACCGGCTTTACGCAGGCTGTCCATTTTGGTGAACTGCGTTTTGTAAATAGCCGTAACCTTGGTGGTTTGATCGTCGCTTAGTTTAAGCGTTGTTTGTAGCTGTTTCGCCCTGTCTTCAGGATTAAACCTTCTGCCGCCGCCCTGGGCGTGGCTTACTGCCGCTATGCCTAAAAACAGGCAGCACATTAACAAAAATTTTTTCATCGTTTTTTAGTTGTGTTATAGATGCTTTGATAAATGTACTGCCAAATAGTTTAGTTTCAGCCGTGTAACTTAATTGTTGCCTTGCAGTTTTGATATGGAGCGCTGCATCTGCGCCATCATAGCGGTCATGCTCTCCATAGTAGGCTCAGGCAATGGCTCGGGCAGTTGGGTAGATATATAACCCTTGGCTTTCCACAGTTCAACCACATCCTCACCGCTAATTTCGTAGGGCTCATAAGCCGGGTTGTCTGATATCAGCTTCAGCTTTTTGTTATCCTTGAATTTGTTGCCGATACGTTTATATACTACACCATCATTTTTTGATATTACCACGTAAGTTTCGCCGGGTTTAACTTCGGCCCAGTTGTCAACATACTGGCCTATAATTATAGCGCCGGAGGGGAGTGGTAACATCGAGTCTCCTTTGATCTCGAAGGCGCGGTAAGTGCCCTGGTTAAACATGGGCAGGTAAAACTTAGGTAGCTTGGCTACATATTCCGGGTCGGCATAACCATTGAGGTAACCGGCGCTGGCTTTCATCGGTACCAGCTCTATATTTTCGTTATCATCCTTATCAACCGATATACTGAGCACCCTTAAATTGGCCGGGTTGCCTTTTGGCTTGGGTGCCCATTTCTCATCAATGGTTTCATTAATAAAATCATCAATGCTGATCTCAAAAAAGGCTGCTATAATTTTTAGTAAATCATATTTCGGCTCGGCACGCTGCTCCTCGTATGCGCCCACTAACGATCGTTTTATACCGATCTGATCTGCAAACTGTTGCTGTGTTAAACCTTTCTTCTTTCTGAGAAATTTAATATTTGATGAAATAATTGACATAAAATTTGGATTTACTAAAATTGTTAGTATTTTTATGCTCATAAAATTAGTAATTTTTTTTTTAAACAGCAAATTTTATTATCATGAAACGCTATATTTATATCATTACTGACCGTAACCGCAACAACTTACACGTAGGCCTTTGTGCTGATTTGCTAAAAACACTGGATTTTTACAAACAGATGCCAACCCTGTTTTTTGACAGCGCGCAACAGTTAAGCCGCCTGGTTTATTTTGAGGAGATCAATTCTGAAGAGCAGGCTATGGAGCGCTTTAAATATGTAAGTACCTTTACCCGCCCGCAAAAGGAGAAAATGATCAGATCAGTAAATAAGGAGTGGATAGACCTGACCATCGGTTTAAATGCGGAAAATAATATGCGCCAAAGGCCGCAAATGCGCCCCGCGCTTGGTTCACGCAGGTCTGCCGTAACCTTTTAATATAGGTATTGGCTGTATGCTATCCATTCAAAATGGTGCATCAGCAGTATAAACTAATCTATATAGTTTTAAACAGAAAACTGTTTTTAATTTAAAGGGATTGGAACCAGGCTTACCGGGAAAGCTGCCGTTATAGTATGTATCACAGCGTTGCTGGACAATATATCATACCTGCCAATTATGGTTTGCATACCCAGTGCATCAGTAAGCGTTATATTGCGGTTGCTATTTATTTTGGCGGATAATTTTGTCGCGGCAACGGTAGTTAATGGTGTTTGTCCGTTGCCTGTTTTTATCAACCTTGCAAAATCCGCCAAGGTAAGTTTACCTTGTATAATATAGCTGTTTACATAAGTTACCAAACGTGCCTGGTTTTCGGGTTTGCGTAAGGTATCTAATATTCCGGCAGGCAAATTCTCAAAAGCCTTATTGTCGGGGGCGAGCAAAGTTATCGCGTTTGCTCCTGCTAAACTGTTCTTCAAGCCGGCAGCTTCTGCCAAACTAACGAATGTTGAAAAGGCTGATGCTGCTTTCAAATTATCAAAAGCTGTTTTGTTGGATGCCATGATGCTGCCTTCAACAACCTTTGAGGTAACCGTAGCGCTTTGAGCAAAACCCATTTGTGCTGAGCCCAGCATCAATATAAATAATAACCTATACATATACTTATAACTACCAGCCCGGTGTAAAGTTGAGGCCGAATACAGGTTTTTTAACATCGCTTCGGTTAAACGGTATGGCAAAGTAGGGCTCCAGTATCAGCGCGCCAAATAAATTTACACGTAATGATATACCCGCGCTTAAAACGGGCACACGTTGGTTGGTATTGTAAAGCGGTGTGTTGCGGTCTTCAACGGTTTGGCCGTTGCCATCAATTATCGGGGTGCCGTTTTCATCTCTTAGTACATCATATCCTAACAAATCAGGCCCACGCTGAAATTTAATTTCATTGCCCGAGTTCCAGGCTAAACCGGCATCAAAAAACAGGTTAAGATCGGTAAATAAAAAGCCTGACTTTATTTGCGCCAGTTTTTCAGGACCGGTAAATGGCAACCTAACCTCAAAGTTAGCCACCGCTATACGGCTGCCCGAAAGCTGGTTAAAACCAAATCCATTGGTTGGCTGGCTGTTGGCATTATAAAAACTTTGCGACTCATACCCACGAACCAGGAACGGATAGCCCACATATAAAGGATAAAGGTTATTCTCGCCAAAGCGACCCGTGCCATATAAACGGCCGGCAAAGGTAACCGGCGCTACACGAATGTATTTACGCAGATCAATAGTAGGGGCAAAGAATTTATAGGTACCGAATACATATTGCGCTTCAATATGGTACCTGAAACCGTTTAATGGTGCCGCTATACCAAAAAATGAGTTGTCGCCAATTAACGCCACGCTGGAGTTCACCAACGCGAAAGAATTCAGGTTAAAGCCCAAGCCCAAGTTTTCAACTTCGGAATTAGGGATTTTTTTACGTTCGTAATTGTAGTAGTATAAGCCGGATGTAGCGGTGTCTATTACGTACGTATTACGGTAACGGTCGGTACGGTAAGTATTGTATGATGCACCTACGCCGAATTGCAATCGGTTAATTCGTGAAATAGGATAGGAGGTGAACAGGTTTACCGCGTCCTCAAAATTGCGAATCACGTAGCTGTCCTCATTATAAACCCTTTCCTGGTTGCCGTTAATCTCCTTCGTTCCTACCGAATTATTATAAAAACCGAACTGATAAGGTATGTGCGATACGCTGATTCCCTTATCCCAACGGCCTTTTTGGTTGATATAAGCCACCTGCGCGCCGAAATCGTAGATCTGCCCGTTTACTGATGCCGCGGCATACAGTTGGTTTTGTCCTAAAATATCACTAAAAATACCTTGTATACCGCTTGACAGGCCGGTGCCATAAAAGCTATTTACACCAATACCTATACCGCTGCTTGCCAGCGCGTCGAGCTTGAACATAGGCTTGTAAGGCGCGCTTTTTATAGAATCTGTACGCAGGCGGGGATAGGCCAAAAAGTTATTCAGGTTAGAGTTGATCAGGTCAACACCTACCGAGCGTGGCGGGGGCAGCATACCTGCGGTAAAGTCTACCGTGCCGGTCTGTACGCTTTCCGGCTTAAAGTCTGCGGCTTTAGCATTGTACAAGGTGTATTTTTGCGCGCGGTAATAGGAGTAAACAATATCATCATTGTTTGATACACTCAGCGCTGGCGAAAATTCGGTAATACCGCTGATGCCGGTAAAGTAGTTAGTTAGCCTATCGGTTTTGCCGGTAGCCAGCTCATAGCTGTACAGGTTACGGAAACCATCCTGGTTGGACAGGAAGTAGATCTTACTGCCATCAGCCGAGTATTGCGGATTGAGGTTATTAGCCCCATCAAATATTTTAATATCAGTAACCTTACCGGTAGCCAGGTCAAGCTCCGCCAGGTTAAAGGGGATATCCTGCGCTGTACGTTTGTCGTAAGTGGTACGGTCGCTGCTGAAGATGATCTTTTTGCCATCCTTTGAATAGCTTGGCTGATAGTCTGAATATTTATCGTTGGTAAGCTGCGTTACTTTTTTAGTATCAAAGTTATAAGCATACAAATCGCCCTGCCCTTCATACAATCCCTGGAAAACCACATTCTTGCCATCCGGCGACCATGAAAGGTTACTGAATTGCTCCGCCTTACCCATTGGTATATTATGCCTCATGCGTCCGCTTGGTACATCTATCACCACCATTTGGTTACGCCCTTTATTAAATACGCTGAACGCGAACTGCTTGCCATCCGGCGACCATGCGCCTGCCGACTCGATGAAATTAAACTCATCAATGTGCGTGTTGGATATTTTGCTCGTCAGCTTCTTGGTGATCTTCCCCGTTTGGGCATCTGCTAAAAACAGATCGATACTGAACAGATCCTTTGAGGAAAGAAATGTGATATACTTACCATCCGGGCTAACGCTTGGCGCAACGTTCATGTCGCTGCCATTTTTGTTATCGATCACCTTAAAGCCGATGGCCTTTTGGGCGGTATCTTTTAGCATGGGCTTGTAGGTCGCTTCAACGGAGTTTTTCCACAGGGTCGACAGCGTTTTATCATCATACCCAAAGGTGCGCCTGATGCCGTACTGTAAGCCAAAACGTGCCGTGTTTTTAAAGAAAGGCACAATCACGGTATCGCCATAAGTGGAGCCAATGAACGACCAGAAGGCCTCGCCGTACCGGTAAGGGAAATATTTGTTGCTCTCCGTCAGATCTTTTACCGTCGGGATATCCTTATTCAGGTAAGCATCACGCATCCACATGGCTGTGTAAGCATCCTTTTTACCGATGGAAAGGTATTCCGCCATACCCTCGATCATCCACAACGGAATATTGTTCAGGTTTTCGTAGCTGGTTGAATCCTTACCCAATAACAAATGGTACTGAAACGCGTGCACCAACTCGTGGCCCAGTACGTGGCGGGTGGTGTGATTGGTTTCCATAACCGGCATTACCACACGGTTTTTAAGGCCCTCGGTAACACCTCCGGTACCTACGCCTATCTCGCCGTCAATAGCGGTAGTTTGCTGAAAATCGGGGTGGTTATTATATAAAATGATGGGGTTTGCCCGGGTAAAGGTATCCCTGAAAACCTGCTGGTGTAAGGTATACCAAAGCTCGTTCTCCTGCGCGAAACGGCGAATCAGGCTATCATTCTTCATGTAATAGTAGATATCAAAGTGCGGCGTTTTGTACACCTTGAAGTCGAGCTTTTTATAACGCACTTTATTTTGACCGAAATATTGTGCCTTACTTTGCTGCGGGTTAAGCATGGCTATGGTAAGCATACTTAAAACCACAAATAGGTATCTGGCTGATTTGCCGGTTAAAATGCGGGTGTAAAGTTTGTTCATAAACGCTATGATAGAATGAAGCTAATTTACTGAAATATACAAGGTTTGGTAATATGCGCGAAAATTATTGGCCCGGTGGCGGTGTTTCGCCACCTTCCGGGTTATCAGGCAAGGTGAGTACCGGTTCAGTACTTGTCGAGTCGGCACTAACTTCGCTGCTGTCCGCAACCGCGGTATCTATCCTGATGCGTGGCGACGGGCACATGTACTGTTTAGTGATCTTAACCCAGGGTTTAGGGAACGGCCCCTCGGTATAGCCCGATTTCGGATCGGCGTAAACCATTTCCATAAACTTACCGAATATGGGCAGCGCGGTACGTGAGCCCTCGCCGGTTTCAGATGTTTTGAAGTGTACACTGCGGTCATCAGCACCCACCCAAACGCCGGTAACTAAATCCTTGGTGATACCCATGTACCAGCCGTCTACATAGTCAGATGAGGTTCCGGTTTTGCCGCCTATCTGGTTGTTCTTTTTCCAAAGGTCGTACTCCCAAAGCGCTTGTGATGTGCCACCCGGTTCTTCCATACCACCCCTGAACATATAGAGCATTAGCCAGGCGGTTTCTTCGCTTATGGCACGTTCTTTTTTTAGTTCAAATTCTTCAATTACGTTTCCCTGGTGATCGGTGATGCGGGTTACCAGCAGCGGGTCAAGCTTTTCGCCCTTGTTTAAAAAGGTGCTGTATGCGCGTACCATCTCATATACCGATACATCGTTTGAGCCCAATGATACCGATGGCACTGATTTCAGGTAACTATCGATACCGCATTTATGGGCGTATTCAACCACCTTATCCCAGCCCACCTGCTCGGTAAGCTGCGCGGTAATAGAGTTTACTGATCTACCCATAGCCCAGCGTAACGACATTTCGCGGTACGAGAAATTAAAATCAGCATTGTTAGGCGACCATTCCTCATCCTTGCCTTCATCTTTATAACGGATAGTTACCGGCTTATCAGTAAACTTATCGCAGGGGGTAAAGCCGTTGTCCAGCGCGGTAAGGTAGGCAAAGGGCTTAAAGGTTGAGCCGGCCTGGCGTTTGGCCTGTATAACGTGGTCGTAATTAAAATGCTTGTAGTCAATACCACCTACCCAAACTTTAATTTTTCCGGTTGATGGTTCAAGCGTCATCATACCGGTATTGAGTATGCGGGCGTAATATTTTATAGAGTCTATGCTGGAGAAAGTGGTGTCCTGGTCGCCTTTCCAGGTAAAAACGCGCATCCTTTTTTTGGTGTTAAAGTACTCCTGTATCCTGGTAGTATCGCCATTATATTTCTTTTTCAGGATGCTGTAAATTGGCAGGCGCTGCTCGGCTTTCAATATAAAATCCTTGATCTCGTTTCCCTTTGAATCGCGCCATGGGTTTTGTTTGCCCCATACGTTGTTAAAGCGGCGCTGCAACGATTTCATTTTATCGGCAACGGCCTCTTCGGCGTACTTTTGCAGGCGCGAGTCAATCGTCGTATAGATCTTTAACCCATCCTCATACAGGTCATAATCATTATCCTTACACCATTTGTCCAGCCATTTTTCAACGGCATGGCGCAGATAGGAGTCGCCGTGCGAATCCTGGTCAATGTAACTCAAATCAAGTTTCATGGGCGATGAGGTATAGCGTTTCTGTTCAGCTTCGCTGATGAAGTTATACTTATGCATCTGCGCCAAAACTATGTTACGGCGTTCGGTTGATTTTTCGGGATTACGGATAGGGTTGTAAGTAGAAGTAGCCTTCAGCATACCGATCAAGGTTGCCGCTTGCGCCGGGTTAACTTTATCGGGCTGTTGGTTAAAGTATTTTAAAGTAGCCGTTTTTATACCGAAGGAGTTGTTACCAAAAGGCACCGTATTAAAGTACATGGTAAGTATTTGCTGCTTGGTATACAAATGCTCTATCTTGTAAGCGGTAAGCCACTCCTTAAATTTATAGATAACGGTACCCAGGCCCGGTACTCGGCTCAATACGCCTCTCGCTTTCTTTTTACGGGTGCTGAACAGGTTTTTAGCCAACTGCTGCGTAATGGTGCTGCCGCCCCGGCGATCACCTTGGGCTGTTGATACCATACTGCTGAAAAATGACAGAAAATCAACACCGCCGTGGCTGTAAAAACGTGAATCCTCGGTGGCTACTAAGGCGTTAATAAGGTTAGGAGAGATGTTTTTGTAGTCGACCGGCGAGCGGTTCTCTTTATAAAACTGGCCGATGAGCTTGCCATCAGCCGTATATACTTCTGATCCAACCGAAAGCACAGGGGTTTTTATATCCTCCATGTCAGGCGAATAGCCGAACAACCACAAAAAGTTAAGTTCGATGGCGCAGAAAAAAATAATTACAAAATATATAAATATAACAAGATAGCGCAGGACGCGGTACTTTATGCGTTTGAACATTTGGTAAAGATGTAAAATTATGAAGCTAAATCATAACAGGATAACAAAATTTAACAACGTAAACCGGGTATCTAAATTTTATAACCGTTAAATTATTTTTGTGCCGTGCCTGCCGTTTGCTGTTGTTTTGAAGTTGGCTTTTCCAGATCCTGCATAAAAAGCTTGTTGGCCATGGTGCCGGTAAACACCTCAAAATCTCCGCCTTTGGCAATATCGCTGTAATTGATATATAGTTTAGTGTAGCCGCTTTTGTTGAGGTTCATGCCTTGCAGGTAAAAGTTTTTACGGGTTATTGCCGCGCCGCTGTTCACTATGCTGAACGGTTTACCATTTGGCTGGTTGAGGGTAGCCTTATCAAATTGGGGCAACCCGATAAAATACTGGCCGCCGGGTACCAGGCTATAAAATCCCAGGCTATTCATTACATACCACGCTGATAGTTGCCCATTATAGTCGTTACCGCATAAACCGGTGGCTTCCGGGGCGTATAACTGCCCGGTGATACGGTTAAGGTAACTCTGTGTTTTTTGCGGATTATCAGTAAACGCGTATAAGTACGGTATAAAACTGTTGTATAAATACGCTACGCTGAATTGCCCGGTAAAGCCATCAACATAAGTAGGGTGCTCGGTCAGCGTACCAAAAAGACTGTCCAGTTTTTCTTCAAAGGCTTCTTTGCCGCCCATCATCTCTAACAATGCCTCCTCATCATGCGGCACCATAAAGGCATATTGCCAGCCGTTGCCTCGTTCGTAAGCAGCGGTGTCAACAGGTTTAAAGGGTTCCTGCCATTTGTCGCCGGTTTTAGGTTGAAAAAAGCCCGAGGTTTTATTAAACAGATTTTTCCATGAAGATGCAAGACGATTGTATTCAGCCGCTTCCTGCGGCTTTTTCAATGCCTGTGCCAGTTGTGATGCCAGCCAGTTATAATAGCTGTAGTACAAGGTTTTGCTTACTGAATTTGGCTGGTTAGCCGGCACAAAGCCATTTTGCTTTAAGCCTTCATTATTCAATCTATCCAACGCGGTTCTTAACTGTATAAAAGCCTTGTCAGCATCAATACCTTTAATGCCTTTTACCAATGCATCCACTATCAACTCGTTAAAAGCAAGGTTACTGCTGGGCTTGTTGGTTGCCTGGTAGCTCTTGATAAAATCGGCAGTACGTTTATGGTCGGTAAGGGTAAGTAACTGGTAGCGTGAACCAAAGGTATTGATCGTATTCACCTCATAATAAACATAGCCCTCGGCTTTAGCGGTTTGGGTACCGCCCGTACTGTAGGTGCCGTCAACATCGCTGGCTATAGCCGGGGTAAGCATGGTGTGGTATAGCGCGGTGTAAAACATGTTCTGTTTCATGGCGGCAAAATCGGGCAGTTTTACGGTTTTGGCTGATGGCCTGCCATAAGGGTTATATATTGAAGCCGCGGGATCTTCAACCCTTGGTACGGGTGGCGCGCCGCCGGTAACTTCCAACCGTGCTAATTCAACAGCCCAGGCTGCACGGGCCGCTTTTTGCATTTTACGCAGATCAAAATCGGGCATTTCAGCATCCAGGTTTTTTAATGCCCCGGCGGTGCTTACATGCGACAGCCCCGTGCGGATAGCTACTTCACCCGGATCATCAAACTGAACATACAGTTTTACATCCTTACCCGACCCCTTTTTTTGTCCGGCTTGCATGGTGCCATTCATGGCTATGCCATAGGTTTTAAAGGGCTTTGAAAATTTGGCGTAAAAGTACGTCCTACGCTGTTGCCCGGCTGATCCTGAAATTCGGAATCCGCGCAGCTCATGGTCGTTCACTATGTCAATCTCACTATCCAGTACATCGCCGCCGTATTGCAGGTCGATGATAATATTGGCTTTCGGGGCCGAGGGGAAATCATAAACCTGTAAGCCCGCGCGTGTGGTAGCGGTCAGTTCCGCTTCTGTTTTATTATTAAAAACAACGGTATAAAATCCTGGGGATGCTTTTTCTTCTTTCTTTTTAAAGGATGCAGCCCGTTTAGCCTGGCTAAGTTCAGGCTCGCCAATGGTCGGCATAAACAGGATCTCACTGTGCGGTATGCACGCAGCATCCGCATAAACAGCATGGGTAAAGCCATGTATGGTACTATCGGTATACAAATAACCACTTTGGCCCGAACCGGTAACTGGGGTAAGTAAAACCATACCGTACGGTGTTGCCGCGCCGGGGTAAGCATGCCCGCCGCCTGCCGTGCCGATAAAGGTGTTTACAAGCGGGGTATAATCCTTCTTTTTTTGTGCCGATGCATTAATGGTAAATAATAACATTAATGCGGCCGCCCGCGCGCTGCTGAATGTAAACTTCATGTAGGTTAGTAGTATTACCGGTTTAATTAACGCAAAATAAGATGTTTATTCTATTCATACGTAAATAAAAGCAGTTTACGCTACACAGCGTGCCGGAGATTAAAAAACTTTACTTTATAAATTGATGGTAAAGCTATCCGCATCCTTTAAAAAAGGTAATGCGCGGCGTGTTTTTTCCAGTTCAATGGCGGCAATGGTAAAGGTATAAAGGTCTTCCTCATCGCGTTTATAATAGATAACCTTGCCATTCGGGTCAATACAGGTCGAATCGCCGGAGTGATATATCTCATTGCCATCATGGCCCACACGGTTTACAGCCACTACATAGCTTTGGTTCTCTACGGCGCGTGCCGGTATCAGCGTACGCCAGTGCAGGGCGCGGCGTTCGGGCCAGTTGGCTACAATCAGCAATAAGTCATACTCGCCGTTTACGTTGCGCTGCCATACCGGGAAACGCAGGTCGTAACATATCATCGGGCAAATATTCCAGCCTTTCAGGTCAACAATAAGGCGTTTGCTGCCCGCGGTAAACTTTTCGTGCTCTTTGCCAAGGGCGAACAAGTGGCGTTTATCATAATGCTCATGGCTGCCATCGGGGCGCATCCATATCAGGCGGTTATAATAGTGGTTATCTTCCTTAACAATCAGGCTGCCCGTAATTACGCAATCATATTTTTTAGCCGTAGCGGCCATCCATTGTATGGTTTTGCCGTCCATCTCTTCGGCTAATGGTTCAACATTCATGGTAAAGCCGGTATTGAACATTTCGGGCAGAATGATCAGGTCTGTTTTTTCACGAATATTTGATAACCGCAGGCTGATGTTATGCAGGTTCTTATCGGCATTTTCCCAAAATAGGTATCCCTGGAAAACGGTAATTTTCAAATTGTCCATAGGCAAGTATAGCTTAGCCCGTACGGACTAATAGTAAACGCAATTTGTTAAATTTCAGTTAAACTTTAATTAACCTATCAACGGCTTTATCTAAAGTTTCTTGTGTTTTGGCAAAACAAAAACGTATCACCTTATAATCGGTACCCTTGCTGTAAAAGGCAGAGGTAGGTATAGCCGCCACGCCAAATTCCCTGGTGAGGCGTATCACAAAATCAGTATCTTTTTCATCGCTTACCTGGTCATATAATGCTGATTGAAAGTATGATCCGTGGCAAGGTAACAACTTAAAACGGCTTTGCTCAAGCCCGGCCCTAAAATGGTCGCGCTTTTGTTGAAAAAAGCCTGGCAGGTAGTTGTAATGCTCCTCGTTTTTAAGATATTCCGCTGCCGCGAATTGCATAGGTGTGTTTACACTAAATACCAGAAACTGGTGTATCTTCCTGAATTCGCGGGTAAGGTAAGCCGGGGCAATGCAATAGCCCAGTTTCCAGCCGGTAACATGGAAGGTTTTGCCTAATGATGCTATGATAAAGCTCCGGTCGCGCAGTTCGGCGTAGCGGGCCATGCTGTGGTGGGTCTGGCCGTCAAAAATCAGGTGCTCGTACACCTCATCGCTCAAAATAAATATATCCCGGTTGCTGATGATGCCAATCAACTGGTCAATATCATCCTGCTGCAAAATGGTAGCTGTAGGGTTATGCGGCGAATTCAGGATGATCATCCGCGTGCGGTTGGTGATCAGCCTTTTTACCATCTCCCAGTTAATGCGGTAATCGGGCGGTTCCAGTTGTAATGATTTTACCAGGCCACCCATCATGCGCACAGCCGGGGCATAAGCATCATACGCGGGTTCAAAAATAATTACCTCATCGTTAGGGTTAATTACGGTGCTGATAGCCGTATAAATAGCCTGTGTGCCACCGGCGGTAATGGTGATCTCCGTTTCAGGATCATATACGCCGCCGTATAGCTTTTCAGTTTTAGCGGCAATTACTTCACGCAGGCTCGTTAAACCGGCCATGGGGGCGTACTGGTTATGGCCGTTATGCATGGCGTGGTTAACCAGTTCCTTCAGTTCGGCAGGGCAATCATAATCCGGAAAACCCTGTGAAAGATTAATGGCGCCCAACTCGGCCGCCAATGCAGACATGGTGGTAAATATAGTAGTGCCCGTTTGCGGGAGCTTTGATATTATAGGTATCATTAAGGGCTAAAATACCGCAATAACTAAATTATTTGCTTATTTGTTGAAAAATAGTGTGTTTGTTTTACACATTGAATGGCCTAATTGTCAGTAAGCCGTAATAACCGGCAGGGCACTACAACCACAGGTTGGTAATGTTTCAGCTTTAAGGTTTAATACCTACTTTAGTGGTTATGAAGCCTGTTAAACTTTTGGCGGCCATCGCGGTGGTTGCAGCTATTATATCGTGCCAGCAAAAAACTAAAAAGAATGATGTACCCGTAGTGGGTTTTGTGGATGCCTTTGAGGATGCTACCATTGCCCAGGCCCGTACAGGTTTTACCGATGCCCTTAAAAAAGGCGGCTTTAGTGAGGATGCGCACACCGTAAAAATAGAATACCGAAACGCGCAGGGCGATATACCCCAGTTAACGCAGATTGTGAATTATTACGTTAGTGAGCAGGTAGATGTGCTGGCTACATCCACAACACTATCAACAGTAACAGCCTTACAAAAAAGCAAGACCATTCCCGTATTCGCCATGGTATCACCCGTACCCGAACGCATGAAGGTGCTTGATGCTAACGGCAAAGCGCCGGCCAATCTTTTCGGCGCGCTGGAAGATCTGAATTATATTGATACGTCATTCTCTATCATACCTAAAATATTAAAGCCCAAAACAGGAGCGAAGCTGGTTATTGGCATGATCTATAATCAGGCTGAACCTCAATCGGCTGACGCGATGGAGCGCATAAAAGGCCTGGCTGCCAAGCTGAACGTTAACCTGGTGGCTTTACCACTTAATAATTCATCCGAAGCGCCATTGGTAACGCAATCGTTATTAGCCAAGGGCATCGATGCCTTTTTCGCTAATCCGGATAATACCGTGTTCGCCGCCTTTGAAACCATTAAAAAGAATTGTGATGCTAAAAATGTACCCATATTTACCAGCGAGGCTGGTTTGGTACAACGCGGCGCGGTAGCCGCTTTTGGCGCCGATATTTATCAATGGGGATACCAGGCAGGTGAGCAGGCGGTACAATATTTAAAAACACATAAAACGGATGGCCTGAAACCTGAACTGGTAAAAATAAGGAAGAGAGTGTATAATGCTGATGTAGCCAAAAAATACAAGCTCACCCTGCCATCAAACTTTGAAGCGATAAAATAAATGGATTTTTACCTTACCGCTTTATTGCAGGGTATGTGCTTCTCAGGCATCGCGCTGGGTATCTACATCTCCATGAAGATATTTAACATTCCTGATATTACTACCGATGGCAGCTATACCTTAGGCGGTGTGGTAACTGCATTGCTGTTAACCCACCAACAGCCGGTGTATGTTGTACTACCCGCGGTAATTTTAGCCGGAGCCTTAGCCGGTGCTGTAACCGGGTTAATACACACCCGCTTAAAGGTAAACCCGCTGCTTGCCGGGATATTAGTAATGACGGCTCTTTACTCTGTAAACCTTACCCTGATGGGGCGCTCAAATATTCCGCTGGTAGGCACAACTACTATATTTGATAAGCTGCCGTTATTGGCCGATCCAAATCAGAATACCGGTATCATCTTATCGCTGATTGTACTTTTGATTACCTTATTGATTGGTTATTTGCTCAAAACCGATTTCGGACTCGCCATGCGGGCAACAGGTAACAGCGAGACCATGATACGCGCCCTGGGCGTAAATACCGATCGCATGAAAATAGCAGGCCTCGCCCTGGCTAACGGACTAATTGCCCTGAGCGGCTACCTCATGACGCAGTTCCAGGGCTTTGCCGATATTAACATGGGCATAGGCATCGTTATTACCGGGCTTGGCTCCGTTATTATAGCCGAAACTATTATTAACTGGCTGCGCGTCACTTCGGCATGGCTTAGCCTGGCATTGGTTATTGCCGGTGCCATAGCATTCCAGATGGTGTTGGCGGTAACGTTGAGCATTGGGGTTGATGCTAACCTGCTTAAACTGGTTACGGCCTTGTTTGTGCTGTTGATTGTGAGCCTGCCTCGTTTATCTTTCAATAAAAGTTCATCATGATATCGCTTAATACGGTACATAAGATATTTAATAAAGGTAAGGCCAGCGCGGTGACGGCTATTAACAATGTGTCTCTTAATATTAATACCGGCGAGTTTGTGGTAATTGTAGGCTCTAATGGTTCGGGTAAATCCACCTTGCTCAACCTGGTTGCCGGTAGCCTGTTTGCCGATGCAGGCAGTGTGCATATTGATGGTACTGATGTTACCCGGATGGCCGATCATCAGCGCAGCAAATGGGTAGCCCGTGTATTTCAAAACCCGCTTAGCGGTACCGCGCCCGATTTGAGTATTATTGATAACTTCAGGCTGGCGGCTGTACGCACTAAACCTAAAGGTTTATCAGTAGGGGTAACGGCGGCCTTTCGCGAAAAGGTAAGGCAGCACATCGCTACCTTAGGAATGGGCCTCGAAAATAAATTAGAGCAGTCCATGGGCACCCTCTCCGGCGGGCAGCGGCAGGCACTTACACTTGTTATGAGTGTGATGGATAACTGCAAGGTATTGCTGCTGGATGAACCTACCGCGGCGCTCGACCCACGTTCCGCCGAAACGGTGATGCGTACGGCAGATCAACTGATCCGTGATTTTTCGCTCACTGCAATACTCATAACGCATAATTTAAAGGACGCTTACCAGTACGGTACCCGGCTTATCCAAATGGGTGAGGGTGCAGTATTACGAGATCTCCCTACAGCCGATAAACTCAACTTATCACAAAGTGATATATTTAACTGGTTTTCGTGAGCGTTAAAAAACTTGGCAAAGTTATTGTATCCCTTCTATCACTATGAAGAACAACGATTTTGTAAATATAAACGACGCTTACCAACTGGTTAAAGGCGCAAAAATAAAAGGTAAAAATCAGGACGAAGTATTTGAGCTTGGCCACTATGATCCAAACAAACGCGGGTACACTGTTTACCCTTTTGAGGAAGGGGTAATGTTTACTGATTTTAGCGTGATGGTATCAGAAAAAGAACTTAAAAATAATTACCTTATAGAGTCCGTTAAAAGCAAAGCTATTGATGCTGGTATTGCAAAAGCATCTGAGTTGTTTGCTGATATCAATAACCTGAAAAGCGCCTAAATTCTATTTACAAAATCTCGTTTATATATTAAAGTATTGTCACCCCGGTATAGTGCCGGATAATGTGATGTTGAGGATGATTTGTGTAAGCAGGATTTTCCGGCAACCGACGGTGACATTGTTATTGTTACGATACATGGTAAGGTGATGTGAGGTAGATGTTATGGTGATGAGGTAGTATCGTAAACAAACAAGCGAGGCGCTCAATGGAGCGCCTCGCTTGTTTGTAATATTTTGTATGAATAATTAAACAGAAAAGCTTTCGCCGCAACCGCAGGTGCGGGTAGCATTAGGGTTATGAAAGTTGAACCCTTTGCCGTTCAATCCATCTGTAAAATCAAGTTCGGTGCCGGCCAGGTATAAAAAGGATTTCATATCCAGGGCCATGCGTACGCCTTTATCTTCAAAAAACTGGTCGCCTTTTTTCTCCTCGTTGTCAAAATCAAGGTTGTATGACAGGCCTGAACAGCCGCCACCCTGTACCGATACACGCAGGAAATACGACTCATCGAGCCCCGCGTTTTGTATCAGGTCATCAATTTTGCTTTTAGCTTTATCAGTTACGGTTACCATTGTCTTTATATAGATTTTAATATTTAGATATGAGTATTGAGATGTGAGATATGAGAGAATTCTATGAGGAAGGCATCTTAAATCTCACATCTATAATCTCACATCTTTATTAATGGTGTGATTTTTCTAATTCGATGGGCTCTAAGCCGTTTTTAACGCGGTAATCGTTAATAGCGGCTTTAATGGCATCCTCTGCTAAAACTGAGCAGTGAATTTTAACAGGTGGCAGGGCCAGCTCTTCAACAATATCCATATTGTCGATCGCCATGGCATCATCAATGCTTTTGCCTTTAAGCCATTCTGTAGCCAATGATGACGACGCGATAGCTGAACCACAGCCAAATGTTTTAAATTTAGCATCGGTAATAACGTTGTTATCATCAACCTCAATTTGTAAACGCATAACGTCGCCGCACTCAGGGGCACCAACAAGGCCGGTACCTACTTTATGGCTGCTTTTATCTAATGTACCCACGTTGCGCGGGTTGGTGTAATGATCAATTACTTTATCTGAATATGCCATTGTATTATGTTTTAGATGTTAGATATGAGATAAAACTCTTTCTTAAATACTCAAATCAATATGTTTTGTTTATTTTATGCTGATCTGTCAGATACAAAATCTCAAATCTCATATCTAACATCTCAAATCAATCTTAGTGTTCTGCCCACTCAATTGAGTCAAGGTCGATGCCTTCTTTAAACATTTCCCATAGCGGTGAAAGTTCGCGAAGATGGGTAACCGCTTTTTTAGTTACTTCTATAGCGTGATCAACTTCCTCGTCGGTTGTAAAGCGGCCTAAACCAAAACGTATCGAAGAGTGTGCCAGATCGTCTGACAAACCTAAGCTTTTCAGTACGTAAGATGGCTCAAGTGATGCCGAAGTACAAGCCGAACCTGATGATACCGCCAGATCTTTCATGGCCATCATCAAACCTTCGCCCTCAACATATTTAAACGAGATGTTAGCTACGTGCGGCAAACGGTGTTGTACGTTACCATTTACATAGCTTTCTTCCAGTTCGCTTAATGATGCTTCCAACCTGTCGCGCATGGCTGACAAGCGTTTTGCTTCAGCATCCATGTCTAAACGGGCAACTTCGCAGGCTTTACCCAGGCCAACAATACCCGGTACATTCAACGTGCCCGAACGCATACCGCGCTCATGGCCGCCACCGTCCATTTGGGCGGTAACCTTAACACGCGGGCCTTTACGGCGTACGTATAAAGCGCCTACACCTTTAGGGCCGTACATTTTATGGGCTGAAAGAGCCAGCAGGTCAATACCATCAGCATTAACATCAACCGGAATTTTACCTACCGCTTGTGTCGCGTCAGTCATAAACAGAGCGCCATGCTTGTGGGCGATGGCTGAAATTTCCTTTATGGGTTGTATAACACCGATCTCGTTATTACCGTACATGATCGATACCAGGATGGTTTCAGGCGTAATGCTTTGCTCAAGCAATTCCAGGTCAATCAGGCCGTCCTCTTTAACAGGCAGGTAAGTAACTTTGCCGCCCAGCTTTTCAACGTGTTTACAAGCGTCAAGCACAGCTTTATGCTCAGTAACGGCGGTGATGATGTGGTTGCCTTTCTCCTTGTACATCTCAAAAACACCCTTGATAGCCAGGTTGTCTGACTCGGTAGCGCCTGAAGTAAAGATGATCTCTTTCTCGGTAGCGCCAATCAGTTTGGCCACCTGCTCGCGGGCATAATCCACACCTTCTTCGGCTACCCAGCCAAAGTGGTGGTTACGGCTTGCGGCGTTACCAAACTTTTGGGTAAAATATGGTATCATAGCTTCAAGCACCCTGGGATCCATAGGCGTTGTAGCGTTGTTATCTAAATAAATCGGTAAGTTCATTGTATCAGTTTAACAATACAAAGATATACAAATAATTTATTTAAAATTGTTCGCCCACTGTCATAAACGAGTGCGCAGGTAGGCAATTTATTATACTAAACCGATATAAAATATGCTCCGAAGCTTCCAGTACATTTGCTCCGCTATGTATCAAAGAATTTATAAACGCCGGCCGGGTGGTACTCCTTACTTTAACCTGATAATTCTTATAGGGTTTATGTTGTTTATTCATGTAATGCAGATTCGTTTACTGGCAAGGTTATTTTGGGACATTGATATCATGCAGAACGCCAAAATATATGTTTTCATTGGGTATTATTTATTAATCACCGCCATTGTAGTAGTTGGTATGCAATATATAGCACCAAAGGCAAAACTAAAGAAAATTGAAATAGAAGATAAGGCAGCCGCTAAAATTGAACTTTGGGTAATGGTTTATAGTAAATTTTGGTTCGATGATGTACTTAATTGCTCATCCTAATATATAAAGTGCTGTTTTAAGAGACGGTGGAAAACTTTTTGCCTTAATGTTTTATAATCAAAATAAGATCACTATATTTGCGCCTCTTTTATAAGGAAAGTATAAAGTAATGAAAAAAGATCTGCATCCGTCAAACTATAGATTAGTGGTTTTTAAAGATATGTCTAACGACTATTCTTTCATCACTAAATCATGCATCGATACCCGTGAAACAGTTAAATGGGAAGATGGCAACGAGTATCCATTAATTAAATTAGAGATCTCACACACTTCACACCCTTTTTACACAGGTAAAATGAAGTTGGTAGATACTGCCGGTCGTATCGATAAGTTCCGTACGCGTTACGCTAAAAAGTAATCGCTTATTTATAAATATTTATAAGTCCCGGCTTTGCAGTCGGGACTTTTTTTATTTTTGCGCCATGGCAATCATCCTGTTTGACGATAACGCTCAAAACACCCTATTACCGTTAACCTACACACGCCCTGTTGCCAACCTGCGCATAGGCATACTCACTATTGACGAAAAGTGGGGCAAATATTTTGGCAAAACCTATTCGTACCTAACCCGCCCATATTTACAGGCTAAGTTTCCGCTTGCTGTGGAAAGCGAAAATATATTTATTAACGGATCTGTTTGCCCGGATGAGGCGCTTGCCGAAGCCATTGACAAACTTGCCGAAGGGGAAGCTTTGCGTGGTGCCGGATTATTTATTGCTGTTAAATTGAACGAAACAGGCGCCAAAAGCTTTACATCCACAGGTGTTTTTGAACGAGTTACGGAATATACCGAGCGCTTTAACTTTATTAAGCACCCTGAGGATATTTTCAGGAATAATGCGTCCGAACTTAAAAAGGATTTCGCACTGTTAACTAAAGGACGCACAAGTGCCTCGATAAGCAGTACCAACACCCTGATTGGTGCTAACGATCAGTTTTTTGCCGAAGAAGGTGCGGTTGCTGAATGCTCTACGTTTAATACCAATAACGGCCCGATATACCTGGCTGCCGATACCGAAGTTTGGGAGGGCACCAACATACGCGGTGGCTTTGCACTGTGCAGCCATTCGCAGGTTAAAATGGGTACTAAGATATATGGTGCAACTACCGTCGGGCCGCACTCACGTGTGGGCGGCGAAATTAACAATGCCGTTATATGGGGCTACACCTCAAAGGGGCATGAGGGGTACCTGGGTAATTCGGTGCTAGGCGAGTGGTGCAACATCGGTGCCGACTCCAACAACTCCAACCTTAAAAATAATTATGCAGAGGTAAAGTTGTGGGATTATACCAGCCAGCGTTTTCGTAAAACCGGGCTGCAGTTCTGCGGCCTCATCATGAGCGATCATTCTAAATGCGGTATTAATACAATGTTTAATACCGGTACCGTTGTAGGGGTTAGTGCCAATGTTTTCGGCGCGGGTTACCCTCGTAACTACGTGGCTGATTTTGCCTGGGGCGGCGCGCATGGTTTTGAAACCTACAGCATTAAAAAGGCGTTTGAAACTACAGAGAAAGTGTTTGAGCGTAAAGAGGGACGTAGTTTTAACCAGATTGAAAAAGATATACTAACGAACGTATTTGAGCTGACAGAAAAGTTCAGGCGTTTTTAATTGTAATACATAACGTAAATTATCATGAGAAAAAAAATTGTTGCCGGTAACTGGAAAATGAACCTGGATTATAACGAGGGTTTAAGCCTTTTTTCGGAAGTTATCAATATTGTAAAAGATGAGGTGACCGGTACCCAGCAAGCGGTTGTTTGCAGCCCGTTCATCCACCTGCATAGCCTGGTACAACTGGCTAAAGGTTATGATAAAATTTCGGTAGGCGCGCAAAATGCACACCAGGCCGAAAGCGGTGCTTATACCGGCGAGACCTCTGCCAAGCAAATTAAATCAGTAGGTGCTGAATATGTTATCCTGGGCCACTCAGAGCGCCGCCAGTATTTTGGTGAAACCAATGAATTGCTGGCTAAAAAAACAGATACTGCCCTGGCTAACGGCTTAACCCCCATTTTTTGCATTGGCGAAACTTTGCAGGAGCGTGAAGCTGAATCACATTTCGAAATCATCAAATCGCAATTGGTTGAAGGTGTTTTTCATTTAGATGAAGCCTCATTCGGCAAACTGGTTATCGCTTATGAGCCGGTTTGGGCCATTGGTACAGGCGTAACCGCTACATCAGATCAGGCGCAGGAGATACACGCTTTTATCCGCCAGGAGATCGCCGCTAAATACGGCCAGGCTGTTGCCGATGCCACTACCATACTTTACGGTGGTAGCTGTAACCCTAAAAATGCTGCCGAATTGTTTGCCCAGGCAGATATTGACGGTGGTTTGATCGGCGGCGCATCCCTTAAATCGCGCGACTTTGCAGACATTGTTAAGGTGTTCAATTAATATTTAGCTGTGAGATTTTAGATATGAGATTTGAGAGAACTAAGTATGTGTTTTCCTGATCTCATATCTAAAATCTCATATCTCACATCTGTTTTACAGCATGGATTATTACGAAATAGATTTTACCCTAACCGGGTCAGCGGATTATCAGCGAGATTTGCTGATAGATGCCCTTGCAGGTTTGGGTTGCGATACCTTTGAGGAAACGGAAACCGGTTTTAAGGCATACATTCCAATAAATGAGTTCAGTGAGGATGTGCTTGTTGAGCAGCTTGCCGCTTACGAGGGTATGGTTGATTATACTTACCAGATAAACCTCATCCCTCAAAAAAACTGGAACGAAGCTTGGGAAAGTAACTTTGAGCCGATAGAGATCCAGGATAAAATATTTGTACGGGCCACCTTTCATCAGCCGCGTGCGGAGTTTCCATACGAAATAGTGATCGACCCGAAAATGGCTTTTGGCACCGGGCACCATCAAACCACCTCCATGATTCTGGAACTGATGCTTGATGAAGCGTTTGAGGATAAACAGGTACTTGATATGGGCTGCGGTACCGGCATACTGGCCATCATGGCTTCCAAACTTGGTGCCGCCGATATTATGGCCATTGATTACGACCCGGTTTGCTATGATAGTACGGTTGAAAACGCTGCCCTTAATAACGCGGATAATATAACGGCACTTTGCGGCTCAAAGGAAGTGATACCTGAAACGCAATATGATATAATATTAGCCAATATCAACCGTAATATATTGCTTGATCAAATGGCCGGCTATGCAAAAGTGTTAAAGGCCGGCGGTGTGATATTTTTCAGTGGGTTTTATGAATCGCCTGATCTTGATATCATTAAAGAAGCGGCGGCTGAATATAATTTAGTGTATGTACGCCACCTTAACCGCAATAACTGGGTTGCCGCCCGGTTTGTTAAGCGTTAAGTTTTGTTAAAAATTTTTATAAAATCGGGGCTGAACAAACATATTTTGTTTATTTGCAGGCCATCTTAAATATTAATAAATGAGGGTTCATTTTATAGCGATAGGGGGAAGCGCCATGCATAACCTCGCCATCGCCCTGCATAAAAAGGGTTTCACGGTCAGCGGGTCTGACGATCATATATTTGAACCTTCAGCTTCGCGCCTGTCAAAATATGGCCTGCTACCTGAGCAGGAAGGGTGGTATCCCGAAAAAATCACTAACGAACTTGACGCGGTAATATTAGGTATGCATGCCCGTGTTGATAATCCTGAATTGCTTAAAGCCCAGGAACTCGGCATCACTATTTACTCGTATCCCGATTATATATACGAGCAATCAAAGGATAAGCTACGTGTAGTTATCGGCGGCAGTCACGGTAAAACCTCCATAACCTCTATGATATTGCATGCATTGCAGCATGAGGGTATGAAGTTCGACTACCTGGTAGGCGCGCAACTGGAAAGTTTTGAAACCATGGTTGGTTTAACCGACGATGCGCCATTGATTGTGATAGAGGGCGACGAATACCTGGCTTCGCCGATTGACAGGCGGCCTAAGTTTCATATCTACAAGGCCAATATCGGTGTTATTAGTGGTATCGCATGGGATCATATCAACGTTTTTCCAACCTTTAAAAGCTATACCGATCAGTTTAAGATATTTATTGAAACCATACAGCCCGGCGGTGCGCTTATATACTGCGATGCCGATGAGGTATTGAAAGAAATCGTTGCCGAAACGGAAACCGGTGTTAAGAAGTATCCATACAATTTACCGCAATTCAATATTGAAAACGGCGTGACAAATATTATTTTTGAAGATAATACTTATCCGCTACAGGTTTTTGGTGAGCACAATTTGCTGAATATTCAGGCTGCGCAACAGGTTTGTGCACAGCTTGGCATAGCGCCGGCAAGTTTTTATGCGGCCATCAGCACCTTTAAAGGGGCGGCACGCAGGCTGGAGCTGTTGGGTAAAAACGAAAGCACAAACATTTATAAAGATTTTGCACATTCGCCATCAAAATTAAAAGCTACCATACAGGCAGTTAAGGCTCAGTTTACCGATCGTGAACTAACAGCCGTAATTGAGTTGCATACCTTCAGTAGTTTAAATAAGGATTTTTTAGCAGAGTATAGCGGTACCATGGATCAGGCTGATACGGCCATCGTATTTATTGATAAGCGAACGTTCGCGCAAAAAAATATGGAACCTTATAGCGAGGATGCCGTAAAAGAGGCATTCGCCCGTCCCGATCTGTTATTTTTTAACGACCCGCAAGAGTTATTAAAATACTTACAACATATAAGTATAATAAACGCTAACCTGTTGTTAATGAGTTCGGGCAACTTTGGCGGAGTGGATCTGGTGAAGTTAAACGATGGTTTATTAAAAATATAATATTTTTCTTAGCTTTTATAAAAAATTATTATAACTTTATTAACTATTGAGAAATCCGCACCTTTAATTTGAACAATTTAAAAAAATGAAAACACTGGGAAAAAAAATCAGGCTGTTACGCCATCAAAAGGGTTGGAGCCAGGAAGATGTTGCAAAGAAATTAGATATATCAATTCCAGCATTTTCAAAGATTGAAACCGGTATTACCGATATTAACCTTTCAAGACTTGAGCAAATCTCAACTTTGTTTGAAATGTCAGTAGTGCAACTGCTAACATTTAACGATACGCAGGAAGAGCAAAAGTTTGCAAGTGAGCTTGAAAACATCCATAAAAAACTTACCGAGCGCGAAACGGAAGTTATTGACCTTCAGAAAAAAGTGATCGAGCTTTTTGAAGAGCTCCGTTTAAAAAGAGTTACAGCATAATAAGTGCCCGGCAATTACCGGGCTTTTTTGTTGGCTTACACTCATACAAACACCCTGTTGTCTGAGTAATTATCTCTGAATTCGTTTGGAGTGCATCCCTTTTTGTTTTTGAAAGTGCGGTTAAAGTTGGCCATATTATTAAAGCCGCATTTATACGCTATTTCTGATACTGAATGTGTGGTATCGATCAGCATGCGCGATACATGGCCCAGCCTGATCTCGTTAAGGCTGCATATAAACGTTGACCCTGTACGCTTACGTATAAACCTGCTGAATGACGCGCTTGGCATATTGGCTATTTTTGATACCTCATCAAGCGTGATCTGCTTATTAAAATTGGCATTCATATACTCAAACACCCGCTCTATACGCCGGCTGTTATAGTTATCCTGTTTATGCAGAAAGGTAGAGTCGGATAGGGTACGATAATCCCGCGCTATGGAGAGCTCGTTAAATATGGCAAATAGCTCCAGTATTGAGTCAAACCCCGCCTGCTTATTCAACGCCAGTATACGAGGTGCAATGTGTTCAATAGTACTACGTGAGAACATGATGCCTTTTTTGGCCGCCTCTATCATATTACGTATAAAGTTGAGTTGGTTCCGTTTCAAAAACCGGTCGTCCATCAAATCTTTATGAAACTGGATGGTTACTTCTGTAATCAGTTCGCTTTTGCAATGGTGCGTAAACCAGCCGTGCGGCAGGTTAGGGCCTACCAGTACCAGTTCCATATCAGTTATCTCATCAATATGGTCGCCAACAATACGTTTGGCCCCGGCGGCATTCAAAATCAGGTTAAGCTCCATCTCCTCGTGGTTGTGCAGCGGGAAGTTGAACTCCTGTTTTTCGCGGGTAAAAATGGTAAAACAGTCGTTCTGAGTCAGGGGAGTAATTTCCCTCGAAACATTTTTGAACATAGTAATCGGTTATAATTGAATGGCAATATAGTTAAAAAACTATTAATTAAATTTTTGATGCCTGAATTTTTTCGCGCGTATTCAACCAACGATATTACTTCGGCTTAAACGTATCTAATAGCCGCTAATGTGATATTTGCTTATGGTAAACGCTTTAATAAGTAAATCTTAAAGTTCTCGTTTTAGCATCAAGGAATGCGCTTAACCGCAATTGAACTGTTAATATCATCTTTGGTTAAAATACTATTAAAATGATTGCCGGTGCCAGGCTAATTTTGAGAAAGGTTAAAGCCGGATAAAAAGAGTTTTTTATTACGGCCCCAAAGCGATAAATTACCGCTAACAATGCCCGCGCGTGCCGGGCATGACCAATTTATAAATCGCTTATTACAATTTTAATGAAGTTACAATTACTTGATGTATTAATACTGGTAGTTTACCTGGTAATGATGTTACTTATTGGCTGGTACTACCGCAATAAGGCTCGTCAAAATAAGGACAGTTACCTCATGGGTGGCAAAAAACTGCCCTGGTACATGCTGGGGCTGAGTGATGCATCAGATATGTTTGATATAAGCGGCACCATGTGGATGGTATCCTTATGTTTTGTGTATGGCTTTAAAAGCATTTGGATACCCTGGCTATGGCCGGTGTTTAACCAGGTTTTTAATATGATGTTTATGGCCAAATGGCTGCGCCGCTCCAACGCCGATACCGGTGCCGGGTGGATGGCAACCCGTTTTGGCATAAGCGGTACAGGTGTAAAATCATCTCACGCTATTATGGTGGTATTCGCGCTTATTGGCTGTTTAGGTTACCTGGCTTACGGCTTTGTTGGGCTTGGTAAGTTTGTAGAGATATTTATACCCTGGAATGTGGTTGAACCTTACATCCCGTTCACCGTACCGCCTGAATATGTAGCTCATTTTTACGGCATCGTATTTACGCTTTTCGCTATGTTCTATTCCATTTTAGGCGGAATGCACAGTATTGTGCTGGGCGATGTGATCAAGTACGCTATCATGACGGTGGGCTGTATTTCCATTGGTGTAATTGCTATGCAGCATTTAAACGGAAAACAATTAAATGTACCCCACGGCTGGAACGAGCCCTTATTTGACTGGAAACTCTCTTTAGATTGGAGCGGCATAGTGCCCGATGCTAACAAAAAGATCGCGGAAGACGGCTTTGGCATGTTTGGTATATTTTTTATGATGATGCTTTTTAAAGGCGTTTTTGCCAGTATGGCCGGCCCGGCACCAACCTACGATATGCAAAAGGTATTGTCGTCGCGCTCGCCAAAGGATGCTTCAAAAATGACGGGCTTTGTAAGTATCATTTTGTTGCCTATCCGCTACAGCATGATCATCGGACTTACGGTTTTAGCTTTATTGTATTATAACCAATTGGATGTTAGCACCGCTAATGGTACCGACTTTGAACGCATTTTGCCATCCGCCATTAATAATTTTTTACCCGTAGGTATACTCGGTTTGGTAGTAACAGGCTTAATGGGCGCTTTTATGGGTACCTTTTCGGGTACCCTGAATGCTGCGCAGGCCTATGTGGTGAATGATATCTATTTAAAATATATTAACCCCGATGCATCTACCAAAAAAATAATCACCACCAATTATATCACAGGTATTGTGGTTGTTGTAATAGGCGTGGTACTGGGTTTCTTTGCCAAGGATGTAAACTCCATTTTACAATGGATAGTAGGCGCGCTTTATGGCGGATATATCGCGGCCAATGTGCTTAAATGGTATTGGTGGCGCTTTAATGCCAGCGGCTTTTTTTGGGGCATGGTATCGGGCATTGCGGCCGCGCTGGTATTCCCATATATATTTATGGGTTTGCCGCTTTACAACTGGCCCCTGCTGTTTTTGATCTCTGTCATCGGGTCAATAGCTGGTACTTATGCCGCCCCGGCTACTGATGAAAAAGTGCTTGTCAGCTTTTACAGCACTGTACGCCCCTGGGGGTTCTGGAAACCGGTGCATGATAAGGTGATGCTGCTCAACCCGGAGTTTGTGCCCAATAAACGCTTTAAGCTGGATATGTTTAACGTGGTGCTGGGCATTATAGCCCAACTGCTGTTAACCCTGCTGCCTATGTATTTTGTGTTGTGGATGCAGTTGCCGCTGCTGGTAACTATTGGCTTACTGGCTGTTATTATCCTCATCCTGAAAAAAACCTGGTGGGACAAACTGGAAGACTAAAAAATTGAAATGATCAATACGATGAATATATCTTTTAACGAGCGTTTGCAATATATACGCAGCGAGTACGAAGCACTGATAACACGTCCTAATGAACCGGTTGCCGAAACCAACGGCATTTATCAACGCTACAAGTACCCTATACTTACCGGCATGCACGCGCCCTACTTTTGGAAATATGACCTTAATCCGGCGACAAACCCGTTGCTATTAGAGCGTATTGGCGTAAACGCGGCTTTTAACGCGGGCGCTATAAAGTGGAACGGTAAGTATTTGTTAGTGGCAAGGGTTGAGGGTAATGATCGTAAATCATTTTTCGCGGTGGCTGAAAGTCCGAATGGTATTGATAATTTTCGTTTTTGGGATAAGCCTATCTATGTGGCACAACACCCCGGCCAGGAGGCTGATACCAATATATATGATATGCGCCTCACGGAGCATGAGGATGGCTGGATCTACGGACTGTTTTGTACCGAGCGCCGTGATCCGGATGCAGCCGAAGGCGATCAATCAGCCGCGGTAGCGCAATGTGGTATTGTACGCACCAGGGATATGCTCAATTGGGAGCGCCTGCCGGACCTGAAAACACCATCGCCGCAACAACGCAACGTGGTTTTGCACCCGGAATTTGTGGAAGGTAAATACGCCTTTTACACCCGTCCGCAGGATGGTTTTATTGAGGCCGGTAACGGTGGCGGCATTGGTTATGGCCTGGCTGCCGATATTAAGAATGCTGTAGTAGAGAAAGAGTATGTGATTGACCGTAAGGTTTATCATACCATCAATGAGGCAAAGCTCGGCCTTGGCCCGCATCCTATAAAAACTGATAAAGGGTGGCTGCATCTGGCGCATGGCGTACGTAACACGGCTGCCGGATTGCGCTATGTACTCTATGTATTTATTACCGCGATTGATGATTTGACCAAAATAACACATAAACCATCCGGATATTTTTTAGCGCCCGAAGGTGATGAAAGGGTGGGCGATGTATCAAACGTAGTATTCTCAAACGGTTGGATAGTTGATGGGGATGGCAAGGTTTATATTTACTACGCCTCGTCGGACACGCGGATGCATGTGGCCGTTTCAAGTATTGAACAATTGCTGGATTATGCTATCAACACACCGGAAGACGGGCTTACCTCTGCAGCCTCAGTTGAGGCGATCAATGAACTGGTGGATAAAAATGTCGCCTTTATATAGGTAACAGATCACTATAAAATAATAAAGGCTGCACCGGTAAGGTGCAGCCTTTATTATTTCTCTGAAAATGTGAATTACATTTTAGCAGCAGTGTCAGTTTTAACTGTGTCAGTTTTGCCAGTATCAACAACTGTAGTATCAGTACCGGTAGTATCAACAACTGTAGTATCAGTAGCAGTTGAATCACCTTCTGATGAACCAGAACCTTTACAAGCAGCAACTGAGATAGAGATAGCAAGGGCTAAAAAGCCGAATTTGAATGCATTTTTCATTTTAAAATCTTTTTAATAGTGATTAATAGTTTTACTTTAATACCTGAATGTTTAAAAGGTAACCCACAATTTTGAAAAAAATTTAAAAAATTACGATTTTAACTTTTCAGGTGCCTCATTATTAGTGAGTTTTATTGCTTTTACGCAATTACATTTTAGTTGTGTCAGTTTTTGTAGTATCTGTAGTAGCAGCAGTATCAGTTGCAGCGGCAGTATCAGTTGCTACAGCGCTTGAATCTGTTGCAGTAGTATCAGAACCTACAGTGCTTGATGAGCTACCGCAAGCTGAAACTGCGATAGAGATGGCTAAGGCTAAAAAGCCAAATTTGAAAGCGTTTTTCATGATTGTGTTTCTGTTTGTTTAATGGTTAATACTTAAAAATTAAAAAGGTAACCCACAAAATTGCATTTTGTTTAAATTTATACTTATAATATACTGATATTTAACATATTGAGGAATGAACTTTCCTTTAATCTGATTAATACAGGGTTACCTTTGCCGTTATGTTGTATTAAAATTGGCTGTAACATTATCACATTTAATTTTTTTTTGTGAATAATGGGTTACATTTTCGCATAAACCGTATTAAATAGTGAGCAGCAAACCAAATAGTTCAATTCCAACGGATAACGAAGTAATATTAGGAATACTTAATAACTCCGATGCAGTTTTAAAGCGTTTATACCTGGCTTATTTTCCGATGGTATTACAGCTCATCATCAATAATAACGGCAGCGCTGATGATGCGAAGGATATTTACCAGGAAGCCGTTATCGTTCTTTATAATAAAGTTAAGGCCGGCAATTTTGAGCTGAGTAGTAAGCTGAAGACCTATTTATATTCAGTAAGCCGCAGGCTGTGGCTTAAAAGGTTAACACAGATGAACCGCTACGGAGGCGATCTGAAAGATTTTGAGGAGCATTTGCCGCTTGAGGAGGATGATCCCGAAAAACATGCCGACCGCGACCTGCAATTTGGAAAGATGCAGGCTGCATTAGGGCAACTGGGCGAACCCTGTAAAACCATTATGGAAGATTTTTACATCCATAACCGGTCTATGCAGGATATATGCGAGCGGTTTGGTTATACCAATGCCGATAACGCTAAAACACAAAAATACAAATGTCTGCAAAGGCTTAAAAAGCTGTTCTTTCAGCAAAACTAAACAGAGTGTGATGAGTGATTACCGATTACTGGAACAAATTGACCGTTATATAAACGGTGAAATGAGCGGTGAAGAGCTGGCTGCCTTTGAGCAATTGCGCAAAGACAACCCGGCTATTAACAGCCAGATAAGCGAGCACCGTAATTTTTTAGGCGCGCTAAAGCATTACAGCGAACGCCTTGACCTTGAAACGCGCCTTAACGCCATTCACGAAGAGATCGACGTGCATACTTTGGAAGAAGAAATGATGGTAAAACCATCATGGATTGTAAGCCTGTGGCGCCATCATCACTCTAAAATATCTGTGGCGGCCTCTATCGCCATATTCGCTGTTTTAACTACGCTGCTCATCACCGGCGGATTTAAAAAGCATGATACCGCTTATGTAGAATTGAAAAAGGAGATCGCCAAAGTGCGTATTTCTACCGTATTACTTAACGAGCAAAGCCATAATATTAAAAAGCAATTATCATCAACTGGCAAAAGTGGCAGTGTAATAGCTAATCCCGGTAAATTCAGCGGTACAGGTTTTGCCCTTACAGCCAACGGTTACCTGGTAACCAACTATCACGTAGTTAAGGATGCCGATTCGGTTTATGTGCAAAATGTAGATGGCGACTCGTTTCATGCCAAAGTGATCTATACCGAGCCTGCGCAGGATATTGCCTTTTTGCAGATCAACGATGCCTCATTTAAATCATTAGGTGCCGTACCGTATAACTTTAAGCGTGCTAAAAGCGATTTAGGAGAAGAAGTATTTACCGTAGGCTATCCGGCTGACGCGATCGCTTTCAGTGAAGGTGCCTTAACATCACCCGCCGGTTTTAATGGCGACAGTTCTTCTTACGAATTATCAGTACTGGCCCGTCCGGGTAACAGCGGTGGCCCGTTGCTTGATAGCAAGGGTAACCTGATCGGTATCATCAGCGGTAAGCAAACTTCTTATGAGGGCATATCATTCGCCAAAAAGTCAAGCTATTTATTAAAGGCGATCCAAAACATACCGTCGGATTCATTAGTGAAACCGCTTAACCTGAACACCCGTAATGGTTTAGCCGGTTTAAACCGTCCGCAGCAAATTAAAAAGTTGCGCAACTACATATTCATGGTCAAAGTTTATAACTAAAGCACCATCACCTTAGTACCATATTACATAACCCGGCGCTTTCAACAAGCGGCCGGGTTTTTTATTTACACACATTGCTTGCCTTTACTATATTTGAGGCATGGAGCAACCCCAAACATTACCTGTACTTACCGATACCGAACTGAGAGTTTTAGGCGTTTTGATTGAAAAATCGCGCACTACGCCCGAATATTATCCCTTAACGCTGAACAGCCTAACCACGGCCTGTAACCAAAAGACCGCACGCAAGCCGGTGGTTGAGTATGATGATGCAACTGTTATAGCCGCGTTAGATTCACTCAAAAAGCGTGGACTGATAGCAACCGTAGTTGGCGGCTCAAGCCGTGCTACCAAGTACAAGCATAACTTCGCGGTAGTATACCCGCTGATACCTGCCGAAGTGGTGGTAATTGGTTTGCTGATATTACGCGGCCCGCAAACCCCCGGCGAGATCAACACCAATTCAGGCAGGATGTATGAGTTTGAATCGTTAGAGGAAGTGCAGGAGATACTGGACAAGCTATCATCAGGCGATACCCTATACATACAGCAACTAGCCAAACGTGCCGGGCAAAAGGAAGTACGCTACGCGCATTTACTGGGCGGAGAGCTTGACGTTACCGCTTATGAAGAAGCCGAAGTATCATCAACACGTTCGTCGTCCGGCGCTCTTGAAGCAAGGGTTGCTACGCTTGAACAGGAGTTGGCCGAATTAAAGGAAGAATTTAATAAGCTGATGAAGGAACTGATGGGCTAAGCATCAGTTGAATGATTGCTTAAAAGCTACTAGTACCGATAGGTAGATATTTCTTTCCAGCGGAAATTCAGGCGGCTGATCCGGGCGTATCGGGATGCCGTTTTTATATTTTAGCGGTATAAACAGCGCGACAAAATCGGCTTGCGAAATATCATATTTAAGCCATGGGTGCTTTTGGTGTATCTCTTCTAAACGCATCTCAAACAACGAAGCACTTAACGGGTCTTTTGTCATCAGGCCAAATATAGCAACTGTAATTATAATAGCAGAATATCAATACGGTGAGCGTGTACCATGTTCAGATCGTCTGACCAGGAAAAGATGGTAAAATGCCCATCCTGTGAAGCTACCAGGGCAATGGCATCATGCTGGTCATAAACAAACTGCGCTGCCGAGAGGTGGCGTGTACCGCCATTTTGGCTGGGATGCCTGCGTTCGGCACGGCCATCAACCACAGGCTCGCTCAGTATGATCTGCTCAATAGGCAAGCTATTCTCTGACCGGGATATTTTAGCACCAAAGGCCAGCAAATCATGGTTTTGTGTAATGATGGTTGCCCCATCAACTGAGGTAAAGCCACCTATAAGTTGCACGGCCTGCAATATAGCCTCCTGCCATTCCAGGGTTTCGCCATCCTCTTCTTCGCGCTGCATCAGTTCATTAATAACGGTATAAGGCGGGTCAACCGGGTAAGTTACCGGCTGTACGATAGATTCGCGCCAGCTATTAGTTCCGGGAGGTACCACCAATACAATACCGCCACGCCCATGCAGGCGCATAACAGCGGCTAATTGCACCAGTATATTTACACTTTTACCCGTACGGTAGGGCAGCGGTAAACCCAGTAGTGATTTGAGTAACTGCGGGCAGCCATTCAAGCCCGAACTTTCTTCATCTACGATCTTTACATCATCACCTTTAAGTACGGCCACATTAACAAACTTGCCAAAACCATCAATACGTTTGTGCTTAACAACCAGCAAACCGGGCTCGGCCACTTCAAGCACAAAACAAATACCCGGTATAATATGTGTGGTGCCCCATATATACAGGTTATCATCATCAAACCAAACACCAAGGTGTATGCCGGGCTGTTCAACCGCCGGTGCCAGTTTAATAAGGCTTTGTGGCGTAAGGCGCAATGGCGTGCCAAACATCAACGGCTGATCGCACTGTTTGGGATGCAGCAATGCCAGTGATATTTTAGGCGGACGGCCCTCCTCACGGCGCAGGCTCGACCAAAAGGCGATGTCAATTACAGCCTCGATAATTTGCGTGCCGGGGTTGGTAGCCACATTAGCCTCACCTGCAAGTATGGCAGCGTATATATGTTTATCAAAATGAGCCTCAATGGTTGATGCTACCATGCGCGCGGCAAGGTACGTTGGTTCTGAAAGCATAGCCTAAGTAAAAGCGGTGTTGTTTACTGCAAAACTAATATAAATCATTGGCAATGTATTTTAAGTAACATCCGTAAAATGTAAAACAAAGATCGCTCGTTTAGTCATGCCAGTATCAAATCAAATAGCGGGTTAAATTACGGCATTGGTTGGTATGATAAATGTTGCGGTAAGGTATCTGCCTGGCAGATGAAACTTAAATACACTAAACATGACAGAAGTAAAAACAAGCCTGACCTATAATTTAGGCGGCGACGTACAAATTAACCGTTTAGGATATGGTGCCATGCAACTTACAGGCCATGGCGTATTTGGCGAGGTTGCCGATAGGGATAACGCCATTAAAGTATTACAGGCCGCGGTTGAGCAAGGCGTTAACTTTATTGATACAGCCGATGCTTATGGCCCTCATTTTAATGAAAGCCTGATCGCGGATGCATTACACCCGTACAAGCAAGGACTGATCATTGCTACAAAAGGTGGCTTTAACCGCCCGGGGCCTAACAATTGGGTACCTAATGGTAAGCCCGAATTTATTGCCGAAAATATTGAAGGCAGCCTTAAACGTTTAAAGGTTGATACCATTGACCTTTGGCAGTTACACCGTATTGACCCGAAAGTACCTGTTGAAGATACCCTTGCACCGGTTGTTGATGCCGTCAAAGCAGGTAAAATTAAACACGTAGGTTTATCAGAAGTGGGTATTGCCGAGATAGAGCGTGTGCAAAAGGTATTGCCTATAGTATCTGTACAAAACCTGTACAACCTGGGCGAACGTAAATGGGAGGATGTGCTGGATTATACCACACAAAACAACCTGGCCTTTATTCCGTGGTTTCCGCTGGCATCTGGGCCATCATCATTGGCTAACAAGATAGAGAAGATCGCCGCAAGCCATAATGCTACTACCGCGCAAATTGCGCTGGCATGGTTGCTTAAACGTGCCGAAAATATATTGCTGATCCCCGGCACTAAATCAGTAGGCCACCTGACCGAGAATTTGCAGGCAGCCACTATTGAGCTGACTGACGAAGAGTTTGAGCAATTATCAGCCTAAGGCAAACCAGCTATCAAACAAGGCGCATCCTTAAAAAGGTGCGCCTTGTTTGTTAAAAACCTTTTTTATATGCCGATTGTGTTTTAGTGATATGCATTTAAAACATATCAGGACATACCTGGCTGTAATTTTAATGATGACAGCGGGTAAAGGTTACGCCCAGTTTTCAGACAGTACCCATTACCGGTTAAACTACACCTCATCTGGCTCTATCAATAAAACTGGCGACGGCACCGCCTACCTGCTTAATAACGGTGCGCAGCTCAATATAAAAAAGAAGGATATCTCCCTGAATTTTACTAATAGCTGGATCTATGGCCGCCAACAGGGCGACCTGACCAATAATGATTTTTCGACCGCGCTTGATTTTAATCTGTATAAAACCTTTCCGCATTTTTTTTATTGGGGCCTGGCTAATTACAATACCAGCTATTCCTTAAAAATAAATAACCAGCTACTTACCGGTGCCGGTTTGGCTTACAACCTGGTTGATAAACAAAATGCCTGGCTCAACATCAGCAATGGTATTTTGTATGATAGGAGCGACCTGATGGTTAACGATACAACGCGCGAGAATTATCATACATTCCTTAACTCATTCAGGCTGGCTTTCAAATTCAATATCAGGAGCTTTATTGTGTTAGAAAGCAGCAGCTTTTTACAGAGCTCATTAAGTAAGGGAGATGATTATATTATACGGTCAACCAACTCGTTATCATTTAAACTGAATAAATGGCTGGCACTTACTACAGCCCTAAATTACAATCGCCAAAACCGTACAAACAGTGAAAACCTGCTGTTTACTTACGGGCTAACGCTCGAAAAGTACTTTAAATAATTTAACACTAAACAGGCGTTTCTGCATCGTAAACGCAATAAGTGTCAAAAAAACATTACTTCAAAAACTGCTCAAATCAGTCAATATCTATCTAAAAATACTCGCTAATTGATTGCTGGAACAAAGCGTATCAATTTTTTTTAATTATGGCATTCTGATAAGTGTTTCTCGCTGATAATTAGCACACATTGCAATCTTAACACTTGGTATTAAAGCGTTTCAAATTAAATGTAAATAACTAAAAATCAGTTGTTTATGAAAAATTTATTTGTTTTTTATTTTTTTACTTTGATACCTTTGGTGTGTTGAACGGCTATTCTTTAACCAATTATAGAGCCGTTAGCTAACCATTAACTTTTATAAACCAATACAATCTATGTGCAGAAAAATGTACCCAAGGCTCGCCTATGGCTGAGCGGTTGCAAGGGCTGACCTACAGCCGTACACCTTACCTAACTCCAAAATCCAACAATTATTAACTTATTATCCATGAGAAAAAAAATTACTTTTTTATTGTTCCTGCTTATTGCCGGAATTACAGCAGCCATGGCGCAAAGCACTATACGCGGCAAAGTGGTTGATCAAAATGCACAGCCGCTGCCGGGAGTATCCGTTGCGGTAAAAGGCACACAAACCGGTACCCTTACTGATGCCAACGGTAACTATACCCTAAACGCGGCCTCAAATGCGACGCTGGTATTTTCCTACATTGGTTTTGATACGCAGGAAGTAGGCGTATCCCGCCGTGCCGAAATTAATCTGACGATGGCCGAAGGCGTTAAGAGCCTTAACGAAGTGGTGGTAGTAGGTTACGGTACGCAAAAAAAGAGCGTTGTAACCGGTTCAATTTCGCGCGTTAAAGCAAGTGACCTGGAAAACCAGCAGGTAACCCGTTTTGATCAGGCTTTGCAGGGCCGTACATCAGGTGTTACTGTAGTAGCAGGCTCGGGCGCGCCAAACGCGGCACCTATCATTCGTGTACGTGGTATCACATCTATCAACTATACCGACCCGCTTTACGTAATTGATGGGGTGGTTAGCCTTAACGGCGGCCTTGAAAATCTTAACCCTAATGATATTGAATCAATCGAGGTTTTAAAAGATGCTTCGGCTGCAATTTATGGTTCGCGTTCATCAAATGGTGTGGTATTGGTAACTACTAAAAAGGGTAAATCAGGCCCGCCGACATTATCATATAATGGTTATTATGGTACTCAAAAGGCAGCCAAGCAGTTTGATGTGGTGAATGCTACTCAATATGCTACCCTGCGTAACCAAGCGGTTACTAATGATGGTGGTACAGCGCCATTTGCTAATCCGGCACAGTTTGGCACCGGCACCAACTGGCAGGATGTTATTTTTGGTGAGAGTGCTGCTATCCAAAACCATAACCTGATGATTCAGGGTGGTACAGAGGCAAGCAAATACTACGTGTCCTTCGGTTATTTGAATCAGCAAGGCATCATCTTCTCTGATATTTCAAATTTCAAGAAGTATAACTTTACGGCTAATACCAGCTTTCAACCTAAAAAATGGCTTAATGTAGGACAAAACTTCGCTTACACTTACACCCGCAACCAAAGTAACTTTAGTACCAACAATGAGTTTGGTGGCCCTTTAAGTTCATCACTAAACCTTGACCCGATCACGCCGATCTTGGCCGCTCAGGAAGACCTGAACAGCACACCCTATACCGACAAACCGGTTGTGAGGGACGCACAAGGCCGGCCGTATGCCATATCAAAATACGTAGGGCAGGAGATGAGTAATCCGTTAGCTTACCTTGAAACACAGCGTGGTAACTACGGCTGGTCTCATAATTTATTAGGTAATGCCTTTGTTGAAATACAACCAATTAAAGGTTTGCGGATCAAAACCCAGATCAATGGTAAACAAGCGTTTTGGGGCAGCCAGTCATACACGCCGCTTTATTACTTAACTACTCAAAATAACAATACCACTAACCGTAGTGCATCTCGCGGAAGTAACCGTAATCTTACCTGGAACTGGGACAATACGGCATCGTACACCCGCCAGATCGGAATGCATGATTTTACTGCTTTGGTAGGTACCAGCGCGCAGGAACAAAGTGAAGTAGGCTTGAGCGGCACTTATAACAACCTGCCTGTTGATGATTATCGTAAGGTATCATTTAACTACGCGTTGCCAAATGAGAACCGTATTGCTTCATCTTATGAAAATCAGCCTTATCGTGTAACATCACTTTTCGGCCGTGTTAATTATAGCTATGACGAAAAATACCTGTTCACCGGTATTATCCGCCGTGACGGATCATCGAAATTTGGGTCGAATAATGTTTACGGTACCTTCCCTTCAGCACAAGTTGGTTGGGTAGCTACACGTGAAAACTTTTTCCCTAAAGATTCATTCGTTGATTTCTTAAAAGTGCGGGCGTCTTATGGTTTAGTTGGTAATGAAATGTCATTAATCCCATTTCAATACACATCTGTAGTTACTGGCGGTAGCAACGCTGTGTTCGGCCCGGGTGGTTTAATCATTGGTAACTCACCGCAAGGTCCTCAAAACCCTAACCTGAAATGGGAGTCGACTAAAACAACTGACATTGGCTTTGATGCCGTATTGTTCAAAAACTTGAATGTAACTGTTGATGTATATCGCAAGCTAACATCTGGCTTGTTACAAAGTTTCCCATTGCCAGGCTATGCCGGTTATAATGGATTGTTTTATGATAACATTGGCGACTTGGAAAATAAAGGTATCGAGTTAGAGGTTGGTTATAACGGCAAATCGGGGGATTTTAAATATAATGTAAGTGGTAATATATCATACAATAAAAATGAAGTTACCTTCCTGGGTTCAAAACCGTATATTGATAATGGCTCGTTTCAGGCATCAAGCTACCCATTGTTCCGTACGCAAACAGGTCAGCCGGTGGCATCATTCTATGGTTTCCAGGAGTTGGGTACATTTAAATCACAAGCCGAAATTGACGCTTACACCAAAAACGGTACTAAAATTCAAGGAAATGCAAAACCCGGTGATTTTAAATGGGCTGATAACAATGATAATGGTGTAATTGACGAGGGTGACCGTACTTTTTTGGGTAGCCAATTACCTAAATGGACTTATGGCATCAATCTTCATGGTAATTATAAAAATCTTGACTTCCTGTTATTTGGTCAGGGTGTTTGGGGTAATAAATTATTCCAGGGATACCGCAGGCTGGATGTAGCTACAGCCAATTATTCGGCAGCCGCTCTTGATGCCTGGACTCCTCAAAATTCAGGTAGCAATTACCCTCGTTTGAGCGATCAGGATCCGAACAATAACTTCAAAAATCCATCAAACTTTTACCTGCAAAGCGGTGCTTATTTCCGCATCAAAACGCTTCAGGTAGGTTATACCTTGCCAACAGCGGTATTAAGTAAATTGGATATTAAAAGGGCGAGGATATTTGTAAGCAGCAACAACCTGGTTACCATTACCAAGTATGATGGCTTTGACCCGGAGATTGCAGGCAGCATTGACCGTGGTATCTATCCGCAGGCACGCACCTTTATGGTTGGTTTAGATTTTACATTATAAACTGAATTTTAAAATTATCGTCATGAAAAGAAAATATATTATATACGGCTCAGTGGTATTGATGGGTGTAGCCGGTTTTGTATCCTGTAAAAAGTCGTACCTGGAAACAACTCCAGCAGGCCAGACACTCGAAGCTAATTATTACAGTACACCTGAAGAAATATTTACCGGTGTGGTGGCAGCCTATGATCCGCTGGTAACCGAAACAGGTGGATTAAACAATACCTATTCAGGTCCGCTTGGCCCGCTTAACGCTGCATCTGATGATTGTGTGGCCGGTGGTGGTGGCCCTACCGATATGAGTACCTGGCAGGTATGGAATAACTATACTTTAACACCGGCTGTAGGTCCGCAGGGTGAATACTGGTCGCGTAATTTTAAAGGGATAAGCCGTTGCAACATCATCCTTTCAAAAATGGAACCGGCTACTTTTTTGGATGCGAATGCTAAGAAACGCTACATTGCCGAGGTTAAATTTTTAAGGGGTTACTATTACTTTTGGCTGGTACGTTTATTTAAAAACGTTCCGCTTATTTTGCAGCCCTTAGAGCCTAAGGATGTTTACACACAAACCCAGGTAGCCCCCGAGGCTGTTTACGCCCAGATTGAGGCTGACCTGAATGCCGCTATTCCTGATTTGCCGGTAACCATACCAACCGGCGAAAACGGCCGGGTTACCAAAGGCGCGGGCATTGCGCTGTTAGGTAAGGTTTACTTGTACGAGAAAAAATGGAGTGAAGCCGCGGCACAACTTGCCCAGGTTAATGGTGCTACGCCAGGCGGCACAACAGCCACTTATGGTTACAAGCTGCAAAGCAACTTCGGGCAAATATTTAGTCCGGATAATAAGTTTAACAGCGAATCTATTTTTGAATTGAACTATACCGGCTCACAAAGCTATAGCTGGAGCAACTGGAATCAATTTAAATCAAACGTTTATGTTCAGATGGTTGGCCCGCGTGGTTATAACGGCCCCGTATATTGGGGTGGCTGGGGCTTTACCCCGGTAACTACCGGCCTGGCTAATGCCATGAAAGGCGACCCGCGTTATGGTTATACCGTTGCCAATATTGATAGCTTAACAAAGGCTACCGGTAGTAAATACGAGGCCAGTTATCAAAATACCGGCTACTTTATTCAAAAGTATGCGCCACTGCAAAAATACAAAGCGCCTACAGGTACTGCCGAGCTTAACTTCCCTAATGATTATATTGAGATCAGGCTGGCTGATACCTACCTGATGGAAGCTGAAGCCCTGTTGCAGGGCGGTGGTAATGCTGCCCGTGCATTGGCATTGCTTAGTGCAGTGCGCGACAGGGTAGGCCTGGCACCGGTACCGGCTACATTACAAAATATTTATACCGAACGCCGTTTAGAACTGGCTACCGAAGGGCACCGTTGGTTTGATTTAGTACGTACCGGGCAGGCACCTGCCGTATTAGGCGCGGATGGATTTAAAACCGGTACTAACGAGATATTGCCTATACCATTACAGGATATGCAGAATACGCAGTTGAAACAAAATCCAGGTTATTAATTAATAAACACACATGCTGTTTAAGAACCGCCCGCAAGGGGCGGTTCTTAAATTAATTTGAATTTGCCCATGATAAAAATTAATACTACCATATTACTTTGTGCCTTTACCGGCCTGGTGCTGATAGCCTGCGGCAGCAAAAAAAGCGATCCTGCGCCAAACATTGGCCCCATAAAAACCGAACCGCCTACTGACAAGGGTTGGGATTTTGAAACTAAGGCATCATTTGCGGATGAGTTTGATACTGATGGCAAACCCAGCGATGCTAAATGGATGTATGACACCGGTGGCAGCGGCTGGGGCAACAACGAGTTGCAATACTACACCAATACCGAAAATAATGCCTCCATAAAAAACGGCATACTTACCATTACCGCTAAAAAAGAGGCTATGCAGGGTATGAAATACACTTCATCCCGCATGATATCCAAATTTGAGCATAGCATTACGTATGGCCGTATAGAGGTACGCGCCAAGTTACCCGCCGGCCGTGGCACATGGCCTGCTATATGGATGCTGCCTGATGATTATAAATATGGTAGCTGGCCCGCATCAGGCGAGATCGATATTATGGAGCACGTAGGTTACGATCCGAATAATGTTCACTTCAGCGTTCATAACTCGGTAAACAATGCAGGTAACTCCAAAACATCAGGCCGGATGATAGAAACGGCACTTACCGCTTACCATAAATACCGGGTAGACTGGACACCTTATGCCATTAAAGGTTATTATGACGACACCTTGGTATTCACTTTTGTAAACGAGGGCAAAGGTTCTTCAACCTGGCCGTTCGATCAGAAATTCCACTTGCTGCTTAACGTTGCCGTTGGTGGCAACTGGGGCGGTGTACAGGGCGTTGATGACAGCGTTTTTCCGGCCAGTATGCAGGTTGATTATGTACGGTTCTATAAAATGATAGATAAATAAAGGCTGCACCACCGCTTAATAAGATAACTGTAAATATTACTAAAACTCCTATTGTTAAAGCCCGGAAGCTGTAACAACAGCCATCGGCTTGCCCCAAAACATTACCACGATAAACAACCCCCTATGATAAAAAGAGTTTCCTACCCATTTTACGTCCTGTTATTGCTGGCCGGTATTGCCGGTGGATGCAGTAAATCAGGCTCAACCAAACCCGACCCGGTAGATCCGGTAGTGCCGCCGCCTGTTACACCAGCGAAAACGGATGTAGAGTTTTGGCTGACCAAAGGCGACCGTACATCGCTATTCGCAAAACAGAATACAGCTATCCTGTTTAAGCAGGAAACCAATAATAATGCTACGATTGAGGTGGATAGCACCCAAACCTATCAAACGGTGGATGGCTTCGGCTTCGCGCTAACGGGTGGCAGCGCCATGCTGATCAATAGTTTAGAAAATGAACGTAAAACGTCTTTAATAAAAGAACTTTTTGGTACCGAGGGTGATGGCATAGGTATCAGCTACCTGCGGGTAACGCTGGGAGCATCAGACCTGAGTCTTGCGCCTTTTACTTACGATGAAATTACTACCGGTGTAAGCGATACGGAGTTGAAGCAGTTTAGCATCGATATGGAAAAAAAGGATTTAATACCGGTATTGAAAATGATACTGGCGGTTAATCCTAACATAAAAATATTAGCCAGCCCTTGGAGCGCTCCAACCTGGATGAAAGATAACCAAGGCTACTATGGCGGCAGCCTTAAAAAGGAACTTTACGGTGTTTACGCGCAATATTTTGTAAAATACATTAACGCTATGAAAGCCGAAGGCATTACCATTGATGCCATTACCCCGCAAAACGAGCCGTTGAATGCCTACAACAATCCGAGCATGTTCATGTCGTCGGCAGATCAGAAAATATTTGTGCGCGATAACCTGGGCCCGGCGTTCGAATCGGCAGGCATCAGTACCAAAATACTGATCTACGACCATAACCTCGATCACCCGGAGTATGCTACCGATATTTTAAAGGATGCCGCCGCGGCTAAATACATTGATGGCTCGGCATTTCACCTATATGGCGGTAACATCAACGCCATGAGTGGGGTACATGATGCCGCGCCCAACAAGAACGTGTACTTTACCGAGCAGGCCACCTTTGGCAACGGTAGTTTTGATGGCGACCTGAAGTGGCATACCAGTAACCTTATTATCGGTGCTATGCGCAACTGGAGCCGCAACGTAATAGAATGGAACCTGGCCTCCGATCCAAAATTCGACCCGCATACCGTTGGCGGCTGCGATGCCTGCCAGGGAGCTATAACTGTAGGTAATTCGGTGGCGCGCAATGTGTCGTATTACATTATAGCGCACGCCTCCAAATTTGTGAGGCCGGGCTCGGTGCGTATCGGTTCAACTTCTATAAATGATCTGCAAAGCGTGGCTTATAAAACGCCATCAGGCAAAAAGGTGCTGATCGTACTTAACAATACCGGTAGCACACTAACATTCAACATCAAGTACAATAACAAAATAGCTGCCAGCACACTTGCAGGTGGTTCGGTTGGTACTTACGTCTGGTAAACAAATACTATAAAAACATTTATACATGCATAAGATACATAAATTAGCCGCCATGCTGCTTATATCGCAACAGTTATGGCAGCAAGCGTTGGCGCAAACGGCGGCATCGCCGGTGGCGGGAAAAACGGTAAAGGTTTATACCACGGCCAAGGATACCAAGTTCCGCCTTTCCGAAACGGAAACGCTGAATTTCACCCCGAATCCGCAGCCTTTTGAAACCGAGGCTTGCATTTTTGTTGATCCGGGTAAAACATTCCAGTCGGTATTGGGGATAGGTGCGGCACTTACCGATGCCTCGGCAGAAACTTTTTACAAGCTACCGAAAGACAAGCAGCAACAACTGCTGACTGATTTTTATGATCCTGAAAAGGGCATTGGCTATACCATTGCCCGTACCAACATACAAAGCTGCGATTTTTCGAGCGGGAGCTATAGCTACGTAAAAGAGGGTGATGCAGAGCTTAAAACCTTCAGCATACAGCATGATAAAAAATACCGTATACCTTTCATAAAACAAGCTATTGCTGCGGCGGGTGGTAAGTTGACCATGTATGTTAGTCCGTGGAGCCCGCCCGCGTTTATGAAGGATAATAACAACATGCTTCAAGGCGGAAAGCTCAAAGCGGAGTTTTACCAGCCCTGGGCTAATATGTATGTGAAGTTCATCAACGCCTACGAAAAAGAGGGCATCCCGGTATGGGGCCTATCAGTACAGAACGAGCCAATGGCCAAACAAACCTGGGAATCGTGCATGTACACGGCCGAGGAGGAGCGCGACTTTGTGAAGAATTTTTTAGGACCGACCCTGCATAAAAGCGGCATGGCCAATAAAAACCTGATCGTGTGGGATCATAATCGCGATTTGTTATACCAGCGCGCCAGCACTATCCTTTCTGACCCGGAAGCGGCTAAGTATGTTTGGGGCACAGGCTTTCACTGGTATGTGCATGATGTTTTTGATAACGTTAAACGTGTTAAGGAAGCCTTCCCTGACAAGAACCTGATATTTACCGAGGGATGCAGCGAACGCTACAGCAACGAGCGCATTAACGAATGGCAATGGGGCGAAATGTATGGTAAATCAATGATTAACGATTTTAATAACGGCGTAGTAGGCTGGACGGATTGGAACATATTTCTGGATCAGACCGGTGGCCCTAACCATGTAGGTAACTTTTGCTACGCGCCGGTACATGCCAATACCAAGACCGCCGAGATCACGTACATGAATTCGTACTATTATATCGGTCATTTCTCCAAATTTGTTAAGCCGAGCGCTAAGCGTATCATCAGCTCATCAAACAGGGATAAATTGCAAACTACGGCCTTTGTAAGTCCGGAGGGCAGGTTGGTAGTGGTGGTGCTAAACCTGAGCGATGATGAGATGCCATACCAATTATGGATAGCCGGCAATGCCGCGAAAACAAAAAGTTTGCCGCATTCTATCACAACCCTGGTGGTACAATAATCGTTAAATTTGATAACCATTATAAGCAACCGGTAAATCGTATAAAATAAACATGAGGGGTAAAAGGATCATTCTTTTTTCGGGGATATTTTTATTGCCCCTCATTTTTATATTCTCGCAATGCAGCAATCTGTTTGACAAGGAGGAGGCCGACCCGCGCGGCAACCTGTACGCGGGCAGTGCATCATGCATGAAATGCCATAGCGATGTGGCAAAAAACTACCTGCACACCGCGCATTTTCAAAGTACACGCAACGCGGCCGATAGTGTAATTCAGGGCGATTTTAGCGCAGGCCATAACAGCTTTACCTTTAACGATAGCCTGAAGGTGGTGATGGAAAAGCGTAAAGATGGCTTGTACCAGGTAGGTTATATCAACAACAAAAAACAGCAGGAACAGCGTTTTGACATAGTTTTTGGCGGAGTAAAGGCCGAAACTTATTTATACTGGAAGGATAGTACTACCTATCAGCTACCCATATCGTACTTTAAACGACTGCACAACTGGACGAATAGCCCCGGTTATGATACTACCCGTATTGATTTTGGACGGATGATAGGCAAGCGGTGTTTTGAGTGCCATAGTTCATACATCAAACAGTTGCCCTCGCCACAGCAAAGTCTCGCATCGGTAGTTAAGTTCGATCAGGCCACGCTGATCAACGGTATTGATTGCGAAAGATGCCACGGGCCCGCCGCAAACCACGTTAATTTTCATACCGATTATCTGGAGCAAAAAAAGGCGCAATATATCACTGCTGTTTCATCACTCACCCGGCAACAAAAAATAGATATGTGCGCCTCGTGCCACTCGGGTAATAATAGTATGACGGTGCGGCCTATGTTTGCTTTTAAACCCGGCGATACGCTGTCAAATTTTATCGAAACGGATTATTATCCAACAGTACGTACCGATGCAGCACAACTTGATGTGCACGGCAATCAAAGCCAGATGCTGGGTGCCAGTCAATGTTTTATTCAAAGTAAAATGGATTGCGGTACCTGTCACAATACACATGTAAAAGATAGGGGCAACATAGCCCTGTACTCGCAGCGCTGCATGAACTGCCATAAGGCTGATGGACACAATTTTTGCAAAATGGCGTCGAAAATTGGTATTTCAATAAAAAATAATTGTGTGGATTGCCATATGCCCGAACGTCCGTCGGCTATTATAGCGGTGCAAACCTCAGCGCAGGGCCGGGCTGCCCCATATTTTGTGCGTACGCACCGTATCGCAATCTATCCGCAGGAGGTAAAAAAAGTATTATCGTACTTAAACAAGAATTAATATTCCGAATAAAATTTACATATTTAAGCACCAGTTAATATCCTTATTTATGAGAAAAATATTGTTAGTCCTTACTATGCTATGGGCCTTGTTTTATGTGCCATCATTAGCGCAAAATAAGTTTATATCGGTTAAAGGCAAAGAGATCATCGGTACCGATGGCAAGCCGTTTTTAATACGCGGAACCAACCTGGGCAACTGGCTTGTGCCCGAGGGTTACATGTTTAAGCTGAAAGGCATCAACTCGCCACGATTGATCAACCAGGCCTTTGCTGAGATGATCGGTCCGGATGATATGCGCGTTTTCTGGAAGCAGTTTTTAGATACCTACATTACTGCCGAGGATATTCATTACCTGAAAACCACCGGCATGAACTCCATCCGCATACCGTTTAACTACAAGCTTTTTACCAACGAGGATTACATGGGCGATAACGATGCCACCCGTGGTTTCAAGTACTTGGACAAGGTGATTGCCTGGTGCAAAAAGGAAAACCTGTATGTGATACTGGATCTGCACTGCGCGCCCGGTGGCCAAACCGGTGATAATATTGATGATGGTTATGGCTACCCCTTTCTGTTTGAAAACAGGCCGAGCCAGTTGCTTACCATGAAGATATGGAAGGAGATTGCCACTCGTTATAAAAATGAAAGCATTATTTTGGGTTATGATTTGCTGAACGAACCCATTGCGCATTATTTTAAAGTAGATAGCCTGAACCCTTACCTGGAGCCGCTGTATAAAGAGATCACACAGGCTGTACGCACGGTTGACAAGAATCACCTGATATTTTTAGGCGGCGCACAGTGGGACAGCAACTTTAAACCTTTCGGACAGCCGTTTGATAGCAAGTTGGTGTATACCTTCCATAAGTACTGGACGCCTGCTACTATTGATGTAATTAAAGATTACATTGATTTCAGGGATAAATACAACGTGCCCATCTACGTTGGCGAAACCGGTGAAAACACCGATGAATGGGTGCGCGATTTTCGTATCCTGCTGGAGAAAAACAATATTGGCTGGCATTACTGGCCATATAAAAAGATGGATAACGAGCGCGGTTTCCGCACGTTTGCCCAGCCTGATGGTTATGATAAGGTAATTGAGTATACCGAGAAAAACCGCCAGACCTTTGAGGACATTAGGAAGGCTACGCCTGAAGACCGGAAGAAAATAAAAGAGGTACTGTTTAAGGTGCTAGAGAACAGTAAGTTTATCAACACCAAACCCAACAAAGGGTATATTGAAGCGCTTGGCTTAACAGCAGGGCAATAGTTTTTAATTGTGGCGATAAAAAAGCTATGTTTGTATTGTAAACCATTATAAACATAGCTTCGTTTTCAAGCGAAGCTTGATTAAGCTTTTAACTGACCTGTATGCCAAAAACCTGGATAAAGAGTTTTTTCTTTATTGCGTTTTTTTTGCCGCTGTGCCTGCGTGTTTCGGCCCAGGTACCACTGCTGCTGAACGACGGGCAGAACCAGCGCTTTTTTACTTTTAATGAGATAGAAGCACTGCCCGACTCAACCGCGTCGCTCACCTTTGGGCAGGTGCTGAACAAGCAATACGCACAACAATTTAGGCCAAGTAAGTTGTCATCACCCAAAACCGGTGAACCGGGCTGGGCTTACTGGTATCGTATTCGCATAAGCAACACAGCTAATACCCGTAACAACTGGCTGCTGGAATTTATGGATCAAACCATTGACCGCATTACGGTATACTCACCACGAAAGGAGGGAGGCTATAATAAAACCTCATTCGGCGCGGCTTATCACTTCGGCGAGCGGCTTTATCACCATAAAAACTTTACGCACAACATCAGCAGCGATCTGCAAGGTACCCAAACGTATTACATCCGCATTGTTTCGCATCAGCCGGTAAATGTTATTGTGGTGCTGCGGTCGGTAAGCTGGTTTATTCATTACGCGCTGGATGAATACCTGTTTTTTGGCGCGTTTTACGGTATGCTCACCGTATTCGGCTTGTATAACCTGATGATGTTCTTCGCTATCAGGCAAAAGCAATACCTGTACTATGTGCTGTATAATGTAAGCATCGGTTTTTACGAAATGTGTACCGATGGCATTGCCTACCAGTATGTATGGCCTAACTCCCCGAATTGGAATCAGTACGCTTATGGTATTGCTCTGTATTTTGCAAGTGTATCGGGCATGTTGTTTACGCTAAGCCTGCTGCACGTAAAAGCGCGTGCCCCGCAGATGTACAAAATATTTGTTTGGGCGATAGCGTTGCGCTCGTTTTTCTTTTTAGGCTGTTTATTTATTGATAAATGTTGGTTCAACTACAAGATCATCGAGATCGTTCCGCTGTTGATGGCTTGCTATACCGGCTTTTATGTAATGCGGAAAGGCTACTGGCCGGCAAGGTTTTTTGTGGTGGGCTACAGCTTTTTGTTCGTGGGTTTTATCATCAAACTACTCATAGCTCTTGATGTGCCCTGGTTGCCGTTCGGGCCGGTAACACATTACAGTTTAAGCTTTTGCTTTATTATGGAGATGCTGTTTATTTCCTTCGCGATAGCGGAAAAGGTGCGTGCGCTTAAAAAGAAAAAGGACTATGTGCAGCGCCGCATCATCAGGCAGATGAAGCAGAACGAAGAGCTGAAGGACAACATTAACCGCCAGTTAGAGCACCAGGTAAAGGAGCGCACGCGTGAACTCTCTATTAAGTCGGAAGTGATTGAGCAACAGAACGATGAGCTCAAAGCCATGAACTTGTTGCTGAAAGAACAGGCAGAAGAAATATCACGCATAAATGTATTGCTCGAAAAGGATAATATTACCCTGCACAACGATATTGAAAAAGTAACTCACGACAGGGTGATGTCTGCCGAGGTGGATTTTGAGGAGTTCAGCCGCATTTACCCTGACCGTGAAACCTGCTTTGGCTTTTTAGCTAAGCTGAAATGGGAGAAGGGCTACGCTTGTCGCCGTTGCGAACACACCCATTACAGCGGCGGCCATTTGCCATACAGCAGGCGTTGCTCCAAATGCGGTTATGAGGAGTCGGTGATATCCTATACCATTCTGCAAAATACCCGTATACCCATCAACAAGGCTTTTTATATGATATTTTTGATGTACTCTACCAAAGGCAAAATATCATCGCACAAACTATCTGAAGTGCTGGACATTCGCCAAAGCACCTGCTGGGCCTACAGTTCGCGCATAAAAAAGGTAATGGAAACCAAAAAGAAAGAACTGCGCAACGCCGGCCACAAAGGCTGGAGCAAGCTGGTGATTGATGTGGATGATGATTGATGATAATTATAGAATTACTGAATTACTGAATTATTGAGTTATTAAATGATTATATAAGGGCAAGCTACCTTTCTGTGTTGATGTCACAAGTTTTTGATGTTTGTTAATGATAATCAATTAAAAGAATTGATATTAAAAGCATTTAAAGCATATTTGAAAGATTTTGAACCATAACAAAAACTTCGTTGATTTTCATCAATGCAACTGAAAGACAATAAACGCACCATTTGGTCGTGGGCTATGTTTGATTGGGCCAACTCGGCTTACAACCTGGTGATCACTACAACCATTTTCCCGGCTTACTATACCGCTATTACCGCCAATAACGGCACCCATAAGGTTAATTTTTTTGGCCATACCTTTATCAATACCGCCCTGGCTGATTATGCCCTTGCAGCGGCCTACCTCGTTATCGCCCTTATGCTGCCGGTACTAACCGCTATTGCCGACTTTCGGGGTAATAAAAAGGTATTCATGCAGTTTTTTACCATGATAGGTGCAATAAGCTGCGGGCTGTTGTTCTTTTTTAATAAAGATAACATCGAAATGGGTATCATCTGCTTCGCGATGGCGGCCATTGGTTATTGTGGGGGCTTTGTGTTCTATAATTCATACCTGCCCCAAATTGCCAGTATCGAAATGCAGGATAAGGTGAGCGCCAAGGGTTTTACTTACGGCTACATCGGCAGTGTGTTGCTGCAACTCATTTGCTTCGCGTTTGTACTAAAGCCCGATTGGTTTGGCATAACTGATGAATCCTTACCGCCGCGGTTATCATTCTTATTGGTAGGCGTTTGGTGGATAGCCTTCGCGCAGATACCGTTTACCATTCTCCCGAAAGGAGAGCCAAATACCACGGCTCAGCATAAAAATATCATCAAAGGTGGCTTTGCCGAGTTAGGCAAGGTTTGGAAAAAGATAGGGCAGATGCCGCTGCTTAAAAAGTTTTTGCCGGCATTCTTTTTTTATTCCATGGGCGTGCAAACCGTTATGCTGGTGGCAACCAGTTTTGGTGCCAAAGAGTTGGGTTTACCGCAGGAGGCATTGATTGGCATCATCCTTATCATCCAACTGGTGGCCATTGGAGGGGCTATTTTAATGTCGCGGCTGGCGGTTAAGTTTGGCAATGTGCGCATTTTACTTATTGTAGTTATGCTATGGATAGTGGTTTGTGTATCGGCCTACTTTATTACTACGGCAACACAGTTTTACATACTGGCTGTACTGGTTGGGTTAGTAATGGGCGGCATACAATCCCTTTCGCGGTCCACCTATTCCAAATACCTGCCGCAAAACATTCCTGATACGGCATCGTTTTTTAGTTTTTTTGATGTTACCGAAAAGCTGGCTATTGTAGGCGGTTTGTTCAGCTTTGGTTTCATTGAGGAGCTTAGCGGGAGTATGCGTAATTCAACACTGGCGCTTTGCATTTACTTCGCTATCGGACTAATACTTTTATTTGTTTTACTGTCAGCAGAGAAAAAACACAGTAAAAATGTTGATTTTAGCGCCGTTTAATTTTATTTGTGCTGATGAAGGTTGAGCTTTTTGTACCCTGTTTTGTTGACCAGTTATACCCCGAAACGGCTTTTAACACCGTAAAGCTGCTTGAAAAGGCTGGCTGTAATGTGGCGTTCAACCCTAACCAAACCTGTTGCGGGCAACCCGCCTTTAACGCCGGATTTTGGGATGAAGCTAAAGAAGTAGGCACCAAGTTTCTGAACGATTTTGATCAGGACAGCATAATCGTAACCCCATCAGCATCCTGCACCGGTATGGTGAAAAATTACTATAACGATCTGTTCACCAATACCATTGAGCACAATAAATGCCGTAATATACAGGGCAATATTTATGAACTGTCGGATTTTTTGGTAAACATCCTGCAGTTTGATCATTTTGGCGCAGAGCTGGATGGCCGTGCGGTTTACCATGATAGTTGCAGCGGTTTACGCGAATGCCACATTAAGGACGAACCCCGCCAACTGCTATCAAAGGTGTATGGTTTAGAGCTGGTTGAAATTAAAGATAACGAAACCTGCTGCGGGTTTGGCGGTACATTCGCTGTAAAGTTTGAGGCCATTGCCAGTGCCATGGCCCAGCAAAAGGTGGATAACGCCCTTGCCATGGGGGCCGATTATATTATCTCAACTGACGCTTCATGCCTGCTGCACTTGCAAGCCTATATCAACAAGAATAACCTACCTGTAAAAACGTACCACCTGGCCGATGTACTGGCTAATGGTTGGGGGAATGTGTAATTGGATTATTTGTTACCGGCCAATATTTCCAGCAAAGCCTCAATTAAAGGTACCTGGCCGGGGTTAATATAGATACGGGCATCATCAACAGTAAAAAAATCACCCTTATCAACCTCGGGTATTATTATGGTTTTCCCTGATTTGGGCGGCCAGGGTAAGGCAAAGGTATTGCTGACTATTTTGGTGGTATCTACATCACCCTCAACAGCCCAGGCATTTACTATTTTACCGCTGCGCTGCTTTGCCGGTGGCAGGGGTATAAACTCACCGTGAATTTTTTGCCCGGTTTCCTCTTCAAATTCACGTTTCGCAGCCACAAGGGTATCTTCATCCGGGTCAAGCTCCCCTTTGGGGATAGACCATGCGCCTTTATCCTTGTTTTTCCAGAACGGCCCGCCGGGATGGACGAGGAATATCATCGGCTCGTTATTCAGCATCTTATACAATAAAATTCCGGCGCTTTGTTGTGGCATGGTCAATATTTTGATTTGCTATTAAAACCATTGCTTTTATATTTAGTTTTGCCTCATGTTTACAGGTATCATTGAAACGCTTGGTAGAATAGTAACGCTCGAAAAAGAGCAAAGCAATCTGCACATCACGGTTGAGTCGGCCATCGCACATGAGTTGAAGATCGATCAGTCGGTTGCGCATAACGGTGTTTGCCTTACGGTTGTGGCTGTTGCCGATGGCTTGCATACGGTAACCGCTATTGACGAAACGCTGAGCAAAACCAGCCTCGGCCACCTTAAAACCGGCGACCTGGTAAACCTGGAACGCTGCATGCAAATGAATGCCCGTTTGGATGGCCACATTGTACAGGGCCATGTTGATCAAACCGCCATCTGCACCGCCTTTACCGAACACGACGGTAGCTGGGAATACACTTTTGAATACGATGCCGCTACAGGTAACGTAACGGTCGAAAAAGGCTCGATCTGTGTAAACGGCATCAGCCTTACGGTAGTTAACTCAAAGGCAAACAGTTTTTCGGTAGCTATTATCCCTTATACTTACGAGCATACCAATTTGCAGCACGTACGTGTTGGCTCGGTCGTCAATCTCGAGTTTGATATCATCGGTAAATACGTTGCCCGCCTGATGCAGCGTTAACGGCTAAGCGCCTCAATGCGTGAACTGCTGTAAGCCATATATTGCTGATGGTTTTTTGGCGGTTTTGATGCCAGGTACTTTTTGTAGTATCTGATAGCTTGTTTCTTATTCTTCAGCTTATCGTCATACAAAACGGCCAAAGCGTACAGCGTTACAGGCCGCTCGTTATATTGCAGCGCCTTTTGGTAAGCGGCTAATGATAGCTTGGTTTTGTTCAGGCTGCTATAGCTTTCGGCTATTTCGCCGTAATAAGTATCCACGGTAGGAGAGATGGCCTTGTCAATCGCGTCTTCCAGGTACTTTATAGCCTTACGCTGATCTTTTAAACCTTTATAAGCCATGCCGGTATAGTAAAATGAGGCCTCGGTTTGCGTATCGTCAGTTAGTTTTTTATAGGTGTCGATACATAACTGATACTTTTTTTCGAGATAGTACGAGGTGCCCAGCATACTGATCACCGCGCCAGACTGATCGCCCTCCTGAATTAATTTATTACATAAGGCAATGGTTTCAGCGGTTTTGCCTTGCTGGTAGGTGATCTTTGCCTTACCCAATACCAGTGTAAGATTGGTGCTATCAGCCGCCAAGGCGGGCGAGAGTACTTTTTCAGCCTGATCCAACTGCTTAATGGCAAGGTAAAATGTACTCAGATCAAAGGCAACATCGCCATCCATCGGATTTATTTTGTTAGCCTGCTGCATGTAATAAATGGACGAACCCATATCGCCTACATTTTTAGCCAGTGTGCTCAACTGCCGGTATACGTTAAAGTTGGTACTATCCTTTTTTAATATTTTTAAATAGTAGATGATAGCTTTGGCATTATTGCCGCGGCGGTTATTGATATTACCTAAGTTAAACAGCACGGGTACATTCAGCGAATCGGTTTCAAGTATACGGAGATAATATTTTTCAGCCTGTGGTAGCTTACCGCTCATTTGCGCAGTGTATGCCAGTGCAGACAGTATTTTAATATCTGCTACATCATCGCCATATATGCCTTGCAGGTAAGTATAGGCATCCCCAAAACGCTGATTCTGATAAAATTCAAGCAGGGTAGTGGCATCATGTTTTGCCGCATTTTGTGCTTTAACAGTAGTTAAAAGGCACATTATACATATCAAGGTTAAAAGGTTTTTCATATCAACTAATTTATTAGTTGATATTGACAATTCCAAATTTGGCAGCATTATTGTTTTATGTGTTGCACATCATAAATAAAAAACTATGGATAAGTTAAAGAAGTTCGCGCTAATGGAAAAAATTGTCCATGAGCTTGAAGATTTAAAAAACAGCCAAACGGCTTTGATACAAAAGATCGCTAAGATTGAAGTGGATAACATTGAACTTGGCGATAAAAGGTTAGAAAAAGACCTGCCTGATATGCACCAGCGTGTAGCCGATAACCTGGATACCATTGCAGGTATTCTGGATGATTTTGCGCAACAAACTGACCAGTTTAGCAACAGCAATAACATTGCCGCGCTAAAAGAGCAGGAAGCGATAAACAATGTGTAATTAGCACAATTTGAAATTGAAATATCCCCGTCCCCATAAGGCGGGGATATTTTTTTGCCTTATTGTTTAAAAAACAGCAAGTGTTTGAAAACAATAACCCGAAAAAATTATTTCTTAACTTGTTTATATACTATAATTTAGTGCCCACATCAACTAATATCACTACGAAGAAAATCACTTTGATGGCTGTTTTAGCCGTAGCTACCGTAGTTTATTCGTGCAAATCAAAGGCAGACAAAGATGCCGCCGACAGCACCGCCGCTGTTGAATCAGCAAATGCCGCTACAGGAGAAGCACCCGCAGCCTCATCTACCGAAACCTCACAGCCCGCAAACGAAACCAAAACGTACACCGTTACCTTTGCGCCGGATAGTGCTATTTTAGGTAAAAGCAAAGAAGCTTATTTAAAAGTAATTCCTGTTAGCGCTACGGACCTGAGCGATCCGGATGGTAAATCGCAGGGTATCGAACTGAAATTTAAACTGAGTGCTACCAACAAGCAAAAAATAGGTGGCAATAGAATTGGCATCGCGTCAAACAACTTTAGGTTGGTATTGGATAACAACAATTCTATCAGTGAGTCTAACGGAACTTATGTTTCTGTACAACCAGAATCAACTAACGAATCAGAGGATATCACTTACCGCATTCCTGCCGGTGCAAAGCCTAAAACACTTAACCTGTTTTATGATGAAACCCGCGCGAGTGTTGGCGTCTCGATCAAATAATCAGACGCATTCGCTAATAGATATATGTCATTTCGACCGAGGTACGAGGAGAAATCTTTCGCATGATTATAAACGAAGACAGATCTCTCCTTCGCCGAGATGACAGCTTAAAAAGGAAATAATAAAACATACGTCATTGCGAGGGTACGAAGCAATCTCTTTAGGATATTCCGATATGATTAGCTTAAAGAGATTGCTTCGTACCCTCGCAATGACGTAATTGAAAAAACAAATCAAGCAAAAGCACAAACCTCAAATATCTTATAATTCCGGCCTTTTAATTTTCGGGTAGCAAGTGTATGCACTGCCTTTCACAGAAAATTAAACAGCCGGCGACTTTTGCTTCTTTTGTTCGTACAAAAGAAGTTTAGGACAAGTAATGAATTAAGTTTGATAATAAGTCTCGTTTACCACCAGCGAACGGGGCTTTAGTTATTCACTAATCTGCTGGCCAAATTGCAATATATAACCGTTGTTATCATAAATGGCAAACTCGCGCATGCCCCATTCAAAGGTTTCAATGCCATAACAAATGGCTGCCTTATCCTTAACAGCCAGCCAAAAGGCTTCAACATCGTCGGTATTAAAATAAAAAGAGCCTGTAAAGCTTATTTTGGTGTGCGATGAATGCCCGTTGGGTTTAGCCAGCATAATGGCCACCTTATCTTTGTTGAGAGATGCCCAACCCCAGTCATCGTTCTTTTCGCTCACGGCAAAGCCAAGTACATCAACATAAAAGGCGATGGTTTTATTGATGTTTTCAGTCCATAATACCGGGCGCAGAGAGGTAAGTTTCATGGCTTATTTGCTTATTCGATGCTTTTGCCCTTCATGGCATGGCTTATGGCCTGGTCCATGAGGCGCTCGGCAAAGGGGCGGGTAAACTCGTTAAGCTCGTCAATACGTTTATGGATGAGATCTTTATCGCCGCTATTTAAAGCTTGTTTAAGTGCTGCAACGTACCCGTTTGTTTGCGTAGTTTCTTCAGCGGTTACTGATGCGCCGTGTTTTTGTAAAAAGCGTTCAACGGTGTAGATCATCTGTTCGCCCTCGGTACGCGCCTCAATGATCATGCGCTGGCTAACGTCGTCTTTAGCGTGTGTAATGCTATCCATCAGCATTTGTTCAACCTGATCGTCGGTAATGCCATAGGTAGGTTTTACCTCAACTTCTTGTTTAACTCCCGAGCGTAACTCAATGGCCTGTACCTTTAATATACCGTCTGCATTAAGCAAAAAGTTTATATCTATTTTGGGGAAGCCTGCCGGCATTGCCGGGATGCCTTTCAGGTTAAATTCGGCCAGTTTGCGGTTCTCTTTCACCAAGTCGCGTTCGCCTTGATATACGGCTACCTTCATGTTTACCTGCCCGTCGACAGAGGTAGTGTACTGCCTGCCTGCCTTGGTAGGCACCTTAGCGTTCCGTGGGATGATCACATCCATTAAACCGCCCATAGTTTCAATACCCAACGATAGCGGGGTAACATCCAGCAGCAAAATGTCCTTACGGTTACCGGCCATAATATCAGCCTGAATGGCGGCACCCAGGGCAACCACTTCGTCCGGGTTAACCTCATCATGCACCGGGCGACCAAAAAAGTCGGCCACCTTTTGTTTTACCAGCGCCGTGCGGGTTGATCCTCCCACCATCACTACTTCATCAATCTGCTCAACGCTTAGTTTGGCATCCTTTAAGGCGTTTTGACAGCAGGTAATGGTTTGCTGTACTTTAGGCAATATCAGTTGCTCAAAAGTTTGCTTATCCAGCGTGCACCATATATCACCCAGTTGCTCATTAAAGAGGCTTTGGTGGGCGAATGATTTTTTGGCTTCCTCGGCCTTCAAACGTAATTGCTGCGATAGCTCGCGGTTTTCTACGAGTTGGGCTTTGTCAATATTGTTTTTTTCTATCCAGTAGTCTATAATGGTGCGGTCAAAATCGTCACCGCCTAAAAAGGTATCGCCATTGGTGGCCAGCACTTCAAAAATGCCGTTCTGTATTTGCAGTATGGATACGTCGAATGTGCCGCCGCCCAGGTCATACACGGCAATGGTCTTTGTTTCTTCGGGGTTGAGGCCTATACCGTATGCAAGGCTCGCTGCTGTAGGCTCGTTTACAATGCGCAATACATCCAAGCCGGCAAGCTTACCCGCATCCCGAGTGGCCTGGCGCTGCGAATCATTAAAATAGGCCGGTACAGTAATTACCGCGCGGTTAACCGGGGTTTTAAGTGCATGTTCGGCACGCTCTTTCAGTTCCTTTAATATCAATGCCGATAAGTCTATCGGGGTATAAAACTTATCGCCAACCTTAATTTTAACCAGGCTTTCGGTATTATCGTCAATTACCTTGTACAAGAAAAAGTCTTTATAATTTTCAATATCATGGTATGATCGGCCCAGCAGGCGCTTTACCGAAAAGATGGTATTCTGCGGGTCGGTAACCAGGTAGTTTTTGGCATCGTTGCCCACGGTAACATCGCCCGTTTGGCCAAAGTGAACTACTGATGGAACCAATACGCCCTTGCCGGCATCGTTGATCACCTGCGCGTTTTTATCCGGATTGATAAAGGCCACCAGCGAATTGGTGGTACCCAGATCGATACCTACAATAATTTCTTCCTTTTGTAACGAGCCTGTTGCCAGGTTTATAGAAACTTTAGCCATAACAGGGCAAATGTAGCAAGATTTAACAGGCCGAATGTCTTTTTAATCTCTAATTCTGATTGCCGGTGCGTATTTATTTATATTTTTAGCATGCTATTATTAACTACGGATGGGCAGGCGTTTTATCAGTTACACAGGTCGTTTTATAAAAAGAAATCTGCCCGCGATTATATTTCTTACACTTACTTTATCAGCCTGTGAAAATGCTGATGCGCAAACCTTTGGCGGTAATCCGCCGGAGCTTAAATGGCAGCAAATCAATACGCAGGCTGCAAGGGTGATCTTTCCTGCCGGGATGGATAGCACCGGAACACGGGTAGCCGTGCTCATCAATCGTATAAATAACGTAGTGAAGCCAACCATCGGCGTAAAGCAAAAGCAGGTAAACATTGTGCTGCAAAATCAAACTACCGAGAGCAATGGCTATGTAGGTTTGGCACCCTTTCGCAGCGAATTTTACCTTACCCCGCAGCAAAACAGCTTTGAACTGGGCAGCATACCTTGGGCTGATATGCTGGCCGTGCACGAGTTCAGGCATGTGCAGCAGTATAATAACTTTAATGTAGGCTTGTCGCATGTACTAAAGGTATTGTTTGGCGAGGGCGGCCAGGCTTTAGGTAATGCGCTTAGCGTACCCAACTGGTTTTTTGAGGGCGATGCCGTATATAACGAAACCCTGGTTAACGCGCAGGGCAGGGGACGCTTGCCGTACTTTTATAATGGCTTCAGGGGATTATGGGCGGCCGGGAAAGATTATAGCTGGATGAAACTGCGCAATGGCTCATACATTGATTATGTGCCTAACCATTATCCCCTGGGCTACATGATGGTAGCCTACGGCCGTGAAAAATATGGCGACGATTTTTGGCGTGGCGTTACGCATGACGCAGCCGCTTATAAAAGCTTGTTCTACCCGTTTCAAAGCAGTTTAAAAAAGCATTCAGGGTTTGATTTTACTAATTTCCGCACGGAAGCATTAGGCTATTTCAGGCAGCAGTTTAATGATGCCGCTCCGCAAAAGCAGGCCAAACATTTTATTGCTGATGAGGAATTTCCGGCTTATGTTAACGATAGCACGATCATCTACCTAAAAAGCCCCTACAACCATATAGCGAGCTTTGTAGTACGTACAGGCGATAAAGAAAGAAAGATTACCACCCGTGGGATATCACAGGATAGCTATTTTGATTATAACGATGGCAAAATAGTATACGCGTCATACCGCCGCGACCTGCGCTGGGGTTACCGCAATTACCATGAAATACGTGTAGTTGCTACAAGCACCGGCCATGAGCGTACTATTACCCGCAAAACCAAGTACTTTTCACCATCATTTAGTGCTGATGGTAGGCGTATTGTAGCCGTGCAGGTAAACCCGGATGGTAAGGCTACCTTGCATATATTGGATGCTAAAACCGGTAAAATGATAGCAGCCTTGCCCAATAACCAACACCTGTTTTACACTTACCCCAAATTTTATGGTGATGAGGTACTGGCGGCTGTTCGTAATAGCCGAGGTGAAATGGCTTTGGTGAAGATAGATGCCGTTAACGGGCAGCAGGAGAACCTGCTGCCGTTTAGCCATCAGCCGATAGGTTACCTTGCCGTTAAGCAGGATACGGTTTACTTTACCGCCACATCGGGTATTAACGATGAATTATTTGCCTTAGCGATAACGGATAAAAAACTGTTCAGGCTCCAAAGTGACATTAAAACCATCGGTAATTATCAACCTGCCGTATCAGCGAACAGGCTGGCCTGGGTTGGTTTTACAGCAAATGGTTATCAGATCACTCAGGTTGATAAAAGTAACGTAAAATGGGAAGCCGTATCAACCGGTAATTTGCCGGGCAGTTTACCGGCGTACCAAATCGCGTCACTCAATAAAAATACGGCCTCAGGTTTGATTGAGCGGGTTGAGGATACTGTTTACAATTACCCTGTTACCACCTACAAAAAAGGCTATAACCTGTTCAACTTTCATAGCCTTATCCCCGAGATCAGTGACCCGGATTACCGCCTCTCCATATCAGGGCAAAACATATTGAATACCTTTGAGTCTGAAATCTATTTTAATTATAACCGTAACGAGGGCTATAAGCAAGCCGGTTTTAACGCGGTGTATGGCGCGTTGTTCCCTTACCTATCTGCCGGTGCCGATTATATTTATGAGCGCCGCCGCATATACCGGGGCAGTGATATTTACTGGAATGAGTTTAACTTACACGCCGGCGTACAGTTGCCGTTTAGTTTTACGCGTGGTAAGCACATAACCGGGTTAAGCATAGGCAGCGATCTGTATTACGCGCAAACCAATTATCAAAACGGCTTTGAGGCTTTGAACAGGCATTTTACTTACCTTAATAATTACCTCAGCTTCTCTACACGTGTGCAGCAGGCCAGGCAGCATATCAATCCGCGTTGGGGGCAATCGTTTACCTTTATCTATAAAAACGGCGTAAGCCTCTCGGCCAATCAATACCTGGCATCGGGTACGTTTTATTTGCCGGGGTTATTGCCAAACCATAGTTTGGTTATTAACGTAGCCCACCAGGAGCATGGGCGTAACAACGCGGTAAGCTTCTCTAATAACTTTCCGTTCTCAAAAGGTTACTCGGTTGAGAATTTATATAAGATGGATGAGCTGGGGGCCAACTATCATTTCCCGATCGCTTACCCGGATGCAGGCCTGGCCAATACCATTTACCTGATGCGTATACGTGGTAACGCTTTTTACGAATACACCCGCGCGTCCGACTTTTATACCACCGGCAATATATTTAAGGCCAACTTCAAAAGTGTAGGCGGCGCGGTATTTTTTGATACTAAAGTATTTAATGAAACATCCATATCCTTTGGTCTGAGGTACAGCCGTTTGCTTGATCCGGATATATTTGGCGGTACTGGCCGCGATCGGTTTGAATTTGTGCTGCCCGTAAGTATTTTTTAAAAATACAGCTGTACCATTTGCCGCCAGTAACGAGGGCGGTGGGCGTAATTATCCCAAACGTACAGATTATTCGCTATCCCCTTAGCCCAAAGCAGTTGGGTAAATTCGTAGTTGTTGCTTAAAAACGGATCAGTTTCGCCAATAGCGAATATGTATTCCGAACCACGCATTTTATCGAGCAGGTCGCCCTGTTGCAGGTTGCCTATAAATTGCAGCGGTGAGTTATAGTAAATATCATCGTCGCGGTAGCCATCAAACAGATCCTTAAAGTCGCCGATTACGCGGGTAAGGTCATACCGGCCACTCATACAGATTACCTTTTTAAAGGTCCCCGGATGTTTTAACGCGATGTTAGCCGCATGAAAGGCACCCATGCTGCAACCCGCTACTTCAAATAAATCAGTATTGTTTTTTGACCGGATGAAGGGCATCACCTCGTACAAAATATAATCTTCGTAGTGTAAATGCCTGCTAATGCGTGCTGAGGGAGGTATTTGCTGGTTATAAAAGCTTTCGCTGTCAATGCTGTCTACGCAGTAGATCTGGATATGGCCATTTTCAAGCTGATCCCGCAAAACCTCAATAATACCCCAGTTCTCGTAATCATAAAACCGGGCCATTCGGGTGGGGAAGAAGAGCACTACCCGGCCGCTATGCCCGAATACCAACAGTTCCATGTTGCGCTGCAACCTGGTACTATACCAATTATGATATTCCCTGTTCATTGAGGCATAGATGTTTAGGTAGTGAATATCAGCAGCGCATGTTACTTAATTGTGAATAAATAATTAATGATGAACGTATAAATGTTCAGACACTACCTGCTTCCACAATTCATACCCTTCTTTGCTCAGGTGCAATCCATCATTAACAAAGTATTTGCCTTTGGGATAGTCGCCGCCATCAACCATATGGCTAAATATATTGATAAAATGCCAGTTTTTAGCGTTTTTAACTATTTCAGTTTCAATTAAATTATTGGTGTATTTAAACCTGTCGATAATATTGCGGCGGTTGATGCTTGGCTTCAGCGAGATATAATAACAATCAATATCGCCAAAGCGGTGGTTTACCTCGGCCATCAACTGCATAAAAAATATATATACTTCTTCGGGCGTACGGCCATCACCCAGATCATTGTCGCCGGCATATACTACCAGGCGCTTAGGGTTGTAGGTGAGCATAATACGTTCAAAAAACCATACACACGCGGCCAGTGTTGAACCGCCAAAACCCAGGTTGATAGGTTTCAAATCGGCAAAATCAGTATACAAGCTATCCCATAGCCTTATGGATGAACTGCCGTAAAACAGTGTTTCGGGCTCGTAGGCTAACTGCTGGCTTCGTTTTTCTAATTCCTTAACGTCTTCTTCGTACCAATACATTCAATAAAAATCATTTTTACATATCAAAGTAAGCAAATAATCAGCCAGCGCGGTATTATCATTTGCATTACTTATAAACATCCGCAAATAAGCCCTGTTTAACAAACAAACATTTGCGTACACTTATTAGTTGTTAGGCTATCTATGTAAAAGCTGTGCTGTAATGCCGCGGTAAACTAAGCGGCCATTATGTACGTTATAAAGTTTTGTTAAAATCTGATCAGGTGAATGGCTGATAATCAGTGGAAACGTTTTATGCGCTCAATTAAAGGAAAGGTGGTTTTCGCCTTTTTAATGGGCTGTATCGCGCTTTTTTTGGCCTGGAGTGTTAGCAAGGTGGCTTTTAATGAGATGCTTGGGGCGGTCGAAAATATTTCGGCACCTAACAATAAGCTGCGCATTGTGAATGATCTTTCGCGCCGGGTATCACAACTCGACCAGATGCAGCGGATGCAGGTACTGCGTAACGGCGGCGAGCACGACAATTTTTTTAAGGAAACACGGCGCATCAATAAATCCATTGATACCCTACAGGGCTATTATTTAAATGACAGGGTGCAGCTATGGCGTTTAAAATCGTTACGTAAGCTGTTACGCGAACGCGATAAACTGTTTATGAACTACCTGCAAGTGCGAGAAAAGCTGGTGAATAACAGGCTGTTCTCGGCGCAGGTTGAAGTACTTAATGAATTGGTTGACAAAAATGCCAAAGCTGATAGTGCCGCGATTACTACGGAGAAAAAAACATCCACCACGATTATTTATCCGCAAAACAATGAGGATAAGCGTGGATTTTTCGGCAAACTTTTCGGCAAAAAAAAGCAACCTGCTGATACGGCTTATAAGGTAGTGAGCGAGCAGCTCAATATTGAAAAAGATACGGTTGCGCAAGCCATAAAGGACAGCATCATGGAAAGCATGACCCAGGCTGTGGCACGTATCGAAAAAAATCAGTTACGTAAAAGCGCGCAGTTTATTAACCAGGAGGCCGTACTGGCTAACGCCAACACTAAACTTATTACGCAGATACTCACTATACTTAAACAGGTGGAAAATGAGGTGGTATCGCAAATTGAATATAATAACACCCATGCCAAAACGGTGGTTAACACCAGTGTGAAAAATATCAGCATGATTATGCTGGCCTTCTTTTTTATTACGCTGATACTGGTTGCGCTAATATTAACCGATATTTCGCGCAGTAACCGCTACCGAAAAGAGCTGGAAGAAGCTAAGGAAATTGCCGAGTATCACGGTATGGCCAAGCAGCGCTTCCTCTCTAACATGAGCCATGAGATCCGTACGCCGTTACAGTCCATTATTGGTTATGCCGAGCTGATCAGGCAGCAGGAACATCCGCAGCGTAACCATATCGAGGCCATTTACCAATCATCGGGGCATTTGATGCAGATCGTGGATGAGGTGCTGGATTACAACCGCATCATATCCGGCAAATTTACTTTTACCAACGCCGTGTTTAATGTATTGGAGGTGTTGAATGAGGTGGCATCAGTAGTTCGTTTTCAGGCAGAAAAAAAGAAGCTGACGCTTGAACTTAAAGCTGATTTTTCGCCACAAACTTATGTAGATGGCGATGCTTTTAGGCTTAAACAGGTTTTATATAACTTATTAGGTAACGCCATTAAGTTTACACAGCAGGGATCGGTAAGGTTGATCGTGACCTGCATACGCCAGGGCGAACGGGCTAACCTTACTTTCAGGGTTGCTGATACAGGTATTGGTATGGCTCCGGCCGACCTGTTAAAGATATTCAACGAGTTTGAGCAAGCCGATAATAATCGTACGCAAATAGGTACAGGCCTTGGTTTAACCATCAGTAAGCAATTGGTTGAGGCTCAGGGGGGCAGCATACATGTAAACAGCAAATTGGGTAAAGGCTCTAATTTTATTTTTCATCTGAGTTTCCCGCTGGCCAATGCTCCCGAAAAGCATCATCAGCATAATACATTGCCGGTATTAAATGCCGGTACCGAAACTGTGTGGATCGTGGATGACGATAACTTTATCCTCGAAATGTGTTCGCTGATGCTGACCAAGCATAACATCAGCCACCGAAGCTTTAATTCGGCACAGCAGGTATTGGATGCCGCCTGGACGGAAGATGTAAAATACATCCTGATGGATATACGCATGCCGGGTATGAGCGGTATTGAGTTATGTAAAGCACTGCGATTAAAATTAACTGAGGATGTTCAGTTATTCGCCCTTACAGCACAGGTAATTCCGCAGGAGCGGGAGAGCATACTGGCTGCCGGTTTTAACGGTATTGTTAAAAAGCCGTTTAAAGAGCATGAACTGATCGAGTTGTTTGATTTTGATGCCGATGAAGCCACATACGAAGAGATAGACCTGCGCAGCCTGGAGCAAATGACCTTTGGCGATAAAGAACAACTGGCCCGCATACTTGAGCTGTTTACTGATGATACGCTAAAAGATATTACCAGCCTTAAAGAGCTGCTTGAAAATTACAACGACGATGTTTTGGAGCAGGTAGCCATTACTGTACACCGTATGGCAGGCCGCACAGCGCAAATAGGCGCTAAAGGCCTGGCAGCCGATCTCCGCGCTGCTGAGCTTGAATTGAACCAGGCAGATACATTGACCAATGCACACTCCGGTAAATTACTTGCGCTTATTGTACGCTTACAGCAGTTACGCGAGCAAATTCGGCGCGAATATCTGCACAGCGCCGAGGTTTAGGAATCGAGACCGTAGCGTTCTATTTTACTGTACAAGGTTTTGCGGTCGATATTTAAAAGCTTGGCCGCCTTTGATTTATTGTACTTTACCTTTTGTAGTGTTTGCTGAATAACCGTTCTTTCATTTGCCTCGTTAATGGCTTTCAGGTCGGCATCGGCAGGTACGGTTGGCAGGTGGGTAATATAAGTGCGCATTTCATCAGGTAATGATTCGGCACCGGCTTCCTCACCCGGCGTAAGCAATACCATGCGTTTAATCACATTCTTCAATTCGCGCAGGTTGCCCGGCCAATCGTAACGGGTAAGCAGTTCCATCGCTTCCGGCGAGATGGTTTGCACATTGCGCCCCAACTCTTCGTTGGCTATTTTTACAAAGTGGGTTATAAACAATTGTAAGTCTTTACCGCGCTCACGTAAGGCTGGGAGCTGTATCTTAAACTCATTAATCCTATGGTACAAATCCTGCCTGAAATCGCCGTTGCTTACGCTGCTCAGCAGGTCATCATTGGTAGCGGCAATTATGCGAACATCCACCTTAATTTGTTTGGTGCTGCCCAGCGGCTGTATGGTATTTTCCTGCAAGGCACGGAGCAGTTTTACCTGTACATCATAGCTCAGGTTGCCGACCTCATCCATAAATAGGGTACCGCCGTCGGCCACTTCAAACAGGCCTTTTTTATCGGTTAACGCTCCGGTAAACGCACCCTTAATATGTCCGAACAGTTCGCTGGCTGCCAAATCTTTTGAAAGGGCACCGCAATCAATAGCTATAAACGGTTTACCGGCGCGTTTGCTGCGCTCGTGTATAAAGCGTGCGGCATGTTCTTTACCGGTACCACTTTCTCCCTGTATCACAACCGACATATCAGTTGGCCCTACAAGGTCAATGTATTCATAAAGTTTATCAGATTCGGCACTGGTGCCTTTTATAAAACCGGGGTAGCTGGTGTTAGCAGTTGCTACGGGTTTGTCCTGTTTTGATGCTGTGGTTTTTTGTTCGCCTTTGGCTGATAGTGCCGATTTCAGGATCATCAGCAATTCATCCGGGTTAACCGGTTTGGTAATATAATCGGCTGCGCCGGATTGTATGGCTTTTACAGCAGTACGTACATCATTAAAGCTTGTCATGATGATGGCCGGAATTTTCAAACCTTTGTCATGCGCGTGGGCCATTACTTCAAGGCCGGTACCATCAGGTAAACGGTAATCAAGCAATAGCAGGTCAAACTGATCGTCGTCTAATTGCTTTAAGCTTGTTTTAATGTTGTTAACAGCAATTACTTCATGTCCGTTTCGTGGCAAAAAGCCCTGTAAAATTTGCGAAAAAGTTAAATCGTCCTCAACCAGTAATATTTTTGCCATAGGTAATTATTGCAATAAGGTGTAAAAATACAAAAGCCGGAACGAATTCCGGCCTTTGATGTTGAGGTATATTGTGATTTATGAGTGCTTTACTTATTGCTTAACGGGTCTGCCGTCTTTATCAAGCTTTACAAATCGCAGGTCATCACCTTTTTTCAGGTTGATAACGTAATATTCGCTGGTGCCCGATTTTACTAATGAAGCATCAACCGCGGTATACTCTTTTACCGCATCACTTTTCAAAGTGGTTTTAATTGCTTCAGGTAATTCTTCAACTTTTACCGGAGTTTTTACTTCTTGAGCGGTACCTGTAGTGGTAGCGGCTGTAGTATTAGCAGCACCGGCGCTGGTTGAATCCTGCTGTGTTTGCTGGGTTGTTTGTTGCGATGCTGCCGGTTGTTGCGTTGGAGACGTTGTTTGGGCGTTTGCGTTAACTACTCCTATTAAGCCTAAAAAGGCTGCTGACAAAATGATCTTTTTCATAATATATAGATATATGTTATTAATAATTATGATAGACTATGATACATAACTGTGCCAGCAGATGAGTATATAAATAAAACGCTAATATTCAGTTATTTGATTTATTTTGTATATAATTGAGATTGTGGAAATGCTCCACAACCTGACCCTCAAGTCGGCAAGATCAGGGTATAAGTAGCTGTTTAAATTGCAGGCTATCGCCTTTAAAGGCATTAAAGTCTACCGAGTGATTAATACCATTCACCCTGGCTTTATCTGAATGTTGCCAAAACCACCAGTTGGTGCTTTTTGATAGATTAAGCTCATGCTTATAATAATGCGCTATCCATAGCGGATAGTCGTCATAATAACCATCCAGGTATTGATGATAAAAACTGATGTTGGTATAAATGATAGGCTTTACATGTGTTTTCTTCTCCACATGATCAATAAAGGCGTTCAGTTCCCGGCGCAGTTTTTCAGGCGATATGCCATCGGTAACCTCAATATCAACCACGGGGGGCAGGTCGCCGCTTTCGGGTTTTACATTTTGCAGAAAGAAACGCGCCTGCCACAAGCCATCCTTTTTAGGATGAAAGTAATGATACGCGCCACAAACGATACCGAATTTAGGAGCTTCGCGCCAGTTGCGTTTAAAATATGGGTCGGCGGTGAGTAGGCCTTCGGTAGCCTTTATAAAAGCAAATCGGACGCGCACGCTGTCTTCTTCCATTTTGCTAACCTGCTGCCAGTTTATCTGCCCCTGTGCGTACGATACATCGATGCCATGAATTTTATAAGCTACAGGGATATCAATAGCGAAGCTTTTATAAGTACGATACGTGGCGGGTTTACCGCTATCCCACATCCAGCGCCAGGTTGACGAAAAGAATTTAATGACGTACCCATAATAAAAAGGAGATAGTAATATCAGCCCCAAACCAATAGCGTACGGGTACCAGTTAAAGGTACTGCCTTTCTTTTTCTTTTTTTTAGCGTTAGGGGATGGTTTGCGTTTTACCGTTTGTGGCTTTGTAGTTGCAGGTAGTTTACGGGGAGGCACGGGACAAAATTAAAAAAAATAAAGCAAGCCGATAAGTAGCTTGCTTTATTCTTACGCATTATGTGTGTCAATCTTTCTTTTGAATGATACACCGCTCGTTCTTTAACAATTCTTCCGATTCGGCTATTTCATAAACCGATTTCATGCGCTTTTCTTCGGTCTTGTAATACTTTTTCAGTTCCTTACGGTGGTAGGCCTGGTAAAAGCGGCGTATTTCATCGTCTGTTTGTAAAATCAGGCCGGGCACGGGCAGCGTGTTACGGTGCTCATCCATCGCTACCATGGTCAAGTAGCTGGTATTGGTATGCTTTACCTGCTGGGTTGTAACGCTTTCGGAGATCACCTTGATGCCGATAACCAGCGAGGTTTTACCCACGTAATTAACCGATGCCAGTAAGGAGACCAGTTCGCCCACTTCAACAGGAGCCAAAAAGTCAATCGTATCTACCGACGCGGTAACGCAATAGGCACCCGCATGTTTAGCGGCGCAGGCATAGGCTACCTTATCCATCAGCCCCATAATAATGCCGCCGTGTATCTTACCGCCAAAGTTGGAGTAGGCCGGAATCATCAGTTCGGTAAGGGTGGTTTGTGATGCGGCAACGGTTTTGTAGTTTTCCATGCACCCTATTATTTGCCAGCCATTGATTTTTCGCGGATCGCCCTGAACTCCGAATTCTTTTTCCATTGCGGAAAGGTGGTTTCGCCGGCCAATTTAGTACCGATCTGGTACAGGATATTTGCGGTTTGCGTCATGCCGCTCAAATCCATATCAGCCGTATAATTATCTGATGCCTGGTGGTAATGCTCATCGGTATAAATTTTATCCTGTTCTTCGCCCCATTTACGGCCGTGTGCTTTAGTGTCCGGACCGGTGTGCATATCCAAAGCAGGTACACCAACCTTGGCAAAGTTAAAATGGTCCGACCGGTAATAGCCGCCTGCTCCCGGTGTCGGGTCTGCTTCAACAGTAAGGCCCTGTTCTTTGGCTATCGCTTCTACATAATCTTCAAGGTCATTTTGTCCCTTACCGGTGATCGGGATATCCTTGCTTTCGCCATTTGGCGATAAGGCATCCATATTCAAGTTGCCTACCGTTTTATTAAGCGGGAACAATGGGTGCGTAGCATAGTACTCCGAACCTAACAGTCCCTGTTCTTCGGCCGTAACAGATAAAAACAGTATCGACCTTTTAGGTTGTTCCTTAGCATTTTTAAAAGCCTTGGCCATGGCCAGCAGTGCGGCTGTGCCGCTGGCATTATCAACCGCGCCGTTATAAATACTGTCGCCTTTGGCATCAGGCTGACCGATGCCCAGGTGATCCCAGTGGGCGGTGTAAATAATGTATTCATCAGGTGTTGTGCTACCTTTTAAAACCGCCGCCACGTTATGCGAGGTAGAGTATTTTAACTTATTGCTGATGCTGATGGTTGCCGATGTATTAAGTGGTACCGCTTTAAAATCCTTTTTACGGGCGTAGGCACGCATATCCTCAGTTATACCGGCGTTGGCCATTAGCTTTTTAGCGGTTTCTTCGCTTATCCAACCCTCCATTTTACAGCGCGAAAGGTGCTTATCGGTTTGTTGCAAATATAGTTTCGACCCAGAAAAACTGGTTTGTATTACTGTCCACGGATAACTTGCCGGTTCAGTTTGATGCACAATGAGCACACCCGCTGCACCCTGGCGGGCAGCTTCCTCATATTTGTAAGTCCAACGGCCGTAGTAAGTCATGGTATCGCCATGAAACAAAGTGCGGTTGCCTGATTTAAAACCCGGATCATTTACCAGCACCACCACCGTTTTGCCTTTAACATCTAAGCCCTTATAATCATTCCAGCCATATTCAGGCGCTACAACACCGTAGCCCGCAAATACCAATGGCGAGTTTTTTATTTCTACGGATGGCAATTCCTGCCGGGTAGATGCCACAAAATCAGTACCCGCTTTAAGTGTTGCCGATGTTTTACCACTCAACTGTAAGGCGGTTGGGGTACCAGTAATTTCAACCAAAGGCACATCCTGAAAGTAACTGCCCTTGTTAACCGGCTCCAAACCTATTTGCTTAAACTGGGCAGCCAAGTAATTTATCGTTTTGGTTTCGCCCTCGGTAAAAGGTTTGCGGCCGGTAAGCGAATCATCGGCCAGGGCCGATAAATATCCGCGAATATCGTTATCGGTAATCGGGCCGGTTATAGCCTGAGTGTCGCCTTTTTTTTGGTTGCAGCTAAACCACATTGCAGCGGTAAGCATCAGCCCGAAGGTTAGGGTAGTGCGTTTCATGGTGTTCATATTACCAAATGTAACAAGCACATCTTAAAAACACTAATTCTATTAAAATGAAACTAATACATTATCAATTAGACACCCTACTTCGTGATAGTATTTGTAAGCCTGATAATACTAAGGTTAGTGGGTAAGCAAAAAAGGGTTATCAGCAACTAGTAACCCTTTTGTATTATTATAAAGATATGCTTTTTAGTCAGCAGGTTCGTCCGGTGATGCATCCTGATCAGAACGTGAGGCTTCATAATCCGGCTCACCATTCTGCTCTTCGCTTTTAAAGTTAACCTTATCATTTTTTTCGTCAGACGGTTCGGTACGTGCGAAATAAGCGTTTGTGTAACCCGCGTTTTGTGACGGGTTATTAGGTGCATCGCCCGATGGCGTTGGATTATCCTCACCAAATTTATGTCCGCCTGCGCCGTGGCTTTCCATACCGGGGGCGTCAGCATCTTTAACTTCGCCACCTAAAAAGGTCTTTTTCAGGCTTTCCTCGTTCAAGTTATCATCGTCAACCGGATAAGCGTTAGGCTTGGCGGCTTCATTGTTTTTCAGTTCATCATCGTTATATGCAGTCATAACATTTTTGCTGTTGGTACTGTATTATAAGCTCTTGTATGATGAAATTGTTTTAAGAATTTAGTCCATAGCCCATAGACGATTGTCCATAGCGGCCGGCCAAAAGTCTTAATCAATAATCCATAATACAGATTTATGCTTTTCCCTATCATCGTCCATGGACTATCGACCATCGACTAACTACAGCACTTTCTCATGCAGTTCCTTAGCGATGGCTTCGGTTACGCAAATAATGTCTTCGGCTACGTGGCTGTTGTTGGTAATTACCTTGTGGCACTCATCTTTATAGGGCAATAAATATTCCTTATAAGCAGGCACCACATGGTTTACCCATTTGTAATGCACATCATCATTGGAGTAGCCCCGCTCGGTAAGGTCGCGTTTTAGGCGGCGTTGCAGGGCAACATCCTCATCGGCATCTATAAATATCTTGAGGTCCAGCATGTCGGCAATCTTACGGAAGTGCAGAATGAACAAGCCTTCAACAATCAGTATCGGCGCCGATTTTATTTCGAGGGTTTTAGGCACCGCGAGCGGATTGTTAAACGTGTATTCCTGCTTGGTAATGCTTTTTTTATTCAGCAGATCCTCAATATCATTCTCAAAATGCGTATGGTCGATGGTATCGGGCAGGTCAAAGTTATAAAGCTTGTTCTCTTCGGCCGTCATGTTTTGTGCTACCGGGAAGTAATAATCATCCTGAGAAACAAGCGCTACTTCATTACTGCTGAAATGCTTTAAAAAACATTTCAAAAATAAAGTTTTGCCGGAGCCGCTGCCACCGGCTATGCCAACAATATATGGTCTATTCATTCGTAGTACCGTAGCTTAAATTTACATGAAAGCGTTTATCGAGCGCGCCTAATGATTCGGCTACGTTTTTTGTCATTACGATGATAACGTCCTTGGTTGATTCGTTATCGGTAAAGCGGCCAACCACTTTTGCAAAGGTGGTACGGTTGGTCATCGGGTTAATAATTTTAATTACAGTGCCTATAGGCGCTGTGCGATGCAATACCAGTTTTTTATTAGGATCGAGGCCGGCTTCTTCCATCCAGGTGGCTACGCCTTTTTCATTTTTTTCGTACAAGCCATAGCGGTTTGGCCTTACACCTGCACTTGCTGAATCAATTGTTGTAACCGGCATCGGCTCGGTTGAATCGCGTACAGCAGCAACTTTAGTACTGTCTGGTACAGCAGCTATAACCGGTGCGGGTGTTGTTGATTTGTTAGCACGTACTTTAATGATCTGCCCCGCGGTAAGCGATTTTTTGGTCAGTTTGTTAATGCTCACAATGTCATCAACGGTGGTGTTAAAACGGCGTGCAATGGCAAATAACGTTTCACCTGCCGAAACTTTATAGTCCTGGTACTCGGGCACATTGCCGGCATCAGCAACGGGTTGTGTTGGCTGTTGCTGGTTTGGTTGTTGGGTAACGGGCGTATTTGTTTGCGGGCGTGTTACGGGTTGCTGTACAGGCTGGTTGGCCGGTTTGGTTTGTGTTTGCTGCTGAGTTACAGGCGCGGTAGTAGTAGCTACCTGCTGCTGGCCTTCGGTATAATCAATTTCGGTAGGTACTTTAACTACGTTACCTATGCGCATGGGCGCGTTGTTGTTAAACTTGATGATGGTGTTTGGTTTTACGTTGTAACGGCGGCCTATCGCGTAATAATTATCTTTCGGATCTATTTTATGCAGGATGATCTTTTTCCCGTTCTGGTTTTCAACGCCTATTGAATCAATTACGTTACCGGCAAATACAGGGACTGAAAAGGTAAAGGTTGATATCAATAGAAAAGGGAGTTTTAATTTCATAATATTTTATAATACAATAAATTATAATTCCAAAACCAACAATTCGGTTCTGTTTTTCAGGCAGATAAGCCAATTTTTATGTAATACAAACGCCTCGGGTTGTAATTTTTGTATATCGTTCATTAATATTTCTTCGTAACAAATGCCATCGTTGTTCAGCACATACAATTGTTGCCGCAAGCCCCGACTGTTACGGGTGTGCAAAGATACAATTCTGTAGCTATTGAGTTCCATGTAATGTATCAAATCGTCGGCAGGCTCAACAGGCAGCAGGTTGGCAGGTAATTGCTGTGCTGTAACGTATTGGGGCAAACGTATATCTTTTATCAATTCAGCATCAACAATACTATTATAAGCACTTAAAGCCTTGCCGGTTTCTATATTGTGCACATACAGTTTTTTAGGCAACATCTGGGTGTTAAACATCACAGGGCCGTATGTACTCAAGTGGTCAAAGGCCAGGGCGTAATTACTCCATAGCGCGTTGGCATTGGCCAGGCTGATAGCTACCACGCCTTTATGAACCGGCGAACTCTCACTTTGAAAATAATGCAGCAGCAGCACCCCATTATGGGCGGTTTCCATACCGGTGAGCCAGTGTTCATCCGTGGTATAAGCCTCAAAGTTTACTTGCGTCTTTGGCAGGTTGATCGCAGCAAAGCTCGCCGTTCTGTCGGCTTCGTTTCGTATTTCAAGTGCGAGGGTTGAGGTAACCTCATCAATATCCATGCGCCATATAGTGCCTTTAAACTCTTTTTGCAGGATGGGTCGTAACGCTGTCATAAGTTTGCAAATATCCTATAATTATTAAAAATGTGCTTAGCTTTGGTACAAACATTGAACTATTAAACCTGTTAAACAATTCAAAACAACATTTAAATCTTATGGACGCTAAAGAAATAAGCCTCGAGGAACGTAAAGTTAAACCTGTGGTAGATCTGCTTAACGATCTGCTGGCTAACTACCACATTCACTACCAAAAGTTAAGAGGCTGCCACTGGAATATCAAAGGACAAAACTTTTTTACTCTGCACCTTAAATTTGAAGAACTGTACACCGAGGCATTAACTACGATTGACGAACTTGCTGAAAGGATATTAACCCTGGGCAAACCGCCGCACAGCACCTTTGCCAATTACATTAAAGAATCAAGCATTAAGGAAATAAACACCATTGGTATGAAAGATACCGATATGGTACACGCCATTATTGAGGATATGGCTGCCCTAATAGAGCTTGAGCGCGAGATATTGGATGTTACCGCCGATGCCGGCGACGATGGTACCAATGACATGGTAAACCGCTTTATGCAGTTCAAAGAGAAAAACACTTGGATGCTCCGCTCATTCGTGAACGCAGACTAACTAGTATTAGATATGAGCTGTCAGATTTGAACTATCAGACTAACTCATAAGTCAATATAAAAAAGAGAAGCCATGCTGATCAGTATGGCTTCTCTTTTTTATAAAAAAAATGTAATTCAAAATTCTGTTAATTCCCGAATTCTGAAAATTCAGGTTCAAGACAATAATTTAAAACCTGTAGCTCAACGTCAGATATAAATTATCGTTGGTACGTTTTACCAAAGCTGATGGGCTTAGGTCGCCAACTTCATAAGGGAATACAGTGTTTGAGCCGGTGCTGTGCAGGTAAGTAGCATCAACCGAGTAATGGCCTGAGCGGAAACCTAAACCACCTGATGCGGTTTTAATGTTGCTGCCATTATCTTTCATCGGGTTGCCAAAAATGTTGTAACCACCACGCAGGTAAGCAAATTTACCTAAGCGGGCTTCGGCACCAACACGGGTATTTACCGCGCCTTTGTAAAGCGTACGGATGTTAGGGTTATCTTCAAAATCCGCATCATAGCTGTCGTTACTCATTAACTTGGCCGAGCTGTAATCAACATACTCCACATCGCCGGTTATAAAACCATAGTTTTTAAAGAAGTAAGCTATACCACCCGCTACTTTTAAAGGTGTACGCAGGTCGTAATTTAATGTATATACCTCTGAATTACGGAAACTGTTATTACCGCTTACATCTGTTGCCAAAGTTTCTCGATAAGTGTCCTCCATGTTGTACCAGGTAGGTGAGGTGAAGTTAAAGCCTAAGCGTAATGCTTCAACAGGCTTGTATATCATACCTAACTTCACATTTGCACCCGTACCGCGAGTTGCCTGATCCTGCATAAAAGCGGATTGAAAGCCACGAGTGACGTTTGCGTTATTTTCGAGTAGTGATACATCGCCGCTTTCTGAAAAAATTTGAGTGGAATTATAATTTATAGACGCTATACCCAAACTTGCACCTATGTAAAATTTGTTGCTATTATTAGCTCCAAGCGCAAGATTGATTTCAGATTGACCGCCCGTACGTGTAATAACATTGCGCTGTACTACATCAGTACTGTTGTTTAAGATAACATTGCTTTGGTAAGACTGATTGCCGGTAGGTCCATACAAATCTATGAGTTTATGGGCATACGCCCAATCCGCCAGTAAATCTGTTCCGCTATCATTCGCCCTGCCTGCATAATAATCACTTATTGAGCTTGAATTATTGTTGCCACCAAAGGTTGTATTGTCATAAAAGTTATTAGTACGGCTATACCCTACACCAAAATTTAAGCTTAACCATCCTTCGGTTTTACTCGCGCCCCGCGAGGTATTTAGTTGAGAGTAAAAAACAGCAGCTGCGTTGTTTAGGTTGCCGTTATTCTTACTATCATTTGTTGTGTTGCCCAGGTAACTGCTGTTAGATTTAAACATGTTGAACTCCGGAGTAGCGCTGATCTCAGACCGGGTGAAAAAGCCCAGACCTGCCGGGTTGCCACTTACCGAGGTAAGGTCGCCACCTACGGCAACGTTAGCATTACCTATTGCCTTGATACGGGCGGTTGAGCCAGGTTGTGTGGTTGAAAAGCGTAATGCATCCTGCGAATATTGGGCAAAACTACTTTTGGCAATGGCTACCATAGCCATTGCACTTAGTATATGTTTAAATTTCATGTGTTATAGATTGTATGATGGTTAGATTAAAATTAGTTACGTGAAGGACGGCCACCACCGCCACCACCGCGTGAGCCGCCGCCTGATGAACCACCACCAAAGCTTGATGGCGACGAAGATGGGCGTGAAGTTGGTTGTGGTTGATAAGATGGTTGTGCATCACGTGTTGGCCTTGAAACGCGGCTGTCACCACTAACATCACGGCCTGCACCATTATTGCCACGGCCTGTGTATGAGCCATTATTTGATGACCCGGTGCCGCTAAGCCTGTTTGGCCTGTTAGGGTAGTAACCGGTGTTGCCATTATTACCTATGCTGTTACGGCCAGCGGTTAAGCCGCTGCGCGGATTACCTGAACCCCTGATAGGGCGGGCATTACCTGATGAACGGTAGGCCGAATAAACACCCCAGTATGGTGAGCCACCCCAGCCGGTACCCCAGTATGAATAACCTAAGCCGCCATAACCAAGTCCGTACCCATAGCCGCCGTAACCATAACCTAAACCGCCGTAACCCCATGGCGAGTAGCCGTAGCCACCCCAGCCATAGCCTGCACCAAGGCCCCAGCCGCTACCCCAGCCACCATAACCATAGCCCAGGCCAAAACCAAAGCCTGATGTATAAGGCGAATAACCATAGTACATATTATCGTAATAACCGAACGGCGAAAAATAACCGAAGCGGTTTATGCGTGACGAATAATCATCATAGTAATAATATTCATCATCAGTAGTGTAATAATCATCCTCGTATCCATCGCCGCCCACGCCCGGGTCTTCATTACGGTAAACAGGGCGCGCGGCATATACCGGCGCGTCGCCTGCTTTGGCAACTGTGTTATACACATCATCGTCGGCAATACTCTGGTTGGAGGCTAGCTTGGTTGTAGAACAGGAACTCAGCGCTGCAGCACTGATCAAGGCAATTCCTAATGTTATATGAAGTTTCATGTATATGTTTGGTAAAAAGTTCGAACCCGGATAAATTTTAAATGTATAAATTTGGCGGCATTATATATTAATCTAACGGTCAAATTTCATTCCACAAATATAAAATGAGCAAAGGCATTATTAGTAAAGACGAAGATTATTCGCAATGGTTTAATGAGTTAGTAATAAAAGCTGACATGGCCGAGTATTCGCCCGTGCGCGGCTGCATGATCATCAAGCCTTACGGCTATTCGATCTGGGAAAAAATGCAGGCCGTGCTCGATAAAATGTTTAAAGATACCGGCCACAGCAACGCTTACTTTCCACTATTGATCCCAAAATCATTCTTCTCCAAAGAGGCGAGCCACGTTGAAGGCTTTGCCAAAGAATGCGCGGTGGTAACTCATTATCGCCTGAAGAACGATGAGAACGGACAAATTGTTGTAGATGAGGAAGCGAAACTGGAGGAAGAACTGATCATCCGCCCGACATCCGAAACCATTATCTGGAATACCTACAAAGGCTGGATACAATCATATCGCGATCTGCCCATACTGGTTAATCAATGGGCCAACGTTATGCGTTGGGAAATGCGTACCCGTATGTTTTTACGTACCAGCGAGTTTTTATGGCAGGAGGGGCATACCGCCCATGCAACCGCTGAAGAAGCTGTTGCCGAAACTGAGCAAATGCTGGATGTATATGCCGACTTTGCTGAAAACTGGCTGGCACTACCTGTAGTGCGTGGCCGTAAAACGGCTAACGAGCGTTTTGCAGGCGCATTAGATACCTATTGCATTGAAGCTTTAATGCAGGATGGTAAGGCTTTACAGGCTGGTACCTCACACTTTTTAGGGCAAAATTTTGCCAAAGCGTTTGATGTGAAGTTTGCCAATAAAGAAGGTAAACTGGATTACGTTTGGGCTACCTCATGGGGGGTATCAACCCGTTTAATTGGTGCGTTAATCATGGCGCACTCTGACGATGCGGGTTTGGTATTGCCACCAAAGCTGGCACCTATCCAGGTGGTTATTGTGCCTATTTACAAACATGATGAAGAGCTGGAAAATATCAGTGCCTATGTTAAAACCCTAACGACTGAATTAAAGGCAAAAGGCATCTCGGTTAAGTTTGATAACCGTGATACGCAGCGCCCCGGCTTTAAATTTGCAGAATATGAGTTGAAGGGTGTGCCGCTGCGTGTAGCTATAGGCAGCCGCGATATGCAAAACGGTACCGTAGAACTTGCCCGCCGCGATACCAAAACCAAAGAAACGGTTAATCAGGATGGTTTGGCTAACGTGATTGAGGGATTACTGGAAGAAATACAAACCAACATCTACAGTAAAGCCTATACTTTCCGTGAGGAAAATACTACCAAGGTAGATACCTACGAGGAGTTTAAGCGTTTGCTTGATGAAAAACCGGGTTTCCTGTCAGCTCATTGGGATGGTACGTCAGAAACGGAACAGCGCATTAAGGAAGAAACCAAAGCAACCATCCGTTGCATACCTTTAAATAATGCGCAGGAAGAAGGTAAATGTATACTGACCGGCAAGCCATCAACCCAAAGGGTATTGTTTGCCAGGGCATATTAATACCTGTCTGATAAATATAAAAACGGGGTTAAGTGATATTCGCTTAACCCCGTTTTTGTTTAGTCTTTTTCTACTTCCTTCTCGAGTATTTCTTTAGCTTCCTCAATGTCTTCATTGTCGGCATCGGGGCCATCCTGCACACGTTCAAGGCGCTTGTTAAATATCAGGTGAGTAAATATCGGGTAATGGTCTGATCCGTTATAGGGCAGGCGGCGCATTTCAACCAGGCCAAACTCCGCCGAACAAAAAATATAATCCAGCGGAAAGCGCAGAAACCAGTGTTTAGCCGAAAAGGTACTGTAAAAGCCGCGCCCCTTGCGCACATCCAGCAGGTCGCTCACTTTGCCGAACAGGGTGGTGGTATAGCTCCAGGCCACATCATTCAAATCACCAAAAACCAGTATGGGTAATTCGCAGTCACGGGCTTTAAAGGCTATTTTCATCAACTCCTTATCCTTGGCGGTAGAGTAGAGGCTTTCGCCCCGTACCGGTGGCTCGGGGTGTAAGCCCCATAGCTGAACCTTTTGCCCCGAAGGCAAATTAGCCACTGCTTCTATAGATGGAATATCGTTTTTGATCAAATAATTTACTTTAGCATCACTCAGCGGGAAACGGCTGTAAAATAATAGGCCGTACGTATTAGGCAAGGCTGCTTTTAACGTATGCGGATAGCCGGTTTCAAGTTCTTCCATCGCCTTTTCCCATTTGGCATCGGTTTCCAGCAGGAAGATAATGTCCGGATCGGCATTCTTTATCTGGTCGAGCAGTTTTTGGTATTCGGTATTATCCTGCAATACATTGGCGGATAATACCTTGATCTCATTTTTAGGATTGCGGCTTTTTATGGAGCGCACCTCTTTAGGCGCGAAAACGGTGTAGTTATAAATTTTTATAATGAGATAGATAAGGGCAACACACAGTGCCCCAAAGGCATAAATATTAATTTGCCTGGTGGTTGAGTACAGAATGCCCCAGCCAACAAAAACTGCCAAACAGATTATGAATTTTTGAAAACGGGGATACTCCAGCGAACGGAAAATCCAGTAACTGTGTTTAATGAGCGGCAAAAAAACTATAAATACAAGCAAAAAACTTGTGATGGTTAAAGCTAAATACATGTTATCGCATATAACCCTTACAACCGAATTTGGTTTTAGGTCAGCAACAATGTTTTATATCCTAACCAACTGCTCGGTTTCAATCTTCTTCTGTAACTCCAGTATAGCGCCAATCAAAGCTTCGGGCCTTGGGGGGCAGCCTTGTACGTAAACATCCACGGGTATCACACGGTCAACACCTTTTACTACGTGGTAGCCATGCTGCCAATAGGGGCCGCCGCAGTTGGAGCATGAACCCATGGAAATAACATACTTAGGGTCGGGCATTTGCTCATAAAGGCGTTTAATGCGCTCGGCCATTTTAAAGGTAACGGTGCCCGCAATAATGATTACATCTGCCTGGCGTGCCGATGGGCGTGGGAATACGCCAAACCTGTCCAGATCGTACGTTGATGCCATGGAGCCCATCATTTCGATTGCGCAGCAGGCAATACCAAAACTCAACGGCCATAGGGATGACATACGTGCCCAGTTGAGCAGGTCGTTCATTTTGGTTACTACTAAACCACCACTTTCGTTCGTTAAATCAGGCGTCATTTCCGGGCTTTTTAAAAGTTGGTTTAAACATAGGTTTGCGTACAGGGGCTTCGGCAGTAGTTGCGGTAGCAGCGGCCGGTGCAGCAACAATGGCAGGTTCGGCAGCTATGGGTTCGATACTAAATGGCTTTACCTGGTAAACACTTTGTTCAAGGTTTATTTTTTCGTACAAAGCGGCAGGGATGTTTACACCGCTGCTTGGCAGAGTGACTTTGGGTTTTATCCATTCCAGGTCGCCTTTGCGCCAAACATAAACCAGGCCTAATATCAGTATGCCTAAAAATATAAACATTTCAGCAAGCGCGAACCATCCCCAGCGGCTATCAGCGGCTATCAGCTCATGGTTGCCGAATACCGTAGCCCAGGGAAAAACGAACACCATCTCCACATCAAACAGCAAAAATATGAGGGCTATAACGTAAAAGCGGGAGTTAAAGGGCAGCCAGGCACTGCCGGTTGGTTCTTCGCCGCACTCGTAGGATGACAGCTTTAAATCGTTCGGATTTTGCCTTGACAGCAACTTGTTCAAAAAAAAGGTTAAGCCAACGGCTAAAAAACCGACAATTAAAAATATCAGTATCTTGCCAAATTCGGATATTTGCGAAACCTCGTGCATGACAGCAAATTTAATAAAACAAACAGATTTTGACGCTATAATAATTGGAGCGGGCGCCTGCGGACTAATGTGTGCCGTGCAAGCCGGCTTTTTAGGCAAGCGTGTATTGATATTGGAAAAAAACGACCGCCCCGGTGCCAAGATACTCATCAGCGGCGGCGGCAGGTGTAATTATACCAACCTGTACGCCTCGGCGCAGCAGTTCATCTCGCAAAACCCGCACTTCTGCAAATCGGCCTTCGCGCAATGGACGGTGGATGATACTATCAGTTTTTTTGAGGCTTACGGCATCAGCGGAAAAGAAAAAACGCTTGGCCAGCTATTTCCGGAAACCGATAAAGCCCGAGATGTGGTGAACGTGTTTGCCAACCTTTGTGCCGATTTAGAGCAGCAGGTATGGTATGATACTACCGTAAAAACCATTGAGCAAACAAAAGATGGTGGCTTTGAAATAACCTATGAACGCCATGCGCGTGAGCAAAAAATATCCGCATCAAAAGTGGTTATGGCTTCGGGCGGCTTGCCGGTTGTTAAGCTGGGTGCTACGGATATCGGGATGCGCGTAGCACGCAAGTTTGGCATGATGGTAACTGAAACGGCACCCGCGCTGGTACCGTTAACCATTACCGGTAAGGATCAGCCCTGGTATGAGAAACTATCAGGCAACAGTATTTTCTGCCGGGTATGGAATGATGAGGCAAGCTTTGAGGAGAACATTCTGTTTACCCACTGGGGATTAAGTGGCCCGGCTATACTGCAAATATCATCGTACTGGAAACCCGGTGAGTTTATCTATATCGATTTGCTGCCTACTCAAAACATAACAGAACTGATACAGCAGGAACGTGTAACCAACGGTAAAAAAACTTTGCTGGCCTTACTATCCGGGCTGTTTACCCGCAAGTTTGCTGATGCATTGGCCGACAGGCTGCCGGTGCAAAAAAATCTGGCATCGTTAAGCAAGGCGGAATTTGATCTGATAGAAAACCTGCTGCATAATTTCAAGGTAAAACCTGCAGGAGACAAGGGATATGATAAAGCCGAGGTGATGCGCGGCGGTGTATCAACCGATGAATTATCATCCAAAACGCTGGAGGCTAAAAAAGTACCCGGCCTGTATTTTGGCGGCGAATGTGTTGATGTAACCGGCTGGCTGGGTGGCTATAATTTTCAGTGGGCATGGGCAAGCGGTTTTGTTATAGCGCAGGCATTGTAAGCCAAATTGGCAAAAATTTATAATTGGCCCGAATTTTATCATCTTTGCTAATATTAATATAATATTATGTTGTTTGAACAAATACGGCAAAAGCCGTTCTTTATATTAGGTCCCTGTGTTATGGAAAACCAGGAACTGCTGTATACCGTTGCCGAAAAGGTTGCCGAGGTAGGGCAAAAATTCAATGTACCAGTAATATTCAAATCATCGTTTGATAAGGCTAACCGTACATCCATCCATTCTTACCGTGGTCCGGGTTTGGAGAAGGGTTTGGAGATGCTGAATAATGTAAAAGAGCGCTTTGGTTTGCCGATACTGACCGATATTCACGAAAGCCACCAGGCAGCAGTAGTAGGTGAGGTAGTTGATGTATTGCAGATCCCCGCCTTTTTATGCCGCCAAACCGATCTGCTGGTTGCAGCCGCGCAAACCGGTAAAATTGTGAACGTTAAAAAAGCACAGTTTCTTTCGGGTGCCGATATGTTTTATCCTGCCCAAAAAGTAATTGAGGCCGGTAATAACCAGGTAATACTGACCGAGCGTGGTAATATGTACGGCTACAATAACCTCGCGGTTGATTTCAGGAATATATATGACATGAAGGCTTTTGGCCACCCCGTTTGTATGGACTGTACCCACTCGGTACAGCGCCCGGGCGGTGCAGGCGGCAAAACCGGCGGCGACCGTACCTTTGTACCCATGATGGCCCTTGCCTCAAAAGCATTTGGTGCCGATGGTTACTTTATGGAAGTACACCCCGACCCGGACAATGCCCTAAGCGACGGCCCCAACATGCTCAAACTCCAAGACCTGGAAAAAGTAATGTCAACACTGGTATAAATAATACAGATACAATCCGCAAAGCAAAATCTGTGAATTCCATAATTCTATAAATTCCGGTTCAAGACTGGTTCAAGACGAATGAAAAACATCGCCAAAAGAGTATTTGATATCGAAATAGAATCGCTTACGAATGTAGGCGGTTTGCTTGATGACGCTTTTGACGCGGCTATTACCACCATACTCGGCAGCAGTGGCAAAACTATTGTTACCGGCATAGGTAAATCCGGCCTCATCGGTAAAAAAATAGCGGCTACGCTGGCCAGCACAGGTACGCCGAGCTTTTATATGCACCCGGCAGAGGCTTTTCATGGCGATCTGGGGATGATCAGTGAGCACGATGTGGTGTTGCTGATTTCTTATTCCGGCGAGTCGGACGAGGTGCTGAAGCTCATACCATTCCTGAAATGGCATAACAATATCATTATAGGTATCACGGGTAACCCTGCATCAACCATTGCCAAAAACAGCCACCATCACCTTAACGTTAAAATAACCCGCGAGGCTTGTCCGCTTGAACTGGCACCAACCTCATCTACCACGGCCATGCTGGTTATGGGCGATGCCCTGGCCATAGCGCTGATGGAAGCACGTAACTTTAAGCATGAGGATTTCGCCCGCTTTCATCCCGGCGGTAGCTTGGGGAGAAAGTTATTAACCAAGGTAAAAGACATTATGCGGACGGATAACCTGCCTTATATTAATAAGGATGCATCCTTTACCGATCTGCTGATGCGCATGTCGGCAGGGCGTTTGGGTATGGTAATGGTAGGCAGCAGCGCGACTATTGAGGGTATTGTTACCGATGGCGACTTGCGGCGTGCGCTGATCAGGAACAGCGATACCACAACCTTAAAGATAGCGGATATCATGACAACATCGCCCATCATCATCAGCAGCGACGAACTGATGAGCAATGCCGAGCAGTTAATGATCGATAAAAAGATCACCACGGTTTTGGTAGGCGATGCCGTAAGCCGCGCTATCGAGGGGGTATACCAAATATACAACCAGTAAAACAAAATATACGCTACCCGTATTTATGGGTTAGTTACTTTTTTATTCAACCTGAATACTGTTATCGCAGTATAGTTTTTTTGTAAATGACAGATACCGTTACTACAGCATCTATTTTTTCGCCCCCGCAAAAGGTACAGATAGCTATTATTGGCTTAGGTTACGTAGGGTTGCCGCTTGCCGTGGAGTTTGCTAAAAAATACGAGGTTTGGGGGTTTGATATCAGTGCCGAGCGCATTAGCGAGCTGCGCAGGGGGCATGACCGTACGTTGGAGATCAACCCGAATGAGCTTCAATCGGTATTAAATAAAGATGATGATGCCTTACAGCTTACATCGGATAGTGCGAACATAAGTAACTGCAACGTATATATCGTATCCGTACCCACTCCAACTGATAAACATAACCGCCCGGATCTCAGCCTGATAGAAAAAGCCAGCGAAACCGTTGGAGGGGTGTTAAAGCAGGGTGATGTGGTGATCTATGAATCAACCGTTTATCCCGGCGTAACCGAAGAGGTTTGTGTGCCGATACTTGAGCGCGTTTCGGGATTGAAATTTAATCAGGACTTTTTTGCCGGCTATTCGCCGGAGCGTATTAATCCGGGCGATAAAGTGCATACGCTGACCAATATCCTCAAAATAACATCAGGCTCGACACCTCAAGTTGCGAATTTTATTGATGAGCTGTACCGCAGCATTATTACGGCAGGTACGCACAAAGCACCCAGCATTAAAGTTGCCGAGGCCAGTAAGGTGATTGAAAATGCCCAGCGTGATATCAACATCGCCTTTGTGAACGAGCTATCTAAAATATTTAATTTATTAGGAATAGATAGCAATGATGTGCTTGAAGCCGCCGGTACCAAGTGGAACTTTTTGAAGTTTAAACCCGGGCTGGTAGGGGGACACTGTACCGGTGTTGACCCATATTACCTGGCTCAAAAAGCACAGGAGGTGGGCTATCATCCTGAAATAATACTGGCCGGTCGCAGGCTCAACGATGGCATGGGTACTTACGTGGCACTGGAGGTGATCAAACTGATGGTAAAGAACAATATCCCTGTAAAAAACGCGGATGTTTTGGTGTTAGGCTTTACGTTTAAAGAAAATTGCCCGGACGTACGCAATACCCGTGTAATTGATATTGTTAAGGTGCTGGATGAGTTTGAAACGGCTTATGAGGTGTATGACCCATGGGCCAACCCGGCTGACGTGAAAGCCGAATACGGCATACAAACCATTGCCGATAAACAGCAGTTAAAACAAAAATATGATGCCATTATAGTGGCCGTTGCGCACAACGAGTTTTTAACGCTTGATTATAATGATTTGAAACGGAATGAACATGCTGTTTTGTATGACCTGAAAGGCTTGCTGGACAGAAATATCATCAGTGGTAGGTTGTAGCGTTAATTATATTATTTCATAAATAATTATATTTATAGTAAATTAATTCAATTGTTTAAAGCAGTGTATGTTGATTAAATATTAATTAAACATTGTGCTTATATGGATAAGGTTAATTTCTATCATTTTATTAGTACGTGAATTTAATTTTCTTAATTTTGTTCGCATAACGGCTAAAAATTCATAATATTAGTATTTATATATTAAAAAGTTAATAATTTTTAGCTGTCTAATTTACAGTTATCCGTTTCTATGATTCATAGGTATACTACTTTTATTAAAGCGATCAACCTGACCATTGATTACATTATATTGAATCTGAGTATGGTTATCGCATATCTGATAGAGGATAAATCATACATCTCGTGGATCAGTAATAAAAATTATCTGCCAATTGTACTGGTATTTAACCTGATCTGGTTACTCTCCGCCAATATAACCGGCTTGTATGAGCACGTGCTAAACAAGGATTCTATACGCACATACCGAGGCTTGATCAAAACCTATTTTTTGTTTGTAAGCTTTATTTGCTTCACCATCATTATCCTCATCGGTACAAAGGCTTACTTTATTACCCGCGAATATTTATTTTACTCGCTTGCTTTATTTGGCTTTTTATTAGGATTTTGGAAGCTGATATTTTTGAGCATACGCCGCAGCGATCGTGCTTTACTGCTTGATTCGCGCAGTGCCATAATTATAGGTGCCGGGCGTATCGGTAATGATCTGGCTAACTTTTTTAACCTCAACCCAAGCCGTGGCTACCGTGTGGTAGGTTTTTTTGATGATAACCCCAATAAACTGCGTGACGAAGCACTGTATTTAGGAAGCACCAACGACTCTATAAACTACGCCATCAGTAACCAGGTCGACGAGATATTTTGTACCCTGCCCAGCAGCGAAGCGCAAAAAATTGAAAAGTTGATGCTCGAGGCCGATAAAAACCTGATCCGCTTTAAGTTTATACCGGATTATCATGATTACGGTATCAAACCTACGCTGATACAGAGCTTTGGGCATATCCCTGTAATATCTATACGCCCGGAGCCTTTGGAGAACATCCTGAACCGGGCTATCAAACGGTTTTTTGATATTGGATTCTCATTATTCATCATTTTGTTTGTGTTTAGCTGGCTGTTCCCCATACTGGCTATCATTATCAAAATGCAATCAAAGGGGCCGGTATTTTTTGTGCAGGCACGTTCGGGGCGTGATAATAAATCATTCAACTGCTATAAATTCCGCAGTATGAAGGTGAATAACGATTCGGACAAGCGCCAGGCCACCAAGGATGATGACCGCATAACCAAGATTGGTAAGTTTATGCGCAAAACCAGTTTGGATGAACTGCCGCAGTTTTTCAATGTGTTGATCGGTAACATGTCTGTAGTAGGGCCACGCCCGCACATGTTAAAGCATACCGAAGAATACTCTGAACTGATAGACCGTTTTATGGTACGCCACTTTTTAAAACCGGGTATTACCGGCTGGGCACAAGTTAGGGGCCTGCGCGGCGAAACCAAGACCACTGAGGATATGATGGCCCGTGTTGAAGCTGATGTATGGTACCTGGAAAATTGGTCGTTCCTGCTTGATCTGAAGATTATCTTCCTTACCTTTTGGAATGCGGTAAGGGGAGAAGAGAATGCCTACTAACTTGTACAAAAAAATAATAGCAAGATAATAAGTAAGTTACCGTAAAAGTTAAAATTGTATTTTAATAATAGGTAAATAAAGCTATCTTTGCAGCCTGTTAAAATCCTAATGCGGAAGTGGCGTAATTGGTAGCCGCACCAGACTTAGGATCTGGCGCCGCGAGGCGTGGGGGTTCGAGTCCCTTCTTCCGCACTTAAAAGTAAAACCCTTCAATATTATTTTTGAAGGGTTTTTTAATTTAATAGCATTTGGTTATCTAATTGCTTCTGGTTTTAAATAATATATTCTAAAAACTTATGGGCTCGATTTCAGATAGCCAATTATTAAAAGTTCAAAAGTCTTTTTTATACATCGCAATTCCAGTACCACACTGACTTAATTCCATGGTCTTTAAAACAAAGTTTTTCGGTCTTTATAACAAAACACCTTAATGCTTTACCGGCTAATTTTGCTTTCATAAATTTTAATAAAATGGAACAAAACAATTATAATGGAGCTTTACAAAAACCGGTAGGTTCAGGCTTCAACGCAGCATCTACAACATCTGACGTTATAAAAGGAGTGGATCTTCATGGAAAAATTGCTATTGTCACAGGCGGCGACGGAGGTCTTGGCCTGGAAATCACCAAAACGTTATCTAAGGCAGGTGCTACAGTAATTGTACCGGCCAGGGATACTGAAAAAGCAAAATTAAATCTTCAGGGAGTTGCTAATGTAGAAGTGGAGCCAATGAACTTAATGGAACCTGCTTCTATTATTTCGTTTGCTGAAAAATTCCTGGCATCAGGTAGGCCGCTGAATATATTAATCAATAATGCGGGCCTCATGTGGACACCTTTACAACGTGACAACCGTGGATATGAGGCACAGTTTTCTACCAACCACTTGGGGCATTTTCAACTGACAGCAGAACTTTGGGAAGCCCTCAAGAAGACAGAAGGAGCAAGGGTGGTGACGGTTTCCTCTTCGGCACACCATTATTCTCCTGTACTTTTTGATGATGTTAATTATCAGACAAGGGAATACAATAAATTTGAGGCGTACGGCCAGTCTAAAACGGCTAACGTGCTGTTTACTGTTGAATTAGATAAAAAAGCACGTCCGTTCGGTGTCCGTGCATATGCGCTGCATCCCGGTTTAATATTGGAGACCAATCTCAGCAGGCACCTGACCTTTGAAGATTTTGTTACTTTAGGTGCCGTAAATGCTGACGGCACACCCAATGAAGAAGCCCAGGCAGCAATGCAAAAAATGTCTAAAACTAAAGAGCAGGGGGCTGCCACCACAGTATGGGCTGCTACAAGTCCGTTATTGCAAAATATAGGCGGTGTTTATCTGCAAGATGTTGAAGTTGCCGATTACAATCCCGATGCCTACGACAATAGTGTAGGGAAGAGCAGCCCTGGCGGTACGTTCGGTGTGGCACGTTTTGCCCTGGAACCGGATGCTGCACAAAAGCTTTGGGTTTTGAGTGAGGAACTTACTGATACAAAATTTAATATTCAATAAACAAAACAAATAGGGCTCATACTGTTGAGCCTTATTTGTTAATTTTGTATTATGGCAGTACGGCAAATAAATAATTATGCAGAAATTGTATTTACCTGCAGCGAAGCAGTACACCAAAATAGTGAACTGATTGCGGAGGAGCATTCTATTGTTCGGGTATTATCAGGCCAATTGAAAGTAATCGAATCTAACAAAGCTTACCTTTTTGAAGCAGGGGAAACATTCTTGTTCCCTAAAAACCGCTTGGCCAGGCTTATCAAAACCGAAAAAGACGGTTTGCCCTACAGGGCCATTATTGTAAAGCTGACTCAAGATGTCTTGAAAGTGTTTTACGAGCATAAAAAAATTGATGCTGTTACAGTGTTTAAAAGTGATGCCATTATTCCGTTGCCCCAAGGGCCATTATTAAACAGTTTCTTCGCCTCTATGCTTCCTTACTTTGACCTGGAGTATAAGTTGCCGCGCGAACTTTCGGAGTTGAAAATACAGGAGGCGATAGCCATATTGAGATCCATAAAAAGTGATATGGATCATATTTTATCCGATTTTTCTGAGCCACATAAAATTAACCTGGTTGAGTTTATGGAGCGTAACTATATGTTTAATATGCCAATCGAAAAATTTAGTTATTTAACGGGGCGAAGCTTGACAACATTTAAGCGTGATTTTAAAAAAATGTATGGCACCACGCCTCAAAAATGGCTCACACAAAAGAGGCTTGAACTTGCCCGATATCAATTGGCTGAAAAGAAGCGCAAACCTTCTGAAATATATTTAGAAACGGGGTTTGAAAATCTCTCACATTTTTCACATGCGTTTAAAAAACAATTCGGTTTTACGCCAAGTGAATTGTCAAAAGCTAAATAAAACCAGATCGACTTTCCCTGGGATATTCTGTGTTTATCAAACGCTTTTAAATGGCAGGCATCTCGCATAATATCGACATTGTTTAAGAGATTGAGTCGAAACCTATACATGAAAAAACCCGATCAACTGATCGGGTTTTTTGTTTTTATATGAGTTTGACCAGTATCATAATTATGGTCAAACTAAAAATCAATCATTCACTTTCAAATCCTTCCCCGCCAAATCTTCCCAACGGTAGAGCTGAAAGGTTTTATCATCGCTCATGCCTACAAACAGGCCATGCTTAAAGTCGGCATTCAGGGGTACGGATACCACGTCAGACCCATCGCTGTTGCTGGTTGATACATGCAGGCTTTTTATAAAGGCATTATTACCCGCGCGGTCAAACACCTTGAACTGTCCGGCTGCCTGGTCAGACACCAGGATGTAGCCCGTAGTATCGCCCGTTTTGTAAATGCTGATGCCTTCGTGGTCTTCGGTAAAGCCTTGTTGGGCAAACAAGTTAAGTTCCTGATCGCCTTTGGTAGCATCCGCGTAATATTTGCGCACGCCGAATTGTTCGTCAGAATAGTAGATGTAGCCCATCTCGTTATCTACCGCTATGGATTCTATTTCCTTTTTACCGCTGTACTTACCAAACTTGCGTTTCAGCGTAGCCTTAACATGGCCGGTACCATCATCGGTCAGCAGGTACTGCCACAAATAGCCACCGGTTGTGGGGCCTGTTTTACGACCTGCAATGGCGTAAATTTCTTTTGCTTTGTTGGTGTAAAGGGCTATCCCCATCAAATCACGAAAGCCTGCCGCCTCATCCTCACCCTCAAAAACAGGGATGCCGCCATTGTCAACCGGTTTCATATCCGGCAGGGAAAATACGCGCAGCTTATGCGTCATTCTTTCGGTAACCACGGCAATGTCTGTCAGCTTGCCATTGAGCATCAGCCCATAGGCTATATCCGTATTGTTAGGGCGCTTGAGGCCTTTTACTACTTTGTCCTTTATGATCTTTCCTTTCAGGTCAAATACATACAACGCGCCTATCTCATCCTTATCGGTACCTACTATCAGCGATTTCGACGCGTCGGCCGGATTTATCCATATCGCCGGGTCGTCGGTATCATACATCACCTTTTCGGTTACATACAGAGGCTTAATTATTGTATCGGTTGCTTGCGAGGCAGCTTGTTTTGAAGCATTGTTTCCACATGATGTTATGGCCACCAGGCCGCCTGCCAATATTATGCTGTTTATATAACTCTTCATATTATTTGCTCAGGTTTAAGGTGATCTCTTCGGTTTCCTCATCATTGTACTCACCTGTTAAGGTAAGTGCAAGCGTTTTACCGGTTATTTTAAAATCGCCGCTGTATTTGAATTCCGCTTCCGAGCCATCTTCCTGCTCCATATCATCGGCAAATTCAATAGCGCCCGCAAGCGTTTGGGTGTCCAGTTCTTCCAGGCCGCCTTCAATTTCTATCTCCTTGTTAACGGTTTCTACCTCGCCGCAATCATCAACTTCTTCTGTTTCTTTCAGCTTAACTACCGCTTTAAACTTATCGTAGGCAAACTCAATGGTTATCTCATCAACATCTGCTGCTTTAAGGCCCTTTACATCCTCGTTTATCAGGCCAAACAAAGCTACAAACCTGCCGAATTGCGCGGCATCATCAACATCAAGTTCATATTCGCCGTGTATCGTTTCATCATCCAATACCATATATTCAAACTTGTTGGCAGTGTTTACTACTACTTTTTTGCTATCGTCGCTAATGCCGGTTAGTTGTATCTCAATTTTACGGTTGGTGGTGTTGAGTACATCATCATCAAATAGTTTATCATCGGTTTCAAACTCGATCTCAATTTCCTCAACGCCCGCCGGAAAATCAACACTGCCTTTACCCGTATTCACATCAAAAGTCAGGTTAAGGTCTATATCCTTATCTTCAGATGTGGTGCAATCGTCAATCTCGTAAAAAGCGGTAGCATCCTTTATATAATCAGATAATTTGCTGAAACCCTCAAAGCCGGTTACCTCAAAGTTTACCCTTACGCCTTTACTTAGCGGAACTACCGTGCCATCCAGGTTTTCGCCTGTGGGGTCAACCCGGTCAATCAGCGCCAGTTTAAAGCTGAATTTATCTCCGTCCTCCAGGCCACCATCGCCCTCATCGGCAAAGTTGATGATCTGCGGAAAGGCATCGCCCACGTTAGGGTCAACCACGTTATCGTTACGTTTATCGCAAGCGCTTAATGCTACTAAAAACGCAGGCAATATGAAATATCTTAATATTTTCATTATCGGTAATATTTATTGAAAATGATAGCTGTATTATAAATTGAACTTGAGGCCAAAACGCATCCAGTACGAGTAAAACTCGCGTTGTATGTACTGGTTAGGAGTGCCCTGGTAAGCCTGCAATGGCTGGTTGGTTAGGTTAAGCGCCTCAACAAACAAACGGAACTTGCTGGTGATGGCATAACCCGCTGTAGCATCTAACTGCATACGTTTGTTGATAAAGATATCCTCGCTTGAAACGCCGCCCAGTTCAGACAGGTAACTACCGTTAAAGTTCATTGATAGCCTGGCCGAGAATTTTTTACCCTCATAGGCCAGCGAGGCGTTACCTACATGGTTTGCCTGCCCCGGCAGTCTGATCTCTTCTTGCGCGTTGGCATTATCCTCGTTAGCCTCACGGCTTTGGATGCGGGCTTTAGAGTGGGTATAGGTGTAGTTAAGGTATATGCTGAAATCGCGCAGAAAAGGAATAAACGAGAGCCTGCGTTGTAAAGCGATCTCGGCACCCAGCACATCGGCATCATTACCGTTTTGCGATTGGGTAATATCAATACGCTGGATGATAGGCGTACCGGTTGTTGGGTAAGGCGAATTAAATATGGTGCGGCGGTAGATAAAGTTATCCAGCTTTTTGTAGAACAAGCCGGCCGATACGATACCAACCGAACCAAAGTAATGCTCACCCATTAGATCATAGTTGATGGCCTTAACGGGTTTAAGATCGGCATTACCAATGGTCGCCAAACGGTCTTCGCGGTTAATTTCCTGCGAGGGGATGATCTCCGAAAAGTTAGGACGGGCATACGAGTAAGTTACCGCTGCACGCAGATTGCTGAATTTATCCAGCTCATATTTGAGGTGTAACTGCGGCAATATAAAATCGTACACGCTGCTGCCCGTCACCGGCCTTATCGCTTCCAGATCGCCGTTAGCTGCTATGATCACGTCTTTTGAATCGTAACCAACTTTGGTACGCTCGTAACGCACACCGCCCAGCACCATCAGTTTATTGAACTGCTGGCGGCCCATCAGGTAAGTGGCAAATACATCTTCTGATGCTTTGAATGATTCCAGCGCTTCATCAGCCGCCTTGTCAGCAATCTGCAATTCAAATTGTGATGGGTTGGCATTAAAATAGCGTATCAGGCTTGTAACATCCAGCGGGTTGCCCATCGCGTACCTGCCTGATGCGAATTTATCCTTAACCGGTTTGCCTTCAAATTCATTAAGGTTAGGTACACCGCCCAGGTTTTCAAATGTGTTTTGTACTATGCTGTAGCTTTTATCTTTAGAGCGGACTTTGGCACCGAATTTTATCAAACCCGCGCTGTTGTTAATTTTGTAGGGGATGCCTACATTAAATTTAGCGGTCAGGTTTTTGTCTTTAGCGAGGGTGTTGCCCATGCCCAGTTCGTCAAATTCGTAGCGTGAGTTATTGGTGTAATCCTCATCGGTACTGATGGATGGATAACGGGTATCGGTATAGTTTAGCGTGCTTGGGATGCCTGCTACAAATGCCGCTTCGTTATCAAAGGGGGTGTTTTGTTCAGCATAGCTGTATTGTGCTTCGTAATCCAGCAAAAAGTTTTTAAAGGTATGCTTCGCACCGGCGTTTAGTGACAGCACCGATTGCGCCTCGAACCTGTCTTTGGTCAGCTTTTCAATTTCCTCGTCGCTGGGTTTAAAAACATAACGGCGGCGCCACTCACGATCGGTAAAACGTGAGTAAATGGTGCGGAAATAGGCTTCGTGATGATTATTAAAGCGATAGTCAAGCGAAGAACTTAAACCCAAACGGGTACGTGTCAATTCGTAATCGCGCAGTTCAACTTCATTGTCATTAATGGCACGTTCTATCCCATCCGAGCCTAAGTTATTTTGATAATAGTTGCCATTGAACAACACGCCCAGCTTTTCGTTTTTACCAAAACGCTGGCCGTATTGCAACTGGCCCTGTACATTGCCCTTTTTCATCAGGTTATTATAACCACCGCCAATAACGCCCGAAATAGCCGGAGCTTTTGTTTGGGCGGTACGGGTGATCAGGTTGATGGAGCCACCTATCGCGTCGCCATCCATATCAGGAGTAAGGGCTTTGGTAACCTCGATGGATGCCAGTTGATCTGACGGGATCGCGTCCAGCGCAACATAACGTACGTCAGCCTCCGGCGAAGGGATCTGCTCACCGTTGATGCTGGTATTGGTAAATTGCGGTGCCAAACCACGTACGGATACATAACGGCCTTCACCCTGATCGCGCTCGATATTTACACCCGGTACACGCTGCAAGGCCTCGGCGGCGTTAGGGTCGGGGAATTTGCCTATCTGATCTGCCGCGATGATGTTTTTAATATTGTCGGCATTTTTTTGCTGGTTAAGTGCTTTGGCCTGGCCTTCGGTATAACCGGTAACCACCACATCCTGCAAGGTTGCCTGGCGGCTTTGCATCATAATGTTAAGCACCTTTAACTGGCCGGCAGTTACGGTAACATTTACCACCGTATCCTTATAGCCTAGGTAGCGAACGGTAACGGCAAGGTTGCCCGAGTTTACATAAAACTGGTATTCGCCATTAAGGTCGGCAGCGGCACTGCTGGTTGTGCCGTTTACCAGTAACGTTGCCCCCGCAAGCGGCTCGCCGGCCTGCCCGCTGATCTTGCCCTTAATAATACCGCGCTGAGCCATAGCCATGCTGCTGCCGCATATTAAAAGCACTAAAAATAGTAGTTTTTTAAATTCCATAAATTATCGCTGTGAGTTGATGCAGCAAAGATTATCTGCCCAAAGCGCATTTGTAATATTATGGATGTTACAAAACGTATACATGCTTTTTGGGTGCGTAAACAAAGCGTGTACAAGCGTTAACAAAACAAAATAATTACCTGATATTCAATGTTATAAATATAAATATCAAGCCATTAAGTTTACGTTAAGGGTAGGTTAGGATAGTTTTAACATTTGCGATGTTTTATGGGGTAGACAGACTAATAACTAATCGTGCCTGTATTTATACCTAGTTAAAAAATTGTATTAATTAATGAAGCCTTGTGATGCGCCAAAACTTAACGCCCTTTTTAATTGTTCAGAAAATAAATCAATTAAAGGTAAATAAGCCATGAGCCTTAAAGAGTACGCCAAAAAACGGGATTTCAACAAAACTGCCGAGCCAAAAGCCGGCCGCAGCAAGGATAAAGACCACCTGATGTTTGTGATACAAAAGCATGATGCCAGCCGTCTGCATTATGATTTCAGGCTGGAGATGGATGGCGTGCTCAAAAGTTGGGCGGTACCCAAGGGCCCCTCAACCGATCCGCAAACCAAGCGGCTGGCCATGATGGTGGAGGATCACCCGTTTGATTACCGGAACTTTGAGGGCATCATACCCGAAGGTGAATATGGCGGCGGTACTGTTATTGTTTGGGATGAGGGTACCTACGAACCTATTGAAGAAATAAAAGGAAAAAAAGCGCAGGAAAAGCACTTACTTAAACAACTTAAAGAAGGGTCCTTAAAAATAAAACTGCATGGCGAAAAGTTGCAGGGTGAGTTTGCCCTGGTAAAAACGCATGGCATGGGCGAAAATGGTTGGTTGCTGATTAAGCATAAGGATGGATTCGCTTCAAAAAAGGATGTTACCAAACTTGATAAGTCGATACTGTCCGGCAAAACCATAGCTGCGATGGAAAAAACCAGCGACAAGGTTTGGCAGAACGGGCATGAGGAAGATGTAGAGCAACCTAAAAAATCCGCCAAAAAGTCTACGGCCAAAAAGCAGCAACCTGCCATGGCTGATGATAAGTTGGAAAAAGAAACACAGGAGAGTGCCAAGCCGGATCTGAATGTTGATGATCTGCTAAAGTCAGCCCCCAAATCAAAGGCCCCTGTTAAGATCAAGCCCATGAAGGCTACCCTGGTTGATGAACCGTTTGATGACCCAGACTGGTTGTACGAGGTAAAGTGGGACGGTTACCGGGCTATCGCGGTAATTGATGATAAGGGTGCAGAATTGATATCACGCAATAATATCCCGTTCGATAAATATTACCCGATCAATAAGCTGTTAAAAGACTGGAAGATCAATGCGGTAATTGATGGTGAGATAGTGGTGTTGAACGATAAGGGCACATCCGATTTTGGCGCGCTTCAAAACTGGCGCAGCGAGGCGGATGGCAACCTGGTGTATTACGTGTTTGATATTTTGTGGTACGAGGGGAAGGATTTAACCCAACTGCCTTTAGAACAGCGGTTGGCTATCTTGCAGTCTGTTATTCCGGCGGATGATGACCGCATTCGTCAGAGTAAATCATTCGCCGCAAATGGGGTTGAGTTTTTTGAGGCGGCTGAAAAGATCGGTCTGGAAGGCATTATCGCCAAAAAAGCCAGCAGTGTTTATACTTCTGACCTTCGTTCGAAAGAATGGCTAAAGATAAAAGTACAGCGCCGTCAGGAGGTGGTTATAGCAGGCTTTACCAAGAACGCTGGCACCTCAAAAGCGTTTAGCGCACTGGTATTGGGCGTATATGATGGTAAAACATTGCGCTATGCGGGCAAGGTAGGCACCGGCTTTTCGGATAAACTGCAAAAAGAGATGATGGAGCAGTTTAAACCTTTGATAACAGACAAGGTTCCGTTTGATGTGGAGCCGGATGTAGATAAGCCATCGCGTTTCAGGCCACAACGATTGGGGGCCAAGCCAACCTGGTTAAAACCGCAACTGGTTTGCGAGATCAACTTTGCCGAAGTAACCAGCGAGGGCGTTTTTCGCCAGGCATCATTTAAAGGTATGCGGGTTGACAAAAAAGCTAAAGAGGTTGTGCTTGAAATGCCAAAAGATACCGGGGAAACTGTTGAACAAACCGATGATAAGCCTAAAGCGTCATCGCATCAAGCTATAAAACCGCCCGCGGATAAGGATCGTAAAACGCTGCTCAACCCGAAGGATGAAACGCAGGTGCGCAAAATTTGCGGGCACGATATTAAGTTTACCCACCTGAGTAAAGTGTACTGGCCCGAAGATGGCATTACCAAGCGCGATATGTTTAACTATTATTATCGTGTAGCAGAATATATTTTGCCTTACCTGGTTGACAGGCCGATGTCGCTTAACCGTTTCCCGAATGGCATCCATGGCAAAAGTTTTTATCAAAAGGATGTAAAGGGCAAAGCGCCAGATTGGGTGACCAAAACTTTCCCGTATACAACCAGTGATGGCGAACATAAAGAGTACCTGGTAGGGTCGGATGAATCGTACCTGCTGTGGATGGCATCGTTAGGATGTATCGAAATGAACCCCTGGTTCAGCAGGGTGAAAACGCCCGATAACCCGGACTATTGCGTGATCGATCTTGATCCGGATAAAAATACTTTTGACCAGGTAATAGAGGCCGCGCAGGAGGTACACAAGGTGCTGGACGCTATCGGCGTGCCATCGTTCCCGAAAACATCAGGCTCAACGGGCATACATATTTATATACCGCTGAATGCGAAATATGATTACGATCAGTCGCAAATGTTTGCCAAGCTGATCGTTCAACTGGTGCATGAGCAGATCCCCGATTACACCAGTCTAGAACGCATGATAAGCAACCGGAAAGGTAATATGTATCTCGATTTTTTACAGAACAGGCCGGGCGCTACCATTGCCTGCCCATATTCTTTACGTCCAAAACCCGGAGCCACCGTATCTATGCCGTTAAGTTGGGATGAAGTTAAGCCCGGCTTAACCATGCGCGATTTTCATATTAATAACGCCGTTGACCGGCTCAAGGAAACCGGCGACCTGTTTAAAGGCGCGTTAGGCAAAGGTATTGATCTGGAAAAAACATTAAAAAAAGCACAAACCATATTTAAATAATCATGTATAACATTAAAAACATTATAGGCGGTATAGCAGGCGCAGTCGCTCTGAATATTTTACACGAAACACTAAAGCGTTTTGACCATGATGCACCACGCGTTGATCTGGTTGGCGAAGAAGGTATTAACAAAACCATTGAAGCGGCAGACGGCAAACGATTAAGCGGAGACAAGCTTTATGCAGCCGCCCTTGGGGGTGATTTAATAAGCAATGCGCTTTACTACAGTACTATAGGCTTAGGTAAAAAGAAACACCTGCTTGTACGTGGGGCTGCATTAGGCCTTGCCGCGGGTTTAGGCGCGGTAACCCTGCCTGAGAAGATAGGGTTAAGTGATGCGCCGGTAACCAAAACCCCAAAAACAACCGGCATGACGGTAGCTTACTACCTGTTTGGCGGCATAGTTACCGCTTTAACCATCAAGGCACTCCGTAAATAATGCAGGCAAATAAGCTTAAAAATTTTTATTCGGGCACCAGTAATGTGGTATTGCCGGTGAAGAACAAGCTGCAGTTTCCTGACGATTTTAAGGACAGGAGCCGGTTATGTTATTATGCCAGCCTGTTTAACACCGTAGAGGTGAACAGTACATTTTATAAGCTGCCTATGCCCTCAACGGTACGTAAATGGGCTGATGACGTACCTAATGAATTTCGCTTTACCTACAAGTTGTGGAAGCAGATAACGCACAATAAAGGCCTGGAATTTGATCCGGCTGATGTTGTGCGTTATATGGATGTGATTAAACAGGCCGGTGAAAAAAAAGGGTGCCTGCTGATCCAGTTTCCGCCCTCACTTCAGGTTGGCAGTACACACCGGCTGCAATATCTGTTAAGTGTGTTACAGGAAAGCGGTAATGATTGGAAAGTAGCGGTTGAATTCAGGCACAAATCTTGGTATACGGATAACGTTTTTGAATTGCTTGATAGCTTTAACGCAAGCCTGGTAATTCATGATCTGCCTGCTTCGGCTACGCCCTTACAAGAGCCGGCAACAGATTTTGTGTACCTGCGCTTCCATGGCCCGGAAGGGGGTTACCGGGGGAGTTACAACGATGCGTATCTGGCAGAATACGCTTCCTATATTAACGAATGGCTGGATCATGATAAAACAGTGTATGCCTACTTTAACAACACTGTTGGCGATGCGGTAAACAACCTACTTACGCTGAATGATCTTGTTTTTAACGCTTAAACTGTACAGTTAACATTAGCTTAATACTGCTAAACTACCTTTAGGCGAATATCGCTCACGGAGGTAATGTACAAAAAGCAAATCAGCAGGTTAGTATTTAATAGTTCGGCTTATACCATAATGCTGATTTTTATGCTGATAAATGTTTTTGATGCTTACAGTAAGGATCATACTGATGATACACCTCAAAATAAGAGCATAGCATCTGTTAAAAATCCGCAGGCCTCTTTTATCGCCATCAAAGCAAAACTTACACACGCGCTTGCCATTAACGATCAGATGAGTGCCGCATTATGTTATCAGCAAATTGGCGAATTGTTTTATTACCAGACAGCTTATTCGCAGGCTATTGATAATTATTATAAGGCCGATAAGGTATTCCGCACCTTTGGCGATAAGCTAAAACTTGCCGACAACCTGAACAGCATTGGCGAAACCTATTACCATGCCCGGCAGTATGCGGCGGCTACCAAGGTTTTTATGGAGTCGTTAAAGCTCTATAAGGCACTCAATCATCATAACGGAACGGCCAATACTTACGGTTTTATAGGCCAAACCTTTGAAAAAACCAATGCTTATGCCAAGGCAGTCAGCTACCAGCAGTTAGCCTTGCGCGAGTTTAAGCTGGCTGGCAATAAAAGCGGTATCGCTAAAATATACGAGAACCTGGGCAGCCTGCACGAGGATAAGTTACAGCTTGATTCGGCACTCAAATATTTCAGGCTGGCCGAGCAGATCAACAAAGCGGGCAACAATATGCTGGCGCAGATAGAGGTGCTCAATAACCTGGGTGATGTATACCGTAAATCAGGAAAGTACAGGCAATCCTTACCCTACACCTATGCCGCTGCCGGGTTGGCTAAAAAGCATAGCGATCAGTATCAACTGGGGAGTGCCTATCGTGATCTTTCAAAAGCCTACAATCTACTTAATCAAAACGATAGCGCTTATTATTATAGCGAAGCAGGACGTACCATCTTCCTTAAAATATATACCGAGGATAACGAGAAGCAGTTAGCCTTGCTGCAAACATTGTTTGAGATAGAGCAAAAGGATAATGCCATTGGCCGCTTTGAAAGCGAAAAGATCACCAACCGTATCATCGCTATCGGGGCTACGGTTATTATGGGTTTGGTGGTGTTGCTTGCCGCCAGTGTAATAAGCAGGCAAAGGCTCAAGATAAAAAATGAGCAGCGGTTAAATGAGCAAAGCCAGCAAAGCTTTAAAAGCGCCCTCGAATTAAAAACCAAGGAGCTTACCACGCATACGCTAAACATCATCCAAAAAAACCAACTGCTTGATGAGTTGAAGGAGAAGCTCAATGTAATGATCAAAGACGACAAGCGCGACCAGCGGCGTGAGCTTAAAAAGCTGATGAACATGATCCAGATCAGCAGTAGTCATGATAAGAACTGGGAAGATTTCCGGGTGGTGTTTGAGCAGGTGCACGAAAACTTTTTCGATAGCCTGAAACAGCATCCTGCCGGTTTAAACTCCGCCGATATGCGTTTGCTGGCCCTGTTAAAAATGAATTTAGGCTCGGCGGATATTTCAACCATGCTGGGTATCTCTCAGGATAGTTTGCGCATATCCCGTTATCGCCTGCGTAAAAAACTAAATCTGGAAGAAGGGCAGAGCCTGCAGGATTTTATAAAGAGAATAGCCTGAAAAGTGCTATTTATTTGTGGCCTATAAAATACCCGATTAGCAGAGCGAGTACGATAAGCACCCAACTGATGTAAAGCTGAATGCGAATGGCCGCTGCTTTTTTTTGAAGATCTATAACCTGTGATTGATTGGCCAGCCGCTCGTTCTGTAACTTCATGTTTTGCTGTTGCAGTTTGGCAAGGGTGCCGCCCACCTCATTGGTGCGCCGTTGTTCCTGCTGGTAACGGCGGGTAAAACCGCCGTCCTTCAAAAACTTTTCGCCTTTAGGCTTTAATATCAGCTTTTCGGGTAACTCAAATTCGCCATAACTGCCCGAGGCTACTACCAGGTCTTCACGTATCAGCGCCTGTACCATGGCAAACGCGGTAGCTTCATCCTGATCAAAAAGACTCAAGATCTGCCGGCGGGTTAAGCTATCCGGTACACCGAATGATTCCAGCATAACATCTAATAACTCGCATTCGTATTCGTTCAGATCGGTCATCAATGCAAATTTAATAATAACTGCCTGTTTTTAACAATATTATATCGGTTGTTAGCTCATATTGCACCAAAATCGCAAAATACTGAGGTAGTTAGAAATAATTAGGGCTTAAATAAAAACGCCATGGTTATTTGTTAACCATGGCGTTATTCCAATGTTCAGTATGATCAGGGAAGCTGATAAACTGAAGGTAACTGCGAAAGTTTGAACATGATAAGTGCCAATGTGCAAAAGCAACCTAAACATAGGTATAACTGATAGTTATTTCGGCCGCTAATGATCTCAACCACTTTTCCTGAACCAATTTTAGCGTTAAAATTTTGATAGTGCCTAAAGGCCATTACCAGCAATGTAGCCGGTATTAAAAATGTAAGGTAAAACATCATTCATAATTTTTTATAGGTAGTTGAAATTATACAAGATTTATGCCAATAGATTAAGTTAATGTTAAGCAGTGTTTTGACTATGTTAACAATATGTTGTGTATAGAAAATTATTCATTATGATGTGTTTTGTGTATGAAAAATAAAGTTTGCGTTAAAAAACTATTTTTGTAGCACGATTATGTTGATGCGATATATAGCTACCATAAAGAGGTTTGCAGTTTGTTGTTTGGTTACAACCATTGTGTTTATAACATCTGCTGCATTATATGTATCGGCACAACCCAAAACAGTAGCTGATTATGAAAAACTGGTTATTTATTACCGGTTTTCAATGCCCGACTCCGGAATTTTTTATGCTAAAAAAGGACTTGAATTAAGCAGAAAGTTGCATCAGCCAAGAGGAGAAGCTGTTATGCTGAACCACTTAGGCATCATAAATGAAAATCAGGGAAATTTTTCGGGTGCGCGCCAAAAGTATTTAAAAGCTATACAGGTTTACGAAGAGCTGAATGATAAAGTAGGCGTTGCCGACGAAACCATCAGGCTGGGTGTGGTTGAAATGCGGCAAGGCAACTTTGATGCCGCCACCTCGTTCTTCTTCAAGGCGCTGCGCATGCACGATGCCGCTAAAAACACCCGCGGTATTATGGAGTGTAATATCACATTGGGCGAGGCATACCTGGGGCAAACGGAATATGATATAGCGCTAACCTACCTTAAAACTGCGGAGACTCTATCTCGCAAGTTGCCGGTAATGGGGCTTACCTTATATGTGTATAATAATCTGGGCCTGTTATATGCGCAAACCGGCGAAATTGATAAGGCCATTGCCTATTATGAAAAAGGTATTGCATTGAGTGATCAGCCCCAATACGCGGGCCTCAATGTAACCCTGCTTAACGGCCTCGGCATGGCCTATGCGCGCAAAGGTGATATTAAACATGCCGCTCAATTACAGCTCAACTCACTCAAAAAAGCAAGGCTTATTAAAAATTACCTGCGTGAGCTGCAAACCCTGAATGGCCTTGCCGGTACCTACAGTAAACAAGAACCCGGTAAAGCCTTAGCCTATCTTAAAGAAGCTTTAACGCTTGCTTACCAAAAGCACGCCAGCAAAGTAGCTATTGAAACCCTAAAACAAATGACTGCACTGTACGAGCAGCAGGGTAAATATGCCGAAGCCCTAAAGGTGACCAAGCGTGAACGGGCTATTAGCGACAGTATCTTCAGTCTGGCCAGCAGTACCGAGATAGGCAACTTACAGGCAAGTTATGACCTGCAAAAATCAAAAGCCAATGTAGAAAGGCTGAAATACTTAACCAATGAACAACGCGGCCAAAAATGGGTGATTGCTTTTATAACCCTCGGCGTTATGATCATATTGGTTATTGTAATTATATTTTATGCCCGTGTAAAAAGTTACAACGAAAAGTTAAAGCAATTTAACGCCGACCTGCGGGCTAATAATGAAAGTAAGGACAAACTGTTCTCGGTTTTAGGGCATGACCTGCGCGCACCGCTGGCCACGGTAAAAAACTTTTTGTTGTTGCTTGAGGATGATGATCTTACTGTTAGCGAACGTAACCAGGTGGTGCACGAACTGCAGCATAACTGCGATGTTTCGCTCGATGTATTGAACAAACTATTGCGCTGGGGGCAATTGCAGCTAAAAGGCAACAAGGTAAATCCGGTAAATTTTAACCCGGCAGATATAGTGGCGCAAAACGTACGCTTATTTAAAAACGCCGCCGCCGATAAGCAGATCATCATTAATACCCGGGTTGATGATGATTTGATGATACATGGCGATGCCGATCATTTTGATTTTATAGTGCGTAACCTGTTATCAAACGCTATAAAGTTTACCGCTACCGGCGGTTATGTTATGATAGGCAGCATTGCCGAAAACGCTTCGATAAAACCCAGTTTTTACATAAAAGATAATGGCGTAGGCATGGAGCAGGAGCAGGTGGATTTTATATTCAGGCGGTTGAATACCAGCCAGCATGGTACGCAAGGTGAAAAAGGTACCGGCCTGGGTTTAATGCTGTCGTACGAATTTATACAGGCCAATAACGGAACTATTGAAGTAAGCAGTGAGCCGGGTAAAGGAACAACCTTTTCTTTTACTTTTGGTGCAACAACTCAGTAATAGGAGTTAATTATAAATACCAACCAATATAATTAAATTATAAATGCGTTTTAAAAGCGTTTTTATCAAAGTGATACTCATTTTGATTATCCTGTCAGGTAAGGTAAAGCCATGCCATGCTCAGACAGCTTACTTTATTGATGGATACCATGGCGGTGTTTGGGGGCATTATCCCGATTGGAACACACGCTTTATGGTTGATATGCTTAAACAGCATCCGTACTGGAAAATAAACCTGGAGATTGAACCCGAAACCTGGGACCGGGCGGCCAAGGTTGATTCGCAGGCATTTAGCGAGTTTAAGGCGCTAATGGCTGATCAATCTATTAACGGGCGTATAGAATATGTTAACCCTGCTTATGCCCAAAGCTATATGTATAATATTGATGGCGAAAGTATTATCAGGCAATTAGGTTATGGTATTGAAAAACTGAGGGCAACCTTTCCGGGCATTCAGTTTAGTACTTACTCGTCCGAAGAACCTTGCTTTACTAACGCGCTGCCCGGTATATTAAAATCTTTTGGTTTTAAGTATGCCTCGCTTAAAAATCCAAATACTTGTTTTGGAGGGTATACAAAAGCTTTCGGCGGCGAGTTGGCGAACTGGATAGGCCCGGATGGCAGCAGCATATTAACCGTTCCCCGTTATGCAATTGAAGCGCTTGAGCCTGGTTCAACCTGGCAAACCATCGGCTGGAACAATAATCCGGACTATATTAAAGCAGCCTTAAAACATGGTATTAAGCATCCGGTTGGAATGACTTTACAGGATGCAGGCTGGAAAGGCGGGCCATTTTTAGATAAGAACAATCCGGCTAACGAAAGGCAATACACTACCTGGTGTAACTATTTTGAGCGCATAGCCAAAGGCGAAAAAGCAATCGACTGGCAAGTTAGCCAGGAAGATATTTTAGTAAGCCTGGTTTGGGGTTCGCAGGTAACGCAGCAAATAGCACAGCATGTACGTAGAGCTGAAAACAAAGTATTACAGGCCGAAAAATTAACTGCCATAGCTACACTTACCGGTAACGACAAGATAGCCGCAAATTTTGATGAAGCCTGGCGTAATCTTATGCTTGCACAACACCATGATAGCTGGATTGTACCTTACAACGGCGAAAAAGGCGATACCTGGGCGGACAAAGTAAAAAGGTGGACAGCCTTCACCATCAAACAAAGTGATAGTATTATTAATGCCGCTGTTTATAAAAAAAATGGAAAAGCCGATAATATCATTACAGTTTATAATACGCAGGGGTATGCACGTAAACAAGCTGTAAGCGTGGCCATACCTGCGGGTATAGTGATAAAGGATGCTAAGGGTAGGGTTATACCTTCGCAAATAAACAGTGATAAAACTTTGTTTATAGCCAATGTACCGGCGTTCGGTTACGCTACTTATCATTTTGAAAAGGGTACGCCAAAGGCATCGGCAGTTGTAAAAGTTGTTAGTCAGCTAAACCATAAAACCACACTCGAATCGGATCTATATAAACTTGTTGTTGACGCTAACAAAGGCGGCAGCATTATCAGTTTATATGATAAGCGCTACAAAACAGAACTGGTTGATAACAAAAACCCAAACGGCTTTAATACCTTACGGGGTAATTTTTATGAAGATGGGGGCTTTAAAACCACTAAAAATAGTGTTGCCGAAATAACAGTTGTTGAACAGGGGCCGGTTAGGGCTACTTTATTAATAGTAACCCATATTGCCGGTACGCAGGTAAATCAGCATATAAGCCTTACGGCCGGTGATCCGGTAATTGATATGCAGGTAGCTATAGACTGGAAGCGCAATGTTAGGGTAGGCGAGTTTGTCGACAAAAATAATTACAAATGGACTGATTATAAAAAGCCGTTTTATAACGATAGTAATAAGTTACTAACCGTATTTCCGTTAGCCTTAAAAAACCAAAAGATCTACAAAAACGCACCCTTTGAAGTAACGGTTAGTAAACTTAAAAATACTTTTTTTAACAGTTGGGATAGCATCAAAAATAACATCGTCCTTAACTGGGTTGATGTAATGGCGGGCGATAATAGTTATGGTGTGGCCTTATTTACCGACCATACCACCAGTTATACACATGGCGGTGGTTTCCCGCTTGGCTTGGTTACCCAATATTCGGGAATGGGCTTGTGGGGACGGGATTACTATACCGAAGGGCCAACATCAATCCATTATGCCTTGTTACCGCATAAAGGAGTATGGCATCAGGCGGGCGTTTGGTCGGCATCAGCAGGTTGGAACGAACCGCTTTTTACATCAGTTTCAGGTATTGAAAAGCATCCTGCAAGTAAATCTTTAATTGATGTTAACCAAACAGGGTTGGTCATAACTTCCGCCATTGCTAACGATGCAGGATTGCGCCTGCGCTTTTTCAATGCCGAAGGCACATCCGGCAAAAAAACTATAAAATTAAACTTCGCCATTAAAAGAGCACAATCGGTTGAGCTTGACGGCAGAAATGCAGGCATGGCAATAGTAAAAAAACTGGCTGATGGTGGGTCGCAGGTACAGTTTTCAGTGCCAAAATTAGGGTTTCGTACCATACACATTGTTCGCTAAGGTTATCGTGCTTATTTTAGCGGATACTCATTATGCTATGAAAAAAATCTTATTCCTGCTACTTGCTTTTTTTACCTACGGAGCTTCTTGGGCACAATCGCCGATTATCATACATAAAGATGCCGAGATAGCGGGTATGGTGACGGAAGTTTCGGCCGATTCGTTAAAAACCTATATTAATAAGCTGGTTAGCTTTGGCACCCGCAATACATTAAGCAGTGCTACCAACCCGCAAAAAGGGATAGGCGCTGCCCGCAACTGGATATTGAGCCGCTTTAAAAGCTTTGCCCGTACATCAGGCGGCAGGCTTGCCGCCAAGTTAGATACAAGCACTTACAGGCCTGATGGTAAACGCATTGATAGCACCGTGATATTAACCAATGTTGTGGCAACCCTCAAAGGTACTGATCCGGATGATCACCGCATATTCATTATCAGCGGGCACATGGATAACATGCGCAGCAGTGTAATGGACCGTAATGGCATTGCCCCCGGCGCTAATGATGATGGCAGCGGCACTGCAGCGGTTATAGAATGTGCCCGTATTATGAGTAAACATCAGTTTTCGGCAACCATTGTGTTTGTGGCGGTTTGCGGCGAGGAGCAAGGGCTGTTAGGCGCGGGCTTTATGGCAGCCAATGCCAAACGGAATAAATGGCAGATTGAAGCTGTGCTGAATAACGATATTATGGGCAGCAACAACAGTAACGAAACCAATATCACCGACAACACCCGGGTACGGGTGTTTAGCGAAGGTTTATCAGCCTTTGAACTAACAGAACAAAAGGCCATGGCCATACGCGCTATGGGTTTAGAGAATGATGGAGCATCACGACAATTGGCCCGCTATGTAAAGGAAGTGGGCGAACGTTATGTAGATAATTTAGAGGTAGTGATGGTTTACCGGCCTGACCGCTTTTTGCGCGGGGGCGATCATTTACCCTATCAGCAGCAGGGTTATGCGGCCGTACGCATTACAGAAATGAATGAGAACTTTAACCACCAGCACCAGGATGTACGTATAGAAAAGGGCATTCAGTATGGCGACTTGCCTGAGTTTATGGATTTTGTATACCTCCGTAAAAACACCGCTATGAACTTGAGTAACCTGGCAAACCTTGCAAAATCGCCTCAGGTGCCGCGGCAGGTTGGTATTAGTGTGGTGGCTTTAAGCAATTCAACGCAATTAAGCTGGCAGGCATCCGAAGGTAAAGCAGCAGGTTATTATGTACTGGTACGCGAAACAACAAGTCCCGTTTGGCAAAAAAAGATTTTTACAGTTCATACCAGCATCAAACTACCATACTCTAAAGACAATTATTTTTTCGCGGTACAATCAGTAAGTGCTGATGGTAATGAGGGCTTGCCGGTTGTACCATCGGTAAATCGTAAATGATAGAACATAGTAAGAAACAAAAAGCATGGTGTAACGATCATTATTTAATTTTAAATATAATGTATGCCATAGTAGTTTTGCGGCTCCGGTAAACGTATATAATCATGAAAGATCAACTGACTACACTGCTGCAAAAACTAAAGGATAACACCTCATCATTTGCAGAAGTAATTGAATTTATTGAGACCTACTATCAGCATCAGCCAACCGCTTTTAAAAATGGCGATGTATATAACGAGGCGACACAAAATCAGGGCAGTGCCAAGGTATTTGCCTTTGCTCAATTGAATGAGTTAAGCGCGGAGAATACCTTATATTTGTTTGCCGAGCATTATCAATCGGTATTGAATGACCCGCAGGGCGAAGGGCACCAAAACATCAGGCAGTTTATGGCTAACGGCTGGGCGGGTATAGCCTTTGAGGGCCAGGCGCTAACCGCTAAATAATATTATTGCGGGGAACAAAATACTTGTACCTATTGCCCTGTTTATAGTTATTTTTGTATTGCAGATGACGACCAACTTCCAGGAATATTTAAAAGCGCAGGGTGCTGAATTTACTAACGATGAAATAGACATGATAGCTAAGGCGGCTATTGTAACTGATGTTCGTAAAAAGCAACTGCTGTTGCAGGCAGGCGATGTTTGTCGCTATAAAATTTTTATTCTGGACGGGTTTCTACGCACTTATGGTATTGGCGCTGATGGCGAGGAGCATGTAATGCAGTTTTCGCCCGCTGCCAACTGGACCACCGATGGCGAAAGTTACAGCAACGGTACACCATCAAACTACAACATAGAGGCTTTAGAAGATAGTCGCCTGATGATGTGGACCAAGGATAGCTTTGCCGTTTTGGTGAGTAAAATTCCATCCCTTAAAAAGTTCTCTGATAACCTGATCAACCAGTACCTCCACGCCAGCCGTAACCGCCTGTATAAAGCCATTAGTGCCACGACTGAGGAAAAATATGAGGATTTTATCAAAACCTATCCGGGTATATTATTGCGTGTGCCATTACGCATGGTGGCCTCGTATCTTGGCGTATCATTAAAAACCCTTAGCCGCATAAGGCAGGCGCAGCTTCAGCGCTAACAAAACAACGTCAAATGTCCTCTTTATCCGCACGATAGATCATCAATTTTGTGTAGTTAAATAATACACTTCATCGTCAGATCTATGTGATGATGAAGTGAAAAAAGTAAACACCAAAATTGAAAAACATGCGTGTATTTGTAACCGGAGCCTCGGGCTTCGTCGGCTCGGCCGTAGTTAACGAGTTAATTAATGCAGGCCACCAGGTACTTGGTCTCGCGCGTTCCAGTTCATCGGCCGAAAAGATTATCGCCGCCGGTGCCGAAGTGCTTATGGGCGATCTGGACAACTTAGAGAGCCTGAAAAGCGGTGCCTTGCAGGCTGATGGGGTGATACACACCGGCTTTATTCATGATTTCAGTAATTTTGAGAAAAGTTGCGAAACTGACCGTCGGGTTATTGAGGCGATAGGTGAGGTGCTTATGGGTACCAACAAGCCATTCATCATAACATCAGGTATCGGGTTGTTAAGCCCCGGCCGCCTGATAACAGAGGATGACAGGGCTACAGCCGAAACTTCACCCCATCCCCGAAGGGTATCAGAAGAAGCCGCCGAAGCTTTAGCCCAACAAGGGGTGAACGTATCAATCGTACGGCTTCCGCCATCGGTACATGATGCCGGCGATCATGGTTTTGTGCCTATACTTATCAATATCGCGCGAGATAAAGGAGAGGCTGCCTACAACGGCGACGGCCAAAACCGTTGGCCGGCTGTACACCGCCTTGATGCCGCTCTGCTGTACAAACAGGCGTTAGAAAAAAATTCATCCTGGGCTATATATCATGCGGTAGGTGAGGAGGGTATTCCGTTTGCTGATATTGCCGGTATCATAAGTAAAAATCTTAATATCTCGTTAGTAAGTAAAACTCCGGAAGAAGCTGCCGCCTACTTCGGCTGGTTTGCATACTTCACCTCATTAAATTGCCCCGCCGCGAGCCAACAAACCCGCGAAGCACTAAACTGGGAGCCTACGCACCGTGGCCTGCTTGCAGACATGGATTCCGATGCTTATTTTAATCAATAACATGATGTAATTACCTGACCCCAAACAAGAGCTGCTTATAGACAGCTCTTGTTTGTGATTTGAAAAACTTAGTGTAATTCGCTTTTTAGGTGGGGTAGGGTGTTGCTCATAATTCCCCGATAATGGACAGTTAGTGTATTTGATACGCAATAGAAAGTGCTTATAAATGTCTAAAATACAGTAAATGTGTTTTGGCATGCCTATTGCTCATAAGTAAAACAAAACTTACTGCCATGTGTAAAACCCTGATGATTGATGATAACCCCATAGAACATTTAATTATGCAAAAAATGTTCGATAGCTATGACGTTTTTCAGGATACCATACACACGCAGGACGGGGCGCTTATCATCAGCTTTTTGGAAGAGAACCATCATGATTTATCTGTGTTGCCCGACCTGATATTTCTTGATCTGAACATGCCTTACAGTGGCTGGCAGTTTTTAGCCGATCTGGAAAGCCTGTTGCCCGCCCTGCACAAACAGCCTGATATTTTTATCGTAAGCTCGTCAATTGATCATCAGGATAAAGAACGCGCCACAGCGTTCGCATCAGTTAAAGGGTTTATCAGCAAGCCCATGCAAAAACAAATGCTGGAGCAGATTGCCGGCCAATACCTCTCAAATCACTACCTCTCAAACTGATAATATAGCTTTAGGTTGTGCCTCGTAAACAGCATTGCTTATAGTAAAGTATTTATTCTATTTTAGCAGTTGCATCTACTGCCTGATCTGTTTTAGCCGATAAGTACGCTGCTTCTTTCACCTGATCATCAGTTATGTTAAACACGCTAAAGCTTTTATGGCTCAAAAGAAGAACTATGACTCAGATTTTTGCGGTAGTTTACCCTTAAATCATATAAATGTTATTCAGGATTACGGCTTTTTGCTGGTACTGAATGCCGAAACATTACAGATAATACAATGCAGTGAAAACCTGGCCGAACTGTTAGCCGTACAGCCTAAGGATCTGGTTAGTAAAAACCTGGCTGAACTTGCCGCTGCCGACCAGTTGGAGAAGCTTAAACAACGCTTGAACGACCAGGTGCAGGCAAAATCACCCATGACCTTTGACCTGCAAGTGCATCAAATGGAAATGCTGGTTCATGTTAAGGAAGATTATGCGATCCTTGAAATGGAAAAAAAGGTGGGTACCGACCGCATATTTACCCAGGCTTTTGAGGAAGTAAAATTAGCCATAGCCCGTTTAGAGGCCGCCACTACCGTGCAGGAGATCAGCGAGGTTGGGGTAGCCGAAATAAAAAATATCACGGGTTTTGATGGCGTGATGATGTACCGGTTTGATGAGGACTGGAACGGTACGGTAATAGCCGAAGAAAAAGTAGAGGAACTGGAACATTACCTGAGCCATACCTTCCCCGCGTCAGACATTCCGCGCCAGGCCAGGCAGTTATACTTTAAAAACCCTTACCGTTTAATACCCAACCGCACTTATCAGCCCATTAGCCTGTACCCCATAGTTAACCCGGTTACCCGTACTTTTACCGATCTGTCTGACTGTAATTTGCGTGGCGTAGCCGCCGTTCACCTTGAGTATTTAAAAAATATGCAGGTAACCGCTTCCATGTCTATCCGGGTAATTTATCACGGTGAACTATGGGGATTGATCGCCTGCCACAATATTACATCCAAATACCTTAGCCTCGAGATTTGCTCAATATGCGAGCTGCTGTCGTCCATCATTTCGGCAAGGATAGAATCGCTGCTGCACAAATCAGAGGCTGATGTGCAAACGGAGCTTCAAACCGGGCAAACATTGCTTATGGCACAGGTTTATGCCGAAGATGACCTGATAAAAGGTTTACTTAACACTGAACAGCCTAACATTGCCGATCTGTTTAACGCGAGCGGTGCTGTGGCCGTTATTAACGGCAATATTACTGGTATCAAAAACATTCCGGACGAGGATTTTGTTGAGAACCTGATTTTGTGGCTGCAAACCAGGCAAATAGAGCGTGTTTTCGCTACGGATTGCCTGCCTGAAATGTATGAGGATGCCCTACCGGTAGCCGAAATTGCAAGTGGTATTTTAGTGCTGCCTGTTGATACGGAACAGGGTGATTATATCGTTTGTTTCAGGAGTGAATTGAAGCGCGAGATCAAATGGGGCGGTAATCCCGATCAGGCTATAAATTTTGAGCTTGACGGAAAAAATTACCATCCGCGTAATTCATTTAAGCTTTGGCAGCAAACGGTGCATCAAACTTCGGCCGCATGGACTGAGCAGGAGTTGGCCACGGCCGAAACGCTGAGAAGTTTTATTTACGAATTTAATACAAAAAAAAGTAAGTTTTGAGTACTAAGGCAGTTAAGGATATCCGGAGCAATATGGTAAATGATCGTTATATCATTACCATAGGGGCATCCGCCGGTGGTTTAGAAGCCATCCATGAGTTCTTTGATCACATGCCGCCAAATTCGGGCTTTACCTTTGTTGTTATTCAGCATTTATCGCCCGATTATAAAAGCCTTTTAGTTGAGCTGGTTGCCAAGCATACCCACATGAAGGTGATGGAAGCCGGAAATGATATGCTGCTGGAAAAAAACTGTGTATACATTATCCCGAGCAAAAAAATAATGACCATAAAGCACCGCAAGCTGCGCCTTGCGGATAAGGTTAAGGATAAAGCACCCAATACGGCAATTGATACCTTTTTGCTTACGCTTGCCAATGATGTTAAGGAGAAGGCTATCGCCATTATCCTATCGGGCACAGGCAGCGATGGCAGCAAGGGTATTGAAGCGATAAAGGAATGCGGCGGCATGGTTATAGCGCAGGATCCATCTACCGCCAAGTTTGATGGCATGCCTAACAGCGCCATCGCATCCGGCAATACCGATTTTGTGCTGGCTCCTGAAAATATGCATACGGAGATCTATAACTATGTTAACCATGGCTATGTTCCGGAGCTTGAAAAGGAGTTATATGAAGATGAACACCTGACGGAGATCTTCGAGATCGTATCCAAACAAACCGGCCAGGATTTTAACCTGTATAAAACCCCTACTATTTTAAGGCGCATAGCCCGCCGGTTGGTAGCAACTGAGCTTACAAATCTTGAAGCCTATATTGATTACATCAATAAAAATCCGGGTGAGGCAAAAATTTTAGCCAAGGATTTTTTGATAGGGGTAACCAAATTTTTTAGGGATAAACCCGCGTTTGAAAAAGTGCAGCAAACGGCTATCCCCGAAATTATCGCCTCAAAGGAAGAGGGCGAGGCTATTAAGGTTTGGGTTTGTGCCTGTAGTACCGGGGAAGAAGCTTATTCATTAGCCATCGCGTTCCATCAAAAACTGGCGGGTATCGGGTTTGATATCGATCTCAAGATATTCGCTACCGACCTTGATGAGGAAAGCATCCGCATTGCTTCAAAAAACTGTTATCCGCCGGCAAGCGTAAAGGAGATCGACAGCGATATACTGAAACGATACTTCACTAAAAATACAGACAATACCTATTCGGTAATTCCTGAGATCAGGAAAAAGGTAGTGTTTGCCGTGCATAATGTTATTAAATCTCCGCCATTTATAAAAAATGACCTGATCTCCTGCCGCAACATGCTCATTTACATGAACACGGTATTGCAGCAAAAGATCCTGACCACTTTTCACTATTCTTTGCGGCCTGACGGCTACCTGTTTTTAGGGTCGAGCGAAAACGCGAATAGTATTATGGATGGGCTGACCGAGGTGAGCAGCAAGCTGAAGATCTATAAACGCTCAGGCAATATTAAATACAATTTACACCACAGTTATTCAGCAGCGCCATTACCGGTACAGGCATCAACAAAAAAAACCTTAATTAAGCAGGCTGATGCCAACCGGTCGACAGCGGAGGAGTTTCAAAACCTGATAACCACGCAAATGGGTTATGTGGGTGTGTTTATTGATAAAGGCTTTACCATCAGGGAAACAATTGGTGATTTTAGCCGCTTTTTAACCCTGCCTAAAAAGAAACTGGAACTTAACCTGCTTAACATGGTTAACCGGGAGATCTCCATTATGCTGAGCACCAGCATACGCAAGGCCTGGAAAGAAAATGAGTTAAAAGTAATTACCGGCCAAATGGATGAGGGCAAGGTGCTGCAAATGACCATCAACCCGCCCGATGAGCAATCGCCTAATGGCTATACGCTGGTACTGCTTAACGAATTGCAGTTAGATGCGCCAATTAAAAATGTACAATCGGCAGATATAGATCATTTATCCTCGCAGGAAGAATACCTGATGGAAATGGAAACAGCTTTGACGGAAACCCGCTCAAACCTGCAACTGGCCATGGAGGAGATGGAAACGACCAATGAAGAGCTGCAATCCTCTAACGAGGAATTAATGTCGGCCAATGAGGAACTGCAATCCGGTAATGAAGAATTACAATCCTTAAACGAGGAACTCCATACTCTTAATACTGAGCATCAGCAAAAAATACGTGAACTGCTGGAGTTGAATGAGGATCTGGATAACTATTTCAGGAGCACCACCATTGGGCAGATATTTATTGATGCCAACCTGAACATCCGTAAGTTTAATCCGGCCGCGGTTAATATGTTCAACGTTATCGAGTCGGATATTGGCAGGCCTATCAATCACTTATCCAACAACATTAAGTACGATAACCTGAATAGTGATATCCATAGCGTATTAGCCAACAATACGGTTATTGAAAAGGAAGTTGCCTTACACAACGGTACAAACAACCTGATGCGTATTATGCCATACCTTAAAAAGGGTGGCAAGGTTGATGGGGTGGTTATTACCTTTATTGATATTACGGCCATCACCCGGTTAAACAATATCATATCCGGTGTATACAATGCCAGTTCAGCCGCTATACTGGCATTCGGGGTGGAGAAAGACAAGGCAGGTACGGTTACCGGGTATCATTGTATATCGCACAATAACGCGGCTAAAGATCTGTTTAATAAAACGGATGAGGAGCTACAGGGCCATCCCGGTTTGGCGAACTTCCCGCAATTGAACAGGTTGTTCCAGGAAGGCAGCATCGAAAAAATACGGGCTAATAAGGAGCCCTATCAAACTGAATTGCAGATAGCCGAAGGCTTTTGGCATCAGTTAGTGATCGCTAATATGGAGGATGGCTTTGTGATGAGCTTTACCGACATTACCAAGCGTAAACTTGCCGAACAGAAGCTTAAAAACAACTATACCGAACTGGTTAAAGTGCGCGAAAGCCTTAAGCAGTTAAACGTAAGCCTTGAAGAAAAGGTAGCCGAACGTACCAAGGAACTGAGCGAAAGCGAGGAGCGGTTTAAGTTTGTTTCAAAGGCCACCAACGATACGATATGGGACTGGAACCTGGTGACCAACAAAATGTGGCGTAGTGAAAACTTTACCGGCATGTTTGGTTATGAGCTGTCTGCCGGTACGGAAACCATTGATTTTTGGTTTGATAACATCCACCCTGATGATAGGGAGCGTGTAGAATCAAGTGTATACGAGGCTATTAACAACCACCAGGGAAACTGGTCGGCAGAGTACCGTTTTAAAAAGGCGGATGGGCAATACGCTACGATTTTAGACCGTGGCAGCATATTAGAGGATGAACTGAAAACGCCTTACCGCCTGGTAGGTTCTATAATTGACATCAGTAAGCTTGTTGAAACCGAGAAGCAATTAAGCAGCAGTGAAACCAGGTTCAGGAAGGTATTTGAATCAAACATGATCGGGATGATTTTCTCGGACCTTGATGGCGCGATACTGGAAGCTAACGATGCTTTTTTGAATATGTTAGGCTACAGCCGAGATGAGTTGCAGGCCGGAGAACTTAACTGGAAAAAGATCACCCCGGAAGAGTATATGCCCGTTAGTTACCAGGCAGTACAAAAATTAAAAGACGATAACGTTTGTCCTCCTTTTGAGAAACAATATATTAAGCGTGACGGTAGCCTGGTATCTGTTTTAATGGGTTCGGCTTTGCTGGAGCAGGACGAAAGTAATACTGCGGTTAGCTATATAATTGATACCACCAGGCAAAAGGAAGCCGAGCAAAAACGGCTTGAACTACAAACCAGGCTTAACCAGCAACAGCAGGAATTTTCAAACATATTTAGCCATGCCCCGGCGTTGATCGCTATTAAACGGGGTGAAAAATTAATTTACGATTTTGTGAACGAAGCTTACGTTGCCTTTTTTGGTGACGGGCATCAGGCGGGTAAAGCATCAAAACTAAAATTTAGTAACAGCGAACTGAATTTTGAAAACATTGAAAAAGAAGTATTTGATACCGGCAAAACTTTTGAAGGCAAACAGATCAAAATAAACACGGATAACGATACCCACAAAGGCAATAGCGAATGCTGGATGGATATTACCTTAACACCGGTATATAATTACGATGGCAGCCGAATAGATGGCATCGCGTTCTTTGGGTTCGAGGTAACTGATATAGTGCTTGGCCGCATTGCTACTGAAGAGCTGATGCGCCGTAAGGATGAGTTTATGAGCATTGCCAGCCACGAATTAAAAACGCCTATAACCAGTATTAAAGGTTCCTTGCAGATTGTGCAGCGCATGACGGAGAAACTGGACGGAAATGAAACCCTGGTGCGTTTTATTGATAAGGCAAGCCATCAAACCAAAAAGCTTACCACCCTTGTTGACGACCTGCTGGACGTTACCAAAATTCAGGAAGGCAAAATGATATTGAATTACCAGGAGTTTAACGCCGTGAACATGGTAAAGGAGTGTATAGATGATGTTAAAGCGCCTGGTGTAAAGCATAAGCTCATTTTAAACGCTAAAGAAGATATTATTATTAATGCCGACCCCGCACGAATAGAGCAGGTAGTGCATAACTTTTTAACTAACGCCATCAAATACTCGCCGTTAGCCGATACCGTGGTAATTAACTGTACTATGGATAACGGAATGTTTAAGGTAGAGGTTAAGGATTTTGGCATTGGCATACCGCCCGAAAAGCAGCCTTATTTATTCGACCGTTTTTACCGCGTGCAGGAATCATCGCAGCAATTTTCGGGCCTGGGCTTAGGCCTGTACATATCTGCCGAGATTGTAAGGCGGCACTATGGTAAAGTAGGTATAGATAGTACTTTAGGCGAGGGGAGTACATTTTGGTTTACCATCCCCGTATCCAAAAGATCAGGTAAATAATTTAGCCTGATTTCGTAACCCCTATAAACTCTCAGAAATAAAAAATCCAAAGCACTTCATCAGTAATTGATGCGGTGCTTTGGATGATATTGATAAAGTTTAGGTTTAGTTAAAACAGTTTTGCCTCATTCAGCGTGGCCGCAGCTTCAATAAGCATCATGCCGCTCAACTGGGTAGTAAGGTCGGTACTGCCTGATGGTTTCTTGTTCCAATCCGGACTAACCGTATGTGCAGGCCTCGCAATACCGTTGGTATACAACGTTTCAGCATTAAATTTCAGGAATTTTACCAGAGTATTCCTGTCAATAGCAGGCACTGCTTCCTCTTGTGCAAGTAGGGTAAAGTATCTTATCAGGATGCCTTTGAACAAGCCGCCATCACCCTGGCCTTCGCCTTTAAGTATGCCGCCCGGGGTGATATCGCCGCTGGCAAGGGATGCTTTGGCAGTGCGTACCGCATCATTTAAATAAGCTACATCATTGGTAGCGTGGTACAATTCAAGCGCCGCGCCAACAAATACGCCCTGATTATAAGTAAACAGGTTTTTGCTGATCTGCCCGTCGCCGTTGCCGTTAATGCCGTCCCATACCAACCCGGTAGCAGGGTCAACCAGTTTGCCTTTTAGCCAGGTGTACAAGGATTTAGCCACGTCAAGATCTGCCGGGTTATTGTTTACACGAAACAGCCTTACCGCAAAAATGATGGCAGGAGCATTAGCCGGCGTGTTCTTATAGTCGAGCTGGTTTTTACGCCATGCTATACCGCCGCCCTGGTTATTGTTGAGGCCTGTTTTAATATCAGCCCACAAGGTGTTGGCCGCATTCAGGTAAGCAACGTCGTCGGTCGCCTCGTAAGCACGCAGGCTTGATAGTGCCAGCCATTCCATATCATCATAATAATCATTAAGCAGGCTGTTACCATTGGTTTGTATAATGCCGTTCAGTTGCGATTTCATGCGCTGCACATACTTATCATCTTCGGTACGCAGGTAGCCGTCAACCAATACATCAAGTGCATGGGCATTGGGCCAGTAATGAAAGGTAGCATTGCCGGCATCATTTTGCACAAAGTAACGCCCGTTTGCAGAGAGGAAAGTGTTATATAATTTCTCCTGCAGAGTATCGGCGGTTAAAGCCCAATTGTAGGTAACTACCGGGCGCTGGTTATCAGCACCATAAAGCGGAAAGGCTTTATCCTTACAGGCGGGTAATGATACCGCTACCACCGCTGCCGCGGCAAGCTTTATCAGGGTTAGTTTATTCAGTTTCATAAATATTATATCTTATTTATGGATGCCGCCGGGTTAATGGCGGCATCCATAGTTGATAGATCGGTGTGTTATTTTACAGTTACTGAATGGGTGTAGGTAGCAGCGCCAAAATCAAGCTTGATATCTACATTATGGTTATCAGCACCGGTGCTGAATTTAAAGGCATAATCAAACTGCGAATTATCAACCGGTATCACATCAAAGTAAGATGCCGGGCTTGACGCGTCGGCCCTGTTGTTATCACGGTTCTTGCTGCCGAAGTATTCAATACCCGAGGTTCCTTCAGCGTTCTTAACCGTAAAACGGAACTTGTAACGCTCATCACGGCCCCAGCTTTCCTGCCTGAAAACGATTGGTTTATCAGCAGCCAACCAGGTGCCATTACCGGTATAAGGCAAATCAAACAATACCTTACCCTCCGGCGAGAACCATAAACCTACCGAAGAGATCTCTGTCATTTGCGATTCGCGGGTAGTAAAGTCAAGCACAATGCGCACCACTTTTTCACCGGCAAATGCGGTTGTGCCATTTTCGGCCAGTTTACCTGCCGCGTTGATCGAGAATAAAGAAGGTGTGCCTTTATTGTCTGATGCGAATTGATAATCACCGTCTTTCAGTTTGGTATAAATTTCAAACTTACCATTCCCAAGGTTTTTAAAATGCCTGCCGCCGGCTAAATCTGTACCACCTTCGGTAGCCGCACCGGTAATGTACAGGTCATTAGGGGTAACAAACGAGTCGGGCCTTTCAACCTCGATAACGTTTGATACAGTTGGGATATTGGGGTTGATACCTTTTGAGGATATTACCGTCCATTTAAGTTTGCCGGTTTCGGCAGGTTTAATACCGGCCAGTGTGGCTACACGGTTAAGGTCAGAGTAGGTCATTACAATAGTATTGTCAAAACCGTTACGGCCTGATGCTACAGTGTAAATGGGGTTTTTGAAATCTCCGTCGGGCTTAGCGAAAGCTACCTCATAACTTACATAACCGTTGTCCGCGGCCTTTGCCTGTTGCCATTCAAAGGTTACGGTGCCGCTTCCGTCAAGCTTAATAAATTTGTCATTCTCCGGAAAGTACAGTGCTTGTACCGGTGTTACATTGGTATGGCTAAGCTCCTTATCTTTTTTGCAGCCGGAAAAAATAATTGCTACGATGCCTGCAAGTAGTATGCAGAATATATTTTTTTTCATGTTGATTGATCCTTTAATTGATTTTCAAACTAAATTAGATTACCAGCCCGGGTTTTGACCAAGGTTAGGGTTAAGCAGCCTTTCATCAAGCGGTACAGGCCACAGGTAATTACGGCCCGCGTCAAAGCGGCGTTCGTTAGCACGGATGTAGCCATTGTCCACATTGGCCGGACCGAATTTGGCACCATGTGCCCAACCGTTAAGCACATCTTCGGCAATACGCCAGCGGCGGATATCGAATATGCGCAGGCCTTCCATAGCCAGTTCAGTACGGCGCTCGTTACGCACCACCTCGCGCTGATTGGCCGAGGCGTTAAAGTTGATAGCTTCAGGGGCTGTAAAGCCCGCGCGCTGGCGTAAAAGCTTGATGGTTTTGTCCCAAACAGAAGCGTCCATCTGGTTCAGCTCGGTTTTAGCTTCGGCATACATCAGCAATACATCGGCATAACGTATCATGATCAGGTTAAGCGCTGCCTGGAAGTTCTCGCGTGATTTAGGGTCATAATACTTGCGCGTATAGTAACCGGTTGGCGACGCAATACTGCCTGATTTGTATTCATCAACCGGATCAAGCGGCGGATTTTGAAACTGAACCGGATCAGTACCTGGTTTAGTATAGATCACCTTGGTGCTTCCGTTTGGTAGTTTCCAGTTATACTCATGGTAAACCACCGTATTAGTAAGGCGCGGATCACGGTTGTTGTAAGGGTTGTTCTCATCATACCCTGAACCAGCATCGCCTATTTTACGGCCGTTTAGCATCAGGTAGCTGTCAACCAACTCCTGAGTAGGCGCAAGGGCGTTCAAGCGGCCACCAACTGATAGTGGTGCCAAGTCATAAAAAGTTTGATATTCTCTATCGCCGGTAACATAGCCAATATCATATATAACTTCGCTATTGTATTCATTGTCGGGCAGGAACAATCCCTCATACGAAGGGAATAAACTGTAAGTGCCGTTAGCGTTGCTGTTCATCAGCTTTTCGCATTCGGTAACCACATCGGCCCAGCGGTTTTGGTAAAGCAACACACGGGCTTTTAAAGCGATAGCGGCACCTTTGGTCAGGCGGCCCTTATCTGCTGCCGGGTAAGCGGTGTTTACCGGTAAAATAGCCGCACATTCATCAAGCTCTTTCAGGATAAAATCAATTATCTGATCCTTTGGTGTACGGCTAATGGTTTTGGTTTCCTCAACGCTTGGGTCTTTAGTGAAAAACGGCACATCACCAAACCAAGTGGTAAGGTAAAAGTAATGCCATGCACGTAATACGCGGGCCTCAGCCTTCATGCGATTTTTCAGATTTTCATCCATACCGGCAACACGGTCAATATTTTCTAACAAAATATTGCTGGTTTTTATGCCCGAATAGTGCATTCCCCATTCGCTTTTAAGTCGGGGCAGTGATGAATCATAGGTGCCGGCAGCTAAAGATGCCGCGCCTTCATTATCCCCGCGGCCATTGTAAGCATTGTCAGACAAGCCCTCGTTGTAAAAGAACACGCTGCTGTTAAACAATTGCGAGTAAGCCGTATTTAATACGCTGTTTGCTTTAGATGCACTGGTCCAGTAATTTGTATCGGTAAAATTATTGGTAGGCACCAGGTCGAGCTTTTTACATGCTGATAATACACTTACCAGTATGATCAAAAATGCGGTTTTTGTTAATTGCGATCTTTTCATATTGGTACTATTAAAGAGTTAAATCAATACCTAAACCATAATAAACCGGCAGCGGATAGCTGCGGCCGCTATTAGCACCGCCAACACCGCGTCCGTTATCAAACTCAGTTGATTCCGGATCAACAAAGCTGATACCTGACAGCGTAAGCAGGTTTTGGCCTGAGAAGTAGGCACGTGCTTTTTTCATGCCTATCTTTTTAGCTATGTTAACTGGCAGGGTATAACCAAACTGCACATTTTTTAGGCGCACATAAGCGGCATTGTACAAATAAAGGTCGGATCCGCGACGGAAGTTGTTGGTGTTTGACTGGCTTCCGTTTGCCGCAAGGCGCGGAAATTCGGCATTAGGGTTTTGAGGTGTCCAGTAATCTAACTGGTGCTGGTACATTACCTGCGAGTAGTTAAAGTGGAAAGGCTCGATCAGCTCACCACGTAAAAACATGCTGCGCTTACCTACACCTTGCAAAAAGATATTAACATCAAATTGCTTGTAAGTTATATCGTAAGTTAAACCGAAGGTATAACGAGGCAACGGGTTGCCTAAAACAAACTTGTCGTTTTCATCAATTATACCGTCTTTATTTACGTCAACATAACGTATATCACCGGGTAATACGCTAAGGCCTGTAGGCTTAGGGCCATTATTTACTTCGTGGAGATTTTGGAAATAACCATCGCGTTTGTAGCCTACGTAGGAGTTAATTGGTAAGCCAACTTTCAGCAACACCTGCATTTCATCATAGCTTGATATTTGCTGGTTACCTTCAAATTGTAAAACCTTGTTTTTAGAGTCGGCAATGTTAAAGCTCAATACATGTTTAAAGTTTTTGGTGCTTTTACGGTAGGTTGCTGTAAACTCCCAGCCCTTATTGTTTACCTCGCCGGCATTAAATGATGGTAGGCCTGAACCAAATGCGCCGGGCACCGCCGGTGGTACCAGTATATCGCGTGTGGTTTTGTTAAAGTAATCTGCCGTTAAACTAAGGGCATTTTTAAACAAGGTTGCCTCAAAGCCTATGTTGAATGATGCCGCTCTTTCCCAACGGATATCAGGATTGGCAATATTAAAGCCTGTGCCCGAAGTTGCCTGGTTGTTGAATACGTAATTGTTCGGGATATTAAAGTAAGTAGTTAAGTACTGGTAATTGCCAACACTCTGGTTACCCAATACACCGTACGAACCACGGATCTTCAAATCACCGAAACGTTCGCGGTAGTCTTCCATAAAGTCTTCCTGACTAATGCGATAACCTGCTGAAATGGAAGGAAAAAACGCGTTACGGTTTTGTTTGGCGAATTTTGACGAAGCATCAATCCTAAAATTGAACTCGCCATAATATTTGTTATCGTAATCATACGATACACGGCCGAATACAGAGTTCAGGCTGCTTTCGTTAGTATTGCCTAATGTACCGTTGGTGTTGGCTTCATCTATGATGGTACCATCCATAGGCGTACCTAAGTCGGGATCGGTCAATTTGTAACGCAAAGCGGTACCACGGTTGGTAACAGATTCGTTGGCAACACCTGCAAGAATACCGATTGAGTGTTTTTTGGCCAATACCTTGTTGTATTCGGCTATCAACTGGGTGTTCAGAAACAGGTTTTTTGAGCTGATGTCATTTGTATTGGCATCGGCACCGTAAATACCTTTAGGCAGATAGTTAACACGCTGTACACGTTCAAGCGTGTGATAGCTGCCCAGGTTAGCACCAAAAACACCGCGTAATTTTAACTCCTTGGTAACGGCGAATTCCGCGCTAAGGTTAGCTGTGATCACATCATCATCAAACTTACGGTAGCCGCCTTTTTCTAAAATACCCAGCGGGTTAAATTCTGATAGTACATCGTTGGTCAGGTAATTACCCTGAGCGTCTTTTATGTCATAATAAGTAGGCGTACGGCCGGCATCCACAATTAAGGTACCTGTACTGTACGAGTGTTCTTTACGCTCGGTTCGGGCGTACGTCAATATGCTGGTCAGCTTTAATTTGCCTATCTCGTTAGTTAAATTTATACGGTAATTATAACGTCTTGCACCATAATCAGGCCCAACCAGGTTGCTCCGCTGATCTAACAATCCGGCAGATACCAGGTAGCTTGTGGTAGCGTTGCCACCGGTAATGCTTACGTTATGGTTTTGCTGTAAAGCGTTTTTCAGGATAGCATCCAGAAACCACTCGTGGTCACCCTCTTGCTGAAACTGGCGTACCTGCGCAGGCGAGTATACCGCAGGCAGATTAGCATTCATGGCGGCCTCGTTACGTAATATGGCATTTTCGTACGAGTGTACCGGCCTGTACGTTATGCGCGGCACTTGTGTACCAACAAGGCCGTTGTAAGCAACGGTTGCTTTACTGTCCTTTTTGCCTTTTTTGGTAGTGATCAATATAACACCATTGGCCGAGCGTGAACCATAAATGGCCGCGCTGCCCGCGTCTTTCAGCACGGTAGCCGTTTCAATGTCAGACGGGTTCAGGTTGTTGATAGCGCCAACATCCTCACTGATGATACCGTCAATAACCAGCAGCGGCGAGTTGTTGTTAAGCGTACCCAAACCACGGATGTTGATGTTAGGCGTTTGCCCAGGCTCCAGGTTTTTTTGCTGGATGGTTAAGTTTGGTAAGGTACCCTGTAAAGCCTGAATGGCGCTTACTGCGGGTTTACCCTCTATGGCTTCAGAGGTTACCTGGTCGATAGCGCCAACCACGCTCGAGCGTTTTTGCGTACCATAACCCACAACAACTACCTCATTAAGGGCGGTTTGAGCCGGCACTAACTTTACGTTGATAGATGTTTGCCCGCTTACGGCTATTTCCTGCTGGGTATAACCGATATACGAGAACACCAGGATGGCATCAGCAGGTGCATCAATGGTAAACACACCGTTGGCATCGGTAACGGCGGCTATGGTAGTGCCTTTTACCTTTACGGTTACACCAGGCAGCGGAAAGTTGGTATCATCAGTTACTTTACCGGTTACTTTAGCCTGTTTCGCGGATGCTTCCTGCGCGCTGAAGGTAATGGTTTGTGCCGATGGTTCACTGATCACAATAACATCGCCTATAACTTTATAGGTTAAGTTAAACGGCGTCAATAGCTGATCTAATACCTCACGCACGGTTTTGCCCTGTACGTTAAACGTTACCCGGTAGCTTTGTTTAAGCACATTATCGGTATACGCGAAACGGACCTTATTATCGGCGGCGATTTTTTCGAGCGCGTTGGTAAGCTTAATATTGTTTAGTTTGAGCGTTACCGGCGATTCTAAAAACTGCTGCCCATAAGTATTGCCTGCAATGGCTGTAAAGCACATCAGGCAAACAACAAAACAAACAAGCGAGGTAATTTTCATTAGAATTAGCACATGACGAATCACTCCATTATAAAACAGAGATTTATTCATAATTTTGAGAAAATTAAAGTGTTAGAAACTAAAGTGATTTGCTACGAATTGCAGCTCAGACGCAAACACACTTTTTATTAACCTGCATTTTGAATTTTGCCCTGTTCAAATCCTTTTGTACAGGGTTTTTTGTTTTAATTAAGTAGATCCTTGATTCATAATTTAGTTTTAAGTTTACAACTGGTTTATATACAGTATAATTTATTGGTTAGTACTAACAGCCTTTGCCCTTCAGGTGGTACACGGTGCCGCTTAATGTGGCCTTGCCTTTAACCAGGCGGGCAATAACAGCCATAATATCTTTAATAGGCACGTTGGTAAAATCAGCCGATATATTGCAGGCCGTCAGGTTCGCATCCGCACGAATGCTTACTTCAAACTCCCGGTTAAGGGTTTTTATAACTTCGGGCAGGGCGGTATTTTTAAATATGAGTTTTCCTACCTTCCAGTTAGCCAGGGCAGCAACATCAACCTCGGCGGTTTTTGATATGGAATTATCCTTTTTGTTATAAGTAATGCCCTGTGCCGGTGTAAGGTATATGGTGCTGAATGACAGGGCACTTCCTTCGGTCGGCACAACGCCAACCTTGCCGCTTACCACATCAACGTGCAATAACTGGTCGTCATCATAAGCTTTAATGTTAAAGCTGGTGCCCAATACATGGATGGCAATGTTGCCGGTATGTACAATAAAAGGTTGGCCGGCCTTATGCGCCACATCAAAAAAGGCTTCGCCGGTAATGGTTACCTCACGCTTTTCACCCCTGAATGTTTCCGGGTAGCTGATCTTGCTGCCGCCATTGAGCCAAACCTTGGTGCCATCGCCCAAAACAATACTGGTAACACTGCCACGGGTAGCCGCCACCTGCATGGTATGAATAGGTGATACGTAATTCAATATATCGTAACGGAAAAAGTAGGAGAGAGAAATGAATCCAGCTATTATTGACGCGGCTACCATCCAGCCGGTATATGAGCGGCGTTTAGGCGCTTCGGGTACGGCATCAATAGCGTTAAGAATATTATTGTAAACCCCTGTGCTGTCAAATTCAGCATCGTGCGCGCCAGTTTGCATATCATCAAGGTCAAGGTTTTGAAAGTACTTCTCCACCAGTTTTTCCTGCAAACGGCCGTCATTTACCCTTCCGGGTTCATTAGGTTTATTAAATCTTCTCATTGGGTTTACATATAGTAGGATGCATAAAAAGCATCTACCCCCTAAGAGAATTAAAAAAAATTATTTGATTATAACTTATCCTGCAATAGTACTACCAATACAGCTATCGGCAGGTAATCGGTTAAGCCGGTACGCAGGTAGCGCAGGGCAATGGTCATTTGGTTTTCAACCGTTTTAACTGAAATGTTGAGCCGCTCAGCAATTTCTTTGTTAGAAAGGTATTCCTTACGGCTGAGCAAAAATACCTGTCGGCATTTTTCGGGCAATCCGGCAATGCCCTCATCAAGCAGGCGGGCAATATCATTCTGCACCAGTTTGCTGTCTGTGCTGTATTGCTCCATTATGGTGTCAATAGTATCAACATCAATGGTTGCCTTTTGGGTACGTATATAAATCAGTACCCTGTTTTTAATGGCTACTTTTAAATAGCCGGGCAAGCTGCTGATATGCAGGTTATGCCGCTTAAACCACAGGTCGGTAAATAATTCCTGCACTAAATCTTCGCACACATACTTATCCCTAAACAGGTTATAGGCCACATGGAAAACCTTAGCCGAATAGCGGTTGTACAACATCTCAAACGCGCCCTTGTCATCAAGTTTTATCAACTCTAATAACTTGCCGTCAGGCCACAATTGATGCTGCGTTGCTTGAAACATTGTAAATAAATGCAAAACCGGTTTGCTAATTGGCGCTATAAATTCGAGGGTATAAAGCTAAATAAATTTTAAGTTTAATAACAAGTGAATCAATTAAAACTTTAAGCCTGATGATTAACTGTAAAACGTATAAGCTCAGTTTCATACCACCTCAATAATCTGGTTGTAATATTTAAGCCAATTACTGGCCATGGGCAGCATTAAACTTGCTTTTGCTACATTTGTTGAGCAATAAAAGCGCGGCGGGTTAGGATAGTAGATAATAGGTAAGGGCATTTCTTTATTGCCATCTGCATACGTAATGGAATCTACAATTAACAAAGAGCGGCCCGAAGTGAGGCTCAGGGCTTTCAGAGCGGTTGACGACCTCAAAACCTGTGAGGCATTTATTGAGGGGCATACCCATGTGTTAACATCTATTGGTGTCACCAAAGTAACTTCATCAAGACATGAGTGGACCCAAAACCCCGACGCGTTTGTGATGGTTGTAGAATCGCTTGATGGTTCGCGTGTTTATGGCGGGGCCCGTGTGCACGTTGCAGGCGGCCATCAGCCGCTACCCATTGAGCAGGCCACAGGTGGTATGGATGCCAAAATATTTGAAACCGTCTATCATTACGCGCAACAAGGCACCGGCGAACTTTGCGGCCTCTGGAACTCGCGGGAGATAGCGGGCTATGGCGTAGGTAGCATTTTTTTGATACGTGTATCGGCTGCTATAGCGTACCAGTTAGGGTTGCAATCGTTATTCGCTTTATGTGCCCCGTATACCGTAAAACCGGTTAAGGGGATCGGCATGGAACTGGTGCCAACCATTGGCAATAACGGCACATTTTATTACCCCAAGCTTGACCTGGTAGCTACTACCATGCTGTTAAAGGATGTACCCGAAATGAGTTTGGCTTATGAAGAAGATAAAAAAGCCGTTTTTCAAATTCGCGGCAGCTTTGATGCCGTGCGCGAGGAAGAGCTTCGTGGTAAAAGGATCATCATACATTATGAAACACAGATACCAACACTGGGCAACTGGAGCCTTGAGCAGGCCATAGCCCATACCAGCAAGAATTTTTTACAGGGAAAGGTTGATGAAAAGGATATAAGTTTCCTTTAAACCAACATTAAATACCATTTATTCGTAAAACAGCTACCCATATCTATATGAACCATTTATTGCCACTATTACAAGCCACTACCGAACTCCGGTTGATCTGTAAACCGATTTTTTACCGCTTAAAAAACACGCAGGATCAGCAACAACTTGCGGAACTGGTAGCAAGCGGTAGTGTAAGCAACGTTCATGATAATTATGAGGAACAGCTAAAGGAGTTGCTTAAAATGCAGCACCCAACAATTAAGCTGATGCCGGCTGATTACCAGCGCCTGATAGCCGAGCGCCATGCCGGTAAAAACCCGGACGAGGAAGGGGTATGGGTGTATTTTCCGTGGAATAAAAAACTGATCCACCTGTTGGATGAGGAAGAATTTATAGAAGTACGTACCAACCGTAACCGTTATAAAATTACATTAGATGAGCAGCATAGCTTACAACAGAAAGTAATTGGTATTGTGGGCTTATCGGTAGGGCATTCCATAGCCCTTACTATTGCCATGGAGCGCATTTGCGGTGAGTTACGTTTGGCTGATTTTGATACGGCTGAACTGAGTAACCTTAACCGGCTACGCACGCCGTTATTTAACCTCGGCATCAACAAAACGGTAATAGCCGCGCGTGAGATTGCCGAGATCGACCCGTTTTTAAAGGTAGAAATATTTAACGATGGCCTGCACGCGGGTAATATGGATGCTTTTTTTATCGGCAACCAAAAGCTCGATTTGTTTATTGAGGTTTGCGATGGCTTAGACATTAAGATACAAAGCCGCTACAAAGCCCGCGAGCTGAACATACCGGTGGTAATGGATACCAATGACCGTGGCATGCTTGATGTGGAACGTTTTGACCTGGAACCAAACAGGCCGGTGCTGCACGGTTTGGCCGACGGCCTTGACCCCAATAATATTAAGGACTTGACCAATGAGCAAAAGGTGCCTTATATTTTACGTATGATAGGTGCCGAAACCATTTCAACCCGCTTAAAAGCATCAATGCTGGAGGTGGAGCAATCTATTAATACCTGGCCGCAACTTGCATCGTCGGTTACGTTGGGCGGCGCGCTAACTACCGATGTTTGCCGCCGTATTCTGCTTGACCAATACCACGAATCGGGACGGTATTATATTGACCTGGAAGAATTGGTTAAGGACGAGCATGTTGCAGCCGAAGCGGAGCCTTCCACCAATCCATACCAGCCTTTAACTAAAGAGCATCAAACCGAAAGTATCAAAAAATATCTGGCTGAACATTCGGCCGCATCATTTAAGCCTACGGATGAGCAATTACACCAGGTAGTTGATGCTGCATTGGCCGCGCCATCGGCAGGTAACAACCAGCCATGGGTTTGGGTGTACCACGAGGGGCTGTTATTTCTGTTTCATGATAAGTATAAATCATGGTCGTGGGGAGATTATTATGAGATGGGTTCGCACATGTCATTAGGCGCGGCACTGGAGAATGTGCACATACAGGCTGCCGCCATTGGATTGACTGACCGTGCCGAAATATTCCCTGCGGATGCTTCAACGCAAATTGCGGCGGTTATCCGCTTTGAACAGGCCGACGAGGCTACTAAAAGCGACGAAGTAAAACTGGCCGATCAGCTATTTACACGCCGTACTAACCGCCGGATAGATATACGTAATCCTATTGATGCCATTTTTTTTGATAAGGCTCACGCTGCTTTGGAAGAGTTTCCGGGCATCCGGCTTTATCATACACAAAGCGAAGAAGCTTTGACAGAACTGGCCGATATTATTGCGGAATGTGATAAGGTAAGGCTGCTGAACAAGTTAGGGCACGAAGAGTTTTACCATGAGCTGCGCTGGGACAGGGCCGAGGCCGACCTGAAGCGCGATGGTGTGGAAATTGAGGCCGTTGATATTAGCCAAAGCGACATAGCCGGCTTTAAAGTTGCCGGCGACTGGAAGGCTGTAGAGCTGATCTCAAAATGGAAAAAGGGTAGCGCCTTTAAAAAGCTATCACTAAAGGCGGTTAAATCAGCCGGGAGCATGGCCTTAGTAACCATACCGGAATTTACACATACCGGTTTGATAGATGCCGGTAAAGCCGTTGAAAAACTATGGTTGTTAAGCTCAGCCGAAGGTATAGCGGTACACCCGATGCTTTCGCCCGCGTTTTTCTTTAACCGGTTGATCCACGGCCGTGGCGATCAATTGCCTGCTGAGGTACAGGAGAACCTGTACGCGTTGAGGGAGCGTTTTTTAAAGATCTTTCCGCTGGTGCAGCAGGATGCTCCTGAAGCTGAAGTTTTTTTAATGAAGCTGGCCATTGCTGATGATTACGGGCCAAAATCTCTACGTAAAAATAAGGACGAGCTTTTTTACCAGTTTTAAACCGCGGTTAAGTATAAGTAACTGACATGTATTACCGATTGATGCGATATTTTATTGTTTTGTTCCAGGCATTGTTTTTATTAGCGGTGGGCGGCGCGTTTGTGTCCGCGAAAGCGCAAAATGTAATATCGTTCAAAGGCAAAGTTGAGGTGATCGGTAAAAGTATTGAAGTATTGACGGATACCAATGCTAATATGCCGCTTGCTGAGGCTATGCGCTCTGCCAGGTATCAAAAAACAGATAATGACTTCCCGAACCTGGATACCAAACCTTATGGTTACTGGATCAGGTTCAGCCTAAAAAATCAATCAGCCGATACCACGCTGGCGGTACAGTTTACCCAGCCGATGGTTGACTACGTCGACTTTTATCAGCTCACTAACGGTAAACTGAACCAGCAAAATAAAAGCGGCCACCGTTTGGCTTTTGATACCCGTATTATCAAGCATCAAAGCTTTATTTATCCTGTCAATCTTAAAAAGGGAAGTGAAAGTACCTTTTACTTCTACGTAAAAAGCGGTAAGCAACTCATATTGCCATTTTATGTAGGCAGCATGGCGCAGATTGTTGAAAGGGCACTTTTTAAGGATATTACTTTTGGTATTTATGTAGGTATCATGCTGGTAATGATATTGTACAACTTTTTTGTGTACACCAGCGTGCGCGATAAAAACTACCTGTATTACATCCTCTACCTCTCCATGGTACTGCTCACGCAAACCTGTATGGAAGGTTATTTACTGAGGTTTGTGCTGCAAAACCACCCGATGGTGGCTGATATGCTGATATATATAACCAGCGCGCTCATAGGCTTATCGGCTATTGAGTTTTCAAAGAACTTTCTTACCTCAAAACAGTATACGCCCGGCTTACACAAATTCTCGTATGTTTTTTGGGTGCTTTACTCATTCCAGATATTACTCGCGTTTTTAGGGCACTATAACCTGAGCTACACCATCATGCTGTCAACGGCCATGTTCAGCGCATTGTATGTGCTGTTTATGGCTATCCGCATCTTGCTTAAAGGCTCGCGCTCGGCCAAATATTTCCTCACGGCGTGGTCAATATTTATTGTTTGTGTGGTGATCTACGTGCTGAAGGATTTTAACGTAGTACTGCCTTATAATGATCTGACCAACTCGGCACTGCTTATCGGTTCGGCGCTGGAGGCCGTACTGCTTTCATTCGCGCTGGCTGACAGGATCAATGTGTTTAAGCAGGAGAAAGAAAAGTCGCAGGAAGAAACGTTGCGCGCTTTGCAAGAGAACGACCGTATTATACGTGAGCAAAACGAGGTGCTTGAAGCTAAAGTGAACGACCGTACCTATGAGTTAAAAGAAACCAACAAGGAGCTATCTGTAACACTCGATAACCTGAAGCAGGCGCAATCGCAATTGGTAGAGTCTGAAAAGATGGCCTCATTGGGTCAGCTTACGGCAGGCATCGCGCATGAGATCAATAACCCGATCAATTTTGTTACGTCTAACATTAACCCGTTAAAGCGCGACATCGAAATGATGATGGATGCCCTGCAATCTATTGAAAAGGTAGGCTTATCTGACAAGCCGGTTGAAGCCAAGCAAAAGGAAATCGACTCGCTGAAAGAAGAACTTGACCTGGATTACCTGAACTACGAGATCAAGCATCTGCTTAAAGGCATTAATGAGGGGGCGGTGCGTACTGCCGAGATTGTTAAAGGCCTTAAAATATTTTCGCGTTTGGATGAAGATGATCTGAAATACGCTGATATTCATGAAGGTATTGAATCAACGCTTATCATCTGTAACAACTTGTTTAACAATAAGGTAGCAATTGAGCGGGATTATGGCCAATTGAATTTGGTAGAGTGTTACCCCGGCAAGCTGAACCAGGTGTTCTTAAACCTCATATCAAATTCGGTTTATGCCATCAACAAAAAGTTTGGCGATAACTCGGGTGGCATCATCAGCATAAAAACAAGGCAGGAAAACGGGCACGTGTTTTTGCACTTTGCAGATAATGGCGTAGGCATGAGTGAGGAAACCCAGCATAAAATATTTGAACCCTTTTTTACCACTAAAGATGTAGGCGAAGGTACCGGTTTAGGCTTATCTATCGCTTATAATACTATAAAACGGCATAACGGTAATATTACGGTTAACAGTAAAAAAGGCGAGGGCTGTGAGTTTGTAATTGAGCTGCCTTTAAAATTGCAATAAACCAACCAAAATAGGGCGGCCATCCGTATAACACCCCATCAATAGTAAACCAATTTATACAATGTCCGAAAAAATCAAGATTTTATATGTGGATGACGAACCCGATAACCTGATCGGTTTTAAAGCCACATTAAGGATGAACTACCAGGTGTTTGTTACCGATAAAATAGAAGAGGCCTTTGCCATACTTGACCGAAACCCTGATATACGTATTGTATTTTGCGATCAGCGCATGCCCGGCATGTCCGGCGCGGAGTTTTTTGAACAGATGCGCTTTAAACATCATTTGCCCGTACGCATATTATTGACAGGATACAGCGATGCCGAAGCAACCATAGCAGCCATAAATAAAGGCAATATTTTCAGGTATGTTCAAAAGCCCTGGCAGGAGGCCGATATATTATCAGCAATAGAGGAGGGGAACAAGTTTTATATGGCTACCTCTATGCTTGCCGTAAAAAATAACGAATTGCAAACCGCTTATGAGGAGTTGAATAAGTTTGCCTACAGTGTTAGCCATGATATACGCGGCCCGCTTACCGGGATACTCGGAGCTATCAACGTAGCGCATGATATTGATGATATTAACGAGATGAAGGAAATGCTGGTGCTGATGGAAAAATCAATCACTAAGCTGGATAGCTACATCATCAGCATGCACGATTATTACAGCCTGCAGCGCGGTGAACTGAAGATATCAGAAATTGATTTTACGCAATTTGTTGATGAGCTGATGCCCATGTACCAGGTTAGCTCAAAAGTAAATGAGGTGGAATTTACAGTAAATATTACTCAGCCCGAAATATTCAGGACGGACAGGGAATTGTTGAAATTGATTTTTAATAACCTGCTATCAAACGCGTTTAAATATCAGGATAAACGTAAAGCCCAAAAGCAGGTTGAGGTTACCATTGAGGTGCAAAATAATACGGCCGTTATTTGTGTTAAAGATACCGGCGTGGGCATTTTAGGCAATCATTTAGGCGAAATATTTAACCTGTTTTACCGAGCCAACTCGCAGGAGGTAGGTTCAGGTTTTGGATTGTATAATGTAAAAGGCGCTTTGCTCAAGCTAAACGGCCAGATTGAGGTAAACTCCATAATGGATCAGGGGACGACGTTTAAAGTGACTATACCTTCATTGTAATTATATATGAATTTATCGTTAATAGTTATTGATGAAAGTGAGCTGGATTGCTTTATAGCGCAAAAAATACTCCATTTTACCTACAGCAACAGTGTAGTTAAGTTGTATCATAACGCGTTAACCGCATTTGAGGCCATACGTAACCGGGAGGTTGGTGTTAAGTTGCCCGCTATAATTTTTCTTGACCTGCAGATGCCGATCATGAACGGGTTTGAATTTTTGGATGCTTTTGAAAAGTTGCCGGAGGATATAACAGATCAGTACAAGATATTTATACTTTCATCTACCCTTAATAAAAACGACCTCTCCAAAGGGCGGGCTCATACCATTGTTAGCGGTGTTATTGAAAAACCGCTCACCAAAGAAAAGCTGAACGATATTCTGCTACAGCACGAACTTGAATAGGATCAGGATAGCAGCTTTTGCCTGAGCATAAATTCAAGCTGATCGTTAGAGAGGGCCAGCTTTTCGTTCATGTCCTGCATTTCTATCTTTTCTAAATATTTTTGATAGGCTTTTTGAATGGTAGCATCCAGTTCGGCCTCATTCCATGGCTTGGTAAGGTAATGGTATATTTTGCCTTTGTTAACCGCGTCGATCACCGCGTTCATATCGGCATATCCGGTTAACAGTATACGCATGGGGTCAGGGTATTTTTCCAGGATGTTTTCCAGAAACTGAACGCCCGTCATTTCGGGCATACGCTGGTCGGTAACAATAACCTGTACAGGCTTTTCAGCCAGTATTTTAAGTGCCTCATCGCCGCTGATGGCGGTTAAAACATGGTATTTAATACGGAATGTTGCCTTGAATGCAAAAAGATTATTCTCCTCATCATCCACATAAAGTATAGTAATTTTCTTGTCAGACATCACAAATAAAAATAATAGGGGTAGGTATTGACAGTTATACACCATTAACTATGCAAAGTTAAAGCATTGCCAAGTGCTAATGATAATTTATAATAAAATATGACGGTGCAGCTATGATGCCTAATAATTAAGCATATTAACGTAAACGAGTGGCATTATTCAGCGGGCTCTCCCGAAGCATTTGAGCGGTATAAATTTGTAGGTAACAATTAATTAGCATTCATTTAATTATCAACCCATAATTAGTTAATAGCTTTGTAGGGCTTTAAATCTTAACTGCTAATTAAAAGTGAAAAACTTTTCTGAGAAAAAATTGATCGTTATGCTAAAGCAGCGTAATGTTCATGCTTTTAACGAGTTGTATGCACGTTACAGTAAAGCTTTGTATGCAACGGCTTATAAGCGGTTAGGTAATAAGGAGGATGTTCAGGATCTATTACAGGACCTTTTTGTATCCTTATGGAACAATGCGGATAACGTTGATGAAGAACTGCCTTTAGGCCCTTATCTGTACCGCTCGCTCAAAAACAAGGTAATTGATTTTTTTTATAAGCATAAAGACCGTACCCTACCGGCTTTAGTTACCGATGTGGCCACAGGTGGAGCAGGTAACGAACAGTTTTTAAACAAGGAACTCGAAACGCTGCTCAATAACGAGATAGAGCGTTTGCCCGAAAAAATGCGCCAGGTATTTATACTGAGCCGCCGGGAGTACCTGAGCAATGAAAAAATTGCCGAGCGACTTTCCATATCGTCCCAAACCGTAAAAAATCAAATCTCTCTCGCCTTAAAAAAACTAAAATTAGCCTTGGATGACTACAACGCATCCTGAAAAGCAGGTATGGTGTTAAGCTAATATTTCCTGTGTATTAAAGTTCTGTACCTCATGGTACTATGGTTCGCCTGGGCCGAATTAGTAGGTATAAATACATAATGGTGAACTTATCTGAAGAACAAATACGCAACCTGATCGAAAAATCTGCAAACGGACAGCTTACAGAAGTTGAACGCCATTTGCTTAACAGGTGGTATGATGCTTTTGAGGATAAGCAATTACCCGGAAATATTTTTAGCGATCACCGTGAGGAAGCGCGGGAGTATAACGATATACTCAGTACTATCCATAGTTCGCTAAACCTGCAAAATAAACGGCAGGTTAAACGCCGCTGGCTAAATATCGCCGCATCCATATTTGTTGTAGGGATATTAACGGCCTTATTTTTTTATACGTCTGCCAAATATTTTAACACGGGTAGCGGCAAGGTTGCCTATACCATTGTTTATACCGAACCTGGCAAAATGAAATCAATAGAGCTGGCCGATGGTAGTAAAATATGGCTGAATTCAGGCTCAAAATTAAAATATCCAACCACATTTAATGCCGACAAAAGGGAAGTTGACCTGCTGGAAGGCGAGGCTTTTTTTGATGTGTACCATGATGACAAAAAACCATTTATAGTGCACAGTAAAGGCTTGTCTACACAGGTGCTCGGTACCTCGTTCAACATTAACGCCTACAGCTATTTGCCCGCAATACAAGTGTCGGTAGCTACCGGAAAGGTGGGGGTTAGTTACAATAAAAAACTGCTCGACTTTTTAACACCTAACCAGCAAATGGATTTTAACCTGAAAAAACACATCGGTGCAAAAGTTAAGGTATCGGCCTCACAGGCTAAAGCCTGGATGAATGGTGAGGTGACAATGAACCAGGTTGGTTTCGTGGGATTACAAACCGTGTTGTATAACAATTATGGTTATAAGCTGCAAGCAAATGATGCCGCGGTTACGGCTTTACACTTTACGGCCACTGTTAGGCGGAATGATAATATAGCCGATGTAATGGGCATGTTGAGCAAAATAAATAATACCCGGTATTCACTGAATGTTAAATCAAAAACTATAACGATGTACTAACCTAACCCCAATATTACATATACACACAAAAAAAGAAACGGAGGCTGCGCTAACAGCTTCCGTTAAAGATCAGCTTTTTATTCCGTTGGTACTGGAGATGGAGCTGCTGTGTCCAGGCTATTCTGTTAACCTAAAACCATAAACAAATATATGATTATACTTTTTACGCGCGTAAAGCAATTTATGAGAATTTCTACCTTATTCACAGCTATAATTTTAAGTACATGCGGGGTTATTAACGCGGCCGATGTTGCCGCGCAAAAACTGGATGATATAAAACTGACCATTAATTTAAATGCCAGGGTATTGGCTGATGATATTGACTTGATTCAAAAAAAATCGGGTTTTGATTTTGCTTACAATAAGGATCTGCTGATGAAAATTAAAGTCGCGAACTTCAACTTCAAAAATGCTCCGCTAAACCGGATACTTGATGAGTTGCTTAAAAATACCGACTATACCTACAGTGTTGTTAATCAAAACATCACTATAGGGTACGATCAGCGCAAGCACAACAGCAATCTGGCTCCGGGTAGGGTATCAGGTAAAATTACTGATGCCAAAACCGGCGAGGTGCTGCCCGGCGTTACCGTGGTGGCCAGCAATAATGTAAGTATCTCGTCAGACATTCAGGGCAACTATTCCCTGAGCCTGCAACCGGGTACCTACAGTGTTGAATTCAGGTACATGGGTTATCAAATTAAAAAAATTACCGGTGTAGAGGTAAAGGAAAATATAGCCACCCTTTTAAATATTGCCCTCAATGCGGCAACTAACGAATTGCAAACCGTAACGGTAACCAGTTCATTCAAACGCGAATCACAATCATCACTGTACTCCCTGCAGCGCAACAACACTGCTATTACGGATGGTATCTCTGCCGATCTGATACGCCGCACTCCTGACCGTAACGCGGGCGACGCGATGAAAAGGATCACTGGCGTAAGTATACTCGAAGGTAAATATGTGGTGGTACGCGGCCTGGCCGACAGGTATAACTATACCATGCTGAATGGCGGCGTGTTACCAAGCACTGAGCCCGACAGGCGTTCATTCAGCCTCGACCTGATACCCGCGCAGGCTATTGAAAGTGTTATTGTAACCAAAACCGCAACGGCCGATTTGCCGGGCGAATTTGCCGGAGGTGTGGTACAGGTAAATACCAAGGATTTTCCGGATCAGGATTTTATTTCGATCGCGTTGGGCTCAGGTGTTTATGCCGGGCAAACCGGTAAGGCGTTTTTTAAAGACCGCAACGGCAGCCGTGACTGGATAGGATCTGACGATGGTGGCCGCGCGTTGCCTAAGGAGCTTGACCGCAGCTCTGCCGAACTTAACAAACTATACCCTGAAGAGCGTTTCAGGATAAGTAATGCCTTGAGCAAGGGATGGACACCGGTAGGGGCCGGTAATGCCAAACCTATACAGCAGTTGCAATTAGGCTACGGTAAAACCTTCAACTTTACCGACTCAAAATTGGGCATAGTTGCCCTGGCCAATTACAGGCACGATGAAACCATTGACCAGGTAGAGCGGTATGACTTGGCCCGCCTGCGCAGGTTTAGCGGTACGGCAGCTCCCGGCGATACACTGGCTTACCTGCGGTCGTTTCCGTACGAGCGTAGTTACCGTTACCTGGTAAACGCCGGTGCTTTACTTAACGTGGCTTACCAGTTTGGTAAAAACAAGGTTTCGGTAAAAAGCATGTTCAATCGTGATTTTGAAACTATTACAACATTAAGATCAGGCGAGCGAACGCAGGGTAATGATTTTAGCGATATAGCACCTACCATGGTTACGGATATGCATCCCACCCAAAAAACATTGTTAGGTACGCAGTTACAAGGGGAGCATAAATTAGGGCAAACCGATCCGGTTACGTTAACCTGGAACGTGGCCTACAACCAGGTGAAAAAGTACGAGCCTAACCAAACCCGTTTAGGATATGTTAACCTGTACCCAACAGATACGGTACGTTATAAGGATCAGAATTATTTTGTGCCTGAGTTTGGTTCTATCCAATCATCCAGCAGGTTATTTACTGATTTAAAGGAAGATGCTTACAATGTAAACTTTGCCGTATCAACGCCATTTAAAGTAAAACAGCAACCCCAGTTATTTAAGGCCGGTGCCTTTACCCAGTTCAGAAAGCGCGAGTACTTTACCCGTAACTTAGGCTACTTTGATGCCGCTCGCGGCGTAACTACCGATAATGATCAGGGCTTCCCTTCATCAACCCCGGTTAATTTTAATCAGCCTATTGATAAAATACTTAGTCCTGAAAATTTCAGGCCGGGTGGGCTGGTGGTTGTAAACTATGAGCTTCCGGCTAATGAATATACGGGTGGTGCTAACCTGGCATCAGCCTTTGCCAATATGGAGAGCAATATTTTTGATAACCTGAAACTGATATATGGTGCAAGAATAGAGTTTTATACCATGAGCCTGAGCACCAGTAAGGATCTCGCAACCCGTTTACCGGGCAGCGGCGGTAGCGGGGCCGATCAAACCCCGGTTGATTATATCCGCTACAATACGGATGTATTACCTTCAGCAAGCTTAATATATAGTCCGTTAAAAACGGTTAACATCCGGGGCGCGTTTTCAAAAACGCTGACAAGGCCGGAGTTTAGAGAGATAAGCCCGTACGAGTATTTTGATTTTGTTACAGGATACATAACACGTGGTAACCCTGACCTTAACCGGGGTACTATTCAAAATCTCGATTTCAGGGCAGAATGGTTCCCGAGCGCGGGCGAGATATTTTCCGCCTCTTTATTCCGTAAAAAACTGACAGACCCCGTTGAAACCACCACCCAGGCAACAACCTCAACCACTGGGTTTATACGCACTTATAATAATATTGAAAGTGCAACAAACTGGGGTTTTGAGTTTGAAATACGTAAAAACCTGTACTTCGGTACCGGGCCCGAGTGGCTTAAAAATTTAATATTCTTTGGTAACTACTCCAGGATACACTCCAAAATTAGCGGAACGGTTGACGGCTACGAAGGCACAAATGTAGACTCAAAATTAAAAGAGCGCCCGCTGATGGGCCAATCGCCATATTTGCTTAACGCGGGTATACTGGTAAACGCACTTAAAAATACATTTACTTTTTCAGCAGCCTTTAACCGCTCGGGCCGCCGCATAGTAGTGGTTGGTACTACTGCTGAGGATCGGTCAGACATTAGCACTTATCCGGATATATATGAAAATCCGCGTAACCAGCTTGACCTGCAGATTGGCCAGAAATTTATGAAGCAACAGTTTGAAATAAGATTCAACGCGGCGAATGTACTTAACAGCCCATATATACAATATCAGGATTTTGACCTGAATGGTAAATACTCGGGTAATGTTTTTGACGCTACGGTTTATTCACGTAAGCCCTTTGCCAATTATACGCTAACGTTAACCTATACCATCAGAAAGTAAAAACAACAGCGCATTAATAAATCCTACATAAAGCAAACACCTGAAAAAGCGGAGGAAAAAAAGAAAAAGACTGATAAACATCATGAGCGTAACCCCAGCAAGGCCGGGGTCACTCAAAATGCAATTAAAAACTTGGCAGTTTAATAATTAACACAATCTTAACAATTTTTCTACTCATCATGAAAACTATTTCAAAAATATTATCAGTTGCCGCATTGGCCGCTGTAGCGTTCACCGCCTGTAAAAAAGATAGCAGCTTAGTGCGCGACGTTGTTACCGGTACTAACCCGGCTATTGATACCATTAAAAATGATGTTACCGGTACCGTAAACCTGGTAAATACCAAAACTTACATTATAAAAGGTGTGGTTACTGTAAAAAGCGGTGCTACCTTAAACATACCTGCCGGTACAACCCTTAAAGGTTATGGTGTAGCCGGTCAAAAAGGTGTATTGCTTGTTGCCAGAGGCGGCAAGATAAACTCAAACGGTACGGTTAACAATCCGGTTGTGTTTACATCAAACGAAGCTACGCCAACTAATGGCGATTGGGGCGGTATAATTGTTTTAGGCAGCGCGCCAACCAACAAACCAACTACAACTACTATTGAAGGTATCCCTGCGAGCAGTGATACCCAATATGGTGGTACCAACGCTTCTGACAACAGTGGTAACATTACTTATACCCGTATTGAGTATGCCGGTGGTATTTACCAGGGTACATTAGGTAACAACAATGAGGTTAACGGTTTAACTTTAGGTGGTGTTGGCGCAGGTACGTTGATTGACCACGTACAGGTTAGCTATAGCGGCGATGACTCTTTTGAGTTTTTTGGTGGTACGGTTAACCCTAAATACCTGATCTCATACCGTGCAATTGATGATGACTTTGATTTTGACTTTGGTTACCAGGGCTCATTACAGTTCCTGCTTGCTTTAAGAGATCCGGAAATCAACGATCAATCAAAATCAAACGGTATTGAGAGTGATAACGATAATACAGGTATTGCTACCAACACGCCGCGTACCCGCCCGGTTATATCAAACTTAACTGTATTGGGTAACAACGGTGTTGCTGATTCAAACCCTGATTTCCCGGTAACTTCAGCAACCGGTGTTGATGGTTCATTCCAGGCCGGTGCTCATTTCCGCAGAAATACCGGTTTAAAAGTTCGTAACTCTATATTCCTGGGTTTCCCGGCAGCCGGTTTATTAGTTGATGGTAACGTTACTGCCGATAGCTTAACCGCAGGTACATCAGAGTTCAGGAAAAACTTTGTACACAGCAATGCAGCTAATAAAGCGTTTGCCGTTGCTACAGGTACAACATCATACACTGATGCTACTTTAAAAACATTCCTTACTAACGCTACCAATGCTAACGTTGAGCTGGCTACCGCAAGTGCTGCCGACCTTGTAAATCCGTTTAACCTTACAAGCGTTAACTCAACTCAGTTCTTCCTTAATTCTTCATCATCTGCCGCTGCAACAGGTGCTGATTTTACAGGTGGATCATTCCCATCATCAACATCTCCGGTTGCCCGTTCAAAAACATTTTTGGCCGTGGCTTTCCGTGGTGCATTCGCTTACACCGGTGCTACAGGTACAGGCACAGCTAACTGGGCTACTGTACGTTCAGGCTCAACCGGTTGGACTAAATTCTAATCGTACACCATCTACCTGTTAAAAACTGATTATGTTTTACCTTTTTGGCGGCAACGCCAAAAAGGTTTTTAAATAAACCTGATACTCATTAAATGAAAAATATATACATCACATTTTTTTTTCTGTGTTTTTGCCCGATCTTTTTTTCATGCAAAAAAAATGAAACCGAAGTAAGCGCTACAAAACCTAAAGCCAAACTGCCCAATGAAATACGCGCCAACCGCACGCTGAGCAGTGATTCCACCTATACCTTTGAAACATCTGTACTTGTTACCAATAATGCTGTATTGACCATTGAGCCGGGTACGGTTATCATGAGTCGCAATACCGCGGCGGGGCAGGGGCGGTCTGATTTTTTTATTATAGATAACGGATCGAAAATCATAGCCGAGGGGACTAAAGAAAAGCCTATCATTTTTACCTCGGGCTCGCCTGTATCACAGCGCCAGCATGGTGATTGGGGCGGTTTGTACATAGCGGGTAACGCACCCGTAAGCGCGTATGATGAGAACAGTGGGATGCCATCGCCAACTATCAGTCCGCGTGGCGTGGCAGCGCCTCCGGGCGGCGGCGATAACGCTACCGATAATTCGGGCATACTGAAATATGTACGTATTGAGTTTGCCGGAGTATCATCAGTAGATTCTTATGGTTTAACTTGTGTAGGAGTAGGCGGCGGTACCGTTATTGAAAATGTGCAGGTGAGTAATACCCAAACGTCGGGTTTTGGCTTTTTTGGCGGCACGGTAAACGCACGTAACCTGATCGCGTTCAATACCCGCGGTGCCGGATTTTTATATGCTAACGGCTACAATGGTAATCAGCAGTTTTTGCTTAGCTACAAGCACCCGTATTTTGCCGCGCCGGGTAGTTTTATTTACACTACCGATGGTGTGCTGGTATTAAATGATATTGTTAACAATCCGTTAGAACGAAACACACGCCCGGTAATATCAAACCTTACCGTTATAGGCCCGTACAATAACCCGGGATACAATGATATGCAGCCGTGGAACGCCGCCGTTAACCTGAGCTACAACAGCAGCATAGCCTTGCGTAACTCAGTAATAATGGGGATGCCTAAAGGTGGTATTAAGTTTAGCGACGATGCCGCGGCCCTGCACTTGCTCGACGGTTCAACCGAGTTTAGCTATAACCTGGCTCATAGTAATAACTTTACAGATGCCTACACGGTTGATATGAACGCAGTATTTTCGGTAGATACGGCAACGGTTATCGCCTATGCCGAGAGCCATAACAATATTCGCTATCCATCGCCTAACGGTATTTCATTAGCTGATCCGTTTAATTTTAAAACTCCCGGTGTTTTACCGGCCAATGGTTCGCCGGCATTAAGCGGGGCAAACTTTAGCGGCACTGATTTTAACAACGCGTTCTTTAATAAAGTTGCTTACCGCGGCGCTTTCGGCGCATCAAACTGGATGGAAGGTTGGACGGATTTTTATCCGGTTGCAACAAACTATTAAGCGTGATATAAAGTCTGCATGTGATCCGGAAAACAGTAATAGGTTATTTGTTAACTATATCGCTTGGTTGGTTTTACCTGCCCGCATCCGCGCAGCAAGCCGGTACGCAAACCCTGCACGCAGGGGCTATGCTGGTAAATACGCGTGTTAAGGATGATGGCATGTCGGCACTGGTATATGCGGGGAATTTACCGGGTATAACCCTTGGGGCAGATTTCAAGAACGGCAGGTTCGCACAACAGGTTTCAGTCAGTTATCAGCAGGGGAGTTTGGGTAATGATGTCAATTCATCAACGGTACGTTCAAAAACTATCTCGTTAAAATACACCGCTTTATGGCACCTGTTTAACCTTGTCGGTGCAGATATCAATAGCGGCCTTGCTTCAGAAACTTTTTTTGCTACACGCAGTCATGAACAGTTTGTTAATAACAGCCGTTTTTTTGAATTTGTAAGTAGCGCGGCATTGGCTTTACAGGCTCAATATAGTATTGGGAACCGTAAACCTTTTGTTATTAAAACAGGTATTACCTGCCCGTTGGTGTCCGCCGTTTCACGCTCAAACTTTAGCGGGAATAGGGTAAGCAACGTTCAGCAACCGGCATTCAGTGCTTATCTGGATAATTTATATTTGACCAGCTTTGCAGGGTTTAGCGCAGTTAATTGGTCGGGCAGTTTAGAAAAACAGATTGACGATCATAGCAAAATAAGTGTTGGCTACCAGTGGAATTATTATCACTTAAAGCAGGATAGTGAGGTAAGTTCCGCCTCTCATCAGTTTATAATAGGCTATAGTATTCAGTTATGAGGTTAGTAAACTACATAAAGCTATCTGCATGCCTGTTAATGATGGTACTGATAATTCAATCCTGCCAAAAATCAGCTTTGCGAAACCCATCGCGCGATCCGGTAAGTGTATTTGAGCAGTTGTGTAAGGTAATTAACGAGCGGTATGCCATGCTCGAGTATAAAAAAGTGAACTGGAATAGTATTCATGATGCATACCGTCAAAAAGCTTCGTCAACCACAACCGATCAGCAACTGTTTGATATACTTTCCGGCATGCTTGATAGCCTGCGTGACGGCCATGTAGCCCTGTCGGCATCTGATAGGGTATATACGTATAACGGGTATTATTTGCCTTACGATCATAACTTTAATTATGAATTGCTGATGGCGAATTACCTAACAAAGCCTCAAAAAATCGGGGTAGTTACCGTAAATGAATTTGACGATGTATTATACGTATACATCCCCACCTTTAAACAAACCCTGACACCGGTTGATCTGGAACAGGTGTTAAATAAGATGCACCGATTTAAGAAAATCATCATTGATGTGCGTGATAATAGCGGGGGCGAATCCGCCCTGGTTGATCAGCTTGTTCGTCTGTTTTTAACCAAGCGGCAATTGTTGAAGTATGATGTTTACAAAAAGGCATCCGCCGGTAACGAGTATTACGCGCCTGTGGCAAAATACCTTGACCCTGTTAGCGATCCTGTTCAATTTACCTCGGTTTGCGTGTTAACCAACCGCCGCTGTTTTAGCTCATGTAATGATTTTGTGTTGTATATGTCGGCATTGCCCAATGTGCACGTAATAGGCGATTATACAGGCGGGGGCGGGGGTACACCATTCAATTACGAACTTTCCAACGGCTGGCGGCTTACCTATTCAGCTTCTATGGCGCTTACTCCTAACGGCGATAATATAGAGGATGGATTAAAGCCAGACACCATTATAACCAATACTTTAGCTGATGATGCTGCCGGCCGAGATGCCATTTTAGAATATGGGATCAAGCGCCTTAAATAATAATTGTACTACCTATACGCTATTGCAATTAACTTTTTCAATGATTGGGGCGGTTTTTGATCCGCTATATGTATATCGACTAAATGGTGAATATAATTGCCATCAATCCATATAACACAGCTACATTCGGTTAATAGCGATGTAATGACTATGGAAAATAGGGGTATCTGACCCACCAAAATAACCCGGACAAGCTCCTGCTTAATAATACTTTTGATAAGGGATAGTCATGTGTATTAAGCCTTATATCAAATAAATTATTTATATATAAACTTGAATTTTATAAAACGTTTTAAATATCGATACTATGAAAGATTTAGGATATGGCTTCAGGCTTATTGACAAGAGTGTTCTGTATCATGAATCAGAAACATTTACCAGCCTGAAAAAAATAATTGATCATAATTCGTTTGAATTAATAGAAGCTTTCGAGGACAAAACATTTTATTTTAAGGATAAAAATAATGCCTATGTTACCAGTTACATGTGTACCCCTTCTGTTATTGAGAATGCAAAACCGGAAAATTTTAAAGTAGTTGATGCTGCGAAGGGGATTGCTTATGATGGGGCCGGTTATTACTGGTATAACAAAGTGCTGCCTTATGACTACAGTAAAGGAGAATGGTATAATGAATATTATATTCGGGAAGGTAAAAAAGTATTTTTTATTACCGAGTATGTAGAAACGGCAGATGTAGATTCTTTCAGCATTGTATGGCAAAATATCGGCAAAGATAACAACAGCATATTTTTTAAGGGTAAGAGGCAGCCTGAGGCGGATGTAGCTACCTTTAAAATGGTACCAGGGTGTTTTGATGATTTTCATTTAGATCAAAGTCATACCTATTATGCTTTCGATCAAAACAACGTCTATTTTGTAAATACTTTGAGTAAGGGTTTGCGGAAATTACACAAAGTTAAGCCTTCAGATTTTTCAGTAAAAATTGTTGATGAGAAGCTTTACGGCATAAATGGTAAAGATGTTTACTATTTTGGGCTTAAACAATCAATTAATTGATTTAATCAATGTAGCAGTATAGCATAAAAAAAACCGAACTTTAGGTTCGGTTTTTTTAAGTGGAGCCGGAGGGATTCGAACCCTCGTCCAAACATGGTATAAGGTAAGCTTTCTACATGCTTAGCTTCTGTTAAATTGTCGGGAAGGGGAAGGTCAGTTGCTTACCTGTACCGTCTTCCGTAGGTGCTTTATCTCGCCTGCTTATCACACCCTAAGCTGGCCAGTTCCGTTTTTCGATGCCCCGATTGCCGATTCAACAGAACGGAAAACCGGCGGGACAAAAGCTATGCTAATTCTAAATTAGGCAGCTAAGGCGTAGTTATTTTCGCCATTTGTAAGTTTGAGCGTTCAGATTAAAGCGCTAATTCACCCAACGCGCTGCATGCTTACCTACTTATCTCCATCCTGTCAATTCCGGTCGACCCCATTTTTAGAGTTGGCAGTTATTAGTTGCCAGTTTGCAGTTTTGTAGCCTGCAAATATACACAATTTTTGTGCCGTGGGTTATTAAAGTTTGCAGTTTGCAGATGTAATGTAAGTCTGTTGACTGCAAACCGTCAACCACCAACTGTATTAATTCGTCCTTCCCGGATAAACCTTTAATGCTTTCTCCAAACAAACCATCGCTGTTTTCAGGTCATCGTTGTTTAGCACATAGGCCAGGCGAACTTCGTTCAATCCGCTGCCGGGGGTACTGTAAAAACCGGTGGCGGGGGCTAACATTACGGTTTGGTTATTGTATTCAAAGCTTTCCAGCAGCCACTGGCAAAATTTGTCGGCATTGTCTATCGGCAGTCGGGCTACAATATAAAATGCGCCGCCGGGGGTAGGGCAAAAAACACCATCCATGTTGTTTAAGGCGTTTACCAATGTGTCGCGGCGCGATTTGTATTCGGCGTTCACCATCTCGAAGTAACTGTCGGGCGTATCAACTGCGGCTTCGCCGGCAATTTGTTCTACCATGCCGGGACTTAAACGTGCCTGCGCGAATTTTAAGGCTGTTGTCCATACCTCTTTGTTTTTGGTGATGATGCAGCCTAAACGTGCGCCGCAGGCGCTGTAACGCTTACTTACCGTATCCAACACGATCACGTTATTCTCCAAGCCTTCTAAATGCATCGGCGAAATAAATTCGCGTCCGTCATAACAAAACTCACGGTAAGCCTCATCGCACAGTAAATATAGGTCGTATTTTAAGCAAAGCGTTTTCAAGGCTTCCAGTTCTTCGCGTGTATACAGGTAGCCTGTTGGGTTGTTAGGGTTGCAGATGATGATGGCTTTGGTGTTATCTGTTATCAGTTTTTCAAATTCGCTGATAGGCGGCAGGGCAAAATCATTTTCAATGTACGATAGAATAGGTTTCACCATCACATCGCCCTGGCTGGCAAAGCCGTTGTAATTAGCATAAAAAGGTTCAGGAATAATTACCTCGTCGCCCGCGTCAAGGCAGGTCATCATAGCGATGGTGATCGCTTCTGAGCCGCCGGTAGTTACAATAATATCTTGGGTATCGATGCCATAGCCTAATTTATTATAATATTCGGCTAATTTTTTGCGATAGCTTAGTGTGCCTTCAGATGCTGTATAAGCCCAGATATTAAAATCGATATTCTTAACGGCATCAAGCATTCCGGCCGGAGTTTCAATATCCGGCTGACCGATGTTAAGGTGATATACTTTTTTACCCTCTTGTTTTGCCTTATCAGCAAAGGGCGTTAATTTACGAATAGGCGAGGCGGGCATACGCAGCCCTTTTTGCGAAATTTTTGGCATCCGCAAAAGTACAAAAATCCATCATGCGGTAAAGTAATAATCTGTTTAAACAGGCGTGGGGCGCATTAGTTATCTTCGCGCTAAAATTTAAATATAATGAAAGCTGTTTGTGTGTATTGTGGAGCCAATTTTAATGGCGATACCGATCTGTTAAACATAATTGATAATCTTGCCCAATATTTTGCGGATCATGATATTACACTGATTTTTGGTGGTGGCCGGGTAGGGGTAATGGGTTTAATAGCTGATGCCGTGCTGGCAAAAGGCGGTAAGGCCATTGGTATAATACCGCAGTTTTTGGCAGATAAAGAGGTAGCGCACACCGGCCTTACCGAGTTGCACGTAGTGCAAACCATGCACGAACGTAAACAGCTCATGGTAAAAATGAGCGATGGTATTATTGCGCTGCCGGGCGGCCTGGGCACACTGGATGAATTGTTTGAGGCGCTTACCTGGCTGCAGTTAGGCTTGCATAAAAGCCCGGTTGGTGTATTAAACGTTAACGGTTTTTACGATATGCTGTTAAAACAGCTAGACCTTATGGTTGAACAAAAATATATGAAACCGGCTAACCGTAGTATGGTGCTTTCGGCCGGTGATGTTGCGGGGCTGATGAATGCCATGCAAAATTTTGATGCCGCACCCGAAGATGTCTGGTTTAAAAAGTAATTAAATGTTTGTCTGTTTTGCCCTGCTGTAATGTTGTTTTTGCCCCTTGTTTGTGATGTAATAAACTGATAGCTTTAGGAACTGTAAATCTAAAATATCACTATGGAAAAGTTAGTAACCGGCTTCGGCGGTTTTTTCTTCAGGGCTAAAGATGCCAATGTGTTAAGTAAATGGTATGATGAGCATTTAGGCATCAATTCATTGCAAAGCGGCGAAATATGGCAGCAACAGGCAGGCCAAACCGTTTTTATGCCTTTTAAGCAGGACACAACCTACTTTGGCAGTCCGTCGCAACAATTTATGATCAATTTCAGGGTTACTGACCTGGCTGCTTTGTTGACTCAGCTTGCAGAAAAAGGGGTACGTATTGACGAAAAAAAGCAGGATGATGAATACGGTAAATTTGCCTGGATTTATGATCCTGAAGGGAACAAGATAGAGCTTTGGCAGGCCGCGGCAGAATAAGGTTAGCATAGGTTAATATTGAGGTTAAATTAACCGCCGGGTAAGTTAATTGCAAAGTTTTGTAATAAAAATTGCCTGTTGTATCAAAAAACTGCGCATACTTGCGTTAGATACATCGACATACATCAACTTTACCTTACTGCCGTTCATGCAAAAACGACACTTTTACTACCTCACAATACTTGTTAGCTTATTATTCGCACTTCCGGCATTGGCGCAAAAGCGCTATACCGTAAGCGGCACCGTGCGCGATGCCCAAACCGGCGAAACCCTGATAGGTGCTACCGTTCGTATACAAAACGCGGCGGGGCAATCCGCGGCGGCCACCAATACTTATGGCTTTTATTCGCTTACCAATACGGCAGGCGAGTACACCTTCACCATAACCTACACGGGCTACCAGCAGGTTACGCAAACGGTTAATCTTACTGCGGATACGAAGCTGAATATCGACCTTAAAAGCGGCTCGGAACTTGCCGAGGTAGTGGTAAGCGCTACCGACCGTAAGAACGAGAATGTGCGCAGCCCCCAGATGGGTTTGGATAAGCTCAACATGAAGGACCTGGATAACATCCCGGTTATATTTGGCGAAAAGGATGTACTCAAAACCATTCAACTATTACCGGGCGTAAAATCAGGCGGGGAGGGTACTACCGGTTTCTTCGTTCGTGGTGGCGCTGCCGATCAAAACCTGATACTGCTTGACGAGGCTACCGTATACAATTCATCGCACTTACTGGGCTTTTTCAGTACGTTTAATGCTGATGCTATTAAGGATGTAAGCCTGTACAAAGGCGGTATGCCCTCGCAATACGGCGGGCGTTTATCATCAGTGCTTGATGTGGTAATGCAGGATGGTAATAATAAGGAATTTGGCATACAGGGCGGTATTGGGCTTATCGCTTCCCGTATAAAAGCCGAGGGGCCGATAGTAAAAAATCGCGGCTCGTTCATGATCAGCGCGCGGCGTACTTATATCGATTTGTTGCTGCAGGCCTCACCCGATTCATCAGTGAAAGGCAATACGCTGAATTTTTACGACATCAACGCCAAAGCAAATTATAAATTTGATGATAAGAACACCCTTTATGTTTCAGGTTATTTCGGGCGGGATAATATCGGCATAAAGGATCTGTTTGCCAACCAGTGGGGCAATACCACGGCAACCATCAGGTTAAACCATGTGTTTAACAGCCGCTTATTTTCAAATACCAGTTTCATCTTCAATAAATATAATTACAGTATCAGCCTGTTGGATGATGATAACAATGCCAACGTTACCTCGCTGATACGCGATTTTAACCTGAAGGAGGATCTGCAATATTTCAGCGATAAGCATACCATCCGTTTTGGCTTTCAGGGTACACACCACCGTATAGCGCCATCAGAGATTACCACTAATGGCAACTCGAGCTTTAACCCGCTTTCTATCGAAAACCGTTACGGGTTAGAAATGGCCGCCTATGTATCTGACGATTGGAAGCTGACCGATAAATTTAATGTGCTGTACGGTTTAAGGTTGAGCACCTTCTCATTACTTGGCCCGGGCACATTCAATAATTATAATGCCGACGGCGATGTGGCATCCGCTTATAAATATGGCAGCGGCGAGTTTGTGAAAACCTATTTTAACCTTGAGCCGCGCCTGTCGTTAAGCTATAGCCTTAATGAGGAGAATTCTGTAAAAGCGTCCTATAACCGCAATACGCAAAACATACATATTTTAACCAATGCCGGCACCAGTTCACCTACCGACCAGTATGTGATGAGCAGCAATAATATAAAGCCCGAAATTGCCGACCAGGTGGCTATCGGGTATTTTAAGAACGCGAACGACAATACCTTTGAGTTTTCGGCCGAAACGTATTACAAGTGGCTGCAAAACCAAATAGAATATAAAAACGGCGCGCAGTTGATAGCCAATGCTAATGTAGAATCGGAGTTATTATATGGCACCGGCCGTGCCTACGGGTTAGAGTTATACACCAAAAAAACTAAGGGGCGTTTAACCGGCTGGATCAGTTACACGCTGTCAAAAACAGAGCGTAAGTTCAATGGACTGAATGAAGGCAATTATTTCCCGGCCCGGCAGGATCGTACGCACGACCTTGCGTTGGTAGGTATATATAACCTGAGCAAACGCTGGTCGGTATCGGCAAATTATATTTACAGTACGGGCAACGCGGTTACTTATCCGGCAGGAAAATATAATGTAGGCGGGCTTACTACGTATTACTTTACCCAGCGCAATGCCAACCGTATGCCGCATACCGAAAGGCTTGACCTGAGCGCCACCCTAAAAGCGAAAGAAACCAAGCGTTTCCGCTCAAGCTGGTCGTTTAGTTTGTACAACGCGCTTAACCGCAAAAATCCATATGCCATCCAGTTCCGCGATAAAAAGGACGACCCAAACCGTACCGAGGCGGTGCAAATAGCCTTGTTCGGCATTATCCCGTCGGTAACCTGGAATTTTAGCTTTTAATACCATGAAAATAACCCATATACATTTTTTAGGAACATTGGTGCTTGCCGCGATAGGACTTACATCCTGCGAGAAGGTGATCGATGTAGATATCAAGGAATCAGCCAGCCAACTGGTAATTGAAGGTACCGTGGCTGATAATGCCGATATGCAAACCATCAAACTATCGCGCTCGGTATCATACACTGAGGATAATACATATCCGCCGGTTACGGGCGCACTGGTTATTGTAACGGACAGCCGGGGCAATGAGCATAACTTTGTTGAACGCATACCGGGTGTATACATCAGCTCGTTTAAAGGGCAGCCAAACGTTACTTATAACATGCAGGTAAGGGTTGATGGTAAGGATTACACGGCTCAGTCAACCATGCCGCGCCCGGTAGAGCTTGACTCGCTGAGCGTATCTCAAATTACTTTTGGCGGTGAGGACCGTAAGGTGGTGGCCGTACATTACCGCGACCCGGCAGACGAAGCTAACCAATACCGCTTTGTTATGTGGGTTAACGGCACCCAAACCCGCCGTGTTTACGCTAATGATGACCGGCTGACGAATGGCAACGAAGTTAAGGATCAGCTTTTTTACAGCAGCGATGATGATAACGAAGAAATAAATGACGGCGATATGGTTGAGGTGGAGATGCAAAGTATTGACAGGCCTTTGTACAAGTACTGGGTAACCCTTGCCGACCAAAGCCAGAACGGGCCGGGTGGGGGTGTTACGCCGGGTAACCCGCCAACCAATATCAGCAATGGGGCATTAGGCTATTTCAGCGCGCATACCTCACGTAAAAGAACCATTACCATACAGGATAATGATCAGTAAGCGTAGGCTTGCATACTGCCGCATGAACATGCGCAGTTTGGGTCGGCAGCGCCAAGCTGTTTTAAAAAGTGTTGGTAAAACCCAATGCGGTCCTGCATATTGCTTTGGCTATCGCCCTTGCCGCACTCAATAGCGCCGTTAACAATATTAATGGTGCTGCCAAAGCCGGGTACGCGTCCCTTAGCCTTTTCGGTAGCCGCGGGCTGCCATTTACCGGTTATGGCATCATGTGCCGAGGGTTTGGGCGATTGCGGTGTCATCCAAAAATAAATAGCCGTTTTAAAGGCCACCACGGCATCCTGCTCAACAAGTTCAGGCCGGTTAAGCAAAGTTTCCTTATTGCCGAATATGCAGTGCGAGGCATAGCCGTAGTTGCCATTGTAGCTTAACTGCAAAGGGCCGCGGCCATAATATTTTTTTCCTTTTACGGGCGGATATTCATCATTGGGCACCACGTAGGGCAGGGTAGTATCGGCTTCGGTTTTCAGCATCAGGCCATCATTATATTTTCCGTTGATGCCATGCCGCGTTTCATGGGCTATGTGTGCAAAAAAAGCGGCCAGTTCCCTTTTATTAACGGCGGCATCCTTTTCGTGGCAAAATAAGCTGTAATCAATATCGTAAACGCTATCCGGTTTCGAGCGTGCCCAGTCTTCATTAAACCCTTCGTCCTGCCGTATTACGGTGCTTTTGCCGGTTGCTTTATCCGTGCGTATCATTTGTAAGGCCTGGTACGCCCGCTTGGTGATCTTGATCTTAATCACGGCCATATCCTTAATGGCTTTTATAAATGCCTGGTAAGTATAAAACTTGTCGCGGTTTGGGAATAGCGCGTTAAATTGTTGTTTGGTTATTACATTTTCCACGGCAGGTTCAGCCTTGGTAGTTTGGCTTGCAGGGCGGTTACCACAGCTAAAGCTAAGGGCTATCAGCATGGCAGGTACAATTATAAATGCTATTAAAGGTGTTTTTCTTGTCATGATCGGTAGCATCAGCAGGTTAAATGTAAACATTTAGCAAATTATTCACATTGATAATAATAACAGCGTGTAAATTGTTTAATTGCGCCATTGTTATGAAAATTTATACTAAAACGGGCGATAAGGGTTATACCTCATTAATTGGCGGTACACGCGTGCCCAAGCATCACCTGCGTATTGAAAGCTACGGGACTGTTGATGAATTGAACTCCTATATCGGCCTCATCCGGGATCAGGCTATCGGCTCACATTACCAGGATCTGCTTAAAACCATACAGGACAGGTTATTTACCATTGGCGCGTCACTGGCCGCTGATCCCGAACGGTCAAAAATGGTATTGCCTGATATTGAGGAGAACGATATTGAAATGCTTGAGCAGGAAATAGATGCCATGAACGAAAAATTGCCGCCGTTAAAACATTTTATATTACCCGGTGGTAGTAATGCCGTATCGTTTTGCCATCTGGCGCGTTGTGTTTGCCGCAGGGCCGAACGGGTAGTGGTACACCTGGCTGATGAAAGCACGGTGGACGATAAGATAATCATCTACCTTAACCGGTTGAGCGATTACCTTTTTACGCTGGCGCGAAAGGTTGGTTTTGATGCGCAGGTGCCTGAAAACCAATGGTTGCCAAGGGTGTGAAGAATGTGAAAAAAAATATTGATAATCAAATTTAAAATATTATACTTTTGCGAAATTGTATATAAACATAAATAACTTTTAAAAACCTATATAGATATGTATTGGACACTTGAACTTGCATCGCATCTGGAAGATGCACCATGGCCGGCAACAAAAGACGAATTAATTGATTACGCTATACGCTCGGGAGCACCGGTTGAAGTGATCGAGAACCTACAGGCACTTGAGGACGATGGTGAGCCGTATGAAAATATAGAAGAGATATGGCCTGATTACCCTACAAAAGACGATTTCTTTTTTAACGAAGACGAATATTAAGCGCTGCTGGTTGCCGCTGAGGCCTCTTGTAAATTATTTTAAAAAATTCAACACTTTTTGGAATGATTTTAGTTTGTTAAGTTATAAGAATAATATTTAAACATTTATCAACTAAAACTTAATAACATGAGAGGTTTATTGTACATTATCGCGGTCATTTTAGTAATCGGCTGGATATTCGGATTCTTTTTTAACCACGCGGGTAACCTGATACACGTATTACTGGTAATAGCTATCATCGCTTTACTGTTAGGCGTAATCAGACGAGCGTAAATTCAAAGAATTATACAAATACTTAAAAGCCATCCCTGTTACAGGGGTGGCTTTTTGCTTAGCAACATTTCGGCAATAGCTATATCATCCGGAAAGGTAATCTTAATATTGGTATCATTTCCCTCGATCAAATTAATGGAATATCCCGCCGCCTCAACTACGCTTGCATCGTCGGTAAAGCTATCATTGTAAGGCTGTGTATACGCCTGTCGTAATTGCTGGTAGGTAAAGGTTTGCGGCGTTTGCACCAGGTATATTTCATCCCGCACTAAAGCGGTTGACACGCCCCCCTGAACCCGGCGTACCGAATCGCGGCTTTTTACGGCCACCACAGCATTGCCATGGGTTTGTGCATGTTGGTAGGCATTATCGATAACTGCCGGGCTTGTAAGCGGCCTTACGGCATCATGTACGGCAATAACCGAGTCCATATTCTTAATAGTATCCAGGCCATTTTTAACGGACTGAAAACGGGTGTTGCCGCCTGCTACCAAGGTATGGGGCAATTTAAATGCATGCTGATGGCAAAGGTTAGCCCAATATTCATGGAAATCGGCATGCAGTACTACTATAAGCTGTGGTTTTGCCTGGCTATTGCAAAAAGCCTCGAGCGTGTAAAATATCAGCGGCCTGCCATTGAGCAATAAAAATTGCTTAGGCAATGCAGACTGCATCCTTGTGCCCGAACCGCCGGCCACTATAATGGCATAATTTGTTGTTGGCATGTTTTAATAGGTTAAACCCATGCAAATATGTGCAAACAAAAAAAGAGAGATGGGGTACCATCTCTCTTTTATAATATATTTTTAATGTTAGATGATCAGCATGGCATCACCATAGCTGTAAAAACGGTATTTTTCTTTAACGGCCACTTCGTAAGCGTTCATTACATGTTCGTAACCGCCAAACGCGCAGATCATCATTAATAAAGTCGACTCCGGTGTGTGGAAGTTGGTGATCATGGAGTTGGCAATGCTGAATTCGTATGGCGGGAAGATGAATTTGCTGGTCCAGTCGTTAGCCGCTTTAAGCGATTTATTGGCTGATACTGCCGATTCAATGGTACGCATACTGGTAGTGCCTACCGCGCAAACACGTTTTTTACGTTCAATGCCACGATTTACAATATCAGCTTGTGATTGCTCGATGATAAATTGCTCCGAATCCATTTTGTGTTTGGTCAAATCCTCCACCTCAACCTGGCGAAAGGTGCCTAAACCAACATGCAGGGTAACTTCAGCAAATTCAACACCTTTAAGTTCAAGGCGTTTCATTAGTTCACGGCTAAAGTGCAGGCCGGCGGTAGGGGCGGCAACCGCGCCTTCGTTTTTAGCGAATATGGTTTGGTAACGCTCTTTATCTTCGGCAGTTGCTTTACGTTTAATGTATTTTGGCAGTGGCGTTTCACCCAGTATCTCTACATTGCGGCGAAACTCCTCGTCGGTACCGTCAAACAAAAAGCGGATGGTACGGCCACGTGATGTGGTATTGTCAACAACCTCGGCTATCAGCAGGTCATCATCGCCAAAATACAGTTTGTTACCTACGCGGATCTTACGTGCCGGATCAACCAGAACGTCCCACAGGCGTAACTCTTTATTCAACTCACGCAGTAAAAAAACCTCGATGGTAGCACCGGTTTTTTCTTTATTGCCATATAAACGTGCAGGGAATACTTTGGTGTTGTTCAGGATCATTACATCCTGGTCGTCAAAATAATCCAATACATCCTTGAATATCTTATGTTCAATTTTACCTGTTTCACGATGCAGTACCATCAAACGGGATTCGTCGCGCTTATCCGACGGCGTATGGGCCACTAATGATTCGGGTAAATCGAATTTAAACTGAGATAATTTCATATAATATTTTTATTGGATTTTCAGGGCGCAAATGTACGAAAAATTTTATTAGTAATATTTAACACCAATCCGGGCGCTTTTGTGTGCGGATAATGCACAAATAATTTAAATTTACTGTAACCAAATGAATGCGCTGATGTCTAAAAACCAATAATCGCCGTTATGCTATTTTTAAAACTGTTTCGCGAAAGTTTTTTATTCGCCTATGATGCCCTTACGCAAAACAAACTGCGCACCTTGTTATCATTGCTCGGGGTTACAATAGGTATCTTTACCATCATAGCCGTGTTCTCGGCGGTTGATACCTTGCGTAATAACCTGCAAAACAGCGTTAATAAACTGGGTAATAACAGTATCTATATACAAAAATGGCCCTGGATATTTGGTAATGATTACCCCTGGTGGAAGTTCATTCAGCGCCCGGTACCCAACATTCATGACTACGAAGAGCTTAAAAAACGCAGCCAAACCGCCGAGGCTGTATCATTTGAACTTTATATTGACAGCCGTAAGGTAAAGTATAAAAGCAATACGATTGATGGCGCGGTACTGTATGCCGTATCGCATGAGCATGCTTCAGTTTATAACTATGAGTACCAGGACGGCCGTTATTTTACTGAAATGGAATCGCGCTCAGGCGCGCCGGTTACCGTTATTGGTTACGAGATAGCCAGTCACCTTTTCCCGGCGGGAGATGCCATGGGTAAACAGATCAAGATCATGGGGCGCTATGTTACCGTGATAGGCGTATTTAAAAAAGAGGGCGATGATATGCTGGGTATCTCGGCGGATAAAGAGGTTTTGCTGCCGCTTAATTACGCCCGTAACCTGATCGATATCAAATCCGAAAAATACCAGCCGCAAATTGTGGTAAAAGGCCGGGAGGGTATTGCCGAGGAAGAAGTGGAAAGTGAACTGCGCGGCGTTATGCGTTCCATCCGCAGGATAGGGCCGGGTAAGGATGATAACTTCGCCCTCAATAAATCAACCCTGCTTTCAAACCAGTTAGATTCCCTGTTCGGTATAATCAACCTTGCCGGATTATTTATTGGCGGGTTTTCCATTTTGGTTGGTGGCTTTGGTATCGCAAATATCATGTTCGTATCGGTAAAGGAGCGTACCAACATCATCGGCATCCAGAAATCATTGGGGGCGAAAAACTATTTCATATTATTGCAGTTCTTAATTGAAGCCATAGTGCTTTGCCTTATGGGCGGAGTTATTGGGTTGATGATGGTGTACCTGGTTGCGCTGGCCGTAAAAGGCATAGCCGATGTTGAGATAGTACTGGGGATGAAAAACATCCTGATAGGTATTCTTACTTCGGTAGGTATAGGCATAATTTCAGGAATTATTCCGGCACTCAGCGCGGCGCGGCTTAATCCGGTTGATGCCATACGATCAAACTAAAGGCTGTTAAATTTATTCCGATGAAAAAACATTTTATTACCGTAGCCGCGGCCGCCATGTTTATGGTTAGTGCCTGCAACCAAACAGCCCCGAAAACTACTGATGATGCAAAAACTGATACGACAACAGCCGTAAAAGACGCTGCTATCCCTGATAAGGAAAATGTATCAGAAATATTAACATCTTACCTGGCCTTAAAAAATGACCTGGTAAAATCAGATGGTTCGGCGGCTCAAAAAAGCGCGGCCAAACTACAGCAGGAACTTGTAGAAGTTAAAGGCTGCTCTGAAGCAGCAGACCTGGCGGGTGAAATTGCCGCTACGGATAAGGTTGACCAGCAGCGTAAAGCTTTTTTAACCTTGAGCAAGGATGTGATCACCCTGGCTAAGGGCATTAAAACCGGCCGCCCGTCATTCGTTACTTTTTGCCCGATGACTAATGACGGCAAAGGAGGCTACTGGCTGTCTGAAGCTAAAGAGATCAAAAATCCATATTACGGCGATGCCATGCTGGAGTGTGGTGAAGTGAAAGAAGAATTAAAGTAATTACTATTCGGTAACACCGCGTGCGTCGCGGTATTTTGATACCTTTTCAAAAAGCGTTTCGGGCAAAAATGGCTTGGTTAAATAATCATCCATTCCTGCCTCAAACGCTTTGTTGTAAGTATCGGGCATGGCATCCGCGGTTAGCGCGATAATAGGCACATCCGGTTGTATTTGTTTGATGATGCGCGTGGCTTCAAACCCATCCATTACCGGCATTTGCAGATCCATAATAATCATGCTGTAGGTTTGGTTGCGGGCCATTTCAACGGCTATCTCGCCATTGGTAGCCTCATCAACGTGAGCATGCCATTTTTTAAGGAATTTGGAAGCGATAAGCAGGTTCATTTTGTTATCATCCACCACCAGTATGCGCACATCGCTCAGGTTTTTAATAAGCTTATGTACTGATTGGTTGTTTGTATCTGTTTCCGTATTAGTTACCACCTCAAACGGAATATCAATAGTGAACCTGGTGCCTGTGTTTAACGAGCTGACCACATCAATACTGCCCTTATGCAGCGTAACCAGCCGCTTGGTTATAGCCAGGCCAAGCCCGGTGCCGCCAAAGGTGTTTTGATGGTGCATATCCTGCACAAAAGGGTCAAAAATATGCGGCAGGCTTTCGGGTGCTATGCCTATGCCGGTATCCATTATGCAAAAATGAACGTTGGCGGTATTAGCGGTTTCGGTGTCAACCGTATCAATTTTAATGGTGACATTGCCTTGCTGGGTGAATTTTATGCTGTTGCTTATCAGGTTATTTAGTATCTGGCTCAGGCGTACCGGGTCGGCCATTACCTGTTCGGGTATATTACTGTCCGTAATTAATTTTAATTCGATGCCTTGCTGGCTTGCCCGCGGTAAAAACGATTGCCAGATGTTTTGCGTAAGTTGCTTTAAGTTAACCGGTTGCTTTATCAGGTTGAACTTGCCGGCCTCTATCTTATTATAATCCAGTATATCGTTAATAATGGCGAGCAAATTATCGCCCGAGAATTTAAGCGTATTCAAGTACTCCATTTGCTCCGGCTTCGGCTCTTCGGCCAGCAAAAGGTTGGTGATACCGATCACCGCGTTCATCGGCGTGCGGATCTCGTGGCTCATGGTAGACAAAAAATCAGACTGAAATTTGGATGAACGCTCCGCATCCTCTTTGGCCGATATAAGTTCCTGCGTGGCTTTTTGGCGGTCGGTAATATCTTCACCTATCGAGGTGATCTCGATCAGGTTGCCGTGCTCATCAAAGCTCATGGTATTTTGCCAGCTTATTATCGCTTCGCTGCCATCTTTACATATCACGGGGTTTATGTAATGAGTTTCGTAACTGTTGCGTTCTATCCAGTCATTTAAGGTTTCCCTGAATTGCTGCGGTACAAAGTGGTCAACCCACTTTTGGCCGATCATTTCTTCGGTAGTGTAACCTAATATACCTGCCATGTGGCTGTTGCAAAAGGTAATGATGCCGCTTTCGTTAATGGTTAATGCCGCCAGTTTTACGCCCTCAAGCACCAGGCGGTACTTGTTGCGGGTACGTTTGTATTCAAGCTCCGCTTTTTTGCGTTCGGTGATATCCTGTAGGGTGCCTATAATTTTTCGCAGGGCACCATCGCGGCGCATTACCTTGCCTGTTATAACGCTCAGGTATTTAATAGCGCCGCTTGCGGTTATAATCCGGTATTCAAAGGACCGGCCTACAGCCATTGACGGCGTTCGCAGCAACTTGTACAATAACTGCCTGTCGTCGGGATGTACATATTTAAAATACAGGCGGATAAAGTTTTTAAGGCCCGTATCTTTCTCGCTGATCTCGTAAATATTGGCAATTTCGTCAGACCATGCGAACCTGCTGTTGGCAAATTCATATTTCCAGTTACCTATTTTGGCGATGGTTTGCGCTTCTATCAGTTCGGCCTGACTGATCTTGGCTGATTTTTCGGATAAGCGTACTTCTGTAATATCCTGTATCACGCCGGAGATGCGTTGTAACTTACCGTCAGCATAACTGCCAGCCTCACCGCAAATAATCTTGATGTATTTCAGGTTGCCTTTAGCGGTGATTATCTTATGTTCAAATACTTTATGGCCATCGGTACCGATTTGCTGCAAAAAGTTTTTAGTAGCGGCAATATCATCCGGATGTATCCGTGAAATATAATATTCCCGGTGGGTAACCCCGGCGGGTATGCTGTTAATCTCTAAAATCTGGTTAGTATACGGCGACCAATAGCCCTCATTAGTAGTGCTATCATACCACCAGTTGGCCATTTTGGCTATGTTTTGTGCCTCTAACAATAACTCCTGGTTGGTTTGCAGCGCATGTTCGTAATTCTTTTGGCTGGTTATATCGGTAATGGCTACCGAAACATGGCCCGTGTAGTTAGATTGCCTGTCGTAAACCGGGCTTATCTTCGCTGTAAACCATTTATCGACCCCAAATATCGAACGAAATTCAATAGCGGTAGACGTACGGTTGGCAATAACATATTTTATGGCTTCGGTAATAGGCTGTATGTTTTCGCTCCCGGCCACGTTGGCCATCGTATCTAACAAAAACGATTTAGGGTCATAATGCAATGGTTTCTGCTCGTTGTACCATACATTCAATACCTGTTCATTCTCGTCAACCTCAAAAACAATATCATTAATAGAGTTAATTAACGAGTGTAGCTGGTTGCGACTGTCGCGCAGTTTCTGTTCGCTCAACCTTAACGAGTTATTGGTTTTAACAAGGCTGTCAACCGCTTTTTTTAACTTGATGCGATATACCATCCGTACAATAAAAACAATATAAGCCGTTATGGTAAAGGTTATCAGCAAGCCTGTTAACGATGCTATGTTAATGCCCGGGTTTGGGGTTATAATATACGCGCTGAGTACAAAGCCAAAGTTTAGTATCGTGATGGCGATGAACTCGTATTGCCGGATGCATAATATGGCCAAAGCCATAAATATAGCTACCGAACTAAAAATATAAATGGGGCTGAATGCGGTATAACTTAACAGTAAATAATTATTAATTGCCAGGTGCGACAAGATGGTGAAATATAAGCCTGCTTTAAAAATGGACTTACTTTTAACAAACGACAGGCCTATGGCGGTAATACATATCCCGCTGTTGAGCAGCCTTAAAGGCAGCGGGTCTGCAAAGTTTTGGTGGCACAGGTAATACAGCGCGGGGCTGGCTATACATAAAGCCGATAGCAATAACCGGTATATGCTCCTGTCATTATGTATTAATAATACAAGCCTGCTGTTGAGTGACATGTGCCAGTTAATAGTTTGAAAATATATAAACTAAAATTATAATTCAATGGTTTTATAGTGTGTTAATTAAACATAAAAATTACATTACAAAACCCTTATAGCTGATAATAATACACAGATTTATTTACATTTGCTCACTTACATTTTTTTCTATGTCAGAAACTGCACAACTAATTATAGGCGATAAAACGCACGACCTACCGGTAATAACTGGCTCTGAAGGAGAGAAGGCAATCGATATTTCTAAACTACGCGACCTGAGCGGTTACGTAACACTTGATATTGGGTACAAAAACACTGGCGCGACAAAAAGCGCCATTACTTTTTTAGATGGGGAAAAAGGTATCTTAAAATATCGTGGTTATTCTATTGAAGATCTGGCCGAAAAATCAACCTTTATCGAGGTTGCTTATTTGCTGATCTACGGTGAACTGCCAACAAACGATCAGTTAAATGATTTTCAATATCTGCTCAGCCGCCATACCCTGGTGCATGAGGATATGAAGAAGTTTTTTGACGGCTTTCCGCAGCGTTCGCACCCGATGGGGCAACTGTCATCCCTGGTATGCGCCATGTCGGCATTTTATCCTGATTCCTTAAAATCAAACCAAACGGCAGAAGAGGTTAACCTGAGCATTGTTAAAATGCTGGCCAAAATGTCAACCTTGGTATCATGGATCTACAAAAAATCATTAGGACATCCGTACATCTATCCGCAAAATAAATACGATTACGTTACCAACTACCTGCACATGACCTTTGGGCAACGTACCGAACAGGTGGAGATTGACCCGGTAATTGTAAGCGCCATGAACAAGCTGCTTATTTTACATGCCGATCATGAGCAAAACTGTTCTACTTCTACCGTACGTATTGTAGGCTCGTCTGACTCAAATATTTACGCTTCCATATCAGCCGGTATTTCGGCGTTATGGGGCCCGTTGCATGGCGGTGCAAACCAGGCCGTTATTGAGATGCTGGAAAAAATTCAACAGGATGGCGGCGATACCGATAAATGGATTGCCAAGGCGAAAGATAAAAATGATCCGTTCCGTTTGATGGGCTTTGGCCACCGCGTGTACAAAAACTTTGATCCGCGCGCTAAGATCATCAAAAAGGCATGTGATGAATTGCTGGAGAAATTAGGTATTAATGATGAGGTACTTGAAATAGCCAAAAAGCTGGAAGAAGTAGCCTTGAAAGATCCTTATTTTGTGGAGCGCAAGCTTTATCCTAATGTCGATTTTTATTCAGGTATTATTTACCGTGCCTTAGGTTTCCCTACGGATATGTTTACCGTACTGTTTGCCCTTGGCCGTTTGCCGGGATGGATAGCCCAATGGAAAGAAATGAAAGAGAACAAAGAGCCTATCGGCCGCCCGCGCCAGATTTATGTTGGCGAAACCGACCGTACTTTTGTAGCGCTTGATAAACGATAATATATTAGATTAAATATAACAAAGCCTGCGTGAACAGGCTTTTGTTGTTTATACGTAATACCTTTCGCCATCAGCCTTAATGCGGCCCGAGTCAAGCAACTCACGCAGGGCACCAATCTTTTGGGCATCATTTCCCTTTTTAAGCGATGAGATGAGCGTGTGCAGGGTTAAGGGCTCAATGCTTACTAGTTGTAATATTTCATCGGCAATTACTTCGCTAATATTTTCATTTTCCCGTTTGCGCTTTTCGTCCAGGCATACATCGCATACACCGCATTTGCGGACATCATCCTCATCAAAATAACCCAGTAGCATTTGGCTGCGGCATTTTTGGTGAGTGGCATAAGCCATTACCGCCTCCACTTTTTTACGATAGATCTTTTTGCGTTCTTCGATATATGCGCGGTTAATATGCAGTTCGCCGGCATGCAGGCGGGGTTTCAGGTAGGTGATTTGCGGTTGGTCAGTTTGTTGCAGGTAATTGATGATCTTGTAATCCTGCAATTGCTTTAACCCCTCAATAACCTGTTGTACGCTCATGTTAGCCCGGCGGGCAACGTCAAATTCCTTTATACGCACATAATTATCAAACGAGCCGCCGTAGGAGCGTAACAAGGTTTTAATAAACAGGTCCCACCCGTTATTAGCCACCTGGAAACTGTATAATGCCGCGTTATCCACAAAAAATCTGAACCGCGAAGGCAGGTAAACACTCTCGTTAAAGGACAAGTATTCATCCTGCTCCAAAAATTTAAGAGCGTTAAGCGTTTTAAATATATCCAGGTTAAAGCGGTTGCAAAAGGTGGTAATATCAAAATCAAAGCTCAACCCGGCACCCGCACCGTAAGCCAACTGGTATTGATTGGCTAACTGGTGGTAAACTATTTTTATCTCATCAACTGATGGAAAGCTGGTTTCAAACTTGCGTTCCTGCTTGTAACGGTCATTGTTATTGTATAGTAAAATGCCGTATGCTTTTTGTCCGTCGCGACCGGCACGGCCTGCCTCTTGGTAATAGGCTTCAAGGCTTTCGGGCGCATCTTTATGCACCACAAACCGCACGTCGGGCTTATCAATACCCATACCGAAGGCGCTGGTTGCTACAATTATCCGGATACGGTTTTCCTTCCATTCCTGCTGATGCAGTGCCCGCTGATCCATCGGCATACCGGCATGATAGTTAGCGGCGGAAACACCGTTGTCGGTAAAAAAGCGGGTTAGCTCAACAGTTTCCTTACGGCTGCGCGCGTATACTATGCCGCTCCCGTTTACACCATTGGCAATGCTGAGCAGCTTGCGCAACTTATCTTCAGTATGCTGTACCACGTAGCTGATGTTGGCACGCTCAAAACTTTGCTGAAAGGTTCTGCAGCCGGGCTTAAACAATAATCTTTCCTTAATGTCATCCTTAACATCAGCGGTGGCGGTAGCCGTAAGCGCTAATACTTGTACATCGGGCTTTATTTCCCGCAGATCGGCAATATGCAGGTATGGCGGGCGAAAGTCATAACCCCATTGCGATATACAATGCGCTTCGTCAACAGCGATCAGGTTTACCTTCATGTACGATACCCGTTCGCGCACCAACTCTGATAATAAGCGCTCGGGCGAGAGGTAGAGGAATTTTACCTGGCCATAAATGCAGTTATCCAGGGCGATGTCGATCTCCCGTTTACCCATGCCCGATACAATGGCCACCGCCTCAATGCCTTTAGCCTTCAGGTTTTCAACCTGGTCCTTCATTAAGGCTATCAGCGGTGATACCACGATACACAGCCCCTCCATAGCCATGGCAGGCACCTGGAAGCATACCGACTTGCCGCCGCCCGTAGGCAGCAGTGCCAGCGTATCATTACCGGCCATTACCGAATTGATGATGTCCTCCTGAAAAGGCCGGAAGGTATCATGTTTCCAGTATTGTTGTAGTATGGTATGGATTGTCATGCAAATATGGCAAAGCTAAAAAACAGTAAAGTGTTTGAATATAATTAAATTCGTGGCTGTAATAATTTGACCTTATGAAAATATTTTACTCCTCGGTTCTTCTTTTCCTTTTAACCTTAACGGCCAGCGCGCAAAAATGGAATGTTGAAAACACCTCAGGCCAGCCCAAAAAAGTAAGTATTACTACTGATGAAGGTACCTGGATGAACCTCGATGTTAGTCCGGATGGTAAAACGATAATATTTGATCTCTTGGGCGATATTTACAGTATGCCCATAACCGGTGGCCGCGCTACCATACTGGCAGGTGGCAGGGCCTGGGAAGTGCAGCCGCGCTTTAGCCCGGATGGAAAGTTTATATCCTACACCAGCGATAAAGAGGGGGGCGATAATATCTGGATAATGAACAGCGATGGCAACAACAAGCATTCTATCACCAAAGAAAATTTCAGGCTGCTGAACAATGCCTCATGGTCGCCGGATGGTAATTACCTGGTGGCCCGGAAGCATTTTACGGCAAGCCGCTCATTAGGCGCGGGCGAAATGTGGCTATACTACCGTACCGGCGGCGATGGCATACAACTAACCCGACGCAAAAATGATCAGCAGGATGCCGGTGAACCGGTTATCTCTCCGGATGGTAAATATGTTTACTGGAGCGAGGATGTTACACCCGGCCCATTTTTTCAATATAATAAAGATCCGTATCCTGGTATCTACGCGATAAAACGTTTAAACCGCCAAACCGGCGATATTGAAACCGTTACCGGTGATGCCGGGGGAGCCTGCCGCCCGCAGCTATCGCCTGACGGTAAACTGATGGCTTTTGTTAAGCGTGTTCGCCTTAAATCAGTAATGTATTTGCGTAACCTGGAAACAGGCGAGGAGTGGCCGGTATATGATGGCCTCTCGCACGATCAGCAGGAAACCTGGGCTATTTTTGGTGTGTACCCCAACTTTAGCTTTACGCCCGATAGTAAAGGCATTGTATTTTATGCCAAAGGTAAGATCTGGAATCTGGATATAAGTACACTCAACGTGGTGCAGGTGCCTTTTGAGGTTACTACGCAGCAAATCGTGTCCGAATCGTTGCACTTTCAGCAAAAAGTATTTCAGGATGAGTTTACCGCGAAGATGATACGCCAGCTTACCACATCGCCTGATGGAAAACTGGTGGCGTTTAATGCTGCCGGGCATATTTATATCAAAGAATTACCTAACGGTAAACCACAGCGTATAACCAATACGGCTGATATGGAGTATGAGCCAAGCTTTAGCCCCGATGGCCGCACACTGGTATATGTAAGCTGGACGGACGAGCTTAAAGGCGGCATCAGCAAAATTGATCTGGTTACCAAACAGGTTACCCGCCTTACCATTGAAAAGGGATTTTATTACTCGCCAAAATTCAACAACAAAGGCGATGTAATTGTATTCCGCAAGGGAGAGGGCAACCAGGACCTGGGTTTCGCTTTTGGTACTAACCCGGGTATCTACGTTATGGCCGCGGCAGGTGGCACGCCAAGGCTGGTGCTTGATAATGGCATCCGCCCGCAGTTTTCGCCCGATGACTCAAAAATATATTATCAAAGCAGCGAAGATGGCAACAAGGCCTTTAAAGTGATGGACTTGTTTGGCGGCAACCGACGCACGCTGTATACCTCAACGTATGCAACACAGTTTTGCCCAAGCCCTGATGGTAAGTGGATGGCATTTACTGAATTATATAACTGCTACATAACCCCCATGACCCAAACCGGTAACCCGCAGGATCTATCAGCAGGAAACAGGGCTTTACCTTTAAACAGGCTTACACGCGATGCCGGTACTTACCTGCATTGGAGTAAGGACAGCCAGAAACTAATGTGGACGCTGGGCCCAAAATATTACGCTCGCGACCTGAAAACGGCTTTCCCTTATAACGATGCCAACCCGGACAAAGCCCCAGCTATTGACACCAATGCCACTGCCGATATTGGCCTGCGGTTGAAAAGCGATGCGCCTACCGGTAAAATAGCCTTTACCAATGCCCGCATTATTACCATGAAGGGTGAGGAAGTAATTGCACAGGGCAACCTGATTGTGGTTAACAACAAAATTACCGCGGTAGGTAAAGCAGCGGATGTGCCTGTACCGGCTGATGCCAGGGTTTATGATATGGCAGGCAAAACCATAATACCGGGTTTGGTTGATGTACACGCGCACCTGCATACCAGCCCCGACGGGGTAACACCGCAACAGGACTGGAGCTATTACGCCAACCTGGCTTTTGGCGTAACCACTTCGCACGATCCGTCAAGCAATACCGAGATGGTATTTAGCCAGAATGAGATGCTGCGCGCCGGCCTGATGGTAGGGCCGAGGGTGTACTCAACCGGTACCATATTATACGGTGCCGACGGCGATTTTAAGGCCGTAATTAATAACCTGGACGATGCGCGTTCCAGCCTGCGCAGGCTGAAGGCGGTGGGCGCGTTCTCGGTTAAAAGCTATAACCAGCCGCGCCGCGAGCAGCGGCAGCAAATAATTGAAGCCGCCCGCGAATTGCAGATGGAAGTAGTACCCGAGGGCGGATCAACGTTTTTTACGAACATGACCCAGGTGATTGACGGGCATACCGGCATTGAACATAACATACCTGTTTACCCGGTGTACAAAGATGTACGCAGCCTGTGGAATGCCACAAAGGTGGGTTATACGCCAACCCTTATTGTTAGCTATGGCACCCAGTTTGGCGAGAATTATTGGTATGACAGAACCGAAGTTTGGAAGAGCGACCGCCTGATTTCGTTCACGCCGCCATCATTGGTTGACGCGCGTTCGCGCAGGCGTACCACATCCGAGTATGGCGATTATGGGCATATTGATATGGCCAAGGCTACCAAATACATTGCTGATGGCGGTACCAAAGTAAATCTGGGCGCGCACGGGCAAATGCAGGGTATTGGAGCGCATTGGGAGCTGTGGATGCTGGCGCAGGGCGGTATGTCGCCGTTACAGGCGCTACGTTGCGCAACTATTAACGGAGCATCTTACTTAGGTATGGATAAAGAGATCGGATCACTTGAGCCGGGCAAACTGGCCGACCTGGTGGTGCTTAATGAAAACCCGCTGGAAGATATTAGTAACAGCGAAAGCATAAAATATGTTATGCTGAACGGCCGGTTGTACGATGCCGACTCGATGAATGAGATTGGTAACCGCGAAAAGCCCCGCCTGCGTTTCTGGTGGCAAATGGGCCGTGGCGGCGATATGCTTAACCTGCCGGTAAACAATACCGAAACCTACTTGTACGGTACGCAGGATTGCGATTAAAAGAAACAACCACATTAAACATCAAGCCGGCCAATAGGTCGGCTTTTTTGTTGTGCTGTAGACTCATTTTGGGTTACAGAACGCCCGTTTTGTTGCCTGTTAAGCAAGGTGTACTATGTACACCAATGGTTTTCACCGACACATTTTGGTTGTTCACCGAGGTTTACCCTGTTTACGCCTATTTGAGGCTGATCGGCTGTAACGTTCGTGGGGGTGAGGGTGTCTTATTAGTGTATTTAAAAACATAACATAAATAATTCACAATCAAAATCATAAAGTCATGAAAACTACTATAATCACCATCGCCACTATCTGTTCATTAGCTTTCGGTTCAGTAAACGCAGCTACACCAGATAAATTTAACGACAGCGCCGCCACCGTATTAAGCGACGTAAAAAACATTAACAAAATTGAAGTTCGCGGTAACGTTGAACTGTATGTATCAAACAGTATAAATGATAAAGTAAAGGTTTACAACCGCTACTATACCGAAAGCGCTTTGGTACAAAATAATAACGGTGTGTTACGCATCTCATCATATTCAGCCAAAAAACTGGTAGTATGGGTATCAGCAAATGATCTGCGTTCTATCTCGGTTTATGATAACGCTACTGTTAAATCATTCGGTACACTATCAGCCATCAACCTTGATGTAAACCTGCACAACAATGCCGTAGCACAATTGAATATCGACTCATACAGTGCCGATATCAAAGTAAACGATAATGCCAAAGCCGACCTTACCGGTAACGTAACCGATTACGCTTTAAACTACGGCCGCTCAACCAGCGTAAACTATGGTAAACTGGTAGCCATGGGCAAAGCGCAGGTAGCCAAAACCGCCGAAAAATATGCCGCCGCTAAAAATGAGCTGGCCGCCCTTTAAGCCTCACTTTTGCAAAAGTCCATCATATATCAGCGAAAAGCCGTCAGTTTAACAAATGATGGCTTTTCTAATTTAAAGTGTAACTTCACGCTTGCAATCAACGTCGAACCCTAAAACTAACAACCCGATCATGAAAACTATAGTATATACACTCGCTATTGCCGCCGCGGCAACCTTATCCTTTTCATCATGCAAAACAAAATGCAAAAAAGGTTCGGGCACTGTAATAACCGATAATCGTAAGGTAACCGATTTTACAAAAATTGATGTAAGCGGAGGTTTTAAGATCATTTTAAAACAGGATAGTTCGCTTAATGTGAACATAAGCATTGATGATAACCTGATTGAGTTTGTTGAAACTGAGGTAAGCGGTAATATCCTTAAAATATCAAACACGCGCAATATATGTGGCAGCGATGATGCCAAGCTGATCATTGGTGTTAAAAACCTGGACGAGTTAAAGGGCTCGGGCGCGGTAGCATTTAACAGCGATGGTAAGCTGAATGTTAAGGACCTGAACATTGACCTTTCTGGCGCGGGCCGTACCGATCTTGACCTGAGCGCGGCCAACGTGCGCCTGGAAGGCAGCGGGGCAACCGAAATAAAGCTGAAAGGCCAGGCGGCATCAAACACCGTGAGCCTTAAAGGCAGCGGTAAGGTTGACGCGCTGGATTTTGTGGTAGGCAGCTATACTATTGAAACAACCGGCGCCGGCGATTACAAGGTAAATGTGCTTAAATCACTAAGCGTTAAAACAACCGGCGCGTCATCAGTTGAATACCGCGGCAACCCAAGTGCGATTGATAAGAAGGAGACAGGCTCGTCAACCATAAAAAAGATAGACTAACTCATAACCCTTATACTTAAACCCGCCCTAAACAGGCGGGTTTTTTTGTTAGGTGGCTGACTGTTAAAATTTTATTGGGATTTGTAGCATTTGTGATGGTACTTGCGTTTAAGTAGTTATATTTATAACAACCAACCAAAACCACACAATGAAAAAGTTAATCAAATGGATAGTCATTATCCTGCTTTTGGCTGTAGTGATAGTTATTTCCGGGCTATCCTACGTCAAATTCGCGCTGCCCGATGTGGGCGATCCTGAAAAAATAAGGGTTGAACTTACCCCGCAGCGTATTGAACGCGGTAAATACCTGGCCAACCATGTCGCGGTTTGTGTAGATTGCCATTCAACGCGCGATTTTTCAAAATTTGCCGGGCCGATAGATACTAACCTGATTGGTGCAGGCGGCGATAAGTTTGATAAAAATGTGGGCTTTCCGGGGTTGGTATATGTGCCCAACATCACCCCGCTTAATTTAAAAAGCTGGACGGATGGCGAAATATTTCGCGCTATTACAACCGGCGTAACCAAACAGGGTTCAGCTATATTCCCGATCATGCCGTGGCAGTATTACTCAAAAATGGATAGGGAGGATGTGTACGCTATAATCGCTTACTTGCGTACGCTAAAGCCGGGCGGAAAAAACTATCCGGCCCATCAGCTTGATTTTCCGCTGAATTTTATTGTGAACACCATGCCGCAGCCCGCTACCCTGGGTAAGCGCCCGCCGGAGACTGATACGCTTAAATACGGTGAATACCTGGTGCAAACCGCCGCCTGCCGCGATTGCCATAGCCAGGATGATAAAGGCGTTGTAATAGCCGGGCTTGAATTTGCAGGCGGAAGGGTATTTAATTTACCGGGTGCCGTACTCAAATCAGCAAATATAACGCCCGATAAGGCTACCGGCATAGGTAACTGGACCAGGGAGCAATTTGTGGCCCGCTTTAAACAGTTTGCTGATGGCAGCATACAACCATCGGCCATTAAACCGGGCGAATTTCAAACCATTATGCCCTGGTGGAAGTACGGCAACCTTAAAACTGCCGACCTTGAGGCTATGTATGCCTACCTTAAAAAGGTTAAGCCGGTGAAAAACGCTGTAGTAAAATTTCAGCCCAATGCAATTGCTGCTAAATAAATTAAAATAAAATTTATACTTTTGCGCCTCAAAATCAGGTACGGCAACCCCGTACCTGTTAATAATTAAACATTCGCAGAAGATGAATATTACACAGGAAAAAGTTGACAACCTGAACACCGTTCTTACTATTAACCTTACACCGGAGGATTATACGCCGCGTGTTGATAAGGCCATTAAAGACCATGCTAAAAAAGCCAAGCTTCCGGGTTTCCGTCCGGGTATGGTACCTGCAGGCCACATTAAAAAAATGTATGGCAAAAGCATTTTGGTTGATGAGATCAACAACCTGTTATCAGATACGCTGAACAATTACATTGACGAGCAAAAGCTTAATATTTTAGGCCAGCCGCTGCCAAAAATGGATGACAGCAAAGAATTTAACTGGGATTTTGCCGAAACTTTTGAGTTTAACTACGAAATAGGTTTAGCACCTGAGTTTGAGCTGGAGTTTACTTCAAAAGATCAGCTTACGCAATATGTGATCAAGGTTGATGAAGAAACACTGGCATCACGCAGCAAAAACATTCGCCGCAGCTATGGCAAAATGACAAATCCTGACGTATCGGCAGATGATGATGTGCTTTACTCGCAATTAGAGCAGCTTTCTCCGGATGGCTCTGTTTTTGAAGGTGGCATTAACGAAACTGTATCAGTACGTTTAGACCAGGTTAAGGATGAGGCCATCAAAGCTTCATTGATCGGTTTAAAAAAGGATGATACCGTTGAGTTTGATATTCAGAAAGCATACGATAACGACGCAGCAAAGATTGCCGGTTTGTTAAAAATTGACGAAGAAACCGCTGCCGACCTTAAATCAAACTTCCGCCTTACGGTTAAAAACGTTAACCGTTTAGAGGAAAGCGATCTGAACCAGGAGTTCTTTGATAAATTATTTGGTGAAGGTACCGTTACTACTGAGGAAGAGTTTAAAGCTAAGATTACTGAAGAGCTTGAAACAATGATGCAGCAGGACAGCGACCGCAAACTGCAGGACGAGATATACAACTACGCTACCGGCAAAGTTAACTTTACTTTACCTGATGAGTTTTTAAAACGCTGGTTAAAAGCTACTAACGAGAAATTGAGCGATCAGGAGCTTGAAGAAGGTTATGCCGAGTTTGCTAAAAACCTGAAATGGACGCTGATAGCTAACAAGATCATTGTTGAAAACAACATCGAAATTAAATACGATGAGGTTTTTGAGGCAGCTAAACAACGTTTGGACGCGCAATTCAGGATGTACAGCCCGCAACCTTTAACAGAGGAGCAATTAGGCCAGTACACAGTACAGTACCTGCAAAACAAGGAAAACGCTAACCGTATTTTTGAAGAAGTTAAAGCCCTTAAAGTATTTGATTACATTAAGAGCGTTATCACGCTTGATAAAAAGGACATCGCTTACAACGAGTTTACCAAAATGGTAAACTAAGCAAAAAGCTTTCCACATAAAATTCACCAAAAGCAACTTTAATAAGGTTGCTTTTGGTGTTTATGGGGTTATGAGCTGAGAGTGAAAAGGTAAAAGCGAAAAGGCGAATATTGCCGGTCAGTCCTGCTTTGCTGTAAGTACTACCATATAATTTTACTTTTTGAAAACCTTACACGCAAAATAGTATTCAAGTAAAAAGTATATATTTAACACGGGCAACAATGCCCAATCTAAAACACAATAAATACAATGAGCAGTAATATCGACAGAAATGAGTTCAGAAAATATGCTGTAAAGCACCATCGCATTAACAGCTTACACGTAGATAAATTCATGTCAAATGTTGACAGGGCAAACCTGCCGATGGGCATGACTCCATACATTATTGAGGAGCGCCAGCTAAACGTAGCGCAGATGGATGTATTCTCACGTTTGATGATGGACCGTATCATCTTTTTAGGTGATGCTATTTATGACAGCATTGCCAACATCATCCAGGCGCAATTGCTGTTTTTGCAATCAGCAGACAGCAAACGCGATATACAGATCTATATCAACTCGCCGGGTGGTTCGGTTTACGCGGGTTTAGGTATTTATGATACCATGCAGTTCATCTCAAATGATGTGGCTACCATCTGTACAGGTATGGCTGCTTCAATGGGCGCGGTATTGTTATGTGCCGGTACCAAAGGTAAACGTGCGGCGTTGCCACACTCAAGGGTAATGATCCACCAGCCATCAGGCGGGGCGCAAGGCCAGCAATCTGATATCGAGATCACTTACCATGAGATCACCAAACTGAAGAAAGAGCTTTACCAGATCATTGCCGACCACAGCGGTGCACCTTATGAAAAAGTTTGGGAAGCATCAGACCGTGACCACTGGATGATTGCCGAAGAAGCCAAAGAATTTGGTATGGTTGACGAGATTTTAAGAGGGAATAATCCTAAAAAATAATACAAAAACGCCCTATTGCTCAAACTAAAAGCGCAATGGGGCGTATAGTATTGTAAGTGATAAAATAATTTAGTAATTTTATCCAATTTAATCAAAGCAAAAGCAATGACTAAAAACAGCAAGGAGATCAGATGTTCGTTTTGTGGTGCAGGTAAACAGGATAGCCTGATGCTGATAGCCGGTTTAGACGCGCATATTTGCGATAAGTGCGTTAACCAGGCTAACGAGATATTAGCTGAAGAATTAAAGGTTCGTAAAGTTAAAACGTCGCCATCAACACCATCTATTTTAAAACCGGGTGAAATCAAAACACACCTCGATCAGTATATCATAGGTCAGGATGATGCTAAGAAAATACTTTCGGTAGCCGTATACAACCATTACAAACGCCTTAACCAGCGTATTGATAAGGATGAGGTTGAGATTGAAAAATCAAACATCATTATGGTTGGTGAAACCGGTACCGGTAAAACTTTATTAGCCAAAACACTTGCCAAGGTTTTAAACGTTCCGTTCAGCATTTGCGATGCTACCGTATTAACGGAAGCAGGTTATGTAGGTGAGGATGTTGAAAGTATATTAACCCGCTTATTACAGGCTGCTGATTATGATGTAGCCGCTGCTGAGCGTGGCATAGTGTACATTGACGAGGTAGACAAGATAGCCCGCAAAAGCGATAATGCATCCATAACCCGCGATGTATCCGGCGAGGGTGTACAACAGGCGCTGTTAAAGATACTGGAAGGCACCATGGTTAACGTACCACCACAAGGCGGTCGTAAGCATCCGGATCAGAAGATGATCACCGTAAACACGAGCAATATTTTATTTATATGCGGTGGCGCGTTTGATGGTATTGAACGTAAAATAGCCGGCAGGTTGCGCACGCAAACTGTAGGTTACAAGTTTAATAACGAGGATGGCGAGGTTGATCTTAAAAATCTCTACAAGTACATCACCCCGCAGGATCTTAAATCATTCGGTTTGATACCGGAGTTGATCGGCCGTTTACCGGTGTTAACTTACCTTAACCCGTTGGATCGTGAGGCGCTGCACAACATCCTGACCGAGCCTAAAAATTCTTTGCTTAAACAGTACAAAAAATTGTTTGAGTACGAAGGTGTAAAGCTTGAGTTTGATGAGGATGTACTTGATTTTATAGTAGATAAAGCAATGGAATTTAAGTTAGGAGCCAGGGGGCTTCGTTCCATCTGCGAAGCGATAATGATAGACGCGATGTTTGAATTTCCATCCCGTAAGGATGTAAAAGAACTGAACGTAACATTGGATTATGCCCGTGAGAAGTTTGAAAAATCAGACCTCAAAAAGTTAAAAGTAGCTTAACAATAACCCAATAGCACAAGCGCTATCTTTATTGAAAATAAACACGAACCCTGGTGCAATGCCGGGGTTTGTTGTATCCGGTAGTTTGGTAAATCGATATTATCAGTAACATCAGTAAAATCACAACTAATATCAATGAAATCCAAACCAATAGGGTGTAATCAAAAATAATAAAAAGGAGAAATATATATGAATGAAGAAACTGTAGTAAAAAAAGATGAAGAGATTGTAGAAAAAGCGAAAAAAGTAAAAGAGGTGGAAAGCCCTGTACGCCGGGGTTTAAAAACCAAGGATGCTATTGTAGCCAACTGGTTACCGCGCTACACCGGCCGGCCGCTTGACCAGTTTGGCCAGTATATTATCCTGACTAATTTTTCAAAGTACATTCAACTGTTTTCGCAATGGAATGATGATGCACCGGTAATGGGTCTGGATAAGCCGATGCAAAGCGTAACCGCCGGTAACATTACCATTATCAATTTTGGCATGGGTAGTTCCGTTGCTGCAACGGTGATGGATCTGCTTACAGCCATCAAACCAAAGGCGGTAATATTTTTAGGGAAATGCGGTGGCCTTAAAAAGAAGAACAATGTTGGCGACCTGATATTGCCTATAGCCGCCATCAGAGGCGAAGGAACATCAGACGATTACATGCCTGCCGAAGTACCGGCCTTGCCATCCTTCGCGCTGCAAAAGGCTATATCAACCACTATCCGTGATATGTCACTCGATTATTGGACAGGCACCTGCTACACCACCAACCGCCGGGTTTGGGAGCACGATAAGGAGTTTAAGCTATACCTTAAAAAACTGCGCGCTATGGCTGTTGATATGGAAACCGCTACCGTGTTTGTAACGGGCTTTGCCAATAAGATACCTACCGGCGCATTACTATTAGTGTCTGACCAGCCAATGATCCCTGAAGGCGTTAAAACCAGCGAAAGCGACTCGAAAGTTACGGAGGGTTACGTTGAAACCCACCTGAAAGTAGGTATTGAATCACTCAAACAGCTTATCAATAACGGCCTAACCGTTAAGCACCTGCGGTTTTAATACCGCTTTACTTTAACCAGTCATATGGCTGGTTAAGCGTATAATGCCCGGAAATACATCCTGCCAGATGATGGTAGATGATGTATTCCCCGTCAGGCATAATTTTGTTTAATTTGCCAATCAAACAGCAGCTTTTAATGTTGCTTTATTAGGTTTATCTTTTTTAAGGGTTAATCTGATAAAATCTATAGCTTTGCTATACAAATTAAAGCGCCTATATGTGGTATAACAACATACTCGAAACTATTGGTAATACGCCGCTGGTTAAACTCAATAAAATTGTAAAAGATATACCGGCTACCGTGTTAGCCAAAATTGAAACTACCAATCCGGGTAATTCCATAAAGGATAGGATGGCGCTTAAAATGATTGAGGATGCCGAGCAAAGCGGGAAGCTAAAACCCGGCGGAACTATTATTGAAGGTACATCGGGCAATACAGGTATGGGGCTGGCCATTGCCGCTGTTATAAAAGGCTACAAATGTATTTTTACCAGTACTGATAAACAATCAAAGGAAAAGTTTGATGCCCTGCGTGCCTTTGGAGCCGAGGTTATTGTTTGTCCTACCAACGTTGATCCGGAAGACCCGCGTTCATACTACTCCGTATCATCTCGCCTGGAGCGGGAGGTGCCTAACTCATGGAAGCCTAACCAGTATGATAACCTGTCGAACTCGCAGGCACATTACGAGCAAACCGGTCCTGAAATATGGGAGCAAACCGAGGGCAAGATAACGCACCTGGTGATAGGCGTAGGTACGGGTGGTACCATATCGGGCACGGCGCGTTACCTTAAAGAGAAGAATCCGGACATACAGGTATTGGGTATTGATACCTATGGCTCGGTATTTAAAAAATATAAAGAAACCGGTGTTTTTGATAAGAACGAGATTTATCCTTACATAACCGAAGGCATTGGCGAAGACTTTTTACCGCAGAATGTCGACTTTAGCCTGATAGACCACTTTGAAAAAGTAACTGATAAGGATGCCGCGCTGATGACCCGCGAGATTGCCCGTAAGGAAGGCATATTCGCCGGTAACTCAACAGGTTCGGCAGTGGCGGGTGTGCTGCAAATGAAGGACAAGTTTAAAGCGGGTGATGTGGTTGTGGTGATCTTCCCTGACCATGGCTCACGCTACATGGGTAAAATGTACAATGACGACTGGCTGCGCGACCGCGGCTTCCTGAAGGATGATAAACTGACCGCCCGCGATATTATCAGCAAAAAGGAAAGTGCCGAGATCATTACCATCGATCACGAGAAAACCGTTATCGAAGCCATCAACACCATTAAAACCCTTAATATCTCACAAATACCCGTTACCCAGCACGGCAACATCATCGGTAAGGTAACAGAGAGTGATATCCTGGATGCGCTGCTCGAAAGCCCAAGCCTTAAATCGCAACCGGTAAAAAATATCACCACGGCACCGTTCCCTTATGTTGATCTGAATACGTCTATTGACCGTATTTCTTCCATGATCAATAAAGATAATATTGCCGTTTTAGTGACAGACGAACGCGGCAATGCCGAGATCATTACACAATACGATATTATTAATGCGATATCAGCATAGGGGAAAAGGCGGATTGCGGAAAGGTGATTGCGGAGTTGAGATATTAGTTTTGAATGAAGAAATTCACTGTTTAACTCTCTACGAAAAAAGAGAGGAGCTTTTTGCTTTGGTCTTTTAGACTTTATTTCCAATCACCATTTCTTAAATATCACATAAACCGCCAGCACGATCAGCAGAAAGCCGACAAGGTGGTTCCAGGCGAGTTTTTCGGTTTTAAAAAAGATGGTGGTAAATATCATGAAGATGGTAAGCGTGATAGCTTCCTGAATTACCTTTAATTGCACCAGGCTGAACGGGCCGCCATCATCTTTAAAGCCGATGCGGTTGGCAGGTACCTGGAAAACATATTCAAAAAATGCCAGTCCCCAACTGATGAGGATGATGGCTATGAGGCCAAGGTTTTTACCCCAGCTATAATCTTTAAACTTTAAATGCCCGTACCAGGCAAACGTCATAAAGGTGTTTGATATAACCAGGAAGATGATGGTTTGCAGTGCCCGTAGGTTCATTTTTTTCTAAGTTCGGCAAGTTCTTTTTGATAGCGTACATTTAACGATGGGAGCGGATTATATAGTATATAAACTCCCGAACCTTTTTCGCGCGCAAGCGGATTGCTGATGGTACCTATCTTAACATAACGGTCAATATACGGCTGTAATTCTTTTACGCCTTCCTCGTCCTCCGCAATATAGATCAGGTATTTAGGTACCAGGCTATCCGGTGCCCAAAGCGAAAAGCTGCTACTTAGAGATACTACCGGCGGCAGGTTAAGCCTTTTGCCGAATACACTGATGGCACCAGCCTGGCCATAATTTTCGGCAAATATGCGGGTTTGTGCCTTTGCTTGCTCGTTCAGGCCATGGTAGGCTTTTGCTGTTAGTGCGGCCATCTCATCCCAGCCAAGCATGTCGGCATAATCCTGCGTGGTGGCATGTTGCCGCTGATCTTCCCACCGGGTAATAAAATCAAGGGCAGGCATCATGTTTTGAGTATATCTGATAGCTGTCACGGTTTGCGGCAAAGGGAGCAAGGGCAGCACCATGGGCAGCAACAATACGTTTGGTAGGGTAACTATTACAATGGCGGCCGCGCGTAACGGCTTGCCTGCTGTTTTAAACAAACGGTCAAACCCGCATCCACCGGCGGCAAAAAGCATGGGGTAGGCACCAAACAGGTAATAATTTTTGCCATTCATCTGTAGTAAAAACAAAAATATGATGATGTAGGCAAAAGCCAGAAACTGGTACTTACGCAGCCTGAACGATACTAAAAGAAATACAAACCCGATCAGCCAGACAAGAAGCGCTATGCCGTTAACCATAAGCTGCTGCACAATAAAATCTCCGGCTTTAACGTATTCCAACTGGGTTTCGCGCAGTTCGGCCATGTGGTTTAACACCGGGAAGTGGTGCTGCCATTGCCATATCAGGTTAGGTAAAAATATTATAAAAGCTACAAGGCCTGCGCCTATAGTGTGTTTTGTAAAAAGCACACGGCGCTGTTTGCTGATCAATACCGAAATTACCAGCGCGATAGCGAAAAAGGCCATGGTATATTTAGTGAGCATACCAACGCCGGTAGTTACACCAAAGCCATATAAAAATAATACCGAAGAAGTGTTAACATACCTCACCATGCACCAGGTTGCCAGCACCCACCAAAGCTGATCAAACACTACGGGCTGAAACAGGTATCCGCTGGCAGCAAATGCCGGGGCAAATATCATGGAAAGGCAGGCAATGGCAATGGCGAATTTACGGCCTCCCAGTTCAATGGTGATCATGCCGGTTAGCCAGATAATGATGCCGCTGGCTATGGTTGTGAACAGGCGCGACGCGAATACCGAATCGCCAAATAGGTTTAGCGATATTTTGGCAAGCACGGCTATAAACGGCGGTACTTCCTTAAAGCCCCAATCCAGGTGATCGGCCAGGGCCAGGTGAAGCAATTCATCACGGTGAAAGCCGAAGTTTGAGATAGCAATCAGGTTAAGTACTACCTTAACAAGCACAAATATCATCACAAAACGATGGTATTCGGCCCGCTTATTCCTGTAGATCATTCTTGGTTAAAAAACTGGTTTGATAAAGTTAATATTTAAGTTTAATATTTTACTAAAAATTAAGGCTGAGCTTTATTGACTACCGGGATAAATATTCATCATCCCTTAAATCAACAGCTCAGCCCCTTGCAATAAAAACTGCGGTTATTATATGCGCTTTATATCGGCACCTAAGGCAATCAGCCTTTCGTCAATGTGCTGGTAACCACGCTCAATTTGTTCAATGTTATAAATGGTTGATTTACCTTTTGCTGATAAAGCGGCGATCAGTAATGATACACCGGCACGAATGTCAGGCGAGGTCATGGAAATACCACGCAGTTGAATACGTTTATCTAAACCGATAACAGTAGCGCGGTGCGGATCGCAAAGAATAATGTTAGCACCCATATCCAGCAGTTTATCCACAAAGAACAAACGGCTCTCGAACATTTTTTGGTGGATAAGTACTGAACCTTTGGCTTGTGTGGCTACAACCAGTACAATGCTCAGCAGGTCAGGCGTAAAGCCCGGCCAGGGCGCATCAGATACGGTTAATATGGAGCCATCAATAAAGGTATCTATTTCATAATGATCCTGCTCGGGGATAAAAATATCATCACCGCGAAGTTCCAGCTTGATGCCTAAACGTTTAAATACTTCGGGTATAATACCCAGCTCTTTATAGTGTACATCCTTAATAGTGATCTCAGAACCAGTCATGGCGGCAAGGCCGATGAATGAGCCGATCTCGATCATATCAGGCAGCATACGGTGCTCTGTACCGCCAAGGCGTTCAACCCCTTCAATAGTAAGCAGGTTTGAGCCGATGCCGCTGATTTTGGCACCCATGCGGTTAAGCATTTTGCAAAGCTGTTGCAGGTAAGGCTCACAAGCGGCGTTGTAAATTGTGGTAGTGCCTTTGGCCAACACGGCCGCCATAACGATATTGGCTGTGCCGGTTACTGATGCCTCATCAAGCAGTATGTAAGTGCCCTGCAGGTTTGACGCGTCAACGTTGTAAAACTCTTCGGTGGTATCGTAATTAAAACGGGCACCCAGCTTTTCAAAACCCAGAAAGTGGGTATCTAAACGGCGGCGGCCAATTTTATCGCCACCCGGTTTCGGGATGGCTGCTTTGCCAAAGCGAGCCAGTAATGGCCCCACGATCATGATCGAGCCGCGAAGACTGCCGCCTTTGGCTTTAAATGCATCGGACTGAAAGAAATCCTGATCGATATTTTTAGCCTCAAACGTATACGTATCAGCCGACAAGCGCTCAATGCTAACACCCATATCGCCCAATAATTCTATCAGCTTGTTAACATCAACAATATTGGGGATGTTGCTTATCGTGATCTTTTCTTCCGTTAAAAGTACGGCCGAAAGTATTTGCAGCGACTCGTTTTTAGCGCCTTGTGGTACAATTTCGCCTTTAAGTTTTTTGCCGCCAATTATTTCAAATGCGTTCTTCATAAATTAGTGTTGGTAATAAAAAGATATGGCAAGGTTAATACCTTGCCCATCCCTAAAATGTTTTTCGGGTCAAAAATAATAAAAGACTGAAATTTTTAACGCTTAATATTTGCGTGCGCCGCCATTATTACGGCCGCGGTTATTTTGGTTGTTGTTATTGCTACGCGGGCCGCCGCCACCGCCGCCATTGTTGTTACTGCGGCCACGGTTGTTTTGGTTGTTGGTTTTACCGCGCGCGTTTTGGTTGTTAACCGGTTGGGTGCGGTACTCAACCTTGTTCAGGTTAATGTTATCATCAAGCTTTAGTTCTCCGCGAGACATGCTGGCCAGATCTGCCAGGATGATCTCGTCAGATACTGAATCCTTGTTCCACTGTACGTAAGCCATTTTCATAAAGTTGGCTATTGATTGTACCATGTGTCGCCTGCGCTCAGGCTCTTCGATGGCTTTGGCGCGCTCTATCATCAGCTCAATGGTTTTGCCATAGTGCTTGGCGCGTATACGCTGATTAGGATAGTTTAGCGGCTGTGGTTTAATATGTACCGATTCGGGCGTAGGCTTTGGATACGGCGCGTCAACATCAATCTTATAGTCGGATATAATGTGCAGGTGATCCCAGAGTTTATGCTTAAAGTCGGCAACATCGCGTAAGTGTGGGTTTAAAAATCCCATCAAATCAATAACCACTTGTGCGTAGCGGTTACGTTCTTCTTTACTGTCAAGATTGCATATATATTTGACCATGTTTTGCACGTTACGGCCATATTCGGTCAAAATAAGTTTATTCCTTGTTGAGTTATAATCAAACCCGGCAGGCAGAGTGGTATAAGCCATGTATTATAATAAAATGAAAATTTAAATTGTCCGTAGCGCTAAGCAGCGTCAGCCGGACTAAATGACAAGTTGTATTAAAAAATTACTCTTGTAGTAACGCAAATATAACGCAATTGTGTTAATGTACAAATAAGTTTGTTTGCGTGTGAATTATATTACTTTATTTTAGCAGTTAAACGTCAATACCTTGAAAAAACAGCTACTGATCAGCAAGATAGACATCTACCGCTTCAGCATACCTATGGAGCCTTTTAGTATCGCCACGGGCACCATGCATCATGCGCAAAACGTATTTATACGGGTGCATACTGATGCCGGTTTTTATGGCGTTGGCGAATGCTCTGCTTTCCCGATGATCGTTGGCGAAACGCAGGACACCTGCCTGGTTATGGCAAAAGATTTTGCGCGATTATGGATAGGCGAGGATGCTCTTGATATAGAAGCACGTATACAGCAACTGCATAGCTATACCGCCGGTAACACCACCATAAAAAGCGCGTTTGATATGACCTTGTTTGATGTTGCCGCTAAACATGCGGGCCTGCCGTTATACCAATATTTAGGCGGAGCCGTACGGGATATTGAAACGGATATCACCATCGGCATCAATACGCCGGAAGTAATGGCCGGAAAAGCCTTGCACTTTAAAGAAACGGGTGCTGGTATATTAAAGGTAAAGCTGGGTAAGGATGCACTTGCGGATGTGGAGCGCATCAGGCAGATCCGTACCGCCGTGGGCAGCAGTATGCGTATTCGTGTTGATGCCAACCAGGGCTGGAGTTTTGACGATGCCGTTTATGCGCTCACCAATATCGCCCCGTATGATATTGAGTTTTGCGAGCAGCCTATGCGTACCTGGTATGATGACCGCCTGCCCGAACTAATGACCCTATCGCCGGTAAAAATAATGGCTGATGAAAGTGTTTATAACCATCATGATGCCCGCAGGCAAATAGAAAGCGGATCATGCCATTACATCAACATTAAATTCTCCAAATCAGGCGGTATGCTGGAAGCAAAGAAGATCCACGATACTGCCGGTGAACGGAATATCCCCTGCATGATGGGCGGGATGCTCGAAAGCCGGATCGGGTTGAGTGCCAAACTGCATTTTGCCTATGCAAGCCTCAACATTAAATTTTACGATATGGACACCTGTATGCTGGGCCACCTGGCCGACCCATGCGTAGGTGGTGTAAAGTACGACGGCTATTTTTTAAAGATAGATGACACACCCGGCATAGGCGCTGACGCGGATGAAAGCTTTTTGGCGGATTGTGAGCGGTTTACGATGAAATAAAAAAAGCTCCGAAAGGAGCCTTGGATAACGTATATTTTTACTATTTGCTCAATTCGGCAAAGTGCTTGTAAAACAAGGGTATGGTTTCAATGCCTTTAAAATAGTTGGCAATATCATATTTTTCATTCGGCGAATGGAGGTTGTCGCTATCCAGTCCAAAGCCCATCAGTACGGTTTTTATACCCAATTCAGCCTCAAATAAAGCTACTATTGGGATGCTGCCGCCGCCACGGGTTGGTATCGGCTCTTTCCCGAACGATTCGGCAATGGCTTGTTGTGCCGCCTTGTAGGCTATGCTATCAGTTGGGGTTACCACGGGTTCACCACCATGGTGCGGGGTTACTTTTACTTTTACTGATGCCGGCGCTATGCTTAAAAAGTGATCGGTAAATAGTTTGGTTATTTTAGCCGAACCCTGGTTGGGCACTAAACGCATGGATATTTTGGCACTTGCTTTTGATGGCAGTACGGTTTTGGCACCCTCGCCAATGTAGCCACCCCAAATGCCGTTCACCTCGAGGGTAGGGCGGGTGCCGGTACGCTCAAAGGTAGAATAGCCGTTTTCGCCCCAAAGCTCATTAACGCCAAGGTCGGCTTTGTATTCAGCGTCATTATAAGGCGCGCTGTTCAGGGCATTGCGTTCAGCATCGCTCAGGTTTATTACATCATCATAAAATCCGGGGATGGCTATGCGATTGTTATCGTCATGCAGAGAGGCAATCATTTTAGCCAGAATGGTGGCCGGGTTGGCAACCGCGCCACCGTAAACACCGGAGTGCAGATCGCGGTTAGGACCGGTAACTTCAACCTCAAGATAGGAAAGGCCACGCAGGCCGGTTTCAAGTGATGGGTGCTCCATGCTGATCATGGCGGTGTCTGATATCAGTACCACATCAGCCTTTAGCTTATTTTTGTTTTGTTTTACAAAGTCGCCCAGGTTGTCTGAACCTACTTCTTCCTCGCCCTCGATCATAAATTTGATGTTGCAGGGCAGGGTATTGGTTTGCATCATTAGCTCAAAGGCTTTTACATGCATGTAAAACTGGCCTTTGTCATCACACGCACCGCGGGCAAATATCTTACCATCACGTATGGTGGGCTCAAACGGGGGAGTCTCCCACAGTTCAAGCGGGTCTGGCGGTTGAACATCGTAATGCCCGTAAACCAAAACGGTTGGTTTGGTGGCATCAATATTTTTTTCACCGTAAACAATAGGGTAGCCGGCAGTTTGGCATACTTCTACATTTTCGGCACCGGCTTCAATCAGCTTTGTTGCAACAAACTCGGCTGTTTTTAAAACGTCGGCTTTGTATTTTGGGTCCGCGCTTACAGACGGGTAGCGCAGTAAATCAAACAGTTCATCAAGCATTCGCTGCTCATGCTGCGCAACATAATTTTTTATGACTGACATAAATAAATGTATTTGCAGCAAATATAGTGTAAGTTGCTTTTAAACCATGTGGTTTTTCAATTAGCCTGAACCGCGTCGCGCTGTTATCAGCTAAAGGTTTCTTTTATAATTATTGGACAACAAATCAGTCGGCCGTTGAAATATCGCGCATGGCATTACCTGGGGCTTGTTTATGCAAGGGCGCTTTTTCAATCCTGATAATTTGCTCGTGTGTTATATCCGCTTTTTTGTTGAACGACCATGCGGTAATCCCCGAAGTAAGGATGATGGCGGCAGCAATGATATATTTTTTCATAATCTATATTTAGTAAGGGACGCTGAACTAATTAGTCGGCAGAAGAAACATCTTTTTTATCACCTGCTTTAGCATCGGCAGAGCTTACATCTTTCTTGTCACCGGCTTTGTAATCGGCAGAGGAAACGTCTTTTTTATCACCGGCTTTCAGGTTGGTAGCAGCTACTGATGAGAAAATGGTTGAAAGAACTAATGCGGTTGCTATGATTGATTTTTTCATTATTTATGTGTTATAGGGTGTTTAAATTTTGTGTTGATATGTGTAGTTGATCGGTAATTAGTCGGCAGAAACATCTTTTTTATCACCTGCTTTGGCATCGGCAGAGCTTACATCTTTCTTGTCACCGGCTTTGTAATCGGCAGAAGAAACGTCTTTTTTATCACCGGATTTCAGGTTGGTAGCGGCTACTGATGAGAAAATGGTTGAAAGAACTAATGCGGTTACTATGATTGACTTTTTCATGATTTTATATGTTGTGGAGTATTATGTTGTGTTGATTATGTGTTTGTTGGTAGAGTAATTAGTCGGCAGAAGAAACATCTTTTTTATCACCTGCTTTGGCGTCGGCAGAGCTTACATCTTTTTTGTCACCGGCCTTGTAATCGGCAGAGGAAACGTCTTTTTTATCACCGGCTTTCAGGTTGGTAGCGGCTACTGAAGAAAAAATTGTTGAAAGAACTAATGCGGTTGCTATGATTGATTTTTTCATTATTTTATGTGTTATGGGGTATTTAAATTTTGTGTTGATATGTGTAGTTGATCGGTAATTAGTCGGCAGAAGAAACATCTTTTTTATCACCTGCTTTAGCATCTGCAGAGCTTACATCTTTCTTGTCACCGGCTTTGTAATCAGCAAAAGAAACGTCTTTTTTATCGCCTGCTTTATTTGTGTTTGCTGATACTGAAGTAAATAATGTGGCTATTGCCAGGGCTGTTGTTATAAATATCTTTTTCATATAATTATTTTCTTGATTGTTTATAAGTTTTTATTGTATTTTAATATATATTAATATTATTATTTTTTAATCTGCCGTGCTTATATCATTCCTAAACCCCATCAGCACATGAACGGGAGCCTCGGGTTTGGCTTCATGCTTTTTTTGGCATGATGCAAGGGCGGCTGTAGTTACTATCAGTAGTGCTAATGCAAGCTTTTTCATGATGTTATCTAATTATTATTTATTTGTATATCAGTAATTTAATCTGCTACGCTAACATCTTTTTTAAACCCGGCAAGTGTTTTTACAGGGGCTTCAATATGCAGCCTGTTATCCTTTTTGCAAGAGGTTAGTACACCCGAACCTAAAGTTGCTATGGCAACTATTATTAAGATCTTTTTCATAGCGCTTAATTATTGAATATTGTATTTAAAAATATTAGTCGGCTACACTTATATCTTTTTTAAAGCCGCTTATTTTAATGTTAGGGGCATCAATTTGCTTGGTTGTTGATGCGATATTAGTATTAGCATTTAAAGTAAATGAACCAATAACTAAAAAAATTGCCATTAATAATATTAAAGTTTTCATATAATTTATATATTAATCTATAGTTAATGATATATTTAAGTTAATACATCTTCATTTTTTCGGTCCAGAATAAATGAACAACTTGCTTACCTCGCGGTCATGTTTAAATTAAACAATCCGCTGATATGGCTATGTATTTTCCTAAATATTATTTTATCATATAATGTGTTGTTAGTCAATTATTTAACAGTTGCAAATATACCTATGTTTCGTTAAGAGTAAAGAATTTTAAAAAAAAGTTTTCAACATGGGTTTTATTGTTATTTTTATAGCTTGCGGCAACAGTGCCCGTTATTAATGGTTAATGAATAAATACCTTCTTCCCCTAATCCTGTTTATTCTTGGCTTTAACGTTGTAGCTTATCCGGCTTCAACCGTTATGCTGCAGGATACCAATGAGGTTATTAAGTTCAACAAACAAGGGTATGACAGCCGATTAACCGACCCGGAACAAACGCTCGCTAATGCAAACCGCGCGCTCGATCTCTCAAAAAAGCTCAATTATACACGTGGGGTGGGCGAGTCTTATCGTGTATTAGGCATAGGCTATTACTACCTGAACGAAGCCGAAAAATCCATCGATAATTATTTAAAAGCACTTGATTTTTTTAAAAAGATCAATGACCTGCAAAGCGAGGCCAAGGTTTACAACAACATTGGTAACCTGTTTCGCGATAACGATTACGACCAGTCATTAAGCTATCTCAACAAATCATTGGTTATTGCCAAGCGGCTTAATGATCAGGAATTGATCGCATCCTTATACCTTAACATCGGTAACATTAAATACCGGCAAAAAAGCTTTAATCAGGCACTTGATTATTATAACCGAAGCAGTTTGATCTTTTCGGAACTCAAGGATTCGGTAAACATTATTAAGTGCATCCAAAACAAAGGGGTTATTTATTTTTACCTGAACGATTATGAAAAGTCGGAAATGCTGCTGTTGCAGGCTAACCAGGCGGCCAAGCGGCATGATCTGAATCAAACCGTTGCCAGTATAAACCTGACGCTGGCATCATTGTACATAGCCAAGGATAAATTTAATGAGGCTGTAAAAATAGTTGAGGAAGGTAAAACTTATTCCAATATCATTAAAGACCAAAAGCTGATCTATGATTATGAATATACCAATTACCAGCTTGAGTTTAAGCGGAAGAACTATGAGAAGGCGTTAATATATCTTCAGGATATTTACAGGCAAGATAGCACGCTGCATAAATCAAATGAATCAACCAAGATAACTCTGATACAAAAGCAGTTCGAGCAAGCCGAAAATGAGCGTAAAACCGCCTTGTTACTGCAAAGCCGGGCTTATGATAAGCAGCGTTTTTTTGGAGTTACCATTGTGGCGGTATTGCTGCTGGCCGTAATTGGCTTGCTGATAGGCAATGTAAAGCGAAAAACAAAAACCAACGCCCAGTTAACTGACCTGAATTTAGAAGTATCAAAACAAAAGGATAATCTCGACAGGATCAACCATCACCTGGAAGAAATAATAGACGAGCGTACTAAAGATTTGCAGGTTAAGAACCGTAAGTTGTCTGAATATTCGTCGTACCTGTCACACCAGATACGCGGGCCTATAGCCACATTAAAAGGTTTGTTAAACCTGGAGCGGGAGAATTTAGTAGATCAGAATGAATGTATCAGGATGATGGACAAATGCGTTACTGATATTGATACCAAGATTATCGAGATGAGCGATATGCTGCACAATCCGTCAAAGGATGGGCTTGATTAATTACGGCCAGTTAGGGTAAATACGAGCTTCAAACCAACCCAAATAGCTACAGTACCATGAAATCATTTGCAGGATAAGCAGTTCGCGGTGTTTTTTGTAACCCCTGGTTTCAAAGGCAAGCACTTCATCATTTATGGTAACAAAAAAACGCATCTCACCCTTGCTGGGTTTGAACTTTGATTTCAGTACATCAAATACTCTTACCTTTAACTTGCTGGCAGGGTCATGTATCACACCGTTCGCAACAGTTTCGTTATTAGCTATGGATATAAGATAGTTTGACATAGTAAATGCTTTTATTGTCAATTAACAACATTCAAACCAAAACCATTAATTAGCTAACGATTACAAATTTTACAATTTTAAATGTTTGTTTAAGTTTAAAATTGCTTAAAACGGAATATATTTTAATTGTTTATTAAAACAAAATGCCCTGCTTATTTTAAAAACAGGGCATTTTGTAGGGATTTATGAACAATATCAGGCTTTTGCGCGCAGTTCTTCATAAAGTAATATAACCTTACGCTGTAAAGTTGCTATCTCTGTTTCGCGTTCAAGTAGTTTTTTCTGGGCTACGCTCAGGTTTGATGGTTCCGGCTCAGCCTCCTCAATATCACTGGCGAGCAAATATACAACGGCAACCTCAAAAATGTTAGCAATTTGTTCAAGGCGCGAAAGGTTAATATCCGTAACGCCGGTTTCAATTTTTGAAAAAGCGGGAATAGATATACCTAAGCGGTTGGCTACGTCTTCCTGGCTCCAGCCACGCTGATGACGTAATATTCGGATATTTTTACCGATTGACTTGTTTGTTTTCTTTTTCTCGCTCATACCTAAATATATCTCAATAGTTAACAGGGGAAAGGGTTATTTATAATTGTATTTCAAACACAATGCCAGTACACAAAAATAGCTTGGCTTAACTCAAATGCAATTATGTTTTTAAACTATATTCCCCAATTGTAGAGAATTTTCCACAAAAAAGGTAATTCTGAGATAATATTTCCTTTAACTTAAAACGTATAGTTTTGCGAATTTTAATAAAAGTTGTTTTTGCCCTACCTCTTTAAAAAATATTGTGGCCTTAATGTCGGGCTTATTGCCGTCTAAACTAATCACTTTTCCAAAGCCAAACCGCTCGTGCTCTACTTGCATGCCAACCTGCAGGTTTGATGTGTCCGAGGGTTTAAAGTCAGGCGAGGGTACATGCGCCTTAGCCAGTACCGATGTGGTTTTAACCGGGGCGGATGCTGCCGCTTTTGGTTTGGAATAACTTTCGCCGCGGCTCCAGGCCGAACGCTCGTTATTAAACGAGCCTGATGATGGCGCGGGTTTGGCCGTGAAATCCAACTCCAAAAATTTCGCGTCTATTTCATCCAGAAAACGGCTCGGCTCGCAATTGATCAGCGTGCCGAATTTAAAACGGGATGTAGCGTAGCTTATGGTTAGTTTATGCTCGGCACGGGTAATGGCCACATAAAACAGGCGGCGTTCCTCTTCCAGATCACTGCGTGAGTTAAGCGACATTTGCGATGGGAACAGGTTTTCTTCTAAACCTACCACATGCACGTTACGAAACTCAAGCCCCTTGGAGGAGTGTATGGTCATGAGCGATACCGTATCAGCATCCTTATTCTTATCATTATCATCATTGGTAAGCAGGGCTACATCCTGCATAAACACATCAAGCCCGCGCTCTTCAATATCCTCCCGTTCCTGAAACTCCTTGATACCATTCAGCAACTCCTGGATATTTTCGTAACGGTTAAGCCCCTCAACGGATTTATCCTCATACAAATCCTTCAAAACGCCCGAATGCTGGGCGATGTGCAGGGCGGCATCATAAGCCAGTTGATTTTTGGCGATCACCTGGAAGCTTTGTATCATGGTAGCAAAGTTGGGCAGCGATGCCGGGCTTTTGTCGATGTACTTGCCAGGAGCGAGGATGACTTCCCACGGCGTGATCTGGTTTTGATCGGCCGCCAGGATGATCTTATCAACCGTGGTATCGCCAATGCCGCGCTTAGGGTAGTTGATCACCCTTTTCAGCGCCTCCTCATCGTTCGGGTTAAAGGTAAGCCTGAAATAAGCGATCAGATCTTTGATCTCCTTACGCTGATAGAATGACAGTCCGCCATATATCTTATACGGAATGTTGAGCTTGCGTAAACCTTCCTCCATCGAGCGCGACTGGGCGTTGGTGCGGTAAAGTATGGCAAAGTCATTCCATTTAAGGCCGTTGGTGCTACGGTGCTGCATAATTTCTTCAGCTATGATCTTACCTTCCTCATTATCGCTGAACGCGCGTATCACCTTAATTTTGTCGCCTGTTTCTTTCTCGGAGAATACGTTTTTCTTTAATTGCTCCTTGTTGTTGGCAATTATGCTGTTGGCAACATTTACTATATTTTGTGTAGATCGGTAATTTTGCTCCAACTTAAATACTTTCAGGTCCGGGTAATCCTTTTCAAAGTTGAGGATGTTTTGGATGTTGGCACCACGAAAAGCGTAGATACTCTGCGCGTCATCACCTACCACACACAGGTTCTCGTTAACGGCGGCCAGTTTTTTCACGATCAGGTATTGCGAAAAGTTGGTATCCTGATACTCATCCACCATCAGGTACTTAAATTTATGCTGATACTTGTTCAGCACGTCCGGGTGGTCGCGCAGCAATTCATTGGTCTTGAAAAGTAAATCATCAAAATCCATTGCTCCGGCACGGAAACATCGTTTAGCATAATTTTCATACACCTTGCCCAGGTGGCCGCGGCCGCTGCTAAAGTCATCAGCCTGGATCTGTGCGTTCTGCTGGTAATCTCCCCACGATACCAGGTTGTTTTTTGCTGCTGATATGCGGTTGTATACAAAGTTGGCATTGTACAGCTTATCATCCAGGTTCATTTCTTTTAAAATGGCCCGCAATACGCTCTTGCTATCATCGGTATCGTAAATGGTGAAGTTATTAGGGTAGCCAATTTTATCCGCCTCAACACGTAAAATTTTGGCAAACACCGAGTGGAAGGTACCCATCCAGATGTTTTTAGCGTCGGGCCCAACCAGTTTGTTGATACGCTCTCGCATCTCTTTAGCGGCCTTGTTGGTAAATGTTAACACCAATATATTAAAACCATCAACACCTTTATTTATCAGGTGCGCTACCCTGAAGGTAATTACCCTGGTTTTGCCTGAGCCGGCACCTGCAATTATCATCACCGGGCCCTCGGTTTGTTCAACTGCGGCACGCTGCTCCCTGTTTAATCCCTCTAAAAAATTCAATGCTATCCCTCTTTATTTATCAGGGCGAAATTAGGGTTTTAAGCCGAAAGCTGAAAGGAGCTTGTACTGGGGTTTTGCACAACCAACAGGCGGTGTATTTATTGATAATGATTCTAAATAGCATATATCCCTCACAATAAACATTATTAGCTACCCGTTTCGTATTTTTGTAACCTCGAATTACAAAGTGTAAACCGCAAATGAAAAAAAGTTCAATTTTCGGAATAATCATTATAGCCATCGCGATAGCGGTTGTTATAAGTACTTATTCAAATTCAAGCACATACGGTACCTTTACTGAAGCCCGTGAAACCCAGGCCGAATTGCATGTGGTTGGCCAGTTAAATAAAGGTAAGGCATTGTATTACGATGCTACCAAGGATGCCAATTACTTTTCGTTTTATATGAAAGATAAAGACGGTAAGGAATGCAAGGTAATATTTACCGGCACCAAACCGCAGGATTTTGAGCGCTCAGAGCAATTGGTGCTTACCGGTAAAATGCAGCAGGGTGAGTTTCACGCGTCAAAAATACTCATGAAGTGCCCATCAAAATATAATGATAATAAACTGAATGTGGCCGAGGCTACACCTAAAACCGCTACCCTCTAATTTTTTTTGACCTTATAGTTTAATGGATATTGCTTTTAAGAATGAACATTTATTTGTTGGCGATTTAGGACGTTTATTTGTTGCACTTGCATTTGGCGGCGCGCTCATATCATTTATCAGTTACTTTTTTGCAACCCGCGAGGAAAGTTTAAACAAGGATACCTCATGGCATAAAATGGCGCGCATTGGCTTTTGGCTAAACTCGCTGGCTATTATAGGCATGGGTGCCTGCCTATTTATAATTCTGTATAATCATTATTTTGAATATCACTACGCATGGTCATACACCTCACGTTCGTTGCCGGTATATTATATTATATCCGGTTTTTGGAACGGGCAGGAGGGTGGCTTTTTGCTGTGGATGTTTTGGCAGGCCATATTAGGTAACATCCTGATCCGCAAGGCCGGCACGTGGGAAAAACCGGTGATGACGGTAATTGCCCTTTCGCAAGCTATACTGGGTACCATGGTGCTGGGTATTGATCTGTTCGGTGCACGCATCGGCAGTTCGCCTTTCCTGTTGTTGCGCAATGCCATGGAAGGGCCGATATTCCAGAACCCGGATTACCTGTCCTTCATTAAAGATGGCCGTGGTATGAACCCTACGCTGCAAAACTATTGGATGGTGATACACCCGCCAACGCTGTTTTTGGGCTTTGCATCGGTAGTGGTACCCTTTGCTTACGCCATAGCCGGTTTATGGCAAAAACGTTATAAGGATTGGGTTAAACCGGCCTTATCGTATGGTCTGTTTTCCGCTATGATATTAGGTACGGGTATCATCATGGGCGCGTTTTGGGCGTATGAGTCGCTTAACTTTGGAGGCTTTTGGGCATGGGATCCGGTGGAGAACGCTTCGGTTTTCCCTTGGTTAACGCTGGTGGCCGCGCTGCACGTCATGATCGTATTTAAAAATACCGGCCATTCTTATTTTACCGCTACCTTTTTAGTGATGATCAGTTTTGTGCTGGTTTGGTATTCATCTTTCCTGGCACGCAGCGGTATACTGGGCGAATCATCCGTACACTCATTTACCGACCTGGGTATGTTTTGGCACCTGGTGCTGGGCATCCTGATCTTCCTGATATTATCAGTTTACTTTTTAGTAATACGATGGAAAGAACTGCCGATCACCAAAAAGGATGAGGATACTTACTCGCGCGAGTTCTGGATGTTTGTAGGCGCGGTGTTTTTGGCATTGTCTTGTTTCCAGTTAATCATCTTTACTTCAAAACCTGTTTGGAATGCCATGTTCGGCACCAATATGGGGCCATCAGAAGTAAAAGAGTATAATATTATTCAGGCGTCGTTCGCGGTAGTTATTATGCTGCTTACCGGCTTTACCCAGTTCCTGAAATATAAAAAGACGGACTCGAGCCGCTTTTTCATTACTACTGTAGTTTACCTGGTATTTGCCGGTGCGGTAACCGCTTTACTGGCGTATATTACCGGTGCTTATAAACTTCATTTGGTTTACATATTGGTAATGCTTACCTCTATATATGGTATAGTAGCCAACGGTAAAGTATTGGCCGACTCGTTTAAAGGAAAAATCAAACTGGCCGGTTCGGCAGTAGCGCATATTGGTTTCGGGTTGATGCTGGTTGGCGCGGTAATATCGGCAGGTACCAGTAAAGTGGTATCTGAGAACAATACCGGCGAACAATACAGCGCCGAGTTTGCCAAAGAAGAAAACCCGCGCGAAAACGTATTGCTTTACAAAAACGAGCCCATTGAAATGAATGGTTACTCGGTAACCTTTTTGGGAGATACGCTGGAAGGCGCGGAGCACCTGTTCAATATTTTGTATGAGCGTAAGGATGCTGCCGGTAAGCTGACCGAGAAGTTCGTTCTTCGCCCTAACGTGATCCAATCTCAGGATGGCATGTCGTCAACACCGGATACCAAACATTACCCGCTGTACGATTTGTACACCCACGTTACCATGACCAACGTATTGGCCGACAAGAAAGAAGATGAAAAAGCAGGGCATGACGAAGCAGCCGATGAGGATAAAAATTACGATGCCCCAATGCCGCATGAAGTAGGTGTGGGAGATACCATTCGCTACCGCGACGGACTGATTGTATTTAAAGGAGTAAATAAGCAAGCCAAACTGCAAAATATACCTATTACCGATAAAGATGTGGCTGTAGGCGCGCAACTGGAAGTAATTACTCACGGCCGCACACTAAGTGCCGAACCGATCTACATGATCAAAAACGGCAGCGCGTTCGACTTCCCAAAAAAGCTGGAAGACGCAGGCCTGAAACTGCGCATCACCAAGATACTGCCTGAAAAGCAAAAGTTTGAGATCACCGTATATCAACAACCTGAAAGCAAAAAGAAATTCATTGTATTGAAGGCGATCCAATTTCCGTACATCAACTTTTTGTGGTCGGGTGTAATCATCATGGTAATTGGCTTCCTGATGTCCATCTTCCGCAGAAACAAGGAGCTCAAAACAACCTGATGTTTTTTGACGCTGACCAGCACAAGCATAATTTAAGGCAGGATGGTTTTACCATGCTGCCTTTGGTTTTTTCAGCCGATGAGATAAAGGCGATCGAGCAGTGTATTGCCGGTGCCGACAACTCGGGCGTTAACTTTCGTAAAACGGCTGATCTGTTTGCTATCCGTCGCTTTTTTAACGAAGTGCCTGATGTGTTGCCTTTGGTGATGAATGACAAGCTGAAAGCAGTTGTTCGCACGCTGTTCGGCGGCGATTACTTCATTGTTAAAAGCATCTATTTTGATAAGCCCGGCAACTCCAACTGGTTTGTGGCCTATCATCAGGATCTGACCATCGCGGTTAAAGAAAAACATCCAACCGACGGCTATACCAACTGGACAGTAAAGCAGGGTCAATATGCCGTGCAACCACCTGTTGAAACAATGCAAAATATTTACACCATACGCATCCATCTGGATGATACCGATGCAGATAATGGCGCGCTTAAAGTGATCGCCGCCTCACATAATAAAGGCATCTATCGCCCCGAAAATATTGATTGGAAAAACGAGCGCGAACATATTTGCGAAGTACCGGCGGGCGGCATAATGATTATGCAGCCATTGCTCTTGCATGCCTCAAACCGAACGGTAAACAACAACAATCGCCGGGTTATACATATTGAGTTCAGTAGTTTGAATTTACCCGGTCAATTGCAATGGGCTGAAGAAATCGGGATAAACCCTTAGCTTTGCGCCATGCGTATCACCATCATCGGGTCGGGAAATGTGGCTACACACATGGCCGCGGCCTTTAAAAATGCAGGGCATCGTATGGTGCAGGTTTATAGTCCGAACATGCAAAATGCCGCCATGCTGGCCTACCATGTTGGGGCGGAGGCTATTGATGATATGGCCGCCATCAACACCGAAACAGATCTGTTTATCATCGCCGTAAAGGATGACGCCATTATGGATGTGGCTAAACAATTGGCCCCGTATAATAAGCTCATGGTGCATACATCCGGTGCTACCAGCATTTCGGCACTGGAGATATTTACCAATAACTGCGGCGTGTTTTACCCGCTGCAAACCTTCAGCAAAATTCGCGAACTCAATTTTTTAAACGTGCCGCTATGCATTGAGGGGGCGGATGATGAGATAACCAAACAACTACAGCAGCTTGCCCAAACCATCAGCAACAAGGTATACAAAGTAAGCACCGATCAACGTAAGATATTGCACCTGGCAGCCGTGTTCGCGTGCAATTTTCCTAATTACCTGTACCACGTTGCCGAACAGTTGCTCAACCAAAATCAGTTGGATTTTAATATCATCAGGCCATTAATTGATGAAACTGCGCAAAAGGTACAGCATGCATCGCCGGCCAAAGTACAAACCGGGCCGGCCGTACGTAATGATGAAAAAACCATGCAGGCGCACATCGAATTGTTGAATAATGCGGCTGACTTGCAGGTTATTTACAAGCTGCTAAGTCAAGCCATTATCAAAATGGATAAATCAGAATAACTGCAAAGGTTATTTTGTTACTTTTGCCCAAATGAATGTTTTTAAAGTAAAGATAAACTTTGAGGAGAAGGATCGCCAAACCATCGAACTCCCGATAGCCGAAGGCGAATCGGTACTGGATGTTTGTTTGGAGAACGGAATTGAGCTTCAGCATAACTGCGGCGGCGTTTGCGGATGCAGTACCTGCCACATATACGTAAACAAAGGCATGGATAACGTGCAGGAAATATCAGACAAGGAAGAGGACTTTATTGATCGCGCGGTTAACCCACGCATCAACTCACGCCTGGGCTGCCAATGCGTTATTATTGATGGCGATATTGAAGTTACCCTGCCCGATCAATCACAATTTTTAGGACACTAATAGTACCCACTATACCGATATGACACAAGATAAATTTGCGTTGCCTATTCACTGGAACGAATATGAAGACATAGCCATGGGACTTTACGAAAAGTTTGGCGATGATTTCACCGAGGCGAAAATTTACCGCATACGTTTTACCGATTTGCTGGAGTGGGTATTAACCCTACCAAACTTTGCCGGTACCCGCGAAGAAGCTAACGAAGGTCACCTGGAGCAGATCCAGTCGGCCTGGGTGTACGAATGGCGCGATAACCAATAAGCACACGTCATGGAGAGTTTTTTAACCAGGCTTAAAGATATTACCACCTTTATTTTTGATGTTGACGGTGTGTTAACCGACGGCTCCGTATTTGTTGCCGATAACGGTGAGCAAACCCGTGCCTTTAATATTAAGGATGGCTATGCCTTGCAGTTAGCCGTTAAACTGGGTTATAATGTTTGTGCTATATCAGGCAGTCGTTCAAAAAGTATTATTCATCGTTTAAATAGCCTGGGTATTACCGATGTTTACATTGGTGCCCGTAATAAGGACGAACGCTTTAAGCTTTACCTCGAAGAAAAAAGAATAAAAGCGACCAACGTAATTTATGTTGGCGATGATATTCCTGATTTGACGGTTATACAATTAGCCGGTTTACGCATTTGTCCTGCTGATGCTGTGGAAGAAATAAAAGCCGTTTGCGATTACGTTTCGCCGGTACCCGGCGGCAAAGGCTGCGCCCGTGACGTGATCGAAAAAGTACTTAAAGTACAAGGCAAATGGATGAACGCTGAAGCGTATAGCTGGTAAGTTAGTCAGCAGTCAATGGTCAGTAGTCATTGGTTGATTGAACATAGTCTGTAGTCCATAGACCATAGTAAGAATTTTGATTTGTTTAAACCATGGACCATGGTCCATCGTCCATCGACTAAAAGTATGAGCAAATTTCCTCCCGTAATTCTGGCTTCAAAATCGCCGCGCAGGCAGCAGTTGTTGCAACTGATGGATGTTGATTTTCGTGTGGTGTTGAAAGAGGTGGACGAGAGCTTTCCTGAAGGCTTAACACCTGAGGAAGTTGCCGTGTACATAGCCACCCAAAAAGCCGAGGCCTTTGATGAGGATGTTACCGATGAGGTAGTACTTACTGCCGATACCATTGTAACGCTTGACGGCGAGATCATAGGCAAACCCGAATCACCGGAGCAAGCAGTAGCGATGCTAAAAAAGCTGTCGGGCAGGGTACACCGGGTGGTAACGGGCGTGTGCCTGTTTTATAAGGGGGAGTACAATAAATTTTTTGATGTAAGCGAGGTGTTCTTTCGCAAGCTGACTGATGAAGAGATACAAAGTTACGTACACGACTATCAGCCGCTGGATAAAGCCGGATCTTATGGTATACAAGAGCGTATCGGCCTGATCGGCATCGAGCGCATCAATGGCTCATACACCAACGTGGTAGGCCTGCCTACCGAAAAGGTTTACCAGCAATTATTACGATTGGTTTAAACCTGCCGAAAATTTGTATTTTGCCGTAAAAACCGGCTTTGCATTTTCCTGTAGACTTACATATCGGCAAACTTTCGCTACCCATACACTTCATCTGCGAAACACTTTCATATTTCATCGGCTACCGGTATTACAGCTATCTGCGTAAGCATGTAACTGATAAAATAACTGATTATAACCGCCTGGTTATTTTTGTTGGCGCCGCTGCCGGTGCTTTCTTAGGCTCTCACCTGGTTGGCATACTTGAAAATCCCGAATATTTAAAGCATTTAAGCCTGTACTACATCATGGCCAATAAAACCATAGTTGGCGGTTTACTTGGCGGTTTGATAGGCGTTGAGCTGGTTAAAAAAGCTATAGGAGTAAAGGCCTCTTCCGGCGATCTGATGGTTTACCCACTGATCGTCGCCATGATTATCGGCCGTACAGGTTGTTTCTTCGCCGGGTTAGAAGATGGTACCTATGGCATCGCATCCACCCTGCCCTGGGCGATCAACTTTGGCGATGGCGTGTACCGGCATCCCACTAATTTATACGAGATTTTGTTTTGGCTGATGCTGTGGATTGCATTATTATCCCTAAGCAAAAAATACACCTTTACGGATGGGGCTAAGTTCAAAATATTTATGGTGAGCTACCTGTTGTTCAGGTTTTTCATCGAGTTTATAAAACCTGCTTATTTCTTTAGTTTTGGCCTTTCGGTAATACAATTGGTTTGTTTAGGCGGATTATTGTATTATTACAGGGTATTCATTAAACCTTCAAAACTGATTACACATGCCTGAACGTCCGTACATTTATTATGATTTTACCCTCAGCATTTGTTCAACCTGCCTGCGGCGGGTTGATGCCAAAATAGTTTTTGAAGACGAAAAGGTATACATGCTAAAGGTATGCCCCAAGCATGGCCGCGAAAAGGTTTTGATAGCCACAGATATTGAATACTATAAAAACTGCCGCAATTATGCCAAGCGCAGCGAGATGCCTTTAAGGTTTAACACGGCTACGCACTATGGCTGCCCGTATGATTGCGGCCTGTGTGCCGATCATGAACAGCACTCATGCCTTACGGTTATAGAGGTTACAGACCGTTGTAACCTTACCTGCCCAACCTGCTATGCCATGTCATCGCCGCATTACGGGCGGCACCGTACCCTGGAGGAGATTGAGCAGATGCTGGATGTGGTGGTACGTAATGAAGGCCAGCCTGACGTTATCCAATTAAGTGGCGGCGAACCCACGGTACATCCTCAATTTTTTGAGATACTGGATATTGCCAAAACCAAGCCTATTAAGCACCTGATGCTAAATACTAACGGCATCCGCATAGCTAAGGATGTAGCTTTTGTGGAACGGCTGGCCACCTACATGCCCGATTTTGAGATCTACCTGCAATTCGACTCGTTTGAGCAGGAAGCCCTGGAAAAACTGCGTGGCGAGGATCTGCGCTGGGTAAGGGAAAAGGCTATCGAGCATCTGAATAAATATAACCTCTCGACCACGCTGGTGGTAACCCTGCAAAAGGGGGTGAACACACACGAGATAGGCAAGATAATTGAATACGCGTTAAAGCAGCGTTGTGTGCGCGGCGTAACCTTTCAGCCAACGCAGCAGGCGGGCAGGCTCGAAAATTATGACGAAGCTACCGAGCGTTATACCATGACCGAGGTGCGCAGCGCCATATTGAAGCAAACCAGCATCTTTAATCATAACGATCTAATTCCCGTACCCTGCAACCCGGATGCGCTGGTGATGGGCTATGCGCTTAAACTGGGCGAGCAGGTTTTCCCGCTTACGCGGATGATCAACCCGGATGATTTACTGGATAACTCAAAAAATACCATTGTTTATGAGCAGGACGAGCAATTGAAGCTGCATCTGCTCAATATGTTCAGCACCGGTAATTCGGTTGATAAGGCAAAGGAGCATCTAAAATCCATTATGTGCTGCCTGCCCGAAATTGACGCGCCCAACCTGGGTTATGATAACCTGTTCAGGGTGATCATCATGAATTTTATTGACGCGCAGAACTTTGATGTACGCGCCATCAAAAAATCGTGTGTGCATATCGTGAACAAGGATATGAAGATCATCCCCTTTGAAACCATGAACCTGTTTTACCGTGATGACAAAATTGAATACCTGAACCAGTTACGTAACGAAATACCTGTATAATGACAGAGCCAACGCCACAACCAAATAAACGCCCGGTTTACATGGGCATCACCGGTATCAATTTAATGGTGATGTTTGGCTATACGCTTTTATGCGGTTTTGCTGGTGAAGAAGGGCTGTTAGTACAAATATCCATGGTGGTTATACACGCGGCTGTATGTGTGCTTGTAGCACCTTTCGCGCGTAAGTGGGAGTGGGTACTCGCCGGGCTTTTGGTGCTGATAATAGGGGTGTCCAGTTGTTTTGGTTTGCTGGCATTACAAAGCTGATCGCACTTTAGCCGTTAAACAGCCAATTCCATCGCCAAAACCCCTTCTTTAAGTGAATAGGTTGACATGGCTATGTTAGCCATGTTAAGACGCTGCATAACAAAGCGGGTAATGAGTGATGCTACTACGATCATATCAACCCTGACAGGAATAATGCCTGGGTTTAATGCCCTGTCCTGGTGCGATGATGCGATAACAGCGTCTGTAACGCTGATCAACTCATTTGTGCTGAATGAATAATTTCGGATTTTTTTTAACCTGAAATTCTTGTTTTTCGGTTTTTCGATCAGCTCAGTAAAAGTTTCAAACGCGCCCGACGAGCCTATCAGCGTATCAACTGTATTTTGATCGACTACATTAAACAGGGGTTGCAGTTTTTCTTCCAGGTAAACGTTCAATTCGGTAATAGATGCTTGTGGTATCGGGTCGGTTTGATGGAACTTGTCCATTAGCCGGGCTGCACCAATTTCAAAGCTTTGCTTCCAGATGATGCCTTCGTTATTACCCAAAATAAACTCAACGCTGCCGCCGCCAATATCCATAATCAGCGTATTATTGGCAGACAAGCAGCCGGAAGCCTTGATGCCCTCATAGATCAAACCTGCTTCGGTATCGCCGTTAATGATCTCGATCTCAATATTTGTTAGTTCTTTTACCTGGCTGATAAAATCCTGCCCGTTACCGGCATTGCGTAGCGCCGAAGTAGCGATAGCGCGCACACGGTCAACCTGATGCTTGTCAATCAACCGGCCGAACTGTTGCATAGTAGCCAAACCCCGTGCAAAGGCTTCGGGCTGTATTATGCCTTTGTTAATGCCACCTTCGCCAATCCTTACAGCAATGTGTTCGTGTTCTAAAACGGTATAATCGTTAATGCCGCCCTGAATAATCAATAAATGGAAAGTGTTGGTACCAAGGTCCATCACAGCTACGCGTTTATTCATATTAGCCATAAAACCTTAAATCAGGCGAATAGTTTTGTTATCCTTGTTTGCTAACGATGGTGCCCTCGTTAAGCAGCAGCCAAATTTTTTGCAGGATAAAGAAGATGGCAAAACCGGGTAGCAAGGCAATCAATTCAACCGCGGCAACGGATAATTTGTTGATAGTTGGCGTTTGCACCACAGGCAACAGGGTTGGTAAATAATGGCTGATTAGTGCCGACACGATCACCACAATAAAAAAAGCCCTGAACGCGGTACCCAAAGCGGTTGGGGTAATGCGGAAAGAGGTCATCATCAAAACAATCAGCGTAGCAAACGTTGCGAATACCGGTATAGCCGGAATAAAGTTGGTTGAAGCCATGGGCACAATTAAACCGGTATGGTAGGCAATGGGTATAAAAAAGCTGATAACACCCAACACCAGATAGATAATCATCCACAAAGCAGTTGATTTTGCCTGCCAGTGTCTCAACGCGCTGATGAGAAAAATAAGAACGGCAACGTAACTCAACTCCGCTAAAAATATTAAAAAGTATTGCAAGCCCTGTGGAATGATCAGTGGAATGATTTTTACAGAAGCAGATATGCCCCGGCTAACAATGTAAATGATGTTTAATATAAAAGCCAACTGGGCCGATTTTAACGTTACTTTCATGCTATTGCTTAAAGGCGGTAAATATAGTACATAAACAAAACAGCCCGGAATAACCGGGCTGTATATTACTTTGCGTTTACTTTTTTACTCAAAATATTCCTTCATCCGTTCAAAAAAGCTTTTTTCGTTTTTGCCGGGGTTAGGTTTAAAGTTGGGTGAGCCTTGCAGCTTTTCTAATATTTCGCGCTCTTCGCGGCTCAGGGCTTTTGGTGTCCAGATGTTAATATGCACCAGTTGATCGCCACGGTGATAGGAGTTAACCTCCGGCACGCCTTTGCCTTTTAAGCGCAGTATTTTACCGCCCTGTGTACCTGCATCTATCTTGATCTTGGCTTTACCATCGATAGTAGGAACCTCAACACTGGTGCCTATAGCGGCATCAATAAAGCTGATGTGCAGGTCGTAAATAATATTGTTGCCATCGCGTTTTAAGGTTTCGTGCGGTACTTCCTCAATCAGGATGATCAGGTCGCCGGGTACACCGCCGCGTGGGGCAGCGTTACCTTTGCCGCTCATACTTAGCTGCATGCCTTCGCTAACACCGGCAGGTACGTTAATAGTAATGGTTTCTTCGCCGCGCACAACACCATCGCCATGGCAAACATTACATTTTGAGGTGATGATAGAGCCTTCGCCATTACAGGTAGGGCAGGTGCTGGTGGTTTGCATCTGGCCTAATATGGTGTTGGTTACCCTGCGTACCGCGCCGCTGCCGCCACATGTTTTACAGGTTTGAAAGGATGATTTATCCTTTGCGCCGCTGCCATCGCAGGTTTTACAAACTACCTGTTTGTTTACCTTGATCTTCTTTTCGGCACCGTTGGCAATTTCTTCAAGCGTTAGTTTTACCTTGATGCGCAGATTGCTGCCGCGGGCTACACGCCTGCCGCCGCCGCCCTGACGGCCACCGCCGCCAAACATATCACCAAACGGACTGCCGCCGCCAAATATATCGCCAAACTGGCTGAATATGTCGTCCATATTCATGCCGCCGGCACCGCCGTAACCACCGCCACCGCCCGCTGCTGATTGCGCGTTGGCCGCATGGCCAAACTGGTTGTAACGCTGGCGCTTTTCGGGATTGCTTAGTACCTCGTAAGCCTCGGCCGCTTCCTTGAATTTTTCCTCAGCCTCCTTATCGCCCTGGTTTTTATCCGGGTGATACTTGATGGCCATTTTGCGGTAAGCCTTCTTAATTTCGTCAGCCTCCGCATTACGCGAAACCCCAAGTACGTCGTAATAATCTCTTTTTGACATTGTTTCTTATTTCGAATTTCGAAAATTGAATTTCGAATGTGTTTTGTGTATCGGATTTGCTGTCAGATGTTCATGGAATAATCCGACATTGAACATCCGAAATCAAATTAGTTTCCTACAATAACCTTTGCAAAGCGGGCTACCTTATCGCCAAGGTAGTAGCCTTTTTCCATCTCATCAATCACCTTGCCCTTTAAATCATCGGTAGGGGCAGGTATATTGGTGATCGCCTCGTGCAGTTCGGCATCAAACGGCTGGCCAATAGCCTCCATTGGCTTTAAGCCTTTTTGCAATAATATATTATTCAGTTTATTATGTATAAGCTCAACGCCAGCTTTAACGGCAACTACATCAGTAGCTTTATCCATTGATTTAAAGGCACGCTCAAAATCATCAAGCACCGGTAATAACGATACGATGATCTCTTTACCGGCGGTTTGCAGTGATTCCACACGCTCTTTGGTAGTACGTCTTCTAAAGTTATCAAACTCAGCATAAAGACGCAGATATTTATCGTTAGCCAATGCTAATTCTTCTTTCAGTTTAGCTTCGGCAGTAGGCTCTTGCGTGGTTTCTTCGGCCGGTTGTTGTAAATTATCTTGTTCGGCAGCGTTGTTCTCGTTCACCGCTTCATTATTCTCTTGCATGTCGGTATGTTCTTTCTTTTTTTTCTTCAACATATCATTAAATTTCATAGCTATTAGTGCCAAACAAATGCCTTGCCATAGCTGTAAAACAGCCAAGCTGACAGTAGAGTAGCGTTTTTTTAAGAAGTGATGACAGACTTTGACAGAGGTGGCAGTGACGGTAGCAGTGGCAGTTATAGAAAAGTAGCAGTTGTTGTATAAGTTACAGTTTTTTCTACTGCAACCGCTACCGCCACTGCTACTGATAAGATACTGCTACTAAAAAATTACGCTATCTGCACATCCTCTAATACTTTACCATTCTCGCATTTAATGATGCGCGAAGGGAACGTGCGGATAATATGGTAATCATGTGTGGCTACTACCACTGCAGTACCCATTTGCTGACTGATCTGCTTCAGTAGCATTACAATTTCTTCGGATGTATCAGGGTCAAGGTTACCGGTCGGCTCATCAGCCAGGATGATCTCGGGATCGTTAAGCAAAGCACGGGCAATAACTACACGCTGCTGCTCGCCACCTGAAAGCTCATGCGGCATTTTTTTTAGTTTAGAGCGCAAGCCTACTTTTTCCAACACGTCAAGGGTGCGTTCGGTAACCAGTTTTTTATCCTTCCAGCCGGTGGCGTTCAGTACAAAATGCAGGTTCTGCTCAATGGTACGGTCGGTTAATAACTGAAAATCCTGAAAAACTATGCCCAGCTTACGGCGCAAAAAGGGTATATCGCGGTCGGCCAGTTTACCCAGGTCATCACCGCAGGCATAACCATTGCCAGCGGCGATGCTCAGGTCGCCGTACAAAATTTTCAGCAAACTGCTCTTGCCCGATCCGGTTTGGCCAATCAGCCAAACAAAATCATTTTTGTCAATATGCAGGTTTACGTTTGATAGTACCAGGTGCTTTTGCTGAAATATATCAACGCCGGTTAGTTTTATAATAGAATTTCCAATCATGGTGGTCTACAGCTCTAATTTTAAAATCTGCCCGAAAGGCAGGTCTTTAATAATGTTCATAATTTGCTCAGCCTTATCGGCAAGCCCCACTTTATCAAGCGATTTCTCAGGCCTGTCAACCCTGAAATATGCCAGCAGCGTAAACTGTTCATCGCGCAACTGCACATAATCCGGAATTTTGGCAACGCCCTTTACTTTTATAATATACATTTAGTCAATGGTCAATGGTCAATAGTCCATAGTGATTATTTAATATCAATAGTCCTGCTATGGACTATGGTCTATCGACTATCGTCTACTCCAAAGTTATCGTTATTTTAAAGACCAGCCAAAAATTTCATGGTATCAATTCCATCGGCATAATCGGCAAGGCTGGGCTGCTGGCTTTGGCCAAAGCTTACCACCTGGTTGTTTACCTTTAGCTGTGTGCCGGCTACTACACATTGTATCTTATCGCTTTGACTATTGATCAGCGCTTCGGCGGCTTCAAAGGTTTCATACTCCTGATAAAATAATACTGCCAAGGGCGAGGCCAGCCTTTCGTCCTGTTTTACCAGCAAAAAGCCGTTATCATAATGTTTATCGCGGTTTACCAGGTATATTGATTTATTGTAATCATAATTATTATGGTATTTATGATGATTACTTACCTCGTTATACGGTTCTATAGATTCAAAAAAAGGAATAAAATCATAACCCGCCGGTACCAGTAGTTTTGATACATTACGGCAGCCCAGCCCATAATAATCGAATATATCATGGCCGAGTGCATGCAGTTCTTCCCGCGTTTCGTTACCGGTAAGCAGCGCTATACTGTTACGGTTTTTGCGGATGATGTGCGGCACTTTGCCAAAATAGTATTCAAAGTAGCGCGAGGTGTTATCGCTACCTGTAGCAATAACGGCATCAAAGTTTTGTAAACGTTCAACAAACGTAAAGCTGCCCTGTAAGGAGTTATTGATCTCTACCAGTTTATTCAGTAAAAAACTGATCAGCCTGGCATCCTGTGATGAAGCTTTGATTAAAGCCTTGTTGCCCGACAATATAACGCTCAATACATCATGAAAACCAACTAATGGTATGTTACCGGCCAGTATCAAGCCAACATTTTTTGGCTGTTTGTTTTCGCTTTGCGGATATTCATCCAGCCACTGTTGCAGATTGCTTGCAGTGAGGTTAGCCGCAATGGCATCAATGGCCGACTGGGTATTTTCGGGCGTAAACCAGGCGTTTCGCAGTTTTTCTGTTTGGATGAGTTGCGATAGCGCTTCGTCGGGCTGGCGCAGGTAGTCGCCAAGGGCGTTAAACGCTTGTATATATGTATGAGGATTGTAATTTGACATATTAAATGTAGTATCGGTGTAAACCCTTAAACCCTTTTTTTGTTATATTTGCGGCTTGCAAAGTTAATTTAGAATATAGAATAATAAAATATGGCGATCAAAATCACCGACGAATGCATTAATTGCGGGGCCTGCGAACCAGAATGCCCGAACAATGCCATTTATGATGCTGGTGCCGCCTGGCGTTTTTCTGATGGTACAGGTTTAAAAGGGCTTATCGACTTTGGCGATGGCAACACCCTTAATGCCGAAGAATCTCAGGCTGCATTATCTGATGATATATATTACATCGTACCCGATAAGTGTACAGAATGTGTTGGTTTTCATGACGAACCACAATGTGCCGCGGTTTGCCCGGTAGATTGTTGTGTGGACGATGAAGACATCCGCGAAACAGAAGAAGAACTGCTTGCCAAGAAAGATTGGCTGCACATGGGCGAGTAATTAAATCTTTATAGAATATTGAAAAGGAGCATTTTTGGTGCTCCTTTTTTGTTGCCGTCCTAATCATCCCCAAGAGGGAGGCATGAAATAAGAAAGCTTGTCATTTCGACGAAGGAGAAATCTATCGTTTTGCAATGAACGCGGGCAGATTTCTCCTCCGTCGAAATGACAAAAGGGAAAAATAAACAAACTACGTCATTGCGAGGTACGAAGCAATCACTTTAAGCTGATCACACCGGAATGTCCTAAGAGATTGCTTCGTACCTCGCAATGACGCGATGGAAAGTAAGCGGTCAAAAAAACTTATAGCACAAACCGAAAATACCCAATCCTACCGGCATCAGTAATGCCCGGATTAGTACAAGCCTTGTAAAAGCATAACCTTTCACCGGGCAGGACGTAGCCGGCGATTTATTCGCTTGTTTGTTTTTTATTGGTTCTCATGAGATCGCTGACGCTAAGTCTTGTTCTTTTGATCGCTCAAAAGAAATTTAGGACAGGAAAATCTATAAATCCATCTCCATCTTCACATCAGCCCGTTTATACGGCGAATCACCTACCGGGATATCCTTAAAACCAAATTTGCGGTACACCGCAAGGGCAGGGGCAAGCTTGCTATTTGAGCCCAGCCACAGGCGTTTAGCACCCAGGCTACGAGCTGTATCTACAATCGAGGTCATGAGGGTTTGGCCTATTTTGCGGCCCTGGTATTTAGGGCTTACACCCATTTTGGCAATTTCGTACTCCAGGTAACCTGTTTTTATCAGGGCGCAGGTGCCTGCTATATCGCCATCAACCTCGGCAAAAATGATGCGGCCGCCGTTATTTAAAATATGTTCCGGATGATCTAACTGCTCCAGGTCATGCGCCTCAACGGTGAAATAGGTATTGATCCACTCCACGTTAAGCGATTTAAAATGCGGCGCAAGTTCGGGCGTGTAATCCAGCACCTTTACATCAGTAGTGCCCGAGTAGCTAAACATCTCCTTAAAACGCTGGTAGTAGTTTTTCTCGGCCAACTGAGCTTCTGTTTCAATAAGTGCTTGCAATAAGTTGTGTTTTTGACTGCCAAATAATGATTTATTCAAACTGATTATTTTCGCCCATACATTTTCAAATTTCACCAACGAACTCTTTCCTTTTTCAGATAAACGCAGGTTACGCTTACGGCTGTCGGTTTTTGATTTTACCGATTCAATGTAACCCAAGGCTTCAAGCTCTTTGGCCAAATGGATCACGCCCGGATGGCTCAGTGCCAGTTCTTCAGAAATTTCTGTAATACCAATTTCTTCGCGGCGACTGATCAAGTAGTACAAGGCAAAGTATTTAGGTTCAAATGTTAATCCTTCATCTTTATAAATCTGCTCAACACTCTGAGCAAATACATCATACAAACGCTTCATGCGTGCGCCAACAGCAAGTTCTTGCAAGTCATCAATTATCGACATGGTAATTTATGTAAGTACTTACGTATTTAGTTACGTAAGTACTTACAAATATATTATTTGTTATTGAATGTTTACATTTGGCGCAAATATTTTTTAAATGGAATACGGTATTTGCAACATGGCCATAGCGCCGCTAAAGGCTGAACCATCTGAGCGTAGCGAGATAAAAACACAGGTTTTATTTGGTGAGGCATTTGAGATATTGGAACGGCAGGAGCATTGGATAAAGATCACCACCGCGTACGAAAATTATACCGGCTGGATAGGCAAGCTGTTGTTTACCAGCTTGAATGAGGCTGACTATAACCAGATACAACAAACACCGCCGGCTACTACAACTTCGGCGGTTACCTGGGCGTTTAAAAAGCCGGAGATGGCGTTATTGTATTTACCCTTTGGCTGTTCACTGCCATTTTTAGAGGGTGATGAATGCCGTGTGGGGGATGATCATTATGCCGTGCCCGAAATGGATGATGAGCTGGAAGATTCGCTTATTGAAACCGCCATGCAGTTTTTAAATGCGCCTTATTTATGGGGAGGCCGAACGCATTTCGGTATCGACTGCTCGGGGTTAACGCAGGCCGTATTCAAACTGCACGGTATCAAAATAGACCGTGATGCTTCGCAGCAAGCGGTACAGGGCGAATTGGTTGCCAATATTGAGGATGCAAAAGAGGGCGACCTGGCATTTTTTGCCAATGCCGAGGGCCGTATTACTCACGTAGGCATCTTATTGGGAGACGGACAAATTATCCATGCATCCGGAAGGGTGAAAATTGAACAGATTGACGAAAAAGGCATTTACTCTGAAGAACAGGGTAAATACACACACCAGTTAGCGGTAATCAAAAGATATTTTTAGGCGAAGGTTATCTGCCATATTAGCACCGCTTTATCATCACTTACCGAGATCAGGTTATCGCCGTTCCATACCAGTTTGTTTATGGATAGCACATGCGAGGGCAGGCCTTTTTCGCGGCTGATAATTTTGCGGAGCTTAAAGTTTTGCGCATCCCATATTTTGATGCTCTTATCCATACTGGCCGTGGCAAAGTAGGGGCGTGTTGGGTGAAAGGCAATGTTATTAATAGCGAATAAATGTGCCGGTATATTTTGCAGCAGGCTATAGCTGTTGGTATCCCAAACCTTTAATTGCGCATCGCGCGAGCCGGTAAGCAGGTAGGTGCCGTCGGGTGAATATTGGGCTGAAAAAACGGCCATGGTATGCTCATGTAAAGAGGTAATAAAGCCGTAATCCTCCATGTCATATATCTTTACGCTGTTATCGCGGCAGCCAAAAGCTATATGTTTTTTTTGAGGGGATATGGCGATGCAGCGTATAGTATCGGTAGATATCTGTATGGTGTGCAGGTGCCCGAGCGAATCCAAACTCCAAACCGTTACAGAGCCATCTTCGCTTGCCACTAACAGTTCTTTCTTGGAGATAATTGCCTTAACATCGAACACCGGCTTGGTATGATGCTTTAGCAGTTTGATGATCTTCTGCTGTATAAAATCGAACACAACCACATCACCCGTGCGCAAACCCACAAACATATAGGGGTAACCTTCCGGACAATGTATGGCATAAACCGAAGCAGGCACCGGGAACATCACCTTAATAAAGGTATTATCCTTCAGGCTCCATTCAACTACACCCTTATCATTACCGCCGGTAAACAATATCCCCGGCTTTTGCGACAGCTCTGCCGTAAATATAGGGTTGCCATGCCCTGTAAGTTCCGCTATTTTTTGTGCTTCGATCATGCGTTAGTCAATAGTTGATAGTCAATAGTCCATGGTTTTAGAAAGTCAACGGTCGATAGACCATAGTCCATAATATCATTAAATTAACTTTGGTTAATGATTTAAATGCCTATTCTATCGACCATGGACTATCGACTATGGTCTATTTATGCCTCTCCTCTAAATTTTTAGCAATAGTTTGCAGGCTGATGCCTTTTTCGCGCAGCAGTACTAACAGGTGAAAAACCAGGTCTGATGATTCATTGATCAGGTCATGCTCGGTTTCATTAAGCGCTGCTATTACCGTTTCAACCGCTTCTTCACCAACCTTTTGACTTATTTTATTTAAACCTTTTCTTTGTAGCTTATTTACGTATGAACCTTCTTTTGGATTGGTATAACGATCATCAATAATACGCTCCAACTCATTGATAAAGTTGTGATTGTATTCTGTTTGGAAACAGCTACGTGCCCCGGTGTGGCAGGTAGGACCATCGGCCTTAACCTTTATCAGTAGGGTATCGTTATCGCAATCAATATCAATGCTTTTTACATGCAAATAGTTTCCGCTTGTTTCGCCCTTTTTCCAAAGACGGTTTTTTGAGCGGGAGAAAAAGGTTACTACATTTTCCTGAATGGTTTTGTCGTAGGCCTCTTTGTCCATGTAGCCGAGCATCAGTACCTCAAGGGTTTGCTCGTCCTGTATAATAACCGGCACCAGGCCGTCGCTTTTATCGAAATCAATATTCATTATATATGCTTTTTAGGTAGGGGATGGTGAGCTGTTTATGGCTGTTAAACCGTCCGCACTTCAATGCTGTTTTGTTGTAAAGTTTTTTTAAGGTCAGGTATCAATATTTCGCCGTAGTGGAAAACGGATGCGGCCAGGGCGGCATCTACGTTGGTCTTTTCAAATACATCCACAAAATGCTGTACCGAGCCCGCGCCGCCCGATGCTATTACGGGGATATGCACGGCATCGTTAACGGTTTTAAGCAAGCCGTTATCAAACCCGGCTTTGGTACCGTCATGATCCATTGAGGTAAGCAATATCTCACCAGCACCGCGGCTTTCGGCTTCTAATATCCACTCCAGCGTTTCGCGTTCCGTAGGTAAGCGGCCACCGTTCAGGTGTACAATATTTTTATCGCCGATGCTGCGCGTGTCAACCGCGATCACCACAAACTGTACCCCGAAGGCTTTAGCCAGTTCGTCTATCAGCGACGGGTTACGTACCGCTGCCGAGTTGATGGAAATCTTGTCGGCACCCGCGTTCAGCAGGGCATCGGCATCGGCTATCTCATTGATGCCGCCGCCGATAGTAAAGGGTATATTAATTTGCCGGGCTACCGATTTTACCAGCTCAACCATGGTTTTACGGCGTTCAACCGTAGCCGTTATATCGAGGAATACCAGTTCATCAGCACCCTGGTTAGAGTAGTTCCAGGCCAGCTCCACGGGGTCGCCGGCATCACGCAGGTCAACAAAGTTTACACCTTTGACCGTGCGCCCGTCCTTAACGTCAAGGCAGGGGATAATTCGTTTTGACAGCATCTTATTAAAGCGTCATTGCGAGGAACGAAGCAATCTCTTTAAGCATAGTTATGAGATTGCTTCGTTCCTCGCAATGACGGTGGGTTTTTATATTAGATAGATATTAACGCGTCCAAATTCCAGTTCTTTACATCCTCTATGGAGATATGCCCTTCGTAAATGGCTTTGCCAACCACGCATGATTCTACCTTGATATGGCTCAGCTTTTCGATATCCTGCATGGAGCTTACACCGCCGGAAGCGATCAGTTTGATGAAGGGTGAGTGATCCAGCAGTTTTTCATACAGTTCAATACCGGCACCGCCCAGTTTTCCGTCCTTATTGATATCTGTACATAAAAAGCGGAAGAAGCCCAGCGCCAGGCACTTATCTACGTAATCCATTAGTTTGATGGGTGAGCTTTCCATCCAGCCGGAGTATTTGATCACTTCATCCAGTACGTCGATGGCGATAACCACCTGGTCCGAGCATTTGTAATCGCCGCAGATAGATTTGCTCAAATCAACCAGGAATGTAGGATTAGTAAGCGCTTGTGTACCTACAATAACGCGGTGCACACCGGCATCAATTAATTCTTTTACCTTTTCAATGCTTCGTACGCCGCCGCCATATTGTATTTTCATGTCCGTTTTGCGGATCACGTTGAAAAGGTATTCCTGGTTAGAGAAATCGTTTTTAGCGCCGTTGAGGTCTATCACGTGTATAAAGTTGGTGCCGTTTGACTGGTAGCGCTCGATCATCTCTTCTAAGGATACATCATACTCTGTAACCTGTTTGTAATCACCTTCGCGAAGGCGCACTACTTTTTTGTCCAGAATATCAATAGCGGGAATAATATACATGCCTTTAAATTTTTGAAAAGTTAGTTAAGAGGGTTTCACCATACGTGCCTGATTTTTCGGGGTGAAACTGTACTCCGTAAAAATTGTCAAGCCAAATTGATGCCGAAAATTTGTTATTATAAGTGGTTGACGACAAAGTGTATGCACCATTGTATTCAATAAAATATGAATGTACAAAGTAAAAGTGCGAACCTTGCGGAATATTTGCAAAAAGTTTATTCTCCCTTTCGGGGTAAACGCGGTTCCAGCCGGTGTGCGGAACCTTGTATTCGGCGCTGTCAGCAAAGCGCATAGTTTTAACCGGTACGAGGTTTAACAGGTTAGCATCACCCTCTTCAGAATGCTCGGTTAACAACTGCATACCTACGCAAATGCCTAAAACCGGTTTGGTGAGCGAGCATATTTTAGGTACCAGGCCGGTGTTTTGTAATTTTTGCATAGCGGCACCTGCATGGCCTACACCCGGAATAATGTAACGATCGTACTGTTCAAAATCAGCTTCATTATGTATCATTCCGTAGGCAATGCCCAGCCTATCTAAAGCCGCAGTAAGCGAAAATATATTGCCGGCCCCGTATCTGATAATTCCGATCATCTTAGTTTTTTAATAGATTCAAGAGTTAAGAGTCAGGAATTAAGATTTCTCAGGTTTAGATTAATAAGTCTTAATTCCTGAATCTAAATATCCTGCTTCTTTTACAATACTCCCTTAGTGCTTGGTAAAACCATCTTATCTACATCGCGCTTTACGGCCATTTTAATGGCTTTGGCAAACGCTTTAAATATAGCTTCAATTTTGTGATGCTCGTTAATACCCTCGGCTTTTATGTTCAGATTGCATTTAGCGGCATCACTGAATGATTTAAAGAAATGGTAAAACATTTCGGTAGGTACATCGCCCACCTTTTCGCGTTTAAAATCGGCATCCCAAACAATCCAGTTGCGGCCGCCAAAATCAATGGCCGCCTGCGCCAGGCAGTCATCCATCGGGAGGCAAAAACCATAACGCTCAATCCCTTTTTTATTGCCTAATGCTTTAGCAAAAACCTCGCCGAGGGCAATACCGGTATCCTCAATAGTGTGATGCTCGTCAATATGCAGGTCGCCTTTGGCAACTACTTCCAGGTCAACACTGCCATGGCGGGCTATCTGATCCAGCATGTGGTCAAAAAAATGCAGACCGGTTGAAATCTTGCCTTCGCCGGTGCCGTCAAGATTAAGTTTGATATAGATATCGGTTTCCTTGGTAGTGCGGCGGTGTTCAACCACGCGCTGGCCCAGTTTCAGGTACTCGTATATTTCTTTCCAGTCGGTAGTTTCTATGGCGATGCTTTCTTTTATACTTTCAGGCCATTTATCGGTATCAAACTCAGCCCCACCTAAATTGGTATCGTTATTTAACCAGATGGCTTTAGCGCCCAGGTTTTTAGCCAATAACACATCGTTCTTACGATCACCGATTACAAAAGAGCCTTTTAGATCGTATTCCGCTGTATTAAGATATTGGGTTAATAAAGCCGTGCCCGGTTTGCGGGTTGGTGCATTATCGCGGGCAAAGGTGCGGTCAATAAATATGGCATCAAAGGTTACTCCTTCGTTCTCAAACGTTTTTAAAATAAAATCATGCACCGGGTAAAAGTTGGCTTCAGGGTGTGATGATGTACCCAAACCATCCTGGTTGGTTACCATAACCAGCTCAAAACCCAGTCCGGCTATTTTAGGCAGCCATTGCAGCGCGCCCGGAAAAAACTCCAGTTTGGCAAACGAGTCGATCTGTTCATCGGCAGGTTCTTTGATCAGGGTGCCGTCGCGGTCAATAAAAAGTACTTTTTTAAGGCTCATTTATAGTTTTGTAAAGCGTTGATCAATGTTTCATTTTCGGCAGGTGTACCGATGGTTATGCGCAGGCAGCCCTCGCAAAGTTCCACTTTTGAGCGGTCGCGGATGACGATGCCCTGCTGCACCAGGTAGTTATAGATATCCCCTGCACCGGTGGTTTTAACCAGAATAAAATTAGCATCAGACGGATAGATATCCAATACAAAATCAAATGATTTTAATTGAAGTACAAGTTTATCCCGTTGTGTTAAAGTTTCTTTAATCCAGTTGTTTACGGTGTCAATATTATTTAATGCTTCTAATGCCAACTGTTGCGATGCCTCGTTAACGTTGTAAGGTGGCTTAACCTTATTCATTACCTCGATTATCTCCTCGCTGGCAAAGGCCATACCCACACGCAGCCCTGCCAAGCCCCATGCTTTTGATAGCGTTTGCAGCACCACCAGGTTGGCGTATTCTGTCAATTCCTGTATAAATGTTTTTTGGCGACTAAAATTGATGTACGCCTCATCAACAACCACCAAGCCATTAAAATTGGTCAGTAACGTTTCCACATCCTCGCGGTTAATGGAGTTGCCGGTAGGATTGTTGGGTGAGCAGATAAAGATCATTTTGGTATGCTCGTCAATTGCTTCGGCAATACCTTCCAGGTTTAGCTGATAATCTTCGGTGAGCAACACCTTGCGGGTTTGCACATCATTAATGTTGGCTGATACCTCGTACATGCCATAAGTAGGTGGTACCAGGATCACGTTATCAACCCCCGGATTACAAAAGCTGCGGAACAGCACATCAATAGCCTCATCGCTGCCGTTACCCAAAAATATATTGCGTGGCGGCACGCCTTTGATCTCGCTCAGGCGCTTTTTAACCTTGTATTGTAACGGATCGGGATAACGGTTATAGGCAGTATCCAGCGGAGAGCCAAAAGCATTCTCATTAGCGTCCAGGTATACGCTGGCTTCACCCTTAAACTCATCACGTGCGGACGAATAAGGTACCAGCTTTTTTATGTTAGGACGAAGTATTTTATTTATGTCGAACATGGTTATTATTGTTTTGTCCCGTCATTGCGAAGTAACCCCTCCTAAATCCTCCCCAAAGGGAGGACTTCATATTATATTTTACAGCCCCCCCTTTGAGAAGGTTGGTTGGGTTAAGTACCGCAACGACGTATGGTTTATTATATTATTGTTTATCTGCATATCTTACACTCACCGCATTCGCGTGTGCATGCAGGCCTTCTAACTCAGCCAGCGTTTGTACTGCCGGACCAATGGTTTGCAAACCATTAGCAGTGATATGCTGAAAGGTGATCTTCTTAACAAAAGAATCAACTGAAACCCCCGAATAAGCTTTGGCATAGCTACTTGTGGGCAGCGTATGGTTAGTGCCCGATGCATAATCACCCGCGCTTTCGGGTGTTAAGTTGCCTAAAAACACAGAGCCCGCGTTTATAATGCTGCCGGTAATTTCTTGCCATTTTTCAGTTGCTAAAATCAAGTGTTCCGGCGCGTATTGGTTGCTGAAGTTCATGGCTTCGCCAAGGGTACGGGTAACTACGATATAGGATTGGTTAATAGCCTCGCGGGCTATAACACCTCTGGGTAAAATGCCCATTTGTTTTTCCACTTCGTTAGATGCTTCCGCGGCTATTTCATGAGAGGTACAAACCAATATGGCCTGGCTATCGATACCATGCTCGGCCTGCGCCAAAAGATCGGCCGCGATGAATTTCGGGTTGGCCGTTTTATCAGCGATCACCAAAACCTCCGATGGCCCGGCGGGCATATCTATAGCTGTTGTGGTAGTTGATTGTATGATGGTTTTAGCCTTGGTAACGAACTGGTTCCCCGGGCCAAAAATCTTATCAACCTTTGTTATGCTTTCTGTACCGTAAGCCATAGCCGCGATAGCCTGCGAGCCACCTGCCAGGAAAATCCTGTCGATACCCAGCATCAATGCCACATGAGCAATAAAGGCGTTCACTTTACCATTTTTTTGCGGCGGCGAGCATACAATGATCTCATGGCAGCCGGCAATTTTAGCGGGTATGCCCAGCATCAAAAAAGTACTCGGCAATACGGCAGATCCACCGGGAATATATAAACCCACTTTCTCAATCGGCCTCAATTCGCGCCAACAGGTAACGCCGGGCATGGTTTCCACCTTGTCCTCAGTTTTTAACTGTGTTTGGTGAAATTTGTAGATATTTTGATAAGCCATCTCCAGTGCTGCTTTTTGTTCTGGCGATACTGTGGCGGCTATTTCCTCCAGTTCCTGCTTATCAAGGTATAGTTTATCAAGTTCTACCTTGTCAAAGCGGTTGGCGTAGTCAAGCAGGGCACGGTCGCCATGCTGCTGAACATTGGCAATAACCTCCTCAACAACCGCGCGGATCTCGTTAGCCGGGTCAACATTGCGTTGTACCAGTTGGGCTATATCCTGTTTGCTTAAATCTGAATAGTTGTAAGTTTTCATTCCCCCAAACCCCCTGAAGGGGCATTACGTCCTAAAATATTAAATACGCCGCATCCTGTTTTACTCCCCCTTTAGGGGGGCAGGGGGCTCAAATTATTATCTTCTCTATCGGCAATACCACTATGCCCTGGGCACCGGCCTGTTTAAGCTGGCTTATACGATCCCAAAAATCGCGTTCGGGTATTACGGTGTGTACGGCCACCCAGTCGCTTTCGGCAAGCGCTACTACCGACGGGCTTTTTACACCGGGTAATAACGCCGTAATGGCATCCAGGTTTGCTTTTGGGGCGTTCAGCACCACATACTTGGTTTCCTTGGCGCGCAGTACTGATTGTACACGCTGGATCAGCTCCTGTATCAGGTCGCTGTTCTCTTCACCTTTACGACCGATTAATACCGCCTCGCTGCTCATTACATCGGCAAAAGCTTTAAGGCCGTTGCTTTTTAAGGTGCCGCCGGTTGATACAAGGTCGCAGATGGCATCACTCAAACCTAAGCCTGGAGAAATTTCAACCGAACCGGAGATGGTACGTATATCTGCCTCGATATTGTTGTTTTGCAGATATTTGTTTAAAATAACAGGGTAGGTGGTAGCAATGGCCTTGCCGTTTAAGGCTGCCAGGCTGCCGATATCGCTGTTATTTGGGATGGCTATTTTAAGTGAGCATTTGCCAAAGCCCAGGCGTTGCAGGTATGCTACCTCAACCTCGGTTTCTTCGATCACGTTTTCGCCTACAATACCCAAATCGGCAATGCCATCCTGTACGTATTCGGGGATATCGTCATCACGTAAAAAGAGTATCTCTAAAGGGAAATTTGATACCGGTGATATTAATGAACTTTTATAATTCTCAAAGTTGAGGCCACAGTTTTTAAGCAGCTCAACAGACTTTTCATTTAGCCGACCCGATTTTTGGATCGCTATTTTTAGTGTTTTCACAAAATAAAATTAAGAGTAAATAAATAAACGGGGGTGCTGTTATTTCACGTAGAAACATACATTATCTAATATCGCCATGGTGGCGATGGTGCAGATGCAGATGATGTAGTTTGTAGCCGTTCATTTTTTAATATATAGTATTACTATAGATTTTGAAGTGCTGCAAATATATACAGTAGATCATGAAATCAAAATTATATGTGAATTTTTATGAAAATGAAAAAGCCCTTCCGGGTGTGAAAGGACTTTAGGTATTTTTTGCGAGACGACTATTTAAAATGATTTATAGATTACTTCGCTGCTCCAAGTTGAATCGGCCTTAACATTCATATTTCCGGTAGTTGTGCCGGTTCCGCCAAACAGGTTGCCATTTATTACGGTAATTTTATTTACTTTAAATTTTATCTTACTTATAATTTTTGAGGCGAATATTTTATTATTACCATCTATAGCCGAAACAGTAACGTTTGCTTCGTCATTAGGGTCGGGTAAAAAGTTCATAGATAATTTAAGATTGGTTTTATCAATGTCTGCGGCTTTTATAGAATAGCTTATGCCTTGAAAAAATTTAGGCTCGGTTAATATGGGTTTACCTATACTGGGTGAAAATCTATGAGGTACAGAATCAATGGTTACAGAGATACGCTTTGTTTTCGCAGGAATGGCATCCAATATATTAACCTGTAGCTGAGTGGTTACCCTATCAAGTGTAACTGTTTGCACAATATCACTATTGTTAACGCTGAAGGTTGTTTTTTTATAAAAAGTTTCCTGGAAATTTCGAATGTTTACTGCGGAATATGTTTCATAATAAGCTAATGATGAAGTGCTCAGATTGGTCTCTGATATTATCATGTTGTTGAAGTAGTTGGTATCGCAACCTGCTATAACAGCAGTGTAACTACCAACTGGTAGTACCAGTGTTAGCTTATTTTGAGAAGCTATTGCTTTTCTATAAAACTTTCCTTGCGCGTCATAAATTAATAGCCTTGCTGTACGCGCAATAGTGTCAGTAGCTGCACCGGTTAGCGCATTCGTTTTTTGTATCGGCTCAAAAACTTGTGTAAATCCCTTTAAGCTGAATGATACAGTATACTCTTTTTGTGATGATGGCTGTTCAGTTTTACCGCTTTTTTTGCATGATAAAAATGCGCAGGCCAATAATAGTATGATGATGATATTCTTTTTCATGATAATTGAGTTGCAATGTCTGGTGGTTGTTTTATTTAAAAATCAATAACATCCGTATCCGGATCCCAATCGGTATTGTATGAGACCTGAAAATTAGATTTCGGGCTTTTGAATAATTCACCTGACAAAACTGTGCGGGTATTAGGTTTACAGATAACGTCTTTAACCGTCACGTCTAACAAAATGTCGCCAGTTTTTGATGTGCATTTAATTTTTACACTAAAGGGTGCAATGGTGTTCATCACCTGGGTTCGCGTAAAATAATTTACCTTGCCAATATCAGCGGGTAGAAAATCTATGTATCTGGTAGCAGGATAGGAGTTATCTGAAACAGGTACCCCGCCTTTTATAGAAAATTGATAATCGTTGGACACAATTACGGATAAATACTTCGCATCTGGGGGAATGGAATCTAATATAGTTAATTGTAGTTGGCCTACAACACGTTCCAGGTTTACATCCTGCGTAATTGCCGACGATGACGGCGTAACCGTTAGCGTGAATTTTTTATAGAACACATCGCGGCCCTCAGCAGTCATTCTAAATTCAGTTGTTTTAGGTGTACCATACGCTGCCCAAATTACTATGGTATACTCACCAGCCGAAAAGGTGTCGGTAATTTTACCAAAGCTTTGTTCATAACTGTTTTGAATAAGCGTTGTAATTTGCTTGCCTGTACTATCATACACGTAATATTGCAGGCGGGTGGCTACATCTTTGAGATCGCCAACGGCAAGTGTTTTTAAACCAGCGTTGTTTGCCGGTTGCATGTTAGCTCCTACATTAAAATTGACGGTATAAATTTTACCTGTAGTGTCCGGTTGTTGCGGATCAGGCTTTGAGGGGCTCTTGCCGTCTTTTTTGCATGACGCGAAAAGCAGGATGAGCAAGGAAAAAATTAAATAAACCTTTTTCATAGTTGATAAATTAAAATGATTTATTGATCACGGTTGAGTTCCAGGTGGTATCAGCCTTAACATGGGTACCCGAGTTGTTGCCGGAGCTGGTTCCGCCAAACAAGTTGCCTCTAAGCAGGGTAATTTGATTTGGATTAAGAGTAACATTAGTAATTACTTTTTGGGCAAGTAATTGCTGTTTGTTATATGCCCTTATAGTAACTGTATGGTTGCTGTTTGGGGGCACAAGCATATCAAAATCATAAGTTGCATTGCCTACTTGCCCTACGTTACTAAGGTCTTATATATGATCCACCCTGTTTTGGGTCAAGATAGGTAGTTGGCCCAATGGAATATCTGTTGTAAACAGTGTCATAAAAAACTGCCAGGCTGGTTGCTTGTGCCGGTATAAAATCTTTTATGTTAACCCGCAATCTGCTGGTTAATCTTTTTAAAGACACGTTTTGTGTTTGGTTGGCTTGAGGTACAATTAATGGTATTTCTTTAAAAAAAATTTCTTCAATAATACCTTCTGAGTTGCTACCCAAGTCGTTATATTCGGCAGTAACATAGTAGTAATCAGTTTCCTTATTAAAAACAACACGAAGAGAACTACTATAACGGTCGCCCGTCTTGTAATAATATTCGTACATGCCGGTAAATATGGCTCTATAGGTTCCGGCTGGTAGTGCGAAAGAGAACTGACCAAGATTGCCGCCTACATTATCAGTTGTTCCTTTACTGTATACTATATTATCTTTACTATCCAGTATATAAAGGTCTATAGCATAATAATTTGTATCAATTTTATTCGCGTTTACTTTTAAGCCCTTTTGCAGCGCGTTGTTGTTATAATCCGTAAATTCCTGCGAAAATGCAGTAGCATTAAATTTTACTTCGTACTTTTTTCCATCATCCTGCGATTTAGCCGGAGCATTATCTTTTTTGCATGCTGTAATTAATATGCAAGCAATAAGTAAAAGTGTAAATATATTTTTCATGGTGTAAGCTTAAAAATCAATTATTGTGGTATCTCCTTCAAACGAGTGATCGTATGATGCGCTGAAACCTGTTGAATTAACATCGAATAATTTGCCTGATAATATAGTGCGGGTATTTGGTAAAACTTTTACACTATCAATTATGACCTTTTTACCGGTAGACGAGCTTATGGTTACCTTCAGGTTTTGATCAACGTTGGTTAAAGAGAGTATGAAAGGATAATTAGTAGTGCCGATAGAAGATGCCGGAATGTTTTTAGCATAACTACGAAGATATATTAAGTTATTACTATTATCAGGCAAGCCGGTGGCTATTAATAATGCCCTATCCGTATCTACTTCGTAATTAATGGTTGTAGTGCCTTGAGGTATAGCATCCAGGATCTTAATTTCCAACTGTCCGTTACGGCGTTCGAGATTTATATTTTGTGTAACAGCCGAATTGCTCACCGTAAGCGTGAATTTCTTGTAAAAATTGTCGAGGCCAAGCGCCAAAAAATTTTATTATTATAAAGTGTAGGCATTCCCTCGGTAGCTAACAAAATAACGTTATAGGTGCCGGGCTTTAACACATCGTTTATTGAGCCAAAGTTTGCTGAATAGATGTCCTGCACAAAGTGGCTAACTAAATTATTCTGTGAATCATACACAAAATAGGCTAAAAACGAGGCCGCATCAGCAATATTAACGCCGGCATTGGTTTTTTGCCCGCCTGTTGATTTTGTACTGATTGTTTTGCTTTTCGCATCTATACCAACGTTAAAACTTACCTTGAAAGTTTTACCATCAGTTTCCGAATCGGGTTTTGACGGGCTCTTGCCATCTTTTTTGCATGACGCGAAAAGCAGGATGAGCAAGGAAAAAGCTAAATAAACCTTTTTCATAGTTGATGAATTAAAATGATTGATTGATCACGTTTGAACTCCAGGTGGTATCAACCTTTAACCCAAGGTTGTTAAATAATTTACCGGAAAGCACGGTTATGCTGTTAGGGTTCAAAGGTACATTCGGTATGGTTTTTACCTTGCTTCCGTTTGTTCCTTTAAGCCGGTAGCTTATATTTACATCCCTTAAAGTATTAGGCTCAACTAAAAAATACGATACAAACTTGCGGCCTTTTTGGGAATACAATGTACTGGGTATATCATATTTGCAACTCAAGCGGGTTTTTTCACGCCACTCAGTACCTTTAAAAATAAACTCTTCAGAAAGTGAATCCACACCAATATAAATTAAATCGATGTTATCAGGTATAGCGTCCTTAACTTCAACTATAACTTTGGCAACTATACTTGTTAATTGTACTGTAATAGGTGTTGTACTGGTAGTTGAAACTGTAAAGTCAACTTTCTTGAAAAATGATTCGCGTGTGAATGGTTGTATCCCGGTATCATTCCCATAATAAAAGTTTCCTACACCAGGCCCGTCTGCAAAAATTTCACCGGAAACGGCATCATACGTTTGTCTTGGATCATTATATGGGTTAAAACCTCTTGTGTCATCATTCAAATAACTAAAAAAGTAGGCTGTATAATGGCCTTCATTTAATTCGAGCGATACGTTGCCTGTAGAGGTATTTACTTCTTTACCCGTGATTAGGTATCCGGCATCATTGCATACGTATAGAGATACGTATTTAATGAGTGGATACCTGCCGTAGGTTGGATAAGTAAGCGAATCGTTTAACGCGTTTGTTTTAATATTTTGGTACCGCTGCGTAAAGCCGCTAACGTTAAACGCTACCTGGTGTTTTTTACCGTCGGTACTTTGTGGCGTAGGTTTATTATCCTTTTTACAGGCCGATATAATTATACAGGCCAGGGTTAAGCTAAAAAATATTTTTTTCATGATTGCAGGTTCAATGGTTAAAAATCAATTTGAGTGGTATCGGCATAAGGCGCGTAGCCAACTCCAAAATTGCCTGTGCCTAAAGGTTCAGATAATTTGCCCGAAAGGATGGTGCGGGTGTTAGGTTTTATAATAACATTATCAACGGTAATAATTTTAACAGGCGTATTAGCTTCGTTTAACGTAGTGATGGTTACGCTAACAGGGTCTGCAGTATTGGTAATGTAAGTGCCAAAGGTAAAATTGGTATAGTTGGTTACGCCTTTAATGTAATTATGTGTGTATGATGATTGCGTATTTGGTAAACCGGTAGATAAGAGCAATTCACGATCATTCTGTATATCAAATTTTATGACTCTTATATCCGGCGTAATTTTATCAAGCACTTTTACCTGTAATTGCCCGTTTACGCGTTTTAAATCCAGGTTACGGGTAACCCCGGTATCAGAAATAGTAAAGGTATATTTGGCATAAAATAATTGTTGCCCCACTGCTTTAACCTTTGTGGCATCAAAAAAGGTGGGTGCACCCTTTGTGGCAAATACAATTAGGGTGTAAGTGCCATTGCTTAATTCGTGGTTTATTAAGCCAAAATTGGGGTTTGTGCTGTTTTGTGTTACCTCACTTACCAGTTGGTTGCTGCTGTTGTAAATGTAATAACTTAAAAAGGAGACGGCTTTAGCCAGGTCAATCGCTTCGTTGTTGCGCAATTTACCCGAAGGTGTAACGCTTAATTCTCCGGTACTGCTAACATCAATGCCAACATCAAAGCTTACATGGTATTTTTTTTCGTTATTTTCCGGATCACGTTTCGACGGACTCTTGCCATCCTTTTTGCATGATGCGAGCAATAGGCTAAGTAGTGCGAAAACCAAATAAATATTTTTCATGGTTGATGATTTAGAATGTTTGATTGACTATGCTCGTGCTCCAGGCTGTGTCGACTTTAACCTCTGTGCTGGCATTGCTGGTGCCGTTGCCGTTAAACAGGAAACCGGATAAGCGGGTTATTTTATTAGGCTTAAGCAATACATTTCTGATGACCTTGGTTGTAAAGATTTTATGATCACGATCAACGCAATAGATGGTTATTGCAACCGGGTAGCCTGAAGTAAACATATACTTTGAAAAGGTTAAATCCTTAATCCCTGTGCTATTTTTTACATCCTTATAAAAATAATAACCAGTGTGACGTTCACTTGCTAATCCTTTCCCTGTTTCACGGTCAAAATTGTTGTAAACCGTATCTATAAGTATATCAATTTCTTTTGCCTTTGATGGTATGGCATCTTTAATAACAATCATCAGTTTAGCGGTTATCCTGTCAAGCGTAACAGTTTGCGTAACATCACTGTTGGCAACGGTTAATAATGTTTTTTTGTAAAATGTATCACTAATTTCATTCTGATTTGCAGTGGTATCCACTAATTTACCTGTGTAATACAAGGTGTATTGCCCTGTAGGAAGCTTTGCTTCCATTTTTCCGAAATTTGGTACCAGTTCAGAGGTGCGAAAGGTGCGGTAATATCCTTTTGAGTTATAAATGTCTACCAAAATAGATTTGTATGGGTTGGTAATAGCATTAACCTTAAGGCTTTGGGTTTTTATGTCGGTATACTCCTGGGTAAAGTCGTTAACTGACAAATCTATTTTGTATGTTTTACCGGCAGGAGATTCACCCGGCTGACTGCTTTTTTTGCATGCGCTTAAAACCACACAGGCAATTATAATAACTAATATGTTTTTCATGTAATTATGCTGATAGTAGGTAATAATTGATTTTAGAAAATGATATCATCTATGTTTGGATCCCAAGCCGCATCAAAGTCTACATTAAAAATACTGGTAGGGCCATCAAATAATTTACCCGATAATATGGTGCGTTTGTTAGGATAACAATACACACTTTTAACTATGACATCTGCAAGGATTTTTCCGGTAGCAGAGGTGCAAGCAATCTGAACGTTTACGGCTCCTTCGGTTCGTAGTACCTGGGTTGCTACAGTATAATTGGATTTGCCTTTAACAGAATCAGGAATTGTATAAGTGCGTTTAGTACTATATCGCTTATCTATGCCCTTAGCATCCTTTACTGAAAACATATACTCGCCAATAACCGTCACAGTAAGGTATTTGGCTTCAACAGGTATAGGGTCAAGTATTTTGGTTTGTAGCTGGCCTACAATGCGTTCAAGCACCACTTCCTGCGTTATAACAGGGTTTGTGGATGATACCGAGAGGTTGAATTTTTTACAAAACATATCCCGGCCCTCAATCATAACTCCGTCGGTTTTAAGTTCAGGTTTACCATAGGTTGCGTAAATAACCACCGAATAGTTTCCGGCATCAAAGGTGTCAGTTATCTTACCAAAATCAGCATCAGTATTGGTTTGATCGAAATTTTTTATAAACTGGCCATTTGAGTTATATACGTTATAGCTCAGATAAGTAGCCACATCTTTAAGTGATGTAGCTGCATTTATAACCGGTTTATGGCCTGTTTTTACGCCTGTAGCGTTGACTGAGGCATCTAAGCCTACATTAAAATTAATGGTGTAAGTTTTACCTGTTGTATCCGTTTGTTCCGGATCAGGTTTTGACGGGCTTTTGCCATCTTTCTTACAAGAGAGCACAGCAAGCCCTATTAATGCAAAAAGGTAAAAGGTTTTTTTCATGGGTAATAAAATATCGGTAAAGATAGCTACTAAATTAATAATCAAGTATATAATTTAATTCAGGGTTTAGTTAACAGGTAAACAGCCCCCTCATCAAAACCATAAAGTTTTTTGAGGCGAAAATGTTTTTCCATATCCGGCAAACCAATAAGTTCCGGGTTGGCCATGGCATTGAACCATACTAAATACAGTCGATTATGCCGGTTGAAGAGGGTAACATCCGACTTGAAAAACCGGTGAGGAACTAATTTGGCATGGCCGCCGGTAAAAAAGTAAACGGCCTCGTCAGCATCCGAGTAAATGGGGATACCCGGTTGGTAAATTTGCTTGTGCTGCTTTAAAAAATTTATAAAGGCCGATTTATTCCAATCGTCGTCACTATATCCGGGTACGCCGTATTCAAACTCATCGTCATAGCGTTTCAGGTCAATAAGCGTAAGGTTGTAAATAAAGCAAGCCATGGCAACAGTTAAAGCGGCAGTTATCCACTTGCTGTTTTTAGCGTTTCCTTTCGCTATGGCACCCGGCACCCAACTGGTACAGGCAATAAGCAGCGGAATATACATAGGCGAAAGCAACCTCGAGCTCAATTGCTCAAACCGCGAAAAAGTAGCGATCAATAATATAAATACACCGTAAATAACCCCGAAGGCCATAAACAGTGTTTCGTAACTGTTTGTATTGTTGCGGAGTATGTGCAGTGCAAGGCATGTTATCAACGCTATTAATATAAACGCGCTTAATGCCGCGCCATAAGGGTAGGCGGCATCCGTAAGGCCAAGCCAATTGCAAACTACTACACCAAAATAGTGCAGGTTTTCGCTGAAAGAGGTAATCGAGGGTTCGCGCGTTCCGGTTGATAGGCCTGACGACAGATAATTGATGAGCAGGTTAACGGCTAAAGGCAATATACTTACGCTGCCAAAGATCACCGTACTGATCAGGTTTTTTTTTAATCCTGAGCGCCCATTAACCAACAGCATTAAACACCCGGTTGCAACTACGGTGATACCGGCATAACGGGTAATACAACATAAGCCTGCAACCAGGGCGGCCAATAACAAACGTTTTAAGCCGGGCTTATTTAAATAATGTTTAAAGGCAGTTATAAAAAGGATGGTCAGGAATATGAACAGGGTTTCTGACCATAAGTAACTGTAAATCTCCAGCAGGGCAGGGCTAAGCAATATAGCTGCCAGCACCAACCATTTATAAATTAATGATGGTGTTTTAAACCGGCTGATGTAATAACCACTCAATAGTATCACCCCGGCAAACAGCAACCCGTTAATTACCGGCCCGGCCTTTACAGCATCAACCCCGAACAAAAAACTGATGCTCAATACCGCCGGGTAAAAAACCGGGAAAAAGGTGAGGGGAGAGCCGTTAAAAGTAATGAGGTTGCCATGCTTGTAAATACTTTCGGCAGTACTGGCATACATAATGGAGTCGGGCGATATGCCGACCCCGCAATATTTTGTAAAAAAGTAAACCGCAAAATAACCCGCTATGGCAAATAGTATAGTATCGGCATGTTTTAAATAGCTGGTTATCAGCATGTACTTACTGTTACATTAATCTATTAAATCCAATACCGTGCTGATGGGCTGGTCACTATCAATCAATATGCCCGTAACACCTGCCAGCGTACCGGCCTCTACATCGCGTTCGCGGTCGCCAATAAAGTAGGATTTTGATGGATCGATGTTGTATTTTTCGATGCCTCTCAGCAACATTCCGGGTTTAGGTTTGCGGCAATCGCAATCGCCGGTAAAGTTGGGGTGGTGCGGGCAATAGTAAAAGTCGGTAAATTTTACGCCGTGTTCGCTATACACGTTGCTCAGGTGCTGGTGCATTTTGCCCAGTTCGTCCTCAGTATACCAGCCTTTGGCCAGGCCACCCTGATTAGTAGCTACAATAAGCAGGTAGCCTTTATCCTGCAGGGTTTTCAGTGCCTCAAAGTTATCCAACACCTGGAAATCTTCTAAACGGCATACATAATCGCCCATCTCACGGTTAAGCACACCGTCGCGGTCAAGGAACACTGCTTTATTCTTTTCTTGCATTTGTTTGATTTTTTTGCAAAATTAGCAATTATTAAATTTTAACTGACCCAATAAAGATTTAGTGAATGGTTACTTACCCGTATAATGCTACACGCATTGGGGGTAAACCGGAATACTATATCATCATTATTTAGTTTTCAAAATTAAATTCTGATTTTAGAATGATTCTATATTCGCTAAAATATGTAATGAATAATAGTTTTTATTAAAAAATTATTAAATTAACATCATTATATCTTACATACATTAAGAATGTCGCAAAAGTAATGCGCTTATTTTTTGTATTTATCAATTTAATTATCTTCGTAATTACACCCTAATTGAAACGGTTTTATTTTTATTATGAATCAAACTGATAGCCACCAGGGCCTTTACCGGCCTGAATTTGAACACGACTCGTGCGGAACCGGATTTATAACTAATATTAACGGCCATAAGGAGCACCGGATTGTAAGCGACGCGCTTACCATGCTGGAAAATATGGAGCACCGCGGTGCCTGCGGTTGCGACCCCGACTCGGGAGACGGCGCCGGTATATTGATACAATTGCCGCATGAATTATTGATGGAAGAGTGCTCAAACCTCGAGATCAGCCTGCCCGAACCGGGCGAGTACGGCGTAGGTATGATATTTTTCCCAAAAGATTCTGTGCTTAAAAAGGCCTGCCGTACCATTATTGATAAGGCGGTTGAAAAACTGGGCCTGCATAAGCTGGGTTATCGTAAGCTGGCTACCGATAACACCGTTATTGGCGAAACCGCCCGCAGCGCCGAACCGGATGCCGAGCAGATATTTGTAGCCAAGCCGCATCATATATTAAATATTGACGATTTTGAGCGCAAGCTATACGTACTGCGTCGTTACATCAATAAATCAATTACCGAGCAGTTCCCTAAAGCGGCGGATAGTTTTTACTTTACATCGTTTTCTGCCAAAACCATCATTTATAAAGGGCAGTTAACTACTTACCAACTGCGTAAATATTTCTCTGATCTTTCTGATCCGCGTGTGGCATCTGGCTTTGCCTTGATCCACTCACGTTTCTCAACCAATACCTTCCCGTCATGGAAACTGGCACAGCCGTTCCGCCTGATAGCGCATAACGGTGAAATCAATACCTTAACCGGTAACCTTAACTGGTTCTACTCGGGCTTACAGTCCCTGGCATCATCATACTTTACTAATGAGGAGATGGAGATGCTGCTGCCGGTTATTGATAATAACCAGTCGGATTCGGCTTGCCTGGACAACATCATAGAGATATTGGTACACACCGGCCGCTCATTACCACACGTAATGATGATGCTGATACCAGAAGCATGGGATGGCAACGAGCAGATGGACCCGATCAAGAGGGCTTTCTACGAATACCATGCTACCCTGATGGAGCCTTGGGATGGCCCGGCCGCTATCAGCTTTACGGATGGTAAACTGGTAGGTGCCGTGTTAGACCGTAATGGCCTGCGCCCGCTGCGCTATGCGATCACCAGTGATGGCCGCGTAGTAGCGGGATCAGAAGCAGGTGTGTTGATCATTGATGAAAGTACCATCGTTAAAAAAGGCCGCTTACAGCCGGGTAAAATGTTTTTGGTTGATACCGAAAAAGGTAAGATCATCACCGACGAAGAAATTAAGCATGAAATAGCCTCGCGCCAGCCTTATGGCCGTTGGCTTGAAAATTATAAGATCCGCCTGAATGAGCTTGCCGAGCCTCGTTTGGCATTCGCCTCATTAAGTGCCGATTCGGTTTACCGTTACCAAAAGGTATTCGGTTACAGCCGTGAGGATACTGACCTGATCATCAAATCAATGGCGCTTGATGGTAAGGAGCCTATCGGTTCAATGGGTACGGATGTGCCGCTGGCTATCTTGTCAGACAAGCCTCAGCACCTGTCAAGTTACTTCAAACAATTTTTTGCCCAGGTAACCAACCCGCCTATCGATCCGATACGTGAGCGTTTGGTAATGAGCCTGGCTACCTTTATAGGTAACAACGGTAACCTGCTGGATGAGGATAAAATGCATTGCCATTGCGTAATGCTTAAACATCCGATATTAAAAAACAGCCAGCTCGAAAAACTGCGTAGTATTGATACCGGCCTTTTCCATGCTAAAACACTGCAAACCTACTTTAAGGCTGATGGCCTGCCGGGTTCGCTGGAAAAAGGTATAGCCAGATTATGCCGCTATGCGGAGGATGCCGTGGATGATGGCTTTGAGGTATTGATACTGTCAGACCGTGCCGTGGATTCAGAACATGCGCCGATCCCGTCACTGCTGGCTGTATCAGCCGTGCATCACCACCTGATAAAAAAAGGCCGTCGTGGCGCGGTAGGTATCGTGGTAGAGAGCGGTGACGTTTGGGAAGTACACCATTTTGCCTGCTTGCTGGCATTTGGCGCTACCGCCATTAACCCTTACCTGGCCTTGGCAACTATTGAAACCATGCACGCGGATGGCCACCTGGAAACCAGCTATGACCTCCGTCAACTGCAAAAAAACTATGTGAAGTCGGTTAATGATGGCTTGCTGAAAATATTCTCTAAGATGGGTATCTCCACACTGCAATCATACCATGGTTCACAAGTGTTTGAAATACTGGGTATAAACCAGGATGTGGTTGACCGCTATTTTGTAGGTGCAGTAAGCCGCATTGGTGGTTTAGGGTTGGATGAAATTGCCCGCGAATCGCTTACCAAGCATCGCGCCGGTTTTAATATTAACAAAGAGGACGAAGCGCATTTATTGCCAGAAGGCGGTATTTACCAATGGAAACGCAGGGGCGAGGCGCACTTGTTTAACCCGCAAACCGTTCACTTGTTGCAGCATGCTACCCGTACTAACAACTATGACGTATATAAGAACTACTCCAGGCTGATCAACGAGCAGGGCGAAAAGCATTACACTATCCGTGGTTTGTTTGATTTTGCCCATCACCGCGAACCGATCAGCATTGATGAGGTTGAATCGGCTGAAAGCATCATGAAGCGTTTTGCTACCGGAGCTATGTCGTTCGGTTCCATCTCGCACGAGGCACACAGCACGCTGGCTATCGCCATGAACCGCATTGGCGGTAAAAGTAATACCGGCGAGGGCGGTGAGGACGAAATGCGTTTTGAGAAATTGCCGAATGGCGATTCTATGCGTTCCGCGATCAAACAAATTGCATCGGCACGTTTTGGGGTAACATCAAACTACCTTACCAATGCTGATGAGTTACAGATAAAAATGGCGCAGGGCGCTAAACCAGGTGAGGGCGGACAATTGCCCGGCCACAAGGTTGACGACTGGATAGCTAAAACCCGCCACTCAACACCGGGTGTAGGTTTGATCTCTCCGCCGCCGCACCACGATATTTATTCCATCGAAGATCTGGCGCAGCTCATCTTCGACCTAAAGAATGCTAACCGTGCCGCACGTATCAACGTTAAGCTGGTATCAAAGGCAGGTGTGGGTACTATTGCCGCTGGTGTGGCCAAAGCCCATGCCGATGTTATATTGATAGCCGGTTATGATGGCGGTACCGGTGCATCGCCAATAAGCTCAATCAAGCATGCGGGCTTACCGTGGGAGCTTGGCCTGAGCGAAGCACACCAAACACTGGTACGCAACAAACTGCGCAGCCGCGTAGTGTTACAGGCTGATGGCCAGTTAAAAACCGGTCGTGATATTGCTATCGCTACCCTTTTGGGTGCCGAGGAGTGGGGCGTAGCCACCGCTGCCCTGGTTGCCGGCGGCTGTATCATGATGCGTAAATGCCACCTGAATACCTGCCCGGTAGGCGTAGCCACGCAAGACCCTGAACTGCGCAAGCTGTTCTCAGGCGATCCGGAGCATGTGGTTAACCTGTTCAAATTCCTGGTACAGGAGTTCCGCGAGGTAATGGCCGAGTTAGGTTTCCGCACGGTGAACGAGATGGTCGGCCGTGTACAATTCCTGAAAGTAAAAGATAACGTTAAGAGCTGGAAAGCCCGTACGGTTGATCTGTCAGGCATCCTGCACCCGGTTACCAACGCTAAGGGCGCAACTTTATACAACAGCGAAAGCCAGGATCACGGCATGAGCAACATCATCGACTGGAAATTACTTGAAGCCGCTAAACCGGCACTGGAAGATAAAACCCCGGTTTACGCATCATTCAACGTGGTTAACGTTGACCGTACCATCGGTACCATGCTGTCGAACGAAATATCCAAGAAATACGGTTCAGCCGGTTTACCTGCCAATACCATCAACTTTAAGTTCAAAGGTTCGGCAGGGCAAAGCTTTGGCGCGTTTGCTGCAAAAGGTATATCCTTCGAGTTGGAAGGCGAGGCGAATGACTATGTAGGTAAAGGCCTATCAGGCGCACAGTTAGCTATCTACCCTGCTGCTAACGCTACCTTTAAACCATCGGAGAATATCATTATAGGCAACGTGGCCTTATATGGCGCAACCGCGGGCGAGTTGTTTGTAGGCGGTATGGCAGGTGAACGTTTTGCGGTACGTAACTCAGGTGCTACCACGGTAGTTGAGGGTACAGGCGATCACGGTTGCGAGTACATGACCGGTGGCCGTGCGCTGATTTTAGGCAGCACAGGCCGCAACTTCGCGGCAGGCATGAGCGGCGGTTTAGCCTGGGTTTACAATCCGGATAATGACTTTGCCGAAAAGTGTAATACCGAAATGGTTGATCTTGACCCGCTATCAGTTACCGACGAAGAAGAAATACTGACGCTGTTGCGCAAGCACATACAGCTAACCGGCAGTAAGCTGGCACAAGGATTACTGGACAACTGGAACGAGGTATCAACCCAGTTTGTTAAGGTTTACCCTAAAGAGTACAAAAAAGTTATCGAACAATCACAATATCAAACTACAGCATAATTATAAGATGGGAAAACCAACAGGATTTCAGGAATTTAACAGAGAGCTTCCCGCTAAAACACCCGTTGCCGAACGTGTTAAAAATTATAACGAGTTTGTAGGATTGTATAGCGACGAAAAGCTGAACCAGCAATCGGCACGCTGCATGAATTGCGGTATACCGTTTTGCCATTCAGGCTGCCCGCTGGGTAATATCATACCTGAATTTAATGATGCCGTGTATCGTAAAAACTGGAACGAGGCGTATAATATACTATCATCAACCAATAACTTCCCGGAGTTTACAGGGCGCATTTGCCCGGCTCCGTGCGAGTCGGCCTGCGTGTTGGGTATCAACAAACCGGCCGTAGCTATTGAGGAGATCGAAAAACACATCATCGAAATAGCTTACTCCAAAAATTTGGTTAAGCCCACGGCTCCGCTTATTAAAACCGGAAAAACTGTGGCGGTTGTAGGTTCTGGTCCTGCGGGTCTGGCTGCTGCAGCCCAACTGGCAAAGGCCGGCCACAGCGTAACCGTTTTTGAGCGCGACGACCGTGCCGGTGGCTTGCTACGCTACGGCATTCCCGATTTCAAGTTAGAGAAATGGGTGATTGACCGCCGTGTAAAGGTGATGGAAGAGGATGGCGTGGTATTTAAATATAATACCGAAGTAGGTAAGGATATCGCTGCTGACGAGATCACCCGTAGTTTTGACGCGGTAGTGTTAGCCGGTGGTTCAACCATTCCGCGCGATTTGAAAATTCCCGGTCGTGAGCTGAAAGGCATTCACTTCGCCATGGACTTTTTGAAACAGCAAAACAAACGTGTAGGCGATAGTCCGTTTACTGCCGAAGATATTTTAGCGACTGATAAAGACGTAATTGTTATTGGTGGCGGTGATACCGGGTCAGACTGTGTGGGTACATCAAACCGCCAGGGTGCGCGTTCGGTTAAGCAGTTTGAGGTAATGTTTAAACCTGCTGATTCACGCCCAAGCAGTACGCCATGGCCAAGTTTCCCCGGCCCGGCAGTGCTTAAAGTAACCAGCTCGCACGAGGAAGGTGCCGACCGTTATTGGAGCGTAAACACCAAAGAATTTTTAGGTGATGAGAACGGCAACCTGCGTGCCGTTAAAGTAGTTGACCTGGAATGGGAAGTTGACTTTTTAGGCCGCCCGGTTAAATTTACCGAAGTTGCAGGTACCGAGCGTGAGCTGCCTTGTCAGCGTGTGTTTTTAGCCATGGGATTTGTGCATCCGCAGTTTGAAGGTGCCCTTGAAACTTTGGGCGTTGAGCTTGACGAGCGCAAGAACGTTAAGGCCGCCGAAGGTGTTTACCGTACCAACGTAAGCAAGGTATTTGCCGCGGGCGATATGCGCCGTGGCCAATCGCTGGTAGTATGGGCAATATCCGAAGGCCGTGAAGCAGCCCGCAAGGTTGACGAGTTCCTGATGGGGCACTCAATTTTAGAAAGCAAGGACGGTGTTAACGAGTTTGAGCAGGCTTATTAGGCATTGGTTGTTTGGTCATTAGTCATTAGTGGATGGTGATCAGTGAATGCCTCTTAAAAAATATCAAGATTAGCCGGGCGGTTTGTACGTCCGGCTTTTTTGTTTTATAATCGCAGCCTAAAAAACACTTATCACAAAAATGAAAATATCTACACAAATAACTCTTCCGGAATACAGAAAACTTCAATACACGCTACTATATACCAAACCTGTTTTTGTATGGGTAACAATTTGTGGATTAGTGATGTTTGTTGCGGCTATTGTACAACTATTGAATGGAGAAGATGCTAGTGGGAGCTCAATTAGTTTTGGTTTAGGATTTGGATTATTAGTGATTTTGATGCCTTTGTTCATTTACAGATCCGCTAATAAAACATTTAAAAGCCATGTGATGCTGAGCAAGTCAATTGACTATGAATTTTTAGCTGATAGGTTAATTATTGATACCGCTGTTGGTCATTCGGAAATGCCCTGGGAAAATTATTATAAGATCAAGGAACTTAGTAACTGGTTTTTATTGTATCAGAGTACAACCGTGGCCAATTTGATACCCAAAACAAACCTAAGCGAACAGGATATAGCAGGCATACGTTATGTTTTGCAAAATGCACCGGTTAAAAAGAAGAAGTTAAAGAAGTAGATTCATGATAATTTTCCCACCCTGTCATTTCGAAGCGATAGCGAGAAATCTACACACGTTCATAGTCAGGCGACAGATTTCTCCTCGTACCTCGTTCGAAATGACACAATTTTTAAGTCGAAGAGAGGTGTTGTTTTCCTACCTGTCATTTCGAAGCGATAGCGAGAAATCCGCACACGTTCATAGTCAGGCGGCAGATTTCTCCTCGTACCTCGTTCGAAATGACATAATTTTTAACTCGAAGAGAGGGACTGTTTTCCTACCTGTCATTTCGAAGCGATAGCGAGAAATCCGCACGCGTTCATAGTCAGTCTACAGATTTCTCCTCGTACCTCGTTCGAAATGACATGGTTTTATTAAGAAGCGCTTTTACTGCTTCAACTTTGACGAAAGCAGCGTAACCGTTAATCCCATCACGGCGATAATGGTATAAGATACACGCAGGTTAGTTGCCGCCGCAGCGAAGCCAATGATAGGCGGCCCTAACAAAAAGCCAAGAAATCCCACAGTTGATACCGCTGCCAACGCCACCCCGGCAGACATGGTGGTTGATTTACCTGCCTCGCCATATACCAATGGAATGATGGATGAAACCCCGAACCCTACGATAAAAAACCCGGCTATTGCTGTATACAGATAAGGAAATATAACCGATAGCAATAATCCGGCGGCTATTAAAGCACCACTCATTTGCAGCATTTTTTTCATTCCGAAGCGGGCGGTTAGCCAGTCGGCTACAAAGCGGCCACCGGCCATGGTACACATATAGGCCGTATAACCCGCGCCAATCCAGGCTTTTTTAGCGTGTACAATTTCTTTAAAGTAGATGCCGCCCCAGTCCACCATCGCGCCTTCGCACATGAGACCCGAAAAAGCGATTACGCCTAACAGCATCAGCGCCTTATCAGGTTTGGCAAACACAGGCTGATCGGCCGATATGGTACCTTTGTCTTTAATTACGTAGCCGGAAACGATTGTGGTAATAATAAGCACGGCTATGGTAATGATCACGTAATGCCAAAAGGGGATCAGCTCAAAACCGATCATCAGGGTACCGATGGATGCGCCTGTAAAACCTGCCAAACTCCACAATCCGTGGAACGAGGCCATGATCGGTTTACTGTATAAAACCTCAACCTGTACGGCCTGAGTATTTACAGATATGTTAACCATGTTACCGCTAAACCCAAACACAAACAACCCGGCAAGCAGGGCATAAACAGATGGCGACAGGCCAATAACAACCAGCGTAAGGGCGTAAACCACGGTAGCAGCCAATACTACCACCCGGCTACCAAACTTAGCGGTAAACCAACCCGAAAAGGGAAGGGCCACCATTAAGCCCGCCGGTAGTGCTAATAAAAGTCCACCTACTTCGGCCTCGCTTAAGTTAAACTTTTGCTGAAAAGTGGGTATGCGCGATGCCCAGCTTGCAAAGCATAGGCCCTGCGTAAAAAATAACGAGCTTACGGCTATCCTGTGCGCCAGGCGCGATACGGTTTTTTGACCGGATAGGGCAGTAATTGCAATTTCGTTCATCAGCATTAAATATTATGATGCAAAATTACAATATTTAATAGTGTATTTTATACACTTAGTATTTTTGTAATGTAAAATTGCATGCTAATGAAACCCTTTGCTGTTGAGTTATTTATCTCCCGGGTTCTTTTTGTTGCTAAGCAGCATCTGCACCATTTTTATTATGCGGTTTTGTCGGGTGCTATCTTGCCTGGCACTTAATATCCAAACCACATATTCCTTTTTGTGGCTGTAAGCCAGTTTTTCAAAGTACGTTATAGCCGCGGGGTGATCGCTTAATGCCTGTAGTACATCAGATGGGAGGGAAACTGTTTTTTGTTCAGTGTTAATGTATTGGCCGTAATCGTTTTGCGGGATGGCTTCTATCCTTGAGTCTGATTTTTTTACCAGTTGCTCCGGCTTAAAGCGCAGGGCAGTCCACGTTTTATCTATGGCTGCCGATGTTACCGGTCGCAGGCCATGCTGCGTCATGATATCCCAACTTCCCATCATTTCCAGATCGGTAACAATGCCGCTGTTCTTTTTAGGGTAGATCACCCAAAGCACGGTTTCAGGCTGTAATACGCTCTTTAAGGATTGGAGGATGCTTTGAAGTTCGGCAGCATTGGTCGTAAAAAACTGTATACCATCAAACTTGCCCTCGATAGCTGTGCTTACGGTTATCTCATCATGCGGTTCAAGCAGCGAAAAATAACCCCCGGGCGCGTTGAGTATTAACCAGTGCTGCCCGGCTTTCATCTGTAGTTTTTTAGCTAATGCGCTGATCATACTTTGTTGAGCTTGCTGAAAAAATCCCACAAAACAATACCTGCTGATACCACGATGTTGAATGAATGCTTGGTGCCAAACTGCGGTATCTCAATACAAGCGTCAATCTGCTGCATCACCTCATCGCTTACGCCATTAACCTCATTACCAAAAATAAGCGCGTACTTTTCGCCCTGTTGTGGTTCATAGGTATCCAGCATCAGGCTGTTTTCGGCCTGTTCAATAGCTACAATTTTGTAACCCTCACCGCGGAGTTGCTCCACCGCTTCCAAGGGAGTTTTATAATACTCCCAATTCATTGAAGTTGTGGCACCCAGGGCGGTTTTTTCAATCTCCCGGTGGGGCGGGCAGGCGGTTATGCCGCAAAGGGCTATTTTTTCTACCGCGAAGCCATCTGAGGTGCGAAATATAGAGCCGATGTTATGCATACTGCGCACATTATCCAACACTACGGCGACTGGCAGTTTATCCTGTTCCTTAAATTCATCAACCGTTGCCCGGTTCAGCTCATCAAGCTTTAATTTACGCATAGCCAAAGGTATTAAAACAGGGGGGTATAAACAACCTGGAGGCTTGCAGTATAGCACTTGCACATCAGCCCAAACATACATAACTTGCAAAAAAATATACCTGATGAAACAGTACGTACTTACCGCGTTTGATTATACGGATGCCGGTGCCATACAACGCCGTTTGGATGTTCGCCCTTTGCATGTGGAACGGGTAAAACAGCTTAAAGCAACCGGTAACTTTGTGGTGGGCGGTGCCATGCTGAATGATAATGGCGACATGATCGGCTCTACCATGATTGTGCAGTTTGAGAGCGACGAAGAACTGGAGCAATGGAAACAAAACGACCCTTACGTAACCGGTGGGGTTTGGGATAAGATTGAGGTTAGGCCATTCAAAGTGGCAAATGTTTAATATGCTTGATAAATAGTAACTGATGTATACCGCTAAATATTATAAGGCCGCTTTTGTGGCGATAGTTTGTTTGTTAACCGCTTTTAATACATCAGCTAAGGATGTTAGCTACTACCAGTTAAAGGTGTATCACTATAAAACGGCAGCTCAGTTTGAGCAGCTTAACCGGTATCTGGAAAAGGCGTATGTACCGGCGTTGCACCGTTACGGCATTAAAAAGGTAGGCGTATTTGCCACCCAAGCGCAGGATACGGCCGACAAGCGGGTATATGTATTTATCCCCTTAAAAGGACTGAACAAGCTGGAAGAAATAGACTTGCGTTTAGCCACCGATCAAAAATATATGACTGATGGTGCCGCCTACCTTAACGCGCCCTACAACGGCTCGCCCTATAACCGTATCGAAAATATATTGCTGAAAGCGTTTGAAGGCATGCCTAAACCCGAAGTGCCATCATTAAAATCGCCTAAGAGCGAGCGTGTATATGAGCTGCGCAGCTACGAAAGCGCTACCGAAAAATATCACCAGAACAAGGTGGATATGTTTAATAAGGGCGATGAAATAGCCCTGTTTAAAAGGCTTGGCTTTAACGCGGTATTTTATTCGCAGGTGCTTTCAGGTGCACGTATGCCCAACCTGATGTACATGACCACCTTTAACAACCGCCAGGATAGGGACAAACACTGGGATGCCTTTGGCACAGACCCTGTTTGGAAAGTGCTTTCAGCTAAAGAGGAGTATAAAAACAATGTATCACGCAATGAAATAGTTTTTTTATACCCGCTTGAATACTCTGATTATTAGTGAGATAACGGCACTTATTAAAAATTCTTAAAAATAATTATCTGCCGAGGCAACCCATGCCTCAAACCGGTCGTAATTGCTTATAAACAGATTAAAATGTGTGGTATACATTTAACTGTAAGTGATTAATTATGCAATATTTGTAGTAGAATAAATAGGATCGGCCCCACCCCCCAATTTATGGCAGAAAGAAACTTACAGGAACTGATTGAAGGTTGTGTAAAAGATAACCGGCAGTGCCAAAAGGAGTTGTACAAAGTATATTACAGCTATGCTATGGCCATTTGCCTGCGTTACGCAAAGGACAGAGATGAAGCAGCCGGTATCATGAACCAGGCTTTTTTTAAAGTATTTAAATATTTAAAGAATTATGATGAAAGCCGGCCTTTTAAAATATGGCTGGGTAAGATAGTAACCAATACGGCTATTGACCATTACAGGGCATCGGCACGTATGGTTGTTGCCGAGGAATTGGATAAGGCAGAGCACATAAGTGATGTGGATATGGCTGATAAGCGGCTGCATTACGATGACCTGCTGGGGATGATACAGCGCTTGCCGCGTGCGTACCGCCTGGTTTTTAACTTATTCGCTATTGAAGGTTATAGCCATGAGGAAATTGCCGGTATGCTGGAGATCAGTACAGGGGCATCAAAATCAAACCTGCATAAGGCCCGGCAAAAGCTAAAGCTGATGATACAGGAGTCAGATAAAAATGATAACGGAAATTACGGAGCTGGTGTACAATACGCGCCTATAGTAGCCATGAACGGAACATATTTACATACCAATTACGTGCTCAACAATTTTTTAAGGTGATGGATCAGGATAAGGATAAAAAATTGGACGAGTTATTCAGTAACGCCATGCACAACCATGATGAGGTAGATTTTCGTGAGCAGGATTGGAACGTAATGGAGGACATGCTGAATATGGAGCGCAAGCCAATTGTGATGTGGATGCGTATTGCGGGCACTATTGCGGCCATGTTACTGATAGCGTTGGGTATGTGGTGGCTGATGCCGCGTGTTAACAAAAAACAACAACAAACTACAGCCATGGCTAAAAATACACAGCCGAAACGGGAGATGAGCGCGAGAGACGAAGTGCCATTGGTTGTAGATAAAGGAGACAGCTTAGCCGGGTTGCCTGTACGTGGGGGTACTACAGCCGGAACCATATACCGAAAACATAGTTCTGAACCGGCAGCTTCTCCTTTATTATTTGATGCTGATAAAAAGAAACTTATAGCCAGGGATATTAATAAACCGGTTGAGGATGTGATTATTGTTCAAGTAGAAGATGTTCCTCCGCTTGATACCAATAATTTAATACAGACCAAAGAAATAGCCAGCCAATATGTTGATACCGCTATAAATGTTGATAAAGGTAAAACGATTGTCCCGGTAAAGGAAAGAGCATTCGGCAGGGGGCCGGTGTTTGCACTTAATGTGTTTGCAGCGCCCGATGTTAATGGCGTGGGCGCATTCAGCAAGGGTAGTACAGGGGTTAATGCGGGTGTATTGCTCAGCTTGAAACTCAACAGCAAACTTACAATAAGTACGGGTGCGGCATATTCATACAAACCGTATAATGTAAGGTTTAGCCAATACCATACGGTTTACCAGTTCGCGGTTAACCCAACCAATGTTATGGCTGATTGCAGGGTTTTGGATATTCCGCTGAATGTTGATTATAAGTTTTATAATAAAAAACAAAACAGTTTTAGCCTGGGTGCAGGCCTGTCATCATGGTTTATGCTGAATGAGAAGTACAGCTTTACTTATGCTGATAATAGCAGCGGTTATGTGCAAGGGCCGGCCTCGTACAATGTATCAAATCAAAACAAACATATATTAGGTGTACTAAACCTGCAGGCTACTTATCAGCGGCAACTTAACCAAAGGGTAGGTGTAGCGATACAGCCATTTATGAAGCTGCCCCTTACAGATATAGGGTATAGCGAAGTACGCCTGCAAAGTTTAGGTATAGCCGCCGGAGTAACATGGAATTTAAGCCCATGAAAAACTAAAAAAACATGAAACATTTATTGATTTTAATTGCCCTGACAAGCGGATTGCTTGGTCAGCAGGCCCCCTCTGCGCTTTATGTTAGCAAAAATGCCTCGGTAACCCTGTACTCAGAGGCACCTATGGAGAACATTGAAGGCGCGTCAACTGAAGGTAAATCAGTATACAATGCCGCCAGTGGCGAGCTGGCGTTTAACGTGCCCATACGGTCTTTCAAGTTTCAGAAATCATTAATGCAGGAGCATTTTAATGAGAATTATATGGAGAGCGATAAATATCCGCAGGCCGCATTTAAAGGAACCGTTGCCGAAAAACCCGATGTAACCGTAAACGGCACTTACCCGGTAACCGCTACCGGCGTACTGGATGTGCATGGCGTAAAACAGCAGCGCGCTATTAAAGGCAAAATAATAGTGAATAACGGTAGAGTAACCATTACCTCGGAGTTTATGGTAAAATGCGCCGACCATAAGATAGACATACCCAAACTGGTTTTCCAGAAGATAGCCGAAACCCTGAAAATAACGGTATCGGCCAATTATACGGCTTACAACAAAACCCCCACAAAATAATCATGAAAAAAGTATGTATCGTACTGGCTATGCTCCTGGCAGGCCACACACTCAAGGCGCAAACGGATACCTCGTCGGCCGATGCGGTAATGTCATCATTAACGGCTGATGATAAGCATGAAGACGTTATTGCCACCTTTAAGGCTACCCGGCTTATTTTTACGCAAACTACCGAAACGGTAAAAAAGCATAACCTCAATTTTTTGGTTACCCACCGTTTTGGTGATATAGCGGGCAGCGAGGGCGGCGGCTCAACACTATATGGCTTAGATAACTCGAGCGATATATTTATCGGGTTTGAGTACGGCCTTACCGATAACCTCGACCTGCAGTTTGGCCGCAGCAAGTTTGAGCAATTAATTGAGGCCGGTTTTAAATATGCCGTTTTGCATCAAAAGGCTGATGATAGTATGCCTTTTTCGCTTGCTATAGCGGGTAAGACAGGGCTAAAGCCTTACAGTGTTAGTACGGATGTTTTTGATGATTATACAAATCGCCTTAATTATATGGCGCAGGCTATCATTGCCCGTAAATTTTCATCAAGTTTTTCGTTATTGGTATCGCCCACATTTGTGCGTAACAACCTGCCGTTCCCATTCATCAACGGTAACGAAAAGGATTACCTGGCCATCAGCGCCGCGGCAAGGTATAAGTTTACCAAGCGCTTAGGTATAGTAGTTGATTACGCGCATCCATTTTCTTCGTTTCGGAATAACAGCACCAATCCCAAATTTTATGACCCGCTGGGTGTAGGGCTTGAGGTTGAAACCGGCGGCCACGTATTTACGCTCAACTTTTCTAATGCCAAGGCCATATCAGAAATGAACTATCTGAGCGATACCGAATCGAGCTGGGGCAAGGGGCAATACCGCATAGGCTTTACCATATCACGCATGTTCGATCTCGGACCAAAAAATAAAAACAAAAAACAATCAAATTATTAACGCAATGGAAAGAAAAGAATTTTTATCGAAACTGGGCATCGGCTTTGCCGCGGTTTGTGTAGGTTGTGGTGTAGCCGCCTGTGGCAGCTCAAAAAGTACCGATCCGACACCGGATAAACCGGATGACGGCGATGATGACGGCAACTTATTCAGCGTTAACCTGAACAGTGAGCTTACTTCGGTAGGGCAGTCAAAGGTATCAAACGGCGTAATATTGGTAAGAACCGCAGCCGGCAATAACGAAAGCTCATTCACCGCCGTGCAGGTAGCTTGTACGCATCAGGGTACGTCAATAAATTATAATAACTCCCAAGGTAGGTTTATTTGCCCTAACCATGGCAGCCAGTTCAGTAATGCCGGCGCTGTATTGGTTGGGCCGGCTACTACCGCTTTAAAGCAATATAAAATTGATATTAACGGCAATACCTTAACCGTATCGGCCTAAATATTAATCTGAGTTCTGTGTGTTATAAAGCCTGTGCCTTAATAAGGTATGGGCTTTATGCGTTAGGGGTGGTTTAAATAGCAAACTTAATTTCAAATTATACGTATATAGGTATCTGGAAAAACAGCTTGCTGCCGCAACTTTGCAGCAATTTTCAGTGATATTTACCGCTTTGGGTTATATTGCGGTCAATTAATTTATAAAACGCGTTTAATGAAAATAAAGGTACTTTCAGTATTTGCTTTTCTGTTTTTGATTTTACAGCATTACCGGGTAATGGCGCAGGAAAGCATAGTACAGGATATATCGGAAGTATATGTTGATAAGCTGGTTAATGTGGCCAGGCAAAACTATCCGCGTGTTAAAACCTACCAAAGCCGGGTTGACATCGCTAAAGCCAATGTGTCTATAGCTTCCGTCTCTGTTTTTGATGCTTTGAGTCTATCCTACATTTATCAGCCTGAAAATGTAACGGTGGTTGATCCGGCAAACCCGGGTACCCGTTTTTTTCAGGGCCTGCAATTGGGTGTTTTTATAAACCTGGGTACTATACTACGTACCCCCATGAACATTAAGCGCGCTAAAATTGAACGCCGGTTAGCCGAAAGCGAACGTGATGAGTATACACTAACCCTCACCGCCGAGGTAAAGCGCAGGTATTATTTATACATACAGCGCCTTGGCCAGTTAAAAACGCAAACCCGCGCATGGCAGGAAGTAGAGAACGGTATAAAGGATATCGAGTATCGTTATAAAAAGGGTGAGGTTAAGTATGAAACCTTTAACACCGCCCTGGTGCAGCTTACGGAGCGCCGCACGCAAAAAATAGAGTCGGAGGCTAATGTGTTTATCTCAAAGGCTGACCTGGAAGAAATATTGGGCGAAAAGCTGGAAAACATAAAATAATACATGGAATTCGGTAAATTTTTTAGATTACTGCTTAAACATAAGTACACCCTTATTGCCGTACCTGTAATAGCCGTTGTTATTACTTATTTTTTGGTGCGTAATCAGCCTGATGTATTTACCTCAACCGCGCAATTGGCCACCGGTATTGTTGACCCAACCCAGCAGGTATTGAGTACAGAGCAGCCGCAGGAATCAAAAATAAGCCAGGAATTCAGCAACCTGGTGCAAATGCTGCGCTCCACCCGCATACTCGACCAGGTATCATACCAGTTAATGCTGCATGACCTCACCAGCGGCAGGCCTTTCCGAAAATCAAGTAAGTTGTTGGAAGACCTTAACCCCGATGCCCGCAAACACGCCATTGAGGTTTACAGCCGCTTGTACAAAAACCGGCAGGAGCTTTCGCTGTTTGACCGGGATCAGAACGGGCTGAATAAGGTAATAGAATCTATGCGGTATGATGACCAATCGCTGCTTAAAACCTTGTCTATTTACCGCCTGGAAAACAGTGATTTTATAAACATTCAGTTTGATGCCGAAAATCCCGAGCTTACAGCCTTTGTAGTGAACACCTTATGTAAGGAGTTTATAAACTATTATACCTTCATCGTCAAAGAAAATCAGCGTAAAGCGGCTACCTTTTTGGGCAAACTGCTGCAAAATAAACAGGACTCGCTGCGCGCGATGAGTGATTCGCTTAAACAATACAAGATCAAAAACCGCGTATTCAGCCTCACCGAGCAGGCACGGAGTTTATACGGCCAACTTTCTGATTATGAAACTCGCAGGCAGGAGAACGAGAAGGACGTGGTATCAACCGGCGCGGCCATCCGCAGGATAGACCAGAGTTTTGACCCGGCAGACAGGCAGTACGTTGAAAGTTCCATGACGCGGGTTAACTCCCAGATAACAGAACTGGATAAACAGCTTAACGCCGCCAACAACGCCTATATTGAAAGCAATTTCGATCCCGCTTACAAGCAACGTGTTGATTCACTTAATAATATTATAGCATCAAAAATACGCTTATCATCAGATAAATATATTCTTAACCCGCTATCGGCCAAGCAGGAACTCGTTACCTCAAAGCAGGAGCTGCAAACAGCCAATGTAGTTGCTAAAAACAGCAGAAATTCTATAGACAAGGAACTTGGCCGCCTTAACAAACGGTTTGACAACCTGGTACCACATGAGGCGGTTATCGGCTCCTATGAAAAAGCGATTGATATAGCGCAGGAAGAGTACCTTACCCTGCTTGCCAAATACAATCAGGTAAGCATGGAAGCCAGCATGTCGGTAACCCTTAAACAAGTATTAGCCGCAATGCCGGGTGTAGCGCAGCCATCCAAAAAAATGTTGCTGGTTATACTGGCCGGTGTAGGCTCGTTCGCGGTTTGTATTGTGATATTGTTTACGCTGTTCTTTTTAGATAATACCGTTAAAGCACCTAAAGAACTGGCCAACCGTACCAAAATACCGGTGCTGGGTTATCTTAATTTGCTGGATAACAAAGTGATCGACTTTAAAAAGCTTTGGGATAGTAATGATGGCGACAGCAATACACGCACCTTTAAAAACCTTCTTCGCTCGTTACGATACGAGATTGATAATGAAATGCAGGGCGAAAAGATACTGCTGGTAAACAGCCTTAAAGCCAACGAAGGTAAAACAGTTATCGCGGTGAGTTTGGCTTACTCACAGGCTGTTATTAATAAACGTGTATTGTTGATTGACGGTAATTTTGAGGATTCCGGTATTACCAGCATGACCAAACCTGCTGCTTACCTTGAAGATTATCTGACAGGTAAAGTAACAGGTACCGAAGCCACCGCCGGAATGCTTACCGTATGGGGCAACCGCGGCGGAGATGTCTCTTTATTTGAGATACGTCCCGAGCATGAGGTAAAGGAAAAAATGGAAGCACTGAAACAGGTGTATGATCTAATTATAATTGAGGCATCAGCCCTTAATACGCTTAACCGGTCCAAAGAGTGGGTTGGCATTGCCGATAGGATGATAGCCGTGTTTGAATCAGGCCAAAACCTTACCGAGGCTCAAAAGCCAAACATTCAGTACCTCAAATCCGTAAAAAATAAATTCAGGGGTTGGGTGCTCAATAAAGTGGTTGATGCTGACCCTGCGGACAAAAAAGCTTAATAAGGCATTATATGGCGGTTATTGAAATTTTATGGATAATTATTCAGGTACTAATAGGGTACAACTTGGTGTTGCCTTTTATACTTTACCTGCTCTCATCCACTGTTCGTAAAAAGCTTTATCCATCATCAATTACCGAGGCTGATTACGCCATAATTGTTACCGCTTATGAACAAACTTCATCATTGCCCGCGGTGGTTAACTCTATACTAAGGGTAAACTATAAAAATTACCTGGTTTATGTTGTTGCCGACAAGTGCGACATCAGTAACCTGCATTTTGATGATGAGCGGGTTATTGTGCTGCGCCCGCCCGAAACCCTGGCTAACAATATCAAATCGCACTTTTACGCCATTAACAACTTTCGCCGCCCGCATAGCCGGGTTACCATTATTGATAGTGATAACCTGGTGCATCCATCGTATCTTAATGAGCTGAATAAAATGTTTGATGCCGGCTTTTTAGCCGTGCAGGGCGTTCGCGAAGCAAAAAACCTGGATACCACCTACGCCCGTTTAGATGCCGCGCGCGATATTTATTATCATTTTTATGATGGTAAGCTGCTATTCAACTTGGGTTCGTCAGCTACACTGGCAGGATCGGGCATGGCGTTTACCACGCAGTTATACCGCGATTGCCTTGAACATAAAGTGATATCAGGTGCAGGGTTTGATAAGGTTTTACAAGCTGAAATAGTAGGCCGTAACCTGCGCATCGCCTTTACCGAAAGTGCCATTGTGTATGATGAAAAAACTACCCGGTCAGACCAATTGGTTAAACAGCGTTCCCGCTGGATAAATACCTGGTTCAAGTATTTTGGCTTTGGCTTTACCATGATCGGTAAGGGCATCAGCAACCTCAGCCGCAACCAGTTCTTATTCGGTTTGATATTACTGCGGCCGCCGCTGTTTATTTTTCTGCTGCTGTCGGGCTTGTTTATGTTTATTAACTTGTTTTTGAGCATAACGGTGGCATTTACCTGGCTGGTAGCTTTTGTATTGTTTGTGCTGGGCTTTTATATAGCACTGGCCAAATCACCAACGGATAAGCGTATCTACCAGTCATTGATCAACATACCTAAATTTATATTTTACCAGGTATTATCATTAACTAAGGCACGCAAGGCTAACCAGCATTCGGTAGCTACGCAGCATTACCACACGGGCGACAGCGAAATAGGAGAGAAGTAATTATGCGTATTGACCCGGCAGATGAAGTAATATACAGCGACCGTTACAAACGCCGCTATCAGCGCAGGGTTAACCGCGTAACACGCCTGCTGGCCATTGTTTTGGCGGCGCTAAGTACCTACGCGCTAATCATCAAGATCGTATTTTTATAATCAATACCGGTGGATAATATTCAGCTTAAAATAGATAACTCGTTAAGTGCCGCAAGCACCGGTAACGGGCTGTTTGATAAGCTAAAGAAACTGTTATTTATTGATAAACTTAATAATTGGGTAGGCATTGCACTACTCCTTGTTTTAGGGCTTGCTTTTAGTGCGGGCATTGCCAAGTTCGGCTTGGTTTTCGGCATCTTAATATTCGCCGCTATTATAGGTGTCTGGGTTTTGGCAGGTATCATAGTTTCAATTGAGTTTGGCATACTGGTGCTACTGGTAATGGCATTTATGTTATTTATGCTGATGCGTATCGGCGTGTCAGGCCCTATAGGTATTTTGATGGATGCTTTACAGGTTATGCTCATGATCAGCTCGCTGATTCGCCTAAAACGCGAGCGAAACTGGGAAATGCTACGCGGGCCGGTAACCATAGCCATACTGGTTTGGATAGGCTACAACGTGTTGCAATTTGTTAACCCCGCTGCCGAATCAAGGTTGGCCTGGGTGTATACCATACGTTCGGTAGCTATAGTAATGTTGAGTTATTTTGTGTTTGTGTATAACATCCGTACGCTGCGTATGGTGCGCATTATCGTCAAGCTATGGCTGGTACTTGGCCTGGTTGCCGCCTTATACGCGTACAAGCAGGAATACATTGGCTTTTCGGCTGTAGAGGATGCTTACCTGCATTCTGACCCGGAGATCGCGAGTTTGCTTTTTATAGGCGGCCACTGGCGTAAATTTTCCATATTTTCTGACCCGGTGGTGTTTGCCTACAACATGGTTATGGTATCGATCATCTGCATTTGCATTGCGGCGGGTAAGTTCAAGTTATGGCAAAAAATAGTGGCTATATTTTTTACGTGCCTCTATTTGCAATCCATGCTATTTTCGGGTACACGTGGTGCCAACGTATTGCTGCCGGCGGCTATGGTGCTGTTCGCCATCATGAATTATAATAAGCGGGTGTTATTATTCGCCATTATGGGCGCGGTGTTTTTGGTGGTACTTATTAATATGCCTACCAGTAACCCCAATATTGTACGCTTTCAAACCGCATTCAGGCCCAATAATGATGATTCATACAACCTGCGGAAATACAACCAGAAACGAATACAGCCTTACATACAAACGCATCCCTTTGGTGGTGGGTTAGGGGCAACCGGTACCTGGGGCAAGCGTTTTGCTCCCGGCTCGTACCTTGCTAATTTCCCGCCGGATAGCGGGTACATCCGCGTAGCGGTTGAATTGGGGCCAATCGGTTTGCTTATTTTCTGCACCATGGTTTTTACCACCCTCAGAAAAGGGATCAATTACTTTTACCGCATTAAAGACCCCGAACTGCGAACCTATTGCCTGGCCATGACGCTGGTGATCTTCGCCTATAACATAGCCAACTTCCCGCAGGAAGCGCTGGTGCAATATCCGTCGAACATATTGTTTTCAATAGCGGCGGCACTGATAACCGTTACTTACCGGCTTGACCGCGAGAAACATCGCCCGCACGAATTTACTGAACCGGAACCTGTTAAATATGAGTACTGATGAGTGTTAACGATAGCATACAAAACCGTGATATTGTAATTGTAGGCCAGCAACCCTGGGATGTTGAGATTGGCAGCAACTGTAAAAACCTGGCCCTCGAATTCAGTAAGCATAACCGGGTGCTGTACATTAACTCGCCGCTTGACCGTATTACCCTCTATAAACAAAAGCACGATCCTAAAGTGCAAAAGCGTATAGATGTAATTAAGGGTGAAGCCAACGGACTAATTGCCTTGCAGGACAACTTGTGGAACCTGTACCCTGATAAGATGATCGAATCCATCAACTGGGTACGCGGAAACTTTATTTATGATATATTAAATAAGATCAACAATAAACGTTTCGCGGCATCCATCAGCGCGGCTATAAAACAGTTGGGTTTTAAGGATGTGATCCTGTTTAATGATAATGACATGTTCAGAAGCTTTTACCTTAAAGAGCTTTTGCAGCCCGATGTAAGCATCTATTACTCGCGCGACTATATGCTTTACGTGGACTACTGGAAACGCCATGGCGAACGTATTGAGCCCTTAATTATTAGTAAAAGCGATTTGTGTGTAGCCAACTCTACTTATTTGGCCGGCTATTGCGGTAAATACAATAAAAATTCTTTCTATGTAGGGCAGGGTTGTGATCTGGAAATGTTTACCAATCAAACCGGGTTGCCTGTTCCGGATGATCTGCAAAATACCGTTAAACCCATCATCGGTTATGTTGGTGCCCTGCAAAGCATCAGGCTTGATATTGACCTGCTGGAAAATATAGCCATTACTAAACCCGAATGGAGTATTGTATTGGTAGGGCCGGAGGATAACGAGTTTCAGGCAAGTAAACTACACAGCATCCCTAACATACATTTTTTAGGCGGCAAGCCTGGCAATATGCTACCGGCGTATATTAACGCTTTTGATGTATGCCTTAATCCGCAAAAGGTAAACCAGGTAACCATTGGTAATTATCCGCGTAAGATAGATGAATATCTTGCTATGGGTAAACCAACCGTTGCCACCCGCACCGAGGCCATGAGCGTTTTTGAGGAGCATACTTACCTGTGCGATACTAAGGAGGATTATGTTATCGCCATTAAAAAAGCGTTAAGCGAAGATTCAGCCGAAAAACAGCAGGAGCGTGTAGCCTTTGCCTCAACCCATACCTGGGAAAATAACGTAAAGGAAATTTATAAGGCCATCAATACCGTTAAGCCAAGCCGTTAATCGCGCCTGGTTTTAAAAGTTGCCAGATCATAATTGTGTTTAATGTTGCGATAGATCATCCGCGCGAAAATTATCAAAGGATTATTGCTCTGCCTGAAATCGCTTCGGGTCATGGTTGAGGGTTCATCATCCGGGTTTACCTGGTCAAACAAACCCTTAAAATCCTCGTAAAATATGGCTTTACCTTTATTTTTCAGGAATGATATCGCCATTAAAAATTCGGTGCGGTCTCCTTTCAAACCCTCGGCATAACGCCCGAATTTGCTGAAAAATGAAGTACGCCTCAAATGTGGATGATCACTGTATACATGAAACTTACGGTAGCCCGGCTTCCACACACTGAACATCATTTGCGAGAAACCCTTACGCAGTGGTTTTAAATAAGGATATTTAAAATAAGCGTAAAAGCGCGCCATATCCAGCTCCGGGCGTTCGTTTAACAGATCCAGCGCGTCCTGTAAATGCCCGGCATATCCCGGAAACGGGTCAAAATCTTCCTGAACGTAAAGTGTATATGGCGTTTGTACCGCATCCTGACCCTTGTTGATATTGTTACCCAACCCCCGATTTTTCGGGGTGGTGATCAGCCTGAAATTGTACGTTACGGCCAGCTCCCGCAATTTGTCCTGGTGCTCGGGGCGGCTGCCATCGTCAGATACCACAATATCGGCAAAGTTGATGTTCTGGTTTGCAAAAGCCTGCAACAGGCGCTGTAACGACTGGCTGCGGTTATAATGGGTTACAAGCAGGGTTATGGTATTAAACATAGTGTGGTTATACTTTCTTAAACAGCGCGTCGTAAGTCCATTTTAGTAGTTTAAATTGCAGGTATACGGCCCTTGCTGCCAGTGCAAGCGGGTTTTTGCTTTCGCGCCATGAGGCACGGCCCATGGTGCTTGGCTCGTCCGACGAGTTTTTTTGATAGAACAGATCAGTAAACCGGTCAAAAAATATGCCTTTGCCTTTATGCTGAATGAAGGATAATGCCATTCGGTATTCCGTCAGATCACCTTTTATCCCTTCAGGATAACGGCCGAATTTCTGCAAAAAATTGCTGCGGCGTAAATGCGGGTGATCACTATATACATAAAATTTGAGGTGGTTGTTCTTCAATGGTGATGCCGAAAACCTCATTTCTGAAAAGCCCTTGTTGTAAGGTTTGGTATACGGATACTTAAAGTACGCGTAAAAGCGGGCGATATCCAGCTCAGGGTCCGTTTCAAAAAATTGCAGGGCATCCTTAAAGTGCGTGGCGAATATTTCCTTCGGTTCAAAATCTTCCTGAACGTACAGCGTGTAAGGGGTTTGCACGGCATCCTGCCCTTTATTAATATTATTGCCAAGCCCGCGATTTTTTGGCGTGGTTACCAGCCGATAATTATAGGCGGACTGCATGGCTGTCAGCTTTTCAAGGTGTTCGGGGCGGCTCCCATCGTCAGATACCACGATGTCGCCAAATATTATTCCCTGTTCCCTGAAAGTATCCAGCAGGCGTTCGAGCGAGCGGCTGCGGTTGTAATGCGTAACCAGCAGGGTAACATCCTTAAAATATAAATCAGGATCAGTCATACAATCTTTTACGCAATTTACACCGTATAAGGTTTAAATATTGCTTTGTTTATTTTTTTAAGCTAATATGCAATAATAACATGTTTTATCAACAGGTGTTTTATAAACGCTGTATAACAACCGTTCATGCTATCAAAACTACTGGCCTTAATTAAAAACAAGCATTTCCTATCGTTGGCAGGTAACATCATCATGTCTGGCCTGGGCATGGTTACTACCGCCATCATTTACCGGTCGCTTACGCTTGCCGAAGTAGGTGTATGGGTTATTTTTCAAACTACCATTTTATTTGTTGATACCTTCCGGTCCGGGTTTCTTACTACAGCGTTCATCAAGTTTTACGCGGGTGCAACACCCGAGCGTGCTGCCGAGGTGGTTGGCTCAACCTGGTACATAGCCCTGGGCATAACCGGAACGCTTATATTGCTAAACCTGCCGGTGTTGTTTTTTATGCAATACATTCAGGATGGCGGGTATATATTATTTTTTAAATATTTCGGGCTCACTTACATCCTGTCCTTACCCTGGTTTATAGCTAGTTGTGTACTGCAGGGCGAGCAACGGTTTGACAGGCTTTTGTACGTGCGTTTTGTTAACCAGGGTAGTTTTATACTGATTGTGGTTACGCTGCTTATACTCAATAAAGGCAGTTTGCTTAATGTGCTGTATGCCTACCTGGCATCACACGCGCTAACAAGCCTGTACACGTTGCTTATGCGGTGGACAAGGCTCAACACCCTGGGTAAACGTACTAAGGAAACCACGCTAACCATTTTTAATTTCGGCAAATTCAGCGTAGGTACTACGCTTAGCTCAAACATGTTCCGCCTGTCTGACGTGGCTATTATCAATTACTTTTTAGGTACCGCGCCGGTAGCTATTTATAATCTTGGGCAAACGTTAATGCAGTTGGTTGAAATACCCTTGCGCAGTTTTGCCGCTACAGGCATGCCATCGTTAGCCGCCGCTTACAATCAAAACAGCCGCAGTGAGGTGATCTATATCATGAAAAAGTATATCGGCCTTATCACCGTAGTGCTGATACCCGCGGCAATTGTTGCTGTGCTGCTTGCCGATGTGCCTATTTACCTGATAGGCGGCGGTAAATATGTTGGTACCGAGGCGGCCAATGTGTTCCGCCTGTTCATGACGTTCGCGTTGCTTTACCCTGCCGACCGTTTCTTTGCTCTTACGCTGGATGTGATCCATAAGCCAAAGGTCAACTTTTATAAGGTGCTGATCATGCTTGCCGCCAACATTATATTCGATGTGCTGGGTGTAGTGCTGTTAAAGAGCATTTATGGTATAGCCATTGCCACCGTTGTACCAACGCTGATAGCGGTAATAGTAGGTTACGTGGCGCTTAACCGCTACCACAAATTTCCGTTTATGAGTGTATACGCTTTGGGTTTAAGCGAGACTAAAATGTACTGGGGGCAAATGCGACAGAAAATGAAATTCTAAATTACCAAAGCCACCAGTTTCTTTTGCCCTCGCGGCGGGTGCTCAGGTTAAAGCGCATTTCAATATGCTTAAAAGTCCATCGCGACAGCCAGAAGATGATTAAGTAATTGAGTACAAAAAGGTAGGCATACGCCGAAGGCGGAAGTTTTAGTACCCTGATAAAAGCGATGTTGAACAAGCTCAATATCAGCGTATGGATCATGTAAATAGAGTAAGAGAGTTTGCCGGTTTCATGCAGTATACGCGGCTTTTTTAACATGCCCGATAGCCATCCCTTTTCAAATGCGAAGATCAATATCGTAATAAAGAACAACAGCTCGTATACATAACCGTATTGTTTAAAAATATCGCCGTACCAAACAAAGGCGAAGGTTAGGCCGAGCGCGGCGATCTCTAAAAAGCTAAAAAAAACATTGGGCAACGGGCGCAGCCAGGCTTTTAAATAATTGTAGGCATTAAAGCAAAGCACCCCGGTAAAAAAGCCCGCGATGCCGCGCAAAAAGCCGTAGTTAAAAGTATAGGTAAGTTCGGTGCTTTTAGTAAGATAGAACAGCAGGCCAAAGGCGGCGACCACAATCAGCGTGTAAACCAGGTTACGTGCCGCGAACAGCTTACTTTTATTGATGAACAACATGGTTAACCCGAATACCAGGTATGCGATCATTTCGGCACTGATAGACCAGCTTGCAATGTTCCAGCTTACATCATTAACGCCGGGCATTTTTACCGAGTTGAGTAAAAACAGGTTGGTGAAAAATGTTGTGGTATTATTAGCGGCGTTATCAATTTTATTTACCTGTACATATTGTGCCGCGAAGTGTTTTGATAGTTCGATCCCTACAAAAAGCAGCAGCACTATAAAATGTAAGGGGTAGAGCCTGAAAAAGCGCTTTTTAAAAAAACGGCCAAGCTGCTCGCCGCTCTCAATAAACTGGTAACTGTAGCTGATCACAAAGCCGCTCAGTACAAAAAAGAAATCAACAAACAGATCGGCATTGTATACAAAGTTGTTGTTGATCACCGGTGTGGCCGAAAAGGCGCTCATGTGAAATAAAACAACAAGGCTTGAGAATAATCCTCTAAAAATGTCTAAAACCTCAAACCTTTCTTTCATAAATGTGCAATTGGTACTCTGTAAATATGTTAAATTTTAGTGTAGTACGAAACGCATCATAAAATAGTTATGTTACGTAAAACTATAAATGAAGCTGGCCCATTTAATACTTGCCCATAACAAGCCTGAGCAACTGGCGCGCCTTGTGGACAGGCTCGCCCACCCGGATGCTGACATTTATATACATGTAGATGCCAAAACAGATATACAGCCATTTAAAAGGGCGATAAAACTACCCAATGTGTTTTTTGTGACGGATAGGGTAAAGGTTTACTGGGGTACTTTTAATGTTGTACAGGCTACCATAAACGGTTTTAAGCAAATAACAGGCTGCGGTAAAGTATATGGTTACGTTAATTTGTTAAGCGGGGCTGATTATCCTTTACAGCCTGCAGATGTGTTTCAAAACTATTTAAGCGCCAACCCCGGTAAGGCATTTATGAACGCGCTTGTTGCCGAAACACATTGGCTGGAAGCACTGCCCAGGGTGCAAAAATATCACTTAAACAATTACCACTTCCCGTTAAAAACCTCTACCCAGCGTTTAATAAACAGGGTGCTGCCGCAACGTGAATTGCCAGATAGTATGGTGTTGGTAGGCCGGTCGCAATGGTTTACTATAGCGGCTGATTGCGTGGAGTATATACTTGATTATTGGGACGGCCATCCCGCGTTCCGCAGATTTATGAAGCTCACCTGGGCTCCTGATGAATTTATTTTTCAAACCATATTATACAATTCTCCCTTGCGGGATAGTATGGTAAATAATGATCTGAGGTATATTGATTGGTCGGCAGGAGGGGCAAGCCCTAAGATACTTACCATGCACGATGCTGACACCATTAAAACATCGGGCACGTATTTCGCCCGTAAGTTTGATATGGATAAAGATGCCGCTATACTAAGGTATATTGACGAGCATTTGCTTAATGTAAGATTTTAAAATTAAAGGTTTATTTTAGCGGTAAACAGGTTCAGCTTATTCTCTGCATCGTAATTGTAACTGAATTCATCAGCACATTTAGTGATGATAAGCAGGCCAAAATGTTCGGTAATGTTTTCAATATCGGGCAGCTCATCAGTTGGGCATTCTTCAACCGTAAAGGTAATGTTATGCGTATCGTGATAATTAGCATACAAACGACACATAATATCATAACTCAACTGTTTTTTGCCGCAGCATATAGCCGGACCGGCAGGGCCAAATGTTACTGGCTGGCCGTTATCATATTTTTGTATCGTTAAGCTATTGCTATCAACATCAATTACCAGGTTTACCGTATGCGCGTGCGAGTGCTTAAAGCCATTGGTAAGCAACTCTGTAGTTATGGATTTAACCTTAAAAAACAACGCGTAATTTTCAACAGCGGATATGCCGGTGCTTTCTTCAATATAAGCCAGCACCTGGTTTAACGATGGTACTAACGCCGCTTGGTTGTTTAAAAAAACAAATTCCTGGTGTGTGGTTCGTGTACGCATATTATACAGCGGTTGCCTCGTTAAGGGTTTTATATATCTTAAACACTTTATCAAGCCTGATGAGGGTAAAAAGGTTATGAATATCAGGCCGTAAACCAACCAGCAGTATATCGGTTTTCATGGCTATGGCATGTTTAAGTGCCGATACCAGCGCGCCTAAAAAAGAGCTATCCATATAACCAATGCTGTTCATATCAAGTATTACGCGTTTGCGGTGTTCATCCAACAGGCCAACAAGCTCAGCCTTAAATTTCTCCGAATTGTTCAGGTTCGCTTCGTTTATGGTTGTTTTTAAGGATATATATCCTGCGGTGTCAGTATCAATGCTGATCATGTTCATAATTTACAAATATTTATAATACTCTGATCATCCACTACAATGTCAGGGTTTTGGTTGAACAATCCTTCTTTCATGTCATCAAAACTAATGGCCTGTGTAAGCTTAACGGCAAGTTTTTGTTTAAAACCTTCGTAATCGGTTTTAACGCCACCCTCGTCCGCCATGTCAATCATGCCATCAGTAAATATAAAAAGCTGATCGTTTTTGTTTAAAGTTATTTGTTTTTCGGTGTAAGCCACATCGGCAAACATACCCAGCAGCAGGCCATCGGTATTAACCTGCGCTAATTGCCTTTCGGTAGCCTGATAATGCAGTAGCGGTAAATCGCCGGCACCTGCGTAGGTTATTATACCATCCTGATTATCAATTAACAATAACGACAGGCTGGATAAAATATCCTGCAATACATCATCAAGGCAAATAATACTGTTAACCTTTTGCAATATGGTAGCTGGCGAAAACTCATTGCTTAACGCCGCAAACCGAACTGCCGACCGCACATAACTCAGGTATCCGAACGTAAAATACCAGGCCATCCACTTTTTACCCATAATATCGCCCAGTACAATGTAGGTAAACCGCTCATTCACCGTTATAAAATCTATAAAATCCCCTCCCGGGATATCATGATAGGCATGGTGCCAAAAATCAACCCGGAAGCCGCTTATTGCTGGTATTTTTTGCGGGATAGATTTTATATTAAGCGCCTTGGCCGCGTTTTGTACTTCAAGGGTTGATAGTTCACGCTGCTTATTTACAGTATGCAGTATATTATTGAGCTTGGAGATGATTACGTTTACAGGCGTATCCTTAATAATAAAGTCAATGGCTTGCAGGCCAAGTCCCTGCTCAAGGGTTTCTTTATCGCTGAGCGAGGTCAAAAAAACAAAAGGAATATCCTTAAACACATCCTGCTCCATAAGCCGCTGCCTAAATTCAATGCCATTCATGCCGGGCATCTCATAGTCAGACAGGATAATGTCGGGCACATTTAACTGCAACTTTTCAAGTGCCAATGCGGCAGAGTGCGCGGTATAACATTCCCAGCCTGTTTTTTTGAACGCCTGTACCATAATGTTCAAAAAAAGCAGGTTATCGTCAACCAGGAGGATCTTATTTTCTTTAGCCTGTATCATGGTTTGGGGTTGACGGGAGATTTAAACAATGATTTAATGAACAAATATATACCTGAAAGCACAATTAACGATGAGATCAGGTCCATAATGGTTATACCGTCATTAGGGGTAAAGTAAAATACGGTATAGATCTCAAAATCCGGCGGTGCGGGCATCACTATCATGGCCAGCCCAAGGGTTATCATTACCAGGCTGATGATCATTAAAACCACATTCGCACCCTTTTCGGCCCGTATGTATTGCTTCGATGCTTCGCTATCAAACTGGTGGGTTGACAGCAGAATGCTGAACTCATCCAGCAGATCATCGCGCGATGCATTGTCAGTATCAACTTGCCTGAACGCCTCAATACCCTCGTTACCCTGTGCCGAATCTTCGATAGCCTTGTTAAGCCGCTGTTGTATGTTGCGGGCCTTATCACTATCCATATTGCTTTCGGCAAGCAACGCTATCAGCTCATCCAGTTTTTGGTTGATGGCCTGTTCGTCGCCCGTATTGCCGTGGCCTGCATGGGTATTATTAGTTTGGTCGCTCAATTTAAATTGATAATTTCAACAACACATTAGTTATAAAACCGTACAAAGGATATAATTTAAATGAAACGCGTATCTATCATAACGGTTAATTATAATCAAAGTTCGGTTACTGAAGCCCTGCTTGCCTCCATCATTTCAACAAACAACTACACCAATATCGAGGTAATTGTTGTGGATAACGGCAGCACGGTAAACAATGTGCCCGACTGGATCATAAAATATCCCGATGTTCAGTTTATACGTTCCAATAAAAATTTAGGTTTTGCCGGAGGTAATAATATTGGCATTGCAGCCGCCACAGGCCATTATTTGTTTTTGGTAAATAACGATACGGAGTTTACGCCGGGCCTGGTTCAAACTTTGGTAAATACGCTGGATGGTAATGACAAGGTAGGTATGGTATCGCCCAAAATACGCTATTTTGATGAGCCTGATAAGCTGCAATACATGGGTTTTACGCCTATGAACTACTATACCGCGCGCAACAATGCCATCGGGCAGTTTGAGGTTGACAAAGGGCAGTATGACAATTTAACCGGCCCTACAGGTTACGCGCATGGCGCTGCCATGATGCTGCGCCGGGAATGTATAGATATGGCCGGATTAATGGCCGATCACTTTTTTTTGTACTACGAGGAACTGGACTGGTGCGACCGGATCAGGCGTGCTGGGTATGAAATATGGCTGAACACGGCCGCCCTTATTTATCATAAGGAGTCGGTATCGGTAGGGCGGGTAAGCGCGCTTAAAGAGTACTTTATGAACCGTAACCGCATCTTGTTTATCCGCCGCAACGCGCCGTTTACAGCAAAGCTGGTGTTTTATGTTTTTTTTATGTTGGTGGTAACGCCCCGAAACATCATCAGGTATATTAAAACCGGCCATGTCGATTTTATAAAATGGCTGTTGAAAGCCATTTGGTGGAACATTACGCAAAGTAAAAACAGTATCTATTTAGGTTATCCTTTAAAATAATATATGATCATTACTTTTTGGCTGAGCCTTTTTATAGTTTTTTATGCCTTTGCCGGATACGGAATAGTATTGTTCGGCCTGATTAAAATAAAGCGTGCGTTAAAAGGCAAGCCGGTATTGCCCCTTGCAGTTAACCTGCCAAGCTGTACGCTGGTGGTAGCCGCCTACAACGAGGAGCGTTTTATTGCCGAAAAGATACAAAACAGCCTGGCACTGAACTACCCTGAAGGTAAGCTGGAATTTATTTTTATAACCGATGGCTCAACAGATAATACGGCGGCCATTGTTTCCACCTTTCCGCAGGTAAAACTGATGCATAAGGATGGCCGCAGCGGTAAAATAGCCGCCGTACACCGGGCCATGACGGAGGTAACTACCGATGTAGTGGTGTTTACCGATGCCAATACCTTTTTAAATAATGATGCCATTGTAAATATATGCCGCCATTATGCGGATAAAAAAGTAGGCGCGGTAGCCGGCGAAAAGCGTGTACATATTGATGAAACGGCTGATGCCACCGCAGGCGAGGGCTTTTACTGGAAGTACGAATCAAAACTCAAAACCTGGGATTCAGAATTGTATTCAGTAGTAGGCGCGGCAGGTGAGTTGTTCAGCATACGCCGGGAGTTGTACGTACCGGTACAGCCTGATACCATATTGGATGATTTTATGATATCGCTATTGGTTACCATTGATGGCTACCGTGTTTTATATGAGCCGGATGCTTACGCTACCGAAACCGCGTCGCAAAATGTGGGTGAGGAGTTAAAACGCAAGATCAGGATAGCGGCGGGGGGGATACAATCCATACTACGCTTAAAGCCATTGTTAAACCCTTTCCGCAATTTTGTGTTGAGCTTTCAATATATTAGCCACCGCGTGCTAAGGTGGACGGTAGTGCCGTTTTTGATGATACTGGCCCTGTTGCTGAATATCATGATAGTGGCTAACGGAGTTTACGGTATTTACCTGCTGCTACTTATAGCGCAGACAGGTTTTTATGGCATGTCCTTATTTGGCTGGATACTGGAAGCGCGGGAGATCAAGGTGAAGATATTTTTTATTCCCTACTATTTTTGCATGATGAACTATGCGGTTATAAGAGGCATCTTCAGGTACTCGGCAGGTAAACAAAGTGCCATTTGGGAAAAAGCGAAGAGGCAATAGTTTGAGATTAGTGATTTGTGGTTGGTGATCGGTATATAGAACAAAGATCAATAGAGAAAATACTAACCATATATACTCACAACTAACGTCGCAACAACCAATCTCTAACTACTAACCACCAATCACTAAAAACACATGTCCTTAAAAGATAAAATAAAGAACAATCCCAAACTTAAAAAACTGGTACACTGGATGCTGATACCTACCGGTGAGGCGCGGCCACGGCTTTGGGTAAAGTGGTTTGTAAATCCGTTTATCCATAGTCGCGGTAAAGGCTCCAAAGTGCGTAGCCGTACCCGTATGGATGTGTTGCCGTTCAACCGGTTTCAGCTTGGTGCCAACTCAACCATTGAAGATTTTTGTACGGTGAACAACGGCGTTGGCGATGTGTTGATAGGCGAAAACGCATTAATCGGCATGGGCAACGTAATTATTGGCCCGGTTACCATAGGCAATAATGTTATTTTCGCGCAAAACATTGTAGCCAGCGGCCTTAACCATGAGTATCGTGATGTAAACCAATCCATACAGGCTCAGAAAATACTGGTAGCCCCTATTGTTGTTGAGGATGATTGCTGGATAGCAGCCAACGCTGTAATCACCTCAGGCATTACCATCGGCAAACATAGCGTGGTAGCGGCAGGTGCCGTGGTTACCAAAGATATACCACCATATTCAGTAGCCGTAGGCAACCCCGCCCGCGTAATTAAACGTTACGATTTTGAATTAAAGGATTGGGTAAGGGTATAAGTATTGCCTGTCTGTATTTCCATTTGTCATATCGAGCGATAGCGAGATATCTGCCTGCGATAATAATAGAGCGCCAGATTTCTCCGCGTACCTCATTTAAAAGGACTAAATTTTTCTAAAAACAATATGTAATTGCGCGGTACGAAGCAACCTCTTTCGGATATCCGACTTAATTATGTACACATACAAAGTTTACTACCTGTCCTAAATTTCTTTTGAGCGATCAAAAGAAACAAGACTTAGCGTTAGCGATCTCGTGAGTACAAATAAAAAACAAGCAACTACGAATAAATCGCCGGCTGTTTGATTTTCTTTGAAAGGTAGTGCATACACTTGCTACACGAAAATTAAAAGGCCGGAATTATAGGTTATGAAAGGTTTATACTTCTTTCCAAATAAATAGAAGCGGTGGCCTGCCGGAAAACCGGGTCGGGAGTATGGCCTGTGCGGCTGAAGGTTTTTTCCGGCTTGACTTTTGGTTACTTTGTGTCTAAGACAAAGTAACTGGCCTCTGCGGCCAAGAGCAGACTAAAGTTAATATGAGCAAAACCTTTCAAAGTAATTTTTAAAGAACAGTTCATTACCCGCCCCATATCTTTTAAGTGATCAAAAGAATTTGAATAAGGTCACACCTGTTCCTTTTGCAATAACGCCGGTATAGTTTTTAAAATCACACGGGCATCATTCCAAAGGCTGTGATGCTCGGCGTAGTAATTGTCAAGCATCAGGCGTTCTTCTTCGCTCATTTCGCCTTTGCCGCGCTTTTCAACCTGCCACAGGCCGGTTATGCCTGCCGGGGCGGCAAAGCGCAACGCATATTTATCAGTAGTAAGTTTCTCTGCTTCGTACAACGGCAGCGGGCGGTTGCCCACAATGCTCATATCACCCCTTATCACGTTCCATAACTGCGGCAATTCATCAATACTGGTATTACGTATAAAGTTGCCTATTTTGGTGATACGCGGGTCGTTCTTGATCTTGAAAAATGCCGAATCGCCACCCTCGCGTTTTGAGCTGATGTATTGCTTTTCGCACCAGGTAACCTTATCGGCATGTAGCGGAAACTGGCATTTACCATAACTGGTACACTCGGCACATAAATAAGTTGTATTATCCTGTGCTGATTTTTCCTGCTTGTTCTGGGCATCAATGGTATACTGGTTCAGGTGCTTCAGGTCTTTAATACGTTGGTCTGCATTAACATACATGGACCGGAACTTGTAAAACTTAAACACATTATAACCGGTACCAACACGCAGCGAATAATAAAAAGCAGGCCCGCGCGATTCCAGCTTTATAGCCAGGTAAATAATTAGGAACAGGGGCGAAAGCACGAGCAATACACCGCCTGCAAAAACAATGTCAAATATGCGTTTGCCAATAGGTGTTTTTTTAGGGGCAGGGGCTTTTTTAACCAGGTTGGTTTTAAGCTTGCTCCATTGCGATAGGGTGAAATTAATGCGCGATTCAATATTTTCGGCAACCAGGGGCTGCCAAAAAACGTCAACCACGCCCGATTCCAGGGCCAGTTTACGCAGGTTGGCACTCAGGTGATTCACCACCATAAAAAATGGCGGCGCATCATTCCTTGTCTTTTTAATGGTTTCAATAAGCTGTACGCCGCCCGGTGCCAGTATTTCACTTTGCGAAACGATGGCGGCAATGTTTACACCTTTTTCAAGCGCATCAATAAGGGCATCGTTGTCATTATAACATACTACATCATTTACAGGCAGCTTCAGGCCATTAAAAAAATCAGCAACATCATTATGGCAATTAACAAGCGCTATAATGCTCGCGTTACCCGGTGTATTAATTTCTGACATAAATAAATACCTTGTTGTACTAAACTAACTTATAATGGCCTTTCAACACGTCTTAATACTACCCTTATACGTGCGGCAAGCTCTGCGGGGTTAAAGGGTTTTACAACAAAATCATCAGCGCCGCTATCAAGGCACTTAATCCGCTTTTCTGAACTTTCCTCGCCCGAAAGAATGATGATGGGGATGGATTTGAAAAAATCACTCGCTTTTACCTGCTCAATCAGTTGCAGGCCGGTTATTTCGGGTGTATTATAATCTGATAGTATGAGGTCAGGTATGTTGCCATTTTGCAAATAAGCAAGGGCGGCCATCCCGTTGTCGGTCATTTCTACCTCGTAGGTGGCGCTTAAAAACTCATTCAGGATGATCTGCATATACGGATCGTCCTCAACAACAAGTATTTTGATTTTATGAGTATCAGTGATTGCCATAGGCTGATAGTAATTGTTTATTTTATAAAATATTCCGATTAAAATTTAACTTAACAGGTAACCCTATTACGCAAAATTCAGTATATAGGTTAGTTACTTAGTAATAAAATTATTTACTATTTTGTGTGGAAATTAAAACCTCAGATTTGGCTGTAACAAGTTAAATTAAATTTCGGTAAACACTTTTTGTTGGTTAATGAACGTATCGCATTTTTTTTTTAACGCGGAGCAATTAGGCCGATTGTTTCCTTATTACCTGTTATTAAGTAATCACGACCTGAAAGTGGACGCGTATGGCACCGCGCTTAGCAATATTATAACCCTGCATGCCGGTGATAGTTTTGCCGATACTTTTAAAATAGCCGACAAAGAGGAAAGCCCGAACGGTAACTACCTGTCTGTATTGATTGGCCGTAGCGTAACCTTAACGCCGCTTAATACCACCGGCATCCATATACAGGGGCAGCTTGAGTATTTAAAATCAACCGATCAGTATCTGTTTGCAGGTACTACCATAATAGGTACAGGCAATGATGCGGCGAATAACATTGTCGATACGGCGCTTAAAAATAAGCTCGACTTTTATTTCGATATACTTAATGAGGTGCCTGCCGAGGTGGTGGTTTTTGATACCGGGCACCGTTACATATTTATAAACCAGGCCGCCATACGAGACACCGCCCTGCGCGAAAGGATGATCGGTTTAAAGGACGAGGATTTTTGCTGGCTCACCAACCGGCCCGAAAGCCTTGCCACCGAAAGGCGCGCGCATTTTAACGAGGTGATGCAAACCCGCCGCTTAAAAACCTGGGAAGAAAGTATCATTAACCGCCAGGGCGAGCAATTGTACAAACTGCGGCACATGTACCCAGTGCTTGACCATACCGGCCAGGTGAAATTTGTGGTAGGTTACAGTATTGATATTACCGACCGTAAGCTTGCAGAAGATAAATTGCAGGTGAGCGAGAAAAAGTACCGTGAGCAGTATGATCTGAGCCCGGCGCTTATTTACACACATCAAATTAACGGAGATATTTTAAGTGTTAACCCGGCTATAACCGCTACTTTAGGTTATACACAGCATGAAGTAACAGGCAAAAACATCGCTTCGCTTTTGCCTGATTTTGACCAGGGTAAGTTATCTCGCTTTTACCTGGATAAGCTAAAAGCAGGCGGTAACGCCAGGGGTATATTCAGGGCATTACATCGTAACGGTAAGGATATTGTTTACTTATTTTACCAGAGTTATGTGGCAGGTGCTGATAGCAACGATCCGTATATCATCGGCTTTTCGCATGATATAACCGACCGTGTAAAAATTGAGAAGGAACTGCGCGAAGCCAAAATGGCTACTGATAATGCCGCCCGTGCCAAAGAGGTTTTTTTAGCTAACCTGAGCCACGAGATCCGCACACCGATGAACGGGGTAATGGGCTTAAATAAACTTTTGGCCAAAACACCGCTCACTGAGCAGCAACAGGGTTATACCAAACTTATTGCCGAATCGGCAGATAGTTTGCTGACTATTGTGAACGACCTGCTCGATCTTGAAAAGATCACCTCGAACAACCTTGAGCTGGAGAGCCGTCCGTTTAACATCAGCAATAAATTGGTGCGTACTTTGCAGTTATTTCAGCTTAAAGCCAGGCAGAAGAATATCGACCTGGTACTAAAAAATCGTTTACCCGAGGAGTTTATTGTTATTGGTGATGAGTCCCGCTTCGCGCAGATACTGTCTAACCTGCTTAGTAATGCCATTAAGTATACCAAGGTAGGCAGCGTAACGGTATCAACCGCGCTGCTTTATAATGCCAATGATAAGGTGCTGCTTGAATTTACCGTATCTGATACGGGCATAGGCATTAGTGAGGACAGGCTGCCCTTTATATTTGACCCTTTTATGTGGCCTGCATCAAACCTTACCAGGCAGCAGGGCAGTACAGGCATGGGGCTGGCCATTGTAAAAAGCCTGGTTGAATTGCAGGGCGGCCATATTAAGGTGAATACCAACTCCAATTCAGGTACCGATTTTATATTCAGCGTTACCCTTAAAAAGGGCATGGCCTATGCACAGCGTTATACCGGGAATGAAAATCAGTATGATCCAGATAAGTTAAAAGGCAGGCGCATATTGGTTGCCGAGGATGTGGAACTGAATTTATTCCTGGTAAAAACACTCCTGGAATCATGGGGATGCGTGGTTGACGTGGCCGAAGATGGTGTGGTAGCGCTTGAAAAAGCCTCAGCTAATTTTTATAACCTGATTTTGATGGATATACAAATGCCGGAGATGGATGGCTTAACGGCTACACGCCACATCAGGCAGTTAAATAATCCGCTATATCGTGATGTGCCCGTTATTGCACTAACGGCCAATGCTTTAAAAGGCGATGGTAAATATTACATGGATGCGGGTATGGATGATTGTGTTACAAAACCATATTCGGAAGAACATTTGTACGAAAAAATAGTTGAAGCAATAGGTAAGGATAAAGATCGCGTAAAGCTGGCTGAGCATAATGCTGATCATACATCAACCGAAAATATGGAACAGCCGGTTAGCCCGGAGGAATCTGTAATTCCTGAAAGTAATACCCCTGTAGAAAATACCCCGCAACCTATGAATACCGGCGTTAAGTTATACGATCTGTCAATCATCGACAGTATAAGCAAAGGCAACCAGGCCTTTAATAATAAAATGATCAAGATGTTTTGTGATATTACTTTACAGGACATGAACAAGATGAAGGAAGCCGCCGCCGGTGCCGATTGGCAATCCGTATCGGCACTTGCCCATAAAATGAAATCAACCGTGGGGAACATGGGGGTAGAGATACTGAAAGAACCGGTGCGTGAGCTTGAAAAAAATTCAGCAGCCAACCCCAATGCAACCATCGCCGAACTGGAAGACAAGCTTGCCCAGGTAAGCGCGCAACTAAAAGCCGATTACCCGGAAGCTTTTTAATTAAAGGCAGGCTATTTTAAATTTAATAACCGTTTAAGGCGTTTCCAGGTGCCTTTCCACAGCCCACCGTCAATTTGTATACGGCGGTCGGTTGTCCAAACAATGGCTTTGGAGTTTGATACGCGGTGCATTTTGCCAAAGCCCTTACCGGTTAGCTTTAAGGCCAGGTAACCATCCTCATTGGTGCCCGGCGGGTGGTTAAACCCATCAACCTGCAAGCCCTGCTCTTTACGAAAACCGGAGTTAAAACCGTAAACGTTTACCGCTTCGCTTTTAAATTTGCTGTTATAAAAACGGGTAAGTTCGGCAAATCCCTCGTAAAAATAATAGGTAAAGCGCCCCGTGCTGCCAATGGGGATAAACGAAAATATTCCGTAAGTAATAGCTATATTATTGCTGTTTACTAATGGTTTAATCATCTCCTCGATCCAGTCCTTGGGGTAAATGGTATCGGCATCAGCATTTAATATATACTTGCCGCGGGCTTGCGCCAGACCGCAGTTACGGGCAGGAGTAATGCCCTGGGTGGTTTCGAGTATATAGTTTACGCCGCAGTTTTTAATCAGTTGTTCGGTGGCATCCCTGGAGTTATTGTTCACCACCACAATTTCAACAGGCCATTGCGTTGCGTTGTTGCATAATGATGCAAGGGTTTGTACAATGTTCTCCTCCTCGTTGTAGGCGGGCATAACTACCGAGATCAGCGGTTCTGTATTTTTTGAAAGCTGCCGGTAAGCAGTACGTATGCGTTCAAAATTCTCGGCCGAATGATCTTTTATCAGGTATTGTTTGATGTATGCAGGTATATAAATGGGTCTCATTGGCCGGTAATAAAGCTGATTAATGATATATACCGCTTATACGTTGATTTTTTGAAATAGATACATCAGGCTACCGCGCTGTAGTAAACCCATACAATAAACAGCACCTGCAACGGCACCCTGAACCAAAGGTAACTTGTTCCGCTGCCATCATTAGTGCCCTTTTGATAATCGACATTATTAACGGCAGCATAAATGTTGGCGGGCAGCATCAGCACAAAAAATACAATTAGCGCGATGCCGGTACCTCTTGCAAGTGTTGGCAACAGCAAGCCCGCGGCACCTGCAATTTCCATAATGCCGGTAATGTATACCAACGGTTTTTTGTATGGTATAAAGCCGGGTACCATCATGGCCATGCCTTTGGTGTATATAAAATGGCCCAAAGCGGTAAACAAAAGCATTATGGCCATGGCAATTCGCCCGGCAAGTGCAAGCGCTTCAGGGTAATCGGTAAAAACCAGTAAACCGGCCGCAATGGCAAAGCTTATGAGTAAAACAATCAGGGGTTTCATTCACGTAGTAAATTAATACTCTGTAAAAACTTCATCCGGGTAGCACCATAACCAGCGTTCGCCCGGCTCGGCCGAGGCGATAACCGGGTGCTGCGAGCGGTGATAGTGCTTGGTCATGTGTTTGCTTGGCGATGCATCGCAGCATAAGGTAACGCCGCAGGTTTGGCAGGTACGCAGGTGAACCCACGTACCGTCATTCTTTATGCATTCCTCGCAAACGTAATTATCGCCAATAGTAATTTCAGTAATAGCGCTTATATGGTTGCAGGTTGGTTGTTCCATGTTTTAAAGGTGGTTTAATATTAAACTTCGGCCAGGTACTTATGTACAAAACTAATGGCCATTGATCCTTCGCCTACGGCGGATGCTACCCTGTTCATGGCTCCGGCACGTACATCGCCGGCGGCAAAAATACCCGGAGTGCTGGTTTCAAGCAGGTAGGGGTCGCGTTCCATCTTCCATATCTTGTTAAAGCCATCGTAACGGTTAAGTTCGCGCCCGGTTTCAACAAAGCCTTTATTGTCTTTTATAATATTGGTGCCCAGCCATTCGGTATAAGGTTTAGCGCCTATAAATATGTACAGCGCATCGGCATCAACAACCTCGCTTTTGCCGGTTTGCAGTTGGGTAATGGTAAGCTGTTGCAGTTTATCATCGCCTTTAGCCTCGGTTATTTCGCTGCAAGCCTTAACGCAGATGTTGTGCACCCCGTTGATCTGCTCTATCAGATAGGCCGACATGGTAGACGACAGATCTTCCCTGCGGATAATGATACAAACCTGTTTAGCGAATTTGGACAGGTACATGGCCGCCTGCCCGGCAGAGTTCCCGCCACCTACAATATAAACCTGCTTATCGCGGCAGGAGAGGGCTTCGGTATTGGCCGCGCCATAGTATATGCCCGCGCCGGTAAAGCTGTTTATGCCTTTGGTGTCCAGTTTGCGGTAATCAACGCCGGTAGTAATGATGATAGCCTTGGCGTTGATCTCTGTTTCATCATTTAATATAATGGCCTTATAACCATCCTTTATGCGGATCTCCTTTACGGTTTGCGGGGACAAGAATTCAGTGCCAAAACGGGTAGCCTGCGTAACGGCACGGCGGGTTAGATCAGCGCCGCTTAAACCACTCGGGAAACCCAGGTAATTCTCGATACGTGAACTGGTACCTGCCTGACCGCCGGGTGCGTGACGTTCAATAAGCAAGGTTTTCAGCCCCTCGGATGCGCCGTAAACCGAAGCCGCCAGCCCTGCCGGACCGGCACCAACAATGGCTACATCATATACATTATTGCTAACCCTTGGGTTAAGTCCAATTTTTGAGGCTACATCGATAATGCTTGGCTTTTTAATTACTTCGCCATCCTCAAATATCAGTACGGGGAAATCCTTGGGTTGCAGGTTATTTACATTACACAGGCGGGTACCTTCCTCATCGGCCATATCGATCCACTGGTAAGGTACCAGGTTGCCGGCCAAAAATTCCTTCACCTCGTGCGATTGGGGCGAGAACTGGTACCCCAATACCTTAATGCCTTTAAAGTCGGGGCGGTAGTTGCCTTGCCAATCGTCCAAAAGGTCGTCAATTATGGGGTATAGCTTTTCTTCGGGCGGGTCCCAGGGTTTGGTAAGGTAATAGTCCAGTTTAACATCATTGATCGCTTTTATGGCCGCGTCGGTATCTGAGTAGGCGGTAAGCAGCACACGCTTGGCCTCCGGAAAGAAAACCATGGCCTTGGTTAAAAACTCAACACCCTGCATTTCGGGCATGCGTTGGTCTGATATAAAAGCGGCAACAACCTCGCCTTTGTTTTTAAGCTCCAGCAGGCTGGTTAATGCTTCATTGGCTGATGAGGTGCTGAGTATACGGTAGTCCTGACGGTATTTAGCACGCAGATCGCGGTTAATGGCCCGCAGCACCTGCGGGTCGTCGTCAATTAAAAATAATATAGGCTGATTCATTTATTGTAAGTGGTGGTAGATTGGTGATTGTGATTGTTGTTTTTTTATTGATTTAAAGGCAGACAAACTTCAAACTCCGTTTCGCCGGGTTTTGATTTTACTTTAACTGTACCGTTATGCTGCTGGATAATACGGTTAACCACATCCAGCCCCATGCCAGTACCCTTGCCCATGGCCTTGGTGGTAAAAAATGGGTCGAAAATGCGGCTGCGTATTTCCTCTGGTATACCGAGTCCGTTATCCGTAATCTTGATTTGTACAAAGTTGCCGTCCTGCCGGGTGCTTATCTTCAGCGTATCGCCGTTGTTGCCTTCCATGGCATCCAGTGCATTATCGATCAGGTTGGTCCATACCTGGTTCAGGTCGCCGGGGCGCGCGTTTACTTTAGGCAGGTTTTCGGCAAAACTCTTTTCCAGGTGTATGTTATTTTTTTTGATCTTGTAGATCATCATTTTTAACGTGCTGATAATGCCTTCCTTAATATCCACCGGCTGCTTGTCAGCATCCATATCCATGTGGGTAAAGTTTTTAACCGAGGTTACCAGTTCGCTGATACGGCGCGATGCCTCTTCAATATCGGTCACCAGCTTATCAGTCATTAAGGTATTGTTGATCCATACCAGCACAGGTGATACGCAATCAACCGCCACCTTGTCCCTTAACCTGTCCAGGTCATTCACCTCAAAGCCAACATCAGTAAGTGTTTCGGCCATTTCATAACTTTTGATCTCGTGATCTTCCAGCCAGTCCATGATCTCATCTTCCTTGGCTGATTTTTCGAGCATGCTGTGTACCGGTTTATCCGGCCTGTTGATGATCTCCTGTATAAAAGTATTGATGGGGTCAACCTCGCTCATTTTCAGGTTTATAGCGGCTATCTGCTTAAATATATGCGGGTGTTGTTTCAACTGATCTTTTAACGCCGATGTATTGCGTACAATGGCCGCCGCGGGGTTATTAAGCTCATGAGCCAGGCCTGCCGATAGTTTACCCAGCGCCATCATTTTTTCATTTTGCTGTTGCAGGGCCGTAAAATCACGCACGCGGTTGGTCATGATGTGTACAAGCGCTTCGGTAAGTTCATAATGCAGCTTAATGGCTTCCTGCATTTTTTCAGCCGGGCACAAAAGGGCCGTCATTTTACGTACGCATTCGCCGTAACCAATTACTTTTTTGCCACGGGAGTAGGGTAGGTAGCCGGTGATGGCGCCTTCGGCAAGCTGGGCAACCTCGCGTATGCTGTTGCCTTGTACCATACATATCCTAAAACTGCCCTCTAAAATTATCATCGTAAAATCTAAGGGCGAACCGGCCTCAAATAAACGCTGGCCAGGTTCAAACTCTTCAACATGGCTCTGATCAATAAGCCATTGCAGTTGCTCGTCCGGAATGTTTTGCAGGTTTTCGTTATGTTTAAGCTGATCGACAGTTACAGTATGCATAGATGATGTTTTACGTTAGTAAAAATAGTTCAGATTTTTGTAAATCACACTATACAATACACTCCAAAAATGCCTGCTTATTGCCAAAGGCCAACAATGCGGTTATGCACCGTTCAGTTAAGATAGAATATCGAGAATTTACCTGATGACTGCCGTCAATTTAAATCTATGCGATACGGGGCAGGCTGAAAGAGAAGGTTGCTCCTTCATACTCCTCGCTATCCACCCATATTTTGCCGTTATGCAGATGGATGATCTCGCCTGCCAGGTACAGGCCAATGCCAAACCCCGCAACCGTTTTCATGATCTCGTTATCGGCGCGGTAAAAGCGGTCAAACAGTTTAGCCTGATCCTGTTTCTTGATGCCGATACCATTATCGGTAACGGAAACGATTACGTCAGTTTCGTTACAGGTGCAGGCAACGTAGATCTGTGTTTCGCGTGGGGAGTATTTGGTAGCGTTGCTTAAAAAATTATCCAGCACCTGCGCTATTTTGTTACGGTCGGCATTTACCCGGCAGGCATCGTTATGGTTTAACTCAATAAAGTGATTGGTATTGATAAACCTTGCCTCGGCTACGGCCTCGGTAACCAGTTCGCTCATGTCAAAAACTTCGGGAGACAGGGTGATCTTGCCCGATTCCAGCTTGGAGAGGTCAAGAAAACCACGGATCATCTTGGTCATCTTTACAATCTGCAGGTCGGCTTTGGCCAGGGCTCCCGCTATAAACGGTTCGCCAAGCTTTTGCGCTTTCCCCATTGATATCTGGATATATGATTTAATAGAGGTTAGCGGTGTTTTAAGCTCATGGCTAACCATCGCTATAAAATCATTTTTACGCAGATCTTCCTGCTTGCGCTGCGTAATATCAATCATGATGCCCGAGTAGTTTGCCGGTTTGCCGTGCGCATCATAGTACAACCTGCCGGTTGAGCGCACCCAAAACTGTTTGCCTGTTTTAGGGTCGGTAATGGGGTATTCCATATCGCAGCCGCCGCCTTGTTCAAAAGCCCTGGTTATAGCTTCGAGCACCTGGGGGCGTTGCTGCTCGCCAATACGTGTAAGGGCTTCTTCAAAGTGCAGTTCTTCATTAGCTTTCAGTCCGAAAAATTCTTTGGTGCGTGCTGATGGGTAGATCCGCATATCGGCAGCATTGATACTCCAGGTACACAACCCTGCCGACTCAATGGCTAACTGTAACCGCTGCTGCGCATCGGCTAACTGGTAGCGGGCCTCAACCTGCTCGGTAATATCATAAGCGGTATGCAATATGCCCCAAACCAAACCGTCTTTACCGGTTAGCGGCTTAAAGCATACGTGGTAATAAGAGGTATAAGTTTTACCGCCAATTACGCGGTCAACCCTTTCCTCTTTAAGTTCTATAAGTTGATTGTTTTGGTAAGCATTGAATAGTGATGTACACATGCTATGGCAGGCAAGCTCGGGTACTGCAAGGCAAAAGGGGCTGCCCAGTACGCCGTCATCCTTCATCCATACCTGCTGCATGGCTTTATTGGCCAGCGTTATCTGCATATCGGCACCGGTATGCAAGGCGGTTGGCGTAGGTGTTTCGTCAACAACCGCGCGCAGCATCTCAAAATCGATGGAATATGACAAAGTATTCATAAACAGATTAATATACCATGCAAAATTAACTATTACGTATAAAGTACATTTTTAGTTAACCGGATTTTTAATAATAACAACCCAATTATTTACGGCACGAAAGGAAAAACACAGGTATCTGAAATGATTATAACGGTAGTTTAAAATTACTAAATAATATTCAAAAACAAATCAGGCAGATTTTAAGAAAAATCTGCCTGATTGAAAATAATGAAGGATTGCATTATGATACTGGGTCAGCGCGATGTATAACCACCGCACTAAGGGCAGGCAACTGCCTTTTTATCCCCGGCTTTTTGCCTTTTTTACGGCGTTTATTCAACCATATTAAAAAGCCTGTTATGGGTAATGAGGCACATATAAAACTGGCTAAAAAAGCCAGCAGTTGCGTACCCAGCCCATAAATGCGCCCGGTATGGATATCCTTGTTGGAGTTACGCCACTTTAAGCCCAACGGCTTTTGGCTGTGCAGCAATTGGTCAAACTGCTTACCGTTGCGCATATCAAAATAAAAATAGCTCATGTTGCGCCAGCCATCAGTCCGGTTTTTATGATAAACATAGGCCATCAGAGTAGCCTCGTCTTTCTCGGGCAGGTTAAGGCCGATGGTGAGGTAGTTGTTATTGAGCTCACGTTGTATTTGCGCCAAAATATTATCAAGCGTGCGGCTTTCTTTAACAGCAGGGGTTATGTTTGGTTTAACATCAGGCGCTTTGCGCACCAGCTCAATTTTACCCGGCGAGCCTAAAATGCGGTAAATACCATCTTCCCACCACTTGAACGACCATACCAGGCCCGTGATAGCAATGATCATGGCAATGGGCAGTACGTAAAAGCCGAAGCTGTTATGCAGATCATAATTAACACGCTTCCACCTGGCGTTCCATTTTACAGTCAGGTGCTTTTTTAGCTGTTTTAGGTTTTTGGGCAGCCAAAGCATAAACCCGGTTATCATCATCAGCAAAAACAACAAAATGCACGAGCCAATGATAACACTGCCTACCGGTTTTACCAGCAGCAACTGTCGGTGCAACTGCTCGGTAACGTTAAAAAACTCATATCTAACATCTACAACGCCAAGTACTTTGCCGGTGTAGGGGTTAATGTAAACATCATCCTTATACTTAAACTGGCTGAAATAACTCCACCACTTTATCTTATCTTTCTTGTTAATCTTGGTTGCCGAAAAAATATAGCTGTGGTCGGCCTCATTGATGCGGATATCCGTGACGGGCTTTTTTTTGCCAAGCTTTTTCTGCGCTATTACCAATAACTCAGAAACCGGCCTTGCGGGGCCGGTTTGTTTCACCTCAACCAGATCGCGGTGAAAAGTATCAAAAAGCTCATCCTCAAACACCAGGATGCACCCGGTTACTGATACCAGTACTACTATGATACCGGTAACCAGGCCTACCCATAAATGCAGCCATGCGGCTACGGCTTTAACTCGCTTCCAAATCATAAGCTATTAAAAATCGTAGGTTAAAGTTAACAGATAATTGGCAGGTGCACCCGGAAACAGCCTGATATAATCATAACCGCCTACCCAGTATTTTTTGCCGGTAATGTTGTTGGCGTTAAACTGCAATTGTACTTTGTTTACACGATAGTAAGCCGCCGCGTTTACCAGCAGGTATTCCGGGATGGTTTTGGTTAAATCTATGGATAGGTTACGCTCACCCACATAGTTTGACCCAACGCCTAAACCAAAGCCGCTTAGCGGGCCTCGTACAAAGTTATATCTCGTCCAGATGTTCGCGCTATTTTTTGGGGCATTTGGTTTTTGCAGGCCAAGTTCTGCGGGCACAAGGCTTTCCACAATTTTGGCATCGTTATAAGCATAAGATGCTAGAATGCTCCAGTTAGGCAGGATGCGACCGGTGATGTCAAACTCCACACCGCGTGCACGTTCTTTACCTACTTGCCTTAATTGATCGCCGTTACCTGTAGGGTATAGTGTGTTATTTTGTTCAATCTGGTAAACGGCTGTTGTAATGCTTAAACGGTCGTCAAACCAACTGCTTTTGGCGCCAAACTCGATCATGTTACTGGTCAAAGGCTTAAAAGGTCCGCCCGCGTTAGGGTTAGCCAGGTTAGCCGCGGTTTGCGGGTTGTAGCCCATTACATAGGTACCGTACACATTTATATTTTTGGTAGCTGTGTACACCAGGCCAAAGCGTGGCAACCAGGCACTTGAGTGTGTTTTAACTTCGGTATTGGTTAGATAATTATTGAAGTCCGTATAATACTCATAACGAATACCGGCTAATAATTGCAAACGGCCAAGCTTGATCTGATCCTGCACATAACCCGCATTCAGGTAGTAATAAGTGGGATTTAATACATTCTGAGAAAATAAAGCTTTGCTATCATCCTGCATACGTTGTGACGCGATTGGATTGCTTAGGTCAAATGAAGGAATATTAGGTATGGGATTACCGTTTTTATCACGGATGAATTTTTTACTCAAGCTATCGGCGGCTCTGTAATTACTAAAGCCAACGGCTGTTGTATCACGATACCCGGATGCGGTTAATTGCGATGCGCCGACAGGCATTTTTTCACTGCCATAATCGTAACCTGCAACAACTTTATGTTCAAAAGGACCGGTTTTAACATTGTAGTTAAAATAGCCACTCAGGTTATCAATATAGCGTTTGCGCTTGCGCTGAAAAACCTGCATAGCAACTAAGTTAGGGATGGCATTGCCACTTCTGTCCATTGCGTAAGCATTGGCGCTTCTATGCTCATACAAATCTTCCTGGTAGCCGGTTTTTGAGTAGGCGGCGTTAAAGCTCAGCTTATCATTAAATTTATGGTTAAGTGATAGGGTTACAATGTACGTTTGCTCATTTAAAAAGTCGTTAGCGGTACTCAATGCTAATGATTGCGGAGTAGAGTAAAGGTCATTACCAATAACGGATTGACCCCTGTCCAGCCTCGAGCGTGAGCTGTTGTACACCATATCAAAGTTGATGCTGGTTTTTTCGGACGCTATAAAGGTAAGCGATGGCGCAACTACCACGTTTTTATCAAATTGCAGGTCGCGGAACGAGCCTGCATCTTCATAACCCAGGTTAAGGCGGTAAAGCAGGGAGCTATCTTTATTGGCAGGGCCGGTAAAATCAGCCAAACCACGCAAAGTATTAAAGCTGCCTAATGACATGCTTAACTGGCGGCGGGTTTCATTCAGCGGTTTTTTGGTTACCCGGTTAACCACACCACCCGGGCTGGCGTTGCCGTAAAGGGCTGATGACGGGCCTTTCAGCACCTCAACACGCTCCAGGTAATTGGTAAGCGGTTGTTTCCAAAAGCCGGTGCTGGTGCGCAGGCCGTTTACCAATTGGGTATTGCTTTGGCCGTTCACACGGAAACCACGGATGGTCAGGTCATCATAAAAAGTGAACTGGTTTACACCGCTGAAGTTTTTAACGATATCGCCGGTACGAACAACACCCTGATCGGCCATTAACTCCTTACTGGCGTAGGATACCGATTGCGGCAGATCCTTAATATCCGTTTCGGTTTTGTTGCCAATAAAGGTTGATTTGGTTTTGTACGTTTTCTCTTTACGGCCGGTAATCTCCACTTGTTGTAACGATGAGTTATCGGTGGATAAGGAGATGTTTTGCTTAACATCGTTACCCGCTGTTACATTGATTTTATGGGAGGAAGATGTGTAGCCGATAAAGCTGACATGCAGGGTATACGTTCCGGGTTCGAGTTTGATGGTGTAACGGCCCTTAGTGTCTGTAGCAGCACTTAGCGATGTACCTTCAATGGCTACGGTAGTGCCGGGCAGAGGATCGCCTTTTTCGTCTAAAACTACACCGCTTACGCTTTGTTGGGTTTGCGCTTGTGTGATAATTGTGCAAAAGGATAAGCTTATCAGCAAAAAAATGGATAATAAACGTTTCGTCATGTTTATGGTGCGAATTGTGATGGTAATTAATATCGTCACAAATGTATGTTCTTATTTAGATTAAATCCAAATAAATGTACAAAAAGATGTTGAAACGTTTAAAACAAAGCGAATTATGCGGATTTTTCCATCCAGTTTTTGCCGTCAGTAAAGCGGGCTACCAGCATTGCGGCAACCGTATCGCCGGTTGAATTAAGCAGGGTAGCCAATGGGTCAACCAAAGTACCGATGATAATGGCAGGGGGGAGCGCTTCCGGCGGAAAGCCGTAAGCAGATATAAATAACAGTTCGCCAACATAACCGCCATTGGGGATTCCGCCCTCAACAATGCTTACCAAAACAGTTATGGCCAATGCGCTGATAATGGTTTCCGGACTATCAAACCCTTTACCAAACAGGGCAAATACCACCGCCATTTTAATAATGGATGATATGCTGGAGCCATCCTTATGAAGCGTAGCGCCAAGCGGTATGGTAATGTTAGCGATATAATCGGCAACGCCGATTTTCTTGGCAGCTTCCAGGTTAGCAGGTATGGTAGCAATGCTGCTACAGGTACTTACCGCTGTTGCCGAGGGTATGATATTGTTTTTCCAGTAGCGTTTAAAACCTTTGATGCCGCCTGCAATAAACGCGTAAGCGCTAAAACCAAACACAAAGTAAAATGCGCCCACGCTGTAATACAAACCGAGCGATTTAGCATAGGCCCCAAAAAGCTGCGGCCCGAAATAGCCTACCTGGTAGGCAAAGTAAGCGCCAAGCCCAACAGGTGCCATCTTCATCAGGATGATGAAAAGTTGTTTGAATACCTCGTTGCCCGCGTTTAAAAACCGGGCGAAACGTACACCATCCTCGCCGGAGCGCAGTACGGCAAAACCGATCAGCACCGAAAAAAGTATCATGGCCAGCATACTGGAGCGGGTGAATAGCTGGTAAAAATCGGCGGTGGTAAAAAGTTGTACCATTTGCTCGCCAAAAGGCTTTTTGCTGATCTGCTCGGTAAGCGGTGGCGCGGTTAGCTGCTCATGCACCGGGAACAGGCGCACCGCGATAATGGTTAAGGTTGCTGATACCAGTATCGTCCCTAAAAATACCAGCGAGGTTACACTCAATAATTTACCGATACGGTTTGTGCCGTTAAGGTTAGCAATGGCCGACGATATGGCGAAGAACACCAGCGGTACTACGGCAATAAACAACAGGTTCAAAAAAATGTCACCAATAGGTTTCAGCACAACTACCTGTTTGCCCATCACCAAACCTGCAATGGCACCGGCCGTTACGCCGCTGATAAGCCATAATATTCCGCTGTAGTTTTTTAGCCAGTTACTCATTTACCGTTTTAAAAGATGCTGAAAGCTAAGATATGTAAAAAAGGGGCTAATAACCGGTTGGCAAGCCATGGCTTTGTAAACTATTTTTGCTGATTGCCGGGCTTATGCCCGTATATTTATTTTGATTATGATACACACCAGATTACGCCTTACTGCTTTAGCACTGCTTGCCGCTGCCGGTTGCTTTGCCCAAACAGCCCCCAAAGTTTATACCCGTGCCGATACCCTGCGCGGTACCATAACACCCGAACGTGTTTGGTGGAATGTATTGAAGTACGATATCACCGTAAAGCCTGATTATAAGACCAAAACCACCGCCGGATCTAACGTGATTACTTATAAAGTGCTTACTGCAAAGCACTCGCCCATAATGCAGGTTGATTTGCAGGAGCCATTAAACATTGACAGCATCCTGCTGGATGGCAAGCAAAAACTAAAATACACCCGTGAAGGCAACGCCTGGCATGTAACTGTTGGTGAACAAGCCTCAAAATCGGAGCATAAACTGGCCGTTTACTTTTCAGGCACGCCCAAAGAGGGCGTGAGGCCGCCTTGGGTAGGCGGGTGGACGTTCGCCAAAGATTCACTTAACCGCCCCTGGATGACCGTTACCTGCCAGGGCCTCGGCGCTTCGGTGTGGTACCCGTGTAAAGATCATCAGTCGGACGAACCGGATAATGGGGCTTCGCTTACCATGATCGTGCCCGATACCTTGGTGGCTGTGGCTAATGGCCGGCTGCAATCGCACAAAAAAAATAATGATGGTACCGCCACCTACAAATGGGCGGTAAATAACCCCATCAACAATTATGATATTATACCTTACATCGGCAAGTATGTAAACTTTAGCGAGGTGTACAACGGCGAAAGGGGCAAGCTCGACCTGAATTACTGGGTGCTTGACTATAATCTGCCGAAGGCTAAAACTTATATGCCGTTTGAGGTGAAGCACATGCTTAAAGCGTTTGAGCATTGGTTTGGTCCGTACCCTTTTTATGAGGATGGTTACAAGCTGATTGACGCGCCGCATACCGGTATGGAGCACCAGAGCGCCGTAGCTTACGGCAACTGGTACAAACCGGGCTACCGCCTGCGCGATGCTTCGGGTACGGGGTTGGGCCTGAAGTGGGATTTCATCATTGTGCACGAGAGCGGGCACGAGTGGTTCGGCAACAATATTACCAGTAATGACCTGGCTGATATGTGGATACACGAGAGCTTCACCAATTACTCTGAAACCCTGTATGTTGATTACCGCTTTGGTGTTGATGCCGGTAACGATTATAACTACGGCATCCGCAAGGGCATCCAGAATAAGGAGCCTATTATTCCGCCTTACAACGTAAACGCGCAGGGCAGCGGCGATATGTACCCCAAAGGTGGTAACATGCTGCAAACCATCAGGCATAGTATTAATGATGATGTGCTGTTCCGCAATATAATGCGTGGGTTAAACAAACAGTTTTACCACCAAACCGTAACCGCCGCGCAGATACAGAACTACATATCGGCCCAGGCTAAGTTTGATTACAAAAATGTGTTTCAGCAATACCTGACTACCACGCAGATACCCAACCTGGAATTACAGTACAGCGCTGATGGTAAAACGCTTAAATACCGTTACACCAACTGCATCCCCGGCTTTAACCTGCCACTGGTATTGAAAGACAAAACCAAACAGGTAAAGCTTACCCCAACAACCGAATGGAAAACCATCGCGGTAGGGACGAATAAAGAACTATTTAAGCCGGAAGCTATAATCAAGATGTACTATATCACGGTATCTTAATATATATTTCAGCTTGTAAAAAAATGGCCGCTTTGTTATTTCAAGGCGCCATTTTTTTTAGTTATAGATATTATAAATATTTCTCCGGTACTGAATGCAATGCCACTCTGTTGCCCTCGGTATCTAAAAACACGGCCATATAGCCATATTCCGGTGATATTTCTGTTTTAGGTACGATGATGGTGCCACCGGCGGCCTCAATACGGTCGGCCACAATTTGAACATCGGGGTTGGCATTGAGGTAGATCATGGTGCCGCTGTTGGCCGATGGCTGATGAAAGTCGGACACCTGGCAAAGCGCGCCGCCAACGCCGTTCATCGGGTCCTCAAGCGGAAATAGGCACATCGTGGTGCCCTCAAATTCAATCCTGTCCATCTTAATATCAAATATTCTTTCGTAAAAGGTTTGCGCGCGGTCAATCTCCGCGGCCGGTATCTCAAACCAGCTAATGGCGTTTTTGAAGATCATAATGTAGTGTTTTTGGTATAATTAAAGTTAACGCACAAATAGTTATAATCAAACCCCATTACAACAAAAAAGCCCTGCTAATGGCAGGGCTCGGGTTTGAATAAAGTAGGTTGAGTTACTCGCGTACCATGCGGCTGCCATAAACCGGACCCGCGCTGTTTTGCGGTTTAGCTTGTAGCTTAACGGTGATCTTGCTTTTGCCTTTGGTCAGCTCAATAGGAATGTTGTATTCAATTTCATAAAAACGGCTTTCCTTGTATTTGTTCAAATCTTCGGTAGTTACCTTAATGCCATCAACCAATACATCAAACACACGGCCACGGTTATCCATACCCCAATAGATATTGATCAATGTGTTTTGCTTGTTAGGATCAGTTTTCATGGCATACTGTAAAAAGCCACCATTATTCGCCACGCGGAATTTCTTTTGATGATCCTCACCGGTTTCGCCATGCTCATCGGTCAGGTTATGATCGCGTTCCGGCTGCATCTCACCCAGGCGGATCAGGTCGGTGGTGCGGGCTTCCAGTTCCTGTTGTTTTTTACGCAGCTCATCGTAAGCCTTTTGCTGCACAGCCCATGTTTCAGGCGTAAAAACATCCCAGTAAACCGAATAATATTGATTATTTACCTGGTTAAAAGGTACCAGCGTAACATCTGCCGGTTGGGCAATGCTTGCCGTACGGAAGCTCAGTTGATCTTTGTCAACCATTTGCAGCCACTTGTTAGGGTCAGTTTCGCTGGTAACAAATACAGGCGTACCCTTCATCGGGTCGGGCTCGGTATTACCTAATACGCCGGCTAATAATACCGGGCCGTAAAATACCGCCTGGCGCTTATCATTATCAGGCATAGCCTCTGTATAAATATGCTCGGGCATAGTAAAGGTTATCTTATCATTATTCTTCCAGCTACGGTTAATCACCAGGTAGCCGTCAGCATCGGCGGTAGCTTGTTGCGGTTTGCCGTTAACCTTTAGGGAGTAGCCGGTGGTCCAGCTTGGTTTACGTATGCGGAGCGCGAATTTAGCAGCTTTGGCTGTTGCGATACTTAGGGTAGTTTCATCACCGGCAGGCAGGTTGCTTTGCTGTGTAATGGTAACGCCTTTTTCCCTCCAGGTTAATGCCGATGGAATGAACAGGTTTACATACAAGCTGCCATCAGCACCCTGAAAATAAATACTCTCGTTATACTTAACATGGTTCTCCATGCCCGAACCCACACAGCAGGTAAACGTGGTAAACGGCGTACTGAACTCCTTGCGGCCACCCATACGCAGGGGCACAAAGTAACACATCATACCGTCATCATGGTTTTGCGAGGCGAGGATGTGGTTGTACAGCGCTTTCTCGTAGTAATCCATCAAATAGGCCGATGGTGCCTGAGCGAACAGGTGCCGCGTTAGCTTCAGCATATTATAGGTATTACAGGTTTCGGTGGTGCTTTCGGTAAGGGTATTGTTCAGCTTACGGGCAGGGCCTAAATATTCGTAATTACTATTGCCGCCGGTAGCGTAGGAGTGGTCGGTAACTACCGTTTTCCAAAAGAATTTGGCAATGCGGTCGTCCTTTTCATCCAGGTTTAACTGATAGCGGCGGGCACTGGCAATTATTTTAGGGATCTGCGTATTGGAGTGCTTGCCCGGCAGAATATCCTTTTGCTCAGCCAACGGGTCAAGTATCACCTTATCATAAAACTTGTACGACAGGTCGAGGTACTTTTTCTTCCCGGTGATGGCATACAGGTTAACCAGCGTTTCGGCCATGCCGCCATATTCACAAAAAAGCATTTTTTGCAGTTGCTCGTCGTTCATGCCGTTAACGGTATTACCGGTCCAGTCGGCAAGGCCTTCGGCAATTTTAAGCGCCTGTTTGTTATTGGTATATAAATACGCGTCAAGCAAGCCGGCAAATACCTTGTGCACCGTGTACCATGGCGACCAGCCGCCGTTCAGGTCAAACCCATGCGAACGTATATCTCCTTTAGCCACCTCAGCCCAAATGGTATCCTCTTTAGGTATGGCGCCAATGTAGCCTGTTTTGCGGGCAACCTGGCATTTGCCCAATTGGGTAACTATATAGTTTGATCGTTTTAAAAATTCTGGGTCGCCGGTTGAAGCATAGTGCAGCGCAATGGCCGACAGGTAGTGCCCCAAACTATGCCCAGCCAGGCCTGATGATTCCCAACCCTCATACTTAGCACCTTTGGCTTTTAAGCCCGAGTGTACACGAAAGTCTGACAGCAGCCTGTCCGGTTCAACAGATAGCAGATAAGCCACATCCTTGTCCATAGCGGTTTTAAAGGGGCTTTGCAGCAGCTTTACCTGCGTAAGGTTAAAGGCATAAGCTTTAAGCGGTGCTTTGGGTTTAATAGCCATTTGCTTGTCGTTAAGCTCGGGCAGGTAAGATTGCGCTACGGCTGCCTGGCCTATTAACAAGCCCGCGGCGAGGGCGGCAAATAATTTACTCCTTTTTTTGAGATACATATATAAAGGTATAATTAACAACGCGGTGCGTTAAGTGAAAGGCACTAAGTTACAATGCCTGCCATATTACTTTATATGTGTTTATTGGCATATACTGTGCGTATTTTGACCTGTTTATAAATCATTATAATCCACACCAGGTTTTTGGGTAAAATGTAGTAAGTATAGGCTAATTTGTTATGAAGCCCACATTGGATTTAAATATAGTTTTGTAAAAAATATTAATTACGAAATGATAAAATTTAGCTGGAAAGGTGTTTTCCCGGCAGTAACAACCAAATTTACTGCAGATGATCAACTGGATTTTGATGCTTTTGATGTAAACATAGAAGCTCAGCTTGAAGCCGGTGCAGAGGGTATAATTTTAGGTGGCTCGTTAGGCGAGGCAAGCGTGTTAACGGAAGACGAAAAATTCAGCTTGCTTACCCATACCTTAGCGTATGTTAAAGGTTCGGTGCCTGTTATACTTAACATTGCCGAGCAATCAACACGCGCGGCGGTTAAGTTTGCGCAAAAGGCCTATGAACTTGGTGCCGATGGTTTGATGGTGTTGCCGCCAATGCGTTATAACGCTGATGAGGACGAAACCTTCGCTTACATTTCAGCTATTGCCGAGAGTACGCCGCTGCCGATCATGATCTATAACAACCCAGTTGATTATAAAATTGAAGTTACTTTAGATATGTTTGAGCGCCTGTCGGTTTACCCGACTATTCAGGCCGTTAAAGAATCAACCCGTAACGTGATGAACGTTACCCGCATGATCAATCGCTTTGGCGACCGCTTTAAGATCATGACCGGTGTTGACCCGATCGCTACCGAGAGTATTATTATGGGTGCGCATGGCTGGGTTGCCGGTTTGGTTGATGCCTTCCCGAAAGAAACTGTTGCTATTTTCCGTTTGATAAAAGCAGGCCGCATTGATGAGGCCATCGCTATACACCGCTGGTTTTTGCCGGTGCTGGAACTGGATATCCATGCCAAACTGGTACAGTATATTAAACTGGCCGAAGTAGCTACCGGTATTGGTACCGAGCAAACCCGTGCGCCACGTTTACCATTAAAAGGAGCCGAGCGTGAAAGAGTATTAGCAGTGATTGACGCGGCTTTGGCTAACCGCCCTGAATTACCTGAAGGAAGCTGGGGTAAATTAGCCGAGGTAAGTTTATAAATTTGGCGAATGATCAAAGGACAAAATATTGTAGGCTGTAAGCACATATCATTAACTGGCGATAGCTTTAAAGCTGTCGATCCATCAACGGGCAAACACCTCGAGGGCGACTTCGAGGTAGCCAATGAGCAATTGGTTGAGCAGGCTATGCAGGCTGCGCAACAGGCTTACAGTAGCTATAAAAATATATCGAATACTAAAAAGGCCACGTTTTTACGCACCATAGCCGAGGAGATATCCGCTTTGGGTGATACCCTGGTTAGCCGGGCTGCGGCCGAAAGCGGTTTGCCAACTGCCCGGCTATTGGGCGAAATGGGCCGTACAACCGGTCAGCTACGTATGTTTGCTGATCTGGTAGAGAACGGCTCGTGGGTTGAGGCGGTTATTGATACCGCCATGCCTGAACGTACGCCATTACCCAAGCCCGACATTCGCAGGATGTACAAGGCTATTGGCCCGGTAGTAGTATTCGGCGCGAGTAATTTCCCGCTGGCATTTTCTGTTGCCGGTGGTGATACGGCTTCGGCCTTAGCTTCAGGATGCCCAATTGTTGTAAAGGCACATCCTGCGCATCCCGGTACCAGCGCGCTGGTTGGCGAAGCCATCAGCAAAGCGGCTGTAAATGCCGGTATGCCCGAAGGCGTTTTCTCGCTATTGCATGATTCAGGTTATGCGGTAGGTACCGCCCTGGTAAAACACCCGCTTACTAAGGCCGTAGCGTTTACCGGATCCTACAAAGGTGGTATGGCGCTGGTTGATATGGCCCGCGACCGTAAGGAACCTATCCCGGTGTTTGCCGAAATGGGCAGCATCAACCCGGTAATATTATTGCCGGAAACCCTAAAGAAACAACCCGAAGCACTGGCCGCTAAATATGCCGCATCTATTACTATGGGTGCCGGGCAATTTTGTACCAATCCGGGTTTGATACTGGCTGTTAAGTCTGATGCCTTAAACGTATTCATCGACAGCCTGAAAAAAGCGATTGAAGTGGTGCCATCAGCAACTATGCTTACACCGGGCATCTGGCAAAACTATCAAAACCTGTCGCAAGGTGTGGTAGGTGAGGCTGGTCTTGATATCATTGCCCGTTCAGGTAACGTTAACCAGGAGCTTTGCAACCAGTCGGTAGCCACGGTGGCCACCGTTAAGGCAAGCGATTTTATTGAAAATCATAAGCTGAAGGAGGAAATATTCGGCCCTTGGTCGCTACTCGTAATAGCTGATGATGTACAGCAACTTGAAGCCGTAGTAAATACCCTTGAAGGCCAGCTTACCACAACCGTTATGGCGGAGCGTGAGGAGCTTGCCGCTTATAGTAGTTTGCTGGATAAACTGGCAGATATATCGGGCCGGGTTATTTTAAACGGAGTACCAACAGGTGTTGAGGTTTGCGCAGCTATGCAGCATGGCGGGCCTTTCCCGGCAGCAAGCGACAGCAGGTTTACCTCTGTCGGTACAGGTGCTATCTATCGTTTTGTGCGCCCTGTGGCATGGCAGGATTGGGAAGACAGCCTTTTACCGGCCGAATTGCAGGATAGCAATCCGCTTGGAATTTGGAGGCAGGTGAATAACGAATGGACGAAAGCATAACATGAGCAGCAAAACCTTTTTTTGTATTGACGCGCATACCTGCGGCAACCCGGTAAGGCTGGTTGCAGGCGGCGGCCCCCAGCTCAAGGGCGATAATATGAGCGAAAAACGCCAGCACTTTTTAAAAGAATTTGACTGGATCCGTACCGGCCTGATGTTCGAGCCCCGCGGGCACGATATGATGTCGGGCAGTATACTATATCCACCTCATGATCCGGAGAATGATGTGGCCGTGTTGTTTATTGAAACAAGTGGCTGCCTGCCCATGTGCGGGCATGGTACCATCGGTACGATTACTATCGCGATAGAGGAAGGATTGATCCAGCCTAAAACGCCGGGTGTGGTGCGTATGGAAGCGCCTGCCGGTTTAGTGATTATTTCTTACAAGCAAGTCGGTCAAAAAGTTACCTCGGTAAAGCTGGTCAACGTTCCATCGTACCTGGCAGCCGAAAACCTGGAAGTAGAATGCCCTGATCTGGGTAAGCTAACTTTTGATGTGGCTTATGGCGGTAATTATTACGCTATTATCGATCCGCAGGAGAATTTTGCAGGTTTGGAAAATTATACCGCCGGGCAGCTAATTAGCTGGAGCCGTACTATTCGCACGCGTATTAACGAAAAGTACACCTTTGTTCATCCGCAAAACCCAACTATAAACACCTGTACGCATGTGTTATGGGCTGGCGCTACCTTGTCTGATGACGCTACAGCCCGCAACGCCGTTTTTTATGGCGATAAAGCGATTGACCGTTCGCCTTGCGGTACCGGTACATCTGCACGCATGGCACAATGGCACGCTAAAGGCAAACTCAAAAAAGGTGATCAGTTTATCCACGAGAGTATCATCGGCAGCAAGTTTACCGGTACGGTTGAGGATGAGGTAAAGATAGGTGATATTGATGCCATTGTACCCGGTATAGAAGGTTGGGCTAAGGTGTATGGTTACAACACCATCAAAATTGATGATGAAGACCCATACGCACACGGTTTCCAGGTTATTTAATTACAACATAACATAAGGCCGCTGCAATGCGGCCTTTTATCAATATGTCAAAAATAGTTATTATCGGCGGTGGTATTATGGGTTTGTGCTCTGCCTATTATTTGCAGCAGGCAGGCCATGACGTTACTATCCTTGAAAAAGGCGATCTGAGCGATAACTGCTCATTCGGCAACGCGGGGATGATCGTGCCGAGCCACTTTATACCGCTCGCCGCGCCGGGCATGGTGCAGCAAGGCATCCGCTGGATGTTTAACAGCAAGAGCCCTTTTTATGTAAAGCCATCGTTAAGCAGCGACCTGATCTCCTGGGGTGTAAAGTTTCTCAAACACGCCAATACAGCACACGTCGAGCGTTCGGCAAAGCCATTGCTGGAGATATCGTTGCTCAGCAAAAAGCTTTACAGCGAGCTGAACAGTCAGCCCGATTTTGATTTTGGCCTGGTTGAAAAAGGCATCCTGATGTTTTACAAAACCGAAAAGGCGGGCGAGGAAGAAGCTCATTTAGCCGGAAAAGCCCGTGAATTAGGCCTGGATATGGCGGTTTTAAATGCAGATGAATGCAAGGCTTTACAACCAGACCTGGCGCTTGACGTATTGGGCGCGGTGCACTATCGTTGCGATGCGCACCTGTATCCTAACCAGTTAATAGCCAAATTATTAAAGCACTTACAGGCAAACGGCGTAAAAATAGAGCGCAATGCCGAAGTTACCCGTATCGAAACCTCGGCAGGCAAAATAGCAAAGGTGTTTACCGGCAATAAGGCCTGGGATGCCGATCAGTACATTATAGCGGGTGGCTCATGGTCGCCGGCTATCGCTAAAATGATCGATATTAATGTGCCGTTGATGCCGGGTAAGGGCTACTCCTTTATGGTGCCTGAGCCTGAACAGCGTATGCAGATACCGGCTTTGCTTTGCGAGGCCCGGGTAGCTATAACCCCCATGAATGGTGCCCTGCGCTACGGCGGTACCATGGAGTTGGGTAAGTTAAATGATAAGATCAATATGAACAGGGTGAAGGGTATTGTTGAATCGGTACCCAAATATTTACCTGACTTGCATCCGCAGGAACCCGCGCAGAAGGATATCTGGTTTGGTTTCCGCCCCTCATCACCGGATGGTTTGCCTTACATTGGCCGCAGTAAAAAATACAGTAACCTGGTGGTAGCCACCGGCCATGGTATGATGGGTTTGAGCCTGGGCCCCGCAACCGGTTTGCTGGTTAAGCAGGTGGTTGATGGCAGCCCGACAGAAATAGACGTCAACGCTTTTTCTCCTAACCGCTTTTAGCGGCATCACTAAAGTCCGTAATTCGTTTTAGCCATATTTTAACACGATTACGGGCTTTATTTGTTTTTTGAGGATAATATCGTAAATTGGGGTTTGATTTAACCCTGATTTAATACGATGAAAGTATTGCAATTTACCATCCCCGTAGCGCACGATAAAAGTGTGATCACCGATCAGGTGGAGTTGCCTTACCACTACCCGCACCTGCACCGCCATACCGAGGCACAGCTTACCTGGGTACAAAAGGGCGAGGGTACGCTTATAGCCGGAAATAACATGCATGCTTATACCGCCGGCGAGATCTACTACATCGGCCCTAATCTGCCGCATCTGTTTAAAAGTAACCCTGAGTATTTTAAATCTGAACATCATCGCCCGGTAAAGGCGCTTACCATTTTTTTTAATCCGGATGGCATGCTTTCATCCATGTTTGATTTGCCAGAATTGCGGCCGTTCAAACAGTTCTTGAATCAGCATAGCCTGGGCTTTAAAGTTCCGGCGATAAATAGCGAACCCATTGCCAACATGATGATGCAGGTGCGGGATGCATCAGGCAGTAAAAAACTGGTTAATTTTCTGGAATTAATGCAAGGCCTTATAGCTGTTGAGGGCAAGCCCGAAGCATTGTCAACCCACGGCAGCCTGCCATCAATGGCCGAGAGCGAAGGCATCCGCATTGGCAATATCTACAATTATATCATGCAGAATTATAACAGCGCCATCACGCTGGATGATGTTGCCCGTGCCGCCTGCATGACCTCCGAATCCTTTTGCCGTTACTTTAAAAAACATACCGGGCATACCTTTGTGTCCTTTTTAAACGAGGTTCGCGTAAATGAGGCTTGTAAACGGCTTACATCAAATAAGTTTGAGAATGTATCTGGAATAGCCTTTAAGTGCGGCTTTAAAAGTATTACCAATTTTAACCGCGTATTTAAAGCGGTTACAGGCAATTCTCCGCGCGAATACCTCGACAATTATTTAAGTAATATTAATAACCTGTCTCAAACCGCATAAACCGTAGGCTTAGGTTAAAAACAGACTACTATTTGGCAAATTATAGCCGAATAGCTTTTGCATATAACTGTATTTTTATAACCTGATTAAAACAGGTTGACTAAAGTATGGTAAACATTTCCCTTTCCCCTAAAAATAATATTAACAACCGGCGCGCGGCTATATTTACAGGTTTGCTGATGTTCGGTAGCCTGCTGGCCAACGCGCAAAACCCTTGGGAAGCGCTTTCAAAGCGACCTTCTACGCTTGGTATAGAAGCAGGGATTGATAACTATAATACTTCGGCGTTTAATTTAAAATTGATAAGGGCTTCGCAAACAATAACCGGGCTTGAACCCAAATCAGCCACAGGTTTTGATTACATCCCTGCTGACAGGTTAAAACAACGCAGCGGCGATGGTTTGTATCAGTTGGGTGATATCAACATCAGGTTAAAAACTGAAGGCGATACCTCGTGGACCAGCTTTTCTACCGCCACTAAACGCGCGGCTGTTAAACCGCTCGCTGTAAATGACAGCATTTTGGCTGCCGCCGACCTGGCCGCTACTTTGCCTGCCAATATCCCGCTAAAAGTTGAGCGTTTGTGGAAACAGCGGAACGGGCAACTGATATTGGAGTTTGATATTACCAACACCAGCAACAAGGCGGTAGAAATAGGCTCGCTGGGTATGCCGATGATCTTCAACAATATCTTGCAGGATAAATCTCTTGAAAAAGCCCATGCCGAATGTGTTTTCTACGATCCGTACATAGGTAATGGTGCAGGTTATTTACAGGTTACCCGCCTGAGCGGGCAAGGGCCTGCTTTGTTAGTGGTGCCTGATGGCAATACGCCTTTTGAAGCGTACAACCCACTGCTGGATGACCCAACCCCGCGCGGCATCGACTTTGAAGGCTTTTATGAGTGGATGGTGCACAGCAAAGCCTACGCCGATAAGGAATGGAAAAAAGCACAGCCCTGGAACGAGCCAACCACGTTTACCCTTAAACCCGGCGAAACACGCCGTTACGCGGTTAAATTTATTTTGGCTGACGCGATCAGGAATATCGAGAAAACCCTAATTGCCAATAATCGCCCGGTGGCTATGGGCGTACCGGGTTACATCATCCCGCAGGATGTTGATGGCAAATTGTTTTTAAATTATAATAAGCAGGTTACAGACATTAAGGTACAACCTGAAGGCGCGCTTACATTTACCAAAGCTGATGGTGCCCCCGCGGGCTGGTCGGTTTACCAGGTTAAAGGCAACACATGGGGTAGGGCAAGACTAACGGTAACTTATGCCGACGGCCTGAAGCAAACCATCAGCTACAAGGTTATTAAACCCGAAGAACAGGTAGTAAAGGACTTTGGCAACTTTTTAACCACCAAACAATGGTATCATAATGATAAGGACTTGTTTGGTCGCAGCAACTCGGTAATTACCTACGATTACGAGAAAAAAGCCAAGGTATTACAGGATAGCCGTGCCTGGATAGTGGGCCTGAGCGATGAGGGTGGCGCGGGTAGCTGGCTGGGTGCCATGATGAAGGAAGTGATACAGCCCGACAAAGCGGAGGTGCAAAAACTGCAATTGTTTGTTAACCATACTATTTGGGGCGGCTTGCAGCACAGCGAGGGTAAAGAAAAATACGGGGTTAAAAAAAGCCTTTATTATTACGACCCGAAAGGTAAACCAGCCGGTACTTATAGTGACAGCATTAACTACAAAACCTGGGCCGCCTGGGATAAAAAGGGTGCGGATGATATAGGCCGTTCATACAACTATCCGCATGTTGCCGCGGCGCATTGGGCGTTGTATCGCTTGGCCCGTAACCATAAAGGGTTGGTGAGCGAATATAACTGGCAATGGTATTTAACCAATGCTTACGGTACCAGCATGGCCATGATAACTTTAGCACCATACTACGCGCAGTTCGGGCAAATGGAAGGTACTATATTTTACCTTATTTTGCAGGATTTAAAAGCCGAAGGCTGGGGTGAGATGGCAGGCAAGTTAGAAGCCGCTATGCGTAAACGTGCCGATCACTGGCGTACATTGCAATACCCTTTTGGCAGCGAAATGCCCTGGGATTCAACAGGGCAGGAGGAGGTTTATGTGTGGTCAAAATACTTTGGGTATGATGATAAGGCGCTGGTAACCCTGAATGCCATATTGGGTTACATGCCAACCGTTCCGCACTGGGGTTATAATGGTTCTGCCCGCCGTTACTGGGACTTTTTGTACGGTGGTAAGTTATCACGTGTGGAACGCCAATTGCACCACTATGGATCGGGCTTGAATGCTATACCGGTGCTTGCAGGCTACCGTAGCCAGCCCGATGACTTGTACCTGCTCAGGGTTGGTTACGGCGGTACCTTGGGTGCCATATCAAACATTACCGAGGATGGTTTTGGCCCGGCAGCGTTCCACTCGTTCCCATCAACGTTAAGGATAGATTATCTGTCAGGCGATTACGGCCCTAACTTTTTTGGTTATGCTGTAAACACGGCTACCTATATTGCTAATGATGCTACTTTCGGCTGGCTGGCCTTTGGCGGCAATGTTACCGCCAAGGGTGATGTGGTTAGTGTGGCTGTTACAACGGCGGCAAAATCAAGGGTATTTATAGCGCCTTTAAAGCTTTGGCTTACGCTGGATGCCGGTAAGTTTAAAACCATAGCATACAACAAAACCACCGGCGCGGTTAGCTTTACGCTTGATAAAGCGGATGCTTATACCCCGGCCGCCTACCTGCATATTGAAAGCGATAATAATAAATTTTATTTATCACAACCCAAAGCACGCGGTGCGTATGTACTTAAACTGAACAGCAAATCTGCAACTGAGTTTATGCTCCTGAGTAAATAAATAGTATCAAACCATATTATTCAATGCCGGGCATATCATTATGTCCGGCATTTTTTGTTGATGGCTGTGGTGAATAATATTTTGAGTGTATGCTGGTAATTATTAATTTACAGGCAAAACCAAGTACATCAAACTATGAAACGCCTGCACATTTACCTTGCCTTAATTTTGTTTTTTAGCACCTCGGCCGCATTTGCACAAGGCACAAAGGGTACAGTAGCTGATGTTGCTTTTATACAAGGTAACTGGAAAGCCACCACAGCAGACGGGCGTACCATTGAAGGCTCATGGCTGCTGCCGCGGGGCGAAAACATGTTAGGCTTTATGCGGATGATGAAAGGCGACAAGCCCGACCTGTACGAGATACTGGCCTACGAGCAAACCGACAAAGGGCTAACCTCTATGGTAAAACACTTTCAGCCAGGCTTAATTGGCAACGAAGAAAAGGATAAGCAGGACAGGTATATTTTCGTAGAGGCATCAAAAAATCGTGCTATATTTGAAAAAGAAGGAGAGGCAACCCTGCGCATACTTTACGAAAAGCGCTCAACCAACCAATTTGTAATTGCCCGTGGCAGCCAGAAAGATGGCCAATGGGTTTTTGAGGATTTATTTGTGTTTAACAGGGTGAAGTAAGTATAATGCATGGATTTACACCATGCCGGTTACAACGCAAAAATCAAGGTTGCGATCATAACTTTTATCCAATAATCAGATTATCATAAACAAGTCGAGCGTTTATTTACAATTAATTGCTACTTGTAAAATTACATAGATCGTACTATGCTAATGGGCTTAACGCGTCGTTATTTTTCATCGCTCATTATTTCTGAGAAATACTCAAAAGCTTTTACACCATATAAGGACTAAGAATAAAGCTTTATTAATCGTTTAATTTACAATTATTAAGCGTCCGTAAATTATTTGAAATTTTTCTTCAATTCATTTTACACGTTTTAGCAACAAATAAACTGTATTATAATCGATTGCATAAAAATATTTTCAATAAAAAAATTTATTATTGTTTTTTATACAATTAAAAATATTCGTTTATATTTGGCTCACAATCAATTGTAAAACCAACTTTAAAACAAAATTTCATGGATAAGATCTGTACTTCTTCGTAAGTGCTATCTGCATTATCAGTTTATTGATCTGCTAAACTTTAAGCGGTATTTGATAAACGATAGATGTAGCCGGTGGTGCCTGTTAATTTCGGCAAGTGTTTCCGGTTTTTATGTAACTGATTATACCAATTATAATTCGGAATAGGATATCTATTGCCTATTAATTAAGCACGATCGGCAAAAAATATCCCGGCTTTTTATAACCCTGATTATTTAAACGCGATGATACCACCTTAAAACATAGCCCAAAACACGCAGTATAGCTGCGTATAATAATCCAATTACCCCCTTAATTATAAACTAAAATTTAAACTGTAAACGTATGAGGAAAAATTACTTTCGTATTTTCAGAAAGCTGGCTGTCCTACTGTTTCTGTTAACGGCCGGGCTGGCGAAAGCGCAGCAGGTAACCGTTCAGGGCGTAGTGCAGGATACTGTTGGCGGCATTCCCGGTGCTACCGTAACCGTAAAAGGAGTAAGCGGACAGGGTGCAAATACTGATAACCTGGGCCGTTATAAACTAAAAACCACGGCCGATGCAACGCTGATTTACAGCGCTATAGGTTCAAAACCTAAACAAGTTATGTTATCGGGTTATAAAGCTAATGCTTCCGGTATTATAAATATTGACGTTACTTTAGAGGTTAATACCACCTCGCTCGAAGAAGTTGCCGTAACCGGTTTTGGTAACACGCAGCGTAAAGCCAGCCTGGTAAGTTCCATCACCACGGTAAGTGTTAAGGATTTGAAAACGCCGTCATCAAACTTAACCAACGCTTTAGCGGGCAGGGTGGCCGGTATCATCGCCTTTCAGGGTAGTGGCGAACCGGGTTTAGGTACTGATAACTCTACCTTTTACATCCGCGGCCTTTCAACCTTTGGCTCAGGTAAGCAGGATCCATTGATCCTGGTTGATGGTGTGGAGTCGACCTCTACCGATATGGCTCGTTTGCAGCCCGATGATATTGCCGACTTTTCGGTACTGAAAGATGCCGCTGCCGCTTCTATTTATGGTGCACGCGGTGCTAACGGTGTCGTGCTCATTAATACTAAAATGGGTAAGGATGCCGCGCCGCAATTTAACTTCAGGGTTGAGAACCGCATGTCGCGCAATACGCGCGATTATGAGTTTGCCGACAACATTACCTATATGAATATGAGTAATGAGGCCGTGCTTACCCGGGATATTAATGGTAGGGAGCCTTATACACAAAATCAGATAAACAGTACCCGTGCAGGCGAAGATCCTTACCTGTTCCCTAACAATAACTGGTTAAAACAACTGATTAAAGATCATACCATTAACCAGGGTTACAACCTGAATATCAGCGGGGGTACAAACAGGGCCCGGTATTATATAGCCGGTACCTATAATAAGGATAATGGTATATTAAAAATTGAACCTATCAATGATTTTAATACCAACATTAATCTTAAAAACTACTCTATCCGTTCCAACGTTGATTTTAACGTAACCAAAAGTACCGTACTAATAGTGCGTATGTATGGGCAGTTTGATGATTACCAGGGGCCCATTGGTGGATTCAATGAAAACGGAGCCCGTATCTCGGGCGGTGAGCAAACATTCCGCAATGCGTTAAACGCCAATCCGGTAGCGTTTCCGGCGGTGTACCCGGCTTCAAAATTACCATTTATTGATCACCCGCTGTTCGGTTCGGCGCAAACCCGTAATTCTGACCTGAGCCTGAGCTCAACCATGTATGTTAACCCTTATGCCGAAATGGTTAAAGGTTACCAGGTTTACAAAACATCAAACCTGCAGCCACAACTGGAACTAAAGCAGGATCTGGGTGGCCTTACCCAGGGTTTAACCGCCCGGGCCATGGGTTATCTGCGCAGGGTATCTTTTTACCGTGTTAACCGCAGTTATATACCTTTTTACTATTCAGCGATCGTTAATCCTCAGGATCAATCATACAGCCTGAAAGCACTAAATGATGGTTCAGCAAATTCATTGCAACCCGTTGGCCGCGAGTTTCTGGATTATAATCAGGATGCCAAGGAGATCGACTCGAGGTTTTGGCTGGAAGGATCTGTTAACTATAACCGTACATTTAATAAAAAGCATTCGTTTGGCGGTATGCTCGTTTCCTACATGTCGAGCTATGAAAATGCCAATACTAATGATGTGATACAATCACTGCCAGCACGTAACGCAGGCGTGTCGGGCCGTTTTTCTTATGGTTATGATGATCGTTACCTGGCAGAATTTAACTTTGGTTACAATGGCTCAGAGCGTTTTAGTGCCAGCAAACGCTGGGGTTTCTTCCCGTCTGTAGGGTTAGGGTACCGTATATCCCAGGAGAAGTTTTTTGAACCGATACGTGAGGTTATATCCAACCTTAAATTCAGGGGTACCTATGGTATTGTTGGTAATGACGCTATTGGTAGTGCTAACGAGCGGTTTTTTTACATGTCTAACGTAAACCTTAACAACGGTGGTTTTGGTGCAACATTTGGCCGTAATGATGGTACCGCGGTTTACTATCGTGACGGTATATCCATATCGCGTTATGCCAACACCGATATCACCTGGGAAAAATCAAAACAGATCAACTTGGGTATGGACCTATCTATAGCCAACGCGCTCGATATCATAGTTGATGCTTACAAGCAGGATAGGAGCAATATTTTACAACCTATTTCAAACATCGATAACGCGGCCGGTTTAATGGCTGTACCATTTACAAACTTTGGTAAAGTTACAGCCAAGGGTGTTGATATGTCTGCCAATTACAAGATCAATCTATCTAACGATTTCTGGATTAATGCCCGTGGTACATTTACCTATGCCACAACCCGTATAGAAAGAATTGATGAGCTGCCTTACTCAAGCGATCTGGCTTACCTGTCGCGCAAGGGTTATTCCATTAACCAAACCTGGGGTTATGTTGCCGAGCGTTTGTTTGCTGATGACGAGGAGGTTGCCAACTCACCCGTGCAATTTGGTAATACCAGCCTGAAGGCGGGAGATATCAAATACCGTGATATTAATAAGGATGGTATAATAAGCAGTGATGACCGTGTGCCGATCGGTTATCCAACGCAACCTGAAATGATCTATGGCTTCGGTTCAAGCTTTGGGTATAAAAACCTCGATTTCAGCTTTTACTTTCAGGGAGCATCACGCTTTTCATTCTTTATCAATTCCGCGCAAATACAGCCATTTTATCAAAACAATGGTTACCAAACAGGCTTGCTGAAAGCGGTTGCTAATGATTACTGGTCAGAAGCTAACCCCAATCTGTACGCGTTCTGGCCTCGTTTAAGTACTTACCGTATTGCCAATAACAATGAAATATCAACCTGGTGGATGCGTAACGGCAGCTTTTTACGCCTAAAAAATGTTGAGTTTGGATACACTTTCAATAACCTGAAAAAGGCGAAGATAAAACATGCCCGTTTATACTTTTCGGCTACCAACCTGTTTATTATCAGTGGCTTTAAAATGTGGGATGCTGAAATGCGTGGTAACGGGCTTAACTATCCGTTGCAATCTCTTTACAACATGGGTGTACAGGTTAACTTTTAATCAATCAGCAATTAGTAACATGAATACACATAAACAAAAAAATAAAGCTGGCAGGCCATTAACCAAAGCTCATACCGGTAACCGGATGAAGGTTATTACGTTGGCGGGTATACTTGCCCTCGCGTTCAGCATATCGGCCTGTAAAAAATACCTGGATATTGTGCCAGATAACGTAGCCGTGATCGAAAATGCCTTTAAGTTGCGTAACGAGGCCGAAAAATACTTATTTACCTGCTACTCCTATCTGCCTAAAAACGGCGATGGCTGGTTTAATGCCGGTATGATGAGTGGCGACGAAATTTGGCTGCCGCAAAGCGATCAGGCCAACTGGCACCCGGCATTTCGCATAGCACAGGGTCAGCAAAATAAAGACAGGCCACTGTTTAACGAGTGGGGCGGCGATCTAAAGGGAGGCGATGGCCGTTTCAATTACCTGGTAATGTTCAGGGGTATACGCCATTGCAACATCTTTCTGGAAAATATAAAGGACGAAACCAAGGTGCCTGACCTGAGCCGGTCAGAACGTGAAAGGTGGATAGGCGAGGTGGAATTTTTAAAAGCCTATTACCATTATTACTTATTGCGCATGTATGGCCCGGTACCTATTATTGATGTTAACGTGCCGGAGTCATCTGCACCTGAGGATCTGTATTACAAACGTATGCCGGTTGACGAATGTGTTACCTTTATATCAAACCTGCTTGATGCTGCCGCTGCTAAATTGCCGCCAAACATAGTAGACGAAAACAAAGAGCTTGGCCGTATTACACAACCTATAGCATTAGCCGTAAAGGCAAAACTATTGCTGATGGCGGCAAGCCCGTTGTTTAATGGTAACAGTGATTATGCCGGTTTTACCGATAAGGATGGTGTTGCCCTGTTTAACCCGACGGTTGACCCAACCAAGTGGGAAAAAGCCCGCGATGCCGCTAAGGCCGCTATTGATGCCGCCGAGGCTACCGGTAACGCGCTGTATGTATACCGTAATGATTTATATAATTTAAGCGAGGAAACAAAAACCCAGCTTAGTATACGTAACGCGATAACTGACAGGTGGGGTACCGAAACCGTTTGGGGCCTTTCAAACAGTTACTTTGTAAACGAGGCCTTGTGCATGCCGCCGCTGGCGAGAGGTAAAAATGTGGACAGGTTTCAGTTGCAGGGCGTTTGGGCTGCACCTATTAAAGTAGCCAAAATGTTTTATACCAAAAACGGTGTGCCTATTGAGGAAGATAAAACGCTTGATTATACCAACTACACCCAACCGCGCACGGCTGTATCCGGCGAGCAGTTTTATATTGAACCCGGCTTTGCCACCGCACGGCTTAATTACGATAGAGAACCCCGCTTTTACGCTGATTTAGGGTTTGATGGCGGCCGCTGGTACATGAAGGACGGTACGACCACGGGTAGTGATGTTGATGGTATGTATGTGCAGCTTAAAAACGCGCAGATCTCCGGCTTTGGCCACTTTACCAACTGGAATGAAACGGGCTACTTCATCAAAAAACTGGTACACTGGGAATCGACCACCAACAGCAATAACGCGCCAACATGGAAGGCTTACCCATGGCCTGAAGTACGGCTTGCCGACCTTTATCTGATGTATGCCGAAGCTCTGAATGAGGTTGAGCCTGCATCGGCTACGGCTATTAGTTATGTAGATAGGGTTAGGTTACGTGCCGGTTTAAAAGGGGTTGTTGAATCATGGAGTAATTTCTCCCGCAATCCGGGCAAGTATGGCACGCAGGATGGCCTTCGCTCAATTATCAGGAGGGAGCGTATGATAGAGCTTGCCTTTGAAGGGCAGCGCTTTTGGGATCTGCGCCGCTGGAAGGTTTCAGCCGAAGAGTTGAATAAGGATATAACCGGCTTCAGCATTCAGGGTAAAACCACCGAGAGCTATAATATCGAGCGTACCATATTCAGCCAAACCTTTATTGCCCCGCGCGATTATTTGTGGCCGATAGGTAATTATGAAACCAGGCGTAACCCTAAACTCGTTGAAAATCCGGGATGGTAAGTATAAACTTTAAAACAGTTATAACATGAAACTAATTAGATTGATCAAATATATATGCTTATCAGGCGTAGCCTTATGGCTGGCATCCTGTAAAGAGGATATGGATTACAAAACCCCTGTGGGCGGTGATGGTTCGGTACCGCAGTTGGTAAGCAACGTAAATGTAGAGAACCTGGCCGGTAAGGCGCGAATTACCTACAAATTACCTAATGATAAGAATTTGCTTTACGTAAAGGCAGTGTATAAGCTGTCAACAGGGGCTATGGCCGAGGCTAAATCATCATTTTATAAAGATACGGTGGTTGTAGAGGGTTTTGCCGATACTTCAGAGCATGAGGTGAGCCTGTATTCAGTAAGCCGCAGCGAAGTGCTGTCGCAGCCGGTAGTGGTTAAGATCAAGCCGCTGGAAGCACCTTTTAAAAAGGTATTTAAAACCCTGTCGGTTATTAACGCATTTGGCGGATATAATCTCACCGCTACCAATCCTTCGCGGGATAATGTGGCCATTATTGTTATGAAACGTAATGAGTTCAACAAGTTTGAGGTTGATAATTTTAAAAGCGTTTACACCCGTACGGATGAGATCCTCTCAAAAATACGTGGGCTTGATACCGCCAACCAGGAATTTGCCATTTACGTTAAGGATAAATGGGGCAACAGCTCAGATACACTTTTTCAAAATGTGAAACCGATATATGAGGCTAAGCTTAATCCTTCAAAATTTAGGGCATTGGTATTACCCGGCGATGCGCCGCAGGTAACCAATGGTGCCCGTTTAGAATATGCCTGGGATGGTTTGCTTGGCTGGCCGTATGTTAGCTTTACCCAGCAGATAACAGGTGGCCCGGGCCCGCACATTATTACTTTTGATACCGGGGTATCGGCCAAGATTAGCCGTGTTTGGATAAGACCTTTCCCGGAGGGTACCCGGTTTTATTACCTGACAAGCTTACGCAAGTTTGAAATATATGGTTCATCAAACCCATCCCTCAGCGGCGCGCTCGATGCCAGTTGGACATTGTTAGGCAGCTACGAGGTTAAAAAACCATCAGGCCTGCCGTATGGTAATGATAATGCCGAAGATCAGGCAACAGCGGCCGCGGGCTTTAGCTGGGAGGTTGACCTTGCCGCTCCAAAGGTGCGCTACATACGCATACGCTGCCTCGAAAACTGGGCAGGTGGTACTGCGCAAAGCATCAATGAGTTGGAGGTTTATGGTTCAACACTTTAACTTTTAATGATCAACAGTTATGAAACATAAATTTCAACATAAAATAAAAGCGTTATTAGCGGTTGCCGCGGTTTGTACGCTTACATACTCCTGCTCAAAGTGGGATGATTTTAAGAAATATAAAGAGGGGGGCGAGATAATCTACACCGGTAAGCTTGATTCGGTCAAATTCTTTTCAGGTAACCAGCGCATCAGGTTAAAAGCGATGTTTAAGGCTGACCCAAAGCTAACCAAAGTGAAAATTTTGTGGAACAGCGGTAAGGATTCAATCATGTACGATGTGGATATGCAAACCGAGCCACGCGAATTTATCCGCACCATCCCCATGGAAGAGGGGATCAAGAACTTTGTTATTTACACATACGATGCCGAGGGAAACCAATCAATAGCGGTTAACGCGGTAGGGCAGGTTTATGGCCCCCGCTACCAAAATGGCTTGAATAACCGCTTGGTAAGCGCGGCATCATCGTTGGTTGATACCACTAAAATTGATTGGTTACCAATTGATCTTTCGGCCGGGCCTATAGCTACCGAGATTACCTATCTTTCAAAAACCGGTACAAAAACCATATACGCGCCCATAACGCAGGATCAAACTTTAATAGGCGATCTTGATGCGAGTGCGGCAACGTTTACCTACCGTACGCTGTTTAAGCCTCAAACTACAAGTATTGATACGTTTTACACCGAACCAGTAGAAGTGCGCGTTGCAAAGGAATACCTGCGTAACACAAAAATACCGTTTGAAACTGTAGCCAATAGCGATAGGTGGGCCATACCTAAATACTGGAAAACCAATTCGGCGGTGCTTAACTTCACCAACGGAGCCGGTACTAAATTCGGTGGTGTCGATTTTTGGTTTGGTGGCCCTCAAATTGCAATGGAAGCCGGTTGGTCTACAGATAATATGGTAACCATCACCAACGGAAAAATTTACCAGACGGCTGAATTACCTGCCGGAAATTACACACTTGAGATGGATATACCTGATTGTACCCAAAACGGTAACTTTTATACGGTTGCTGCCGAGGGCTCTATAATTCCGGATATCGAGAATTTATCGTCAGCTATCAGTTATGCTAAAACAAGCACTACTGGTACCCATAAAATCAGCTTTAAGCTTACATCAACCAAAACCGTATCAATGGGTTTTGTAGGCACGCTGCAAAATAAGGGCTGCTGCGACGGAACTTTCTGGCGCATAAGCGCGGTAAGGCTAAAACAAACGCCTTTAGAAAATAATTGATAACCAGCCTCATCATAACAAAAGAGCTGCACGGGTTAACCGGGCAGCTCTTTGTTTTTTGGTGTTTTGTAATTTTTAATTAATCCAGACCCGAAGCCACTTTTTTCTCTTTCAGTTTTTTGCTGATAGTATAAGCGCCGTATACAAACATAGCCGCGATAAAAAAGTAAACCCATACCGGGATGTTTCGGCCGGCTATGATGATATACATGTAAGGAATGCTGAATGCGATAGCCGAAAAAAGTATAGGCATAATTACAGGCTCCTTTAAACGGGCACGCGCCGCCGTCCAGATCAGGCAGCCTACAAAAAAGGGCTTGCTGATTAAATATAATATACCAAGCGTTAACGGGTCAACGTCATACTCTTCACCCAACCCAGTAAGCCATTCGCTAAAATCAATAAAGTACTCCTGCATTTATACAATGTTAATCGGAAAGTTTTGATTATTTGCTTTTTCGCTGTAAAAAATTATCGTGCTTACGTTGCTTTGCGTTAACAGCAGGGTAGGTAGATGAAATTTCCTTTACAAAATATGAGGTCAAAAAAAATCCCTATATTGTTTATCAATGCAGGGATTTTTTTTGATGAGCGAAAGACGAGATTCGAACTCGCGACCCCGACCTTGGCAAGGTCGTGCTCTACCAACTGAGCTACTTTCGCGTTAGCTTAATAATAAAGCCCTGACATTTATCAAGGCTTTATGCCTGCAAAGGTATAAAATTCGGCCTATTTAAAAAATCAATTTTTTAATATATAGCTGATGATATTATAATAAGTTGATTTTTAGCCAGAAAAAGTATCTATGAATTAAATGCTATACAAATGCTCAGAAAGTTTGTATTTAAAGTTTTCCGCGCTCCGCTATATCCAAATAAAACAAAGGTTTTAATTAAGGGTTAATAGCTATTGGCAAGTCTCACAAAGTCAGCCCCAACCATATTTAATACCATCAAAATGTCAATTATCACTAACCTCAAATTTAATAGCCAAAGGTGTTTGATCCTTTTGGCTTTGATAGCTACAATCACAGCTTGCAAGAACGATAATAATAATAACCCTGAGCCAACTGTGGAGACGGTAACCATTAATGGCACGACCTATCCAACCGTTAAAATTGGTAAACAGCAATGGATTAGTGTAAACTATAGTGGCACAGGCGGCATATATTACAAGGGTGATAATGATGCTAAATATGGTAAACTTTATACACGCAAAGAGGCGCAAGCTATAAAACTACAGGATGGCTGGCGGCTGCCCACTAAGGCTGATTTTACAAAACTGATTTTAAATTACCCGCACATTGAGGCCGATGGTTATGTCGATCTTAAATTGGAAAGTGTGGTAAAGTTAATGTCGTCATCTGGTTGGAGCGGTGTAAACGGAGATAATTCATCCGGCTTTAACGCGCTTCCGGCCGGTATTTGTGAAGTTAAGGCGGGTGGTGATAATGATTTCAGGTTTCGTGGGGTTGGAACCCAGTTTATATCATCTACTACCGAAATGGTTAACGATGAAGGAGTAAAGCGGTCAAAAACAACAACATTTTACATGCAGGCAGAAAGTACAACAGCCGGGGGCATAGTCTATGTATTTGACGGCGATAGTTACAGATTTAGCGTGAGGTTTGTGAGAGATACCAATTAATTAGCTTTTATTGGCAATAGTGTACCGGGCATCTACTAAATAGTAAATATTGTATAACGCGTTGCTGGGCTGTAGTTATATTCCGATTAGGTACGAAAAATAAGTCTGCATACCATTTATAACCGACTGATTAAAAATGTCGCTCATGGTGCTTTAGTGTGAAACACTGTGAAACAAAGGGTTTAAAAAGCTTTAATATTGGATTGTTCGAGCGGTTTGTGAAACACAAAATCTGCGTTTTAATAGCAAGAACGCAGATTTTTGTTTGTTTGGTGACCCCGCTGAGGCTCGAACTCAGGACCCACAGATTAAGAGCACTACGTTCTACCAACTGAGCTACTCATAATCAGTGTATTATCTATTGACTATCTGTTGTGCGCCAAATAATGCGTCAACATGTTTACTGAACCTAAAATCGTTACGACCGACGATCTAACTAAACGTTCTTACATTACCTTCTACCTTGACAACCAACGTATCAGAGAGTACAACGGAAAGTCAATTGGAAAACGAATAAACCCCAACAGAGCAACCAGCATCTCAGAACGTAACTCCCTATTACGGAAGTTGCAATTCGAGATTCATAAAGCACTTGAAGCTAATACTTACGGTAGCAATAGTGAAAAAGTTCAACCTTTTAAGGCTATACATGAACATGAGTGTAGTACCCAAGATGCATTAAAGCAAGCCCTAGATATCAAACTTCATTCTAGCCTAAGTCGCAAGTACAAAAGTAACTTAGAGTTCATTCACAGAGACCTCATAAACTTTTTAACAACTGATGAATTATTAGCGCCATTAACATCCATTAAAGCAGCTAGATTAGATATATTCCTTAGTCGGTATAACTCATCGGGTACATACTATATGAACAAACGCCGTGATCTCGGCGTACTATTCAACTTAGCCGGAAAGATAGCTGATAAACCCGTAAATGCTGTTAGGAAAACAGAGCGGCGTAAAGCTAAGGCAGCCCTTCATGTGGCGTATGATAACAATCAACTCAAACCGTTACTTAATTACCTTAAAAGTTATAATTATAAACTTTACCTATGTTGCATGATGACTTATGCGACTTGGCTCCGTCCTCATGAAGAAGTTAGGTTGCTAACTAAAGCGGATTTTACCTCGGGGATGAGAACTGTCATGGACAACTTAGACGTCAAGTCGGTATTAATGCACCGTCCGTGGAAGTATTGGAAAGATTGCCAACAGTATATCAAAGACGGACGCATAACTCGTAGCTCTTTTGAACAACGGCTACAAGATGCTTATAGTTTTGCGTACCAAGTAGAGCAAAAGGCAATCGAAAAAGGAATTAAATTACGCCACCCTCATCAAGGCAACGTTTTTGAATGGCATGGTGAGAACGTTATGACACTTTTGGGTCCAAGTAAGGAACTTTACATGAGTCTTATTGAGCAGTCCGATAAAACACCAGCCATGCGAGAATCTCTTAAGGCCGCAACTAAAAAATTTGGCGGAGAGAAGAGTTTAGTTTATGAGACAATGTCATTTGATACAGAGCACTTACACGATGCAGATGGTGACACTGCACCTGAAAATGACATGAGCTTGGTGATGCTAATCCATGTTGCAGGACACCGTGTACTTTTGACTGGTGACGCAGGAACTATGGGGTTGTATAAGACTATCAATTACGCTATATCAAAAGGCCACAATCTTAATAATCTCGATTTAATGCAAGTCCCCCATCATGGAAGCCGTCATAACTTTTCTAAGGGTGTATTAAAATACATCTCCGCTAAAACGGGATTAATTTCATGTACGTCTGGACAGAGCGATCATCATCCATCTCCAGTGATTGTAAACGCCTTATTGCGGAGAAATATTTTTCCTATATCTACACAAGGCTCAACAATAAACTATCATGTTGGAGCCGCACCAGGAAGAGGTTGGGGACCCGCGAAACCGTTAAGCTTTATCAATAACTTCTATTTATCCGATTAAACATGAAACGTATCATCACTTATCTTATAGCAATGTTGGCTGCTAACCTTTACTTCGACTTAGTACTAGTAACAACCAACCAACCAGATACATTAAATCACATCAAGACGTTGCTTTACTGCATACTTGCAGGCGGGTTAGGTGGGATAGTATACTGCTTACGTGGCATATATTTGAGTGCTTGCGTTCGTAAAGATTGGGATGCTGCATGGTATCCTTGGTACTTTATAAGACCGATCGTAAGCCTGTTAACTGGTGGAGTAAGCTATGTATTTCTACAAGCTGGGCTTTTAGTTTTGTATTCTGAAAGCAAGCCCGATGCTTCACATCTTGCATTCTACGCCATTGCTTTTATAGCAGGCCTAAACGTTGATAAGTTTATTGCCAAAATCGAAGATATAGCTAAAACAACTTGGGGTATTGATAAGTCCAGAGCTAATAGTAGTTCAGTGGCAAACACATCCAACAATAATGACCAACTAATTAAAAACACTGACAATGAATAAAGAAGACACTCCTATACATCTTTCTGTTATCTGTGATAAGATTATATATGCCACTAATCACTTTAACCCTGAAAACGAATACAAACCTCTTTGCACGAAGCTAAAGCATTTAGTCAAATGCATCGAACCCTTTTGTATTCATCGACAAGCATGCGGTAGACGGCGCAAAATGGTCGAAAACACTACCAATAATGGATAAATTTGTCTCTGAACTCCAAAAAAGCCAACTAGGGAGCAAACTTCACTATTGGCATTATCAAGAGAACAATAATCTCTCTAGATTGAAAGGGCTTGAAGGTTTGACCGGCGATTTTTTATTGTATGTAGGTTCCTTGTTAATTTAGGAACATGAGCGTAATCTCTCCCCAAAGTTAGCTTCACACCCTCACATAGCCGCTTTGCTTCAAGGTAGCACAACAAACCGGGGTATCCATGAATGGAGCCTCCGCAGCTTTGTTGTCTCCACCTTGCCTTAGTGATGCTGTTCAGCAGTTCGTTGCTTCGAGAATTCACTCGAACTAAAACTTACTGCTATGACAGATTTCAAAGAACTACTTACTGTATTTGAACGCTATGCTTACGGACAATCCTTACACACCGCATTCACTGATATGCTTGATTGGGCGCTGTTACCTTTTAAAAGGTATGATGCTGCTGATGAGCAACGCAAAGCACTCGAAAGCTATCAATCCCACCCAAAGGTTGAACACCTGTTTAAACTTATAACGCTGATAGGTGAACTGTCAGAAAACTTTCGAGACCCACTTGGCGAGTTATACATGCAAGCTATAAGCAATGGTCACAATGGTCAGTTCTTTACTCCAACTCCAATAGCAGACATGATGGCCATGATGCAGATGGGTGATCTTGCTGACGGTAGAAAGATTAACGACCCTGCTTGTGGTAGTGGTAGGATGTTGCTTGCAGCCGCTAAACTTAATCGCAGTAGCTTGTTGTACGGCGCAGACCTTGATGTAACTTGCTGTAAGATGGCGTTACTCAACATGTTACTTAACTCTTAAAAAGGTGAAATCGCTCATATGAATACTTTAAGCAATGAGTTTTACAGAGGTTTCAAAGTAGATACAGCGATGATTGATGGCTACCACATGCCATTCTATATTGAGTTTACAGCGCCGGAATTAAGTTTCATTTGGCTGAGTCCTTTAAAAGCCGAAGAGCCTAAATCCAAGTTTGATAAACCATTCAACCCAATACAGTCAGTAGCTGTGTTTGCCGCACAACAGGGCTCGCTATTTGATTAGTAGCGACCAACAGGTATATTTACTGTTAAATCTGTTAACTTAGCAGGTCACAGATACTACAGTATGGCAAAAGCTAAAACAACTAAACCTCAAGACAATAAGCCGATGGAGCAAATACTGTTCCTCACGGCTGATAAACTCCGTAAGAACATTGATGCAGCCGAATATAAGAGTTACGTTTTAGGATTGTTGTTTCTTAAATACGTTTCGGACGCATTTGACGTGCTTCATCAAAAAATTATTAACAAGGAAGGTGATTACGCGTATGATAATCCCGAAGATAAACTTGTATATAGTGCCGAATATGTTTTTTTCGTGCCGGAGAAAGCCCGATGGAATTATATTGTAACCAGAGCTAAACTGCCTACCATTGGTGAGGAAGTTGATACAGCTATGGACCTCATTGAGAAGGAGAATCCCAAAATTAGGGGCGTTCTGTTCAAGCAGTTTGCACAATCTAAACTGGATAAGGTCACACTTGGCGAGCTTATTGACCTGATTAACAATATGGATTTGGGTACTGAAGCTGCTCAACGTAAAGACCTGTTTGGGGTGGTTTATGAATACTTTCTCGGCCAGTTCGCTTTAGCGGAAGGACGTAAGGGAGGGCAATTCTATACGCCACGCTCGGTTGTGTCATTATTGATTTCGATGCTTGAACCAAAGAAAGGCAAAGTGTACGACCCTTGTTGTGGTAGTGGTGGTATGTTCGTGATGTCCGAAAAATTTGTTGAACAACATCAAGGACGTTTAGATGATATCACCATATATGGGCAAGAAAGCAATCAAACCACCTGGAAACTTTGCGTAATGAACCTTGCTATTCGTGGTATTGACCCGGAGCAAGTAAAATGGAATAGTGAGGGAAGCTTCCTAAAGGATGCACACCCTGATTTAAAGGCTGACTACATCATTGCCAATCCACCGTTTAACGTATCAGATTGGAGTGGTGAACTGCTCAGAAATGATGGACGCTGGAAATACGGAATACCACCCGCGGGCAACGCCAACTATGCATGGTTACAACATTTCCTTTATCACCTTGCTCCCAAAGGTAAGGCTGGTATAGTATTGAGTAAAGGTGCATTGACCACGAAGCAAAGTGGTGAGTATGAGATACGCAAAAGTATGATTGAGGCCGGAGTGATAGACTGTATAATCAATCTTCCAACTAAGTTGTTTCTGAATACGCAAATACCCGCCTGCTTATGGTTTCTAAACCGTGACGAAAACAGGTTACGAAAGGGAGAAGTATTGTTTATAGATGCACGTAATTTAGGGCATTTGGTTAATAGGCGGACAAGGGAATTCAGTGATGCCGACTTAAGCACGATTGCTGATACCTATCACCATTGGTTGAATAGCAGAGAGGAATATGACGATATTCCTGGATTCTGTAAATCGTCAGCGGTGTCGAATATAGCGTTAATGGATTATGTGCTTACTCCTGGCAGGTATATAGGCCTTCCAGATGAAGAAGACGATTTTAACTTTACCGAAACCATGTCCCGTCTTCAAAATGACCTAGAGCGGCAAATGGATGAAGAAATCACACTGAATGAACGAATAAAAACTAATCTTTCACGGGTTATGGAGGTGATGAATGAATAACTGGAAAGAAGTTAGGTTAGCTGATATAATGGATATTATAAGTGGTGGGACGCCGAAAACAACTAATCCTGAATATTGGAACGGAGGGATACCATGGCTGTCAGTAGTTGATTTCAATAATGTTTGTAAATACGTCTATAAAACGGAGAAGACGATATCGAAGCAAGGATTAGATAACAGTAGTACTAAGTATTTAAATGCTGGCGATATAATTATATCTGCTAGAGGGACTGTTGGTGCTCTAGCAGTACTTGATAGACCTATGACGTTGAATCAGTCCTGTTATGGGTTAAGAGGTAAAGTAGGCGTAGTGTATAACGATTTTCTATATTATCTATTAAAACACTCGCTCACACAAATTGAGAGCCATACTTACGGTGCAGTGTTTGACACAATAACCAAACAAACATTCGAAAACATTTTCGTTAGAATACCCTTGTGGCCCGAACAACTTGATATTGCAGAAGTTCTTAGTAGCTTAGATGACAAAATAAACCTACTAAATCGTAACAATAGAACGTTGGAGGCTTTAGCAGAAACTCTGTTTAGACAGTGGTTTTTGAAAGAAGCTGATAATAATTGGGAGGATACAAAGTTGGGTCGGCATATCAATTCAGTATCTGGCTACTCTTACAGAAGTGTTGACTTGCAGCCATCGGGAAATGCATTGGTTACCTTAAAAAGCTTTGATAGAAATGGTGGTTTCAAGCAAGATGGCTTTAAAGAATATATAGGTAAATACAAAGATGATCAGGTTGTCGTTAATGGCGACCTAGTAGTGGCTCATACTGACTTAACGCAAGAGGCTGAAGTGTTAGGTAATCCGGCGATAGTTATAAGTACAAATAAGTATGAAAAGCTGATTATAAGCACCGACTTGGTTAAAGTAGTACCAATATCATACTTGAGCAAGCCGTATTTATATTTCATGATGAAGAGTGACGACTTCAAGCACTATTGTCTTGGAGCATCGAACGGAACCACGGTCTTGCATTTGTCCAAAGCAGCGTTACCTAACTATGAATTTAAGCTGCCACCAGAGAGCCTAGTTAAGAAATTTACAAATGCAGTTGAGCCTATGTTCGATAAGCTTACTCAAAATCAAATTCAAATAGCCAAACTCGAGCAACTTCGCGATAGCCTATTACCTAAGTTAATGAGTGGAGCACTAACAATTAAAGCCCTTGAAGATGAACTTGTATGTAGTTAGAGCAGACTTTGGTACCTACACACAGCATTTTCTAAAGGGTGGCTATGTAGCTATTGGATGGCTGCCTAAAAACGATTTAAGCGGAATCTCTTCAAGGGATGAACTATATCCATTATATAAGGCTGAATATCCCAATGACACAAGTAATGTTGTAATTGGCCAGCAAGTAGGGCAAATCGCACGATTTCTATTGGAGATACAAACTGGCGACTACGTTATTACGCCAGCTGCGGATACTGATTATGTTTACTACGGCACTATGGATGCGGTGCCGTCTTATTTTCATGCCACGAGTGACGATGGGTGTCCTTACCTGCATCGGAGAAGAGTAACTTGGAATAATAAACCCGTTCTAAGGAGCTTGTTCAGTGTTCCGTTCCAAAACTTAATTCGGGCTACATTGACTGTTTTCCAAGTTTCTCACCTGAATAACTTCCTAGAAAGTATAGGTAAGGTTGATCTCATACCCAAAACCGAGTTAAATAGTGAGTATGATTACTACACATCGGTTCTCAACAAGATACTACTATTGCACGACAAGGAATTCGAGATCTTGATAACTCACTTGCTCACTGCCCTAGGCTTTGAAGGTTCTGAGCATCAAGGCAAAGTTGGCGACGGAGGTGTAGATGCAACCGGAGAACTAAATGTTTATGGCTTGGCAAAAGTTAAAGTGTTTGTTCAGGCTAAGCGTTATAAGCTCGGTACTAAGATATCTGCCAATACCGTAAAAGCACTGCGAATGAGTATACCTAATAACGGTCAAGGCGCATTCATTGCAACTTGCGATTATCAAAAAGCAGCAGAGGAAATTGCTGTTGAGCCCGGATTCCCACGGATAGGATTGATAAACGGCAAGCAATTAGTCGATATCCTCGTGGAGCGTTGGGAAGATATACCCGTCGAATTTAAAGAAAAACTTAACCTTAAATTGGGGCTGGTGGTATCATGACACGAATAAATGAAAATGACATAGAGCTATGGGTAATTGGGGTATTACAAACCAAAGGCTTTACCTATATCCACCCGCATCAGCTTGACCCGGATGTCGACACGTCACTCCGTGCGGGTTTTGCCGATGTTGTCATTGAGACTTATTTGCAACATGCGTTAGCTCAGATAAACCCAACCATACCTGTCAGCACGCTTCAACAAGCCGTTAAAGAGGTGCTACGAACACCCGGGCATGGCGATTTGATGGAGGGCAATCAATACTTTCATACTTTGCTTGTTGAGGGAGTAGATGTAACCTATACCGAAAAGGGCGAGGAAAGAACTATTAAAGCGAAGCTGGTTGATGATGTAAACCCAGGTAATAACCTATGGCACGTTACGCATCAGGTAACTATAATTGAGAACGGACAGCACAAGCGGCCCGATGTAATTCTATACCTGAATGGTTTGCCTATCGTTGTACTGGAGCTAAAGAATGCTACAGATCACAATGCAACGGTTGAAAAAGCTTACCACCAGCTTCAAACCTATCACCGTAGTATTCCAACCCTGTTTAACTACAATTACCTTGAGGTAATATCTGACGGCTTAGAAGCAAAACTCGGAACCATAACGAGTGATATATCGCGCTTTATGTCGTGGAAGACAGCAGATGGCAAAACGGTAGCATCAAACAAAACGAGTGAGCTGGCCGTATTAATGGATGGGTTGCTGAATACCGAAGTGTTGACTGACCTTATACTGAACTTCATTGTATTCGAGAAGACTAAGGTGGAAGACTTGGCTACTAAAACCGTACGTATAGAAACAGTTAAAAAGGTAGCTGCCTATCATCAATATTACGCAGTTAAGAAAGCAATTGTATCAGCGCAGGAAGCAAGCACAGATGGGGGTAATCGCAAAGGCGGGGTAATATGGCATACGCAAGGTTCGGGTAAATCCCTGTCGATGGTATTCTTTACCGGATTACTAGTTAAAGCTTTAAACAACCCTACGGTAATTATCATTACCGACAGGAACGATTTAGACGAGCAGCTATTTGACACATTCGCTAACTGCTCACAGCTTTTAAGGCAGGTGCCCGTACAGATTGATAGCAGATCGTCCTTAATAAAAGAGTTGAAGAACCGTCAATCCGGTGGTGTGTTCTTTACCACTATTCAAAAGTTCCTGCCCGAAGATACCTCTGCGCAATTTGTGCAACTCTCTGAAAGACGAAATATCATTGTTATTGCTGACGAGGCCCACCGCACCCAATACGGCTTTGAAGCAAAGGTGAGGTATATTAAAGATGAAACAGGTAAAGAAGTAGGCAGCGAAACAACCTATGGATTTGCCAAGCACATGCACGATGCCTTACCCGGTGCAACTTTTATAGGTTTCACAGGTACACCAGTCGAAAGCAACGATAAGAATACGCAGGCGGTGTTTGGTGAGTACGTGGATATATATGATATAGAGCGTGCTGTAAAAGATGGGGCAACCGTTCCTATTTACTATGAAAACAGGTTTGCAAAACTGAAACTTGACAAGGTATTTACTGAAGACCTTGAGCATAACCTGAGCATGGTTGCGGAAGGCCTCTCTGAATATACCATCAATAAGGCCATAGAACGTTCAACTCGTCAAGAAGCTATTATCGGTCACCCGGAGCGCTTAAAGCTAATTGCGAAAGACATTTTAACGCATTTTGAAAACAGATATGAGATATTTACCGGGAAGGCGTTAATAGTAGCCATGAACCGGAACATTGCGGTATCGTTGTACAATGATATTGTCGCGCTTAAACCCGAGTGGCATGATACCCGCGATGAGTATGGCGGCATTAAGGTGATTATGACGGGTAGTTCTTCCGATGAGGCACATTTACAAGACCATATCAGAACTAAGGCTAAAAGAAGTTTGATTGCAGCCAGGTTGAAGGAAAAACGAGATCCGCTACAGATGGTGATAGTAGTTGATATGTGGTTGACCGGCTTTGATGCACCAATATTGCATACGCTATATCTGGATAAAGATATGAGTGGTCACAACCTGATGCAGGCTATCGCTCGTGTAAACAGGGTATTCAACGACAAGCCAGGCGGCTTAATAGTTGACTACGTACCCGTTACAGGCAACTTAAAAGCTGCGTTAAAAACCTATACTGAGAATAACGGTAATGGAGCGATTACCCTTGACATTGCAGAAGCGGTAAACTTGATGCTTACCAAACTTGAGGTTGTAGAGCAGATGTTTCACAACTTCGATTACGAGTCATACTTTACAGCCAGTACAGGTGTAAAAATGAATATCATCCTTGAAGCTGAGGATCATATTTTAAGCTTGGATAACGGCAAGGAACGGTATATTAAAGAAGTGACAGCTTTAGCCCAAGCATATGCACTTGCTAAGTCTGAACCCGAAGCAAAAGTAGCTACGGAGGCAGTGGCGTTCTTTCAAGCTGTTAAAGCAAGATTATCGAAGTTCGATATCACCGTAACTGGTCAAAGACGCAAGGAGTTTGAAAACACCATAAAGTCGATGGTTGACACCGCCATTGCGACTGATGGAATCGTTAATCTTTTAGATCAAGCGGGATTAGATAAACCGGAGGTCTCCATATTTAGTGAGGACTTCATGAACGAGATACGGAACATGAAGCAGAAGAATGTTGCCATTGAGTTGTTAAAGAAGCTATTATCGGATCAAATTAAGATACGGTTCAAGAAGAATGTTGTCATCAACAAGAACTTAACAGAAAAGCTCATGGCCGCTATCAACAAGTACAACAACAAATCCATAACTGCTTTGGAAATGATGGAGTTGTTACTTGAGCTTTCGCGGGATGTAAACCATGAAACTGCACTTGGCAAGTCGTTAGGTTTGAGTGAAGCAGAGAAAGCGTTTTATGATGCCCTGGCATGTAACCAATCGGCTATGGATATGTTAGGCGATGCTGCCCTGCTCGGTATCGCCAAGGAGCTGGTACAACGGGTTAGAAAAAGCACTACTACTGATTGGACAGTTCGCCAATCCGTTAAAGACCGTGTTAAGTTGGAAGTAAAACGTGTACTAAGATCACATAGGTATCCGCCAGATGATGAAATACGGGCAACTAATACTGTACTTAAACAAGCTGAAATGTTTGCTAAGGAGCTTGCCATTGCTTCTTAAATCCTACTAACTTATTAATTAGATATATTGCCTTTTAAGAACGTGGGACGAACCTGAACCCTAAAGACGTTGTTAGGAAGTATAACCCTTAGTGCAACATTCATAAAATCACTTGTCTATTAGGATAAATAGCAAATGTTGCACTTCTTAGTTTCTGCCTTATTTAGCATAGCGTTAAAGACTAACTTCCTATTGGTTATACAATGGCTTAACATCTGTTTTGTTCGTTGCCATCTTAAAAGCTAACATGCCGCCAATATCGGGTACAGCACATGCAGCTACTTTCACTTCTAAATCCCTTTACCGTTATGAAACTATCAAGTCCTTACTCATTCCTATGATCTATCTAGGTGAAACTTTTATAGCCTGATATCTCTACCCTAAGAAGATCGACGCTATCAAATATTCCAAAGTAAGGTGTAGGTTTCTTTGTAGGCATAGTTAACTTATAGCAAGTAAAGCTAAATATCCTTACCACATCTTTAAACTTTGGTGTTTTGATATGGGGCACTTTAACTAGCTTCTTAAAAGTTGACTATTGTAGTAGCCTTGTTAATTTAAATTTTGAAACTGCCAGCTATAGAGAAAGATTTAACAAAAGCTATGAGAGGAGATAGAGGTAAGCATTAATCATTAAGGCAAAGTTAGGGCTTCGGCTACTGAAGCGAACGAAAGACTACGGCATAAACACAACCTTACACACAGCCCTTCATTTATTCCGTTTCCTTTCTTTCTTGATTGCCTCAAACCTGAGTAATAGCGTAATAATTAACTACCTTTATATGCGCCAAGTATGCGCCAAAAACAGCTAAAAAAGGAGGTATTCAAAGCTAATTCAGACCAATGTTACAGTTTAACGAATTAACAAACAAAATCTATTAACCTGTACAACATTTTGATAGTCAATTAAATAAAAAAGCTCCCTGAAATTAATCAGAGAGCTTTCCAGTGACCCCGCTGAGGCTCGAACTCAGGACCCACAGATTAAGAGTCTGTTGCTCTACCAACTGAGCTACGGAGTCAGGTTTATCAGGATGCCGTTTTTTTCGGCACCGCAAATAAACGATTTATTTCTTAAAGTTTAAGGCAATGTTAAAATCCATCGGCCTTAATTTGCTTTTCGGTGACTTTGCCGTATTTCTCCGCAACCTTCTTTATGTCGGCCGATTTACCTACCAGCACAAATTGCAGCTTATCCTTCGGGAAGTATTTCGCTATGATCTCCTTTGAGCGGGCCAGGTCGAGCTTGTCAACATTGGCCTGAAAATCATTAATGTACGATTCGGTGAAACCATACCAAAACATCTGCGTCAGCAGGTCGGCCAATTGTCCGGATGTCTCATATTTCGGCGGGAACAGGCCCTTTACATAATTCTTTGCCGAAGTAAGCGATTTTTCATCCAGCCCTTTTTCATGCAGGCGGTTCAATACTTCAAGGGCTTTATCAATGGCCGCTTCGGTAGTTTTGGTAGCCGTAAATGTGGATATATAAAAGGTACCTGAGTTTTTCAGCGGGTTAAAGCTGCTGCGTGCGCCATAGGTCAAGCCGGAATTTACCCGCAGTTCGTCATTCAGCATAGAGGTAAAGCGTGCGCCAAACAGGGTGTTCACCACGTCGATCGCCACGTAATCCGGGTTGTCGCGCTTAATGCCCAGGCCGCCAATTAAAAAGGTGGTTTCGCGGGCATCTTCCTTGTTAACCAGTAAAACACGGGCTTCGGCAGGGGCGGTAACCGTTGCCGGTACGCTGATTTGCGCAGCACCTTTATTGTTCCATTTGCCAAAGTACCTGGTCAGCTTTTGCTTCATATCCGCAGCCTTAAAATCACCCACCACCGCTATAGCCGAACGTTGTGGGATATAATTATTATTATAGAAAGCCTTCAGGTCAGCAGCGGTAAGTTTGCCTACCGTTGCCGGGCTGCCGCTTGTGCTGTTGCTATACACATGCGCGCCGTAAATAAAGTTATCCCAATAGGCGTTTATCACCTGCCTTGGACTTTGCTTAGCCTGATCTAAACGGGCCAGTACACGCTCCTTCTCCTTATCAAACTCAGCCGCAGGAAAGGTTGGCGCAGTTAATACCTCGCTCACAATGGCCAAAACCTTATCAGTATTTTTGGCAGCGAATTTGGCACTCAGCGAAGCGTACTCTTTAGTAGCATAACTATTCAGGTCGGCACCTACAAAATCAAGTTCTTCTTCAATCTGGTTTTTGGTGAAGCTCTTAGTACCATATTGTAAACCGGCAGCGGTAAGTGATGCCAGGCCATGCTTATCACCATCATAAATAGCACCCGCGGGCAACACGGCCGATACGCTGATCAACGGTATCTCATGCTGCTCCATCAGGTAAACGGTGAGGCCGTTAGGCAGCGTAAATTTTTGATATGGCGGCACTTTAAATGCCGACTGCGCCTGGGCGGTAATTGTTGCTGCTATTAACACCAGCGCACATATAGTATGTTTAAATATCGTTCTCATGAGGTTATTTTACGGTTGATTTGGCTACGCCGATGGTACGGTTGGTTTGTTTAAGATACTTGGCTGCCACCCGTTTAATATCGGCGACTGTAACCTTGTTAAACTCGGCAGGGGCATCAAACAGCTTTTTATAATCGCCAAAAAATAACTCATAAGTACCCAGCGAATTTGCTTTACCGTTAATGGTTTCCAGTTGCTTGTAAAGCTGCACCAGTTTCTGATTTTTTACCTTTTGCAGCTCGCGGTCGGTTACACCTTGTGTAATTATTTTGTTTATCTCCTCATCAATAGCCTTTTCAACCGCTGTTTCGTTAGATGTTTTGGCAACTACGCCATATACCATAAATAAGCCCGGATCAAAACTCTCGTCAAAGCTGGATGATATGCTGGTGGCCAGTTGTTTTTTATCAACCACAGCCGAGTATAATCTGGATGAATTACCGCTTGATAAAATATCACTCAAAATGCTCAGGGCATAGTAATCGCTGTCGCGCGCGGCAGGGGTATGGTAGCCCATCAGCAGGTAAGGTACGGGCAGGTCTTTTTTAAATTCCACGCGGCGCTCGCCCATTTGCTCCGGCTCTTTCAGGTGAACCACCGGCGGCGCAGGTTGTGCCGGGATAGGAGTCATATATTTATCAGCCAGTTTTTTTACATCGGCGGTTTTAACATTGCCGCATATTACCACCACGCAGTTATTAGGGGCGTAATAGGTTTTAAAATATCTTTCCAGGTCCTCCTTGGTCCAGTTATCAATATCGGTTTGATAACCGATAACCGGCCAGTGATACGAGTGTTCGGTAAAGGCGGTTGAGTAGATAAGTTCGCTCAATTGTTCCCAAGGACTATTCTCCAAACCCGTACTTTTTTCTGACGATACCACACCGCGTTCGCTTTGTACCATTTTAGGGTCGATGGTGAGGTTGGCAATGCGGTCGCTTTCCAGGTCGAACATCGTTTCCATGGCCGATGCCGGGAACCAGTCGGTATATACCGTAACGTTTTGGGTCGTGTACGCGTTGTTGGCACCACCGTTAAACTCCATAGTGTTATCAAACTGTTTTGGGCCGAATTTTTTGGAGCCGTTAAACATCATGTGCTCAAAAAAGTGGGAGAGGCCGGTAATACCCGGGTACTCATTACGTGAGCCTACACGGTAAAACAGGTACATGTTGGCGTTAGGGATGGAGCTGTCTTCCATCACTAAAAATTTCATGCCGTTAGCCAGGGTAAAACTGTTCGCATCGGCCGGTTTGCTTTGCGCAAAAGCAAACGAACTGATGGCCATCAGCACAGCAGGTAAAAATCTTTTCATGAAGTCGGTTAAATAGATATGCAATATAATGTTTGCCACTGAATTTTGTAGATGTGTTAATAAAAACGCTTTATAATTATCGTTTCAATGCAAATTCCGCCCTTCATTTGTCACACTATTATAATAACTATATCCTGCTTATATAAACACTTGCATAATCAGGTAAAACGTTGTTACATTTGCTAACAGTGTTAGGTTGTACATTATAACAACAATGGGAATAGTAGAGCGCAGGCAGCGGCAGAAGGAAGAAGTGAAGCATGATATAATTTGTGCTGCATGGCAAATGGTTGAAAAGGACGGATGGAATGCTTTGTCTATCCGTAAAATAGCTGATGCCATTGAATACAGCGTGCCTGTTATTTATGACCATTTTGAAAACAAGGAAGCCATTTACCTTGAATTTGCAAAAAAGGGTTTTCGTAAACTCACTAAAAAGGTCATCGATGCGAAAGACGCGTATGTTGATCCGGCAGAACAGATCAAGGCTATGGCCGATGCTTACTGGGACTTTGGCATCAATAACGTACAACTCTACCAGTTAATGTTTGGCATAGGCATGCAATGTTGCGAAATAAGCAAGGCAATGCCCGAGCAGGAAAAATTCAGGGCCTTAGTAATGGAGCCGATAGAGGCACTCATCAAAAAAAGCAAACGTACTGACATTAACTCCTGTTTGAAGTACCACACATTCTGGTCAGTAATGCACGGCTTAATATCAATCAAGATCACCGGCAACTCCTCCATTGACGATGAACTTAATAAAATGGTTTTAGATGATGCCATAGCAGGCTTCACAAAAAGCATGCAATAGCATATAAAATTTTTTCAGTCTACACCTAACACTGTTAGGAAATATAACAATGTTTAAACATTTAATTAACAATACACTATAACTACGTAATCATACACGCTAAACATATAAATTACATGAAAACGCTAAGCAAATCTATCCTTTCAATAAGGCAAAATGTGCCACTGTTCGTATCTATCGCGGCCATGGTAATATATAGCAGTTGCAGTTCATCAGCACCGGGCGGAGGAGCGCCGCCACCGCAGGAATTACCGGTTTACGCGGTATCAAGCAAGCCGGTAACTACTTATAATGAGTACACCGCGTCGCTTGAAGGCAGCCGCGATATCGAGATTCGTCCGCAGGTGGATGGTTACCTTGAGGCCATCTATGTTGATGAAGGTGCCATTGTACGTAAAGGCCAGCCTCTGTTCAAAATAGATGCGCGCCCTTACCGCGAGCAGCTTAATACAGCAAATGCTATGCTTTTATCGGCACAGGCGGCTTTAGAGAATGCATCTATCAATGTATCAAAGTTAACCCCGCTGGTTGAAAATAATGTCGTATCTGATGTGCAGCTACGTTCGGCAAAAGCGGCTTACAACGCGGCCAAAGCCAATGTGGCACAAGCTAGGGCACAAGCCGAGTCAGCTAAGATCAATCTGAATTATACTAATGTTACTGCCCCGGCCGATGGTTATGTAGGCAGCATTCCGTTTAAAACTGGAAGCTTAGTGAGTAAGGCTCAGGTAGAAGCACTTACCGTACTGTCAGAAAATAAAGCCGTTCACGCTTACTTTACCATGAGTGAGGTTGACTTTATCAACTTTAAAGAACACTACAGCGGTAATACCATCGAACAAAAAATTAAACACCTGCCTGAAGTAGAATTGCTTTTGGCTGATAACACTACCTATCCGCAAAAGGGCAAGGTTGAATTAGCGAAAGGCCAGTTTGATAAAACAAACGGAACCATCAGCTTCAGGGCAACATTCGCTAATAACGATGGTTTGCTGCGTTCAGGCAATACCGGTAAAATACGCATACCAAGCGTAAGCAGCAATGCCTTGCTGGTACCGCAGGAAGCTACTTTTGAATTACAGGACAAAGTGTTTGTTTACGCCCTTACCGATAGTAATAAGGTTGTTGGCACGCCGCTAACGGTTACCGGTACTACCAGCCATTTTTACCTGGTATCAAAAGGCCTTAAAGCGGGCGACAAAATTGTTTACAAGGGTATTGACAGGCTGCGCGATGGTGTAGTGATTAAACCACAGGTTATGCCTGCTGATAGCTTACTTAAAACCGCGTCGTTATAAGCTAAACAGTTCATTATAAATACATAATACCTTATTAACTGTGTCTTCCGGCATTGGCCTGGAGGTGCTTAATACCATTATCATGCTTAAAAAGTTTATAGAAAGGCCTGTCCTTTCAACCGTGATCTCCATATTATTACTCCTGTTGGGGATCATATCGCTGTTAGGTTTGCCTATCACGCAGTTTCCGGATATCGCGCCGCCAACGGTGCAGGTTACGGCTTCTTATCCGGGTGCAAATGCCGAGGTGGTTGCCCGTTCAGTAGCTACCCCGATCGAGGAAGCCGTGAACGGTGTGGAGAACATGACTTACATGACCTCAAACTCCAGCAACGACGGTTCCATGACCCTGAACGTTTACTTTAAACAGGGTACCGATCCGGATATTGCCGCCGTTAACGTACAAAACCGGGTATCAAAGGCCTTGAGCCAGATACCGCAGGAAGCTGTACAAACCGGTGTATCAACCCAAAAGGTGCAAAACAGTATCATCATGTTTGTGGCCCTGGCCAGTAAGGATACCTCGTACAACGAAACCTTTTTACAAAATTACATCAAGATCAACCTGATACCGCAATTGCAACGTATCCCCGGTGTAGGCCAGGCGCAGCCATTTGGCACGCACGATTATTCAATGCGTATATGGTTAAAGCCAGATCGTTTAACATCCTATAACCTGTCACCGGCTGATGTAACAAACGCCATCCAGGATCAGAGTTTGGAAGCCGCTCCGGGCCGTATGGGCGAGAGCAGCAAGGAAGTATTTGAGTACGTTTTAAAATATAAAGGCAAGCTCAATAAAGTAAAGGATTACGAGAACATTGTGATCAAGGCCAATGCCGACGGTTCAACCATCCGTTTGCAGGATGTCGCCCGTGTGGAGTTCGGCTCTTATACTTATTCATCAAACAGCGTACTGAACGGCATGCCAACCTCAGGCGTGGCTATATTTCAAACAGCCGGATCAAACGCTAACGACATTCTGACTGAAGCTAAGCGTTTGTTGGATGAGTTTTCAACCACCTTGCCAAAAGGTGTAGAGCCGGTAGTAATGTACAACACCAAGGAGTTTTTGGATGCCTCGATCGAGCAGGTACAACATACACTGATTGAAGCTTTCGTGCTGGTGTTCATCGTGGTGTTTATTTTCTTGCAGGATTTCCGCTCTACCTTAATTCCGGCTATCGCTGTTCCGGTGGCTATTATCGGTACCTTCTTCTTTATGGGATTGTTTGGTTTCAGTATCAACCTGCTCACACTGTTCGCATTGGTGCTGGCTATTGGTATTGTGGTGGATGATGCCATTGTGGTGGTTGAGGCCGTACACTCCAAAATGGAACGCACAGGGCTCGATGCCAAAAGCGCTACCATTGAATCCATGAGCGAAATATCGGGCGCTATCATATCCATTACCCTGGTAATGGCGGCAGTGTTCGTTCCGGTTGGTTTTATGCAGGGCCCGGCTGGTGTATTCTATCGTCAGTTCGCGTTTACGCTGGCTATCGCCATCCTGATCTCGGCTTTGAACGCTTTAACGCTTAGTCCGGCATTGTGCGCGTTGTTCCTTAAAAATACGCATGCCGAAGGCGACGGGCATACCGCGCCAAAAGGTTTTGGAGCCCGTTTTTTTGCCGCCTTTAATACCGGCTTTAACGCCATGACCGGCAAATACATGAAATCCATACAGTTTTTAATTAAGCGTAAATGGGTGGCCGTATCAGGTTTGGCTTTGGTAGCGGCGGTTACATTTGTTATGATACAAAGAACGCCAAGCGGTTTTATTCCTACTGAGGATCAAGGCTTCTTGCTTTACGCGGTAAATACCCCTCCGGGTAACTCCTTAGATCAAACCCGTAAGGCCATGAAGGAGATCGATAACATTGTAAAAAATGACCCGATCACCAAAAACCACTACCAAGTAGAAGGTTTAAACTTTATCACCAACGCAAACGCATCGTCTTACGGTGCCGGGTTTATCCGCATGAAAGCGGAAGATGACCGTGGTGAGGTGAAAGACCTGAACCAGATAACCGCCCTGATGACCCAAAAGGTTGCCGCCCAGGTTAAAGGTGCCAGCGCGTTCTTCTTTACCTTTCCAACCGTACAGGGTTTTGGTAATGTAAACGGTTTTGAGATGATGCTGCAGGACAGGAGCAACGGTACCATGGGTAAACTCGACTCTACCACTAAAGCATTTTTAGGGGCCTTGATGCAGCGTAAGGAGATTGCTTATGCCTTTACCACTTTTGCCGCCGGTAACCCACAGTACCAGTTAGATGTTGATAATGCCAAGGCCCGCCAGTTAGGTGTACAGGTTAAGGATCTGCTGCAAACCTTGCAGGTATATTACGGCAGTAGCTTTGTGAGCGATTTTAACCGTTTTGGTAAGTACTACCGTGTTATGGTACAGGCTGATGCTACTTACCGTACCAACCCGCAATCGTTAAACAACATATTTGTTAAAAATACACAGGGCGAAATGGTGCCGGTTAACGCGTTGGTTAAGTTAAAACGTGTTTATGGGCCTGAAACAGTAACCCGTAACAACTTATTTAACGCGGTTACCATTAACGGTGTGCCTAAACCCGGCTACAGTACCGGTGACGCCATCAAAGCGGTTGAAGAAACCGCCAAGGAATCATTACCGCGTGGCTTTGGCTACGAATGGACAGGTATGACCCGTGAGGAGATCAACGCCGGCTCACAAATACTGCTCATCTTTGTGATGAGTATGATATTTGTGTACTTCCTGCTGGCCGCCCAGTACGAAAGTTATATACTGCCACTGGCGGTTATCCTGACCATTCCGCTGGGAATATTCGGTGTAATGCTGTTCATTAACCTGTTAGGTATCGATAATAACATTTATGTACAGGTGTGTTTGATCATGCTCATCGGTTTGTTAGCTAAAAACGCCATCCTGATTGTAGAGTACGCCGTGCAACGCCGTAAGGCAGGCATGGGCCTGGTTGAAGCCGCTTTAGAGGCTTCACAATTAAGGCTACGCCCGATATTAATGACTTCATTCGCGTTCATCGTGGGTCTTATTCCATTAATGAGGGCTAAAGGCGCATCTGCATTGGGTAACCATAGTATCGGCGCGGGTGCCGTAGGAGGAATGCTTACCGGTGTTATACTGGGTGTATTTGTAATCCCGGTACTGTTCGTCATCTTCCAGGCCTTGCAGGAAAAGCTTGGCGGTAAAAATAAAACCGTAGTTAAAACGCACGAAGAAGTACAACTTGAAAACGCCTGATCTATCATATATCATCATGAAAAAAAATAGTTTAATAATATATGCCGCCTTGCTGATAGCGTTAGTGCTGAACGCTTGTAAAGCAGGTAAAAACTACCAGCGGCCGCAGGTGCAGCTACCCGAAAAATTTGCCGGGGTAAGCTATGCCGATACCAGCAGCATGGCCAACATTCAGTGGAAACAGTTTTTTACCGATACCACTTTACAGGGGCTGATTGACAGGGGCATTAAATACAATTACAACCTGCAAATCGCGGTTAAGCGTATTGATATCGCGCAGCAACAGGTTAAACAATCTAAATTAACCTTACTGCCACAGCTTAACCTGCAGGTAACCGGGCAATACAACCGCCCGTCAGACAATAGCTTGAACGGCCTTAGCGCTAGCAGCTTTTTAGGCAGCAAGCATATTGAGGATTATAATGCCAGCCTGTTACTATCATGGGAACTGGATACCTGGGGCAAGATCCGCAGGCAAAATGAATCTATTGTGGCGCAATACCTGCAAACTTATGAAGCTACCAAGGCGGTACAAACCCAATTGGTTGCTGATATAGCACAGGGGTATTATAACCTGCTGATGCTTGATAAGCAGTTAACAATCGCCAAACAAAACCTAAGTCTTAGCGACAGTACGGTTAACCTAACCCGCCTGCTGAAAAATGCAGGCGAGGTTAACCTGCTGGCTGTTCAGCAGGCTGATGCGCAGCGCCAAACTACGGCATTGCTCATCCCCCAGCTCGAACAAAGCATTACCATACAGGAAAACGCGCTGCAAATTCTGACAGGCCAGTTGCCCGGAACCATAGCGCGCAACAGGGGTATTGAAGCTGCTGAACTGCCAACAACTTTAAATACAGGCTTACCTGCCGCATTACTTAGCCGCAGGCCCGACGTTCGCTCGAGCGAGATGGCTTTGGTGGCATCAAACGCGCAGGTAGGGGTGGCGCAGGCTAATATGTACCCGTCATTAACTATTACCGCACAGGGCGGCTTGCAATCTTTTAAATCAAGCAACTGGTTTAATATACCAGGTTCGTTGTTTGGTTTGGCTACAGGTACCGTGTTACAGCCTATTTTCAGAAACCGTACCTTGAAAACACAATACGAGGTCGCTAAAATTCAACGAGAGCAAGCGGTATTGCAGTTCAGGCAATCGGTATTGAATGCGGTAGGTGAGGTAAGCAACGCACTGGTGCAAAACCAAAAACTACAGCAGCAAAGGCAAATAGCTACCGGCCAGGTTGACACCCTGAACCAGGCAGTAAAAAATGCACGTTTATTGTTTAAGAGCGATATGGCTAATTACCTTGAAGTAATTACGGCGCAAACTAACGCGTTGCAGGCTCAGCTTAACCTGGCATCCATACAACGCCAGCAATTAGGTGCCGTTGTTGAACTTTACCGCTCATTGGGCGGTGGCTGGCAATAACCCAAACCTTGATACTTAGCAAAGCCGGTTTGTACTTAACTGTACAAGCCGGTTTTTTTGTTTAATAAAAAAGCCGCCTGAATTTCAGGCGGCTCATCGGTATAAGCATTGATGTGTTATAGCATAATTTATCCGGTTACTTTTAAAGAATCAATGAGGCCGTTCTTCAAGCCTAAATTAAACTGCAGGATAACAGGACTTCCGGGAAACGTACCGGATACCTTAGCAGTGAGTACTCCGGTTGAATCTGATTCTGCATAGTCAAGAGGTTGCATAGATGATCGGTATGCTTCATTCGCATGTTCGATCCAGTTGCGGATCTCTTCTTTGCCGGTGTACGTCTTGCCTTCGTCATGAACGATGGCGGATGCTGTAAAACACGCTACGTAAGAATTGCTGTCCAGGGTGTTTTGTGATTCAACAAAGCGGGCTATTAATTCAGGTAATTCCATTATGGTTTATATTTAGTTTAATTTTTAGATGGTTGGTATGGTTCCGCCGTCAATAACATATTCTGAACCGCTGAGATAGCCGGCCCGAGGCGAGGCAAGGAAGCCCACAAATTCGGCTACCTCTTCCGGCTCCGCTGGCCTTCCAAATGGTATTCCACCCAATGCAGCCATTACGCTTTGTTCAGCCTCATCAATAGTGTTGTTTGAGCTTTTGGCGATCCTTTCCAAAAAGTATTTAACATTTTCTGTCTTTATCCATCCCGGCGAAACTGTCAGCACACGCACGCCTTTAGGGGTTACCTCTTTTGATAGCCCTTTGCTGTAATTGATGAGGCCCGCCTTTGCTGCCGCGTATGGCAATGTAGCATCATATAAAGGAAGCCGCCCCTGTATAGAAGCGATGTGGATGATCACACCGTTACCCCGATCAAGCATTTGTGGCAAAAATGCCCTATCCAACCGTACCGGTGCAAATAAGTTAGTGCTGATGGTGCTTTCCCAGTGGTCATCACTTAATGCGGCAAAACCGCCGCCCGGCGTTTCTGAAACGCCAAGGTTATTGATCAAAATATCCAGCCTGCCATAGCGCTCAAAAATTTCCTTCGCGACATGATCTGCCGCGCCGCGCTGGCTCAGGTCAGCCGGAATAAAATCCAGGCTCGGATCATTTTGCCCGGGTTTGTTCCTCGCCGTGATAACCACCGTTGCGCCTGCCGCCTTTAAACGCTCGGCGATCGCTTTTCCGGCTCCCTTGGTACCACCTGTTACCAAGGCTATCTTACCGGACAATTCATTACTGTAATTGATCTGCTGTTTCATGACTATTTGTTTTGTGCAAATCTCCGTAGTACTCTGATACTATACAATTACGGGCTTACGAATCAAATAGGGATAAATTTCTCCGTATTGCTCACTCATTTAGTTCACTGTATATTTGTATTGATGTATGTAAAAAAGATTAGCCCTTCGTTAAACTGCGGACTTGACCTGGTAGGTGAGGTACTGTATGGCAAATGGAAGATCCGTATCCTGTGGTTTATTCACCAGGGCCACCTGCGGCCAAGTGAATTGCAACGAAAGATCCCGGATGTGACCAGGCGGGTACTGAATGTACAGTTGAAAGAACTGGAAGACCATGAGATGGTTTCCAAAACCATTTATCCGGTAATGCCACCTAAGGTAGAGTATGAATTGACTGAATTTGGCAAAACACTTATCCCGCTTATACAATCCATCGGCTTATGGGGGGATGAACATCAGGATCGGTTACGCAAGGTCATTTTAAAGCATAACGCAGCATTACCAAGTGAGCCGGGAGGCCTTTATTCCATATAATTTCTATCCTGAATTGTAAATAAAATAATGCCCGGCGTTGAAACTCTTATCAAGCTAAATAGCTGAACAAAAAAGCTCAAACATCTTTGGTAGATGTTTGAGCTTTATCAATATTTGTGAAACCAAAATAGTCAACCTGTTTCATGACTATTCAGTTTTGAAAATTATTTTTGTTTTGCAAACTGTACGTTAGCGATCAGTTTAATGTCTTCGCCAACAACAATTGAACCTGCTTCGGTAACACCTTCCCAGGTAAGGCCAAACTCTTTACGGTTAATTTTGCCGGTTACTTCAAAACCTGCTTTGGTATTGCCATAAAAGTCATCAGCCGAACCACCGAACTCAACATTAAGAGTTACCGGTTTAGTAATGCCTTTAATGGTCAGGTCGCCTACAGCAACATACTCGTCGTCGCTTTTTGGAGTTAAGCTGGTTGATTTAAAAGTAATGGCCGGATATTGTTCCGCATCAAAAAACTCAGGGCCTTTCAAGTGACCATCGCGTTGCTCTTGGTTGGTGTCAATTGAGGTTACATCTAATGAAAACTCTACTTTGCCGTTAGCAATATCATCGCCTTCGGTTTCTAAAGTGCCTTCAAAATTTTTGAATGAACCGGTTACCGTTGAAATTACCAGGTGTTTAACTTTAAACTGTACTTCTGAGTGGGTTGGGTCTAATACCCATTTTGTAGTTGCCATGGTTGTATGTGATTAATTTTTATTTACTAATTGATTAACAGTACAAATATACAAATAGATGTTTAAACATGTAAATATTATTTGCCTTCTGACATTTGTCCGACAATGAATGTTTAAACGTGCAACAAGACCAATTGTTGTAAGATTACAAACAAAAAAAAGGGGACAATAGTCCCCTTTAAATTATTGTTAATCAGCGGTTATTAATTCGCTAATACTTCTTTAACACGTTCCGCAGCTTCTTTAAGCAAAATAGCTGAGAATACCTGTAAACCCGAGTTATCGATCAGCTCTTTCGCTTCAGCGGCATTTGTGCCTTGCAAACGAACGATGATAGGAACCGGGATGTTGCCAATTTCATGATAAGCATCAATTACACCTTGTGCAACACGGTCGCAACGTACAATACCACCAAATATATTGATCAGGATGGCCCTAACGTTCGGGTCCTGTAATATAATGTTAAATCCGGCCTTAACAGTTTGCGCGTTGGCAGTACCGCCTACGTCCAAAAAGTTGGCAGGTTCGCCACCGGCAATTTTAATAATATCCATGGTTGCCATAGCTAAACCGGCACCATTAACCATACAACCCACGTTACCATCAAGCTTAACATAGTTAAGGTTTGATTTACTGGCTTCAACCTCAGTAGGATCTTCTTCTGATGTATCGCGCAGTGCAGCGTAATCCGGGTGACGGTATAACGCATTGTCATCAAGGTTTACCTTAGCGTCAACGGCTAATATTTTATTGTCAGATGTTTTCAAAACCGGGTTGATCTCAAACATTGACGAATCGGTAGCTATATAAGCTTTGTACAATGCCGTGATAAACTTGGTCATGTCCTTAAAGGCATCGCCTGATAGGCCAAGGTTAAAGGCAATTTTACGAGCCTGAAAACCTTGTAAACCAACTTTAGGATCAATCTCTTCTTTAAATATTTTTTCAGGTGTATGTTCAGCTACTTCTTCAATATCCATACCACCTTCGGTAGAGTACATGATGATGTTACGGCCTTTAGCACGGTCAAGCAATACGCTTACGTAAAACTCTTTAGTTTCACTTTCGCCCGGATAGTATACATCCTGTGCTACTAATACTTTGTTAACCTTTTTACCTTCGGGGCCGGTTTGCGGGGTAACTAATTGCATGCCTATAATAGCGCCTGCTTTTTCCTTAACCTCGTCAAGGTTTTTGGCCAGCTTAACGCCACCGCCTTTACCGCGGCCGCCTGCATGAATTTGTGCTTTTACCACAACCCAGTCTGAGTTGTAATCCTCTTTAAGTTTTTGTGCCGCCTCAACAGCCTGATCAACAGTGTCGGCAACAATGCCTTCCTGAACTCTTACACCAAAGCTTTTTAAGATGGCTTTACCCTGATATTCGTGAATGTTCATGTTCTAATCGTATTTGCGGTAAATCTACACTTTTTTGCCTTAAATGGTAGTTTGGAGGTTTATTAAGTTGTTTTGTGTAATTGAGGTGATAAAACGGTTTCATCATCGGGCGTAAAGTGTTTATGTGCCCTGAATACTGCAGTAATCAGTATAATACAAGTAATTAACCATAAACTTATCATCCCATATAATTGGATATCAGCATCATAAGGAAGGAATACAATGCCTATTTTTTCAAAGGTTACTATACTTATCACCCGAATAACTATAGCAAATAGTATTAAACACGTAGTCGCTATTTTAAACCATCCGGTTGATGCCGCCTTTTTAATATAATTGTATATAAGGCTATAATCAACAAACGCCAGGTATACAATGCCATTTACAATAAAGTTTATGTTAAAGAACAGTAAATTGATGAGGTGAAAGCCAGCCGCCATAAGCAACCAGGCCTGCCATGCTTTACGCGAATACAGCAACGCGGCAAATGGCAACAGCTCAAAAATTACACCCGTAATATCCATCATCTTGAATAACGAGTAAGGGGCTGTTTTAAGATAGGGCGCTAATAAGGGTTCACGCTGAAAGTTGTATAACGAATTATAGAACCACCTGGCTGACCCGGTTTTAGTCATATCAAAATTGAGCCAGTAAAGTGATTTTTCAAAAGCGGCACTAAAGTATCCGAAACTAATTATTACGGCAAGCAGCGAAATGCTTTTTACAGTCGAATCAAAGCGTGAAGGTTTATCAGGCCATAATGCCAGTTTTTGCCCCCAGCCGGAGAAAGCCATACAAGCTATCATAGCCACCAGCGATATCTCATGATCTATTTTACCGAACGAATATTGGTAGTTGAGTACCATTACGCGGGTAAAAACAAATAACAACGCCGCTACACGTGGTTTAATGCCTAATATAATGGCAACCGGGGTTAACAGTAATGTAAAATCGGCCAGGTAAAGCCAGGCCTTGTTCGGAAAGCCGTTGGCGAAAAGGGTTATAGGGCTTAGCAACGGCGGCGAAAAAAGTGCTTTTGGCAAACCGGCCATCCAAGTATAATTGATAGTAAGCACAAAAAGCAGGAACGCCCCGGTCATGATCCTGAAAACGGCTAACGAATAAACGTTCGAAACGGTTGAATGAGCTATCGCTCCCCAAAACCATTCATTAAACTTATTGATCAAGGTTGTAATACTTTTCATTTTTGAGTTCCTTTTTTACTATTTCACCGTTAGCTGTTGATATGGTATGCGTATAAGTTGCTACCCTTATTTGCGACGATTCAAAACCATTTTTAGTTAAGCGCTCTTTTAGCCAGTAACGCAACTCATTCATGTCGGCATCATTAACCTTGCCTCGCTGATAGCGTAAAAAATAGTTTACCAGGCCATACTTGCCTTTAAATAACTGTGGCTTGAGTTTTTTGAAACCCATATCTCTGCCAATTAAGTTAGTTAAGTAAGCGGCAGGGGCCGGATACATAAAGGTTTTGGGTTCAACACGCACCCACTTTCCATCCGGATGCATGGCGTACAATTGTTTGATCTCGGTTTTAACGTTTCCTTTAACTGCCTTAACTGTTTCAGATCCTGATGGGAAAAGTATGGCCGGGTAAGGTTCATAATTCTTCAGCCTTAATAAAAAAGGAACGATCAGGCAGATAAACAGTAATACAGTGAATTTTGAAGAGTACATAGTATCAAGTTTAGGTGGTAACATGCAAATATGGCTTTAAATTACAGGCCATGTACAGTTTTCACTAATTGTTTATTAATTGCACGTTTACAGGATGAATTATTTGTTTTGTGCTAAAATTTGCATCAAAGTTATACAAATAATTATAATCTTAATAATGGATGTTTGCTATTTTAGAAAATTTTGTAATGGTTCTTACTGATTCATGAAAATGAAAATAAGCTTTAGCAGTCTGATCGCTTTTCACTAATCACCAACTATCTCACTGTATAAATCAGTTTTGATTTATAATAAATGTGTTTCAAGTTTGAAAAGCAATTATATTACCTTTGGCTTATGCTCAAAGCGCAATCAGTACACAGAAAATACGGCACGCTCGAAATTTTAAAGGGTGTGGATATTGAGGTTAACACAGGGGAGATCGTAACCATTTTAGGTGCCTCCGGCGCGGGTAAAAGTACCCTGCTTAATATTTTGGGTACGCTGGACAGGCCCGACTCAGGTACCATTCAAATCAATAATATTGAGATAAGCCGTTTAAGCAATAAGCATTTAAGTGCTTTCCGTAACAGGCACATTGGTTTCATTTTTCAGTTTCACCATTTGCTGGCTGAGTTTTCGGCATTGGAGAATGTTTGTATCCCCGCATTTATTGCAGGTACATCAAAACATGATGCTGAGGCACGGGCTACGGAATTACTGGAACGCCTTGGGCTTGCCGGCCGGTTACAGCACAAACCCAGCCAGCTATCGGGCGGTGAGCAGCAGCGTGTGGCTGTTGCCAGGGCGCTGGTAAATAATCCGGCCCTTATTTTTGCTGATGAGCCATCCGGTAACCTCGACTCAACAAACGCCCGCGAATTGCATGAGCTATTTGTAAAGCTGCGTAACGAGTTTAACCAAACCTTTGTTATTGTTACGCATAATGAGGATCTGGCGGCCCTTTCAGACCGTAAGGTAATTATGAAGGACGGGCTGATACAATAATATAAAATGTCATTAACTTTAATTACCTGCGCTACTGATGCCCGGGCGCATCAGTTAAAGAAATCCCTTGGTGGTGAGGCCTTGCTGGGCGATTACCGCGAACTGCCCGCTTTTATGGTAAGCACGGGCAAAATGGTAAAGCTGCCCGGCCCTGACTCGGCAAGTTATGCCCATCAAATGCTTACCTTTTGCCTGGATAATAACGTTACCGCTGTGTTTCCGTTAGAAGATAAAGAGGCATCCCTGCTGGCTGAATCGGCCCAATTATTCAACGAATTTAGTATTATACTGCATTTGCCTGATGACGTATAGCGATATCGACCCGAAAAAGAGCGCTTATATTTTTGAGCTGGATAATGTACTTTACCCGGAAAAGGATTACCTCTTCCAGGTGTATTACCTCTTCGGAAGTATGATAGAGTATACTGAGCTTTGGGATGCTAAAGCGATGGTAAGCCTGATGACGGATACTTACAATCAGCATGGGCACGAAGCCGTATTTGACGCGCTTAAACAAAGATTCAATATTGATGAAAAGTACCGCGCCAACTTTAGCGATATGCTCATCACCTCAAAACTACCTTTAAAGCTGCTGCTGTTTCAAAAAATGCTTGAACTGTTGCAGCAGATTGTGGTTGACCGGAAAAAGATATTCATTGTTACCAACGGTAATCCGCAACAGCAATTGAATAAAATAAAGCAAATAGAGTGGAACGGGCTTGAGCCTTATTTAACCTGTTACTTTGCTGACGAAATAAGTGCTAAACCTGAGCCCGACGCGATAAACCAGTTACTGGCCGATCATCAGATCAGCAGGAGGGATGTGGTTATGATAGGCATAAGTGAAGCAGACAAGCAATGCGCCGAAGCCGCGGGTATTGACTTTGTTGATTCGAATAGTTTTTTGTAACATAATTGTTGATATAAAGTTGATATGCTTATATTTAGACAGATGAAAAAATATTTTTACACCGCCGCTTTTTCTTTGGCCGTACTGGTTACCGCTTGCAAAAAGGAAAAAAACACAAGCGGAGAGGAAGATAGCAATGTTTTCCCGACTACAGGCTCTACATCAGAGAAGGTTAAGGACTCGGTTTTGCTTTATGCCCAGGAGGATTATTTATGGAATGATCAGGTACCAAGGTATAGTAAATTCAATCCACGTTCCTTTACCGGATCTACCGAGTTAGAAGCGTTGCAAAACGAAGTTGATGCCTTATCGCAGTATGCAAAAAATTCTTCGGGGCAGGTGTTTGAATATAACAGGTCAAGCCCTGGCACATCAAAATATTCATTTATTGATGATGGCAGTACCTCGGGCGAGTTAGGTGGCCAGGCCAAAGGCGATTTTGGTTTTGAACCACGTTTTGGTGCCAATGGTGATTTATACATTAAGTATGTGTATGCGAATTCGCCAGCCGGAAATGCCGGAATAAAGCGTGGTTATAAAGTGACGAGGATAAACGATCGTACGTCATGGAATCCGAATTCAAATACAGACATACGTTATATTGTTAATTCGTTTTACGCCAGCAACAACATTAAATTAGGCTTACAAAAACCTGATGGCTCAACGGTTAACATTGATATTAACGCCGCGAGTTATGCAATAAACCCGGTGGTTTTTTACAAGGTATTTGCTGTAGGAAATAAAAAGATCGGCTATATGGTCTTTAACGCGTTTACGTTCCCTGAAAATGCACAACCAAAAATTGATCAGGCATTTACTCTTTTTAATAGTGAAGCTATCACTGATCTAATTGTGGATTTACGTTATAACGGCGGGGGATCAGTAGCTACAGCCGATTACTTATGTAACCTGATTGTGCCGTCGTCGAAAAATAACCAGTTAATGTATACCTATTACTTCAATCAAGGCTTGCAAGACAATAAGTTTACACTTATAAACAAAAGCGTTTTTGATAGTAAATTAACTGCCGGATCGTTTAAACCTGAAAATAATCAGGTGAAATTCAGCAAAAAAGGGTCGTTAAATTTAAGCAAGGCTGTATTTATTGTATCCGGCGGAACCGCATCAGCCAGTGAGTTAACAATCAATACCCTGTTGCCGCACATGGATGTAAAAATTGTAGGTGAAACAAGCTATGGTAAACCTGTAGGCTTTTTCGCTATACCTATAACCAAGTATGAGTTATATATTCCGGAGTTTGAAACCCGAAACTCAGCAGGTAAGGCTGATTATTACGCCGGTATGGCACCGGGCTCAACTAATTTCCCGGGTGTTGAGGCTGCCGATGATGTCGCTCATGATTTCGGCGACGCGGATGAAGAGTGTACACAACGTGCAATCAGCTATATCACCACCGGAAACTACTTGTCGTTAGCTAACCAACAAACCAAGCGTGTAAACGCTGTGCGTGTACTTTCTGTTGATCAAACACGAGACTTAGGCTTGAAATTGGAAAGGCCGCACTTTAAAGGTATGGTTGCTAATAAATTAAAATAGTAATTAGAGCTACTTATAATGATTTACACAAGCGGTGCTGAAAAGCATCGCTTTTTTATGCTTAATCAGCCAGTTCACGCAGGTCTACCGGTACCACGCGGGATATGCCTTGCTCAACCATGGTTACGCCATAAATAACATCGGTACTGGCTATGGTGCGTTTGTTATGTGATACAATGATGAACTGCGAATCTTTAGAGAAAGTGCGGATAATGTTGTTGAACTTATCAATATTGGTATCATCAAGCGGGGCATCCACCTCATCAAAAATACAAAAGGGGGCAGGCTTTAACAGGTAAAGCGAAAACAGGATAGCCGTAGCCGTCAGCGTTTTTTCGCCGCCCGATAGCTGGTTGATAGACAGTGGTCGCTTACCCTTTGGCCTGGCAATAATGTCAATGTCCGACTCAAGGGGTTTGTCCGGATCGGTCAGGATCAGGTCGCAGGAGTCCTGCTCGTTAAACAAGGAACGGAATACTTTAATAAAACTTTCGCGCACCTGTATAAATGCCGACATGAATTTTTCCTTTGCCGTATCGTCAATCTCCTGAATAGTGGCTAATAAGGATGCTTTAGCTTCGGCCAGGTCACGCTTTTGGGTCTGGATAAATTCATAACGTTCATTCATCTCATTATAAGCCTCAACCGCCATAGGGTTTATCGCCCCAAATTCATCCAGTTGCTTTTTCAGCTTATCTGTTTTCTCACGTAGCTCGTCTTCGTTCTCGCCTTCCGGTATCGCAGTGTCCAGTAAATCCTCTATTTCTACATTAAACTCTACCGAGAGGCGCTCTTTCAGGCTGTTCAGTTCTATTTTAAGCTGGTTGCGCTTATCGCGAAGCTCATTCTCTATCAGCTCGGCATTATCCTTTTTACGGCGCAGGGCAGCTATCTCATTTTCAGTTTCGGCTATTTTGCCGCGCCAGGCATAATGTTCCTGCTCGGCTTGCTGGGTGGCTTTTTCAAGCAGTTCCTTCTGCTCGTACATCTCAAGCAGGTCATCATCGGAGTGGTCTGCCTGTTGCAAATTCTCATGGATAGCAGCCTTCACCTTTTCCATCTCGGCACTGTTTTGCCTTATCCGGCTATCCAGGTTTTCCTGTTGCGATTCGCGGTACTCGATATCCTTAAACAAGCCCGAAACCTTGTTTTGCTGCTGGTGAAAACGGATGTTCTCCTGGTTGTAAGCGTTTGAGCGTACGGTAAACATTTCGTTCAGTTCGGCAAAGTCGGCTTGTTTTTCAAGCATCTGTTCGTTCTGTATCTGCTTTTGGGTTTTAAGTTCTTCCAGTTCGGGTTTCAGCTTTAGTACATCCTGCGTAATGCTGGCTATTTTATTGGCGATATCCTGCTTGCGGTTCAGGCTGTTCTCAATAAAGGCCTGGTATTGTTCCTGCCGGGTTTTTATGGTGATCAACTCTGTATTCAGTTTGCTGAGTTCCTGTTGCTGTCGGCGTATCTCGGTCGCTTTACCTGCCGCTTTTAACGCCGTTAGTTTATCCTGCTGATTTTGCAGTTCTGTTCGCCCGGTATTCACCTGCGCGTCAATGCTCCTGATCTCTTTAAGTAAATTCTCCAGGTTTTTGGCCCGGCCTATGCGCTTACCTTCAAACAAACCTACCGAACCTCCGGCCATAGTGTGTTTTGATTTATTGAACTTACCGCTCTTACCCAATAGCACCATATCCGCAGGTACAGCAATGTTATTCAGATCCTGCTCGGCATCATCATTTATCAAATACACATTTTTAAGCAGGTGGCTGCACAGTGGCTGGTATCGTTTATCCACCTCAATAACCGATAGGGCCTGTACCCGGTTATCAATTACAGCCGGAGTTGCCATTACTTCACCATCATAATTGCTTAATATGAAAAACTGTGCCCGGCCACGAGATGCATTACTCAAAAGGTTGATCGCCTTAATAGCTTCATCATAAGTTTCAACCACGTAGTGGTTCATCAGCGGCTCCAGGTAATTTTCAATGGCTACGCGGTATTCTTCACGGCAAAACAATACATCACTAAACAAAGGCGCGTTTTTTGCCCAGTCCGTATTTTTTTTCAGGAAACGGATAGACTCCGGGAAGCCTTCGAGGTTGTCAACCAAACTTTTGGTCAGGTTATATTCATTCTGTTTGGCATCCAGGCGGCGGCCTTCGGCGGTAATAGTATCTTTCAGGGTAGATATATTGGTTTCGGTCTGGCCGATCTGCTCCTGCAACTTATTCTCAAAATCAAGCGCGCCCTGGTGTTCGCTTTCCAATGTTTCAACCCGTGTTTGCAGTTCAGCCACGGCCTGGTTAAAGTGCGATAGCTCGGCCTCCTTATTGCTGGTATCTTCAATATTGCGCTGGCTTTCCTGTTCGAGGGCCTGCTGCTGTATGCTGAATATCTCCAGATCCTTTTCAGCTTTATAAACCTGGCTTTGCAGCCGGTTATTGATGCTGGTCAGTTCGTTCAACTCATTACGTGCTTCGGTTTGTTGTTCACGCAAATCGTCTACAGCTTCTTTAAGTTCGGCCACACGGTTTTGTATGGTTTGCAGGTTTTCATCTTCCTGCATTTTTTCTTCGGCCAGGCGTTTCAGGTTATATAGCACATGGTTAAGCTGGTTGCGGTCGCGTTCCAACTCCTCATTAAGGCGCGCCTCTTTATCCTGCTGAAATTTAAGCTGCTCGTTCTTTATCTTTTTCTCACTCTCGTAAGCCCTGATCTTACTTACAAATTCGTTAGTGGTTTTTTGCTGTAGCGACAGATTTTTTTCCTTGGTGATGCTATCCAGTTTTTGTTGCTGAACAATCGCCTCTAAACTATCAATCTGTGTAACAATGCCCGATTTATCCGCCCGGTGCTTTTGTTCCTCATCCTCAATACGTGCCAGCGATTCACTGAAAGAAGCAATGCGGAAAGATGCCAGCGTTACACTAAGCGCTTTATATTGGTCGCGCAGGCGATAGTAGCGCTCCGTTTTCTTGGCCTGGTTCTCGAGGGTCTTTAAATTCTTTTCTATCTCGAACAGCAGGTCATCAACACGCGCCAGGTCAGCTTCGGTATCGCGAAGCTTATTAAACGTTTGCTTTTTGCGGAGCTTATATTTTGATATACCCGATGCTTCCTCAAAAAGGTTACGGCGCGATCCTTCCTTATTGGTGATGATCTCGTCGATCATTTTGAGTTCGATGATCGAGTAGGAGTCAGAACCGATGCCGGTATCCAGAAAAAGGTCGGTAATATCCTTTAGTCGACATTGCACATCATTAAGGCGGTATTCGCTATCGCCGGTTCGGTACAATTTGCGGGTAAGCGTAACCTGCGAAAATTCAGTAGGGAGTATATTCTTAGTATTATCAAACGTGAGTGATACCTCTGCCAGGTTAGCCGCCTTACGGCTTTTGGTGCCGTTAAAGATGATGTTCTCCATCTTTTCCGACCGTAGGGCACGGGTGCTTTGCTCGCCCAACACCCAGCGTATCGAGTCGACCACGTTTGATTTCCCGCAGCCGTTGGGGCCAACAATCCCGGTAACGCCATCATTAAAATTGATGGTGATCTTGTCCCCGAAACTTTTAAAGCCCTTAATTTCTAATCGTGTAAGCTGCATGCGCCCTTTAGCTCCCTTACGGGGATGATATAAAAGTGAAATATACTAAACATCCCCGTTTGTGGCAATAGAGATGTTTAGTAGCGAGTATCAAACTTTTATATCGCGCTTGTAGTTACAAATAGATTTCGCCCTTTAAAAACGTTACCGCTTTACCCGCCATCAAAACGCGGTCTCCGTTTAATTTACACCAAAGTTCACCTTTACGTGCGGATAGTTGATAGGCGTGCAGCTCATTCTTTCCCAGTTTTTCGGCCCAGTAGGGTATCAGGTTACAATGCGCCGAGCCGGTTACCGGGTCTTCATTTATACTGGCGGCCGGCGCGAAGAAGCGTGATACAAAATCGGTCTCTACACCCGGCGCGGTAATAATTATGCCAACGGTTGGTATTTTTGCCAGCTTCGCAAAATCCGGCGAGGCGGCGCGTATGTCATACTCATCATCATAAACCAACATATAATCGCGCGAGCGGAGTACTTCAACAGGTATTTTCATGCCAAGGGCTTCTATTAACCCATCCGGTAATTCGGCGGGTTCCGCAGGGCGGGAGGGGAAGTCCATGCTATACCTGTCGCCATCTTTGTTTACTACCAGTGTACCGGCTTTAACGGTTTCAAAATGTATGGTATCGGCCGTGTAACCAAGTTCGGTAAACAATATGTGTGCTGTGGCGAGTGTTGCATGGCCGCAAAGGTCAATTTCATACTCCGGTGTAAACCAGCGCAGTTTATAGCCCGCATCCGTTTTTACAAAAAAAGCTGTTTCGGCAAGATTGTTCTCCACGGCTATCTTTTGCATCAGTTCATCGGGCAACCACGCATCAAGCGGACAAATAGCGGCGGGATTACCGCCAAATAACCGGCCGGTAAAGGCATCAACCTGGTAAATTGGTAATTTCATCATTTATATTGTTTTGGTTGAGGTATCAGGATCTATCCAAACCACCGAGTTGCCGCTGTCAAACTCATTGCTTTCCCATTGCTTGTTGCCGGGGTCAAGCAGCCAGTTGCCATCTACAATAAATTTATAGCGCGTTTTGCCAATGGGTAACTTAATGTTCAGCACCCATTCATCGCCCTTGCGGCCCATGGTATACTGGTCAGGGTTCCAGTTATTAAAGCTGCCTGCAACCCGTACGCTTTGCGCGTTAAGGTAACCGCGCAGTTTAAAGGTGTGGTTGGGTTTAACCGCTATAAATGAATTGGTTTCGCCGCCTTCGTTAACATAGCAGGTATTGGCCGGGTCGGTTATCCAGTTACCGTCAACAATATATTTGTAGCCATAATTACCCTCGGGGATGATAACCGGCAATTGCCATACATTATTAATTTTTTTAAGATAGATCCGCCCGGGCTGCCAGTTGTTAAAGCTGCCTGCAAGGCAAACCTTACTGGCATTGGCATAGCCTTTCAGCCTGAAATTTACGGTTTCGCCCAGGTTGATCACCGAGGCGATCAAGCCCCTTTCATCATTGCCTTTACTCTTATTGGCCGGGTCGGTTATCCATTTACCATCCAGCATAAAACGGTACAGAAACATACCATCGTGCAGGTAAACGGATGCCTGCCAGTTATTGCCCCGTCGCGTAAGCGGAATCTCATTAACATTCCAACGGTTAAAGCTGCCAGCTACCATTACTTTGTTTGATTTTTGAAAGCCTTTAAGCGTAAACGTATAATTGTACCGGTAGTAAATAGAGTTTACATGGTCAAACCCATCAGGCTGGGTAAGTTTATTATTAACGTCATGCGTCCAGTTACCGTTGATGATGAATTTATAGGCATAAATGCCGGGCTTGAGCTTAACGTCTGTTATCCAGCCGCTGTCCGTTTTAAGCATGATGCCTTTTGACAGGCTCCACATGTTAAAATTGCCCGACAGAAATACCCGCCTCGCTTTCAGGTTTCCGGGTACAAAAAAACGCGTCATCCCGTTGGGTAGTTCATGTACCGTTTGGCGGCTAAATTTGTTTACCCCGTAAAGCACATCCGCCGGGTAACCGGGGCTGCCCTCACCGTTAACAGAATTGGTAGTAATTATAAAGGGTTGCTGCGGTGCCGGGCCGTTAAAAGTTATATTGATGGGCCGGTTAAACTGCACCTTAAAACGATCGTTACGGGTAAGTTGCCAGCCCTGCGAGGTAAGCGTGTTATAATCGCCTTTTAATATTTTGGCGCTGATGCCGTTGCCGTTAACACCTGCACGGGTAAGTATGGTATCGAGGTAGTTCTTAGCGGAGCGTTTATCAATAAGTAATATTAGCTTATCATTACCCATGGTAAGGCTGTTACGTTGCTGGGCAAGCATAGGTAAGCCGCCCGCAAGCAGCAGAATGACAATAACCAAACACCTCAAAAACTTCATACCTTATAAGTATACATCGCAAACTCCTTTTTCACAAAGTTTATTGTAAATACTCCGCGCATAAAAAAGTCGTAACCCAAAATTCCGTCAACCGAGTGGCCGTAGGCCTTGCCCATGTTATCAAGGCTGGTTAATACCACCTGGTTTTTGGTGAACAAGTTTTCGCCCACAGTAAGCTGATCTAATTTAGCATAAATTATTTCAAACTTGGAGCCGCCCACGCCGGTTAATTTTGAGGTGCTTAATACTTCAAAGTTTTGGATGATCTTTTTTGAACGCCTGTAATCAAGCAGATTGGTTTCTGCCCCGGTATCAAAGGCCATCCAAAGGATATTGTTATTTATAGAGGTTTTAAGAAATATAACGTCATTCATCAGCTTAAAACCGGTTTTCATGAATGGTTTGCTGAAGGGAAGTTCGGCCTGGTTAATTTCACCTTCGCTGTTTAGCCTGTGTATATAAAGTACATTGTTAAAAATATCAACCGTAATGGCCAGCTTGGCAAACAGGCGAGTGCCTAATAAGCCAAGTATCTTGATGTTTCGCCCGTTCTCAATAGCCGAAAGATCGGTAACGTCGGCCTTTAAGCGCTTGTAGAACAGATCAAGTATAGAGAAATTTTGCACCTCGGTAATAAAGGAATTGGCAACCTCGCCATTTACCCCGCCTGATTCCTGGTTGGCTATCCGGGGCATATCCCTGAAATAAGTGCCGTTAAGCACCAGGTGAGGGGCGCCGGTATCCAGTACAAAATTACCCAATATACTATCAACCTTGGCTTCAACAATAATGAGGTTTCCGGCCCGCTTGATAGGTACAACCAGTGTACTGAAATCACCATAAGGATCGGGCGCGGGGTCGTCAATCGTACTGAAAGAAATACCACCTATGCTGACATGGCCTGCATGGGCGTTCGCCCGAACGCCCACTGCCAGCAAAATCACAATAAGGTGTATTAAAAACTTGCGCATCAGTAAGGTTGTATAGGTATATGACGGTGTAACATACCCTTGTGTTACACCTTATACGTATAAAATTTACACATGGCTTAAATAATTGTAAGTAACCAGGTCATTAGGGCTGGTTACGGGGCGCGTATACCCATTGTCGAGCAAAATTATACGGTTGCTCACATCAAGTACATTGTAGTATTGATGGTCGGTAACTATAACGCCCTTTGTTTTAGCGAACTGTTTGATCAGTACTTTCAGATCATCGGCCTGTACGGGCGAAATGTGTGTGAAGGGTTCATCAAGCAAAATAAAATCGGCGCTGCTGCAAATAAGCATCAGTGTTTCCAGTTGCCGCAGTTCGCCGCCCGATAGCTGGTTAACGGTTTTATGCTGATGCTGCTGAAAGGCAGGCCTGCTGCTAAACTCATCCCACAGTAAGGGATCGACAAACGGTTTGGCCAGTTGATGTATTTTGATGCCTGTTGGCAGATAATTATGCTGCGGCAAATAGGCAATACGATTGTTGAGATACCCCTTTTTTATATAATGGCCATCAATGCTTACATATTTATAAGTGCAGTTAAGGCTGCCGAATATAATGCGCAGCAACGACGACTTGCCGCAACCATTACGGCCAAGTAAGCCCACAACCTCACCGGTTGTGCAGTCCAGATAAATGTCCTGCAATATTTTGCGGCCATCAAACTCAAGTTGAACGCTATCAACCTTTAATGTGTGCGAGGGCATAAAAAGGGATTAAAATGATGGTTGACAGAAGGATGAATAGCAGCGTATCTAAAATAAAAATATAGGTATACATCTGCCTGGCGCTGTAACCGGCATTGCGATAGTAAAAGTAAGATTTTGCTGAGAAGAAGTACTGATAGCTGATACACACCAGATAGCCGAATAGTTTGAGTATCAATACCACAGGCATGGCCGCTAAACCCAGCTTGATGAGGTTAAAAATGGCGCAAAAACTAAATATGAGGTTGATAAAAAATACAGGGCGATAAAAATGAAAGATGAGCGTTGCCAGTCTTTTCATTTTTTATTAATTGTGGTACAGGTTAGCTGAACAGGTCATGTTGATTGTTGGGCGCGCTGCCGTTAGCTATCCGGATCTTATTCACCAGCAGGTGCGCCTGGCGTGTAGGTTCGGGTATGCGGTATCCGCGGAGGCATTGCTTTATCACCTCAACGCTTTGGGGGATATCAATATTATTACCCGGCGAAATAAATAAGGGATTACAGTTGCGTTTGCTGCGCAGGGCCACGCCAACCTGCTCCCCTCTGTGGTATAAGGGGCTTTGGGCCATTGGCTCGTTACCCGGCTCGTGGTAGGTGCCTGCCAGTCGGCTTTTGGCGCATCCGAGCGTTGTAGCGCCGGTAACCAGGCCAAAATGGGTGGCGATACCCAAACGGCGTTCATGCGCTATGCCCTGCCCGTCGAGCACCAGCACATCCGGTTTGTTTTCCAGTTTGTTCCAAGCCTCCAGCAAAGCGGGTACTTCACGAAATGCCAGCAGGCCTGAAATGTAGGGAAACGATGTGCGGCTGATGGCGGTAGCGGTGCCAATGATCTTGAGTTCCGGATAGCTGAACAGCACAATTCCCGCGTAAACCGTTTCCTCATACTTGTTGAATGATATATCAGCCCCGGCAATGGTATGTATCGGCGTATCGAGCGGTTTTATCTGGATTTGTTGACGCAGTTCCTGTTGGTAAGCGATAGCTTCGGCAGGGGTGAGGTGTTCGTAATCGGTGGGTAGCATGGTTGATTAACAAAAAGTGCAATGTGATGTTCAATATCACAAGGTGTTGTTTACATTTAGATTTTAAATAATAAATAAAGGTGTTATGATAGTGCCAGTAACCGTGGTATTAAGTTTAAGTAAGCGATTAAATCTGCCATATAGCGTTGAGCAGCAAGATTGGGATATCGAACTTGCAGATCCGGATAGATTATTAGAATTTATTGAGATAGCATGTGCTGAAGAATTGCCAGATGACGAACGGCTTGCACTTGTTATGCTTATATTATCATCTTACGATGATTATCTCGAAAAAGAAATTGATAACGAAAATAGGTTATGGAATAGAATATCTGAGGTATTAGATAAAGATTTTGACAAGTACAAAGAGATCCTTCAGTACTGGGCCTTAGAAAACAAAAATGATTATTTCAGTATAACTCCTTTGGTACGTAATTATTTAAACAATAGAAATTAATATCAACAAAAAAGCCTTCCGAATTTTTCGGAAGGCTTTTTTGTGTTAACCTAAATATGATTTCAGGATCTTACTCCTGGAGGTGTGCCGCAGTCTTTGCAGTGCCTTGTCTTTTATTTGCCTTACACGCTCACGTGTCAGGTTGAATTTTTCGCCTATCTCTTCAAGTGATAGGGGGTGATTACTACCTAAACCAAAGAACAACACGATGATCTCGCGCTCACGCTCAGTTAAAGTTGATAATGAACGTTTGATCTCCTCTGATAATGATTCGTTGATCAGTATCGAGTCAGTATTGGGTTCGTGGTTTTCCAGTACATCTAACAATGTATTTTCTTCACCCTGAACAAACGGCGCATCCATTGATACGTGACGGCCTGAATTACTCAGTGTGTCAGATATCTTATCAACCGTAGTTTCTAATATATCGGCAAGTTCTTCAGGCGACGGCTCACGCTCGTATTCCTGCTCAAGTTTTGAGAATGCCTTGCTTATTTTACTTAATGAACCTACCTGGTTCAATGGTAAACGTACAATACGTGATTGCTCGGCAATAGCCTGCAATATCGACTGACGAATCCACCATACCGCGTACGATATAAATTTGAAACCCTTGGTTTCATCAAAACGCTTAGCTGCTTTAATCAGGCCAAGGTTACCCTCGTTTATTAAGTCGCCCAGTGTTAAACCCTGGTTTTGGTATTGTTTTGCAACAGAAACAACAAAGCGAAGGTTAGTTTTGGTAAGGCGTTCAAGAGCAGCCTGGTCACCTTCGCGTATCTTTTGTGCTAAAATTACTTCTTCTTCGGCAGTTATCAGGTCAACTTTACCAATCTCGTGAAGGTATTTATCAAGTGATTGCGATTCACGATTGGTAATGGATTGTGTTATTTTGAGTTGTCTCATCTATTTATATAACCTCGATTCTTTATTATGAGAATTGAACGTGCAAAGGTACAAAATTGTTCGCTATTTTGCACTGTAATATAGCATGTTTACACAAATATTATAGTGCTTTATATATCCTGCAAATAAAACGTTTCTTTTAAACGTATACCTTTTTCGGTTTGTTGCAGGGTACAGCATTCATTTTTAGCATCATGCTCTAAAAACAAAATATAATTATTTTCCACGGCTTCCGTTAAAAACGTTTTCTTTTCGTTCAGCGTAGTCAGCGGAAACATATCATAAGCCATTACATAGGGCATAGGCAGGTGGCCTACAGTTGGCAACAGGTCAGCCATATATAACAGCTTTTTACCTTTATAGCTTATTAACGGCAGCATTTGCGCGTCAGTATGCCCGTAAACAAATCTTACGTCAAAGTCAGGTAAAAAACTTATGCCGTCTTTTTCTTCAATAAACTTTAATTGTCCGCTTTGCTGTAATGGTAAGATATTTTCGCTTATAAAAGATGCCTTTTCACGCTCGTTTGGGTTGATGGCCCAATCCCAATGGCGGGCATTACTCCAGTATGTGGCATTTTTAAAGGCAGGCAACAGTTTTTCACCATATCGGATTACTGAACCGCCTACATGGTCAAAATGCAGGTGGGTTAAAAATACATCGGTTATATCATCCCGGTAAAAGCCATGCCCGGCAAGTGAGCTATCCAACGTAGCATTGCCATGCAGGTAATAATGACTAAAAAACTTTTCGCTTTGCTTGTCGCCAATGCCGGTATCAATAAGTATTAACTGGTCGCCTTCTTCAACCAGCAGGCAGCGCATGGCTAAGTCGCACATGTTGTTGGCATCCGCCGGATTAGTTTTGTTCCAGATAGCTTTAGGCACCACACCAAACATAGCGCCGCCATCTAATTTAAATAAGCCGGTATCAATACTATACAGATTCATGGGCGATGGTAGTTTAACGGTTTTGCTGTTCCTGTTAAAAACAAAAACATGGTTCAATATCCCTTTACAGGAATTGAACCATGTTTTTAGTACTAAGTTTTAAATATGTTTAGATATGGATCACCTCGCCATACGCGGCAGCGGCTGCTTCCATAATCGCCTCGCTCATGGTAGGGTGAGGGTGTACTGATTTAATGATCTCATGGCCGGTAGTTTCCAATTTGCGGGCGGTAACTACTTCGGCAATTAATTCAGTAACGTTATTGCCAATTAAGTGCGCGCCTAAAAACTCGCCGTATTTAGCATCAAATATCACTTTAACAAAACCATCTTTAGCACCGGCGGCACTTGCCTTACCCGAAGCTGAGAACGGGAATTTACCGATCTTAACTTCGTAACCGGCTTCTTTAGCGGCCTTTTCGGTATAACCTACTGAGGCAACTTCCGGCGTACAATAGGTACAGCCTGGTATATTGTTGTAGTTGATCGGCTCAGGGTTTAAACCGGCAATTTTCTCAACACAGGTAATACCTTCGGCTGATGCTACGTGAGCCAGGGCCTGGCCTTTAACGATATCGCCAATGGCGTAAACGCCTTCAATATTGGTTTTGTAATAATCATCAACCAGTACCTTGCCTTTGTCGGTTTTAACACCGGCTTCTTCCAGGCCAATGCCCTCAAGGTTGGTAGTAACACCAACGGCTGAAAGTACGATCTCGGCTTCAAGTGTCTCGGTGCCTTTGGCAGTTTTAACGCTGATCTTGCACAAGTCGCCCGCGGTATCAACCGACTCAACAGTAGAGTTGGTCATGATGTTGATGCCTTGTTTTTTCAAAGAACGCTCCAGTTGTTTTGAAACTTCTTCATCCTCCAAAGGCACAACGTTCGGCAGAAATTCCACAACGGTTACTTTGGTGCCGATGGAGTTATAAAAATAAGCGAACTCAATACCTATAGCGCCTGAACCTACAACCACCATTGATTTTGGCTGCTGCGGCAACACCATGGCCTGGCGGTAACCGATAATTTTTTTACCATCCTGTTTAAGGTTAGGTAATTCGCGCGAGCGGCCGCCTGTGGCAACTATAATGTGTTTCGCCGTATAATCTTTAGTAGCGCCGTTAGCGTCTTTTACTTCAACAGTGCCTTTGCCTTTTAATTTACCAAAGCCCATGATCACGTCGATCTTGTTCTTTTTCATTAAAAACTGCACGCCCTTGCTCATGCCTTCGGCCACATCGCGGCTGCGTTTAACAACAGCTTTAAAATCAACCTCGCCATTGCCGTTTATCTTAATACCATAATCGGCAGCATGGTTTATATATTCAAATACCTGGGCACTTTTAAGTAAAGCCTTAGTAGGTATACAACCCCAGTTAAGGCATATACCACCCAGTGATTCTTTCTCAATAATTGCGGTTTTTAAACCTAACTGAGAGGCGCGTATTGCAGCAACGTAACCTCCGGGACCTGAACCAATAACAATTAGATCGTAGCTCATATTTACCTGTTATATGTTTTTATTGATGCCAAAGCTAAGTAAATAGCCTGAATTGACGAAATACCCTGCTTCATGCTTATGTAACTTAATTGAATAGAAAGTTATTTTCAGTAAAATGATATAATGTAGATCATATCATACACGCATCATTACAATATTTTGATTAATATCATATTAATGTTGATAAATTTTTTAAAATAGTTAATGTTAATTTAACATTGACCGTTAAATTTTTCTATATTTTTGCTGAAATTTTAATTAACTGATTTATTAACAAATTTTCCCCACATGAGAAAGTTTTTACTTTTTTTATTCTTCTCCATGCTATCTTTCGGAGTTGCCTTTTCGCAGGTGACTACAAGTAGTTTAAGCGGCGTTATTAAAGACGCGAAAGGAGAGACTTTAATTGGCGCGACAATTAAAGCTACTCACCAGCCAAGCGGAACAAATTATTCTACCGCAACAAACACAGACGGCCGTTTCACTATCTCAAACATGCGCGTAGGTGGTCCTTACACCATTGTAGTTTCATACATTGGCTATGAAAATTTAACAGTACCTAACATATCGCTTAAATTAGGTGAGCCTTTTGTTTTAAACTTAACAGTACAACAAAATGGAGCTCAATTAGGTGAAGTAACTATCAATGCTACTAATTCACGTTTATTAAACGGTGGTAGAACAGGTGCTTCAACAAACATTAGTACACGCGAAATCAATACATTGCCTACAGTTACACGTAACATTAATGATTTGACCAGGTTAACTCCACAGGCAACTTCAACTAATGCAGGTGCTATAGGTGGTGGTAACTATCGTCAGAATTTTATTACTGTTGATGGTTCAAACTTTAATAACCAGTTTGGTATCGGTTCAAATTTACCGGCAAACGGTGCTCCTATTTCATTAGACGCTTTGCAGGAAATTTCAGTTAACGTAACACCATATGATGTTAAACAATCGGGCTTTATTGGAAGTGCGGTAAACGCTATTACACGTTCCGGCACTAATGAGGTGTCAGGTTCAGTTTACACCTACTGGAGAAGCCAAAACCAGCAGGGTAATAAAGTTGATGGTGTTGAATTTACTAAACAAAACTATAAGCAAAATCAAACCGGTTTCCGTATAGGGGGACCTATCGTTAAAAATAAATTATTTTTATTTGTTAACGGTGAGTTCAGCAAAACTACTTCACCGGGTCAACAATTTACTGCATCAAGCGATAGTAATCCTTTTACTGTAGGTAACGGCCAAAATGTTAAACGGCCTACAGAAACACAGTTAAATGATATTCGCCAGTATTTGTCAACAAATTATGGTTATGAAACCGGTCCTTATCAGGGTTATGACTTTGAAAGTAAAAACAACAAAATACTTGCTCGTTTAGATTGGAACATTAACGATGATAATAAATTTAACATTCGTTATAGTCAGGTTAAAAGTAATGCGCCAAGCTTTGTAAGTACATCACGCAGCCCGCTTGCTAGTTACCCTAATGATCAGGGCCGTACCAGTCAATATGCGTTACATTTCAAAAACTCAAATTATTATCAGGAGCAAAACTTGTATTCATTGGCAGCAGAGTTGAACTCCAACGTGTCATTATTTGATACCAAGTTAGCTAATACCTTGCGTATAACTTATGATCATCAAAATGATCCACGTAGTTCTGATAGTCAGATATTCCCTTTTGTTGATATTCTACAGGATGGTATTCCTCTTACCTCATTTGGTTATGAACCATTTACGTATGGAAATCTAAGAGATGTTAAAACTACTTCTGTTTATGATTATGTAACTTGGAATGTAGGTAAGCATAACTTTACCGCAGGTGTACAAGGCGAATTCAGTACTACTAAAAATGGTTTCCAACGTTTTGGTACAGGTTATTATACCTTCAACTCCTGGGCTGATTTTACAAGCGGTGCCCTTCCTCGTGATTATGCAATTACCTATCCGCTTAACGAAGGTTACAACCAAGCTTACCCAAGTTTTAAATTCGCTCAATATTCTGCCTACTTACAAGACGAGTTTAATGTTAGCGATAGGTTAAAAGTGACTCCTGGTATCAGGTTTGACTTGCCAACATACCCAGGTGTTGATGAAGTTAGAACACATCCATTGGTTGCTGATCTTACATTTGCCGGCGGTACAACCATAAATACAGGTACTTTACCTAAATCCCGCTTAATGGTATCTCCGCGTATTGGTTTCAACTATGATGTTTTAGGTGACCGTTCATTGCAAATTCGTGGTGGTACCGGTATATTTACAGGTATGATTCCGTTTGTGTGGATCGTTTCACAGTCAGGCGATGCTGGACTGCTTCAAATTACACGTACTTATAGCAGTGCAGATACTAATAACCTGCCTCCGGGTGGTTTTAATCCAGATCCCAAAGCTTATTTACCAGCAACAGTTCCGGCAGCAGGTACCATCATTCCAAATGCTTTAAGTGCGATGGATCCCAACCTGAAATTCCCTCAAACATGGGGTAGCAGTTTAGCGGTTGATGTACAGTTGCCTTGGGGCTTAATCGGTACTTTAGAAGGTATTTATAAAAAAGACATTAATACTGTTAGAGGTATTAACTCAAACCTTGTAAACCCTCAAACATTAAATATTCCAGGCTACCCGGATAACAGATACTTTTATCCAAACTCAACAGCGGGCAGGCAGATCAACTCATTAGCTAACGGTTTAGTAACCCCAACAGCAACGGGGGCACTTAATGCCATAGTACTTACTAATGGTACATCAGGTAATTACTATAATTTAACAGCTAAATTAGAAAAGCCATTCTCTCATGGTTTCTCAGGTATGGTTGCTTATAGCAGAAGCGGCGCTAAAAACCAGTATGATGGTAGTGGTGATCAATTGATCAATACTTGGTCAGGTACTTTAATACCAAATGGTGATCCTAACAATCCTGCGCTAAGTTCAGCTTCATACGTAGTTCCTCATCGTGTAATTGCAAGTATCTCGTATCGTAAAGAGTATATAAAACATCTTGCTTCAACTATTTCCTTATTCTATGAGGGTTCTACAACAGGCAGGTTCTCGTACTCTTATTCGGCTGATTTCAATCGTGATGGTCAAACCAATGACTTGATCTACATCCCTAAAGATCCATCAGAGATTACATTTGTTGATCAAACTATTGGTACAGCTCCTAACACGACTACTTTTACAGCACAAGAGCAAAGTGACGCATTTTTCGCCTATGTTAAGCAAGATAAATACCTGAGCAAAAACATGGGTAAATATGCTGAACGTAATGGTGCTACATATCCATGGAGGCATCAATTTGACCTTAAATTTTTGCAGGATATATTTACCAATATTGGGGGTAAACGTAATACTTTACAATTTTCATTTGACGTATTTAATGTGGGTAACTTGTTAAATAGTAAATGGGGTACTTATAAGTTGGTTAATAATAGTGCTATACTAATCCCTACAAACGTTAGTAATATCAGCAACACTGTTGCGCCAACCTTCCGTTTAGCTACAGATAGAGGAGCATTGATAAAAGACACATTCAGAAATGATGTGAGTTTGAATTCAACTTACTACATGCAGTTTGGTTTGAGATTTATCTTTAACTAATAGTTGCTTTAATAACAGAAACGCCTGCCGGATCTCCGGCAGGCGTTTCTGTTTGCATAAAAAATGCCTGTTGAATTTTCAACAGGCATTTTTTTTATTAATAAGCTATAGCTTAATTATACACAAACTCCCCAAACTCCGATTGTATAGTTACCTGCTTTTTATCAGCAGCCTCAACGCGGCCGATGATCTGGGCATCAACGTTAAAGCTTTGTGATATAGCAATAATGTCCGCAGCTATGCTTTCAGGTACGTAAAGTTCCATCCGGTGCCCCATGTTGAAAACCTTGTACATTTCCTGCCATGAGGTGCCTGATTCTTCGTGGATCAATTTAAACAATGGCGTTACCGGGAATAGGTTATCTTTTATTATATGTACATCATCTACAAAGTGCAGCACTTTGGTTTGCGCGCCGCCGCTGCAATGTACCATGCCGTTTATTTGCGAACGGTATTTTTCCAGTATAACTTTAATAATAGGGGCGTAGGTGCGTGTTGGCGATAGCACCAGCTTACCCGCGGTTATAGTTTGGCCGTCGCCAATGTCAATTTGATCAGTAAGGTTTTTTGAACCTGAAAAGATCAGCTCATAAGGAATACCGGCGTCGTAACTCTCCGGGTATTTATCGGCAATGGTTTTGTTAAACACATCGTGCCTTGCCGAGGTTAAGCCGTTGCTGCCCATGCCGCCGTTGTATTCAGTTTCGTAGGAGGCTTGCCCATATGAGGCCAGGCCTACAATTACGTTGCCGGGTTGTATACGGTGGTTTGAAATTACATCATCGCGCTGCATACGGCAGGTAACGGTAGAGTCGACGATGATGGTACGCACCAGGTCGCCAACATCCGCGGTTTCGCCGCCGGTTGAGTAAATACCTATACCGGCATCGCGCAGCTCAGCCAAAATTTCTTCGGTGCCGTTAATAATGGCGGCAATCACTTCGCCCGGTATCAGGTTTTTGTTACGGCCGATAGTTGACGATAGCAGGATGTTATCAATAGCCCCAACGCAAAGCAGGTCGTCAATATTCATGATGATGGCATCCTGCGCTATACCCCGCCATACCGATATATCGCCGGTTTCTTTCCAGTAAGTGTAAGCTAATGACGATTTGGTACCTGCCCCATCAGCATGCATAATATTGCAGTAATTCGGGTCGTTTGTTAAAATATCAGGAATTATCTTACAAAAAGCTTTAGGAAATATACCTTTGTCGATGTTTTTAATCGCGTTGTGTACATCGTCTTTTGATGCCGATACACCGCGTTGATCGTATCTTTGCGAGGAAGTCATTGGGCAAATATACGGCTTAATCGCTTTTTTAACTTCTAAAAATACTACATTATCGAAATTCGCTATGTACCTACTAAAAACGCTTACCGGCAAGCTCAACCGTCTACGATCAACCCTTAACAGCCAGCGCAACTTCCTGATCTATTGCAGCGTGTTTGTAGGCCTCCTTGGTGGACTTTCGGCCGTAATACTCAAGTTTATGGTGCATTTTATGGAGGACTTGAGCCGTAATATTTCAGCCCATCTACCTTATCATTTTATTTATGTGTTTTTACCCGCGCTGGGTATACTGGCAACGGTGGCCTACCTGCATCTTGTCAATCGGGATAAGATACAAAAGGGGATAGGCAACATTTTGGTAAGCATAAAGCGTAATCGCTCAAACATGCATTTTAATAATGTGTATTCGCATCTTATAAGCAGTTCGTTAACGGTAGGCTTTGGTGGTTCATCGGGCTTGGAGGCACCTATTGTGTGTACCGGTGCTGCCATTGGTTCAAACACCGGTCGTTTATTTAAAATGTCCGCGTACGAAAAAACAGTACTGCTTGCCGCCGGAACATCGGCGGGTATAGCGGCGGTGTTTAACAGTCCGATAGCAGGGGTGCTGTTTTCGTTGGAGTTATTGGTAGGTGAGATCACCATACCTACCTTTATACCCTTACTTATCGCTTCAGCAACTGGCGTAGTGGTTTCAAAAGTATTATACTCAGGCCAGTTGTTCCATTTGGTTACCGAGGGTTGGGTAATGGAGGCGCTGCCATTTTATATTTTATTAGGCATTTTATGCGGCCTGGTGTCTGTATATATATCAACTGTAGCCGGTAAACTCGAAAAAGGGATCTTCATCAAGCAAAACAGGTATGTACGCGCCATTGCAGGCGGATTATTACTGGGTTTGATTATCCTGGTATTTCCGCCTTTGTTTGGTGAGGGTTATCACGACCTGCAACAGGCATTGAACGGAAATATTGAGGCTATTAAGGATGAATCGTTATTGAGCCAATACCTTAATCACCCACTGGCTTTACTGGGCTTTATCGCCTTGCTGGTGTTTATGAAGATCATCGCTGCCGGCATAACCATCGGTTCGGGTGGTAACGGTGGTACCTTTGCGCCAACCATGTTTACCGGTGCCTTTTTAGGGTTATTTATTGCCTACGGGTGTAACCTTACCGGCTTGATCCATTTAAACACCAGCAACTTTATTGCCGTAGGTATGGCAGGTGCGCTAAGCGGTGTGTTGCATGCGCCATTAACCGCTATATTCCTGATAGCCGAAATAACGGGTGGTTATGTGCTGTTCATTCCGCTCATGATCGTGTCAGCGATATCCTATATTATATCACGCCATTTTAATCCGCACAACATGTACTGGCACGATCTGGTGCACGAGCGCAATATTCACCCCGATCATGATTATGATATGCTGTCGTCCATATCCATTGACAGTGTGATCAACCGGGCATTTACCGCGGTACGCAAGGATATGCCGATACCTGATTTTTATAAGGTGATAGCACAAAGCCAGGCTAATATTTTTCCGGTACTTAATGCCGATGGCCGCATAGAAGGGGTGGTGCTGGTTGATGAAATACGCAGGCAATTATTTACCGATGAATTCGCGGGTGATACGGTAGCAGGCATTATGATAACCCCTCCGGCGATTATAGGTTATTATGATACCATTAACATGGTGATGGATAGGTTTGATAAACTGGATGTTTGGCAATTGCCGGTTGAGCAGGATGGCCGTTTTATTGGTTTTGTATCAAAATCATCATTGCTGGCCAAATACCGTGAAGCGTTTATAGCGCAGCATAAGCAGGCCGACCTGTTTGCACATTAAACAAGAAAAGCGGCTTGATTGCCGCTTTTCTTGTGTTGATAATATATAATACATCTTATTTAAAGAATAATAACTCCCGAAACTTAGGCAACGGCCATAACGAATCGTCAACCAGTTGTTCCAGCTTATCCACATGGTAGCGTATCGGCTGAAAGTAGGAGCGTACCTTCTCGTCATAATCAATGGCTTTCTGGCGCACATCTTCTACATGGTTATTGATGTCTTTACGTGCCTGTACCATCTCCTCAACATTGGTTTTAACAAAGTTGATATGCTCGGATAGTTTGGTAATGATATCTAATTGTGCCTGGTAGGTGCTTTTATCCAGGCCGATATCTTTCAAGCCCTTTACGTTTTCAACCAGTTTGCTTTGGTAAGCAATAGCCGCCGGGATAATCACGTTGTTCACCAGTTCGCCCATAACGCGGGCTTCTATCTGTACTTTTTTGTAATAGCTTTCCAATAGTATCTCGTGGCGGGCATGTGCTTCGCGCGGTGTAAATACGGCGGTACTTGCAAAAAGCTCGGCAGTTTTTTCGGTTATCATCACATCAAGCGCTTTTGGCGTGGTTTTGATGTTTGACAGGCCGCGTGCCTCGGCTTCTTTCTCCCAATCCTCGCTGTAGCCATTGCCCTCAAAACGTATGCTGCGCGATTCTTTTAAATAACGCTTAATGGTCATCATCAGGGCCACATCCTTTTTCTCGCCTTTTTTCAATAGCTTATCAACGTCAGTCTTGAATTTTTTAAGCTGATCGGCAACTATTAGGTTCAAAATAGTCATCGGGCTGGCCGAGTTGGCTGATGAACCCACGGCACGTAACTCAAACTTATTGCCGGTAAAGGCAAAAGGAGAGGTGCGGTTACGGTCGGTATTGTCGGCTAATATTTGCGGTATTTTTGGAATGCCCTGCCAAAGGGTATTTTCTTCTTTAATTCTTTTGCTTAGGCGTGAAGTTTCTATTTCATCAAGCACCTCGCTGAGTTGGCTGCCTAAAAATATAGATATAATTGCGGGCGGCGCTTCATTGGCACCCAGGCGGTGATCATTATTTACAGATGCGATGGATGCCCTCAACAGATCCGCATGCTCATAAACAGCCTTAATGGTGTTCACAAAAAAGGTAAGGAACATCAGGTTGTTTTTAGGCGTTTTACCGGGCGAAAGCAGGTTTTTACCGCCATTGGTAATCATACTCCAGTTATTGTGCTTGCCCGAGCCATTGATGCCCGCGTAAGGTTTTTCGTGCAGCAATACTTTAAAGTTATGGCGTTTGGCTACGCGGTCCATCAGGTCCATCAGCAACTGGTTATGGTCAATAGCAAGGTTGATCTCCTCATATATAGGTGCGCATTCAAATTGCGAAGGGGCTACCTCGTTATGGCGTGTTTTTAAGGGTATACCTAATAACAGGGCCTCGGTTTCCATATCCTGCATAAAGGCCAGCACGCGCTCGGGTATCGAGCCAAAGTAATGGTCTTCCAACTGCTGGTTTTTAGCGGATATATGACCAAACAAGGTACGGCCGGTTAAATAAAGGTCGGGCCGTGCATTAAACAAGGCTATATCAACCAAAAAGTATTCCTGCTCAATGCCTAATGAGGCATTTACCTTTTCAACGCTCTTATCAAAATAATGGCAAACATCCACGGCGGCCTTATCGAGTGCGGTCAACGCTTTTAATAAAGGTACCTTGTAATCCAGCGCTTCGCCGGTGTATGATACAAATACGGTAGGGATGCATAAAGTTCTGCCCATTAAAAAAGCGGGCGAGGATGGGTCCCAGGCGGTATAGCCACGGGCCTCAAAGGTATTGCGTATGCCACCGCTCGGAAAGCTCGAAGCATCAGGCTCCTGTTGTGCCAGGGCATCGCCTGAGAAACGTTCAATAGCGCCGCCATCCGCGGTTGGCTCAAAAAACGAATCATGCTTTTCGGCCGTGCTGCCGGTGAGGGGCTGAAACCAGTGGGTATAATGGGTAGCACCCTTGGTGATGGCCCACGCGCGCATGGCGGATGCCACCTGCTCGGCCATATCGCGGTTTATAGGCTCGCCATGCTCTATTGAGTTGATAATGCTCGCATAAGCATCGTCAGACAAATATTCCTTCATTTTCTTTTTATCGAAAACGTTGGCTCCAAAATATTCTGAAATTTTTACAGATGGTGCTTTTACTTCCGGCACGGTACGGTTAAGTACCGACTGCAGCGCTTGAAAACGGGTGTTCGGCATATCGGGTTGTTATATTAGGTCGGCCCAAAAATAGAACAAAGAATTTATATAGTATAATATAAAACCCGAGGTGGTTATTCATCAGAATTCACGCATGTTATATAGACGCTATTAACCTATAGCCTTTATAATCCTGAATTATTCTTGTTTGTACTAAAATTAAATGAAAACTTATTAAAATTATTAAAAAGATGCTATTTTTTAATACTTGTCATTGAATTTTAATCAAAAAAACATACTAAGTATTGATATAAATGTAAAATAAATGATTTTAAATTTTGATTTGTTAAATTCCATCTATATTTTAGAAAAATATTAACCAAATAATCATAATTAATAATTTTTACAACCAATTTATAGCAAATAGTTTCTGTTATTATCGCATATAACTTATATCAATTCAAATTACAGGCATTTTATTATGTATAATTCAACTTAATTAGTCAATAAATAAAAATTAAATCAAATTAACCCCTTAATTAATCCAAATCATTATCATGAAAAGAAAACTTTTACTTTTATCCTTATTATCTGCCGGAGTTTTTACTGCAAAAGCTCAGGATTCTACACAAACTGATCCGCCTTTAACCATAACAGGTTCTGTAGATACTTATTATAAGTATGATTTCGCGGATCACGCCAACATTCCGACGAGCTTCGCATCTGATCATAATTCGATTTCTATCGGTATGATTGACATTGCATTGAAGAAGAAAGTGAACAAGGCAGCCTTTGTTGGTGAAATATCATTTGGCCCCCGCGGGCAGGAGCAATCCATATTGCCGGGCGCATCAGGCGATTCATACCACATACAAAACTTATATGTATCGTATGATATTACCGACAAGTTTGTGGTTACCGGTGGTTTTATGTCAACCTTTATAGGTTATGAGGTAATTAGCCCGGTAGGTAACTTTAACTACTCAACATCATACATGTTCACCAACGGTCCGTTCCAAAACGCAGGCTTAAAATTTGCTTACACCTTTTCGGATAAAGCTACTTTAATGGCCGGTGTTTTTAACGATGCCTGGAACTCGTATAACTCCATCAGTAAGGTAAACAACTTTGGCGCGCAACTGGCTTTAACACCGGTTGAGGGCTGGACTGCTTATTTAAACGTTTTAACCGGCAAAACATCAGGCACTGAATTTGACCTTACTACAGCTTATCAGATCACTGATGCTTTTAAGTTAGGACTTAACGCGGCTGATTATTCGGCTGCCGACGATGCGGGTGGTTTTACCGGTGTTGCGCTTTATCCGCAATACGCTGTATCAAAATCAGTGACCTTTGGCTTGCGTGGTGAGTATTTTAAAACAAAATCAGGCGTATTAGAAACCTTTGGCCCTGCTCCGGGCGAATCAGTTGTAGCGGTAACAGCAACAGCTAACATCAAGGCCGGCCCGCTGAGCCTGATCCCTGAGGTGCGTTTAGATAATATGAGCAATGATGCCGTATTTACCAAAAAGAATGGCAACCCGTCAAAAAGCGCCGGGCAATTTGTGCTGGCTGCAGTATATGCATTTTAATAACAAATTTAGTTTAAGTTAATTTTTGTAAAGGCCGTTACCTGTTAAAAGGAACGGCTTTTTTTATATTTACCGGATGAAGAAATTGATCATAGCATTGTTAATGTTGGCAGGTGGGAGTGCAGTACATGCCCAGGCACAGCAAACCGATTCGCTTGGGTTTGATGAAAATAACAAATACATATACTATCAGGTTGTTACGCAACCGGGTTTAAGCGCCGATAGCATATATAAAAGAGCATTGCATTTTTTAACAACGGCTTACACTAAGGATAAGCTAAAACTTAAAAAGCAGGATGATGCTAAAGCTACCTTGAAAGGAGAGGGTGGTTTCATGGTATCAAAAAAAGCTATGATATCAAAGCATGAGGACGCGAAGATCAGCTATGATATAACGATCGAGGTAAAAGAGGGAAAATACCGTTACTGGCTTACAAATTTTGTTGTGATACCGTATGAGCGCGACCGCTATGCCAATTTTGTTCCGGTTAACGGAAAGAAGACGCCGCTTGAACATGGCCTGCGTTTATTGGGGCAAAAAGACCTGGACGATTACCTGGAAAAAGTATTGATAAATAGCAGGGGGATTGGAGCGCGTTTAAAGAATTTTATTCTGTCGTCATCGCAAAATGCGATAAAAAAGGAGAAAATTACGCCGGTTATTAAGAAAGATTGGTAAAAAACAAAATAATGTATTGTGAGAGGCCGGAGCGATCCGGCTTTTTTTATGCAAAAAAATCAATAAACGCATGGTTTTTTGCAGGCATTGCAAATATTTGGCGTAATCATTGTAAATAACATAAAAATTCTGTTTAACTGTGAAAAACAAAATTTAATTTTGTAAAATAGCGTTATGATTATAAACTAAATTTTAATTATATGCTTATCGCCAAATTAAATTTGTACAACACTGAGTGGCTCGATGTTGTATTTAAAAATCGCAACAAAAGCTATGGCGCTTATGATTTGCGCAAACACAATGGTACAAATATGCTAAAATCTTTGCTGATTACCTTCTCGGCAGTAGGGTTAAGCATAACTATTTATTCGTTTACGCATAAAGTGCCGGTTATTGAGCCGCCGCTTATCTCTAAGAATGATAGAGTAATTGAAGTTACTAATACAACTATAATCATTCCACCCAAAAAAGAAGAGGTAATAGAGGCTACCCCAGAGACTAAATTGCCAAAGGAAGCACCAAAAGCAGCGAAAGTTAAAACAACAGTTATACCTACACGGGTAACCTCTGAAGAAGATAAGACGATTGATCCTCCTAAAATTAATGAATTACAAGGTGCTATCGGCTCAACTAATCAAGAGGGTCCTGCAACTGAGCTTAACATACCGGCAGGTACCGAAAACGGCAAGGCTGGTGGCACCGGAACAGGTGATGGAAGCGGAGAAGGAACCAGTAATGAACCTGTAGGTATAGCAGGCTTAACCTCCTTACCCGAGCCTTACGACGGCATGGATGGCTGGAACAAATATTTAAGCCGTAACCTGCGTTACCCTGTAATTGCATCTGAAGAAGGGAGAAGCGGCAGGGTGTTCATCAGCTTTATTATCGAAAAGGATGGCAAGCTAACAGATATAAAGGTAGAGCGCGGCGCAGGGTATGGTTTTGATGAGGAAGCCCTGCGCGTACTTAAAAAAGCCAAAGCCTGGAAACCCGGTACACAAAACGGCAGGCCGGTAAGGGTGCGGTATACCATACCCATCAGCTTTACCATTACCAACAACTAATATTACCTAAACCTATAAATATGCCGGTGCCATACTGATGTGTGGCCCGGCTGCTTTTTTTAGGGTATGACCACATCTAACTAAACTGCAAACTTATTACCTGCTTTCGCCTGATTTTCCTAATTTTGCGGCATCCTTTAAAATAAATATAAAGCATTGGAGAATCAGGAGCTAACTACCGTTGATACCGCCAAAGACCTTGGCCTGTTACCCGAAGAGTTTGATCGTATAAAAGAGATACTGGGCCGAGTGCCTAACTTTACCGAATTGTCTATCTTCTCGGTAATGTGGAGCGAACACTGCTCGTACAAAAACTCTATTACATGGTTAAAAACCCTGCCTAAGGACGGGCCACGTATGCTGGCCAAAGCCGGTGAAGAAAATGCCGGTTTGGTTGATCTGGGCGATGGCATTGGCTGTGCTTTCAAAATTGAATCACACAACCACCCGTCAGCGCTTGAGCCTTACCAGGGCGCGGCAACCGGTGTGGGCGGTATAAATCGAGATATTTTTACCATGGGTGCAAGGCCTATCGCACAGCTTAACTCCCTGCGTTTTGGCGACATCAACCTGGATAAAACCAAATGGTTAATTAAAGGTGTGGTTAAAGGTATTAGTCACTACGGTAATGCCTTTGGTATTCCAACCGTAGGTGGCGAGTTGTTTTTTGACGAATGCTATAACATCAATCCGCTGGTAAACGCCATGTCGGCGGGTATTGTTAAGGCCGGCGAAACTGTTTCGGCTACATCTTATGGTGTTGGTAACCCGGTTTACATTGTTGGCTCGGCTACCGGCAAGGATGGTATACACGGCGCGGCTTTCGCGTCAAAAGATATTACGGAAGATTCGGTTAACGATCTGCCTGCCGTACAGGTAGGCGATCCGTTCCAGGAAAAACTGCTGCTTGAAGCTACGCTTGAGGTTATTAAAACCGGTGCCGTAGTTGGTATGCAGGATATGGGTGCCGCGGGCATCATCTGCTCAAACTCCGAAATGTCGGCCAAGGGCGAGCATGGTATGCGTATCAACCTCGACGCGGTGCCAACCCGTCAGGAAAACATGAAACCTTTTGAGATATTGCTTTCAGAATCGCAGGAGCGTATGCTGATCGTGGTACACAAAGGCCGTGAAAAAGAAGTAGAAGCTGTTTTTGATAAGTGGGATCTGAACTGCGCCATTATTGGTGAAGTTACCGATACCAAACGCCTGGAGTATTTTATGAACGGCGAACTGGTGGCCGATGTACCTGCGGATGACCTGGTATTAGGTGGCGGCGCGCCGGTTTACCAGCGCGAGTACCGTGAGCCTGCTTACTATGCCGAAAATCAAAAATTCAAAATAGAAGATATTGCCGAGCCGGAAGACCTGGTAGCCGTAGCCGAGCATTTGCTGGGCCACCCGAATATCGCTTCCAAGCGTTGGGTAACCGATCAGTACGACTCAATGGTAGGTGTATCAACCATGACCACCAATCGCCCGAGCGATGCGGCCGTAGTTGCCGTACGCGACACCGAGAAAGCCATTGTTTTAACGGTTGATTGTAACTCGCGCTACGTATATGCCGACCCGCAAAAGGGTTGTGCTATTGCCGTTGCCGAGGCCGCACGTAATATTACCTGCGCCGGTGGTGAGCCGGTGGCTATTACCAATTGTTTGAACTTTGGTAACCCTTATATTCCTGAAGTTTACTGGCAGTTTGTTAGCGCCATCAAAGGCATGAGCGAGGCTTGTACCAAGTTTGAAACCCCGGTAACGGGCGGTAACGTAAGCTTTTACAATCAATCATCAGATGAAGGGCCGGTATTTCCGACACCGACCATCGGTATGCTGGGCGTAATGGATAATATTGATAACATAATGACGCTTGACTTTAAACAGCCGGGCGACTTTATATACCTGGTAGGCGAATCGGTTAACGATATCGCTTCATCACAATACCTGGCCTCATGGCATAAGGTATCGGCTTCTCCTGCTCCGCATTTTGATCTGGAACAGGAGTATGCTACCCACCAGGTGATCAAAGAGCTGATCAAGCATAAGCTCATACAATCGGCGCACGATGTTGCCGATGGCGGTTTATACGTAACCCTTGCCGAAGCGGCTATGCCAAACGGTTTAGGTTTTGATATCAGCACCGATGCCGCTATCCGTAAGGATGCCTTCCTGTTCGGAGAAGCGCAGGGCAGGATAGTGGTGAGCGTTGCCCCGGCAGATCAGGACAGGTTTGTTGAACTGCTGGCCACCAGCGAAACTGATTTTACCTTGCTGGGTACCGTAACCAACGGTTTCTTTAATGTGGACGAACAACTGTTCGGCCACGTAACGGATGTGAAGCTGTTGTTTGATAACGTACTTCACGTTGCTTTAGGCGAATAACGTAAAGCAACAAATCGTCATTGCGAGGTACGAAGCAATCTCTTTAAGTACTACAATTTGGAGATTGCTTCGTACCTCGCAATGACGTAAAATTTCCAACTATGCTAAAACTTAACCGTGTGCATCATATAGCCATAATCTGTACCGACTATCAACGGTCGAAGCAGTTTTATACGGATGTGCTGGGTTTAACCATAGTGCGCGAGGTTTATCGTGCCGAAAGGCAGTCATACAAGCTTGATCTGGAAGTCGCCGGACTATACCAGATCGAGCTTTTTTCTTTTCCTGAGCCGCCCGCGAGGCCATCCCGGCCGGAAGCGGCAGGCCTGCGTCACCTGGCTTTTGAGGTAGATAATGTTGAAGTAGCAATCGACCATGTAAACGCGCATGGAGTAGCTGCGGAGCCCATCCGTGTAGACGAATTTACCGGCAAGCGCTTTACCTTTCTTGCCGACCCTGACGGGTTGCCCATCGAGTTTTACGAAAAGTAAATGGCTGGCGTATTTCGCTTTAAGCAGTTCAGTGTCGATCAGTCGGGCTGCGCCATGAAGATCAATACCGACGGTGTGCTGTTAGGCGCGCTGGCAGGTGAAGGGCAACTATCAACTATATTAGATATCGGCACAGGTACCGGTGTAATTGCCCTGATGCTGGCGCAACGTTTTGCATCGGCGCAGGTTGACGCGATAGAAATAGATAGCAGCGCCGCTGAAACCGCTCAACTAAATTTTGAAGCGTCGCCATTTAGGGACAGGCTCACAGCTTATCATCAGGATTTTAATACATTTTTTACCCTGCACCCCGAAAAGCGTTATGATCTCATTGTATCTAATCCGCCATTTTATATTGATGCTTTAACATCGCCCACGGCAAAAATAAACCAGGCCAAACATGCCGACCGCGATTTTTTCTCGGACCTGATTAAAGGTGTAGCTGTGCATCTCACCGAAACTGGTACTTGCTGGCTGGTGCTACCGGTAAATACGGCAGCGTTCGTTAAAGCCTTGCTTGCCGGGCATGAGCTGCATCTGCACAAAACAATAGAAATACGGTCTTACGCCGATAGCGAGCCTCACCGCCTCATAATGGTTATAGGCAAGGGCGAAGTGCAACCATCAACAGCACAATTTATAATTTACGATGCGCCAAAGGTTTACAGCAGGCAGTATGCTGATACATTAAAAGCGTTTTTTATTGTGTTTTAAATTGCTTTGTTTTGGGGCATGACGAGGATAGGCCTGATATCAGACACGCATAGTTATTTGGATGATGCCGTATTTAAGCATTTTGAGCAATGCGACGAGATATGGCATGCGGGCGATATCGGTAACATAGGCTTAGCCGATCAGCTTGCCGCGTTTAAGCCTTTTAAAGCCGTTTATGGTAATATTGATGGTGCCGATGTACGCATTGTTTATCCCGAAAACCTGCGCTTTAAATGTGAGGATGTTGATGTGTGGATAACGCATATTGGCGGCTATCCGGGCAAATATAGTCCGCACGTACGGAGTGAAATATATGCTAACCCACCTCAGTTGTTCATTTGTGGCCATTCGCACATATTAAAAGTAATGTTTGATGAACGTATAAAATGCCTGCACTTAAACCCCGGCGCGGCCGGTAAGCAAGGCTGGCACAAAGTACGCACCCTGATGCGCTTTAATATTGACGGCGCTAAAATTCAAGATATGCAGATAATAGAGTTAGCCGGGAGATAGAAAAATGATAAAGGATTGGAAATTAAAACTCAGATATGGTAAAATTAAAACCTTATATAAACACTATACATTAATTGCTCCTGTCAGCATATCTGAATATATAGAGGATTTTTCGCAAGGTCAGGCACCGCTTACTTAGGCGTAAAAGTTTGGGCTACAGACTCAGATGAAGCAGTGTTTATCCTCAAAGATATTGGTTATAGTACGGGTTATGTGATAACTGGTTCAATAGAAATTTTTAATACCGCCCCTGAGCAAGAACCCGGAGATAAGCCTCAAGCTTATGATTTTAAGTTTACTTATTACAACGAGTAATATATTACAGCAAATTCACCTTCGCATTCTCCGCCTCAAACAGAGTATCAATTTTTAAGTTAGGTTGCTTAGATGCCGCGACAGCCAGTTGATCGCAGCGCTCATTTTCCGGGTGACCTGCGTGGCCTTTAACCCATACCAGTTTAACTTTATGCGGTTTGCTTACTTCAAGGTAGCGCAGCCAAAGGTCTTTATTCTTTTTATCCTTAAAACCCTTTTGCAGCCAGCCGTAAACCCAGCGCTTTTCAATGGCATCTATTACGTATTTGGAGTCGGAGTAAAGGATAACTTCCTGGTTGGGGTTCTTTAATGCCTCCAGTCCTTTAATAACGGCCAACAGTTCCATACGGTTATTGGTGGTTTTGCGGAAACCCTCTGAAAGTTCCTTATAGTGCTGGCCAGCACGTAGTATAGCTCCGTATCCGCCCGGCCCGGGGTTACCGCTCGATGCGCCATCAGTAAACAACTCAATTACCATGCGGCAAAGGTATCAGTAAAATTTAAAAAAAGCTTTGCATATATGCATCAAATCACTATTTTTGCAGACCTTATAAAAACGGTAGATGTAGCTCAGTTGGTTAGAGCATCGGTTTGTGGTACCGAGGGTCGTGGGTTCGAGCCCCATCATTTACCCATTTCTAAAAAGCCTTTTTACATAAGTAAAAAGGCTTTTTTATTGCTATCCCTGTAATACTTAGGTTGCAACTAATTTCCTTTTTTCAATTGTCTTTCAAAGTCGCTTTTTTAGAATAAAAGTTTCTTACCTTGAAAAACACATCTACTGTTCATAACAACGCATTATTATTTTCTATGTATAAGCTGATAACAGGAATCATATTTGTGCTAACCAGCGGGCTCTGTGGGTGCGGTTTTAAAAAATCTGAGCAACCCAAAGCAGTACAATCAATAGTTACTCCTGAATCACCAGTAGTTAACCCAAAAAATAACGACGCACGCCAATACTCCGACCAAATGACTTTTACCGAGTATTTGGATGATGGCGATTACTTTCAGTTACTGGCTATAAAGGCAGATAGCACAATCAGTTTTATTAATGACAGTGATACAAGCAGAAGCCTGAACAGGGGAGATGCGGTACAAGTTACTTGGAAGAACGATACGATAACTATACCCGGAGACAATGAATCAAAAATGCCCGCAAAAATTTTGCTATCCATTAAAAAAACGGCTGATGGCCCTGTATCAACCTTCAGGAAAGCATACGGCAAAAAACTGAAATATACATGGCCGACCGATGAAGAGTTTACAACATCCTACCTGGATAAAGTTTACTTGCTAACAGAATATTATCTAACCCAAACAAAAAACCCTTTGTTAAAACTCGCCGTTAAAAACAAGGATGAATTGACTTACTCCATTGAATCGCAGGAAAGGAATGGCCGTAATTACCGTATGATTGGTATTGCACCGGTTGGGCCTAATGGCAGTAATGTAGTTCAATGGCTTTATGTAGATGAAGAATCCGGTAAAGTTTATGAGTATAATTTAGCGGAGGATAAACTTTTAAAATTTAATTAAAGATGACCTTTTACGATCGATATATTGCCGGGCAAACGGAGCAGGTTTATGAGGAAATAGATGCTTTAGGATCCGCCGCGTTTTCGCCGGCCAACTTGTTGGATATAGAACGGGTTATGAACGAAACTTTTAACAGGGTAGCTTATAACCTAAACGTGATTTATAAGGAGCTTAAAGCAATAAATTATCAGTTTAAATCAAACCCGGCATTTAATTCTGAGCAGCCGTTACAGGGGCCTTTACCGAATGTTAACCAATTACTTGAACAACTTGATGAAACCATAAAGCCTTTTGGGTATGTTCCGCTCTCGTTAAAGTATTTCTATAAAATTGTCGGCAGTGTAAATTTTGGATGGGATTATGAAACTGATAGTAATTTTATGTGGAATATGGCTGATCCGATAGTAATAGCCAGTATTGATGATGTAGTTGAAATAGTAACAGAAGAATGGTGGGCGGAAGATATACAACAATATGTGGAGGATGAAAATTTTGGAAGCGCGTTTTTAGAAATGGCGCCTGACGATCTGCATAAAGATAATGTGAGCGGCGGAGAGGCTTACGCGATACAAATTACCAAAGAACCCGGTATTGACAGTAAATTTATGAATGAACACAATAATACAACGTTCATCAATTATTTAAGAATCTGCTTTGAATATTGTGGTTTTCCCGGCATTGACACACCGGAAAATAAAAATGATTATCAGGCTTTCTTTTCAAAAGTAAAGCCCCAACTACGGCCAATTTGATGGCAATAGTTTATCATACAGGTTTATAAACATGAAGAGACTAATAGTCAAATTCTGGACGATCAACTTACTGACAGCTATTGCCTTGTTCGTGGCTTACAGAATAGCCATTATGAACATAGCCACGGATGGTGAAGGTTTTATAACCACTATTTTGTACATATTAGATATTCTATTGAACTTAGGTTTTGCCTTACTATACCTCTGTGTAATGGTGCTATGTTCTTTTGTCGTTTTCTTAAATCTTATTAAAAAGGTAAGAGATAGCTACGCCTTTTCATGGCTTAGTTTTGCCGGAGCGCCGGTTTTATTCGTATTAATTTTAATTATCAATTTATTAGCAGAAGGTTTATATAATAGCATTATGACAAAAATTTTAATTTTTGCCGCATTATATCCATTTGTTATAACGTTGGTGTTCCTGATGTTCAGGAGGGCCTTATCAAAATTGATTCAGGAGGGCAAAAAAGGCTTTTAATTGCAAACTTTTATAAAATAGGTTGTTATTTACATGGATACACCTATTGCAAATATGTTATTAGCCGCTACCAACAACCATCAGCAGTATGCAAGTGAAGAGGCCTTTATTATTCAATTGTTCACGCAAAACCGCTACGCCGAAGCATACACCTTGCTGCTAAGAGAACCGCAAAACGAAACCGCCACGCAATACAATATGGCATTATGCCATCATTGGGCGGGCAATTATCAGCAAGCGATCACCAGCCTTGATAAAGCGCAATCAGCATTGCCTGCTGCAAGTCCGCAACCTGCTTTGCCTAACGATCAGTTTTTCAAACTGATGCGTGAACGGCAGAGCCAAGAGAATGACCATCTGCACGCTATCTCCAAAAAATACGTTATTACCTATAGCGATTTAACCCGGGATGCCATTATCCGGCTTAAAACGGATTGCTGGCTGCAATTGGCCAACATGCCGAAAGTGATTGAAGTTGCTACCCCGATAGCGCATAAGAATTATAAAAATATTATTGAAGCATTACAGATAGCCCAAAAACCGACTAATCATGAATAATGAATTTAATCAGATCAGGGATGCGTATCACCGCAATATGTTTGCTGCCGCGGATAGTAAGACCAACGTGTTGGACTTATACAAGGCACTGCCTGATAATAATATTGTAAACGAAACAGAGGAAAACCTGATACACCTGGCTGTCCGTTTTACAGATACGGAAGCTTTGCAATTTTTAACGGAGTCCGGCCTCAAGCCTTCGGCAGATAAATACGGAAATACTGCTTTACATGCACTCACCACAACTAAGTTCGATCTGGATAGCCCGGATATGGATGCCAAGGCGGAGCGTATTTATAACACGGCTGCTTTGTTAATTAAATCAGGCGTTAATCCCAAAAAGAAAAATGATTCGGGTAAGCTGGCGTATGCTGAAGCTGCCCAGTTGTATATGTACCCGTTTATACATGCGATGGCAGATGCATCCGTAAAAATGGACGTAACGGATTCGGAAGGTAAAAACCTTTTGCATATTATTTGTGAAAAGCTGGCACATCGAAAAACCATACGCGGCGCTGTTGAGGCCGCAACTAAAACCGTATGCATCCTGCTTGAAAAGGGTGGAATTGATGTGGAAGATAAAGATGTTTATAATACTACGCCATTAACCTACGCACAGCGCAGCGATGTAAAGGAAATAGCCGCGATAATATCCGGTGATGAAAGTGATACCGCTACTGGCGGCATGACCATCCACGAAGCGGTACTTAATCGTGATACCACAGCCGTTGAGGCATTGATTAAAGCGGGTGTCGATTTAAATGAAGTGTCTGACCAATACCGCCGTACGCCACTGATGCTGGCTTGCGAATATCCGTCGGCCGCAATGGTACAGCTATTAACACAAGGTGGTGCAGATGTAAATTTTCGTTCGGGTAATGGCGAAACTACGGTTTATTATCTGCTGACTAAAGCAGTAAGCAACTTTGGGCGTGGCATGAGCCAGGATATTAAGGATATTGTGAAGATGCTGCGTACACTGATTAACAAAGGGTTGGATTTAAATGCAGCTATTGATAACGACAGCAACACAGCCCTCAATACCCTATGCCAGGCAGGCTACTTGGCCGATTTGAACAGTGCCCTGGCAGAAGAACTTGTTGAAGCCGGTTGCGATGTAAATAAACCAAACGCCCAGGGTAAAACGCCGCTGATGAGCTTTGCCGAACGAGGCAATGAAATAAAATATAGTATAGCCGAACTGTTGCTGGATAACAAGGCCGACGTAACCTATACCGATAAAAATGGTTATACCGCACTAATGTACGCCGCTGCTAATACCGATAAGATGTCGGGAAAAAAGATCGTATCACTTATTTTGGATCAGGATACATCAACTGTTGACCGGGTAAACAATGCCGGACAAACCGCAATGGATATAGCTGTTAAAAATGATAATGAAGCCGTGGTAAAGCAATTGCTTGAAGCCATGGCCTAAAAAACTAAAAGCTTATGGATAACATGTTTTTAAACGCATGTAAAAATGCGCAGAAAGGAATAATACAGGCTTTCCTGAAAAAGGGGGGCATAAATGTGGATAAGCGCGATAGCCTGGGCAACACCCCATTGTACTATGTTTGTACTAAGGGTGCCAGGGATATTGTTAAAATGCTGTTAGATGCCGGTGCCGATGTTAACCTTGCAAATAATATAAGTGAAACACCGCTGCACGTTGCCGCGCGTAACGGCAATAAGGAGATCATTAAACTGCTTGCTGATGCCGGTGCCGATGTAAACAGCAGTAACAACCAGGGACAAACACCGGTATTTTATGCGGTGTTCGCTCAAAAAACCGAAACGGCTTTATACCTTATTTCGCTTGGCGCGGATACGGCGGTGAAGGATAATGCAGGCTATACTATCCTTGACCATGCTACTGCAAATGGCATGCGCGACCTGGTGGCTGCTCTATCAGCCGGTGATATGGGCCAAAAGGACGATCATGGAAATACGCCGCTGCATCAGGCGGTTTACAATAACCAGAGCGAAACGGTGATCGCCTTACTTAAATCGGCAAAGCTGAATGTAAACGAGTTAAATAACGATGGTGTTAGTCCGCTTATTTTAGCGGTAAATAACTCAAATATGCATCTGGTCGAACTATTAATAAAAAACGGGGCTGATGTTAACCTGCATGTGTTAAGCGGTAACTCTGCCTTACACTATGCGGCCGGGTTGGGCAATCATCATTTAGGCAAGTTGTTAATTAACTCAGGAGCTGAGGTAAACGCCCGTAACAGCTATAGCGAAACACCGCTTATTGTAGCCGCTCAATGTGGTTTTAATGATTTTACCGCCATGCTGATTGAAAACAACGCGGATGTAAACGCCGTAGATAATAACAGCCGCAGCGCTATGGATTTTGCCAGCGAACGCGGTTACACCGAAATATTAGAACAATTGCTAATGGCAGGGGCGGGCAGTTAATTACTGCCTGCCACCTGCGATAGCGGGTTTACTGATTACTGATAAAATCCCCCAGATAGCTGCACTCGTTAACTGCCCTTTGGTAGAACTTTGTGTTTTTATATTGCTGCATCTCCTTAAAAAAGCTGTTGCTCCTCAGTTGTTTCTGATAAGCTTTTTCCTGCTCATCATAAGTTTCATAATTTTCGTATGATGGAGCTTCCCGTTCCTTTTGCTCGCATTTGGCGGCCATAAAGGTACAGGTGGCTTTAAACTCCGCATCGGTACTCAAATCCCTTGCCTTTAAGTAATACTGTTTGGCTGACGCGGCCTTTACGTAATCCGCGTCGTAATAATAAAGCCGGTTGCGGCCAAAATCATAGGACGACCAGATGTATGATATCATGTACCATGAATTACCGTAGGTAGAGGTATTATACATTGCCGTAGCCATTTTAAAATAGGTATCGGCATTCTTTGGGTCATCCTTTAGCTTGGCTTCAAGCTGTGCCATTTTTTCGGCAAACTGGAGTTTATTAACTCCACGAGATGCGTTTTTTGGATAGTCGTTAATGGTTACATCAAACGGGTCGCCACCGGTAAAGCCTTCTTCAGGCACACGCGCGAAGTTAAGTTTGGCCTTTTTAGTACGGAAGGAGGCCAGCGCGTCCTGGTAACGATGTTCGCGCAGTTGTATAGTGCCAAGCAACTCATACAGGCTGCTATCGCTTACCTGTTTTAAGCCTTCGGTAAAAAAAGCCATATACGCTTCGGCCGGGCGCTTGTTTTTCCAGCCTATCAGTTGTTTTAAATGATCGGTATGCAAATAGTTATACCAAAAGTCGGGCATCTCCCTGTACATGCTGTAGCGGTAGTTTGTACTGTTGTCGTTTTGGCTGTTCAGCATAGCCAATGCTGCCTTGGCCGTATCGCCTTGCCGCAGGTAGGCTGGTGCCAGTACATAAGTATAAAAATTACGCTGGGTAACAGCAAACTGATTGATGTTTGACGGTTGCGGCGGATATACATCCTGTTTGGTTTTTACGCCTTTAGCAACCTTATCATCAAGCCATTTTAAAGCGGGCAGGAGCGAGGCTTCATCAACCGGTTTTAACTGTTTAAAACGCTGGGCAGTTAACAGCAGTTGTATAATTTGCTTTTGATCGTCCAGTTTAGCGGTAAGTTTTTGTCCGTTAATATTATCAATTGCTGCCAATCCCTCGTCGGGTTTGTTTTGCATAAAATACAGGTAGGCATTAACAATGGTGCCTATTTGCGCGTCGGAATATTTAGCCTCACTGGTAAGTGTTTCGCAAAAGCCCCTGAGTTTTTCAATATGCGCGTCATAGGTGTTTTTTATGCTATCCGGCAGGGCTACATAAAAGCTGCCTTTTGGCAAGCTGCTTTTTTCAGTAGGAGTATCAATAGGCTTGCTCACAAAAAACCAAACCATACCTGCCGCACCTGCTAACAGCAAAGCTCCGCCTAATACTTTAAAAGCGGGTTTAACCGGCTGTTTTTTAAATGCGACGATTAATAGAACAGCCCCTGTAATCAGAACTATAATACCCAGCCACAACGGCCATTTTGAACCAGCCGTAGCAGACTGCTTTTCTGTTTTAACCTGTGCCTGATCGCTGTAAAATTTATCGCTGTTATTATAAAGCGCAGGTGTGAGGTAATTCTGCTCCAGTTTATTTACTTCCCTAACCAGCAATACACCCACCATAGGCGACGATGGGGCGTTGCTGTAAACCTGCTCTAAATTATCTGTTTTGATCTCATCCTCGGCAAAGCCTGCAATGGCATACAGGTTAGCCTTTTCTTCGGGGCTGTCTGCAAGTTTCAGCACCTCATCAAACGGCGCGTCAATATAATGGTAATTGCGAAAAGCCTGTACGCGGCGCTCCGGGTAAGTGGCAAACACTTTTGAAAAAAGGTAGGCAGCCTGCACCGTATCACCCAGGCGGCGATCTTCACCCGCTTTAAGCGACAGTGCCCAGCCTTTAATATGGCTTTGAGTTGAGGTTTTAGCGATATGCTGATCAAAAATGCTTTTTGCGGCTGTGTAATTTTGCGCGTAATGATTCAGCTTTTGTGCCTGGTAAAAGTACCTTAACTTCAAAAAAGGATCGCTCTCGCTTGTGGCTGACTGCAACGCTTCGTTTGCCGTAGTTATTAATCCGGCAGTATCAAGCGGTGCCGGTTCCCAGTAATTATAGCTTGATTGGCCAAGCTTTTCCGCCTGTTGTGCAAACCGGTAATATTTAAGGGCTGCCATATGCTCCGGGCTTTTCAAGGCTAACAAAAAAGCATTGGATGCAATACTATCTGCCGCGGCACCTTCCTGGTTAAGAAAGCGGTAGGCGCTTTCCTTGCCCGCGCTATCCAGGTTATACATAACAGCTTCAACATCCGCTGCTTTAACCGGCTGCCCCAGGTAACCGGCCCATTCGGCAGCGTTGATGGCCGCTTCGCTTACCGGTTCATCATCCGTATAGGTAAAGCGGTAATCGGTAAAGTAAAAAGCGCCATAATCTTTCTGGCTTTGAACATCCGGATGAAAAAATGAGGTATAATAATCATAAGGGTCCGGTTCGTCTGAGCAAGCCATTATAACGGCGATGCCTATCAGCGAACATCCTGTCAAACTAACGAAACAGAGCAGCAGTTTTTTCCAGAGTTGCATAAGTGTATTGTTTAAGTGTCAATTGATCCAAATGAAAATAAATAACGTTAACCGTATCTGATGCCAGGTATTTTTGTACGGTGTTTGATGCCTGGTTAAGCTGATCGGCAGAGATGCTTTCCCAGCGTACTTCATCACCCTGTTTTAAGCCTAAAGCGGGATAGTTTTTAAGTAAGGTGTAAAAGTTTTTTCCGGTCAGTTTAAACAGGGATCTGTTGCCGAGCGTTTGCTTATCCAGTCTTTTGGCTATACCGATATAGTCACCCTGCCTGAATACGACTGCCCAGCTAAACAGGGGTAAACCCACATCTACCGGCAGGCGGTAATCAGTTAAATTACGGCCCACATATTTTTCAAGTTCGCTTTGTTCCAATATGGAGTTTTGGGTGCCGTATTTGCGCAGGTTGCCCATATTGTAGCACATCAGCATAACATGGTTCACCGGCGGGATGCCGTTGCTCTTTTGGTTTTTAAGCTGATGTAGGCGTAACGTTGCTGATAATTGTTTATTTTTAAGATAGCTATTAGCCTTAATGCGCTCCAGCAGGTAAAAGTAATTATCGCGTGTGGTGCGTGTCCAGTCACAGTCAATTTGTAACTCGTTGAATGATTTTTTGCCGGCCTGGTTTATCTTCCCTGCTACGTAATAAGCTATTTTGGCAGCCAGCGCGTTTAATTGCTCATGTGTTTGGCCTTTAAGTACCCGGTTAACGATAAATACTACCGGGACTATTTGCACAGAAGCTGCTATCGGCTCCTTAAAAGTAATTGGCGATACCGGAACCGGGCCGTTATCGCTATCATCCACATCCATTATGCGTACGTATAGTTTTTTACAGTGCAGGCTATCAAAATATTGCTTCTCTGTATTATCAGGCTGATAAACCGTCTTCCAAAAATAAAAGGAAGTTTCAACCACTCTGTTTTTATGGCAGGATAGCAGGGTAAGCACTAAGCAGCAAAGCGTAAAATAAGCCGACAGCTTAATCATGTGATGCAGGTAAATGAGGTATCCAATTCATGGAGATTTATATTTGCCTGGTTAGGTTGTTGTCCGGCTTTATTGTTCTATCTCGATACCGTTAATAGAAATTTCCTTACATACTATTGATAACATCACGCTACCATAGGTATCACCATAAGAGGCAGCCGAAAACTGATCGGAGTAATTGTATAGCGAGGCTTGTTTGAATTTAATTACACGTTGCGCGTTTTTGCCAAAGGTATCGGTTATGGTAATGGTACCGTCAAACCGGGTTTGTTTTTTAGAAAACACTTTCATCATTTCCATGTCGATTTGTTTAGCGTCCATTGTAAGGTAAAAAGAGGAGCCTGTTAAACCGGGAAGCTTGGTTTTACTGGTATCCTTACCGGCTACAGGTGGCGCAACCTCATCATCAACATTTCGTGAAAGAGAGGTGTTTAGCGAGTTTAATTCGGTGGTTATAGCCTTGCCGCCATAATTAACCACTAATTGTATCTTGTTGCGGCGTTCTTCTGACTGAGCAAAAGTTTTATTAGTAAATAACGCAGCCGATAATAGCAGCGTGAACAGGAGTAGCTTTTTCATAGGTTTGAGTTTGCACTCAACAACAACGGCATCGCGTAAATGTTGTAAAGCTTTTTCTAAATCTCCATCATTAATTTTGACTAACAACTTTGGCTTTTCGGCCGGCCTTGATCCATATCCAGGTGCAAACAAGCCCGCCAATAATTTGCAGGGGTAACATTATGCCTCTCATCGGGGCACTAAAATCACTCGCTTTTTTGTAGATATAGGGGATGAAATGAACCTCGGGCTCAGTTTTCCAGTACAGGTAGTAAATTAATGCCGCCCTAATGATGGTTATTATTAGCACAACGGCTACCACTGTTTGCGGCTTCTTGTCCTTCGCTATCAGTAATAATAATAAACCCAGCGTTAATGATGCGCACACAATGAGTTCAAGTATAAAAAATGCCACATGCACTACGCTGTATGTGGCATGAAATCCGGGCTCGGGCGTGTGGAGCAGCGCTAAAAAATCTATACACTCAACCAGCAAAAACAGCGCGTAAATGCCGTAAACATACGCACAGAATTTAATGGCGTTATTGCCTGCCGCAAATGCATTATTATTTAAAGGGATGAGGTTGCTGGTTTCGTTCATCCCGAAACAACACCTCTTCCCTAATAATGTTTATTCAGATTATAACGTCCAGTCAGCACGTTCAAAGTGGCAAGTGTAACCAAAAGGACGTTTTTGCAGGTAAGCCTGGTGTTCTTCTTCTGCATCCCAGAAATCACCGGCGGGTACAACTTCGGTAACGAATTTTCCCGGCCATTTTCCTGAAGCCTCTAACTCGCTGATCAATGTAGTAGCGGTTTCTTTTTGCTCATCATTCAGGTAAAATATAGCGGAGCGGTAGGATGTACCAATATCATTACCCTGGCGGTTACGTGTAGTTGGGTCGTGGATCTGGAAAAAGTATTCCAGCAGTTTACGGTATGATAATACTTCCGGATCAAATGTTATGGCGATGCCTTCGGCATGTGTGCCATGATTACGGTAGGTGGCATTAGGCACATCGCCGCCGGTATAGCCAACCACGGTAGTTTCAACACCCGGCAACTGCCTGATGAGTTCCTCAACGCCCCAAAAACAACCACCGGCTAATATCGCTTTTTCAGTATTCATGTGTTTATATTTTTATATTCAGATTAGTTCAACTCTCGTGCCATACCTGCTTTGGCAGGCAGTTCGGTAGCTTTGGCGGGTTATCATCACGGCGTTTTCAGGCTGATTTTGTTTTACGTCATCCTGTCGGTTTGCTTATCGCTTAAACGTATTGTCATATTAAAATAATATACCTGAATCTAAGCATCCATCTCCTCAAATTTATCGTTTATAACATCAAAATACATTAAACTACACCATAATGCTTTTAAACAATAACTAATCATGAAAATAAGTATCATCATATTTCTGCTTGCTATAGGATTTGGCGCTTCGGCCCAAAACATAAAAAACGATAAGGGGCATGAACGTAATCCCTATTACTCAAATACCGACACCAAAAAATTAAAAGTAAGCAACGCGGAATGGAAAAAAATTCTGCCGACTGAACTATACAAGGTAGCCCGCGAGGCCGCTACCGAACGCGCTTTTACAGGTAAATATTGGAATGCCAATGCCAAGGGTACCTATTATTGCGCGGTTTGCGGAAACAAACTCTTTCGTTCGGATGCTAAATTTGCAAGCGAATGCGGCTGGCCGAGTTTTTTTGAGCCTGTACGCAAAAACAGCGTTATCTATCTGACTGATAATTCACTGGGTATGGAACGTACTGAAGTGCAATGCGCACGCTGTAACTCGCACCTGGGGCACATATTTGACGATGGCCCGCCGCCTACACACAAACGCTTTTGCATGAATTCCGTTTCGCTGGATTTTCAACCGGATAGCGGTTCTTAATTGGCTTGATAATTTTCAGTTGGTTGAATTTGCAAGGAAAATTATATCTTGCTGCAACCAATTGAAAAACTATGTTAAAAAAGCTCATCCTCGCGCTGTGGCTATGCCCTTTGCTGCTTAATGCCCAAACAACTGTTAATTTTTCAGGCTTTAACAAGGCCAGTTCTGCTAAAGCGATTTTAAAAAATAAGATACTTACCGTTAGCTGGCCTGTGGGCGGTAACGAGCATGGACAGTTGTTGCTTGACCTGGACAGTAATAAGCCCCTGTTTAAAAGCATGCAGGTAAGCCGGAGCAAAATATACCGGGAAGTAAGCGGTGGCCTCGACCCCGCTTTTGTACTTACCGTAGGCAAGCGCGACCTCATCTCACAAAACGGTTGGAATATTTTTTTTGATAAGGTGCCGCAAAAGCCGCATCAATCATACCCGGTAAAATTTGAAAAGGGTGTGGCTGCTGTTAGTACTGCCGGCTCACGCACGGTAATAAAACTGGGCAAAGTAAGCGCAGCCTCATTTAATGGTACGCTCGAAATTACTTTATATAACGGCTCGCCGCTGATCAACGTGGCCGCGGTAATGTCGACCCCTGTTGATTCTACCGCTATAGTGTATGATGCCGGCCTGGTGAGCCAAACGCCATCCTTTCAAAAAATGGCCTGGGCATCAACAGATGACAAATTACAAACCGCTACAGTTAATACGGAAGATGCCAGCCGTAACCTTGCCGTAAAGTACCGCACCATATTGGCACAAGGTAAAACAGGCAGCCTGGCCGTTTTTCCGGCACCGCATCAGTATTTTTATCCGCTTGATGAGGCCTTTAACCTCAAATTTGTTTGGTATGGCAAAGGGTACCGCAATATGCTGCCCGGCTACGGCATTGGCATACGGCAGGAGTTAGAGGGCGATAAGCGATTTGTGCCCTGGTTTAACGCCCCACCTAATACACAACAACGCCTTAACTTTTTTTGCCTGTTAAGTACCGGTTCGCCGGGCGATGTATTGGCAGAGGTTAAAAAGTTTACCCATAGTGATATATACCCTAAAGTGGCAGGTTATAAAACTTTGTCGAGCCATTTTCATAATGAGTTTATAATGAATGTGGTGCGGAAAGGCAAGGCCGTGCCCGATAGTCCGAATTTTGTTAAAGTATTTAAAAAAACAGGCATTGATATCATTCACCTGGCGGAGTTTCACTATACTGCGCACCCTAAGGGGCCGGACAGCCTCCGCCTGCCGGAATTAAAAGCCCTGCATGATATATGCGCCCGTTTTTCAGATAATAAATTTTTACTGCTGCCGGGCGAAGAGCCTAACGAATTTTTAGGCGGCCATTGGCTATCATTTTTCCCCAAACCCGTTTATTGGGTGATGGCACGAAAGCAGGATCAACCCTTTGTAAGCGAGGTGACCGGCTATGGCAAGGTGTATCACATAGGCGATAAGGAGGACATGCTTAAACTGATGGAAGCTGAGAATGGCCTGATGTGGACAGCTCATCCGCGCACCAAAGGCTCAACCGGTTATCCTGATAAGTATAAGGATGAAAAGTTCTTTTTGTCCGATCATTTTTTAGGCGGAGCCTGGAAGCATATCCCTGCCGACCTGTCTAAACCCCGCTTTGGCGACCGGGTGTTTGAGTTGCTGGACGACATGAATAACTGGGGACTAAAAAAGAATATTATTGCCGAGGCCGATTTGTTTACCATAGAGCCCGAGAATGAAATGTATGCCCACCTAAATGTGAATTATTTAAAGATGGATAAGCTGCCCGACTTTAAGCAAGGCTGGCAGCCGGTGCTGAATGCTATTCAAACCGGACAATTCTTTAGTTCGACAGGTGAGATAACGCTGCCGGTTTTTAACGTTAATGGCAAGCCATCCGGCGAAACCCTCAAACTGCCTGCTAATGGCAAGGCAACCGTAAATGTGCAAATAAACTGGACCTTCCCGCTAAGTTTTGCCGAGATCATTTCAGGCGATGGCAGCAAGGTGTACCGACACCGCATTGAACTGAATGGTACGCAGGCATTTGGCAATAAAAAATTTGCCTGGCCGGTAGATTTAAAAGGCCGCAAGTGGTTAAGGATTGAAGTTTGGGATGCCGCGGTTAACGGTGCATTTACGCAAACCATTTATCTGCAATAGCCCCTGACAGGCTGATTTAATTATTTCATAACATACTTCATCCCTCAAGTAAAAACGGGAGGTGATAGCTTTGTTTGATTATAATATATATGCAAAGACGATCCGTATTAAAAACACTTGGCGCGGCACTTATAGCGCCTTCAATAATACTTGCGACCCCAAACCCCACACGTAAACAGGTGCTGCGGGTAGCGCATTTAACCGACATTCATCTGAAAAATGAACTCGGTGCCCCCGCTAAATTCGCTAAATGCCTGCATCATGTGCAGCAGCAAACGCCTAAAGTGGATATGATACTGAACGGCGGCGACATTGTGTTCGACATGAATAAGGAGAGCATGGATACCATCAACACTCAGTGGAAGCTGTATAAGGATATACTGAAAAGCGATTGCAGTTTGCCGGTAAGCTATTGCTTGGGTAACCACGATATTTGGTGGGCCGAAAATAATAAAGGGCAGGCCGTATACGGCAAACAATACTCGCTCGACCAGTTACAGTTGAGCAAGCCGTATTACAGCATGGTAAAAAACGGCTGGAAGTTCATTGTACTGGATAGCGTTAACCTGGATATTGACGGTACCTGGTACATTGGCAAACTGGGTGATGCGCAGTTTAACTGGCTGGAGCAGGAGCTGAAAAGCACTGATGCTAATATGCCGGTGCTCATCATGTCGCACATACCCATACTAACCGCTACCAACCTGATAGAAGATGATATTGTAAACCGCTGGCAAATGTATGGCGGCGATATGCATACTGATGTATCAAAAATTATCAAACTTTTTTACCAGCACCCGAATGTAAAGCTGTGCCTAAGCGGGCACATACATCTGCGTGAGCGTTTAGTGTACAACAACGTAACCTACATTTGCGACGGTGCCGTAAGCGGCGCCTGGTGGGACGGTAACCGCCGCGAAACCGCACCCGGCTACGGCCTGATCGATCTGTATAGCGATGGTACCTTTGAGGAGCATTATGTGAATTATTTGTCTTGACCAGAATTCGCGGAATTTGGGAATTAACAGAATGCCTTGTCAGCCCATTTATGCTTCGACAGGCTCAGCATTACAGGCTGTCGATCTAAATACATCAGGTTGTCACCCTGAGCTTGTAGAAGGGTACGCGAGGGGGGCTGAACCAGAATTTGCGGAATTAACAGAATGCCTTTTCAGGCAATAAAATGTGGTTATCACCCTGAGCTTGTCGAAGGGTGCGCGCAAGGGGAAAATAGTTCGTTTATGCTTCGACAAGCTTAGCAAGACAGAAAAAAGTCAAAATCCTGTTCATCCTTAAATCCTGAAAATCATGGTCAAGATATAAGTGTAACTTTACGGTCAATATGTTCTGTAAAATACCTTCATCTATAAAAGCGCTCCTTGCTATATTCCTGTTAACTGCAGTTGTATCGGCAGCATCAGCGCAGCTTACCCCTTTTGAAAAAAGCCCCGATAAAAACTACACAGCCACTTACGCCGAGGTAATAGCTTATTACAATGCTTTGGCTAAGCAATACCCCAGTCAACTGCGCTTAATTAATTATGGAAGTACCGATGTTGGAAAACCGTTAACATTAGTGGTACTTTCAAAAAGCGGAGTGTTTGATCCGGCTGTTGTAAAAAAGCAAAATAAGCGGGTACTGCTCATCAATAACGGCATTCATCCCGGTGAGCCGGAGGGTATTGATGCCAGCATGATGTTAACGCGCGATCTACTTAAAAATAACAAACTGCCCAATGATGTGGTGCTGTGTTTTATCGCACTGTATAATATTGACGGGAGCCTGAACAGGGGCGTATCCCGCATCAGCCAAAACGGACCGGCCGCTTATGGTTTCAGGGGTAATTACCGCAATCTTGATCTTAATCGTGACTTTATCAAGGCCGATAGCCGAAACGCGATGGCCTTTATGCAGATATTCAACACCTGGCAGCCAGAGGTTTTATTGGATAATCATGCCAGCAACGGTGCCGATTACCAGTATGTAATGACACTGATAGAAACACAAAAGGATAAGCAAAACCCTGTACTGGCACGTTATACATCCGAAACCTTATCGCCTGAATTATATAAACGTATGGCAGTCGTTGGTTTTGAAATGACACCTTATGTAGAAAGCATGAAGGAAACGCCCGACTCGGGCATTGTAGCTTTTTTGGAAACGCCTCGATTTTCAACCGGGTATGGCGCGCAGCACAACGTGATCAGTTACATGACCGAAACACACATGCTCAAACCTTACGATAAAAAAGTATACGCCACCTACAACTTTATGCAGAGCCTGGTAGCTATTTGTCAGCGCGATGCCTGGAAAATAGGGGAGCTGAAGCGACAGGCCGATGTCCAGGTAACCAAACAGCAAAGCTTCGCCCTTAACTGGGCACTTGATGCCGAAAAGTTTGATATGATAACTTTTAAAGGTTATGAAGCCGGCCATAAACCCAGCGATATAAGCGGTTTGCCGAGATTATATTACGACAGGAGCAAACCCTTTACCAAGCAGATTAAATATTATAACACCTACAAAGCTACCACTACGGTGAACAAACCGGTGGCTTATATTATACCGCAGGCATGGGCTAAAATAATTGAGTTGTTTAAGTTGAACAAGGTAACCATGCAGCAGTTAAAGCATGATACTACGCTTACCATACAGACCTATTATATCGGCGATTACAAAACCCGGTCCAAACCTTACGAAGGGCATTACCTGCATTACGATGTATCACTCAAAACAATAGATAACAATAAGGTGAAGTTTTATAAAGGCGATTACGTGGTGTACACCAATCAGCCGGTTAACCGGTATATTGTTGAAACCCTGGAACCGCAGGGTGTAGATTCATTTTTTACATGGGGATTTTTTGACTCGATGCTGGGGCAAAAAGAACACTATTCGGATTATGTTTTTGAGGATATAGCTTACCAGTATTTAAAAACGCATCCCGATCTGCAAAAAAAGTTGGATACTGCAAAAATTTCTCAACCTGAATTGAAACAAAGCGCCAATGCGCAACTGGAATTTATATATCGTAATTCCCCCTTTTTTGAGCAGACTTATTTGCGCTACCCAATTGGGCGTTTGTTAAAACCTATTAATAACAAATAATAAATTTTAGTACTGTCAGCCTTGTATAATATTAACAGCAAGTGTGTACAAAATACACCTCGCTGATTTAACTTCGCAACAATTACACGATAGTTTGCAACTTATAAAATTTAGTGGCACACTTTTCGTTGTAACATTGACACAATAACAATCATGACAAAACTTTTCATCGTGGGTATTCCCCGCGACATGGATGAAGCCGAGCTCACTGAAATTTGCCATCAGTATGGTCACGTAGCATCTGTAAAAATTATTACTGATATAGAGAGCGGGCAAAGCAAAGGCTACGGTTTTATTAATATGGCCGATGAGTTAAGCGCGGCAGCCGTAATAAAAGCCCTTGACGGTGGTAGTATTGATGAGCGTACCATTAGCGTGCGCCTTGCCGACAGGCAGCAGCCTGTACAACAGGTACAGCAGCAGGTCAGGCGTAAATCAGTTCGCCCGGCAGGCTATGCGGTTTCTGCCGTGTCTGAGCGTAGGGGAAAACGCCCGAGAAAGGCTTCTTAATTAAATCGCTGGTACCTATTTATTTCCTGTCATATACCTTAGTTAGCAGCCTCTAACCGGAAAAATATTTTGCTATCGCGATGATAGTTTACCGCCAAGCCACATTAAACTATTAACGATCATTTTATCCTCAACGGCACTGTCAAACGTGTGCGAAAGCGTTTCATTGGTGCCATGCTCATAATCCATATCATTATGGCCCATGTTAAAGTATATCATTTTATACTTAGTGTTGGTCCATACCACGGGGTAATCGCCGCTATGCCATATTTCTTCGGGTTTTGGCCCGGTGCCCAGCGGAAAGCTGCAGCTATCTATTGAGCAAAGTACCCGGATGTCTTTATTCTTACGCAGATCTTTTTCCCAGCGGTACCACTCGTTAGGTGATGCCCTGAATAATACCGGCATGCCTTTGGTAACCGGGTGGTTTCGGTCGTCAACCTTTATACTGGCTGATGTTGGCCGCCAGGTATTGCTTACATAACTGCCCGAACCTAAAAATTCATTATGGTACCAGTCCCAGTTTTGCGGATAATCTGACGGGGTGAGGGCGAATGCCGAAAAATGGAAGCCCATCCAGCCACCGCCATTACGCATGTAAGTTTCAAAGGCATCACGCTGCGCTTTTGCCTCGGGGCGGGTATCTAAAAATATAACTACTTTGTATTTCGCCAGGTTTTTACTGTTCAGTTTGCTCCAGTCGTTGGTGGCATCATAAGCGAAATGATTTTGCGCGGCTACCTGGGCAAACCATTTATTTGCCTCGTTTACAAAACTGATGTGTGCCGCATCATTTTTAGCCGTATAAAATGCAATAACCCTGAATGCAGGAAGCATTTTTTGTGCAAAGCTTTGAGTGCCGCTGAGCAGCATTGCGAATATAAAAAGTAATACCCCGGATTTTTTGAAATACTTGATCATTATTAATAATACTTATTGTACGGATAGGGCGGTAACCGCCTGCATAAACCATGCGGCATGCGGAATCCATTGCTCGGTCCAGCGCCACTCATTACCTTCGGCCTCTCTTTTAAAATCAATCCCGCTGCCATCGGCATGGCCATCCTTACCGGTAATACCGTTTGAAATACCACCTCTTTCAGAGCCGTGGCCGAAGCTCGACTGCATGTAAGGTACATTATTTTTGCCAAATTTATACATAAAGCATGTTTGGTAAGGGTTGCACCCCAATATCCAGTTTATCTGTTGAGTGGCAAATGTTTTAAGTTCGTTTTGTATGTGATGGTTATCACTAAAAGCTATTTTGCCGCCTACCAGTGCCGCGGTAGCTAATGATGCTAACCGGGCGTTTTCGCCTTGCCACCACCAGCCGGTTTCATTATCATGCGGAATAAAAAAACTGTTTTTGATAACACCATGAACCTTTATGGTTTGGCGCGCATAGCCAAACGGATTAGCACCGTTATTAGTTACCCTTAGCAGGTATAACAAATGCTTTTTTACCGTAGCTGTTGCCGAGGCTTTTAAGGTTTTATCAGTTTCGGTAGTTATATACCGGCATAAAGCCACAACCGGCAACCCAGCATCAGATGCATGCCAGTAGGGGCGTGTGCCATTATCAGCAACAAAATAGCCCGTTGTGGTTAGGCGTTTGTTTAAGTTTTTGGCACGTTTACGAGCTTCTGTTTGATAGCGCGCTTGGTGCGTTGTTAACCAAAGTTCGGTGGCCGCCATCAGGGCGCAATAATCATCAATGATGTTTTCGTTGCCATCATCGCAATACTTTTCATTGTTAATCAAGAGGTGGGCAAAGGCTTTTTTAGCTGCCGCCAGATATTGTGCCTGGGTATATTCGCCATGCTTTTTCCAACGTGCTGCACGGGCCAGCGCTGCTATGCCCATTCCCCCGCCTTCACGAAAAGCGCATTGGTATTGGTTGGTAGTAACGCTGTTGGCTAATAAGCCAACCACTCTCCGTTCGTTCGGGTCTTTTTTGAAGTAACTGAACAAGGTCATGTAAAAATAACCTTCTGTAGATAGCGATCGAAAAATATAATCAGCCCCGTATAAAGCTTCGTTCTCCAGCGAATCCTTAATGTTCATTTGATCCAGCATGTCGGGCAGGGTTTCGCACGTATTCAGCATTGACCAGGTAACCAATGGTATTTGCTGGGGCGACATAAAGTTGGCATATGCCAGGTGCGAAAAGTATTTGCTTACATCGCCCGATGCATCGCACCAGCCACCGCGAAGGTCAACCCGTTTATCGCTGCCAAAAAGTTGCACGTGCGCATCAGCTCCTAATTCCTTCGGTGTATTAGCCCTTTGCTTATGATAATAATTGAGCATGGCAGGTAGGGTAAGGGTAGCCAGTTGGTTGTTGCCTATGGTAAAAACGTCGGATGTATCTCCATCAAAAATAAGCCGGTAAGTGCCTGCTTGTTTTAGTGCGCTAAAATCAGCCTGATAAATGTATTTACCCGGCATCCAATCCTCAACGCGTTGCATGTTGCCGGGCTTGCCGCTATATACGTTTTGATTTAAGGCGTTGATGATAGTAAAGTTTGGGTAAACCTTAATAGGCTTACTAACCGTAATAACAGCCTGCTTAGGTCCCTCGCTATTAAAGGCAACCTGGTTAATGTAAATATTAGTTTGTGCGTAGCTGGATTTACCCAACAGCAGCAATATCAGTATAACCTTAATTTTCATTAGCAGGGTTTTTGGATGCAGCCCATAGAATGGCATTTTTAAACAGGGTGGTATATGCCGCGTTATCGAACAGGGTTGGCGAATGACCCATAAAAATGTAAATATTCCGGGCCTTAAATTTAGGGTTTGTCCATATCACGGGATGATCGCCCATTGTGATAGATGATGCTGGCTTGTATGACTTCTCATCAACACTGGCCAATACGTTTACCTCAGCACGCGGACTTTTATCATACGTGTACCATTCGTCGTCTTTAATTTCAAAATGTGATGGCACACCTTTAAACACCGGGTGCTTGCTTTGCTCAATGTTAACCGTAGCATCAGCAAAGGTGGCTATATAGTTCTTGAATTTTATATGTCCCATAAAACTGTAATACCAATCCCACATTTTAAAGCCGTCAAAATCACCCATTAAACTGGCATGATGAAAGCCTATCCATCCGCCCCGGCCTTCGGTAATATATTTAATAACGGCCTGTTCAGCGGTTTTGCCCCAGCCATAAGGCGGAAAATCAAGCTGAATAATGAGGTTATGTTTATTTAATAATGAGTCGGTGATCTGGTTGGCGTGGTTAATATAGTTGATAGTAAAACCACTATCAGCAGCCAGTTTATCAAGCCATACTTTTGCCGCCGCCGAATAAGCTACGTGGTGGCCGCCATTTTCATAGATGGCTAAAATATTAACATGTTTCTTATTTGTTTGTGCCCGGCCGGGTGCCGCGTAAAGCAACAACAATACAAATAGAGTATATCGTTTAAAGTTGGTTAATAGCTTGGTCATTACAAGCTAATATACAGCAATCGCATCTATCGCGTTAGCCGAAAATAAAAAAGCATTCAGTTCAATCCGAATACTTTATGAGTTATTAATATTTATAATCGTCGTCGTCGTCATCATAGCTGTTGCCTAACGAGTCGTAATCAAGTTCGTCCAGCGGGGCTTCAAACTCGTCATCATCATCGTCATCAACAAACCTTTTTTGCGGCTTGGAGGTATCAGCCAGGCCATTTGGTTTTTTCTCGCCGGCATTTTTAGAAGCAGGCTTTTTGTTCACTGTTTTCTTTGGCGTTCCCATTATACTAACTGTTAGTAATAATTACTTCAAATAATTTATAAGCTTTGGCTATTTAATCAGGGTTAAATGCGTTCAGTAAAAATAACTAAAATCCGTTTTTTATGTATAAAAACGCAAAAATTTATTCCGTTGCTTCACCTATGGTTGAGCTGTCGGTTGTAAGTTCTTTTATCTGAGGTAATTCATTGGGCGAGTTGATGCCAAAATAATCCATAAATAACGGGCTGGTGCCGTACAATATGGGCCGGCCTACGGCCTCTGCTTTGCCAACAATGGCTATCAACTCTTTCTCCAGTAGTTTTTGTATCGAGTAGTCGCAGTTTACGCCGCGTATCTGTTCAATATCAGTTTTGGTAACAGGCTGTTTGTAGGCTATAATGGCAAGAGTTTCCATAGCGGCCTGGCTGAGTTTTTTTTTAGCCCGTTGTGCCTGCAACAGGCTTACAACCGCGTGGAATTGCTTTTTAGTGAGAAACTGATAGCCGTTATTGATTTTAATCAATTCTATAGCGAAATCATCCTGTTGGTATTTGATGCGGATGTTGTTAAGGTGATCTAATACCTGTTTATCATCAAAATCCTGCTCAAAGGCACTCTGAAGGCAATACATGATCTCCTCAAGCCTCAGGCTTTGCTCGGAAGAAAATATCAATGCTTCGATATGTAATTCAACGTTTTTCATGCTATTTAGCTGTGTTTATGTCGGTTATTCCTTACGGTTGTAGGTATGTTGTGCCTGATATAAAACCGTAACCGATAAAAACAGGTATGTACAATTATAAACCAAAATTTTATATATCAGTATTATGAAAACAGAAACACAAAACCTAAATAATGCAAATATGGCAAGGCGGGCCTTTTTGCGTTATGCCGGGGCGAGTACTGCTGTTGCCGGTATTGTGGCAATGCAGGCCTGCTCTAAAGACAACAGCGCTTACGAGGAAGTTGGAGGCGAAAACGGAAGCGGCACCACTGACGTAGGATCGGGCGATCCGGGTATATTAAACTATGCTTATGCCCTTGAGCAGTTAGAAGCAGCGTTTTATATACAGGTAGTAAGCTCATTCTCTGCTGAGTTTACATCGGAAGAAAGATTGTTGCTTACCGACATTCGAGACCATGAGGTTGCTCACCGTGAGTTTTTTAAAGCAGCATTAGGTTCAGGCGCTATTAAAGGCCTTACTCCTGATTTTAGCAAGATTGATTTTAGCAGCCGTACAAGTGTATTGAGCACTGCAAAAGCATTTGAAGATTTGGGTGTAGCCGCTTATGATGGTGTTGCATCAAAAATTCAAAATGTTGATTACTTGGTTATTGCCGGTAAAATTGTTTCGGTAGAAGCAAGGCACGCGGCGGTGATCAGCAACCTGATATCACCTGGAAGTTTTGTTAACAGCGATCAGGTTGATGCTGACGGACTTAATATTCACCTTGGCCCAAATAAGGTTGTAGCTACAGCTAATACCTTTCTTAAAACCAAGATCAGTGCAAAAAACTTTAACTTTTAACCCCAGCTACCATGAACTTATTTAATGTAATTGAAAATATAGAGAAGATCGATCCTGAACTGGGCGATCGTATCAACCCGCGCCGCAGCGCTATCAGAAATATGGCAAGCTTCGGTTCAAAAGTGGCTGTTGCCGCTTTGCCATTCGCATTTGGCACGCTGCTTAAAAAAGCATACGGCCAATCATTGCCAACATCAATTGTTGAAGTATTGAACTATGCCTTAACACTCGAGTATCTTGAGGCTGAATTTTATAACAAAGGCAGGGCTGCTACAGGCCTGATACCTTCATCAGATAAATCAGCCTATTTTGATAAAATATCACGTGATGAGAACAACCACGTAGCGTTTTTACAAAAAGTGCTTGGTTCAGCAGCAACGCCGAAAAGTGCCTTTACTTTTGACTTAACTGCTAACGGTACTTTTGATGATGTATTGAGAAACTATGATACCTTCCTGAAAGTGTCTGTAGCGTTTGAAGATACCGGTGTAAGAGCATACAAAGGCCAGGTTGGCGCTGTAAAAAGCAACGCCGATATTTTAACCGCTGCGGTATCTATCCACGCGGTTGAGGCGCGCCATGCCGCTGTAGTACGTTATGTGCTTAACAAAAAACTAAATCTCGGCCTAAAACCATGGATAGTGAGCACCACTACAGGTAATGACACAGGCATCGCTGTGGTTAACGGTAACTACGAGGGTGAGGATAATGTAATTCAAGGGCCTGCTTCTGCACCTGTTGATATAACTAAACTACCTGCTGTAGGCACAAGCGCAAGCAAAGCCTCAGCTACCGCCGCGTTTGATGAGCCTTTATCAAAAGACGACGTTTTAAAATTACTGGTAGGTTCGTTTATTAAAGTTAACTAATAACACAAACCATATATAACAAAACAGGCCCTGCAATATTGCAGGGCCTGTTTTGTTATATAAAATATCTTAGTAGTTTATCACCTGTTCTTCTATCTGTGCAGGTATCTCGCGCCATTCATAACGTTGGTTACGCAGTTGCGGCTCAAAGCCGGCCTCAATAATTGATTCCTGAATACCTTTAGCCGTAAAGCGATGCGGGGCTCCCGCTGCGGATACTACGTTCTCTTCTATCATGATCGAACCAAAATCATTAGCGCCGCCATGCAGGCATAATTGTGCTACCTGTTTGCCTACGGTTAACCAGGATGCCTGTATGTTTTTAACATTGGGCAGCATAATGCGGCTGAGGGCTATCATGCGGATATATTCATCGCCGCTTACGTTATTAGTAATACCGCGAACTTTGCGCAATAGGGTTCCGTCGTCCTGAAACGGCCATGGAATAAAGGCTGTAAAACCATAGTGGCCTTCAGGTTTTTCTGATTGTACTTCCCTGATCCATACCAGGTGTTCAAAGCGTTCCTCAATAGTTTCCACGTGGCCAAACATCATAGTGGCTGATGTGGGCAGGTTAAGCTTGTGAGCCGCACGCATTACATCCAGCCACTCCTTACCGCCGCATTTACCTTTTGATATCAGGCGGCGAACACGGTCATTCAAAATCTCGGCACCTGCTCCGGGTAATGAGTCAAGTCCGGCTTCCTTCATCGCTTTAAGCACATCGTAATGGCTCATGCCTTCAAGCTTTGATACGTGGGCAATCTCCGGCGGGCCAAGCGAATGCAGTTTCAAGTTAGGATATAACTCCTTTAACTGGCGGAAAAGCGTAGTGTAAAATTCCAGACCGAGGTCAGGGTGGTGACCTCCCTGCAACAGCAACTGGTCTCCGCCGTACCTGAAGGTTTCCTCTATCTTGCGTTTGTATGTTTCAATATCGGTTATATAACTATCCTCGTGCCCCGGGCGACGGAAAAAGTTACAGAATTTACAGTTGGCAATACAAACGTTAGTGGTGTTTACATTACGATCAATCTGCCAGGTTACCTTACCATGCGGCACCTGGATTTTCCGGAGCTGATTAGCTACATGCATCAACTCAGCGGTAGGGGCGTTGTGATATAGGTAAACGCCTTCCTCCATACTCAAAAAATCAAACTTCAGGGCGCGCAGTAACAGATCGGCTGTATTCATATATACAAAAATACATGTATTATAGGCCAAATAAAACTACCGATCAATAATTGACACAAAATGTACAGATTGATGCTTATATTTATTTATTAAACATAAGATTTATGAGCCGTAAACCTAAATCTGTAAAATTCTATCATCCGGGAATAATCAGTCTTGTTTTATTACCGCTTGTTGTAGTTATTTATATTTATCATGATGTATTTGCGAGTAAATATTTCATGACAGAGATTGTTTGGCGTACGCGAAGTATAGAAAACACCTCGACTATGTTTGGAAGTGATTTTTATCAAAATTATAAAGATACCAGTTACAGGCATTACAGAACTATCTGGATTAACGAACCTTCCGATAAGACCACCATTGCTTTAAGTAATGCTTCTACGCTCATTAAGCATCTAATTGCAAAAAAAGATACCACCAACGGCTTGCGCATCAAATTTGGTAGTAAAGCAAACTATGAGGATCTCGTTGACGTAATCAATTTTTGTATAATTAATGAGGAGCCAAATTTTCGTTATTATTGCATAGATGATGAGATTATGGCATACTACAAATTACCTGAACCGGTTAGAAGTGGTGAGCAGAATATGTCGTTCATCTGCGGTTTAAGCGGCGATTCAGAACTCGTTAGAATACATGACAGTTCGGTTGCCGAGGGATTGAAGCATATCAGTCAAAACCTTACTAATTCAGGGTTTAATAAAATTTCGACATTATTAGCCGCTGTGGCATGGTTTATTCTGTTTTGTGTTATAGCATTTAAACCCGTTGTAAATTTTGTTCAGTTTGCCACCTCACCCTTCTCCAAACGTAAAACCTTATCCACACTATCGGGTATTTCGTGCTGGTAATGGGTAACGTATATCAGCGTAACGGATGTGTTGTGGCATATCTGCTCAACTATACGTTTAAAGTGTTCCTGCTGGTGGGTATCAAGTCCCTGGCAGGGTTCATCGAAAATCAACAGCGGCGGGTTTTTCACCAGCGCGCGTGCCAGCAGGCAAAGCCGCTGTGCCGATGCGGGTATGTTTTTAAGTAAGGTACGGGCGTATTTGTCTATCTCCAAAACTTTCATCCACTGCAATGCCTTTTGCTGATAGGCCGCGTTTGACGGGCGGAATAGCCCCAGCGTATCATAAAAGCCGGATTCGATCACCTGCAAGCAACTGTTATCAGCCGGAAAGTATTGGTAAAACTCCGGAGATACATAGCCAATGCGTTTCTTAATATCCCAAATGCTTTCGCCGCTGCCGCGTTTTTTGTCAAACAATACAATATCATTGGCATAGGCTTGCGGGTTATCCCCGTTAATTAAGCTCAATAAGGTTGATTTTCCCGCACCATTCGGGCCTAACAATGCCCAGTGTTCGCCCGGTTTAATTTGCCAGTTTACATTTTTAAGTACCTGGTTTTCGCCATAACGTATGTTTACTTCGTGCATATTCACAATGTACTCATAGGGCGAAGCCTCAGACTGATGCGTAAGTGCGGCAATGGCATCGCCATCAATTTTACTTTGCAAATTAAAATTGTATTTGGATGCATCAAACGCCTCGCGTGTGCTGGTTTCAATAATAGCACCATCTTTCAGTACAGCAACATGTGTTACAGATGCCGGTATTTCCGTAGGAGCTGCCGTCATGATCACCGTAGTACCGCCATCGGCTATTTTATTGATGATCGCATTAAATTCCTGCCGGGTGTTTACATCAAGTCCTGTAAGTGGATTGTCAAGCAACAGTAGCGCCGGGTTTTTTATCAATGCTGATGCAATACGCAGCCGTTTGGTTTCGCCGTTGGAGAGCATGATCAGCTTTTTGTGCAGCAATGGCTGCAGGTTGAGCAAAGCGATCACCTCCTCAAGGTTCCATAGTTCGCGGCCTTTTAATGGCTTAATGCTTTGAATGTATTCGGTCACGGTAGGCGAGTCGTCAGAGTCTGACGAGTTGAAACGCTGCTGGTAATAAAAATCAGTAGTGTTCGAGAGGTTTTTAAAGCTATGCTTTGATTCAAGCAGCGTGATCAGTTGATGGAAAGTGATCTGGTTTTCCGGGTGCTGCTTTTTGTATTCCTCCCAAAAACCATAGGTAATACTACCATTAGTAATGTTGAGTTTACCGGCAATGGTTTGCAGCAGGGCACTTTTGCCCGAGCCGCTTTCGCCAACCAAAGCCCAGTGCTGCCCCTGTTGGACACTGAGCGACAGCCGCTCAAACAGTAATTTGTTATAACCACGTACGGTTATATTATCAAGCCTCAAAAATGTATCTGATCCATCCATCGGCGGCTAAAATAAACATATCGGCCAATAAAATAGATCAATTTAAAACATACACGGTATAGGTTATGTTAATACTTCAATAACATATCACTATATAAAACACACACTACTATGAGAAAATTTAGCATACTGGCCTTTATGATGGCCATCATGAGTTTAAGCAGTTGCCAGGTTATCGGCGATATATTTAAGGCCGGTGTTTATGTTGGTATCATAGTTGTGATACTGGTTGTGGCTATTATTATCTGGATCATCAGGAAGATAAGCGGATAAAATTTAGCTGTTAATAACATTACCATGGAAAATACAACAGCAACCGTTGAGATTTTGAACGACCTCGTTCAGATCAATAACGACCGTATCAGCGGCTTTGAACGAGCTCTGAATGATTTAAAGGAAAGCGATGCTAACATACGTTATCTGTTTACCAATTGCATTGGCGAAAGCCATCAGTTTAAAATGGAACTGGCAACCGAGGTGCAAGCATTAAGCAGCCCCAAAGATGTACAAAATAATACATCAGTATCAGGCACGTTACACCGTACGTGGCTTGATCTGAAAGCAAAGTTTACAGGTAACAGCACCAAAAGCATTCTGGATGAATGTGAATTTGGCGAGGATGCGATACTGAAGGCTTATCAATCAGCGCTCGAAGAGGAATTTATTCCGGCCTATATCCGCGAGATGCTTACTAAACAGCAGGCTATTCTGCAAAAAGCGCATAATGAAGTGAAAGCGTTTCGCGATCAAACCACATAATAATAAACCCTTTATAAAAAATAAACCACCGGTAGTATTGCCGGTGGTTTATTTTTTATAATTATACTGTATCTGTTTTTAGTTGGCCCCGTCAACTTTTGCCCTTTCAACGGCGTAATTACCCACTTTTTGACCGGTGATTAAACCTTCCGAACAATCAGACCGGTAGTGAATACCACCATACATGCGAGACATGGATGCTTCGTTGGCCATATCTTCAAATTCCTTCGCTTTTGATGGTAACAGGTAAGCCAAAATGGTTGCAGCCGCCCCGCTAAAGGTAGAGTGCCCTGATATATAAGCCGGGAAATTAGGTACACCTGTGAGAGTTTTTATGCGCCCGTCAAGCTGGCAGGGGCGGGCGTTAAAGTAATAGTATTTAGTATTCCAGCACACAATAGCGGCATCCATTAAGGATGCGTTTAGCAATGCATAGTTACGTGCCCAGCGTACTTCACTATATTGGTTCTTAACAAATTCTGTTGTGGCAATAGCATTCCAGTGCCCGGCCGGGGTATAGGTGCCTACCCCATCGGCCCAATAGTTTACAATGCGCATCCGCTCGCGGCTGGCGTTTTTAGTAAAGTCCAATACTTCAGCTACTTCTTTTTTCATGATCTCTGAATTGGTTGCAGGCGGCGCAGGCGGACGGATAGAGGCTACATCCGTGGCAGCGAACATCATCGGTTTTACGTTACCGAATACCGGTAACATAGGCGGCCTTTTAGGTATCTCAAGCGAGTACCATGGGGTTTCGCCTTTGGCGATACAATCATCTTCCAGTTTTTTCCAAACGGTAGCGTTACCAACGGCGGCACCCATGCCATCCGTTTTAGCACGGGCTACCACTTTGCGGGCTACCCAACGGCCTAACGAGTCGCCTGCGATAACATCACTTGCTACGTTTACACCGGCAAGCATACGATATTGTTTCTCCTCCTCGGCTTTTTGTTTAATGTACTCAATATCAGCCGGGAAAAGTAGTTTCATGATCTCGAATGATGCACCAGCAACCACGGCATCTTCAGATGGATAAGATGGCAAATCGCTTTTAGGCACTGAAATCGTAATTCCAGCATCAGTTTTATAAGCAGCCTGGCGGTTGTATTTGTATTTAAAATGCCATGCAGCCACCAGCGCGTCATACTGCGCGGCGCTAACATAAGCGTAGGCACGGGCGGCATAAGGCGGGTTTGAGAATGGAAATTGCGGGTACGAGAACGGGTTAGCCGCGCTTGGGATAGGGTAGGTGCCATCCGGGTTTTGGTAGGGTGGAAGGTTATGCTTGGCTACCAGCTCGCGCATAATTTCATTCCAGCGCAGCACGCTGCCTACTTTCCAGTAGTTTATGATCTCGCGCTGCTCCGAAGTAAGGTTTGCCGACAAGGCCTTTAAATCGCTTACTTCTTTTTTATAATTGGCAGAAGTTGTTGCTTCCGGTTCGGGCAGGTTAAATTCTTCAGCCGATGTTATTACTAACGGCTTCCAGTTACCGGCCGTAGCATCAACCTTAGCGGGTTGCAGCGCCGGGAAGTCCTCATTATATTCCTTAATATCCTTATTACAGGCGGTAAAGGTGGCGGCTATTAATATGGCAAAAGCCGGTTGGGTAAAAAGTTTCTTCATAAAATCAGGTAATAATTAATTACAGTTTAGCCGTGTTTAAAGTATAAAGCACACCAGCCATAAAACCGGTGGCTTGGCCTACGTTACGTCCTTCAAGTGTTTTCCAGGCGGCAGCATGTAAGCCCAGCGCGCGTAGTTTAGGCAGGTAATATTTACCCTCAAAACCTACGTTGGTGCTGTTCATGGTATTGCTTACAAACGGCATATCATTTCGGCGGATATCAAAACCACCGTAAGTGCGCATGTGGTCAACATAAGCCTCGGCTATAATAAAAGGTGTACGGTACCCGGTTCTGAACTGGTATACACCGGCGTTGGGCATTTGCACCTGGTTTGAGTTGATCTGGCGGGTGGTATAGTAAGCGGTACGGTCAATTTGCACATTGCTGCGGTACAAATATGAGCCCGATGCAGTTGCGAAAAATTTGCTTAACTGGTAATCAACAATTAAACGGCCGGTGGTAATATTGCTGCCCATACCGATAGATACCGGCATCAAATCCACATTATAGTTATGGCTCGGCGCACTGTAACCACCCACGGCAAATACCGATAGTTTTTGGCTGCCGAATGTTTTGTGTACTGGCCTGTATTTAACGTAAAAACTCAGATCCTGAAAGCCGTTCAGGCTGCTTAGGGTACCTGCCGAAGTTTTGGTTGATACATAAGGTAATGATACCATGATGTTCAGGTCATTGCTCAGGCCATAGTTAAGCATCGCCATAATGGATGATGATGAAAATGTACCGATGTTGGCATTGTCGCGTTTCATGCTGCCTTCCCAGTACCTGTCCCACGAATTGTAGGCGTACCCGGCGGCAATGCATAAATTCTTTTTGCCCATCATTAAGGCATCCGTTTCGGTTTGGGCTCGTGCGGTTGATGTCATTAAGGCCGCACCCGCAAGGGTAATTGCAAGAGGTTTAATCAGGTTTCGCATAAAGCTTAATTAGGGTTAGCTTTTATTAATTGCGTGTAAATTAAGTAATAATTTTATTACACAACAATACTTATTAAAATATTAACAAAGTTTTTAAAATGCTATAACTGGCTTATTATAATTGGTATAACAGTGTACTAAAATAATCACCATTTGCTTCACAAGCAATTTTTGATGCTTTTATATAAATGTTTGGTAAAAAAGTATTAATGCATTTTACCTGCTGCCTGTAGTTTTGATCATTGCTTGTTCTGTCATTATTTGCGGTGCTGCATTATTTTATCACTTACACAGTTTAACCATTTACCTTTTGAAAAACACCGGTCAACTACTGCAATATGGCAATGAAGTTAAACAGGAACTAACGCATATTCTTGACTTTTGGAGTAAATACGCGGTTGATCTGCAAAACGGTGGCTTTATAGGCCGGTTAAACCACCTTAATCAAGCCAGGGTTGACGCGCCTAAAGGCTCGGTAATGAATGCCCGTATTTTATGGGCTTACGCGGCGGCATATAATTTTGAGGCAAACGATAGTTACCTTGAACAGGCAGAGCGGGCTTATCAATACATAACAACCGTATTTGTTGATGCGCAATATGGCGGCATATACTGGACGGCGGATCACCTTGGTAACCCCCTTGATACCAAAAAACAGGTTTATGCCAACGCCTTTGTTATTTATGCCCTGGCCGAATATTATAAAGCCGTTAATAACGATGAAGTAAAACAGCAAGCCATAAATCTGTATAATTTACTGGTAGATAAAAGCTATGATACCCAATACACCGGTTATTTTGAAGCCTACACCCGCGAGTGGCAGCCTATTGACGATTTGCGCCTGAGCGTGAAGGATGCCAACGAAAAAAAATCAATGAATACGCACCTGCATGTGCTCGAGGCGTATGCCAACCTGTATACCGTTTGGCCTGATGATGGTTTAAAGCAGCAGATCATCGGCTTGCTAAAAAATTTTAACGACCATATTATTGATTCGGAAACCTTTCATCTGCAATTGTTTTTTGATGAGGAATGGAACAGGCGCTCACACATTGTCTCTTATGGGCACGATATTGAGGCAGCCTGGTTATTGCTTGAAGCCGCTGAAATTATTGGTGAAGAAGTATTGAAAACCAAATTTCAGGATTATGCCGTTAAGATGGCTGATGCCGCTCTCGAAGGAATTGACACCGCCGACGGTGGTTTGTGGTACGAGTATGATCCGGCACATGGCGGCTTGGTGCGCGAAAAACATTGGTGGGTACAGGCAGAAGCTATGGTAGGTTATTTGAACGCCTGGCAGCTTACCGGCGAATGGAAGTACGCGGCCATATCCATCAAACTTTGGCAATTTGTACAACAGCATATTGTTGACAGTAAAAATGGCGAGTGGGTGTGGGGCGTATATGCCGATGGCAGCCTGATGGCCCACGAGGATAAGGTAGGCATCTGGAAATGCCCGTACCACAACAGCCGTACCTGTATGGAGATACACCGGCGGATAGCAAAATTTGAGCATGTATTATCCATGAACTCTTAAAAGGCTAAGTTATGCGTGTTGTTGGCTAAAATAGGTAAAGGGCACAAGTATGTGATAGCGTACCTTGCCTGAATTTTAATATGTATAAACCAATATTTATAAATCTTATAATGAAGAATACCTTTAAATTTAGCCTTGTGGCGCTTGCTATGTTCAGCACTCAGCAACTCATCGCGCAGCAAAAAAGCTATACGGTTATCTCTCCCGACAAAAAAATTAAGGTTACCTTAAGTGCCGGTAAGCAACTCAGTTGGTCATTAAATTATAACGGCACCGAGATTATTCAGCCCTCTGTTGCTGCCCTTAAACTTGAAGGTGGTGAAATACTGGGTAATGATGTAAAGGTCAGCTCAAATAAAACGCAAACCGTAAACGCGAAGTTTGAGGCCTATAACTATAAAAAGAAATTCATAACCGAAAATTACCAGCAGCTAACGCTCAATTGCAAGGGCGGTTATAGTTTTATAGTCCGGGCCTATAATGATGGTGTGGCGTATCGCTTTGTGCTCAATAAAACCCAACCCGTAAAGGTGATGGCCGAGGATGCCAATTTTAAGTTCGCTGATGATTACAAGGTATTTATTCCCTATGCACATGACCCGCGCCTGAAAGGCGACTATTACCAAACCTCATTTGAGGCGTTATATAACGAGGTGCCCCTTTCAAAGGTAGGCGCTGATTCGCTTGCTTTTTTACCCATGCTGGTTGATCTGGGTAATGGTGCCAAGGCTGCCGTTTTGGAAGCAGGATTGGAGGATTATCCCGGTATGTACGTAGTTAAAAACAAGAATGAACAACATGCCCTAAAAGCCGATTTTGCCAAATATCCTGCTAAAGAAGAGCTCCGGAGGCTGAATACCCTGGTTACCGAAAGAGCCGACTACATAGCAACCGTTAAAGGGAAAGCCGGTTTACCCTGGCGGGCGGTTATTGTAGCGCCGGACGATAAAACGTTGCTGAATAACGATATGGTGCAAAAGCTGGCAGGCCCGTCGCGTATAAAGGACGTTGCCTGGATAAAACCCGGTAAAGTAGCCTGGGACTGGTGGAACGACTGGAACATATCGCACGTTGATTTTAAAGCGGGCATTAACACCGCTACGTATAAATACTATGTTGATTTTGCATCAGAGAACAAGCTGGAGTATGTAATATTGGATGAGGGCTGGAGTAACTCGGTTGACATGACCAAGCTTAACCCGGCTGTTGATTTACAGGAGATCATTACCTACGCCAAGCAAAAAAACGTAGGCATTATACTTTGGGCTACCTGGCATGGTGTAATGGCCAATATGGATGGCGTATTTAAACAATACGCGGATATGGGTGCCAAAGGTTTTAAGATAGATTTTTTTGACCGCGATGACCAAAAGGTAACCTCATCCGTTTACAAGATTGCCGAAACAGCCGCTAAATATCATTTGCTGGTTGATCTGCATGGTATGTACAAACCTGATGGCATACAGCGCATCTATCCCAATGTACTGAACTTTGAAGGCGTAAAGGGGCTTGAGAACTCGAAGTGGGCACTTAATGATGATGTGCCCCGCTATGATGTTTCTATACCCTTTATCAGGATGCTGGCCGGGCCGATGGATTATACGCCGGGTGCTATGCGAAATGCCAACAAGGCATCATACCGCCCGATCAACTCAAATCCGATGAGCCAGGGTACACGCAGCCACCAACTAGCTATGTATGTAATATTTGAGGCACCGATACAAATGCTGGCCGATAATCCGTCTGCTTACCGCAGGGAGCAGGAGTCGACCACCTTTATAAGCAAAGTACCAACCGTTTTTGATGAAACTGTGCCGCTATTGGGCAAGGTAGGCGAGCATGTAGCCATTGCCCGCCGTAATGGCGATACCTGGTACGTAGGAGCCATGACCAACTGGGCCGCGCGCTACCTGGACATCGACCTGTCATTCCTGCCCAAAGGGAATTATGAAGCCGAAGTATTTAAAGACGGCGTTAATGCCGACCGTGATGCTACCGACTATACGCGTGAAGTGATTAAGGTATCATCATCAGATAAAATAAAAGTACACCTGAGCAACGGCGGCGGCTGGGCAGCCAGAATATACCCGGCAAAATAAAGACATCAGTTATGCGGATTTTAGGTTTTTTAATAGGAGCACTATGGTTAACCGGCTTATGGGCATGGAAGTCGCCCGCGGATAATCTGCCCGAATACAAACCGGCTGATAAGCGCTTTCAGTACGTAGGCCGTATTGATTTTACCAATCCGCAGTTACCGCGCTTTTGGGCGGCGGGTGTTTATATCAAGACTGCCTTTAAAGGTACCTCGTGCGAGCTGTTGATTAATGATGAGATGATGTGGGGTAAAGATCATAATTACATCTCGGTAGCCATTGATAACCTGCCTGTACAACGCATAAAACTCACCCAAAAAACCAATATCATCAAGGTTGCAAATAATCTTGCAGACGCACGGCACGAGATCACCATCTGCAAAAGTACCGAATCGGGCATTGGGTACCTGGAGTTTGTTGGGTTACGGTGCAAACAGTTGCTTACGCCGGCACCATTGCCGGTACGTAAAATTGAATTTATAGGCAACTCCATAACCTGCGGTACGGGTAGCGATGAAAGCGCTTTCCCTTGCAATACCGGTCAATGGTACGATCAGCATAATGCTTACATGGCTTACGGGCCTATAGCGGCACGGGCTTTAAATGCGCAGTGGCACCTAACAGCGGTAGCAGGCATTGGTTTAACCCGTAGTTGCTGCCAGATGGAAGTTACCATGCCCGATGTACTTGACAAGGTTAACCTGCGCGCCAATGCTATCCGGTGGGATTTTAAAAAATACCGGCCCGATGTGGTAACCGTATGCCTCGGGCAAAATGATGGCCCTGTTGATTCAGTAAAATTTTGCCCGCCTTATGTATCGTTTATTAAAAGATTGCGGGCTTATTATCCATCAGCAACCATCATTTGCCTAACCAGCCCGATGGCCGACAGCAGCCTGGTGCAAGTTCAAAAAAATTACTTGCGTGGTATTGTTAACGAAGTAAATAATGCAGGAGATAAAAACGTGTATAAATACTACTTTAGCAAACGCTATCATAAGGGTTGCGGCGATCATCCTGACCTGAATGAACACCGCCTGATAGCCGATGAACTGATTGCATTTATTGAAAAAACAAAAAACTGGAGAAGAAACACACCATGAAGAAGACCTTTATTTTACCGGCGCTATTTTCGGCGCTGCTATTTACCTCAGCTTACGGCCAAACTGCCGATACGGCACGCATGGCTAAAGAGTTAAAACAACTAAATTATTTGAGAGAAGATTGGGCAAACCTCAAGCGCTTTGAAAAAGAAAATGCCGCGGTGCAGCCACCGGCAAAGGGGGAGGATCGTGTGGTATTTATGGGCAACTCCATCACCCAGGGCTGGAGTGATAAAGACCCGGAGTTTTTTAAGGGCAAACCTTACATTAACCGTGGCATTGGCGGCCAAACCACCCCGCAAATGTTGCTGCGTTTCCGTCCGGATGTAATTAACCTGAAACCAAAAGTAGTGGTGATACTGGCCGGCACCAATGATATTGCAGGCAATACCGGGCCAACATCCGAAGAAACAATTGTAGGCAATATACAATCCATGGCCTTACTGGCACAGCACTATGGTATTAAGGTGGTGCTTTCATCCATATTACCGGTTTATGATTATCCATGGAGACGCGGATTAAACCCGGTGCCTAAAATAGCCTCAATTAACAAAAGCCTTAAAGAGTTCGCGGCGGCCAACAAAATGGTTTACCTCGATTATTTTACACCGATGGCTGATGAGCAGCAAGGTCTTAAAAAGGAGTTGACCTATGATGGCGTACATCCTAACGAAGCAGGCTATAAAGTAATGGAGCCACTCGCGGAGGCAGCCATTAAAGCGGCTTTAAAAAAGAAATAATCCTTTATAGCAGATAAAAGAAAAGCGGCTTGTAGTGATACAGGCCGCTTTTTTATTAAGGTTTTGGGAATCTATTTTTTATTCAACACATGATCTGCCGCCAGGGCCAGGAACAGGTAGTCGGTTGTGCCGCCACCCAATACATACTCGCCTTGCTGCCACAGGTAAGGCCATTTCAGCAACTCCGGAAAATCCGGGCGGATCAGGGCTGTGCCTGATGCGCTGCCGCCTGGTATGTACGACCAATCCGCACGGTTAAAGCCATAGGCCGTGGTCATGGATTGTGAACCCACGCCTGATACAAATGATGATGTATTTGAACCCGGATGGCATCCCAATACAAAATTCAAGGCATCCAGCATATAATCAGTCGGGATAATATCAGGAAATGAAGTATGCAAAAAATACTGCCTGAAACCAAAGCCCTGTATACCCCAGCCTGCACCCCAGATATCCGGTTCGTAAGGTACGCCGTATGGTGTTTTCTTGCCGTCGGCCACAATGGTGCTGTACATGGTTTTTACAGCGGCGTTTACGGCTTGTTTATATGGTGTATTATTAACCAGCTTTAATGTACGGCCTATGTACCAGCCTGTTCTGGTTATGTTTTTGGTAATGTCGTCTGTTTTGCTCACCAGGTAATCGGCATATTCCTTATCACCGGTTGTTATCAATAATTCGGCAGCCAGTTGTATGCGCGGCAATATGTTGTTTGATGCTGTATTCTTCCAAACTTCCTTGGCTATTTGCAGGGATTGCGTGGCCAGGGTATCATTGTAACCCTTCATAACGCGACTGGCAGCGGCCAGGTCGGCAGCGGCTTCCAGCTCACGCGGCGGGTTTTGCTCGGTAAATACCCAGCGGTCATCAGCCCAGGTTTTAATACCCGTAGCGTTTACCGGTGGCTGTTTGCTGTTGTAAGGGATGTTATCCGTAAGGTTGGCGGCATCGCCCAATAATACATATTGTTGTAAGGTTGGCTCAATTATACCACGGTAAAAGCGCCCCAATGTTCTGTATCCATTAGTAACTGATAATAAACCATGCTCAATTTGCTGCAGCAGGTCGGGCTTGCTATCGGGTTCGTGTATCTCGGTTACTAAGGTTGTTTGATTGATGGCAGTATTGTCATGCTTTTCGCCAAACTCCTCATAAGCCAGGGTCAAGCCATAAACAGTCTCCGCTTGCGATTCTACCCTAAGGTCAAAGTCGCCCGCGTCATGCCAGGCACCACGGTTAAGCATGGGTACGTTATCACCGGGTTTGTATTTGGTAAGTGTTGAACCGCCCTGGATATAACCATCAAAGTGGTTTGAGTCGATAGGGGCCATGCGGGCATCATCCAGGTGGCACCAGCCATGCCAAACACGGTATTTCTCGTTTACGCGCATGTGGCACATTTGCGCGGGTAAAAAATAATCAAGCGTAGGCTGCCAAACGTTTTCTTTAAACACGCCCGCGTTAATAGCGAACGGACGGCTTTGATAATTGCCATACTTTACCATATACATACCCGGTTTGGTCACCTTGGTAAAATCAAATTGCAGGTAATGGTACCGCAAAAAATCGCCCCATTCTTTAGGTGCCGATGTTAAAACAGGTTCCAGTCCGCCTTTTTCGCCTATGCGCAGCAACGAGGCTTGTTTACGGGTTTTATCCTTCTGATCTAATTCAATAACGGCAATTTTTGATTGTGCCGGATGATAGCCCACCTGTGATATCTGGATCACCGGTTCTGACTGCCACTCGCTAACCGCGTTAGGCGTTACCAGCCACTCAATAGCGTTTTTTGATGCGCCCTTAGCTACCAGAGAACGTACCACAAACCAACCGTTATTATGCTTGCCACGGCCATCCAGCAGCTCAAGGTTACCGCCCGACAGGTTTTGGATCGTCATGCGCTGGGCATCAAGCTCGGGTACTATAGTTAGTGATTTACCGCTGGCCATCGGTTTTGTTTGCAGCTCACCGGCGGCATCTTTATACATCTGTCCGTTTGGCTGCTGCGGGAAAATGCCGAACTGCTGATCCATATAGTACGAACGGCCAAACAGTATGCCCGGAAAAAGCTCGAAGTTGAACCCGACCTTGCCTATCCATTCATCGGGCAGGGGCTTATCCAGATCAACAATAATGCGGAATGAGCGGCCTTCGGGCTTTACCCGTATGTTGTAAGCAAAATTCAGGTCGGGGTAGATGATCGGGTTAAAGCCCTTGCGGTTCATGTCCGGGTTGGGGTACTCCATGCGTACGCTAACCTCGTTCTTTTGGCGGTCAACCACACGTTTGCCTACCTTAGGTATAGGCGACCATTGTCCCGGCGTAGGTTCAAGGCGCAGATCGCCGTTGGTAGCGGTGCGCTGCCCATTCTGTATAACGCCAACACCGCCCTGGTGGCCTTCCGGATAAAAGTCATGCGCAAGCATCACGTTTACGCCCTCCAGTTCAAGGTAATCTTTACTGTTGACAACCATCGCCTTTTTTTGCTGGCCGTAAACCGTACAGGCGGTTGCTACAACAATAAAAAGCGAAAGGGTTTTTTTGTATAAAATTTGCATAGATATGTTAAGTTATATAGTTGGTAAGCTAAAAGTAACATGGTGCCCAACAGCCATGTAATGTATTTTTACCAAATGTTTGTAATATATTGGCAAAATACGGCATATAGCCCTAATCAAGTTACTTTTAATGGTAAAACCACTTATTTAACCATGTATAAACTTATTCCTGATTGCCTTAAACTGATGCTTACAGGCAGCCTGATAATGCCCCAGTTATTGTTTGCGCAAACCGATAAGCCAACCATCGCCAAGCAGATGGAACGCTCCGCGAGGGTGGAACTGCTTGACAAATGGTACCCGCGCTCAGTTGATACCGCTTATGGCGGATTTTTGAGTGCTTTTACTTATGATTTTAAAGTAGCCCCCGATCAGCATAAAATGATTGTTACGCAGGCAAGGCACGTATGGTCAAACGCGAAGGCGGCATTGTTTTATCCAAACGTACCGTACTTTAAAGCCGATGCCAAACAGGGCTTTTTGTTTTTGAGGGATAAGATGTGGGACAAGCAGAACGGTGGTTTTTATACCTATACCGACAGGCAGGGCAACGTTGCCGAAAATTCATTCGCGCCAAAGGAATCGTATGGTAACTCCTTTGCCATATACGGGCTTGCCGCTTATTACCAGGCCTCCGGCGATACAGCCGCGCTAAACCTGGCCAAGCAAACCTTTTGGTGGTTAGAGAAACATGCGCATGATCCAATACATAAAGGTTATTACCAGCACATGGAGTTGGATGGCACCGTGATTAAGCGTACCGCTGATTTTCCGTCCACATCTGATAAAGGTTATAAAGATCAGAATACCTCTATCCACCTGCTCGAAGCTTTTACCGAACTCTATACCGTTTGGCCGGACAGCCTATTGCGCGAAAGGCTGAACGAGATGCTGCTGTTGGTGCGCGATAAGATCACTACGCCTAAAGGTTACCTCACCCTGTTTTTTCAACCGGACTGGACACCTGTTTCAACCCGCGATTCATCAACCACCAGTGTTTTAAAGCACCGTTACCTCGATCATGTATCCTTTGGGCACGATGTGGAAACCGCTTACCTGATGCTGGAAGCCTCGCACGTGCTGGGTTTAGGGCATGATGAGGCTACCCTGAAGGTAGCTAAACGCATGGTTGACCATTCCCTGAAAAATGGCTGGGATAAAAAAGTAGGTGGTTTTTATGATGAGGGCTATTGTTTTAAAGATCAGCCCGGCATCAGTATTATAAAGGATGGTAAAAACTGGTGGGCGCAAGCCGAGGGGCTTAATTCGCTGCTGTTGATGTCAACACTTTACCCAAAGGACGAGTTGAAGTATTACGATAAATTTACACAGCTCTGGATGTATGTTCAAACCTATCTTATCGATCATCAGCATGGCGATTGGTACCCCGGTGGTATTGATAAAGAGCCTGAAATGAAAAAGGCGCTGAAAGGGCAGATATGGAAAGGTACTTACCACAATTTCCGCGCGCTCATGAACTGTATCAACCAGCTAAAGCCTGACAACACGCCGCCGACCGTACCGCAAAAGTTATCGCTTAAAAAGCTAACCACCGGGGCAAAGCTGCAATGGGCGGCAGCTAAAGATAACCGGCAGTTTATGGGCTATAATATTTACAGCAACGGCAAACGCATAGGCTACACGCCGCTCACCTGGTTTATGCTAAACACGGGTGATGCAAAAACATCCTATACCATCCGCGCTGTTGATTTGCAAGGCAATTTATCGAAGCCAAGCCATACGGTTTCAAACTAAACCAAAATGCCGGGTACATAGCCCGGCATTTTGGTTTAATACGATGCTACGATCTACTTATAACTGATCTCATCAAGCGTTAAAGCTTGCGGGCGGGCATAGTTGCCTTTTACAAGGTCTTTGGTGTTGTGTGTCCACAACCAATCGCCCCAAACCATAAACCATACCCATTCAGGTTGTGCTTTAAGTATTTCAGGTTTAGGTAATTCTCCAACTTCAGTTAAAGCGATAGGTTTGCCTTTGGCTAACTGTAAAAGCTCGTTATAATCTTTCTGCTCGTAATCGGCATTATAAATATCGGTCCCCAATATATCTACATACTTAGCACCAGGGTAATAATATTTATAGGAGTAGGCCTGGTCTTCCGGTAGGTCGCGCGGGCCGTTGGCTCCCCATACCCATATCAGGTTGTTTAGCTTGTGGTGGTTGGTGTAGCGGTCGTACATCATCTTCCATAACTTGCTGATGCCGTCAGGTCCTTTTTTATCGCCCCACCAAAACCATACGCCATTCATCTCATGGTATGGCCGCCATAATACGGGTACTTTGGCGTCCTGTAGCTTTTTCAGCCACACCGCTATCTGGTCAACCTGAGCCAGCCAGCGTTTGTTTAATTCGGTATTAGGTGTGGTTAGCTCTTTCCATTGGGCAGGGGTAAGCTTGGCTTGTATACTTTCTTTCCAGGCGTAGGGCGGGTTGTCAATCGGACGGCCCTGGTGCCACATCAGGCAGATCAGGTAGCCTTGTTTGTAACGTTCAATGGCCTGGTCAACTATGGTTTGGCCAACGTCATTGGTGCCGCTCCAAATAAAATCAGCACCCCAAAGGCCGGGTTGTTTGCCGGTTAGCGCCTTAATGCTGTCCAGATGCTTATCAGGCGTGATGGGGTAGTTGTGCTGGCCGGTTATAATACTTTTGCCTTTAATACTATAAATGTAGCTGAGCAGTTTGCGTGCCTCGGGGGTGGTGTTAGGGTTTACCGGTGCAAATTGTTGCTGGGCAAAGCCGTTTAGCCCTGCCACAAGGGTAAGTAGGGTAAGCTTTATTCTCATAATAGGTTTTTATACAAAACTAACAGCAGGCCTAACCGGGGGTTAATGTTTATTTATCCTTATAAGATATTTTTTGAGCCATTTTTAAACGTCTCTTAAACATTATACCTGTTTTGCTGTAATAATGATACCTGTTGCAATAGTAAACGACAGCGATTGTAGCTGATGCCGAAATATATCCGCAACCGCTAAATAATATTAAAAATCTATCTAATGGAAATAAATACTTACCCGGGTAAACCGTACCCGCTTGGTTCAACGTGGGATGGCGAGGGTGTAAACTTTACGCTTTATGCCGATAATGCTACAGGTGTAGAACTATGCCTGTTTGACTCGCCTGAGGCAACAACAGAATCGCAAAGAATTAAAATGTATGAGCGTTCGCACCAGGTATGGCATATTTATTTGCCCGGCGTAAAGCCCGGTCAGTTATATGGCTACCGTGTACATGGCCCATACGAGCCGCAAAACGGCCATCGTTTTAACCCTAATAAATTACTCATCGATCCGTATGCCAAGGCCATTGCCGGTGTTATAGACTGGCACGATTCATTGTTTGCTTATGAAGTAGGCAGCGAGCAGGAAGATCTGAGCTATAGCGAAACAGACAGCGCGCCATACATCCCGAAATCGGTAGTGATTGATAATAATTTTGATTGGGAAGATGACCAGTTTCCGCGTACGCCTTACCATCAATCGGTATTTTATGAGGCACATGTGCGCGGCCTTACCATGCAGCACCCTGATGTGCCTGAAGAAATTCGTGGCAGCTACGCGGCTATAGCCCATCCGGCTATCATCAAACACCTTCAGGATTTGGGTGTAACCGCTATTGAGTTAATGCCGATACACCAGTTTGTGAATGACCGGTATCTGGTTGAAAAAGGGTTAAGCAACTATTGGGGTTACAATTCGATCGGCTTTTTCGCGCCTGATGTGCGTTACTCGTCTACCGGGGTTACCGGCGGGCAGGTTAGCGAGTTTAAAGGTATGGTAAAGGCACTGCATAAAGCAGGCATTGAGGTAATATTGGATGTGGTTTACAACCATACCGGCGAAGGCAACCAGATGGGGCCAACCCTGTCATTCAAAGGGGCCGACAATGCATCGTACTACCGTTTGGTTGATGAGGATAAACGTTTTTACATGGACTATACCGGTACAGGTAACACGCTTAACGCCATGTTGCCCAACGTGTTAAGGTATATAATGGACAGCCTGCGCTACTGGATAACCGAAATGCATGTTGACGGTTTCAGGTTTGACCTGGCCTCGACACTGGCACGTGAGCTGCACGAGGTAAACAGGCTAAGCGCGTTTTTTGATATTATTCACCAGGACCCAACCATATCACAGGTTAAGCTGATCGCCGAGCCGTGGGATATTGGTGAGGGCGGTTACCAGGTTGGTAAATTTCCGCCGGGATGGGCTGAATGGAATGGCAAATATCGCGACTGCATCCGCGATTACTGGCGTGGTGCCGATAGTATGCTTGGCGAATTTGCCCAGCGTTTTACCGGTAGCCCCGATCTGTATCAGGATGACTACCGCAGGCCAACAGCCAGTATCAATTTTATAACCGCGCACGATGGCTTTACCATGCACGATCTGGTATCGTACAACGAGAAGCATAACGAAGCTAACGGAGAGGATAATAACGATGGTGAAAGCCACAACCGCTCATGGAATTGTGGTGCCGAGGGGGAAACTGACGATGAAGCGGTGTTGGAACTGCGTGCGCAGCAAAAACGTAATTTCCTGTCAACGCTGTTCCTGTCGCAAGGGGTGCCTATGCTGGTTGCTGGTGACGAGATGGGTCGTACCCAAGGTGGAAACAACAACGCCTACTGCCAGGATAACGAGATTTCATGGCTGGATTGGGAAAATGCCGATACTGATTTGTTGAAATTTACCCAAAAGCTTATCCATTTCCGCAAGGAACATCCAAACTTCAGGCGCAGAAGGTGGTTCCAGGGGCAACCTGTAAAGGGTCAGGAAGTTGAGGATATAGCCTGGTTTTTACCGGAAGGTACCGAAATGAGCGAGGAAAACTGGAGTCATGATTTTGCCAAATCATTAGCGGTTTTCCTGAACGGTAAAGGCATCCACTCGCTTGGCCCTAAAGGTGAGCGCATAGTAGATGATAGCTACTATCTTATTTTCAATGCTTTTCATGATTCAATAGATTACAAACTGCCATCCGAAAAATTTGGCCATACCTGGAAAGTTATTATGGATACATCAGCTTACGATGCTGATGGAAATACTCACCACGCGGGTGATACCATTACCGTGCAGGGGCGTACCGTAGTATTATTACAGCATCATAACAAGCATGAAAAAAGCACAGATTAACAAGCGTAGTTTAGGTTTAAGCTTTGATAGCCAGGGTGTTGCCAATGTTACCTTATGGGCACCTTTGGCAAACAAGGTTGAGATTATATTTGGAGCAAGTAAGATAAAATTGCCCTTACAAGCGCAGGAGTTTAGCTATTGGGCTTTGCGTACAGATAAGCTTAAACCGGGTGACACTTATACCTTTTTGCTGGATGGTGAAAAGGAACGCCTTGACCCGGCATCGTTAGCGCAGCCGGAGAGTGTGCACGGCCCGTCAAAGGCGGTTGATTTAGCCGCCTTTAACTGGACAGATGCAAGCTGGAGCAATTTGAAGCTTGACGATTATATATTTTACGAGTTGCATATCGGTACATTTACTGCTGAAGGTACCTTTGAGGCCGCTATAGCCAAGCTTGACCATTTGGTTGAGCTTGGCATCACCGCGATAGAAATTATGCCGGTAGCCCAGTTTCCAGGCGGGCGCAACTGGGGTTACGATGGCGTGCTGCCTTATGCTGTTCAGGATACTTATGGCGGTGCCGAGGGACTGATGCGTTTGGTTGATGCCTGCCATGGCAAAGGGTTAGCCGTTGTGCTCGATGTGGTTTACAATCACCTTGGCCCTGAAGGGAATTACTTTAATGACTTTGGCGCGTATTTTACTGATAAGTACCATACGCCTTGGGGTAATGCCATCAATTTTGATGATGCCTGGTGCGATGCTGTACGCTTATATTACATAGAAAACACGCTGATGTGGTTCAGGGATTTTCATATTGATGGCCTGCGGATGGATGCCGTACATGCCATTAAGGATTTAAGCCCGGTACACATACTTAGAGAAATTAAACAGCATGTAAATCAATTGATAGACAAAACCGGCCGTCAGCATCACCTGATTGTTGAGCTTGATCTGAACGATCCTATTTATATCAATTCTTTAGAAGATCATGGTTATGGTATTGATGGACAGTGGATAGATGAGTTTCATCATGCATTGCGTGTAACCGCCGGTGAGCCGAAAACCGGGTACTATTCCGACTTTACCGGCATCGAGCATCTGGCTAAGGCTTACCGCGATGCTTATGTGTATGATGGTATTTATTCGCCGCACAGGCAAAAGGTTTTTGGTGCCAGGGCCGATAATAATACCGGTAACCAGTTCGTAGTATTTTCTCAAAACCACGACCAGGTAGGTAACCGCATGTTAGGCGAACGAATCAGCACGCTGGTAAGTTTTGAAATGCAAAAGCTAATGGCCGCGGCTGTAATGGTTAGTCCGTATCTGCCCATGTTATTTATGGGTGAGGAATGGGCTGAAACCAATCCGTTCCAGTACTTCATCAGTCATACGGACGCAGAGTTAGTGGAAGCGGTACGCAAAGGCCGTAAAGAAGAGTTTAAAGCCTTTCATGCCGAAGGTGAAACACCTGATCCGCAATCCGAAGAAACCTTTAACAGGTCAAAGCTGCAATGGGATTTATTATCTAAGGATCATCATAAAACCATGTTCGCTTTTTATAAGCAACTCATTAAAGTTCGCAAGCAATATCCGGCACTTAAATATTTAAACAGAAGTGATTTAAAGGTTTCATTTAGTAAGGAAAATAACACCTTGTTGCTAGAGCGATGGCATGGTAATGAGCAGGTCTGCTGTGCCATGAATTTCTCAAAAGAGCAACAAAATATTGAATTGCCTGCCGGTAAAAATTGGCAGCCTCTGCTCAATACTGCCGATCAAAAATGGGGTGGTACGGTATCTGCTGAACCAGGTATTGTTACTGCAACGGCATCTGTAAATCCTGAGTCGCTTATTATTTATATAAACAACCATGTTTAATCCTGTTTCTACCTACCGTATCCAGTTCAATAAGGATTTTACCTTTTCGCACCTGGAGCAGATCATACCATATTTGCAGCAACTGGGTATCAAAACCCTATATGCTTCACCCATTTTTGAGGCAGTGCCAGGCAGTACCCACGGGTATGACGTTACCAACCCGCACCGTGTTAATCCCGAAATCGGCACCATCAAACAATTAAAGGCGGTAAGTTATGCGTTAAAGAATGCCGGCATCAGTTGGGTGCAGGATATTGTGCCAAACCACATGGCTTTTGATCCGCGAAACACATGGCTAATGGATGTGCTCGAAAAAGGGAGCCTGTCTGCTTATACCTCGTTTTTTGATACTGCCGGTACAAGCGATTTGTTTGAGGGGCGCATTATGGTGCCGTTCCTCGGGGCATCAATGGATGAGGTTATTAAAAACAAAGAGCTTAAACTTAGTTACAATAACGGCGGCTTGCGATTGAGTTACTATGACAGCCACTATCCTTTGAACATAGCAGGATACCTGGCTGTTTTTTCATCTATAAAAAACAAGAACGAAGCTCTTGAAAAACTGCTTCAATTAATAAAAGAAGTACACCAGGTAGAAGAGGTAAAGTCCTTTGAAATAGCATTTAACGAATTTAAAACGCAATTAGGTGCATTGCTCTCAAATAAGGATAGCGAGAGCTTACTTTCAGCCACAATTGATAAAATTAATGGCGACTCAAAAAAGTTGCAACAGCTCGTCGAAGAGCAGTACTACCGCCTGTGCAACTGGCAGGAAACGGATAGCAAGATCAACTTCAGGCGGTTTTTTACAGTGAATGGACTGATATGCTTAAACATGCAAAACCCCGATGTTTTTGCGCACTATCACAAATTTATTTTACAGCTGCTTAAAGAGGATGTGTTCCAGGGATTAAGGGTTGATCATGTGGATGGTTTGTATGATCCCGCCGGTTACCTCAAGCAACTGCGTAAACTTACCGGCGACAAAACTTATATTGTTGTAGAGAAAATACTTGAAAAAGGTGAAGAATTACCTGTAGATTGGCCTATACAGGGTGCTACCGGTTATGAGTATTTGGCGGCTGTAAACAATTTGCTCACCTTTCGCGATAGCGAGAAGCAATTTACAGCCCTTTACCATAAACTTACCGGCAAGCCTAAGTTTGAAGAGGCCGACATCTGGGAAAAGAAAGCCTATATACTGCATAACCACATGGGCGGCGAATTGGCCAACCTGACCAAATACTTTTGTGAGCTGAACCTCATAGATGAGGAAACTCATAAGCGGATCTCTCACGAAAAACTTAAAGAGGCAATAGCTAAATTCCTGATACATTGCCCGGTTTACCGTTACTATGGCAATGCGATGCCGCTGCAAGGTGAGGAGGCTAAAAATATTGAACACATACTGAAGCAGGTAAAAGACAGCGACAAGGAACTAAAACAAGCAGCTAACCTGCTTGAAGATGCCCTGTTAAAGTTGCCGCAGGAGCGGGGTAACGAATATGCCGCTAATGCCCTGCGATTTTACCAGCGTTGTATGCAGCTTACCGGCCCGCTGATGGCCAAAGGCGTTGAGGATACGCTGATGTATACCTACAACCGTTTTATAGCGCATAATGAGGTGGGCGATGCGCCGGATGCTTTCGGTATGTCTGTTGATGATTTTCATACGTTGATGCTGGACAGGCAAAAGCACTGGCCGCTGGCCATGAACGGTACCTCAACCCACGATACCAAGCGTGGTGAAGATGTACGTGCGAGGCTGCACGCGCTAAGCGCCATGCCCAATGTGTGGAGCAATGTATTGAAAGAATGGGTTAAAGAAAACCCACAAGCTACCGGTGATAAACAACTTGATATTAATGATATATACCTGATATTGCAAACCATTGTTGGTGCTTATCCAATGCCGGGCCAGGGAGATGATAACTTTGAGCAACGCGTACACGAATACCTTGAAAAGGCACTGCGCGAAGGTAAGCAGCACTCGCAATGGGCACAGCCTGATGAGGATTATGAAAATGCCGCGAAGAACTTTGCGTCAGCATTATTAAACCCAGAGTCGGCATTCTGGAAAAGTTTTGAGCCATTTCATCAGCAGCTTGCAGATCATGGTATTATTAATTCACTGGCGCAGGCGGTGCTTAAATTTACCAGTCCCGGTGTGCCCGATATTTACCAAGGCTGTGATCGCTGGGATTTCAGCTTGGTAGATCCGGATAACCGCCGTGCGGTTGATTACGCTTTGAGCAGTGATCTGCTTAACGCTGTTCAATCCGACGGGGAAGGTTTGATCGACAGCCTTTGGAATGATCGTTATAACGCCAAAATAAAGCTATGGCTCACGCATAAGTTACTTGCTATAGGCAGCCAAAACATAGAGTTATTTGCAAAGGGTAAATACATTCCGCTTAAAGTAAAGGGAAGATACAAACAGCATGTTATAGCATTTGCCCGCCATCAGGGGCAGCAATGGTTAATAACTGTTTTACCAATGCATTTGCCGGCTATACAGCCCGAATATACGCCGGGTGAAATTAACTGGACCTCAACACGGATAATTTTACCGGCCACGTTGACAGAGAATTTTACCGATGAACTAACCGGCATGGAAGGTAAAGCGGAAGCCGGTGAATTATATATAAAAGATGTGTTCAAAACGGCATTGCCCTTAGCGGTATTAAAGTTTGAACGGCCTGAAAATCCACGGAGATCGGGATTGCTGATGCATATTACTTCGCTGCCATCAAATTTTGGCGTGGGCGATATGGGACCGCAGGCTTTAGCTTTTGCCGATGCTTTAAGTAATAGCCTGCAACAGTGCTGGCAGTTGCTGCCGCTTAGCCCAACCGAAACGGTAGATGCGCATTCGCCTTACAGCTCATTTTCAAGCATGGCGGGTAATACGTTACTGATCAGTCCTGAATTGCTTGCGGCTGAAGGCTTGCTAAGTAGTGCTGATCTGAAAGAAAACAACCTGCCATCAAAAAACGAGGTAGATTACGCAGGGGCGGAGCGGATCAAAAAACATCTGTTTAATGTAGCATGGGCTAACTTTAAAAAGCAGGATAACAGTTTGCAGGATGAGTTCACCGCTTTTAGCCGTGAACAGGCTGCCTGGCTTGACGACTTAGCGCTTTATGTGGTCATCAAACAACAGCATGCGGGCAAGCCGTGGTTTGAGTGGCATCCGGATTATAAGCAGCGAAAGGAAAAGCCCTTAAAAGCGTTCGCCCGTAAATATGCGGATGAAGTATTAAAAGTTAAATGGCTGCAATTCATCTTCGCGAAGCAATGGAGCAGTTTACGCACATACTGCAATGGCCTTGGCATCAAATTATTTGGTGATCTCCCGTTTTATGTAAGCTATGATTCGGTAGATGTTTGGGCCAACCGGGAGTTATTTAGTTTAGATGAGGAAGGTAAAATGCTTGGCGTAGCCGGTGTGCCTCCCGATTATTTTAACGCCGATGGGCAGCTTTGGGGTATGCCGGTTTTTTGCTGGAATAAACTGAAAGAAACTAATTACAATTGGTGGATACAACGCATTAAAAAGAACATGGAGTTGTTCGATTTGCTGCGTTTAGATCATTTCAGGGCCTTTGCCGATTATTGGGAAGTACCCGCGACGGAGACTACCGCTATTAATGGTAAATGGCAGCCCGGACCCGGTAAGGATTTTTTTGAGATGCTGCAAAATGAGTTAGGTTCGCTGCCATTGATAGCTGAGGATCTGGGCGATATTGATGATGCCGTTTATGAATTACGTGATGGGTTTAACTTACCCGGCATGAAGGTATTACAATTTGCCTTTGGTGATAATATGCCGCAATCTGACTATATGCCCCATAATTTCAGTGATAATTTTGTGGTCTATACCGGTACGCATGACAACAATACCACCGCCGGGTGGTATAAGCAGGATGCGACCAAAAAAATTAAAAAGCAAATAAGCCAGTACACCGGCATCAAGGTAAAGCAAAGCAATGCGCATAAGCTAATAGCCAGGCTGGCATTTTCGTCGGTAGCCAAAATGGCTATTATACCTGTGCAGGATGTTCTGGGGCTTGATGAGGATGCCCGTATGAATACCCCGGCATCAACCGATAGAAACTGGTTATGGCGCTTAAAGCCCGGGCAGTTGGATGAGGAGCGCGTAAAAATGTTATTGAATTGGACACTGATGTACAACCGCGCGTAAATTAAATTGTCTACAACAAATTGTTGTTTAGCGTGTTGCTTATACACCACACCGTTATAACCAATTTATTTGTTAAACTTTTACGGCCATGAATAATCACGAAGCATTCAGCAGGAGAAATTTTTTAAAAACATTATCGGTTGGAACAGGCGCACTCGCGTTTATGCCTGTGCTGCAATCATTCATCCCGCAGGGTAAAAAATTGGGCATAGCGCTGGTTGGCCTGGGTGGATATAGCGGCGGGCAACTGGCACCCGCCTTGCTCGAAACCAAACACTGCTACCTGGCCGGTATTGTAACCGGAACGCCAAGTAAGGCCGATGAATGGGCTAAAAAATATAATATTCCTCAAAAAAACATATACAACTACACCAATTTTGATGAGATAGCCAACAACCCGGCTATTGATATTGTGTACGTGGTGCTGCCGGTATCTATGCATAAGGAGTTTACCATAAGGGCGGCCAAAGCAGGTAAGCATGTAATATGCGAAAAACCGATGGCACTCAACGCCGCTGAATGTACCGAGATGATAGCCGCCTGCAAAAAGGCTAACCGTATGCTGTCCATTGGTTACCGCCTGCATTTTGATCCGCATAATATGGAGATGATGCGCCTGGGGCAAAAAAAGGTATATGGCAAAGTTACCGCGCTTGATACAGGTAATGGTTTCGTTTACAGGGGCGACCCGAATGCCTGGCGTTTAAAAAAGGCGCTTTCGGGCGGGGGCGCGCTGATGGACATGGGCGTATACTCTATTCAGGGTACCCGTTATACGTTAGGGCAGGAGCCGCTGTTTGTTACCGCTACCGAACAAAAAACCAATAATGAACTATTTCGTGAAGTGGATGAAACCATTATGTGGAAGATGGAGTTTCCGGGTGGATTGGTTACTACGGGTAAATCAAGCTATAACAATAACTGGGGCTACCTTAAAGCTACTGCCGAAAAAGGGCAGTTCGCGCTTGAGCCTGCCTTTGGGTATGGCGGCATAAAAGGCACCACACACTTAGGTATGATGGAGTTGCCTAACATTAACCAGCAGGCAGCACAAATGGATGACTTTGCTTTATGTGTACTCAACAAAAAGCCAACCCGCGTACCGGGAGAAGAGGGGCTTAAAGACATGAAAATAGTTGATGCCATTTACCGCAGCATCACATCAGGCAAAAAGGAAAAGATAGTTTAAGGCTTATCCGGCATTAAACGTTAGTAGGTTCCGTAACCGGTACTGCAGCTTTTTTAGCCTTGCGGTACTTGGCAAGGTTGATAAGTAACACGCTGCTCAGGATTATTACCAATCCGCCGATTTGTAAGGAGGTGATCTGTTCATTAGCGAACAGGATGCCCAGCAGTACCGCTATTACAGGGTTAACATAAGCATAGGTACTTACCTGTGTTGCGGGGCGTACTTTTAACAGCCATACATAAGCGCTGAAAGCTACAATGGAGCCAAACACGATCAGATAAGCCACCGCCCACCATGAGGTTGATGGTATTTCAGTAAGCTGTAATCCATCCAACTCACCATGCGCGAAGCTGCAAGGAATAAAGGCAAGGCCCGCGGCCAGCATTTGCCAGGTAGTATTTACAGTAGTTGAGGTATTCCCGGCTTTATATTTTGAATATAATGATCCGGCAGACCAGATCACCGAACCAAATACCAGTATAGCCATGTAGGGTAGTTTTGATGTTCCGCTGGTGTGCAGTGCGCTGTTAAGCTGTTCGCCAAATAGCATTACCACACCGCCAAAACCTATCAGCAAACCCATAATGGTCGAGGGGCTTTTTAAATTCTCGCGCCAGTGGCCGGCATCCAGCAAAACAAACCATATCGGCGCTGCTGATACCAGTATGGCTGATACGGCGCTCGGTACTTCCAGTTCCCCATATATAAGTGCCCCGGTACCGCCAAAAAGTAATAAAAGGCCGCTTATCATCGCGTGTTTATTACTCTTCAGATCCCAAACTTTTTCACCGGTAATCATGCACCAAATCAGCATAATAATGCCGGCACCTAAAAAGCGGGCGGCACCTAAAAAAAATGGCGGCATGCCATGCAGAGCCACCTGAATGAAAAAGTAGGTTGAGCCCCATACAATGTATACCAGTGCAAAGGACACGATCACCATTACGGTTGATGCTTTATTTTGTGCGGTTGACATAAGGGTTGGCGTTAATAGTATATCAGGCTTGTGGTATTACCAGTTGCTGTTGCTCTTTCACGGTTTCGAGTACTATGGTTGTGCGGGTGCTCACTATGTTGGGGATCTTGCTCAGGTGGTTGCGCATAATGTTCATCAGCGATGCCGAGTCGTAAGTACGAACCTTAACCAGGTAGCAATCGTCGCCGGCAACATGGTGTACTTCCTGTACCTCGGGTATAGCCGCAAGATGCTTGGTAGCCTCAATATTTGCCGGGCCTTCATTAGCTTTTATGGAGATAAAGGCTAATAAATTCTGTTTTAAAGCCGAAGGATTGATAGCAGTAGTATATTGTTTAATTACCCCTTTTTGCTCCAGCTTTTTAACCCGCTCCAGCACGCCAGAAGGTGCCATACCCAGTTCACGTGCCATATCGGCGTTTGATATACGTGCATTCTCCTGCATTAACCGGAGTATATGCAGGTCGGTTTTATCAAGAATTAGTTCTCCATCTAACATAATTCTCAAATTTAAGTATTATTAAGAATATAATTCAAATTTTCCATAAATTAAATGAATATAATTCTTTTAGATATAGATGTGTAAATATTATGTTACTTAGATATTAAGATTATATATTTGATGAACCAATTATTTTAACAAAAAACCTGATTATGCTCAAAAGATTTACTATTTGCTTATTTATTGCTGTAGCCGCGTGGAGTTGTAAAACCACAAAAGATGCAGACCCCATACCGGAACCAGTGCCCGAAAAGGCGGATACCGTAATGCTGACTTCCGTAATAATCGAAGCTAAAAACAACCCCGGCTTGGTAGAGGCCGATGTGAAGGCTGTTATTAAGGACAACCAGATAACCGCGCTTATACCTACCATTAAGAACGATAAAAAACTGGTGGTTACCTTTGTTGCCAAAACAGCGGGTACCATAGTAAAAGGTAATGATACCGTACTGGTAAGCGGTACTACAAAAACTGACTTTACTAAACCGGTTACTTACGCCCTTACAACGCCAAAAGGCCTTACCCGCAGTTACAATTTTAAAGTTCAGAATTTTACAGGTTTACCGATATTTTACATCACCACAAGCGCACCGGTCGACTCAAAGGATTATTACGTTACCGGCACGTTGGTAATTAACACCAATGGGGAATTTGAACAGGAAAAACTAACCATTCCGCTGCAAATAAAGGGGAGGGGTAATTCAACCTGGGGGCATCCTAAAAAGCCTTACCGTTTAAAGTTTACTGATAAATCCGCGGTGTTAGGCATTGGTGCCGCTAAGAATTGGGTATTACTGGCCAATTACTCCGATAAAACTTTAATGCGCACCAGTTTAGCCTTTAGCCTGGGTAAAAAAATGGGTGTTGGCTTTACGCCGGATAGCCGTTTTATTGAAGTGGTATTGAACGGCGAGTATCTGGGCGGCTATTTGCTTACCGAGCAGGTGGAGGTGCATGAAAACCGGGTAAACATTCCTGAACTAAAAAAAGGGGATGTTGACGCGGATAAAATAACCGGGGGTTATTTGCTGGAGTGGGATCAGCGGCTGGATGAGGATTTTTGGTTCCGTACGTCGCATGGTATACCCTTTACCCTTAAATCCCCGTCGGATATTCCGGATGCGCAATACAATTACATTAAAGGCTATGTGCAGCAAGCTGAGGATGCCATATTTGCCGATAACTTTGCGGATCCGAACGAGGGTTATGCCAAGTATATTGACGTAAACTCCTTTGTAAACTATTACATTATCCAGGAGCTGATGAAAAACCAGGACGCGAGGGATTTTAGCAGTATCTTTTTTTATAAGGATCGTGGCGGCAAACTTACCCTCGGCCCATTGTGGGATTTTGATTTGGCCATTGGCAATGTTGATTACTCTGAGGCTACGCAGGCAACCGGTTGGTGGATAAAGGAAGGGCCATGGTTTTCGCGTTTGTTTGAGGATGCCACCTTCCGCAAAAAAGTGAAAGACCGCTGGAACCAGGTTAAAGGCAATGAAATTAAACACATTTACCAGGATATCGATAGTAATTCCAAATACATTAATTTATCGCAGCAACAAAACTTTAAGCGCTGGCCTATACTTAATGAGTATGTATGGCCTAACCCGGTAATACTTGGTACTTATAATAATGAGGTAAATCAGATAAAAAGCTGGCTCGACAGGCGTATCGCCTGGCTTAATAATGAGATCAATCAATGGTAGGTGATTGACAATTTGCTGACAATCCCTAATAAATGTTATGAATACATTAATAATATTTATAATAATTTATTAAAATGTTAAAACATTGTGGTACTTTTATGTGTTACTATCCTTACACGCTAAATTTTTCAGTACCTATGAACACCGCATTGTTATCAAACCCAATTATGTTTGTAACTACTTATTGGGGATCGCCTGCATTTGTTAAAGTAACTCCTAAAGGCGACATGTTCGATCTGCAGATCAATGATCAGCACCTGGCTATGCTATCGTATAAAAACAATCACGAATTAACGGACATTGAAGAGCGTTTGAGCGACACAGAAATGCTTAACGAAATATCAAGGCGTATTGAAGCATACGCGGCTGCCTGAGTTTATCTAAACTTTATCACACTAAGCTTGTTGTTTGCTCATGGCTAAACTTCAACGCAGCGTACTTGTACTTTTCCTTTTGTTCCTGCTCATCAGCGGGCTTTATTTCGCAAAGGAATTTTTAGTTCCCGTCGCCATTTCAGGCTTGTTCGCTATGCTGTTTATCGGCTTTAGCAACTATCTCGAATCCAAAGGCCTTTCGCGTGGCTTATCTTCTTTTTTATCGGTGTTTACTTTAGTGTTATCGGTTGCGGTAATAGTTTATATGTTATCATTACAATTGGGCGAATTTTCAACCAATGTAGGCACCATGAAACAGCGCCTTGGCGAAATGCTTTTAGGCATAAAACGTTGGGTAAACACTACCGTAGGCCTATCCATGAAACAGCAGGATGATATGCTTAAACAGCAAACAGAGGCAGGCGGCGCGGGCAATGCCGGTACCATGGCCGCGGCTGTAGCAAGTTCTATAATGGGTGTGGCGGTAAATATGGTTTTAGGGTTGGTATACATGTTTTTGCTGTTGTATTACCGCAGCCATATACGTAAGTTCATCCTAAAAATAGTACCCGATGAGCAGCTTAAACGTACCGATGAGGTTATTCATGAGTCTGCCCGGGTTGCCCAAAAATATCTTAGCGGCTTAAGCTTCATGATCGTGATGCTTTGGGTGCTGTATGGCATCGGCTTTAGCATAGTTGGGGTAGAGAACGCCATATTTTTCGCGGTGCTTTGCGGTATACTGGAAATAGTGCCCTTCGTAGGCAACGTTACCGGTACATCCCTCACGGTGTTGGCCGTAGTTGTACAAGGTGGCGATGGTGGTATGGTTGCGGGTGTGCTCGGCACCTACTTCCTGATACAATTTACCCAAACCTATATTCTCGAACCCCTGGTAGTCGGCGAGCAGGTAAGCGTTAACCCTTTATTTACTATTATGGCCATTGTACTTGGTGAGTTGATATGGGGTATTCCAGGTATGATCCTCGCTATTCCCGGCATAGGTATCATCAAAATAATATGCGATAATGTACCCGAACTTAAACCCTACGGATTCCTGATCGGTTCACAGAACAAAAAGTCAAATACCGGCATGATCGATAAGATCAAATCCATTTTTAAGAAAGATTAACCGAGTTATTATGAGTTAGAAATGTGGTGGAGCATTGCAAGCGGGCTTTTAAAATTAAACCTTGTTTTGCCTTAATGTAACAAACATACTGCTTTAGAATTAACACAAAGTTAATAGCGCTTTTAACGGCTTCAGGTGCAAAGCCAGTTAATTTTGCACCCGGAATGCAAACGGAAAGTGAAGTTAAAATAAGTACCCTCCATAACCTTGAAGTTATTTTCAGGGAGCATTATTCATCCCTGTTCAGGTACGTAAGCACCATGGTTAAGGATGACGATGAAGCTAAGGATGTACTGTCGGACATGTTTTTAAACCTTTGGCAGCAAAAAGATAGCTTGCAAATCATCAATATCAAGGCCTATCTATTTCGTATGGCGCGTAACGGTGCTCTAAAAGTACTTACGTCCAGGCAAACCGACGAGCTGACTGATAACTGCTGGAATATCAGCGAACAGGCTTTTAGCCCGTTTGAGCGTTTGGTTGCCAAGGAGTCGGTTAAAATAGTGGAGCGGTTAATAAACAGGCTGCCCGCTTTGCGTAAAGAAATTATACAACTGCGCCTTACCGGTTTAAAAAATCACGAGATAGCCAAAGTGCTTGACGTAACTGAAAAGAAGATAGAATACCACATGCGCGAAGCCATTGAACAATTAGGCTACTACATGCGCCACGAAAATTACGACCGCGCCACTATTGCTGGCGGTCTGCTGCTGGTTAATATAATGTTAACATTTATTTAACGATTTTTTTCGGGGGAAACCGGCCGGGCTTTGCTCTTTGCTAAAAGATATCTTGTAAATAAACATATGTCGAACAGAAGAGATTTTATAAAGGGCCTTGGGATAACTGGTGCCATGCTCACTATCCCTGCGGTGATCAATGCCGAACCGGCGGTTGCCGCTTCAGAAAAAGTTGATATAGCCAATATTACCCTCAAGGGCCGTGTGCTTAGCAATGGGCAGGGGGTAGCCAATGTTGCCGTTACTGATGGCATCAACATGGTACTTACTGATAAGGCGGGCAATTACCAGTTATTAAGCAATAAAACGGCACAGTTTGTTTACATCAGTCTGCCTGCCGGTTATGCGTTTCCGCACGAAAAAAGCATAGCGAAATTTTTTAAGCAGATAGATAACAAGCAATCGGTTTTTAAAGCTGATTTTGATCTGACGCGTTTGGAAAAAGAAGATACCAACCACGCTTTTGTAGTTTGGGCCGATCCGCAGATCATCTCTAAGAAAGATGCCGCTATCATGCTCAATACCTCAGCACCTGACCTGCGAGAGCTGGTGGCATCATACCCTGCCGGTACATTGATGCACGGGATAGGTTGCGGCGACCTGGTTTGGGATCACTTTGAGCTTTATGAAGATTATAAGCAAGCCATCGGCATGTCGGGCATACCCTTCTTTAACCTGATCGGTAACCATGATATGGATCTGGATGCCCGTACGGATGATTATTCTGCGCAGACTTTTAAAAAGAATTTCGGTCCCACTTATTACTCCTTTAACCGCGGTCAGGTACACTACGTAGTGTTGGATGATGTTTTCTTTATCGGTACGGCAAAACGCTATATCGGCTATTTAACGGAAACACAGTTGCAATGGCTGGAGCAGGATCTGTCGCACGTTAAACCGGGAACTACGGTGGTCGTATCATTACACATACCAACCAACACCAGGGCTAAACGCCGTGACAATGCAAAAGAGGATGAGTTAGGCGGTGTGGTAGCAAATCGCGAGCAGTTGTATAAAATTTTATCGCCATATAAAGTCCACATCATGTCGGGCCATACCCATATGAATGAAAAATGGGAAGACCGCAACATGATCGAGCACGTACACGGTACCGTTTGCGGTGCCTGGTGGACAGGCCCTATTTGTAGCGACGGCGCACCGGCCGGTTATGCCGTATATGAAGTTAAGGGTGGCGATATCAACTGGTATTATAAATCAACCGGTAAGCCAAAAGATTATCAGCTTAAAATATACAAAAAAGGTTACCTGCAAACCGCGCCCGATGAAGTGGTGGCCAACGTTTGGAACTGGGATAGCAAATGGACGGTGCAATGGTATGAGGATGGCGTGTTAAAAGGCAATATGGAGCAGCGTATTGATTATGACCCATGGACGATTGAGCTTTATAAAGGCGACCAGTTGCCCAAAAAACATAAATGGATTGATCCTACGTTGACCGATCACCTGTTTTTTGCCAAACCATCGGCGGGAGCAAAAAGAATAACCGTTACGGCTACTGATCGTTTCGGTAAAAAATACAGCCAGGATTTAGACTTGGTTTAACTGAAGATTTTTCACTTGATGAGGGCTGTTCCTGCTTTGCAGGGCAGCTTTTCTTGTTTTCAGGAACTTCTTAACAATTACTTTATAAACGCTTAACTATTTCTTTCAGTGGAAAGGGGCTTACGGGTGCTCTTAGGTATAAATATGATCGCAGTGAACTGGGAGATACTTATTAAATACCTGAACAATGATACTACCGATGCCGAAAGCGCGGAAGTAAAAGCGTGGCTTACGGAGCGGCCCGAAAATAAAACGTTGCTGCAATACCTGCAGGAGCGGGGCCGCCAGGCTAATGAGCCGGTTAAAAGCGACGTAGTTAATAATGAGTGGCTAAAACTGCTCAGCAAAATGTATGGCGACCCAAAGCCGGTAAAGCAAACTAAGGTTACCAAACTGTATGCCTGGGCAGGAATAGCTGCATCACTAATTTTGGTTTGCTGTTTTACCTGGTATTCATTAAAAAGCGAAAAGGAAGCTTATGAAAATAATTATACGCTGATCAAAAAATCGCCCTTGCGCAAAAAGGTAAATCTGCCCGATGGCTCTGCCGTTTACCTGGCTCCGGATGCATCGTTGGAGGTAAGTAACGTTTACGGTAAGCTAAAGCGCGAAGTACGCTTACAAGGCGAGGCTTTTTTTGATATTAAGCATGATTCAAAGCGGTCATTTATCGTACACACGGCCAATGATCTGCAGGTAAACGTATTGGGTACATCCTTTAATGTTTACTCGTACAAAGGCTTGTACGAAGAGGTTAAGGTGGCCACCGGCCTGGTTGGTTTTGTTGAAGGCAAGCATACGCATTTTATAAAGGCAGGCGAGCAACTTAATTATAATGTAGTCGGCAGATCAGCCCAAAAGCAAGCCGTAAACCTGCAGGAAGCCAAAAGTTTGCTCAATGGTACGCTTTACTTCAGCAAGAGCAACGCTTCGCAAATAGCGGCGAAGCTGGAGCAATATTATCATATCAAAATAGAGGTTGAGCCATCAGCCAATAAAAAGCACAGCCTGTTTAGCGGCGAAATGCAGGACAATGGCCTGAATAAACTGCTCGAGGCCCTTAACTACGCTACCGGAATACACTACAAATACAAAAATCAACAAACGATTATTTTTTACTGATCATCATTATGTATCGAAAATTTTTACACAAAAAAGTTCGGAATTACTTATCTGCCCTGTTGTGCTGCATGTTTGCCCTGCCGTTGCACGCGCAAACAAAGCGGCTTAAATTTAACAGCCGGGAGGTTACTATCGCGACCATTATTGATCGCCTGCAATCAGAATATAATTACAAGGTGTCATACAACGCCGATGTAAATACCGCCGGCCAGGTAGTGCTTTCATCAACCGATCTGACTTTGGCACAATTGATCACTGAAATTGAGCAGCAGGCCGGTGTGGGCATACGCAACATAGGGGGTAACCTGGTATTTAAAAAGGTTGACACCTTTATAGTTAGCGGCACAGTAACCTCGGCGGATGATGACCTGCCATTGGCAGGTGTAACTATCAGCAACATCGCCAAAAAATCATTAGGCAGTACCAATGCCGATGGCCGTTTCAGCATTCGTGTAACTTCAGGCGCGCCGGTAACTTTTGCCATGATCGGGTTTGATACCTTTACTGCCAAGTACCAGGCGGCTACCAATACTGCTAAAGTAAAACTGATAACCGCCAACACCTCATTGAACGAGGTTGTAGTAACCGCCTTAGGCATTAAGCGCGAAGAAAAGGCGCTGGGCTATTCGGCTACCGTGATTAAAGGTGAGGATATTGCCAACGCCCCATCCAATAACTGGACGGACGCGCTATCCGGCAAGGTTGCGGGTTTAAACCTGTTGCGCTCAAACGGTGGTCCATCTGCGTCAAACAAAATTATTTTGCGTGGCGAAAATAACCTTAACGGCGAAAACGAAGCGTTGATCGTAGTTGATGGCGTGGTGATAAACAATGGCAGCGGCCGCTCTACTGGTTACGGTGGCAGCTCTTACCTGGCTGATGAAACCCCGGTGGATTTTGGCTCGGGACTGAACGATATCAACCCATCTGATATTGAAAATATTACTGTTCTAAAAGGTTCAAACGCGTCTGCACTTTATGGGCAGCGTGGCGCTAATGGAGCCATCATCATTACTACAAAATCAGGCTCGGCAAGGGGTAAAGGGGTTAATGTAACCATTAATTCCAATACTGCTATAGAAAGTATAAACCGCTGGCCTGATCTGCAATATGAATACGGGCAGGGCGTTGATGGCACCGATTACTATTCATACAATGCCTCCGAAGATGGCGCGAGCACACGCAGTACCAGCTCGGCCTGGGGTCCTAAGTTTGACGGGCAGATGTTTTATCAGTACGATCCGGTTACCCATACCAAAGCTACAACCCGCACGCCATGGGTACCTTACGTTAATGATAGCCGTAACTTTTTTGAAACCGGCAGAACATATACTAACTCGGTAACTATTGACGGCGGTACGGATAAAACCACCGCAAGGTTCTCTGCAACCAACGTAAAAAATTCGTGGATAATACCTAACACTGGTTATGACCGTAATACGGTGGCCTTATCGCTCAACCAAAAAGTAAGCGATAAGCTACAGGTATCTACCAAAATAAACTATACCAATAAAAAGAGTGATAACCTTCCGTCGGTAGGATATAACAATCAATCCATTATGTACTGGTATATATTCTGGCAGCCAAATGCGGATGTTAACTGGTTAAAAGATTACTGGCTGCCGGGCAGGGAGAATATTCAGCAAAGCTTTCCGTTCAGTAGCTTTCCGGATAACCCTTACCTGATTACCCAGGAAATGCTGAACACCATGAACCGTCACGGCGTTACGGGTAATGTTCAGGCTACTTATAATTTTACCAAGGAGTTGAGCCTGATGGTGCGTACATCAATGGATTTTGGTTACGATCAGCGTACACAGCAGCGCCCCTGGGATACGGAGAAGTTCAGAAAAGGGATGTTCCGCACCCAGAACATTTACTCGCAGGAGATAACCGCTGACTTTTTGTTACGATACAACAAAAAAATAACCAAGGATTTCGAGATCACGGCAACAGGTGGTGGTAGCACATTAAAAAATATTTACAATCAGGACGCGCTAAGCGCCGATTCACTTGCTTATCCGGGTGTGTACAGCCTGGCCAATAAAGCGGGAATATTGGTGGCTACACCTTATAAATCAAAATACGAGATAAACAGCTTTTATGGCTTGCTGACTTTAGCCTTTAAAGATTATTTGTACGCAGATATAACTTTCCGTAACGACTGGAACAGCGTATTAGCTAACGCAAGCGGTAATGATAACGTGTCATTCTCTTACCCAAGTTATAACTTGAGCTTTATACCAACCGAGGCATTCAAAATGCCGGCGTTTATTGATTATTTAAAGCTACGTGGATCGATTTCTAATACAGGTAGTGGATCGTTAACGCCTTATCAAACTACTAATGGTTATGTGGTATCACCAACCTTTCCGGGTGGCCTGCAAAATGATAACCGTTTGGCTAACTTGAATTTAAAACCGCTTACAACCATTGCACATGAGGTAGGTATCGAGGCTAAATTATTTAAAAACCGTGTAGGTTTTGACTTGACATTATACAGTTCAGATACAAAGGATCAGCATTTATGGACACGGCCCGACCCTTCGGTAGGAGCTACGGAAGCGCTATTTAATGCAGGGCGTATTCGTAATAAAGGTATCGAGCTGGCAGTGAATGGTACGCCGTTAAAATCAAAGAATGGTTTAAATTGGACCATCAACGGTACGCTTACCGCTAACCGTAACAAAATTCTAGAACTTACCGATACCCAAACGGAGCTGATTTTACAGAATGGCCCGGGTAGCCGCGGTTTAATATCTGCAAGAGTAGGTGGCAGCATGGGCGATTTTTATGGCCGTGGTTACGAGCGTTCGCCTGATGGACAAATCGTTTATGAAGGCGGTTACCCGGTATTAAGCCCGGATATTAAATACATCGGCAATACCATGCCAAAGTTCAGAGGAAGCTTACAAAATAACTTCCATTACGGTTCTTTCGGCTTCAGCTTTTTGTTTGATGCACAAACCGGCGCTGTAGGTTATTCACTTACAAGTGCCGTACTTACCGAGCAGGGTAAAACAACTGCCACCTTGCCGGGCCGTTACAATGGCATAATTGGTAATGGTGTAGTGCGTAATACTGATGGATCTTTCAGTCCTAACACAGTGATCGCCGAAAACATCTCTACGTACTACAACGCGCATTACGGACGTGATAACGTAGAAGGAACAACCTACTCAACGGACTATATCAAGTTAAGAGAAGCACGCATTGATTACTCATTACCGGCACGTTTTGCACAACGCGTTGGGATGAAAAAAGCAACCATTGGTATTTACGGCCGTGATTTGCTGATCATCAGTGACTGGCCTGCATTCGACCCCGAATTCGGCACACTTAACGGATCAGAAATTAACCGTGGTTTTGAACTTGGTCAGCTACCATCAACACGTACCCTGGGTTTAAACGTAACATTAGGATTTTAATCATCATGAAAAAAAGATATATAATTTGGGGATTAATGGCATCGTTGTCGCTATCCTCAGTATCATGCACAAAAAACTTTGAAGAACTGGCAAAAAACCCCAACGAAAGTTCATACGCTTTGCCGCAATCGCTGCTGGCGCCTGCTATTACCAGTATTGTAGCTGCAAACATGAGCCGCAGCCAGCGTATCACCAACGAGTTGATGCAGGTTACGGTTAACATGGGTGATACCGACGGTAAGATATTCCGATACGAAATTCGCAGTGCCGAGGCCGATTACCTGTGGACTAACTGGTACGTACAGCTTACCAACCTTAAGGATATTTATACAGGCGGCAGAGATAACGATAGCAATACCTATATGGCTATTTCACTTATCCTACAATCGTGGGTTTACTCCATGCTTACTGATACCTATGGCGATGTGCCTTACTTCGAGTCAAATAAAGCTAAAGAAGGTTTATTTCTGCCTAAGTACGATTCTCAGCAAGCTATTTATGCAGATATATTCGCCCGGCTGGAAGAGGCTAATGAATTGCTGAAAACCGGGACAAACGTACAATCATCCAGCGACCCGATCTATGGAGGTGTGGCAGCTAACTGGCGCAAGTTGGGTAACTCATTATACCTGCGTTTGCTGTTGCGTGTATCGGCCAAAGATCAGGCTGCTATTGATAAGATAAAAGATATGGTAGACGCAAACGCTGCCAATTATCCGATCATCAGTAATAATGCCGAATCGGCCATATTAAAATGGACGGGTACCGCGCCTTATGTGTCGCCATTTTCAACCTGGAGGCCTGCGGATTGGTACACCCCTAAGCTGGCCAGCTTTTTTGTGGATAACCTGAACGAATGGAGCGACCCGCGAGTTGCCAGGTGGGCCACCGTATTTGAGGGTGAATATGCCGGTATCCCCAGTGGTTACCCGGTAGGGCAGGTGCCGGTCGCTAAATCTACCTTGCCAACGGCTTTACAAAAGGAACCATTGTTAGGCAACATCCTGAATTATGGCGAGATACAGTTTGCGCTTGCCGAGGCTGCCGCTAAAGGTTGGGTTACCGCTAAAACAGCGCAGCAATATTATGAGGCAGGTATAACCGGTGCCATCACCATGTGGGGTTACAATGTGCCGTCGAACTACATGAGTTTCGGCTTAATAAAGTGGGACGACAGTTATACGCTTGAGCAAAAAATGGAGCTGATCCACAAGCAAAAGTACTACACGCTATTTTTTACCGATCTGCAATCATGGTTTGAGTACCGCCGTACAGGGCACCCTGAATTACCAAAAGGCTCGGGGCTTGATAATGGCGGAGTAATGCCCGCCCGCCTTAATTACCCGGTGTCGGTACAATCATCAAACAGGGCAAATTATAATGCCGCGGTTGCAGCCCAGGGGCCAGATGTGATCAGTACACAGGTTTGGTGGCAAAAACAATAGTTTACAGGTACAATCAAGTATTTATACACATGAAAGCTAAAATATTCTTTATTATTTCAGTTTTATCGGCGTTGATATTCAGCGCCTGTAAAAAGCAGGACTTTGCTGATGGTCAGTTAAGCCCGATAATAGCGCTGGTTGATTTGCGGGCTATCCATAAAGGTACTGATGTTACCCTTACCAAGGATAATATGCTGGGGGCTTACCAAATAACCGGCAAAGTAATTTCCATGGCCGATTCAGGCAATGTACCGCAAGGCGTATTGGTGCTGCAAAACAATCGCCGCAAAGCGATCCGTGGTATACAAATACCTTTTGGCGATGCGGCCTCAACCTACAAATCGGGTGATAGTATAGTGGTTAATGTAGAGGGTACCGTACTTAAAAGGGTGAACGGCGCTTTACAGATAGCCGGGGTTACTTCGGCTAACATCACAACGGTATCTAACGATAATCCGGTTCAGGTGCAGCAAGTTTCAAGTTACTCTATTAAAACAAGGCCCGATGATTATGAGAGTACTTTGGTCAGCATCAAATCAGCTACCATTTCGCCTGCTCCAGTATTGGGTGTAACTAAATACGCGGGTAATAAATACCTCGTGAACGGTGCGGACAGCATTATCATGCATACCGAACCAACCGCGCAATTTGCCGGGGAGTTTTTACCTGCCGGAGGAACCGTAGCCGGCATACTGGTGGTTAACAATACGGTTGACTCAGCATCAATTTATCAGGTATGGCCGCGTAAGTTTACTGATATCAGTGATATTACCCAGCCAACCGATCCCAACGCGCCTGAACTTGGCGAGATGCCGGTAGTTATAACCGGTTTTGTTAATGATGCAAAAGGATCAGACGGTAATTATGAGTACTTCCAGTTCAGGGCTACGCAAAATATTGATTTTTCGGTTACGCCGATGGCTGTAGTGACCTGTACCAACGCGGGTTCCGCGCAGCCAAACGTTGGCGATGCGCCGGGTGGCGGCTGGGCAACAGGCGGTGGCCGTACCTATAAGTTTAACCTAACTTCAGGTCAGGTTAAAAAAGGTAATTTCTTTTATGTGGGCGGAAGCAACAAACGGATAAACGGCCCCAACACCACCGATATCAGCGAAGCTAAGTGGATAAGCGCCATAGCCTATGTAACCAATGATGGCGACGGTTTTGGCAGCGCCAGCAGCGGTTTGTTACCAAACAGTGGCAATGCGGGTGGTATAGCCATATTTAAAGGCACAAACGTAACCGAGCAAACAGTGCCGGTTGATGTGGTGTTTTTTGGCGGTACGGGTAAAACAACCATATACAACCCAACTACCAATAAAGGTTACCGGGTGCCTGAAAATGATCACTATAACTTGGTGGACGAAGCGGGAGCAGAGCAGCCATTCTTTTACCAGGGTACCAATCAGTACGTAATACCTCACGTAGCACCGGCCGATCAGGGTGTGTTTATGAAACTGGGTGGCGATTTTGATGCCGAAACCAAAACATGGATCACGCCACGCGGTATATCGGTATTTGTTATGTCGGGCAGTACAGCCTTAACTGAAATTGAAACAGGCAGCGACGTTACCGCTATTTCAAACTAAGTATTAATAACGTTTTTATACAAGTCGCCCTGCTTAGCAGGGCGGCTTTTTTCGTTTAGGGGTGAGAATTATCAGTGTGATTGGGTTTATTATTAACTGCATAAAAAGCAACTGTTATATTTTTTTACTATAATAGTGCTGTTAAACCAATTAATTGCTACCGAGATAACCACCGCAAGTATGCAAAGCAATAAGTTACCTACTATTAAGGAGATCGCCAAAAAGCTCAATGTGTCTATCTCTACGGTATCGCGGGCATTGCACGATCATCCGAGTATTGGTTTGGTAACCACCATGCGGGTACATAAGGTGGCTAAGGAGTTGGGCTACGAAGTAAATAAATCGGCCATCTATTTTAAGGAGCGTAAAACCTATACCATCGGCGTTATCATCCCCAGCCTTGCCGAACCCTTCTTTTCATCTGCTTTGTGTGGGGTAGAGGATTTTGCCGGTCAATTCAATTATAACGTGATCATCGGCCAATCGCTGGATAGTTTTGAGCGTGAGCAGCGTATTGTGGAGAATATGAAGGATCATCGTGTGGACGGCATCCTGGTATCGCTCACCAAAGAAACATCCACCTACGAGCACTTTGATAACCTCAAAAAATATAATATACCGATAGTTTTTTTTGACCGGGTGCCGCAAAAAAAGGATATCCATTTTGTGTCATGCAACCTGCATGCGGGTATGCTGCAGGCTATAAGCCGTTTTGTAGCTATGGGGCATAAAAAAATAGGACTTATTAACGGCCCGGCTAAAATGGCGGCCACCCTGCAAAGGCTCGAGATCTATTTTAAATGCCTGAAAGAAAATAACCTTCCCATAAATTACGATATCATCGCCTCAACTACATTAAGTAAGCAGGACAATGTAAAGGCTATAAAAAAGCTAATTGACCAGGACGAGATGCCGACCGCGGTAATGGTTTTTAATGATTATGTATTGCTTGATTGTATCGCGACCGTAAAAGCCGCGGGTTTGGAAGTAAATAAGGACATTAGTTTTATCAGTTTTGCCAACCTGCCCATCTGGGAATATATGGATACCCGCCCGCTGGCCTCTATCGAGCAGTTTTCTTACAAACAAGCATCTATAGCCACAGACTTCCTTTTTAAACTCATCGAGGCAAATAACAAAGGAGAAAATATCGAATCCGGATATTTTCAGCAGATAATAGACTCTGAAATGGTAAACTATTAGCAATAGCAGGCGTTTTAGGCAAGTTATTTCGTTTTAGCGGGTGTATCTTAGTGTTGTTTTTACAATAAGTTACGTTTTGATCAATTGCAATCGTAAGATTGATTAATTTTTCTATTTACAAGAGCCATAAAATGACCATTCTTGGTATAAATGGCTTGGTTTATTGTGGACAGTTGTTGCTAAACAGTGCTAAAATTTCAATAACTCCTGATTTTGGCAACAATAATTTGCCGAATGCAAAAATTACACAAACGTTTGCGTAGTCAACACAAACGTTTGCGTAAATAAAATTCAACCTGTGCAGGCCTGTACAGGTTTTTTTAATGCCTTTTTTGGTTCAACTTTAAACTATTCCAATTAACAATGTACTAACTGTTTATTTAACCCTACTTAACATTATATGAAAAAAGTTGTACTCCTGTTTTGTTGCCTGATGGTTTTTGCGAGAGCCTTTTCGCAAAATCAGCCGGTGTCAGGTAAAATTACCTCCGGCACCGATCAGCAGCCGCTCCCGGGCGCGGCCATCACTGTTAAAGGTACTACCATCGGCGTATCCTCACAGGCTGACGGATCGTTCAAGATCAACATCCCGGCACAAACATCAACCCTGATAATTACATCAATGGGCTTTTTAAGCAAGGAAGTAGAGGTTACCGCCGGGCAAAAAGATGTGGCTATCTTCCTGTCCGAAAACATTACACAGTTAAATGATGTGGTAGTAGTTGGTTACACCAGCAAAAAGCAAAGCGAACTTACCAGTGCTGTAACGGTGGTATCTGCCGAAAAACTGAAGGACGTTACCGCCAACAACGTGGGCACCATGCTGCAAGGTAAGGTGGCCGGTTTGCAAGTAGTAAACAGTTCGGGTGCGCCGGGTTCACAGCCCGAGATCAGGCTGCGCGGGGTATCATCAGTTAACGCTAATCAAAGTCCGCTTTACGTAGTTGATGGTATAATCGGTGGTAATTATGACCCGAATGATGTGGAATCAGTAACTGTACTGAAAGATGCCGCCTCAACAGCCTTATACGGTTCACAAGCCAACGCGGGTGTAATTATCGTTACTACTAAAAGTGCCAAATCCGGTAAAACCCGTTTCGAGGCTAAAATTACATCAGGTTTCCGCACGGCTGATTTCGGCAAGATGAACCTGATGAACAGCAATGAACTGTACGATTACCAAAAGGAGTTTTATCGCGACTATATAGTAGGCGCTACTGATAATTCGTATAAAATTGACCTGATCAAATTTTACAGCGAACGCCCGCTTGAACTGCGCAACCAAGATTATGACTGGGCGAAGGAATCATTTAATGCAGCACCGATGTATAACGTGTACATAGCCGCCAGCGGTAAAACCGAAAAGAACGATTACTATGTAGGCGCATCCTACTATAACGAGAAGGGTACCTTTATGAACACCAATTACCAGCGTATAAACCTGCGTGGTAATTCAACCTATCATTTCTCTAAAAAGCTCGATATCACCAACAATATCAACCTCAGCGCATCAACCGGCCGCAGTTATGATTATATGGATATTTATTATTCATTCCTGAACATGCCCTGGGATAACCCTTATGACGCGGCAGGCAACCCGGTTTATGTTGATGGCAACTCTACCTTCAAATGGTGGTCACGCGATAAGATCAACCCGATACATACCGTAAAAAATTCAGATCATACCTACAAAGGATTTGATGTGAATTATGATTTTATGCTGAACTACCGCATCACCAATTGGTTAACTTTCACCAGTACCAACAGGGTATCGGCAGCATTTAACAAAGGTGTTAACTATGTATCGCCGGTTGCGGCAGGTACTTACCATGATGATGGTTATATAGATGAGTTGAATACACTGAACTATGGTGGCATCTCGAACAACTTATTAAAGTTCAATTTTGAAAAAGGCGATCATGCTTTGAGTGGCTTGGCCGGTATCATTTTCGAGGGTGGCAGAACTGAATATTCAGGCGGATCGGGCAGGGGCTTGCCCATAGGCTTAAAGGTACTTAACGTAGCATCGAACACGCAACTGGTTAATGGTTATAACCTAAGTACTGAGTTGCGCTCGTTCCTATCGCAAGTGAATTATACTTACAAAGGCCGTTACATATTATCAGGCTCTTACCGGGTTGACGGTTCATCGGCTTTTCCTGAAAGCAAGCAGTATGGCTCATTCCCGTCAGTGTCAGGTGCATGGATCGTCAGCAATGAGGAGTTCCTGAAAAGCAGCGATGCCATTAATAACCTGAAACTGCGTGCCAGTTATGGCGTAACCGGTACACAGGATATCGGTGCTACCCGTTACCTTGGCCTGTTCTCATTAACTACACAATACAACTCAATAGCCGGCGCGGTGCCGTACCAGTTGGCTAACCCGATGTTAACCTGGGAAGCCAAACATCAAACCAACGTTGGTTTTGATCTGAGCTTGTTTAAACGTATCAACTTAACAGTTGATGCTTATCGCAACAATACTAAAAATCTGTTGCTCCAGGTATCGCAGCCTCTTTCGGTAGGGTTTGAAACCCGCTGGGAGAATGCAGGTAACGTAATTAATAAAGGTATTGAGGTTGGTTTGAATACCATCAACATCACCAATAAAAACTTTGAGTGGGTAACTGATTTTAATATCAACTTTAATAACAATAAAATTTATGGCCTGCCGGCTGATATTGTTAAAACCGGCTCATGGAGCATATCGCAGATTTACCGTAACGGCGGCAACCTGTACGAGTTTTATATGCCAAAATGGTTAGGCGTTGATGCGCAAACCGGCGCGCCTGTTTGGGAGAAACTGGTTTACAACAATGCAGGCGAGGCTGTTGCCAGTGAAAAAACATCAAACTACGCCGAGGCTACCATACAGGAAGTTGGTTCGGCATTGCCTAAGTTTCAAGGCGGCTTTAATAATAGCTTCCGTTACAAAAGCTTTGGGTTACGTATAAATACTTATTTTAACTACGGCAACAAAGTATTCAGCAACAACCTGCGCTTTATGATGAATGATGGCCACGAACCGTATTACAATCAGATCAAGCTACCTGACAATGCGAAGGTTTGGAGCGGTCCGGGTGATACCGAGGCAACCGAGCCAAGTCCGCAAAACTCGGCTAACTCAACCGAAACCTCAACCCGTTATTTAAGAAATGGCAGCTACTTTACCATACGTAATATAGCATTCAATTATACGCTGCCATTAGCATTCGCGAAAAAGCTGAATTTTGAAAGCATCACCGTAGGTTTAACAGCCGACAATGTGGCTACGTTCTCTAACTTCCTGGGTCAGGATCCGCAAACAACTATTACGCCGGGCGGCTTTGCCACACCGGGCGTGTCCGACTTTAAGTATCCTAACAACAGGCAGTATTTGTTTACCGTTAACTTCAACTTTTAATAAAGCAGCACCTTAACCGGTTTAAATATTCAGAATATGAAAAAGAAATTATCATCCATATTTGTGCTGTTGCTGCTGGCAGCAAGCAGTTGCAAGGATCTTACCGTTACGCCAACCGATGCCATTAGCACCGAAACGCTGGTGACCACAACCGCGGGCTTAACCAACGCCCTGAACGGCGCTTATGCATTGTTTAAAGATCATATCTCCTTTAATGGTATTGTTGACCAGAACAATATGTACCTGCGCCAGTACTATCACTTGTCTGACTTTGCGAGTGATGACATCGTATGCGGACAGGTAACCACCGACCCTTTGTTTTACAGCTTTAGCCTCGGCCATTCGCCGTCGCAGGGCAACACACGTTATTTCTGGTATGTATCATACAAAATTATTTCAGGCGTAAACACGGTTATCGATGCCGTTGAAAAATCAGGCGATAAGGATGCCGCTAAACAGCAATTGCTGGGCGAATGTTATTTTTTACGCGCGTTTTGCCACTTTAATTTAGTGCGCCTGTTTGGTAAGCCTTACAGCGTTGACCCAAGCGCGCCGGGCATTGTGTTGCGTACCTCGTTAACTGACGAATCAAAAAAAGCCCGGTCAACCGTTAGCGAAGTGTATGCATCTGTTTTGGCCGATGCTGAAAAAGCAGCTACATTAATGACGCAGAACCGAGGTGTACAATATGCCTCGAAAGAAGCGGCATGGGCATTACTAAGCCGGGTGAATTTATACAAAGAAGACAATCAAAAGGCTTTGGATTACGCAAACCAGGTAATCAGTTCAAACAGGTTTAAACTGGAAACTAAAACCAGCTATCCAACCCTTTTTGCCAATGCTACCACCGGTACCGAAACTATTTTTTGTGTAGCCTTTACCGCGGCTGATGATTACGGAAAATTTGGTTCTATCGCCTCGATGATTTACTCTGACGGTAACTCAGGCTGGGGCGAGGAGTATGCCTCGTCATCGCTGCGGGGTGTGATGGCAAAACATCCGGAAGATGTGCGCTGGAGCTACATTGTGCCGGCCAAAGATGGTAGCGGTACTGTACAGAAAAAGAACGGTATCGAGATGTACTACATCAGTAAGTTCTCATTCCAGGGCGGCTCACCTAACCTAAGTTCACCGATCATGTTCCGCCTGGCCGAAATGTATTTGAACAAAGCAGAGGCGGAAGCCAAACTCAACCAAACTTCGGCAGCGTTGAATGACCTGGATGAGATCCGCAAGAACCGTGGTTTGGAAGGATCGCTATATGCAGGCAAACTACCATCAGGCTACACCGCGCTTGATGCCGTGTTAGAGGAGCGCCGTATAGAAATGGCTTTTGAAGGCCACCGCGCTTACGATGTTTTCCGTAACAAACGTACACTCAACAAAAATTACTGGGGCTACCACCTGGCCGGTTTAAAAGAAACCGATATTGACCTGAGCAAAACCCCAAGCGGCTACCCTAACATGACGGTGCCTTACACCAGCAACCGCATTATTTACTACATCCCGGTTGATGAAGTGCTGAGCAATCCGCAGGTAACACAAAATCCATAATGTACTATCCGAAACTGTAATTATTTAAACAGAACAAGTGATATGAAAAATATTAAGACCTATATATGTTTACTGAGCGTACTGGCTGCAGGCATGGTTAGCTCGTGTAAAAAAGACAGCACCCCAATAAAAACAGATTTGCTATACGATGTAACCGTTGAAGGCAACGAGGCTACATTCAGCGTTAAAACTGAGGGTGTAAGCGGTTACCGCTGGGATTTTGGTGATGGCGAAACATCAACCGATGCCAACCCAAAGCACGCTTACCCGGGTAAGGGTAAATATGTACCTACGCTTTATGCTACCGTTAATGGTAAAGATGCTGAGGCATCAACCGTATTGCGTATAGCTAAAACCACCCCGGTTAAAATAAATGACAACACGCTTAACGATTGGGCTAACGTAACCACCACTGTAAATTTAGGTGCACGTAAAGGTGTATTTAACGAGGTGAAAATGGATTATGATGGTAACTACGTTTACGTGTATGTTGATATGGTTGGCAAAAAAGCTAATGGCGATATTTTTGATTTCTATATGGATTCGGATAACAATCCCTCCACCGGTTTGGCAACCGGTACCTTTACCGAGGGTGGTTATGATATATTGCTTGAAGGGCAGTTGCTTACCAATGGCGTAGATATTTTTTACCACAACAGCACAAACCAGGCCGATTTTAGCTTCGCACCACAAAGTATTGCCGAGGCTTACCAGGTGGGTACTATAGTTGATAGCGGCGCTAACGTTAAGTTTGAGATGCGTATAGCCCGTGGTAAACTTAAAGGCTTAACAGGTAGCGGACTGCGCATAGCTATACAAGCTATAAAAAGCGATTGGTCGGTAGTGTTGGGTAGTGCGCCCGATGATGGAAGCCCAAGCTTTTTATTAGATATGAGCGAATAAGGTATTCATATAGATAGCATTATAATAAACAATTATATATGAGTACCCATACGGCAAATCAGGTTGTTGCAGGGCGTGTTATATCGCTTGATGTGATGCGTGGCGTAATAATGCTTCTGCTTTGTGCGGAGAGCTGCCATGTATTTATAGCCCTGAGCGAGTTGAACCCGGCGCAGCCATTTGCCGCCATTGTTGGTCAGTTCTTCCATCATCCATGGCATGGCCTCCGGTTTTGGGATCTGGTGCAGCCCGCCTTTATGTTTATGGCCGGTGCGGCCATGTATATATCCTACAGCCGCAAATTGGCCAAAGGCGTAAGCTGGAATGATAACCTGAAGCATGTGCTTTGGCGCAGCCTGAAACTGTTTATATGCGGCACGGCCTTGCATTGTGTTTATGCAGGTAAAATGGTTTGGGAGTTATGGAATGTACTTACACAATTGTCAGTTACTACTATCATCGCCTATTGTATCATCAACCGCTCGTTCGCTTTCCAGGTTGCGGTGTCACTGGTGTTGTTGGTTATAACCGAAGCATTATACCGCACGGTATTGATGCCGGGTTTTGATCAGCCCTTTGTACAGCATCACAACTTTGGCGCATACATGGATACCGTGCTGATGGGTAAAATAAACAGCGATGGTTGGGTAGCCATCAACATTATCCCGACAGCGGCACATACCATTTGGGGCGTACTGGCGGGTAAGCTGCTGGTATCAGGCAAGTCATCAGCAGGAAAGATAAAGCTGCTGATTATCTGTGGCATAATATCACTTGCATTAGGCTTCGGGCTTGATTGGAGTGGTATAACGCCCATCATCAAACGCATCAGCACAAGTTCATTCGCGCTGGCTTCGGCAGGGTGGGTGCTGCTTATGCTGGCGGCTATTTACTGGCTGGTTGATGTAAAGCAAAACGTAAAACATGCCTGGATATTTACCGTAATGGGCATGAACGCCATTTTCATCTACCTGTTTTTTGAAACGGTGGGCATGCAATGGGTTAATGGCTTCGTCAATATTTTCACCGGCGGTATGCTGCAACAATTCTTTAACGCTCCGGTGCATATCGCCGCCCTGGTATCAGCTTTGGCTGCCTGGGTAGCTGAATGGGGCCTGTGCTACTGGCTATACAAACGAAAGATATTTTTTAAACTCTGATTAATTCTGAACAATGAAATTTAAACTTAATAATTTATGCCTGTGCTTCTCCTTCGCGGCGCTGTCTGTAATGCAGGCTTGTAAGGATAACGACAAAAAGCTGGTACAGATAGAAAAGGTTAACGTAACCTATACCGAAAGCAATGATGATTTTGCCAATCCGGAGCGTGGCTTTTATCGCTATTCAGAAACGCATGCCAGTAACTTCAGTTTGCTTAATGCTGATGAACTAAAAGGCTACCGCAGCGAGCAAACTATAGAGGGAGCTACTTACAAGGTGCATAGCACACTGGTTTTCAGGTACTATATTTTAGATAACGTTACCTCAACGCCTATACCAGCATCATTTTTAAGCAATGTAGAAAAGGATATGGTTGCCGCCCGTACCGCGGGCGTAAAGCTGATCCCAAGGTTTGTGTACACTGTGCGCCAAACTGCTGGTAATTGTCCTGAGGGGTTTATTTGTCCGCCTTATGGCGATGCACCCAAAAGCATTATCCTGGGCCACATCGCGCAGCTTAAACCAGTGCTGCAAGCCAATGTCGATGTTATAGCTGCTGTTCAATTAGGCTTTATAGGTACCTGGGGCGAACAATATTACAGTGATTTTTTTGGCGATGCATCAACCAATGGCGGGCAGGATAATAAGTTACTGGATAAAAACTGGCTTGACCGTGCCGAGGTATTGCGCGCCATGCTGGATGCCGTACCGGCTGACCGAATGGTACAGGTACGTTATCCGCAGATAAAACAACGGTTTTTAAATGGAGTAAACGCGCCCATAACATCCGCTGCCTTGGCTGATGGGACAGCGTTTACGTCGGCTGATAATGCCCGCATCGGTTTTCATAACGATTGCTTTTTGGCCAGTTCAAACGACTTTGGAACATACGAGGATTATGGTAACAGTTCATCGCCCCGTGTATCGGGCGGTTCAGTAGTAAATGTACTGCGCAATTACATGAAAGCCGATAGTAAATATGTAGCCGTAGGCGGTGAAACCTGTTCAGACGGTTATAGTCCATCAAACGATTGCGAACCGGCCGGTAAAGCGCAGGAAGAGTTTGCAGCCATGCACTACAGCTATCTTAATGCCCATTACAACAACGATGTAAATAACGACTGGCAAACCGGCGGCTGCATGGATAATATCAAAAAAAACTTAGGCTACCGTTTTGTATTGCAAAGCGCCGTATTGCCCGATAATGTAGTACACGGCACCACCATGAACATCGTATTGAACCTGAAGAACGCCGGTTATGCATCGCCATTTAACAAGCGTACAGCTAAGCTGGTGCTGCGCAATAAGCAAACCAACGAGGTTAAGTCTTTTGACCTGGCATCTGATGTTCGTAAATGGTACTCGGGTGCTAACAAAATTGAGGAAAGCATCAAAATACCTGACGATATGCCTGCCGGTGAGTATGAGCTGCTGCTTAACCTGCCTGATCAGTATGAGAGCCTCGCAGGCAAACCTGAATACAGCATCCGTTTGGCTAACAACGATGTTTGGGAGGCTTCAACAGGCTATAATAAGCTTAATCATACCGTTAAAGTTAATTAAGGTCAATAGTTAGTGTTTTTTCAATTTGGTTGCCGTGCCGCTGTGTGTGGATTTGGAACACAGCGGGCACCGGCGGCTAAACATTAAAAGTTTAAGTTAAAATATACAGCGTGCAAAGCTTAGCAAATATATCAGAGATTGTTGCAAACTTTAACTGCAATGCGGATACGGCTTCTCTGCAAAGTTTTGGCTCGGGCCATATAAATGATACCTATTTTTTAAAAAATATTGATGCCGGTGGTACCGATTACCTATTACAGCGTATCAATCATCATATATTTACCAATGTACCGGCACTTACCGATAACATGTGTTTGGTGATAGATCATCTAAAAAGCAAAGTATCGGCAACTGATCCGGCTAAGGCAGATACAGAAGTGATGACGCTGATACCTGGTCGCGACGGCAAATATTTTTATAGGGATAAAAGCGGCGACTATTGGCGCATGTGCTATTTTTTAAGTAATACCAAAAGTTACGATGTGGTTGAAACCGAAAAGCAGGCTTACGAGGGTGGTAATGCATTCGGTAAATTTCAATGTATGCTGGCCGATCTTGATCCGGCCCGGCTTTTTGAGGTGATTCCTGACTTTCATAATATATCAACCCGGCTTGCGGCCTTGCAGTTAGCCGTTAACCACGATATGAGGGGTAGGGCAGCAGGCGTTAAGGCACAGCTCGATTACATTGCAGGCTATGCCGAAACCATGCGGTATTTTCAAAAAACGGAGCAGCAAAATATTCTGCCAAAGCGTGTTACACATAACGACACCAAGTTTAACAACGTGCTGCTAAACAGTAATGATGAGGCGCAGTGCGTTATCGATCTGGATACGGTTATGCCCGGCTATGTAGCTTATGATTTCGGAGATGCCATACGCACTATCATTAATACCACGGTAGAGGATGAGGCAAATCTTGACAATATCCGGTTGAACATACCGCTGTTCAATGCTTATACGCAAGGGTACCTATCCGCGGCGGGTAGCTTTTTATCAGAGGCCGAAATAAATTCGCTGATCATGGGCGTTTTGCTATTGCCCTACATACAGGCGGTGCGGTTTTTAACCGATCATATTAATGGCGATACGTATTTTAAAATAAAATTTGAAGGGCATAACCTGCAAAGGGCCAAAGCACAGTTACGGTTATTTGAAATGCTGTATGCAAACCGGGAGGCTTTAAATGCTACCATTATCAAACAAATGAAAAGCCTTAATTCGGGCGCAAAGCTGGCTATATGAGTTTGGTAACTATCCCATATATTAATGCCGGTACGTTTGGTGAGCATTTATCTATTGATAACGTTTCGGCGATGCTTGGCAAACATCAAAAACATCAGCTTATACCTGCTAGTTGGAGCAAGCCGTTGCCTGATGTATCGGCCGCGTTTACCATAGCCTATGGCGACGATTGTTTATACATTAAGTATTATGTTACCGAGCCTGTAGTAAGGGCTGCTTATCATCGGCCTAACGACCCGGTTTATAAGGATAGTTGTGTAGAGCTTTTTATTAGTTTTGATGATGATACCGATTATTATAATCTGGAGTTTAATTGTGCCGGTACCTGCCTGGCGCAGTATGGCAGCAACCGTAACAACCGGCAGTTTATATCGGCTAACCTGTTAAAAAGTATTAAACATTTAACGGTTTTACGCGCGGTGCCCGGTGTGGGTATAGCCTGGGAATTATCACTTGTTATACCTTTAATAGTATTTAAATTTCATCCGTCATTAAATTTATCTTATGCTGATGCCAGGATAAACGTATTTAAATGCGGCGAAGAACTGGAGCAGCCACACCACCTGTGCTGGGCGCAAATTCAGTCTGATGAACCCAATTTTCACCGGAGTGAATATTTTAATCGTGTAAGTTTTACACTAAGTGAAGCATTTTCTGTAGATTAAGGGCCACTAAAACATTTAAGCAACATGATTTCAACAGAAAATTCTCCTACGCAAAAATCAAAACTTAACCCCATCATTCTGATCGGTATCCTGTTCTTCATCTTCGGATTTATTACCTGGTTAAATTCGGTACTGATACCATACCTAAAACTGGCCTGTGAACTTAATAATCTGGAGGCCTATTTGGTGGCTTTTTGCTTTTACATAGCCTATTTTTTAATGGCTACGCCCTCGGCTTTTATATTAACTATTACCGGTTATAAAAAAGGCATGGCAGCGGGTTTAGTGGTGATAGCCGTTGGCGCGTTGTTGTTTATTCCTGCAGCGCTTACCCGCCAGTATAGTTTGTTCCTGTTTGGTTTATTTGTGCAGGGTACAGGTTTGGCTTTATTGCAAACAGCATCAAACCCATACATTACCATTTTAGGCCCGCCGGAGAGTGCCGCGAAGCGTATCAGCATCATGGGCATCTGTAACAAAATAGCGGGGGCTATAGCGCCAATAGTTTTAGGTGCTGTTGCACTGAAGGATGCTGACGGCTTGAAAGAGCGTCTGGAAAAGCTATCTGTCAATGAAAAAATTGTACAGTTAAATGAGCTGGCATCAAGGGTAATTACACCTTACATCATCATTGTAATTGTGCTGGTAATATTGGCAGGTTTTATATACTACTCAAGCCTCCCCGAAATTGACAGCGATAAAAAGGACGACGCGGACCTAGTTGACACGCCATCAGTAACTACCAAAACCAGTGTATTTCAGTTCCCGCATTTACTGTTAGGGGCGTTTACCTTATTTTTATATGTTGGTGCTGAAGTTATTGCCGGTGATACTGTTATAAATTACGGTGCCGCACAAGGTATCACGTTAAGCTCGGCTAAGTTTTTTACCACCTGTACATTGGTTTGTATGATCGTGGGGTATCTGATCGGCATTTTCTGCATACCCAAATACTTTACGCAGGAAACAGCCATGAAAGGTAGCGGCATATTAGGCATTATATTCTCCATATTAGCCTTGATTACCAGTGGCTTTACATCTGTTTTAATGATCGCCTTGTTAGGACTGGCCAACTCGTTGGTGTGGCCGGCAATATGGCCGATGGCCTTGGCTGGCTTAGGTAAATTTACTAAAACGGGAGCATCCATGCTGGTTATGGGTATTTCGGGCGGAGCGGTTATCCCGTTAATTTACGGAGCCTTGTCCGATTCATTTAACCCGCAACACGCTTATATTATATTAGTACCCATATATTTATGTATATGGCTTTACGCTGTTAAAGGGCACAAAATAGGTTTGCCTCAAATTTAAAAATCAAATCAACTCAATAAAAACTAAAATTATGGATCGCAGAGATTTTGTTAAGAACACCGCTGTCGGATTAGCAGGGTTAACAATTTTGCCTTCAGGTATGTTATTCGGTAAAGCCAAGGATAAAGTTCGTCTTGGTTATATAGGTGTTGGCCTGCGTGGCCGGAGCCACATCAGCGAGGGCTTACTTCGTGATGATGTGGAGATCATAGCTATTTGCGATACGCAGGAAAGCTCACTTAAATATTGCCGCGAACAATTTGTAAAGGCCAAAAAGAAACTGCCTGCCGAATATACCGGCGGTGTGGATGCTTACAAAAAACTCATCGCGAGAAAAGATATTGACGGCGTGATTATAGCCACGCCATGGCAGTTTCACAAAGATCAGGCTATTGATGCCATGCGTGCCGGTAAATATGTAGGCTGCGAGGTAATAGCCGGTATTACTACGCAGGATCATTGGGACATCCTGAAGGTATACGAGGAAACCAAAGTGCCTTACATGACGCTGGAAAACGTTTGCTACCGCCGTGATGTAATGGCGGCATTGAATATGGTTCGCCAAAATTTGTTCGGCGAGATCGTACATCTTGAGGGCGGCTACCAGCACGATCTGCGCCAGGTTTTGTTTAATGATGGCAAGCAGTTTTATGGTGGCGGCGCGGAGTTCGGTCCGCAAACGGTAGGCGAGGCGCAATGGCGTACACAATATAACGTTGAGCGTAACGGCGATATCTATCCAACCCACGGTGCAGGCCCGGTGATGAATTATATTGGCATTAACCGTGGCAACCACTTTACCAACTTGGTATCGTTCGCTTCAAAATCACCGGGTTTACCGGCGTATATTAAAAAGATATCTCCCGGAAATAAAAACGCCGACATTAAATTCAAAAACGGCGATATCATAACCACAACACTGAATTGCGCTAATGGCGAAACCGTTGTGCTGTCGCACGATACGCATTTGCCAAGGCCATATTCGTTAGGTTTCCGTGTGCAGGGTACCGAGGGGATCTGGATGGATGTAGCCGATGCGGTTTACATCGAAGGCAAATCAAAAAATTATGATGAATGGGATAAGGCCAGCGAGTGGTTTACCAAGTACGATCATCCGCTGTGGAAGAAATACGAACACCTGGCCGAAGGTGCAGGCCACGGCGGTATGGACTGGTTTGTATTCAATGCCTTTATTGAAGCCGTTAAACAGAAAAAACAAACCCCGATAGATATTTATGATTCATTGACCATGAGCGTGATCACTCCGCTCTCTGAAAAATCAATAGCCGATGGTAACGCTCCGCAGGAGTTCCCTGATTTTACCAAAGGCGCATGGAAGGATCGAAAAAACACCTTCGCGCTTGATGACAGTGGCTTTTAAACCATAACCGAAACCCTTGTTGCTGTAAATGGCGGCAAGGGTTTTACATGTAAACAGATTCCAATAAAAAAACAGGTATTAAATTATTACCGGCAGGCAAGTAGCTTCTACACCGGTACAGAGAATGCTATGCCTGATTTGAATTAGATAATAGATATATAATATGTTGAAATTAAACTTATTAGAAGAAACACGTTACGAAAAGGTTCCGGTAAAAATTTACAGCGATGATACCGAAGCCAGTATTGATGTAGCCCATCGCATAGCTGAATTGATAAAGAGCAGGCAATCAAAAGGTGAAATTGCAGTACTTGGTTTGGCTACAGGTGCATCGCCGGTAAAGGTATACAAGGAGTTGGTGCGTTTGTACAAAGAGGAGGGCCTGAGCTTTAAAAATGTGGTCACCTTTAACCTCGACGAATATTACCCCATACAACCTGATGCCGAGCAAAGTTATGTGAGGTTTATGAAGGAACAGTTGTTCGATCATGTAGATATCGATATGGTTAACGTAAACATTCCTGACGGCACCATGAAACAGGAAGATATCGCCGCTTACTGCCTGGCTTATGAGCAAAAGATAAACAGCTATGGCGGTATCGATCTACAGGTTTTGGGGATTGGCCGTACCGGGCATATTGGTTTTAATGAACCGGGCTCGGCACCCAATTCAGGCACACGACTGGTTACCCTGAATGATCTTACCCGCAGGGATGCTTCAAAAGATTTTGGCGGCAAGGAGAACGTACCTAATAAAGCCATTACAATGGGTATTGGTACCATATTCAAGGCAAAAGAGATCATCCTGCTGGCCTGGAACGGTAAAAAAGCACCGATCATCAAAAAAGCGGTTGAGGGTGTGATATCTAACGAAGTACCAGCTACGTTTCTGCAAATGTCAAACAACGTTGAGTTTGTGATTGATAAGGATGCCGCTGTTGAGCTTACCCGTTTTGGTATACCCTGGCTGGTAAAAGATTGCCGCTGGACGGATTCGCTGACTAAAAAAGCGGTGGTATGGCTGGCTAAAACCTTGGGTAAACCTATTTTAAAACTAACCGAGGCCGACTATAACAACAATGGTATGTCGCAATTAGCTACCAATTTCGGTCCAGTCTATAACATCAATATTAATGTTTTTAATAAGCTGCAGCACACCATAACCGGTTGGCCCGGCGGTAAGTTTAATGCGGATGATAGTCAGCGGCCGGAACGTGCGTTGCCGCAGGTAAAACGCTCTATTGTGTTCTCGCCGCACCCGGATGATGATGTGATCTCGATGGGCGGCACGTTCATTCGTTTGGCCGATCAAGGGCATGAAGTGCATGTGGCCTACCAAACATCAGGCAATACGGCTGTTTGGGATGAGGATGCGCTGCGTTATGTGGAATTCGCTATGGATTTCGGGCAGGCACAACGGCAGGACACTACTTATCTGACCAACCTGTACGCTACCATGAAGGAATTTTTTAAAACCAAAAAACCTAATCAATCCGACCCGAAAGAGATCCGTACCATTAAAGGTCTAATACGTAAGGGAGAGGCCATTGCCGGGGCACGCTTATCAGGCTTGCGCGATGAAAATATCCAATTTATGGATCTGCCGTTTTATGATCGTGGTAAGTTTGAAAAAGTGATTTCGTACGAGGATGATGTGCAGCAAACCATGGAATTATTACAGCAGGTAAAACCGCACCAAATATTTGCCGCGGGCGATTTTGCCGACCCACATGGCACGCATAAGGTATGTTTTGAGATAATATTGGAGGCACTAACCCGTTTACGCAAAACCGAGGAATGGACGGCGGATTGCTGGCTATGGTTGTACCGTGGCGCATGGCACGAGTTTGAGATACACGAAATAGAGATGGCTGTACCGCTATCGCCGCAGGAGGTGGAGCGTAAAAGGCTGGCCATATTCAAGCACCAGTCGCAAAAGGATCTGCCGGTATTTCCGGGTGATGACGCGCGCGAGTTTTGGGTTAGGGCAGAGGATAGAACCCGTGAAACCGCCCGTTTATATAACGCGCTCGGTTTGGCTGAATATGAGGCTATTGAAGCCTTTGTAAAATGGAAGTTTGAGGAATAACTAAACTAATATAATGACACTAATCAAATCAATAAGCGGAATCCGAGGCACCATTGGCGGCGCAGCCGGCGAGGGGCTAACGCCGCTTGATATTGTAAAATTCACCTCAGCCTATGGTAGCTGGGCGGTAAAAAAAGCCGGTATCAACAAGATCGTGATCGGCCGTGATGCCCGCATCTCGGGCGAAATGGTGAGCAGCCTGGTAACCGGCACCCTGCAAGGCCTGGGTATCGATGTGATAGACCTCGGCCTGAGCACCACACCAACAGTAGAAGTAGCCGTACCGCTGGAAAAAGCCGCGGGCGGCATCATCCTGACGGCAAGCCATAACCCCAAACAATGGAACGCCCTGAAACTGCTGAATGAAAAAGGCGAGTTCATCAGCGATACCGATGGTAAGGAAGTACTGGACATCGCCGAAGCCAGCGATTTTACCTATGCCGATGTAGACAGCCTGGGCAAAGTAACGCAGGACGACAGCTACCTGCAAAAACATATCGACCTGATATTGGATCTGCCACTGGTAGATAAGGAAGCCATCAAACAAGCTAACTTCAAAATAGCCATAGACTGCGTAAATTCAACCGGCGGCATCTATGTACCGGCCCTGTTAAAAGCGTTAGGCGTAGAAACCATATACGAACTGTATACCGAACCCAACGGCCACTTTCCGCATAACCCCGAGCCATTGCCCGAGAACCTGACGGCGATAGCGGAAACAGTAAAAGAAAACAAAGCCGACCTGGGTATTGTGGTTGACCCTGATGTGGACAGGCTATGCTTTGTAAACGAGGATGGCACGATGTTCGGCGAGGAATACACCCTGGTAGCCGTAGCGGACTACATCCTGAAACATACCCCCGGCAATACAGTATCCAACCTATCATCCACCAGGGCCTTACGAGATGTAACCGAAATCCATAATAGTACCTACACCGCCGCTGCGGTAGGTGAGGTAAACGTAGTGAACAAGATGAAAGAAACCAACGCCATCATTGGCGGAGAAGGCAATGGCGGTATCATATACCCGGAACTACATTACGGCAGGGACGCGCTGGTAGGCATCGCCCTGTTCCTGACGCATCTGGCAAAAGAAAATAAAACCATCTCCCAACTTAGAAAAACCTACCCGGAGTACTATATCTCCAAGAACAAGATAGAACTGCAGGCGGGTATGGATATCGACAACCTGCTCAAGCAAGTCGAAGAAAAATATAGGGATCAACCGTACAGCACAATAGACGGCTTGAAGATAGAATTCGGTAAAGAATGGGTACATTTGCGTCGGTCGAACACCGAGCCGATCATCCGCATCTATTCGGAGTCAACCAGCGAGGCAGCAGCAACTGCTTTGGCCGAAAAGCTCATTGCTGATATGAAGGCGATACTGGGCTTGTAAACACCATCGCAATCGAACATCCATTGCATCATAACCGAACACATTATTTAATTATAGTGCTGATATTAAGTCAATTTTGATTTGGCATTGCTTTGGTTGCAATAGTATAGCTTAATGTAAAACTATGCTTAAGAATTACTTTATCACCGCCTTTCGCAGCCTTAAAAGGTTTAAGTTGTTTACATTTCTTAACCTTTTTGGCTTGTCAACGGGCATGGCTTGCAGCATACTTATCATGCTTTGGGTGCAGGATGAAAAAAGCTATGATAAGTTTACCCCGAATGCTGCTGATATATACCGGCTTACCTCCAATGTTTCCGGCTCGGTAGCCGCCGTAACGCCTCCACCGGTTGTTGATGCCCTTAAACAACAAATTCCTGCTGTTGAGATGGTGACCCGCGTTGTGCCTGTATCTGCTACGGTTAGTGTTGCCGACAAGAAATTTGATGAAAAGAGCATCCTCTACGCCGACGCTAATTTTTTGCAATTCTTTAGTTATTCGTTGATACGGGGCAATGGCAATGTACTTGATCAGCCTAACCATGTGGTAATCACTGCAGCGGCTGCTGTTAAATACTTTGGTACTGAGGATGCCGTTGGTAAAACTTTAAAAGTGGAAAACGGCTACAACAGCGATTATGTAGTAAGCGGCGTTCTTAAAAATCTGCCGCATAACGCGCATTTGCAGTTCAGTATGTTGCTGCCCATCAGCTATTATAATGTCTCTAACGGGAATGATTGGGGTAACTTTTCGGCTTATAGTTATGTAAAACTGAATAAGCATTTTGAGGCGACATCATCGTCCATAGCTTCACTCGAAAAGCAGATTGATTTGATTCATCAGAAGAATGATCAATCCAATACTAAAAGCAGCTTTACAATGCAACCCTTAACCGATATACACCTTACCGCCGGTTTACAGCTTGATGTTGAAGGGCAGGGCAACCTACAAAATGTAAAGATATTCAGTATTGCCGCCATATTCATATTGGTTATTGCCTGCATCAATTTCATGAACCTTTCTACCGCGTTGGGTAGCACCCGTGCAAAGGAGGTTGGCCTGCGAAAAACCATCGGTGCACGCCGTATCGACCTGATCATTCAACTCATGGGCGAATCATTATTGGTGGCTTTGTTGGCATTGATGATTGGCGTGTTATTAGCCTGGCTCTTACTGCCCTTGTTTAATGAGTTGGCTTCAAAAAATATCAGCATTAATTTATTAAATGGCAGGTTGATTGCGCAGTTGATGGCAATAGCCGTTGTTGTCGGGTTGATCTCCGGCAGTTATCCGGCCATATTTATATCGTCATTTAATCCGGTAAAAGCGTTAAAAGGTATCAAGGCGCCCAAAGGTGAGCTTTCCTATTTGCGCAGTGGGTTGGTTATCTTCCAGTTTGCGGTATCAGTAGTACTCATTATCAGTACCTTGATAGTGAATAATCAGCTTGATTTTATCATAAACAGGAATATCGGCTTTAATAAGCAAAACCTGTTATATGTACAGGTGCCTCAAGTGGGCTACCAGAAAGCGAATTATGATGCCTTAAAGCAATTTTTAAGTTTGAACAATGGCATAACTGATTATACCATTATTGATCACCTGCCAACCAACCTTACCACCGGAACTACCGATGTGGTGTGGAGCGGCAAAGACCCTAACACGCAAACCGTGTTTCCGCATATTGGTGCTGATGCAAACTTTCTGAAAACCTTTGGCATGAAGCTCATAGCAGGACGAATGTTCAACGCCAACTCAATTGCCGATGATAGCACCTACCTGGTTAACCAAACCGCGTTGAATGCAATGGGTATGAAACCGGCCTCGGCCATCGGACAAAAAATATCAACCAATGGTAATGCCGGTACCATCATAGGTGTAGTGCAGGATTTTAATTTTAAACCCGTTCAACAAGCTATTGAACCACTGATCATCAGGCATAATAGCCGCGCGGGGTTTGTGGTCATCCGTACCAATAGTGCCAATTACCAACAGGTGATCGGGAAATTGAAGGATGTGTTTCATGGTCTGTATCCAAATTATCCATACAATTATGGCTTTGTAGATCAGGATATAGCTAAACTTTACGTTACCGAGCAGCGTACAAGTATGCTATTTAATATATTCTCCATCATGTCGGTAATTATTTCGTGCCTTGGCTTGTTTGGTCTGGCCACGTTCGCCATACAAAAACGGGTTAAGGAGATAGGGGTAAGGCGTGTGCTGGGCGCAAGCGCGCAAGGTATAGTCGCTATGCTATCTGCAGATTTTGTAAAGCTCGTCGGTTCATCGTTGTTGGTGGCTTTTCCCGTGTCATGGTATATCATGCATCAATGGCTCGAAAATTATGCTTATCGGATAACCATTAGCTGGTGGGTATTTGCCATAGCAGGTATTTGCGCTGTGCTGATAGCGCTTGTAACCGTTAGCTATCAATCTTTAAAAGCAGCCTATGCCAATCCGGTTAAAAGTTTGAGGAACGATTAAGAAGGATTTGATCTCCCTATAAAATGATGTAAAGCGATGCGTAAAACCATCGCTTTTTTGTTTTCAGAAAAAAATATCATAAAATACTTTCTTGTCCTATGTCAAGTCGGCAGGCAAAAATGCGGGGTACATTTGTAGTGTTAAAACAATAAATCAAAACACAAACTAAATATTAAACACTATGGAAAGTACAATCAACGGCATCCACCACATCACTGCAATAGCAGGCAATGCCAAACGCAACCACGATTTTTATACCAAAACTTTAGGCTTACGCATGGTTAAAAAAACCGTGAATTTTGATGATCCTGAAACATACCATTTATATTATGGCGATAAAGAAGGTACGCCGGGCACTATCCTGACCTTCTTTCCCTGGGAAAATATCATGACCGGCAGGCGTGGAGCACGTCAGGCTACCGAGATAGGTTATTCAGTACCAGAAGGCAGTTTAGATTTTTGGCAAAAACGCTTTGAAGATCATAATGTGATCTATAACAAAGTGGCCGAAAAGTTTGGTGAGCAGTATTTAACTTTTCTTGATCCTGATGGATTGAAACTGGAACTGATCGTATCAAAAACAGCCGACAACCGTTTACCTTGGGAAACTGATGAGATCAAGGCTGAAAACGCGACCAAAGGTTTTCATAACATCACCATTACCACCAACAAAATGCAGCCAACTGCCGATATTCTGACCAACGTTTTCGGTTACAAATTATTGGAACAGCATGTTAACCGCTACCGTTTTGTTACCGACGCGGTTGATAATGCCAACATTGTTGACCTGGTTGAAGTACCGGGAGAGGTTGCCGGACATGTGGCGGGCGGTTCAGTACACCACGTAGCGTTCCGTGTAAAAAATGAGGAAGTGCTAATGCAGTATCGCGATAAAATTGCATCTCTTGGTTTACATATTACCGAGAAGATAGACCGTAACTATTTCTACTCACTGTATTTCCGCGAACCAGGTGGCGTATTGTTCGAGATAGCTACTGATAATCCGGGTTTCGCTGTTGATGAACCGGTTGAAGAGTTAGGTCAGCACCTTAAATTGCCTGCACAATACGAGCAATACCGTGCAAGTTTAGAAACTACCTTACCAAAATTAGTTTAAGTAATGTACACACATCATAAACAATATATCACCGCCGGCAAACCACTTGCCGAAGCCGGCGGTGCCCTGATCATGATACATGGCAGGGGCGGCTCGGCAGAGAATATTATCAGCCTGGCGGATGAATTAAATACGGATGATCTGGCTATTTATGCGCCGCAGGCCAGCAATAATAGCTGGTACCCCTACAGCTTTATGGCGGCTGACAATCAAAACCAGCCCGCGCTTAACTCGGCTATTGAGGTAATTGGCGAACTGGTTGATGAGATCATCGGGAAAGGCATCCCAGCCAAAAAAATTTATTTCGCGGGATTTTCGCAGGGGGCGTGTTTAACCTTGGAGTATATCGCCCTTAATGCCAAAAAATATGGTGGTGCGGTAGCTTTCACCGGCGGATTAATAGGCCAGCAGTTTAATGCAGGCAAATATACCGGCGATTTTAACGGAACCCCGGTGCTGATAACCACCGGCGACCCTGACCCGCATGTGCCCTTAACCAGGGTTGAGGAAAGCGTGGAGTTGCTGAAAAAACTAAACGCTGATGTAAATGTAAGGGTATTTGATGGCCGTCCGCATACCATCATTCAGCAGGAGATCGATCTGGCTAATCAATATGTGTTTCATTAAAAAACTGCGCGACAGGCTGCTGGCATTTTATACATCGATGCAGTTTCATAAATACGATAAACATTAAAATGATGGAAGCATTTAAAGTAACCCGGGTTTATGCCGATGAAAACGGCGACAGTCAGTTTGATGAAGTATATTACCCGTTGCATGAGGGCGGGCCGATAGGTTATTTCTCGGAAAAGGTGAAAATAAAGGAGCTGATCTTCCGTAAAGTAGTACCAACTTATGATGATTTTCATGCCGCACCGCAAAGGCAGTACGTTGTACTGCTTGATGGCGGTGTAGAAATTGAAACATCAACCGGCGAAAGGCGGCAGTTCGCGGCAGGTGAGGTGTTGCTGATGGAAGATACCGAGGGCAAAGGCCACCGCAGCCGTAACTTAAAAGAGCAGGTGCGTAGTTCGCTGTTCATTATTTTTTAGATAAACGGCGGCGCTTTTAGTGGTATATTGCGTTTTTATCGCGATACTATCTATGTCAACCGATCTGATACTGAAAAGCATTGGCAAATACATTGGCCTTACCGATGAGGAAAGGCAATATTTTTTAAGCCTGCTGCATCCAAAGGAGCTGACACGCAAGCAGTTTTTATTGAAGGAATTTGAGGTTTGCAAATATTCGGCTTTTGTAAACAGTGGCTGCCTGCGTGGCTATACGGTTGATGAGCACGGGCTGGAGCATGTAATGAACTTTGCCCCGGCAGGCTGGTGGATAGCCGATATGTATAGCCTGCTTAGCCAAAAGCCCGGTACTTTAAATATAGATGCCATTGAGCCAACCGAAATACTACTGCTCTCCAAGGTAAAACAGGAACTTTTGTATCACGAAGTGCCCAAGTTCGAGCGGTTTTTCAGGATCATAACCGAAAATTCACTGGTAGCTTACCAGCAGCGGCTGATGGATAATTTAAGTCTTACGGCTGAAGACCGTTACAATAATTTTTGCCGCAGATACCCTACATTGATTAATCAATTGCCTAAAAAAGATATAGCCGCCTACATAGGCGTTACGCCGGAGTTTTTTAGCCGGATGATGGCAAAGCTTTTGCGGGCAGAAAAGTAAAACAATCGCTATGGAAGATCAGGATAAGCTTAACCGCATTATTGAGGCCCGCATGAAACTAAAGGCCCGTTTTGAGGAGCAGATGCGCAATACACCATCCGTTGCCGACGATAAACCCAAAGGCTCAGGCGAACCTAACCGGCACGGTATGCCCGTTATCCCGATAGGGCAAACAGCAACCTCAAAATGGCCGGTGCTTGATTTGGGTTATCAGCCTAAAATAGGCTTAGACCGGTGGCGGCTAACTATTGATGGCGAAGTAGAAAACCCGGTGCGGTTAACCTGGAAACAGTTTATGGATCTGCCGCAAACCAAGGATACATCCGATTTTCACTGTGTAACCACTTGGTCAAAACTCAACATGCATTGGAAGGGTGTAAGCCTGCTTGATCTGGCGGCCTTGGTTCATCCAAAGGAAACGGCAACCCATATTATGTGCTATGGTTATGATACTTATACCACCAATGTATCTTTACAGGAAGCCCTTAAACCGGACGTACTGCTGGTGCATACCTACGAAGGCCAGCCGCTGCCGCACGAGCATGGCGGCCCGGTGCGCATGATCACTCCGCAGCTTTATGCCTGGAAAGGTGCTAAGTGGATAAAACGTATCGAGTTTTTATCAGCTGATAAGCCGGGTTTTTGGGAAGATAGGGGCTACTCCAACACGGCATACCCTTGGCGAAACGACCGTTATAGTGATTAACTGTTAAAACAGATGGCCTGTATTATGGGTTAACAAATTAAACAGACTAATCATGATCAACCCGGTAGCATTCAAAACATCTGCAGATAACGGAACTGTCAGAAAAATAATTATTGAGCCTATACTAAAGCGCGATGATAGCGGCGAGCTTACCGATACCGGCGTTTACCGCCTGCTAAAAAATGCTACCGACAACGAAAGCTTTTTATACACCGAACCGCTAGAAACTACCGAAAACAACACGGATATACCCGATGAACTCAATCCGGATTATTTAGGTAAGATTACTTTTATTGATGGTAGCTGGACATTCAAGGGTGATCTGTTGACCGAGCACGAGCAGCAGCAGGTGGCCGGTTTTATTATTAAGCACGCTTAGTGCCTTGCCCGGCGTTTAAGCACGCCGCCGGCAGCCTCTTTAATGGTACTGGTAAATACAAACGCCTTAGAGTCAATATCATGTACCAGGTTGCGCAGCCGCCTAACTTCAAGGCGGGTAACTACAGTGTATACAATATCAACCGGGTGGCTCACATCAAAACTTTCCTTTAAAAAGCCGCGTTCGCCCTTGTAAACGGTAATACCACGGCCTAATTCCATCACCAGGCGGCGTTTTACTTCCTCACTTTCTGACGAAATAATGGTTACGCCGGTGTATTCTTCAAGTCCTTCAATCACAAAACTGATGGTGCGCGATGCGGCATAATAGGTTAGTATAGAGTATAATGCGGTAGGTAGCGTAACTTCAATAGCTGCTATCAAGAATATGACGATGTTGATGCCTAAAATGATCTCGCTGATGGTAAAGCTGATGCGTTTCCCGGTATACAGGGCCAATACCTCAATACCATCCAAAGCGCAGCCGCCGCGAATGGCCAAACCCACGCCAATACCCATAAACACCCCGCCAAAAATGGATACCAGCAACTTGTCTGATGTTATTTGCGGGTAAGGCAAAAACAGCAGGCACAAACCAAGACCTATTATAGCAGCCAGCGTTTTTAACGCGAAGCGGGCGTTAACCTGGTAAGCGCCCATTATAACAAATGGAATATTGGCCAGTACAATTACATAGGCGATGTTAAGGTGGTAAAGCTCATGTATAAGCAAGGCAATACCGGTTACGCCGCCATCAAAAAACTTATTAGGTATCATAAAACTTTTAAGCGCGAACCCGCAAAAAAGAATCCCTAAAACAGTGTAAGTTGTATCAATTAACCAACGTGGCAGGTGCTTCATCTGTATAAACGTGTACTTGTAAATCGGTATTTAAATACTATCGAAATAAGCGTTCAATACCAAAACTTCAAATTCAAGGCTAATATATTCAAATGTTTCTATTTATAGGCTGTAATGGTTTAATAAACGGAAATGTTATATTTGGTAGCCAGCATTAAAATTAACCGGCCTGCTTTATTTCAATTATGTATTTTTTTGTATACCTGGGTGCTTTTTTGCTCTTAACACGTTTACGCACCTCTGTAAAACATACGGAGTTATTTGATAGATGGAATCAGACGCTTAGGTGGTCGGCCATTGGTGTTGCCGTATCATTTTTTCTTTTTGAAAGAATTTTCCCGGATGAAATTACCCCGTTTTTAGGTCCGTTGATTTTAGGGTTTATAGTAGCCTATACCTTAAAAGAGCCTGATTTTAAACCGCTGAAAAGCTTTATTAATACCCATATGCCTTTAGTGATTGTAGGCTTTTTGGATGCGGTTGTAGATTTGATTACGCCAAAGTTCTATGCCGAATATGATGATTATTTTCAGATAGGTGTATTGCTTGCCTTTGTATGGATATTCGCACGTTGGGCAAGTACTAAAAAGCAGCAGCAGGAGCTACGTGTTATGGCTGTTAAAAAGGATGAATTGGAAGCGGTTGTTGCCGAACGTACATCCGAGCTTACCAAGCAGCGTAATGAATTGCAGGATCTGGTAAAGGAGCTGAAAGCTACCCAGGCACAATTAATTCAGTCTGAAAAAATGGCCTCGCTGGGTGAACTTACCGCGGGCATAGCCCACGAGATACAGAATCCGTTAAACTTTGTCAACAATTTTTCGGAAGTAAGCGCCGAGCTTATTGATGAAATGGAAGAGGAGCTTGCCAAAGGCGACAAAGAGGAAGCCCTGGCCATAGCTGCCGACATAAAGCAGAATCTCGAAAAAATACGTCACCACGGCAAGCGTGCTGATGGTATTGTAAAAGGTATGCTGCAGCATAGCCGCCAAAGCAGCAACATTAAGGAGGCTACCGATATTAACAAACTGGCTGATGAATATTTGAGGCTGGCCTATCACGGTTTACGCGCTAAGGACAAATCATTTAACGCCGAGTTGATTACCCGCTTTAGCGAAAACCTGCCAACCGTTGAGGTGGTGCCGCAGGATGTTGGGCGCGTGTTGCTCAACTTATTTACCAACGCTTTTTATGCTACGCAACAAAAGCAAAAACAAAGCGATCCTAAGTATCGCCCGGTGGTTGAGGTGGCTACCATCGCTAAAAAGGGAATGATAGAGGTGTTTGTGCGCGATAACGGTATAGGCATACCTGAGCATATTAAAGACAAGATTATGCAACCGTTTTTTACCACAAAGCCTACCGGCGAGGGTACAGGTTTAGGCCTGTCATTAAGTTATGATATTATAGTAAAAGGCCACAACGGTAAAATTGATGTGCAAACCAAAGAGGGTGAATACACCGAGTTTGTGATCTGCGTTCCGCTATCTGTTAAAAATTAATTAATTTTATCGCTTCTATGAAAATACTGGTTGTTGATGACGAGGCGGATGTACAGCCGCTTTTTTTACAGCGTTTTCGTAAAGAGATACGCAATCAAGAAATTGAATTTGACTTTGCCTTGTCGGGCGAGGAAGCCTTGAAATACCTGGAAGATAAACACTCCGAAGTGGTACTCATCCTGTCAGACATTAATATGCCCGGCATGAGCGGCATTGAGCTGCTTGGCCATATCCGTAATGATTTTGCTGATCCGCCACCACCTCCTGTGGTAATGATGGTAACCGCCTACGGCGATGAAGAGAACTACAAGCAGGCAATGGATAACGGCGCTAACGACTTTTTAACCAAGCCGCTTGATTTTGATCTGCTTAAACAAAAACTTAAAAACCTTAATGTGTAATGGCCAAAATACTGGTAGTTGATGATGAAGCCGACCTGGAACTGCTGGTAAAACAAAAGTTTCGTCGCAAGATAAGGGAGAGTGTGTATGAGTTTATTTTTGCGCAAAACGGTGTTGAGGCGCTTGAAAAGGTTAAAGAACACCCCGACCTGGATATTATACTGAGCGATATTAACATGCCCGTAATGGATGGGCTTACCCTGCTTACCCATTTGCCCGAAGCCAACCCAACACTAAAAGCGGTGGTGGTTTCAGCCTATGGCGATATGCAGAATATACGTACCGCCATGAACCGCGGCGCATTTGATTTTATTTGCAAGCCTGTTGATTTTGACGACCTGGACGTTACCATGCAAAAAACCATTGCGCATGTACGCCAGTTACAAAGCACCATTAAGGCTATCAAAGAAAATAACATACTTAAAATGTATGTTGATGAAAATGTGCTCAACTTTATGACGCACAAGGAGTTCGAAAACAGCCTGCTGAATAATGAGTTAGTGCAGGCTACCGTAATGTTTGTAGACGTATGCGGCTTTACAGCACTGACCGAGCAGGTACCGCCAAATACGGTGGTTAATTTGCTAAATACGCTTTTTGACCAGATAGTAAAGGAAATTATAGCCCAGGGTGGCCATGTAGATAAGTTTATGGGCGATGCGGTAATGGCTGTTTTTAGAGGAGATTACCATTTAGACAGGGCAATTGACGCGGCGCTTACCGTGCGCGATCGAATTAAAGCGACAGAGGAAATAGACGCGGGCAGCCGCAAGTATAAGCCGGGTGTATCGGTTGGTATAAATTCCGGCGAAGTGGTATCGGGTAACATCGGCTCGGCATCACTCAAGCGGTTAGATTATACCGTAATAGGTGATATTGTTAACGTAGCGCAACGCCTGCAATCCACCGCTAAAGAGGGACAGATACTGATAAACGAGGCTACTTACGAAAAAGCCAAAGAATCATTCAGTTGCGAAAAAATAGGAGAGGTGGTGCTTAAGAATAAAGCTAAACCGGTTACTATATACGAGGTGCTTGAATAACAGCACCTCGTATATAGTTATAATTAAGCGTGTTCGTAATGGCTTTCGCCAAGGCAGCGGTGTATGGTACCGATAAGTTCATCCAAATCAAACGGCTTGGGTATAAAGGCATCGCAGCCATAATTGCCGAAAGCCTCCAGCAAGCGAGGGTAACCTGATAATAATATAACAGGTAATGAGGATGTTAATGGATGGTTTTTGATCTCACGGCATAACTCACCACCATTTACACCGGCAAGCAGGTGGTCAAGCAGCACAATATCAGGATTATACAGGCTAACGCTTTGTATAACATCATCGGTGTAAAGCAGTGCGGTAACGTTAAAACCTTCAGAGGTAAGCACGTCAGTCATCAATTCCAGCATGTCCGGCTGGTCGTCAATGATCAAAATATTCGTTATCATTTCAGTTTATGCAATCGGTAGTATAATAACGTGCAATTATCAGCATTTGTTTTGTTACCGGCAGGCTTTGGCGTAAATATAACGGAAACTTTATTCAGGCTTAACAGCCCGAAATAACATGATGTGAGAAGGGAATATTTGAAAATAGCCGTTTGATATACGGCTACCTGTTTCAGGCGAATACTTGTGCCGCCTCCTGGGTTAACTGAAGCAAACCGTCCTGGTTAGCTATGGCAATGCTTTTGCCCGATAGGGTGATGAGTTTCTCGGCAACCAGCTCGTTAATTACGCGAAAAACGGTTTCGTAAGTAGCACCGGCGTATGAGGCCAGGTCCTGCCTGCTCAGGTCGATATTTATATAACCCCCGGCATTGGTGCCAAATTGCTTGCTAAGCATAGTCAACGCTTCGGCAACGCGGCCTTTAACAGGCATATGTGCCAGGTTGCGCATCTTTTTTTCAGATTCGCGCAGCTCATCCGCAAAAAACATTAACAGTTGGTAGGCAAATTCCGGGTTTACCTTCAGGCTGGCTTCAAAAAAATCCATATCAATAAAGCACACCACACCCGCTTCAAGTGCCGAAGCCGAAACCGGGTACACCGCTTCCTTACCTATACCGCGATGGCCTAATATAGCACCGTCATTAGCAAAACGAATGATCAGCTCTTTCTCTGCATCCCATTTTTTATAAACCTTAACCGTGCCCGAATAAACAAAATAAACACCTGTTACCGGTTCGCCTTCCTTAAATATTTTTTCTCCTTTTTTAACTTTATAAATTTTTTTATGTGTTAAAATTGCTGCATGCCATTCTTTTATAGCGTTTTTGCATAAAAAACAATGGCAATTTTCAGTAATTATATTTTTTTTAACCATATATACAGGGGTATTTGATCTTCAAAATTGCTTAATTTTTAATAAATATCAACAAATTGTTTCAATCTTTAATTATTGGGAGCGTTGTTTTAATAATGATATAATTTATGAAAGGTTATTTATGTTATTTTTATTTTAAATGATTGATTTTTGGCTCAGAGTTATAATGTTGTTAATAAATCGATAATTAATTTTGATGATTTAGCTTAATGTATTTATTACACCCTAATAGCTTACACCCTGATATTTTTGCCAATATTTGTACATGGATATGGATGCATCACATCAACTTAAATTTGAAAAGTTAACCGGGATATCAGCCGGGTATAAGGCTTTTTTATACGACTGTGACGGTACACTTGCCGACAATATGCCTGCACATAAGGCAGCATACGTAAAGGTTGCCGCAAACGGCGGTTTGGTGTTTGATGGGGCTATAGTTGACGAACTGGCCGGCTGGCCGGTAAAAAATGTAGTGGAAGAGATTAACAAGCGCTATAGCAGCACTTTTGACCCGGTTACATTTGCCGAGCAGCGTTACCAGGTATTTTACGATGAATATATAGTACACACGCAGCCTATACCTTTTGTGGTTGAGCATTTAAAGGCGCACGTAGGTAAGGTACGCATAGCCGTAGTGTCAGGCAGCGGGCGTAAAGCTGTTGAACGTACGCTGGGTATTTTGGGTATACTTGATTTGGTTGAGGTGCTGGTTTGTGCCGGTGAAACTGAGCATGGTAAACCTTATCCTGATCCGTTTTTGTCGGCTGCCGAAAAACTTGGCGTAGCACCTGCTGATTGCCTGGTTTTTGAGGACGGCGAGGCCGGTACCCAAGCCGCAGAATCTGCCGGAATGCAGTGGGTACGTATTGACAAATTGTAACTAAACGATCAACTGTTATTGCTGGTGAGATGCTTTTACTTTGTTAAAGTATTCTATCAGCTTATCAATATTATTGAGGTTAAATTTGTTTTGCTGGATGAGACTTACCACTTCAGGTTCATCGCCCATAATATCACTCATGATATCATTAAAGTTGATAGGGGTAAGCAGCATCATCTCGGCAGTATTAGCCCCAAAATAGTAGGCTGTTTTTTGCTTGCCGCCATTGCCGCCGCCAAGAGATATACCTACGCCGCCGCCAACACCGCCATATCCGCCGCCGCCCATACCAAACCCGCCCGACAGGCCCGGCCTGATACCAAAGCCGCCTGATTTACCGGCACCTTTGCCGGTGTACAGTTTAATTTCCTCGTTAAGTACCACCTTAACAAAATCAAATTCCTTGCCCGCCCATAGGGTGTTACCCGGCGCGTGCGCCACAACAAAACTATCGCGCCCGATGGTGAATGAGCGTAACTCACCCGCGCTCAGCTTGATGGGGTTCATTTTATCGTCAAGCTTATATTCTATAAAGGCTTCCTCTTTAACAGGGCCTTTACCTTTGGGGTTAGGGTTAATTAAGCCGGTTTGCCTGATGCCTTTGGCATCGGTAAAGCTACCGGCCTGCCATTTTTGTGCAGAGGCGGTAAAGGTGGTTATTGTAAGTATAAAAAGGACTAAGCAGCAATTTTTCATTATCGTAAATTAAGCAATTAACGGTAGTTTAACCGGGGTGTATATCGCAGTCGGCTATATCCGCTAACGCAGGGTAAGGTGTTTTATTTTTGACTATAACGGCTCGGTTTAATATTATTCAATTATCCCAAAACAGCAGTGCAAGTTAAGCTTTTATGAGGATTGACTTGGTGTTTCAACGATGGTTTAGTTTAAATAGTGTTTAAAAAGGAATAGCGGTGTTTTGCAGATTACATTAGCTTTGTAATTAAATTATAAAAGTTTACATGATGCAGCTAACGGTCGATTTTCGCAGTGATACCATAACCAAACCAACCCCCGCCATGCTTGAGGCCATGATGAATGCCCGTGTGGGGGATGATGTTTTTGGCGAGGACGAAACGGTGAACGAACTCGAACAAAAAGCTGCAGCTATGTTTGGCATGGAGGCTGGCTTGTTTTGCCCCTCAGGCACCATGACCAACCAGATAGCCATTAAATGCTTTACCCAGCCAATGGATGAACTGATAGCCGATCAAACGGCGCACGTTTACCGTTACGAGGGCGGGGGGATCGCTTTTAACTCCGCCGTATCAACACGCTTGCTTAACGGTTATCGTGGTATAATTACTGCTGAAATGATAGCGCCTGAAATTAATGCCGACAATATACATTATCCGCATACCAGTCTGGTAGTGCTCGAAAATACCGTAAACAAGGGCGGTGGCAGTTGCTATACCCTGGAGCAGATAAAGCCGATAGCACAGTTATGCAAGGAGCATAACTTAAAGCTGCACCTGGATGGCGCACGTATATTTAACGCCCTTACCCACACTAAAGATAGTGCCTTTGATTATGGTAATTACTTTGATGGTATATCGGTATGCCTGTCAAAAGGTTTGGGTACACCTGTAGGTTCGGTTTTACTGGCAGATCAGGATACCATAAAAAAGGCCCGGCGCATTCGCAAAGTGTTAGGCGGGGGGATGCGCCAGGCAGGCTTCTTGGCCGCGGCTGGTATCTATGCCCTGGATCATCATGTGGAACGCTTACAAGCTGACCACGATCATGCCCGTATTTTGGCTGATGTTTTAGCACAATGCCATTGGGTAACACATGTAATGCCTGTTGAAACCAATATTGTACTGTTTGATACCATTGAGCCTACGGATGCCGTGGTAGCCAAACTGGCCGGTAAAGGAATTAAATGCGGTACTACCGATAAACACCGCATCCGCTTTGTAACTCACCTTGATGTAGATGCCGATGGCATTGATTACGCGGTGAAGGTGCTAAAGGAATTATAGGTGTTTACAAGTGTCCTTTTGCAATCAGCATATTTATATGCAAACCCTTAAATCTTCGTTTAATAGGTTCTAACAATATTTTTAGTTGCTATAAGGTGACTTTGCGGAAGTAATCTGGAATACTGTATGCATGAAATCTGCCTGAAGAATTGTGTATTGGCCGAAAATTATGTTATATTGACCAAATACGCCATATCGTGAGTATCCCCGGCAATTAAAATTCCCCGGTTACCATAAATAATCTGCGCACAAATATCCGGGCAGTTAAATAAGCGACTATAAAAATTTCATTGTCGCGGCTATAAAGAAGAGCTCTCATCAAAAAAACGCGGCTGCCTGTATTATTAAAGCAAACAATACAGTTGTCTTTAATATTAAATTATATCAGGTATAATACCAACCGCTATCAAAATCGCATGATGTTACGGAGTTAATGCTCAGTCAGGCGATCATTTATACAACATGGAAAAAATAATCAAGAACGAAGACTTAAAAATCGAATTACGTAAGTTAACCAAGGACGATTACCTTGGCCTTAAAGCCTCGATGATAGAGGCTTATTCTGAGTGGGAAGGCGCATCATCCTGGGGCGAATCTCATATCGCTAAATTGGTAGAGCTGTTTCCTGAAGGGCAGATCTGTATATTGGTTAACGGTGCTATCGCGGGCTGTGCCTTATCATTAATTGTAAATTACGATCAGTTTGGCGATAACCATACCTACGCCCAAATAACGGGTAACTATACTTTTTCTACTCATGATGATAAGGGCGATGTATTATACGGTATTGACTTTTTTGTACATCCTGATTATCGCGGCATGCGGATCGGCAGAAGGCTGTACGATGCCCGTAAAGAAATATGCGAGCGCCACAACCTGCGGGCAATTATAGCCGGTGGCCGTATACCAAAATATAAGGACTATTCAAGCCAGCTAACACCAAAGGCATATCTCGAAAAGGTAAAGGGTAAGGAAATACATGATCCTACACTGTCTTTTCAATTGGCCAATGATTTCCACGTAAGGAAGATATTAAAAGGCTATTTGCCCGGCGACACGCAATCGCTTGAATATGCTTCGCTGCTGGAGTGGAATAATATCTATTATAATGAAGAAGCGGCACACATCAACTCTAAAAAATCCATTATCCGATTAGGGCTGGTACAATGGCAAATGCGGCCTTTTCCTAATATGGAATCGCTGTGCGAGCAGATCGAGTTTTTTGTGGATGTTATCAGCGATTACCAAAGTGATTTTGTGCTGTTTCCGGAGTTGTTCAACGCTCCGTTGATGACGGCTTATAACCACATGAGCGGTGCCGATGCCATGCGTGAGATCGCCAATTTTACTATTCCGTTAAGGGATAAGTTTATGGAATACGCCATCAGCTACAACATCAACATAATTACCGGCAGTATGCCCTATATGGAAAACGGGGTATTACAAAATGTAGGTTACCTGTGCCGTCGTGACGGATCGTATGAGATGTACCGTAAGATACACCTTACCCCGGCTGAACAAAGTGCCTGGGGAATGGTAGGAGGCGACCATATAGCTACTTATGATACCGATTGTGGTAAAATAGGCATCCTGATTTGTTATGATGTGGAATTTCCTGAATTGCCACGCCTGTTAGCCGAGCAGGGTATGCAGATACTTTTTGTGCCTTTTATGACAGATACCCAAAACGGTTATACCCGGGTAAGAAGCTGCGCCCAGGCAAGGGCTATTGAAAATGAATGTTATGTGGCCATTGCCGGCAGTGTGGGCAATTTACCTAAGGTGCATAATATGGATATTCAGTATGCGCAGTCGGCGGTATTTACACCGTCGGATTTTTCGTTTCCAAGCAACGGCATCAAGGCCGAGGCCACACCAAATACGGAAACTACACTGATTGCCGATGTTGATGTTGACCTGCTGAAGGAACTGCACAATTTTGGTGCTGTGAGAAATCTGAAAGACAGGCGGCTGGACATTTACAAAATAGTTAACAAGAGTAAAAAATAAGCTTAAATATACTTACACACCAATTTAATACTTGTAATCATGAGCAAAGACAGAGGAACTAAAAATGTAAAAAAGGCACCGGCTACCGAAGGTAAAAAATCTACCTCTGACTACCAGGCCGGTAAAAAATCTGTATCAAAAGACGACGTAAACACCAAGAAAAAGTAATAAATAAAGTATGATCAACAACAAGCAAACAGCACAATACAAAGCAAGCGAATATATTTATGATCTGGGTAATGCTGCTTTAGAGAATGGTTTTAAACCCGATGAACACTGGCAAGTAGAAATGGCTACGGCCGACGAAAAGCAAGCGTTTGAAAAACAATATTACCCAACGGTAATTACAAGCGTAACGCCCGAAATTTTAAACGCGACTTTTACAATGGTTAAGGCCCACTTAAATCAGGCTGTAAAACCACAGGAGCCCGTGGTAAACGACCGCTTTGCTGAACAACCTGAATACCTGTATTTAGTAGCCTATAATACAAACAGGGTAAGGCGTTAGTGGTAAAGCATCAATGTGCCTATTACTGACGTGATGGTTGGATGTTTTTAACTCGTGGGTTAATTAAATCTCTTTATTTTTATATTTCGACAACTAAAAGGAATTTTTTATGTTGAATTAGAAAAACACAGACTATGAAAAATCCATTCAAAAAAGAAGATAATACCACGTTGTGGATAGCCGCCGCTGTAACCGGCGCAGTTGCCGCGGGTGCAGGCATTTGGTTTTACCTGCATGGTAAACGTACAGGCGCTATTGAGGAGCAATTAGATCATGCGCAGGATTACCTGGAAAAGAAATACAAAAAGCTAAAAAAGCATAAAACTGATCTGCATGAACTGGAAGATATTGTTCATCATCAGGAATAATAACACATAAAAAAACCGGCCAGCAAACTAATAAGTTATTAGTTTGCTGGCCGGTTTTTTTTCAGCACGTTTTTATCTGCCGGTTGAATCGAGTTTGCTTTGGGCTTCCTCAAGCATTTCGTTTGTTTTCTCCAACTGTTCGTTGGTAACCGTCATTTCTTCGTTCATGGCTTGCAGCTCTTCATTAGCGGCAGTAAGCTCCTCATTCATGGCTTCCAATTCATCCTGCCTGTCCTGTAACAGCTTGCGCGCTTCAATCATATCCGTTACTTCATTAACTGTTACCAGCACGGCCTCCGGCTTTTGGTTCACGTCAAAAAGCGGAACGTAGCTAAAATCGGCAAACGCGTTTTTCGGGCTTCCGTCGGGTTGTATAATTACTACAGCCTCTTCAGGCATGGTCATGGTTTTACCGGTAAGCAATATCTCTGAAAGCAACTTAGGAAAAGGCTGTCCTTCAAATTCAGGAAACGCGGATAACAGGGGCTTGCCAATCAGGTCATCCGCTTTGCGGCCCCATATATTAAGCAGCGGTTTATTGATCGTTTCTATAATAAAATCATCCCCCTTTAAAATGCAAAGGCCGGACGGCGTATTGGCAATAATGCGGTTAAGGCGGTATTCGCTGTCCGTTAGTTCAGCATTGCGTATTGACTGATCTTCAGTTTGCTGGCGTACATTAGTAAGATCATCCTGCGAACTACGCAGTGCCTGCTCTGTTTGCTGTAATTCCCGCTCGGCATGTTGCTGTTGTACCAGCATGGCCGCTTCGTTATGCCGTATCTGTAATATCGCAGCCTGATCCTGAACATGAATGGTTACATTATTGGTAGTACACGAGAGGTAAATTATCTCTCCCTGCTCATCGGTAATGGGTAATATCTCTACCTGCCACCAGCGTGGTGTTGTTTTTTCAGCAGTCGAAATATCATAACGGAATATCGGTAACTTCATAGCTGCTTTATGCCGAAGCACATCTGCCAGTCCTTGCTTAAACTTCTCTGCGGATGAACTCCCGGCCGCATCAGCTTTAAAAAAATCCCATATACTGTGTCCCGTCAACTGGTCGGCTGTATAGCCGGTAGCCGAGGTATAAGCCTGGTTAATGGCAGCAATGGTAAAATCAGGTGTATCTGGTTTTAATATTATCCGCGGTTCAGGCAGTTGGTCAAAAAGCGTACGAAATAATGGATTTAATAAAAATTGCATTTGTATTTAATAGCATAGCGCCCTCAAAGTAAGTATAGGCAAGTATGGAATATATTGATGTATTCCATGTAGTTGTATCATCATATAAGGGTAAGTAAAAATAGCAGATGTAATTGTAACTGCCAAATCCACCGCCCCTTAAAAGCAAAACAAATAGTTATGTTTCGGGTTAATAAAATAATGCCTTATCTTTCCATTTTATCCACCACTACACAATGACCGATCAGGAATTACGTATACAACAGTTAATGACAGAGGTAAGGTTATTGCAGGCAGAGAACCTCGAACTCAAGCAAACACAAAGGCAGGAAAATGATCAGCGCGACTTTAGCGACGCCGGCGGCGAACTGCTCCGGTTAAGCCAGCTCCGCTACCGCACAGTGTTCGAGAACTCCCGGTTGGGTAATAAAATTATATCGTCAGACCTGGTAATACTACAGGTTAACGAAGCCCTGGTTACACTACTTGGCTGTAAGGATAAAAACGATTTAGTAGGCCATCGCATCATAGAATTTTCGCATCCTGAGTTTGTGAACGACTGGCAAATACTCCAAAAAAAATTATGGAGCAAGCACCTGCCATCATTTAGTTTGGAAACCTGCCTGATCAGCAAAAACGGAAACAGCATCTGGGTAAATATTAATTCTACCTTATTCAGGGATGGGGGAGAATACCTCGGTTACACTACAATTGAGGATATTCGCGAACGTAAGGCCGGCTTTGATGTATTGCGAGTACGGGAAGAAAAATTTCGCACCATCACCAATATTATGCCCCAGCAGGTTTGGACGGCAGGGCCCGAAGGAAAGCTGAATTTTGTAAACCAGCAGGTTGTTAATTATTTAGGAAAAGAGCCTGAATATATCACCAAAAATGGATGGACTGAGTTTATCCATCCTGATGATGCCTATAATTGTGAAACCGCCTGGCAAAATGCTGTTGAAACAGGTGCTGATTACGCGCTCGAATTCAGGTTGAAAAACCATAAGGGGGAATATAGGTGGCACCTTGGCCGGGCGAACTCGTTGCTTGATGATGACGGCGGCGTATCGGTATGGTTAGGCACTAATACCGATATACAGGTGCAAAAAGACAATGAGCACCAAAAGGAAGAGTTTTTAAGTATAGTAAGCCACGAATTGAGAACGCCCTTAACCAGTATCAAGCTGTACAATCAACTGGCACAAAAAGCCGCATCTGCAGAAAAACAGAAGGAGCTTACCGAAAAATCAAGCGCGCATATTTTGCGTTTAGAACGGTTGATACGTGATCTGCTGGATGCCTCGCGCATAAATGCCGGGAAAATGGTTTACAATAACGAGCAGTTTGGTTTTGATAAACTGCTGGAGGAAACCGTGCACGATATACAGCCTATTACCCCTAAACATACCTTAATTATTGAGGCAAATGAACCTGCCGAAATAGTTGGCGACCGCCATCGTGTTGAACAGGTTTTAAATAACCTGCTTTTAAACGCGGTTAAGTATTCGCCTGATGCTAACCAGGTAATGATCAGGTCGAAGATTGCTGATAACCACATTGTTGTTTGTGTTCAGGATTTTGGAATAGGGGTGGAAGAAACAGAAATGACGCGGCTGTTTGACAGGTATTACCGGGCAGGCAACTCCCAGATGCGTTTTGATGGCTTAGGGCTGGGACTTTACATTTCTGCCGAAATACTCAAGCGCCATTCGGGCAAGTTATGGATCGAGGGCAAACTTGGCAAAGGAGCTACTTTTTGTTTCCAGTTGCCTTTAGCCGGGAGTGAACCATCATCATATATACAATAGTAAATTATTATTTCTGTGGAATGTATGATCCTTCTTTGATCTTATAACCCTCAGGCAATTGATTTTTAAAAGTTACATCACATAAAAACTTTCCGGCTGAGGTAGCGGTTCAGGTACAGGCATATTGGCCATTTCCATCAAATTACGTTCAATGGTGTTTGAGAGGCTGGTCATTGGCGTATCTGTTGGCTTATTCTCAAAAGGATCCTGCATCAGTATGGCGGTTCTTTCAATAGTTATAAACAGTACAGGTACCATGGTAGCCAGGCAGATCTCAATAGCCCAATGATCGTCGTCCAAACCAAAAGGGAAAATGGTGGTCAGTACGTAGATCAGAAAATGTATCAATACACTGTAAGCGCGCGGAAATACTGTATTCTTGATGCGTTCACATCTACCCATCGAATCGGTAAGCCGCTGAATAGTATTATCTATTTGAACCTGTTTGTTATCGTTAATGTTATAAGCTTCGCTTATTGCTGCCAGGTGTTCGGCGTGTTTGGATAGTAACAGGTTGGGGCGGTTAATACTATCCGTGCCTGTTTGCTGTACGTACTGCTCAACTTTTTGTGATGGCGTACACTTTCTCAGGCTTTCTGCCAGGCTATAACACCATATAGACTGCCTTATAGCGAAATCCTTAACATGTTGGGCCTTTTTGGCATCGTTCGGTATAAAGTGAATTAACTGCCTGATGAGGGTACGGCTATCATTAACTATGGCACCCCAAACTATTCGTGCTTCCCACCAACGTTCGTACGATTGGGCGGTACGGAAAGCAAGCAGCAGGGATAGCAGTGTACCGATCATGGCGGAAACACTTAACGGTATGGTCAGGTCTTTAAAAAAGGTAACGTAATCCAGCGCGCCAACCAAGCAAGCGTATGAAAATATGGCGATCACATCCCACTTGATCAGTTTCAAAAAAAAGGTAATGGATATTTGCTTGGCTAATAACATATATTTTAACGATATCGGAATGTATTGTTTGTAACGAGATTGTTAAACAGCGAATACATTACAATGTTTTGCTTACTTAAATTGTTATAGCAAACAACGAATAACAGGTAAAAAGTATTATGGGGCGATAAGCAAAAAGCTAAACATAAGCGGTGTAATACAAATATTAAGGTATGATGTTTATTTAATGAATATTGATAATTATGGTCACTAGAACCGGTTCAGATATATTAACGTTTTGCCAAAGGTAGAACAAGTGTTATTTGTAAATGATGATAGCTTTTTAGGATTTTATTTCCTATTTACATCATTCAATTGAGCGATCAACTCTATTTCCAATTTGGCATCAGGCTCATATAAGCGGCTAACCTGCACCCAGGTAGCCGCGGGATAGTCGCCTTTATAAAACTTTTTTCTTGAACCGTTGTATTTTTTCATCTCCTCAATGTCGGTAGTGTAAAGGGTTTCTTTCACTACATCTTTTGGCGATGCACCAAAAGCATTCAAGCATTTTTCTAAATCCTTATAAACCGCGATTATTCCTTCAGGGCTTAGGTTACTTGTTGGTATACCTGATATATAGAGCGTATTGCCTGCCCTGACAACCTGTGTATAACCTGCGCTTTCGTCTTGCTTTTGCTCCTGGCCCCAATGCCATTTTTGTTTAATTGTGGCGGTACCAGCAATGGCGGAATGTTTTAAAGTTGTGTTTGAATTGCTATTGTTTTTACAACCCATTACGGTAATCACAAAAGATGCAAAAAACAGTACCGCCTTTTTATTCATAATTGTTAGTTTGATGAGCGTGCCGAAAGGTTAAAGTTACTCACAAATAATTTAGCACCGTGCTCATACTGCCAGGGGCCGCTTATATAAAAGTAACGTGCATCCCGTTGTTGAAACAATGTAGTATCTGCCAGCTTATTATCATCCAGGTATACTGCCATTTGGTTACCGCTTACCACCAGCTTAACATGCATCGGGCGGTTAGCTGTTGGCGAAAGGTCAAACGTGGTATTTACTTCTTTACTCAGATCATAGTTGCCAATGTTAACGGCGTTACCATCATAATAATGTAACTGTACAAAGGCACCGCCGTTGCTGATGTGTTGCCGGGCTGCGTTATCCTTTACAAAGCCGAATGATACTGGTGCAATGTCCTTAATTTGCTCTGCCTGCGCCAATAGATCAAATTCCAATGTAAAGTTTTTAGGCAGGGTAGTAGGTTTGGTGAATTTGTAAGTGGCCTTATCCTGTAACAGTAACCAGTTGCCCTGCTGCCCGGCAGGGGTTGCTATTATGGCCGCACCGTTTGTTTTAATACTGCGTGGAGATGCGCCGGGTTTATAAGCTGAAAAATCCTCCTTAAAATCAGTGTTCTGCGCGGCTGCGTTAAAAGCAAAAAGGCTGCTTAAAAACATAAGCAGCCCGGTAATTAAAAAATATTTTTTCATGGTTCCAAAGTTTGTTTTTAAAAACTATCAATTGTATGGTGCTGAAAATTTACCCTCTGTAACAGTAACTACTTCATCACCGCCAAGCAACCGGAGCTTGCCCGAAAAAGTGCCTTTAACGCCCCATTTGGTTAAGCTGGTTATTTTAAAGGTAAAGTTGCTTCCGTCCAAATCGCCGCCATTGTAAATAGTGGTACCAACAATCTTTCCGTCCTTCATATTTTGGATGTAGTATTTACCGGCGAGTAACAAATCACTGTTGCCATCTGCATAATAGGTAGCTTCTTTTGCTCCTTCGGCAAGTTGCATGTTAATGCCAAAGCCGGTAATCATGTCCTGTTTTTCCCAGCCGCCAATCACTACAAAATGCACGGTATCGGTAGCGGGCTTATCGTTGGCATTTACCATGTAATTAAATTCGCGGTATTTGCCATTTATCTTGCAGTTAAAATATTTTTCGGAATCATCCGGATCAGCCTCACCGCCATTTTTACTGCATGCCGATAAGCCTGTAATGGCCAGCGTGAGCAATGCCAGGCAGATGAATCGCGCCTTTAATGTTATCTTTTTCATCGTATATATTTAAAAAAAACCTTGTTGGTGTGGCCTGTTTTAGGCCGCTTTACCAACAAGGTTTATATAAGGGTTAGGTTATTTCAGTTTTACTGAGATCTCACCGTCATCCATGCCGTCAATATTCTTTTCGGCAAATACATCCGGAGCGGCTTTTTGCAGCGACTTGAGGATGTCAGACGTAGAGCCCGAATGTTGCAGCGTGATGGATGATCCCGACGCGCTGTACTTCATCTTAGTGCTTTCAATACCTTTAGCCGCCTGCAGCTTTTCGTTTAAAGCTTTCAGGGTCGCAAAATCAACACCGCTAAGTTTTACGGTAGTTTTGGTTTCTGCTGCACCGTCTTTCTTTTTACCAAACAGGCCGAGTATTTTATCACCGGTATTTTTTGAGCGGTCTGCCGTGCGCCCGGCGCGGTCGGCTTTGTCTGATGCCTTGTCAATCTTATCTAAAATGGCTTGCGCCTTGGTAATTGTCGACCCGAACAACATCAGGCCTGCACAAATAATCATGATCTTTTTCATAGTAAATTGATTTTAATAAATTAATGAACCTGCGAATGATTTTTATTGTATCCGTGCTTTTAGTAAGTGTAATCGTGGGTAAAATCGGTGTTTTTTGTAACCGTAAAGTCCTTAACATCCTCTTTCACTTCGCCGTTAATTTCAGCCTTGTAGCTAATTTTATAGGCCTCGTTTGCAGGGCTCAGGCATTGTATGCCCACGCTAATGGCATCCAATGGTTTAATAGATTCAATTACATAAGTTTTGGTGCTGCCGCTAAAGTTGTTTTCACCCAGGCTTACTGAACTTTCATTGTTTTGTACCTTGCCGTTCACTTTCCAAACGGTAGCTTCTGAAGTATTATTGGTAAGCCCAACCATTACGAATGATACATAGGCCGATTCGGGTGCGCCGGTTACTGTAACCGTAAATTTCGCGTTGCGCCCTCCGGATGCCGGGGTGTTGTCATCACTGTCTTTTTTACCGCATGAGGTTAAACCGGCAATCAGAACGACAAAAGCGATAGCCGCGACCAGTTTTTTTGAAATAGATTTTTTCATAGTTTGTATATAAATAATAGATAGACCGCAAAACTATTGCAAGGCTCATTGAAATAAAATCCCTTGAATAGTGTGATTTTTTCTACTGATTTTTAGGTATTTTAAGCGGCACGGCTGAGAAGTATAGCGGTTTTAACTTTTTAGGCGGATATTTGAAATAGCTGTTTTGCCAGATACCGGGCATGCCGCTACACGTAAAATGAAAAAGCTATATCTGATTATTATATGCCTTACCATGGTTATGCGCACTTTTGCGCAGCAGCAGATCCCGCTAAACGAAAAGCGATACCTGGATAGCCTGGACAAGGTTCTGCATGCTAAAACGCCCGATAGTACCAAGGCGAATGCGAATTTTTTGCTGGTAGAATACTGGAAGTTCAGGGATACGGTTAAAAGCAAAACCTACCTGCTGCGTGGCAAGCAACTCGCCGAAAAATATCCTTATTACAAGGCCTTGTCGTATTTTTATGAAGGGCAATATTATTTTAATTTGAATACGGTTAAAGCCGCAGCCGCATTTAAAAAGGCCGAAGAAGCCTTCGCTGCTTTTAATACGCCCAAGACTTATGGCAGGCGGGCAGCAGCTTGGTTCAATTATGCCTTAATGAACAAGGATAAGAAAGGCTATGAATTTGTTACCCATATCATCCTTGAAAAAGTACTGCCCAACGCGGAAAAGGCCGGTGAAAAAATTATGCTGGCGCATTTTTATACGCAGCTCTCTACTATACTGATGAATAATTATCAGTTCGCAAAGGCGGGAGTATATAACGAAAAGGCTATTGAACTGTTGAAAAACGAAAGCCCTAATTCGCCTAATCTTTTATTCGCTTACCTGAACGGCGTAAGCATACATTGTTATGATGGTAAACCGGCTAAGGCGGAACCGCTATTGCAAAAGGCTAAAGCGTTGTTAATGCCCTATCCCGAGTCGGTTAATTATCCGTTATATTATTATAACGAAGCGCTGTATAACTCTACTGCCAAAAAACTCGACCGTGCACTGGTAAGCGCTGATAAAGGAATGGTATTAGCCAAAAAGTATAATCAAAAGCAATTGTACCAGCAGTTTTTTTTCAGGAAGTATGAAGTTTACGGCCAGCAAAAGGCTTATGCTAAAGCACGGCAGATTTTACTGGACATTGTTAAGGACGGCACATTAACGGCGGCGGTTAATGATAAAGCCACCATTTATTCGGAATTAGCTAAAACCAGCCAAAACCTTAATGATTATAAAGAAGCATATAATTGGCTAAGCAAGTACCAAACATTAAAGGACAGCATCAGCAAGGATCAAACCGAGCTGAAGATAAGCGAATTGGAAACCAAATACCGAACGGTACAAAATCAACAAAAAATTGCCGCGCTGCAAGCTCAAAATAAACAAGCCGCTTTAGAGGTTAAAAATGAGCATTTGTATAAGTGGTTGCTTGGTTTGGGTTGTTTAACCCTGTTAGTAACGCTTGGTTTGGTTATCGTTAACGCACGAAACAGCCGGAAGCTCTCGGCACAAAAAGAGATCAACTACCAGCAGCAACTGCGTGATATGGAGCAAAAGCAGCAGCTAAAAGTAACCAAGGCTATGCTGGACGGCGAGGAGCATGAGCGTGAACGTGTTGCGCGCGATCTGCATGATGGCCTTGGCGGTATGCTGGCGGGGGTGAAGATAGGCTTGTCAGGCTGGTCGAGTACAAATCATGGTCTATCGCAGGATAAAGACCTGCACCGTATTATCGGTCAGTTAGATTCATCTGTTAGTGAACTGAGGCGCATCGCCCGTAATTTACTGCCCGAAACCCTGTTGAAATTTGGGTTGGAAATAGCATTGAAGGACTTATGTGAATTTTATATGCGCGATGGCTTGCATATAGATTTTCAGGCATTCAACATTCAGAAAAATATCCCCTTGAGTGTACAGCTAAATATATACCGCATAGCGCAGGAACTGATCTCTAATGCCATCAAGCATTCAAAAGCGCAGAGTATTATGCTGCAATGCAGTCAGAACAATTCGGTGTTTTTTATTACCCTGGAGGATGACGGCTGCGGGTTTGATACCGCCGTGCTGGAAAACCGGAAGGGTATGGGCCTTGATAACCTGAAAAACCGGATCACGTTTCTGAAAGGTAAATTTGAAATACAATCCGTAATAAACGAGGGTACCACCATTAATATTGAGCTAAATACAAACGCAGATGCCTGAATTACTTACCGCCATAGTTGATGATCATCCCATCGTAATTGAAGGATTGAAAACATTGTTGCAGCATGAGGATAATATATCCATTGCCGGTGGTTTTTGCAGCGGGGCGGATGTTTTGAATTACATCAGCACCCGGCCTTTAGATTTAATTTTGTTGGATATTACCCTGCCTGACATCAGCGGGATCGAATTGTGCCAGCAAATTAAGGCCGCGTCTGTATCAACCATCATACTTATTTTAAGTAACCATACCGAGCGTAGCATAATTATGCAGGCCATACAAAACGGCGCAAGCGGTTACTTGCTAAAAAACAGCTCTATTGACGAGTTGCGGCATTGTATTGCCGAAGCGGTTGCCGGTAATATATGCTATAGCAAGGAGGTGATGGAAATAATCAGCAGGCCATCAAAAAATGAATTGCTGGGCGCTCCACGCCTCACCCGGCGTGAAAAAGAAATACTGGCGCTTATAGCTGCCGGTAAAACCAGCCAGGTAATTGGGCAGGAGCTATTTTTAAGCCCGCTTACTATTGATACCCATCGCAAAAACCTGATCCAGAAATTTGGTGTAAAAAACGTGGCCGAACTGATAATGGCCGCTAATCAGCAACAATTATTATGATCGGTAAAAAGAAATATCAATGCTGCTGTGCAGGTAACTACTAAGGCGGTAAAGTAAATAAAGGCGCAGTCATCATTATAGATCAACAAACAGTTGCTTGATTTTATCGTGTTTGGAAGCATCACTCACCCGGTAAAGCTCAGTTAACAGATCAGTTACAACAGTAGCGGAGCCCGGATAGGTGTGCTTTTGAAGTAAGTTGTGCAGGGCTTTGTTAACATTGGTTTCGCCGATCAACCGGGTTAGCTTATACATAACCAATATACCTTTGTCATAATAAAGGTGCGTGTCCTCGGGTTTGGCTTTGTATAAGGCAACTTCCTTACTAAAGCCCCGCTCATCAAGGTAAATACGTTGGTGAATGGCCAGTTTCTCCTTAACCGCATCGGCACCCAGGTACCGCCGGGCCATGATCAGTTCCGTATACATGGCTAAAGTTTCCGTCAAAACCTTTGATCCTTCACGCTCATCAGGCGCTAACTGTGCAGTACCCCACCATTGGTGCGATAATTCGTGGGCGGCCAATTCGTTAATTACATCCTGTCCCTGGCCGGTGTTCAGATTATCATGAAAAAGCACGTGCTCCGTCATAAATATGGTAGCCGGGTAGGCCGTACCTGCAAATCCATCAGTAAAAGAAGATACTTCGGCAAAACGAATGATTTTGTATGGATAAGGGCCAAAGTTAGCCTGACAGTAGTCTAAAGTACGCGCCGCGTTTCTGATCAGGTGCTTTACATTCTCAAAGTGCCGGGCATCATAGTAAACCGCTATACTTACCCCTTTGTGCGTTACTTTTTGTACCCGGTATACAGCGGATGAGAAGCCGAAACGGAAGGGAATCGGCTTGCCGGACAGATACCTGTAATAGCTGCGCTTATTGGTATGCCATTGCCGCGCTAAGTTACCTATACCGATAACGGTTTGTTCTTCGGGTGCGGAGATGGTCATGTCCAGATTAATAAACTCGTTATTGGTTCGTGGTGCCTCCAGCCGGCGTAACGGTGAGGGAAGGCCTAAGTGCCTTTTACGCCTTTCAGCCCCGGATGTTATTTCCATATCTGCCTGATAACCAAAGCTCGGAAAATAATTACTGATACGTACAAACGAGCCGTTGTTCACGATAGCGTTAAAGGATTGATGCCCCGTAAAACCATTCCACTTGTAAGAGAATAAAAAGGAAAGCATGGCGCTATCACCGGGTATTAAAGGTTTATTAAGGATAACAAAACCTGTTTTTGGAGTGATAACCTGTTTGCTGTTAGGCGAAGCATAAATTACTGATCTGAACTGCAGATCCGAATCCATATTAATCAGCAGTTTGCTTATGGGCGTGGTGCCTTTATTTATTAATTTGTACTTGCCTGATACCTGGTAGGCGTTGTGCTGTGGGTATATAGCTATGTTGGTTTTTACACTGGTTATAACCGGTTGGTTAGCGCCATTAAATGTACGGTACAACCGCTCATACGCTTGCCGGTTATCCAATTCTGCGGACGCATTTACTGATGGCAGTTGAGTATATATATACCAGCCTGATAGTAAACTTATCACCAACGGAAAAGCCAATCGTGCAAATTTTACTTTTGATAGCCTATATCCCCCGGAGGTAACAAGTATCCATAAAAACAGCACTAAACTGCTGCCAAAAACCATTCTCCAGTTGAAGGTTCTCAAATAATCGTCCCAACCATTCATCTCGCTGTACCTGGCTGAGTACGCTGCTGCAAAACGTAACAATGGAGATGTTATACCTATTGATTTGCCTATTGAGGTAGCTAACAATAACATCACGATGCAGATGACCAGCAAGGCGGGCCATTTACGGTTAACCAGGTATTGCAGCAGTAATGTTAATGCGGCACCTATCATTAGCGGTGCATTAATAAGCCAAAATAGCGTTGCATAAACCGGCCAGTTAATTTGAGGGTATTGATAAATGAGCTGAAAGATGATGCCGGTTATCATAACAATGGTGGTTAACAACAACATCATCACCGAAAGCGCGATCCATTGAGATGATAAAAGTATATTGCCGGAAACGGGGGTACTGTTCTCAATCAAATTAAAACGGTAAGTATGGCTTCGCCAAAAAAGTTCGTGCGCGTAAAACAGCATAACCAATAGCAGCAGGCCGGGCAGGTTATAAATTATGCGGTTGGCTATTAAGCCCGTACTGGCATATTGTTCGGGCAGGCGTATGCCCTGGTCAATACTGCCATAAAATTCCATACTTAAATAAAATACCAGCCCAAGGGCTATCAATAAAAACGGTATGCTCTTGATCAGTATTTTAATATGTTGAGTAACCAGGTTTTTAAGTACAGCATAGGTGTACGCTCGGCCATGTATTATAACCGGCAGCGGCTTGTAGGTTGCAGGATGAGTATCATCAACAGTTTTCTCTGTCTCCTTTTTGCTTTTACTGCTCCCGCTGATGCGGAAATTAAACTTAAAATAAGCGATGAATAAAATGAGCAGGGAGCACAAAAAGTAAATTAGGCGGTTAAACAGCATATTGCCGGTTAACTGTATCAGCATGGTGTTTTTTTGGCTGACCTGCCAGGCATTGGTTTGCTGAAAAAAGGCCGAAAGTCCAAAGGGATCAACCTGTGCCGACCGGTTAAGCGCTTCTGCGGATTGCGGTAAGGCACCAGCCATCATGGGCGAGCCGGAATAAGTTAATATAACCAGGTAGGTGATATAAAGAAACAACCCGGTTAAATAAACCATTAATTTGTTGCGCCCCAACCAGGCAACCGTGCTTACCAGTGCCGAACATAGCAGTATGTTGGGCAATGCCAAAACAATTACAGGCTGTAGGTAAAACCAAAGGTTAAATTCGCCATAGTCGGCACGGTCGCTATCAGCCAAATGGCCTATCAAAAAGCCTGTTACAAGTATACCAAAGCAAGCAGATGATATTATTAACAAGGCACCAAAGCGGCTTAACAAATACTGCCTTTTTGTTATTGGTGTGCTGTATAAAATCAAACCAAAACCGGCATCATGTTCTTTAAACAGTATTTGTGCCGAGAATAGGGTGGTGATGAATATAGTGGTAAGGCTAAGTAAGCCAACCATATTGGCAATACTATAAGGCGCATTACGGTATATCTGGCTACTAGGGCTGAATGATAATTTAAGACCGATAAAAAAACCTGCCGCTAACAGTAAAATCAGGACAATATAAATGCCGGGCTTCTTAAAATAAGTGCCCAACTCAAATTTTAATAAGGAGTTCATGCTGTTAATTTATGGAGGTAAGCAAATGAAAGTACACATCCTCTAAAGCCGGGTTAACCGGTTCAAACCCGTTACCGGGATCACTCTCCGCGTAAACATGAATATGGAGTTTACCCATAGTAAGTTGAGCGGAAACAAGATGATACTGCTGCTCGTAAACGGGCTTGTGCGCTTTGTAAATGGTTTTTTGCCATAGCTTGCCGGTCAGGGTATTTATAAAATCCGATGGTTTTCCAGCCGCGATAATTTTTCCTTTATTCATCACGGCCATTTGGGTACACAGGTTCCGTACATCTTCTACCAGGTGGGTTGACAGGATGACGATCTTATCTTCACCAATCTCGCTAAGCAGGTTGTTAAAGCGGTTGCGCTCCTCCGGGTCGAGCCCCGCCGTTGGTTCATCCACAATAATTAGCTGTGGATTGCCCAGTAAAGCCTGCGCTACCCCAAAGCGCTGCCGCATACCTCCCGAAAAGGTGTGAACTTCCTTATTTCGATGATGATAAAGGTTGGTTTGTGCCAATAGCGCCAATACCTGTTCTTTACGGGTGGGGGCATGGGTTAAGCCTTTAAGTATGGCTATGTGCGTTAGCAGGTCATAAGCTGATATTTTAGGGTAAACGCCAAAATCCTGCGGTAAAAAGCCAAGTTGTTTTTTTATAGCTAAAGGGTTTTTAACAGTATCCGTATGGTTGAAAATTATTTCACCATCATCCGGCTGCTGCAGCCCGGCCAGGGTTTTCATCAGGGATGATTTACCGGCGCCATTAGGGCCCAGCAAGCCAAACATTCCGTTGCTGATTTCGAGCGATAGGTTATCCAGTGCTTTTACACCGTTTTTATAGGTTTTATTTAAGTTTTTGATAGTTAAGGTATTCATCGTAAAAAAATTAGGCAATAGGGTGGCCATCCCGTGTTGCCAGGGGTTTAAAAAAAGGAATCTTTCAGATCAATATTATTTTTTGGCTACGTACTCAAGTATGTCACCAGGCTGGCAATCAAGTGCTTTGCATATGGCTTCGAGGGTATCAAATCTGATGCCTTTGGCTTTACCTGTTTTTAAGATAGAAAAGTTAGCGGGGGTCATGTCTAATATTTCTGCCAGCTCCTTGCTTTGCATTTTTCGCCTCGCCAGCATTACATCTACATTTACTATAATGCCCATATTACAGAATCAAATCGTTTTCGCTTTGCAAATGGTAACCTTCCTTAAAAATGGCAGCCATAAAATAAGTAAACACCCCAAGCAGCATGTGTAAAATTACCAGGATCTCTGCCGGTGAATCGATGTTATAATACAAAGATAACAGCAGGACAGAGCATAGCGGGAGTATGAGATTGCTCCGGTAAAATATTTTAAGATGGCGGATGCCGTATGCCGTGAATAGTTTAGTTTGGGCAAATACACTAAAAACATTGCCAACTAAAAAAAAGAATAAAGCATACAGGCCAAGCAATAACAGGAACATTAATATGTAACCGCTGTTATATTCACCCAACAGGTACGGTATATTAGTAAAGGGATAGCAGATCTCGAAACGTGTATTGCCTCCGATGAGGTTTAATGACCAGCCGGTGTACAGGGCTATTGCCGATAGCAGAAAGGATAGCAGGTATCCTCCGGCTAATATCCAGCTTATGGCCAGCAGTACTTTAGAAATGATACGGACGTATTTCATGCAAAATCAAATTAATTACTGCAATTATACAATTAATTATTGTAAAACAATAATTAATTGTATAAAATCTGATTTTGCGCTATAAGTGTTATTTCATGGTACCTTAATTATTTAGCCCTGCCTGGTTTTGGCGGATACCTGCTTTGTAATATAATTCGGCAAGGGTTTTCTGGTAGCCTGATATCATGCTTTCCCGCTTAATTTTCATATCGATAAGCTTGCTTTCGCGGCTGTTGATCAGGAACAGGGTGCTTTCGCCCAGCTCAAACTTTTGCAATTCGCCGGTCAATAATACCTGCTGATTATTAATGCTTTGTATCTGTACCATCAACTGTGTACGGTAGGCCGTCAAATCATTATACGAAGCCCTGATGTTGTTGCTGATCTCCCGGCCATATTGCTGAAGGTCGTAATTCAACTCCTGCTGTTTTATTTTTACCTCTCTTAATTTACCCCGCTCGGCCCTTAAAAACAAGGGGAAAGAAAACTCAAGCCCTACCTTATAATTGCTCCAGTTAAAATCATAATAGTCGGGCACGTAAGAGTTAAAATCCCGCCTTGTTGATATTAATGCACCGCTGATGTTTATTTTTGGTTTGAGCATCTCCTGCCTGTAACGCCTTTCAATATCAAGCTGCCCGCTTTTGGCACGCAATTTTAATAATTCAGGGTGTTGCTGTTCTGCCTGGCCCAAAAGGTTTTCAAGCATCAGGCCATTCGGCTGATTTATCTTTTCGTTTACGGCTTGTGGCACGGCGTTTTGAGGCAGTTCAAGCGGTGTTCCCTCGGCATTCCACAAATGGTTGGAGAGCACCAAAACGGCATTTTGCAGCTCAATGGTACTTTTGGCCAATTGGATCTGCCTGTCTTGCACGGTAATACTCGCCTCAACCGAATCTATCGGCGGTTTATCACCAATTAGGGTTTGCCTGCTTACGGCCTTAAAGCGGCGCTGTGCCAGCTCAACACCTTCCTTCAGCAATAAGTACTCGCGGTAGGTGTAATACCAGTTCCAATAATCTTTTGCAGCCGCGTACCAAACACTGTTTATCTGCTTCACTTTTTCGGCCTCGGCATAGTTTACCATGGCTTTAGCCTGCTGAAGGGTGCTGCGCCGGGCATCTATCAGCAAACCCTGCCCCAAAGGTATACTGATACCAACGGCGGCAAGCCCGGGCAGGGGAGTGCGCGTTTCGGGGTTGGTATAGGTGCCTACACTGCGGTCATATCCTATTTTTAAATCGGCACCGGCAACGTACAGGGGCACTTTAAGTTCGCTGTTCCAGTTGTTATAATATTCGGTATTGCCAAATAACTTTCGCCCGAAGGATGCTTTAAGCGCGGGGTCAAAATATCCTAATGATTGCAGCACATTCGCTTTTGCCGCTTCACTTAACAAGGCCGCCTGTTTTACTATGGGGTGGTTTTTGAAAACTATTTCTTCCAGATCCTCAAGGGCAAATACTTTGCCTGTATCAGCCGCTGTACGGGCTTGCGCGAAAGCGCCCGCCTTAAACAGCAGTATCAACAGGCCGGCAGCTAAATAACGTTTTAATTTCATTGCTTATGTTATATTAACTGGACTAATAGCGGCTATTACTTTTTACTTTCAGATGTGCCTGAAGGTTCCTTTTCTAAACTCGGCGGGAAGCCGTTAAGCTGTCGCCATATTTCATACCACAGCGGTACCGACCGTAGAATGATACGGCCGTAAACACCCGATCCCTGGCGTAACTGCATTGGCCACGGTTCATCCTTTTGCGGAACAGGGTCAGCCTGTTTAACCAGCAAACGGTACTTGCCGCCATTGCTGCTAACACGGTCAATGGCCCAAACCTTACCGGCAAAGGTACCCACCGCTACGGAAGGCCAGCCCGAAAACTGTACGGAAGGCCAGCCTTCAAATTGCAGGCGCACATCACTGGTATCCAATATCAGCGGTACATCCATCGCGTCAACATAAAGTTCGGCGGCTACCTGTGGGTTTTTAGGTTGTAGGGTAGCTATGGATTCGCCCTCCTTGATGTTTTCGCCAATACCGGCTTTTAAGGTTTTAACCACAAAGCCATCCTGCGGCGCACGTACGATGTACAAGCCACGCCTGATGTTGATGTTTGAAATATCATTACGCAGTTTAGCGATCTCGCCGCGTACGCTTGCACGGCTTGACAGGGCCGAACTCATATCCGACTGTGCCTTAGCCAGCGACTCCTGGTATTTTGCCCTGATGTTATCCAGATCAATACGGGCATTCAGCAACGCCTGCACCGAGTTGCTCAATTTGTTTTGCTGGCCAATCACCTTGGCATTATCCTCCTGCAATTTAAGCCTGCGGGTTTCAATATCGGTTAACGAGAACAAGCCATCCTTATAACCCCGTTCATAACGGGCAAGGCGTGCTTTAGAGGTTTCGTAATAGTTTTTAACGGCAACCAGATCCGCGCTGTCTATCTTAACATAATTTTCAGCCTGCTGTACCTTGTTTTCAGCGGCGGATAGCTGATAGCGCAAGCCATTGCTCAGCGCAAGTATCTGGGCTTTGGTAGCCGCCATTTTTTGTACCGCGGCTTCCTCGCTGCCTTTTTTAGCATCCAGTTGCTCATCAAGGCGCTCAGGCAGTTCAGGGTCAAAATAGGATTGGCTTGTTTCCGAGATCACCAGTATGGTATCGCCTTTTTTTACTTCCTGTCCCTCGCGCACGGCCCAATGCTCAATGCGCCCGCCAATTTGGTTTTGTACCGTTTGAGGCCTGTCCTGCGGCCTTAACGCGGTTACCGTACCCCTGCCGGGGATGGTTTGCCGCCAGGGCAGCATAAGTATTATAATTAATAATACGAGGCAAACCGTCATGATTCGGCCTAATAAGCGCGACCCTTTGACGTTAATCAGCTCTTCGGCTGATTGCACCTGGAAACCGTCAATCAATTTATGGTGCGTATTGGTGTGTGATCTATTAGCCATGGTGTTCTTCCTCCTCCAGTTCCATATCAGTTACTACGGCAAGTTTTTCACTGCCGGTTACCATATCAAATACGGTGTTCAGGTTAATCATAAGCTTTTCAACCGCGTAGCTTATTTGTACAATAATTACCTCGGCGGCAACAAACTGTCCAAAGGTCATTTGCCTTTCAACCACGAAGAATGAGCCTAACAACAGCAAACCGCCCATTAACACCGTACGCAGGGCAACCGAACTCATAAAGAATTTTTTAAGAACGCTGAAATGGTCATTCCGCGCCATCAGGTACCTGGATGTTATCTCGTCGGTTGTTCTAATTATGCCATCCATTTTATCGGGTTTGCCACGGTATTGGTCCAGATCGCCGGCAACATCTTCTAAATGTGCCACCAATTCATATTTATGGCTCGACTCTTCAAGGCTGGTTTGTACGCCTTGCCTGTAGTATAATAAAATTACCACGCCAATAGCTACTATCGCTAAAAAGCCAAACACCATAAAAACCGGATGATAAAAGGAAAGCAATATGGCGCTGAAAAATATTTGTACCGAGGCAGCCACAATATCAACCAGTAATTTGGTGAGTCCTTTTTGTATGGTTAGTACCTCGAAAAAACGGTTAACTAATTCAGGAGGATGTTCGCCTTCCAGTTCTTCCTTTTTTATTCGCGGTAAACGGTAAGCAAATTCCATGGATGCTTTGGCGAATATTTTTTGCTCCAGGTATTCAACCAGTTTAAGCTGCCCGATCAATAACGCGCCGCCAATTAACACGCCTATAAGCACAACGGCTATTAGCAGGTAGGTGGAGCTATACATGGCACCGTTGGATAGCAGGTTGAAAACGGCTGTAGTACCTAAGGGCAGCGTGAGCCCGATCAGGCCTATAAGTAACGCGAAAATAAAAATGTAGTTAATGGTGGTGCGTTCGTAATGCAGCAGGCGCACCAGTCGTTGCCATGGGGTAGGAGCATCAGCATGCTTCTTTTTTTTCATAAAAAAAGGTTAATCTTAAATAAATTAATTTCAGGGTTGGCTACATAACGCTATTCATAAGCGTATGTTTCAGTGGTTTATAACTATATATAGTAATCTATTAATTTACATTATACCATAAGCCACACTTGTTTAATACAATTGCTGAAATAAGGACTTCAGAATGTATTTAAACAGAATATTGAAGGAAATTTGGAGGCGGTGTAAGTACATCCCGAAGGGGCTCTTTAAATATGGAAAAGCTGTACACACAAAAGCTGCCGGGCAAACGGGTTACCCAGGTAAAGGCATTAAAGTTGATGCCATTTTCAAAACAGGAGTAGATTTTTTTACTGTTTTTTTCAAAGTTACTTTCACCGGGGTTAGAGCTGCTTTCGTCTTCAACCTTTTCAACGGCGTATGATTTTAAGGCGGAATAATACCCGATAAACAGATCGCAGGATTTTATAGTGAATACCGTTATCAGCAGTATTCCTAAAATCCATTTGATGGACGGGGTTCGTAAAATATACACCACCTGTTTCATTGCGGCAAATATAACGATTAAGGGCAGGGGATGTTTTCTGAAAAGTTATTTTTAAGTAAATAATTACATCGTTTAAGCTTAATCATAGTATTAAAATGTAATTAAACACCTATTATTAGAAAATTATTAGAAAAACATAATAAACCGGTTGGAAGGGAGCTGATACCAAGTACCATGAAATCTCAAAAAAAATCTTTATAAAAATAGAAAGCCCCAAGCACTCGCTGCTGGGGCCTTCAAACCTAAACCTTATCACATAGCAGGCAGGAGCCTGCTGGCACAATAGTAGCACAAAATTTTGGTTTTGGTAAATGTTAATATGAATTTTAATGCTATTCTAATCTCGTTTAACTAAGAGGAGCTTAAATTAAAATGCTTAACGGTTTAAGCATCAGGCATTAATCATGTTAAGTGGAAAATTATCATAACGATAGCTCGTCTATTTCAAACAAGCAAGCCGTGAGATTAAAAGCGAAATGAAAAAGTACGCCGTACCACATCGTTTTTTCTTTCAGAAATATGTATGTAATGAACATACTAAATGGCAGCAGCCAGTATAATGATAGAAAACTAAGGTGAACAATAGAAAACAAAAATGACGAGATGATAATAGCCTGCCTGGCATCAACTATTTTTAATAAACCATTTATTAGATATGCCCTAAACCCAAGCTCTTCAGACAAGGCGGGTACCACGGCCAGGGAAAGCACCATCGCAATCTTACTATACTTTAAATGCGCGAATGCAAAATAGTAATACTCATATTTATCAAAAACGGTTGCGTTTATCCAGTTTATGGTATACTGGGTAAACAGTGATAATAACATAGCTATACCCACATATAATGATAGTTTTTGAATAGAAAAGCCGGGCCATTTTAAATATGGTTTTACATAAGGCCAGTTTAAAGCTACAAAAGTTACATTTATTGTGGCCAGAACGATGTCAAAAACAGCCATCCATTCAAGGGTGTCAAAATACTCAACATAATGTGCAAGGCAGCACACTAACAGATGGAGGCTGAAAAATAAACCAACCTTTTTTAGTTGTGATACACGGTATGAGGTTTCGGGCATAGCATCCCAAACCTGATAGTGGCCGCAGTTGCCGCAATAACGGCCGCCGCTAAAAACAACAGCCATGCAGTTATTGCAAAGCTGTTGTTCAACTTCCGGGGTTGTTTCGGAGGTATGGTTATGGTCCATCTTTTAGTTCAGCTCTCTGTTGAGCTTTTCTGCATCCATGGCTGCTTTCATGCCTTTTATAAGCCAGGTAACCACAACAATCTTTATAATAATACCCCTCAGTAATGATGTCGGTTCAACAATGGCGTTAAGTATGGTTATGAGGCCATACAGGGTTAATGCTACTATAAATGCCGTTAATGGTTTGTTACGGCTCCATACACCCAGTAAAGCGAATACTGCTGACAGCACAATGTTTAATATTAGTGTAAACATGGCATCTTCAGCTTCCTGATTAACGGCGAACATGATGAGTCCAAACAGCAGGAATGACCCGGCAATCCAGTACAGCGAATAGCCCGCTTTCTTCATGCTTTCAGCATGTGCGTGGAGGTCTATCTGTTTTGATATGCGGTTGGCCATGAAGCTATCTTTCTCTTCTTCGGTACCTTTTACAGGGTAACCACAACCGTTGCAAAAATTATCATCAAGTACAATAGCAGATGTACAGGCAGCGCATGAGGTGTTTGCCTGTTGAGAGAGAATAGGGGAATTTTCCATTACTGATAAGATTTATTGCCCCGAAGATAATTTTTTTTGACTTTTTTGGCAAATAGATATTTAGCTTATTTTAATGGATGGACGATGTCCTACCTTTTAAAATGTGATCAACCCTGATAAGCCATTGTTATAAAATACACGTTAAGGATAACATAGCAGGCTAACATTACCCGTCCGCAGATGAGGTCAAACCGGCGCGACCGTTCTAATTTATCCTGTTTAATAAGGCGCAGCGTGTACGATGTGCAAATGATGATGGTAAGAATGAAGAACAGGGTTATACCATGCAGGGTATCTACCAGGGTAAAGGTGGTTGAATCGGGCAGCGAAGCATCAATGATGTACTTATTACCTATCACCGCGAACAAAGCACCGACACTCAAGCCAAACCGCGAGTCAATGCTATCGGCATGAATATAAAAACACATATAGGCGATCAGGAAGGCCACATACATGCCTAAAAACATTTTCCAGAACAAACCCATAGCATTACGGTGTATTACCAGGCGGGTTTTAAAGTTGCTGTATTCGGTGTGTGGTTTTGCCAGCGACTCATCTCCAAAACCAGTTTCATATTTCTTGATGCCGGTGGTAATATTAACACTGTCGATATTCCAGCCCCGCAAGGTAAACCGCGGGTCAAAGTGCTGGCCAAGCGTATCGGCAATAAAAACAAGCGCGTCTGAATCAAACTGAGAATTTTCTATCGAGAAGCGGAGCTTTTGCTCATCAAACGGAAAGTTGTCAATGGCCCAGCTATCCTTCATAACGCATTGCAGTTTCATCATCAGGTAGATCTGCCCGTTGGTGTTATCTACTGTGGAGAATGATTTTTCGACCGATTTAGCCTGCGGCACTTCAAGGTTATGTTCAAAATCAAAATCTTTGTTTTTGTATTTCATCCATAGCCACAGGTTTACGCTGTATTCCTTATCCTTAAAGTTAATGTCGTGTATGCTGGTAATGTAAATACCCGTGCGTACGGTATCGGGCACAGTTTTGGCGCTTGCCCCAATTATATGGGTAAATAAAAAGAGTAAAAGAAGTTTAAATTTCAAGGCTTTACAGTTAATCGAAATATCTAACACCCTTTTGCCCAACTTGTTTGGGCTAAGCCGCCGCTTTAAATTGTTTTATAATCCAGATCTGTCAGATCTTTTACTGAACCGAAGCCGATCACATCCTTGATCACCTTGCCATCCGTCATCTCTACCGCACGAACCAGCTTATCGGCACCAAACTTATTTTTGATGGCGTGCATGGTTTTTAACGCGGTTTGCTGCTGATCCATATCCTCAAACAGGCTGTACAGCATATCGCCGTTATCAACAAAATTGGTAACGGCAACCCGCATCTGGGTAATATGGGTATTCAGCACCGGGCCGCAGCCGGTCTTTTCCCTGAATTTATCTATCCGCAGGCGGATCATCCGCATCAGGCTTACGGCATCCTGTACGGGCGTGGTAATGGTAAAGGCATCATCCCAACGGGTATCATCCTCATAACGCGCTGTAAAACCGATGGATTTGCAATAGAATTTATGGTGCACCATCCGCTTTTCAAGGGTGAGGCACAGTGTCATAAACAGTTGATCAATAAACTCCGGGTTTTTACGCTTCTCGGCAGAAATTTGCCGCATAGCCTGCATACCCCGGTAATCATGTGCTACAATATTGGTTTCCACAAAATTGAGGCGGTAATGCCAGTAAATGCCATCAATGCTTTTAAAAATGGCTTTTAGCTTTTGCGGGGTGGCATACCGCATTTCTAAGGGGGTTTTTATGCCGTTACGCTCCAACCGGTAGCTCATGTTATTGCCTATGCCGGGCAGGTCGCCCAGTTTAAGGGGGCGTAATATATCATCTATATTGTCAGGCGTTATCATCACCAGGCCGCCTCGCTTTTTACCCTGTATCGATGCCAGTTTGGCCAAAAAGGCATTAGGGGCAATGCCGATGGAGCAGGTAAGCCAGTCGCCCACTTTGCTTAAAATATCCTGCTGAATTTGCCGGGCAATATCAAAGGGTGTGGTATGGTCATAATGAGTAAGGTTAATAATAGCCTCATCAATGCTTTTGGGCACTACATCATTACAGTAGTTACGCATAACATTAATGATTTTTTTATGAAACTCGCGGTAACGGGCCGGGTTGCTTTCAATAGGGATAAAATCAGGGCATTGCGCCATTACATCGTTAAGGCGCATACCGGCCTTTATGCCGCGTTCTTTTGCCTCGGTTGAGAGTGATATTACACAACCATATTTTCCCGTATACACACAAACGCCTACAGGCCGGTTACGCAGCCAGTAATTTACCTGCTGCTCGCAACGTGCAAAAAAGCTGTTCATATCAACAAACAGCACACGCGCATCTGTCCTCGCCTCTATCGAATTCTGGTTCACATATCAAAATTGCTAAATAAATTAGCAAAATGCAAGTGTGTTGATAAATAGCGTAAACTTAAATATACAACTGCGCCTGCGGCCCCTGGTTAAACAGCAGGTCAACAATGCTTAAATCGGGCACAAAGCCGTTTCGTTCTTCAAATACCTGAAAGTAGGGCTTAGCTTCGGTAGGGGCTGCTTTTTTAGGGTGAATGTTCTCGCGCAGGTCAATAGCTGCTGTGTAAGTATGCTCGTAGGTTTCGGTAAACTTTAACTCGGCTTTTATTTTGAGCAGCTTTAACAGCAGCTCCAGCATTTGCTGATTATAGTCAAACAGGTAATCAGTTTTTTGCTCGTAAAACGGCGCGAAATCATCCTCATAATACTCAAAATAGGCCGACCGGCGGTAGCAGGCTTGCAGGCTCATCCAGTGCAGGCGCTGCCAGTTAAAATCGTAACTGATGCGTACGTCCTTTATTTTGGTATGATTTTTTGATCCTTTAATAACAGGCACAACCAAACTCAAAACCCCGTCTGGCGAATAGATATTGGCGCGGTTACGGTAGGTTTGCTTCGGGAAATGCTCCTCGCGCTCTATCCATACCTCGGGCTTATACTTATTAAATTGGGTAAAGTATGATACCGGTGGTAGATAAAACAAGGGAAGTACTGCGCCTTTATCAATCATATATTTTATGTTTGTGGTCAAATTTCGCAGAAATAAATGATAAACAAAGGGCTTTCATACATCGGTATCGGTTTTTTATACCTGGTATCGTTATTGCCTTTTTGGTTTTTGTATCTTATTGCTGATGTATTGTTTGTTGTAATTTACTCTGTTACAGGCTACAGGCGCAAGGTGGTGCAACAAAACCTGCGCAATGCCTTTCCGGAGAAGAGCGACGAGGAGCGGGGTAAAATCGAGCGTGATTTTTTTCGCTATTTTACTGATCTGATCGTAGAGATCATCAAAGGTATTACCCTTTCGGAGGGGCAGATTATTAAGCGCATTAAAATTTTAAATGTAGAGTTGATCAATAGCTACTTTGAGCAAGGGCGAAACGTGATAGGGGCAGTGGGGCATTATGGTAATTGGGAAATGTCGGCCCTGAGCCTGGGGGTAATTACGGATAAGCCCCGGCTGATTGTTTATAAACCTTTGAGCAACAAAGTTTTTGAGCGTTTTTTTATTTATGTACGCTCAAGGTTTGGGGCAACACTGGTGGCCATGAAAAATACCCTGCGCAAACTGAGCGAGGTGCGCAGGCAAATTTCAATAACGGTTTTAGTGGCGGATCAAACACCCGTACAGCACGAAGCGCAGTACTTTACCACCTTTTTAAACCAGCCAACGGCTGTTTTTTTAGGGGTTGAAAAGCTGGCGAAAATGATGGACGCGGTAGTGGTTTTTTGTGATATAAAGCGGGTGAAAAGAGGGTATTATACTTGTACCTTTGTGCCACTTGCCGAACACCCCAAACAAACGGCAGAATTTGAGGTTACTGAACTTCACGTAAAATATTTAGAGAACATGATAAGGCAGCAGCCGCAATACTGGCTTTGGACGCACAGGCGCTGGAAATTTAAGCCGGAGGATAAGCATTAATGAATTATACACCTAAAGTTGCCGCTGTTATTTTAAACTGGAACGGCCTTACACACCTACAGCAATTTTTGCCCTCGGTGATGGCCTCCACCTGGCAAAACCTGGAGATTGTACTTGGCGACAATGGCTCTACCGATAGTTCGGTGGAATGGGTTTCAAGCGTTTATCCGGCAGTAAGCATCATTAAGAACGACGACAACTATGGCTTTACCGGCGGTTATAACCGTGTGCTTGAAAAGGTAGATGCCGATTATTTTATACTCCTAAACTCAGACATTGAGGTACAGCCCGGTTGGATTGAACCGGTTATTAATATGATGGAAAGTGATGAACTGATCGCGGCGGCATCACCCAAAATATTATCATACGCTGATAAAAAAATGTTTGAACATGCCGGTGCCGCGGGAGGGTTTATTGATAGCTTTGGCTACCCGTTTTGCCGAGGCCGCATTTTTTATGAGATAGAGGAAGATAAGGGCCAATACGATCAATCTGGCGAAGTGTTCTGGGCATCGGGGGCGGCGCTGTTTATTAAAAAGAAATTTTGGCAGCAGTCCGGCGGGTTTGACGAACGCTTTTTCGCCCACATGGAAGAAATTGATTTGTGCTGGCGATTAAAGAATATGGGCTACAAGGTAATGTACTGTGCCGAATCAACCGTTTACCATGTTGGCGGCGGCACCCTGAATACCGAAAATCCTTTTAAAACATATCTTAACTTTCGCAACAACCTGTTGCTGTTAAAAAATAACTTGCCATTCGGCCGGGCAACGTTTGTAATCGGGCTGCGTATGTGGCTTGATCTGCTGGCGCTCTTCCGCTTTTTGGGTGAGGGTAAGCGTAAGGATGCCTGGGCAGTAAGTAAGGCTCATCAAAATTTTGTGAGGCATGTTTTTAAATCCACTAAGCCCAAAGGGGGCAAAAATAGTGGTAACATAAAGTCGCTTGCCGGTATGTATAAAGGCAGTATAGTATCGGCATTCTTTGTCGGTAAAAAAACAAAGTTTACTGATATACCACAGGAATTCTTTTACAAATAAGAGACAACCGCCCATAATAAAAACGGCCCGCTTAATTTAAGCGGGCCGTTTTTGTTATGGGTAAACTTCTTTATTGGCTGATGCTAATGTGTTTTTAAGCAATCCGACGATGGTCATTAACCCCACGCCGCCCGGTACCGGGGTAATCCATGAGGATTTTGGTGCCACGTTTTCAAAATCAACATCGCCATATAATTTATAGCCCGATTTTGTGGTGGCTGATGTTTCACGGTTCATACCTACATCAATTATTACCACGCCATCCTTAACCATATCAGCCGTAATAAAATTCTTTTTACCGATGGCTACAATTAATATATCAGCATCCAGCGTGAATTTTTTAATATCAGGTGTGCGGCTGTGGCAAATAGTTACCGTACAGTTGCCCGGCTGGGTGTTGCGTGCCATCAGTATGCTCATTGGCGAACCAACAATATTACTACGGCCAACTACCACACAATGCTTGCCAGCGGTTTCAATACCGTACTCTTTAAGCATTAAGGTAATGCCATAAGGCGTAGCAGGGATGAATGATGGCAGGTTACGCTGCATACGGCCCAGGTTTACCGGGTGGAAGCCGTCCACATCCTTACGATGATCAATACGCTCGGTTACCTTCTCCGGGTCGATGTGTTTAGGTAGAGGTAACTGCACAATAATGCCATCAATATCGGCATCAGCATTAAGTTCTTCTACTTTTTTCAGCAGTTCTTCCTCGGTAACCGTATCTTCATAACGTACCAGTGTGGATTTAAAGCCTACCTTTTCGCAGTTTTTCATCTTGCTGGCCACATAGGTTTCACTGCCACCATCGTGCCCAACCAGTACCGCCACCAGGTGCGGCTTGCGGCCGGTTTTTTCTAATATAACCGCCGCTTGTTCGGCTATCTCAATCTTGAGTTTTTCTGATACGTATTTTCCGTCTAAAAGCTGCATTAATTATCTGTATATTGTTTATCATCTACATTTATTTTCAAAAATAAATGTTTCTTTAACTTCTTCATTAGATAGAAGATTAATAACGGAACTTTCCTTGCGATTAGTGTAAAGGCGGATCGTAGAAAATAAAACATTAACGAATTCTATACTTACACCTTCAAAATCTTGAGGATTAATTCTACGTGCTGTGTCATATATAAACTTGCAAAAAATCTTTCCTGATTGAAGCTGATCCCAATTATTGCTTTTTTGTTTTGATTTTAAATTGCAGATTACAGCAAACAGTCGGTAATTTGATTTTTTATAAAAGATTATATAATCACATATAGCGTTGGCATTACCATCGTTGAAAAATGGGAATAAGCGATTAGCTTTTTTTCCTTTTTTATCAAATTTATAAACTAAATATTCGTTTTTAGCTTCAAATCTAGCTTCTTTACATGATGCCTCAAGTCCAGTTTCGTCAAGTGAAAACACATTGTTAGTTTTACTAACGTGATAATCCTTATGCAAAAGAGATTTTATAACATTAAGCATTGGACTTATTCACTTTTGTCAAACAATTCGAAATAAATTGACTCTGAAATTTCTGCTAATTTGCAGTTTTCATTTTCAATAGTTTGAATTTCAAAGCCCAAGTCACTTACTTCAAGATTATGAGTTTGGCGATTTTTAAATAAATAAACGCCTATAGCATCTTTATTTAGTAAGTCTTTTTTATTATATTGATATTTTTCAATCAAATTTTTGGCATTTTCTTCTTCTGATTTTAATCTAATTAAATTATTTAATTCCTTAACGATATAATCACTATGAGTGCTAATTAGAACTTTAAATCCATAATTTACTATCCTACCTATTAGTCTTGCGATTATTATTTGGTTATCAGGGTGTAAATTTAATTCAGGCTCATCAATAATTATAAAATCATTTGTTTCCGCTATATGTCTAAAATAGAAAACGAGATTAGATAAGGATTTAACAATTGAACTAGAAAGGTTAATATTTAAAGTATTAGCGTCATCATTGTTATATCTGAATTGTAGCTGTCCTGACGATGAAACATTGATTTTTCCTTTTAATATTTCATCTTCTATAGCGTCAGCCAAAAACGCATAATCACTGATGTTTTTTTGTTTATTAGATAAGTCTTCAGCAATTTCTAAACAATCTCTGATAGGCATCGAATATCTCTGAGCATCTTTCAAAGGACTGTTTTTTAGATTTTTACCTTTAAAGTCCAAAAGCTTGTCAACTATTTCAGTTCTATTAGCAGACAGCTCTTTACTAAAAATGTTAATTGCGGTCCTTTCAGTAGGCGTTATATATGGATTACTGAAAATAGAAGAAAAGATGTAGAAGTTTATTACTCTGCTTGCTACATCATATATAAAATCATCAGGAGTTGTGCTGTTATTTTTATCAACAAGTTCCTTAGTATTTAATAAAGTAATTATGTTTGAATTAATGCTTTTCTTTAGATTATAGTAACTATTTCCAATTCTATATTTATAATCTATAGATAATTCATTTATAGTATCAATAATTTCCTCATCATCAATCTGTATATCAACTTTAGCGTTGGCAAAAAAGCTTTTATCAGAAGCGAAGATTGATGGTAAGTTATTAACAACACTTTCGCACTTTTCTTTTATAAGACGTTTAATCAAAATCAAATCTAAATCGAATTTAATTTCGTCGACACTAGCATTAGACTTAATTATACTATGTACTAAATCGTCTTTATCAAAAGATGCAAAGCTATATTTATACAATCCATACAATGTATAAGCTACGTATGTTTTGCCGGTATTATTGGGGCCGCAAAAAACAATCAAGTCTTTGTCAAGATCAATTTCTGCTAAATCGATAGCCCCGATATTTTGGATCTTAATTTTCATGAAACTAATCTAATCTAATTTCAAAACCGCCATGAACGCGCTTTGTGGTATCTCAACGTTACCTACCTGGCGCATGCGTTTTTTACCTGCTTTTTGTTTCTCCAATAGTTTACGCTTACGCGAGATGTCACCACCGTAACACTTGGCGGTCACGTCTTTACGCATGGCCTTTACCGTTTCGCGGGCGATGATCTTGGCACCGATAGATGCCTGTATAATAATTTCAAATTGTTGGCGAGGCAACAACTCCTTTAGTTTTTCACAGATCTTTTTACCAAAATCGTACGAGTTACCGCGGAAGATCAATGACGACAGGGCATCAACAGGCTCGCTGTTCAGCTTGATATCCAAACGCACCAGATCGCTCTGGCGGTAACCTATCTGATGATAATCAAACGAGGCGTAGCCTTTTGATATGGTTTTGAGCTTATCGTAAAAATCAAAAACGATCTCGCCCATCGGCATTTCAAAAATAAGCTCAACACGGTCTGACGTGAGGTAGGATTGATTAATGATCGAACCACGTTTGTTGATACATAATGACATTACCGGGCCAACAAATTCAGATTTGGTGATGATGGTAGCCTTGATATATGGCTCCTCAACAAAATCTATCTTACTTGGATCGGGCAGGTCTGACGGGTTATTGACGATTATTTCTTCGCCGCGGGTGCTGTGTGCTACGTACGATACGTTGGGCACCGTGGTGATCACCGTCATATCAAACTCGCGCTCCAAACGCTCCTGGATGATCTCCATGTGCAGCATGCCCAGGAAACCGCAACGGAAACCGAAACCTAAGGCTGCCGATGATTCCGGCTCAAAAACCAGCGAAGCATCATTCAGTTGCAGCTTGGCCATTGATTCGCGCAGTTCTTCATAATCCTCTGTATCAACGGGGTAAATACCTGCGAATACCATTGGTTTTACTTCTTCAAAGCCTTGTATGCCGCTTTCGCACGGGCGGTTAATGGTGGTAATGGTATCACCTACCTTAACCTCGCGAGATTCCTTGATGCCTGATATAATATAACCAACATCGCCGGTTTTAATTACATCCTTTGGCTGTTGCTTTAGTTTCAAGGTGCCTACCTCTTCAGCAATGTATTGCTTTTCGGTAGCGAAAAATTTTACCTTATCGCCTTTACGAATTTCGCCGTTAACAACTTTAAAGTAGGCTACAATTCCGCGAAACGAGTTATAAACAGAGTCAAATATCAAAGCCTGTAAAGGTGCTTCAGGGTCGCCAACCGGGGCAGGTACACGCTCAACAATAGCGCGCAGTACATCATGCACGCCCATACCGGTTTTACCCGATGCGGCTAATATGTCCTCACGTTTACAACCAATCAGGTCAACAATCTGGTCCTTTACTTCCTCGGGCATAGCGCCGGGCAGATCCATTTTATTCAACACCGGGATGATCTCCAGGTCATTTTCCAGAGCCAGGTAAAGGTTGGAAATGGTTTGGGCCTGAATACCCTGCGCGGCATCAACTATCAGCAACGCGCCCTCGCAGGCGGCAATTGAGCGCGATACCTCGTATGAGAAATCCACGTGCCCGGGTGTATCAATCAGGTTCAGTATATATTTTTGGCCATCAAGCTCATAATCCATTTGTATGGCATGGCTTTTAATAGTAATACCGCGTTCGCGTTCAAGGTCCATATCGTCAAGCAACTGGGCCTGGCTTTCGCGCTGGGTAATGGTGTTGGTATATTCAAGTAACCTATCGGCTAAAGTGCTTTTGCCGTGGTCAATGTGGGCGATAATACAAAAGTTACGAATGTGCTTCATCAGAACCGCAAAAATAGCTTTTTACGCTGATAAATTTGCAAGGCACCGCGCGGATATTTACTAACGTTAAATTTGAACAGATGAAAGCATTGCTAAAGGCTGTAGAAAACAACTTAATCAGCCTATAACGGATTGCACCCCGGTAAGCGGCGGCGATATTAACCAGGCTTTTTGTTTGCATACCGAAAGCAGCAAGTATTTTATGAAAATAAACAGCCAGAGCCGCTTCCCCGGTATGTTTAGCACGGAGGCAAAGGGCTTAAAACTGATAGGGGATACCGGGGCTATCGCAGTGCCTCAGGTATTATTACAGGGCAATATTGATGACGACAGCTATTTGATTTTAGAATGGCTGGATATCAAAAACGCCGGTGCCGCTGATTTGAAATTAGTAGGCACACAGTTAGCCGCTATGCATCAGCATACCTCGGCAAGTTTTGGATTGCCGCATGATAATTACATGGGTTCGCTGCATCAAAGTAATAAACAACATAATAGCTGGGCATCGTTTTTTATAGAAGAGCGGCTTGAGCCGATGGTGAAAATGGCCGTGGATAAGGGTTTGCTATCAATAAAGGATGCAGCCGGCTTTGATGAATTGTATAGCCGTTTCCCAGATTTATTTGATGAGGAGCCGCCCGCTTTAATTCATGGCGATTTGTGGGGCGGCAATTACCTCATCGGTATTAACGGAAAGCCATACCTGATCGATCCGGCGGTAAGTTACGGCCATCGTGAGTTTGATATAGCCATGACGACCTTGTTCGGCGGCTTTGGCGACGAGTTTTATCATGCTTATAATGATGTATTTCCGCTTGCTAAAGGTTGGCAGCAACGCCGGGTACTTTGGAATATTTATCCGTTGCTTATCCATCTCAACTTGTTTGGCGGCGTGTATAAGCAGCAGGTGCTGGCTAACCTGAGTCGGTATATTTAAATCCGAACTATCATGCAATTGTAATAACAAGCAATTGTATCAAATAAGTTATTAAACAAAGGTGATAACCACAAACGCTTAACGATACCTTGCCGGCGATCTGTCTATAATCGTCATCAAAAATTAATGGCCTTAAAAGCGTTTGTTGTTACAGGTATGCTGCTTGTTGTGTTTTCGCTCAGCCTCATTTCCTTTGATACCAAACATACCAGCCTGACAAGAGAAGATGATGGCCGGACTCTTTTTATCAAAAATTGCAGCGCCTGCCACATGTTGCCCGATCCGGCAAGCCTGACCAGGGAGATTTGGCACAGCCATGTACTGCCGGTAATGGCCGGCAGGCTGGGTATCATTTATCCGGGATATGACCCGCTGCGCGGACTATCTGCCGAAGAAAAACAGATCGTAAATAATAACGGCATCATACCGGATCAACCTGCCATGACTGACGGTGATTGGAAAAAGCTCACCGAATACATTATCAGCCGCGCGCCGGATAGTGTAGGGATTGATGAATCCCGGCTGACAAGAAATTCACCTCTAACCGCGTTCAAGCGCCGGAATATTGTGCTTGATGGTAAGCAGCCCTCATTAATAACCGGCCTTAAATACAATACCCGGAATAAAACACTTTGGATAGGTACACTAAATAATACGGTATTAAAATGGAAGTATGGGCGGGGGGTAACCGCGACAATGAATACCTCAAGCCCTACAGTTGATTTTGTATTTAAAAATGATACTACTTATTTTACGCAGATTGGTAAGTTGTACCCAACCGAACTTAATACAGGGTTGATCTCTCAAAATGTTAACACCGCTAACCCTACATTAATACCGGAACTGCATCGCCCCGTAAGCACCGCGGTTGATGATATGAACGACGATGGCCTGCCCGAGATAGTGGTTTGCAACTTTGGCAATAAAACCGGTAAGCTATCCTTATTCAGTAAAAAGAAAAACAACGGCAGTTATTCAGAAAAAGTACTGCTTGAGGTACCCGGTGCTGTTAAATGCTACATACGGGATATGAACGGTGATGGTAAAAAGGATGTGATTGCCATGTTCTCTCAGGGTGATGAAAGTGTGTATGTTTTTTATCAAAAGGATAAGTTGAGGTTCACAGCCAGCCGTGTACTACGCTTCCCGCCGTATTATGGCACTACGGATATGGTACTGACAGATTACAACAAGGACGGGCTGACAGATATCATCACCGTACATGGCGATAATGCGGATTACTCCAACATTTTAAAGCCTTACCATGGCATCCGGATCAATTTAAACAGCGGTAATAATAAGTTCATCGAAAAATATTTTTACCCCCTTTATGGTGTTACCCGTGTGCTGGCCGACGATTTTGATCAGGATGGTGATGTTGACCTGGTGGCTACGGCGTTTTTCCCTGAATTTACAAAGCTGGTGGATGAATCATTCGTTTACCTGGAAAATGTGAACAGCAAAACATTCACCTTTAAATCGTACACAACCAGGAGTGATATTCCACTTAAAACGCTCACGCTTGAAAAGGCTGACGTTGACGGCGATGGCGACCTCGACATCATCACCGGGCATTTTGCGCAAAGTCCGGGAGCGGTGCCTGATAGCCTTGACGTAAAATGGCGCACCGCTAACTATGGTTTATCTATATTTTTTAACCAGTTATATAAGCCTAATTAAAAGGAGTTTTTTAGCTTGAAAAAAAATAATTTATTGATAATGAGCTATTTTTATAGATTTTATATTTCTATATAAAATCTATAGAATTAATAGTATATATTTGTTTCGTTCAATATTACAAACAATGAAAACGCCCTACATTTATCCCGTGCATCAACTGTTGAGTTCATCTAAAGCCTGCTTTTATTGTTGTTGATATTTTCCTTCCACCGGGCATTCCTGAATATTTATCAGGTAAAAAGCGCATAGAATAAACACTAATTACACACAATAAATAAATTTAACAACAGGTAGGGTGGCCGAGTGGTCAGGCGGAGGTCTGCAAAACCTTTTACGACGGTTCGAATCCGTTCCCAACCTCTCTTAGCACAAGTGGTGGTTCTTTGTGCTGCTGAAGATGGCTCCGGCGCGTAAGCGCCGGGCCAATACTTCAAACTAACCTTTTAACTATTAACTGACTATTTATTCCACGGGCCGCTGCGATAGTATCCCGAAGGCTTACCTGATGGCGCAATGCTATTGTAAAGCCAACAAAACCGTGTTAGGGTGCAACTTACACAGCAGGAGCGGCTGAGGTCATTGTAGCCGCTCCTTTTTTATAAAATTCGATTAAATTTTCATCACACGGTATTGATAGTGTTTTAAGATACTGATGCTGTTTCTTACTAAAAACATCGATTTAAAGAATACATATCTATTCATTTTAATAATTACTACTAATTCTATAGATTTAATTGTTATTTATATTTATTTTAATATTTTTGTGCAGTTAAAAACTAAATAACAACAGTATTTAAACACAATTTACTTCAACATGAAAACACGTTACGCTCAGTTAAACAATAAACGCCTCGCCATTTCTATGCGATGTTGTTGTTGCTGCGCTATGTACGTGTAATCCATCAAAAACGTACCGGCCGGCATACAGTGCTGCTCTTCACGGTGTGTAATGAATCCTGATAATTAGTTTCTCATTTATCCCTATTGTATAACAATGGCCGGGGTGTGCTTTGCCATGCCTGTCCGGTAATCATTCAACCTTAAATAAAAATGCTACAACGTTACTTCAACAAAATTGAAAGTTCTCAGCGCGATCTATGGTCGGGCAATTCCCGATATATCAAACAAACGCTGCGGATCATCATTGCTTTAATCATGTTTATTCCGTTATGGGCGGGGGCGCAAAACCAGCCGCCCCTTATCAACTCAAAGCTTAACGGGCAAATTTTAGATTCAAAAACCCGCGAACCGCTTCCGGGGGCATCAGTACAAATAAAAGGCACCACTCACCAGGTGGTTACTGATGCTGATGGCAAATTCACCTTTACCACTGGTCAAAAGTTTCCTTACACACTCATCGTCACTTATATAGGCTATGAAAAGCAGGAAATTGATGCTACCGGCGAAAATATAAGCATTAACCTGAAGGCACTTACCAATGAGCTTAATGAGGTAATGGTAGTTGCCTATGGCACGCAGGAAAAACGTAATCTGATCGGCTCGGTAACCAAAGCCAAGCTGGATGATGTTAAGGGTTTGCCCGGCGGGAGCTTTGAATCGCAATTGCAAGGCAAGGTGGCCGGTTTGCAGATCAGCACAAATACCGGCGTACCCGGTGAAACCATTAACGTTAGGCTGCGTGGTGCAACCAGTATTTATGGTAACAATAACCCCTTATATGTGATAGATGGTGTTTTTATTGAAAACAGCAGCTTACAAACATACAGTACCGGGGGTAAGGCAACTTCGCCCATCGCGGATATTAACCCGAATGATATTGAAAGTATTTCAGTACTAAAGGATGCGGAAGCTACCGTGCTTTACGGTGTGCGTGGTGCCAATGGTGCTATAATAGTTACTACCAAGCGCGGCAAGTTTAACCAAAAACCAAAGGTTGATGTGAACATTTCGCAAGGATGGTCAAAGGCGGCTAAACTTTGGGAACTTGCAACCGGCCCTGAACATGCTGAACTGGTTAACGAGAATTTTATAAATACCGGGGGAGACCCGACTAAGGTACCGTTTCAGCCTGCCACAACCGCGTTTCCTTCGGGTCGTGGTAATTCGCAGGATCAGCAAACCTTTGACCGTTTGAGCCAGGTGTTTCGTACTGCACGTTTACAAAATTATGATGCATCGGTAAGCGGCGGTAACAATGGTTCGAGGTATTATTTCGGTGCAGGCTATAACAAGCAGGAATCCATATTACGCCCAATCGACTTTGATCGTGCCAGCTTTAAAGCCAACTTCGACCAAAAGCTGAGTGATAAAGTTACCATTGGTACAAGCAACAGTTTTTCACGCACCTTCCGTAACGAGGGCCGTGCGGGCGATGGCCCGGCGGGTGGTATTTTGCAGGCCGCTTTGCACACGCCAACCTACCTGTCGCCTTATAACGACCAGGGTGTTTTGGTTGGCCGTGCCGGGTTTGATAACGTACAGTTGCTGTTAGATAATTACGATGTAAACTCAACCAGCTTGCGCTACATCGGTAATGTATATGGCGAGTGGGATATATTGCCTAACCTGAAGTTCCGCTCGAGCTTTAGTGCCGATTATAATAACTATGATGAATCGGAATACTGGAATACCTTTTTGTTATCAGGATCGCCAAGCGGTTTGGCAACCTCATCATTAGGCCGCCGCAGTTCATTGATTAATGAGCAAACCTTAACTTACCGCAAAAAAATAAACGATAAGCACTCGTTTGGTATACTGATAGGTAATACCCTGCAAAGCACGGTTTACAGCCGAACTTTTGCACAAGGGACAGGCTTTGCCAACAACTCTTATAAGCTGATCTCATCAGCCGCGGTTAGGATAGGTACCGAGGATTGGTCTAAACGTAACCTGGCATCCTTTTTTGCAAAGGTCGACTACAACTTCGCGGGCAAGTACCTGTTTGATGCCAGCATCCGTGCAGATGGCTCATCAGCCTTTGGCGATAATAAAAAATGGGGCTACTTTCCGGGCGTAGGCGCGGCATGGAATATTAAGGAAGAAGATTTTTTAAAAGATGTAAGCTTTTTAACCGATTTAAAAATCCGTACCAGCTATGGTATTACAGGCAGCCAAGCCGGCGCGTCAGATTTTGCATCATTAGGTTTATGGGCAAGCGATGCGTCATACCAGGGCAATCCGGGCACAGCACCACAGCAGCTATCGAATGCTGATTTGCATTGGGAGCGTACCTCACAGTTCAACGTAGGTGTTGACGCGGCTTTCTTTAACAATCGCGTTGCTGTTGAATTTAATTATTACCGTAAGTACACGTCGGATGGTATCATACTAACACCGCTTGCTGCTACACAGGGTTTCCCGAGTGTGTCTACAAACAACTCAGAGATCAGCAACAAAGGTTTTGAACTGGCTATCACAACAACCAACATCAAAACAAAGGACCTGACGTGGACAACCAGTTTCAATGTATCTCGCAATATCAACAAAATTGAAAAGCTGGAGCGCCCGATCCGTTTTGGCAGCCGCGACCTGATCTTACAACAGGAGGGTAGTCCGCTATATTCATTTTGGGTGTATAAAGAGTTGGGCGTTGACCCGCAAACCGGCAATGTAATTTATGAAGATTATAATGGCGACGGCAAAATAACCGCTGATGACCGCCAGATATCAGGCAGTATATGGCCTAAATATTACGGGGGCTTAACTACTAACCTTACCTATCAGGCATTTGACCTGGGCGCGTTGTTATCATTCTCTTATGGTAACAAAATATATAACCATAACCGGTTTTTTGGCGAGGCAGGCGGTGCCCGCGATGCCGCCCGTGTAATATTTGCCAGCAATGTTGACAGGTGGCAACAGCCTGGTGATATAACCGATACCCCACGCCCTGATGGTATCAACAATAACAACTATAAAGATGGCGGTGGCCGTTGGCTGGAGAATGGTTCATTCCTGCGCCTGCGCTCATTAACCCTGGGTTATACATTGCCAAAAGCGCTTACCCAAAAGGCAGGTATACAAAACCTGCGCGTGTATGCCATAGGTGCCAATTTGTTCACCGTAACCAAATACACAGGCCTCGACCCTGAGTCGAGCGCGAGCAGTTCACCAAATGAGCAGGGTATCGATCTGGGTACTCCGCCGCAACCCCGTTCTTTCCAGATAGGCGTAAACGTAACATTCTAAGCAACCATCATGAAAATTCAATCATACATCATACTATTCGTCTTATCGCTTTCGGCAGCCTCATGCCAAAAGTACCTGGATGTTGAGCCAAGGGCATCAGTGTCTGACGAGCAGACCATATTTGATAAAGCATCGGCACAAACCGCCCTTAACGGGGTGTATTCACAACTGGCATCGGGGGGGTATTACAGCACTACCTTCCAGTCAATTGGCTACCTGTCCGGAGATAATATACAATGGACGGGTTCACAATCGCAGGTGCAGGAGCTGATAAATCATAATGTAAGTACAGGCAATGCTACCATCAGCGGCGCATGGATAGCCATTTATTACACCATTAGCAGGGCTAACCAGGTTATAGCCAAAGTGCCGGGTGTACAGGATGCCTCATTTGCTGATGCCGACAGGAATAAGATTTTGGGTGAGGCCTACTTTATCCGCGGCCTTTCATACTTTGACCTGGCCCGTACCTGGGGAGCCGCGCCGATAATTACTCAACCGACTAATAGCCCTACAGACAACGTTGGCACCGGCCGCAGGCCGGTAGCTGAAGTATACGCGCAGGCATTGAGTGATCTGGAAGCTGCCGAACCTTTGCTTACCGAAACAACCGACCGTTACCGCGCTACCCGTAAAACTGTTTGGGCTTTAAAGGCCCGGTTTTACCTGTACCAGAAAAACTGGGCAAAGGCCGAAGAATATGCCACCAAAGTGATAAGCGATACCAGGAATTACACTTTGGTAAAGCCGTACAGCGCTTTTTTTGCTAATGATGCCCGTGGTACGCAAGAGTCGGTTTTTGAGATTTTTTACAGTGCTAACGAGCTGAATAACCACCGTAACCAATGGCAGCCGCAAACTAACGGCGGTACCCGCCAATGGGCACCAAATGATGCCTTTGTAGCGCTGGTAAACAAACCCGATTCGGGCGGTAACCGTAATGTGCTGGTGGCGCAGGATAACCAGGGCCGCTGGTACGGCAACCTGTATTACCGTACACCCGCTGCCGACCCAAGTTTTGTGATACGTATTGCCGAGTTGTATCTGATCCGCGCGGAAGCGAGGGCGCAGTTAGGCTCAGCCAATGATTTGATAGGTGCCCGCGCTGACCTGGATGCCGTGCGCGACCGTGCAGGGCTTACCGCTACCACATCAACAACCCAGGCTGATATTTTGCATTCTATTGAGCAGGAGCGCCGTATTGAGTTCGCGCTTGAGCCGCACCGCTGGTTTGACCTGGTGCGTACCGGCCGTGCGCAGGCGGTGCTGAAAATAGCTGATCCGAATAAGTTGCTGCTGCCTGTTCCGCAGGATCAGATACAGATAGATCCATCACTGCTGCCAAATAACCCGGGATACTAATCATCAAAGTAATAGAAAAAATGAGTACAGGTATTTTAAACGACGACCGCCATTGGTCGGCAACCGAACGGAATGTTTTTCGATTCGTGTTCATTTACTTCCTGCTGCAATCATTGCCCATCAGCATTGGTTATTTTGGCCAGCTATTCTCTATCAACTGGCTAAAGCTGGATTACCAGGATATATTTAACCTGACGCGCTTTAACCCGTCTTTTTTTGGCGATGATACTTTTTTAAACTGGCTTGTTGTGGCTGTCATAGCTTTGGTAGGTGCTTTTGCCTGGACTAAAAGAGCTGAAAGCCTGACCGACAATGACTACGACAAGCTGTATTACTGGCTGCGCGTGATTGTGCGTTATCGCCTGGCTATAGGTATTATTGGGTACGGTATTATTAAGGTTTACCCGTTGCAGTCACCATTCCCATCCATCAGTAACCTGAATACCAGTTACGGCGATTTTAACAACTGGAAGGTTTTTTCGCTGAGCCTGGGCATCGTACCATCATACGAAAGTTTTTTGGGTGCGATTGAAGTGCTGGCGGGACTGTTTTTATTTTTCAGGCGAACAGCCTCAATTGGCGCTATTATCATCCTGGTATTTACGGGCAATGTATTTATATCTAACCTGGCTTATGAGGGTGGGGAGTATGTTTACAGCTTTTACCTGATCTCGTTAGCACTTTTTGTTTTAGCACAGGATGCGTTGCGCATACACCGCTTAATAGGCGAGGAAAAGCCCACCACGCCGGTACACTTTAAACCCGTTTACCCGGGTAGGCTGGCTGTTGTGCGCGTGGCATCAAAAATACTTGTCATCCTGTTTTTTGTGGTGATCTATGGTTTTAAGGCCTCAGATGGTTACAAGAACGATCCTTATCAATTTCCAAGATCGGCCGGGCTTGCCAATAGTGCCGGGCTGTACAATGTAAGAGAGTTCAGGCTGAATCAGAAAGATCATCCATACTCGGCAACTGACCCGGTACGCTGGCGCGATGTGGTGTTTGAAAAATGGGCCACCATCAGCATACGCTCAAACAGGCCGGTGGTATTGCAAACATCAAACTACGAGCGTACCAGCCGTAACGATAACGAAAGGGATTATGAACTGGCAGGCTCGGGCGGGAGGCATTATTACAGCTATACGGCGGATACCGTACAGCATGTATTGCATCTGCAAAACAAAAACCGCCATTACACCGGCGAAAAGCTGACACTTAATTATAGCTGGTTAAGTGATACCACGCTGGCATTATCAGGCCATACACCAAACAATGATTCTGTTTACGTAGTGCTTGACAGGGTACCCAAAAAGTACCTGTTACTGCAGGACAGAAGAGAAAGAATAAAACTTTAAACGAACAAACACATGTCTGTTTTAGAAGAACAAGTGGCCGTGGCCGAACCGGCTAAAGCCACACCCGCAGCGCCCGAACGTAAACCCTGGCACCCGTTAAAAAGGTTTGCCTTTCGCATTGCGTTCATATTCTTTATCCTGTTGTCAATCCCTACGGATGGCCGCTGGTATGTGAACGCGTTGACCATTGACTGGCTTCACCCGCATTATCGTGATATATATGATATTGCCCGGTTTTCGCCTAATTACAGCCAGTTTTTTGGAGAGAAAAGCGGTTATGAAGCCATTACCCAGTCACAGTCGGATACGGTGAATACCAAGTCATTCAGCGCCAAAAAGGCAAATGCCAAAGTCGCCGCTGCTGACGACCGCAGCTTTTTATCGGATTACAAAGAGTGGGGCTATGCCTTACTGATCGCCGTGGCCGGTGCCCTGGTCTGGACGGCGCTTGACCGTAAGCGCAAGGAGTATGATATACTGTATTACTGGCTGCGTGTGGTGGTGCGTTACCGTGCGGGTATCGGTATTATAGGCTTTGGTTTCACCAAGTTATTTCCAACCCAGATGCCTTACCCTTCGCTGGGTTTGCTGAATACTGATTTTGGCGACTTTACCTCGCAAAAGATCTACTGGCTATCAGTGGGTATTGTACCCTGGTACCAGGTGTTTGGTGGTATTGTTGAAGTTGCGGCAGGGGCTATGCTTTTCTTTAGGAAAACAACAACCTACGGCGCACTGCTGCTTGCCGCCGCGTTGTTTGATATTACTTTTGTAAATTACGCTTACGATGGCGGTGTGCATGTGTACGCGTTTTACTTTGTTTTATTAGCCGGATTTATTTTCGCGGATGACGTGCCCAATTTATACCGCCTGCTGATCAAAGAAAAAACAACCGTGCCGCTCAGGTATTATCCCGACCTTTCAAATGGTTTTGGCAGGTATGCCCGCGTCGGCTTAAAGGCCTTAACTTTTATCATCTTTTTTGGGGTATTAACTTATACCGAAGTAATAAATTTTAACTACGATCCGTACAAGCAGCCGTCAACAGCGGGTGTGAAAGCATTGCGCGGCAATTATCATGTAACCGAGTTCAGGATAAACAACAGGGTGATACCATACTCACCGCTTGACACGCTACGTTGGCAGCAGGCTACTTTTGAGAACTGGACAACGCTGACCTTCAAAGTAAATAAACCCGCATGGCTCGATCTCTCAAACGGTGGGGGCAGCCCTATGAGGGATATTTTGCGCACGTTCGAGATCACCGGTACGGCAGGCGGGCAGCGTGCATTCCATTATTATGCCGATACGGTTGACCATGTGCTGTACCTGCAAAACAAGAATGCGGCGGCTAACCGCAGAAGAAGACAGCCCGCCGCGGATGCAAAGGGTGAAAATGCTTTGCCCAAAAAAGAAAGAACGGATAACTGGATCAGCAAGGCCGCCTTAGCGCACATAGGTAACGAGCGAGACATGATCGATAAAAAAGCATGGTCAACCCGCCGCGACCGGGAATTTGCCGAAAAAGTAAAAGAGCCAAAACGCCAGCGTATGGTATTGCGCTATCAAACCAATGACGGCTCTCGTGTGGTATTACGGGGCATCAACGAAAACCGTGATTCTATTTATGTAGTGTTGGACAGGTATGATCGGAAATACGCGCTGTCAAAAAGTACATTATCAGCAGGTAAATATTAAGTTGAAAGCAGATGCGTAATTACTGGGCAGGTATAAAGGTAATATGGTTACCAGTTGTGTCAGGTTTGGTTTGGATAGCTTCAGCAGCGTTTGTTGAAGGTGCAATTTATAAAAATAAGGCCATACCATTAACGGATACAGTACCCTGGCCCGCAACCTTCGGGTTAGGCCGAGTGGCATCGCCCGCCGAAATTAAATTGTGGGATATTGATGTTAGTCCGGATGGCCGGGGGTTACCCGCCGGGCAGGGAACAGCGGTTACCGGTAAAATCGTATATCATACCAAATGCGCTGCCTGCCATGGCAAAACCGGCGAGGCTGAGCCGGGCGTGAAGTTGTTAGGCCCTGCGCTGGTAAGTGATACCGTTTTTGTTGGCCGTAAAACAAACACCATCGGTAATTACTGGCCTTATGCTACTACAATTTTTGATTACGTGCGCCGTGCCATGCCTTACCATGCACCGCAATCGCTCACTAATAATGAGGTTTACGCGGTTACCGCTTACCTGCTTAATGCTAATAAGATCATTCTTGCTAACACGGTGATGAATGCGGCCGCGTTACCTAATGTGATAATGCCTGCCCGCAAATATTATATTGATGATGACCGTAAAGGCAGCCCCGAAGTTAAATAGCTGTAAGAGATAATGGAACACAACCACCAGGAAAGTAACAGCGAACCTACCAGGTTATCTCGCCGAAAAATATTAGGCGGGATGGTTGCGGCGGGTATATTATATATTCAAACATCATTAGGTAAAACCATTAAACCGGTGCTGCCTGCCATATGGAGTAAAAATGATGCATTAGATGATGAACCTATAACGCCGGGCCCCGGCCCAAGCAAAATAGGAGGGCGCTCACCTTATGAGAAGCCGCAGCGTTTACCGTCGGATATTTCATCGCGTACGCCTTTACAGGACCTGCTCAGCCCGATAACGCCATCCGATCTGCATTATGAGCGTCACCATGCCGGTGTGCCTAACATCGACCCGGAAAAATATGAGTTGCTGATACATGGCATGGTTGATAAGCCGATGAAGTTTACCCTGCGTGATCTGAAACGTTTTCCGGCCGTAAGCCGGATCTGTTTCCTGGAATGCTCGGGCAATTTCAGATCAGGCAAAGAAACCATGACCGCCCAGGAGGTTTGCGGCCTCACCAGCCAAAGCGAGTGGACTGGCGTAATGTTGTCGACACTTTTTAGGGAGGTAGGCGTTAAGCCAAAAGTCGACTGGTTTTTGGCCGAAGGGGCGGATGCCGCTTACCTTACCCGCAGCATACCCACGCATAAGGCATGGGATGATGCTATGATAGTTTACGGGCAAAACGGCGAGGCCATACGCCCGGAGCAAGGGTACCCCGCACGGCTGTTATTGCCGGGCTGGGAGGGTAACATGAATGTAAAATGGCTCCGGCGGATTGAACTGTCTGACCAGCCTTTTATGACGCGTGAGGAAACCAGCAAGTACACTTATCCTGTTAAAGACAAAATAAGGCAGTTTAGTTTTGAGATGGATGCACGGTCAATTATCACTTCACCATCATACCCTGCCAAGGTTGAACCCGGCTGGAATGAGATACGGGGCTTAGCCTGGACAGGCAGGGGTAAGGTTACCAAAGTGGAGGTTACCATCAATGCAGGCCGCACCTGGCAAGTGGCGCAATTACAAGAGCCGGTACTATCAAAAGCGCATACTTATTTCAGGCTGCTATGGTACTGGGATGGCAGCGAAACCGAAATTGCCAGCCGCGTAACCGATGAAACAGGTTATACCCAGCCAACGCTGAAACAATTGGTTGATTACCGCGGTGCCGATATGGGCGGGTATCACCTTAACCCAATAACCGCGTGGCAAATTAAGCGCAATGGCTCGGTATTATTTAAACCCGAGAGCCGAAAATAAATTATAATATCAAACTTAAAATTCAGAAACTTACAACCACCAAAAAAATTTATGACGAATAAAAGTATTTTAACTGAAGACTGGACCGTAGTGCTGTTAGGGTTTATTATTATCGCACTATCGTTAGCAGGCGTGCTGCTTGCCGCGCCCGAGTTTGGCTGGGCTACTGCTGATGATCTGACCGGTAAGATATTGAGCACGGCCAATCTGCTAAATATATTGATACAACTAGTTTATGTACTGGTTATAGCGGTTATTGGCGCTGCGTTTACCGGTAAATCAGTAATCGGGGTGCTCAAGGTTTTTCCGCTGGTTTATTTACTTACGGTAGTGGCGCTTATTATTGCCGGCAGCAGCCAGGCCAAGGCGCTTAACCTCGAGGCGGTGATTTTTAGTTTGATCATCGGTTTGCTGATTGGTAACCTGTTCAACCTGCCGCAATGGTTTAAGGATGCGCTGGCATCAGAGTTTTATGTTAAAGTTGGTCTGGTGTTGCTGGGCACCAGCATTATATTTTCTGATATTTTGAAAGCGGGCTCCCTGGGTTTGATCCAGGCCTTGGTGGTAGTGGTATCGGTATGGTATTTTTCATACTGGGTATGTAAAAAGCTGAAGATAGATTCGGAGCTAACCATGATGCTGTCAAGCGCGGTATCTATCTGCGGGGTATCGGCAGCTATCGCTACCTCGGGTGCTATAAAAGGCGATTCAAAAAAGCTGTCGCTGGTTATTTCCTTGGTGCTGATCACCGCTGTACCTATGATGGTTTTTATGCCGTACTTGGCCAAGGTAATGGGCCTGTCGCAGGAAGTTACCGGGGCCTGGCTTGGCGGCAGTATTGATACTACGGGCGCGGTAGTGGCATCGGGCAGCCTGGTGGGTGAAACAGCACTAAAGATCAGCTCAATAGTAAAATTCTCGCAAAATGTATTATTGGGTATCGCTGCCTTTGCTATTTCAGTTTACTGGACGTATACCAAAAAAACTCCCGGAACAGATGCGGACAGCAAACCTACGCTTAAAGTGATCTGGGAGCGTTTCCCTAAATTCGTTATTGGTTTTATAGCGGCATCACTGTTGTTCTCTTTCTTTATCGCGCCCGATCAGGCTGCTGCTGTAAAGGGGCCGTTAAAAAACCTGCAGGGTTTATGGTTCGCGCTGGCATTTACCAGCATCGGGCTCGAAACTAATTTCCGCGACCTGTTACATCGCGACAGCAAGAAACCAATATACGCTTTTTTAATAGCGCAAAGCTTTAACGTGTTAATTACTTTGGCTATCGCTTATCTGTTATTTTAATTGGTTATAAGTTGATAAATATTTGTATTTCAAGTTGTTATTTATTTAATGAGATATTTTTTATTCGCTTATGCTACTGTTTAAGTCGGATAGTTTTTGCCTATTCAGCATAGAATATATTGATTGTGATTGTATGTATTTATGCCCTACCTTTACGTAGTAAACGCTAAAGCTGATACACAAAATCAGATTATAACAAACTTGTAAATTATGGAAAACGGATCAAACGACATCAGTAAATGCCCTTTTCACAATGGCAGCATGAAACACAATGTTGGCGGCGGCGGAACCCGCAACCGCGACTGGTGGCCTAATCAATTAAAAATAGGTATTCTGCGCCAGCAATCGCCTTTATCTAACCCGATGGATAAGGATTTCAATTATGCCGAAGCTTTTAAAAGTTTGGATCTGGATGCCGTAAAGGCAGATCTGCATGCTTTAATGACCGACTCGCAGGATTGGTGGCCGGCTGATTTTGGCCATTACGGCGGCTTATTTATCCGTATGGCCTGGCACAGTGCCGGTACCTATCGTGTTACCGACGGGCGAGGTGGTGCAGGTGCAGGTATGCAGCGTTTTGCACCGCTAAATAGCTGGCCTGATAATGTTAGTTTAGATAAAGCCCGCAGGTTGCTTTGGCCTATCAAACAAAAATATGGTAATAAAATTTCATGGGCCGATTTAATGATCCTTACCGGTAATATCGCCCTGGAATCAATGGGTTTTAAAACCTTTGGGTTTGCAGGTGGCCGTGAGGACGTTTGGGAACCGGATGAATCAGTATATTGGGGTGAGGAAAGAACCTGGCTGGGCGGCGATCTGCGCTATTCACATGGTTCTGATGGCGTAAAAGGCCCCGGTGTACTTGTATCAGATGATGATGCCGATGGCGATATCCACTCGCGCGATCTGGAGAAACCGCTTGCTGCCGTACAGATGGGTTTGATTTATGTAAACCCCGAAGGCCCGGATGGTAATCCCGACCCGGTAAAGGCGGCAAAAGATATTCGTGATACATTTGGCCGTATGGCGATGAATGATGAAGAAACCGTTGCGCTGATCGCTGGTGGACACACGTTTGGTAAAACACATGGTGCGGCACCTTCCGACAATGTGGGTAAGGAGCCTGAGGCCGCTGATATTGAACAACAAGGCTTTGGCTGGAATAATAAATATGGCTCAGGCAAAGGTGCCGATACCATTACCAGCGGACTTGAAGTAACCTGGACAAAAACGCCAACCCAGTGGAGCAATAACTTTTTTGAGAACCTGTTCGGCTTTGAGTGGGAGCTGACCAAAAGTCCGGCGGGTGCGCACCAGTGGGTAGCTAAAACGGATGAGGCTATTATACCTGATGCTTACGATAGCGGTAAAAAGCATAAACCAACCATGCTTACTACGGATCTGGCTTTGAGGCTTGATCCGGCTTACGAAAAAATTTCGAGGCACTTTTTAGAAAACCCGGATGCATTTGCCGACGTGTTCGCGCGTGCATGGTTTAAGTTAACACACCGTGATATGGGCCCCCGTGAGCGTTACCTGGGGCCGGATGTTCCGCAGGAAGTGCTGCTTTGGCAAGATCCAATTCCGGCGGTTGACCACGCTTTGGTTGATGCCGCTGATGTGAGCGCGCTAAAGGAGAAAATAGCGGCTTCGGGCCTGAGCATTGCTGAACTGATTTCAACAGCCTGGGCATCCGCTTCAACCTTCCGCGGATCTGATAAACGTGGGGGTGCCAATGGTGCCCGCATACGCCTGGCTCCGCAAAAGTACTGGCAGGTTAACAACCCGCCGCAACTGCAAAAGGTGCTGCATGTGTTAGAGGGCATTCAGGCCGACTTTAATAACACGCAGTACGCTGGTAAAAAGGTATCATTGGCTGATTTGATTGTGCTGGCAGGTAACGTTGGTATTGAAAGCGCTGCCAGGGCCGCAGGCCAGGAGGTTGCCGTACCGTTTACACCAGGCCGTATGGATGCATCGCAGGAACAAACCGATGAGGAATCATTTAGTTACCTGGAGCCTTTGGCCGATGGTTTCCGCAACTACCGCAAATCTAAGATTCGTGTATCAACCGAGGAGTTGCTGATTGACAAAGCGCAGTTGCTTACGCTTACCGCGCCAGAACTAACGGTGCTGATAGGCGGCCTGCGTGTGCTTGAAACTAATTACGATGGCTCAAAGCATGGCGTATTTACACAGCGCCCCGGCCAGCTTACCAACGATTTTTTTGTGAACCTGCTGGATATGGGCACAGCGTGGAAAGCACTATCTGACGATAGGGAAGTTTACCTGGGCACCGACCGTAAAACCGGAGAGGTGAAGTGGACCGGTACCCGTGCCGACCTGGTGTTCGGTTCAAACTCCGAATTGCGTGCCGTTGCCGAAGTTTATGCAAGCAGTGACGGGCAAGCCAAGTTTATAAATGATTTTGTTACCGCCTGGAACAAGGTAATGAATTTAGACAGGTTTGATATTGCCTGATAAACTGCATCAGTTCAAAATAATCAAAACAGGAAAAGACACTTTAACAGGTGTCTTTTTCTGTTTCAGGGTAATTTTAAATACAATGGAATAACCTTTACAATGAAATAAAATAATTGGTGAGGCTTTATGGAATAGGATGCTTTACTGCATCATGTAAATAATTAATTATTTAATAGCCATTTATATTAATTTTATAATATGTTACTAAGCCTGTCATCCATGCCTTCACTATTCATCCGGATTTTAAAATACGTTATTGTTGTAGCTTTAATGCTCAATCTGAAACCGGCGGTCGCCCAAAATAAGTACCGGCGGATAGTTAATAAAATTGATTCCCTGGCTAATATTGGTTTGCCCAAATCAGCATTGGCGGAAGTTGACAGGCTGGAAACGCAGGCCCGGCAGGACAATAACGCTCCGCAGCAGATACGCGCGGTAATCTACCGGATGACATTTCAATCGTATCTGGAAGAAAACGCGCTTGAAGCCATCATCAGCCGCTTAAAGACAGATATAAAACGATCAGATTTTCCGGTTAAGCCGGTACTGCAATCATTGCTGGCCGAAACCTATTGGAAATATTACCAGCAAAACCGTTACCGGTTTATTCAGCGCAGCCGGTTAGCCGACCGTGATTCGAGCTTCACACAATGGGATTTGAAAACTATCATTTCAGAGACCAGCCGTTTGTATGCACTATCCTTATCCGAAGCCAAAAGGTTACAAACCACACCGGTAAGCGAGCTTAACGCCGTGTTAGAAGGTGACGAAAGTACCCGTTATCTGCGCCCTTCGCTGTATGACCTGCTGGTGCACCGCGCGTTTGAATTTTATCTTACAGAGGAGCCCGAACTCACCAAGCCTAAGTTGCCTTTTGTGCTGAATGATGCCGCCCTTTTTGGCGATAGCCGTACATTCACTCCACTAAATTTTAAAACAACTGATACCGCCTCAAACTATTACCAGGGCGTAAAATATTTACAGCAGGCCACCTTGTTTCACCTGCAAAACAATCATCAGGAAGCTTTAGCTGATATTGATTTGATAAGATTGAAGTTTGTATATGCCAAGGCGGATGTTGCTGATAAGGATTCCCTGTACCTGTCGGCGTTAAAAAATATCGCTTCAGTATTTTCTGCAAAGCCAATAAGCAGCGATGCGTTGGTATTGCAGGGGCAATACTACCAGGGTTTGGATAGCCTTACAACCGCGCACCTGCTTTTTAAAAAAGCCATAGCAACTTACCCGCAAAGCATGGGCGGCAAAAACGCGGCGGCTTTACTAAAGCGCATAGAGGCTAAAGAAATTTCGGCAACTATTGAAGATATGAATATGCCGGATAAACCAATATTGGCCTTACTGAATTACAAAAATGTTAACGCGGCAAAAGTTGTATTATACCGGTTAACCGAAGATGAAATGAGCGAATACCTGAGAGCGGGTGATGTGCCTTCGTATAATACCGATCAATTATCTAAGTTCAGGCTGGCATTTCTCGAAAGGTTTAAACCCTTCAAGCAACACCAATACACATGGACGGATAAAGGTGATTATCGCAAACATCGCGCCGAAGTAAAAATTGATCCGTTGCCTCGTGGTAATTATGTGTTGCTGGTTAAAGAAACAGGTACGAATGATGAATCGTTATCCGGCTTAAGTACTTTTAAAGTAAGCGGCCTGTCATACATAGCCAGGAGCAACCCGGACGGTAAAAATGAGATCAGGGTGATGGACCGGATTACGGGATTACCCATCAGCGGCGTACAGGTAAGCCTTTCAACATCAAATACACCAAGCTGGAAATATATTGATCATACAGGTACAACAAACAACAATGGCTTGTATTTAATTCAAAAGTCTTTAAATTATAGTGTCTCAATCAGGCTTACTTACCGGGGTGATACGTTAACAGATAATTCAACCTATATCAGCGGGCAAAGAGATAATTCTGATGATGATCCCGAAGATAAAACGGTACTGTTTACTGACCGGCAGATTTACCGCCCCGGCCAAACTATTTATTTTAAAGGGTTGCAGCTACAAACCCAGGGCGAAAAAAGCAAGATCATGACCGATAAACCCGTTGAGGTGGTTTTTAATGATGTTAACGGTAAACAAGTTGCGGAGCTACAATTAAAAAGTAACGAGTTTGGCACCTTTAGCGGCAGTTTCGTTATTCCGCAAAACATGCTGGGCGGCGATGTAGAACTGGAAACCGATGATGGCTCAATTGAAGTAAAGGTTGAAGAGTACAAACGGCCTACCTTTCAGGTGGAATTTATGCCCGTTAAGGAAAATTATAAACTTAATGATTCGGTTGTGGTTAAAGCCAATGTAACCGCTTTTTCAGGCTACGGTTTGTCGCGGGCAAGGGTGGCTTACCGCATAGTGCGTAGCGTAAATCATGTTTATACGGATTACCTGAAAGCAGGGTATCGCCCTTTTACACCTGCAGAAACGGTTATTAAAACGGATACCATAAATAGCGATGACCAGGGCATGTTCGCTGTAAAATTCAAAGCCCTTCCCGGTTCATCCAACCAAAAATTCAAAGGAAATTACACCTACGCCATCAGTGCTGATGTTACTGATGCAAGCGGTGAAACCCATTCGGCACAATCGTCAGTTATTGTAGGTGATCAAGGTTTATCTATAGAGAGTTACCTGCCTAACCTGCTGCTGGCTAAAGATTCCATTAAATCTGTTGTAACTATAAAGAACTTAAATGGCCGGCCTCAAAAAGGCGTGGTTAAGGTTACAGTACGGGCGCTGCAAAACCCCGGCCTTGTATTTAAGAACCGACTGTGGAGTGAAAAACCGGATCAGTTTATTCTAAGCAGAGATGATTTTAAAAAGGACTTTGCTGATTATACCTACCAAAATGAAGATAGTTTTGATAACTGGAAAAAGCTGGATAAGGTTGCAGAACTGCGCATTGATGTAGATGAAGAGAAACCCGGCATTATTAACCTGGAGCCGCTACGCAAACAAGCATCGGGAGTATATGAAATCAGCATGAGCGCGCAAACTCCAAAAGGTGATACCACCTCTGTTACCCGCTATGTGAATCTTTTGGCGCAGCCATCTGTACCTTCAGGATTCAATAACTGGGTTATACCGGTATCAAACATAGTTAAGCCGGGTGGGCAAGCGGAGTTTTTTGTGGGTATTAATGAAAAGGTAAATATTTTAATGGAGCGCTACAACGGCTCTAAGCTACTCTCATCCTATTGGGTGACTATTGAAAACGGGCAGCAAAGTTTTAAATTCCCCGTTTCGGTTAATGATAAAAATGCAGCGGTTCAGTTTATGATGGTATACCGTAACCGGGTATACAATAGTTACCAAAAGATTTATCTGCTGGACGATAAGGATGATCTGAAGATCAAGCTGCTCACTTTTCGTAACAAACTACAGCCCGGCCAAAAGGAACAGTGGAAATTACAGATAACTAACCAACACGACCAAAAACAAGCCACCGAAATGCTGGCCGGCTTATATGATGCCTCGCTGGATGATATAACACCGGCAACAGATTGGCGTAATGCATTAGCCCCTGAGCAAAAGTATCAATACGGATATTTTAGGTGGAACGGCTATGATTTTGTAAGCGCGGCAAATACACAGCCGGTTGGGTATAAACGTTATGCCGAACAGATTGCAAGGAATTATGAAAAGTTGAACCTTTTTGATTACAATTACTATGGTGGTTATAACGCTGGTTATCGCAGCTATCTCGATGCAGTAAAAAATAATATAAGCATTGCCTCAAAGGATAAGCAATTAGAGGCAGACTATAACAAAAGCGCGGCGCTTTACAAAAAAGGTTACGATATAAGCGGCACGGTAACAGATGCTACTACCGATGGTATAGTTATCCCGGGTGTTACCGTAGCCGTAAATGGCAGGGCTGTTACCAGCACCAACTCCAAAGGCATGTTTAAAGTAAGGGTGCCGGTTAATGCAACGCTTTCTTTTTATTTTGTAGGTTATAAAAATGGTCAGGTATCAACTACCAAGGCCGCAAAGCTTAATGTTAAATTAACCCCGGATAGAAATAGCCTGAATGAAGTAGTTGTTGTAGGTTATGGTGCAAAACAAAAAAGGGAATTAACCGGTGCGGTACAGCGGATTACCATAAGAGGCAATTCATCCGTGTCGGCTGATAATAATGAATTTTCGGATAGAGTAGCTGGCTTGCAAATTACCCAGGTGGGGCAGCCTGGTGCTGATGAGAAAGTAGTTTTAAGAGAAATTCCTACTAAAAAAAGTAAGCCCCCCGTAATACGTACCAACTTTAACGAAACAGCGTTTTTTTACCCGCAACTGCATACCGATAGCAAGGGAGGCATAGCCATTGAATTTACTATACCCGAGGCTTTAACCAAATGGCGTTTCAGGGCGCTTGCCCATACCAAACAATTAAATACCGGTTACATAGAGCGCGAGATAGTTACCCAAAAGCAATTAAGCATAAGCGCTAATATGCCACGGTTTTTACGGGAAGGAGATACGCTTACCATTTCGGCCAGGTTAGCCAACATAACGGCAGGCCCGTTAAACGGGAGAGTAACCTTGCAGCTTTTTAACGCGTTGAATATGCAGCCGGTTGCTTTACTGCAAAACCCGGCCGAAGCGGATCAGCCGTTTGAAATTGCTGCTGTAACTAACAAAGCGGTATCATTTAAAATTATTATTCCTCAAGGTTTGGATGCCTTAACTTACCGCTTAACCGCCGAGGCGGATAATTATAACGATGGCGAAGAAAATACTATACCGGTGTTGCCTAACCGTATGCTGGTTACCGAGAGTATGCCCATGATGGTGAGGGCAGGGCAAACACGCGCCTTTAATTTTAACAGGTTAATAAACAGCAACAGCACTACCTTGCAAAATAAGGCTGTAACGTTAGAGTATACCCAAAACCCGGTATGGTATGCCGTACAGGCCTTGCCTTATATGATGGAGTTTCAGTACGAATGTTCTGAGCAGATTTTTAGCCGGTATTATGCAAACACTATTGGTACAAAACTGGTAAACACCATGCCGGTAATTAAGCGTGTTTTTGATACCTGGAAAAATACCAACAGCCCTGAGTTATTATCAAACCTCGAAAAAAACCAGGAACTCAAGGCTACCTTGCTGGAAGAGACTCCATGGCTGCGCGATGCCGGTAACGAAGCTGAACAGAAGAAACGTATAGCCCTGCTATTCGACCTTAATAAAATGAGCTACGAGCTGCAGTTGAATTTAGAAAAATTGCAAAAGAGGCAATTGCCCGGTGGTGGTTTCCCATGGTTTGCCGGCGATTATGCCGACCGCTTTATAACCCAGCACATACTGGCCGGGATAGGGCAGTTGTACCATGCTGATGTTGCCGGTGCTAAAAATGAAGTTTTAGAAACCATACGCAATGGAGCCGTAAAATATCTGGATGACAAGCTGCTTGATGATGAGCGCCGTATGCATAGGCCGAAAGATCAGAACGCTGAAAATATAAATATTACTGAGGTACATGCCTGGTACGCGCGCAGCTACATGCCGGATGTTGCCATGAGTCCGGCCGTGAAGGTTATCTTTAACAACTACCTTAACCGTGCCGAAAAGCTATGGGTATCGCAAAGCATCTATGAGCAGGGGATGATCGCCTTAACCATGCACCGTGCCGGCAGATCTTTGATCGCTAAAAAGATCATCACCTCGTTACTTGAAACGGCGCAACAAAGCGACGACTTGGGCATGTACTGGACTAACAACCAGAACGGATATTACTGGTACCAATCGCCCATTGAAACCCAGTGCCTGTTAATTGAATTGTTTACCGAGGCAGGTGGAAACAACAAGGCCATTGATGAAATGAAAATATGGCTTTTACGGAACAAGCAAACCACTAACTGGAGAACCACCAAGGCAACCGCGGCAGCCTGTTATGCCCTGCTTATTAAACAAGGGGAGCAGCTATCCGCCGGTTCATCAACAGAAATTAAGTTAAACGGATCGCCCCTGAATAAATTAAAACCTGATGTAAAGGCAGAAGCCGGTACAGGTTATATTAAAGTGAACTGGGCAAACGAGCAGGTTAAACCTGAACTCGGTAAGGTTGAAATTACTAACAACGGGCAATTGGTTAACTGGGGAGCCATGTACTGGCAGTACCTGGAACAACTGGATAAAATAACACCATCGACAGCCGATATTAAGTTGAGCCGCAAATATTTTATTGTGAAACAAACAGATTCCGGCCCGGTATCGGTAGCTGTTGACGCGAGTAATCAACCTAAAACAGGGGATGTGCTCAAGGTAATTGTATACCTCAATGCCGGCCGCGATTTTGAGTATGTACAACTGAAAGATATGCGTCCGGCCGGAACCGAGCCCGTAGATAACCTGTCGGCTTATAAGTATCAGGATGGATTGTACTATTACCAGGTAACAAAAGATGTTGCTACCAACTTTTTTATCAGCACCCTAAATAAAGGTAATTATGTTTTTGAGTACCAGTTACGGGTTAGCCAGCCGGGTAACTTTTCAACAGGCATAGCCTCAGTGCAGTGCATGTACGCGCCGGAGTTTGGTGCCCATAGCGAAGGTAGAAGATTGATTTTCAAACCTTGATCTATTGGCATGTAAGTACATATTTAAGGATTAATTGCTGCTAAGATAACTTCGTAGAAGAGCTGGTTAAGTTTAAATCAAGGATTGTAATAGTGGTATACGCGATGGGAGAAGCCGGGGGCTTGAGGGTTTTATGTGAAATCAGAAATAATTTCGCCGAGCATTAGTCTTAGGCCGAGATGGTTTATCCGTTTCAACCGTTTTCATTTATCCCGAACTCGGGTATTTAGTGTTGTTGTTTAAACAAGCCAATAATATATTTACCTCAGATCATTTTGTGTATATAGCAGTATGGTAATGAGTTATTGATATCAAAGATCTTAAAAGAAAATATCTATATAATCGGTAGAAACGCCATCGCAGTTTAGCATTTGCTGCAGGCGCCAGTATTTACGCTTACCCGAAGCTTTAAACACAACCAGGTCGTTGCTTTCGCAAGGCTGCCCGCTGTTAACGTATGATATTTTTGACACAATCTTACCGTTAAACTTTAATTCGTTCCCTTTAGCTAAAAAGGTACCTTTTATGGTAACATAATCATCGTTAACCTTGCTTCGTTGTTCTCCCTCAATGCTGTACTCATTGTTTCCAAGAGACCGGATCATCACAGATCCGGGTTTGTTGTTTTTTTCAAAAGTGATATATTGAATGGTAAAGGCATGCTTGCCAACCCTAACCGGTAAATTTTGAGCACTTGCATGGAGATTAAACAACAGCAAAAAACAGACAGGTAATATAACTCTCATAATAAACAAGGTAATTAAATAACCTAAACGCCATAGGGCTTGACTTGTTTATATGAAATAAATGAATTTCATGAAGTGGTTAACCAGACGGTATCAATATTAATAAAATCGGCATTTACATTGTGTTGAAGTGGCTTGGCTGACCAATCAGATAAGTAGTTTCATCTGCATCGGAAAGAATAAGTGTCTCGGGATAAAGCAGTATTATTGGGGATAAAATTAAAAACCCTCTAAATCATACAATTTAGAGGGTTTTACTTCGATTAGTATCGCTATATGTCGGGATGGCAGGATGCATCCAAAACGCTCTAATGTATTGATTATCAAATGCTTTTATTGCACCATGTAGACGAGGGTGTGATTTAGGGCATTTTCTGAAACTTCTAAGGAACTATTGCGCAATGGTGGCTTTTTATTTGCTGTCAATGCTTATCAAAAGTAAGAAGAAAAAACCTTATAGAGCAATTCATTCTCAAATATTGTTGGCAAGTCTTTCCAGTAATATTTGTGATCACAAAATTGATAGGAAAAAGCGTACATGAAACAAAAACACCTAATCGAATTTACTAAACGGCTCAAATATTACTAAATACTCTTTTATTTTTTTAGAATTTCTGCCGCCTTGAGCTTTGTAAATGTAAGGGGTGCATAAAGAGTAAACTTTGCAACTATTCGACTTACTGATTTCGTAAATAATTTCTGTTATTGAAACAGATGCGCTGTCAGAATAGCTCCACGCACAAGTAATGCCTTGTTGCAAAATTTTGGAGATCAAATTTACATATATGCTCTTAAATTTATTGACACTTTTTGTGAAAAATTCAGAAGTAAAGCGAAAGCCGCCTCTTTTATCTGGTACACGTCCTATACCGTTCAATTTTATGTATTGATAGTCGACCAGGGTTTCAAGTATATGATAGTATCTACTATATTCATCTCGAGTATATGGAGCATCCAAATAAATTAGCTTGTTGCCATTTTTCAGGTCAGCATAGGTTGACAATGCATCTTCCCACGGCCCTCTGATTGCTTTAATTGAATATCCTCCATGTTTTTCACTTTCGGCAGCAAACGCTCTCAACCGAACAGCAAATTCATTGCTAATCGATATAGTTCGCTGTTCAACCAAAGGAAATACTTTATTTAAAGGCAAGGACATTATATTTTTAAATTTTGGCTGTGCAAAATGCCCTCCGTAAGTATTCCCGATAGCACTAAGAGTGGATATAAGCGCACCTAATGCCCAAATTTTATCATTTTCATTTTGTAATTTTTCAATGGCGAATCGATAACTATCAACTTCGATTCCCTGTCTCAACCCAAAGTATAGGTTACTGTAAGCGCAGGTTAGTAAATAATATTGTTTTTTATTAGGTTCACTAATTGCATTGGCGTAAAGGTTTTTAAATACCGGATTTTTAAAAGAATATGTATCACAAAAATCTGCATATTCTTTAAGGAATGTGTTATTGATTTCACTATGAAAAAGTATGTCCTCTTTTTCTAAACCATCCTTAAATAAGGTTTTAAGCTCAATAATATTTTGCTTACTTAGATTTTGAACCTCAGTGATAATATTATTTGCTCTCGACTCTGAACATCCTGCACCTTGGACAGTAGCCAAGATTCTGCAAAAACTCATAGCGTCAGAAACCATTGTGTTATGTGTCGTTGAGATAGCACCTGAAAAGGCACCAGAGCCACACATGATATCAAGAATTTGCGTGTTTTTTTTTAAAAAGGGTTGTAAAGCTTCAATTAAGAATGTCCTAAGAATCTTTTTGGAGCCCATGTAGGACGCTGAATTGGAAAAAAAAGATGCTCGAGATCCTTCGATTTTATTTCTTATTTCAGTATGTTCAATGATTAGGTCCTTGAGACGACGAGATTTTATGCTGATGTCACAAACGTCATCTAAATTAATTTGAAAAATACTTTCTTCGTCATTTTCCAATACCTCTTCAGACAACAAATTGCAAATTAGCGCGATATTAAAAGGGCTGAGAACTGCGGTTTTCTCAATTCTAAAATTTAGTTCTATATTGTTTGACGTTACTTTAAAAGTTTTCTCATATAATTCATTCCCTCCATAAATCCAATCTGCGAACGTGATGCTTTTGAAAAATGGGAGATATTTGTCAAGGTCAGCTTCTAAAATGAAATTTGTTTTATCGTACTCATACTGAGGTAAAATATTTAATCGAGTAAAAATATTAGTCAGGTTTTCATTTAGTATTCTTATACCGTGATTTTTAAGATAGTCGGTAACGTAGTCACTACGTAAAAGTGGATTTTCGATTTTCTTAAAGCTGTATACACTACTATTGTCAATCTCGCTTATAAATTCGATAGTACCATTTTCGGATTTGATTATTTCAGAAATTTCCGCAAGTCGTAGATTTTTATGAAAATTCGCAGTAAATATTCCTCCAATTTTCAATTTCTTCCAAATCAACCTTATAACCTTGAAATCCGTTAGGAAGTGAAGGCTGTAAGACGCAAAAATGCTATCTATACTGTTATCTTTTAATTTGTCAAGTCCACGATGATGTAGCGTCTTTAAACCAGCCTTTTTGGATTTTTGAAGCATTTGCTGGCTGATATCGTAACCTAATAATTGAAATTGGTTATTTTGAAAGTCTTTTTTTATTAATGCTGAAACTCCTGTACCACATCCGAAATCTAAGATTTTTGAATCCTTGTCAATTTTGACGTTATTAAGAATATAATCCAGTTGGAACCGAATATTGGAGAAGTTTCTTTGACTCTCTATAAGCTCGTCATATGTTTCTGATACATAATCAAAAAATTGCGAAACGATTTGGTCGTTTTCATTGCCTTTCCTTGTTAAAAATAGGTAGTAGCTATGTAAAGTCTTAATACAATTTCCACTTTTAAGTAGCAAAGGGGAAGTTTTTTTAAATTCGTCTTGAGACAATCGATAAATTATAACCGACCTATAAGATATTTTTATTGCAGAAGATTTTTGAAAAAGACGGTCAAATTGGCTTCTCTCGGATCTGTGACAAATAATAAAAATAGGCTCAGTATTATATGCTTGCGTCATCACTTATCCTTTTAGCAATACTTTGACCATAATCATCCATAAAAATATGTAAACTATGAGCAATGTAGGAAATACGATCTAGACTTAGGTCAATATTTTGATTTGTTAACTTCGATTTTATAGTAGCGGTTAAATGTTCACTGTATTTTATTGAACCGTAAAAGCTATAGGGAAATCCAATTAATGCTTCGACAGTTCGCCAAGTAAAGCTGTAGCTAATTTTCACATTGTTTTGCTGTTCCATGCGAGGGATAATTCGGACAGACACAAGTCCAAATGGCGCAAACTCTTTACCATTAATATTATTGGGTATAATTAGAATCGCACGGCGTGTGGCATATTGTAGATTAGGATTTGAAATTACTTCTACTACATGATTTATTACTATATCTATTTGGTCGTTCAAACGCTGCGCGAAGAGCCCTTTTGAATCAATAAACTGAGCATTGAAATATGCTTTAAATTTATCTTCATCGTTACGATAATAAAATGGAATAGGGCTTTTAGAAGGATTGGATAACTCGACTTTAAAATCTATTAATTCTCCCAACTTCGCACCAGCCTGATCAATAATCTGTTTATTAATACTCGCCTTACGTGCAATCTCCAACATAAGAGGGAATGCTTCGGATAAAGTCTCTACTCTAAAACCGTCCTCGTTTGTTAGGGCATTATTATCTAATCTCAATTCCTTTTGTAAAAATGCTCTCGGACGATTCACCGATGTTTCTACATCGATATTTTGAAATAATTTACCATTGGTAATAACTTCTGAGTATGATGTAATAATTTCATCCTCCGACTTAAAAGTTAGGACATTGCCTTTAAGCCGCTCTGTAGCTGATTTTAATAACGTGTTTGTTGAATTAATTTTGTACACAACTTCCTCAAATTCCCTTGGCTCTATCTCAGCGCCTGAGGAAAGTTTATATAGCCATTGAATAGTGTTTTCTGCAAATTGTTTATCTCCTAACAAGTATATTTTTATAATATTCTTGTTAAGATTAAGTACACTAACTAACCGAGCTATAGTTACCTCCCAAAAATCTGGCAAGCCGCCTCCCTTGCTTGGCCTGTCATCGACAATTATCTTGTCTGTAAATATGCTCTCAGGAATCGTCAGCTTTTCGTGCCCGATTTGTATTAGAAGTGCCACTGGTGCGAATTTTCCTAAAATTGATGACCCTACATTCAACTCTAAATTATTAACGGCTTTAATTTTATAAAGCTCATAACCATTTTCATCGATAAGCGATAATTCTTCTCCAGTTTTTTTTATCTCGTAGGAATTATTTAAACTTTTGGATGTTTCGTTAACAAATATGCCTCGGATTATGGCAATTAAAATATCAAATGCTGATAATGATTTCGAATAATCAGGGGTTTCGCAGTACGGATTCGCCGATTTGCAGATATTGCTTTCATCAATATTAATCCAATTTACAATGTTTGACAATTCTTTTAAATCTCTACCGTCAGAAAGTAATTTTTGTGTGGCGACAGTTACTAAATTAAGCCACACATTACTAAACGCCATCGGCGCATCAGATGTTTTAACAATGATTTTACTAAGATTTGAGGTGATAGCATTTAGTTCCGGCTTGGATGCGTCTGACTTTTCCGCATTATGAACATTTGATATTGCGTAATTTTTTATACCCTCCGCATTTTTCATCGATTTTTCAGCAAGAGTAATCTCCTGTTCATAAGTAGTTATATCAACAATATACGAAGGCTGAAATTTAATCCCGATAGTAATTTCTTTATGGAGTGTTTCCTTAGCACCGTCTTTTTCCAAAGTAAACTCTGCATTTTTTAAATGCGATTGAAGATTAAATGCAAACTCTAATGATGTTTCTGCATCTGCACTGAAAAACAGGAAAATGAATTCATCGCCGCTACGGTGTATCACAATGGCGGGGTTTCCCATTACAAAAGTGGTGAACATCATAGCCATTTGCAAAATGGCACTATCGCCCTGAATCTGACCGTATTTAGTATTGATTTCTTTGAATTTATCTAAATCGGAAAAATAATAGGAAACATAATTATGATCTGGTAGATAATTGCCTATAGTATTACTAATAATTTCTTTAGTTTTCGGATTAGCTTCAGATATAATTCTGGTTTTATCGTCTCTTAAATCAGGTTTCCAAAACGCCAATATTAAATTTGTAATTAGCGATTTGATAATATCCCGATTTTTTCCAGTTGTAGTGGGTTGTATAATCCATAATGATATACTGCAATCATACCAACCATGTGAATCAAGTGGAACTGTTTCCGCTATAGTTACTTTACCCGCTCCATCGCTGTCGTCATAAGTATAATAGCACATCCCCGTTTCTGGGGAAACAATTTCTATTTTTAAATACTTTAATACAGATCTATGGTGATTAATTATGCTCTTTAATATGGAATCAAAATCATTAGAAGTGATTAAATTTTCTCCAATGTTGATCGTTATATCTTTAATTATGTTTTCCCAATTACCTTTGTTTTTACTGGCAATTGAATCAAGTAAAGTTTTCATTATTAGGTGAATAAAGGTTTGTGGTTATTTTTTATTTAGATTTTTGCTGTTAGTTACAAAATTATATGCTATAAACTTCCTAGCTATGATAAAAAATATCGTTTTGCGTGTTTAATCATTCGTAAAACTTCCAAAACACCCGAACCAACATCATGATTAGATTGAAATTTACTGGCTGATTTAGCCCGATCGGTTGCGTTTCCCACAGCAATTCCGATCCCCGCCCATTCAAGCATCTCAACATCGTTATTGTTATCGCCAATAGCTAGAATGTCCTGTCGATCCAATTTCAATAATTGAGCAACAAATTTTAAAGATTCTGCTTTATTACTTCCTTTAGGACGTATTTCTATGTAGGAAAATCCACTTGAAGTGGTGTCAATAGATTCGATATCGGAAAGAAAGCTTAAAATCGTATTGATATTTTCCGGATTCTCATTAGAAATGTCTATCAAGATAGCTGACGGTTCATTGATTAAATGATGATCCAATACATCCCAAACGATAGGCATTTTATTGAATTCAAATTCAACTTTGGCACCATTACTCCATCCTAAAACATATTCGTTGGCATTTAAGTCAGTGAAGAGATTTTTACTGCCATCTATATAATAATAAGCGAAGATAGATATATTGAAAGCAATGCTTTTGGTTAAAACCTCGGTGAGCGTTTGTTCGGGGATAACGCGCTTATACAAAATTTCGAAGTTGTTATTACTAATTATCAATGATCCGTTGTATAATATAATTGGTAAATTACGTTTCTGATAAAGGCCTTCTATTGTTTGCTTTGCGCCGTTGAATGTTCTGCCAGTTGCTATAATTAATTGAACTTTTGATTTGGTTCTATTAAGGCTTCTAATAAGCCAAAGTATGTTGTCCCATACAGTTGGATTGTTCGTTTTTATCAATGTGCCATCTAAGTCAACAGTAATAGCTTTTATATTGGCAAACTGTTTTAAATTGTTCACATCTGTTTGCTCCCACGTAGGAAAATTTTCAGGCATTATAAATAGTGTATATTTGGGTGGCCGACGATCTATTTTTGGTTGACGTTGTATAGCCTAGGCTTGTAACTTCGTATTGTTTAACAAAATCAAATTGCTCGAATAATTGCAATAGCTTTTGCGGCGGAATTACTCCGTCATCTCTGTAGTGAAACAACAACATTTTGAAATCAGCATTTGCTAATATCGTTTTCAATGAATCTAAAGCACTTGTTGCCGTATAGAAATTTGATTTTAAATCTACTATATGTTTACTAACACCTGATTTTCCTTTAATCACCGGCTGTATGCAATTCGCAATAGTTTCTGGTAAATGATAATAACTATGATATTTGCGATCATTATACGGAGGGTCAAGGTAGATAATATCATAATGTTGCTTATTTATTAAATCCTTTGCGTCTATAAGAAAAGATTCGCCAGGATGAGAACCTTGAGCTGGTTGAATAAAGTCATAATGAAAATTTTTCGATGACTTTTTGTTAAAACTTTTTAAATATGCGTAATATGTACCTGCTGTGTTGGCAATCTTATCCATTGAATTAATAAGAGACGCTAAAAGAAACGCTTTTTCTGAAAGAGTGATTAAATTCTCCTGTTCAAACTCAATTATTTTCCGCCAACATATTTGAATTTTACCAGCGTTCCACATATTGAAAAATTGCCTTTCTATCGCATAATTGTCAACTAACCAACCATAACCATCCGGCTCCAATGAATTAAAATAAGCCATAATGTCAGAAGCCTGTTTAAAATGCAAGCGTTCTTTTAATTTTAGGAATGCAGGAAACTCTCTAAAGTGAAGTTTCGCGATCTGAAAATAGTGTGCGAATAGAAGCAGATCTCCAGTATAAACTTTAAAACCGTTATTTTTAAAGTGAGCTCCCACAGTCGATGTTCCTCCAAATGGGTCACAAAAACTACCACCTTTTAAATTTGCTGTAGCAATCTCAAAAATTGTGTTGACAGTACTTGACTTAGAGCCTATGTATCGCATCTGGTTCGTGAAAGGTTTTAAATGTTATTTGCTTAACTTTAATAACTCCAAACTTACTCTTTAATATAATTTTTAACGAATATAAACAATGAGAGTAATATTTGGATATCTTGTCTTTTCTTGATTATTAAGTAACCAAAGCGGGGTCATTCAACAGCCGTTCCATTCTAGCTCAACTAATTTTGAACATCCGCTCATACCCTCCTCCCCGAAGCTTTTTCACCTTAGGTAGGTGATTCTGAATATACCATCCCATTTTCAACGCTTAAGCAACCAAAAGCGGAAACAACGGAAGCTGTCAAGGGTGAGTGCCTACCTTAATAATCAAATATAATTGCACTCATTTATATACCCTTTACTGCTTTCGTTGTGCAGGCTATCTTTGCGTCTTGCGGTGAGAATATGATAAAATTTATTAACTAAGTCTTCGCAAGTATGCCGAGGAACGAGCGTATTCCTGCGCTGTTTAGCGAGGCTGGTGACAAAATTGAACCCGGCGCGATAGCGCGTGGTGCAACGCAGGAACCTGCCGCAGCGATTGCAGCAATCCTTCTTATTATTGGCTATAACACTATAAAATTAATGTTTAGCTGCGTGAATTTGCTTAGGTGTAGTTATCAAACCTGGATTAGTGTAAGTATCAGCAGTAGGCATCAACTTATAGTGCCTGTTAAAAGCTTCCTGTCTAACTTTGAAGTAATCAGCCAGTTTTCTAATGACTTCTTTAGACAGTCCTTTTTTATAGTTTAATATATCAGATACATAACCTTTACTAATGCCCAGTATATCAACTAAATGCTGCGGCCTCAAATGATGATCCTGCATAAAGGAGCGTAATAAGGTAATAGGATCACTCTCTTTAAACGTGTTATTCTCTTCATCGAATTTTTCGATCAACAACGTCAGCAGATCAATTTCATCCTGTATTGCATTATTAATATCACCAGACAGTAGGCCTTCCAATCGGTTACAATACTCTTTATATTGGCTTATGTTTTTTATGACGGTATATTTTAAAACTGTTGTTTCCATCTTCAATAGAGATTAATTGTATACTGTTCACCCTGTTTGCAAACTTTATCATACTCCGCATGAGTTCCTATCCAGCAAACAAAAAGATGTGCCTGCTTTGTTCCGAACACATATTTGCAGATCATCCGGTAATTATTGCCGCCAATATCAAATACAACCCTGTTACTGCTTTTCCCTAACAGATCAGCAGTGTTATATGTGAATTTCATATCGCCGGGCTGTTGCCAGTCAGCAAGCTTTAACTTTTCAGTCCAATCTTCCAGAGAAGATTTACTACGCGGTTGAAGCTTTGCAAATTCTTCCAGCGTTTGTTTTTTAATCAGATGAATTTTCATCCTTATACAAATTTAAATAAAAGTTCACCAAAAGAGAACTTTTAAAGTGAAATATTCTTAAGCTATATTGATACTGGTTTACTGATTGGCCTTTTGCCAGGCTTCAGCCATCTTCTTTTTCACTACTTTAGTATCAGTGTGGCTATCCAGATAGTTCCAAGCGTTGACATACTGTTCAGCTTCTTGGTTATACTTTTTTATTTTCCAAACTTCCAATCCTTTTTGCCCTAATGAGAATAAGAAGGTAATAACCACTAACAGTATGCCCCAAGGAATAAGGCGACCGAAGACAATTTTATAGTATTGGCCCTGGTTTGTTTCGGGAAATAATAGGAAACGATATTGCTTCACGGGCTGCTTTGTTAAAAGCAATTGCTGGATCTGATGTGATAGCTTATCAATCAGTTCATTGTCTCTGTTCTGCTTGAGTTCATGAAGTTGAACGCTTATATCACACAACTCCTTTTTATAGTCAGGTATCCTTATTTCAGGAATTTTAACCTCTTTCTTTTCATAAGCGTTAATTGTCACGATCACTTGCTGCAATACTTCCTCTATTGCCTCAAGCTTTTCAAGTGTGTCATTCATATCCTTCTTCCTTTCTTAAGTTTACGTTTGGTTGTTAATAACTCAAATGGTGTTAGGGCGTCCTGCTCGTGGTCCGGTTCCAACAGTTTGCCAAATAAAGATGCTCCTTGAGTGTCACTAAATGAGTTGCGGTTAGGAAGTGTTATGTCATTTACTGACGCAATCTGTTGCCGCTGATCATGTTGTTTATTCAATTCAATAAGCTGATCTAATTTCCCAAAGCTTAGGCTTCTGTCAATTTCAGAACCTTTGAACTTAGTGATGCCCTTACTAAAGCTGATTCCTTGCACAGTGTCAGTTCCGCTTAAATACTTATAATGAGTTTGTATTCCTTGCTTGAGAAGTGCTACTTCCAATTGCTGCCAGTTTTGCGCAACTTTAGCCGCCGCTTTAATGGCATCATACATTTCATATTTGATTTGATCTGAGCCTTTAAGGCGTTGCCTGTTCACTTGTGCCTTACCCTCCGCTAAATGATAGCCATATTTCAAGGTAATCTCTTTACATACTTTCGCATTAACTACTTTCTGGTAACGGTCTGTGATGGTCTGCCCATCATTACCCACGCGATTATAAACCAAGTGTAGATGCGGATGCTGCCTGTCGGTATGCTGTACAATCAGATATTGCGTATCTCTAATTTTCATTTTGTGCATATATTCCTTTGCCCGCTCAACCATGATCGCATCATTAAGCTTCGCTTTATCTTCGGCACTCCAACTTAAAACGATATGGCCAACAGCTTGTCCCAAGTTTGGGTTTAGCTTACGCTGAAAATTAAAGTCGTTGGTGATATCCTTAACGCTTGTTGTACGTACCCCGCTTGCATCCAATATGCTCGCTTCCTCCCGCTGCAAATTGTAGGCTATGCACCCCGCAAAGCTTCTACCTGTAATTACTTTCCTTATCATCGCCAATTATTTTTTTGAGCAATTCATTTATTTCAGCGATTAGCAACCTGCAATTTCTTTGGACGGTAAGTAACCCGTTTAAGTGAGCCAGGTGTGTAAGTTGATTAAGGTTATTTGCCATACCCGCCAATACTCGCATGTTGCCTGCCTCTTCGGTAGTCAACCGGGAAACGACTTTCGCCTTTTGTGCCGATTTTCTAAAAAAATCACTGATTGAAGTTCCGGCGTTTTTGGCTTTCGTGGCAATAGTAAATTGCTCCAAATCCGTTAACCTTATCATATAAATATGGCACCGCTTTATTTTCTTTTGTGGTCTTCCGCCTTTACTGCGGATTACTTTTTCTGCTTTAATTTTTTGGTCTTCCATCACTACATCCTTTAAATTCCTTTCGATTTCCCCTTCTGCAACCAACGGGCGCGGAAGGCAAGTTTGCCGTTTAGCCGTTAAGGCGAAACGAGTTTTTGTATAGCAAAAACACAAACTTGCTCTTTACTATCGGTTATGCCTGTTTCAGGCGATCTCTTAAGATTTTCATATCAGTACTAACCTTCTTTTTCTTGACCTTAGAATAGATCTGCGTTGTCCGAATGCTCGAATGTCCAAGCATTTTAGATACGCTTTCCATGGGTACGCCATTCTCCAAAGTAACGGTAGTCGCAAACGTATGCCTTGCGATGTGATAGGTTAGAGCGAAATTCAGATTCGCCATTTTGCTGATAACTTTAAGGTAGCGATTGGTAGCCTGGTTTGAATAGATCGGGAAGACGGTGCCGGTATAAGAAGCCATTGGATGACCTCTGTATTTTTTAATCAGTTCGACAGTTTCGGGCAACAATAAAACATAAAATTTCTTGCCGGAAAAATTGGCTGTTTTCTGCCTCACCATTTCGATCCACTTTTCGCCTTCTATATCGGTTACTAAGTGTTCACTACTTAAGTTGCATGCATCGGCAAAAGCCAGGCCTGTATAACAGCTAAAAACAAAGGTGTCTCTTACTATCTCTTGTCCATGAATATCGAAATTCAAAGCTTTGATAGTTTCCAATTCCTCCAATTCCAAACACTGCCTGTCCTTGTGGATCATGTGCCGCTCGAAACGAAGGAAGGGGTCTTTAACGATCCAGTCGTTTTTAAGTGCGATGTTGATCATCTTGCGTAACCGCTCGATGTGCTTCATGATCGTATTGTTGGTACACGGCCGCTGACCTTTATCCGGTTCACGTTGGCGTAAGTAGATCTCAAAATCAATAATGAATTTGTAATCAAGTTGAGAAAGGTAAATGTCCGTGCGCTTTTTTCGTTTAACCAAAAACTCTTTAACATATCGCTCGGTGCTATAGTAGTTTTTCATCGTGCCTGGCTCCAAAAGCTTTTTAACCTCAGTGTTATGATAGTTCATTAGAAAAAGCAGAGTCGTTTGCTCTTCCTCACCACCACTTTCCAGAAAAAGTCTTGATGCTATCCGCAGTTAGAACTTCTTTATTGTATCGAAGATTGTCGTAAGCGGAGTTAATTTCTGTGCGTGTCTGCCGGATCTTTTCCTGTATCTCTTTTAATTCCTTATCGGCTCCAATTACTTTTTGAAACTTGTGATCCCAGGATATTAACTTGAGCCGTCGTTTCAAAGAAATGTCGACGAACTTTTTGTTGATGGTGATTCGCACATACAAGGGGGCAATCCCTTTACTTGCTTTATCCTTTTTTAGAAAAAAAAGAATACTGAATGAATTTGTTGTTTTCATACGCGGTTTTACTTATTTGATATTATCCCCGCAGACGCAAATACATTTTGCGACAAACGGATTAAAACACGAAATCAGTTACAGGCAACCACGGGTTGCAAGTAAAAACGCATTGAACAATTTTACAAATTAAAAAGAGGGTGCGATATAGGGCATGTAGAAGTTGATATTACTTTGGGGTTCTTTGGGGTATAATTTTTCAATTATTACAAAAAAACCCTCTAAATCATACAATTTAGAGGGTTTTACTTCGATTAGTATCGCTATATGTCGGGATGGCAGGATTCGAACCTGCGGCCTCCACATCCCAAATGTGGCGCGATACCGGGCTACGCTACATCCCGTAAAGGTTTGCAAAGGTATAAATTTAAAGTTTATTTACAACTTTTTTATTTATTTATCGGTGATCCGATTTTTATCCTTCGCTATCTTAATGTACTCCGCTTTCACTAAAGCCATACTTGGTTTTTTGCTGAAGCGCATGCAAAAGTAGTTTTTTAAAGGCTATTTGCAAGGCTTTATGAGGATAAATGTGTGTATGGATCTATAGCTCACAGATTATCAGCGGAATAATTTTTTGTTAAGCAATTGCAAAATGGTTTACTTACCCTATTAAAGCACAAAAACCCGCTGATTGCAGGTTTTTGTGCTTTAAAAATTCATGATTTTCAGCCTTCCGGATATTTACGGAAGATGCTGTTTATACGCATTTGTATCACCCCTAAAAATGCCTCACGAAATATGCTGGTAGACATTTTTGATTCGCCTGCTGTGCGGTCGGTAAAAATAATAGGCTCCTCAACCACTTTAAAGCCGTGTTTAACGGCGGTGTATTTCATCTCGATCTGGAAGGCGTAACCTACAAACTTTATTTTATCAAGCTGCACCGTTTCCAGTACCTTGCGTTTGTAACACATAAACCCGGCTGTAAAATCCTGTATGGCTATACCCGTAATCATGCGCACATACACCGAGGCGAAATAACTCATCAGCACACGGCTCATGGGCCAGTTAACCACGTTAACGCCTTTAATGTAGCGCGAACCTATGGCGGCGTCTGCACCGTCAATACAGGCCTGGCGTAGCTTCAATAAATCATTTGGGTTGTGCGAAAAATCCGCATCCATCTCAAATATAAAATCGTAATGCCGGGCAATGCACCATTTAAAGCCGTGTATGTAGGCCGTGCCAAGCCCTTGCTTGCCCGCGCGCTTTTCCATAAAAAGGCGGTCAGCATACTCGGCCTGCAGGCTTTCAACAATTAGTTGTGTACCATCAGGCGAGCCATCGTCAACAATAAGGATATGGAAATCATGCGGTAAGGAGAACACCTTGCGAATCATCCGCTCAATATTCTCCTTCTCGTTATAAGTTGGAATTATTACAATACTATCAGGCACTACTCGTAAACGCTATCGTTAAAAAAAAGTATGCAAAGCAAACAATTTTTTTAGACAATCGGGTTATCAGGATGAATTTCCTGAGTTTTATCGCCTTGTATATGCAGGCCTTTGGCTATGGTTTCGTCTATCAGATAGCTGCGTTCTTTAATGTACGGACTAACGATAATAAACAGTATCAAAAAGAAAAACATAATGCCCACAAACAGCCAAAAGTATTTATCGCCCTCAAAATAGGAGAACAGCCCCTTGTTAGCAATGTTTTTATTAATGAGCGTAGTGAAAAAGGTACCTACCGAATAGGTGAGATACCATATACCGGTCATTGTGCTTTTCATTGATGGCGGCGATTGGGTATAGGCATATTCAAGCCCGGTTATAGATACCATTACCTCGGCCGCCGATAGGAGCACAAAAGCCAGTATTTGCCACCATATTGAAGGCTGGTTGCCATTTTGTAAACTGATTTGAATTAATGCGATAATCACAAAACATAACGCGGTTACAAATAAACCAGCACCAATTTTTTTAAGTGGGGTTAACTTTACACCCATCTTTTCTACCAAAGGATATACGCCGTAGTTAAATACAGGTATCAGGATCAATAAGAATAAAGCATTTACAAATTGTACCTGTGAAGGTAATATGTGTATACCGAAGATACCCAAGTCAAGATCAAGCTTGGCGGCTTGCAGCGCCCATTCGGCACTGTTCATGTCCCACATGGCCCAAAAGATAGGGATGAACGCAAATACAGACATTACATTCCAAACCGCTTTAATGGCTTCGGTTTTTGTTTTTCCGTATTTTTCCTGCGTAATGTCCCAGGCTTTTTTGCTTTTGTCTTTATTAGATAGCTTGGCTTTTAAGGTGTACAGGCTAATAGTTACAAAGTTTTCCTTACGGATGCCGCTTGGTGGTACTTTAACATACATTTTTCGGCCGGTGAAAAATATCACGGTAGCCAGCGCCATTAATATACCCGGTACGCCAAAGGCGACCGAAGCACCAAAATGCTCATATAAATAGGGGATAAGTAATATACTTACCGTTGAGCCGGCATTGATGCTGAAATAAAACCAACTGTAAATTTTACTCATCAGGTGCTGGTTATTATGATCGAACTGATCGCCAACGTTGGCTGATACGCACGATTTGATACCACCCGCGGCAATAGCGATAACAATCAACCCGCCGATAAAGCCATTCAACGAACTGTCAAAAATAGACAGTAAAAAATGGCCGAAGGTATAAATGATCGAGCCCATTAATATTACCCGGTATTTTCCAAAAAACCAGTCGGCCATAATAGCGCCTAACAGCGGTGTAAAATATACCAGTGTTGAAAAAAGGTGGTTATAATAATTTGACTGGGCTTCGGCCTGGGTGGTTAACGCCGGGTTATGGTTTGGGTTAAAAAACTGGTTAACCAAAAATATAGCCAGTATGCTGCGCATACCATAAAAGCTAAAACGCTCTGAAAACTCGTTACCTATAATAAAAGGAATACTGCGTGGAATTTTACCCTTCGGGGTAGAAGCTGGGGTTAATGTTTCTGCCATTTAAATTTTATGAGGTTTTGCGAAAATAGCATAAATCCATGAAATCAAAATTAAATGTTGAAAGTGTTACACTAAGCTCGCTTAAATTCCGTAAGGCTGTAAGGTGCAGATATTAATGTCTTGTTGGTACCTGCTGGCGGTCTTTTACAGCTTGCTTTTTAGGGTCGATGTATTCATTTTGATCCTGCGAGGTGGCTATGTTGCGCATATCCAGGTTTTCAGCGTACTTCCACTTACCGTTGTTGAGCCGATAAGCGTCATAACTTAAATCAGGGCCAAAGGTTTCAGGTTTACCTGACGAGCCCTGGTTGGGCGGAGAAAGATGATCGAACACAATGGTGTTTTCTGCGGGAATGTATTTTAAAAGCATGGATGCCTGGCGCGAGTATTCAAATACCACACGCTTTTTATTTTTACCGCCACCCTCAAAAACAGGCGCGCCAAAAACCGGCTGGCCGTTTCTGTTAAACGAGATAATTTCAATTACTTTTTTGGTTGATTTTACCGTGTTGCCCTTCCAGCCTAATAAAACGTAGTAGGGGGTAGCGCCGCTTTTTACAGCTACTATTTTGTAGTATTGGGCACCATACCAAGTACGGTTATCAGTAACCGAGTCTTCAGGGTTTTTAAGCAGGGGCGAGTAGTCCTCTAACGGAAATAGCTTTAAAGCGCCCCCGGTATTTATTTGTACCGTACCGTAAAAACGATAGCTGCCATCCTCATTCATTACATGCCAGGTAAAGATCCTAAAACGGTTGTCGGGCGAGTTGATCACGCTGATAGTTTTAACACTATCAAACGTAAAGTTAAAGGAGTTGGAAGTTTTAAGAGCGCTTACCAGGGTGCGTATAAACTGGTAATTCGCATTTTTGCGCTCCATGTCATCCGCATCATTAATTATCCTTTTGCCTAAGTGGTTCAGGCTGTCGTTATAAATTTTAAGTTGTTTTAAATTTCTTGCCTCATCAAAGTTTTGCGCCATTAGCACAGCGGGCAGTTGAAGCAACAAAAAACTAATAAACAATAATTTCTTCATGGTATGGCACTCAAAATCTATAAACGTAAATAACAGCCGGCAATTATACATAATAACTATGTTCCGGTTTGTTATTGCTGGCTGTCTTTACGTTTCTTAGTTTTTTTACGGGTGTTTAAAGCTTGTTGCAAAAGGTACTCAATTTGCCCGTTGGTACTGCGAAACTCCTCTGCGGCCCAGTTTTCTACCTCCTTTAACATTTCGGGGTTTATGCGTAATATAAATGCTTTTTTATCAGCCATTAGTTTACTCTGTTAAGCGCCGGATGCCGCTGCCTGCCGTTGTTTGGTAATGATGAGATAAAAAGCTAAAAACGTAAGCAAGGGTACCCAGTTTAACGGCGCGGTGCTCTGTTCAACAGATATTTCATCCGTTTGTGAAAATGCGTTGATGCGGATATGCAGCAATGGGCCATGCATGGTGCTTTCCCACTGGTACCTTGACTTCCAGAACGACGTTTTTTTAAGTAACAGTTGGGTGCCATTAGCCAAAGTAAAAACCGATGTAGAACTGAACGGCTTTATTTTGAGTGTTCCGATAAGGGCCTCATTGCTATCTGTAACCGAAATTTGATTGCGCCAAAAACCATTGAGCTTAAAGTTAAGTGTACCATCAGCCAGTTCGGCCCAGCCAACATGTTTAAGGGAAATGGTTTTAAATGTTAGCTTTCCGTAGCTGCGCACATCATCACTAAGTTCATACTCCGGTTTAAGCCAGCCATGCCTTTGCATGTATAGCTTATTGATATTCCTGTTGTCAAATTTGGCAAACATGGCTTTTTTGATTAATGATAAAGGGTGCCTGTATTAACAACCGGGGCTACGTTGCGTTCGCCGCAAAGCACCACCAGCAGGTTGCTTACCATGGCTGCTTTGCGCTCCTCATCCAACTCAACAATGTTTTTAGCCGATAGCCTGTCAAGCGCCATCTCAACCATACCTACCGCGCCTTCAACAATTTGCTTGCGGGCCGCTATTATGGCTGTAGCCTGCTGGCGCTGCAACATGGCATTGGCAATTTCGGGTGCATACGCCAGGTGAGATATGCGGGCTTCTAACACCTCGATACCGGCACGGGCAAGCCTTTCGTTCAGCTCCTTTTCAAGCAGCACGCTTACATGCTCGGCACCATCGCGCAGGGTTATTGAAGCACCTTCGTCCTCAAAATTATCATAAGCGAATGAGTTTGCCAGGTGGCGTACCGCGGCTTCGCTCTGTATGTTTACGTATTGGGTGTAGTTTTCAACTGAAAATACCGCCGCGGCGGTGTCCTTAACACGCCAAACTATAACTGCCGCAATTTCAATAGGATTGCCCACCTTATCATTAACTTTAAGTTGCTGGCCATTAAGGTTAAAGGCGCGTAACGAGATCTTCTTTTTTACCGTGAAAGGGTTAACCCAAAAAAAGCCGTCCTTTTTTACGGTGCCGGTATACTTGCCGAACAGGGTTAGGACCTTTGATTCATTTGGATTAACAATTACCAGCCCCGGCAGCACAAGTGAAAAATCAAGTATTAGTATAATAACACCTATTGCAGGTATGTTTTGCCATATCAATACGCCTGACACGGCAATGAGGGCCAAAAACAAGGCAAAGGTGGCATATCCCGAAGGTGGATTAATAATTTTTTCGTTTTCCATGACGTTGGTTTTGATTTTAATTTGATATCATAAAGATATCAAATACCTTTTGATAAATGCAAGAAAAAACACGCAACACAGAAACTTATATTATTTTTGAGAGGTTAACTACATAAATGGTGCAAATCTCTACATCCCGGCGCAAGGCTTTATGGCGTAAATACGCCCGTAACATTAAGTTTTTAATGATACTGGGCAGTATATGCCTTATTGTGGCGGCGTTACCCAAGCAGGCCCAGTTCAGGTACGAATTTGAAAAGGGGAGGATATGGAACCAAAAGGATCTGGTATCGCCCTACAGCTTTGCCATACTTAAAACCCCGCAGGAGATTGAGAATGACCGTAAAACGGCACTGGCCAGTATTACACCTATCTATCGTTTTGACCGCGACTTAGGCAAGCAACAAATTGAAGGGTTTAAAAATGACCTGGAAATAAAATGGCATACCGCCGGTTTACCTGATAATCAGAAGGAAAAATACCAGGCTATTAGTATAAACCTTTTGACCGATGTTTATAACAAGGGGATTGTCAAGGTAAACCAAAAGCATCAGCGCAGCGAAGCACTTAACATCAGCGTGCTGAATAACAATGTATCTGTAGAAAAAAACATCAATGATCTGTTTACCCGCGACCGTGCGCTAAACTATTGCGAGCAGCAACTGAATGTCCGTAAAGATGTGGACAAGGCTTTTCTGCTTGATTTGATCAGCGACCGGTTGATGGTTAACCTTACCTACGACGAAAAGCTGACCGCTAAACTTGAAAAAGAGGCTTTAGACAACCTGTCGGTAACCCGCGGTATGGTGCAAAGCGGCGAAACCATTGTGGCCAAAGGGGCGGTTGTGAATGATGATATATTTCAAAAGCTGCAATCGTACAAAAAAGCGTTTGAGGATAATGCCCGTATTGAGGGCGACGGTAATCTGGTATTACTGGGGCGTTTTTTGCTGGTGGGGCTGGCTATAACCTTGCTGATTGTATTCCTGTACCTCTTCAGGCGGGATATATATGGCGATAACCGCTTGGTAGGTTTAATTTTAATGGTAGTTACAGCCATGTTAGCAACGCTTTCAATTGCCATTATGCTGCAAATACCTACGCTGTATTATATACCTTATTGTATTGTACCAATCATTATCAGGATTTTGTTTGATACCCGTTTGGCACTCTATATACATTTGCTGGTAGTACTGATAGCCGGTTTTTTTGTGCCCAACAGCTTTGAGTTCGCCTATTATCAAATTACGGCAGGCATGGTGGCTATTTATACCATCAAAAACCTGATACGCCGTGAACAATTTTTAACCTCAGCCTTAATTATTACCGCTACTTACCTGGTGGCTTTTTTGGGTATATCATTCATCAGGCAGGGAAGTTTAACTACCATTGATTGGCTGGACTTTATACCCTTTACAGTAAGCGTGCTGCTAACCTTGTTAGCTTACCCGTTAATTTACGCGTTTGAAAAACTGTTCGGCCTTACGTCAGATATTACGTTGATAGAACTGACCAATACCAACTCGCCCTTGCTGCGCGAAATGGCTTTTACAGCGCCGGGTACCTTTCAGCACTCATTACAGGTAGCCAACTTGGCCGAGAACGCTATTTATGCTATAGGCGGCAACGCGCTGCTGGTTAGGGCAGGGGCATTGTATCATGATATTGGTAAAATGGAGAATCCGCTTTTTTTTATCGAGAACCAAACCTCCTCATTTAATCCGCATGACAAGCTGCCTTATGATGAGAGCGCACAGATTATTATAAGGCACGTAAGCAAAGGGCTGGATATGGCCCGTAAATCGAACCTGCCCGATATCGTGTCTGACTTTATACGTACCCATCATGGCAATACCCGTGTGGACTATTTTTACCAGTCTTTTTTAAAAAATTTCCCTGAAAAATTCATCGATGAGAACATTTTCAGATATCCGGGGCCTATACCTTTCTCTAAAGAGACGGGTGTTTTAATGCTTGCCGACTCTGTAGAGGCTGCATCTCGCTCGTTAAAGGAGCCTAATCAAAAAACCATCAGCGACCTGGTTGACCGTATTGTGAAATACAAACTGGATCAGGATCAACTGAAAGACAGCAACATAACCTTAAAGGACATAGAAACCATTAAAACTATTTTTAAACGAATGCTGATGAGCATTTACCATGTGCGGATAGAATATTAAAAAACCTCACTTTTTTTTTTGACAGGTATGCACTTTTGCTATATTTGCAGACCTCAAAAAAAGAGGCGTACTTAAATAAATGGTGAGGTGCCTGAGAGGCCGAAAGGATCAGTTTGCTAAACTGACGTACGGGAAACTGTACCGAGGGTTCGAATCCCTCCCTCACCGCCAATAGTGATAAAAAACAACAACAAAAGCCTGTAAATCGATTGATTTACAGGATTTTGTGATTTTAAGGGTTACGCAAAATTTTCAAAAAAGCATTAATAATTTTGTGAGTCATTCGTGTAGTCACCTACTTAGTGACGCAATTGACTCACCATAATTTATGTAATATATTGATATACAATATTTTAATGCCATTCATCTTAATAAATTTCTATTGCATTTTGATATTTATTCACCATAAAATCTATTTTTATGTTAGAAAAAACTTATTTAAAACGACCAAAAAAATATAAAGGCGGTGTCACCACTGCGCTCTTTCCCAAAGATGTAGGATCTGAACTACCCTTTTGTAGTTTACTGCAAAGTTAACATTAATGCTTTTTTGTCAATCTGCATGCTATCTTGCTCTCCCTATCACCTGAAGGCCGACCGCCAGGAAAGCGATATCCTTCAATACAAAAAAATCTGTGGTCAACACCCCGTCGCTGAGTTTCCAGATGCCCGGCGTGGTAAGTAAAAAGCTCAATGTGCCAAGAAAAATAGAGATAGTTAGACAGCCGCCGATAAGGGCTGATTTACTATTCCAAAAAGAGGCGATCAGGAAAATAGCGGTCACAATTTCGTAAATACCGATGATATTGGAAGCGCCTTGTACGGACGTAATGCGGTACAGCCAACTCATTAAAAAGCTGTTGGATACATAGCCCTTAATGGCTATTGCCTCGCTAGGAGTGAATTTGAAAAGACCGATCCATAAAAGAACAATGATTGTTGCAATGATGCCAAGCGTGTAGCCGGCTTTGGTAAAATTCATCATGTTGTTTTTTCCCTTGGTCGGAAAAAACGCCGGAAACTTACAAGATGGTTAATTATATTTTACGGTTACTACAAACCTGAGTAGTAATCATAACCCTGTTCGGCCCAGTAGTCGGGCGGGCGTTGATCGCTGAAGGTTATCGTACCAATACGTTTCAGGTTTTTAATCCCGTATTTAACCGGGATGATAAGGCGTAGTGGCTTGCCATGTTGCGCTGGTAATGGCTTGCCGTTCATCTCATAAGCCAGTATTGTTTGCGGGTGCAGGGCGCTTGGCATATCCAACCCGACATAGTATTGCTCGTCCGGGGTTATCATACCAACATAACCGAGCTTGACTTCCTCTTGTAAATCAAAGTGTTCTATTAAGTCTTTAAAGCGTGAGCCACCCCAGTGCTGGATCTGATCCCAGCCTTCAACGCATTTAAAGTCAAATACCAGCTCCGTTTTGGGTAAGGCGAGTATTTGTTTATAAGTGATCTGAAGGATGCTTTTGTCTTTCCTGACGATATTTAACCGCCATTGATCGATATTGATATCACCCTCCGAACCGATATCTGAATTGTGCCTCACGGTTTTTGCCGCCTGCTCCACCGGGTAAGTCTTTACCAGGTGATTTTCATTAAACGCCAGCCGTCGAAAAAAAAGCTCTGTTTTGTTTAACGCCCGGCGTAATGGAACACGGGCGCCCGCGGTTACTCCTGGCTTCTCCTCGGGCGAGTGGTAAAGCCACTGCCAGCCCCCGTAAGCAGTTGTGCCCAAAGCACCGAAGATACCGAAGGACAAAAAGTTCCGGCGTTTGATCTTTTGCTCGATCGTTAGCGGCTGTTTAGTTCTTTTCTTTTTCATGCACTATAGGATTAGCAGGCTCATCCAACACCTCGAAACCGGAAACAACGGACCGAAAATTGTTCCAACCCGCGAGTATGACTTGAATAACGTGTATGATAAAAAACAGTACATAACCAAGGGTAAGCACGAAATGCCAGATCCTGGCCAGGTGATAGCCACCCATTACCCAAGCCAGCCAGTTAAATTGCACCGGCTTATAAATGGCAAGCCCGGTCAGCACCGAACCGGCCCCCATCAATATAATAGCGGAGTAGGCGATGCGCTGAGCCGCATTATACTTACCTTGCGGCGGCGCTGTTTTGCGAAGGTGAAGGTCATGCAACAATACCAAGCATGCTTCTTTAAATGAATTCTTGTTCGGCCAGAGGTGCCGCCAGTCTCCGGAGATTAGGGTGTATGTAATGTAAAATATACCATTGAGCGTAAAGAACCACATAAAAAGGAAATGAAAGGCCATGCCCTCAGAAAGCCGGTGCGGTATGTGCAGCAGATTGTAAAACCATTCCGGAAAGAACCGGACGAACTGATGGCCAAAAAGCGTGATATGGTATTCATCATTGGCCCAATAGATCAGCAAGCCACTCCAGATCATGATACCCAAGAGCGGGAAATTTACCCAGTGGGCCCAGCGCATGGCCAGTGAATGTTTTTCTTTGATGATCTTCATACGCTTTTTTATATCCGGATCAATTATTACTTAACAAACGGTTGTTGATCTTTTGTTGTAAACCTGTTTTAAAGCTACTATCCAGTTTCAGTTCGCCCGGCGTTGCTTTAAACAATTGTTGCATCATGTTATTGATCAGTATGCTCTGCCGTTGATAGATCCGGCAGATGGAACAACCTGCCAGGTGAAATTTTAATTCCAGCTTTTCACGTGTGGAAAGCGTTGCTTCCTGTTTCTTTTCGATCAGGAAAGTAGCTTTTCGGCAGTTATAAGCGATGCGCTCCAGTTCTGTTTTAAATATTCTTTTCATGTTATATCCAATTTTTCTGCAAACATGATCTCAGGTTTACCTTAGCACGGTGAATGATCACCCAAAAGTTGGCCGGGGATATTCTCATTTGCTCACAGATCGTTTCCGTGCCTTCATCATCGAGGTGCTTTAGGCGAAATACCGACATCCATAAAGGCGGCAGGCGCTGCAGGCACTGTTGCAGTATGCTCATGAACTCCTTGTTATGCAAAGGGTCTTTGTCCTCCACACCGAAAAGCGTGGGCCAGTGCTCTTGCTTCCAGTGGTTATCGTCTTGGTCAAAAAATTCTTCCTCATCGGCGGATATGGCGTCTGTATCTTTAGGGTTAAAGGCACCTGAACGCTTGCGGTAAACATCGATCACCTTATATTTCAGGATAGCGGTCAGCCAGGTGCGTTCACTGCTGTCTCCGCGGAAACTATCTGTTTTTTGCAGGGCGGCCAAAAATGTATCCTGCACCAGGTCACGGCATTGTTCATCGTTGTTCAGTCGCGCAAAAGCGTAGCTATACAAATAGTCGGCATGCCGCTCTACCCAAAGCCGTGGCTCAAGCAGTGGCTTACCGCTCTGGTCGGTTGTATTATGGTTCGTTAAACTTTGCGTCATTAGCCAGGGGCTTGCTGTTTTTGCCTTAGTCGGGCTATACAACAATTCCTTACAAAAGATAGATAATATTTTTACTGTTTACCGGTGTTGGAAAAAAGTATCTGAAAGAAGGCTTATCAAAAAAGTAATGCTTAAACTGGCTTTATTACTTTATGAGTATTTAAGATCATCTTTATTTTATACTGCTCATGAATGTTCCGGCAACAGCCATCAATAGTTCAGGACTGATACGCTGGCTATAATCCGGGTTGATATATTCAAATTGAATAACACCTTTTTTGTCCAGGATGAATACAGAAGGAACCGGTAATAATTTGTCTACGTTTTTACTCCCTGATCCTGTCTCCAGCGTTTTGCTGTAAGCAGCAGGTGCTTTAAAAGCCAGTCCCATCTTTTTAGAAAGAGCAAGATCGGCATCAGACAGTAAAGTATAGCTCAACTGTGCTTTCTCGGCAGATTTGCTCAGGTTTTCAGGACTGTCGGTACTGATCGCAATGATCTGATAACCCATTTTTACCAGATCAGCCTGTATACCTTGTATGCCTGCCAGTTCCCTGTTGCAGAACGGGCACCAGCCACCACGATAAAATATCAGGATAATGGGTTTTTGGGCCACGGCTGCATTCAGGTCATACACCTTGCCGTTGGCCGCAGGTAAGCTTATCACCGGAATGCTTTCGCCGATCAGCAATGGGCTGATGTCTGATGCCTTTTCGGGATAGGGCTGTGTTTTAAGCGTATCGGTAATGCTTGTAGTAAAAACGGCTGCCCTAAGCGGAAGAGCCGCGAAGAGTGAGGTTGCGGCGATGCCGATGATGATAAATATTTTTACGATGGTCAAATTCATTTTAAGTGCGTTAAAAAGCCGGCGGGCGACAACCCGCCGGGCTGAGTGAATTACATTTTACTGGTGTCCTTTTTCATTTTATCCATCTTGTCCGACTTTTTCATCTTGTCCATTTTACCATGGTCTTTTTTGTGATCCATTTTAGACATTTTAGAGGTGTCTTTTTTCATCTTACTCATTTTATCCTGAGCTTGACCGTTAAGAGATAAAAACAATATCGCTGCTACTGCGATACTCAAGGATTTTGAAAGGAATGTTTTCATTTGATACGTTGTTTATTTATTTACTTGGTCGGGCTGCGGATGATAACCTTACAGGTATAGATGAAATTTTTTTGTGATGTTATAAGTCAGGCGTTCAGCTATGTAAGGCTGCCCCGGATAATATTACCGATCCGGATAAGGTGGTAAAAGCATCAGGATTAGGCACTAATGCGTTCGGGAGTTAACAAAGTCATAAGCTAACAAATTAGTATGTTTATCGTATATCCTAAATATATCTACTTACTACAAGAAGATAAATCATTGGATTAGCTTCAGTACCCATTAATTTGATGATTCCATGATGACCACTTATAAGACCTGGTATTACTTTGTGTTGGAAACCTACCGATCGAGGTATGAAGAATTACTGGTTGTGATCGACCATATCGCTTTCAAAGATATGGATCAGCGGCTGATCTTTTATTTGCAAAACCAATATAAAAAACTAAATGTCCGGGAGTTGAAGATCACTCATAGTGAAATTGCTGCTGACCTCAACTCTTCACGCGAGTTAATATCCCGTTTATTAAAGAAAATGGAATAGCGGGGCGACATCGTTTTGCACCGCAATTATATCGAGTGGAAGAAATAATTCGCAGCGTGACATAAGTCACCGTCTGCGCGCTCCCTTCATGGCGAATTTTGTGTGTATAAATTTTACGCACATGGAAATTATCGCCTACATAGCTTCAGCACTCATCGGAATTTCTCTTGGCCTTATCGGCGGAGGTGGCTCTATCATGACGGTTCCGGTGCTGGTCTATCTTTTCGGCACCACGCCGATGCTGGCTACTTCATACTCGTTGTTTATTGTAGGATCAGTTATCGGAGGTGTGATCTCGTACACCTTGCTTAATAGCGGCCAACCTTTGCAACTCGCACCTGCCACAGTTAAAGATCTGAGTACGTTAGGTATTCATTTTGACGGACAGCTCAATCCATCGCAGTTGTTTAGCCTTCAGGCGTTATCGGTAAAAAACATTATACTCATGCTTTTTGGCGGTTTGTTGGTTGGTTTTGGCTCGCGTTATGCAGGCGGGTGTACTTCAGGCCATGCTATCAGCGGACTGTCTAACCTTCAGCTTCCACCACTGGTTGCTATTATTGGTTTCTTTGCAGGCGGGCTCATCATGACCCATTTACTTTTACCCTTGATTTTTTAACTCATGAAAGGATTTAAATTTATTCTGGCCGGTATTACTTTCAGTATAATCATGGCCAAATCAGAAGCGATATCCTGGTATCGCATCCAGGAAATGTTTCGTTTTCAATCATTTCATATGTATGGCATCATAGGCACAGCAGTTGCTATCGGCGTGCTTGCGGTGTATCTGATAAAGCGCTTTAATGTAAAAGATTCGCAGGGCAACCCGATTATCATACCTGATAAAGATAAAAGCTGGATCAAATACATCTTAGGCGGATCAATTTTTGGGTTAGGGTGGGCGTTTGCCGGCTCCTGTCCTGGTTCTATGTTTGTTAATATTGGTTACGGCTTTTTGACGATGTTCATAGTTGTATTGGGGGCTTTGATTGGCACCTACCTCTATGGATTGCTTAAAACCAAGTTACCGCATTAAGCATTTACCTTGGGTTTTCCAATATCAATAAAGGCAATAATAACATGATCAAGACAGCGGAGTGAACAATGTCCACTCCGCTGAAATCTGAACTTTACAGCTTAATAATGGCTGACTATAAACCAAAATGTTAACACAAAGCGCATTGCATTTATGAATAAGTAAGTTTATTGGGTTCTAAATAATAACCAATTTAGCAATGCTGATTACCGAAATGCGTATAGTGTTTTACCTAGTATTTAGGTTTATCTTATTTTGTCACTAAGCTTCAAGTATTGCTATAGCATCTTCGTTACCTTGCTGGGCGGCCAGGTCAAAAACTGATAGCCCGCGTGCATCAAGTACATAACGATCCGCACCTTTATCCACCAATAGTTTAACAAGTTCGTTTCTGCCAAACATAGCTGCAAACATCAGGGCTGTACCGCCGTTGCCATGTTGCTGATCGAGATTTGCGCCATTTGCAATAAGTATTTCTGCTATCTCAGGATAACCCTTAAAACAAACTCCCATCAATGCAGTGTTACCGCCAAAGTCCGCCGAGTTCACATCGGCACCCGCGTTTAACAGTAACTTTACCGCGTTAGCCTGATTGTTATAGGCGGCAATAATTAGCGGTGTATAACCTTTTTCATCCTTTGCGTTAATATCTACGCCCATTGCCAATATTGAATTCAAAGCAGAGAGGTTGCCGCTTCTCGCGGCACCTGTCAGTTGTTTAATTATATCGTCCATGCTTATGCAGGTATAAATCGTGGTTTCTCGCGTTCCCAAAAGCGGTGCTGCGCAATCATTTTAGCAAAAAGGCTGTTAAAGCCTTTGTCGGCATCGCCAACTAAAATACCTTCACTTAAAACAGTATCTTCATTAAAATCAGACGGCAATTTTTTACTAAAGTACGTGGCTTCCAGTACTTGCATAGCATCATTATGTGCTGCAATTGGCTTGCAGTGTTTAAACGCTTCGTTCAGGAAGTGCACGGCGTTGGCCTCTGCTTCTAAGGTTGCAACCGCGTTAGTACCACCGGCTACATATACTGAGTCAAATAATACCGAAGCGGCGGTTAAAAAGCTTTGGTCTACTTCAAATTGTGTATCATCTAATGCTATAATAAAACCAAGCTTTGGCGCTATTATTTCCACAACTGCGGCTTCAGCTTCCAATGCTGCCTTAACTGCACTTATAGATTTTGCATCAGCGCCATCGGCAGCCAGTATGGCAATCTTGCGGCTTTTTATTGTATCTTTTATAGTGTTGGCCATACTTAACGCTGATGATTCAGCTAATGCTCCTTCCACCTGTATTGAAGCATAATCAGCCGGATTTGCGTCGGCAGGAACGTTTTGATTAGTTGGCAATACTTCAGGTAAGTGCAAACCTAAGCCGTAGGCCACCTGTGTAGCAAGCCCCTTGTCAATTTGTACCAGTACGCCCAGCATTCGCTCCCGGATCGCTATCATTTTAACTTTACCTAATTCAAAGGTCAAAGCATCAACAATGTGATTTTTTTCTGGGTCAGACTGGCTGTTGAAGAACAGTCGTGCCTGGCTGAAATGATCAAAGAAACTTTTACTTCGCGCTCTTATCTTGCGTGCTTCTATACGTTCCTGGTAACTTACAAAACCGCCGTCAGCTTCTTTTACCTGCTGCGGATCATTATTGCTGATGCCGTTTGGCCCGTAGCTTGTTTTGCCTTTATTTATTGTTTGGCGCATAAAGCCATCGCGCTGGTTGTTATACACCGGTACGATAGGGCGGTTAATGGGGATTTCCTGGAAATTAGGTCCGCCTAAGCGGGTAAGCTGTGTATCAGTATAAGAGAATAATCGTCCCTGTAACAGCGGATCATTAGTAAAGTCAATACCCGGCACAATGTGTCCTAAGTGGAAAGCAATTTGCTCGGTTTCTGCAAAAAAATTATCCGGATTGCGATTAAGTGTTAATTTACCTACAAGTTGTACAGGCACCAGTTCTTCCGGAACGATTTTAGTAGGGTCAAGCAGATCGAAATCAAATTTAAACTCATCCTCTTCAGGGATGATTTGTAAACCCAGCTCATATTCGGGATAGGCACCACTTTCAATGGAATCCCATAAGTCGCGGCGGTGAAAGTCAGGGTCTTTACCTGAGATATTTTGCGCCTCATCCCAGGCAACAGAATGTACGCCTAATAACGGTTTCCAATGAAATTTTACAAAGCTGGCTTTACCTTCGGCATTAATTAATCTAAAGGTGTGTACACCAAAGCCTTCCATCATACGGTAGCTACGCGGGATCGCACGGTCGCTCATGGCCCACATAATCATGTGTGATGATTCGGGCGTAAGTGATATAAAATCCCAAAAAGTATCGTGTGCCGATGCCGCTTGCGGAATTTCATTGTCCGGTTCGGGTTTTACGGCATGTACTAGGTCAGGGAATTTAATGGCATCCTGTATAAAAAAAACCGGCATGTTATTACCTACCAGGTCAAAATTACCTTCAGGAGTATAAAAGCGCACGGCAAAGCCACGTACATCACGTGCCAGATCAGTAGATCCTCTTGAGCCTGCAACAGTTGAAAACCGAACAAATACCGGCGTTTCTCTATCTACCTCATTCAGGAAAGCAGCTTTAGTAACCGGCGACAATGATTCATATAGTTTAAATACGCCGTGTGCTCCTGACCCTCGTGCATGTACTACCCGTTCAGGAATGCGTTCATGATCAAAATGGGTTATCTTTTCACGCAGAATAAAATCTTCCAGTAGGGTAGGGCCGCGGTCGCCCGCTTTTAGGGAGTTTTGGTCATCGTTAATATATAACCCGGTATTTGTGCGCATTTTTTCGCCGGCAGCATCAAGCGTGTGGGCTGCCAGTTGCATGGTTTTATCATTTTCGGGCTGCGGTGCCAGTTTTTTATCTATAGCCGGCTCTGTACCCATTTTGGGCGATGGTTTCTTTTTACTCATAGGTTATGCCTCTTCGGCTGCTTGGTAATTAATATCTTTTTCGGCAACGTCGGTCAATTGTTGGTCGGCTGCTTTTTCTTCGGCCAATGTTTGAGCCAGCAAATCGGCTATATCATTTAAACCCAAGGTTATGGCCAGTTGATTTAACCCGCCGTAGGTGGCTATCTCATAATGCTCTACTTTTTGCGAAGCCAGTATAATACCAACATCTCGGGTTGCTGTACCTGCTTCGGTGCTTTCAATAATGCCTTCTCCTTCTTTAGCCAAGCCTTCCATAGCATCACATTTTTGTGCCTGTACCTTTTCGCCCAGTAACTCAAATACCTGTTCCAGGCGGGAAACATGATTTTTGGTTTCTTCAAGGTGCTTTTCAATACCCGCCGCCAGCGTTGCAGATGTGGCAGCTTTTATCATTTTAGGTAACGTTTTTACTAAATGATTTTCGGCCCAATAAATATCTTTAATGCCATCGGTAAATAATTCCAGTAAAGCCGGTTCGGCTTTAGGTGATGTTTTTGTGCTGAATTTAGGTTCCCCTGTTTCTTTACTCATGGTTTGTTTTTTAAAATATTAGATTAATGTTTAGAAAGGAATTGGGAACGGCTTACATGATTGTGATGAAAGTAGGCTGTTGTTTAAACACATTGGTTTTGCTATTGTTCTAAGTCTTGAGAAAATCTTTGTTCTCCTGTAACATTTTTTTAAATAAGAATATACATCTATTTAAAAAATTAACTTATGAAAACTGCTTTTGCCCAGGATTGCCAAGGTTATAACTGCACTTTAGATTAAAATATTTATATTGAATAGCATGATTATTGTGCAGGCAATCAAGTTGTAATTAAAGCTGGCTTGAAGGCTGAAACACATACCCAATGGAAAAGAAAAAGATTTTGATCATAGAAGATGATCCGGATATTACAGAAATATTAAAGACGATCTTGACGAATGATGATTGCCAGGTGATAGCAATTGTAGAATCAGTTGACATTGTAAAAACGGTTGTAGATATCAAACCAGACCTGATTATTACAGATTATATACTTGAGGCAATTAACGGGGGCGAATATTGCGGAGCTATTAAGCGCGATACCCGCACATCACATTTACCGGTCATAATTTTATCCGGTTATGGTAAAGTGTTAGATTCTTTAGGGGATTATGGTGCCGACCTGATCATGGATAAACCATTTAATAATGATGCATTATGTGCCGCCGTTGCCGGATTACTGACAAATCCTGAAAATAATATTATATCAACCATGCAAACAAATGATTAAAGGGATATCAATCTAAGGCAGGCAATAAAGCGGAGTTGGCTGTATGGTGAATAGCCGGGCACGATGATTCGAGAAATGACCGGCTATACGGAAAAGCGGTAACCGGGCGTACTTGACCGGCAGTTGTGGCCTGCTTAGGGTACAAACAATGCCTGCCGGGCGGCTGTTAAAAATATATGGACTTAAATGGATTTGTTAAGGTTAGGGGCGCCAGGGAACATAACTTAAAAAATGTAAGCCTGGAGATACCGCGGGATGCGCTGGTGGTTTTTACCGGTGTTTCCGGCTCGGGCAAATCCTCGCTGGCTTTTGGAACTTTGTATGCGGAAGCGCAGCGGCGTTACCTGGAATCCGTTTCGCCTTATGCGCGCCGCCTGTTCAACCAGATGGCTATTCCTGAAGTTGACGAGATAGAAGGTTTGCCGCCCGCGGTTGCGTTGCAGCAGCAGCGTGGCGCGGCCAGCACCCGCTCATCGGTTGGCAGCGTGACCACATTGTCCAACCTACTGCGCATGCTTTATTCACGCGCCGGCGACTATCCGCCGGGGCAGGATATTATTTACGCCGAATCATTTTCACCGAACACGCCAGAAGGTGCCTGCCCGGAATGTCATGGTTTGGGAAAAGTGTATGAGATTACGGAAGAAACGATGGTGCCTGACGATAACCTGACCATCCGGCAGAAAGCGATCGCGGCCTGGCCGTCGGCATGGCAGGGGCAGAACCAGCGAGATATCCTGACCACCCTGGGTTATGATATTGATGTACCATGGCGCGACCTTCCGAAAAAAGACCGCGACTGGATCTTGTTTACTGACGAGCAGCCGGTAGTACCGGTATATTCGGGCTACAGTCATGAAGAGATCAAGCGCTTTATTAAGAACAAAAGGCAGCCGGATTACATGGGCACTTTCACCGGTGCACGTCGTTATGTACAGCACACCTTTGCGCATACCCAAAGCGCGCTGATGAAAAAGCGGGTCAGCCAATATATGCGGAGCAGTGAATGCCCGTTGTGCCGGGGTAAAAGGCTGCGGCAAGAATCCTTGAGCGTTAAATTTGCCGATTATGATATTGCTGAGATATCGGGTTTGGCATTGAATAAGCTGGCAGCCATTTTTGAGCTGTATGCCAACGGCTCCGCGCCCGCTTTAAAAAAGCTGGCTGCGAAATACCCGGAAAAAGTGGTGGTTGCCCGGCGTATAGCTGAAGATTTTTTGGCTCGGCTGCAGGTTATGCTGGACTTGGGATTAGGTTACCTGACCATTGAGCGCAGCACGCCTACCTTGTCGCCAGGCGAGTTACAGCGATTAAGACTGGCTACACAGGTGCGCTCTAATTTATTTGGCGTGGTCTATGTACTGGATGAACCTTCTGCCGGTTTACATCCGGCGGATACCGAAGCCTTGTTGCGGACACTGGACAAACTCAAAGCGTCAGGCAACTCATTGTTCGTGGTCGAACATGAGATCGATGTCATCCGCCATGCAGACTGGATAGTGGATGTGGGGCCGGCAGCCGGTGAGCAGGGAGGCAATATTCTCTATAGCGGCCTGCCGGCCGGGTTGAAAGAAGTGGAAGCATCCCTGACCCGTCATTATCTTTATGAACAGCAAGTAAAGGCTTCCGGGGAACCTCGCCTTCCCAAATGCTGGCTACAACTGTATGGTGTTACCAGAAATAACTTAAATAAGCTGGATGCCAAATTTCCTTTAGGGGTAATCACCAGCGTGACAGGGGTTTCCGGCTCGGGCAAAAGCACGCTGGTAAGCCAGGCGCTTGTCGAACTGGTAGCTGAACAATTAGGTGTGCAGATCGATATTTCAGGGGATAACGAGGCAGATCCGCTGGAACACGAAGAAGTGATGACCTTAGGCGGGCGAATCACCGCGGGCATGAAAACCATCAAACGGTTAGTCGTCGTGGACCAAAAACCGATCGGACGGACACCGCGTTCCAACCTGGCCACTTACACCGGGTTGTTTGATCATGTGCGTAAATTATTTGCCGCTACACCTGTGGCGAGATCCAGGAAATATGATGCCGGGCGTTTTTCCTTCAACGTAGCTAAAGGCCGCTGCCCGCATTGCGAAGGCGAAGGCATGGTTATGGTTGAATTGTTATTTTTGCCGAGTGTATACACACCTTGCCCTACCTGCGGCGGTACTCGCTATAATCAAAAGACGTTGGAGATCCGTTATAAGGATAAGCATATCGCTGAAGTGCTGGGCCTGACGGTAGATGAAGCCGCTATTTTTTTTGACGAGGAACCGGCTGTAAGCCGTGCGCTGGAAGTTGTGCGTGAGGTAGGGCTGGGTTACCTGCGCCTGGGCCAGCCCGCCACGGAACTTTCCGGCGGCGAGGCCCAGCGGATCAAACTGGCGACGGAATTGCAGCGCGCCCAGCATGGGCAAACGCTTTATATCCTGGATGAGCCGACCACGGGTCTGCACCCTTCTGATGTTGAAAGATTGCTACTACAGCTCAATCGCCTGGTTGATGCTGGTAATACGGTGATCCTGGTTGAACATGATATGCAGGTGATCGCGGGGAGCGACTGGGTGATTGACATTGGCCCCGGTGCCGGCGAAGCAGGCGGACGGATCGTAGCGGCCGGCACGCCGCAAGATATCGCCAAGGTTAGATCAAGCCGAACCGCGCCTTATCTGGCCCGATATGTTTAGCAGAAAATTCAGGTTTGATTTTATTAACTTTGCGGCATGGTCAATGAAATTCCGGGCGTCAATATGGCTGAACTGCGCTTGCAGGGCTTCAAGGTGCACAAACTGCCGGCTTTTGTAGAGGTACCCGCGGTTCACGGCCGGCGAGATTTTTATAAGATGGGCCTTGTCACAGGTGAGATGACGATCAGCTACGGCGGAGAACTACTGCAACTGAACGGCACGATACTGTTTTTTGTGAACCCACGGGTATGCGGTCCGTGGTGCGGCGCTCCGTAAACACTGCCGGTTATGCCTGTATCTTTACGGAAGCTTTTATGCCGGGGATTGTAAAGAAGTCACCGCTGTGGAACGCCAGTGAGAACCCAATGATTTCACTGAACGAGGAGCAGGCGGCTTTTATTCGGTCAATATTTCAGAAGATGCTGGCTGTTCATCACAGCGATTATAACTACAAGGGCGACGTGATCAAAAGCTGTATCGAACTGATCATTCATGAGGCACTGGTCATACAGCCGCTTTTGCCGAATTCGAAGAATGGTGCCTCTCGTCTCACCTATTCGTTTCTCGATCTGCTGGAACGGCAATTTCCGATTGAACATACTGCCGCACCGCTGAAGCTGCGAACGCCGCAGGATTTTGCCGCGAAACTTGCGGTACACATTAATTATCTTAATCGGGCCGTTAAAGAAGTTACGGGTAAACCCACTTCGGTTCATATTTCTGAGCGGATAGTAGCAGAAGCGAAAGCACTGCTACAGCATACCGACTGGAACGTGGCAGATATCGCTTATGCGCTGGGCTTTGACTACCCAACCTATTTTAATAATTATTTCAAAAGGATCACCGGAGCTACGCCAAAATTTTTCCGTCAGGTTTGATTATCATACTTATTGGTTTGATTTTCGTTTGCTGGTATTTTTTTGCCGACCGACCTTTGAGGCATGAAAATATTAGTCACTGGTGCTACCGGCAAGGTCGGCAGCCGTTTAGTTCCACGTTTAATTGCCAAAGGTTATGCAGTACGTGTATTGGTGCGAGATGCCTCGAAAGCACCGGCCGGTGCCGAGATCGTTGTCGGCGATCTTTTTGATCCGACCAGCCTGGCACCTGCCGTAACCGGGGTTGAGGCAGTCGTTCATCTGGCCGCGCTGTTTCGCACGTTTACGGATGATGAAGGTATCATCAAAACCAACCATAACGGCACCATTGCTTTAGCAGATGCTGCTGTAGCTGCTGGGGTCAAACGTTTCGTGTTCACCAGCACCGGTAATGTCTACGGTTCCGGTTATGGGCATCCCGCCAAAGAAGATGAAGTACTAAACACGAATGATCCGAGGGCTTATTCCGCCAGCAAGATCGCTGCCGAGCAGGAACTCCTGAAGAAAGACCTGGATGTCCGTATCCTGCGCTTGCCTTTTGTGTACGGCGATAAAGACCCACATATCGAAGAAATCCTGCCCCTTTTAAAAAAATGGAAACGCCATCCCGGCTGGCGCATGCACATGGGGCATCACCTGGATGTGACTCAAGGCATACAACTGCTGTTGACGCTTGAGGGTCTTAATGGAGAGATTTACAATATCGCTGACGATGCGCCAATCAGCCTTTATGAACTGGCCGATAGCTTTGGTAAAGCCAACGAAACTTTCGGGACCGAACAAGGTCGTTTAGTGGATCCTTTTGAGGGTATTTTAGATACATCTAAGATCAGAAAGATCGGTTATCGGCCCCTGGTACCCAGTTATTATGTAGCTCGAAACCTTGACATCCTGTAACCGGTATATTTGTGTCTACTTATTGCCTGTCAATCTAAATCTTCGCACCTCATATATGGTTGAATAATAGGTATTGCCGCCAGGTTCGCAGGTAGTTTTGGCGGTTGATTACAGTGGGGAGAGATTTATTTGTTAAAGTTTCAGCACGATAATACCGGGTGGTTAGAACCTTGTTGCATTTATTAACCTATGTGAATGTAATTCATAAATTAAATCAGGAATTTTACTTGGTATCAGCATTAAGCAGATTGTTTAACAAGCAACAAAATCAATCAGCTTTAATGGTTAAACTTTGTAAAATCAAAAAGTATAAAAATGAAACTACATCATCAAATCAGCATCATTATCATTTTCTTAATAAAATTTTCGCCAGAGGTGTATGCCCAGCAAGTACCTGCAACCCAATATTTATTACCTGATGGTAGGTCGATTACCGAAGATAAGATAGACAGTTTAAAAAAAGCATGGAATGTTGAACGTATATTATTTCAGCACAATAAAGAAGATGATAAAAATCACGTCATGCACCTGATAAAGATGACCCCTGAAATGGCCAGTATACTTGCGGAAATTGAAAAAAAAGCGAAAGATCAATGAAAGCGTTGCTTGGCAAGCAGGCGCCCGATTTTACGCTGAAGGATTTAAAAGGTAAGAGTTGGACTTTAAGCCGGCTGAAAGGCAAGGTAGTTATACTCAATTTTTGGTTTACCGCTTGCCCGCCTTGCATCCAGAAGATGCCGCAACTAAATGAACTGATTAATAAATACGCCGCAGAGAATGTGGTATTAAACACGTGGTAATACTAACTATTAAAATCTATCTCTATTAATTATGGAAACGGAAATCAGCAATATGAATTCAGAACAACCTTACGTGCGGTCTGAATTTAAAGCGGCATTACACGGCAAATGTCCGAAATGCCGCACGGGAAACATGTTTGCTACAAATCCTCTGAGTGTTTTTGGGCAGAAGATGAATGACCGGTGCCCGCACTGTAATTTTCAGTTTGAGATAGAACCGGGGTATTTTTATGTGGCAATGTTTGTAAGCTATGGCATGAATGTAGCCATTATGGTTGCCTTTGCAATGGCAACCTATGTGTTTACCCATAGCTGGGATCCATGGGTTTATTTGGCAGCAACACTGATCCCGGCATTTTTGTGCTGGCCTTTTACCTTTCAATATTCCAGGATTATACTGCTTTTTTGTTAACTCCCGGTGTTCACTTTGAACCCGAGCATGCAAGGAAAGATTATCACCGGCCATTCTGAATAGTAAATTCCCCAATTAGTTCTGATATCTTATAAATGTGCTTTATTTACTTAAACGCAGTAAGTTGTTAAAAGGGCTTAATTTTCTCTCATAGTTAATAGAACAATGTAAGATCACATGTTTAATGTGGTAACATCAAACAGGCTATTGAAGTCCGTCTCGTTATAAACGTATATGTTATCTCGGTAAATTATTTAAAACTTTTCTTCATTGCATGGTTCAATCCCGCGGCTGACCAGTATCCGCTACCGATTATTCTGCGAATAGTAAATAGCGGTTCATTCGGATCACGTTTTTCCGCTAATTGAAACGCTGCCTTAAACTGATGCTTTTTCAACTCCGGCAATAACTCTTTATTCCACAAGCCATAAGGGTAGGCAAAATAAGCCACATTTTTGCCGGTTAGCTGCTCAAGCGTTTTTGTTGGGTTATCTACCTTTTATCTCCTCTTAATATGGCACTTCAAGTAGTTTATAAAAAAATAATTTGGTAATAAATAACTGCATCGCAGTAATATTCTTTCTCTGATTTTTATAGCAGTATGCCATTATATCCTGCAAGCTGTGTAGCCTGTTTAAGCACTGTATTTATGTTACCAATCAAGCTTTATTAGCATCACAGCTTGCCTTTCCAGGTTTACATCAAGGTTTAAAATTCCGTTTTTTACAGTTTGGGTAATTGGTTTGCCTAATGTTGCCAGTTGCCCGGCTTGTTCCAGCTTTTTTATTTGCTGTGCGGAGGGTGATTGCGGAGATCCCATCTTTTTCCAGACTTCGTACGAATTACTGTATTTACTATCAATAATATATTGGGTAACTTTTACTTTTTTTACTTTGAGCCCTTCTATACTTATATTAATGGGTTCTGCTGCGGCTTTTATATCTTCATCATGATAATTCCAAATCATAACGGCGGCTTTTTTTGCATCATTTGAAGCTGTAGCGCCTATATCTGTAAATGATCTTCGTACGCTGGAATCAACTACTGTTTGTAATGGATACATTCTATTGCCCTTTACAAGTACACGCTTGCCTGACATTTTGCCAAACATCCTGAAAACGTTTAGTACCGGCTTATCAACGCCATTAGTTGCTAAATCACGAAAACCGTAAAACCAGGGCTGGTTTTCAATTCAAACGACCAGGATACGGCACCGAGGAAATTTGCTCCTGTTTCATCAGCTAATAAATATTTTCGTGCAAATGATGCCGCAGTATAGCTTGAGTACATGGTGCCGTTACGATATGCATTTTCAGGGTTGGTTGCCATGCCGCACGCCGCACAGCCTTCCGGGTCAGATTCACCTATAATTACCGGTAGTTTACTGGTTTGGGGGTAGGAGGTTGCTATTTTAAAGCCTGCAGCTATATCGCGAAGCTGAGTACCCATATTCATAACCACTACACCATTTTTTAAACGCGGCGACCCCTTGGCATGAAAAAGTATAGCTTCTAAAGGTGATCCTTTTTTGCCTGTAGCATAGTTAGTACCCGATATACAGTGGTTTATGAAATTATTAAGCCACTCCTGCGACCGGCTGCCGGATGTACCCGCGATATTGTTGCCGCCAATACGCGCAGTTGGAAGTGCTTTTTTAAGCCCGTCTGCAGCATAATCATATAATTTCAAGAATTCCTCCTGCGAGGCCATCCAGTAATCACCGTTAGGCTCATTCCAAACCTCCCAATACCAGCTCTCCACCTCCTTTTGCCCATAGCGTTCTACAGAATGTTTAACCCATTGGTATACAAGTTCACGCCACTTGTTGTAATCTTTAGGAGGATAGGCCCAACCTGTGATAATATCCTTATAAGGGTCGCCGGGTTTCCAGTGGTGCCGGTAAGGTTTAGCATGATTGGTGGTAAGTGCCTCCGGCATAAAGCCTATCTGCGCCAGTGGTTTCATGCCTCGTTTTACATAAGTATCAAATATACTGTCAATAATATGCCAGTTATATACAGGTTTACCGTTGGCATCTTCGGTGTAGGCATTGGTTGATCCCCATTTCAGGGCAGCTTCGCCGTTACCGCTTACAAGCAAGCTATGTGCACGAACATAAACCGGTACCGGGCTTAGTTTCGCCAACTCACTAAGTAATTTCTTGCCGTCCTTCATATAAGTATAATTTGGCTCATCGTAGCCAAACCATGCCCAAACCGGTGTCATATCGCCAATTTCTTTGGAAAGGTCAACGTTGATGGTAGCCGGCTGGTGCTGAGCGGAAGTTGACGAACACACCATCAAATAAAATAATGAGCAACAAACCGCCTTTAAAATTTTCATGGGTTACTTATTTGTATCGGCCACATTTAGCCATGTATAAAAGTAAACCGGAAATTAAACAACGCAATAGCTTTATGTCAATATTATTTTCTGTTTGCTTAAAGTAAATTCAGGCAGGTTAATTTTAAGTCTCTTTTTTATGGTTAGCTCATGAGCCAAAATGCTTACACCGGCAATTGTACATCAGCATTGCAATGGTAAATACTGTCATTTTTAAAATTGGTTAAGCTTAATGCGGCTTAAAAAGGATAAATTTGTCGTCCCATTGGGAATTTTTAATGTATAAATATGACGTGGTCAGACAAATTAAAGCTGAAAAAAGGGTTAGTAAAATCTTTAAGTGAAGCAGCTTTCATAGCTCCTAAAGAAATTCAGCAAAAAACATTGACGCGTATTAACGGCGGTCAGGACGTGATAGCGGTTGGCCCCGAAGGCTGCGGCAAAACTACCACCTATATATTAGCCGCGCTAAATAAGTTTAATTATACGCCTGATGGTGTGCCAAAGGTTTTGATACTGGTGCCCGATAAAGAAAAGGTTGAAGAGGTTGTTGCTAAGATAGGGCAGCTAAACAAAAACAAAACGCTTGCTATAGTGCCGTTGTTTGCTACCCCCGGCACAGAAGCCCAGATGGATGCGATGGCAGATGGTGCCGATATTGTAGTTGCAACGCCCGATAGGGCGCGTGCTATTTATCTTAAACTTGGCCTGGATGTAAATAAAATTGAATTGCTGGTTATTGATGATGCTGAACTGATTGTTAAGCAAGGCTTGCAATTACCGGTTACCGAACTGGCTGATAGCATTCCTAAATGCCAGCACCTGGTTTTTACAGAAGTACTGCATGAGCGTTTAAAAAAAATGATAGCACCCTTTATGAAGCAACCGGGCATTGTTGAGGTTGAAGAGATAGGAGAGCCGCAGTTTGATACGCACCAGCAGATATTATACCTGCTGCCTAATTTTGGTACAAAGGTAAATTTGTTGAACCTGTTTATGCAGGATGAAGACCTGTTTACCAAAGTGGTGTTGTTTGTAAACACACGCCCAACGGCCGAAAAACTTTATAAAAGCCTGCACGGACGAAATATTATAGTTGCTTTGTTAAATCCATGGTCTTTTGAAATGGATGGCTTTACATCGCTGCATGATTTTAAAAATGCCGGTACCCGTGTACTGATTGTAGTTAATGATGACCAACAGCAACTTGATCTGGATGATATTCCATTTCTGATTCATTTTGAATTACCGGTTAATAAGGAAACATATATTGGCCGAATGATCAATGATTCGCCGGATGTTGAAAATGAGACAATGGCCATCACCTTCGCCACGGACATTGAACTATCCGAGATCAAAAAAATTGAGCAAGCCACCGGTCAGAAAATTCCATTGGGCGATTTGCCGGAAGAATTAATCTTTGAAAAAGAACGCTCATCTACCGAAGATGTAAAAAAGAAAGCAAAAGCAGATGATGATGCCCCGGGAGCAGCATTTCACGAAAAGAAAGCCAGTAATGCTAAAACCTATAACTACAGGGCTGGTTTAAAAGCTAAAATGAATAATAAGAAAAAGCATTAGTAGCTTATATCCTGATTAATATCACTGATATGTTGTCTTTAATATCTAAAATGAGGTGGAAACATACAGGTCTTCCACCTTTTTTCTGGCCCAGTCGGTTTTGCGAAGAAACTTCAGGCTTGATTTAATGCCTGGGTTATCATTAAAACAATTGATGCGAATGCGAGCACCCAGTTCAGGCCATCCGTAAAAAGCTACGAGTTCATTTAATATAACTTCTAAAGTTTTACCGTGAAGCGGATTATTGGCTTGCTGTTCCATCATCTGCAAAAGTAATATATAAATGCTGATAGCTATCGAAAAATCCGGCATCAAAATACTGTATAAACCATTGCCAAGATTCAGAGTAAGGCGTAAGCTCTGTGTCCGGAAGTATGGTTTTCTCCCGTATCCGAACGCAGGAGCTTACACCCGAAAAAAGCTTCCTGATCAACTGATTGGTTCGGTAACGGTTTCAAGGCCGCTAACTACTTCGCGCCATTCGGTTAATTCCGGCAGGCCGGGCTTGCGTTTACCAAACATCTGCAATATCATATCACCATTCCTATCATAAAGTTCAATGGAATTAACATCACCATCGGTTGATGGTTTTATAACGTGCCATGTTTCGGCAATGGCATCCATGCGCAGGTGCAGGTTAAACTCCGGATCGAGCACGTTATACCACGGGCCCATTTCAACCAGTTTATTAATGTTGCCGGTGTGTATCTGTATACAGCCATGATTGGGCACAAATATCATAACAGGTACATTTCCTTCCGAGCATAGTTCACAAGCCTTCCTGAAATTTTCAGCACTTATCTTACGGGCAAACCCCTCGGGTGCAAGGCGCAAAGCCTGCGTGCGCGATACGTTGAACTTTCTCAGCAACCCGAAAAACTCATGGCTGTCGCCCATGCCTTTCCATGCGGTTTGGAAATCCTCTATCTGTACGGCATCATCAGGCATTTCGCTGTTAGTTTTGTTCTCTTTAGCAGTAATGGCAATGGTTTGCAGGGTGTTGTCGGTAAAGTCATTCAATAAACTTTGGTAGGCATCTTCGTTGCTTTTATCAGTCAAATAAATTTTGTGCAGCGCCATTCCTGTTTTATCAAAAAACTGAAGGCTATGCCTGTCATTCTCATTAACGGCAAAGCCAAACTGCCAGGTGTGCATAAACAGGCGCAGGTCAATATCCTCACCCAAAACCAAACCAGCGTGTGGGGTGAATGATATTTTTTCGTACACCCCTTTGCGTTCGCTCACGCAATATTCATTACGGGTAAGCGCCATTACATAACCCAGGTCATGCACGCGTTTAAGCAAGTTTTCAAAATCCTTTTTCAGGGGGATGGCTGTTTCGCCAATGCCGGTGGCTACCAGTTCGGCTTCGCTCACATTAAGGTCGGCAGCTATTTCGCGTATGCGTTTCTTAGGGTTTTCGGCTTTGTATTCAGTGTAGCGTTGTTTCAGGTTGTTTAGTGTGGTTTCCATATCCGTAGGGTTTAAAGTTTGTTGTTCATAGTTAAATACCACTTCACGCGGCATAATCATTTGTTTTAATGTTGATGGGTTGATCACGATATCTGCCTCAACCTCAAAAATTTCGTACACAGGCTTGGGCTGCAATATCTCCTGCGGTGTACCGTCATACCATTTGCGGCCATTCTTCAGCATCAACACACGGTCGGCATAGTGCGAGGCCAGGTTCATATCATGCAGCACGCATACCACCATGTGCCCCTTGCGCGCCATAGCTTTAAGTATAGCCAGGGTTTGCTGCTGATACAGTATATCCATACCGGTAACAGGTTCATCCATTAGCAGCAAAGCTTTTTTTTGCTCCCATAATTGTGCCAGTGAACGCGCCAACTGTACCCGCTGCTGCTCGCCACCCGAAAGGGTAAGGTATGAGCGTTCGGCCATAGCGGTAATGCCTGCGGCATCCATCACCTTTTTAACAATAGCCTCATCATTTTTTGATGGCAGGTTTTTAAAGTAAGGGTAGCGCCCCATCATTACCAGTTCACCAACCGTAAAGGGCAGGCTCACGTTATTTTGCTGGTTAAGTACCGCGCGGTGCTTAGCCAGTTCGGTTATTGCATATTCGCTGAGGGCCTTGCCATTAAATACTATATGCCCTTTACCCGGTTTGTGCATACCCGCCAGCATTTTTAGCAAGGTTGATTTACCTGCGCCATTAGCACCCAACAAGGCAATCATTTCACCCGGCCTTATACTGAATGATATATCGCTCACCAGGGTACGATGGCCTGCATAAAACGATAGGTTGTTTACGGTAAGCATGCCTTAAATAATAAGTTTACGTTTATCCCGTATCAGTATGTACAAAAATACCGGCGCGCCTATCAGCGCGGTTATTACGCCAATAGGCAGCTCAATAGGGGCGATAATGGTACGGGCTATTAAATCGGCAAGGGTTAATATTAAAGCGCCCAGCAATGCTGAGGCCGGCAATACGTGCGCGTTGTCAACCCCGATAATTAACCGGACAATGTGCGGTACCAATAATCCTACAAAACTAATTATGCCCGTTAATGAAACCGCCGAACCAACTGCCATGGTTGACAGCAGTATCACCTGTTTTTTTACCTTGTCTACATCAATACCCAAATAGCCCGCCTGCGCCTCACCAAGCGAAAAGGCGTTCAACGCCTTGCCCGATAATGGCAGTAAAAGGGCCGGTATCAACACAAAAGGTACCAATGTGGTTATAGTTTGCCAGGTAGCGCCACCCAGGCTGCCAAGCATCCAGAAGGTAATGTTACGCAACTGCTGCTCGGTAGCAAGGTAGGTGATAAGGCCGGTTAAAGCTCCGGCTAAAGCGTTAATGGCAATGCCTGCCAGCAACATGGTAGTAATGTTTGGCCGCCCCTCGTGTTTTGATATATGGTAGATGATCAGCGCTGTAACCCCGGCTCCGGCAAACGCGCCGAATGCCAGCAGGTAGTAACCCAGCAGGTTGCTCAACCCGGCAAACAATATACCCTCAAGCCCGATAACCGCTACCGCCGCTAATGATGCGCCGGCTGATACACCGATCAGCCCCGGCTCGGCCAGCGGGTTGCGAAATATGCCCTGTATAGCAGCGCCCGAGATGCCCAGTGCCGCACCGGCCAGCAGGCCAAGCAGCAAGCGTGGTAAGCGTACTATGGTTATAATGGCCTCATGCTGTAAATTCGCTTGTGCATCATTCACACTAAAAGTTTTGTTAAAAAGCAGTGTTACCACCTCTGCCGGCGGAATGCTTACCGCCCCCAGGCCGATGGATAATATACCAGATACCACGATACCGGTTATTAACAAGGTATAAAAGAGTTTTTTATTCATCAGAGCTTACCGTGGAGTTGGAGTATAGCGTGATCCAGCCGTGTGCTGAAGCCAACCAGCAGGTTTGAATCCATTTGTACTATGCGTTTATTTTTACCCGCGTTAGTTTGCAACACACCGGGTATCTTTAAAATACTTTCGGTACCGCCAAGACTGCTAAAGCCAAAATCAAACATCAGTATCATATCCGGATTAGCCTCTACAAGGGCCTCGGTGGTAAAAGGTTTAAAATCATCAAAACCCGATACCGCGTTTTGTCCGCCTGCCAGGCTTATTATGGCATCAATACTGGTGTTTTTTCCGGCTACCATCATTACGCCTGTGCCGCGGGCGTAAATAAATAATACCTTGGTTTTTTTAGGATGTTGCTTTACAAAGCTTGTGGCTTTATTTACTCTTGCTTGCAGGGCCATTATAAGTGCAGCGCCTTTTGCTTGTACTTGCAGGGCTGCCGCCACATCTTTTATTAATTGGTAGGTGCCTGCGGCAGAGTATACCTGTTTTATCTGCACCACCTTTATACCGGCAGCCGTAAGCTGGTATTCAACCTCTTTATTAACGCTGCCCTCGGTTGCCAGTACAATATCCGGACTAAAAGACAACAACCCTTCGGCTGAAACAGAGCGGTTTTTACTTGCCTTTGGTAATTTTTGAACATAGGCAGGATAGGTGCTGGTAACGTCAACCGCGACTAAATTTTTGCCAAGGCCGAGCGCGTCAACCGTTTCAGTAAGGGTATTATTAAGAGTGATAATACGTTTGGGTGATGCCGCGATGGCTGCCTGAAGGGTTACCAACAGCAGGCTTAATATAATGATCTGTTTTTTCATGTTATTTAGTTGGCCTGGTTGATGAACGCGTATCTGAAAGTATAATAACCCGGATCGCCGTCGCCATTTTTGTAGTAGTTCAATACCTCAACTTTGGCATAATTGCCTGACGATGTTTTTACTATGATGATGCGGCCGGGAGCAGGGTTAACGGTATGGCTATTCATATCATACAAATACCAACCCTGGCCGGTGCCTGGTGGAACAGCCTTAGCCTGTGCCGAATCTTCAACATAGCCACTGGCCGGTGCCGTGTTCACTTTATCAAAGGATGTGTTTTTTAACAGCATGGCAGTAGTTGTGCCGTTGCCGCTGGTACCGCTGTTTACAAATATATTGGTGCGTTGTATGGCTATGTCCCATCTGTTTGTTGCCGTATCCGCTCCGGCTACTGTTGACCCGCTATCAAAGCTGAAGTAAATTTTTGATGTAGCTTGTAAGTCCTTTATCACTTTAACATCCTGTGCTAAAAGGCTCATGTTTGCGAACAGCAATAAACCTAATGTTAAACAAAGGCATGCGCTCACAATTTTTGTAGATGATTTCATACCGCAAATGAACCTCTTATTTATAAGCATTCCAAATAAGGCGGCTTGCCCTTATGGAATCAGGATGGATGATTGTTAGCTGATGTATTAATGTAACTGAGGTTAATGGATTGCTTTAATTTCCTTTAAATCAATCCATTAACAAGGATGGTTATACGGTTTTAAGCGGTTGGTTTACGGAATAAATCGCTTCGTTTACCTGAAATTCTATCCTAAAGTCGTAAAAAATAATCCCGATTTCGGTAATAAACTATCAATTAAACTGCACACCTTTGTTTTGTTGTTATTTAGACTGATTAAAAATAGCATTGACTAAATTTAATGAAATATCTGTACTCCCTGTTTACTATGCTCACATTAACCATCCATACAGTTTACGCTCAAACCCCTGCGGGGCGTTTAGGAGGTACTGTAACTGATGAAAAGGGCAACGCGGTAGCGGGGATAGCAATAACCATTATACAAACGGGGCAGGGCACGGCAACTGACGAACATGGCGAGTTTACTATAAATAGCGTTGCCGCAGGCAATTACCATGTACGCGTTAGTGGTGTGGGCTTTAAACCGCTGGTAGTTAAAGCCGGTGTAAAACAGAGGCAACAGGTAACACTGTCCGTTTCTGTTGAGGCGGATGTGAATGCCTTGAACGAGGTGAGTATAAACACCAAACCTTATAATCCTGATAATCTGATCGATTTCCAGCGCACCGCCATGCCATCCACGGTGATAACCCGTAAGCAGATAGACCAGATGGGTAGCCGCAGGCTTGATGAAGTACTTAAAGAGCAAACCGGCCTAGCCATAGTGAGTGATATTGGTGCCGGGCCGCGGGCTGTAGGCTTGCAGATGCAGGGGTTTGACAGTGGCTATACCATGATACTGATTGACGGCCAACCCATGACGGGCCGTAACTCCGGCAACTTTGATCTGTCGCGCATAACGGTAGCTAACATAGAGCGTATCGAGATCATCAAGGGGGCGTCATCATGCCTGTTTGGCAGCGAGGCTATGGCCGGTGCCATTAATATTGTAACGCGCCAGCGTATATCGCAAAGCCAGGGCATGGCATCAGTACGGTATGGTAGTTTTAATGTGGTTGATGCTAACCTGGAAGGCGAAACGCCTTTCGCGGGGGGTAAAGGTTCGGGTTATATTGGTGCCAACTATTACCGCACAGATGGTTTTAATGCCAACCCATATTTAACTGAAGGAAAGACAGTTTACCCATACAGCAGCTTTACTTTACAGGGCCGGGGACGCTATTCGCTAAATGAAACCAACTCGCTGAATTTTACCGGAAGGTTCGCCTCGCGTGAGTCAGTAAACGATAAATCATTCGGTACCGCGCTACAGCGCGACGCATTGAGTGAGGATGATCTGAACGCGTCAGCAGTGCTGAACACTAACCTGAAAAGCGGCTTACGCTTAAAAACCCAATATTATATAACCAGATATGCTAACCGCCAAAACAATACCGACCTTACATCTACCCAAATTTTAACTGCGAATGATTTTACGCAGTACCTGCACCGTGGCGAGGTGCAGGTATCAAGGTCGTGGCAAAACGCTTTTACGCTTACAGGAGGGGCGGGTACGCAGTATGAAACCATGGATAATTCACTGTATGGTGGTAGCCGCAACCAGCAAAACAGCTTTGCCTATTCGCAAGGCGACTGGAGGCTCACCGCCAAAACAACCATGATAGGCGGTTTACGGTTTGAGCATCATAACCGGTATGGCAGCAGCCTTACGCCAAGTTTGGGTATTGATCACAAAATAGGGAGTGCCTTAACTTTAAAGGCCGCTGTGGCTTCGGGCTTTAAAACACCGGATTTCAGGCAGTTGTATATGGTGTTCACCAATTTTGCCGGTGGTGGTTATACTGTTTTAGGTAACGAGGTATTTGAGCAGGAGTTGCAACGCTTGCAGGATGCCGGTGAAATAACGTCGGTATTCCCGAATGCCGGGCGGGTAAACAACTTAAAGGCCGAGCGGTCGGTATCATACAGTGCCGGATTCAATTACATTCCCAATACTAAGCTCAGCATACAGGTAAACGGCTTTTACAACAATGTAAGCAACTTTATAAATACAGAGCAGGTGGCCTCAAAAACCAATGGGCAGCAGGTATTTTCATACTTTAATATTGATAAGGTGTTTTTAACCGGGCTTGAAATTGGTAGCAGTATTAAAGCAGCCAAAGGGTTAACCATATCAGTCGGTTACCAGTTACTGTATGCAAAGGACAGGGGCGTAATTGATTCTATAAAAGCCGGAACCGGCAACTTCGCCACCGTCCACAATCCCGAAACCGCTACAGACAGGCGCTCCACCACGTCCGACTATTTTGGCCTTACCAACCGTTCCCGGCATATGGCTAATGTGCGGTTTGTTTACGAGTACGAGCCAAGGGATATCACGGCTACATTCAGGGTAAATTATCGTGGTAAGTATGGCTTTATGGAAGCCGGTCGTTCCAATAATTTTCTTGACCTGTACGATACCTATGTACCCGGTTATTTTTTGCTGAACGCATCAATACAAAAAAGCCTGATGCAAAAGCATTTATCAGTACAGGTAATACTTGATAACATCATGAATTACCGGCATGAGCTTATGCCTGCAAATTCGGGCCTTACGGTGATGCTGGGTATTAATTACCGCTTCTTTTAATCAATGTGTATGAAACTAAATCGACTTATAAAATTCAGAAATATGGTAGCAGGCTTGCTTATGGTAACGGCAATGAGCGCCTGTACCAAAGAGCAGATAAAGCCGGTACTGGCCGATGGTAAAAGCACGGTAGTGGCAGATCTGCCCGGCGATATTGGTAATACCGTGGGCAGCGGCAAACCGTTTACACCATTTTATTTCAGCCTTAAAACCAATACCAAGGTTGACAGCAGCGAGAAAAAAACCACTAAGTGGGATATCGCTTTTGCAAAGGAATACAACTCGTATATATCGATAAACAATGGCACCAACGAATCGAGCTTTGGCTTGGGCGGGCCGGGCAGGGGAACGCTTATCGCCGTTAATCAAAATTATGATAAACTGACCACCGCACCGTCTGACAAGGAGTTTGCTAAGAACGGTATTACCGCCGCGGGTTGGGATAGTGGCAATGGCAACGGCTGGTATTTTTACGATTTAAAAACACACATAGCCATACCGGTTAAAAACCGCACTTATGTTTTGCGTACCGCCGACGGCAAGTATGCTAAACTGGAAATGGTGAGCATGTACAAAGGCGCACCGGCTGTGGTTACCGATCTGACCTGGCCATCGCCATACTTTACCTTCAGGTATTACGTGCAGCAGGATGGCAGCCGTAACCTCTCAACAAAAGATCAATAATTTATTAATAAACAAACACATATACAAAAACATGATGCGATCATTATTAAAAATTTCAGGGAAATGGTTTTATATGCTAACAGTTATCAGCGTACTATTTACAGCATGCTCTAAGGATAATGATGTTGTGCCTGATGAGGATGAAACCGGAACTGAAACACCTAATCCGAACGGTACAGTGCCTTACTATAAAATACAGCGTATTGAGAATTTTTTGGCTCCAATTGATGATACCCAGCCAACCACGCCGCCGCCGGTAGTTTATTTCAGCCTGGAAAATAAGGAGGAGATAGCCGCAGAATTTAAAACCACTGCCCACTGGGATATCAGCTTTGGTAGTTTATACAACAGCTTTATAGGTTCAAACAATGGTAAGGACGAAAAAAACCCAGGCTATGGCGCTAACGGAGTTGGGGGTATTTTAATATTAGAGCAACCATTTGAGGACGTAACCAATGTACCGGCTGATACCGAATTCTCAACTTCAGCAAGTTACGGTACAGATAAACTGGGTGCTTTTGGCGATGGTACAGGTTGGTACCTGTATGATTTTGCAGGAACCATCCGCGGTGATGGCAGCGAGCAAAAAAAGCACGTGGCCTATGCCATGCCTGAGTCGCGCACGCTGGTAGTGCGCACCGCATCAGGTGATCTGGCTAAAATCAAGATGATCAGTTGCTATAAAGATGCCTTTACGCCCGACTTGTGGTTTAAAGATACCCCGCACATGTATTTCACTTTTGAATATGTGCTTGTACCTAAAGGCAGTACCAAGTTCGAGATAAAATAACTGCCGCAGACAAACTGAAATGAAACCGAAACTTATACAATTTTTATTACTGATAATAACGGTAGCAGGTATAACATCGTGCACAAAAACGATGGACCTGCCTGGTGTGGCCCAAAACAAGATCACCTCGTACAAAGTGGTTAACCTGGCTGATACGGTAATTTATGGCGCTATTGATAATGTAGAGAAAACCATAACCGTGTATGTTCCATTTTACTATAACATGGTGGTTATCGATCCGGAAATTACCCTGTCTGACGGGGCGAAACTGAGCGAAAGGGCGCAGCCGGTATCAGTAAACGCGCAGGATGTAAAGTATACCGTTGTAGCGGCTGATGGCAGTATCAATACTTATTCGTTAAAAATAGTTAATCAGTCTATATCCTCGCTGGAAGTTGACTGGCTAACAGCCGATGAGCAGATAACCAGCCCGGTAGGGGTATTGCCGACAATAAAAGGCAATTTTCAGAGCCGTAACGCGCAGGCGGCAAGTATTGAGCTTACCAGGCGTGGCTCGGGGCAAAAGGTGAACCTGTTAATGGATGCCGCCGGAATGCAAACCGAGGGTAATGATTATACACTGTTCAATGTGCCGATAACCGCGACAATTGATACCGGGTATTATGATGTTACCGTAGGTTTTGCCGGCCATACCGCTAAACTTGCCAAGCCGGTGCATATTACATTTCAGCAACCCGATTTGTTGATACCAAGCCGCGAGGTTAAGCAAGGTGGCGAGATAAGTTTTGATGCCTTTAACAGTGTGTTTGTTGGCCTTAAAGCTGCATCGGTTACGGTTAACAGCCAAACCTACCCGTTAACGGTAGTGAGCTTTGATAGGTTGAAGATGACCCTTAAAATGCCTGAGGATATGCCGGTTGGGGTGTACAATTATACCGCCACTTACAACTTTGAGTTTGAAGGATGGCCGGTAATAACTAAAGTTGGCGCGTTAACGGTAACATCAAAATAAGCATATATATATACAACAATGGTTAATCCGCTTTAGCGTACGGAGAGCGACTAACATACATCACAATCTATTTACATTTTTAATCTAAAAACAATGAAAAACAAATTCCTAAGCACCGTAAGGTCAGTAACTGCAATTGCAGCCATCGCTATTGTTGCCGTATCATGTAAAAAAGATGGCGCCGTGCCTGAGTCATCAGCATCAGCGCAATCAAACTTAACTACCAACGCGGTACCAAGCAGCGCTACGTATACCATTTACGGCCGTTATGCCAACCCGGCTTTAGGCCCTGCCGGCTATGGTACCATTTATGTTGACCTGACCAATGGCGATCAGGATAGCGTAGCAACCTTTAGTGGTGTTGATGTACACTTTACCAGTACCAATAACTCGGTTATCCAGGTACCATTAGGTTCTACACTGAAAACGCTGTATAATACTTCTAAAACATTCGCTACACTAAAAATCTCTGATTTTACTGGCAGTGCCGTAACCAGTGTTGGCCGTAATACTTCAACCACAGCTACACCAAACGGCTGGTACAATTATGCTGCACCGGGTGGCGTTACGCCAATTGCAGGTTACTTTATTTTGATCACTCCTGCATCAGGCAGTCCTTACGCTTTGCAGGTAACTGCTGCATCAGGTAATGGTACTGCTACCAGCAACAGGGGTGTTTATACTATTAAAACAGGCGTAATTAACAACCTGTAATAAGCAATTTATGAAAAAGCAGACCCTAAACAGGGTCTGCCTGCTTAACGTGCAAAGCACAAAAAATTTGAAACATTCAATATAAAATGACTCTCATTAAACGCCACACTTTTATAAGCAATTTTTACCTGTTAATTTTAGTAATAATGGTGATGGCCGGTATGTCATCCTGTAAAAAGGAATACCCGGCATTACCCTATAACGATATTGAACAATTTACCATTAAGGATGCCGCCGGTAATGATATAAAGGCATCAATTGATGGTAACATCATTATAGTTTATTATCCGCCTTTTCAAGCAGTGCCCAATAAAATAAAGCCGGTGATAACCGTATCAGAGGGGGCGACAGTAATCCCGGCTTCGGGCAGCGAGGTTGAGTATAAGGACGGTATAACATTTGAAGTTAAGGCTGCTGATGGCAGCACAAAAACATATATTTTAAAAGCATTAGTTAATCAGCCTACGCCAATTTTTGAGATTGGTGATACGCAATTAGACTATGGTTTTTCAATACAGGGGGAGTACATATTACCCGATACCAATAAAACAAAAGTGTTTTTTGTTGACGCGCAAAATAAAGAGATACGAGTGCCTGCATCTACCTTTAGTGAATTTACCGCGTCGCGCATTGATGGCCCGTTTCCTGCCGGTATTGATACCGGTAGTTATAAAGTGCGTGTGGTAAGCGGAACATACAATATTACTAAAGGGCCGATAAAAATAAGCCCACCAATATTACAACTTGAACTTCAGCAGCAAACTATTAAACGTGGCGAAGAAGTTATTTTAGTGAATACAAACAACTCAATTAAATATTATCGTGATGGTATTGATGCCAAGGCACAAATATATTACGCACGGCGAGATTTTGTTGAAGTGGACCTATTGAGAATTACTGATACCGAAATTAAAGTACGCCTGCCTGTTGATTATCCGGGCACTATTGTAAGGAGCGTGAATTTAACAGTTAACGGTGCTGCGTCGTCAATTACGCCATTAATAGGTACCATCTCGGTTACTGATTAATACTTAATTACATACATAACCTCAAGTCACAACAAAAAAAGAAAGTCCTGCGGGTCTGTGCTTAATATTAGGCACAGGCGCGCCAGGCACAAATTGCTTAATGTACATAAAATCAAAATTAGAGGGATTTGAAGACTGGCTGTTCATTGAAGAACTGCCCGATACATTTAACGCTAACACACCATTGGCCGAAAAGCGCATGACCATTAAGCGGCCGCCGGTGCATGAGTTTTCTAATTATATGCTCAGCTCGGGTGGTATGTTTGTGATGCATGCCAAAATGCAGTTTGACGAACAGGCCACAATCCTTTTTGAGATAGAGGGCGAAACCATCAACTCTCAATTTATATTTTACGAAAATGTACCTGCAACTGATGACAAAGGCAGCAAAAAAATGCGCGGCGGCGCGCGGCATAACATCAGGTATATCCCATCGCTATCAGGTAAGTACGAACTGACCAAAGGGGTAAATTACAGTTACTTTTTGGTGGTGCTATCAAAAGAATATTATTTTCATCTGATTAATAAAGACTCTATTCTTCATGCTGATTTTGTAGAGGAGATCAAAAACGGTAAATACACCTCCATATCAGCTAAAGACCTGTTGGTATCGCACGAGATGCGGCAGATTATCAATGATATTGTAGAGTGCCGTAAAGTGGGTGAGATTAAACGCCTGTTTACCGAAGCCAAGATACTGGAGCTGCTGATGCTGCAAATGGAGCAGATACAAAACGATCAGCTTAACGAAACCAATACCTTTACACCCTTAGAACAGGAAAAGGTTGAACATGCCCGCGACTTGCTGGATGAACAGTTTGTAAATCCACCGGTGCTGCCGGTGCTTTCGCGGTTAGTAGGGTTAAATGAATTTAAGTTGAAGCGTGGTTTTAAAGCTTACTTTGGCACCACTATTTATGGCTATGTAACCCGCCTTAAAATGGAGCATGCCCGCCATTTACTGATCGATAAAAAACTGACTGTGCGTGAGGTTACCTATGAGGTAGGATTTAAGCATCAATCGCACTTATCAGAGGCTTTTAAAAAGTATTACGGCATTTTGCCCAGCGAGATAAAGCAGTAATATTTATAACCCATTATACAAACAGCGGCTTTTATTAAAAAACGTTAAAGGCATTACTCAAATACTATAGCCAGCGGATATCATTTATTGATGAGCAATTAAATTGTCTAATCGGCACCCATCATGAAATAGTAACTTTACTTTCCTTTTTTATTTTAAAGACCGGATTATCATTGATGCTTCCTTAGCAGTGCCTTATTTTAACATTTGAACTATTTTAATCACCAAATTTGTAAGGTACACGAAGTTTATTTTGACAATTTTACCCTTAGTTCATTAATAATTATCGGCTAAGTATGTATATATATTTAAAAACAAATCAAAAGCTCAAAACCACTTTATTAGTTACTGTTATATTGGTATTTGCATGGGTATTATTACAGTGTTCGGCTCGTAAAAATTTACCAGGAAAAACAGCTATTTCGCAACTATCCGGTACAGATAAAGGTTTAAAAGATTATTATAAAAGCTATTTCCCGATAGGGGTGGCTGTTAATATGGCTGTGTTGCATGGCCCGGAAGCCGAACTTATCAAAAAAGAATTTAACAGTATTACTGCTGAAAATGACATGAAAATGGGGCCTTTGCATCCCGGGGAAAATCAGTATGATTGGAGCCGTGCGGATGCTATTGTTGACTTTGCGGTAAAAAACAATGTACGTATAAGAGGGCACAACCTGTTATGGCATAACCAGGCACCCGCCTGGATGTTTAAGGATAGTGTCGGCAACCAGGTAACCAAGGCTGTTTTACTTGCCCGGCTAAAGGAGCATATTACAATGGTTGTTAATCGTTATAAAGGTAAAATATACGCCTGGGATGTTGTTAACGAAGCCATTGATGATAATCCGAATGTTTACCTGCGTAATACCTTATGGTATAAAATATGCGGCGAGGATTTTATTGCCAAAGCTTTTGAATATGCACATGCTGCTGATCCATCGGCCGCGTTGTATTATAATGATTATAACAGTGAAGATGAATCAAAACGCGAAAAGATATATAAGCTATGCAAATCATTAAAAGATGCAGGGGTACCTATACATGGCATTGGTTTGCAGGGGCACTGGAAATTGCATGACCCTTCGCCCGAAATGCTGCGTAAAGCGCTGGACAGGTATGCATCGCTTGGATTAAAATTACAGATAACAGAACTTGATATGACCATACGCGGCAGACAGCGGTTTAATGGCAATAATCAGTTACCGGCTGATTCTGGCTTAACACCGGCGCTTGCGCAACAACAGGCGGACAGGTATGCCGAAATTTTTAAGATTTTTCGGGAATACAAAAATGTGATCACCAACGTAACTTTCTGGAACCTGTCAGACAAATATAGCTGGCTTGATGCCCGCAGGGGAGGGCTGGCCGGTGGTGCCGCTGCCGGCGAACAAACCAAACGCATTATCCTTAAAGCCTATCCGCTGCTTTTTGATGAGCATCTTGATAGAAAAAAGGCTTATTGGTCTGTTGTTAATTTTTAAAGAAGATATTTATCAATCCAAAGTTATAAACCAATAATAAACGCCAATTATGATAAAAAACAGAGCTGCGCGTTGTTTGCCGTTTTATGCGGCTGCATTGTTTGTTTTGATCTCTTGTTCGTCTGAAGGAGGAAGTAGTAACAATAGTGATTCATCATCACATCTTGCAGATACAACTAAGCCGGTAAAATATTTATCAGCTCCGCTCATCAAGGATCTTTATACGGCCGACCCATCCGCGCATGTATTCAATGGCAAAATTTATATCTATCCTTCGCACGATATTGATGCCGGTATCAAGGAGAATGATAACGGCGACCACTTTGCGATGAAAGATTATCATATATTCTCGATGGACAGTATTGGCGGACCTGTAACCGATCATGGTGTTGCGCTGGATGTGAAAGATATTCCCTGGGCCGGAAGGCAGCTTTGGGCACCTGATGCCGCTTATAAGGATGGTACTTATTATTTATACTTCCCGGTTAAAAATAAGCAGGATATTTTTCAGATAGGCGTGGCCACCTCTACAAATCCGGCGGGCCCGTTCAAGGCTGACCCTAAACCAATAGCTGGCAGTTATAGCATTGATCCGGCTGTATTTGTTGATACCAATGGAAAGGCCTATATGTATTTTGGCGGAATATGGGGCGGGCAACTGCAGCAATGGGTTAACGGCAAACATGCAAACAGCTCAAAAACCGATTCTAAAAACGAGACAGCACCTGCGCTCTCCTGCAAAGTAGTGCCCTTAAAAAGCAATATGAAGGAGTTTGACGGAGAGGTTAAAGATGCCGTAATAGTGGATAGTTTAGGCAAACCCCTGCTTACCAATGACCATGACCGGCGCTTTTTTGAAGGAGCGTGGATGCATAAGGATAATGGAAAATATTACCTAAGTTATTCTACCGGTGACACTCATTTTTTGTGTTATGCCATAAGCGATTCACCCATGGGCCCATTTACCTATAAAGGTGTTTTTATGAAACCTGTACAAGGGTGGACCACGCATCACTCTATAATTGAGTTAAAAGGCAAGTGGTACATTTTTTATCATGATACTGAACTTTCAGGCAAAACGCATCTGCGTAATATTAAAGTAACCGCCTTGACCCATAACCCGGATGGTTCAATAGCTTTGATAGACCCATTTATCAAATAGAATTATATTGATCATTCTTTCATTTATTGTTAGCCGTTATAAGCCGCAACAGTTAAATGGAAGAATGATTTGATGTGATATGTTTTTATACTTCCTGTAATTTTCGTTTCACTTCAATATACTCAGATGGTACCATGCCGTACTTCTCTTTAAATGCCTTGGTGAAGTAATTAGGCGTAGAAAAGCCTGTTTGATAAGCTATTTGAGCGATGTTCATATCGCTCTTTTCGAGCAGCAAAGCGGCTTTTTCCAACTTTACTGAACGGATGAACTCAACCGGTGACATGCCCGTAATATCAAGCGTTTTTTTGTACAATGATACCCGGCTGATAACCAGTTCGCGGCTTAACCCTTCAACTGAAAGTTGAGGGTCATTTAGGTTATCTTCAATGTAGCGCATAACTTTGTGTAAAAACTTCTCGTTCTCTGATTCAATTACCACATTACCGGGCGTTACCTGGAGTTGGCGCGAATACGTTTCTTTAGTGGTACGGTTATGCGTTAGCAGGTTTTTTATTTTTACCTGCAATACCGCAAAGTTAAATGGCTTGGTAATAAAGTCGTTAGCGCCTGATTCGAGGCCGCGTATCTGATCAGCCTCACTGTTTGAAGCGGTAAGTAATATAAGCGGAATGTGCAGGGTGCGTTTATCACTTTTTATCTTTTTCCCCAGATCAATGCCGTTCATTATCGGCATACTGATATCCGAAACAATTATATCAGGGTGGCGTGACAGGGCCTGCTGCCAGCCTTCCTTCCCGTTGGATGCCTCAAAAACGCGATAGCTTAATTTGAGGTTATCTTTTAAATAGAACCTAAAATCCTCATCATCCTCAATTATCAGGATGGATGGCATTTTGGATACATCGTTTATCTCATTTTCTGTTAACTGTTCGGCTTCGGCAGGTAATTCTGTTTTAATAACATCTGTAGTGTCTGGTGCTAAAGCCGATGTCTCCGGCGTTACCCGTGTTAACGGTATATCAAAAACAAACCGGCTGCCTTTTTCAGGCTCACTTTCAGCATGTATGGTACCCCCATGCATTTTAACAAACTCCCTGGTGATTGACAGCCCGATACCCGAACCCTGGTTAAGTACTGTAGGGCCGGTATCTGTTTGAAAAAAACGGTCAAAAACCAATGGCAATGCATGTTGCGGAATGCCTATGCCGGTATCTGTAACGCTACAGGAAATATTAATTTTGTCTGTACCTGGTAATTCGCGGGCAAATAGTTCAACGGATATATGTCCGCCTTCTTGTGTAAATTTAAACGCGTTTGACAAAAGGTTGAATAATACTCTTTCTATTTTATTAGCATCAAATAAGGCATAAACACCACGCTCTTCCGCTATAAATTTAAGCGATATGCCCCTTCTTTCAGCCAGGTCGGTAAACGAGTCGGTAATTTCTCTTACAAAATTCACTATCTCGCTTTTAGTAACATTTAATTTTAGCTCATCCTCTTCCATTTTACGAAAATCAAGCAGTTGATTTACCAGGTTGAGCAAGCGCCTGCCATTGCGTTTGATAAGCCCGAGCTGGCCTGATAGCTCAGGTTCGCTTATTTTTGCCAGCAGGTTATCTACCGGGCCTACTATAAGCGATATAGGGGTGCGAAATTCATGGCTCAGATTAGTTAGAAATTTTATTTTGAGCTGATCGAGTTCGCGCACATGTTCAGCTTGCCTGCGTTGGTTTTCCATGGCCTGTTTTGCCTGCTGCCGTTCCTGTTGCAGGGCAAACTCCATTTTTAATTTTCGTATACCGCGATAACGGATATAGAATAATATAGCCAAACCTACGGCCAGGTAAATAATAAAAGCATATACAGATAGCCAGAAAGGTGGTGCCACAATAATTTTTATTGTACGGCCTTTCGTATTCCAGATACCATCATTATTACTTGCCAAAACCTGAAATTCATACTTGCCTGGATTAAGATTGGTATAGGATGCTGTATGTTCTTTTCCGGCCAGCACCCAGTCGCTGTTAAAACCTAACAACCGGTACTTGTATTTATTTTGTTGTGAGTTAGTATAATTAAGAGCCGCAAAACTGAGCGAAAAACTTTGCTGATAATCTAAATTTACCTCTTTAGCAAGCAAAACAGACTCTTTAATAGCGCCATCCTCAGATGGTGTTACCTTTTTGTTATCAATTTTGAGCTCCGTAATAATTACCGGCGGCACATTCCTGTTTATTTTCATAGCAAGAGGGTTGAAGTGGTTAAAGCCTTCCTGCCCGCCAAAATACAAGTCGCCATTTACGGTGCGAATGCCGGCACCCAACACAAACGGGCTGTTTTGCAATCCGTTATGATAGGTGTAATTTATAAAATTTTTACTTTTAATATTAAATGTGCTGATGCCCTGGTTGGTGCTAAGCCATATTTTTCCTTGATTATCCTCTAATATTTTTTGTACCACATCATTAGCAAGGCCATCGTTTTCTGAATAGGTTACAAACTTATCATTCACATTATCTAGCAGGCTCAGTCCGCCGCCGCTGGTACCGGCCCAAATGTTTCCGCGAGTATCCTGCAGTATTGAAAGTACATAGTCATTAGGCAGGTTGTTGTTTGTTTTATTATAAAACTTAAAATGCCGGGTTTTAGGGTTCCACACGGATATGCCTCCGCCAAAAGTTCCTACCCACATGTTCCCATTGCGGTCTTCCTCAAAAGCTCTTATGATATTATTTACCGGAAAGCGTGCATCATTAGCAGCATAAAAATCGTTCACTATTTTATCGATAACTTCCCGCTGCGGGTCGTATATATTTATGCCGCCGCCATTAGTGCCAATCCATATCTTGCCTTTACTATCTTCCTTTACACAAAATACATCGTTAAAGTTAAGGTCAAGCTTACCGGGGCCTTTTACAAACTGGCGATACTTTCCGTTTGAAGGATCATACATAAAAAGCCCGTCAAAGTAAGTGCCTATCCACAATTGCTGATTGCGGGCCATTTCTAAAGCCAGTATTGCCAGGGCTGAATGTTCAACCGAATGCTTTGATTTAAGGTTTACATGATCAAATAACCCGCTTTTGGGATTGTAAAAATTAAGTCCGCCGCCATCTGTTCCAACAAATACGCCTTTGCTCTTCCATTCTGCAAATGAGGTAACTACTGATGCGCGTAATCCCTTTACATCAAACGGGTTGCTTTCTTTTCGGCTAAAAAAACTGAAGTTCTTATCATACTTGTTTACACCGCCCTGAAAAGTACCGAGCCAGTAAATACCAAGCTTATCAATATAAATTGAACGTACCGATTTGCTTGAAATACTGCTTTTATCGCGCTTATCCGGTTTATATTTATTTATAAAACCCGTTAGGGGATTAAGTATATTGAGGCCTTCTTCGGTAGCTAACCATATACTATTGTCAGCATCAGCGGCTATAGCGTAAACAACATCGCTGCTTATGCTGCGGTTATCTTGTGGGTTATGGCGGTAATTACGTAATAATTTACGGTCAGGGCTTAACATATTCAGCCCGCCGGTAGTTCCTACCCATAGGTTATGTTTATTATCCTCATTTATAGATAGTATAAGGCTGTTTGCCAAATTGTCATCGTTGTTTTGTGGTTTGTAAAGTTTAAAGCTGCCGTTGTGGTTGTTGTACGTATACAAGCCCTTGTCGGTACCTATCCACATTACATTTTTTCTGTCCCTGAAAATAGAAAGGCAAACCCTTATCTGCGGTTTTCCGGCGGTGTTGAACCCGGTGGGTATACGCTTTGCTTTGCGGGTTACAATATCAATTACATATAAACCGTCATAACATCCTACCCACACGTTATTGCGGCCATCGCCGCATATTGCTGTTATTGCGCCACCAATAGGATTATCCGATAACGAGTTAAAATTAAAAAACGAGTCGGTATGCCTGTTGTAAACACTTAATGAGCCGCCATTGGTTCCCACCCATAATGTGCCACGGTCATCTTCATATAACGCGGTAACATGGTTTGCGCCAATGCTTGAGGCATCACCGGCAACATAACGATAAATTTTAAAGTTTGTGCCATCAAAACGGTTCAGTCCGTCCTCTGTAGCCATCCATACAAAACCATACTTGTCTTTAAGAATGTCATATACCGTGTTTGACGATAATCCATCCTTAGCGGTTAGGTTACTGAAATTTAGTTGTGCGGTTTGAGCCTGTAAATAAAACGGATTAAATAATACAATAATCAATAGCAACAGTATATGTTGCATGGCTTTCTTTATCATCTTCAGGCAGGCAGGATGCCACATTGGTTAGATAAATAAAATTAAGTATAAATAGTGATTATTAAAAGTGCCCATCGGGCTCAAATGGGAACTAATTTAACTATTGTATGCAGTATTTAATTAATATACAATGTGTTACAGTGGTGTTATTTCGATATTTTCAAATGGCCGTTAACATTTGTGCTATAAAAAAAGACAATTGCAGTAGCAACGCTACGGCGTTTACCACATTTTTGTAACCTGTTGAACTTGATTATATATTATCAACCCAAACTGCTTATGATGCATATTTACCGGCTTGCAACCGCCCTTACTTTGTTAGTTATAACCAGGCCATTTGCTATAGCGCAGCAATTAACCAATATTGATTCATCATCATATTATCAAGGCGTACGTACTTATGTAAACCCGGTTTTGCCCGGCGATCATCCCGATCCGACGCTGTTAAAAGTTGGTGATGATTTTTATCATTGCGGGTCAACCTTTCATTTTAATCCGTATCTGCCTGTATACCACTCTAAGGATCTTATACATTGGGATATTATTAGCCGGGTATTACCTGTTTCAAAGGCAGCATGGGTAAGCGACAGGCCTTCGGGTGGTATATGGCAGGGAGCCATCACTTATTTTTACGGCAGTTACTGGATATACTTTTCAGCCGGCGTACAGTGGTTTTGTAAGGCATCATCACCGGCAGGGCCATGGTCAGATCCGGTAGAAGTAAAAAGCAATTCAACCACGGGTAATTTGGGGTATGACAATTCAATTTTTGTTGATGACGATGGCAAGCCCTATATGGTGATCAAAAACGGGCAAAAAGTAAACCGCTTACAGGCTTTGAGCCGTGACGGGCAGTTGGCAGATACGGTAATTAATCTGGATTGGGTTAATGCTAAATTACAATACAGTTGGGCAGAAGGACCTGTAATGTGCAGGCGTAACGGTTATTACTATTATTTTCCGGCTGGTGATGTATCGGGCGGACAGTATGTGCTGAGAGGCACCGCGTTAACCAGCGATTCAACAAAGTGGGAGCGTTTGGGTAACTTTTTTAAGCCCATTACCGATGCTAAGGTTGGTTTCCGCCGCCCCAATCACATATCGGCACCCTTTAAGTTAAGTGACGGTACCTGGTGGACGATAGGGCAGAGCTATGAAAAATATGATGCCGATGATTGGTCGGGCATGGGCAGGCAAACCGGTTTATATCAGGTGGTTTGGGAAGGAGACAGGCCATGGGGAGTAGCCCCAACTACACAGCCGGTGTTGAAGCCTGATTTACCTGAAACTGATATGCCATGGCGCAGCGTAAAGTCAGATCAATTTAGCGGAAACAAGCTGGAATTATGGTGGCATTTTTTAAATAAAAAAGCATCAGCAAGATTTTCATTGACTGATAGAAAAGGATGGATACGCCTAACACCTGATACCAACCGCACGCATTTAATGCAAAAGGAAACAGATCATTTTTATACTGCGGTTACCAAGGTTGATCTTGATGCGGTTACCGGTGCTGATAAAGGTGGTATTTACCTTACCAATGGAAATCAAACGGTAACAGTGCGCTTGTACACCGGTTATAACGGCGGCAAGCAAATAGTATTTGATTTAGATTCGACTATACAGACAATACCTAACCGTTTTGGTAATACGGTGTGGCTAAAACTGGAGCGTTCAGCACATGTATTAAAAGCCTTTTGCAGCGGCAACGGTAAGCAGTGGACACCGGTTGGCAAGCCTGTAAGTGCCGTAAATCTGGATAAAGCGCAACCTAACTTTAACTCATGGGTGGGTACAAGCGTTGGTTTATTTGCCGAAGGTAAACCGGCAGATTTTGATTTCTTTATATGCAAGGATGGCCTTTCGGTACTGCCTGTTGCCGGGTACAGCAATTACTACGGTATCGAAAAGGTAACAAAACAAGCCGGAAGCTATGTTACCAATACCTCTGATTATGGTGGGTGGCTGATGCTTTCGGGTGTTGATCTGGGTAATTCACCAACATCGGTTGAACTGGTTGCTACTGCAAGCGGCAGCGGAAATATTGAAATATGGCTTGATGATTTAAAACGAGGAAAATTAATAGCTAAAATACCTGTTTCATCCGCAGCTAAGCCTAAAGCATTTAAAACTACTGTAAGCGGCATTAAAGGCCAGCACGATGTTTTTATCAAATTTCCATCGGCGGCAGCCAGGCGCTTATACCTTAGTAGCATAAAGTTTTACGAAAATAATTAAGCGCTATCTGTTTCCAATTGAAGTGAATATATGAAAAGAATACTAATGTATACGGTTGGCATGATGCTTATGTATGCTGCTTCGGCTGTTGCGCAAGACCCTAAATTGTATATTTTCCTTTGTCTTGGTCAATCGAACATGGAGGGTAATGCGAAATTTGAGGCGCAGGATACCATAGTGGATAATCGTTTTCGGGTACTTCAGGCTGTAGACTGTCCTGAAAAAGGGCGTAAACAATTTTCGTGGTATACAGCTACGCCTCCTTTATGCCGTTGTAATACCGGGCTTACCCCGGCCGACTACTTTGGCAGAACGCTAATAGCTAATTTGCCTGCTGATATTCGAGTTGGCGTTATTAATGTATCTGTAGCCGGTTCAAAAATAGAATTGTTTAACCGGGATAGCACCCGCTCATATACGGCACACGCGCCTGATTGGATGAAAGCCATGATTGCTGATTATAACGGCGATCCTTATGCGCGATTGGTTGAACTGGGGAGGGTTGCACAATTAACCGGTGTTATAAAAGGTATCCTTTTACATCAGGGAGAATCAAATACCGGCGATACACTGTGGACTAAAAAAGTAAAGCTTGTTTATGACAGGTTGATCAAGGATTTGAAACTCAAACCGCAATCAGTTCCGCTATTGGCGGGCGAGTTGGTGAATGGGGACCAGGGAGGGATTTGCGCGAGTATGAACAAAATTATAAACACACTTCCGCAAGTAATACCCAACGCGCATGTTATATCATCCGCAGGGTGCACAGCCGCTGACGATAAGCTTCATTTCGATGCAGCCGGTTATCGGATGCTTGGAAAGCGTTATGGTATAAAAATGCTCGAATTGTTAGGCGATCACCATCAGCCTGGTAAATAATTTTTAATACAGATAAACGGCTGAACATTAATGCTCAGCCGTTTCTTTGTTAAAGGGCTATATCAGCGTTTAAGTATGCTGTCACTAATGTGAAAAAAATCAAAGTCAGCATAACCGCCCGGTTTTTTAGTTGAAAAGTTAAATAAACCAAAGCGGTAACCCATAAAGTGAGGAATGGTGTAAGCCATTTTTATAGGTTCCCCAATTGAAGTCCATGTTTTGCAATCTAAACTGTAATAAAAATAGCCTTTATCGGTACGGTTGCTAAAATCACAATCAGCCCTGAAAAATATGGTTTTGCTTTGTGCCGACACCCGCGCCTTTTCAATAGCTGAACCGCTTTCCCCACTCACCATAACAATAGTATAACCGTTTTGATGTGCTTTTACGCCTACCCAACCGTAATTTTTTTGAAGCAAAACCAGCCCGGTACAATCACCATCGCGCAGGTGCGAAACATCAATAGCCGTTACCGCTGATGATGTAGGGCCAAATGTGCGTTGTGTTAAAGTATTGCGTGCCATTACTACGCTGGTGTCTATCCTGCCGGTTTTCAGGCGAAGGTAGCCCGGCCGTTCGGTTAATGTCCAAAGTTCATTGTCGGAGTTATGATTCCATTGCCAGGGCAGCATAAGCGGGGTATGTTTTTTATTGAATTCATCATTATTAACAATATTAGATATAATGCTGCGGTTAATCGGCAAATCAAGCGTATCAGGCACTTTGCCATCCGTGCCTAAAATTGGCCATTCATCTTTCCAGGTTACAGGTACCAGGTAGGGGATACGGCCTACTGCCCCGGCATCACGAAACAGGTAAGCATACCATTTGCCATCAGGCGTATTCACAATACCGCCCTGGGCTACACCTTTGTCCTGCAAGGCGATACGCCCCTCATAAGGGCCTTTTATATTTGCTGCGCGATGTAAAATTACGGTACGCATACCCCCGCGCGGCCAGTTAATGTTGAACAAATAATATTTGCCATTCACTTTAAAAAGTTGCGAACCCTCGGCAGGCAAACCACCATTCGCACCGGTAGGCAGGTCCGCATTTTCAATGATGACCTGCGGTTGTGTACCGGGCTTTATGCCCGAAAGGTCATCAGCAAGTTCAGCGAGCATAATTTTGCCACTGCCATATACCATGTAAACTTTGCCATCATCATCAAAAAACAAGGAATGATCGTGTAGCGACGGTTTAAAAGCTGTTTTCTTCCACGGCCCGTGCTCAATGTTTTTGGTGGAGTAGATGTAAGTAGTGCCGGTAGTGCCCGAAAATGTAGAAACATAATACGTATTATTATGAAAGCGTAGGCTGCTGGCCCATGAGCCTCTACCGTAAGTGCTTTTTCCGTTACTTAAAGTCAACTCGTCGGTAGTATCAAGCGCATCATAAGCATAACTAACCAATTGCCAGTTAACCATGTCCTTTGATTTCATGATGGGTAAGCCGGGGCTCAGGTGCATGGTGGTACTGCTCATGTAATAGGTATTGCCAACACGAATAATGGACATATCCGGAACATCTGCATTGATAATGGGGTTTTTAGCAACCTGTGCTGTAGTGCTTGGTTGATAAAGTGTTATAGTTAAACAGCATATAACAATGCTTTTTAATACAGAATAGGTTTTCATACGGTATCAATATATAGCTTATATCTAAAAGGTTTATGGCAAATAATTAAATTTCAATTCCTTATAATATTGCAGATCATGATCGGGTTTAGGATAGCCCGCCGGTAAAGGCATTTTAGAGAAAGCTTGAAAATATAAAACACAGGCATTTCGCCACCAAACGGCTTCTTTAGCCTGTATGGCAAGAAGCTCTTCTACCTCGTTATAGCGGGAAGTATCTACTTTACCTCTTACTGATCGCCATGTTTGCTGCATAACTACTACATCGAAACTTCCTTTATAATAATGTTTTACGAGTTCATTCCATAGCGTTTCGCCGCTTTTTAAACGGTATGACCAAGGTACATGATGAAACCATAGCAAGTATTTTTCAGGTGTGGTGTTAATGGCGTTCAAGCTGTCATGCAACGGGTTATAATATTGCGCTATAGCGTTACTGCCGGATGCACTCCGGTCAAACCCGATACCTGCTAAGTCTGCTTTATGAAAATATACCGGGTTCCAGTCAGCACGGGCTAAATTATCAACCCACGGAGCAGGACCGTAATGGGAGTGTGTACCCATAATATGATGCAGGCCAAGCGGTGTCATGTAGTTAACAGCGGTTTCGCGGGATGAAAGCATCATGGCTGTTACCGGTTGTACAAATCCGGGGTCATTCGTAAACGTCATTTTTAACCATTCCTGTGCTATGGTTTCTGCGCTTAAACCCGGGTTCCAGGCCAACCGCCCGAAGGCGTACCAGTTGGCTTGTGCAAAGGGGTGGCCGCACCAGTTCACATCAGTACCAATGTTGGCTACTCCGGCTATGCCGGTTGCTGATGAGTTAACAGGCGTACTGATTAGCCGGGCCACGGTAGAACCCCTGCCGGAGCTGTAGGTATCCGCATCCAGGCATTCTTTAAATAAAGGAGCCAGGTAAACCAGATGGGTTGAAAAACCCAGGTATTCCTGTGTGATTTGAAACTCCGGAAATACCTGTGTTTTTTTCAAGGTACCAAATAATGGATGGAACGGTTCACGCGGCTGAAAATCTACCGCCCCATTCTTTACCTGGATCACTACATTGTCTCTGAATTTTCCGTCCAGCGTTTTAAACTCGTTGTATGCCTGTTTAGCACGGTCATCCGGGGTCTTGTCATCATAAACAAACGCGCGCCACATCACTATACCGCCATGCGGCTTTAATACATTGGCCAACATATTGGCACCATCGGCATGTGTACGCCCGTAATTTTGTGGTCCTGGTTGCCCTTCAGAATTGGCCTTTACCAGGAAGCCGCCAAAATCAGGAATATAGCGGTATATTTCATCGGCCTTTTGCTGCCACCATTGCTTTACTTCAGGGTCCAGCGGATCGGCAGTTTTTAATCCGCCTATCTCCATCGGCGAACTGAACTTTGCAGAAAGATATACCTTTATACCGTACATCCTGAATACTTTAGCCAGGGCGGCTGTTTTTTGCAGATAATCGGCTGTAAGTATCAGCGAATTTGCATTTACATTGTTTATAACCGCGCCGTTAATACCTATTGATGCGTTTGCACGTGCATAATCTATGTAACGCGGGTCAATGTAATCGGGCAACTTATGCCAGTTCCAGATAGAAAAACCGGCGTAACCGCGCTCCACCGTCCGGTCAAGGTTATCCCAGTGATTTAGAATCCTGACCTGAATTTTGGGTTTTTCAATTATATTCAGTTGATTGAGGTACCGCCTGCTTTGTAAAAGCCGTAATAAATGGAAGGTTCCATATAAAATTCCCTTATCATTTGCGGCACCAATTACAAGGCATGGTTTTTTGTTGATGATAACTGAGCGCAGTAGGTAACCTTCGTCACCTGTGGTACTGATAGACTGGTTGATTTCAGGCGATAGTAAATTACTTTTACCCCTAACAAAAAGCAAGAAAGAACCATTAGTATGTGGATAATTAGCTGTAACCAGATTATAATTTAAAAGCCCTTGTAAGCCTGCCTGAAGCTCCTTTCGCGCTGAGGCAATAACGGGAGTATTGCCGGTTTGATATATTACTGATGCCATCTGCTGGCGATAGTAGCGGGACAGTGATTTGTCACTTACAGCATCGTAACGTAACCAAAGGCGGTAGCCATTATCGCTTTTGGCAGTTAAAAAAAACAAATTGAATATTAATAAGGCATATATAGATCTCATAATGCAGTACAAGATAAAAATCAGGATATTGGCTTATATTTTAGGGAATTGTAATAATACAACAAAGCATAGCCTGTTACTGTAATCAATGTTTAAATATATAGCGCAAATGTTCAATAACTGAACTCTTTAGCGGCTACGGGTTTAATACATAGTTACTGTTAAGGAGATGCCTTTTAACAAAAGTTGCTGCAATTTAAACAAATATGCCATCTGTGGATTTGTGAAAAATTAACTTTATACAAGTCCATTTGCCGAAAACAGGGCTGTGCATTTCACTAACAATTCATACCAATGAACTATTGCAAAACCTATTATTTCCTACTCTTGCTGGCGCTTATTCAGATATCTGTTTTTGCTCAGGTCAGGCTTCCGCAATTGATAAGTAACGGCATGGTTTTGCAGCGAGATAAACCAATCAGGATATGGGGTTGGGCATCGCCCGGTGAAATGATCACGGTTGATTTTGTTAATCGTACCTATCATACTTCGGCAGATAAAGATGGTGTGTGGCAGATAGACATCAAGGCTATGAAAGCGGGCGGCCCTTACATTATGAAAATAGATGCCAGTAACCATTTATCAATAGAAGATATTTTGATCGGTGATGTATGGTTTTGTGCCGGGCAGTCAAACATGGTTACACCGATGGAACGTGTAAAAGAAAAATATCCGGACGATATCGCGTCAGCAAACTTTCCGCAAATACGTAATTTTTTTGTACCTACGGCAGCCGATATCTCGTCGCTCCATAATGATCTGCCCAAGGGAGAATGGAAAAAGGCTGACCCTGTAAATGTGATGAACTTTGGAGCGGTGAGCTACTTTATGGCCAGGCAACTTTACCTTAAATACCATGTACCGATCGGTATTATTAACTCAAGCGTAGGCGGAACACCCATTGAGGCCTGGATGAGTACGGGGGCATTGAAGAATTTTCCGAAGTTTATACAACGCCTGAAAAATCTGAATGATACGCTGGAAAGAAAAACTTTAAAAAAAACAAAGCAATCAGCTGATAAACAGCAGGTAAAAGTTAGTGATGAAGGGTTAATCTCAAAACCAACATGGTACGATACTGCATTGGTAACTGAGGATTGGAAAAGGTTTTGGCTTCCCGGCTATTGGGCTGATCAGGGCGTACGCAATTTGAATGGCGTTGTTTGGTTCAGAAAAGAGATTGACGTGCCGGCAGAAATGGCCGGTAAGCCCGCTAAATTATTCGTGGGCCGTATAATTGATGCTGATGAAACCTATGTGAACGGTATAAAATTAGGAGGTATCTCTTACCAATATCCGCCGAGGCGTTATAATATTGCGGCGGGGATACTGAAGAGCGGCAAAAATTTAATAGTAGTACGTGTAACCAGTTACAAAGGTAAAGGCGGGTTTGTTCCGGATAAGCGTTACGAACTTACAGATGGTGTGCATCATATTGATATCCGGGGTGATTGGTTGTACAAAGTGGGGCAGGTATTTACACCACCCTCAAGCGGGATGCATGATGCGGCGAAGGGGTTCTCTGCACAAAATGAACCTACGGGCTTATTTAATACCATGGTATATCCTGCCACCAACTATGCTATTAGGGGAGTGGCATGGTATCAGGGTGAGAGTAGTGTTGGCAATACCGAATATGGACAATTACTCAAGCACTTATTTAATGATTGGCGCAGCTATTGGAAAGATGAGCGATTACCCTTTATTATAGCGCAACTGCCCGGGTATGGAGATGTTGAATATTCACCGGCCGAAAGCTCATGGGCAGTGTTACGCGAAGCACAGCTACAGGCACTTGCTTTAAATAACACAGCTTTAGCCGTAACCATAGATGCGGGAGAATGGAACGATATTCATCCCTTAAATAAAAAGGATGTTGGCGAACGTCTGGCGCTTGCCGCGCAAAAAATTGCTTACCATGATAAAACGGTTGTAAGTTCAGGGCCATTGTTTAGCACTGCCGTAATTATAGGTAACCGGATCGTTATATCATTTACAAATACAGGCGGCGGGTTGATCATCAAAAAAGGCAAAAAGTTAAACCATTTTGCTATTGCCGGTGCTGATAAGCGGTTTGTATGGGCGGATGCTGTTATTGATGGCAAAAACGTAATTGCCTCCAGCCCTGATGTTGCTGAACCCAAATATGTAAGATATGCCTGGGCTGATAACCCAGATGGCGCTAATTTATACAACCAGGAAGGCTTGCCTGCATCACCATTCCGTACTGATAATGATTGATGTGATTAAAGCTGCTTAAAATCTGGTAATTATGATATTTAAACTATTAGGTGGTTTAAGCCGGTATAACTCATACGTGGTTTAAGCCGACCTCATTAGTCATGTTTGGCATCCTCGTAGCTGTAACCGGCAAAACTCTTCGTATCAACAGGTTTAAATATGAGTTGCGAAAACATATATAGCCCGTTCTTCCAAATTTTAAAATCATGCCCTCCAGGTTCAATGTAATAAATATGCGGCACCTTTTTTTCGGTAAGGTATGCATGTGTACGTTGGCTGTATGATAATAAACCGTCACTTGAACCACAGGATATCCATAATAGTTTAAGCCGTTTTTTAGCTAATTCAGCATCCGGAACAAGCTCTTCGGGTTTTCGTGTATTAGGAGCAGGCGAGAAACTGCCCACCCAGGCAAATTTATCAAGGTTGCCCAAACCAAAGTTAAGTGCCTGGCCACCGCCCATTGATAGCCCGGCAATAGCGCGGCTTTCGCGTTTGGTGTTCACAGCATAATTTTTTTCTACATAAGGTATCAGGTCATTTAACAGGTCTTTTTCAAAAGTGGCAAACGCGACAACCTTATCAGGTGCCATAATGTTACCGGTAGCGCGGTCGTCTTTCATGGCACGCCCGTTGGGTAATACCACAATCATGGCAGTTAACTTATGTTGCGCATACAGGTTATCCAAAATAACCTGCGGTTTACCACCGTTAAGCCATTCTTTTTCATCTCCCCCTATACCATGCAGTAAATAAAGCACCGGATATTTTTTTGTTTTACTATAACCCGGAGGCGTATAAACCAATGCTTTTCGCTCAGTACCCACAGTTGTTGAAGGGTAGATGATGGTATCAATTTTACCATGCGCTATGTTTGGTTGCAGATCATCAAACCCTGCCGGCGCTTGTTTCACTATGGTTTGCGCATAAGTAAATGTTACCGGTAAAAATAAGTTCATGCAAACTAATAGGGCGGTAAGTCGGGATACTTTTTTCATAATTAAATGTAATTTATAGTAGGTGTATAGCGGTATTGGCGTGTAGCAAAGGTTATATAATGTGAAGATTAGCTATCGCATAATTATCCTGAATTTATAGTACAAATGTTAACTTATATAAAGTGTTAAAGTTAAATTTTAGTTCAATAGTTAAAATTAGTATAACAGCATCGTATTATCTGGCAGTTAACATAAGTGCTATTTTTCTAAACATTTATAGAGTACTACCCACTCGTTTGGCGATAGCTTCGCTTTTGTAAACTCCTTAGGGAACCTGAATTATTGTTTCTTATACAATTATCTGAACTAACCATTATTTAAGGCGCATTCATTCGTGCAGCAATAAATTGTTGAACGCTATTGTAAAAGTATATATCGACATTACTATATCGCAACTGCCTTACTAATCGGCTACAGATCATTGATCAGAAGCTTTATAAACCTGTATAAATTTTTTTAATGAATACCGTACTGCAATGCCTGTAAATAGGGTGTGTTGCATAAAGCAGCAGCCAGTTTAATTAACAGCAAAACCAATTACACAATCATATAACCATTTAACACATGATAACAACTTTACAAAATCGGGGGCATCCTCGTAAGCCGCGTTATTTATACCGTATCGGGTATTGAAGTTGCACATCCGCCAATTTAATAAACCCACTAACCATCAATAATCAAAACCAAATTATGAAAAGAACTTTACTGCACGCCCACAGGGAAAAATTTGAGTATTCAAGCTATTTTATAAATGGAGTTTTCGGCCTGAAATAAGGATGGTGTTTGGCAATATGCTATAACCTTAAAAAATATTTTTATGATGAAAACAAATACCAAAGTGCATACAAGCAATGGCCGGTATTATCGCCATTGCCGCCCGGTCAATAATATTTTTTTAACAATTCTGGTGCTGATCTCTCTTATACAAGTAGCAGGTGCACAAGTACAACGTACCATACGAGGGCAAGTGTTTGACCAGCAAAAAAATACTGTAATAGGTGCAAGCGTAACAGTTAAGGGCACTAAAACAGGTACACAAACCAACGCCAAGGGAGAGTTTACCATTAAGGTAAGCGGCAATTCGCCAATTTTGGTGATCAACGTAGTAGGCATGCTTACCGAGGAGGTAAATGTTGCAGACCGGGATTACGTTGTAGTTAACCTGAAGGACAACGTTTCACAGCTTAGCGAAGTTATTGTAAACGTAGCTTACGGGCAGCAACGTAAACAAAGCGTTGTAGGTGCCATTGTGCAAACCGATAGTAAAACGCTTGAACGTACGGGTGGTGTTTCAAGTTTAGGTGCCGCTTTAACCGGTAACCTGCCCGGTGTGGTTACTACTGCAAGTACCGGTATGCCCGGCGAAGAAGACCCACAGATTTTAATACGCGCACGCAGCACCTGGAACAACGCCAGCCCGCTGATATTAGTGGATGGTGTTGAGCGCTCCATCAACAATATCGACATCGGTTCAGTAGCCTCAGTATCCGTACTCAAGGACGCATCAGCAACAGCGGTTTTCGGTGTGCGTGGTGCCAACGGGGTAATATTGGTTACTACTAAAAGAGGTAAAGAGGGCAAGGCCGAAATAAGGGCATCTGTAAACACAGTGATGAAATCGGTATCAAAACTGCCTAATAAATACGATTCGTATGACATGTTCAAGATACGTAACCTGGCTATTGAGAACGAACTGTCGTTAAGGCCAACCGCATGGAACGATTACATGCCGCAAGACATCATTTCAAAATATCGCTTTCCGGAAAATGAGATGGAGCGTGAGCGTTATCCTAATGTTGACTGGGTGAGCACCCTGTTCCGGGATGAGGCACTGTCATATAACGCTAACCTGAACATTGCAGGCGGTACCAAATTTGTTAAATATTTTACCAGTGCCGATTATCAGACAGAAGGTGACCTTTTTAAAACCTTTAACAGTAACAGGGGCTATACCGCGGGTTATGGCTTTAATCGCCTTAACATACGCAGCAACCTTGATTTTCAAATAACCCCATCTACAACACTGCGTGCTAATATAGCCGGTTCAAGAGGGGTACGCCAAAGGCCCTGGATCAATATAAACGAATATAATACCTGGGGGGCTGCTTATTACACCGCACCTAACCTTTTTTTGCCTCAATATAGTGATGGCACATGGGGCTATTACGCCCCCAACACCGGGCAGGGTACCAACTCGGCACAGATATTAGCAACAAGCGGATCAGAGATACTGACAACCTCCAGGATAACTACTGATTTTACCCTTGAGCAAAACCTGGGCGCGTTGCTTAAAGGCCTCAGCGTAAAGGGAACCTTATCAATTGATAATACCTTTATTGAAAATAACAGGGGTATTAATGATGCTAATAATCCTACGCAGAGAAAATACATAGATCCGCTTACCGGAAACGTAAGTTACGCGGTTGATAAGGACCCGAGTACACAATTCGCCTTTCAGGAGAGCGAACGCTGGCTTGCCAGCGCGGGCGCTGTTGACGATGGTGCCACACAGCGCAGGATGTTTTCGCAGGTACAACTGAATTATCTTGCCAAAATAGGCACTAAGCACGATGTTACCGCTATGGGGCTCTGGAATCGCGACCAGACAGCCAGGGGCAGCGTAATACCATCATACCGTGAAGAGTGGGTTTTCAGAACCACGTATAGCTATGCCGGTAAGTACAACTTTGAATATAACGGTGCTTATAACGGGTCTGAAAAATTTGCACCTGATTACCGGTTCGCATATTTTTCATCAGCCGGGTTAAGCTGGATGTTGTCTGAAGAAAAGTTTATGAAACCTTTAGGGTTTATAAGCATGCTTAAACTCCGCGGTTCATACGGAACCATAGGCGATGACAGCGGTTCGCCGAGGTTTGCCTACCTTTCTGAGTGGGCATTTGGCGGCAGAACCCGCCTCGGAACATCAGGCATACCTGCTGAGCAGAGCATATATAACTGGTATAGGCAAACAACCGTTGGAAACCCCAATGTACGTTGGGAAAAGGTTGAAAAGTCAAATATCGCGGTAGACTTTAGTTTATTTAACGATATGCTGACTGGTAGCGTTGATTTTTTCCGTGATAAACGTACTGATATTTTGAGCTCAGGCGCAAACCGCGCGATCCCGTCATATTACGGTGCTGTGGCACCAACAGCTAACAAGGGTAAAGTAAATGCCAGCGGCTACGAGGTTGACCTGAGGTTTAACAAGCGTTTATCGCCCAATTTACGTTTATGGACGAACATAAACTTTACACATGCCGAGAATAAGGTAATTGAAGCAGATATACCTGAACTATTGCCTGATTATCAAAAAACAACAGGTAAGCAGATCTTTCAAACCAACTCTTACGTTAGCGCCGGCTATTATAATACCTGGGATGAATTATATGCCAGCACCGCGCATGCCGATAATGATAACCAAAAACTACCGGGCAATTATTACCTGATAGATTATAATGCCGATGGTGTAATTGATGCAAGCGATAATATACCATACGGCCACACAGGCAATCCGCAAAATACGTATAACGCTACCATCGGTTTCGACTGGAAGAACTTTAGTGTTTTTGCTCAGTTCTATGGGGTAAACAATGTAACACGCCAGGTTGTGCTCACCACATTTGGCTCGCAAAATACTATAGCGTTTAACGAGGGTAGCTACTGGTCAAAAACCAATATTAACGGTGATGTGCCTATACCACGCTGGGCATCAACGCCAAGCGGCTACCAGGCTGCTGACAGGTATATGTTTGATGCCTCGTACATCAGGCTTAAAAATGCGGAGATAGCCTATACATTTAATCAAAGCTGGGTAAAGCGTGCGGGCATGTCAAGCCTGCGTCTATTTCTCAACGGTAATAACCTTTTTGTTTGGACAAAGATGCCCGATGACCGTGAATCAAACTTTCAGAGTGCGGGTGGCCAGGCCTGGGCTTCGCAGGGGGCTTATCCAACCATCAAGCGCTATAACATCGGCGCAAACATCACCTTCTAATTGCAAATTGTTATGAAAAGAATAATAAGAAATATAGTGTTATGGGGAACAATTTCGTTTGTGAGCGGAACGCTTTCTTGCAAAAAATATTTAGATAAAAGTCCTGAATCCATCATATCCGAAAAAACAGCATTTAAAGATTTTACCAACTTTCAGGGTTATACAGAGGAACTTTATAACTGCATCCCAGATTTTACCAACCGCTACTGGACAAATAGCTGGAACTGGGGTGATGATGAGATACAGTCATCGGCACTTAACTTTCACTTTGTAAACAAAATTGATAATGGTGACTTTTGGGGCTGGCAACGCGAGTTTGACGGCTGGGGAGCAGGGTGGATGGATGTGAATAACGCCAATACCAATGACGACCGTTTTAGCAAGGGCCTATGGCCATTGGCCTGGTACGGCATCCGAAAGGCTAACCTCGGGCTGGAAAACATGAACCTTTTAACTAATGCTACTGATGAAGAGCGCAACCTGATAAAGGGGCAACTATTGTTTTTCAGGGGGTGGTTTCATTTTCAATTGATGCAATACTTTGGTGGCTTACCTTATATTGATCAGGTATTACCGGCAGATCAGGACTTGAGATCGCCAAGGCTAAAGTATCAGGAGTGCGCCGAAAAGGCTGCTGCCGACTTTAGGGAGGCCGCCAACCTGTTGCCTCTAAATTGGGACAATACCGGCCCTGGTGGCAGAACGCCAGGCAAAAACCAGTTGCGGATTGATAAAACTATGGCGCTGGGTTACCTGGGTAAAAATTACCTGTGGGCGGCCAGTCCGCTAATGAACTATGAGTCAACCGGCAGCCGTACTTATAACGTTGAGCTTAGTAAAAAAGCGGCTGCCGCCTTTGCCGAACTGTTAAGCCTGAGCGAAAGCGGCCAAACGCCTTACAGGCTGCTGCCATTTGCTAAATACTATACCAATTTTTACACCTTCGGCCAAAACTGGCAAATGCCCGGCGGCAGCGGATCAGATGGTTTGGAGGCCATATTCAGGGGGCCGTATTGGGATGCACATGGCTCAACCTACGGTACCGCGAAGCAATACACCCCAGGGCCGGTTATTGAAGAGGGAAACGTGGTATTTACGCCTACAGCCAACTACGTAAACAATTACGGGATGAAGAATGGCTTACCAATAACCAACGCGACGCAAGCCGATGCGGAGTCAGGCTACGATCCGCAGTATCCATGGCGCAACAGGGACCCCCGGTTTTATAACGACATTGTGTTTGACGGGATAAAATTGGTTAAAGGCTCACTGCCTTCAAGCGTTCCGGAATTTAACAGGTATGCTAACCTGTATACCGGCGGCAGTTGCCGCGACGAACGTGTGGGCAGCAGAACAGGCTACCTGTTATACAAATTCACGCCGATAACCTCTAATAAATTTGATCAGGGCTATGCTTACGGCCAAAACCTTAACATCAAAGTGCCTTATATGAGGCTGGCTGATATTTACCTGATGTATGCCGAAGCGGTTACCGCCGGCTATGGTTCAGCCGCTGCAAAAGATCCGGCGTATGCCAAATCAGCGGTTGACGCGATCAATGTGATACGTGACAGGGCAGGAGTAGGCCATGTAGCCGCAAGGTTTTTAGGCTCGGCGGATGAGTTTATGAAAGAAGTAAGGCGGGAACGCGCGGTTGAGCTATCGTTCGAGGGGCACCGGTTTACTGACCTGCGCCGTTGGTTACAACTCATCGAGCTACCCTATACCTTAAAAACATCATTAGAGTTTGACAGGGCTGCGGTGCTTGATCCGTCAAAGGACCCTAAGGATAATAGGGTAGTTAACCTGCGAGAGCGAACCATATTGCAAAGGCCATTTAGCGAGAAACACTACTGGCTCCCTTTAAAGCGTGCTGATGTAAGCATGTATGCTGAATTTAAACAAAACCCGGGTTGGTAGCGCATTGATCTGCACATTATTAAACACATTGACAATGAAGTATTCAAAAATAGGAATGGTATTGTGTGCTCTGTTTGCGCTTATTACAAGCACCATAAGGGCACAGGATACAGCCGCCATAAAAATAAACGTAACCGTACGCGGATTGCGCAACGCGCCTGTTAAAGGAGCTAAAGTAAATAATAAAGCGGGCACCAAAACAACCAGCACCAATAGCGCGGGCGAGTTTTCAATGGAGGTTGCACCCCTTACATTGCTTACAGTAACAGCAGACGGGTATAAACCACTGCCGGTAATTGTTACTGATACCTTAAAAACATTAAACCTTGCAGAGGATGAGCAACTGGTACAGGTCGCCTTTAAAAAGGTTTCTGAAAAGGATCTGCTTGGCGGTGTTTCAACCGTTGATCTTAAATCGGTATTTGAAAAAAACTATTTAACCTATGCCTTGGACGGGATGGAGGCGCTGGCACCAGGCTTTCACGGTAATATATGGGGTATGGACAGCTACCTGGTGCTGATTGATGGTGTACCCCGCGAGGTAGATAATGTTATGCCTTCAGAAATAGATCAGGTTACATTTTTAAAAAGCGCCTCGGCCGTAGCGCTTTATGGCAGCCGCGGTGCAAAAGGCGTATTATTAATAACTACCAAGCGTGGCAATAACAGCGGGCAGCAAATAAAAGTACGCGCCAATGCCGGTCTAAATGTTCCGAAAGGGTATCCAAAATATCTGGGCTCGGCGGAGTATATGACCTTGTATAACGAAGCCCGGCAGAATGACGGATTGGGGGTTTTATACTCCGATGAAACCATTTACAACCATGCATCAGGTACTAACCCGTACCGTTATCCTAATGTTGATTTTTACTCGGCAGACTATTTAAAAAGCAGCTATGCGCGATATGATGTAACCACCGAAATTACGGGCGGCAATGAGCGTGCGCGCTACTATACTAACCTGGGCTTTTGGTCTGCCGGTTCACTGCTTAACTTTGGCATGGCTAAAAATAATAATACTAATGATAGGTTTAACATACGTGGTAATGTTGACGTTAAGCTTAATAGCATACTTAAAGCCACTGTTGATGCAAGCGCTGTATTCTACAGCGGCCAGGGTGTAAATACCGATTATTGGGCAAGTGCCTCAACCATCAGGCCTAACCGCTTTACGCCGCTTATCCCTTTAAGTTTTATTGAGCAGAGCGATGAGCCATCGCAAATAATAGCGAACAGCAGTGCCAACATTATTGACGGCAAGTACCTATTGGGTGGCACACAACTTGATCAAACCAATCCCTTCGCGGCAATATATGCCGGTGGCAACACCAAATTCGTAAGCCGCCAGTTTCAGTTCACAACGGGTATAGAGGCTGACCTAAAAGGCTTGTTGAAGGGGCTGACCTTTAATGCCAGCATGGGTATTGATTACCTGAACAGGTACAACCAGGGTTATAATAACGGTTATACTATTTATCAGCCCAACTGGACAACATATAATGGTAAAGATGTAATAAGCTCGTTAACACCGTTTGGTACCGATACCCGGTCAGGCATCGAAAATATATCAGATAGCTGGTACAGGCAAACCATATCCTTTTCCGGCCAGCTTAATTACCGTACAACCATCAGGGAAAACCACAACATCTCAGCCATTCTTATGGGTGCCGCTTACCGCCAGTCACAATCGGAGATCTATCAAAATGTAACCAATTCAAACTCAGGGTTACAGCTATCCTATAATTATAAGCAAAAATACTATGCTGATTTTACCGGCGCGCTGGTATATTCTCCTAAATTTTTGGATGATAAAAGTTACGGTGTTTCGCCAACCGTATCACTCGGCTGGAGGCTCAGCGAAGAGGGATTCCTGAAAAATGCTTCGTTTATTGATAATTTAAAATTAACCGCATCGGCAGGTATATTGGTTACTGACCTGGATGTTGCTGACTATTATCTTTATCAGAGTATATATACCCAACGCGAAGGTTCATACTACAGTTGGAATGATGGAACGCTGGCCCAAACAACTGATTCGCGCCGAGGAAGCAATCCTAATTTGACATTTGCCAGGCGTAAAGAAATAGCCCTGGGTATTGATGGCGCTTTTTTCGGTAACAAAATACAATTATCAGCCAATGTGTTCAGAAACGAGCTGGTTGATATGGCTACCCAAAGTACCTCGTTATTCCCCAGTTATTTTTCGGTGTTTAACTCATCGTTCATTCCGTACGTTAATTTTAATGGCGATCAGCGTACCGGCTTTGATCTGGATCTGCACCTCAACCAGCGTACAGGAGAAGTAAACTGGACAATTGGTGCCATTGCTACTTACTATAGCACAAAGGCTACCAAACGTGCGGAATATTATACCGACCAATATCAGTATCGCCAGGGAAAGCCGCTTGACGCGCTGTGGGGTTTACAAAGTAATGGCTTTTATATGGACGCTGCCGAAGCCGCCGCCGCCAATAGCGGAAATGGTGTGCCTCAGCCCGCTTTTGGGCAGGTTAAACCCGGCGACATTAAGTATAAGGACATCAATGGCGATGGTATTATTAACACGCAGGATGAGGTTTACCTGGGTAAAGGCGGCTGGTATGGCTCTCCGCTAACGCTTGGCCTTAACCTCACTGCAAAATGGAAGGGTTTTACATTTTTTGTACTGGGTACCGGGCGGTTTGGTGCAAAGGCGATCAAAAATAACTCTTATTTCTGGGTAGACGGTCAGGATAAATACTCAGAGGTGGTACGCGGGCGCTGGACAGAGGAAACCAAAAATTCCGCCACATTCCCAAGGCTGACAACGCTTACCAGCGATAACAACTTTCGCAATTCTGATTTTTGGATATTCAGTACCAACCGGCTGGATTTAACAAAAGTGCAGATATCATACAACCTTCCGGAAGAGATACTGAAGGGTAAGCTGCTTAAAAACATAGGTATGTATGTGGCAGGTTTCAACCTGCTCACTGTTGCCAAGGAAAGAAGATTGATGGAAATGGTAATAGGTGGCGCGCCCCAAACCAGGTTTTACAACCTCGGTGTAAAAGCAGGATTTTAAGGTTGATAAATGATTAACGACATGAAAAAAATTTCACTACTATTTATAACGCTTCTTGCCTTGTGTGGCTGCAAAAAGTTTGTGGAGCCCGCGCCTCAAAACAACGGCAAGTTTGAAAATATATACGATGAGCCGCTTTTGGCGCATGGGCTGCTGCTAAATGGCTATACACGTATCCCGACTAACGGATGGTCTTTTAGCGATGTGGCTACTGATAACGCCGTTACCAATGATGTAAATAGCGGGCTATCAAAAATTGCAACCGGGCAATGGACGGCCAGCTTTAACCCGCTTGACCAGTGGACAAACTCAAAGGCCGCCATTCAGTACCTGAATATGTTTTTGACAGAGGCTGATAAGGTAACATTTGACACGGCCGACCCTTTGTTAAACACCATGTTTAAAGACCGCCTGAAAGGCGAAGCCTATGGTTTACGTGCGCTTTTTATGTTTTACATGCTACAGGCGCATGGCGGTAAGGCCGGGGGAGAGTTATATGGTTTTCCGTTGGTTTTACAACCAGAAACCCCAACTTCAGACTTTGACCAACCCAGGGCAACGTTTGAGAACTGCATGAAGCAGGTATACAACGACCTTGACCAGGCAGAAGAGCTGCTTCCGCTTGATTACAAGGATATTTCATCAACATCTGATATTCCGGTGAAATACAACGGAGTAGCTACCGAAACCTACAACAGGGTGTTTGGTAAATTATTTGCCCAGCGGATGACAAGGCGCATTGCGAAGGCCATACGTGCCAGGGCGGCTTTAATGGCGGCAAGCCCTGCCTTTGCCGAAGGTTCAACCACAACCTGGGAAAACGCCGCTAATTACGCTGCTGATGTACTGGATTTGAACGGTGGTGTTAATGGTATTGCAACAAACGGATTTACATGGTATGCCGGCGGCAGCGGAAACCAGATTGATGGCTTAGCCTCAGGCGCTAACCCGGCCGAAGTTATGTGGCGTACGTCCATTGGGCAAAACAGTGATCTTGAACTGGATCATTTTCCGCCTACCTTATCGGGCAGGGGCAGACTTAATCCCACTCAAAACCTGGTTAACGCTTTCCCTGCTTTAAATGGTTATCCGATATCAGATGCGAACAGTAATTACACCGAGGCAAACCCTTATACTAACCGCGATCCACGTTTAACTGCCTACATTATAGTTAATGGCAGCACGGCAGGGCCTTCATCATCTGTTATATATACCGCGCCGGACAGGAACACCAATGACGGGCTTAACAAGGTAGAAACATCAACACGTACCGGTTACTACATGCGCAAGCTTTTACGGCAGGATGTTAACCGTAACTCAAGTTCTATCAGTAACCAAAAACACTATGTACCACACATACGGTATACAGAACTATACCTTATTTATGCCGAGGCAGCCAACGAAGCATGGGGGCCGCTGGCTACGGGCGGGCACACCTATTCAGCGTATGATGTTATCAAAAAAATAAGGCAGAGAGCGGGTGTGGGTTTAAATAATGGAGATGCTTATCTCGAATCAATAAAAGGTGACAAAGCGGCCATGCGTACGCTCATCCGGAATGAAAGAAGATTGGAGCTTTGTTTTGAAGGTTTCAGATTTTGGGATCTGCGCCGTTGGAATGCTAATTTGAACGAACCCGCAACGGGTGTAAATATTACGCAAAACACCTATACGCCAATTACGGTTGAGCCCCGTGCATTTGCAGATTTCATGCATTATGGCCCGGTGCCGTACAGCGAAATATTAAAGTTCAGAGCCCTGCAGCAAAATAACGGATGGTAAACAAAGGCTTATAACATTATTTTAAAAAATTGAACATGAAAAAATTAATAAATATATCTCTTATCACACTGCTTGCATTTACCTCGTGCAAAAACAGTGATTGGGATTTTCCGGATTATGGTGTACAGGCAGTATATTTTGCCTATCAGTATCCGGTACGTACCATTACGTTGGGCGAAGATATTTTTGATACCTCGCTTGACAATCAGCACAAATGCCAGATAATGGCTACTACAGGGGGCGTTTATTCAAACGAGCATGATGTAATGATAGGGGTTATTGTAAATAATTCACTCACTGATGGGCTGAAGTTTAACCCGCCCGATTATAGCGGCGATGTTTTACCCATGCCTTCCAGTTATTACCGCCTGGCATCGGATAGAATAATTATTCCAAAAGGTAAAATTGCCGGCGGCGTTGAGGTACAGCTTACCGACGCTTATTTTGCTGATCCGCTATCTACAAAAGTTACCTATGTTATCCCGATAACTATGACAAACGTAGCCAATGCCGACTCCATTTTAAGAGCGAAGAATTACACCTTATATGCCATAAAATATATTAATATGTGGACAGGCAACTACCTGCGCAGGGGTAAGGATATAATGGAAGCCAAAAATGGCAATACCGAGCTGAACAAAACTACTTTAAGACATAATCAATATGTTGAACGGGATGAAGTAAAGGCATTAACCACTCAATCGCTCAAGCAAAGTGTTTTCCAGGTGGTGTATAAGGGGGCAGGTAACGTTGATGTAAATTGCCCGTTACTGTTAACTTTTGATGATGAAGGTAATAGTACCATATCAGCAGCGGCAAGTGGCTTTACGGCCACCGGCACCGGCAAGTTTATTAAAAAAGGCGAAAAGAATAGCTGGGGTGCTACTGACCGCGATGCGCTGTACTTAAACTACCGTGTAGAGTTAAGTGATATGCGGGTTACTACTACTGATACGCTGGTATTGCGTGACCGTGGGGTTAAAATGGAAACCTTTAACCCCGTTAAATAACACTTACCCTTAGATCAAAACATAATGAAACAGTTTTTTAAACTAACACTGATCTTTGCCGGGTCGGTAATATGGAGTTCATGTACAAAATATGAAGCACTGGAATATCAGGTTGCAAAGCCTGCCTCATTTGTCGGGCAGGAGCAGATAGATGCTTATGAACCTCTAAAATCATACATCAACAGGGCAGCTAATCCGGGTTTTAAATTAGGAGCGGCCGTGTCATTGAACGATTATAGCAGTAAAGGCGTTATGTACCGCCTGGTAAACTCAAATTTTGATGAGATAACTCTTGGTTACGAGATGAAACATGGTGCAGTAGTTCAGGCTAACGGCGAGCTATCCTTAAAGCCGGTAACCAACCTGATAGACATCGCTACAAAAGCGGGTATTACTGTATACGGGCATACGCTGGCCTGGCATACTAACCAAAATGCCGCTTATTTAAGGGGGTTAATAGCACCAACGGTTATACCATCAACCGGCCAGCCGGGCTGGGAGCTGGTTACCGGTGCTGATTTTGAAACAGATAATGCACCAAATTACCAGTACACCACAACATTAACCGCCGGTTTTACAGCAGCGGGCCAGGGGGCTAACGGAACCGGCAGGGCAATAAAGCTTACCAATGAAACTGTTCGTGCTAATGATTGGGAAGCGCAGTTTTTCCTGAAATTTTCTCCGGCGGTGGTTGAGGGCGAACAGTATGAACTGAGTATGCAGGTGCGTGCTGATGCAGCGGCATCATTTGGTACACAGGCGCATACAGTGCCCTATAGCTATAAGCATTGGGAGTTTTTTGGTACCATTGAGGCAACAACCACATGGACAACCTATACCAGGCGAATAACAATTACTAAAGATATGGCAACCAGCGGAGCCATCGCCTTTAACATGGGCAAAAACGCAACTACTTATTATTTTGATAACATAACGCTAAAAAAATACAACGAAAAAGGGGGCGAGATCATCGTAGAAAAAACGCCCGAAGAAAAGCGAACCCTTATAACGCAGGCTATGGAAAACTGGATCAAAGGGATAGTTACCGCTACTAAAGACCATGTAAAGGTTTGGGACGTGGTAAATGAACCTATGGACGATGGCAAACTATACGAGTTAAAAACCGGTATCGGGCGTACGCTGGCTGCCGATGAATTTTATTGGCAGGATTATATGGGTAAAGACTACGCGGTTAAAGCTTTTCAACTGGCCCGGCAATATGGCAATGCTACTGATATTCATTTTATTAACGATTATAACCTTGAATACAGCCTGGATAAATGCCGTGGTTTAATAGGATATGTTAAATACATTGAAAACCAGGGTGCTAAAGTTGATGGCATTGGTACGCAAATGCACATTAATGCTGATGCCGACAGAAATAAAATTGTTGAAATGTTTAATTTACTCGCCGCAACCGGCAAACTCATCAAAGTATCTGAGCTGGATATGGGCATAGCCGGTGGTGTTAAAACCCCACAGGCAACCCCGGCGGATTATGCCGCGCAAAAGGATATGTATAAATTCGTGATCGATAAATATTTTGAGATCATTCCGAAAGCGCAGCAATACGGTATTACTATCTGGAGCCCGCTGGATAGTCCGACCAGTTCATCCTGGCGTGCAGGCGAACCTATAGGCTTGTGGACGGAAGGGTACATCAGGAAACCGGCTTATATAGGCGTAATTGAAGGCCTCCAAAAGAAATAGATTTTTAAACTGATCACGGCACAGAATATTTCGATATTCTGTGCCTTTTTTTATCTGAATATTCAACGGTACATCTGCATACGCGGATTATTTATTACCCGGCAGTACCTTTATTTCAATGTTTCTGAAATCTACAGGTTGGCCTTCGCTTTGTAAAGCGATAAAACCGCTGGTTAACGCTTTGCCATCCTGCTTGTATTTTTTATCATAGCCATTGGCAACGCCGCCGCCAATGGTCGGGTTTGAATATTGTAGCACCGTATCGCCGTTAATAACATGCGTTATCTTTTTATTGCCCTCAACAATCAGTTCTCCTTTTACCCATTGGTCGCCATCGTATGTTTTTGAGCTTGAGCTGATGCAATGATCGCGGGAAACTTCGCCTTTGTAAACCACATCAGTACCCGGCGAACACATGTTGCCCGTTGGCCTTGATCTTCCATCGCCTAAGCCGCCTAAAAGTTGCATTTCAATGGATATTGGCCAATCCTGTTCCTTTAAAATCGTTCGCGGGTCCTGTGAGTGAAACATTACGCCGCTGTTAAGCAGCGTGTAATCAGGCGCTCCCTTTTGCAGCTTGCCAACAAACCGGTACTCAAACCGCAAATGGTAATGTGAATAGGGCGTTTTATAGTACAAATGGCCAAACTGATCGTTAAAATCGCCATACTGGTCGTACCTTATTTTAATGATCCCATCCTCAACACGAAAGGTGTTACCATAATTAACATTTACATCGTGATGATGAATTTTAACTATCCAATCTTTGGTATCCTTACCATTAAATAATGTTTTCCATCCGTTATTATCAGAGCCCGCCATTTTGGCTCCGCCCGAACAACCACAAAAAAGCGCGCAGCATAAAACTATGGCATAGTATGTTTTGATCATAGCAATCAGGTTGAGTTTATAATGGCGTAAGTTAAAGTTTGAAATGGAGTCAATCAAACTTTTTAAGAAAGATGTTTAGATCGGTTAAAAAGCCATAAAAACTTTGCCTGTATATTATTTTTATATCGACCGCGTATTATACCGCCCCTTGTAAAACCGTATCAGTCTTTCTAACGGCCCTTTATTAATATTAAATTCAGTTATATCAATGTTCTCCAACCCGCCCGGATGTTGAAAATTGAGTATGTACTGGGTGCCCCTGCGCGGCCGAACAATACTTTTTACCTTTACATTGTATATAACATCCCAGTTAAGAAAGCCGGTTGCTTTACTGTAAAAGCCTTTGTTATTAAGAATTAATTGCGGCTCTTTGTTTATCATACGTTTAACAGCGATGAAGATCATGGCCGTAGGAGCTAAGGCGATTACTAAGCCTACAATATACAGGTATGCGGAATGATCTCCTTTGCTTACAAAATAAACCAGCATGATGCCTGTGCCAATTAAAAACAGACCGAAGATTATTCCGGCGATCTGTTGCGCTTTTGAGAAATAGATGATAGTTTCAGCCGAAATAGTGGGGTCGTCAATAAATACTTCCGGAAAATCAAAGCGGTTCTGCAATTCACGCCATTGTTCCCTTTCTGCGGCTGAATGGATCTGCAGCTTGTCCATTACGGTGCCATAGGCAGGGCATAGGTTGGTTTCTGAAGCCATTATCTTTAATTCATGCACATTATCAACATTATCAAAGGCCCATAGCTTCCACCGTATAGTGCGTTTGCTCCAGAATAAAAACGGAAGAAAAAAGAACACCACAAAGCAAAACAGCATAACTCCGCCAAACACCAGCCATACCCCACGTGTAAACGGCGGCCCGTCCATCAGCGCCATCACGAAAAGCGCTATAGGAAACAAAAAAAAGAACAGGCCGACTATCATAAATATACGTGGCAACAACAGCATCTGGCGGCCTTTGGCTATGGCTTCATCAACTGATATCAGGCTGGTTTTCTGGTAGGTGCTCATTGGTTTTGTTGTACTATAACGGGCATAGCCCGAAACGGTTTGTAAGTTGTGCACATAACGTTAAACAACTTATCAGTGTATGATGTTAAGTGTTGATAACAACAAGGCCCTTACACACCTGTAACCTATAACATGGATAAACCATTGACCACCATCTCCTTAACAGGATTAAGTTCTAAAGAAGCTGTAGTATATCTATTTGAAACAGCGAAAACCTTGGGATGGCGTATCCGTTTTATATCTGATGCCGGTTTGATCGCCTATACTGATAATGGCGAATTTTCATGGAACGGCGAAGTTACAGTAACCATAAAAGGCGAAGCAGCCAGTATAAAATGCGTTCCGTTGTCGGCCATGGTAAATGATTTTGGGCATGCCGATAACGCGGTTAAGCAATACGTAACAACTTTTCAAGAAGTTAAAGGCAGTTTTACTGATGATGAAATACGCCAACTGTATAAGGATTACGAAAAGGACTTTATGCACCCGTATGAAGATACCTTAAAACCCAACACTCGGCCCGAATTTAGTAACCTCACCAGTTTTTGGTCGTATTTCAAACCTTCAAAAAATTATTTCTTTACGCCGATCATTGTTTTGATCAATGTACTGATCTATATCATCATGGTTTGCAGCGGCATGTCCGTATTTGACCCGGATGCCGAAAGCATGTTGGGCTGGGGCGCTAACTCAACTATTACTACCCTTACCGGGCAATGGTGGCGGCTGCTCACCAGTTGTTTTATCCACTTTGGCCTCATTCACCTGTTACTTAACATGTACGCGCTCGTGTTCGTAGGTTTTTTATTAGAGCCTTTTGTAGGTAAAACCAAGTTTATAGTAGCTTATATTTTAACGGGTATAGCCGCCAGTATTATCAGTCTTTGGTGGCATGATTATACGGTTAGCGCGGGGGCATCGGGCGCTATATTCGGGCTATATGGCGTGTTTTTGGCAATACTAAGTACCAACCATATTGAACGTTCCATGCGCAACGGGCTTTTAGCCAACATTGGCATGTTCGTGATCTATAACCTGGTTTACGGCAGCATGAAACATGGTATTGATAACGCGGCACATATTGGCGGGCTTTTGAGCGGTATTGTTGTCGGTTTTATGTTTTTACCGGCGTTAAGAAAGCCGGATAACGGTAAACTCAACAATCTTACGATTGCCGGAACAATCGTCATAGTTGTCATAGGTTCAATATTTGCTTGCGCTGTTATGGCCGGTAATGACCGTGTTGTGTACTTTAAACGTATGGAAAGCTTTTATAAGCTGGAGGAGAAAGCGATTAAGGTAGTAGAAGATAAACAGAACGCTCCGGCTGCCGAATCACTCCCTGCTTTAAAACAAGGCATGGCGTATTGGGAACAAGGGGTTAACCTGATGCGGGAATTAGACCGACTGGAGCTATCGCAAAGTATACATCAAAGAAATGGATTGTTGATAAAGTACTGCAGGCTGCGTGTAAAAAGCTATCAGTTAATGCAGGATGCCGTTCAGCAGGATATATCCGCGGATAAAGCGGCGGTACAGAAAGTAAACCAGCAGATACGACAAGTGTTAGATGAGTTATCTGCAATATGAAATTAAGGTAGATGGACAGCAACCGTAAGTATTGCACGCAGGACTTTGTATTTAGCAAGGTGATGATGCGCCCCTATTACAGCATTTATTTGATTGCTGCTGTTGCCGCGGTTGTTGCCGGTTTGTTTTTTATTGGGGTAATACGTCCGTTGTTTTTTCGTGGCGGCCTGCCGGTTTCCCTGGGTGTTATGATATTGGTGATGATGCTTATCATCAAAACACAAACTAAAACTGTGGTAATTTATTTTGACCAAAAATCGATGTTTATTACTAAAACCGATGGCCAATTTGAAAGACTGTTGCAAAAAGATATAGCAGGCATTTATATGCATGATTACAATACAAGCAAAAAATCGCAAGTATTATTAACCATCATATTAACGCACGGTAGGAAGATCAATCTTACAGATGGCGATTTGTTTTTAAAGGAAGACAAAGAGAAGCAGCAAATGCTAAAGCAATTTTTTAACGCGGCAATAAAGCGCCTAAATCTGCAATTTTTCAATAAGAATAAATGGCGCACCTTACAAGGCATTGGCGCGAATTTATACATACCGGCAAGCAGGGTTCAACCCAATAGTTAGATGATCTTAATGTTGTTGAGAAAACGATAATTTAACGGAGCCTCCTTTTATTTTATAAATACCCATGATCTTTTCTGGCGCAGTTTTTTCTTCATTGATGTTTTTTAGAACGATCTCATGTTTATCAGGTCCTCGAAAAATAAGTTCGCCATTTGTTTCTGTAGTGCCGCTTGTTGGTGTTAATGTAACCGTTTGTTTGTTAGGCTTAAACTTAATTACGCTTGCACCAATATATCCATCGGCATAATCAAGCCTGTAAACCACCTGCTCTGCTTTGGCAATGTAACGGATAGTTTCGTAGGCCTTGGCTTGCTGGGCTTTAGCCTGGTGAGCCAAGCACAGCATTGCTAAAATGATGATTGTTAAGATAGATCGTTTCATAATTACTGAAGGGTGTTTTTACGGTAATTGTTTTTTACTTTCACTGTGATGTAGGCGACCAAAGCTATAAAGAACAGCCATTGGCCGATAGTGAATGTAATGAGTTGCCGGATGATACCGTTATCATAAACATCCTTTTTATTGAAGTAAACCTTTACCACATCACCCGGAGATGCCCAAAATAAGCTTTGATCCCGGCCTGTAATGCTTTGTCCGTTATAGTTAATGCGGAAAGTTGCACGGTCGCCATATTTGCGGTTAACATTTTCAATCAGGGTAGCATTAGTAACAACGTAATCATCCCGGTGAGTTGAAAAAACTGCCAGTATTTTTGCTGTCGAGGCCCATACTACAAAACATAGCGGGATCAACAGTACGATCGCGAAATAAAACAGGATATTATTTTTTGCCTCAGCCATCATTAATAAGAACAACGGTTCAGCCCAAAATGTTGCGCATCAATACTTATCATTGGTATTAAGTATTGTAGTTCGCTAATAGGAGACTGAGCTGTTTATCAATGTTTATTACCGGCAGGCCGTGAGGCTTTTATCCGTTCGGCAACATCTACCATGGTGGAGATATAAATATCTTTTTGATTGGCTTTGAGGTATTTAAGCAATAGCCTGTGTTCATTTAATCCCACATTGATATTATGGCCGCCACCTACACCATGAAACAGGAAAACCAGCACCGTATGCTTTTTCTGTGCATCCTTAACTAATTGGATCATCTGTTCGCCTGAATTATCCATTATCGGAAAACCACTGATATTGTCGAGGTCTACCTCGCCCGGTTTTTGAGGGATAGGGGTAACACCGCGCGCGCCTGCGAAATCGTTACGCAGCTTATCATAGAACTTTATGCCATCAATGGTCATATCTCCGCAAGGGTAGGCATAGGTACGTTTATTTTTGCCATCAATAGCTTTTAAAAGCACGTTATTAAGCCGTATTTCATCTACCGCGCGGTTAACGGTGTATTTGCTCAGATCATGGTCGGGGTTAACAAAGCTGCGGCCGGGTAGGCTGCCATCGCAAGGGTGAAACAGGCCATGATTGCCCAACTCATGGCCGTTTTTTGCCGCGAGCCGCCATTCATTTAATCGGTTATTAACAACAGGAGAGGAGCCGATAAGATAAAATGTTCCTTTAAGTTTTACCGAATCAAGCGCGGGTATTACGTTATCAAGGTCGATATCAATAGCATCATCATAAGTTAAAACCACAACGCATTGCTTGTTATCGAATTCCTTTAAACCCTGAGCGAAAACTACGTAAGGGCTTACCGCAAGCAATATCAAGGCAGCCGTGCAGCGTATTATAAATAAAAATGGTTGCAAAGTATTTTAATTTAGATAGTGTAAGATAGTACTTTTTAAAGCAATTATCCCGAAGTAAATACGCTGAGTAAAAATCTTGTAAACGTAAAAGCGGCACCGTTAAATTTAATGGTGCCGCTTTATGTTTATCCTTTCGAATGTAGATCATTAGAAGATCCTATCGGAACTCCTGGGATTCTGTATCTTCACTATACTTATCCACCAGGCTGCGTGCAGCCGCCACCGTAATGCCGTTGATAAATAACCGTAACGCTGTATATACTTCATGGTAAGTTTTTAAACTATGAAATATAAAATCATCCGTTACGGATAGGTATATATCTGCAACGCTCTGTAAATCCAGTGCAGGTAAATAAAAGCCCCCGGCTATGCCTTCCTCCAGGTTGGTTTTTATTGCGGTTTTAAAATAACCGGTTTTAAAATCCAAAAAGGTTCGGTGTGCCCGTGGAAAGCGCTTCAGCATCGTATCGTTAAAAATAATTCGCAGCGCTATCCATTCCTTAAAAAGGTTTCGGTGTAATAACAGTTCCTCAACGGGGTTACTTGCCGCTTGCTCATTAGCCGTTATAATTGACTTCCACCTCGCAATGATTACGTCAACCACTGCTTCAACAACTACAGCCTTGTTCTCAAAATACTGGTATACCGTTTTTTTTGAAACACCGCCAAACCTGGCCAGGTCATCCATGGTTACACTGATGACACCATGCCTTGAAAATAATTCAGTCGCCTGTTCAATAAGCTGATCTTTTTTATCAATCATTACCGGTATTGCTGATGTATAGTATCCACCTACTTCTGAATATCAGCCTTGGCGGTAACGTAACGGTAAATAGCTGCCCGTACATTAAAATCAGCAAATGCCGTTGTTAACGTACTTGATGCCTGCTGATAAGCCGCCTGTGCATCCAGTACTTCGGATATGGTGGCTAAGCCTGCCTTGTAGTTATCCCGGTTTACTTTTAAATTTTCGGTAGCCTGTTCCATATTCTCTTTAGCGTAGCGGATCTGTGTAAGCTGATCCTGCATATCATACCAGTAACGCAAAATGCCTACCCTTAACTGGTTATGGCCGTCGCGGTAATCATTACGGGCTATCTCCTCGCTTATCTTCCGCTGGCTTATTTTGTGTTTGTTGCGGCCCCACAATCCGTTTGATATCGGTATGCTCAGCGTTACAAAGCCGGCCGGCGAAAAGGTGCTGCCTATGCCGCTGTTAAACGAGCCCACTTGTGCCGCGCTCAATCCAACGGCTAAACTTGGAAGGTTGTCCCCATTGGCCAGGCGTGTTTGCAAATTCTCACCTGCCATGCGTTTGGTTAACAGCAGGTAATCGGCATTGCTGTTGAGTGAGGTATCGGGCTGCATGGCGGGCAATACTGGCGTACCTTTTTGGTTAAGTGTATCCTGCATCACCATCAACGAGTCAAACGGCATACCTGTGTAAACCGAAAAATCAAGCAGGGCAACCCGGCGGCCATTTTGCAGTTTGCTCTTGTTAACCAGCAACTGGCTTAGCTGCACTTTAACTTTAAGCAGATCATTACGGGCAATTAAGCCCGATGCCAGCATATCCTTTTGCATTTTAAGCACAGAGTTAAGCAATGCCTCGTTAACCAGTAAGGTTTTTTGCTGTTCCTGTATGTTAACCAGGTTCCAGTACTTTTGCTCGGTAAGCAGTATCACAGAATCTGCCGACTGCTTTTTTCTGATCTGGTTTACCTCTAATTGTAAACTTGCCAGTTGGTTGCCTGTTTTTATTTTGCCGCCGGCATAAACTGTCTGGGTGCCGGTTACGCCCAGCATGTAAACATTGTTGATGCCTTTTTCTAAAACATTGGGTATGGCGGGTACAAAGTCTTTAAAACCTAACAGGCCGATACCTGTGCCACTAACAGACGGCAAGTAATCGGATTTTGCGGCTGATACACCTGCTTTTGCCGAGTTTACCCGCAGTTCGCCGTTTTTGATGGCATAACTGTAAGCAAGGGCGGCTTTTTTACTTTCGTCTAATGATATTACGTGTTGTTGCGCCTTAGCCTGTATACAAGCTAAAACACATATAAATATGATAAATGATTTCATGATCTCAAGCTTATGCGGTTACAGGTTCCGCAGTTTTATTATCACTATCCGGTTTGTTATGATCTTCTTTACGGAAGAACAACCAGTATAAAGTGGGTAACACAAATAGGGTAAGTAACATAGATACCAGTAAACCGAAACAGATCACCGTACCTAACGGCCCCCATAGCGACGACCGGCTGATCACCATCGGGATAACACCTACCGCTGCCGCCGCAGATGTTAAGAAGATAGGCCGCATCCTGCGCTCGGCAGAAAGTTTAGCCGCTTCAAATACTGATTTACCTTCGTGCAAACGCAACTCTTCGGCAAAATCTATCAGGATGATACCATTACGCACCACAATACCGCAAAGTGCAAGCAACCCTAAAAATGAGGTAAACCCAAACGGATAGCCCATAATGAAAAGGCCGAATGATGCGCCAAGCAAACTCAGCGGCATGGTGGTAATACTCAATAGGGCATGTTTAAGATGTTTAAAGTGCCACAGTAAGATCAGGAATATCAGGATGATACTTACGCCAAGCGCTGTACCCATCGGCCCCTGGTTTTCGCCTTGCAGTTCCAGTTCCCCGCCGTAACGAAGTTCAACACCCGCGGGTAGTTTTATTTTTTCGATAGCGGGTTGCAGGTCTGCCAAAACCGCGTTAGCTACCGCTTCCTGGGTAACATCCATGCGTACGGTTAATGTGCGTACGCTGTTTCTGCGGGTAATCTGGCCGTCATTCCAGTCCGTAGTAATATCAGCCACCTGCCTTAACGGTATAACAGATTTGGTTTGCGGCGAAACGATATTCAGGTCGCGCAGTGCGGCAATATCACTTCTGGATTCTTTTGGTGATTTAATCTTCACATCAACCGCATAGGTGTCTTCCCAAAGTTGGGTAGCTGTAATGCCTTCGGCATGCATGGCTACGGCGTTGGCAATATCGCTTTTGGATAAGCTGAGGCGCGAGGCTTCTGCCGTTTTTATATCCAGTTTAAGCGTGGGCTGTATCTCATTGTAATCAGTACGGGCCCAGGTTACCTCCTTATGTTTTTTGCCGATGGCTAACACCTGGTTGGCCACTTGCTTTAAAGCCGGAATGTCATTCCCACTGATTCTTACTTCGATGGGTGCCAGCGCATTGATCATGTTCAACTGTTTCATCCGCACATAGGCAGACGGAAAAATATTGCTGTATTTGTGCTGGTAATCAACAATTACTTCCGCGGTCGCATCTTCTGATTCGGTTTTGATCAGTATTTGCGCGTAATTTTTTGACGGAAGGTTAGGGGCGTATACTGAATGGAAACGCGGTGAACTGCTACCGATAAAGCTGGTATAGTTAAGTATCCGTTTGTCTTGTTTTAGTATTTTTTCCATGCCTTTTACCACACTGTCAGTTTGTGATAAACGGTAGCCCGAAGGTAAGTAGATCTCCATCGCAAACTGGTTACGCTCAACCTTAGGGAACAATTGCTGCGGCAATAAACCCATAATGGCTATACCAAGCACCACCGCCATTACCGCGAAAAATACGGTGAGCTTATAGTGTTTCATAGCGTTGCCGATGTGGCTGTTAAAAAAATCCTGCAGGCGGTCCAAAAAAGATCGCTTTTCTTCTTTTTTATTGTGCAACAGGCCTTTTTTGATAAAAAGGGTATTGAAAAAAGGCACGATCATCATAGAGATGATCAACGACAGCGTGAGCGCTATCATTATGGTTACCGGGAACAGGCGGATAAAATCCTTGGCGGTACCGGTCATGAAAAAGGCGAGCGGCACAAAGGTCGCCGAAATAGCCAGCGTAGCTGTAAAAACAGAAGGAAATAATTCTTTAGCGCTGCTGATGGCCGCATCCCAAACAGACATGCCGTGATCCAGTTTTTCTACATGGTTATCAATAACCACAATAGGGTCATCTACCACAATACCTAAAACCACAATAAGCGCTGCAAGGGTAACGGTGTCCAGTTCAATACCGGCCATGTACATGATCCCCAGCGTTGCGGCTATAGTGATAGGTATAGTTGCTGCCGCTACCGCTGCAACCCTGAAAGGCAGAAGTAACAAGGCCACACATACCACGCCGATAAGCGCGAAGGCAAACTCCTTCATAAAATGGCTAATGGAATCATCCACTACTTCCGGCTGATCGGCCAGTTTGACCAGTTGGATATCCGGCGGCAGGTGTTCTTTTACTTTCTCAATATGTTCTTCCAGCTCTTTGCCGAACTGTACAATATTTTTGCCGGTGATCATCTCCAGCGATATCACAATAGACTTTGTTCCGTTAGAGGTAACATAGCTGTCGGGTTCATCGTATTCGCGTTTAATCGTAGCCACATCGCGTAAGCGAACAGAGTTACCGTTAACATCCTGCCTGATGATCTGATCGGCAAGTTCGGCTTCAGTTTTATAGTAAGTGCTTAAATGTATCGGCTGATCCACAACAGCACCTTCTTCCTTACCGGTAGCGTTTATGGCACCCTCGTTTTGCAGCACCTGCATTACATTGCTAACCGATACCCCTTTTTGCAGTAGCTTGTTATTATCTACATAAACCGTGATCTGCTCGTTAAGGTTGCCGGTGTGCGATATTTTGGCAACATCCTGTACTTGCCTTAACTCGGCCTCAATATCTTCCACATTACGCAAAAGTTCTTTATAAGGGCGTGTTTTTGATTCAACCGCCATTAACAATGCAGAGGTATTACCAAAATCACTGTCAATATAAAAGCCTTTTACTTCCTTAGGGAGTTGGCTTTGAAGTATAATCATGCCGTTCTTTATCTTGTTCCAAAATGCTTTGGTTTGTATCGCATTTTGGTTATCGGCTACTTCTACAAAAATGTACATCACACCATCCCGCGAAAAGGAATAGGTTTTTTTCTTGTTCACCTCGTTGTTACTGAACAGGTATTCTTCTACCTTTTTGGTTAGCTGTTCCTCTACCTGTTTTGAGGATGCACCCGGGTATTGCCCTACAATAAGGCCCTGCCTGATGGTAAAGTCCGGAAATTCATTACGGGGCATATTAAAAAGCCCGAACAGCCCAAGCAACACAAATATGGCCGATAGCGCGAGCGGGAACACATGGTACTCCATGGCCCATTCAATTAAGTTGGAATTCTTTTTCATGATGGGAGCGCTTATTTACTGATAACTACAGGCGTTTGGTCGGCAAGCTTTTGGTAGCCGGAGGTAATTACCTGCTCGTTACCCGACAGGCCTTGTTTGATCGTAATACCGTTGCTGTAAAGCTGGCCGGTAGTTACCTCTTTTCTTACAGCCTTGTTTTGGCTGTTAACTATGTATAAAAAGTTAATTCCTTTTTCGTCCACCTGTACGGCCTGTACTGGAACAATAATTTGTTTTACAGTATCGTTTTTGGCGGTTTGGTTGGCTGATGTGTTAAAGGAAACTTTACAAAGCATACCCGGCCTCAGCATCATACCGGTATTAGGCAAGGCTATTTTTAAATTGTAATTAGCGCTACCGTTTAACGCGATAACACCTACTTCAGTAACTTTACCCTGTAAGGGCTGATTGCTCAAGGCATCAATTTTAACCATTGCCGGCGTACCAGCCTTGTACCGGTTAATTTCACTTTCTGGTACGGCAACCAATACCTTTACAGATCGTGTATCTAACAGTTGCAATACAGGCTGCCCGGGATTGGCAACCGCCCCGGCTTCAGCTTTTTTATCACCAATGTAGCCGCTGACAGGGGCGTAGAGGTGCGTATGGGCTATATTTTGGTAAGTGGCACGGGCGGCGGCGCTGGCTTGCTCATAATTTGATTTTGCTTCCAGCATTTTTATTTCGGCCACGCTGCCTTTTTTAAATACTTCGTTTACCCGAGTATAGTTTTCCTGTGCCAGTTTGGCTTGCGCAAGCTGCGCATTATATTGGTTGCGATAGGTGGTTTCATCAACCGCGGCAACCAACTGGCCTTTTTTTACGTAATCGCCAGTTTGTACCGGGAACGATAAGATGGTGCCTGAAACCTGGAAGCTCAGGTCGATGGTTTTCTCAGCTTCAAGGGTACCATCATAAATTATATGATCATTATCCGCTACGGTTTCAGCGTTTAAGTTAAATACCTTTACTGCCAGTGTATCTGTACCGGGCTTAAACTTTGAATTGCTTGAGCAGCCGGTAATGCATAAGGCAGTTACTACTGCTCCGGCCAGGGTGATCGTTGTTTTCATCTTATTTATTGAACATTTATTGTTTTTTTGTCGAATTGCAACGCAAGTCGTTTAATTCTTTATATTATTAAATGAACCTGATTTATAGTTGCATGTATATTATAATCAGATCAAAAATATTTTTTCGACAAATATACATTATTTGTTTTTACATATTTTCTAATCTGATTGTCACAAACTGTTAATGATTCGTCTGTGTTGTACAAAAAAGCTTTAAAGAAGAGTTTAGTTGGTGAACAATTTTTGTATTTTTGTCGAACTATGAAAAAAATAGAGGATGATAAAGTGAGGGATGAGATAGTTGAAGCATCTGATACGATATTTGAACGTTATGGTTATCTGCGCGTATCCATGCAGGATATTTCTAACGAATGCAAAAAAGGCAGGAGCACGCTCTATCATTATTTTAAAAACAAGGAAGAGGTTTTAGATGCCGTTTGCTACCGGTTGTTTAGCCATTGCCTGAAAGAAAGCGAGGCCACTATTAGCAAAAGGCGGTCGTTTTCGGCTAATATTGAGTCATTTAATAGCACCAAGCTGAAAAATCTGCGGCAGGTGGTTTCTAAATATAAACTTGCTATTGATGATCTGCGTTTAGATCCATCGGGTTTTATGTTCAAATTTAGGCGTTATACAGGTGAGGAAGTAAACATCGTGAAACAGATCATTAAATGGGGAATAGAAAATAAAGATATTGCCGAACTACCGGATGAGGATGTGCAGTTTTTGGCCGAAACACTGAATGCCGCTTTCAGAAGCTTTGAGCAGGAGGTATTGATATTCGGCAAGTTTCCGCAAAGCGAGGAAAAAATAGCCTGGTTAGCGCAAATGCTGCAAAAAGGTTTGTTATAGTTTAAGCAATCGCGGATATATTATTGTTAATCAGGATATAGATTTTACTAAGATGTGGCTATACCATTAGGTACAGCCACATACTTACAAATAGTATATTAAAAATTCTTGCTGCTGTATACCAAATGAAGCGCAGGCGCGGCTGAATAGGCGGCCCAAAGTTCATCCAGTGTTTTTCCGGATAAATCAACCCAGGTACTTTCTTTAAATGTGCCGTTTCTTAGTTCTTTATCAATCTGTACAATAACACCGGGTTTAACTTTTTGATCTATCCACTCAAAAAAGCGGGCGGTTACACGGTAGCTGTCTTTATACCCCTGATCTTTTGCATGGAAATTCGGCAGAAACCATTTTGAGCCTACATTATCCACACCATATTTATAGCGTATAAAATCGGCAATGCCTTCGGTTAGCCAAATTAGGTCGCGGCCATAGTTGTAGCCATAACCCTGTACAATGTGCATACCTTCATGGGTTACCACATCCACATCGTAGGGGAACTTGTTCATGTATTTGGTAGCAAATAAAATGCGGTTGCCTGATGCCTCGGCTACACCATTGTACGCTGTGTCGGTAACAAATACTACGTCATGGGTCGCTTTGTTATTGAACATACCCACCAGTTTAGGATAAACTTCAAAGTAAGTTTCAATCAGATTTTTTTGGATGGTAGCATCAAACTGTGAATTTTTATTGATGAATACCAACGAATAGCCATCTTTTTTAATGGTATCAACTGATGACCAGTTTTTATGCAGCGCATCATTCAAAGCTTGCTCAAAACCGGCGAGGTTCTTTTTATTTTTTAACCATTTGCCGTTCGCTACAATTTCGCCCGGAACAGCTTTCAGGGTAAATCCTTTGGCCGTATCTATTATTCGCATGGTTACTTCGCGCTGGGTACGGTAGCCGTCCGCATAGGCAAAAGGCGGGTAAGCGTTTCTGAAAGCCGCGCCTAATTTTGCGGTATCAATTTTAGTGTTGGCTATGTCGTTAACGGTCAAAGTAAAAGCACGTGGCTGGTTACGCCTGCGCTGGGTGTTCTGACGTTTTGATGCCGGCGGAGTGGTTTGAGCAGTTACCTCCACACAAAGCATCGCGAACAAAATGATGCTGGTAATTTGTTTAATCATATTGGTTATTTTAAGTGCCCTAAATATAACCCAAGTAAAAATATAGTGGTGTAAAAAGTATGTTGCTTTGTTAAGCGCTGTCGCACATCGCTTAAACCAGGTAACACAGTTGGACGAGCGAACTTATTTGAATATAGATCTTAACAAATCAGTCAGCCGGATGCGGGGGACTTAGGCTGACCGCGTGCGTTTTGATGATTCCCGAATGATCAGTTCAGGTTTTAATACTTCGCGAAAATGCTTGGTGCGTTTACGGTCTTCGTCACCCATGCGTTTAAACAGTATGCTGATCAGTTTTTCAGATAGGGCTTTCATGGGTTGGGCAACCGCGGTTATAGGCGGGTTAAAAACTTTAAAAAAGGCATGGTCATCAAAACCGATCACGGCCACATCAGCCGGAATGCGCAGTTTTAGTTTGTGCAACGCTTCAAAGCCCTGTAGAGCCAGGTAGTTGGTTGCAAATAATATCGCGTCGACTGACGGATTATCCTTCAGGAATTTTTTAATATTTTGTACCACCTGCGCCGGGGTTAGCGCGAAAGGTATTTTTAGTACATAGGGCAGGAGGGATGCCTCAGTAACAGCGGCCTGGTAACCGTTCAGCCGGTCAATCATCTGCGTTTGATCCGAGTCAAGCGTTACAAAGGCAATTTGCTTAAACCCCTGCGCGGCGAGGTGCTCTATCGCTATTTTTGCACCCCAGTAATTATCTATACCTACATAGTCGGTTGGTATTTCAGGTAAATACCGGTCAAATAATACAAAGGGTGTTTCTTCATTTAAAAGCAAAGCCACATCCTGGTCAATGCCTTTCGGGGCGGTAATAATATAGCCATCTACATGGCGGCTTTTAAACATGTTAATAAGTTCAGCGGTCTTTTCAGGGTCATCCTCAGTGCTGCAATAAATTATTTTGTAACCCTTCTTGTAAGCCCTTTCCTCGATCAGGCGCGCCACACTCGAAAAAAAGGCATCCGCTATATCCTCAACAATTAAACCTATAATATTTGATTTGCCCGTTCGCAGGCTTTGCGCAAGTGTATTGCGGTTATAGTTCTTTTCCTTTACATAATCAAGCACCCTGTTGGTAAGGGTTTCGCTGATACGCATCTCCTTGGCTTTACCATTTATAATAAAGGAAATAGTTGATTTAGAGATATTAAGATCCCGGGCAATATCGTCCATTGATATCTTTTTCCTCATAAAGCCTTTGGTTAATAGTGAAATGGTGCGTTGCAAATATAGTGTAGTGCTAATCAAAATTTAAAAATAATTTGCTAAACCCGTTTAGTTTTAATAGGTTTGACGGACAATTATAAACCAATGGCTTGCTTATTCTGTTTAAAGGCTAAGCAATGGTGTGGAATATTATTCATTATCATCTATTTATGTTTTAAATCTTTTTTGCCTATGGAAAGGATATTATGATGAGTTTCTATGTTCGGGCGGCATTATCACGCCATTAAAAACCAAAAAAATTATTATACCTATTATGACAAATTTTACAAAAACAATCTGGCGAAGGGCTGCCCTGTGCAGCATCCTGCTTCTGTTTTGCGCGTGCCTGCCCGGCTATGCGCAAAATGTATCAATAACCGGTACTGTAACTGATAACAATACAGGCGAAACCCTGGTAGGCGCAACGGTACAGGTTAAAGGTACTACCACGGGCGTTGCTACTGATATTGATGGCAAGTTCACACTATCGGTTACGCCGGGCGCGGTACTTGAGGTTAAGAGTATTGGTTACGCTACACAAACGGTTACGCCAGTAGCCGGGCAACCATTGGTAGTAAAGCTGCAACCCACAAGCAGCGCGCTTACCGAAGTATTGGTTGTGGGTTATGCCACTCAAAAAAAGGCTGATCTCACCGGAGCGGTATCCAGCGTTAAAAGCAGTGATATTGCCAATTTACCCGTAGGCGGTGCCGACCAGATATTGCAGGGCAAATCCGCGGGTGTAACTGTTACGCAATCAACAGGTGCGCCGGGTGATGGTATCAATGTGCGTATTCGTGGTATAGGTACCATTAATGATAACAGTCCGCTGTATATAATTGATGGAATACCTACTAAGGATGGTATCAACCAAATTTCGCCTAATGACATAGAAAACATCAGCGTGCTTAAAGATGCATCATCTGCCGCTATATATGGCGCACGGGCATCAAACGGTGTGGTGATCGTTACTACTAAAAAAGGTAAAAACGGCAAGCCGAAAGTAAACGTTAACGCTTACACAGGGGTGCAAACTTCTCAGCATTTAATAAAGATGGCCAATACCAGCCAGTATGTTGCAGCTTACAATACCGCTGCCGCGGCAGATGGCAGAACACCTATCCCTCAAAGTATTATTGACGGCGGTTTGGCTGATGTAAACTGGCAGAAGGAGGTTTTGAAACCTGCTCCTATAAGTAATATACAGGCATCAATAAGCGGCGGCAGCGATAATACTACCTACATTGTATCAGCCAATTATTTTAAACAAAATGGCCTGATCAAAAACTCATCGTTTGACCGCCTTAACCTGCGCACCAGCATTAACAGTAATCTGTCAAACTATGTAACGGTAGGTACCAACGTCAACCTGGGTTATTCAAAAAACCGGCAGGTAGGTACTTCGGGCGATGGCTTTGGCGCGGGTAATCCGGGGGCAAGTGTTTTACGTTATGCGCTGTTCCGTACACCGGCAACACCGGTGTACCGTCCGGACGGGCAGTTTGTTGATATTCCGCAAAACCCTGAATTTTTTGGTGATGGTTTAAACCCGGTTGGTTTCGCCGACAACTATAATCGAAATTTTTATGATTACTCCGTTTTAGGCAATGTGTTTCTGGAAGTGCGGCCGGTTAAGAACCTGAAACTGCGTACCGACTTTGGCACCAATTTTTTGATAACCGATTACAAACAGTTTTTTGCTACCTGGGGTGTTGATCGTTTTTTAAATACGCCTAATAGTTTGGCGCAATCAAATACCAATCAATTTAATTACAACTGGACTAACACTGCCACGTATGATCTTAAACTGGATAAGCATGCATTTACATTTCTTGCCGGTACAGAGATTGTGAAAACTGACGTACGTACTTTAGGTGCCTCACGCACACTGTTTTCTGATCAGGGAGAGTCTTTTCAATATCTCGATAATGGTTTAGGTATTATGCAAAATGGCGGCGGCCAAACCCATTGGTCATTATTGTCACTCTTTGGCAGGGTTAATTATAGCTACGATAGTAAATACTTGGCTACGTTTAATTTCCGGCGTGATGGCTCATCAAGGCTGATCCCGTCAAACCGTTACGGTAGTTTTTATGGCGGATCATTAGGATGGCGTATTGACCAGGAAGAATTCATGAAAAATTCAGGCCCGATCAGCGCCCTAAAGCTTAGGGCAGGTATAGGTCAGTTAGGTAATCAGGAGATTGGTAATTTCAATTATGCCACACTTGTTGGCCCATCCGGCTATTATCCTTTTGGAGGAATGAGCAACGTGGGTAATTCCATAGGGGAGTTGGGTAACCCTAAAGTCCGCTGGGAAACCAGTACGCAAACTGATGCTGGCATCGATCTGGGTTTATTTGATAACGCGTTTAATATCACGGTTGATTACTATATTAAAAACACCTCTGGTATGTTGTTACGACCAGAGCGGCCAAACAGTGCAGGTGGCGCTGCTGTTGGCTATATAAATGCAGGTAAAATGCGTAATCAGGGTTTTGAATTTGAGTTGAGTTACCGTAGCCCGGCTAAACAAAAATTCAAATACGAATTGATTGGTAATTTTACCATAAACAAAAACGAAGTAACCTCGCTTGCGGGCGGTGCTGCGCTGGTTGGCGGCCGTATTGATAATAACTACTTTGCTACCAGTACCGCTGTCGGGCATTCGGTAGGAGAGTTTTACCTGTTGCAAAAAGATGGAATATTTCAAAATGAGCAGGAAATTTTTACACATGCTTATCAAGGCCCCGGCATTAAACCCGGCGACGTGAAATATAAGGACATCAGCGGCCCTAACGGAACACCGGATGGCGTAATTGATGAGTATGACCGTACCTATTCGGGCAGTTCAATACCTAAATTTACTTACGGTTTAACAGCTAATTTATCATATAGTGGCTTTGATTTAAGCTTATTCTTCCAGGGTGTACAGGGTAATAAATTGTATAACCAGATAAACACAGATATTGAAGGCTTTTACCGTGCTTTTAATATTACTGAACGGGTTGCGACACAAAGCTGGAATGGTGAAGGCTCAACCAATGAGTTTCCGCGTTTATCATGGGATGGGGCAGCAAATAACAAGCGTCCTTCAACCCGGTTTCTGGAGAGTGGTTCGTACCTGCGTTTAAAGAATGTACAATTAGGATACTCCTTTAATGATCGTGTGCTGAAAAGCATCAAATTATCATCCGTACGTTTATTTGTAAGTGCGCAAAACGTGTTCACTATCACCAAATACACCGGCATCGATCCGGAAATATATACCAATAGCAACTCACAGGGCGATGGTGTAAGGGCAGTGGGTATCGATTGGGGAACCTATCCGTCTGCACGCACTTTCACTGTAGGTATAAATGCTAACTTTTAATTCAAAACAATCATGTTGAAAAAATATATATACATAGCATTGGCAGCAGGGTTGTTGTTGCCGGCTGCTGGTTGTAATAAAGTGCTTGATCAGGAAATTTTAGGCAACTACGAATTTGATAACTATTTTAATTCGGTAGCCAACGCTAAGGCGGCTGTAAATGCGGCCTATGTGCCACTTAATTTTGGCGATGCTTTCTCAAACCAACTTTGGGTTTTGGGCGATGTTGCTTCAGATGATGCCGTAAAAGGTGGTCTACCCGGCGATCAGGCCGATATAGACGCTATAAATAATTTTAACATTCTCACTAATAATGCTGCTGTTGAGAGTGTTTGGGCACGTTATTACGATGGCATATCAAAAGCGAATTTTGTTATACAAGGGCTTACCGCCGATAATAAGGCAGTGCCTGATGCTGATAAGGCGACCATTATTGGGCAGGCTAAATTTTTAAGGGCTTACTACTATTTTATACTTACCAATAGCTATGGCGATATTCCGCTAAGGCTGGAGGTTGCAACTGCTGATAATTTACAGTCGCCGGCCGTTGCCCAGGCACAGATATATGCACAGATTGAGAAGGATTGCAAAGAGGCCGCTGAGGCTTTGCCGCAAACGTGGTCAGGAGTTGATCAGGGCAGGGCTACCAAAGGGGCCGCGCTGGCATTACTTTCAAAAGTATATTTATTCGAGAAAAAATATAACGACGCAGTAACCGCCGCAGAGCAGGTTGAGGCACTTGGCTATCAGTTAACAGAAAAATTTACCGATAACTTTAATGCTAAAACAGAGAATAATACAGAGGTAATATTCGCCGTTCAGCATGTTGCCGGTTTAAGCCCTAAACAAGGCAACGGTTTAAACCAGGCCTTTGCGCCACGTGGCGCGCTTAATGGTTACGGGTTCTTTCAACCCACACAAAGCCTGGTTGATAATTTTGAAAAATCACCCGATGGTGTTGTTGATCCACGGTTGGATTATACCGTAGCGCGCGAAGGTCATCCATACTTTGATTCAACGTTTGACCCAAGCTGGACGGCTACCGGTTATCTTACTAAAAAACAAATTCAGCCGTTGTCTGAAATTCCGTTAGCTACCAAAGGCGATGCCGACCTGAACACCGAAGTGCTGCGTTTTGCTGATGTGTTGTTGATTAAGGCAGAAGCATTGAACGAGTCGGGCAAAAGCGCGCAGGCATTAGTGCCGTTAAACAAAGTTCGCAAACGTGCCCGTGAAAGTTATTTGTTTGACAGCACTTTGGGCAGTACCACTGTTCCGGCCGGTTTGCTTCCTGACGTTACTACTACTGGTCAGTCAGATTTACGTGCTATTATCCGCAGGGAGCGCCGCTCAGAATTGGCGCTTGAATTCGGGCGTTTCTTCGATATCATTCGTTATGGCAGCGCTTATGCTACCAACGCGTTAAAGGATATCCCTAATTTTAGCTATGAACAGCATAAGTTTTTCCCGATACCGGAAAGCGAACGTCAAACCAATAAATTGTTAGGCAGATAATTATAAGATGATGACAACAGTTAAAAGCAACTTAAATATAGCCGTTTGGATAATGGCTGTACTACTAATTATATCAGGCTGTAAAAAGGACGAAAAGCGGGATACCACACCTGGCAGTGTAACTACGGTTACAGAGGCCATAACCTCAGCCACGCAACTTTATGATGGCGCTGTTGAAGGCAAAATGGCGGGCAATTACGCGGTAGGCTCAAAAGCCGAACTGAAAAAGGCTATAGACCTGGCCACAGCGGTAAAGAACGCCGGTACTTATACACAGCGTGAGATAGATAACGCGACAGCTAACCTTACACGTGCTATGACGGCCTTTCAGTCCCGCTTAATTCAGGATGTATCCGCCGAAAACCTGATCGCGCAATGGCGCTTTACCGGTAATGCCGATGATGCATCGGGCAATGGCCACAATGGTACATTGATGACCGGCATAATTGGCCCCGGTACCGCCCCGGTTGACGGTAAAACACTGCCCCGGTTAATTACCGATCGTTTTAATGAGCCAAACAGCGCCCTGGAGTTTGATAACGGCGCTTATGTTGAGGTGCCTTATACCGCTGATCTTAATCCTAAGGCTTTTACCATCAGTCTATGGATCAGAAGGAGGGTAACCTTCAATGATAACTACATGTTCTCGTTAAATACTTACAATGGATTCAAATTTCAATTGCAGGGTAACAACTTCTTATTCCTGACCATACATGCTGATAACGGTTACAAAGATGTTGACAGTAATCCGGGTGTTATTCCGCAAGATGTATGGACATTTGCCACGGTGTCTTATACCAACGGTACTATGAAGTTTTATGTTAACGATAAGCTGGTAAAAACCGCGCAGGTAACCGGTACACCGGTAACATTAAGTACTCCTGTTAATTTGGTGATTGGTCAAAGCCTTCCGAAAGGCATTCTCAACTTCAGTGATCAAAGCAGTCCGTTTTATTACTGGGGGCCGGCTTATTTTAAGGGAGATATGGATGATATCCGTTTCTACAATAAAGCGTTATCTGATGCGGAAGTTCTGTCAATTTACACTATGGAAAAGCCTGATTAACTTATAAATTTTATAAATGAAAAATACGCTCATCAAAATAAAACTCGCTTTTATACTTTTATTATCAGCTAATTATATTTTTGCGCAGGACAAAGTTAGCCGCTTGCCCGACTGGGCTTTGGGAGGCTTTGCCCGGCCCGAAAATACTAACCCTATTATTTCGCCGGACACCACTACACGGTTTTTTGATCCGGTTTTAAAGAAACTGGTAGGGTGGGAGTCTAACGATACTTTTAACCCCGGGGCTGCCGTACATAACGGAAAAATAGTGGTGCTTTACCGTTCCGAAGATAAATCAGGCGTAGGGATCGGCTACCGTACCTCGCGCCTGGGCTACGCGGCCAGTACCGACGGGTTGCATTTTACCCGCAGCAAGGTACCGGTGTTTTATCCGGCTAACGATAGTCAGAAAAAGTATGAATGGCCGGGCGGTTGTGAAGATCCGCGGGTAGCGGTTACAGCAAACGGTACTTACGTGGTTTTTTACACGCAATGGAACAGGCATACACCCAGGCTTGGCGTGGCAACCTCAAAGGATCTGAAAAAGTGGACTAAACACGGGCCTATATTTGAGGATGCCTATAAAGGTAAGTTTGTAAATATTCCGCATAAATCAGCCTCAATAATAACTAAACTGGTTAACGGCAAACAGGTAATTGCCAAAATAAAAGGTAAATACTGGATGTATTGGGGGGAGTTGAGTGTGTATGCCGCAACCTCTACCAACCTGGTTGACTGGACACCTGTAGTGAACAGTGATGGAACCCTGAAAGCGCTTTTTTCGCCACGCAAGGGCTACTTTGATAGTGAACTTACGGAATGCGGTCCGCCCGCGGTAATGACAGATAAAGGCATTGTATTACTCTATAACGGAAAAAATAAAAGTAACGGCGATGGTGATTCGCGCTTTACCTTGAATAGCTATTGTGCAGGGCAGGCCTTGTTTGATAAAAACGATCCGCTGAATTTTAAGGAAAGGCTGGACGTACCGTTTATGCGCCCGATGGCATCATTTGAAAAAAGTGGCCAGTACCCAGCCGGAACCGTTTTTTTAGAAGGACTTGTTTACTTTAAAAAGAAATGGTATTTGTATTATGGTGCAGCCGATTCAAGGGTGTGTGTAGCGGTTTATGACCCGGCCAAACCTTCGCTGCCTGATCCGATCGAATAAATAAGATTATAAATAACGCCTCGTTTTAATTAACGGGGCGTTTTTGTTTATCGCCTGCTTTCTACTGTATATATAAAGCTATCAGCCTTGTAATACCCTAAATTGTATTCGAGCGGGCGCTCGCCCTGGTCAAATACAAAACGTTTCCGAAACAATACCGGGTCGCCGTTTTTAATGCGCAACTTATCGGCAATTTCATCGTCAGCAGCATGAGCACTGATCTCTTCTTTTGATAAGGTAGCCACCGTAGAATAATCTGACTCCAGTAATTCATAAAGCGGGCGTTTAAAATCCTCATCGCCCGTTAACCCTATCCGCGGGTGGAAGTAGGAGATAAAGTAAACAAACGGCTCGTTAGGCTTGCCGCGCACGCGTTCCATCTTTAAAACCTTTCTATCAGTCTTTATCTCAAAAAAATTAGCCAATATTTCATCCGGATAAACCCAGGTAACATGTAACTCAAAATTGTTAATGGTGATACCGCGCAGTTTCATTTCCTGCGAAAAGCTGAGCCAGTTGTTTGATTTTGAACTTACTGTAGCCTGGTTCACTTTAGTACCGGTGCGTTTTTTACGGATGAGCAGGCCCTCGTAAACCAGTTTGTTGATAGCCTGGCGCAGGGTAGTACGTGATATAGCCAATATTTTGGCCAGGTCAACCTCGTTAGGCAGCAATTTACCATTCTGAAATTCTTCTTCAGCAATTAACTTTCTTAAAAGTTCTTCGGCCTGTATGTGCAGGGGGATCGGGCTTTTATGATCGATAGAATATTTCATAAGGTTGTTATAAATGCAATAATAAGCGTTTACATTGATTACAGCAATTGTATACACATGTGTTTCGATGCAAATTCCATAATTAGCCTAACTGTGTATGCTTTACACTGTGTTAAATATATTTTATAAAAAATTTGCTTTTGTATTTATTGTTAATATGTTTGTACATTATATAACCAATCAACCACTTACAAATTAATACTTAGCGCCAATAAAAACTATACATAGGTATATTTATGTCGCAGTTAATATGTACATACATTACTACAATATAAATGAAGATTGATAACAAAACTTTTATGCCGTCAACAAGCATCAATACTGAAATCAGGAAGACCTCACAATTTATAATGCCAGCGCATTTAGATGATACTATTAGCACCGAGGGTTATAATATATATCCTGCTGAATCAATTGGTAGTGGTAAAATATTTAACGGGTTTGATTCACTTGCCAGGTACATCATCACTAAAAAAACTGTTGTGATTGATGGTTACGTAGGCATATTATGGGACAGGATACAAACCGGCCTGCAAGATTGCTTTGCTGAAGCAAACGTGAGCGTTAACTGGATTAAAACCAGTGAACTGTTAAAGCCCGCTGATGAAATAGAAGCGCTTGTTCAGCCTTTTTTAGGTGAGTACTCATCTGTATGGGGTACAAAAACAAGCCTGTCGTTAATTGACCTGTATGACGAAAAATTAACTACCCAGGTTACTGATGAAAACAGCGACATCAATATAATTATTGGTACCGGCGCGGCGTTATGCGGCTGGGATGCACCGGTAATTTATTTTGACATCCCTAAAAATGAGATCCAGTTCAGGATGCGGGCTGGTAGCATTACCAATTTGGGTGTTGATGGGGTGAACGAACCATTCCAAATGTATAAGCGCTTTTATTTTGTGGATTGGGTAATGCTCAACAACCATAAAAAAGCCCTGCTGAATAAGATAACCGTTATGGCTGATGGCCAATGGCCTGATACCATTAACTGGATGTATAAGGCTGATCTGCAAGCTGCCCTTCATAAACTAAGCCAATCGGTACTGCGTGTACGCCCGTGGTTTGAACCCGGTGCCTGGGGCGGGCAATGGATGAAAAAACACATCAAAAACTTAAATACTGATGTAGTTAATCTTGCCTGGTCGTTTGAGCTGATCGTGCCTGAAAATGGATTGGTTTTTGAAAGTGATGGCAACCTGTTAGAAGTATCATTTGATACCCTGATGTTCGCCCACAATCAAAATATCCTGGGTAAACATGCTGATAGGTTTGGTGACGAGTTTCCTATACGGTTTGATTTTTTAGACACCTACGAAGGAGGAAACCTGTCCATTCAATGCCATCCCAAATTAAAATATATACAGGAGAATTTTGGAGAGAACATTACGCAGGATGAAACTTATTACATTTTAGATTGCGACGACAACGCGCGCGTTTACCTGGGTTTTCAGGATTGTGTTGATCCTGATGGTTTTAGAACCGCTTTGGAAAACAGCCAGGAAACAGGCCGGGAGATAGATATTGAGCAATACGTACAATCTCACCAAGCTAATAAACACGATCTGTTTTTAATACCTAACAGTACCGTACACAGTGCCGGCGCGGGCAGTTTAGTGCTTGAGATAAGTGCCACGCCGTACATATTTACCTTTAAAATGTATGATTGGGTTCGCCTTGACCTTGAGGGCAACCCACGGCCTATCAATATCGACCATGCCTTTAATAATCTCGATTTTAACCGCAAAGGCGAACAGGTTCAAAAGGAACTGATCTCTAAACCGCAGGTAATTGAACAGGTTGAGGGCTACCAACTGGTACATGTGCCAACCCACGCCGAGCATTTTTACGATGTGCACCGTATTGAATTTGATAGCAAGGCATCTGTTGAAACTAACAACGTATGCCATGTGATGATGCTGGTTGAAGGCGAATCAGTATTACTGGAAACCGCCGACGGTACCAAACAGCAGTTCGCTTATGCCGAAACATTTGTAATACCTGCCGCTGCCGGTTCATACACACTTACTAACCTGGGTAAGGGGCGTGCAAAAGTTGTTAAAGCATTCTTAAAATAATGGATATGACGGACACAACAAATTATACCGGCATTAAAAAAAGCAGCACCTACCTGTACCTGGTTTGCCTGGTGGCCGCCCTAGGCGGATTTTTATTCGGGTTTGATACGGCGGTAATTTCCGGTACGGTAAGCTTGGTGAAAAATGATTTCACCCTTAACGCCGTAAGCGAAGGTTGGTTTGTAAGCTGCGCGCTGTTAGGCTGCATTATCGGTGTAAGCTTTTCGGGTAAGCTGAGCGATAAATACGGCCGAAAAATAGTTTTGATTATTTCGGCAGTATTGTTTTTAGCATCGGCATTAGGATGCATGCTTACAAGCTCATTTACTGAATTAATTATTTTTAGGTTGATAGGTGGCTTGGGTATAGGCGTGGCATCAATGGTATCGCCATTATACATCTCAGAATTTTCTCCTTCACGCTACCGGGGCATGATGGTTTCACTTTACCAGCTTGCTTTAACAATAGGTATTGTACTGGCGTATTTTTCTAACGCTTATTTAGCCAATCATGCTAATGATGCTTATGCGTCTGGCACTTTACAGGTGATATTCTCAAACGAGGTGTGGCGTGCTATGCTTGGCCTGGGCGCGGTACCTGCGGCTATCTTTCTGGTATCATTATTTATGGTGCCCGAGTCGCCAAGGTGGCTGATGCTAAAGGGTAATGAAAATAAAGCACATGCCATCCTTGTTAAAATTGATGGAGAAGATGCCGCCGATGCTGAAGTTAAAGCATTTAAGGAGCAGGCCGACAGCGATGATACCTCGTTAAAGGAATTATTTAAACCGGTTTATCGCAAAGCCTTGTGGATAGGTTTGCTGTTGCCGTTCCTGTCGCAGGTGTGCGGTATAAACGCGGTAATTTACTACGGCCCCCGCATATTAGAGCAGGCAGGCTTTACGCTTAACAATGCCCTTGGCGGCCAGGTAACCATAGGCTTGGTAAACGTAGTGTTTACCTTTGTAGCCATTTTCACCATTGATAAATGGGGCCGTAAGCCACTGCTTTACGTGGGCGTAGGCGGTGCAGTTGTTTCGCTTATTATTATAGGCGCGCTATTTTCATTAGGCGTTACATCAGGCCCGTGGATACTCATGTTTATTTTAGCCTTTATCGCGTGTTTCGCCTTTTCATTCGGTCCGGTATGCTGGGTTGTAGTGGGCGAAATATTCCCGAATGCGGTACGTGGCAAAGCCATGGCATTGGCAACACTGTCTCTTTGGATCGGTAACTTTTTAGTAGGGCAGTTAACACCCGTTATGCTGGAAGGCCTTGGCTCATCATGGACTTTCTGGCTGTTCGCCATCTGCTGTTCGCCTGCCTTGTGGCTCACCTGGAAGTTGATACCCGAAACCAAGGGCCGCTCGCTCGAAAATATAGAGAATTACTGGAAAGAAACCTACAAATCCAAAGCATAGCCTTATGCAGCCCATTAACCAATAAAAAACCAAAAATAAAACCAATAGAACCCGTAATTATGAGATTAAAACTATTACACAAGTTAAAAAAACTAAAACGGCTTTACAGCAGGCCGTTGGTAGCCGGTATGCTCGGCGTTGCCGCGTTAAACACAACTGCTTATGCCGCGGTTGCAAATTTAAATCATGATTTAATTACCAAAACGTTTGATATAAGCATTACCGGTAGGGTATTGGATGATACCAACCAACCCTTACCCGGAGTTAACGTTAGTATAGCAGGCACCACTATCGGCACTGTTACTGATGCTGATGGCCGTTACAAACTTAATATACCCGAAGAATATGCAAGCCGCAGTTTAAGTTTCACATTCATAGGTTTTTTAAAACAGGATGTAGCCATTGCCGGCCAAACCGAAATTAATGTGAGCCTTAAAGCTAACAATACCAGCCTTAATGAGGTGGTAGTAGTAGGTTACGGCACTCAAAAGCGTATTAATATTACCGGGGCGGTTGGTACGATCAGCTCGAAAAATATTGAAAATAAACCGGTATTAAACACCTACCAGGCGCTGCAAGGCGAATCGCCAAACTTAATTATACAACAAACTAACCTTAATCCGGGTAGTGATGTGGTAGTTAATATTCGTGGTATCAACAGCCTTGGCGATAATACCCCGCTCGTTGTTGTTGACGGAATTATTGGTGGAAACTTAAACACCATCAACCCGAATGATATAGCGAGCGTATCCATATTAAAGGATGCAGGTTCGGCTGCCATTTATGGATCACGCGCCGCTAATGGTGTAATTTTAGTTACTACCAAGGCCGGTAAATTTAACGGAAAACCTACGGTTAGCTATAATGGCAGCTATGGTTTGCAGGATGCTAAGGTATTAGTACATAAAGTTGATGCCTGGGATAATGCCTATTACAAAAATCAGTCGTTAATAAATTCCGGTTTGCCACCGGCCTATACGCCGGATCAGATACAGGCATTGAAGGACGCGGGTAATGGTACTTGGGATATTGAGCATTTACTAAAAACAGCACCGCTGCAATCGCACAACCTCAGCATAACCGGTGGCAGCGAAACCAACTCATACTATATATCAGCCGGTTATCAAAACCAAGGTAGTAACCTGATAGGTAATGGTGGCTCAGGCGCCGATTTTGGTTATCAGAAATACAATTTAAGATTAAACCAAACTTCGCTTATAGGTAAATTCAGAACCAACATTATTTTAAACTATACTAAAACACGCAATAAAACCAACAGCGTTGGCGATAACAACATATTTGCCGATGCTAACCGTGTACCGCACAATTATAACTGGAAAGATGAGAATGGTAATTATTTAACCAATCCCGTAGCATCGCAGTATAACGAGTATGGTGTACTTGAAAAAGGTGGTTTTAACCAGGCTGATAATGATGAAATATTTGGCGCATTCAGCGGCCAGTTAAATGTCACTAAGGATTTGAAACTAACCGGCGAGTTTGGCGGTACCATCCAAAACAACGGTACCTTTTTTCGCCGTACCCGGGTTGATTATTTGCCGGCAGGAGTGTACGGTAATGACCTGACGGTTTTAGATGGTAACAGCAAATCATTATTATTAAATACTAAGGTTTATGCTGAATACAGTAAAAAAATAAGCGATCATAACTTTAAAGTTCAGTTAGGTGTATCAAGCGAAAGCTATAACCAGCGCGGTTTTCAGTTACAAAAAACCTTAACCGATCCTTTATTAGGAACACCTACTACGGGTACTATTGTAGATACCCAAAATTCAAATAACAGTATAGCGGTTAACTCAACAAGCTTGCTGTCTGCTTTTGGTCGTGCTAACTATTCCTACAAGGATAAGTATATTTTTGAAGCTATGTTCAGGCAAGATGCCTCCTCAAAATTCGCCGCAGGCAACAGGGGCAGTTTCTTTCCATCAGCAAGCGTTGGCTGGATTGTAACGCAGGAAGAATTTATGGAGCCTCTTAAATACACGTTGAGCACTTTTAAATTAAGGGCATCATACGGTGTGGTAGGTAACCAAAATGTGGGTAATTATCAATATCAAACAACTTACTTTAATTATGCCAATGCCTACGGGTTTGGAAATAATATTGTTGGCGGCGCAGGCACCAATATATCTAACCGTGATATTACCTGGGAGAAGTCGGCTAAATTAAACATTGGTTTTGATGCAGGCTTGTTTAACGATAAGGTAACCGCCACGTTTGATTACTTCCGTGCTACAACCAGTAATATACTGGCGCCACGGGCCGATGTGCCGTTTATATTCGGCGCAGGATCTCCGGACTATAACGTAGCTAAAGTACGCAACACCGGTTGGGAAGCATCAGTAACTTATAACCTGAAAGGCAAAGAGGTTAGCCAAAGCTTTAGCGTAAACATTGCCGATAACCAAAATAAACTGTTAAAGTTAACAGGCAGCGCTACTGAAACTATTTACAACCAGGATGTATTCCAACTCATCAGGCGGGTAGGTGAGCCAATTACTCAGTATTATGGCTATGAAACCAATGGTTATTTCCAAAACCAGCAGGATATTGATAACTCTCCAAAAATTGCAGGCAACAGCGTGCAGCCCGGTGATCTTAAATTTAAAGACCGCAACGGCGATGGCTTTGTTGATGAAAAGGATAAAACCGTATTAGGTAACCCTTTCCCGCGTTACACCTTTGGTTTTACATACCGTGTAGCTTATAAAGGCTTTGATATGTCGTTATTTATACAAGGTGTTGGCAAGCGCGATCAGTTTTTACGCGGCGAGTTGGTGGAGCCTTTCCACTACGGTTACGGTGCCACTGTTTACGATCATCAAACCGATATATGGTCGCCAAACAACCCGGATGCAAGGTACCCGATACTGGCAAACATTGGTTCGGCATCAAACACCAACAACTGGCGCACCGGTTCTGACCTTTATAAATATGATGCGGCTTACGCGCGGTTAAAAAATGTAAACATAGGCTACAGCTTTAACAGTAACATCACTAAAAAACTGGGTATACAGCGCCTCAGAATTTCGCTTATCGGCCAAAACCTGGCTACGCTAACCAAGCTGAAATTTATCGATCCTGAAACTTCGGAATTTGGTAATAACCTGAGCCCGGGTTCGGCTTCAAACAGTGCAAGGCAATATCCGCTGCCGGTATTTTACGGTGCAGGCCTTGATGTAACCTTTTAAACAGATAATATTTAAAACATACAGCAATGAAATTTTTAAAAAAGCTTTTGATCGTATCTGTTACTGTTGTGGCAGCATCGGGGTGTAAAAAACTCGATATTGCGCCAACAGACCGATTCTCTGACCTTACTTTTTGGCAGGTTGACGCGAACGTTTACAATGCCCTTTACAACAACTACAGCCTGATATATAACAGCGGATTATATTTTGATGCCGAGGCGATATCTGATAATGCTTACTCGCCAACAGGCGATCTGAATCTTATTGCCAGTGGTAATGCCACATCGCAAACAGGCAAATTTGCCGGCGACTGGAATAACTACTACTCGGCCATAAAATCATGCAATATATTTTTAGCGAATATTGATAAGAATACCACACTGCCGGCCGAAACAAAAAACAGGCTGATTGCCGAAACCCGCTTTATACGCGCTTTTGAGCACTTTAACCTGGCTAAATGGTATGGTGATGTGCCTATAGTTGACCATGACGCTACACCTGAAGAAGCACAAACCATAGCCCGTTCGCCTAAAGCCGAGGTCATCAAATTTGTGGTGGATGAATTAGAAGCTGCCGCTAACGGTCTGCCATCTAAAAATGCTATACCCGCTTCAGAAAACGGCCGTATTACTAAAGGTGCCGCCCTGGCATTAGAAGCACGGGTGTTATTATATGAAGGCGACCGCATGGCAGATGTAGTGAGCCTGTGCGAAAAGTTGATGAATGAACAAAGCACTAACGGAACTTATAGTCTTGAGAGCAGTTACAGCGCCTTGTTCAGCGATCCGAATGTGAATAAAAATACCAACGAAAGTATCCTTTCTTTACAGTATGTACCAACGCTGCGCACCTGGCAAAATTTTTGGGATTTTGCCCCCCGCACAGTGGGCGGCCGTGTAAGCAATATGGCACCAACCCAGGAATTGGTTGATGATTACATTATGCTGAACGGAAAAGGCATTAAGGAAAGCGGTTCCGGGTATGTAGAAAACAACCCTTATGTAAACCGCGATCCGCGTTTAACCGCTACCATTGTGTACGATCGTTATACCTGGGTAAATGCAAATAATTCAACCAAAACCATTTATATCAAGCCGGGTACTGATCCTGTTCAGCCGGGTTTGGATGAGTATAACGCCGGTTCGCAGGCTGCATCGGCAACCGCTTATTACTGGCGTAAATATTATGACCCAAGCGCACTGGCCAATTTTGTATCAGGCAATAACCTGTACTTAATAAGATATGCCGAGGTATTGCTTGATTATGCCGAAGCCAAACAAAGCCTGGGGCAAATGGATGCAACCGTATGGGCCAAAACTATTGGCGCGTTACGTGCAAGGGCCGGTTTTACTGAAGCCGGTGCCTTAAACTACCCGGGCTCAGGTGATATGACGAACATCATTCGCCGCGAAAGAAGGGTAGAGTTGGCCATGGAAGGCATTCGTCCTGATGACATCCGCCGGTGGAAAGTTGCTGAAACAGTAATGAACGGCTATATCCACGGTGCAAAATTCTCATCAGATCAAAGTACAGATAATGGTTACATCAGGGTGCAGTTGCGCAAGTTTAACCCTGGCAGAGATTACTTGTGGGCCATACCGGCGCATGATATTGACCTGAATAAAAATCTCAAGCAAAACCCTGGTTATACCAATTAAAACCAATTTAAATTATAACGATATGAAAAAGATAATCAGGCTGGCAGTTGTAATGCTGCTGGCTGTAGTTGCAGTAAGTTCCTGCAAAAAAGATACCCGCTCGATAGATCTCAACTTTAACCCGGTGGGTGCGTTGGCAACGCCTAATGATAATGCCGATGTAAAGCTTGACCCAACCAGTTCAGCAGATGTGCTGTTTAAATGGGATGCCGCATCTACTGATGATGGCGGTGTTATATTGTACGAAGTTGCCTTTGATAAAGAAAACGGTGATTTTAGTAAACCGGTTTATAAAGTAATGTCAAACGGTGCAGGCGTACAAACACAAGTTACACTAACGCATAAGGATCTGAACAAGATCGCCAATGCCGCGGGCATTAGTGCATCAAGCACCGGTAAACTAAAATGGACCGTTATCGCATCAAAAGGTACCAATGCCAAACCGGCATCGGCATCGCGCATGTTACAACTGGAGCGGCCTGCCGGTTTTGCCGAAAACCCTGCCGAATTGTTTATCACCGGTACAGCCACCGAGGGCGGTACCGACCTGAGCAAAGCGGTTAAGTTTAAAAAGAACGAAGAAGGCTTATTTGAAGTGTATACCTCTTTAAAAGCAGGCAATTATATCATCACCGATAAAAATACCGATGGCGGTAAACAATATTACATTGATAACGGCATCATTAAAGAAGGATCTACACCGGTAACTGTAAGCGGTTCAGAAAAAACCTACCGTTTAAATTTTGATTTTACATCGGCTACCTCTAAATCTTTGGAGATCCAGTCGGTAAGTTTATATATGTCCGCTTATGGTAAAGAGATAGGTACGCTGAATTACATTGGTAACGGTGTGTTTGAAGCACCAAAAGTAGCAGTAGAGTTTTACCAGTTTGATTGGGGCCGTGACGAACGTTATAAATTTATTGTGCATACAGCGGCAGGCCTTGAATATATGGGTAGCAGCGCAGTTAATAACGATCAGCCGGCGGGTAAACCGGCATCATATTTCTACCTGTTAACAGTTACTAACGATCAATGGAACAACACCTACAAATTTGATCCGTCGGCCGATAGAAAGAATGTTAAGGTTGATGTTATGTTCCAGCCTAATGCTTATACACATAAAGTAACGGTTTTATAATCGTTGCAAACTAAGCACCCGTGGTATGCTACGGGTGCTGTTTTAAATCATCATCATCATGAAAAAAATATTATTAGGGTTGATGGCCGTTGCTACTATAATGGCGGCATCGTGCAGTAAGAGTAAAGATGTAACACCGGATGATGGGGGAGGTGGTGGCACCAAGCCACCGGTAGTGCCTCCTGTAACTACCGTAAATTATTTACAGTTAGCCAAAGAGACGCGTAATTTTATCAGTAACAACCTGCTTACCTCAAGCTTTAGTTACCGGGCAAATACAACCACAGGCGCAAATGCCTGTTACGAGTGGTATAACGTTAGCCAGATATATGCTGATGCTGCTTTAATAGCCGCGGGTGATGCATCGGCACTGCCTTACATGAATAATACCTTTAAGTTTATGGAAGGCTTTTGGGATAAAGCCGATTTGCGGGGCGGTTACTTCGCATCCGTAAATCTGAATGGTACAGGCGCGGGTGGTGATAAATATGTTGATGATAACGGTTTAACCGGTATGGTTTACCTGGAGGCTTATGAAGTTACCAGCGGTGCGGATAAAGCGGCTTATTTAGCCAAAGCAAAAGCATGTGCGGACTGGCTGATCAACAGCGACCTGTGGGATAATACCTATGGCGGCGGCTTTTGGTGGAACACGGCAAAGCCCGATAAACCAACGCAATCAAACGGTGTGGCTATGCAGCTCTTTGCCAAATTATACACCATCACCGGCGAAACTACTTACCGCGATTGGGCTACAAAAACTAATAATTGGTTACGTAATACCATGTACGATTCGGCCAGCGGCCTGTACATTTGGAAAATTGATGGCTCGGGTGCAGGTACAAAACATTTTGAAAAATTTACTTATGATAACGCTGTAATGTTAGAGGCCGATATTCTATATGGTAAGGCTGTTAATGATGCTAGCTACCTAACCAAGGCACAAGCCATTGGTAATGCCATGAATGCCGTGTTATGGAATTCACAATACAAAGGATATATTTTTAATACCGACCCTACGCAAACACGTGTTAATCCGGCCTGGTGCGGTTGGGGTACGCAGGGTATGATCAGGCTACACCAGGAGGATAAGGATGAAAAGTGGCTTACTTTTGCCCGTAATAACATTGCGGCGTTAAATAAAGCAACTCGTAACGCCGATTCAAAGGCGTACTATTTTTTCGCGAGTTTTGATGGCTCAAACCGTTCGCCCGAAATTGAGGGCGTAGATCAGGCCTGGATGCAGCGTGTGCAGGCAATGATGGCGATGTATGACAAAAAATAGCCGCAGGCTCAAACTACTATTATAAACATGTACACAAAAATCAAGATAAGTTTAGGCGCTGCCTTACTGGCTGTAACCATAGCCGGGTGTAGCGTTAAGCGCGAAAGTGTTTCAAAATTTGTTGACCCCAATATAGGCACAGCGCATAGTCGCTGGTTTTTTTATACGCCTGCCGCGGTACCTTATGGTATGGCTAAACTGGCACCTTCAACAAACGGGCACTATGGTAATCCATCCGGCTGGGAGGCTGTTGGGTATGATACAAGGCAAAACTCAATAGAGGGTTTTGTACACTTTCATGAGTGGCAGGTGGGTGGTGTAAGTTACATGCCAACTACCGGCACTGTAAAAACCAAACCGGGTGACCTGGAAGGGACTAATACCGGCTATCGATCAAAATTTGACCGCAAGAACCAGGTTGCCGAACCGGGATACTATAAAGTATTACTTGATGATTATGGTATTACAGCCGAACTTACCGCGACTAAAAGGGTAGGCTTCCAGCGTTATACCTTCCCAAAGAATGCGCAATCGCACATCGTATTAGATATTGGCAACAAGCAGGGCGAAAGCGATATTGTTACTGATGCCGGTATAAAAATGCTGGACGATACGCACTTTGAAGGTTATGTAATAACCTACCCTAAATATGTTAAGATCTATGATCCGGAGGGTAAAGTAGCCATGTATTTTTACGGCGAGCTTAGTAAAAAGCCGGCAACCGTTACCGCGTTTACAGCAGATAATACAATCGAAAATGAAAACAATGCCTCCGGCAAAGGGGCAGGCCTCGTGCTCAATTACCAAACAACTGATCATGAAACTATCGAGGTAAAAACAGGCCTGTCTTACACATCAAACGCCAACGCCAGGAAAAACTTTGATGCCGAAGCAAACGGCTTATCATTTGAAAAAGCTAAAGCGCAGGCTCAAAAAATATGGGAGGAGCAATTAAGCAAAATAGCGGTTGAGGATACGGATGTGCAGAATAAGACCAAGTTTTATACCGGTTTGTTCCACGCGTTATTAGGCAGGGGCATAGCCAGCGATGTTAATGGCGATTATCCTAAACATGGTGGTCAAACCGGCCGCCTACCTGCACAAACAGACAAAAACATTAAAGCCGAATTTATTAATACCGATGCGATATGGGGCGGGTTTTGGAATATTACCCAACTATGGTCGTTATCGTACCCGGAATGGTATGGCAGCTTTGTTAATACACAATTGCAGTTGTATAAGGACAGGGGCTGGTTTGGCGATGGTATTGCCAACAGTGAATATGTTTCCGGTGTAGGTACCAATTTTGTTGGGCTTACGGTTGCCGCAGCCTATAATGCAGGCATCCGCAATTATGATGTTAACTTGGCTTACGAGGCGGTAAAAGCCAATGAGTTAAGCTACAAAAACCGTTTAATAGGATCAGGCAAGCTGGATACCAAGGCATTTGTCGACCACGGTTATGTGCCGTTTTTTGATCAGACAGGTCGTGATTTTGTAACCGATTCTACTGGTTCAAACTTTGCAGGTTCGCATACGCTTGAATACAGTTACAGTGCATTTGCCGCCGCGCAGATGGCCAAAGCAATGGGTAAGGTTCAGGATTATAATCAGCTCATAAAACTATCAAATGGCTGGCGGCAGATGTTTAATCCGCTAAATAAGCTGATGCAGCCTAAGCGGGCTAACGGCCAATTCATTGAAAAATTTGATCCATATCAGCCATGGAGAGGCTTTCAGGAAGGCAACGCGGTGCAATACACGTTTTATGTGCCCCAAAATCCCGCAGGTTTAATAGAAGCGATAGGTAAGGATAATTTTAACAAGCGGCTGGATAGTATCTTCACCGTATCTGAAAAACTGGGATTTGGCGGTGGCAAAACCATTGATGCATTTGCAGGTATCAACTCTATTTATAATCACGGTAATCAGCCTAACTTGCATATCAGTTGGTTATTCAACTTCTCGGGCAAGCCATGGTTAACCCAAAAATGGACAAGGCTTATCGGCAGAGACTTTTACGGTACCGAGCCTATACACGGTTATGGTTACGGGCAGGATGAAGACCAGGGCCAGTTAGGCTCGTGGTACGTAATTAATGCCCTTGGCTTGTTTGATGTAAAGGGCTTTACTGACCTGCGGCCGATCATTCAACTCGGCAGCCCATTGTTTGATAAAGCCACCATTACTTTGGGTAACGGCAAAACGCTCATCATCCAAACCATAAATAATTCAAAAGATAATCTTTACATTCAATCCGCAGAATTTAATGGAGCACTGCTTGATAACTGCTGGCTGTACCGCGATGAACTGATGAAAGGCGGCAAGCTAACGTTTACAATGGGTAGCCAGCCAAACACCAATTGGGGGGTAAAAACACCACCACCATCAGCACAATAAACGGCTGAAATAAATAACTAAGATGAATTATAGGAATAGCTATTTACGGTTTGGGCTTTTTATCGCGCTTTTTACGGGATTACTACAGCCATGTATCGCGCAGCAAAAAGCTAATGCCACCGTTTACAGGCAACGTGCTGAACAGATGTATGCCAATATATGGAAGCGTTACCGGGTACCGGCACATAAAGGCTTATTCGCCGAAAATTATCCATCCAATAAAAAAGATACGCTCAATTATTTTCAGGGCGATGGTGTTAAAGAGAAAGAGGTGAGCTTTTTATGGCCCTTTTCCGGCGTATTTTCGGCTACTAATGTTTTGATTCGGGTGCCCGGGCCAAAGGCCAAATACAAAACTTATCAGGATACTTTGGTAATTGGCATTGAACAATACAAGGATACGGTGCGCAAACCAGCAGGGTACCAGGCTTACCCGGTAAAGTTTGAAAAGGCCGACCGGTATTATGACGATAATGGTTTGGTAGGTATTGACTATATGGAATCGTACCTGAATACTAAAAACGCGCTTTACCTGCAACGCGCCAAAGCTGTATTTAAATTTATTTTAAGCGGATGGAATGAGGATGTGGGCGGCGGTGTTACCTGGCTTGAAGGGCATAACGATCAAAAACCGGCTTGTACAAACGGTATGGCCACACTAACCGCACTTAAAATTTATCAAGGCAGTGGCGATAAGTACTATTTGCAGCAAGGTATGCGGTTTTACACCTGGATGTATAACGCTTTGCGTGATAGCACCACCGGCATCATCACCAATGATGTGAAGCTGGATGGTAAGCAAAATCGTACATTTTGGACCTATAATACCGGGTCGTTGTTAGAGGCGGCCGTTATGCTTTACCAGTTTACCGGCAATAAACAATACCTGCAACAGGCGCAGCAGTTAGCGGCAGATAGTTATAAGTATTACACTACGGTTTCGCACGATAAAAATTTAGTATTGCATATTGATTTGCCATGGTTTGTAACTGTGCTGTTTAGGGGTTACGAGGCTTTGTATAAAATTGACGGCAATTACAAATACATTGCCGCCATAGAACATGACCTTAACTATGCCTGGAAAAACTCTCGTGATAAATACGGCTTAACAACGCATAGCTGGCTACCTAAGGCTGATGAACTGAGTAAACCTAAATGGCTTTTAGATGAAGCCTGTATAGCAGAGCTCTACGCCCGTCTTAGCATATTGCAGAGAGGAAAATAATTGATGATATTTTGGTTATTCTGATAAACGTTTCAATTATTAAACTATGTAATTCTTGTTATTAAAATGCTAATTAGCATTAGTGTTGCTCAGCTTAATGTGTGTTTATAATTGCTTAATATTAGCCTAATGTAAAGGTATCATAGGCTGTATACTTTTATAGCGCATAAAGCAACAGCAATGGCGCATACAGATCTCCCGGATCATATTCTTATTGAAAAATTTCGTGATAACGATACAAAAGCTTATGATGCGCTTTTCTTTCGCTATTTCCGTAAAATTTACGCCTTTGCTAAATCCTCTGTGCATGATAGTGATGTTGCTAAGGAGCTTGCCATGGATGTTATGATCCGGCTTTGGCAAAACAGGGGCAGGGTTGAGGTAACCGGTGATCTTTCGCCGTACCTGTATCAATCCATCAGAAACGCTTTATACAACCATTGGAAACGCAAACAGATTGTTACCGGATCAATTGATGATATAGCAGATGCTTCAGAGCCATCCGCCCTGTCAACCGATAGTGAGATCGCTTATAAGGAGCTTCAGCAGCTATATCAGTATAAACTTAATAAACTAAGCCCGCAGCGTAAACAGGTATTCCGCATGAGCAGGGAGCAGGATATGTCATACGCTGAAATTGCCGACCGTTTAAATCTCTCTGTCAACACGGTCAGGAACCATATCAGCGCGTCTATACAATATTTTCGTGAGCATTTGAATGAATTAACTATCTTATTGCTTCCGCTTCTTTCTTTTTTAACTGCCTTAAAGCACTGGTAGGCGGATCAAGCTTACTCATCCCCCTTTATTTTACTGAATTGAAATTTTTTTTGATTTGCATTAGTACTGCTGCCTGTAATAGTTGTTTACCTGAATAAGAGGCAAGCTATGCAACAAACTATAATCAAAACATTAATCATTAAATTTTTAGCCGATAAATGTACCGAGGCTGAAAAGCAACTGGTTATAGCGGCTTTAAATACGGATCAGGGTAAGCGCCTCTTTGATGAAGTGTTACAGGAACAGTGGAACGCTACCACAGGCGAAAATGAGTTAACTGAAATACAACTGGCTCAATTTAATACGGAGCTTTACCAACGAATTGATAAAACGGGCAGAAATAGGGTGATTAACCTTTTCCGGTCAAACTTGTTTCGGTATGCCGGTATATCCATAGCGGTTGTTGCCGGGCTGGCGATTTTTTTAACACAGAAAAAACAAATTAATACACACCAAGCCATAGCGATGCGTGAGATAATTAATCCGCATGGAAAAAGGTCAATTATTACTTTGCCCGATAGTTCTGTTGTTTATTTGGGTGCAGGCAGTAAGATCAGTTTTCCGGAAAATTTTGCAGATAACAAAAGGGATATTACCCTTGAAGGTGAGGCTTTTTTTGATGTTAAGCATAATCCGCGCCAGGCATTTATAGTGCATACCGGGAACCTGCAAACACGGGACATTGGTACCTCATTTAAGATCACCGCTTTTAAAAACCGCAGCGTAACCGTTGCCCTGGCAACCGGCGAAGTAAGCATTGAACATCCGGAAGGTAAAAAGATGCGTGTGTTAGCCCGTTTACTGCCCGGCCAGCAATCTGAATGGAAGAACGATAAACTGGTGACAAGTACTGTACCGGTTAATGATATTTCAGGTTGGAAAGATGGCCGCCTGGTATTTGACGGCGTTGCCCTGAGCGAATTAACAGCGGTTTTAGAACGATGGTATAACGTAAAGATCAACATTAACGGCAATGCAAAAAAGCGTTTAAAAGTAACTACCCGGCTTAACGCGGCCACTACATCTATTACCTCAATACTGCAGGCTTTAAGTACTATGGAGCATTTTGCTTATACAATTGAGGGCCGGCAAATCACTATTAAATAAAAAAACGAAAGGGAATTTATGTAAAAGATACTTACAAAAAAACCGCCCTGCTATTAACAGGACGGCAATTCTTTAATTAAAGCCTTTGGATTGGAACCCCTGTTTGGCTTATTCACGAATTAATCCCTAAGTGAAAACTTATGGAAGTAACAGCCTATGTCCAAAATGAAAATAGACCATAACCGATGTAAAATTATCAAAAAAGGATCACAACCTGCTAAATGTATCCTGTTTTTTATGAAATGTTCGCTAATTGTATTTGTTGTTCAACTTACTTTTTTGAGTATGCTTTATGCTGCTACAGCCAAAAGTCAAACCCTTGATCAAAAAATCAATCTTCACTTAGAAAACGTTAGCGTAAAGGAAAGCCTGAAAAAGATACAGCAATTGAGCGACATCAATTTTTTATTTGATGACGGCCTTTTAAAATCGGTGGATAAAAAAATATCAATCAACAGCAATAACGTCACTATTAAGGACGCGCTTGAATCCATCTTGAAAAATACTGTTTTACGGTACCGGATAGTTAATGGCTTTGTAACTATTGACCGGAAACCCATCCCCCCGCCGCCCGGCGTTATAGAAGGCTCCGTCTATGATGCCAAAACTAAGGAAACCCTTATAGGAGCGATTGTAATTGTTGCCGGCCGCTCATACCCAACAGATGCTAACGGCCATTACAAAATAAGCATTGAGCCGGGTACTTACATTGTTGAAACGAGGTATATCGGCTATGATCCTAAAACCATAAATGGTGTAGTTGTAAAATCAGCCACGGTAACCACTTTAAATGTATCGTTACAGGCATCATCAACAGCACTTGGCGAAGTTAAAATTGAAGCCAGGCGCAGGGCCGGTAATGAAGTTGTTTTATTGAATGACCGTAAAAATTCAGCCTCGGTAACAGATGGTATATCAGCACAAAACATTGAAAAAACGGCAAGTATAACCACCACACAGGCTTTGCAGCGTGTAACCGGTGTTACCATTACTGATGATAAATATGTGGCCATCAGAGGCCTGGGTGATCGTAGTGTTATTGCGCAATTAAACGGTGCGAGGCTATCATCAGCCAACCCCGAGCGGAGTACCGTGCCGCTTGACCTTGTGCCTGCCGCACTGCTGGATAATATTAATATCTATAAAACCGCCAGTCCGGACAGGCCCGCAGATGCTTCTGCCGGTTTAATAGAGTTAAAAACAAAATCAGTGCCCGAGCATCTGGTGTTTGATATTACCGCGCAAACCGGTTTCAACTCAAACGTTGGCTTAGGCGGGCGGTACAACAGTTTTTACAACGGCGATCCGGGATTTTTTGGTGAAAACGTTAACAAACATAACCTAAGTAAAGATTTTCTCAACCTAAGCAAGCAGTATCCCGGTGGTTTAGTACAAATTCAGGATTTGTTTATTCAAAGCCGTAACAGCCCGGCCTTAATGGCAGAGGCGTTGCGGGTAAGCAAGGTAATGCAAAGCCTTGACCCTGTACTTACTACCGGATACCGTACAGCATTGCCAAACCAGGTTTATACGGTATCATTCGGTAACTCGTACAAGGTGCTTGGTGGCCATACGCTGGGCGTAATTGTTAACGCCAACTACTACCAGCGCACAACTGATATTTATAACGGTGAACGCAATCAGTACAGCCTGTACCAGGGCGTAGTTACCGGTTCGCCGTTAATTTATAACTCGTTGCGTATACCGGGTACCATCAGCCCTAATTATCCGCGGTTAGGTAAATACATTACTTATAATGAAAATACTGGCAACAAAACACTGAGCTATGGCGGGTTGATCGGGCTAACCTATCAGTTTAACAAACGTAACGAAATACAATTCCAATACATTGGCAGTAGGGGTGCTGAAGCCGAAGGGAGTACCCTGACTGGAGCCTGGCAAAATACAGGGTTGAACTACCCGGTTTACAATACTGTAAACCAATTGCGTAATACTTACCGCACGTTCAATACCTTTAATTTGCAGGGTGAACATAAATTGGTTGATGAGGCATGGTCGCCAAAGATCAACTACAATTTCAGCAGTTCAAACAGCTCTCAAAACGATCCGGATTTTCGCTCAACCAACGTAGCCAATCTGCGTACCATACAATACCAGGACCCGAACGGAGTGGGTATAGGTACCAACACCTATTCGTTTGTAAGTGGCTTGGTACATGGCGCCGGGGCCGATGTAAACAATGTTATTGTTGCCGACCCCAATGGCCGCCAGTACCGTAAACTTGATGAAACCAACTACAATTTAAAAGTTGATGTAACCCAGCCATTTAAACTGGGCAAACTGCAGCAGGCTTTTAAAGCGGGCGTAAATTATTTAAAACGCGACAGGGATTTTACCCAGAATATTTTAGGATTACCGGGCTCAACACTTACCGGCGGCAACGCGCAGTTGCTTAATAATGTAAAAGGCGATATTAACCAGTTAGTATCTCCGGCTAACATCGGGCTATTGCCACCGTCGCAGTATGATAACGAAGGCCAGCCGCTTGTAGGTGGGTTTTTATACCAGATCAGAAAAGCGCCCAACAATTATACAGGCTCGTATGAAACACGTGCTTTTTACGGAATGTATGATGGTGAGGTAATTAAAGCGCTACGTATAGCTGGTGGCGTTCGTTTCGAGTCTACCGACATCAGGGCGCAGGTTGATACGGCCAATGTATTTGTGCCACTTAACCTGAATACCATTACCGGGCTTCCGACAGAAAAGGTAGGTTATAATACTACGATGCCTAATACCCGTTATTCCCAAAATTACCGGCCTTATTATTCGGTAAATATTACCTACTCAAAAATAAAGAACATGAATTTCAGGCTGGCTTACAGTACGTCGCTGGCTAGGCCGGAGTTGCGTGAGCTAACCAATATCTTTGAGTTTGATCCGTTTCAGTTCGCGGTTATAGGTGGTAATCCAAACCTGATCAACCAGTTAACCAGAAGTGCTGATCTAAGGTGGGAGTGGTTTGATGCTCCTGGAGAGATACTTTCGGCCTCGTTTTTTAATAAGATAATTGAGAACCCGCTGCAAAGGGTATTCAGGTACGCTTCACAGGGTAACCTGTCAACCGCGCCGGAGTTTCCGTTGATTATTTATGAAAATGACCCGAATAACGGTAAGGTGTACGGTGTTGAGTTAGAAGCCAGGCGCGATCTCGGTAAAATATACGAGCCGCTTAAATACCTTTTCTTTGGAACCAACCTGTTATTTAATGTAAGCAGTATCCAAAAAAACCCTGAACGTTTGGATGCCGCCCGCATTATCGACCGCCGTTCGCCCGAAAACAGCCCTGTGTTTGAGCAGGCTCCATACGCCATTAACACCTATCTTGATTATGCCAATACACGCAGCGGTACCAATATTACAGCGAGTTTCAATGTAGTAGGGCCAAGGCTTATCCAGGTTCAGTTGGATGGCACACCCGATCTGTATGACCGGCCTGCACCGACCATGGACCTGGTTTTTAGTCAAAAGGTTGGTGTTAAATGGATCATTAAAGGTTTTGCCAAAAATCTTTTTGACCCGGCATATAAACAGGTATACACCAGCCCCGGCCAAAACGGAAAATATTATGGCAGCGAATACATATACCGCAGCTATCATAGAGGGGCGGAGTTTTCACTGGGGCTTACTTATAAATTATTCTGATCGTTATGAAACAAAACTTCTCAACAAAATATACCAGGCTCTTTTTTACGCTGCTGGGTGCTATGGCATGCCTTGTTGCCTGTAAAAAGGATAAGCTGGATGGCAAGCCTCTTCAAACCGAGGTGAGTAATGCGTCCGCATCATCCATACGCCTGTTTAACCTGTATAGCTCAACTGATGTAACGGTTAACAATATTCCGTTAACGAGCCGGCAAACCAATAGTCAAAACCAGGTTAATACTGATATTGGCCTGGCCATATTTCCATCGGGCAAATGGTTAGCCGGTGAAGACGGCAGCCCTTTTACCTTACCCAACAGCTTGCTTGATAAAAACGGTAAAGCCCATTTTATAATCGGTTCATTGGATACTACAATTGTTAATGATGTAGAACACCCTAAAGATTATTACCGTTTAGCCAATGGCCATCTGCGTGTGGTTGAACGTAACAACATTCAGCCGGCTACCCCGCAAAACTTTAAGATACGTATTCTAAACCTGGGCAGCATTGCACAAGGTAACCTTTTGGATCTGCAGGGGCCTGTGACGCTAACGTATGCCGATGGCAGCATAGTAGATCAGCGTTTAAGCAACATCGCGCCAGGCGGATCGTCTGATTATATTGAGATCCCTTATGGCACTTACCAGTTTAAGATGTTTATTGGCAATGGTGCCGGTATAGACGTTGCCAGGCAACTTGCAGATGTGCCTACCACAGCTTATTATGACCCCTGTAACCCTTCTTTTCATCCGCAGCAAGGTATAAATACTCGGGTACGAACCTTTAAACCGGGCGGAGTATATACGCTGTTGGTTTCTGAAAATCTGCACAGTTTGTTTAAAGATTGTGACAGGGTATTGCCTTCGGGTATCTATGCGAATTCGTACCGTGTAATTACTGAACTGAACCCCGGCGTTAACAGCACCTTTGCCCGTATGCAAGCCATAAACGCTGTTCCGGGTAAAACCATATCGGTTAATGTTGACGGGCAGGCACTTGGGGGCACACATCCTTACATTGGAAAAAATACAGGTACTACAGCATATCAGGCCGCTTACCAGATCTACGTACAGGGAAAACACCATGTTGTGGCTAAGGATGAAAACGGCAGCGTGCTTGCCGAGGCTGATCTTACGCTATATCCGTATGATAACTATACCATTTGGTTATATAATAACAAGGGTAAATACCAACTGGCGTTTCAACCTAATGATATGTCGGGCACGTTGTACTCCAGCACCTATCACCCTAACGGCCCCTTTATCCCTGATGATGGTACAAATGGTCCGGCACGGCTTATAAAGTTTCCTTACGCGCTGCAATCACGGTTTATAAACCTGTGTGCTGATCTGCCATACGCAACCTTTACTAATGACCATCAGTTGCTTTTACCGGCATTCGGGCCTAACCTTCAGGATTCGATCAGGTATTTCAGCGCTTATGTAAACTTATCGCCGGGTAGTATGCCGTTAAGAAATGCATCTGTTATTTATTCGCTGCCAAATTATTCACCGGCAAGTACAGTTGTTGCGTTTGGCAATACCGAGAAACAATTTCTGCCAGACTTATTGCGGGTTTACAGCTCTAAACCCACGCCGGCGGCCGAAGTGCCCGGCAGCCTTGAAACCCGGGTAGTGCCTATCCGGGTAAATGATGCATTCATCGCTAACAAGGCGCTATATATATTTCCGCAATTTATAAGCGCCGAAACAGGTGTATACACGGTAGCGCTTGTTGGTGCGCTAACCGGCTCGGCAAATGAAAACAGGGCAAAACTGATCGTAATAAAACATAATAAGTAAAAAACGATGAAATTATACAGATTGTTTTTTTTACTGCCTCTCCTGTTAAACATGTTAGTTTCGGGATGCAAAAAATATGAGCTTAAACCGCTTGTTCAGGATGCGGCCTATATCAGGGTATTTAATAATCTCACCTTCTCGGTAGATTTTTTAAATAACAAGCAAAAACCACCTTTTCTTACCTTTTTAATGGACCCGCAGGTTGATGGTAATGGGGTACCCAATAACGCGGCCATAATTGGTGATTATTTAGGCACGAGGCAGCTATACAGTATTTCATACCCTATTAACGCCGGTAACAGCTCGGTTGGTAACGGTACAGGTAACCAGACTGGCGGCCAGACTGGTCAGCCGCTGGGATATCCGGTAAATTATGAATATCCGGGCAACGCGCATGTGCTAACGGCACCGGTCATTAATGGGTTCGATCTTTCGTCATGGGCGCAAATACCCTCGGGTAAGCACCGGTTTGTTTTTGTGGTAAGGCCGCAAAGCAATACCGCGTTTAAGGATCTGGGTGAGGTACAGCGCGGCAGTATATTGTTGGATACCACTATCAACCTTGAAAAAGGAGAGGTGTACACACTCCAGGTAGTATCGCGTGACCTGGATAATGATAAGTACGGGCTATATATTCGCCAGGAAGAATTTATACACCAGGCTTATGATGAAAATAAGATCTATGCAGGCTTTGTAAATTTATCGGGTAAAAAGCCGGAGCAAAGCAAATACGGCACAGGTTACTACTTCCCTGAAAAGGTGCGGATCAACTGTACGTATAATATCCATAATGACCCGGCATCAAATGCCGGCAATACATACTATTTCCCGCTTGATGGCTACAATAATACTTATTATACCACGCTCGATTCAAAGTTTGATCAGTCGGTATCTTATTTACCCTTGCCGATGTTGCCGCAAAGCGAGTTTTTTTATCAGGGAGCATTACGCACCTACTCCAAACCGGATAATGGAGGAGGTACGATGCCTTATTTTTCTTTTAGCCTGTTAGATGCGGAACTGCCGCTTACTACGCCAAGTTACACAGTGCGCTGCTTTGGCGATCCGGTTGATGTTAATAATACACCCAATTTAAACCTGGCCATAAACAGCGGCAACCAATTCAAGGTATACAGCACACTCAACATTTTTGAAATGGTTTACAACCGAGTTTACCTGATGCAGATTAAACGCGGTATCGACCAGGTACCTCAAAATTAATTAATCATGAAAAACGCGAAATATAATATTTTACTCCTCGTGGTTCTGATACCTTTCATGCTGGCCTCCTGCGTAAAGAATGTTACTAACCAGCCTGAGCCTGCTACTGAGCAAAGGCCTCTGACAACCCTATTGGATAATAACTACAGCTTTAGTCTTTTTAACCAGGCGCTTAAACGGCTCGGCTTAGATAAGGAGATAAGCAGTGGCGGAAATTACACCTTGCTTGTGCCTGATAATGATGCCTTCGCAAAGGCGGGTATAACTACCCAAAGCATATCAACAATGGATACGGCTACACTGAGAAAGATGATCGGATATCATATCATCAAAAACCTGTTGCCCTACAATAAAATTCCGCAAACGGTGGATTATCAGTTTACCACTTTAACCGATCAGCCAATTTATTTTTCAGTTACCCTGCCCGACTTATTCAGGCCCAACAGGCCGCAGTTGTTGCATGTTAATGGCGTTACCGCGAAAAAAACAGATGTGATCGCATCCAACGGAGTAATACACGTAATGGAAAATGTGCTGGCACAACCAACCGTGTCAGTTAAATCAATGTTGAGTGATAATCCCGAGTATAGTTTGTTTGTGCAGGCGTTAAAGCAGTTTGGGTTATTTGATCAATTAGATAAAACAGGCCCTTTTGTAGTACTTGCCCCCACTAATGACGTATTTATGCAAAATGGCATAGATGAAAGCACTATAGCCGCGCTTGATACACTCACTTATCAGAAGTTTCTTTTCGCGCCTTATGTGTTGCCCGGCAAGTTTTTCTTCAAGTCTGACATGGACGACGCGCCGTTAACCGCTAACGGGCCCAGGGGTGTAAGGGGGGATGATTACCTGCTGCAGATAGATTATTATTCTTTCAGCTTTCAGCTAATACCTGATAAGGTTGACCCTTTTTATTTTCCGAATACGATACAGTTTACAACTCCCGACCATTTGGCCACAAATGGTATAGTGCATGGGATAAATAATTTGCTTATCACACCCGATTATGCACTCAAGCCTTAATCAATACAAAATGAACACAAAAGCAATGTTTTTTAAACTAACCATACTTGTTGGTAGTTTGATGGTGTTGAGCGGCTGTATTAAATCTACCGATGCCGTTATCGCTCCATCGATGCCTATCAGGTATGAGGATAAAGAGTTGACAGGCGCATTGGCAGCCGAAAGTAATCTGACCATCTTCAACCAGGCATTCAACCGGTTATCCCTGGCCGGCCAGTTAGATGCAAATACAGGCTACACCATTTTTGCGCCAACCGATTCGGCGTTCAATGCGGCCGGTATTACCGCACAAGCCATTAGCAGTATGTCGGCGAGTGATCTGCGCAGATTGATCACGATGCATATAGCGATTGGCGCGGTTGACAAGGCATCGCTCGAAAACGCGGTTACAGGCATAAGCCTTAATACCCTGAACAAGGATACCATACCAACGGCTAACAATGGAACAACCATACGTAATAACCAGATTTTTGCCCGGATAAGCGGTTCTGTTTACCTGAATGGGGATGCCAAAGGAATAAGTAAAACCATCATTAAAGCATCAAACGGTTACATCTATCCGATTGGCGGAATAGTTAAGCCATTTAACGGCCGCACATTGCTGCAGGTAATTAAATCAGATCCGGATCTAAGCCTTTATTATGAGTCGCTGCTGATTGGTGATAGTGTACGCCAGGCCGGTCTCGGCTATAATGATAAGTTGATAACCGATGTATATACATTCGACAACGTATCAAGCTTTAATCCAACAGTTTTCGCACCAACCAATAAGGCATTTAATGATGCCGGATTTCATAATGCGGATGATATAAGAAATTTTGCTACAAGCGGTTACGTAGGTTATGACCTGGAAACTTTCACCTATTTTATTTATTCAAAGCTTGATAGCGTAATCAAGAGGCATGTATTATATACAAGATATGATCTTGCAGCTAATGTACGGGTTTTTTACAGTGACCTGCTTAATCCATCGGTCAATAACGGAAAGTATAATACGTACTTCGGTCCGGGCGGGCCATTAAATGATTATGAATTAAAATTCAGCGAGCCGCTTTTGTTTTCAAAAAACGGTAGCGATGCTTACGTAAAATGGACAGACGATCCGGCGGAGCCGCTATATCGCATTCCACATAACGCTACGGGCAGCCAACCAGTTAACAGCCTCAATTTATTAAACGGTACACTCATAAAAGTTGATAAACTTTTTTATCCGGCCGCTAAGTAATATTATATGAAAAAACTATCTGTATCTCACATAGCCGCCGGGATAAATATTCTGCTGGCGATAATGCTTTTCACAGTTATAACAGGTTGTAAAAAAGATTCAACCGACACACAAAAAACCGATGAGGACGGCAGTACACTAAATTTTGTATTGGGTGATAATTTCAATTTCAGCACGGCCTATGCCGCGGTTAATAATACCGGCACAAATAATATATTAGCTGAAAAAGGCCCGTATACGATGTTTGTACCTAATAACAACGCCTTTTTATTAGTTAATATTTATGATATCTCCAGGCTGTCGCTATATACTAACAGCCAACTTTCCGCTTTGATGAAATACGGCATTGTTAATGAAAAACTGGAGCTTAAACAATTGCCCTTAACAGATAATAAAGTTGTAAAAACGCTGAGCGGGGGTAATGCATACATCAGTAAATATGTAACCGGGGCTGATACCGTTATCACAATTAACGGGGTAAAGGTAGTTAGCATGGATAACCCGGCATCAAATGGCCTTATACAGGTTATACCTCAGTTAGTAAATCCGGAAGTATATACCAAAGTAGCCGCCTGTTTAAGGGCCGATACATCACTTACGCTGTTTAACGCGGCTATGGAACGCTCAGGTTTAAGCGCCGATCTGCTTAACAGCAATGATGCATATACGGTGATTGCTCCTTCAAATCAGGCATTCCAACAATCGGCTAAGCTGGGGTTAAACCTGGGTGTAAGTACGCTTGATAGTATAACACATGCTCAACCAGCCAAACTCGCCACGCTATTAAGGTACCACCTGCTTAAAGGCCGGTATTTTGATAATGACCTGTTTCGCTTAAACAATAGCAACGGAGCAGTCAGTATGCTTAACGGCGGTAAAGTAAGTATTGGCGGCTTGCAAGGTGGTTTCAAATCAATAACATTTACCGCTACAATGGCAAATGCCCAGGCTGCTCAAATCATGCCGCCATCACCATCAAACCCAACAACTATCAATGTAAATATTACCTGTGGCAACGGTGTTGTACATATTATTGACAGGGTACTAATCCAATAACTATCTGAATATGAAAAGCATATCAAATATATATAAACCGCTTAATGTATATCAGGCATGTATCAGCCTGGTGTGTTTACTGGCGTTATTAGCGGGCTGTAAAAAAAATTCACCCGAAGGCTTTAACCAGGCAACGCCAACGCTTTACCAGTATATTGATACCAGCAAGCATTTTGGCTTATACCGTGCGGCATTAAAGCGTGCGGATATGTATACTGCCGCAACTTTTAGTGACGACGGGCCATTTACTGTTTTTATTCCGCTTGACAGCGCTTTTATTAAAGCGGGGTTAAGTTTGGCCGTTATTGAAAAATATGATCCGGCCCAGTTAGCCGGAATTTTGAAGTACAGTATAGTGTATGGCAAACTTAGCAGCACCAGCCTGCTGGGCTTTTACAGTCAGTCAGTAAACGGCCTTAACCCTGCATATAAGCCTACGATAACTAAAAATTATTATGGTATATTTTTTAATGGTATACCTGTTTTGGCAAGTGGAAGCATCAGTTTAAATGATGGCATAGTGCACGAATTGCAACGCCTGCCATTGGTACCTGCGGGCAACCTGTTTGAAACCATTGCCGGCACACCAAGCCTTTCGCTTTTTACAGCAGTGCTAAAACATACCGGTAATGATGCTATGCTTACTACCTTATCTGCCGACGGGCGGCCATTTACCGTATTTGCCCCGGATGATGAGGCCTGGCATAAAATGGGTTATCGCTCAACTGCGGATATCTACAACGAAGATCCGGCGAAACTGCAAAATTGGCTTGGCCAGTACATCAGTAGGGATGTAAAGTTCACGGCCGATTTTAAAGGCGGGTACGCTTTGTTCGGCGATATGGCTTATGTAAGGGCCGATGGCATATCTATCATCACGCGCGGCAATGTTGCACCAACTTTTATTACACAGCCGGACATTATGGCGGCTAACGGCGTTTTGCATATAGTTGACCAGGCTTTTGTGCTGTAATCAGTTAATAATTTGATTCATCAGATGCTATAAAAGGCACTTAAATAAATACTTAAATGAAATATACATTTACTTACAGGGGGCTTTTTGTGCTTTTAGTATGGGCAATGGCCTGCCTTGTTACCTTGAATGTTAATGCCCAGGAAACAAGCGGTGGACTGCGCGGGCAGGTTTTGGATGCACAAAACCAAACTTTGCCGGGTGCTACGGTTACGGCTATTCATACATCATCCGGTACGCGTTATTCAACATCAACGGGAGCTGATGGGCGCTATAATTTACCCGGTTTGCGTATAGGGGGACCCTACGCTGTAGAAGTTAAATTTTTAGGCATGGTTACCGAAAACAGGTCTATCGAAAAAATAAGCCTGGGTGAAGCCTTAACCCTTAATTTTATATTAAGCAACAACACAAAAACACTTAACGAAGTGGTAGTTAAGGCGCAGCGGTCAGGGCCTAAAACAAATACTTATGGTACGGGGCAAAACATTTCGCGCGGGCAGATCCGCAATCAGCCTACCATAAGCCGCAGCATTACCGATATTACCAAGTTGGTACCCCAAGGATCAAAGGATAACTCATTTGCAGGCACTAACTTCAGGTACAATAACGTAACTATTGATGGTGCTGTAAATAATGATGCCATTGGTTTTAGTCCGTCGGCCGGCGGGCAAACAGGTGCTTCGGGTATGCCCGGCTCCTCAACACGTACCAACCCGGTATCGTTAGACGCGATCGAGGATATCCAGGTATACCTGGCTCCTTATGATGTTAAGATAGGTAACTTTACCGGCGGCAGTGTTAACGCCGTTACCCGTTCAGGTACCAACGCCGTACATGGCTCGGTTTATGGTTTTGGGAGAAACGCCGCATTGGTTGGACCTGACCATACAGGTACCGAACTGACCAAAAAACTACCCTCAGCATTTTACGATTATCAGTCGGGTTTCAGGCTGGGTTTTCCGTTGATAAGGAATAAATTGTTTTTTTTTACCAATGAAGAGATTACCCGCCGCCGTGATCCGGTTTTACAGGTAGCGGGCAGCCCCGCGGCTTCGGGCATACTCAGCGCGGCTGATGCGCAAAAAATAATGGACTATTCAATAGCTAATTACAGTTTTGATCCCGGTACTGCAGGGCAGTACAGCGCATCATCAAACTCAGTAAAGTTTTTTAACCGGTTGGATTGGAATATTAACGACAAGAATCAACTGGCTATCCGCAACAATTACATCCGGTCAAACGCTGTCAATATGGAGCGAGACCAGTTGAATTTCAGGTTTGGCAGCATTGCGTACAAGCAAAATAATAACCAGAATTCTACGGTTGCTGAACTGAAGACAAGGTTTAACAATAATTTTTCAAACAGCGCGCTCATCGGTTATAGTACCATACATGATTATCGTACCCCAACCGGAGATCCATCTTTTCCGCAGGTGCAAATAGTTGGCCGTACGCCGGGGAGTACCATATTTTTTGGTACAGACCGTGAAGCATCCATATTCAACATGAAGCAAAGCACTATTGAGATCACAGATAACCTGGTGTGGAATTTGGGTAAGCATACGTTAACGGTTGGTACGCATAATGAGCTTTATAAAATTAATTATGGTTTTGTAAACGCCTGGAACGGCCGGGTTACTTACCAAAATATTGAAGACTTTTTAAGCAATAAGCCGCAAAGAGTGCAGGGCAGTTATAATTATACCGATAACAGCCGTGATTATTTACTGTCAAACCCTGGCGCTAAGTTCAATATAAATTTTTACAGCGCTTACATTCAGGATGAGATACAGGTTACGGACAGGTTCAGGATCACACCTGGTTTGAGGTTTGATTATCAGGATGTACCTAATAAACAACCACTGAGTGATAAAACACGTAACGCGTTTACCGACCCATATTTTGGCACAACTTATACCTATACACCGCTAAATCAAATAACAGGGAATTATCTTGGCAAGGTTCAGATATCTCCGCGTTTTGGTTTTCGCTTTGATGCCTATAACGATCAAACATTAGTTTTGCGCGGTGGGTTAGGTATGTTCACCTCACGCATCCCGTTCGCATGGCTGGGTTATGCTTTTTACAACAACGGCGATACTTTTGGCGCGTATGACCAAAGGACGGACGGCAGCCAGCCTTATATTTTTAACGGTGATCCGCTTAAACATCAGCCGGGTACCGGCATAGGCGGCTTTGCAGGCCAAAACGGACAGATCACCAACAATGTTAATGCGGGTAAAACACAGGTTGATGTGATTGACAATGATTTTGTGATGCCCCAGGTTTTGCGCGGAAGCCTGGCGTTGGATTATAAAGATCAGCAGGGTTTTAAATACACCATTGAGGGCATCTATACCAAAACCATAAAGGATGTAATGTTCAGGCAGGTAAACCTTACCGATAACCCAACGTATTATGCTTATGACACTGCGGCCACCAACCGTAAACAGCCGGTTTTTGCCGGGCAAAACTCACGTAACCCGCAATTTGCCAATGCTTACCAAATGGCTAATACCTCAAAGGGTTACAGGTACAGTATAACCGGCCAGGTAGCCCGGAATTTTGATAATGGCTTTGGTTTTTCCGCGGCTTACACTTATGGTAAATCAAAGGATGTATCAAACGGCATCCGCAATTCTTTTGAATCAAACTGGCAGTTAAACCAGGCACTCAATCCTAATGATCCGCAATTGGCAAACTCCAACTTTGATATTCGTAACCGCATTGTGCTTAGTGCAAACTATCGTAAAGCCTGGAATGACAAGTGGATAAGCAGTTTTTCGTTATTTATAACCGCCCAGTCAGGTAGTCCGTTTACTTATGGCTTTGTTAACTACACGCCGCAAAACACGCCACAACAAGTAGGCCTGGCTTATATACCCGCGAAGGGCGAAACGGTAAACTTTTTTACTTCTACAGCAACTCAAACCGCGCAGCAGCAGGCTGATATTTTTGATAGTTTTATTGACGCGAACAGCTATTTAAGTTCGCGCAGGGGAGGCTTTACCGAGCGCAACGCGGCCCGCACACCATGGAATAACAATGCCGATTTTCATTTCGGGCAGGATATTATCTTTAATGCCGGTAAAAAGTCATCAGCGGTACATACCCTTACTATCAGTTTAGATATTATGAATGTAACTAACCTGATCAATAAAAACTGGGGCAAGGTATATTTCTCGCCAAATACCTACAATTCAACTTCGAGTGTAGGCTTGGTGCCTTACATACCGGCTAAATCTTCGCAAGGTTATCCACTGTACCGGTTTGTTGATCCGGGCAAACCATATTCTGTAGATCCGCTGGCTTCAAGATGGCAAATGCAAATAGGGGCCAGGTATACTTTTTAAAAGTAATGAGTTGAAATAGCGAAGCATGAACTATTTTTTTGTGATGCTTATAGCTGTTATGTTAGGTATTACAAACAGCTATAACCCTAATGCAAACATTTAGGCCATATTTATATTAGTTGGGTATGGAAAAGATAGCATTAGTGGTAGGGGCAAGCGGGATTACCGGAAGCAATCTGGCTGAAGCGCTGATAGCGAAAGGCTGGAGAATGTACGGTTTGGCACGAAAGCCCAATAAGGAAATTGAAGAATTAGAGCCTGTTGCGGCTGATTTATTAAATATTGAAAACCTGAATGCCGCGTTAGCGGATATTAACCCGACCCATGTGTACATTACCAGTTGGATGCGCAATGATACAGAGGCGGAGAACATCCGGGTAAACAGCCTGATGGTACGCAACCTGTTGGATGTACTATCGCCAAAAAAGAGTGTTGAGCATGTTGCGCTGGTTACCGGTTTAAAACATTACCTCGGCCCGTTTGAAGCTTATGCACAGGCGGGTACATTGCCCGAAACACCGGTTAGGGAAGAGCATCCCCGACTTGAGATAGAGAATTTTTATTACGCGCAGGAGGACGAAGTGTACAATGCGGCAGCACGTGACGGCTTTACGTGGAGCATTCACCGGCCACATACCGTAATTGGCAAAGCAGTTGGTAATATGATGAATATGGGTACAACGCTTGCCGTGTATGCCAGTATATGTAAGGAAACCGGCAAAGCTTTTCGGTTTCCGGGTTCAGAAGCGCAATGGAATGGCTTATCCGATGTAACCGATGCGCGCGTGCTGGCAGCGCAACTCATTTGGGCTTCCACTACAGAGGCTGCCCGTAACCAGGCATTTAATATTACCAATGGAGAAGTGTTCAGGTGGAAATGGTTATGGTATAAACTGGCCGATTGGTTTGGTGTTGAAGCTGAGGGCTTTGACGGAACGATCCGATCGCTTGAAATGGAATTAAGCGGTTGCGAAGGCTTGTGGCGCGACATAGCCGAAAAATACAATTTAAAGGAACCGGATATTAACCGGCTTGCCTCTGCCTGGCACACTGATCTTGACCTTGGGCGGCCGGTTGAAGTTATGACCGACATGACCAAAAGCCGCAAGTTGGGCTTCATGGTTTACCAGGATACGCGTGCATCCTTTTTTGATCTATTTAACAACCTTCGGGATGAGCGGTTGATTCCATAGTTGCTGATAATATGGAATGTTTGATATGAACTTATAATACTAAAAATAGTCCAGGGGTAATTTACTCCGGGACTATTTTTTGATCTTTATGCAAAGTTATTTATTCAATTCATTGCCTGCTTTTAATACCGCTTCATTTACAGCTTTTACACGTTCGGTGTCCATTTTTTCTACGGCACGGTCATAGGTTAATACACCGTTTACTTCGTGTTCAACATCAGTAGTTTGCGTGTACACCGCTACGCTCAGGCCTTTATATTTCATCAGTTGTTCAACCTGGTCAAGCAAAAATATGTAGCGGTCGGTAAGTGCCGCTTTGGTAGGTTCGTAATCGTAGGCATTATTTTCAACCGGCCACATGTGGTCGCGCACAAATAATCCCACACCGCCAAACTCGCCTAATGATGCCGCGCGATGGTCGGGTACCGAAGCATCTCGCGGGCCAACGTAAATGTGGGTATCTACATAATCGCCATTGAGCGGATCGCCATAAGCTTTTTGGTAGGATGGATTATTATTGAAACCGGAATTGCCGTTAACCAGTCGCGAAGGGTCATACTGTTTAACCCAATTGGTAATGCTCTTAACATCAAACGCTCCCCAGTTTTCATTAAACGGCACCCAGGTAATGATGGATGGTGAATTGTAATGATCGTCCATGATCGCTTTTAACTCCTTGCGGAAAACCTTGCGCGTTTTCAATGTATCTTCATTTTGATACCATATAGCGGGCATATCCTGCCAAACCAATAGGCCAAGTTTATCAGCCCAGTAATAAAACCTTTGGGGCTCGGTTTTCATGTGTTTTCGGATGAGGTTAAAGCCGGCCTTTTTGGTGTATTCTACATCAAACTTCAAGGCGGCTTCGGTAGGGGCGGTCAGGATGCCGTCCGGCCAGTAACCCTGATCGAGCAGGCCTATCTGCATCACAAACTTACCATTGATCAGCGGGCGCACCACGCCATCAACCTTGCCCAGTTTAATATCTCGCATTCCAAAGTAACTGGCTACCTCATCAGTTACACTGCCATCAGCGTTGTTAAGTGTCAGTTTCAAATTGTATAAAAACGGTTCATCGGGCCACCATAGTTTGGGGTTTTTAATCGGCAGATAAAATGTTTTGCCACCAATGCCATTCGCCTGCGAAACTACTTTGCCGCCATCAAGCGCTGTAGCCAAAACTTTGGCATTCGCATCGGCGTTCACGGTAATTATTAAGCGGCTATTGGCGACATCAGGCAATAGCTTAATGCTTTTAATGTGGTTTTTGTTAACCGGCTCCAGCCATACAGTTTGCCATATACCTGATGAAAAGGTATAATCGCCACGCGGGCCGTTCTTACCTGAAGGTGCCTTGCCATCGTTAGGGTCATAAGCGGCGACAATAATAGTGTTTATTCCCTTTTTAAGATAGGGGGTAACATCAAAGCTGAACGCATCATACCCGCCCGCGTGTGAACCTGCTTTTTGTCCGTTAATAAAAACGGTGGCATCATGATCGACACCGTCAAAGTGGATAATTATCTGTTTATTGTTCCATTTAGCAGGCACCTCAAAAGTGCGCCTGTACCACATGTTAATTTCCTGGTTACGTTGAATACCTGATATAACCGACTCCGGGCAATACGGCACCAGTATTTTATCAACCTTGCCATTAAAGGATACAGGCTTTGCCGGATTAAGCGCGTTAACCTCGTTCTTCCCACCCTGGTAATCCCATTTGCCGTTTAAACACAGCCATTCATCCCTCGCTAACTGCGGCCTCGGATATTCCGGAAAAGGTACGGTTGCATCCATAGCCTGTTTTGTCCACTGTGTGGGCAGCTTTGCAGATTGCGAAAAAGATGAGAAATTGAAGTTCGCGACGATGGTTAACGTCAGCAGGAGCGGTTTAAAATAATTGTTCATGGTCAGATTGTTGCAACATGCATACATGGCTTTGCCAGGCAAACCCTTGAGTTACATTGTTTAATTTATGGTTGCGAACAATATAAGCAATAAAAGTTACCCGTAATTAACTGAATGATGAATTTTCATTCGTTATTAATGCTGTAGGGAAATACCCGTAAAATACAAAAACCCTATCAGTAGGGTTTTACACTATAGTTCAGGAATAAATGAACAGGCGACGAGCCTGCGTTCGCTCAATAAATCATGGAGCCTTATCGAATTATGATTTGGAGTTAGCTTTAAGCATTACACGCCCTTTTTTGGTCAATTCAACAACAGGCTGACCTGCTTTTTTTTCGGTAGTGCTAATGCTTATCAGATTAAACTGTATCAGGTTTTGCTGGTCATCCGCGCTTATGTTAGCAGCCGTACCTTTTTCGGCAACTATTTTTAATGCCGCAACAACGTCTTCATGTTTCATGCCTCAAAGTAAGGCATTTTTTCAGAAAAATACACTGTTCGCCGCACCGCTTACTGTTGATTGTAAGAATCAATTGATTTCTCTACAAAACTATTTGCTGATAAAACTTTCATCGGGCGAAGTGCCGGTAAGCTTAATTTGATAAGGCCACTGTTCATCATTATCGGCATTACCATCACTGATATGCTGCCAGTGCTTGTCAGGCGCGCCGCTAACTACCAACCACAAATATTCGTATTGGCAGGTACGGTAAAACGAACATCGTTTTTAGCTTTCGACCATGTTTTACTATACAGCCTGCCGCCATCCTTTTTTACTGCTACAAAACCATAACGCCAGCCGGCACTTTCGGTATTGATATGCCGAAATCCCTTCGTACCTGCGATACCTTCAAAATGTAGTTTTACTTTGCTGCCGGATGCCGGTACATTTAGTTTGATAGCGTTGTAGCCGTAATTTTGCGGGCAATTGTTTGCCGCTATCCGGTACTCGCCAGCATTTATTTTATCTAATTTAGCTGCATGCTGGTTTGCATACTGCGAAGCAATATTTTGCACCCGCTTTAAATCCCAAGTAACAAACCGCCTTGCGGCATCAAATATTTCATCATTGAATTTTTGTTGAGATGTTGCGGTTATACGCTTGTAAGCCATAACTATATCTTCTCCGGCCTGAGCCTGATTCCACAACTTGCCTATAAAATCCAGCCCATGTTTTTCAGACCAGTATTCTAACACAAATGGCGAGTGATACTGATTGATCTCGTGCAAAAAGGCGTAATGTGTTTGCTTTAAAAAATCCTTTAGATGGTAATTCTCAAATATGATCCACTTCAGCTCTACCTGCCATAGCATGTATTGTGAGGTCATTTCATAAATAGACTGCCCGCCGCCGCCTTTTGGCGATGAACTAAAAGCCTGTGAACCGTTTGCATGTACAAGGTACTGGAATGAGTGGCCTAACTCATGCGCTATTGCACCGTACGGCGGCTTGTTGATGCGCGAAGGCGGTGCCCATAATATACCGATCTTATTATCCTCGCCGCCGCCATAAGCAGTGCCATCATTCCCGCTTACTATAAAAATCAATATTTTGTATTTATCAGTTACTGATTTGCCTTTTTCTACAAATTTTAATGAATCGACATAGAAATTATAAAAGCGTTCACACTGTTTAAGCACGTCATTTACGTCAAACCGATCGGATATGTTTGTGTTCGACATGGGGTCTGCACCAAAGCTTTTAGACCAGAAGATAGCCAAGTTGTCATTCTGTACCATGCGCTTGTAGCTGAATTCGCTGGTATCGCTACTGAAATTATTGCCGGCCGGAACACGCCAGATTTTTTCAGGAAGCAATAACTGCTTTTTGGATACCGGTTTTATTGAATCAACAGATATAAGGTGACCCGAAGCACTCTGATAGCATACCAGTAACAGGCTGATAAATGCGATTACATTAAGACTTTTAGCAATAGTTTTCATGAATAAATCTTCGCTTAATAATTATGCATGGTCAGAATACTTTTTCAAAGTAAACTGATTATACGCCTCATTTTTCTCAGTATATTTTCACATCATAATTAAATATTACCTCATTTAATTAAAGTTTATGCTTGTCAACATCAATTTAAAATGGGTTTATGCTGACAGTTAATAGTTTTTAAGGGATGTACCTTTGAGTTATGGCATCTATTAAATATTCAGTACTCGACCTTGCAACCGTTGTTGAAGGGCACACCATAGCAGATAGTTTTAACAGCAGCGTTAAAAACGCGCAGCAGGCCGAGGCATTGGGTTACACCCGCTACTGGTTTGCCGAGCATCATAACATGATCAACGTAGCCAGTTCTGCAACCAGTTTGGTTATTGGTTATGTTGCGGCACATACATCAAAAATACGCGTAGGTTCCGGCGGTATTATGCTGCCTAATCATTCCCCGCTGGTTATTGCCGAACAATTTGGCACGCTGGAAACACTTTTCCCCGGTCGTATTGATTTAGGTTTAGGGCGTGCGCCGGGCAGCGATCAAACTACTGCACTGGCTATCCGCGGCGAAAATATGAATGCCGCCTTTCATTTTCCTCAGGATGTAGAATCATTACAACGTTATTTTAAAGGCGACCATCCTAACGGAGTGAGCGCTGTACCGGGTGAGGGTTTGGATATCCCGATATGGATACTGGGTTCAAGCCTGGATAGTGCCAAGCTTGCCGCTGCTAAGGGATTACCGTATGCCTTCGCGAGCCATTTTGCACCGGCTTATTTTTTACAGGCTATTGAGCTGTATCGTAACAACTTTAAACCATCCATCCATTTAAAGGAGCCTTACGTACTGGCATGTGTAAACGTGGTAGCCGCTGATACCGATAGTGAAGCACAACGTTTGGCAACATCATTAAAGCAACTATTTCGTGGTATAATTACCGGCAAACGCCAGCTTTTGCCACCGCCTGTTGAAAGTATGGATGGTATTTGGAGCGCCTACGAACGTGAGGCAGCCATGCAAATGCTCGCTTATTCCTTCATCGGCAGCAAGAATACTATTCAATCACAACTGGCTGATTTTATTCACAGAACCGGAGTTCAGGAGATCATGGCATCATCACACATTTATGATCAGGATGCGCGGCTTAAATCATATAAAATATTGGCTGATGCTTTAAATATGTAAATTAGGCTATTCAAAGTTGCTAACTCATATATCCTGAATACTTATGAATTACCTTAAAAGTACTTATTCAATTCTGTTTTTTTTGCTGTTAACAGGTCAAATATTTGCGCAATCAGGCAGTTTAAAGCCTTCAAATCAAAAAGCGGTTGAGGATGATATTACTGTTATCCGGACGATTTATCAGGATATTAATAAGCTCAAGTTAACCAAACAGCAGTTTAAATATGAGAGTTCGGGCTGCGTGGAAGAAGGTGTGGTGAATTACTTTTTGAATAATAAGGAGATCGTTAAGATCACCGAGTCAGGATCAATAGGTGATGGTAGTTGGTCAAATGAATATTATTATAAAGCCGGGCAATTAGTGTTTTGTTTTGAAACCATTGTAGGCGGGCCTGCTATAGGTAAGGTTACCACCACAAAGTACCGTTACAATTTCAAAAACAACCGTTTATTAAGAGAGATGGAGGATAACAAGATCATCCCGGCGGATAGTAAGGCAACTGAAAAGCAGGCTGCCGGTACTAAAATTTATAAAGCATATCAAACTAAGGATTTTGCCGGTGCGCTGTGTAATTAGCCAGGCTGCTTACACAGTGCATGTAATAATATTAAATACCCATAATTTGATATAGCTCCTGTATAAAACGCTCAATGTCGCTGCTCTTTTTTAGGGATGAAACCGTAAAAAGGTCTTGCTTACCGTTTTTGCCGGGTACCTCAAAGTACATATTAATATCAGTACCCGCGTACACAAAGTTGATTGACCTGCGCAGCGTTTGTATACCCACAAAAGCACCAAAGTTATACTGACGGTTAAGAAACTTTAACACGCCCGTTCTCTGTATGGTTTGCGTATGGGTATCAAAAGTGATTTTGGTATATGCCGCGTTAAAAAATACAAGCGCTAAAAAAACAACAATCGCCACTATAGTCACTTTGGCTACCAGGCTATTGCCTTCCATCGTTAATAAAAAAAATCCTATCACTAAGAATATCAAACCAAAAATAATAGCGCCCACTTTTTTGCTTTTAATACTATAAACACCGGTAGTATCTTCAGTAAAAAATTTGTATGATGTTATAGGAGCGATGATGTTGTCGGCCGGTGAATCATGCAGGTCAAAATAACCGTGTATAATGGGTACCGCTTCTTCTACAAAAGCAATAGCGTTAGGGTCGTTGTTTTTTGTATAGCTGGATGAAACTATTATGCCTTTACCATACCTGGCATCCTTTTGAAAAAGGCGATAGTTGTAAGTGCCGGCAGTATTGCTGATCACATTAATTCCCTGAAGCTTTGAAAAAGGAATATTTGATGTAGGAATAAAACCCATCAGCATTTTACGCATCCGGCCTTTACGGTTATCAAACTCTATATAAGTACCGGCATATCCCCAAAACAAGACCACCATAAACAGGTAGAAAAGTACGATAGGCAACGAATCTGCAATCGTAGTATTTTGATAGCGCAGGTAAACCAGTAACAGGCCGGCAAATATTACGGCTACAATGCCGGTAAATACATAAAATACGCCAAAAGGATAAACAGTTACACGATCAGGCTCGATCTTCCACCGGGTTTTGGAAAGGCTTTTTAACGACATAGTGTATAAAGTAAAGTTGCATTACCAACAGCGTATGTAATTTTCTGTTTTAAAATTATTTGGTTTGCCGCTGTACCAAACATTTTTCCGATCAATTGTTTATCACTTCAATTATAATCCATGTATTATGCGAAATTTAGGGTTCTGTATAATTTTTTTCCTGACCAGCCTGTCAGTAAATGCGCAGGTGAAAAGCCAGTTAATTGCAAACACGGCTTTGCCTAAAAATATCACGTATAAAGGTAAACCGGTACATGCAGTAAAGTTTCAGGACAAAACGGGGAATTACCTGGCGCTCAGCACCCAAACAGGCGAACAGCCGCAAGGTGATGATGAGGAATTTAAGCAAGCCCATCTTTATGCCTACGTTTATCAGTTAGGCGAAAATAGAGCGCCTGCCCTGGTATGGCAGTTGCATGATTTTGTAACCGAGTGCAACCTGGATATGACCACAGAATTTGTGCCCGGCTCACTTACGTTTACCGATCTGGATAAAAATGGCAGGGCAGAAGTATGGTTAGCTTACCGCCTGGCCTGTAAGGGCGATGTAAGCCCGAGTGAGCTTAAAATTATCATGCACGAGGGATCAACAAAATACGCGATGCGAGGTGAGGGCAAACTAAAAATCAGTAATAGATTACAACCGGATGGCGGCGTTATAACAAGTAACGATTTTGACAAAGCCACCGTTGTTTTTAGTCAACATGCCAAGTTGTTGTGGAATAAATATGTAGTAGAAGTGCTTAAATAGTTATTGAGATTAAGCACTTCTATTATATATATTGTCAAGCAACCATAATTGTATTTAGCTGGATTTTACAGAACCGATACATATGTCTCCTTCGGCAATACCGGTTAACCATACTTTCAAAAACTTAGTTCTTTCACGGGTCAGTGTTTCCAGGTAAATAGATTCACACATCGGGGCGGCTGATCCGTAGGTTCCGCTTTCCGGGTATTTTGCGGCTAATTCAGCATCTCTTAACTGTACCCACAAGCGTTGGGCAACTTTAAGTTTTTTAACAAACAGAGGCTGGTCGGCATACTCCTTTAAAATTTTACCGTATACTACATTAAGTTCCTTGTCGGCCTTTTGGTAGTCGCCGTAAGCTTTCATATTAAGCGCCGTTTGCGATTGGGCTGACGAAAACTGGCTGGCAAAACTAACTATTAACAAGGTTAACGCCCCAATTAAGGTGTATTTATTTAATTGTGATTTCATGCAAACCAAACAGAGTTGCCTGCTAAATGTTTAACACACCAAATGGCTAAAAATATTAAAGCGATACAGTGCCCAAAGTGCGGCAGTACAGATAAGCATGAAATTAAGCCTGACTATTATAAATGCGAAAGCTGTGGAACTGAATATTTTATAGATAGTGATGATGTGCATGTTTTTCATCACCATGAGCGGGTAGTGCCGGTGCAAAGTTCAGCGCCGCCGGGCAATACCAAGCTGCCCGTTTATATTCTGTTAGGTGCTGTCGCGTTCATCGTAGTTGTTTATTTGGTATCTAATTTATTTCAACCTAAAAAAACATCATACAACAATACTTTTGCCACTTATAAGCCACCACGCTCATATTACAGCAGTTTTGTGTATACCAACAGTGCAACCGGCGATCCGGTTTATTTGCGGATGGGTACGGATTATATTGATAAAGGCAACAATGTATCTGAACAGGAATTGCATGCACAGTTTAACAATGCTTTAAACGGTAAACTATTAGCGGATCATATTATTACGGAAGATGTGATGAGTAAAAACCGTTGCTCATTATCTTTCAAAACCTATTCTGCCGAGATGATCTACGCCATAGGCTGTAACAGCATTTTACTTGAGGTAGATACCAGAAATAACAAGTTGAATGATGTTACTAAAAGCGTTTTTAAGGACTTTCCGCAACTTAGCTCGGGCATAGCTAAGCTTGATTTTGATTATAGCAAGCCGATGATCAATGTGATGAATAACGAGGGGGAAAGTTATAATTATTTTCCGACCCTTAAAAAACTCGCCAAAACGGAAGATGAAGTGAATACGCTATGGAAGCAGGCGTTTACCAGAGACAAGTATTTTGAATTTGGCTACCTGGGCGATTATTTTAATCAGGATAAAGTAAACCAGTTAATTGAGGTAAAGTATGTTAAAGGATCCGGTGAGCAAGTGAAGCGGGATCTTACTCCGGGCAGAAAATACTTTAGCCCGGCGATACTTTACCAGGATGATGATAACCTGCTGATCGTGGTGAATACAACCGCGGCTCCTGACCCGCCGACGAGTATTCAGCGTATTGATGTTAATACCGGCAAAATATTATGGGCTTTACCGCCTGATAAGGCCTATTTATATTATGTTACCAAATGCAGGCAGGGCTTTGCTATTGAATACCGCAAGGGTGAGGAAGCTGATTATGTACATGGCGTATTGGTGGTATCAAACACGGGCAAAACAGTTCATAATTATCAGTTAGCCCGTACGGAGTAATAAATATCGTGTTTATCAGTCAACGTTGATCATCGCTTTTATTACCCCATTTGCAGGATTGATCCACTGATTGAAATTGTCTTTCACTTCATCAAAAGCAACCCTGTGTGTAATATATTTTCCCGGTGAAATGGAGCCGGTTTTAATAGCATGAATAACCGCCTCAAAATCTTGACGGGTAGCATTACGGCTGCTTAGCAGGCTGGTTTCACGCTTGTGAAATTCAGGGTGATTAAAGCTGAAGTCATTCTTTTGCAAGCCAACCAACACATAGCGCCCGCCATGGGCAAGGTAATTTATGCCGTTGTTTATGGCGTTCAGGTTGCCGGTGGCATCAAACACAACGGTAGCGTAATCACCATTAGTGATAGCCTTAACTCGTTCCGCCACATCTTCTTTACCGGCATTTATAGTATGTTTAACGCCAACCTGGCCAGCACAAAACTCAAGCCGTGTATCACTCACATCTACAGCTATAACTGTCGCTCCGGCTAATTGTGCAAATTCCATTATGCCCAAACCAATAGGGCCGGCACCCATTACTACAACAAACTCGCCAGCATCTATTTGTGCACGCTGCACCGCATGCGCGCTGATAGCGAGCGGTTCAACTATAGCCAATTCATCAAAACTTAGTCCGCAGCCATGCACCAGCTTATCGGCAGGTACCGAAATATATTCGGCCATTCCTCCGTCTATATGTACGCCAAATACCTTTAATTGCGCGCAGCAATTAGGTAATTGCCTACGGCAGGCAATACAGTTACCACAGTTAAAGTAGGGTAAAAAGGTAACGGCTTCTCCGTTTTCAAAACCGGGCGCATAGGTATTATCAACCAATTCTCCCGAAAGCTCATGGCCCAACACTCTCGGATATTGAAAATAGGGTTGGTTACCCTGGTAGGCATGCAGGTCGGTACCGCAAACACCAATACGCTTTATTTTTATAATCGCCCGGTTTTCAGTAACAGCAGGCATCGGAGCTTCGCCATAAACCAAAGTTCCGGGCTCTAAGCAGGTCAGTATTTTCATGTATATAATTTTAACAGATTATATAACGCCATTAATGCTGAACACAGAGGCAATATCAGTAGGCATACGCTCCGGTAAATTGATCAATAAGCCATTCTCTGTGTTCGTCCACTTCAGGTTATCGTTATAACCCAATAAGTTTACTGATGTCACTTTTTTTCCTTTCAAGGTTTTTATAAGCACTTCGCTGGTTGGGATGCCCATTGTTGTAGCGTACAGCGTATTTCCCTTTTTGTTAAACCTGATATCTTCTGCGGTAAAGGGTTTGCCTTTGCCTTCGTTAAAGCCCTGGGCGCTTAAAGCCGCGGTTGCCTGCATAGCGGGGCCTTCACCTAAAACATCATAAGGCCTTGTATCATAAATGCTTTCACTATTAACCTTCATCCACTTGGTAATACCGGCCAATATCTCTCTTTCATCGTTATCAATACTACCATCACCTTTAACCGGGATGCTTAACAGCAGGTTGCCGTTTTTACTCACTACGTCAACCAATGTATGTATAACCGTTTTTGCGGTTTTATATTGGTGCCTTTCCAATACGCGTTTATCATAATGCCAGTTACCTAAACAAGTATCGGTTTGCCATGTTTCGGGCTCAATGTTATTGCTTTGCCCGCGCTCAATATCCCATACCATGCATTTACGCTGTTGCTCATTCAGTATTTTGCCATTAATAACCGCTTGCAGCTTACCATGGCGCTTAATGCTGCTATTATACATGTGTGCCGCAATGCGCAGGCCAGCATCACTTATAGGGTAGAGCGGTAAAACGGTATCATCAAAATAGATCAGGTCTGGCTTGTATTTGTCAATGAGTTCAACGGTTCTGTTATAAAACTTTTCGCAATAGGCTTTTGAAGGCAGCGTTGCGCCATTTGCCCAGTCCCATTGCCCGTGTATTGATCCGTCGTCAAGGCTGTTCGCGCTAAGCGGGTGATTTTGAGCGTACAAGTCCTGCGGGTCATAGCCATTCCACCACTTGCCATTACCGTTTGCTTTGGTAAGCTTTCCATCATACGGAATACCTTTCATGCTGCCGTTTTTATCGCTCCTTTGAGCAACTTCCATCCATCGCCAGGTATGCGCGGCATGTACGCTTACGCCAAAATGCAGGCCCTGATTTTTAGCGGCCTTTGCCCAGCCGCCAATAATATCCTTTTTAGGGCCCATATTCACCGAGTTCCACGGCTGGTAAGAACTCTTGTAATTATCAAAGTTATCATGATGGTTAGCCAGGGCTACAAAGTATTTCGCACCGGCTTCTTTATATAAGCCCAAAAGCTCTTCGGGGTTCCAGTTGGTGGCTTTCCATTCATTAATTACATCCTTAAAACCAAATTTTGACGGATGCCCATATTTTTCAACGTGATATTTATATTGATCGCTGCCTTCCTGGTACATGCCCCTTGCATACCAGTCGCCATACTCGGGCTCACATTGCGCGCTCCAGTGTGCCCAGATACCGAATTTCGCGTTCTTATACCAATCAGGCGTTTGGTATTGCTGCAATGAATCCCATGTTGGTTTAAACGGGCCTTTCAATTCGTTACTGCTCAAAGCTGACGCAGCAAATACAGATTGGTTTTTTAACACAACGGACAGTGTAGCCAATGCTGTGCTTTTAATCAAATCTCTTCTGTTCATTTATAATATAGTTTATTAGAGCTTTTACAATAACCACCCCCATGATGAGTGACTGGTTATGCCAAAGGTATTATGCGTTGATATGCTTTTTTTATTTAAAAGCGACTTTATATTATATAAATCCGTTATTAATAATGGTACATTGTTGGCATTATGAACAGGCGGCTGCTGAATTATGCTTTTACATTGATGAACGTGGATCACGTTCATCTAGGTGAGCGATGGAACTATCAAAATGTGCTAAGTCCTTACTTTCGTTTGTACTTGATTGATGATGGTGGCGGTACTATTGTAACATCCCAGGGTAAATGGGAGCTTAAACCCGGATACCTGTATATAATACCAAGTTTCACTTTGTGTGATCTGCGTTGCGAAACCTACATGAGGCAATACTTTTTGCATTTTTTTGAAAATACGAATAACGGCACTTCGCTTTTTCAGAACCATAAAACAGTACTTAAAGTTAAGGCGGCTGACAGGGATCTATCCAATTTTAAGCGGCTGCTTGAACTGAACCCTGACCGGAAGATCAATCGTTCAGATAACCCTAAAATGTATGAGAAGGCTATATTTTACAAGGAATATGAAAACCTGAACAATAAACAGGATGTAAGTACTTTTATGGAAACCCAGGGGATTATTATGCAACTGGTTTCGCGGTTTTTGGCGGCCGAAAATTTTGATCATAAAAATCACGATGTCAAATCATCTCGCATTGTGGATGTAATTGAACATATCCAGCTCAATTTAAGTAACGACCTGTCTATCGCTGAACTGGCCACTCGGGTAAACCTGCATCCGGATCATTTTTCTAAACTTTTTTTGCAGCTAACGGGAGAGCGGCCATCGACCTATATTAACAGAAAAAGGGTGGAGCGAGCTCAATTCTTTATCATGACCACACGCCTGTCTTTTACAGAGATAGCGGAGAAAACAGGTTTTTGTAACGCCCCGCATTTGTTTAAAATATTTAAAAAGCTGACGGATTTAACGCCCGGTCAATATCGCCGGCAATTATTCTTTCAAAAGGAGGTGTAAGTTGTATTTCTCAGATGTGAAAACACTCCCGATGTAAACCTTTTGCTTAACCTGATGTTGCAAGGTTTTATTCCAACAACTCAATCACATCTATGAGAAAATTATTTACATCAATTTTTGCCCTTATTATACCTTTTGGCGTTTACGCGCAAAACTCCCATTACTCGCTTTTTCACCCGGTACCTAAAGATAGCCTTCGTGAAGAAATGGAAACCGACAGGCCGAATGTAACAGAAACGCCCTATACGGTAGATGCTGGGCATATACAATATGAAGCATCACTAGTTAACCTGGAGCGTAAACAAACAGAAACAGGATTGCAGCGTACCTGGCTGGTTAATCATGCTAACCTGAAACTGGGTTTACTGCCCAACACCAGTTTGCATATTATATTTGAAAGCTATGGTGTGCAAACCCTGGTTCAAAAAGGGGAGCCGTCTGTTAGTACCCATGGGTTCGGTGATTTAACGCTTCGGTTAAAACAATCTCTGTATGGTAATTACCAGGGTAATTTCAGTATCGCGTTGATGCCTTATGTAACTTTTCCCACCAACCGGTACAGTGATAACCGGTTGTACGAAACCGGTTTAATGATACCGGCAACAGTTAAATTACCTAACGATTGGAAGATCGGCTTTCAGGTAGCAGCCGACTATTTGCGTAATGATGAGGAACCGGGGCGGCATGGCGAGCTATTACAATCCTTAGTATTAAGTAAGGTTTTGTTTGACAAACTGGAAATTATGGGCGAAACGTATTACGCTTATGATGTTAAGCACCACTTGATGCACAACTATGTTGATGCCGCTTTGGAATATGAATTAGTGAAAGATTTAAAGATTGACGCGGGCTTAAACCATGGCCTGCAAAAAGATGCAGGCGATAATTACTTCATCGGTATAGCATTCAGGTATTGAACTAAATGAAGGGCGTTAAAAAGCAGCACCTGCCACAAAAGCTATGTGTGGTTTGCCACAAATCGTTTACCTGGCGCAAAAAATGGGAGGCCGTTTGGGACGAGGTTAAGTATTGTTCGGAACGGTGCCGGCGGACCAAGCATTCATAAAAAGATGATCATCGCTTTATTGTTTTTTGCTCAGCTCGTTCAAGTATTGTGATGGTGTTTTGCCGAACTCCTTTTTAAACGCCTTTGTAAAGTAAGCCTGAGTTTGTATACCTACCCGTAGAATCACCTCAGCAATAGATACATCCTCGTTAGCCATGATCTGGCGGGCACGGTTAAGGCGAACGGTACGTATAAATTCGATAATGGATTGCCCTGTAAGCTGTTTTATGAGTTCGTAAAGTTTGGTACGACTCATATTCAGCCTGTCGCACACATATTGTACATCCAGCATGGGGTCGGCAATTTTATCTTCAATGATCCTGATCAGGTCTTCAATAAATTGCTTATCCTTTTCGGTACGGGCGGCATCCTTGGCATCAATCTCATAATCGCCCATGTAGCGTTGTTTGAGGCTTTGCTGCCTGTTAAAAATATTATTGATAGTTAGCGTAAGCAAATTGATACTTACCGGTTTCGGAAGATAGGTATCAGCGCCTGAACCTACACCTTCTAACTGCGCTTCGAGGGCATTGCGGGCAGTGAGCATAATAAACGGGATATGCTGGAGATGTTCATCTTGTTTGATCTGCCGGCAAAACTCAATGCCATCCATTACGGGCATCATCACATCGCTTATTATTAAATCAGGGTGATGGGCTTTAACCATTTGCAAGCCTTCCTGGCCGTTATTGGCTACCTTAATGTTGTAGCTGTTTTGTAAAGAGTCCTTTAGGAAATTCCGAAGTTCAATATTATCATCAACCAGCAATATGTTTTTGTTGAACTGTTTTGCCGGTACGGGTGTAGCTGAATCTGTAATAGTTTCTTCGGTGTACTGGTAATAGTTATCGTTGCTGAATATATCGGCCGCTTCGTTATTGCCGCTATCCCAGCGTTCGGTTACTGTATAATCTTCCGGCGAAACAGGCAGGGCTACCAATATATCAGTCCCTTTATTGCGTTCGCTGTAAACCTTGATGTAGCCCTTGTGCAACAGCGTAAGCGTTTTTACAAAAGCTAACCCAATGCCGGAGCCCAGGTGAGATGATGTAATGCGGTAAAAGCGCTGAAACAAATTAGGCATTGATTCGGCCGTAATACCTATACCTGTGTCTGATACTACAATAAACATATACCTGTCACCTGTAAAATCACTTTCAATATTCAGTTCATAAGCGTAGCGGGGGGTGAAAGCAGACTTGTCAAAATACAGGCTGACAACCACCTCGCCCCCGGCGTGGGTATATTTCAGCGCGTTATTAATCAGGTTAAGCAATATTTTTTCGAGTACCTGCCGGTCAAAAAACACCAGTTGATCACTGGCGGCAGCTTCCACTTTAAAAGTAATACCTTTTTGTTGTGCCCATGCCGAAAACTCACCGGCCATCTCATCTAAAAATAGGTTGATATTGCCCTGTGCTACTTTAAGTTTTAAGGCTCCGGCTTCGGCTTTTCTAAAATCCATCAGTTCGCTAACCAGGTGCATCAGGCGTTTGGCATTGCGGTAAATGGTATGGTGTGCATGTTCTACCTCATCAGGCTGCTGCGCAGTGCTTCCTGTCATGATCCTTTCCAAAGGCCCCAGTATCAGGCTTAGCGGGGTACGAAACTCGTGAGATATATTGGTAAAAAACTGCAACTGGGTTTGATGTATTTCTTCTTTTTTCTCCTCTTCAAGCACCTTGAGTTGCCGGTTATGCCGATATACTACATAAGCATATACAGCGCCAACGGCACATAGTGCCGCTAATATTTTAAACCACCAGGTTTGCCACCATGGGGGGGTAATAACAATAATTACGCTTGCGCCTTTGTTATTCCATAAACCATCATTATTGGCAGCCTTAACGGTAAAGGTGTATTCTCCCGGGTCGAGGTTGGTATATACCGCTTTGTTGTTTGGGGTGTAAACGTAGGTTTTGTCAAAACCTGAAAGTTGGTAGGCGTAACGGTTATTTTGCGGAGCTATATAATTAAGTGCCGCAAAGGTGAAAGAGATGCTGGATTGCTGATAATTGAGCACCACCTTTTTTGTTATACTGATATCTGACTTTAGCGGGGCACCGGCTGCGCCTATAGCTACATCCTTGTTAAAAATTTGAAACCCGGTTATATACACAGGCGGTTTGTAAGGGTTAGCCTTTATCTCATCGGGATAAAATGTGTTAAAGCCGTTAATGCCGCCAAAATACATCTCGCCATCGCGGGTTTTCATAAAGGCGTTTACCTCAAATTCCATCGCCTGCAACCCGTCTGCCGTATTGTAAGTTTTTACTTGGCTGTTAACAGGATTATAACGGATCAATCCGTTCGAGGTGGATATCCAAAGGCGGCCTTGCCTGTCTTCAGTAATGCCCTTGATGAACAGGTGGTCGAGCCCCGCCTTTTTAGTGACGAGGGCAAATGTGTCCGCTTTTTTGTTGTATTGATAAAGCCCGGCATGGCCAACCCACAAATTTTTGCGGCTGTCGGTAAAAATCACCCGTATATCCGGCATCCTGGCTTCAGCGGTAAAATAATGCTTAAAGCTGTTGTTACGCCGGTTATAACGGTTAAGCCCACCATCATCAGTGCCGATCCATAAATTATCATCCGCATCCTCATTAATAGCCACCACATTGTTTCCTCTGAATGCCGAACCGCTGCCTTTAATAATACGGCTGAATTTTTTCGTGCCGGCATCAAAACGGTTAAGGCCGCCAAAATAGGTGCCTACCCACAACGTGCCTTTTCTATCCTGAAATACGTTTTGCACATAGTTTGACGACAAGGATGTACTATCACCCGGAATATTTACAAACCGGGTAAAGCTGCCCGCGGTATTATTTAATAAGTTTAATCCGCCGCCCCAGGTAGCGATCCAGAGGCGCTTTTGGTCGTCTTCGGTCAGGTCAAGCACCGCGTCAGATCCCAGGCTGGCTTTATCGTTTACCCGGTTTTGGTATACGGTAAAATTATTACGTTTTTTATCGAACAGGTTTAACCCGCCGCCATCCGTGCCTATCCATATCCGGCCGTCATGATCTTGCTCAAAGCACTTTACATCATTATAACTTAAACCACCGACTGCGGGCTTCTGTCGGTATACATTAAACTTGCGCGCTATGGGAGAGTATATGTTAATGCCGCCGCGGTGTGTGCCTATCCAATAATTGCCTTGCTTATCCTGAAATAAGGCGCTGATTGTACGTTGCGACAGGCCATCATTAAACCCGGCCATGTAGGTGTATTTTTTAAAGCCATTTTTCGCCGGATCGAAAATATTAAGTCCGCCGTTGATAGTGCCTGCCCATATATGGCCTTTGCGGTCGGCAAGTAAAGCTAATACCAGGTCGCTGCCCAGGCTTTTCGCGTCAGCATCGTTATGCCGGTAAGTTACTGTGGAGCGTGTGCCGGGGTTATAACTTATCAGTCCCTTACTTTTTGTAGCGAGCCACAGGTTTCCTGCATCATCCTGCTGTATCTGGCTTATGGGGGTTTTAAAAAGCGGGGTGTTTTGGGTGGGGTAGGTGTCAAGCCCCTTGTCTGTACCTAACCAAATATTTTTGCTTTTATCCTGATAAATGCTGTTAACCGCGCTTGCCGCGTAAACCAGCTTAAAAGTACCATCGGTAGTATTCATCAGGTTGAGCCCGATGTTGGTTCCTACCCAAATACGCGACTGTGCATCCTCAAAAATACAATTAACCTGATTGCCGTGTAACGCGATGGCCGACTGGCTTCGGCTTGTATAGTTGGTAAAGGTTCGTGTTGGTGCATTATACCTGTTTAGCCCGTTGCTGGTACCAACCCATAGGTTGTTAGCACGGTCGGTATACAGGCAGGTAATATAATTATCGCTTATAGAGTTCAGCCTGCCGGGTATGTTCCTGAAAACCGAGATCTGTCGCCCATCATATAAATTAAGCCCGTCGCGTGTGCCTATCCAAATAAATCCACGGTGATCCTGGGTAATAGCCTGGATGGTACTATTTGATAACCCTTCGTTATTGCCGATGTGGTTAAAGGCCATATCCTGCGCGTTAGCCGTACCAACGGCTATAGTAAAAGCCACCCACACATAAGCGCAGCGTGCAGTATTAATCAGCAATTTTTTTGATACGAATAATGGCATGGATTTATAACGGGCCTAAAGTAAGTAACATTATCTTAATATAAATAGCGCATAGGCGGGAGTGATGTGTGAGAATTTTAAAATAATAGCTTATTGCGCTGTTTTAGCATAAAATATGTTGAATTGAACAACTAATATGATGAATTGAACAAACGCTTAAAGCCTGCTATAACCTATTATTGTAACCCGATTATAAACGTCGCGTTACCAATAAACCATTATTAAATGAGAAATTTTTATTTACGAACAACTCTGTTGCTCTTGTTTGCTATGGCCGTAAATTTTGCGTTTGCGCAAACCGGCAGTATTAGCGGGCAGGTGCTTGATGAAAAAGGCCAGCCGCTGCCGGGCGCTTCTGTTACGGCCGGCACACGCTCAACAGCTACTGATGTAAACGGTAAGTTTAAACTTACAGGTTTGCCCGCCGGTGCTACCACCGTTACCGTTACCTTTTTAGGTTACCAGCAACTATCGCAAAGCTTTAACGCCGGTAGCGAAGGCGTAACCCTTAACCTGAAACCCGCCGCTGCCTCAGCTTTAAACGAGGTGGTAATCATAGGTTACGGCAGCCAGCAAAAAAAGAGTGTAACAGGTGCTATTTCTACCGTTACTTCAAAGGATTTTCAGAAAGGTAGCATTACCACGCCCGAGCAGTTAATTGCAGGCAAGGTACCGGGTGTTACCATAACACCAAATGGCGGCGCGCCAGGCGCGGGTAGCACAATCCGCATAAGGGGCGGTGCTTCACTTACCGCGAGTAATGATCCGCTGATTGTTATTGACGGGGTGCCGTTGAGTAATAATGCTATATCCGGCGCTTCAAACCCACTAAGCCTGATCAACCCGAATGATATTGAATCATTCACGGTGCTGAAAGATGCATCGGCAACGGCTATTTATGGTTCGCGTGCGTCAAACGGTGTTATCCTGATCACCACCAAAAAAGGTGCATCGGGTGCACCTAAAGTCAATTTCAGCTCGCAGCTATCCGCTTATAAAGTTGGTAAAAAGGTTGATGTACTCACTGCCGACCAGTTCAGGGCTTACGTAAATGAGAAAGGCAATGCCGATCAGAAAGCGTTGCTGGGCAAGGCCAATACTAACTGGCAGGACGAAATTTACCAAACCTCATTGGGTACTGATAACAATATCAGTGTAGCAGGTTCATACAAAAATATTCCTTACCGCGTGTCTGCAGGTTATCTTAAACAAGTAGGTATATTGGTTACTGATAATTTGCAGCGTACAACCGGTGCCATAACACTTAACCCTAAGTTTTTGGATAACCATTTAAAGGTTGATGTTAACCTTAAAGGCGCGCTAACCGATACCCGCTTTGCTAACCAGGGCGCAATTGGTTCGGCGGTGTTTTTTGATCCCACCCAACCGGTATATACTAAAAATACGTTTGGTAACTACTTTGAGTGGACTAATGTTGATAATGTGGGCAACGCCATTCCAAACCCCAACGCGCCTCGCAACCCGGTAGCGTTACTGGCGCAAAATACGGGTAAAAGCCAGGTGAAAAGGAGCTATGGCAATGCCCAGTTTGATTATAGTATGCATTTTTTACCTGAATTGCACGCTAACCTGAACCTCGGTTACGATATATCAAACGGTAAGGGAACAACCAATGTGCCTGCCATTGCGGCTCAAAGTTTTGCCGTAGGGGGTGTTGATAATCGTTACCAGCAGGATGTAACCAATAAGGTGGCGGAGTTTTACCTGAACTATACCAAGGATCTGAAATCCATCAACAGTAATATCAACGCTACGGCCGGTTATGGTTACTACGATTTTTTAACTAAGATATACTACTATCCAAGTTTAAATGCAAATGGGCAGGTTGTTGCCGGTTCGCAGCCATTGTTTCCGTTTGATAAGCCTCAGAATACATTGATATCATACTACGGCCGTTTAATTTATACCCTTGCCGATAAGTATATTTTAGCGGCATCGGTACGTACAGACGGATCATCTAAATTCGCGCCCGAAAATCGCTGGGGTGTTTTCCCATCGGTGGCATTAACCTGGCGCATCAACCAGGAGTCGTTCCTGAAAGAGTCAAATACGTTAAGCGATCTGAAGTTACGCCTGAGCTACGGTATCACCGGCCAGCAGGATGGCATTCCGTTTTATTCATACCTGCCAACTTACGCGCTTAGTGTTGCATCGGCCAAATATCAGTTAGGTGATACATTTTACAACATGTACGCCCCGGCCGCTTATGACAGATCGTTAAAATGGGAGCAAACCGCAACCTATAACGCCGGTGTTGATTTCGGTTTCCTGAACGGGCGTATCAGTGGCGCGGTTGATGTGTATTTCAAAAAAACCAAAGATCTTTTGAATAGGATCCCGTCTCCGCTTGGTTCAAACTTCAGCAACTTTATTACCACCAACGTGGGTAATATCGAAAACAAGGGTGTTGAGTTCAGCATCAATGCATCACCTATAAAAAATAAGGTGTTTAGTTGGGATATGGGTTTCAACTTTACCTATAATAATACCCGTATCACCAACCTTACCGCGGTTAACAATCCAACCTATCCGGGCGACCAGGTAGGCGGCATTTCAGGTGGAACAGGAAATACCGTGCAGATCAACTCGGTTGGTTACAGGCCGCAAACGTTTTACCTGTACCGCCAGGTTTATGATGCCAGCGGCAAACCAAAGGAAGGTATTTATGAGGATCTTAACGGAGATAACATCATTAACGAAAAGGATTTGTACCGTGTAAAAGCAGCCATGCCGAATTTCATACTCGGCTTCAGCACGCAGCTTAATTATAAAAAATGGTCACTTTCAACCGTGCTGCGCTCAAACCTGGGCAACTATGTTTACAACAACACTAAAGCTAATGTTGGTGTAACACGTGGTATACTTAACCCTGCCGGTTATTTGGGTAATGCCAGTACCGAGATATTCAAATCGGGTTTTGATAATAACCAGTACCTGAGCGATTACTATCTGGAGAATGCCTCATTCCTGCGGATGGATAACCTGGGGTTAGGCTACAATGCCGGTAAAATATTTGGTGATAAGGTAGGTTTACGTATTAATGCCAATTGCCAGAACGTTTTTGTAATAACCAATTACACCGGCCTCGACCCGGAAATTGCTAACGGTATCGATAATAACTTTTATCCGCGCCCGCGCACATTCGTTTTAGGTGTTAACCTTGATTTTTAATTACGAACATGAAAGCATTTAAATATATTACAGGTTTATTGATGCTGGCAGCAATAATAAGCAGTTGCCATAAGGATCTGGACCGGGTGCCCACAAACGCACTCACTGCCGATAAGGTGTACAGCACGCCTGAAGGCTACAAGCAATCGCTTGCGAAAATTTACGGAGCATTCGCGCTTACCGGTAACGGCGGCCCCGATGCCGGTGAAGGAGATATAGCCGGTATTGACCAGGGCACGTCGGACTTTTTACGATTGTTCTGGAACCTGCAGGAGCTTACTACCGATGAAGCCGCCATTGTATGGAACGACCCGGGATTGCAGGATTTCCATGTAATGAACTGGACATCAACCAACGTAATGATCCGCGGATTATACAGCCGTTGTTTGTATCATATCACAGCGTGTAACGAGTTTATCCGTGAATCAACCGACGAAAAGATCGCCTCGCGCAATATCAGCGGCACCGAAGCTGATAATATTCGCCGCTACCGTGCCGAAGCGCGTTTTTTGCGTGCGTTTGAGTATTGGGTACTGATGGATCTGTTTGGCAATCCGCCGTTTGTAACCGAGAATGACCCGATTGGTAAGTTCACCCCGCCCCAAACTACCCGCGCCAACCTGTTCAATTATATCGAAAGCGAATTAAAAGCGATTGAACCGGAATTGGTGGCGGCTAAACAAAACGAGTATGGACGTGTGGATCAGGCTGCCGCCCAGGCGCTGCTTGCCCGGATCTACCTGAATGCCGAAGTATACCTTGGATCAGGTAACAATAAGTATAACGATGCGATAACTTACGCGGAGAGGGTAATTAACTCTGCTTATTCACTTAATGCTTCATACCGTAGTTTGTTTTTGGGTAATAATAACCTTAATAATACCGAAACCATTTTCGCTATTAACTATGATGGCGTAAACTCACAAACCTATGGCGGTACCACTTACCTGATCAATGCCGCTGTGAGCGGCGCGATGGGCCCCGCCTCTTTTGGTGTACCCAATGGCGGCTGGAGCGGTATGCGCAGTACGCGTAACCTGCCCGAAACCTTTGGCGACTACAGCGGTAATACCGACAGGCGCGCCATGTTTGCGGGTAATAAAATCGAAATGGATGACATTACAGTATTTACTGATGGTTTAGCGGTAGCTAAGTTTAGTAACATTACGTCAACCGGTGCTACGCCGGCATCGCCCAATGGTGTATATACTTCTACCGATTTTCCGTTGTTTCGCCTTGCCGAAATGTACCTGGTATATGCCGAAGCGGTTAAACGCGGCGGCTCCGGCTCGGAGGCTACGGCAATCGGCTATATCAATTTGCTTCGCCAGCGTGCCTACGGTAACAACAGCGGTAATATAAGCAGCTACACACTTAACGATGTGCTTAATGAGCGTGCCCGCGAGCTTTACTGGGAGGGTTTCCGCAGGAGTGACCTGATCCGTTACGGCAGGTTTACCGGCAGCAGCTACCTGTGGCCATGGAAGGGCGGCGCACGCAACGGCCGCGCGGTTGAGGCGTTCCGTGCACTTTTTCCACTACCTTCATCTGATGTAAATGCTAACCCTAACCTTGTGCAAAACCAAGGCTATTAAACCTTAATTAAATGAGAACCTATATAATCAAGAGCTTATTTATAGCGATGGCCGTGCTGGTACTGCAGGCCTGCAAAAAGGATACGGTGACAGTAAGGTCGGCAGCCGGGGGTACCGCGCCGACCCTTAAAGCCAGTACTATCGATGTGCAATTAAGCAGCGAAACGGCTAATGATAACGCCGTAACCTTTACCTGGAACAAGGCGGATTATGGCTACAACGCCGCTGTGCAATACACTTTGCAGATAGACAAAAAAGGCAACAAGTTTGCCGCTGCCCGCGAGTACGCGCTTGATGGCACCGCGGCGCTCGAGCAAAAATTTACCGTTGGCGATCTTAATAATTCGCTTGTGCTGATGGGTTTTACGCCGGGCGCAAGTGCCGAGCTGGAAGTAAGGGTAAAATCAGAACTGCGCACCAATGTAGATACGCTGTTCTCAAACGTGATCGAAGTTAATGCTACGCCTTACGCGGTTATTGTAAATTATCCATCGTTGTATGTACCTGCTGCTTACCAGGGCTGGTCGCCTGCGACTGCCGAAAAGGTTGCCTCTGTGTTGGATAATAAAGAGTACGAAGGCTATGTGAATTTTGCTGATGCCGCTAACCTGATATTTAAATTTACAACCGATGTAAACTGGACAACTACATACGGCTGGGCAAGCAGCACCAATACCGATAGCTATGCAGGTGGTACCTTTGCAGCCGGAGCGAACGGTAATCTTTTTGTACCTTCAACAGGGTATTACCTGTTAAAAGCCAATACCAAAGATAATACCTGGGAAGCGCAGAAAACTACCTTCGGTATTGTGGGTGATGCTACGCCGGGCGGATGGGATAACGATACCAACATGAGCTTTAACGCGACAACTAAGGAGTGGACGGTAACAGCGAATTTAGCGGTAGGTAAATTAAAATTCAGGGCTAACGGAAACTGGACTATTAATTACGGCGATAACAAGCCTGCAAATGGTTTCCTTAAATTAAACGGCGAAGATATTCCGATTACTTCAGCGGGTAGGTATACCGTTGTTTTAAACCTCAGCATAGCCGGTAACTATACCTATTCTATCACCAAACTATAAAATCGAGATGAAAAAGAATTATATACTGACCGCCCTAATATGTGCCGGTTTACTGGCGGGTTGTACCAAGGATATAAGCGCGCCGCAGTTTCCGGATGAGCCGATAAACGCGGGTTTTGCCAAAGGTGCTGATGTGAGCTGGGTAAGTGAAATGGAAGATGACGGTATCAAGTTCTATAATAACGCCGGTGCCGCTCAGGATCTGTTTACCATCCTGAAAGGCAAAGGCATGAACTCGATCCGTTTACGTGCCTGGGTAAATCCAACGAACGGCTATAACAACACGGCTGATATGGTCGAAAAAGCAGTACGTGCTAAAAACGCGGGTTACCGCGTTATGCTCGATCTGCACTACAGCGATATCTGGGCTGATCCGGGTAACCAAAACAAACCTGCCGCCTGGGCTAACCTGAGTTTTGCAGCGCTTAAAACCACCGTTGGCACATATACCGTTGCCGTAATGAATGCGCTGAAAGATAAAGGCATTACTCCCGAATGGGTACAGGTAGGCAACGAAACTAATGATGGTATGCTATGGAATGATGGTAAGGCATCAGTAAGTATGAAGAATTTTGCCGAACTGGTAACCGCCGGGTACGATGCGGTAAAATCCGTCAGCAGTAGCAGTAAAGTTATCGTCCACCTGTCAAACGGGTACGATAATGATTTATACCGCTGGATGTTTGACGGCCTTAAAGCTAATGGTGCCAAATGGGATGTGATCGGTATGTCGCTTTATCCAACGGCATCAACCTGGCAAAACCTGAACAAGCAGTGCCTTGCCAACATGAACGATATGGTTGCCCGTTACGGCAGCGAAGTTATGCTGTGCGAGGTTGGCATGCCGGCTACAGATGCCGCTGCCTCGAAGGCGTTTTTAACCGACATTATTTTAAAAACCAATAGTGTGGATGGCAAAAAAGGGTTGGGTGTATTCTATTGGGAACCACAAGCCTATAACGACTGGCAAAACTATAGGTTAGGCGCGTTCGATACTGAAGGAAAACCGACTATAGCTTTAGATGCATTTTTAATAGAAAAGTACTAATTGATGAGAATAGACCTGTTTATCAGCCTGATGCTGCTGGTGGTTTTGCCCGGCTTTGCCCAACGCAAGGCCACCACAAAATCAGCCAATGAAATATATATTGACGCGAAAGGTATTATCCGTTATAGTAAGAATAAAAAAGAGGCGGCATACTTCGGTGTAAATTACACCTTGCCTTTTGCCTATGGTTACCGTTCGCACCAGGCGCAGGGTATTAATATAGAGCAGGCTATTGATAGAGATGTATATCACTTGGCGCGGCTTGGTGTTAACGCTTTCCGTGTGCATGTATGGGATACCGAGATCAGCGATTCATTGGGTAACCTGAAACAAAATGAGCATCTGCGCTTGTTTGATTATTTGCTGGCCAGGTTAGAGGAGCGGGGCATACGCATTATCATTACCCCGATAGCTTTTTGGGGTAATGGTTATCCGGAGCGGGATGAACGCACCGGCAGCTTTAGCGATGTTTATGGAAAAGACGGGGCACTTGTGCAGGAAAAGGCCTACATTGCCCAGGAGCGTTATCTGAAGCAATTTTTTAGTCATGTAAACCCTTACACCGGTAAAACCTATGTAAATGATGCTTTTGTTGTAGCTACCGAGGTTAACAATGAGCCGCACCATAGCGGCCCTAAAGCACGCACAACCGAATATGTAAACCGTATGGCTGCTGCTATAAAAAGCACAGGATGGAACAAGCCGGTATTTTACAACATCAGCGAATCTCCCTGGTATGCCGACGCGGTAGCTAAGTCCGTTGCTGATGGGTTTAGCTTTCAATGGTACCCTACGGGCTTAGTTGCCGGGCATCAGCATAAAGGGAATTTACTGCCGCAGGTTGATCATTATGTTATCCCTTTTGATACCATCCCTGAGTTTAAAAACAAAGCCCGTATGGTTTATGAGTTTGACGCGGGCGATGTAATGCAGCCATATATGTACCCGGCTATGGCACGCAGCTTCAAGAGAGCAGGCTTTCAATGGGCTACCCAGTTCGCTTATGATCCGCTGGGCAACGCGTTCGCTAATACAGAATATCAAACGCACTATCTGAACCTGGCTTACACACCCTCAAAAGCCATCAGTTTATTGATCGCGGGCAAGGTGTTCAAAACGGTGCCGGTATTTAAATCGTACGGCACTTTTCCGGCTGATACCATATTTGGGCCATTCAGGTTAAGCTATAAACAGCAGCTTAGCGAAATGAACAGTGCTAATGAGTTTTATTATTCAAACTCCACCGGCACAAAGCCGGTTAAGCCGGCCGCTTTACAGCATATAGCAGGGGTAGGCTCGTCGCCGATTGTTAGCTATAACGGAAGCGGTGCCTACTTTTTAGATAAACTGGCCGACGGCAGTTGGCGGCTTGAGGTAATGCCCGACGCGGTTATGGTAAGCGATCCGTTCGCTAAAGCATCATTGGCCAAACACGTTACGCGCATTTTTAGCAACGAAAGGCAGATGACCGTGAATCTTCCTGGCTTAAATAACGGACTTACCATTACACCGCTTAATGCAGGTAATCAATACACACCTAAAGTTACAGCAGGCTCCTTTATCATTAAGCCGGGTACCTATCGTATCGCGGCATCTGCAAAGCCTTACAATAAAGCCAACGAGCTGGTTAACGGAAACATTAAGATTGCTGAATTTGTGGCTCCGCAGGATGATAGTTTGAAAATAGAAGTAAATCATCAGCCTTATAAAAGTGTTGCCGCTAACACGCCTTTTACCATAACGGCAACCATAGCAGGGCTTGGCGAGGGGGATAGTGTATCTGTATTGCTTAACCGGTTAACAGGGGCTTACCTCACGTTAAAAATGGAAGCTATAAGCGCTTACACTTATCAGGCCACTGTCCCGGCAGAACTATTGAAACCGGGTCTGTTGAATTATCGCATTGTGATAGCCAAACCAAGTGAGAAACAAATAGCCTTTCCAGGCAATCACAAGGGTGATCCGTTTGGCTGGGATAATGTTACACAGGATCATTATCAAACCTTAATTGCGGCTCCGCAAAGTCCGGTTGAACTTTACAACGCTGCCGATGACAGGGATAATGTAATCATTTACTCGCCCGAATGGAAAACCGACAGCTACGAATATGTTACTAACCAGGCTGGCCGGTTAGCCATCAGTTTAAACCATCAGCCAACTACAAATAACCGGATGGGTGGGCTGGAACTTTACATTAAAAATAAGTTAATAGCCCATAGCGCGGTACTTGATGCCTGCAAAAATGTCACCGTAACAGCCGGAGGAAACCTTGCCGCCAAACTGGTACTGATTGATGCTGATGCCAACTCGTGGAGTGCCACGTTTAATTTATCAGATGGCAAGGCTACGATGCCGCTTAGTGCTTTCAAGCCTGATTCGATGATATTGTTACCGCGGCCATATCCGGGTTTCCAGGCGCTCGGGTTTTCGTCAGGAAAAAATGCGGGCATGTCCTTAAAAAACATAGAAAGAGTACAGCTTTTACTTACCGGCGATGCATCCAAAGAAAGTACAGTGACTATTGAAAGCATCAGCCTTGAAACTAAATAATGTTAAAATTAATGAACCATTTGCACCGCGGCATTATCTGCCTTATCATACTTTTCTACTCATCGCAGGTGTTTGCCCAGCAACCGCGCAAGCGTGAGTTATTGAACGATGACTGGAAATTCCATATTGGCCATGCGGCTAACGCCGAAAAGGATTTTAATTATGGCATAGCCAACATTTACGCGAAAACAGGTAAGGCTGAAAAAACAGCTATAGCTGTTGATTTTAATGATGCGGCCTGGCGAACCGTACAAATACCACATGATTGGGCAGTAGAACTGCCCTTTGCTTTCAAGGATAACGATGACCTGAAAGATCATGGCTACAAAGCCCTCGGTGGTTTATTCCCTGAAAACAGTATCGGCTGGTACCGTAAAAAGTTTAGCATTGTCGCGAGCGATTCGGGCAAGCGTTTCAGCATAACATTTGATGGCATTTTCAGAGATGCGAAATTGTGGCTTAACGGTTTTTACATCGCAGCTAATCAAAGTGGCTACGTAGGCTTTACGGTTGATGTGACAGATTATATCAACTTTAAAAAAGAAAACGTACTGGTTGTAAGAGCCGATGCCACCCAATCAGAAGGATGGTTTTATGAGGGTGCCGGCATTTACCGTAATGTTTGGCTTAACACCTACGATAATATGCATATTGCTGACGACGTGTTTGTTTATACTCATGTACAGCCTGATAGTAAGGCCGCTATTAACATTGAAGCAAATGTAAACAATGATGGCTTACAACCTGCTAACACGGTTTTTTACGCGGTAGTAAAAGACCGTTCGGGTAAAGTTGTGGCTAAAACCGAGGAGCAACAGGTAACTGTAGCTAACCATTCATCAACGCTGATTAAACAACAGGTTGTTTTAAATAAGGCCATGCTTTGGTCGTTAGAGGAGCCATACCTTTATCATATTGAGCCTGTGCTAAAACAAGGAAGCGCCGTTGTTGATAAGCGCGATATCCGCTTTGGTGTGCGTACTGTTGACATTAAAGCTGATGGTGTTTACCTCAATGGTAAGCACATTAAAATAAAAGGCACTAACAATCATCAGGATCATGCAGGAGTGGGTAGCGCACTGCCCGATTACCTGCAATACTACCGTGTAGGTTTGCTTAAACAAATGGGATCAAACGCTTACCGCGCCAGCCACCATGCGCCAACGCCTGAATTGTTAGAGGCCTGTGATAGCCTGGGTATGCTGGTGCTTGACGAGCAACGCCTGCTTAACAGCAGCCCGGAATATATGGATCAGTTTGAGCGGCTCATTAAGCGTGACCGTAACCATCCGAGTGTTTTCCTGTGGTCGATTGGTAATGAAGAAGGTTATGCGCAAACCAACGGATTTGGTAGGCGCATCGCGCAAACGCTGCTTGCCAAACAAAAACAACTCGACCCAACACGTACAAGCACGTATGCGGCCGATCTGGCTAATGTATTTACCGGCGTAAATGAGGTAATACCGGTTCGTGGTTTTAATTACCGGCAGTTTGCCGTGGCAGACTATCACCGGGATCATCCGCAGCAGCCCATTATTGGTACAGAGATGGGCAGCACCGTAACTACACGCGGAATTTATGTTAAGGATACAGTTAGGGCTTACCTGCCCGATCAGGATATTACCGCCCCGTGGTGGGCCAGCCGTGCCGAGCAATGGTGGCCGCTTGCCGCGGTGAATGATTACTGGCTGGGTGGATTTATATGGACAGGTTTTGATTACCGTGGCGAGCCAACCCCTTACAAATGGCCAAACATCAGCTCGCATTTTGGGATGATGGATGTGTGCGGCTTTCCTAAAAATATTTACTATTACTACCAATCATGGTGGAGCGATGCTGATGTGCTGCACGTGTCGCCGCATTGGAACTGGAAAGGTATGGAAGGCAAGAACATTGATGTATGGGTAAACGCTAATGCCGACAATGTTGAACTTTTTTTAAATGGAAAGAGCTTAGGTAAAAAAGATATGCCACGCAATGGGCATTTGCAATGGAATGTAGCTTACCGCCCCGGAACCTTAAAGGCCATCGGCTATCGTAACGAAAAAAAGCTGGTAAGCGAAGTTAAAACAACAGGCACCGCCTATAAAATTAAGCTTACGCCATCAAAAAAAATATTGTTGGCTGATGGCAGGGACGCGGTTGTGGTTAATGTATCCGTAGTGGATAAAAAAGGCCTTGAAGTGCCTGATGCCATGAACGAGATCAGCTTTAATAATAGTGATAATTTAGCCATTATAGGTGTAGGTAACGGCGACCCAAGCAGCCACGAGGGAGACAAGATAATGGACGGCAACTGGAAGCGTAAGCTATTTAACGGGCATTGCCAGGTTATACTTCAAGCAGGTAAGCAAGCCGGTAAAGCAACCCTAAAGGCATCTGCTAACGGACTTGAAGGCGACCAGCAGGTGTTTGAACTTAAATAATTATATTTTATTTAAGTTACAATAAAGCTTTAAAAACGAACAAAGTCCCGGTCAGCCGGGACTTTGTTCGTTTAAGAGAGTCTCTTAATATTATTTATTGGATATGTATTTTGATACAAATTCACTGATGATATCAACAGGCATTACAAGGGTAGAAGTACGGCTGAAACGTGCTATATTAATACCTGCAAAATTGCCCTCAATATCAAAAACCGGGCTGCCGCACTGCTCCGGCAATAACGCTGCATCATGCGTAAATACATTATCAAAACCATCTCTCCGGCTGCTTTTACCGCCTTTAAACATATCAGCCGGGTGTTTAGCCGCGCCGGATTGCTTTTTTCCTAAAACCACGCTTTTGGTGTATTGCGTACCATTGCGGATAATTTTAAACGACAACGTATCGCCCGGCCAGTATTGCTGCATTACCGGGCCAAAATCTTCATTTCTTTTAAGCTCAGTATCGTTGATCTTTATTACCTGATCGTCAACCTGCAGGTCGCTCTTAGCGGCAGGGGAGTTGGGCTGTACGTAAGTAAGTACCGGCGGCTCTCCGCTGTAGCCAATTGCCGCACCCAGGTAACCCAGGCTCCAAAAGCGTGTTAATTTAAAATTTTCGCTGCCTGTTATGCTTACAATGCCTTGCTGGTTTTGTAATGGAGTAATCAATAAGCGACCCATTACAGGGGCATTATTTGCGGTAATGGATAGATTAACGCCTTTTGAAGCGGGTGCTGCTATCTGTAATAAAACAAGATCATTCGGCCTGTCTCTTGCAATAATTTTCGCGGCAACACTTTTATTACCATTAGTAATTAACGTAGGGGTATTGCCCACCATCGAGCTTTTGCTAACGATATAAGTGGCATTGCCGTTAACGTTTAAAAGAGTTCCATATATCTTTGTATTTGGCGTATCAACAGTGCTTACAATTTCTACTAATGTGCCATCAAGTTTCAGTTTTTTAAAAAGGCTAACCGCTGTAACCGGCATATTCGCCAATCCTGGTATGGTTAATATCTCTTTTATATTGTCTGATTTTACAGACTGGCTGTCAGCGGGTAATGCGGTATAAACCTCTTGCTTTTGTAATGCCGGCCAGTATTTTTGGTACAGGTCAACCGGGATTTCAAAATTGCTATCCTCGTCGGTATTTATGGCACTATGTATGCCGATAACCCGGCCCAGATAATCAAACAATGGCCCGCCGGAATCGCCTGGTTCCATTTTACAGGTTGACTGGATAAAGCCACGGTCGTTTTTAACAACCGCTATCCGTCCAAAACGTACGGAAGGCTTAGACTGGTTCAGGGTTTCTGGATAAGCTATGCTAAGGCATGGCTCGTTAACTTTTATGGCAGATGATGTAGCCATAGGCGCGAATGGCCACTTGCCCGGGGTAATTATCTTCATCAATGCCACATCCGGGATGGCACGGTCAGCAGCCATTTCAATTTTACCAAGCGCGGTAGCTATGGCTTCTTTGCCATCAGCAAACATTACCTTGTATGTTTTGCCTGGTATGGTTACGTGCGCGGCTGTTAATATATAACCATCGCCAGTAACTACTACGCCGCTAAACTGCGCGCTCATTCGCTGGCGTGCGGCGGTGTCATAACCCCACATACGTACACTGGGCAGGTATGCGCTGCTGATAGCTTTTTGCAGGGTTGATTCCAGCTTTTTTACATCAACCTTTTGTGCCCATGCTGTTGATGTGAATAATATGATATAACAGGCAATTAATATCTTCTTCATAAGTAAAAAACACCACCCAAATGGTTTAACCATTTAAGGTGGTGCAAGTATAGTGTATTGTAATTGGTGCTTAGTTCATTAACTCGGCCAGCTTTTTATTAAGCGTTTCGCCGCGCAAGGTATTGCCTATCACTTTGCCATCACGGTCAACCAAAAAGCTTTGCGGCACAGCCCTTACACCGTATAAGCGGCCAACAGCATTATTCCAGCCTTTCAGGTCAGATACCTGTGTCCATGGCAATCCGTCTTTTTCAATAGCGGCAAGCCAGGCAGCTTTATTGTTATCTAATGATACTGATAGTATTTCAAACCCTTTACCCTTATACGTTTTATATTGCTCTACCAGGTTAGGGTTTTCCGCACGGCAGGGTACACACCAGCTTGCCCAAAACTCTACCAATACTACCTTGCCTTTATAATCAGCTAATGAAACCGGCTTACCGTTAACATCATTTTGTGTAAAGGCCGGAGCTACTGAACCAATGGAGGTTAAGCCCGCCGCTTCAATGCGTTGCTGCAATTCTTTACCCATATCCAGTTGTTTAAGTTTTGGATCAAGGGAGGCGAATACCGGTTGTATCTTTTTAACGTTTACGCTACTGCCGGCCGATTCTGATAAGCCAACCAGCGCGAAGTAGGATTTAGGATTGCTCTTGGCGAATTGATATTGTTTTTCTGAACGGGCATCAATATTCTTCCGGAAGCTGGCATTAAGCCCTGCCATAAATATACTGTCCTTTTGCTGCTCAGGGGTTGCCTTTGAAAAGGCATTGTTGGCCGCCTTTGTCAGATCCATAATGGTGCCGCCAATTACTTTGTTGTAGGCCTGAAACTCATCATAAACCTTTGAGCCGCTGAACTTGGCATTGCTTAATGAGTCTTTTGAGCTGATAACAATGTTCTCCTTGCCAAAATAAAAATAAATAACATCAGCACCAGGTGCGTATATAGAGTGCGGTTTACCTTCGCCGGTATGATCAAGTGACATACGGGTGTTGCCGATGCCTGTAAGTGTACCTGTAAATTTAAAGTTGCCATCAATCACCGCGGCTGAGTCCTCGTGCCCGGCACCATTGCTATCCATATAGTCAAAGTAAACTTTGGCTGGCTTGTTCAGGTTGCCTATTTTACCGGTAACAGTAAATTTAGCGCTTTGTGCCGATGCCATAACCGGCAATAACGCGGCAATAACTAAGATTTTTTTCATTTTTTTATTTAGTAGTAAATTCTGTTTATCAATAATGGTATTTAACTTCAGGAAAATCCTTTTGTGCTTTTTTAAACTGCTGCTCCCATTCGTCAGGCCAGCCAAAGGCTATGGTTGCCTGCTCTTTCAGATTAACGCCGGCGGCACCGCTCCAAAAATGTACAAATTCGCCCCAGTTAATATCGCGGTTTTGAGTTTCGTATTTAGCCTTTAATGCGAAGTATTTGCTTAACACCTGGCCTTTACCATATTTGTTATAGATAGGGAAAAACCAGTTTTTGAACCACTGGCTGCCCGGCCGCGGAAAATCGTCGGACACGTTTTGCAACTCATAATATACCCTTGATGCTTCATCCTGACGGCCAATGTTCAACAGCACATCATAAACAAATATCTCCGCAAACTTACTGTCGCCCCAAAGATTGCCGTCCTCATGACTGCGCCCGTGCGATGCATTAGCAACAATGTGGCCTATCTCATGGATAGGTAAGCCGATTTGCTCACCGGTAGGGTAAGTCCAACTGCCGAGGCCGTTGTCTATCACGTTACGGTTATCATGCGTACTGTCACGCCATGATGCCGGGTGCCCGCCACCAAGGTTATTAGTGGTATCAACTGTGCGGTGGCATATTACATACAGGCGTTGGTCGGGGCCAAATTCACTATAATTCTTTTTTACGTACGCCCACGAGTCGGACATGGCTTTGTTTAACCAAGTAACCGACGGGTCCATCAGGTTATCATAGTAAACGGCTACATGGTCATCATAATAAACACGGTTAAGCACTTGGTGGTGATACCCCCAGTGCTCCTTCCATGTTTTTGGAGGAGCACCTTCGGGGTCAGGTTTAGGTTCACTATTAACTGTAGACTTTTTACACGATGCCGCGGCAATGGCGATGGTGATGGCTGCTACTGTGGCTATATGTTTAATGAGTTTCATGTTGGTTAAGGTTTAAAGGTTTTTTGAAATAAAATCAACCGGTGCACCAGGTATACCCTCAATAGTTTTTATGTGTTTTCCGTTGCTGCCAACACTTACATCTAAAAATATCAGCGCCCCATCAACACCTGCGGTAAGCACGTTGCCATTTAGCTTCAGCATACTGATTTTTTTGCCTGATAAATTAGCGTCTAATAATCTTAACTCTTCATTGATCGGGTTGTAGCGGTATATTTTATCATTTGAGCTAAAGTAGAAAAGATCGGTACCGGAGCGTTGCCATTTGGTGTCGGCATTGATCATTGAGGCACCTTTAAATACTTTTTTAGCAGATGGTTTGATGATCCGCTTAGTATAATAGTCGTTCATATCAATACCGAATGTTAGCTCATAAACCACACCGGCATCATCCTTAAAAAAAGCGTAAGTGGTGCCCGGCAACGGCTGCATAAACAGCAGATTGCTCATGCCGATGCTTTTGGGGTTAAAAGCATTACCATCTACCTGGTATTCGGTACCCGTATAGCCGCCTGTGTTGCTGAATGATACAAACGCCTTGGTTTTGGTATCAAACCCGAAATAGAAATTATTGGTGTTACCAAAATATGGCGCAAGCGTATAATCACCATCTTGCGGACTGGCAAATTTACCCCAATCCGGCGCGAAAGGAGCGGTGGTGGTAACAGCCAGGTAAAGTTTACCATTAATAACGCCTGTAGCAAAACCTTTTGAAGCCTCGAAACGCTCGGTAACTATATTTGCCGGCGGACTAAAGAACTGCTCCGGAAAAAACCTTTTGCGCAGCATGGTATTACCATCAATTATAACGCTGCTTTTTTCGCCATCCTTGGCTATTACCCAATAGTCTTCAGCAGTGCCGGGCTGGTAGGCGTAGGGTTTGGCAAATAACTGCACCGGGTTATTGGGCAGGTTTTCGTTATGCAGCGAAAAGTACAGGTTGCTTAAAATACTCGTGCTATCCGGTTTTATGAATGATAGTTTAGTAACTCCTGCATCAACGCTTAATACGGTTATTCCCTTAGTGAATTGCGTATTACCCGCGATTTTAAAAGGATAAAAGTATTTCATTTGGTTACGCTTATCGGTAACGGTTAGTTTGGCCGTGCGCGTTTTAGGGCTAAGGTTGTAAACTATTTTAAGCGGATAACCGGTGTATTTATCCGTACGCGCTTCCTCGTCAACAAATATTTCCCAGTCAAATATCAAGTCCTTATAAGGGTCGGCGCTATCCAGTTCAACATAAGGTTGCAGTATCAGTGAATCACCAACCAGTGCATCAAATGTACGATCGGTAAAATTAACCAGTACAGGCTCAGATGGCGGCGAGTAATTATAATTACCCAAATCCTTTTTACAGGAGGCAAACACCGTAAGCGCCAGTATGTATATAATATATTTAAATTTCATGTTATTGATCAGTAAAAGGTGATTACATGGTTATTTCCTTGTTGTTCTCATCAACAAACTTGTATTGATCTACGCTTTTAAAATACTTGAGCAAAAACTTTTTATCAGGCGCGTTAACGCTGTAAAAGTCGTAATCGCCGCTGTTATCATTCCTTTTGGTGAGTACATAGCCGGCATCCGGGTGTTGCCTTACCCAATCAAACGGATACTTTAAAAAGGTACGGGTATTTTCAATGTAGAACAGGCAGCGTGGTATATACAGATAGTATTCAGGTGTAGTAAAGTCAACCAAATCCCGCGTGCCGGAGGTTATCAAAAATAGCTGGTGTTTGCTGCGGCTGTAGGTTTTAAGTTCGCCCTCCCAAAAGTTCCACCATTGCGGCCGTTCCAAACGGTTGGAGAACATGATGGTTTTTTTACGGATGGTATCCGGCAGATTAGTACCAAAATCTTGTCCGCCGGTTACACGCACTGTAAGCGTAACCGATTTGCTTTCCAGTTCTTTATCTGTATTCTTAATAATTACCGGTACACGTACCGTGCCCGAATCAGCCGGCATGGTATAGGTGTCTTTAAGTGGTTCGTAATGTAAAGCCGGTACAGCCGTAGTAGCGGTATCAACCACACTAAGCACAAAACTGCGGTTGTGGTTTACACGATGGCCGGATACAATTACAGGAATCCATACCGTATCGCGGTCAACACCCTGTACATAGGCGAAGGAGTAGGTTATCGTATCCGGATCAGTTGTTTTATAATTCAGGTAGATATTATCAGCCGAGTTGTAGGTGAGTTTTCCATCCTTTTTACAGGCTGCAAACGCAAGGCAGACAAATAATATTAACAGTAAGTTCTTTTTCATCATTGTTAAATTAGTTATTGCGGTAAGCTTCCTCATCAGTTGGTAATGGCAATACGAATATCCTGTCAGAAGGTGGAATGTTTATAGTTGCCGATACTTTAACCGCGCGGTTAAGGCGTTTATACATATAAAATAGTTGGCTTTCCCCATAAAATTCCTTGCGGGCGTCTATTACAAGTTCGCTTAAAAAATCATCCTTGTTTATTTGGGGGCTAATAGCTTCATCAATACCTCTGTTGCGCCGCACGGTGTTAAAGTAGGCTATCGCCTGGGTGGGGTCGCTGTCAAAACTTGCTTCAGCGGCTATGTAGTATATCTCACTCAAACGCAGCGCAGGCATTACCAGCGGGTGCCTGTTTGGCGTTGGGGTGGTATTGGTTACATATTTTTGCAGCAACGATCTTTCCGTATTGCCGCCGGATTCAATCTTAGTACGGAAATACCACTGTTTGTACCTCCAGTCAAGCGCCCCGGCTTGTGCTTTTTGATAGATGTCATCTATCAATTCTGTAGTGGGTGCGTAAGCGGGGTTTTTGTTGGAGAATAAAAAGATCAACCTACTTCTTATGCTATTATTATCACTAACATACCAGGCGCTTAACAGCTCTTTGTAAAAAATGCGGTCGCGCTTAGTAACATCCTGCTCAAAAAAATCACCTTCCGCCGTCCACGGAAAACGGTTGGCATTCATAATGATACGGGTGTTAGCCAAGGTGTTAACCATATCGTTTTTGTACAGATACACGCGGGCTAACTCGCCGCAGGCGGTAAAATAATTCATGCGGTGCCTGCGGTTTTGCATAAACAGGTCGGGTGTGTTAACCTCAGGGTTACCTAAGTCTTCCGGATAGCCAACCTGGTAGCCGGAGACGATCGGGTCGCTATCTTTTAACAATGCCTTCGCCTCGTTAAGGTCGGCTATGATCTTATCAGCCGCCTCGCTAACTGTTGAAAACGGTGTGCTTTGGGTTGATACTTTTATAACGTAAGGGATGCCCTTAGCCGCCGGATTACTTTTGTATGAGGGCGCGAACAGGCGCAACATATCAAAATGCAGGTAAGCACGCAGGATAAGTGCCTCGCCTTTTATCAGTTGGTAATTATTATCCCGAAAAAGCGATTTACGGGCATCAATATCCTGTAATATATAATTGCAATTTGCAATAGCACGGTAAGCGCTGGCCCATACCGTATTACGGAAATTAACCATATCCTGATATTGGTAATCAAAGTTGGCTATACGGCGCAGCCCCAGATCAGTAAATTCATAGTTTTGGGCCATGATATCCAGGTTTCCGTAGGTAAGGTTTTCGCCGTATAAAGATTGCGACGCGCATAAAGTATATACACCGTTAAGTGCTTCTTTATAGCCTTCTTCGGTGGTGAAAAGCTCCTCCCTGTCTATTTGCGATTCGGGCTTTACATCCAGAAATTTGTTGCAAGATGTTAGCGCGAGCAGGGTTAATATATAGATCAATTTTTTCATTTACTCATCATTAAAATGTGGCTAATAATGCAAAGGTGATATTACGCGCGAAGGGATAACTGATACCGCGTTCTATCTCGATAGACGATGCCCTGAAAATATCATTCATAGTGATTGACGGGCGCAGGCTTTGCAACCCGATCTTACGGGCAACTTCCTTCTTCATATCATAAGACAGATATACCGATTGCAGCTCAATGCGATTTTCCTTTTGTATAAAGCGGGATGATGCCTGCGTTACGCTGTAGTCGGCAATGTTTTTGTAAAAGGTAACATCGCCCGGTTTAACCCAGCGTTGTTCAAGCGCGCGGCGGTCAACATTAAAGCGCGGGTCGGCATTTTCTACACGGTCAACCAGTGTTTGGTTGTAGATCTGTCCGCCAAGCGTATAATACAGGCTAAAGCTTAGTTGAAATTGCTTATAGGTTACATTACCACCAAAATTGCCGGATACGGTAGGAGTAGCATCCGCTACAGGCTGGGTATCCTTAACATCGTAGATATAGGTAAGCGAGCCATCTTTTTTTACATAGATCTCTTTACCGTTCTCCGGATCGATCCCTAATGATTTTACGGCGTAAATGGTATTGAGCGATTGCCCCTCGTTGTAGCGCAGCAATGGCGTGCCCTGCAGTTTGTTATCCGGGTTTTGCTGAAAATCATCGATGGACTGGTTATAGGCTTTTAGCGAGTTGGCTATTTTTACAATCTTGTTGGTATTGTGGGCCAGGTTACCAACCACGTTAACATTCCAGTCTTTAGCTTTATAGGCGTTCATGGTCAGATAAACCTCGTAACCTTCATTGGCCATGTTACCCAGGTTTTCCTTATAGGTACTAAAACCGGTTGATGGTGCCAGGTTAATATCAGTAAGCAAGCCTTTGGTTAGCTTGTAATAATATATAGGTGTAACAACCAGTTTATCATTGAACAAGCCCAGTTCAAGGCGTGCCTGGTACTCGTTGGTACGTTGCCACTCCAGGCCCTCATTGCCATAACCGTTTACAACGGCACCTATACCTGTTGAATACCAGTTTGAACTTTGGTAGCTATAGATAGATTTTGCAAGGTACGGCGGAAACTCAACCGAACCTGTTAAACCGGCGGTACCCGTTATTTTTAGCCTTGATATAACACTGCCTTCTAAAAAGCTTTCGCGGTGAATATTCCAGCCCAAACCGGCGCTCCAGAAAGGGGCGAAGCGACGTTCGCTGCCAAAGGCGGATGAACCATCTAAACGGTAACTGGCATCAAGCAAATACTTGTTTTTGTACGAGTAATTTAATGAGGCGAATGAGCCGATCAGCCTACTGGTTGATATGCTGCCGAACGGTGCCGCGTTCGGTGTGTAAGTTCTTGCGAAACCGATGTTAGTAAACCGGTCATTTGTAAAACCGCGGGCTTCAAAACTCTTGTTATCATAATCGTCAGACGTTACGTTGATACCCAGGTTAAAGTTAATGGCATGGTCGCCGATCAGTTTGTTATATAATAACCTTACGTTACCATCAATACCCAGCAAATCATTACTTGAATAATTGTAGCGTCCGCGGTCTTTAATTTCGCTGATCGGTCCCTGATAAAATTCGTTATTAAGCGGAGAGGCGAATTTATCGGCCGTGCTTTTTGTCTTATTTAAACTAACAAGGCCTTTTAACCGTAAAGATTTATTAATAAACCAGTCAACAGACATCGCATCCACAATTTCCAGGTAAGACGATTTATCAAAGTTGCCCAAAGTAGATTCGTATAACGGGTTAAAAACCGGCCTGTTTTTATACTGATCTTCACCCTTTCCACCGGTATTTACGTTCCAGTTAGCCAGTTCACGGATTATTTGCCCGTTATCGCCATAAATAGGGTAGTAAGGGTTCATGTACACATAGGTAGAAAAATCGCCGTATTTTGAATTTTGAGCGCTAACCTGTGTTATGGTCAAATCATTACGAAAGATCAGTTTTTTAGATGGATTGTAGGTAAAGCTCATGCCGCCGCTATAGCGGTCGCGGTTTGATCCTTTCATTACCCCCGGATTGGTTTGGTAACGCAAGTCGACACCATACCTGAAGGTTGAATCGCCGCCTTGCGCGTAAACACCATGCTTTTGGCCATAAGTATTGCGTAGTGGCTGCGATAGCCAGTAAGTGTCAACACCGCTTACCACATTTTTAAGGCGGTTGTAATATTGATTTGTCAGTTCATCCTGCGATCCGCCTGATATACCACCGCTAATGTATAAGCCCGAGAGTTCCTCGTAACGCAGCTTATCCGCGGCGTTAAGTACATGGTAGCCGCTCAGGTCAGGGGCGGTAGCGTTCAGCTCGTAGTTGTAAGTTAGTTGTAGTCTGCCCGGTACCGGTGCCTTGGTAGTAATTACCATAACGCCGTTGGCGGCGCGTGAACCATATATGGCTGTGGCAGCGGCATCCTTTAACAGGGTTACACTTTCAATACGGTTGATATCCAGGTCGGTTACCTTTTGCAGCGAAACTTCAAAACCATCCAGAATAAAGGTTGGCAGGTTATACGTGCTCGACAGGTTATTCCGGTCTATCTGATCGGTTATTGATGGCAGGGCCGTAGCGCCCCGAATATTAATTCTTGGCAGGTTATTCGGATTTGAGCCGGCAAGATTGTTATCTAAAATCCGGAATGAAGGATCAGACGCGGCCACGCCTTTAAGTAAATTCTGTGAGTTAAATTTACGCAGATCCTCGCCGGTGATAGTGATGGCATTACCGGTATAGGTATCCTTTTTTAAAGTTTGATAACCGGTTACAACTACATCGCTTACCGTATTTACCTGTGTTTCGAGCGACACGGTGACCGGTTTGCCGTCGGTAACTGTAACTTCTTTAGTTTTAAAGCCTATAAAGCTAAAAACTAAAATATCACCGGCATCGGCCATTATTTTAAATTCGCCTTTGTTGTTGGTTTGTGCCCAGACGGCGTTGTTGCCTTTTACAACAATGTTTACACCCGGTAAGCCTTCCTTATTGTCCGCGGCAATTACCCGGCCTGATAACTGAAATTTTGCTTTAACCGCTATGGTTGTCTGTTCAGCAGCTTCGGGTGTTTTATTACGTACTACTATAGTTTTATCAACTATGGTGTAGGTAAGGTTGTAGCGCGAAAGGCAGAAGCTAAGTGCCTCGTCAAGTGTTACGTTCTTAAGATCGACATCAAGGCGGGGGCTTTTGGTATTTATTTTTCCGTTATAGAAAAACAAATAGCCCGTTTGTTTCTTTATGTCCTTAAAAATTGTTTCAAGCGTGGTGTTTTGCCTCGATAGGTTAACCGTTTGCGAATACGATGCCGCCGAGAGGTGTAATGTTCCGATAAGTAGCAATATAGTAGTGAGTTTCATCACCAATAATAGTTTGTACTTTACCCACCGTATGGGCAATACGGAGCCGTAAAGAAATTTTAATTTCATACTTTTGAATAGAATAGGGTTAATAAAAGCAGCATGGCGTAAACTATAGCTGCTGACCTTTTTATAGCCGGGAGCGGTGAGAGGCTTCCGGCTTTTTTATGTCATATCGGGTTTAACATCGCTTATGTAGCCGTATTTTCATTCAGATTAGTTTGGGGTTAAAAAATCAGTTAATTAAATTAATGTAGGGTTTAGTTTACAGTGCTTTTACCGGCATATGATACGGTTACCGTTTTGCCGTTTATGCTGAATTTAAAGTTATTAAGTTCCAGTATTTTAAATACTTCTGATAGTTTGCTTTGCCGGGATATTTCACCGTAAAACTTATCGTCAGGTAAATTATCGTTATATACAACATCCACATCATACCACCGCGATATTTGCCGCATTACTGATTTCAGGTCGGCGTTTTCAAATTCAAATACGCCGTCTTTCCAGGCGGTTTCACCGGATGTATTTACGTTTTGCCTGGTTATGCTTTCACCCGTTACCACAGCCTGCTGGCCCGGTGCAATAACTATTGATGACTTGCTGTTCAACACTTTTACCGAACCTTCAAGCAAGGTGGTTTTTATAGTGTTTTCATCGTTATAGGCATTCACATTAAAATGAGTTCCCAATACTTCAACAGTTTGATTGTTTGAACGTACCCTGAAAGGCATAGCTTTATTTTTAGCCACTTCAAAATAAGCTTCGCCAGTTAAATTGACCAAACGCTCATTACCCGAAAAGTACGAAGGATAGGTTAGGGTAGAAGCCGCGTTTAAAAATACCTTTGTACCATCAGGCAGCACAACATTGTATTGGCCGCCGTTAGGCGTACTGAAGGTATTTTGCACAGCCCGATCACCTGGTTTAGCGGATATTTGATAAACAATTTGCCCATCGGCGGTTTTGGTTATGCTGATGCCGGGCTGTTTGGCAATTTCGCCTTTGCGGCTATCATCAAGCACAATGCGCTGGCCGTTAGCCAGGGTAAGTACAGCTTTATTACTGCCGGGTGCTACATCATGCACAACACCGGCTGTTTGCGTGTTTGGTTTGTTTAGCAGCAAGGCATAGCCGCCGGCCATTATACCGATTAAAATAACGGCCGCGGCGGCATACCTCAACCATACCGATTTTAAATGGTTTTTATCTTTAAATCCTATCCGTTTATCAATATTGCTTTTAATAGTTGCTTTTACAGACAGGTAATCCTTTTCGTTGCTTTCATCAACAATATCTTCATTAATCTCAAATACATTGTAGTAGGCAATTAAAAAGTTTACTTCCTCATCAGTTGCCTGCCCGGTACGGTATTTTTTTAACAGATCGGTGAAATACCGTTTCTCTAAATCGTTCATTAAATAAATCTATATTGATATGAGTCCCGAAAATTGAAATAGCCCATCTCTATTTAAATTTTTTATACAAAAAATTTAAATTAGTGTAATATTACTTGTTTTAATAGTAATTTATTGGTAATATTTTAACGCTGTTGGTAAAATAATACTACAATCTGCAATATTAACAGCGACGATTTTATAGTTATAAGCGCTTTGCCTATTTGATTGCGTACGGTTTTTGGTGAAATGTTAAGTATCTGCGCAATTTCGGTGCTGGAAAGGTCTTCCTCAAAGCGCATTTTAAAAATTATTTGTTGCTGAGAGGGCAGGGATTCGATCAATTGACGAAAAGCTGTGTTAAATTCACTAAATAGAATCCTCTCATCAGCTTTATCAATACCTTGAATATGCACCGGCGCTTCTGGCAGATCAGCAAAGCGGCTTTGTTTCTCCATGTGCTTAAAAACCCCGTTACGTGCAGATACGGCCAAATATGCTGGTAAGTTATCAATCGGGGCTTTGCTGGCGCGAGTCCATAACTGAACGAAAACATCCTGTGCTATATCCTGTGCATAAACGGTATCATTAAGGCGTTTATAAGCGGCGTTGTATACCTTTTTCCAGTATTTATCGTACAAAATATCAAAAGCATGCTTGCTGCCCTGGCCAAGCAGTTCAAGCAGCTCCTTATCATCGGCACTATATAAGCTTTTGGTATGCATATTCAACTTACCAATATAAGCTATTAATATGTTGTTTTAAAACATTAGGCGTGTTTACATACTATTTTTTAAAATGGTATATAACCTATAGTGTATATAGTGATGTGAAATTTTATCTCGCTAAATAATTGTTGTAATTTTTTCCTGTTGTGATTAGTCGTTTAGCGTAGCTGGTGTGTCTATATATAAAGCAATTTTAGTTTTGCTATTTCTACAATAAACCATTTACTAACCACCGCTAATATATAATGAAGCTTTTAAAACCAGGTTTGGGAGTGCAGGGTAATTTTAAGTTTTTAAACCGCAATTTATTGAAGGTAATAGGTACGGGTTGCCTGCTTATATTTACGGCGTTTACATGGTATCAAGATCATGATAAAACACCACAGCCTGATGCTGATAACGGCGGCCTTTTTTTACCCGATGGCTTCAGGGCTTTAGTGGTGGTGGATAGCTTAAAGGCAAAGGCCAGGCATATCGCGGTAAATACTAATGGTGATGTTTACGTAAAAGCCCGCTTTCATAATCTAAATGATGGTTATGGCAATATAGCGCTGCGCGATACGAACGGCGATGGCCGGATGGATGTGGTGAAACCTTTTGGTAAATACGACGGGCGTTCGTACGGTACAGCTATGCGTGTACATAAAGGCTACCTGTATTTTAGTTCGGAACTGGTAGTGTACCGTATGAAACTCGATCCTAAAACTTTGGTTCCGGAAGAGAAGATAGACACCATAATTGCCGATGTACCGCCTTACCACGAGCATCAAACCAAACCCATAGCTTTTGATAACGATGGTCATATTTATGTAGGATGGGGAGCAGGGTCAAACGCGGGGCAAGAAAAAAATCGTGTGCCCGGCTCAAAGGGTGTGGGTGATCCATATTCGCCGGATAACGGCAATCCGTTATTAAAAGATCACGGCGGCATCTGGCGGTTTGACGCCAATAAGCTGAACCAAACACAGTTGGATGGTACACGATATGCAACCGGCCTGCGCAGTATTGTCGCGCTGGATTGGGATCCGAAAAGCAAGTCGCTTTACACCGTAAACCATGGCCGCGACGATTTTCGGTTGTTATGGCCGGATATCTATTCGCCTTGGGAGAGTGCTATGCTACCGGCTGAAGAGTTTTTTAAAGTGAATAAAGGGCTTGATGGTGGCTGGCCATATTATTATTACGACCAGATGAAAGGTAAAAAGCTGCTGAACCCTGAATTTGGCGGTGATAAAATTAAAGAGGGTAATGGTGCTAAACTGCAAAAGCCTTTAGTTGGTTTCCCGGGGCATTTCGCGCCTAATGACCTGCTTTTTTATAAAGGCAAGCAATTTCCGGAACGGTATAAAAATGGGGCTTTTATCGCTTTTCATGGTGCAACCAACCGTTCACCATATCCGCAGGCAGGTTATATAATAGCCTTTGTGCCGTTTAAAAATGGTAAACCATCCGGCGAGTGGGAGGTTTTTGCGGATGGATTTGCTAAAACCGAACCGATAGTAAGTGTACGTGACGCGGTTTACCGGCCAATGGGGCTTGCCGAAGGCCCGGATGGTTCGCTGTATATTGGCGATACCGAAAAAGGCAGGATCTGGCGCGTGATCTATACCGGTGACAAAAAAGCATTCGGCGCGGCGCAGTTAGCGGGTATGCAAAAGCGTAAGCAAACCGCGGCAAACATAAAAACGCCTGATGAGGTGAAGGATAATCTGTTTAAGGATCTCCCTAAAACTTCGCCGGTTTATGCAACTTATTGTGTGGGATGCCATCAACGCGATGGTAAAGGAGACGGCAACCGTTTTCCGCCGCTTGAGCAATCGGAATGGGTAAATTGGGATAAGTTCAGGCTGATTAATATTGTTTTAAATGGCTTGCAAGGGCCAATTGTCGTAAAAGGCTTACCTTACAACGAGGTAATGCCTGCGCATGGCAGCTTTTTAACCGATGCGCAGATAGCAGAGGTACTTACCTATATCAAATCAAACTTTAATAATACACCCGAAATTGTAACTCCGGCAGAAGTTGCCATGGTACGTAAAATGGGCCCTAACAAGAAATAACATGCTCTCAAAACATAATTACTTACTAAAAACATTATTTACCCCGGTACTTATAGCTACAGTTTTTACCGTAAACGCGCAGAACAAGGATTCGCTTTTCACTTCTTCAGTTTTTACACCACCTAATAGTTTTACTACCGGGGTAGAAGGGCCGGCTGTTGATAAGGATGGTAGCCTTTATGCTGTCAACTTTGATCACAACGGTACCATAGGTAAAGTTATCCCCGATGGTAAAACAAGTGTATTTATTGAATTGCCTGCCGGAAGTATAGGTAATGGTATCCGCTTTAACAGCCATGGCCATATGCTGATAGCCGATTATACGCACCATAATATTATTAAGGTAGATATGGCTACCAAAAAGCAGCAGATATTCGCTCATGAAGATAATATGACTCAACCCAATGATATCGCCATTGATAAATACGACAGGCTATATGCCAGCGACCCGAACTGGAAAGCCGGTACCGGCAGGGTATGGCGTATTGATACTGACGGTAAAGTAACGTTGCTGTTGGATAGCATGGCAACCGTTAACGGTATTGATGTTAGCCCGGATAATAAAACATTGTATGTTAATGAACTCAGAAAAATATGGGCTTACGATCTATCAAAAAAAGGAGAGTTAAGCCATAAACGATTGCTGATTGAGTTTACTGATTTTGGTATGGATGGAATGCGCTGCGACGTAAAAGGGAATATTTATCAGGCTCGTTACGGAAAAGGTACCGTCGCTAAAGTTTCGCCAAAGGGTAAGCTATTGCAGGAAATTAAACTCATCGGGCAAAAACCAACCAATGTTGCCTTTGGCGGGCCGGATGGTAAAACCATGTATGTAACCTTGCAGGATCAGGGTAATATAGAAACCTTTAGGGTTGATGAAGCAGGCCGTGAGTGGCAAATGGCTCAGGCGCGAAAACAGTAAGTATATATTGATCTGACTCAATTTCAATTACCTCGCAAAATAGCGGTCGCTTTATTATATTTTTGATGACGAATAGATCATGAATATTTCACTGTCAACTTTTTCGCAAATTGTAGAGATATTGGGTACCATGGCTTTTGCCATATCCGGGGTATTCGCTTCAATGGAAAGAAAGTTGGATGTTTTTGGCATTACCATTGTCGCTTTTGTTACGGCTATTGGTGGCGGTACGGTTAGGGATCTATTAATTGGCGCAACACCTGTTGCCTGGATAAAGGATATCAATACCCTGTTAATTATATTAGGCACCGTTGTTATCGCTATGCTTTTTCGCAACCGTATTGGTAACTGGCAAAATACATTGTTACTATTTGATGGCCTTGGCTTGGGGCTTTTTACCATTATAGGTATAAAAAAAGGTTTAGCGATTGATCTGTCGCCTGGTATTTGTATTACATTGGGTACTATTACCGGTTGTTTTGGCGGCGTTATCAGAGATATTTTACTAAACCGCATACCCGCGCTTTTTCACAAAGAGTTATACGCTACACCTTGCATAATTGGCGGAATAACATATATAGCTCTACTTAACCAAATAAGTGAAGAGGTAGCGCAGGTTATAGCTATCATCATTATTTCTACCTTACGGATAATAGCATACAGAAAGCGGTGGAGATTGCCTTCATTGTAGTATCTTGAACGCCAATAAAAGTATTTAACGCATCTCAATGCGCCAGGTGGTAGATGCTGTGAATCTTAATCCGTCAGTAAAAAACAATCTAAAATATTTTCAGTTTTTTGAAACATAGCTCAGGGTGTTCCCGTATAAGCTAAATATTAGGTTGTATAGAAATGCTAAATGGGGGCTAATTCTATATTATTTTTAATATTTTATGATATTTAGCTTTTGCTTAGCCCGTTGAAGCTAAATTACTGTTAGGTAATTTTCCTGTTGCAATCCTTTAAAAGCAGTTAAATTAACCTATACGAATTATTGTGGAATCATGTTCTCTTTATGGGGATTTAATTCGCCATTTCGGGGTGTATATTGCCCATATTTTTCGATCTCATTAATCAATACTATATTTATTTACAATTAGTAGTTGTATCGCCATTTAGAAATTCATTAAAGGGGTTCAAAGAGTCCAAAGAAATTTACCCTATGATGAATTGGGAGTCTTTTATATACAAGGCATTTTATCGAAAGGACAGAAGTATTGATAACCAATAAATAAATTATTGGTTAAGAGTGCCCTCAACAGATATTTTAACTGAGTTTCGCTCAACATTTCTTATTAATACATCATTATACTTTTCTAAAAGCGCTATGTATTTGTCTTTCCAGTACGATTCGGCGTTCTGTGGATTGTTGTTTTGTTCAGTATTTTGTGGTGTATACTGTGCGTTATTATTTGATTGTGTATTCCGCTTAAAATCGTCGCTTTTAAATAAGTGCGGAAACTCAACTGAAAAGTCGTGGTTAATGCAGACACCAATTTTGTATATAATCTCTGATTTTAAAAACTGCTGGTTGAACCAATTATAAACAGAACGCCTGTTTACATTAGTCAGCCTGGCAATTTCGCTGATGCTATATCCTTCCCGCCTTATTACCCTCTCAATTATCTGACCGTGGTGTACCTCCATAATTATGCAATTACATAAAATGCCAAAGATTTACAGTTTGTTAATTTATTAGATTAATTGCGCTGTTAATGAGGCTATTATGAAGATATGTAACAATGTAAACGCTAATAAAAGAGTATTTACTATACTTGATACCGGCACTACGTGCTCTGATTTAACTTTTACCATAAGTACACAGTTAAGCTGATCAATTGCCATAACTACTGATTTACCGGAGATGGTATGTACTATCCCATGGGTATCATATAACAGGCCGTTGGTAATGCGCACTTTGTCGCCAATATTAAGCCTGTTAACATTTACAATCTCTATATTTTGATAGCTCTTAACAATTTCCTCGATACGCGAAATTTCGTGATCATGCAGTGTTACGGGTTTGTTATTGTTAACTACAAAACTGATTACACCCGATGTTTGCTTGACACGTTCAATTTCGGATAATGAGATATTAACAAATATGTAAGAGGAAAAAAGAGGGGTATCTACTGTTTTAACACGGTCTGCCCATTGATGTTGTGATTTAACTATTGGGCAAAATGAATATATGCCCTGCTGATTAAGGTTTTTATCAACTTTCTTCTCAAATCTGGATCGTGTGTATACCACCATCCATCGCTTAGAAGTGTTAGTAGGTTTGATTAAAGTATTTTTCATGGGACTATATATAATATAATTATCATACCACATTTTAGTGCCTTTATATATCATCACATATCTTTAATGATATAACTACACTAAATAATAACTACTTACAACTTTATGGAATATATATAAAATATATTATATAAAATTTAAATATTGAGTTATTGTGCTGCGACATTGATAATAATTACTTCTTTTAAAAATAAAAATTGAAAACTACAATCAGCTACACATTTGATGTAACACAATAGAGAAGCTGAGTTTCACATTGGCTAGTATTTTATATCAAGAACGAGAACCAAGTGTGAAGCATCGATTCATGCTTAGTTGCGCACAATTAGCTTTACTATTTCTCATTACTTTACTTAAATGCACATTTGTTTTTGATACACATGTGACTATTGTATAAAGTATCAATTTTGTAACAACAAGCCATTGATATTAAAATTAACCTACTGTAAACCATACTTTTGCTGAAGATTCAATAAAGAAACAGTGTCTTTTTTAAGACGCTAATAATTCAAAAGAATCAATTATTTGAATAAACTCACTGTAAGTGAAATGGCGAAGCTATACCAGCAGCCCAACAAGAGAACCCGATTCTGCATTCGGTTTTAACATCAATAAAATTCTCTCCCCGATTTTTTAAGTACTGAAATCTTCTGTTTAATGATGAAATATTCTACAATTTTTAAATGCCTTGTCCTAATTATGGTCGTTCTATGCACATCGTGCAATTCGTACAAGAACATACCTTACTTTCAAAATGTGAATCGCGGAAGCAATTTGAATGAAAGTATAGATAACTTTTCTCCGCTAACTATACAACGCGAGGATATATTGGGTATAACTGTAAGCAGCCTTAACCCTGAAGCCTGGGGCGATTCAAGTAATAAAACATCAGGCTACCGTGTTGACCAAAGTGGTGAGATACAATTGCCGCTTGTTGGCTCGCTAAAGGTAGTTGGTTTAACTACCGAGATGATTAGCAAGGAAATACAGAAAAAACTTACTACCTATCTTAAACAGCCTTCAGTAAACGTAAGGATACTGAATTTTAAAATATCAGTAATCGGTGATGTGGCACGCCCAAATGTTTATCAGATACCAAATGAGCGGGTTACCGTGCCTGAGGCATTAGGTTTAGCCGGAGACCTTAACATAACCGGTATTCGTAACAATGTGCTGTTGATCCGTGAAAATGATGGTAAGCGTCAGTATTATAACCTTGACCTTACTTCAGCCGATCTGTTTAAATCGCCATACTACTACCTTAAAAATAATGATGTGTTGTATGTACAGCCTGATAAATCAAAATCAAACTCAGGCGACAGAAATTACCGCAACGCGAGTTTAATACTTTCCGCCGCATCGGTAATAACCATAATCCTTACAAGCATTAACAATTAATACTGATGAAAAACGATCGTTTATTTTTAACCACAGCGAGTGTAGATAACGGCGACGATTCGTCAAAGGATTTACGTGGTCTGTTTGCCAAGTACCTGCATAGCTGGCCATATTTTGTAGCATGCCTGGTGCTTGCTTTTGTAGCAGCCTACATACATGTAAGCAATACCAAGCCCGTTTATGATGTAAAGGCTAAACTGGCTATCAAGGATGATAAAAGCGCATCGGCCGAACAAGCAGCGCTTGAAAAGATTGACCTTGCCGGGCAGCCTAAGGATATTGAAAGCGAATTAGAGGTTATACGCTCAAGGCCATTGATACGCCAGGTGGTGGATGACCTGCAATTGTGGACAAACTATAAAGCCGCAGAAAGCTATAGTGACGATGATATTTATGCTACCACACCGGTACGTTTAAATTTATTGGCTACTAAAAACGGCCCGACTTACCAATCCGTTACTATACAGATAAAAGATGCCAATAGCTTTATGCTGATAAACGGCGATGAGGAATCAGGCCCGTATAAATTTAATACCCCGCTTAAAAGTAACTTTGGTAAATGGAGCCTTTCCGCTACGCCTTATGTGGCTGATTATATTGGAAAAAAGATCAGCATCAACACCCAAAGCCCCGAGGATGTAATAACTTATTATCAAAATACGGTATTGGTATCATTAAATAAAGATGCGCCGATCATCGAGATGGAGCTTGAAGATGGTGTGCCCGAACGCGGCAAAGCATTTTTAAACCAATTGATAAAAGCCTATAAGCTATCAAGCATTGAGGATAAAAAACGCGCTACACAAAGCACACTGAAATTTATAGACGTAAGGTTATCATCATTAAGTGGCGAACTTACCTCGGTTGAGAAAGATGTGGAAGGCTTTAAAAGCAGCCGCGGGTTGACTGATATTTCATCCAAATCAAAATTTTACCTGGATAATGTTCAGAGCAATGATACACGCCTTAGCGAAGTGAATGTACAACTGAATGTTATTAACGGTATTGAGCGTTACGTAAATTCAGCCAGTAATGATGGCGCGGTACCGGCCACTTTAGGTATTTCAGACCCGGGGTTGATTAGTTTGGTTGACCAGTTATCAAAACTGCAATTACAGCGCGACCGTTTATTGGCTACCACACCCGAGGAGAACCCTATATTTGAACCTATAAACAGGCAGATTACCGCTACCAAATTAGCTGTAAAGGAAAATATCAAGGGCATAAAATCTTCATTGGTATCTATACAGCGCGAGTTACAAAATAACAACTCAGGTTTCGAGGCATCTATTAAGGATATTCCGGGTCAGGAGCGCCAGTACATCAGCATAAAAAGGCAGCAAAGTATCAAGGAAAACCTTTACATCTATCTACTACAAAAAAAGGAAGAAGTATCATTAAGTTATGCTTCTACACTTACCGGTATACACACTGTTGAGGAGCCTTACTATATATCGCCAAAATCAAAAAAACAAGTACCTTATGTATTAGCTTTTTTACTGGGTTTAGGTTTACCGGCAGCGTTTATATACGGCAGGGATATGATCAAAAACAAGGTTGTTAACCGTGCTGAGATAGAAAAGGCCTTAACCGCACCCGTTATTGCTGAAATCAACCAGGAAAAAGCGGGTAACGGCATAGTGATGTTTGATAAAAAAGGCTATGTAATTGCCGAGCAGTTCAGGGTATTACGTACCAATCTGCAAATGTTGCTTACAAACAAAACCGGCCGTGTAATAATGTGCACATCAAGCGTTGGCGGCGAGGGCAAAAGCTTTGTAACCAGTAACATGGCGGCGGTATTAGCAGCCACAAACCGCAGGGTGATTGTGTTAGAATTGGATATGCGCAGGCCTAAGTTAGTAGAAACCTTAAAATTTGATACAAATAAGCCTGGTTTAAGCGATTACTTTAAAGGTGAGGCTACGCTTGATAAAATTATTCAATCATCACCCGTTCATAGTAACATCACGGTGATAGGAGCAGGAACTATCCCTGAAAACCCATCAGAGCTGTTAATTGGCGATGAACTGGATGTATTGATACGCAATCTGCGTAAGGAGTACGATGATATATTGATAGATACGCCGCCGTTACACTTAGTTACTGATGCTTCCATATTGGCACGTGTTTGTGATGCTACTTTATACTTGATCAAACAAGGTTACACTGATAAATCTGAACTGAAATTTATAAAACAGGTAATTCAGGAAGATCAGTTACCGAACCTGAACATTGTGTTTAACGGTATACAGCGTACTAAATACGGCTATGGTTATAATTATGATGATAGCTATTACATCAGTACAAAGCACAAAAAGAAATTAGCTTAAACGCCATTTCTATATTCTAAAGTGCTTATTATACATGAAAACCGATACGACTACGGCATTGCCGGTTTCAAAATATTCAAAATTAATTCAATTAGGGAAACTGGTAACGATTACTGGTGCCGCCCAGTTAATTATACAATTAATTGGTTTTGTTAGCGCCGTAATTGTTATCCGGTTATTACCTACACAAGAGTACGCCTTATATACACTGGTAAACACCATGTTGGGTACCATGATATTGTTAGCCGATGGCGGCATATCTACCGGTGTAATGTCGCAAGGGGGCAAGGTTTGGCAGGACAAACACAAGCTGGGCCTGGTAATAGCCACCGGTTTAGATCTGCGTAGAAAATTCGCAGTAGGCAGTTTACTTGTAGCGGTACCCGTGTTGCTTTACCTGCTGGTTCATCATGGTGCAAGCTGGCTCATGGCATCATTGCTTACACTGGCACTTGTACCGGCCTTCTTTTCATCACTATCAAGCACATTGCTTGAGGTAGCTCCAAAGTTAACGCAGGACATAGCGCCGCTACAAAAAATACAGGTCAACACCAATATAATAAGGTTAATATTAACGTCGCTTACCATATTTACATTTCCGTGGGCGTATGTGGCTATCCTTGCCTCGGGCTTGCCACCGGTTTGGGCAAACTGGCAGTTACGCAAAACATCATCACGCTACGCGGATACTGACCAAAAGCCTGATCCGGTTATTAGCAAAGAGATACTGACTTTTGTTAAACGTATTTTACCCGGAGCTATATATTACTGCGCATCAGGGCAGATAACCATTTGGTTGATCTCCATATTCGGTTCAACCACCGCGGTAGCACAGGTTGGGGCCTTAGGCAGGCTGGTAATGGTGTTAAGTATATTTAACGTACTGTTTTCAACCTTAATAGCGCCGCGATTTGCAAGGCTGCCAAATGATAAACGAATACTACTTGGCCACTACCTGCGGATTACGGCGGGCATGTTATTTATACTGAGTTTGCTGCTGGCTGTAGTATGGTTGTTTCCGACACAAATTTTATGGGCGCTGGGCCCGGCTTACGCCAACCTGCATACCGAGTTATTTTTAAACATAACAGGCAGTTGCCTGGGGCTGATAGCCGGCTCATCATTCTCGCTATACACACACCGTGGCTGGGCCATTAAGCCGATCATACTCATACCATTAAGTATAGCAGCGGTTGCCCTGTCGGCCTATTTTTTAGATATATCAACACTACGCGGCATTTTAATGCTGAATATATGTGTGGCTGGTTTTGAAGCCGTAATGCACATGATATTTAGCGTGCTGATGATAAATAAAGTTACACCTACAAATTAATCCATGTCATTGTTAGCGCAATTACCACCGGTAGCCAATAAAAAAAGCTGGCCGTGGGCAGAAGAGGTTGATGCCGGTATATATAGTATACAAAAGCACTGGCCTAAAATATCCATAGTTACTCCAAGCTATAATCAGGGTGTTTTTTTAGAGGAAACCATACGTTCTATCCTGTTGCAAAACTATCCTAACCTGGAGTACATTGTGATGGATGGGGGTAGCAATGATGAGAGTGTTGAGATACTCAAAAAATACGATAAATGGATCACCCATTGGGTTAGCGAAAAAGATAAAGGACAGGCTAACGCGATAAACAAAGGCATAGAGTTATGTACCGGTGATATTTTTAACTGGATAAACAGTGATGATTACCTGGCACCAATGTCGTTATTTTATATAGCGCGCGCTTTTACCAAAGGAGCTACAGTAGCCGGTAAAGTACACAACTTTTATAACGACAATCCTGCTTTTAAGGATATCATTCAAAACAGCGACCTTTCTATAGATAACTTTCTGTCGCTGAAAGACACCTTTCACCAGCCGGGTATATGGTGCGATATGAATAACATCCGCCAGGCAGGTAAGTTCTCTGAGAGTTCTTCCTATTATTTCGACAGGATATTTTTCACCAAATACTTCCTGCAATTTCCGCAGGTAATATATAACCAGAATGTGCTGGTACATTTCAGGTATCATTCAAGTTCAAAAACAATAGTAATACGTGATAGCAAGGCCGATGAATTGATAGAGCATTACAACTTAATGCTTAATAACCCCGCTTACAATAACTACAAAAAGGAATTGCAATCGGCACTTTACTACCAATTGCTGCCCGAAAAACACATCAGCCAATGGGAGTATGAGAATGTGGGCGAGCGGCTTTACAACAGGTTGTCGAGCTACTTTGCATTGCTGTTTAAATACCCAGGCTTGTTACGCACGCGCCATTACTTTACTAAGCTTAAACGCAGCGTACTTTAAACATATTCCCGGTGTATAGCCGGTAAATATTAAATCAACATGAAGTTCTTTTTTATATGCGGATCGCTGCAAACGGGCAGTGATGGGGTGGGTGATTATGTGCGCCGCTTAGCATGTATGCTGATAGCCAGTGGCCATCAGGTAAATGCTGTGGCATTGAAAGATCAGCATATAACGGTATATGAAGAGGATGTTCAGGAATTGAACGGCATTCAATTACCGGTATTAAGGTTACCGGCAACGTTAAGCAGCCATGAGCGTTACGAATTGCTGAGCAAAAAGGTAAAAGCCTTTGCACCTGATATTGTAAGCCTACAATACGTTGGCTTTGGCTTTCAAAAGTATGGGCTGCCGTTTGAGATACTATCAAACTTTAGTAAGGCATTGGGTGGCGCGGCATTGCACATTATGCTGCATGAGCTTTGGTGTGGTATGGCTGCCAATGCCGGCATTAAAGAGCGTGTTTTAGGCAACCTGCAAAAGCGTTTTTTAAAAACGCTGATCACAACCCTAAAACCACAGCGCATTTTCACCAGCATAAACCCTTACCACGAATACCTGAAAGAGATAAATGTGGAGGCTGATGTTGTACCCATTTTTGGAAATATACCCGTTAATGAGTTTGGAGATGAAAAGGAGTGGCAAAAACTTGCTTCTGAAAAACATATCTCCCTGCTATCGGGTACTGCGGAAAGCTGGCTTACCATCGGTTTTTTTGGCACCAGTTATAATAGTCCCGGTTTAACCGAGATGATGGAAACCATCAACCTGGCCGCCAAGCAAGCAGGTTTAAAGCTGGGTGTTTTACTGATAGGCCACAGCCGCATACAAAACGTTGCCGACATTGTGAAGAACATCCCCGGTGCCGTTTACTGGCAAACCGGCTCTATACCGGCACCTATGATAAACCGTTGCATGCAATTAGTTGACATAGGCGTAGTTACTAGTCCTGTTGATGGCATAAATAAAAGCGGTGCCGCCATAGCCTGGATGGAGCGCGGCATCCCGGTTTTGATCTCGGCATTTGACAAAACTTATCAGGAATCCGAAATGAAAAAGCTGGGCATCTTCCAGGCAACATCAGTAAATGATGTGATGGAAGCACTTAACGCAAAGAGTAAGATCACTCCACAGAATAACCTGAATAAGGCTGCAAAGGCATACCTCGAATGTATATAGATCCACTTACCAGGATCAACTTTTATTAATCTAAACCAATGGGTTCAAACCATAAAAAAAATATTTTACTGATGGGGCATGTTGATGGCCTTGGCGGTGCGCAAATTGCTTACCGCGAACTCATAGACTTTGTTAAGGCGGAAGGCCATAACCTGAAAGTGATCAACATAACAGACGATGAAAACGGTGGCCGTGCAGCCGATGCCGCTTTGGTGTTGGGCCGTATTGAGCACAAAACCCCCGGACTGGTTGATAAGGTAAAAAAATACAAATCGTTATTTACCACCGCACGCCAGGCAAAGCGCTTTAATCCGGATGTATTTGTAAGCATCGGTTTATCAAATTCATCAAACTTTATAACCCGTTATTTAAGCAACGATTGTTTTAAGATAGCGCAGGATTTTATAGCCAACCGCTCAAAAGAAGAAGAGATATGGAATAAAAGCCGTGACAGCTTTAACGGTATCGCGGTACAGGCACCATCAATGCTCGATTATTGGAAAACTAACCTAACCGATGCATCGGGTGTAAATTGGTTGCCATGTTTTCCGGCTCCGCCGGTAAGCGGTGTTTTGCGCAAGCAAAATGATGGCGGCAAACAGCAGATCAGGTTAGCCTATTTTGGCAGGCTGGCAGGTAATAAAGGGCTGCCGTTATTATTCAATACACTGGCTACATTGCCTGACCGCCAGAATATAATACTCGATCTGTGGGGAAAGGGTGAAGAAGAAGGTAATCTTAAAAACCTTGCAAAAAAATTAAACATCCAATCTATAGTAAGTTTTAAAGGAGGTTACCCTGCTGATAGGGAGGGCGCGGAACTAATGGCATCGTATGATGGGTTAGTGCTTACCTCAACAGAAATGGAAGGCTTGCCGCTGGTACTGCTTGAATCAATGGCCTATGGCCTGCCGTTTATGGCAACTAATATTGGCGCGATACGCGATTGCTGTATAGATAATCCTGATACCGTTTTAGTTGAGCCTAATCAACAGGCCATAAGCGAAGGCTTAGCCAAGCTGATCGAAAACATAAAAACCGGAGCGTTTGATCCGGCAAGGCTTAAAAACTATTACGATCAAAACTTTTCGCATAAAGTAATGGCCGATCGCTGGAGAACCTGTTTTAACAACCCTAAACAATTTTTTAATGAAGCATAATAAAACTATTCTAATAACAGGAGCATCCGGTTTTTTGGGTACCTGGCTGGCTGATGAAGCTGCCGAACAAGGGTATAAGCTGATAGGTATTGATATGCGCGCACCGCTTCGCCCTGCTTTGTGGGAGAAGTTCGCTACCTCATCATTAGAAACAGTTGATTTGGATCAGCTTCTGAAAGGTTATCAGATAGATGCTGTTTGTCATTTAGCAGGGGGGGCATCTGTGGCTGCTTCTGTTAATGATCCTTACGGAGATTTTTCAAGCCTTTTACCTGGTACCGCGCGTTTGGCACTATATATTGCTAAAGCACAACCTGCCGCTAAAATGCTTTTCTTTTCCAGCGCGGCAGTTTATGGTAATCCTAAAACATTGCCGATAACCGAGGCAACACCGGTTATGCCTATATCGCCTTATGGTATACACAAAGCTACTGCCGAAACCCTGCTGATGAACTACTCACGTGCTTTGGGTATACAGGTGGTTATCTTCCGCATATTTTCGGTTTATGGGCCGGGTTTGCGTAAGCAGTTAATTTACGATGTTACACAACGTGCTATTCAGGCTGCCGCGTTAGGTGAGAAATGTATACAGCTTTTTGGCACAGGTACCGAAAGCCGCGACTTTATGTATGTACAGGATGTGTGCAGGGCTGTTACTAGCATCATTGGCCAGTCGCAGGATGAGAAATACGCGGTGTATAACCTGGCATCGGGCATTGAAAGTACCGTAGCTGATGTAGCCCGTTGCCTGATAGAAAGTTTAAATATTGATTTAGAAATAACATTTGATGGCAGGGTACCAACAGGTGATCCGGCTAACTGGCGAGCAGACGTGAGCAAGCTGGAAAATATAGGGTTTAATTCTGTTTATACATTGAGAGAGGGATTGAAGGAAGTAGCGCAGTGGGCAAAGGTAACTGTATAAATTATAGCCGACAGATACTTTACACACAAGCCGATACATGAAACATAATTACCAGCTTGATGCCATGCGCGCAATTGCCGCACTGGCCATTATAGCATACCATTACACACTTTTTCCGTGCGGTTGGATAGGGGTACAGTTCTTTTTCGTATTGTCGGGTTTTTTAATATCGGGCATTGTAATAAAATACCGCGCCGCTTCGGCAGGTAAGCAAGCCAGTGCGTTTTTCAAGGATTTTTATAAACGCCGGGCCTTACGTTTATTCCCACTGTACTTTGGGTATATAGCTATACTTGCACTTTTTAACTTTTTTGCAGGCAAACCTGAAACGTTCAATGTTGAATGGCCGTGGTTAGTAACTTATACCCTCAACTTTAGATGGTTATTTCAGGGTTACACCTTCCACATGGTTTATGGGCATTTGTGGAGCTTGGCGCTTGAGTGGCAGTTTTATATGGTATGGCCTTTCTTTTTATGGTTTGTACCTCAAAAGCGTATCACTACTATACTATTGTGGTTGCTGCCATTAAGTATGGCTATCCGGATCTTCGGATACGAGATAGCAGAGCACCTGCCGTACCTGGTAGGTTACAATGGCGATGCTACCGCTAAAGCCCTCGCACCTTATGTGCTGCCATTTTCGCACATTGACGCGTTTGTATTTGGCGCACTACTTTGCAAGGTAAAAGTGCGCAGGTTTTTAAGTCAGCCACAGGTTATCTACACCTCAATGGCGCTTGTGGTAATCACAGGCTTGATATTAGTTGCATCTGTACCATCATACCGCCTGGCATCCATGGGCTGGCCAAGCAACTTACCATACGCCTATCAGTGGGTTTGGGGTTATTCACTGCTTAACTTTACCAGTGCCGCTATTATAGCCGGAATTATTGAAAAAGGCAATGCCCGTATACTATCGCTGTCACGATCATTCATACTGCAATATCTGGGCAAAATATCCTATGGTATATATGTATACCACCCAATAGTGATTTTCGCTATGCTGAATTTCAGCGACAAAATACCCGCTTTTCCGGGTAAAACAGCATTAGAGCTGATCGTAGTAATACTGATAACAATAGCCATCGCGCATCTGTCCTACGAAAAGTTTGAAAAGAAATTTTTAACCAAGCGAAAGCCCAAGCAGGCTGCACCAATTCATAAAGAGCCGGTAAAAAAAGTTGCTAATAACAACATGGCTCTTCAATTACAAGAATCTAACAACTAAAATGATAAATGATAGCCACAGGCAGTTACTTATAATTGCCCCAACTTGCCCGCCGGGTGTTTGCGGTGTTAGCGATCACGCTTTCCGCACGGCGATGGCATTAAAAAAGTACTATCTTGATATAAAAATCGGGGTTGAATATTTTTCTGAACAAAAGCCCGAAAAACCGCTTGAACTCAGCACAAATCATTGGCAGCAATTCGTAACTGATAGCACCAACGGCAATTACCCAACAGACATATTGCTGAATTATACCCCTAAAAGTTATTCCAAATTCGCGTTGCCTTTCAAGCTTTTGTCGGCACTGCGAAAATTTAAAAAGGCATCACCATCAAACAGATTATTTGTGTATTTCCATGAAACATGGGATGGGGGTAAAAACCTGAAGCCACATCATAAATTGATAGATGCATTCACCAAATACACCGTAAAGCAACTCAGCAAACAAGCTGATGGTATTACGGTGGTAACCAATGAACAGAAGCAAAAGCTGGAATCGGTATTGGTTAATCCAAAAGTGCATTTAAGCATGGTTGGTGCCAACATATTACCGTTCGATAAGGCTTATGGTTTAAAAAGTACACGTAACCAGGGCGAATGGATCATATTCGGGCTGGCGCATACCCGCTTATGGACTTTACAGCAGCATTTGCCGCTGATAAAACAGTTGTATCAAAAGGGTGGTATCAGTAAAATTTACGCCATCGGCCCAAATGATAACGCTTTTGCAGAAAATGAGATCAACCTGGCTAATACAGAAATTGGTGAGGATGTTTTAGTGCAGATGGGGGTTTTAAAACCCGAACAAGTTTCAGCTCTAATGTTCTCTGCCGAGGCTGCGTTAGTTGGCCAAACGGCTGATAGCCTGCGTAAATCAGGTACGTTCGCGGCGTTATCCGCGCACGCTGTACCGGTAATTTGCGAAGCACCACTTTCACTGGATGAACCGCCGGGTTATGCGCTGTTCCGTCCGCAGGAATTGATGGAAAATTACAAACTGGTTAATACCGCCGAAGGCGAAAAACGCCGCCAATTATTACACCAATGGTTTTGGCTTACCCGCAGTTGGGAAGCTATCGCTTTGGACATGTATAGCTGGATAAAACAATAAGATGAAGATAGTTATATCCCATCCAACAGGTAACCGCAATGTGCGTGCAGTTATAGCCAGCCTTGCCAAAACAGATATGCTGGCCGCGTTTAATACTACGCTGGCTACACATCAAAATTCGGCCTGGTTAAAATTGCTGCCGGCAAAAGTTCGTGCAGGACTGATGCGCAGGTCGTATGAGGTACCCGTAGGTAGTTTGTACACCCGCCCTATGCTTGAACTGGCCCGCATGGCTTTGCCAAAGTTGGGAATGGCAGGTTGTACCGAGCACGAAAAGGGATGGGCAAGCATTGATGCTATATATCACGATCTGGATAAAGCTACTGCTAAACGCTTGCAATGGTTTACCAAAGGCAAGGACGTTACCGCGGTTTATGCCTATGAAGATGGCGCTTTGGCAACCTTTAAAGAAGCTAAACGCTTAGGCTTAAAATGTATATATGATCTGCCGATAGCTTATTGGGAAACAGCGCAAAAATTGTTAAGTGAAGAAGCTATGCGCATGCCCGAATGGGCAGTTACATTAGGCGGAGGCATTAATGATTCGGAAGCTAAACTTGAACGCAAAACTCGTGAGTTAGAATTAGCGGACGTTGTGGTAGGCCCGGGTTCATTTGTAATGAATTCGTTGCCTCAATGGGCTGAAAATAAACAGATCATCGTATCGCCTTTTGGTTCGCCGGAGGTTAAAAATATTGAAAATACCTTAAAAAGCACCAATGCGCCGCTACGTGTATTGTTTGCCGGATCAATGGGGCAGCGTAAAGGTCTTGGCGACTTATTTAAGGCTATCAAGTTACTCAATAATAAAAATGTTGAACTGGTAGTAATGGGATCATTACTCGCGCCTATGGATTTTTATAAGGAACAGCTTGCTGAATTTACTTATGAGCCCGGCCGTTCACATGACCAGGTTTTAGAACTAATGCGTTCATGCGATGTATTTTGCTTGCCATCAATAGTAGAGGGCCGGGCTTTAGTAATGCAGGAGGCTATGAGCCAGGGCTTACCTATTATTATAACCGCTAATACAGGCGGTGCTGATTTGGTAGATGAAGGCAAAACAGGCTTTTTGGTAGATATCCGTTCACCACAAGCCATTGCCGAAAAGATAAGCTGGTTTGCTGAAAACCGGGAAAAATTGGCAGAAATGGGTAAAGCCGCACAATCCAAAGCAGCAGGCTACACCTGGGAAAACTATGGCGACAATATTATACACGCGCTAACCAACAATACACATTAAGCTATGAATCAATTTAACAATTCAGTTTTAGCGGGTGTGTACAATAGCCTTGATCTTACCAAAACGCACCTGTTGCAGCCGGTAAAAGAGAAAGATGCCAACCTTATGCTTAAACGGGGTATATGGGCTTACTTTCTGCTACTGATATTTGAAGGAGCGTTGCGTAAATGGGTGCTGCCGGGTTTAGCTACACCGTTACTTGTAGTGCGCGATCCGATAGCGCTTTGGCTGGTACTGATGGCCTGGAAACGTAATTTATTACCGGCGAACTTGTATGTAACCGTTATCATGATCGTAGGTGCTCTGGGTGTGATTACCGCCCTGGCATTCGGGCACGGAAACATAGCCGTAGCCATATACGGTGCCCGGATACTTATGTTTCACTTCCCGCTGATATTTGTGATTGGGCGGGTGTTTGACCGTGATGATGTGATTAAGATAGGTAAGTTTACGGTCTGGCTTACCATACCCATGGCCATACTGATAGCCATGCAATTTTACAGTCCGCAATCAGCGTGGGTAAACCGTGGTATAGGTGGGGATGCCAAAGGCGGCGGTTTTGATGGAGCTATGGGCTTCTTCAGGCCACCGGCAACCTTCTCGTTCACTAACGGAACGGCCTTGTTTTTCGGTTTTGCATCGGCCTATATATTTTATTTCTGGCTAACGCCAAAAAGCATTAACCGCCTTGTACTTATAGGCGCAACACTGGGTTTGTTAATGGCTATTCCTTTGTCAATCAGCCGTAGCTTACTGTCGCTGGTGCTGGCTTGTATACTATTTACAATCATAGCCATGTCACGCAATCCAAAATACATCGGTAAGATCATTATGGCTGCCGTGGTGTTGGTTATCGCTATAGCCTTATTAAGTCAAACCAAATTTGTGGCTACGCCTTTAGCGGCTTTTACCGACAGGTTTACCAATGCTAACGAAACTGAGGGCGGTGTGAGCGGTGTTTTTGTAGATCGCTTTCTGGGCGGTATGATTGGCGCCATTATCGAGTCGGCCGAGAAACCGTTTTTTGGGTATGGCATCGGCATGGGCACCAGTGTCGGCAGTATGCTGATAGCGGGCGATCATACCGTATACCTGATATCCGAAGGTGAATGGGGGCGGTTGATCGGTGAAATGGGTATTATCATGGGGTTCGCTGTTATTATCATCCGGGTAATATTTGTAATTGATATAGGCTGGGATAGTTTTAAACGCGTCTCTGATAACGACTTTTTACCTTGGATGATTTGCAGTATAGGTATACTGGCTATTATGCAGGGCCAATGGGCGCAACCAACTTCGTTAGGTTTTGATATTATACTCGGTGGTTTAATTGTAGCGGCGCTGCGTAAGCCAAACCGCAAATTATGGCTCGTAAAAACACTTGACGATACCGACCCTAAAATGCTTAAAGCACCGGTACGCAACAAATAGCCCTTCACATTTCAATAAAACATCATGATCCAATCATTATACAATCAAAGCGTTTATGCTGCCGAAGCAGGTGCGGTATCGTACCAGCAATCGGTTGATGAACTAATAAAGGTTTTATCCGCAAGCGTTCAGCTTGAAGAAAGCATAGAGGCTGCATCTGCCGCAATAAAACATTCAATAATGAATGGCGGTAAACTAATAACCTGTGGCAACGGCGGCAGCGCGGCAGACGCGTTGCACCTTTCGGAAGAATTGGTTGGACGCTACAAAGCGGAACGCCGCAGTTTACCCGCTATATGCCTTAATTCGGATGTTACCGCTATAACCTGTATAGGTAATGATTATGGTTTCGATCAGATCTATTCCCGCCAGTTAGAAGGCCTCGGTAAACCAGGCGATGTATTGGTAGGTTTTAGCACCAGCGGTAACAGCCCGAACATCAAAAAAGCATTTGAATACGCTACCCGCCTGGGCATAACCACTATATTTTTAGGGGGTAAAGATGGCGGTGCTATTAAAGATACCTGTGATATTGAACTGATTGTACCAAGCAATATTACAGCCCGTGTACAGGAAGTACATACCGTTATACTGCACCAATGGTTAGAGGATTTAGATACTACCGACTGGAGCGGTTTAAAACAATAATTTATGAACCTGACCTTTTTGCTTAAAAAACTGGGATCTGTAAAAGTTATGGTGATCGGTGATATGATGCTCGACCATTATGTGTGGGGCAACGTAACACGCATATCACCGGAAGCACCGGTACCGGTTGTGCATGTGGCTAATGATAGCTATACCGCTGGCGGTGCGGCTAATGTGGCTCTAAACCTGACCAATCTTGGTGTAAAAACCAGCATTATGGGGCATTGCATAAAGGATGAAGCCGGTGAGCGCCTGCAAAACATATTATCCGAGAAGCAAGTGCAATACTTGTGTCCCGAAGTATTATTTCAATCGCCAACCATTGTAAAAACCCGTGTGGTTATACAATCGCAGCAGCTTTGCCGTATTGACAGGGAAGGCCAGCGCGAGTTTTACGCTATTGATTCATCTCCTGATTTTGAAAAGGTGCTTGAAAAAGCCATGAGTGATGTTCATGCCGTTATTGTGTCCGACTATGCAAAGGGTGTAATTACCCAGTCATTGTTAGACTCGGTATTAAAGATCGCTAAAAACATACCTGGCTTGCTGGTAGCGGTAGACCCTAAACCGGCACGCAGGCTATCATTTAGCGGCGTAGGTTTGTTAACACCTAACCGTAACGAAGCGCTGGAACTCGCGGAACTGCCTGCTCCTGTATTGGGTGAGAAATACCCGCTCGAAGAAGTTTGTCGCCGTATACACCAAATGTATCATCCCGAAACATTGATAGTTACCCTTGGTGCCGACGGTATGGCTATCAGCCAGCAGGGCGAAGTAGTTGAACATTTACCAACCGTAGCCAGGCAGATATTCGATGTATCAGGAGCGGGAGATACGGTAATAGCCACACTTACAGCAGCCCTGGCCTGCGGTGCCAGCTCTGCCGAAGCGGCACGTTTAGCTAATGCGGCGGCCGGTTGTGTAGTAGCCCATTTAGGTACCGCACCGGTTTTAGCACACGAGTTGGAAGACTGGCTGTTAAAGGCAGATATGGCTTATCACAATGTACAATAACATGGCATCGGGTAAAAATGTACTTATTTACAGGCTGGGCAGCCTGGGCGATACCATTATGGCGTTACCCTGCTTTCATAAAATAAAAGAAAGCTTTGCCGATGCTGATATAACCCTGCTTACTAATAAGCCGGTAATGGCCAAAGCAGCCGCCGCTGAAGCTGTTTTAGGCAGTGATTACTTTTACAACCGTATTATTAACTACCCGGTTGCCACGCGAAATCCACGCATATTGTTGGATTTGATTATGCAGATACGGTTGTTGAAAATTGATACCGTAGTCAACATCAACCCTGCACGCTCAAGGATGTCATTACTGCGCGACTACCTGTTTTTTAAAGCCGCCGGTGTTAAAAAATTGATAGGTTTCGATGCTCAAAAAGAAGATTTTGAGGTATGCGAAGATCCGGCTACCGGAATAAACGAATGGGAGGCGAAACGCCTGGCACGCCGCATAAGTTCACTTGGTTCATTACCGCTTAATGATGACCGATACTGGGATCTTAAACTAACTAATAAAGAGATAAATACAGCGAATTGCTTTAGTGAAGCATTAACACCGGGAGCAGCACCTATACTGGCCATTTCGCTGGGTACTAAAAACCCGGCTAACGATTGGGGTATGGATAACTGGCAGCTTTTATTACAGCAGCTTTCAGCCAGATTAAATGGCTGGATGCTGATGGTGATCGGCGCGGCAGATGAAAAACAAACAGGTGATCAGTGCATTGAGGTATGGGGTAAAGAGGGCGTTAATTTTTGCGGCCAAACATCACCAAGGGTATCAGCGGCACTTCTAAAAAAAGCTACCGTGTTCATCGGGCACGATAGCGGCCCAATGCACCTGGCAGCCTGCGTAGGCACGCCCGCTATAGGTATCTATTCGGCACGTAACATGCCGGGGCAATGGTTTCCGCGGGGCAGTAACAACCGTATAATTTACCGCTTGCCTGAATGTGCCGGTTGCGGTTTGGAAGTGTGTGTTGAGGAACGTAAAAAATGCATCCTCTCAATCAATGTGCAGGAAGTAAAGCAAGCCTTGTTTGATATTGTCGCTACAAATAATCACGAGGATCAGTCATTACCACTTATAACCCAATTTCAATAATGAAGGTTCTTCACGTTATCAGTAGCATGAACCCCGAAACCGGGGGAGTGTGCGAAGCGGTACGCTTACTGGCTGAAGGATTAACGGAAGCGGGTTTCCACAACGAAATTGCAAGTGTTGACGACCAAATATTTCATACCAGCAGTGCGGTTACACAGCATGCCCTGGGGCCTAAAAAAGGGCCGTGGTATCACAGCAAACACCTGCTGCCATGGTTATTGCAAAATTTAACCCGGTTTGATGTTGTTATTGTACATGGCTTGTGGTTGTATCATGGTTATGCTGTTAACAAAGCGCTTAAACAGTTAGCTCGAAACGCCGAAGGAGTGCTGCCTCGTTTCATGGTTATGCCGCATGGTATGCTCGATCCTTATTTTCAACGGGCAAAAGGCCGCCGTTTAAAGGCGCTGCGTAACATAGCCTACTGGGCGCTGATAGAAAAAAATGTTATTAATAATGCAGATGAATTATTGTTTACCTGCGAAACCGAATTGCTGCTTGCACGAGAGCCTTTCAATCCATATAAACCAAAAAGGGAAACTGTTGTAGGGCTGGGGGTGCAATCACCTCCGGCTTACACACAGGCAATGACAGTGGCATTTGCCGAAAAACTACCTGACGTACAACAACAACCATATTGGCTTTTTTTAAGCCGCCTTCACGAAAAAAAAGGTGTCGAGCTGTTAATTCAGGCTTACAAAAGTTTAGCGGAGCGTGTAGCAAGTACCGGCAACATAACACCATTGCCACACTTAGTAATTGCCGGGCCGGGTGCCGAAACTGCTTACGGTATGCAATTGCAGCAAATGGCTGACCAGGCGGATGTATTAAAAGGCTTGGTGTATTTCCCGGGTATGCTTGCAGGTGATGCCAAGTGGGGAGCATTTTATGGATGTGAGGCGTTTATACTGCCAAGCCATCAGGAAAATTTTGGTATTGCCGTTGTTGAGTCTTTGGCCTGCGGCAAACCCGTACTGATATCAAACCAGGTAAACATCTGGCGCGAAATTGACAATGCCGGTGCCGCATTGGTTGCTGACGACACAGCCGAAGGCACTTTCAACACACTTAACAGGTGGTTCAAACTACCTGTTAACCAAAAGCAAAATATGAGTGCAAAAGCGCTGGAATGTTACCAGGAACACTTCTCGGTACAAGCCAACATCAATGCATTCACTCAGGTATTGCTCAATACAAATTCAACAAAAACTCAAAAACATAAACTGATAGATCAGTATGCTTTCATATCATAGTGCTAATAGTTCTGATGGTTATTTACGACCGGTATTTTCTTTTACCAATAAATTACGGCGCTTTTGCTGGAACATGACCTGGCTTATTCTTTGCCGGTGGACACCTAATCCGTTGCACCGCTGGCGTGTATTTGTGGTTCGCATGTTTGGTGGAAAGATCGGGGATAAGAATATTATTTATCCTGATTGCAAAATATGGGCTCCATGGCTGCTTGAAACGGAAGAGATAGTTACCATAGGGCCGGGTGTGGAGATCTATAATCCGGGTGGTGTGTATTTATCGCACCATGTTATCTTGTCGCAATACTCATTTTTATGCGGCGCCACACATGATTATAATACGGCTGATTTTACCTATATCATGAAAAAGATTGTGCTTGAGCCTTATGTATGGATTTGCTCAAAGGCAGTTGTTTTGCCGGGTGTTCATTGTAAACAAGGCAGTGTTTTGGGAGCCTCATCTGTAACATCCTCAAACCTGGAGGCATGGACGGTGTATGGTGGGCATCCGGCTAAACCACTTAAAAAGCGTAACGATTTTCTAAATAATAAATAACCTGAACCATGCCTTTAACTGATAACGAAGCATCTGCTTATGACCTCTGTGTTGTAGGCAGTGGTCCCGCCGGTATAATCCTGGCGCTGGATTATGCCCGGCTTAATCCGCATAAAAGGGTGTTGCTGGTTGAATATGGAAGCTCATCACAACCGAAAGATAATCAACTTGATAACACCATAGAGATAACTAATAACATTAACCACCATCAGCCTAACGAGTGTACCAATAAAGGTTTAGGCGGTACCTCTGCAACCTGGGGCGGCCGATGTGTAATGTATGATGACGTTGATTTTGAAGACAGGCCTGTACTGAACGGCAATTGCACCTGGGATAAAGCGGTATTAGCAGATGTAAAGGAGCATACCCACTCGGCTGCTGAATACTTTGAATGCGGCGAGCCAGATTTTGATCTTTCAGCCATAACCAACGGTTCAATAAAACCTATAGCCGAAGGCTTTAAACAAGGCATAGTTACTGATAGCCGGTTGGAGCGTTACAGCATGCCTACCCGCTTTGGCGAAAGGTACGCTGCCGATATAGCGGCACAAAAAAATATTACACTGATTGAAGGTTATGAAGCTCGTGATTTTGAAAAGCCAAACGCTAAAAATCATGTATCATTTTTAACACTTCGCCACGTTGCCACACAAAAACAGGTAATAGTAACGGCAGACAAGTTTGTACTTGCAGCCGGGGCACAGGAGAGTACCCGCATACTATTGCGTAACAAGCAGTTGTTTACCAAAATAGGCGGCGTGCCTGATGCCTTGGGCAAATATTACCAGGGGCACTTATCAGGCAAAATAGCATCCGTTCAGTTTAATGGCGATCCTAAAAAAACTGATTATGGCTTTATCAAAGATGCCGATGGGGTATATACCCGCAGGCGCTTTCAGTTCAGCAATGAATTTTTAAAAAATAACAACTTACTTAACACAGCGCTTTGGTTAGATAACCCTTTGTACTTTGATCCTAAACATCGCAGCGGGGCTATGTCATTTATGTATTTAGCCATGATAACGCCCGTTTTAGGTAAAAAACTGGCACCGCCTGCTATAGCGCATTCCATTACCAAAGGCCGGGTTAATAACATACCTGCGCATTTAAGCAATATAGCGCGTGGTTTACCAAAGTCGTTCACTAAACCGGCTACTATATTTTATAAAAGGTACATCAGTAAACGCAAGTTACCGGGTGTGTTTTTATACAGCCCTAAAAATACATACGCGCTGCATTTTCATGCCGAACAAATACCTTTTGAAGGCAACAGCATGAAACTCGGAGCAGATGGCGAGCGCCTGATCATCAACTATTCGCTTACTGATGCGGACATATCATCAGTTATTAAGCTGCATGATGTACTTGATAAATGGCTGCGTGCCACGGGCTGCGGTGAGCTTAAATACTGGTTTACCAAAGAGGAGTTACCTGAGGCTATAAAAAACATGTCGAAAGATGGATTGCACCAATGCGGCACAACCCGTATGGCAGATGCACCAGAGGATGGCGTGGTTGACCGTGATTTAAAAGTTTGGGGTACCCGTAATGTATATGTATGCAGCAGTTCGGTATTTCCAACATCAGGGCAGGCAAATCCAACATTTATGTTGGGCGCATGTGCTGTAAGGCTTTCAAGGCATCTGAGCCATACCAAAAAGCCGAATAAAATAGCATTCAAGAAACAGTTACAGGCAGTTAAGCCTGTTAACATCAATTAAATAATGATCTCAGTAATAATACTTACTAAAAACGAAGAAGCCGATCTTCCGGTGTGCCTGCGCTCATTGCAATGGACGGATGATGTACATGTGCTTGATTCGTTTAGTACCGACCGTACGGTTGAAGTTGCCCGTCAACACGGGGCAACGGTTACTACCAACGCCTTTGAAAGTTTTGGCAAGCAACGCAACTTCGCCTTACAAAACATCAGCCTTAAATATAATTGGATACTGTTTTTAGATGCTGATGAGGTAGCAACACCTGAATTTAAGGATGCGGTATTAAAAGCGACAAGTATTGCCCAGGATGGTGTGGCAGGATATTATTGCTGCTGGAAAATGATGCTTGAGGGCCGCTGGCTAAAAAGGTGCGACAATTTTCCGAAATGGCAGTTACGCCTGTTGCGCAAGGGCAGAGTAACCTATACCGATTTTGGGCACGGGCAAAAAGAAGATCACGTATTAGGCAAAGCTGAATACTTAAAAGAACCCTACCTGCATTACGGCTTTTCAAAAGGCTGGTCGCATTGGATAGAACGCCATAATCGCTACTCAACGCTTGAGGCTGTAGCTCGTTTAAACCACCGTCCGCCGTTTAAAAATATATTCAGCAAACATGGCAGTACACGTAACCCGGCCTTAAAATCGTGGTTAAGCAGGGTACCGGGCTGGCCGCTCCTAAGGTTTATACAAACTTATATTTTTAGTCTTGGCTTTACCGAGGGTGTACAGGGTTTAACATATTGTATCAATATATCCTACTACGAGTACATGATCATCATGAAAATGAGGGAGATCAATGTGTACAAAAAAACAAGTGTACCATCTATCGATACACTGATAACAACTGATAAACAGGCCGCAGCATTAACGTTGCAGGCATCTAAATAAAAATCCTCTTCTAATTTAACTGTTAACACCTTGCCGGGTGTGCTAATTAAACCAATACTATGGCAAAAAACTTACATGAGATCGAACGGCGTAAAATTGAACCTCCGTCGAAGAGCATTTTACTGATTGGGATCAATTTTTCACCTGAACTTACCGGAATAGGGAAGTATACGGGCGAGATGGTTGACTGGCTGGTTGAAAACAATTTTAACTGCAGCATGGTCACGGGTTTTCCGTATTATCCTTACTGGCAGGTGCAAAAGCCTTATAAAAATAAGTTTCATACCAGGGAAACCTTAAAAAATGGTAAAATAAACATTTACCGCTGCCCGATGTATGTACCGGCTCAACCCAGCGGCATGAAAAGGCTGATCCATGAGTTCACCTTTTTTTGCTCGGCATTGCTAATGGTAATTTACCTGTTATTTAAGCCTAAAAAGGATTATATCTTTTGCGTTGCCCCGCCGTTCCATATCGGTTTTTTAGGATTGATATACCGTTTTTTTAAAGGCGGAAAAATATTGTATCATATCCAGGATCTGCAGATTGAAGCAGCTCGTGAACTGCAAATGCTGAAATCAGACAAGGCCTTTAAAGTATTGTTCGGTTTGGAAAGGCAAATATTGCAACGTGTTGATTTTGTAAGCACCATATCAAGTGGTATGCTGAAAAAGGTATCTAAAAAAGCAGACAAAGAAGTGCTGTTTTTCCCTAATTGGGTAGATACCGAAGCTTACTGCCCGCTGTATGACAGCGCTGAACTTAAAAAGCTATGGGGTTTTCATGAAGATGACAAGATCGTACTATACTCAGGCAGTATTGGCGAAAAGCAGGGACTGGACGGTATATTGAGTGTTGCAAGGCATCTGGAAGCCTCACCGTTTATTAAATTTGTGATATGTGGTACCGGCCCGTATAAGGAAAAACTGATACGCAGTGCTAAAGAGCAAAAGCTGAACAACGTGCACTTTTTGCCTTTGCAGGAGCCGCACTTGTTTAATAACTTTTTAAACATGGCCGATGTTCACCTGGTATTGCAAAAAAAGAATGCCAGTGACCTGGTGATGCCATCAAAGCTAACTACCATACTCGCGGTAGGTGGGTTAGCCTTAATTACTGCTGAGCCGGGTACCAACCTTTTTGAAATAATTAACGATAACCAAATGGGTGTGGTAATACCTTCAGAAAATCTGCAATCGCTGGAGATGGCCATATTGAGATGCTGCACAATTGATACCACTACCGAAAAGATCAACGGCCGTAATTATGCTGAAACCCATCTGGATAAAAATAATATCCTAACCAAGATCATGGGGTTAATAGGTAACGAAAGCTTTGAACCGGCACAAGTTACCACCAAGCACATTGAATATTACGAGCTTGAAAACCATATATAACGTAGCTTATGCACCGGTAAAATACAGCGATCAAATTTTTAACTAACTATACCAACATTTTGTAGCTTTATGCGTAAAACAGGGTAACACCAATACCCCATATTATGCTAACGGCGATGGACGAAGCTCAGTTAACTAAAGTTTATTTAACCGATTTAGAGCGGAACCTGACCTTTTATGGTGTAGTTAGCAAATTAACAGAAGTAAATAACAACATGGAAGTTGTACTCACTGATGTTAAAGTTTACGAGTACGAATCATCAAACTACTTGTACAGCTTGCCTGAAATATCTTTTACACGGCCTAAAAAAGCCCTGCATATCGAGGCGGCTTAACAAAAAATCATTCAATTATTTAAATACTGCATGGCTACTTAGGCTATGCCAAACTTGCATTTGCTTGCCGCACGCCTGTACGGCTTTAATGCATGCGCTCTGATACATTAACAATACTAAAACATTATGAAAAAAAAGGCCCTTATCACGGGTATCACCGGCCAGGACGGTGCATACCTTGCTGAATTATTATTGTCAAAAAACTATGAGGTTCATGGTATAAAAAGACGTAGCTCATTGTTCAATACCGAGCGTATTGACCATCTTTACCAGGATCCGCATGATGAAAACAGAAATTTTATTATGCATTATGGTGACCTGAGCGATTCTACCAACCTCATACGTATTATTCAGCAGGTACAGCCTGACGAGATTTATAACCTGGGTGCCATGAGCCATGTTAAAGTGAGCTTTGATACGCCTGAATACACCGCCAATGCCGATGGTATAGGCACCCTGCGTTTGCTGGAAGCTATCCGCATACTCGGCCTTAATAAAAAGACCAAGATATACCAGGCATCAACATCTGAATTATATGGTTTGGTACAAGCTGTACCACAATCAGAAACTACGCCTTTTTACCCGCGCTCCCCTTATGCGGTAGCAAAAATGTATGCTTACTGGATCACCGTTAACTATCGCGAAGCTTATGGCATGTTTGCTTGTAACGGTATACTTTTTAACCATGAAAGCCCGCTGCGCGGCGAAACTTTTGTTACGCGTAAAATAACCCGTGGCGTATCTAAAATAGCTTTAGGCCTGCAAAACAAATTATACCTGGGTAACCTTGATGCTCGCCGCGATTGGGGCCACGCCAAGGATTATGTGGAGGCTATGTGGCGCATTTTACAACAGGACACGCCTGAAGATTATGTTATTGCCACTGGTGTAACCACTACCGTGCGTGATTTTATTAAAATGGCCTTTTCTGAATTGGGTATTGAGGTTGAGTTTAAAGGTGAAGGTGTTAACGAGCGTGGTTACGTAGTAGCTTGCAGCAACGTTGATTACCTGGTTGAGGTAGGTAAAGAGGTAGTTGCTGTTGATCCGGCTTACTTCCGCCCAACTGAAGTAGAACTACTGATAGGCGACCCGACAAAAGCCAAAGAAAAATTAGGCTGGGAGATAAAATATACCCTGGATATGCTGGTAAGCGACATGGTACAATCTGACGTGGCGCTGTTCAAGAAAGAGCGCATACTGAAAGAACTTGGTTATGAGATCAAGAACCAGTACGAATAATCAAACCCCTCAAAAATCAAATAATAACGTTATGAACTTACTTATTATTGACGACGAACCTATCCAGCATCTTATTTATGATAAGATGCTGGATATTTATGTGCCCGATGCGTCATCGCATACCATGCACAGTTACAATGGTGTAAAGGCGCTTGAGTTTTTAAAGCAAAACAGCGACAATACCAAAGCCCTGCCTGATATGATATTTTTAGATATCCACATGGCAGACATAAGCGGCTTTGATTTTTTAGAGCGATTTAAAAAATTAAGCCAAAGGTTTATGAAACATATTGAGGTGTACGTTATTTCATCCTCGATTGATCCGGAGGATATAAACCGTTCAAAAGGGTATGCTTTTGTTAAGGATTACATCATAAAACCGGTTACTCAAATCGCTATCAAAAACATATTTTACGCTAATAGCCATTATCCTAATCAAATGGCATTATTGAACGGATAGCGAATTATTACGAGGCTTTTATCGCCTCGCAAAGCGCTCATCATGAGCGATCAAAAGCCTGTTAACCTAATTTCCGGGCTGCTAAAAATTTAAACTATTTACCGTTTATACTGATGGCTTGCTTTTTGAAGTATGCCTGATAACATCGGTTTCCCCTGGCCGGTATTATTGCTTTTTGCAATCACCTTAAACTTGATTAAACTCCAATACAACATGAAAAATTTATCAACAACAATCAACCGTTTTAGCTTTCGCGTTATGAACAATGAAATGAACGGATTCGATGTCGCTATCATTGTTACTATCTGTTTAAGCTTCTCAATGGGTACCATCTTTTTAATCGGCGATCCCACTCAATTGGCTAAATAAGCCTTTTTAGCGTTTGCCTTGCACTAACAGGTGTGCGATACACCTGCGTTAATGGTCAGTTAATTTTGGGCATACCGTTTTGGTATGCCTTTTTTTGTGTCATTAATTATTGCGAATCAGACTTTTTCGGTAGCTACATGATAGGCCGGATCTTCCAAAATATTTACCTGGATAACACTTTCGGCGTTCTTTAATAGTTTTTGGCAATCCTGGCTTAAATGTTTTATGTGGAGTATTTTCCCCGCTTTGAGGTAGCGTTGGGTAAGTTTATTCAATGCTTCGATTCCCGACATGTCTGCAACCCTGCTTTCTTTAAAACTGATTACAACTTTCTCCGGATCGGTATCTACATCAAACTTTTCAGTAAATGCCATTACCGAACCAAAGAACAGCGGGCCATATATTTCGTAATTTTTGGTTCCGTTCTCGTCAATGTATTTACGGGCGCGTATGCGCTTGGCGCTTTCCCAGGCAAATACCAATGCCGATATAATTACACCTATCAGCACAGCCAATGCCAGGTTATGCAACCAAACCGTAATTACGGCAACCAGCATTCCAACAAATATATCCTGTTTGGGCATTTTGTTAATTATGCGCAGGCTAACCCACTCAAAGGTACCAATGGCCACCATGATCATTACCCCTGTGAGCGCGGCCATCGGCAGCCGCTCAATTACCGGCGCGCCGAATAGAATGATCATCAATATAGTAAGCGCGGCGATAATGCCTGAAAGCCTTGCCCTTGCACCGGCAGACAGGTTTACCAGTGTTTGCGCGATCATGGGGCAGCCGCCCATCCCAAAGAAAAAGCCGTTTAAAATATTAGCGCTGCCCTGGGCAATACATTCGCGGTTGCCGTTGCCGCGTGTAGCTGTAATTTCATCAACCAGGTTAAGGGTAAGCAATCCTTCAGTTAAGCCAACGCCTGCCATAATTAACGCATAAGGGAAAATAATTTCCAGTGTACCCAAATTCAGCGGAAATTTAGGGATATGGAAAGGGGGGAAGCCACCGCTTACCGCGGCAATATCTCGTACGGTTTTGGTTTCAATACCACAGCCTAACACTATAGCAAAAACAATAATAATGGCTACTAACGAGGGTGGCACTGCTTTGGTTATGCGTGGCCAAATAAAAACTATGGCTATGGTTAAAGCAACCAAGCCGGCCATTGTATACAGTTGGGTGCCGCTTAACCAGGTTTCATGGCCGTTTACCATGGTTTTAAACTGGTTAAGTTGTGCCATAAAAATTATGATGGCCAGGCCATTAACAAAGCCATACATTACCGGCTGAGGTACCAGCCTTACAAATTTGCCCAGTTTAAAAACACCAACCAATATCTGAAAAACACCCGCTAAAGCTACGGCTGCGAAAACGTACTCCAAGCCGTTGCTCTTCATCAATGCTATTAACACCACCACGGTAGCACCCGCCCCGCCTGATACCAAACCCGGCCTGCCGCCAAATATAGCGGTAACCAATCCCATAATAAATGCGGCGTACAAGCCCATTAACGGGGGGAACCCGGCAAGTATAGCGAACGAAAGCGACTCGGGCATCATCGTCATAGCGACGGTTAGTCCGGCAAAGATTTCGTTTTTATAGTTTATTTTTTGAGAGAAGTCGAAAAACGGGATAGAAGATTTGCTCATTAGTGAGTGAGTAAGTAAATATTAAAGGTGAGATTTTACGTTAAACCATTAATCGGTGTAACAAAATCAATGTGGAAAGGCAGATCAAGAGAATGTAAGTAGGCTGATAAAAAATTCCGTATTCATCTGTCCCTGCAAAAATAATAATTTTTCAATACATCAGTTTTACTAAATAAGCTAATTTGGCCGCTAGGCTTAAATTCATGCTGCAATAAATTTATCATGCTATTATCAACTGATCACAATCATAAATTCTCGTTATTAAAACATTTACGCTGCCCCGAATGCGGTTTAATACATGATGCCGGGCAGATCAATACCGTATGCAGCAACGATGCCTGCAAGTCGACCCTTTTTGCGGAATATGAACTGCCTCGTAATTTAAAACCCACCGAGTTTTTAGTTGGTCGGCCGGCAAATATGTGGCGTTACCATGAGTTTCTGCCGATAATCGACCCGGTCAACATTGTTTCATTAGGTGAAGGCTTTACACCGCTGTTACCGCTGGCCAATTTAAAACATGAAGCGGCTGATAATGAAGTATTCTGGAAAGATGAATCAGGTAATCCAACAGGATCATTTAAGGCAAGGGGCATAGGTATGGCGGTATCAAAGGCGAAGGAACTGGGCATAAAACATATTGTTACGCCAACTGCGGGTAACGCGGGCGGCGCATTAGCTGCTTACTGTGCCAGGGCGGGGATAAAGGCATCAGTATATATGCCGGTACTCACCCCAAAAGTATTTAAGGATGAATGCCGTTTGTACGGTGCCGACCTAATTGAGGTTGACGGAAATATAGCCGATTGCGGTAAATTGGCTAACGAACACGCGCTGCAAAACGGCTGGTTTCAGGTATCAACCTTAAAAGAACCTTACCGGCTTGACGGCAAAAAAACAATGGGCTATGAAATTGCTGAGCAGCTCAACTGGCAATTACCTGATGTAATTTTTTATCCTACCGGCGGCGGTACCGGCCTTATAGGTATATGGAAAGCTTTTAACGAGATGGAGCAAATGGGCTGGATAGGCAAAGAGCGGCCGCGCATGGTTGCCGTACAATCCACAAGTTGTGATGGCATTGTATCCGCGTTTCACGGCAGGCAATCGTTTTCAGAATTTAAGGATAGCGGGTTTACCATAGCCAATGGTTTACGTGTACCTAAGCCTTATGCCGATAAGGAAATATTAAAAGCATTGTATCAAAGCCATGGCAACGCTATTGCTGTTAATGATGAGGAAATGAACGCAGCCGTTAAACTCATAGCAGCCAAAGAAGGTATGCTGATAGCACCTGAAGGCGCAGCATTATGGGTGGCTTTTAAAAAACTAAGTGCATCAGGCTGGGTAAAACCGGGTGAGCGGGTGCTTTTGCTAAATACCGGTAGTGGTTACAAGTATCTTGAAAATATCACATAGATTTTTGAATTAAACCGATACTATAATTCACACTGTAAGATATACACTATATGCATCTGAAATTGAATAGTTTAAGTGTGACTTATAACTTTCATTATTTGCCTGTTATTCATTTCTGCAATCAATTTTTTAATAAAAATTACTGATTGTTAAAAATATTATAATTATAATTGAGTTATAGTTAGAGTATTAAAAAGTTAAGCATTAACTTTTATAGCAACCTGTACTTGTAATTCACTTTTTTATTTACTTTAGCCCCGGCAAATGAGGTGGTTATTTAGGTTATTTCTGTCGCTTACATTCTTAGTGTCTTTCGGACACGATGTTGCGCATGCTGCATCCCTGTTCGGGAGTAAGCATATTGACCTTACCGGCACCGTACATCAACGCCAAACCACACAAAAAGATCATACCGGCACCCATATTCAACCCCGGTTTGCCACCAAACACAAACCGGCCGGCAGCCACAAGGTTTATATTGTTGAGGCTGATGAAGAAATAGATGAATCGGTTGGGCATGAAAAGCTTTCCGATCAGGTGGATCTTTTGGCCGCCGTTTTTCAAACTTACCATTACGCTGTATCCCTACAATACATAACAAAGCGCTTACATACCGGTAAGTGCCTTTCCTTTTCTCCTGATAACAAACTATACCTTAGCCTCAAGGTATTCAGGCTGTGATTTTTCCAACGGCAGTTAGCCTCTGCTATCTTCATTCCAATAAACTTCTTTACTAATTACTGCTATGGTGCTCCGTGTGTGGTTCCAGGCAGTTGATGCATGTTCTGCTTGCATATCATTTACTCAAAAATTAAACATATAAATCACACCCAGTAATATCAAAACTATCATGAAGATGAAACTCATGCTTATGGGTTTGTGTGCCTTGTTGTGCTATACAAGCTGCAAATCTCACAATGAAAAACAAGAAACAGAAGAAAAGCTATTGGTTACCAGTCCGCTAAAAATGGATACAACCGTAGTTAACGATTATGTGGGCCAGATACGCTCCATACGCCATATTGAACTTAGGGCGCAGGAAAAAGGTTACCTTGAAGGCAGCTTTGTTGACGAGGGCCAGCGTGTAAAAAAAGGCCAGTTGCTTTTCAAAATAATGCCTAAAATTTATGGTGCCGAGCAGGACAAAGCCGCTGCCGAAGTAAATTTCACAGAGATAGAATATCAAAACACCAAAAAGCTCGCCGATAGCAACGTGGTAGCTCCTAACGAGTTGGCCATGGCAAAAGCTAAACTTAAAAAGGCAAAGGCCGAACTTGCTTTAAGCAAGGCACACTTACAATTTACCGAGATACGTGCCCCCTTTGATGGCATAATTGACCGCTTGCAGGTTAGGCTGGGTAGCCTTATTGACGAGGGCGATTTGATTACCACCCTTGCTGATAATAGCAAGATGTGGGTATATTTCAACGTACCTGAGGCTGAATACCTGGATTACCAAACCCAAGCTAATAAAGAAGCATCCAAAGTAAACCTGCTGATGGCTAACCATAAGGTATTTAACTACCCAGGCAAGGTTGAAACCATTGAGGCTGATTTTGATAACGAAACCGGTAATATTCCATTCCGTGCTACTTTTCCAAACCCGCAGGGCTTGTTAAGGCACGGCGAAACAGGTAATGTTCAAATTGAGGTTCCGCTAAAAGGCGCGCTCATCATACCGCAAAAGGCAACCTTTGAGGTGCTTGAGAAAAAGTATGTGTACATAGTTGGCAAGGATAACCGTGTACAGGCACGCGAAATTACTACCGGTGCCGAGATGAACGATCTGTATGAAGTTACCGCAGGCCTTACCGCAGATGATAAGATACTGCTGGAAGGTTTACGTAAGGTAAAAAACAACGATAAAATAGTTTACAACTATCAAAACCTCAGATCGATCATTTCTCAGTTAAGATTACCGTCAGAATAGTTTAACAATTAAAAACTAAGAAAGATGTTTAATAAATTTATTCAAAGGCCGGTGCTTGCCATAGTGCTGTCACTGGTCATCATGTTCATGGGGGCTATCGCTATCGAAACGCTGCCCGTGTCGCAGTTCCCATCCATCGCGCCGCCGATGGTGGTGGTGAATGTAGCCTACCCGGGCGCGAGTGCCGATGTATTGGTAAACTCCGTGCTCATCCCGATGGAAAAAGCCATTAACGGCGCGCCCGGCATGAAGTACATGACCTCCGACGCGACCAGCGCCGGTGAGGCTACCATCCAGGTGGTATTTGATTTAGGTACCGACCCTAACCAGGCGGTAGTTAACGTAAAAAACCGTATTGAGCAGGTAACCAACAGGCTGCCGGAGCTGGTACAGCGTGAAGGTTTGGTGGTGAGTTACACCTCGCCAAACATGCTGATGTACGTTAACCTTTACAGTAAGGACCCAAAAGCCAACGAGAACTTTTTATACAACTTTGCCGGTGTAAACATTATACCCGAGCTAAGCCGCTTAAAGGGTGTAGGTAGCGCCAAGATATTAGGTAGCCGCCAGTACGCCATGCGTATATGGCTAAAGCCCGACAGGATGCGTGCCTACAACATTTCAACCGATGAAGTGATGGAAGCGCTGGCACAGCAAAGTGTTATCGGCTCGCCGGGCAGGCTGGGGCAAAGTACGGGTAAACGCTCTCAGTCATTAGAGTATGTGCTTACCTACAAAGGCCGTTACAACAAGCCCGAAGAGTACAAAAATGTAATTGTACGTGCCAATAAGGAAGGCGAATTACTCTACCTGAAGGATATAGCCGATGTTGAACTGGGCAGTGAGTTTTATGATATTTACTCAAACATGGATGGCCATCCATCAGCGGCTATTACCTTAAAACAAACCTACGGCAGTAATGCCAGCGATGTAATTAAAGAAGTAAAAGAAAAGCTGGAAGAGATCAAAAAATCATCTTTCGCGCCGGGCATGGATTACCAGATCAGTTATGACGTATCCAGCTTTCTTGATGCATCAATGGAAAAAGTTATACACACATTGGTTGAGGCATTTGTGCTGGTGGCTATTGTGGTATTCTTGTTTTTGGGCGATTGGCGGTCAACGCTTATACCAACGCTGGCGGTTCCGGTATCGCTTATCGGGGCATTCTTTTTTATGCAGTTGTTCGGGCTAACCATTAACCTGATCACCCTATTCGCGCTGGTATTGGCCATAGGTATCGTGGTAGATAACGCTATTGTGGTAGTAGAGGCTGTTCACACCAAAATGGCAGAGGAACATCTGTCACCATTTAAAGCCACCAAACAGGTATTGCAAGAGATCAGCGGGGCCATCATCGCCATTACCTTTTTGATGACGGCGGTATTTGTACCGGTTGCCTTTATGACCGGGCCGGTGGGTATATTTTACCGGCAGTTCTCCATCACCATGGCTACATCAATCGTTATATCGGGCTTAGTAGCGTTAACGCTTACCCCGGTATTGTGCGCCATGATATTAAGAAACACCCATGGTCAGCCGCGTAAACGTACCCCGGTAAACCGTGTTATTGATGCTTTTAATGCCTGGTTTGAAAGGGTTACTGGCAGTTATACCAATCTGCTACGCCGCATAGTTAGCCGCAGGCTGATAACTTTTGGAATGTTGATCGCGTTTTGTGTGGGTACCTGGCTGCTCTCAACCAGTTTACCAACCGGCTTTATCCCGAATGAGGATCAGGGACAGGTTTATGCCATCATCCAAACGCCTCCGGGATCGACATTAGAACGTACTAATGATGTATCGCGACAGCTACAAAAAATAGCCGAGCATGTTGAGGGGGTACAATCTGTTTCTGCATTGGCCGGTTATGAGGTACTTACCGAGGGCCGTGGCTCAAACGCCGGTACCTGTTTAATAAACTTAAAAAACTGGTCGGACAGGGAGCATACGGCTAAAGAAATAGTAGAAGAACTGGAAGATAAAGCCCGTGTTATACCGGGTGCTACCATTGAGTTTTTTGAACCGCCGGCAGTGCCTGGCTATGGTGCGGCGGGTGGTTTCTCGCTGCGTTTGCTCGATCAAACCAACTCTTCAGATTATAAAGCGTTCGGCAAAGTGAACGACGAGTTTATGGCTGCCCTGCGCAAACGCAAGGAACTTACGGGTTTGTTCACCTTCTTTGCGGCCAACTACCCGCAATATGAGCTGGAGATAGATAACAAAGCCGCCATGCAAAAAGGCGTGAGTATTGAAAAAGCGATGAATAACCTTTCCATCCTGATAGGTAGTACCTATGAGCAGGGCTTTGTGAGGTTTGGTAACTTTTTTAAGGTATACGTACAAGCCTTGCCCGAATACCGGGCGTTGCCAGACGATGTGCTCAGGTTATATGTTAAAAATGACCGTGACGAGATGGTGCCATATTCAGCCTTTATGAAGATTGTCAAAAAGCAGGGCCTGAATGAGATCACGAGGTTTAATATGTACACTGCGTCTGCCATTAACGGTGCGCCGGCGGCGGGTTATAGCAGTGGTGAGGCCATTAAAGCTATTGAAGAAGTAGCCCAAACCTTACCACGCGGTTATGGCATCGACTGGATCGGTTTGTCAAAAGATGAGGTTGGGCGCGGTAATGAAGCGCTGTACATCTTCCTGGTGGTACTGGTATTCGTGTACTTTGTGTTAGCCGCGCAGTATGAGAGCTTTATTATACCGCTGTCGGTAATATTATCACTGCCGGTAGGTGTATTTGGGGCATTCATGCTGCTCAAGATCATGGGGCTCTCTAATGATATATATGCCCAGGTTGGTTTGGTAATGCTTGTAGGTTTGCTGGGTAAAAACGCGGTACTGATTGTGGAGTTTGCCGCTCAGAAGCACGAGCAGGGCGCAACCATATTGGAGGCCGCTATCGAGGGTGCTAAAGTGCGTTTCCGCCCGATATTAATGACCTCTTTCGCGTTTATTGCCGGTTTGATACCGCTGTTGTTTGCTACCGGGCCGGGTGCCTTGGGTAACCGTACCATCGGCGCGTCATCAGCAGGGGGTATGCTTTTAGGTACCGTGTTCGGGGTAATTATAGTACCGGGCCTATACTATATTTTCGGCAGCATAGCCGCCGGCCGTAAACTGATAAGGGATGAGGATGAAGTGCCGCTTAGCGAGGACTTTACACACTCCAAACGCAAAAAGAAAAAATGGTTCTTGAAATCAAAAAATGATCAACCAGCAATAGTAAATAATGATAACCATGAGTAGCAGACGCAAAATATACAGATATATAGGTATTGCAGGGCTGTCGTTAATTTACGCGGCCTGCCGCATACCGCCGTTAGCAGAGAGGGCAGTCAATAAAAATGTACCTGCGGCTTTCGGTACGGATACATTAAGTGATACCACCAATACGGCAAAGGTGGTATGGAGAAACTTTTTTCAAGATCAATACCTCAAAAACCTGATTGATACAGCGCTTAAAAACAACCAGGAGCTGAATATCACCATTCAGGAAATTGAGATGAGCCGTAACGAGATCAAGGCCCGTAAAGGTGAATACCTGCCGTTTGTGGGTGTTAAAGCCGGTGCCGGGTTAGATAAGGTAGCACGCTATACCAGCCGCGGCGCATCCGAAGCAACCACCGAGATCAAACCTGGAAAGGAAATGCCCGATCCACTACCGGATTATGTGGTTGCCGCCTATGCCAACTGGGAGCTGGATGTGTGGCACAAGCTGCGTAACGCCAAAAAAGCGGCGGTATCACGCTACCTGGCATCGGTTGAAGGCCGTAACTTTATGGTGACTCACCTGATCACCGAAATTGCTGATTCATACTACGAGTTACTGGCACTTGATAACCAGTTAAGCATAGTAAAGCAAAATATCGCTATACAGCAAAACGCGCTTAAAATAGTGCGTATGCAAAAGGAAGCCGCTCGTGTTACTGAACTGGCCGTTCGCCGTTTTGAGGCACAGGTGCTTAGCACCCAGAGCTTACAGTATGATATTCAGCAGCAGATCGTCGAAACGCAAAACCGCATTAACTTTTTGCTGGGCCGCTACCCGCAGCCTATAGCACGCAGCAGCGAAGGTTTTGAAACTTTGCCGCCACTGGCTGTTCAGTCAGGCTTGCCATCTCAACTGTTGGTTAACAGGCCCGATATCCGCCAGGCAGAATTAAACATAGCCGCGGCAAAGCTCGATGTAAAATCAGCAAAGGCAAGGTTTTATCCGTCATTGGGCATTTCGGCTTCAATAGGCTATCAGGCGTTTAATCCATCGTTCCTGCTAAACACGCCTGAATCGTTATTGTATTCAATTGGCGGCGATATAGTGGCGCCATTAGTTAACAGGAATGCTATAAAAGCGGAATATGTTAACGCTAATGCCAAGCAAATACAAGCGGTTTATGATTATGAGCGCACCGTGTTGAATGCTTACATTGAGGTTGCCAATCAGTTATCAAAAATGGATAACCTGGAGAAAAGCTACAGCCTAAAATCAAAACAGGTGCAGGCGCTGGCGCAATCGGTCAATATATCAAACGACTTGTTTAAATCAACCCGTGCCGATTACATGGAAGTGCTGCTAACCCAACGCGACGCGTTAGAGGCCAGATTTGAATTGATAGAAACCAAAAAGCAGCAAATAAATGCCCGGATAAATATTTACCAGGCTTTAGGCGGCGGTTGGGAATAGTTCAGTTTAGTTATATAGTTTGTTTACCAAAGGAGGCCGCAAGCCTCCTTTGGTTTTTAGCATTAAATAGTTTTTGCGATGTTTTTGTGGCATCAACAAGGTATAATGCTATTTTTGGCAGTAATACCAATTACCAATGAACTATACTTACTTAAAAAAGGCATGGCTGTTGCTTACGCTCCGGCTATGTATCGCTACCGTTTGCGTGGCGCAAATTCCGGCTGCTATACCGGGTGATTATGCTGATCCTTCCATTATCAGGGTGGGCGATATTTATTATTCGGTTGCTACATCATCCGAATGGGCACCGCATTATCCCATCTATCAATCCACAAACTTAAAGGACTGGAAACAAACCGGCTATGTGTTTGATAAAACACCTGAATGGATATCCGGCTCGTTTTGGGCACCGGAATATTATAAGATAAAAGACACCTATTATATTTATTATACTGCACGCCGTAAATCCGATGGTATCTCCTGTATCGGTGTGGCTACCTCAAAATACCCCGACCGTGGATTTAGGGATCACGGCGTGTTAATGAGCTTTGGTAAAGAGGTGATAGACGCGTTTTTGTTTAAAGACAAAGGTCAGCTTTATATCACTTTTAAGGCTTACGGTTTAGATAACAGGCCAATTGAAATATTAGGAAGCAAGATATCTGCCGATGGCTTAAAGTTAGAAGGGGAGCCTTTCTCAATGTTGAAAGATACGGCGCGTATCGGGCTTGAGGGACAAAGCATACTAAAGGTTGGTAAATACTATTATCTATTTTACTCGGCAGGCAATTGCTGTGGAATTGATTGCAGCTATAATGTTCGGGTAGCACGTTCAACCACACTACAGGGGCCCTATGAGTTATACACCAAAAACCCGGTACTATATGAAAATACCGATTGGAAATGTATGGGTCATGGTACATTCGTTACTGATCCGGCAGGTAAATATATTTACATACATCATGCTTATAATAAATATAGTACAGCATTCAGCGGAAGAGAAGGTTTAATATCAATTGTTGAGTTTGATAAACAATCAGGATGGCCTATTTTTAAAAATATGTCCGGTGTAACCGCGGTTAATAAATTCATTACTGATAGTTTTTCAGGCAATGATATTGCACAATACTGGCAGTGGGATTTCAGGCATAGCGTGCCGAGTTACAATCAATCCAATGGTAAACTGCAATTAAGCGGTACTGTAACGCCGGACAATAACACGGGCACAGTATTAGCCTTGCGTCCATACTCGGCAGCATTCCATGCATCGGTAGATGTAGTTAACCAAAACAATGAATTAAAAGGCCTGGCTTACTATGGCGATGCTAACGAGGCATTGGGCATTGGGGTAAAAGGGGACAGTATAATTTGTTGGACAGTTAATGATAACAAATGGGAAAAAACTGGTGGTGTACAAGTAGCCGCTGCCAAAGTAACAGGTGTGCAGATGAGGGTGGATGCAAAACACAAATGCACTTTTTACTATAAAACAGGTGCTAAAGACTGGCTGGCTTTACCGTTAACCAAATCAGTATCAGCAAGTAATTTGCCGCAATGGGACAGGAGCCCGCGTGTTGGCCTGCATTACAAAGGTTCATCAGCAGCTAATGCGGAGTTTGATAATTTCAGGGTTGACTTTGATAAATAGACGATAAGATTATTGATGAGCCCGGAGTAACATTACTTCGGGCTTTTTCATTCCTGCCATTCATCAGACAGTTCGTGATAGTTATTTTTTCAGATCACATAAATTAGCGGATTATAAACCTTGATATAAACCGATGAGAAAAACTTTAGCTGCATTGTTATTAATGCTTGGCTCGCAACAGGTATTACACGCGCAGCAAAAACAGGTAAACTGGACAGCCAGTTGGATTGAAACGTCGACCGATGAAGCCCCTAACCGTCCGGCACAATATTACCGTACTAATTTTGATCTTAAAAAGAAAATAAAGTCTGCTACTTTATTCATTACCTCGCATGGTATATACGAAGCGCGTATTAACGGTAAACGTGTTGGCGATAGTTACTTAACCCCAGGTTGGACAAGCTATTACAAACGCCTACAGTATCAGCAATATGATGTTAAGCCACTGATTGCCAAAGGTAAAAATGCTATTGGCGTAGCTATAGGCAATGGCTGGAGCAGAAGCAGTTTAGCCTGGGGTGATAATAAAGATCGATGGGGTAAAAAATTAGGCTTATTGGCCGAGCTACAGGTAGTTTATACCGATGGCAGTAAAGAAACCATTAGCACGAACAACAGTTGGAAAACCGCTAACGGAGAAATTCAGGGTAACGAAATATATGATGGAGAGGCGGTAGATCATACCCTGACTCAAAAAAACTGGCACAGCGCGACGTTTAATGATGCTGCCTGGAAACCGGTTGTGGTGGCCACGTTCGATAATAAAAATTTGATTCCTACAGATAACGAGCCGGTTAAAAAGCATGAAACGTTTAAGCCGTTAAAGGTAATCACTACCCCAAAAGGAGAAAAGGTGCTTGATTTTGGGCAGAACCTGGTGGGCTGGGTAGTAGTTAAGGCCAAAGGTAAAGCAGGCGACCGTATAGCCATAAAACATGCCGAGGTACTGGACAGGGATGGTAATTTTTATACCGATAACCTGCGTGCCGCTAAAGCTACAGCTACATATACTTTAAGTGGCGATGCGGCCGGCGAGAGTTTTGAACCACATTTTACTTTTTATGGTTTCAGATACATTAAAGTAGAAGGATATCCGGGCGAAATAACGCCGGAAAATTTTACGGCGGTGGCCCTGTATTCGGACATGAAACCCACCGGTACCTTTGAGTGCTCAAACCCATTGCTGAACCAGTTGCAGCATAATATTACCTGGGGGCAGCGCGGCAACTTTTTAGATGTACCTACAGATTGCCCACAGCGCGATGAACGCCTGGGTTGGACGGGTGACGCACAGGCGTTTTTCAGCACGGCTGCGTATAATTATAACGTTAAACCATTTTTTACCAAATGGTTAAAGGATGTCGCCGCCGATCAGCGTGAGGATGGGGCTATAGCACACGTAGTACCAAACGTATTAGGCAACTGGGAGTTTGGCTCAGCCGGGTGGGGGGATGTAGCTACCATTGTGCCTTGGGAAATGTATGAGGTATATGGTGATAAACAAATATTGGTTAACCAGTACGAAAGCATGAAGAAATGGGTTGGATATATGGAAAGCCATACCAATAAAGATAACCTGTACCATTACGGCACTCACTACGGCGATTGGCTGAGCTATCGCCCGGGTAACGACGATGGTACCGAGGCTATTACTGATAAATACCAGATAGCGCAATGCTTTTTTGCCTACTCAACACAGCTATTGATAAACGCGGCTAAGGTATTGGGTAAAACGGATGATGTTACCCGTTATGAAGCACTTTTAAAAAGACTAAAGGACGCTTTTAATAAGGAGTATGTTACTGGTAACGGCAGGCTGATGTCAAACACGCAAACCGCTTACGTACTGGCGCTGCAATTTGATATGCTGCCGGAGGGTGAACCACGTAAAAAAGCGGCAGCTTACCTTGCCGAAAACGTTAAATTATACAACAACCATTTAACTACGGGCTTTGTGGGTACGCCATATCTGTGCCATGTATTAAGCAATAATGGCTATGCTGATTTAGCTTATACGTTGCTTTTGCAGGATACTTTTCCGAGCTGGCTATACCCTGTAAAAATGGGTGCTACAACCATTTGGGAGCGCTGGGATGGTATAAAGCCTGATGGTAACTTTCAAACCCCGGTAATGAACAGCTTTAACCATTATGCTTACGGGGCTATTGGCAACTGGATGTATAAAAACATCACCGGTATACAACCTGCCGAACCGGGCTATAAAAAGATCATCATCAAACCAATTATTGGGGGCAACCTTACTTGGGCGAAAGCCAGCTTTAACAGTGTGTACGGCACCATCAGCAGCGATTGGAAGATCGATAACGGCAAGCTTAGCCTAAAGGTAACCGTACCAAAAGGAACTACAGCCATAGTAAACGTACCCAATGCTGCAGGTAATGATTATAAAACTTACAATGTATCAGCAGGTAACTATACTTATAACAGATAATTTATAAAATGCATGTCATTTCAACGTGTGACTAGGATAGATCTGTCGTATTGCTAATGAACGCGGGCAGATTTCTCCTTCGTCGAAATGACATCATAAACAATATCTATCTCAAGTACACATAAGTAATGCCATCGCCGCCTCGGTCGGCATGTTCATCTTCCATGCGGTCAACCTGGTCGTACTTTTTGAGGTAATCGCGAATTAGTTTTCTTAAAATACCATCGCCTTTGCCGTGGAGTATCTTGATGCTGTTAACGCTCATCATCAGGGCACGGTCGAGCATTTTTTCTATCGTATACAATGCTTCTTCGCCGCGCATGCCACGCACATCAATTTCCGGACTAAAACTCGAATAATCGCCCACGCTGGATGCCGACCTGCGCTTAACTTCTTTAGGTATTGATGAACTTGATACCTTTTGCACCCGCTTACGTTTGGCAACCGTACGCAGATCACCAATAGCAATCACCACGTTATCTTTATTAATTTCGATAACCTGTCCGGTAGTTTCTGAGTCGGTAAATTTCACCCAATCGCCTTTTTGTATATCCTCACTGTTAACGGCCGGTTTAATTGGTTCGGTTTTAACGGTGTTCTTTTTAAGCTCAACAGTTAAATTATCACGCAGCGCTTTGGTTTTTTCCTTATCAGCATTGCTGCTTTTAATTTCGGCAATGGTATTTTCCACCAGTTTATTGGCGTTAAGGATAATGCTTTGCGCCTGCTGCTTGGCTTCGCGTATCAGGTTCTTTTTGTTTTCTTCAAGATAGTCTTTAAGTTTAGCATTCTCAGCCAATAAGGTGTTCACCTTCTGTTGCTGACTGTTCAGCTTGATACGGGTATCGTAGATCTCTTTTTTCTCACGCTCCAGATCAACCAATAAGGTATCCACCTTTTTTTGCCCGGCGCTTATTTTGTTTTTTGCCAGGTTGAGCACATTGGTTGGCAGGCCGATCTTTTGAGCTATCTCAAAAGCGTAGGAGCTACCTGGTTTGCCAACTTCCAGTATATAAAGCGGTTTCATCTCCACGTTATTAAACAACATGGAAGCATTCTCTAAACCTTCGGTATTGCTGGCAAATATTTTAAGGTTGGAGTAGTGGGTGGTAACCATACCTTTTACCTTTTTATGGTTGAGTGATTCCAATACAGCCTCGGCAATCGGGCCGCCGAATTGCGGGTCGGTACCGGTACCAAACTCATCAATCAGTATCATGGTTTTGCCGTTGGCATTTTCGGCAAAGTATTTCATTTTTGAGAGGTGGGCGCTGTAGGTACTCAGGTCACTTTCGATAGACTGATCGTCGCCAATATCCACAAACAACTGTTTAAACACCCCCATGCGGCTGTTGCTATCAGCAGGGATAAGTAAACCGGCCTGTACCATCATCAACAGCAAACCAACAGTTTTCATACAAACCGATTTGCCACCGGCATTAGGGCCTGATACCACGATCACCCTGGAGTTTTCATCAATGTTAACGTTAAGCGGCACTACCGTACGCTGTTCCTTTTTAAAACTGAGGTAGAGTAACGGGTGGCGCGCGTTTATGAGATTTAGAGAAGCATCGTTAGTTAACTCAGGCAGCGAGCCGTCAATATCAATAGCGAACAAGGCCTTAGCCCGGACAAAATCGAGCTTGGTGAGCAGGCCGTGATAGGATAGCAGTAACGGCACATAGGGACGAAGCTCGTCGGTTAGCTGCGTAAGTATCTTCACAATTTCCCTGCGGCGCTCAAATTCAAGGTCGCGAACACGGTTGTTTAACGTAAATACCTCTTCGGGCTCCATATAAACGGTTTGCCCGGATGCCGATTCATCATGCACAAAACCTTTAAGCTTACGTTTATTTTCAGCTAATAGCGGTATACATAAGCGACCGTCGCGCACGGTGAGTGATCCGTCGGCCGTCCAGTTATTGGCGGCGGCGCTTTTAAATATCTGGTCAATTTTGCGGCGTGCTTCCTGCTCGGCTTTGGTTATGGAGCTGGTTATGTCCATCAAATCTCGTGAAGCGTTAGGCCTTATCTTTCCCTTTTCGTCAATTACCTGGCTTATCTTTTTCAATATTGATTTCTCGATAGGCAAGTGCTCAAACAGGGCTTCCAGGTTGGGGTATTGCCCCTCACGCTCATTAAAATAAGCGATCACCGCGAACACGGTTGACAGGGATGCCTGTACCTGGTAAAACTCCTCCTCACTTAAAAATGTGCCCTCGATACGTGCCTTGTTGGCCAGCGTTTTTATATCAAAAAAATGCTGAATAGGCAGGGCGGCATCATTGGTAAGTATATTTTTAAACTCAGCGGCCTGGCTTAAAAACTTTTTGATATTATCATAATTGTTCATCACCTGTATCTTGTCCACCATTTGGCGGCCCATGGTACTTAGGCAATGTGCTTTTATCAGTTCTTTAATCTCGTTAAATCCGAGTTTATCAGCACTGTTATTTGGGTATAACATTCCTCTTTATCCTTTTTACTGTATCTTTTACCAACCCGCGAGAGCGTAGCCTGGCAGAGTCGGAAGTTTGTACCGGCTTAGGGTTTACCGGTTTTAGTTTTTGTGGTTTCTTTTTCTGCTTTATAAGTAGCTTGTTCAGCGAGTCTGATCTTTTTTGCAGGCCTTTGCCTACCTCATCATAAATAGCCACCAGTTTTTCAACATCGCGGGTGTAGTACTTATAGCTGCGGGTAAATTGCGCCGAATCTATGCCATGTTTTTTAAATACCAGCAGGTATTTGCCAAGTCCGTACTTATACAAACTATCCGGTATACTTGGTACCATAAACATGGTTCCATTAACATTATGCACATCGATCAGCACATCGGCCATTTGTTTTTCGTCCAATATACCGTTGGGTTTATTATCACCGCAGGAACAAAAAACAGCTAAAGCTGAAAAAAACAGGACTATATATTTACGCATTATTTAATTTAGCGGCTTAATTGAGCAAAATTACGTATAAATATGAGCATTGCAGATAACATACGCGCTTTAAAAAACGAAACGGATGCCATAAATGTTGCATTGCTGGCCGTATCAAAAACAAAACCTGTTGAAGATATTATGGAGGCATATAATGCAGGGCAGCGTTTGTTTGGCGAGAATAACGTGCAGGAGCTTGCAGAGAAGTATGAACAACTGCCTAAAGATATTGAGTGGCACCTGATCGGACACCTGCAAACCAACAAGGTTAAATATATAGCGCCATTTATCAGCATGATTGAAGCGGTTGACAGCCTGAAACTTTTGCAGGAGATCAACAAACACGCTTTAAAAAATGAACGTGTTATTGATTGCCTGCTGCAAGTATATATTGCCGATGAGGAAACCAAGTTCGGCCTGCAGTATGAAGAGCTGATAGAGTTATTACGGTCGCCCGAGTTTGCCGAATTGAGCAATATTCGCATTCGTGGCTTAATGGGTATAGCTACCAATACAGACAGTGAGAAGCAGATCAAGGAAGAATTTTATGAGTTGCACACGCTGTTTGATGGTATTAAGCTGACTTTTTTCCGTAAAGAGGATAGCTTTAACGTACTGTCAATGGGTATGTCGTCCGACTATAAGATCGCTATTGAACAGGGTAGTAACCTGGTGCGCTTAGGCAGTACCATATTTGGCAGCCGGGTTATTAAACACTGGAAAAACAATTAAGCTATGAACCTGCATTTAAGAGTTGCCGTTAAGGATGATTGCCGCCGCATTTTAGAGCTGATTAATGAACTTGCCCTTTACGAGCGTGCCCCGCAGGAGGTAACCATTACCTTGCAGGAGTTGGAGGAAGCAGGCTTTGGCGTAAAACCGGTATGGAAGGCCTTTGTAGCCGAGATTGACGGATTGGTTGTTGGCTTCGCGCTTTATTATGTTCGTTTTTCGACCTGGAAAGGTTGCCGGCTTTACCTGGAAGATTTTTATGTAACTGAAACCATGCGCGGCCGTGGACTTGGCAAACTATTGTTTGACCGCATAGTGCAGGAAGCCCGGGAGCTTGGCTTTAACGGCATGAGCTGGCAGGTGCTTGACTGGAACGAACCGGCTATTAATTTTTACAATAAATATAACGCCGCCATTGAGGCGGGCTGGTTGAATGCATCGTTAAGTAAAGAACAATTAACGCGTTTTTAAAGTTATAATCAGCATGAAAACATTACGCTACCTTACTGTAATTACTGCCCTGCTAACCACTTTGGCATCATGCCAATGGGGGGATAATCATGTTGAGAACAAAGACGCTGTTTATAGGGATACGCTGAAGTATACCTACAAAACCATAAAACAACGCGCGGAGGACTGCGGCGAGAAAGCCGACAGCACCTGCACACATTTTGAGGTAAAGTACCCGGAGTTTGAAAGCCAGCAAAAACTGAACGACAGTATAGCACACAAACTATTGGTGCTTTTTGCTTATGATGGTAAGGCTGATAGTAGCTTAACCGCGTATGCTAAACGCTTTTTAGGCGAATATGAAACCTTTAAAAAGGAGAACCCGGATACCAAAATGTACTTTGAGCTGGATAGCCACGCCAATGTAGTTCACCAGGACTCGAACCTGGTTGCTATCGAGGTTGCGGGTTATGTATTTCAGGGTGGGGCACATGGTGCCAGTACAACGGTTTACATTAATTGGGATACAAAAGCGAATAAGGATCTGAAATTGGATGATCTGCTTATTGATGGTTACAGCAGCAAGCTTACTGCCATAGCCGAAAAGATATTCCGTAAGGAGGAAAAACTGAGTGATACGTCATCATTGGCTACTAATTACTTTTTTGACGGAAATAAATTCGCCCTTAACAGCAATTTTTTAGCAACACCAATAGGCTTAAAGTTTTTGTATAACCAATATGAGATAAAGCCTTATGCAGCAGGGCAAACGGAATTGCTGATACCATACGCGCAAATCAAATCACTGTTACGGCCTAATACCGTAATAACACAATACGTTAAATAGTAAATGCTTGTATTTAAATTCGGGGGTGCTTCTGTAAAGGATGCTGAGGGTATCATTAATCTGGGCGACATAGTTAAACAATATACCGGCCGGCAATTGGTTATTGTAGTTTCGGCTATGGGCAAAACAACCAATGCGCTCGAAGCACTTACCCTTGCCTATGTTGAACAGCATGATGATATGCATGCTATTTATGACGATATCAAAAGCTATCATTTTAATATTATTAACCGGCTTTTTGAGCCGGGGCATCCGGTTTATGATGATATTCAGAATACTTTTGTAGAGATAGACTGGATGATTGAGGATGAGCCGCACGATGATTATGATTTTATTTATGATCAGATCGTCTCTATCGGTGAACTCGTATCAACAAGGATAGTAAGCGCTTATTTAAATCAAATAGACATAGCCGGCAAATGGGTGGATGTACGCAGTTATGTACATACGGATAATACCTACCGCGAGGGCGTGGTTGACTGGCAAAAAACCTGCGAAGCAGTTGAGCAGGGCATACCGCCATTATTGCAAAAAGGCATAGTGGTTACACAAGGCTTTTTGGGTGGAACGTCTGAAAATTTCACGACCACACTCGGCCGTGAGGGATCTGATTATACCGCATCCATATTCGCCTCATGCCTAAAGGCTGAGTCGGTTACAACGTGGAAGGACGTGCCCGGCATATTGAATGCCGACCCGAAGCTGTTTGCAGATACTGTTAAGTTTGATGAACTAAGCTATAATGAAGCCATTGAGATGACTTATTATGGCGCTTCGGTTATCCACCCAAAAACCATTAAACCCCTGCAAAACGCGGATATTCCGTTGCTGGTCAAATCATTTAATCAGCCTGGTGAACCGGGCACAGTTATAAAAGAAGGTGTAATACCCATTTTCACCAGGCCGGTTGTTATTGTAAAAAAGGATCAGGTGCTGATCTCTATCGCCACTAAGGATTACTCATTTATTACCGAAGATCACCTGAGCGGTATATTTGCTTTGCTTGCCAAGCATCACGTAAAAACCAATGTGCTGCAAACATCGGCGTTAAGTTTTTCTGTTTGTATTGATCTTAATGCCGAACGATTAGAGCGATTATTAAACGATCTGAATCAGCAATTCAAAGTAAAATATAACGATGGCCTAAGCTTACTTACATTAAGGCATTACAAAGCCTTTTCTGTAGAGCAATACATCAACGGAAAAGAAGTATTGCTTGAGCAGCAAAGCCGGAATACGGCACAGTACGTACTTCGTTAAACAAAATATGCCCGGTAATTATTACCGGGCATATTTTGTTTAACGTGTTTATGTCAATTAGTCCATCACCAACACTCCGTCGGCCATTATTTGAATATCCTTTTTAGGTTGTGTTATCTTAGCTATTTCCTGTTTGCTTTTGCCTGCATCTGCTGCAAAATGCTGCAGGCGCTCAACGCTTACTGTTTTTACTTTTGCGGTGCCATCAACCACAACGGTCTTGCCTACTATGTTTTGCGGCATAAAAAAGGCATAGTCGGTAAAGCGCACCATTATAGAGCCACCGTTAGTCTGGGTAAGCGTCATGAAACAGCCTTTCTTTTTACAAACTTCAACCACCTTGCCTGTAATTTTACCTTTGTAAACCGAGTCTTTAGCCAGTTTGGTATTCAATTCTGTTAAGGCTATGGAGTTGGCGGCAGTAATTTTGTCACCATAAGTAACGCCCGGCGCGGCAGGTATAATTTCGTCTTGCGCGAAACTTGCCATCGTAATAAACAAGCTGGCGGCAATTAAAAACAATGCTTTCATAAGTACCTAATATGTAGTTTAATACAAAGGTAATAAAAATTCCGGATGGCTTTTAGGGTCAAAAAAGGTATATTTGAGAATGAAGAAAATGTCAACCTTCTCTAAAAGGACCATTATCACCAACACTATTCTCATTACACTCGGTATACTTTCAGCAACATTCGGACTAAAGGGTTTTCTGCTTTCCAGTCATTTTATTGATGGCGGCGTTACCGGTATTTCCATGTTGCTTTCCAATATTTTTGGCATACCGATAGCCATACTCATATTTGTTATCAATGTGCCTTTTTTATGGCTGGGCTATAACAAACTGGGTACGCTTTTCGCCATAAAAAGTACGGCTGCCATTGCCGGCCTTTCATTAGCGTTGGCTTTTATCAATGTGCCCGATGTTACTTCAGATAAATTACTTACAGCGGTATTCGGCGGTTTGTTTATTGGCGTGGGTATCGCATTGGCAATCAGGGGCGGGGCAGTGCTGGACGGTACCGAAATCGCCGCCCTGCTGGTAAGTAAAAAAGCACAGGTAGTTAAGGTAAATGATGTTATTCTGATCTTTAATGTGGTTATCTTCCTGACAGCCGCTAAATTCTTGGGCGTAGAGTCGGCACTGTATTCTATCCTAACTTACCTTGCAGCATCAAAAATGATTGATGTAATATTGAATGGTTTGGAGCAATACACCGGCATTACGGTTATATCTACCAAAAGCGAACTGATCCGCCGTATTATAACCAACCAGCTTGGCCGTGGCGTCACCATTTACCAGGGTAAAAGCGGTTATGGTAAGGATGGCGAGATGAACGATACACGTGATATTGTTTTTACTGTAGCCACCCGCCTCGAAGTACCTTCTATTAAACAGGTTATTTTAGAGATCGATCCGAAAGCGTTTATTGTATTACAAAGCATTGAGGATACTACCGGCGGTTTATTAAAACGCAAGGGATTGCACTAATGCATATTTGTACTAATGAAATGTAGCCTTACCTTTTTATTGGCATTGTTAATTTATAGTGCTACCTATGCACAAGTTGTAGAGGGTACAGTTGCCGATTCAAAAACCGGGCAGCCACTGGCCTACGTTAATGTCGGTATCATAGGCAAATCAGCAGGTACGGTTACTGATGACAATGGCCATTATAAAATAGACCTGAATGGCAGCACGAATGATTCGGTCAAGATATCAATGATCGGCTATCAACCAAAAATGTTATTATCCTCCTCGTTTGCATCAGGCTACCAGGGGAAATCTCTTCAACTTGAGCCGGACAATATCAAACTCAAAGAAGTCACCATTAAGCCCAAAAAATGGAAGACAGCCATATTAGGTAACACAACCAAGTCAAAATCATCAAATTCCGGTTTTTCAAGTAGCAGGTTGGGCCACGAGTTAGGTCGAATTATAAAAATAAAGCGTTCACCAACTTATATTAAAGGTTTTAATGCCGCCATATCATCAGGCCCGGCAGACTCAGTAAAGCTACGGCTTAACTTTTACAGTATTAAAAATGGCTTGCCCGATCAGATACTTCAGCATCAAAACATATTTATTACTGTACATAAAAATGATGAGCAGGTCAGCATTGATTTGGAGCAATACAATATTTATGTAGAAGACGACTTTTTTGTTAGCCTCGAGTGGATACAATCCGCACGCGGTGGCATCATGTTTTCATCAAGCTTTTTGAGCGGTCCCTTTATATGGCGCGAAACCAGCCAGGCCAGATGGGAAAGGGTAGGTATTGGAGGCTTAGGTTTTAATGTATTGGTTGAATATTAAAAAGAAATAGCCGCAATTTGTATTGCGGCTATTTCTTTTTATTTAAGATTTTTAAAACTGCTTGCGTGGCCGTTTTGGCTTGTTACCATCATTGCTGTATGATGATGATCCATGGCGCTCCACCTTGGCATACGTAGGTGGCCTGAAACCTCCCGGCCTTTGTGGTTTTCTAACAGGCGCGGCTTCTTCAGGCGGTACAATATTTATCTTTAATTCCTTATCGCCGTAGGCAGTACCTTGTAGTGCTTCCATAATACGTTCAGCACCTTCAATATCTGTAATCTCTAAAAACGAATATCCTTTTGATTTTTTGGTTTGCCTGTCTCGTACCATTTTTATGGTAGCAACCTGGCCATAGGGGCTAACAAGCTGCACCAGTTGCAGCTCATCCATATTCGGCGGATGCCCGCCAATAAATAGTTTGACCATTGTCTTTTTTAAATGATTAGATGTAAGTTCAAATATATGTATTTGTTACCAAAACGTAAATACTAACAAGCAGGTATTTATTGCTCAATAAATATTTAAGATGTGTACTAAATGCATATAAATCAATATGATGATAGTCGCATTTTAAAATAGTTACATTTGTTAATATAATATTGATAAAGGTTAAAATAATACAATTTGTTTTGAATAATTAAAATCACTTTTATAGCACTTGAATTGCTTTGTAATATAAAGCAATCGATTGCAGTAAGCCTCCGGCACAAACTATTATAAACCAAATGAATAAAAGCAAACGCATTATATTTAGCGTGCACATGGCCGTGTGGTTATGCGGCACATTCGCTGTTAAAGCCCAGTCCAACGGGCAACTCAACAAATTGCCGTTGAGTGATCTTTCGGCGTTCAAGCCTGCCAAAAGCTGGCAAATAGCGGGCGATGTATTTATGGAGCCCGATAAGCCAAATAATATACGTATAGTAAAAGGATCAGGCATCCTCGTTAATACATCCAATGACAAAAAACAGGGGGAAGATCTGTTATTCAACCTTCAGCATGGCGACCTTGACCTGGAGATGGATTACATGATGGCTCGTGGATCAAACTCAGGGATCTATCTGCAAGGATTATATGAGATACAACTTACCGACAGTTGGGGCGTTACGGATGTTAAAGCCGGTGATAACGGCGGTATTTACGAACGTTGGGACGATGCTAAACCCGAAGGGCAAAAAGGTTTTGAGGGGCATGCGCCGCGCCAAAATGTTACCCGTGCACCGGGTTTATGGCAGCACATCAAAATATCATTCCAGGCACCCCGGTTTGATGCCTCCGGCAAAAAAACAGAGAACGCACGAATAATAGCGGTTGAGCTTAATGGTATAAAGATACAAGAGGATGTAGAGCTTTCAGGGCCTACGCGCGGCGCTTTAAGCAACCAGGAAACGGCTACAGGGCCTTTACGCTTGCAGGGCGATCATGGTTCGGTGGCTTTTCGAAATATTAGCTACACTGTGTTTGATAAACCACGGCCCGAACTACAAAACCTTGCTTACACCGTTTACAAGGGCAGGTTTGATAACGAGCCTGATTATAAAACAGCCGCGCCAGAAGCAAAAGGGACTTCGGTTTTACTATCATCAAACGTAAGCACGCTGCAAAACGATTTCCTGATCCATTACACTGGCGATATAAAAGTTGCTGAACCCGGCGAATATACCTTTAACCTGAGCATTCCGGGCGGCAGCGGCGTTATGCGCATTGCCAATAATGTGGTTGTGCCTTTAAACGATAACCGCAGCACAGGTAAGGTAACGCTAAAAGCAGGCGTAACCCCGTTTGACCTGTATTACTCAAAGGTGGTTGACTGGGCTAAACCGGCGCTGGGGCTTGCAGTAGCCGGGCCGGGTGTACGCGAGTACCTCATCAGCGATGCAAATGTTACCTCTTCGGATATGATCGACCCGATACTGATCAACGTAACCGGCAAAAATTCATTACTGCGTTGTTTTATTGACCTGGAAGATGGCAAGCGGGTTACCCACGCCATTAATATAGGCAGCAGCGCACAGGTGCATTATACTTATGACGCCGATAACGGCATGCTGGTACAGCTATGGCGCGGCGGCTTTTTAGATGCTACCCCAATGTGGCATGAGCGCGGCGACGGTTCATCTCGCGCTATTGGGTACGCGCTGCAATTTGGCAGTGCCATGCCCGCTATTGAACGGCTGGATAAACCCGATGCGGCCTGGCGTACAGATACGGCCGGTAGCGGTTATAAACCCGGTGGCTACACGCTGGACAAAGATAAAAAGCCAACTTTTAGGTACACTACCTATGGCAGTCAGGTTACTGATGCAACAACCGTTTTGGCGGAAGGTCATGGTATTGAACGGACTGTTGAGGTATCAGATCCCAAAGACAAACTTTATTTAAAAGTTTTAACAGCCAATAAAATAGACGACATGGGGAAAGGCTGGTATTTAATTAACGACAAAGGTTATTACCTGCATTTAAATGATGAAAGCAGTAAACCCATCATCCGCGATAGCGGTAGCAAAAAGGAGCTGATAGTACCTGTCACTAAAAAAGTAACCTATTCCATACTATTTTAATAACTGAACATGAACCGTATTTTTAAATATATTAAGCAGGTAACAGCCATACATTCATTAGGTTTATTAAGCCTTATGGTGCCGGCCACCTGTTTCGCTCAGGCAGAATCAGCCAAGGAAGATGATTACTTTAAGATCATGCGTGTACCTGCCCCGGAAGGTAATATACTGGAAGTTGGTGGCCTTTGCATGATGCCTAACGGCAACCTTGCCGTATCAACCCGCCGCGGCGACATTTTTATAGTGGAGAATCCATCAAGCCAGCGCCCGTTCTTTCGCAAATTCGCATCGGGTTTGCACGAGGTGCTGGGTGTGGCTTACAAAAATGGCTCGCTATACTGCGTGCAGCGCGGCGAGCTTACCAAAATGACCGATACCGACATGGATGGCGTTGCCGATGACTTTAAAACCATTTACGCCTGGCCGCTATCGGGTAATTATCATGAGTACAGCTTCGGGCCAAAACTGGCTGCCGACGGATCTTTCTTTGTTACGCTTAACCTGGGTTTTCCGCCAACCTGGTGGATACCTAAAAGCATGGTGCCATGGCGTGGCTGGGCACTGCATATTTTTGAGGATGGCCGCGTAGAGCCATGGGCGGCGGGCATGCGTTCGCCATGCGGTATCAGTATGATAGATGATGAACTTTTTTATACTGATAATCAAGGTGATTGGGTTGGCTCTGGCAGTATAATGCCGGTTAAAAAAGGCTCCTTCATGGGGCATCCGGCCAGTTTGGTATGGGCCGGTTTACCCGGTTCACCGGTTAATATTACCTCAGAACAATTCTTTGCTAAAAACAAATTGCGTGAGGAGTTTGACAAGGCAGGCAAACCGGTTAAACCCCAAAACATCGTTAACGAAAAATTTAATACCGAGTTTGAAATGAAGCAGAGCTTTCCGCAATTGCAATTGCCTGCTGTTTGGCTGCCTCATGGCATACTGGGTATATCAAACTCCGAAATAGTTAAAATACCGCAAGGTGTTTTCGGTCCGTTTGAAGGCCAGCTTTTGGTAGGCGATCAGGGCCAAAGCATGGTAAGCCGTGTGTTTATGGAAAAAATAAACGGCGAATACCAGGGAGCGGCATGGCCTTTCCGCAGCGGTTTTCAATCGGGTGTGGTACGCCTGGCCTGGGGTAAGGATGGTTCGCTGTTCGCGGGTGAAACCAACCGCGGCTGGGGTTCGGCCGGCGAAGCTACTGAAGGTTTACAACGCCTGGTGTGGAATAATAAAGTGCCTTTTGAAATGCGTGCCATCCGCGCCATGCCTGATGGTTTCGAGATTGAATTCACCAAACCGGTTGATAAGAAAACCGCGGAGGATATTGCCTCATACTCGGTAGAAAGCTATATCTACAAGTATCACAGCGTTTATGGCAGTCCGCCGGTTAACGAGCAAAAGTGCCCTATACTCGGCGTTAAAGTCTCCGCCGATGGGTTGAAGGCCAGGTTAATTGTAAGTAAACTGCGCCGCTATTACATTCACACAATTACCATTGATGGCGTGCGCGATGTGGAAAATTCATTTTCACTCGTTCATCCTACAGGATATTATACTTTAAATAATATACCCGAAGGCCAAAAATTAAGCATGGCCGGGGTAAGTACTAAAAATACAGCCGCTAAAAAAGTAACTGTTGCTTCCAAAAAAGCTACAAAAGGCAGCGCCGCTAATCCGGGGACTACCAAAGCTGCTTCAAATAAAGTACCTACTTATGCCGATGTAAAGGGAATACTGACCAAAAACACCTGTTTGGCTTGCCATAACGCTAATACCCGCCAGGTAGGGCCGGCTTATGTTGATGTAGCCAAACGCAAATATAGTGTTGAGCAGATCATAGCCCTGATCCATGAGCCTAAACCGGAGCATTGGCCGGATTATTCAACACCTATGCCGCCTATGCCGCAGGTGCCTAAAGAAGATGCCCGCAAAATTGCCTTATGGATAAACTCTCTTGATAATAACGATAAGCCATGAAGATATTTTATATAGCGAGCGCTATCAGCCTGTGTGCGTTAACCGTAAATGCGCAGAATGCAAAACCGGAAGATACCGAGGTATGGTCGCCTGAGCCAAAGGTGATCACGCCTGCCAAAGTATTAGGCGGCGCCCCATCAGATGCCATTGTTTTGTTTGATGGCAAAAACCTGGACGAATGGATATTACAAAACGACAGCACCTCTACCCAAAAATGGAAACTGGCCGACGGTGCCATGACGGTTGATAAAAAGCTGGGCGATTTGTGCACCAAACGTAAGTTTACTGATTACCAGTTGCATATTGAATACCGCATACCAACCGTTATATATGGTAACGGGCAGGGCAGGGGCAACAGCGGCATCTTTTTAGCGGCTTTGCCATGGGGCGCGGGTGGTTATGAATTGCAGGTTTTGGATAATTACCAAAACAAAACCTATGTAAACGGACAAGTGGGGAGTATTTACAAACAATCTATCCCGCTGGCTAATGCCGCCCGTAAACCCGGCGAATGGCAAACTTATGATGTAGTATGGACGGCTCCCCGTTTTAACGATGATGGCAGCCTTAAATCTCCCGCTCGGGTTACGGCCATACATAATGGCGTATTGGTGCAAAATAATTACACGTTAAAAGGTGACACACCTTACATCGGGCAGCCGGCCTACAAGGCGCATGGCGCGGCACCTATCAAACTACAATCGCACGGCGATCCAAGTGAGCCTATCAGCTATCGTAATATATGGGTTAGGGAACTGTAATAATAAGACTATCTATAAAAAGAATGGCTGCTTGTCAAAAAACAAGCGGCCATTCTTTTTTTAAAAATCAGCAGTGGTATTGCTTTTCAATTAACTTTTATATATTTGGTATAACCAATTATTTAAATATTAAGTTTCTCTTAACCGGGGACTTACTTGTACTTCCTTATGGTGCCCGGCACCTAAACTGTTGATGTGCTTCTTTTTTTGTATCCGCCCTTATGGTGGATAGCTATGCATTGTTCGCTAAATCAATTTGCCTATGGATAAACCGTGTTCTCTTCTTTAGTAACAAAAACCAATTAATCCTAAAAACCAAATTATGAAAACAAATTTAATGCTGAGAAGTGCTGCGATCGCGGCATCAGGAGCTTTTATGCTCTTAATTTCTGCCTGTAAAAAGGATGCTGCACCCGTAGCCGATCAAATTAAAACCAAGCCAACCAAACGTGCCGATGCTTTAGGTGCCAGCGGCCCTAAAAGTGTATGTTATGTTGAAGTGAATTATAATGACCTGCGCAACGTAGGTTACTACAAGCTATCAACCGGCGAACAGTTGTTTGATATTGGTATCATCTTCGCTGCAAATATCAATTACAACACCTCAACCCAAACTGCACAGCTTTACTTTAATCCGCAGGTTACCAATGTACTTGCCAACCGTAATACCTACGTACAGCCTTTGCAGGACAGGGGTATAAAAGTGCTGCTATCCATCTTAGGTAATCACCAGGGGGCGGGTATCTGTAATTTTCCAAACCAGGCAGCCGCTCAGGCATTTGCCCAGCAGTTAGCCAACGCAGTTAATACCTATAATTTAGATGGTATTGACTTTGACGACGAATATTCAGATTATGGAGCAAACGGAACTGGCCAACCCAACTCAAGTTCATTTGTTTACCTGGTAACCGCATTGCGCCAATTGTTGCCTAACAAAATAATCTCGTTTTACTATTACGGGCCGGCAGCATCACGCTTGTCATACAATGGTGTTACCGTAGGTTCAAAAATAAACTATAGCTGGAATGCCATGTATGGCACTTATTCGGTACCAAACGTACCGGGCTTAAGCACAGCAAACCTTGGCCCTGCAGCTATTGATATTCAACAAACCAGCTCAACTGTTGCCGCTAACCTGGCAACGCAAACCGTTAACAATGGCTATGGTATTTACCTTGCGTATAATTTGCCTAATACTGATGTGCATACCTATCTGTCAAGCTTCTCTAATCCGTTATATGGCAAAGCTACGGTGTACGATACCAGCATCGGTACCGGTGTGCGCTTTTTTGCGGATGCCAATTACGGTGGCTATGGTACAGGTATAATTCCGAAAGGAACCTACTCACTTACCCAACTTGAAAAATTTGGTTTTGTGAATGACTGGGCATCATCCATAAAAATTCCAAGCGGTTGGACGGTAACCATGTATGCGGATAATAATTCCACAGGCCAATCATGGACACTTACATCCAACAACTCCAATTTTACAGCCATTTCGCCGAACGCTAACGATCTGGTAACATCTGTAAAAATTCAATAATTACTTTAGATCAAAGCCTTTTTGGTTATCAGAAAGGCTTTGATCTTCTATCAACCAACCAATTATTTACTAACTATGAAAAAGCAAACTATCTTACTGCTGTTATCTTGTTTTGCATTAATCATTATATTCGCCGTCGGTTGTAAGAAAAATGAACCGTTAGCCAAAGAGGATATATCAGCTTTGAACGGAAACAAACGTGTTGACGCTATACCTACACTCAGCGAGGCACTTGTGGCAATGCAGGTGTACAATAATAATTTTTACAACCAATACGGCACTTACGGATCATCATTCAAAGCCTATTACTGGAAAGATCAGAACCATACCGGCCGCATGGACTTTTGGACGCAGGCTGAGGCTATCGAAATGTTTATTGATGCTTATGATGCCAACCCAAGTCAGGACTTTAAGAATAAGATTCATTACCTGTACAACGGCATGCGCGACGGTTATGGCACCAACTGGGCTAATAACGAATTTAACGACGATGTTATTTGGGGAGCATTAATGTGTGTACGCGCTTATGCCATAACTAATGATGGCGGTATGCTGGATATGGCCAAAGCTAATTTTGATTTGGTTTGGAACCGTGCCTGGGATACCCAGCTTGGTGGCGGCCTGTGGTGGAAAACAGACAAGCAATCTAAAAACGTTTGCGTAAACGCCCCGGCTGTTATTTGCGCCATGAAGATCTATCAGGCTACCGGTAATGTTGATTATAAAAACAAGGCCAAAATGATTATGGACTGGATGGTAGGTAAGTTTTATAACTCCAACGGTGAGGTTAAGGGTGCTGTTAATGCTGCCAATGTAATAACTGAAGGTACGCGCACTTATACCCAGGGTACATTTATCGGCGCGTGCGATGTGTTGCGCAACGATTATCCCTCGGTTAACTACCTTACCATGGCTAATAATGTGATGAACCACACCAAGAACAACATGTGTAATTCGGCAGGTATATTGCCTGATGAATACGACACGGGCGATACGCAGGGCTTTAAGGGTATTTTTGTACGTTGGGCATGTATCTATGTGGAGTCCGCAAACCTGCAAAGCACCTTTGGCCAATGGCTGGATAATAACGCTACCGCGGCATGGTCGGTACGTAACTCAAACGGAATAATGTGGGGCAAGTGGGGTGTACGCACACCTGATACAGGTGTACGCAATGCTTTTGAAACCCATAACGGCGTATCCATGCTTAACAATGTTTACCGTTATCATTGATTACAGTAAACCTATTGATCGTTTTCTGATCTAATAAAAAGCCCTTATTAGCTAACTGGTAAGGGCTTTTTATTGATGAATTGACTTATTATAACTTTTAAAACCGAACATCCTCTGTATCGAAAGCGAACACTGTATTGAAATAATTAATTTGCAACTGCATGTGATACAGACTTTTGCTTAATCGGCATATATTTTGAAAATTCCGCATATATAGCTTGAAGCTTTAATTGAGTTGCAAGTAAACACAAACTAATATTGATTGAGATATGATACAGAATTATTTTAAAATGGCCTGGCGCAGCATTTTGAGCAATAAGTTGTTTACCATGCTTAACATAGCCGGCCTGGCCATAGGCATGTGTGTTTGTATCTCTCTTTTTGCCTGCATTAACTATGAGTTGAGTTTCGACCGCATGTTTAAAAATTCAAAGAATATTTACCGGGTAAACATGCAAACCACCGAGCCCTACAACTTCCAGGTATGGGCGCAGATACCTAATGCGGTTGGGCCGGCCATTGCGCAAGCTATACCGCAGGTAAAAGCGGCTACCCGTCTTATCAAGCACGATTTTGGTGCCTCAGTTTCTATCAAAACAGATAATAAGAATTTTACGGAAAAGGGGCTGTACATGGCCGACTCAACAGTGTTCAATATATTTGATATCAATTTTGTTGAAGGGAATGCAGTTACGGCATTCGCACAGCCTAAATCAATTGTTATTTCGCAAGCGGCTAAAGACCGCTTGTACGGTAAAGAGGCGGCCTTTGGCAAACTGATCTACGTAAATAATCGCGATACACTGCATGTATCAGGCGTTTATGCCAACCTGCCAAATAACAGTACTATTGATTGCGACATGATCTATAACATTATGGATACGTGGGCCGGTAAAGATGTGTACTGGAGCAATGCCAGTTACGAAACTTATTGCCTGCTGCAACCCAAAGCTAACGTTGCACAGGTACAGGCCGCCGCTACCGCGCTGATAGATAAAAATGTTGAGAAGGATAACAAATATTTTAGCCGATTTATACTACAGCCATTAGCTGACATTCACCTTTATTCCGGTGATACAAGAGAAGGTTATTCATCCCGTATGGGGAGTATTACTACGGTAAAGGCATTGATATTCTTGTCATTGCTGGTACTGCTTATAGCTTGTATAAACTACATGAACTTAGCTACTGCCCGCTCGCAAAAGCGCGCGAAGGGCGTAGGTGTAAATAAGGTTTTAGGTGCCAACAAGCAACATTTGCTGGCCTTGTTTTATACTGAAACAGCTTTGCTATCCTTAATTGCCATTGTGATAGGTTACTTGCTGGCTGTTGTGCTGGCACCGGTTATAACCCATATTACCGGTATTGAGCTGGGTGCAGCAGCGTTTTTAACGCTACCTGTTTTACTTAGTTTGTTAACTATATGGTTGTTTGTCACTTTAATAGCAGGTAGTTATCCGGCTTTTTCTATGTCGGGCATATCGCCGCTGGTTTTAATGAATAAGCTAAAACTAAAAAACTCCTTCGCTGATTTACTTCGCCGCTCGTTAGTGGTGTTTCAGTTCGCATCATCCATCGTGCTGATTATTTCGGTGATCGTGATCTTACAGCAAATGCAATATATCCGCAATAAGGATCTGGGTTACAATCCTAACGGTATTGTATCTGTCAGTATCAAATCAGCAGAGAACAAACAGCAGGTAACCGCCTTTATGAATGACCTTCGCGGTATGTCAGGTGTTCAGAGCGTTTCGGCGGTTCAAGCTATTCCGGGTGATGGTGAGAGTGGCAGAAGTATCAAAAGATTATCTACAGATAAAGAAAGCCTGCCGGTAAAAACCTGTAATACCGATGGATCGATAGTGAATACGATGCAATTAAAGCTGCTGGCCGGTAGTTCGTTACCGCAAACGCTTGCTAAGGACGACACCAATTGCTATGTACTGATCAATGAGGCCGTGCTAAAATATCTTGGTTTCAAATCTCCGCAGGAGGCTATCGGCAAACATATTGGTACCGAAATGCTTAAAAGGGCTATAGTAACCGGCGTTGTTCAGAACTTTAATTACCAATCCTTAAAAAACGAAATAGGCGGTTATGTGTACTATAGCATGAATAAAGCACCCGAATCACAACAGAACTTGCTGATCAGGTACGATGCTAAAAACCTATCCGGTTTTATGCAGCAGGTACAACGTGCTTTTAAAGCCGATATGCCTAATTCGAGTTTTGATTACCAGTTTGTGGATAGCTATATTCAAAATCTATACGTATCTGAACGGAATACCGCCAGCACCATTACGGCGTTTTCATTACTGGCCATTTTTGTTGCCTGTTTGGGTTTGTTTGGCCTGGCTGCCTTTGTTGCAGAGCAGCGTACTAAGGAGATCGGCATTCGCAAAGTGCTTGGTGCAAGCGTATCAGGTATTACTACGTTATTGACAGGCGATTTCCTGAAACTCGTAATCATATCTATCCTTATCGCCTCGCCATTGGCCTGGTACGCCATGAATAAATGGCTGATGTCTTTCAGTTATCGGATAAGTATTAACGTATGGGCTTTCATCATCGCAGGTGGGGTGGCTGTTTTATTCGCCTTGCTTACCATCAGTTCGCACGCTATAAAAGCGGCTTTGGCTAATCCGGTAAAAAGTTTGAGAACGGAATAGTGCTTTTGTAATTCATGTCATCAAATTCTGATAATTGCCTAATTCTGTAATTTCTGATCAGGAATAATTATCTTTGCGGATTGACAATGAACAGGAAAGTAGCATTTTATACACTGGGCTGTAAGCTTAATTATTCGGAAACTTCGAGTATCGGCAGGTTATTTAACCAGGCGGGTTATGATACCGTTGATTTTACTGATACGCCCGATGTTTATGTGATCAACACCTGTTCTGTAACTGAAAATGCTGATAAAAAATGTAAGAAAATAGTTAAGGAGGCCTTAAAAGTTTCACCTAACGCTTACATAACTATTGTTGGCTGCTACGCCCAGTTAAAGCCCAAAGAGATAGCCGAAATACCGGGTGTTGATATGGTGCTTGGCGCTGCTGAGAAATTCCAGATCATCGATCATATTACTGATCTTACCAAGCAGCCGAAGGCGCTGGTATATAACCAGCCGGTTTCTGAGGCTAATGAGTTTGTTCCGGCGTATTCATTTGGTGACCGTACCCGTACTTTCCTTAAAGTTCAGGACGGTTGCGATTACTCATGCACCTTTTGTACCATACCTTTAGCTCGTGGTGCCAGCCGCAGCGATACCATTAAGAATGTACTGGAGCAGGCAAGGCAAATTGCTGCGTCAGGCGTTAAGGAGATCGTCCTTACCGGCGTGAACCTTGGCGATTTTGGTATCCGTAATGGCCAGCGCGAAGATAAATTTTTTGACCTGGTAAAAGCGCTTGATGAGGTTGAAGGGATTGACAGGATACGCATCTCATCCATCGAACCCAATTTGCTTACCGACGAGATCATTAAGTTTGTATATACCTCTAAAAGGTTTGTGCCGCATTTTCATATTCCGCTGCAATCGGGCTCTGATAAAATATTAGGCTTGATGCGCCGCCGTTACAAGCGTGCTTTGTATGCTGATAGGGTAGCGAAGATCAAGGCCATAATGCCCGACTGCTGCATAGGTGTAGATGTTATTGTGGGCTTTCCCGGCGAAAGCCGAGAGGATTTTGTAGATACCTATAACTTTTTGAATGGTATGGATATTTCATATCTGCACGTGTTTACCTATTCGGAACGTGAAAACACACTTGCCGCCGAAATGACAGGCGCTGTACCCGGCTCAACCCGTACCGACAGAAGCAAGATGCTGCATATCCTGTCTGACAAGAAACGCCGTGCCTTCTACGAAGGCCAGCTCAATAAAACCGAAGAGGTATTGTTTGAGGGTGATATTAAGGACGGCTTTATGCATGGTTTTACCCGTAACTATGTAAAGGTAAAGGCCAAGTATGATCCTGTATTGGTTAACGAACTTAAAACCGTGCATTTAACAAATATATCACCGGACGGTGATGTAGAAATTACAGAAGCTGTTGAGGTATTAGTGCATTAAAAGCATATATTCGTCCTCAAAATACTGCTTATGTTTCCTACCATATCCGAGCTGATACAATATCTTACCGGGTTAAACGTACCACCATTACCTATACAAACTTTTGGTTTTTTTGTAGCGATAGCCTTTATGGCTGCATACTGGGCTTTTGTTCAGGAATTTAAGCGCCGCGAAGCGCTTGGCCAGATACATCCCATACAAAAAACAATAACCGTTGGTGAACCACTTTCGTTAGCGGAGATGGTAGGGAATGGCGTGTTTGGTTTTATTATCGGCTACAAGGTTTTAGATGCCATATTGAATTATCATGACCTGGTAAATGATACGCAAACCTTTCTGCTCTCTACCCGCGGCAATTTGCTTGGGGGTATAGTACTTGCCGCTGTATTTGTTTATTGGGCTTATGCCGAAAATAAAAAGCAACGCCTGCCTCAACCTGTACAGCAGCAGGTATTGGTGCATCCGCATGAGTTAATGGGTAACATTTTGCTTTGGGCTGCAGTTTTCGGTTTTGCAGGTGCCAAGCTGTTTAACGCGCTCGAAAATTGGGATGCTTTCATGGCCGATCCGGTAGGGATGCTTATCGGTACCAGCGGATTAACTTTTTATGGCGGGTTAATTTGCGGCGGCGCAGCGGTACTATATATCGCCAACAAAAATGGCATTAAACCGCTAACCATGCTTGATATTGGCGGCCCCGGCATGATGCTATCTTACGCGGTAGGCCGTATTGGCTGCCAGATGGCTGGTGATGGCGACTGGGGTATCACCAACCTTGCACCAAAACCAGACTGGCTCAGTTGGGCACCTGATTGGATGTGGGCATTTAAATATCCGCACAACGTTAATAGCGAAGGTATACCCATACCAGGCTGCATTGGCAAGTATTGCCACGAATTGCCGCAACCGGTTTTCCCTACACCATTTTATGAGGTAATTATGTGCCTTATTCTGTTTTTGGTGATTTGGGGTTTGCGTAAAAAAATAACCAAACCTGGTGCTCTTTTCGGTATCTATTTAATATTGGCAGGAGTTGAGCGTTTCTTTATAGAGCTTATCCGTGTCAATACAAAATACCATTTGTTCGGTATATCATTTACCCAGGCCGAAATGATTTCGTTGTTTATGGTTATTGGCGGGGCGATATTGATTGCGAGAAGCGATAATAAAAAAGAGCAGTCGGCATAAATAATACGTTCAAAAATACATAGATATGAACTTGCAGGAAATTGTATTAAGCACGGTTGAACTGGCTAAACAGGTTGGTGATTTTATCCGCCAGGAAAGAAAAACCTTTAGTACGGATAAAATAGAATACAAGGGCCTTAATGACCTGGTATCATACGTGGATAAAACCGCTGAGCAGCAATTGGTTGCCGGGCTTGAAAAAATACTGCCCATTGCCGGTTTTATTACCGAAGAGAAAACATCAACCAAAATAGGTCAGGTGTACAACTGGATCATCGATCCGCTGGATGGTACAACCAATTTTATACATGGCTTGCCTATATTTTCTATCAGCATTGCTTTAAAGGAGTATGATGAGCTGGTTGCAGGCGTGGTTTATGAGGTTAACCTGGATGAATGCTTTTATGCCTGGAAAGGTGCACCGGCTTATCTTAATGGTACGGAGATCAGGGTGAGTAATACGCCAACACTCGAATGTAGTTTATTAGCGACAGGTTTTCCTTACTATGATTTTGGCAAGCAGGATCAGTATATCCAATTATTTGCCGAACTGATGAAAAGCTGCCATGGTTTGCGCCGCATAGGCTCTGCCGCGGTTGATCTGGCATATACAGCTTGTGGGCGCTTTGGTGCTTTTTATGAATATAACCTTAACGCCTGGGATGTTGCCGCGGGTATTGTAATTGTTAAACAAGCCGGCGGGCAAGTAGTAAACTTTAAAGGCGGTGACGAGGTTATAGAAACCCGTGAGCTATTAGCCACCAACGGCAAAATTACTGACGAAATGCTGCACGTTATTCAAAAGTATTTTAATTGAGGATTTCTTAGATTGATTTCACTGATAAAATTGCATTAAAATAAAAGCTCCCATGAATTAGATTTCATGGGAGCTTTTGGTTTGTATTAGGCTAATGCTACTTAAATCAGGTTAACGCTGCGGTTAACAAACTCGGTAAGTTCAGGGCCGGTTAATAAGCCTTGCGATAGCAGGGCCAAATCAAATGCCTGTTTAGCCAATTGCGATTGTGCATCATCACTTTCGGCTTCCAATATCCGGCTGATCAGTTTATGATTGCCGTTTACTATCACCTTATAGTTATCGGGCATATTGCCATAGAAACCCATACCGCCGCCCATAGCTGCCATATCTTTCATGCGGCGCATAAATTCGTCCATAGTTACTGTTACCGGTAACTCGTCAGGGCTTAGGCTTTCCAGTTCAACACGATAGGCTGGTTTGTTAATGGCTTTGGTAAATATCTCTTTAACTTTGGTGGTTTGCTCTTCCGTCAATACTGTTTCAGGTGCATCATCTTTTTTAATCAGCTTATCAGCTACATCGGCATCCACGCGTTTAAGTGATGTTTTATCCAGCTTTTGCTCCAGGTGGCTGATGAAGTGATTATCAATAGGAGAGTTCATCAACAATACATCATAACCTTTTTTATTGGCTGATTGTATAAATGAATCCTGCTTGGCGGCATCATTGGTATAAATGTATACCAGTTGGCCATCTTTATCGGTTTGAGTCGCTTCTACCTTTTCTTTGTATTCGTTCAGCGTAAAGTTTTCGTTGTTAGTATTGCTTAACAATACAAAATCTTTAGCCTTTTCGTAGAACTTCTCTTCACTTACAAAACCGTATTTAACAAACAGGCCAATATTGCTCCATTTTTCTTCGTATGCTTTACGGTCTTGCTTGAATATTTCGGTCAGTTTATCAGCAACTTTTTTGGTGATGTAGTTGTTGATCTTTTTAACGTTGCTATCGGCCTGTAAAAAGCTACGCGATACGTTAAGCGGAATATCCGGCGAATCAATTACACCATGCAGCAACATTAAAAACTCAGGTACAATATCCTTTACCTCATCGGTGATAAACACCTGGCGCGAGAACAGTTTAATCTTGTTACGCTGTACTTCAAAATCATTTTTTAATTTAGGGAAGTACAGTACACCGGTTAGGTTGAACGGATAGTCCACATTCAAATGAATCCAAAACAGCGGATCTTCAGAGAACGGATACAGCTCCTTGTAGAATTTCAGGTAATCCTCATCCTTTAACTCGTTCGGTGCTTTGGTCCAGATGGGGTTGGTATCATTTATAATGTTGTCAACTTCAGTGGTTTTGTATTTCGGTTTACCTTCCTCGTCAACACCATCTTCTTCTTCCTGCTCGTTAGTGCCGAATTTAATTGGCACAGGTAAGAATTTGCAGTATTTGTCTAATATCTGCTGAAGCTTGTGCTTATCTAAAAATTCTTCCGATTCGCTGTTAATATACAGGGTGATCTCGGTACCGCGCTCCTCCAACACACCATCGCCTATTTCAAATTCGGTACTGCCGTCGCATACCCAGAAAGCCGGTTTAGCACCATCCTGGTAGGATAGGGTTTGAATCTCCACATTATCGGCCACCATAAACGCTGAATAGAAGCCCAAGCCAAAACGACCGATGATCTCATTGGCATCTTTGGCTTCCTTGAATTTCTCCATAAATTCAGTAGCGCCTGAAAATGCGATCTGGTTAATGTATTTCTTGATCTCTTCGGCAGTCATACCAATACCGTTATCAGATATGGTGATGGTTTTGGCATCCTTATCAAAAGCAACCTCAACACGCAGGTCATCAACCGGGCCATTGTACTGGCCTAATGACGAAAGGCGTTTTAGCTTTTGTGTAGCATCAACCGCGTTTGATACCAGCTCACGCAAAAAGATCTCGTTATCCGAGTAAAGAAACTTTTTAATTATCGGGAAAATATTCTCGGTGTGGATTGAAATTGTGCCTTTTTCTTGCATAATTCTATAATGTTATAATTTTAATAATGATCGGTACATCGCAAATATCAATGCCTGTTCCAAAGTGTGTTTGGTTGTCAAATTGGCAGTGATATCGAAGATTTAGCTTGATGCGGAAAAAATATCACACATTTTTCATGTAATTACTGTTACTTAGCACAAATTTTCAATCACTTTGTTAAAAACAAAATAAACCACTCATGAAAAAACTTACACTTATAGTGGCCTTCTTTTTCGGGGCTACTTATTTCGCGTCAGCGCAGCTTATCCCAACTTTTCAGTTTGGCGCTAAAGCGGGTGTCAACCTGTCAAGCTTCGGTCTATCAAATAATAATTTTGACGGTGCCAACCGTGCCGGTTACCTTGGCGGTTTTTGGGCAAGGGTAGGAGGTTTAGGCTTCCACTTTCAACCCGAACTATATCTTACCGGTAAAAACGTGAAAATAGAGCAGGAAAATGCCGGTGTAACCACTGTTAACAACGTAAAATTTACCAGTATTGACGTGCCTTTATTAGTAGGTACCAAGGTTGGTGCATTAGGTTTTGGCGGCCGTTTTTATACCGGTCCGCTTATTTCATTTAAAATAAGCGACGATCAAAGCTTTGGCAACGCGGTAGGTAACGCGGTTACGCTTACTGATATTAAAAACCAAAACTTTGCCTGGCAGGTAGGTGCCGGTGTTGACATCCGCGAACTGTCTATCGATCTGCGTTACGAGTATGGCCTGACCAAACAAACTTATAATGAGGGCAATTCAAAAGCCCGCATCAATTTGTTCAACCTTACATTGGCTTACAAAATATTCTCGATGTAATTTGAATGATAGATTATTAAAAAACGAAGCAGGCTCCCAAATAAGGAGCCTGCTTCGTTTTTCGTAGCGCTTACTTTAAGCATGTTCAATAGCGTGTTTAAGGGCGGCATTATGTTTGTACTTAAACACAAACGGAAATACAACCGCTATGGCCAGCGCATAACCCGCGAAGGTAAGCCATATACCATTCCAGTCCTTAGTATTATCAGGATTGGTGAAAAATCTATCGATCAGGAAACCGCTGGCTAAACTGCCAAATACGGCACCAAAGCCGTTAACCATCATCATAAATAAACCTTGTGCGCTGCCGCGAATTTCGGGCGTGGTTTGGGTTTCAACAAACAGAGAGCCTGATATATTGAAAAAATCAAACGCCATACCATACACAATGCACGATAAAACGATCATCCACAAACCATCCGCAGGATTACCAAAGGCAAACAATCCGAAACGCAATACCCAGGCCAGCATACTAAACAACATTACGTATTTGATGCCAAACTTGCGCAAAAAGAAAGGAATAGCCAGGATGAATATCGTTTCAGAAAACTGGGATATAGACATGATAATGGCCGGGTATTTTACTGCCCAGGTGTTTTTGTAGGCTTCTACCTCGGCAAAGCCATGTATGTAGGTATCGCCGTAAGCATTAGTTAGCTGCAAAGCCGCGCCAAGCAATAGCGAAAAAGCGAAAAAGATGGCGAAACGCGGATCTCGTAATAGCTTGAACGCGTTTAATCCTAAGCTGCCGGATGCAAGTACCCCCGTAGCTTTATTGAGCATTGGCCTGGCTTTCGGCAGGGTAAACGCGTATAATCCTAAAGCCATCGCCACGCTGCCGGCTATATAAAATTGATTAGCCGATGTTTCATTTTTGCTGATACTTACTACCCATAATGCCACGATAAAACCAACTGTACCCCAAAAACGGATAGGGGGATAATCAACCACCACATCCTTTTTTTCGTTTTTAAGGGCCGAATAAGCTACGGTTATGGACAAAGAAAGCGTAGGCATGTAAAAGAACATATTGATCAGCATCACCCAAAAAAATGTGAACGGATTGGTTACCATTGGCAGGCAAAAAAGCACCAGGCCGCCACCAATATGCATTATGCCGTAGAGTTTTTCAGCGTTGATATACCTGTCAGATACAATACCGGCTAATGCAGGCATAAATATAGCTGATATGCCCATGGTTGAAAATATAGCGCCAAACTGCGCGCCCGACCAATGTTTGTTTTGAAACCAGTATGCACCTATGGTGAGCAACCACGCCCCCCAGATAAAAAACTGCATAAAGTTCATCAGTATTAAGCGAAACTTAATATTCATAAGGGCTTGAGTAGTATAAAAAGTCAGTTAATTTCAAAAGCGGAAAGTAACGAAATATCGGGATAATAGAAAGCGTTTATGAGGATTAACGTTAAAAGCGCCACTCGTATAAGCAGCGCTTTTCAATGTCATAGCTGATATTTATCAGGATGATTTACGGCGATTAAGTTCGTCGCGCAGTTTGGCGGCCTTTTCATAAGCCTCTTCGCCCAGGGCTTCCTGCAAGCGGGTACGCAGTTCATCCTCACTTAATGAGGCATAGTTACTTGCTGATGCTGAAACTGTTTGCTTCTCCTCGGTGGTGTCGTTAATATTTTCAAGGTACACAAATTCATTACCTTCAATAACAATACCCGCGGTTGATAGGATAAATTCGTACGTATAAATAGGACAGCTAAACCTTACTGAGATAGCTATCGCGTCGGATGTTCGGGCATCGATCTCCATAGTGCGCTTGCCATCGCTGCACAGAAGCTTGGCATAAAATATACCATCAACCAGGTTATATATGATCACTTCCTGCACACTGATGTTGAACGACTGCGCGAAGGTTTTAAAAAGGTCGTGCGTAAGCGGACGACTGGGGGTCATCTTTTCAATCTCGATAGCTATGGCCTGTGCCTCAAAGCTGCCGATGATGATCGGTAACCTGCGCCTGCCATTTATTTCGCCCAAAACAAGGGCATACGCGCCGGATTGTGTTTGACTGTATGATAGCCCAACAATATCCAGCTCAATTTTTTTCATGTTATTTCCCATCGCAAAACCCTTCGGCCGGTGCCGTGTGTATTCTTCTACGCTTTAATTTTATTGAGTTATTAGCTAATCCGAACTTTACCAAACTGTAATTACATCAGCAAAACCATGCTCAGGCACGTTTGTTTAAAATTTATGTAGTTACGGCTGCCATACGGTTACCTAAATTAGCCTTGACTAAATTGAGCCGAATATACGAAATTGTGCTGACAGGATATATTTCAAATTCCGTGTTTGCCACATTAAACCTTATTTTTGCCGGCACAACAACATAGCTAAGCCATGTTGATTTTAATTTTACCACACTAATTTATATATGCAGGTTAGCAGATTAGAAAAACTTTTAGAGTTTATAAAAAATGAGCCTAACGACGAATTTTTAAAATACGCGCTGGCTACAGAATATTTAAGGTTGAATGATACCGAAAAAGCACTTGCTTACTATGAGGATCTGACGACTAATCACCCCGGTTATACGGGCACCTACTACCATTTAGGTAAACTGTATGAAGCGCTTAACCGTAAAGAGGACGCTATAGCAACTTATCAAACCGGTATGCGCATTACCCGTGAAAAGCGCGATAATCATGCTTATGCAGAATTGCAGGCCGCTTATAACCAGGCAGCAGGCATATTTGATGATGACGATGATGATTATTGATTTTTTACAGTACCCGACCTAAAGGTTTTTAGTTAATAATCAGGTAAATAGGTAATAGTTGTGATATTGACCATGTTAATAATATATATATATACATATAAGTTACTGATAATTAAGTACATGATGTGTTGGTTAAATGTGCAAAACAGGTTGATAATTACTTTGATAAAATACTTGACAAGCATTAACCTTATGGCTACCTTAGTATTATCAAGAACGACGTACTTTGATAACCTTACAGGCAAACTAAAATTGGAACGGCAAATCTCAGGAAGAGCCTGACGAGAAAGTTTCCTGATCTGTGTGAAAGATGAATAACGAAAGTGATTTTAAAAACGCACAAGTAAACGAGGTATTACAGAAATCGCGGCGCTCTATGGAGCATAAGCGACGAGAAGTAGTGACTGTGAAGGTAGCTGAAATCTGCAAAGAAAGAAAGTGAGAACCGGTCGATCAAAGATTACACAAAACTTGATGCCTCAGGATGGCTAAGGCCGGAACAAGGTTAAAAACGGAAGCTGAATCGAACAGAGGAGGCTTCCGTTTTGCTTTTACACCATTTTTTTATTTAGTAGTATATTACTTTTCGGGTAATTCTTTGTTCTGCAAAATAAACTCAACCATTTGATAGTTATTATGTTATCTGTTTACCAAAAACATCATACCATGAAAACCATCATCTTATCTGTTTTAACAGCCTTTATTATTATTACTTCAACATCTCAGTCAGGCTATTCCTCAAGTAATCATGATAAATTAAATGTCACTAATGTGGCACCGGCTATCGAGGGTTGGTATTTTCGGGCTATAAGTGGTTATCCGGCAGCCATTAGTTTTGAGTTAGTGGTGCTTTTTAAAAACGGCGAATACCTTGAAGTTGGCGACGAGCCTGTTGAAACCCTTGATGTAGCCTCATCGAAAAAATCGCGCCCAAAGGCCTGGGGAACCTGGAAAAAAACAGGCGCTATTTTTTACCTTACCAATTCAAAACATCAAACTAATGATTATAAACTTGGAGCAGGCAATTGGTTTCCGGCATTTGCTTATAGTGCATCATTGCCATTAAAAAAGGGTTATGAAAAGGCCTCCGGCGGCGATTATGGCAATGGTACCATGGCCCTAACCATCAGCAAGATCAATTTTGTTGATGCTACGCATTTTACTGCCGGCAGCAACAGCGGCATATCAACACCAAATGCCAGCGCGGGCAAAGTTACCAGCGCTAAGGGTACTTATAAAATTACGGCCCATGCCATTACCTTTACTTATGATGATGGTAAAAAAGTAACCAAATCATTTGCCATGGGGGCATCAGGCTCACCCGCTAAAGCAACCAATACCATGATATTTATCGGTGGCGATCCGTTTACAGATACGGAATAATTTTATCACCGTATATAGCTCATTAATCAACTAAAACGCGGAATTGGCCAGTGCAAACTCATGCTTAATGCGTTAGTCATGCATCTTTAGGTAGTTTAAGTACTTGCTTTTCTGCAACATTAATTCCTACTTTAGTAGGATATGGCAAAGGAAGGCAGGAGCAGGTTAGCTTCACAAAAAAAGATATTTGTACTGGATACATCCGTTATATTATACGACCATAACGCTTTTGAGAGCTTCCAGGAACACGATGTTGCAATACCGGTTGAGGTACTTGAAGAACTCGATAATAAAAAGAACGGTAACGATACCCGCAACTTTGAAGCACGAAGTTTTTTGCGGCTGATCAATGAGGTATCGCGAGATAACCTGCTTAATGAGTGGACTCCGCTTAATAAAAAGGGGCTGGGCCGTTTTAAAGTTATTATGGATGCCAAGTCCTCAAAAGATGCTGAAAAAATATTCGGTTCTGCAAAAACCGACCACCGCATTTTGAATGCCGCGTTAAGCGTTCAGGAAGAGCATCCTGATAAAAAAGTAATATTGGTATCAAAGGATATTTGCCTGCGCCTCAAAGCCAAATCAATTAATATTAATGCCGAAGACTACGAAACGGGCAAGATTAAAAATGTTGGTGAGCTTTATACCGGCGTTACAGCAGTTGATAAAACTACCGAAAAATTTGTTGGCCAGCTTAACAGGCAGCTAACCCTGTCAAACGGTATGCTTGATCCGGCTATCTACAAAAGCAACCATTTTTATATTTTCAATACCAAAAAAACAGCTACCCCGGCATTTTATAATGCCAATAGTTTACAGTTAGAAAAGGTTACAGAACAACCGGTACTAAACATTTTTCCACGTAATACCGAGCAGGCATTAGCCATACACGCGCTGCTGCACCCTGATATAAAATTGGTAACCATACAGGGCAACGCGGGTACTGGCAAAACCTTACTGGCTTTAGCCAGCGCGCTGGAACAGCGTAAATATTACCGCCAGATATACGTTACCCGCCCCATAGTGCCACTCAGTAATAAAGATATTGGCTTTTTGCCGGGTGATGTAAAGTCAAAGATAGATCCATATATGGCACCTATTTGGGATAACCTCAAATTTATTAAAGATCAGTTTGCCGGTGATGAAAAGATGCAGACCAAAATTGATGAACTGGTAAGCAATGATAAAATAACCATTACACCATTGGCCTTTATTCGCGGGCGCACGCTGAGCAAGATTTTTTTTATTGTTGACGAGGCACAGAACCTGACCCCGCATGAGATAAAAACCATTATATCAAGGGCGGGTGAGAACAGCAAATTCGTGTTTACCGGGGATATTTACCAGATAGACACCCCATACCTGGATGCTGAAAGTAATGGCCTTTCCTACCTGATAGATAAAGCTAAGAACCATCCGCTATATGCGCACATTACCCTGCAAAAAGGGGAACGTAGCGAACTGGCTAATTTAGCCACGCAGTTATTGTAAAATACTGTCGGTAATTTTAATAACGTCGTTACTTATTTTATTGATAAAGTCAAGTTGCTCTTTAAGCAGGTTATCATCTGCTGATGGTGGCGCTTGCTGCGTTAATGGTTCTTCGGTAAGCTGTTTTTCTATCTTAAATTCGGCAGCCGGGCCGTATAGCTTTTTACTGGCATCGTTAAGTACCGCTATACTTTTCTTGATGGAACGTATAGCTTCCGGCCGGGCACGGTGTACATTCTGCCGCATAATAGCGGCAGCTATGGTGGCGGTATAGGATGATAGAATATGATTCAGTACCACAAACTTATGCACGTCCTTTATTTTTAGTTGCTTGCTCTTCGGCTCCGAAGTCATGCGCTGAAAAGCCGCTGATAAGTTGGCCGATTGTACAAACACATCTTTACGGGCAAGTTTATATTCCGTAACATCTATTGCATTACCCGCGATGCTGTAACCTATTTTTGCCAGGTAGTTGGCATTAGCATGGATAACATCGCGCAAGTTTTCCTTGATCTGCTCAAACTCCCAGGACGGAAACACAAAGTAACTGGCTATAAACGCTACAGATGAACCTATAATGGTATCCAGTATGCGTTCCTGAACTATATTATACCCACCTATGCCAATAAATTTAAGCATGATAAGCACAAAGGGGGTCATGAATATCACGCTTACAATGTAATTTAGCCTTGTAAAACTGTAAGTGCCGATCATCAAAACGATCATCAGCCCGAACAGAACATTGGTATTACTGATAAAGCCCAGTATCAACACACCTATAATACCGCCAACAATAGTACCTATCAGCCTGTGGTAATTACGCTCTTTTGATAAACTGAAACCCGGTTTCAGGATCACGATGATAGTCAGCAAAATCCAGTAACTATGATGGCTCGGCGCAAAAAACTTAGCGATAACAAAGCCCACAAAACATACCAATGATACCCGCATGGCATGCTTAAACGCCGTAGAGTTCAAGGTTAAATTATCAAAGAATATATGCGGGGCATAATCCTGATGGGTTACGAATTTGGAATACTCTATTTTGCCCTGCTTCTCAAAAAGCAGTTTTGATGAACTCGAGTTATAATAATCGTATATGTTATGGATCTTTTGGTTAAGATCGCGCAGGTTTATGAGGATCTTTTTTAGAACCAGGTTGCTGCCGCCAGTTTTATTTCCTGCTTCATCTATCAGTTGTTTAATGTGCTCCAGATCCTTGCTCAGGTCAAGCACCCTTTTATTGCGCAGGTTAGAAAGCACCATAAAGGCAACATTATCCACCTCGTCAGCCATTTTATAGATGATCTTGTTTATAGCGGGCAGCACGCCGCTATCTTTAAAGCTATCGCGGATATGGCCGTAATCGTAATGGGTAGCCATTACCTGCTCAAACATATCAACCAGATCAACAAAGGTAAGCACCAGTATACGGCTGGCATTGGTGGACTCCTTTACGGTGATCCGGCTTTTAAATAGTATCTCCCTTACCGCGTCCTGATGAGTGCTGACATGTACCTGCTGGGCAACCAGTTTACGGTAGTTCTCGTCAATATCAGTATTAACATCATAAAAATCAGCTTTAATACGCAGGAAACGGGCTATATCGCCAATGCTTTCACCCAGCGTTTGTTGTGCCGCCCGGTACGGTCTGATCCTGAAAAATAATAAACTGAACAGCATGTACCATGTGCCCCCGGCAAGCAGGGTTAGGCTAACCGTTAGTATTTCGTTAGGCTGCGTATCCTTACCCATCATAAACACCATAGCCAGCAGGGCAGCGGTACCTACTGATGCGGCACGGTTACCATACACAATAAGCAGCGAAAATATAAAACTGAACAAGGTGATCTCCAAGCCAAGGGCGATGATATTAAGCCGCGCAAAGCCGGTGATGAGCGACACTAAAAAGAGGCAAACATTACCTAACCCCATAGCATTGCGTTTATGCACTACAGGGCCAGGGCTGTCAATAACTGAGGTACATAATGCACCCAACGACAAGGTAAAGCCAATATCCAATAAATCAAATTGCAAAAGCAGGAGCGAGGGGAATAAAATGCCTGCGGTATAGCGCAATCCATCCGAAAAGTACTGACTGTAAAAAAAACTTTTTACCTCACGTTGCTGCGAATCATTGATGGGGTTGGGGATGCTCAGTGCCACTTTGCAAATTTACACATTTTATTATGGATAGTATTTATACCACTATTTTCACTTTTTGATTGCCAAACACGCATAAATATTAACAAACAAGCCATTTTTTGCTGATTTTATTTAAATTCACGGCGATAATGGCTGGGTACAATCGTGTACCGGCTGGTTTTGCCCCAAATATTCAACAATAACTATGTCCGCATCGTTAAAATTAAGCCAAAGAGAAGCAACTTTTAATAACGAGGTTGTTGCCCGCTTTGAGTTATATAACAGTTTATTTCAAACACTTCCGTTTTACCAGGTTAAAGAAATAGGCATATTGCTGCCCTTTTTTACCGCGCATTGCGAACAGGGAGTAAACGAAGGCCTTTCGCCTGAAGAGATCATTAACTCGTTCTTCAGTAAGAACGTTCCCGATATCGATCACGAGGAGCAGGTCAACCGCATGTTCCGCCTGCTGCAGTATATAGAGCGCCAGGTGGTACTTTTTGATGCTATTGAGGATTCATCATTCGGCAAGATAGGCCGTGCCGCGGATGCCGGTACGCTGCAAAGCCTGCTACAACAAACCAATATCAGCGACCAGGCCCGTAAAGACATCAGCGAAAAGCTGAAAGAAATGTCGTTAAGGCTGGTGCTTACCGCGCATCCAACCCAGTTTTATCCGGGTACAGTGCTTGGCATCATGACGGATCTGATCGAGGCTTTAAAGCATAACGATATTAACACTATTGATGAGTTGTTGCAGCAGTTGGGCAAAACACCATTCTTTAACAAAACATCGCCCACACCGGTTGACGAGGCTACCAGCCTGATCTGGTTCCTGGAAAATATTTTTTACCATGCGTTATCAGGCATACAAAATACCTTACAGGATGAGTTTGATATAGATATAGCCGCTAAAAATCAAATACTTGAACTGGGCTTTTGGCCGGGCGGCGACCGCGATGGTAACCCCAACGTTGTTACCGAAACCACGCGTTCGGTTGTGCGCATATTAAGGCAGGTATTGTTCAGATGTTACTATCGTGACTACAAGGTATTAAAGCGCCGTATCACCTTCCGTGGGTTTGATAAAAAGCTGGATAGCCTGGAGAAACTGTTATACCAAAATGCCTTTAACCCGCAACGCGATCCGCATGATGTGCAGGACGAATTGCTTGAACTGCTCAACTCAATACGCGATACCCTGATCAAGGATCACGATAGCCTGTTTTTAGATATTGTTGAAGGCATGATACGTAAAGTACGCCTGTTCGGCTGTTATTTTGCTACGCTTGACATCAGGCAGGATAGCCGTGTACTGCGCAGCGTATTTAAATACGGCAGCGAGCAAATAAGCGAAACCGGTATTAAGCCCGAATACTTTGAGCTTGATGAAGCTAAAAAACTAAAGAGCATTAAATTTAACGAAGCTGATTTTATTTGTCCGGACAATGCGGATGAAATGACCAAGGATACTTTAAATACCATCCGCCTGGTTAAAAAAATACAGCTTAATAACGGCGAAAAAGCTTGCCAGCGTTTTATAATCAGTAATTGCCAGCAAGCATCAGATATTTTACAACTGATCGACTTATTTTTGTGGAGCGGCTGGGAGAAAGATCATCTGACCATTGATTTTGTGCCACTGTTTGAAACCGTAAACGATTTGAAACATGCGGCCGGGGTAATGGAAAAATTGTATACCCATCCATTCTACAAGGAGCATCTTAAACAGCGCGATAACTTACAAACCGTTATGCTTGGTTTCTCTGACAGTACCAAGGATGGTGGTTACCTGATGGCCAACTGGTCGATCTATAAAGCCAAGGTTGAGCTTACCGCTATGGCTCGTAAGTATGGTATCGACCTGGCATTTTTTGATGGCAGGGGCGGCCCGCCGGCACGTGGCGGTGGTAAAACACATCGCTTCTACTCGTCAATGGGGCAGGAGATCGCTAACAAACACATACAGCTTACCATACAGGGGCAAACTGTCAGCTCGCAATACGGCTCGGTTGAAACGGCTCGCTTTAACATGGAGCAGTTGATACACGCGGGCATCGTATCGGCCTTGCACCCTAACCAGCACGATCTGCTGGATGCCGGGCATAAGGCACTGATCAGCGATATGGCTGATGAAAGCTATAAATTATTTATGGCCCTGCGTGAGCATCCGCTATTTGTGGAATACCTTGAAAAATTCAGCCCGATAAAACTATTGTCGTTGGTAAACATCAGCAGCCGCCCCACAAAGCGTAACTCTGACTCCAAACTCAGACTGGAAGACTTACGCGCCATCAGTTTTGTAACTGCCTGGAGCCAGCTAAAACAAAGCATCCCCGGTTTTTATGGCGTTGGTACTTCACTTAAAAAAATGAAGGACGAAGGCAAGTGGGATCAGGTTAAGGAGTTATATAGCGGCTCCGGTTTTTTCCGTACCATGCTGGATAACTGTATGATGGCCATGTCGAAATCAGATTTCAGGGTAACCGCTTACCTGGAGAACGATGAAAAGTTTGGCGAATTCTGGAAAATGCTGAAGGATGAATTTGAGCTAACTAAAAGCATGTTACTTGAATTAACCGGTGCTGAGGTTTTAATGGCTGACTACCCGGTTGAGCGCCGGTCAATCGCTATACGCGAAAAAATAGTGTTGCCTTTAGTGGTAATACAACATTATGCCCTTAATCAGCTTAATAAAAATAGCAACAGTGAGTTAACCGAAGTGTATAACAAATTAGCTATCAGAACAGTATATGGTATTGTGAATGCGGGTCGTAACCTCGCTTAAAACAACCCGCACTTTGTCAGATTTTTGTAAACCTAAATGATATATTATTGTTATGTTAACAATAGATATACAATTTATACCATGAGAAGAGCACTTGCCGCGGGTTTATTATTATCAGTATTAATTGGTACAGAGGCATGTAAGGATAAGCGTAAAGCTAATAACTATAACCAGCAGGTTTCCGTTGATGATGACGCGCTTGCCTTTATCCGTAACGCGGCCGAATCGGGCATTGCAGAGGTTGAGGCATCTAACATTGCTAAAACCACTTCAAAAAACCCACGTGTGGTTAAGTTTGCTACCATGCTTGTTGAACAGCACAACGCGGTGAATGAGGATCTAAAAAATCTAGAGAACCGCAACCTGATCTCAACTAATGATACCATCAGCCTAAAAAAGCAACAGGCGATAGCCGAACTGGCTAAAAATACAGGCGTAGAGTTTGACCGTAAGTATATAGATATGATGGTTAAAGACCATGAAGAAGCGGTAAAGCTTTACAGCAGCGGTTCAAGCATCCGGATAGTATCGGTTAATAAATTTGCCAATAAACATATAGCTGAATTAAAGGCACATCTTGATTCTGCAAAAAATATAAGCGCCAGTTTAAAATAATTTAAGCTGTTGCTGCATAGGCGGCCGTTCCTTACTAAATACGGTACGGCCGCCATACTTCCACGATTCTCGCCGTTCCCGTTCTATCACCTTTTCAAAGTCAGCGTTGGCGGTAAAGTCTTTCTCGGCGTTCGCTGCAATTTTTGATAATCTCTTTATAGCTTCGTTTTTATCGTTATTGCCCAGTTTTGAACGCTGCACAGCATTTTGTAACACGCTGATGGTTTCGTCATAAACTTTGGTAGGTACCGGGAACGGATGCCCATCCTTACCGCCATGTGCAAATGAAAAGCGGGCCGGATCTTTGAACCGTGACGGTGTGCCGTGGATCACTTCGCTCACTAAAGCTAATGATTGCAGCGTGCGGGGGCCAAGCCCTTGTAGTAAAAGTAATTCCTCAAAATCCGCCGGTTGTTTTTCATGTGCCAGCCATAACAAACTACCCAGACGTTTCATATCTACGTTCTCAGCGCGAACATCATGATGAGCCGGCATAACCAGGCGCTTGATCTCCTTCAGCATTAATTCCGGCTTTTCGGCTGCTATATGCATAATGCCGTCGCGGGATGGAGCCGCTGTGCTATCCGCAAGATTGAGGATGTAACCGGCATTTTGCCCATAAATAGCCGTATGCGGATCGTTAATAAATGATGGCAATTGCTGTGAGTGCCAGTGGTAACGCCTTGCGGTTTTAGTATCAGCACACATACCTTGCTGTACCACACACCACCGGCCATCATCAGTTAAAATGAAATTATGTGTATACAGTTGAAAGCCATCCTGAACGGCTGTGTTATCAATCTTAGCGCTTAATTTGCTGTAGCGTATCAGCTCGTTACCATTAAGCCCGGTGGTTTCGCACACTTTTAATAATTCGGCAGGTGTATTGGTGGAGTGTTTGCCTTTACCGCCACAAATGTATATGCCCAAATCCCGGCTTAAAGGATTCACAGCCCTTTTCAATGCACCCATTACAGAAGTGGTAATGCCTGATGAATGCCAGTCCATACCCATCACAGCACCCAGGCTTTGAAACCAGAACGGATCGCTTAAACGGCGTACAACTTCATGCTTACCATAATCAGCCACAATGTTTTCAACTATGGCCAAACCAAGTTTAGCCATACGCTCGGCAAGCCAAACAGGTACATAACCATAGTGAAGGGGCAAATCAGCGTTACCGGAATGTTTCATACTAACAAATTTAGTATTTATTTAACCTGATTAAAGTAATATTGTTGTTCAATTATTTATGCGATACGCCAAATACATATATTAGCATGCAATGAAAACCGAACTCCAAAAAATGCTCGACGCAGAGCTATATGTTGCTGCCGATATTGAGTTAACCGAAATGCGTACACGAGCCCGGCAACTTATGCATCAATATAACCAAATGATAGCATCGCCAATGGAAGAAAAAACAGCAGTATTAAAACAGCTTTTAGGCAAATGCTCAACCATTGATATACAGCCGCCGTTTTATTGTGATTATGGAACCCATATTATTGCCGGCGATAACTTATTCATGAACTTTAACTGCATAATATTGGATTGCGCCCTGGTGACCATAGGTGATAATGTACAGTTTGGCCCTAACGTACAAGTGTACACCGCTACTCATCCGTTGATAGCCGAAGAGCGTATAAAAGGGCCTGAACTTGCCAAACCCATCACCATTGGTAATAATGTATGGATAGGCGGGGGAGCCATAATTTGTCCGGGAGTTACCATTGGCGATAATACTACCATAGGTTCTGGCAGTGTGGTAACCAAGGATGTACCCGCTAATGTTTTTGCAGCCGGAAATGCTTGCCGGGTAATTAAAAACCTTTAAACTAAACTTGATATGAAGAAAATCATTTTACTATTTATCAGTGCATTATCTATCACAAGTCCGCTGGTAACTATGGCGCAGCAGAAGCCTTTATATGATACCACGCAAAAACCGGCATTGGTATCACGTCAGTTTGAATTTACCGAAGGCCCGGCTACAGATAAGAATGGCGACGTATATTTTACCGACCAGCCCAATGACAAGATATGGAAGTATAGCGCCGATGGCAAACTCACCGTATTTATGGATAAAACCGGCCGGAGCAATGGTTTATTCTTTGATAATAAGGGCCGCTTGTTAGCTTGTGCCGATGAAAAGAATGAATTATGGGTAATTGATAAAAAGGGCGGGCACGAAGTATTGCTTTCCAACTTTAATGGCAAACGCTTTAACGGCCCGAATGACGGTTGGGTGCTGCCTAACGGTGATCTGTATTTTACCGATCCGTATTACCAGCGTGATTACTGGCTGCATAAATCATCTGAACTGGATGGCGAAAAACTTTACTTTCTGAAAAAAGGCAGCAAACAGGCGGTTGTTGCTAACGACCAGTTTAAACAACCGAATGGTATTGTAGGTAATGCCGATGGTAAATATTTATACGTTGCCGATATAGGGGATAATAAAACTTATCGCTTTAACATTGAGAAGAATGGTTCATTAACCAACCGGGTGTTGCTAATTAAACAAGGATCGGACGGGATGACATTGGATAACCAGGGCAACATTTACCTTACCGGTAAAGGAGTAACGGTATACAATCCGCAGGGCGAAAAATTGTTTAACATACCCATCCCCGAACAATGGACAGGCAATGTTACCTTTGCCGGTAAAAACCGGGATGTGCTTTTCATCACCGCGTCAAAAGGTATATATACCTTAAAAATGAATGTAAAGGGCCAGTAAGTTTATTGATAAGATCGCCTGGAGGTTGACGCGCGGATAATGAGCTTCGGCTTAACACTGATTGTTCGCGGCACCACAGGCGATTCTTTATTTTCCGACTCCTGAAAATATAAATTGGCGATGGTTTTGCCCATGTAGTGGCTAAACTGGTCTATTGTGGTGATTGATGGGCTGGTCATTTCTGTAAAAGGCTCGTTAGAATAACCTAAAATACCCAATTCAGAAGGAACCTTAATGCCCATTGAGGTTGCTACCTCTAAAACGCCCAGTGCCGAAAAGTCAGACGTTGAAGCAAATATCGCGTCGGGTGGTTCGGGTATATTCAGCAACTCCCGTGTAGCCTCGGCACCAAGTTCTTTTGTCCATGCATTTTCAATGATGAGTTCATCAATAACCGGCAGGTTATGCAATTTTAGCGCCTCCAGGTAACCCAGTTTACGCTGCCTGAATATATCGAGGTTTTGAGGACCTTCGAGCAAAGCAATACGCTTATAGCCCTGTTCAATCATGTGGGTTATGCCCTCTAAGGATGCCTGGTAATTATCATTTAATACTTTCAGGGTTTCAAGTTCGTCAGCCACACGGTCAAACTGGATCAGCTTGATGCCATGGTCAATCACATTTTGCAGATGAGAGTAATCACTGCCTTCGGCTGCAACTGATATAACAATGCAATCAACGTGCTGGTTAATAAGCGCATTAACTGATTTTACTTCCTTTTCGTGCGATTCGTTCGACTGGCAGATGATCAGGTTATAATCCTTACTGTAGGTGGTTTCCTCAATACCGGCTATAACATTTGAAAATATGTTCTGATTAATACGTGGAACAACAATGCCAATAGTTTTTGATTCCCCTTTCCGTAAGTTGGATGCAAGTATATTACGCTTATAATTAAGTTCGGCCGCGGTTTTTAAAACCAGTTTCTTGGTTTCCTCATTTACATGGCTGCTATTATTAAGCGCCCGCGATACGGATGACGCAGTAATATTAAGCTTTTCAGCAATATCGTATATGGTCGTTCTCTTTTTGGCTTTCATGGTTGGTTAAATGTAAATAATATATTTTTGTGCAATCGATTGCATTTATAAAAAATAACTTTAAATTCGTTGCTTAATATAACTTATAACCACAACCATTATAATCCTGCTAAACATGCTGCTATTAGGTATTGATATAGGCACCTCATCTATAAAAGTTTGTATTGTTAACTCGGGTACCCAAAAAGTGCTTGCCGCCGCTCAATATCCGGATGAAGAATCACCGATAAAATCTATAAAACCCGGTTGGGCTGAGCAGGATCCATTAATGTGGTGGAAGCATGTAAAGCTGGCTTTGGCTAAATGCCATGCCACCGGTAAGTATGAGCCGGGACAGATAGCAGCTATAGGTATTGCCTACCAAATGCATGGTTTGGTATTGGTAGATAAAGATCAGAATGTATTGCGAGACAGTATTATATGGTGCGATAGCCGTGCGGTGAATATTGGCGATGAAGCCTTTGAAGCCATAGGCGAAGATGTTTGCCTGGCCAACATGCTTAATTCACCAGGTAACTTTACCGCGTCAAAACTGGCTTGGGTTAAACAGAACGAACCGGATATTTACAGCAAGATAGATAAGATCATGCTTCCGGGGGATTACATTGCCATGAAGCTGACAGGGGAGGTTACTACATCAGTATCCGCTTTATCCGAAGGTATATTCTGGGATTTTAAGAACGAACAGCTATCAAAAGAGGTAAAAGAATATTTTGGTTTTGATGACAAGTTGTTTCCGCCGGTGCACCTGGTATTTTCATCACATGGTGTAGTAAGTGAGCGTATTGCCAGCGAACTTGATATTCCTGCAGGTATACCTGTAACTTATAAATCCGGCGATCAGCCCAACAACGCGCTATCACTTAACGTGCTTGATCCGGGCGAGGTTGCTGCGACAGCGGGTACATCGGGCGTTATTTATGGCGTAACTGATAGTTTGGAATACGATCAGCAATCACGCGTAAATGCCTTTGCACATGTTAATTACAGCGATGAGTTAAAGCGTTTAGGCATACTGCTTTGTATTAATGGCACCGGCAGCATGTATAGCTGGGCTAAAAAAATGTTTGGAGCTACTTTAAGCTATCCGCAAATGAATGCCGAGGCTGAACAAATAGCCGAAGGCAGCAATGGCCTGCGGGTATTGCCTTTTGGTAATGGTGCCGAACGTATGCTTAACAACAAATTGGTTGGCGCGCATTTTAACGATATCGACTTTAACATACATACCCGCGGCCATATATTCAGGGCCGTGCAGGAAGGGATAGCCTGCTCTTTCAGATATGGTTTGGATATCATGCGCGGTAATGGCATGAACCCGACCGTTATTCGTGCCGGAAAAAGCAATCTGTTTTTAAGTGACCTGTTTACCCAGGTATTTGTGAATGTGACTGGTGTAGCTGTTGAACTCTACAGCAATGATGGCAGTGCAGGCGCGGCATTAGGGGCCGGTATTGGGGCAGGAATATTTAAATCAGCGGAAGAAGCGTTTACAGGCATGCAGGTTATCAAACGCGTTGAACCGCAATCAGGCCATAACATGGAACAAATTTATCAGGAGTGGAAAGCGCTGTTGGGAAGCAAGATAGCCACGATCAATTAAATCAATTATTAATTTAAAATACAATAATCAATGGGCATAGTAACAGGAAACAAAGAGTTTTTTAAAGGCATTGGCCAGATACAGTTTGAAGGATTAGAATCCGACAATCCCTTAGCGTTCAGGTGGTACGAAGCTGATCGTGTGGTTGCAGGTAAAACGATGAAGGATCATTTACGATTCGCATGTGCTTACTGGCACTCTTTTGTAGGTAATGGCGGCGATCCGTTTGGCGGTGCTACACACGTTTTTCCGTGGGATGAGAAAGCAGACGCGGTTGAACGCGCGAAAGATAAAATGGACGCGGCATTTGAATTCATCACTAAAATGAACCTGCCTTACTATTGTTTTCATGATGTTGATGTGGTTGATTATACCAACGATATTAATGAGAACGACCGCCGTTTACAGGCACTTGTTGAATACGCTAAGCAAAAGCAGGCTGAAAGCGGTGTAAAATTGCTTTGGGGCACGGCAAACCTGTTTAGCCACAAACGTTACATGAATGGTGCATCAACCAATCCTGATTTTCATGTACTGGCACATGGTGCAGCACAGGTTAAAGCCGCTTTAGATGCTACCATCGCTTTAGGTGGAGAAAACTATGTATTCTGGGGTGGCCGCGAAGGTTACATGACCTTGCTTAACACAGATATGAAACGCGAGCAGGAGCATTTCGCACGCTTTTTACATACCGCGAAGGATTATGCCCGTAAACAAGGCTTTAAAGGTACTTTCTTTATTGAACCTAAACCTTGCGAGCCAACCAAGCACCAGTATGATTATGACGCGGCTACCGTGTTAGGCTTTTTGCAGAAATATGATCTGCTGAATGATTTTAAACTGAACCTGGAAGTAAACCATGCTACACTGGCCGGCCATACCTTTCAGCATGAGTTGCAGGTTGCCGTTGATTCGGGCTTGTTAGGCTCAATAGATGCTAACCGCGGCGATTACCAGAATGGATGGGATACTGACCAGTTCCCGAATGATATTAACGAACTGACTGAATCTATGCTGATCATTCTTGAAGGCGGTGGTTTCCAGGGTGGGGGCATAAACTTTGATGCCAAGATCCGCCGTAACTCAACTGATCCTGCTGATCTGTTCTACGCACATGTTGGCGGTATGGATCTATTCGCCCGCGCGTTGATCACGGCTGACAATATCCTTCAAAAATCAGATTACAAAAAGATCCGTGAAGAACGTTATGCTTCGTTTGACAGCGGTAAGGGTAAAGAATATGAAGAAGGTAAACTATCGTTAGAAGAGCTAAGAAATTATGCTGCTGAAAACGGTGAGCCCCAAGTAATCAGCGGAAAACAGGAGTACCTGGAAAACCTGATCAATCGTTACATCTAATTTTTTAAGTGTGTTTGATGATAGCCCTGTGCAGTATTGCTGTACAGGGCTTTTTTTATTGTCTATCGGTCTACTTCGCCTAACACAAAATCTATCGAGCCAATAATGGCTATTAAATCGGCGATCATTACACCTTTGGCAATCTCTGGCAATACCGAAAGGTTATTAAAGCTCGGTCCGCGTGATTTGGCTCGGAACGGTACTTCCGACTTGCCATCGGCAATAAAATAAAAACCCAGTTCGCCCTTAGCACCTTCGCCGCGCATGTAGTAATCCTGCGCCTTGGGTGTAATTTTACGGGGAAGCTTTGCACGAGGATCAAAATCAGGTGTGCGTTTTAACTCCTTCAGCAGGCGCTCAATACATTGCTCCACAATTTTTACTGATTCAGCTATTTCATCCACACGAACCTTATAGCGGTCCCAGCAATCGCCAAGTGTACCCATCTCACCCTTACCAACTGGTATATCAAAATCCAGTTCGGGATAAGCAGAGTAATTATCTATACGCCTTAAATCCCATTTTAACCCTGAACCCCGCAACATAGGGCCTGAGCAGCCATAGTTTAAGGCCACATCCATAGGTAATACGCCTACGTTGGCGGTACGCTCAATAAACACCTGGTTATCGGTAAGTAATTGATTAAGCTCAACCATTTTTGGCTTAAAATACTCAATAAACTCGAGGCAGCGTTCCTCAAAGCCAACCGGCAGATCGTAAAACAAGCCTCCAACCCAAATGTAATTGTATAGCATGCGCGAACCTGATGCCCACTCCAGCAAACCCATAATATGTTCACGGTCACGAAAGCACCACAGGAAAGGCGTAAAGGCACCGATATCAATACCATAGGTACCAATAGCGATCAGGTGCGAGGCAATGCGGTTTAGCTCACATACCAAAACACGGATATACTCGATACGTTTAGGTATTTCCTTATCAATGCCCATCATACGTTCAACACCCATTACCCAAACATGGCTATTATTCATAGATGCCAGGTAATCCATCCTGTCAGTAAATGGTATAGTTTGCTGATAGGTAAGGCTTTCCGCATGTTTTTCAAAGCAACGGTGCAGATAGCCTAAATGCGGTATAACTTCCTTAACTATCTCACCGTCGGTTATCAACTCCAGCCTCAAAACACCATGTGTTGACGGATGCTGCGGCCCGACATTTAAAATCATGTCTTCCGTAGCCGCCTGAGCTATTTTTTGATGATACCTATTTAAAGCATCTTCATATTTCGAATTTCGAATGTTCAATTTCGAATATATTTATTTGTTTTTATTACGCTGCTGATTTTCTTTTGCTGTTTTACCTATAGCTGTAAAAATAGCAGTTAGTTCCCTTGCTTCGGCTTTCAACTTACATAACTTATCATTACTAACTAAGCCGCATTCTTCTAAGAGTTCCAGCCAATAGATTGATTCGTCAGCCTCTTCTTCAACAATCACTATTTTGTTTATAAAGTCTGCCGTTGATTTACCTTTGCAGGCAGAACGATAATTTGCTCCAACTGAAGACGAACTACGTAATAACTGATTAACAAGAATATTAACCGCACGCAAATTTGGTAATTCACTACAAAATTTCATGATGTCGACCGCAAATTTCTTAGTACGGTTTTGTAACTCTACTTTATCCATTTTAGCATAATTACATTAGTCTACAACAAGTCAATTTCGAAATTGAACATTCGAAATTCGAGATTTCGCTTAATCTATCTTGATGCCCTTATAATATTCAGCGGCTTTGTAGTCTTTTCTTAAAGGGTAACCTTCCCAGTCATCAGGCAGGAGTATTCTACGCAGATCAGGGTGGCCTTCAAAATAAATACCTAACAGATCGTATGCTTCACGCTCGTGCCAATCGGCAGTGCGGTAAACGTTTGATACGCTTTTAACGGCGGGTAATTCGTCGCTGTTTCTATCGTGTTCAATACTAACTTTTAATGTAAGTTGCAGGCGATAGGGGATTGATGCCAAATGATAAACCACGCCAAACCTACCCGATTCAACCCCGTAATCAACCCCGCTCAGGCTCGATAGAAAATCGAAGTATGTTTTTGGGTTGTCGCGCAGTTCGCGGCACACATCAACAATACTATTCGGGGTAATTAATAAAGCGGGTTGCATGCCGGTACGTTCTTCACCAGCAATAACACCGGCTCCAAGTTTAGCTACCAATAAATCCTTTATATCATCAAACGTCATGGTGCTATGCGAACTTTTTTCCAGCTTTTTTTGTCGGTCTTTTTGTAAACTATACGGTCGTGCAAACGGCTGCGGCGGCCCTGCCAAAATTCTATCAGTGTAGGTTTTAAAACATAACCACCCCAGTGCGATGGCTTAGGCACATCTTTGTTTTCATATTCGGCCTCTAACTGGCGCATTTTGCTTTCTAAAACATCGCGGCTTTCAATTTCCTGGCTTTGCGGAGATGCTACGGCACCAATCTGGCTTAGTTTTGGACGTGAATGAAAATAAGCTTCAGATTCATTTTTATTCAGCTTCTCGATCGTACCCTCAATACGGATCTGCCGCTCTAAAGGCCCCCAAAAAAACACTAATGATGCTAAAGGATTTTTGGCCATTTCGCGACCCTTGCGGCTCAGGTAATTAGTATAAAACTTAAAACCATCCGTATTATAACCTTTTAACAATACTATGCGTGCCGATGGCCGGCCGTCATGCGTGGCCGTGGCCAGTGTCATGGCGTTGGGTTCGTGCATTTCAGCAGCAAGGGCTTCATTAAACCACTTATCAAACTGTTTTATAGGGTCTTCATTAGTGCTGTCTTCCGTTAAAGTTGCGGCACTGTATTCCTGACGTAAATTTTGTATCCGTTCGTTATCCATCAATGCAAACTTACAAATTTATTAAACCGTACATACAGTTATAATGTAATTTAGTGCACGAACATTAACAGGCAAATATTGTTAAATAATTAAGTAAATATAAACCTTATGCTTAATACTATATCAGCAGCGGCAGGGCGGTTATTAATATCAGAGCCCTTTATGATGGACCCCAACTTTAAACGATCAGTAATATTGTTGACCGAATACTCAGAAGAAGGAGCGATGGGTTTTGTACTAAATCACCAGACCGAAATGATGCTTGGCGATATAATGCCAGAAGTATTTTATTCCGAATTGCCTGTTTATGAAGGTGGGCCGGTCGCTAAAAATACACTGCATTTTATACATCGCTGCCCGCAAAAAATTTCAGGCGGTATTGAGATATGGGACAATATTTTTTGGGGAGGCGATTTTGAAGAAGTGAAGCAACTGATAAATGGCTATCAGTTAGATGAAAGCGAAATCAAATTTTTTGCCGGATATTCAGGCTGGACACCAGGGCAGTTAGACGCGGAACTGATAGAAGATACCTGGATAGTAGCCAATCGTTTTGATGCCGACCTGATTTTTGCCAACAGCGAACATAACCTGTGGCGTGAGGTGGTTATTAACCTTGGCAACCGTTACGCGCACATTGCCAACTTTCCTGAAAATCCATCGTTGAACTGAACCCCGCCCAACCCTCCCCGTAAGGGAGGGCTTTAATATCAGCAAGTTTTTCCCTTTGGAGAAGATTTAGTAGGGGTTAACCTTCCATCTCCCTTGCGGATTCTTCTACCTTATTGGCAAGTTCCTGTTTGTAAGCGATCAGGTTATTGGTAACGGTTTCATTTGCTATGCCGATGATCTGAGCTGCTAACAAGCCCGCATTTTTTGCCGCGTTAAGGGCTACTGTAGCAACCGGAATACCGTTTGGCATTTGCAGGATGGATAGTATAGAATCCCAGCCATCAATAGAATTACTTGATTTTACCGGAACACCGATAACAGGCAGATGCGTTAATGAAGCTACCATACCCGGTAAATGCGCGGCACCACCGGCACCGGCTATTATCACCTTAATACCACGACCCGCGGCCTCTTTAGCGTAATTGAACATACGATCAGGTGTACGGTGAGCAGATACCACGGTGATCTCATAAGCAACGCCTAATTCTTTAAGCACATCGGCAGCATCCTGCATTACGCCAAGATCTGATTTGCTGCCCATAATTATTCCTATTTGGGGATTCATATTTATTTCTTCTTATACATGATTTTTTTGATCAGAAAAATTAATCCAAAACCTACTCCTATAAATAAGGAAACGATTAAAATTAAACTAAATAAAGTTCCGATCATGTAGTCTCTATATTGATGACTTAAAGGTAAGAGCGTTTAATTAGCCCTATGAAATAACCTTCAACGTCTTCTGCACAAATCGTGCTTTTTCTATAGCTTGTTCACGGTCAGTATCAACAATGGTTACGTGGCCCATCTTACGAAAAGGCTTGGTTAGGGCTTTTCCATATAAATGAATATTTACCCCCGCGCATTTCAATACCTTTTCAATCCCCTGATAAACTGCCGGACCTTCGTGGCCGGGCTCGCCTAACACATTGATCATAATAGCGTTATTTAGGCAAGCGGTATCACCAAGCGGCTGATTGAATATGGCACGAAGATGCTGTTCGAATTGCGACACGGTGTTGCCCTCAATAGTTTGATGGCCGCTGTTGTGCGGGCGTGGCGCCAACTCATTAACCAGTATCTTTCCGCTCTTATCTAAAAACATCTCAACGGCTAACAAACCAACTATCTTTAAATCATCGGCTATTTTTTTAGCTATCTGTTCGGCTTCCTGCTGTATCTCAAAGGAAAGGGTAGAGGGGGCAATTAAAAACTCTACCAGGTTGGCTTGCGGATTAAACTCCATCTCCACCATCGGGAAGGTTTTGATCTCGCCGCTTTCATTACGGGCAACTATTACGGCAATCTCTTTCTCAAAATCAACCCAGCGCTCAACCAAACTTGGTTCGGTAAAGGCACCGGCAAGATCATCCTCGCCTACTACCTTATATACTCCTTTGCCATCATAACCATCTTTACGGAGTTTTTGTATGTATGGAAACGGTATTACGCTGTTCTTTAATTGCTCGGGCGATGAAATAACTTGAAATTCAGCGGTTGGGATATCGTTCTCTTTAAAGAATTGCTTTTGTAAGCCTTTATCCTGTATCAGCCTGATCACGCGCGATTGCGGATAAACCAGTACGCCTTCGCGCTCCAGTTGCTCCAAAGCGTCAACATTTACCTTTTCAATTTCGATGGTCAGCAGGTCAACTTTTTTGCCAAAATTATAAACAGTTGCGTAATCGCTAAGCGAGCCTACCGTAAACTCTTCACACAGTTTGCGGCATGGTGCCTCACGGTCAGGATCGAGCACCTTAACCGTAACATTGTAGTTTATAGCCTGTTGTATCAACATACGCCCAAGCTGGCCGCCGCCCAGTATCCCTAATTTTAAATCGCCGTAAAATGCTTTCATTGTTACCTGCAAATAAACGCATTTTAGTTAAGGTGTAAAAGTCCTTATTGGTCTTCGTCTCTTTACTAAGCCATAAGTTTTATGAAAATAATTATTTAGTGGATATTAACTATCGGTGGCAAAGTATGATACAATCTTAACCTAAACAGCCCAAACCTTATACTAATTTGACTGTTCAAGCTTAAAACAAAGCTTTAAAAGCGCTATATTTGCAGCGTTTTTTAAATAAGTTGTTTGAACATTTAAATAATACTCAATGAGGACAAAAATAGCAGTAGCCAATGGCGACGGTATAGGACCGGAAATAATGGACGCCGTATTAAAAATATTTAACGCGGCAAACGTGGAATTAGATTATGAATTTGTTGAAATGGGCAAATCATACTTTGATGCAGGGCACTCAACCGGGATGACCGAACAGGCGAAAGCTACGATTGAAACTTTGGGTATTTTGTTTAAAGGCCCTATGGAAACCCCAAAAGGCAAAGGTGTTAAAAGCATAAATGTTACCGCCCGTAAGGTATGGAACACTTATGCTAATCAGCGCGATTTCCGCACGCTTAACGGTGTTGATACGGTGTTTTCAAAAGCAGGTATGAATATCAACATCACCATCATCCGCGAAAATATTGAAGATACTTATGGTGGTATTGAGCACATGTTAACAAATGATGTTGCCGTAGGCCGCCGTATTATAACACGCCCGGGGTCGGCACAAGTTATACGCTATGCTTTTGAAATGGCTAAGCGCAAAGGTTTGAAAAAACTGGCTTGCGGCCACAAAGCCAACATCATGAAACTTACTGACGGTATATTTTTGGAAACCTTTTATGAGATAGCCAAAGAATACCCGCAGATTGAAGTATCAGACATTATTGTTGATGACCTGTGCATGAAACTGGTTTCACGTCCGGAATTATTTGAATCCATCGTATTAACCAACTTACAGGGTGATATCGTGTCTGACCTTTGTGCAGGCCTGGTTGGTGGTTTAGGCTTTGCGCCCTCAGCTAATATTGGTGACAACATCTCCATATTTGAAGCTGTACATGGCACCGCGCCTGATATTGCCGGTCGTGGTATAGCTAACCCTACCGCTTTATTGCTATCCGGTATTTCTATGCTTCGCTTCCTGGGTTTAATGGAACATGCCGCTTCAATTGAAAATTCATTGCTTTATACGCTTGAACAAGGCATACATACTGGTGATTTTGGCGACCGCTCAACCCAATCAGTAAATACACAAGGTTTTGCCGAGGCCATTATTGCTAATTTAGGCCAGGTACCTGCTAATGGCAGCATAGTAGCGCAACCTAATTTTGAGATACGCAAGCCGATTACCAAACCTGCACAAAACAAAATAACAGATACTGCGCCTAATATTACCAAAGAAATTCAGGGTGTAGATATTTTTATTGAAACGGGCTTACAGCCTGCTGAAATTGCGGAAATAGCCAAATCAAAACTGAACGACAAATTCAAGCTGGTAATGATATCAAACCGTGGTACACAGGTATGGCCTACCGGATCTATATTTACCGAGTTGGTTAACCAATCACGTATCCGTTACGAAAAAACTGATGGTACAACTTTAACACCTCGTGATGTATTTGCTATCGCGGCTGAATTATCTGATAGCATCCGGGTATGTTCAACAGAGATGCTGACTATATTTGATGGAAAACCAGGCTACTCATTAGCACAAGGACAGTAATTTAAATATCATATAAGAGAATGCCGGCTAATCACCGGCATTTTTTGTTTAGGGAGTAATACGGATTTTATTACTTTTAAAAACTAACACCATGAAGTACAAACCTCAATGGTGAACATACAAATTCAATAATATGAAATTCGCAACCAAAGCAATACATGCAGGGCAGGAGCCCGATCCGACTACAGGTGCCATTATGACGCCGATATACCAAACCTCCACTTACTGGCAGGCTTCGCCTGGTGATAACAAGGGGTTTGAATATTCACGTGGTACAAACCCGACACGCAAGGCGTTGGAGGATTGTTTAGCAGCACTGGAGAATGCTAAATATGGTCTTGCGTTTTCAAGTGGTATGGGTGCGACAGATGCGGTGATGAAGTTGCTGCAACCGGGTGATGAGGTGATTACAGGCGATGATCTGTATGGTGGCTCATACCGCATCTTTACTAAGATATTCGCTAACTATGGTATCAAGTTTCATTTTATCAGCTTTGCCGATCCGGAGAACATCTGCAATTATATTAACGATAATACCAAACTGATATGGGTGGAAACACCAACCAACCCAACTATGCAAATAGTGGATATTGAAGCCGTTGGTAAGATAGCCAAAGAGAAAAATGTTAAACTGGTAGTTGATAATACCTTCGCTTCGCCATACCTGCAAAACCCGATTGACCTGGGTGCCGATATCGTTATGCATTCGGTAACCAAATACATTGGCGGCCATTCGGATGTGGTAATGGGTGCACTGATGCTGAATGATGAGGATTTGTACAAAAGACTTTGGTTTATATACAATGCCTGTGGTGCCACACCAGGACCGATGGATAGCTTTTTGGTATTACGCGGTATAAAAACCCTGCACCTGCGCATGAAAGCCCATTGCGAAAACGGCCGTAAAGTAGCTGAGTTTTTAAAGGATCATCCGAAAGTAGGTAAAATATACTGGCCGGGTTTTGAGGATGCCCCAGGGCATGAAGTCGCTAAAAAGCAGATGCGCGATTTTGGCGGCATGATATCCATCACCCTAAAAGATGCTACGTTAGAAGATACCTTTAAAATCGCGTCTTCATTCAAGCTATTCTCTTTGGCCGAATCATTGGGCGGTGTAGAATCACTGATCAATCACCCGGCTACCATGACGCATGGCTCCATCCCTAAAGAGGTGCGTGAAAAAGTTGGTGTTGTGGATAGCCTGTTACGCCTGAGCGTAGGGGTAGAGGATATTGATGATTTACTGGATGATTTAAAACAAGCACTAAACCCCTAACCCCTAAAGGGGAACTCTAATTTATGCTCAAAAGCAAGTTTCAAAAACTCCCCCTTCAGGGGGAAGGGGGGCTAAAAGTTTTCCTCGACACTAAAGTTGCCCAATATAATCGTCCCGAGTTTATTGCACCTGACCCGGTGAGCATACCACATATGTTTACCAAGCAACAGGATATGGAGATAATGGGGTTTTGGGCGGCAACCCTGGCCTGGGGGCAAAGGGTAACCATTATTAAAAAATGCAAGGAGTTGATCAGCCTGATGGATGGCGCGCCGTATGATTTTATTATAAACCATGAGGAGCCTGACTTGAAAAAGCTGCTCAGCTTTAAGCACCGTACGTTTAACGATATAGATACGCTGTATTTTATAGCCTTTTTCAGGCAGCATTATGAACGTTTTGTTTCTCTTGAGGACGCTTTTATGCCCGCCGGTTCAACTGATTGGAATGCGGAAAAGGCTTTAAACCATTTTCGGTCATACTTTTTTTCATTACCTGATTACCCGCATCGTACTAAAAAACATGTGTCCTCACCCTTACAAAAATCAACTTGTAAGCGGCTGAACATGTTTTTGCGCTGGATGGTGCGTAAGGATGATTGTGGTGTTGATTTTGGCATCTGGAACCGTATTAAACCGGCAGACTTAATATGCCCTTGTGATTTACATGTAGACAGGGTAGCCCGCAAATTACTTCTTATTAACCGTAAGCAAACTGACTGGCAAACTGCTGTTGAGCTTACCGATAAATTAAAGGAATTTGATGCCGACGATCCGGTAAAATATGATTTCGCGCTTTTTGGATTAGGAATAGAGGAAAAATTTTAGAAACAGGCTTGTTAACAATCCAATTGATTGATATGAAGCTAAATAAGGATTTATAATGTGCAGTGTTAATAATTTACAATATTAACTTATTGTAAATAAGAGCCATTTTATGCATCTTTACATCGCAAATCCAATCGCAAACCTAATAATAAAGGCACATTTTCAATGTGTCTTTTATTTTAAAGAATAGCTAAATCGATCTATTGTAATAAAAGCACGTAAACAAAAAATGCCCGCATAAATGCAGGCATTTTTATAAGGTGTGTTATCAGAAATAAATATTATTCCCAGCCGGTACCTTTTTTGGCTGCACCGTTTTTAATGTGTTCTTCAGCCTTAGCCTTACCCAATATAGCGGCAAGTTTGTTACCGTCTTTATCTTTACCGGTTGCAATGTAACGGCCGGCTTTTATGTCGATTACCGGATCAACGATAGGAACGTTTTTGGTTTTGGTTTTTACTGAATAGGCTGTGATTGCGCCTTCGCTTTTTGTTGCCATAATTAGATTTAATTTGTTTTACTAAGTAAATGTCTATACTGACGTTATTTGTTAAAAACAAACATAACCCTTTGTATTAAACAAAAGAATAGTTTTTTACATTTTTATATTGTTTTTTATGCACAATACTTGTTTTTTAACATCATAACTAATTGTTGTTATCTTTCAACGCCTGAACGTGCAACTTTTATAGCTAAAAAGCGGTGCCTGCATTAAGTGCAAACACCGCTTTTTGGCTATAGAATATCAAATTATTTTTGAGGTGACATTCCGCCGGTTCCTGTGGTAGTACCTGTACCCATACCACTACCGGTACCTGTTGGTGAAGTTGTTGGCGTGGTCGGACTGGTTGTTGGCGAAGTAGTCGGACTGGTAGTTGGTGTTGTTGGACTGGTTGCCGGAGGCGTAGTCGGACTCGTCGGGTTGTTAGGCACCGGAGTCGGACTGGTTGAAGGTGTTGTGTTCGGCGTAGTTGTTGGTGCTGTAGGGTTAGCCGGGTTTACAGGGTTTGTATTCGGGCTGCCCGGGTTAGGGTTAGCCGGATTTACCGGGGTTGTTCCAGGAGTAGTTGTACTTGGCTTAACCTGTTTGTTAGTACCCTTTTTAGTTGTCGGTACAGTATCTTGCTGCATACCATCAACCTGGTAATAAGCTGTTGCAATACGGTTGTTATGGTTGTTCTGATCTGTCGTAACTTTTGCATAGCCAAACGCACATGTCGCGCTCACTGCCAATGCTATTAAACTTACTCTTTTCATAATATTATTTCTTTTAAATTATTTGTATTAACCCTTGCTATAATTGTGCCAAAAAACAATTAATGCCGAATTAAAAGTTATTAGCACATAAGAACATTTATCAGCGGTAATTTGTATCTCTACAAACTCAATACTATTCAAATGAATATTAAACCATTCCAAATTTTGGGCATCGCCGTTATATTCGCGGCCTGTAATTCAAACCCTAACACCAAAACAGCAGATAGTATAGCCGCTGACAGCGCGGCAAATGATACAACTGCGCAAACAACGGCAGCACCCGGCCATATATGCTTTTTACACACCGAAGGCACTAAGAAACAGGATAGCACCAAAATTCATTTAATGATTGATGGCAACAAAGTTACCGGTGATATGCAGTGGCTGCCCAAGGAAAAAGACGCTCGTAAAGGCACGCTGGAAGGCACACAGGACGGAAACGTTATTAAAGCCGTATGGACTTACATGCAGGAAGGAACTAAAGATACCATGGCCGTTGAGTTTAACTTCCCCGGCGATAAGCTAACGCAAAAACCATATAAAGTAAATGCCAAAAGCGGGCGCGAACAAACGGATTCTAAAGCTGATTACAGCGTTGTTTATGAAAAAGTTAACTGCGAATAACATACGCAGAGGTTAACTAAACAAGGTTTTACACTCGGTTAACATGGTTTTGTTAAACATAGCCTAACTTGCTTTGCCTGATGAAAGGCGTATAAATTAATATACACGATGGATTTGCAACTAAAAGGAAAAACCGCTTTGGTAAGCGGTTCAACACAAGGCATAGGTTATGCCATAGCAAAACGGTTACTTATTGAAGGTGCTTCAGTTATCATAAACGGCCGCAGCCGGCAGCGTATTGATGAGGCCATCATTAAACTAAAAAAGGAAGTTGAAGGTGCTGACGTAAAAGGCGTGGCGGCTGATTTTTCAAAAGTGGCTGAGGTTGATGCCTTGTTTAAAGAGATCGATGAGGTAGATATACTGGTTAATAACGCGGGCATTTTTGAGCCCAAGCCTTTTGAAGAAATAACAGATGATGAATGGATGCGGTTTTTCGAGGTAAATGTATTGAGCGGTGTAAGGCTTTCAAGGCATTACTTCCCTAAAATGCTAAAGAAAAACTGGGGACGTATCATCTTTATTTCCAGCGAGTCGGGTATTAATGTGGCGGAAGAGATGATTCACTACAGCACCACCAAAACCGCCCAACTCACTATAAGCCGTGGCCTGGCTGAACTAACCAAGGGCACCAATGTTACGGTAAATTCTGTTTTACCCGGACCAACAAAATCTGAAGGCGTAAGCGAGTTTGTTGGGCAGTTAGCGAAAGGCAAGGGGGTTACTTTTGAAGATGCTGAGCGCGACTTCTTTAAAACAGCCCGTCCGTCTTCAATAATACAACGCTTTGCCGATGTAGACGAGATAGCCAATTTGGTAGCCTACGTAGCAAGTCCGCTCTCTTCAGCCACTAATGGTACCGCTCTGCGTGCCGACGGGGGAGTAGCCAAACTGATTATATAACCGGAGAAATTCCTCTAAACAAAAAACGCCGTTTCCAAAATAGAAACGGCGTTTTTTATTATCTGTATTTACACAAGTACGATACCTGGGTAGCTGCTTTTATCTTGAATTGCCGGTTTGCTTCAATCTCAAAAGACTGACCGGCTGTGTAAGCCTGCCAACTTTCAACATTGCCGGGCAGCAAGGCATGCAGTTCGCCTTCTATTACCTGCATTGTTTCGTGCTGTGAGGTGCCAAACTCATATTCGCCCGGTTCAATAACCCCTATGGTTGATTTGCCTTCGGCTGATGTATAAGCCAGCGACTTAACTGAGCCCTCAAAATATTCGTTAATCTGTATCATATTATTTATATAAATTAAAGCCAATATGTAAATAATATATGATATGCCGTACAAGTGTTACTAAAATGGGCAATATGCCCCTTATTGCTTCAGCTTCGCTTTAAATATCTTTTCCAGTTTATCCATCTTAGGTTTAATTACTATGCGGCAGTATGGTTTTGAGCCATTCAGTTTATAGTAATTCTGGTGATAATCTTCAGCTTTATAAAAGTTTTTAAGCGGAGCGATTTGTGTAACTACCGGTTTACCAAACGCGTTTTGGTCGTTCAGTTCTTTCTTATATTTTTCGGCTAACACTTTTTGGTCGGCATTGCTGTAAAATATAACCGAGCGGTATTGTGTGCCCACATCCGCACCCTGGCGGTTAAGGCTAGTAGCATCATGCATTTTCCAGAAAACTTCAAGCAAATCCTTATAGCTGATAACGGCAGGGTCAAAGGTAACCTGGATCACCTCGGCATGGCCGGTTTCTCCAGAAGAAACATCTTCATAAGTCGGATTAGCCACCGTACCTCCCGAATAACCGGATTCAACTTTTTTTACGCCTTTTAATTGCTGAAATATAGCTTCGGTACACCAAAAGCAGCCCATACCAAAAGTGGCCTTTTCAGTTGTAGGCTTAGGTTTAGCGTTGGTAGTAACTGCGGTAAATAATACCACGATCACCGTTAGGGTATTTATAATTAACTTCTTCATCAAAATAAATTGTTTAACACATTTACGATGCGCCGGGCAATTTAGTTTACCGGTTTATGAGTATGACAAATGGCAGACACTTACTTAATATTCAACTGGGCGATCTGCCGCTTGTATTTAACAGGAAGCAGTAAACCTTTTGCTATTTCAGCCAGATTAATATGCTTGAGTTTTTTGTAAATCAACAATACAGGCTTGATCCACCATCTGTTGTTTAGCGAGAGCATCTGTTTAACAAGGGTTGGTACCAGCACATATTGCACACCCAGTACAAGCTGATAACGCAAAAAGCCAAGGTGCTTGCGGTATTGCTTATACAGATCAATGGTAAAGTTACTTTTAATGAGGTTTTGCTGCAGGTGCTGCTGCCTGGCAAGCAGCCATTCCGCATAACTATCCGGTAGTTGTTTCAGGCCCATGTGTTGCCCCATGCGATAGAAAACATCAAATACTTCCTGCTTTTCGCGGATATTTAGCGCTCTCTGCAGCAATTCATACGAACGGATGGAATAATCAATCAGCATAAAAAGCACATCGCGGTAAGCCCAATCAGGTATTTGCGCGCTACGGCTTTTTTCAACGCCCTGATGTATCGCGGTGATTTTACTGATGGCTTGCAGTGCCGCATCTTCATCAGCGAAAATTATGGAGCGGGAGTAGGCAACGGTTGAGAACAACCTGTCTAACGGATCAGCGGGCAACCGCCCGGTATAATATAACCAATCTACCGCCTTATTGAGTGCGAACTCGGCGGCGGCACCGGCAAAAATAAACAGTACGGTATCGGCATTGCCCCATATCTGGCGCACTATAGAATGTTTGGCTACAAATGTTTTTGTGCTCATAAAGCTGTATTTCTTGGTGATCTTAATAGTTCAATAATAATTATGGTTATAGCGCCCAGCGTGTAGGCCAGCATATCTATCCAGTTAAATGAGGAGCCTATAACCGTCATGGCCAGCTTTGAATGACCAAGACCGAGCCGTACCCCAAGATTAAGATACTGGCTAAACTCAACCAGATAAGCAAAAAGGAGCGAAGCCAGGGCCACCTTTACCGGCGGTTTGTTTACAAAAGCCATTGCCAGGCAATACACCAGCATAACCACCAGGTAATCGCCGCCATAGGGCCGAATGATGGCATCATGCATGTAAATGGCTATCAGGCATTCTATTGCAAACAGTAATAAGAATAGTAAGAAATAACCAATATTAAATTTCATATTAAAAAGTACTTTTAAATACAAAGTAAATAAAAATAATTATATCGGTCAACTTTTAATCACCATGCCTATTTGAAATACTGTTTATACTGATCGGGCAGCGCTTTAATGGATTTTATATAGATATCCTTGTAATAAACCTCGGCAGCTTCGCTCTGTATTTGCAGGCGGCCGGCGGTGAGGGGTTTGTAGGCATTACCATCTTTGTATGACGATCCGCTCAGGGCCATAACCACATGGCCATTGAGTATGTGTACGCTTTTATCGCCAAAGCATATCAGTTCAAGTGTGTTCCACTCGTTGTTCGGCTTTTCATAGTTATGGCTTTGCTGTACAAAATTATTACCGGCCCCCATAAAGGTTTTTACACCGGCAGGGTCATACACCATGGTATCTTTTTTAGCGGGTGTTTTCTTAGTGGTTATATAACCTGCGGAGGATGCAATGCACCAGTAATCGCCGCAGCCGCCTTCCATTACTTGCAATTCCTGTCCTAACATCCACGACCGCCAGTAATCAACCCCGGCCGGGCCATTAGAGTGATATATAATGCCCGAATCCTTCGGTTCATCTAACCGTGGTACCCACTTTTTATCGCCCCACTTCACCATCAGCTTTAAATGGTAGTTTTTAAATGATTGCTTTGTGTACAGGCAACCGTATATTTCACCGCTTACATGTAGTACCGGTTCGCGGCTGCTTTTATCAATAGTGAATACACCAGTTTTATCTTTATTGTAGCCTATCGGTTTAACCGGCTTGCCTTTCTCATCAAGCGGCATATCGCCTTTATAACCGTTTTTATGGCGATAGCTCAGGTAGGTTTCCCACTTGCTCAGTTTAGCATCCAGCAAGGGCACCCAGCCATTGTCAACAGTAAAAGAGGTGGAGAAAACAATTATCAGGGCGGTAAACAAATAGTAAGTATGCTTCATTATTTAAGGTTTATTGATGGCCTTAAATTAGCAGGATATAGCATAAGTATTTTACCAAAACATGGTGTTATATTAACAGTTCGGTTTTGTAAACTCCCATGCATGCACCGCGGTTCAAGCACAAACCGCGGGCATAGCATAGTAGTTATAGGTAGATGTATAAACTGCTATGTGAGGGTATTAGGTATTACCACGTTGTAAAGTTAGCACCGGTAGCAGGGTAAACCGCAAGTTCAAAAACCCATAACGCTTACTTTTTAAACGGGAATAAAAAGGGTGAAAACACCTATTGCAATCAACTAACGGGATTTTTGCCCGGCACTTGTTAATAAAAACCTTTTTTCCACAACCTGAATAAAGTCGGGGCAAGAGGCTAACTTTATCAGGTTAAAAACTGAGGTAATAGATTTGGCTAAAGCAATTACAAAAGAAACCCCGTTAATGCAGCAGTACAATGCCATAAAGGCTAAGTATCCGGGTGCGCTGCTGCTGTTTCGCGTGGGCGATTTTTACGAAACATTTGGCGAGGATGCTATAAAAGCCGCCGGTATACTGGGTATAGTGCTTACGAGGCGGGCTAATGGCGCGGCTACACATATTGAGTTGGCTGGTTTCCCGCACCACTCGCTCGAAACTTATTTGCCAAAACTGGTAAGGGCAGGGCAGCGTGTAGCTATTTGCGATCAGTTGGAAGACCCAAAAACCACCAAAACCATTGTTAAGCGCGGCGTTACCGAACTGGTTACACCGGGGGTTGCTATCAGCGACAACATCCTGCAGCAAAAAAGCAATAATTATTTAGCCTCCCTTTATTTTGAGAAAAACAGCATTGGCATAGCGCTTATCGATATATCTACCGGTGAGTTTTTAACGGCGCAGGGCAACAGCGGTTATATTGATAAGCTGCTGCAAAGTTTTTCGCCGAGCGAGGTGATCTACCCCAAGAGCCGCCAGCATGATTTTAAGGATATTTATGGCGACCGCTTTTATACCTACACGCTGGATGAATGGCCTTACAGCGGAGATTATGCTTATGAAACCCTGCTTAAACACTTCGGTGTACAATCGCTTAAAGGTTTTGGTATCGATAAACTGAACCTGGGTATAATAGCCGCCGGTGTAGCGCTGCATTATTTAAACGAAACTGAGCATCGTAACCTGCAGCATATATCGGCCATCAGCCGGATAGAGGAAGACCGCTACCTGTGGCTTGACCGCTTTAGCATTCGCAATCTTGAACTGGTCGGCTCGTCTAACGAAAATGCCCATACCTTGGTTGATGTGCTTGACAACACCTGCTCGCCCATGGGTGCCCGCTTGTTGCGCCGCTGGATAGTGATGCCGTTGAAGGAACTAAAACCTATCACCGACAGGCTGAATGTAGTAGAGCATTTGATCCAGCATGAAGAGCTGCGCGAAAACCTGCAACAGCATTTACGCCAGATAGGCGACCTGGAGCGTTTAATCTCAAAAATAAGTTTGCAAAAAGCTAATCCACGCGAAATATGCCAGCTTAAAAAGGCGTTGCAAGCTATTGGTGAGATCAAGAAGATAAGCGAAGCATCAGGCAGCCAGCCATTGCAAACCATTGGTGCACAGTTAAACCCCTGTGCCTATATATGCGAGAAGATTGACAAAGAACTTTACCCGGAGCCACCGGTAGCCTTGATAAAAGGCTCGGTAATTAACGAAGGTATTAACGAGGAACTTGACCGCCTGCGTAAGATAGCCTTTGGCGGCAAGGGCTATTTGCTGGAGATCCAAAAGCGTGAGGCCGAATTAACCGGCATACCCTCACTTAAAGTATCATTTAACAATGTATTTGGTTATTACCTGGAGGTAACCCATTCGCACCGGGATAAAGTACCTACCGAGTGGATACGTAAACAGACCCTGGTAAATGCCGAGCGTTACATTACGCCTGAACTAAAGGAATACGAAGAGCAGATTTTAGGTGCCGAAGAAAAGATTTTGGTGCTTGAAACTCAATTGTACAATGATCTGCTTTACTCGCTTGCCGAATACATCAAGCCCATACAATTAAACGCGCAACTGATCGCCCGTTTGGATGTGCTGCTCAACTTCGCACACATATCCATCAAAAACCATTATGCCAAGCCGGTAATGAATGATGGCCGATTGATAGACATCAAAGGCGGAAGGCACCCCGTTATCGAAAAAACATTGCCGTTGGGCGAATCATACATCACTAATGATGTTTACCTCGATTCGGATAACCAGCAGGTGATCATTATCACCGGGCCAAACATGGCGGGTAAGTCGGCATTGCTGCGGCAAACCGGGCTTATTGTGCTAATGGCGCAAATGGGCTGCTTTGTACCGGCTAAGGATGCCATTATAGGCTTGGTTGATAAGATATTCACGAGGGTAGGCGCATCGGATAATTTATCGTCCGGCGAATCAACCTTTATGGTGGAGATGAATGAAACGGCCAGCATCCTGAACAATATATCCGACCGTAGCCTGATCCTGCTGGACGAGATCGGCCGTGGTACTTCAACTTACGACGGTATTTCCATAGCCTGGGCTATTGCCGAGTACCTGCATAACCATCCATCGGCTAAGGCAAAAACCTTATTCGCGACACACTACCATGAGTTAAATGAACTGAGCAACTCGTTTAACCGCATCAAAAATTTCAATGTATCGGTAAAAGAGGTTGGTCAGCAGATCATATTCCTACGTAAGCTGGTACCCGGTGGCAGCGAGCACAGCTTTGGTATTCACGTAGCGAAACTGGCCGGTATGCCGCAAAAGGTACTGAGCCGCGCTAATGATATATTGAAAAAACTGGAAGCTGAACGGACCGGAGGTGAGCATATAAAGGAAAGTATACGCAAGGTGCAGAAACAGGCCGTGCAAATGCAAATGTTTTCTATAGACGACCCGGTTCTGGTAAAAATACGCGACACGCTGAATAACCTCGACGTAAACACACTCACCCCGGTGGAGGCATTGATGAAGCTGGATGAGATACAGCGGTTAATAAAAAGCTAATCAAACAAAAAGCTCCGATCACTCGGAGCTTTTGTTATGAGATACTTTGCTGATTTATACCAGTTCGGCTGTTTGTTGTTTTGTTGTTGCAGCCAGGGTTACACCGCTTAACTGATCGGCAAAGGCAATGAACGCTTTACTTTCAACAATACGAGATTGGTTAGCTATCAAATTTTGAAGATTTACCTTGCCGATAATATATTTAAAGCCATCGGATGTATAGCTTTCAAATATGTGCTCAAAATCCAATTCCTTAACCAGGCTTTCATCGTTATAACGCAGGTAAACAGTTAGCTTAATGTCATTGGTGAATTTTAAGCTGCCTTTTTCTTTGGCTTTTTTATATTCGTAATGATAGTCGTAACGCAAGGCGGCAACATCTGATAGTACGGCCGCGCCTGTTGGGTGGCCACCCGCGCCTTTACCAAAAAAGAATTGCTGATCGGCAAAGGCTGCCTGTACAATTACACCGTTATATTCATATTCTACATTATACAAAAATTCGCTTTCGGTTACCAGTTTGGGTAATACAAACAGGGCCACATGGCGGTCGTCCAATTCCTTAGCTACCGGAACCAGCTTTATCTTCAGGTTTTTTTCGCGGGTATATTGCAGGTCATTGGCTGATAGATTTTGAATACCAATGTTCAACACCTCTTCCGGCTTTACAATCACCCCATAGGCATGAGCGGCGGCTATCACCAGTTTAAACTTGGCATCATAACCACCCACATCCATAGTTGGGTCGGTTTCGGCAAAGCCGAGATCCTGCGCCTGCTTTAACGCGCTGTTATAATCCAAATTCTCCAGGTAGCCTTTGGATAAAATGTAGTTTGATGAACCGTTGAAAATACCGCAGATAGAGTGCAATAACTCGTTATCGTAATACTCTTCCAGGTTACGGATGATCGGGATACTGCCACACACCGCTCCCTCATATAATAATGAGGTACCGTATTCATGCTGTATAGCCAATAACTTATCCAGGTACATCGCGATCATTTTTTTACTGGCCGATACCACATTTTTACCTGATTTAAGGGCAGTAGATACGATCTCAAAAGCGGCATCTGTTTCGTTGATCAGTTCGATAACAGTATTTATTTCCGGGTTGTTCAGTATTTCATTCCTGTCGGTAGTAAATAATTCGGCAGGCAGGGTACGTTCTTTTTCCGGGTTTTTAATAGCGATCTTAACGATCTCCAGATTAAGGTTTTTTGTTTTAATGATATCATATAAACCTTGTCCAACTACTCCGAAACCAAACAATCCTATAGTAAGTTTTTTGCTCATTATGCTATTTGTTGCAATTCAATAATTTTTCCTTTAACGTCAGTTTTCAGGAATGATCTGATAATGTTAGTTAATACTTCTGTGTCAATTAAAAATCCGTCGTGCCCGTAAAACGAGTCGAACTCAGCAAATGCCGCTTTGGGGATATGCTGAAACAAATACCGTTGCTCATCAACCGGGAACAAAACATCTGACGTAATGCCGACAACCAGTGTTTTTGCTGTAATTAAGCTCAGGGCATTATTAACACTGGTACGGTTACGCCCTACGTTGTGCGAATCCATTACCTTACTCAAATACCAGTAGCTGTAAGCGTTATAGCGGTTAACCAGCTTTTGGCCCTGGTAATTTTGATAACTGGCTGCTTTAAAATTATCGGTCAGGTTATCGTTATCTTCCTGTTGGGTAATGTTGTAGGTTTTGTAACCCCGGTATGATAATAAGGCTATGCTGCGCGCGGCTTTAAGACCGTTAGCACCACCTTGCGGTGTGTTATCATAAAAGGTCGGGTCGGCGCTGATGGCCAGGCGCTGCGACTCATTAAAGGCGATGCCCCAGGCCGAATGTTTGGCATTAGTAGCGATCAGGATCAAATTCCTGATCTTTTCCGGCTCGGCAATAGCCCATTCCATGGCTTGCTGCCCGCCTAATGATCCACCTATTAAAACTTCAATATGGTTTATACCCAAATGTGCGGCTAACAGGCGGTGTGCTTTCACCATATCACGTATGGTAATTTCAGGGAAATCCAAGCAATAAGGCTGCCCGGTAACCGGGTTACTGCTTAGCGGATTTGTGGTACCATAAGGTGAACCTAAAATATTTGCGCATACAATAAAGTGCTCCTCCGGATTAAAAAAGTCTTTGGCGCCAAACAGTCCTTTCCACCAATCAAGCACATCCGAATTGGCCGTTAGCGCATGGCAAACCCAGATCACATTGTCGCGGGTTTGGTTCAGCTTGCCATAGGTGTTAAAACCTATTTCCAGCTCATGCAGTTCCTTGCCCGATTCAAGTGTAAATTTTTGTGTATGCCTATATATTTCAGTACTCATTAGTATGTATTAGGCTCCCGGTTTACACCGGGAGCATCATTATAAATTATTACAAAGGTTATCGCACCTGTTCAATTTTGGCTAATGCCTGTTCAAAATCAGCCTTGATATCATCAATATGCTCAATACCTACAGCTACACGCAGCAAACCGGGAGTAACACCCGCGGCAAGCTGTTCAGCGTCGCTTAATTGCTGATGCGTGGTTGCCGATGGTTGGATGATCAGGGTTTTGGCATCGCCCACGTTAGCCAGGTGGCTTACCAGTTGCAGGTTATCTATCAGGGCAGAGGCATTAGCCTTATCGCCTTTAACCTCAAAGGTTAATACCGCGCCAAAACCATTACGCAAGTATTTTTTTGCAAGATCATGGTAAGGGGATGATGTAAGGCCGGGGTAGTTTACCTTAGCCACTAACGGATGCTGCTCCAGCCATTTGGCTAACTCAAGCGTATTATCAACATGGCGCTGAACGCGTAACGACAAGGTTTCCAAACCCTGTATCAGCAACCATGAATTAAATGGCGATTGTGACGGGCCAAAGTCGCGCAGGCCTTCAACCCGCGCACGGATGATGTATTGGATATTGCCAAACGGGCCGCCGATGCCAAATACATCATTAAATACCAGGCCATGATAACCATCGGACGGTTGGGTAAACTGCGGAAATTTGCCATTGCCCCAGTTGTAATTACCGCCATCAACAATAACGCCGCCAATGCTGGTGCCGTGTCCGCCGATCCATTTGGTGGCTGATTGTACTACAATGTGCGCGCCATGCTCCAGCGGGCGAAAAAGGTAACCGGCAGCACCAAAAGTATTATCAACTATTAAAGGCAGATCGTGCTTGTTGGCAACGGCCGCTATCTTTTCAAAATCAGGAATGTTAAATTCAGGGTTACCGATGGTTTCCAGGTAGATGGCTTTGGTGCCCTCGTTAATCAAGGCTTCAATGCTTTCTGCCGAATCGTTTTTGGCAAAACGGGCTTCAATGCCCAGCCGTTTAAACGATACCTTGAACTGGTTGTAAGTACCGCCGTACAAATATGGTGAGGTTACAAAGTTATCACCGGCTTGAAGAATGTTATTCAACGCTAAAAACTGAGCTGCCTGGCCTGATGCAGTGGCTAAAGCCGCAACACCGCCCTCTAATGCCGCTACGCGTTTCTCAAACACGTCGGTAGTAGGGTTCATCAGGCGGGTATATATGTTACCGAATTCCTTTAGCGCGAATAAGTTTGCGCCATGCTCGGCATTGTTGAAAACGTATGAGGTAGTTTGGTACAGCGGTACGGCACGTGCGCCCGTAGTGGCATCAACTTCCTGACCGGCGTGTAATTGTAAAGTCTCAAATTTAAGGTTCGTAGCAGACATGATTTTTTGGGATTAATTTATAAAAGGTTAATGTTTTGTTTGTTTAGCAACAGGATATAAGTATCCCGTTCGGTTACACGCGTACATACAGAAGTGGTTAGCGTGTTAATTAGTGTGGCTTAGCAGCAACACATGCGCATACAGCAACAACGGTTTAAACCATATTGATTATACTGTACTACGTTTTCGAGAATGCTAAATAAACTTTTCATTTGTTTGTTAATTTATATTTCCCGGGGTTATTCTTCCGGGGCAGGAATTGGCACCTTCTTCAGTTGCTGAAGGGTTGCCAGCGGGTATTTGAGCCTGTTCTCTCGCCGCTTCTTTATAAACCAAACCTTTTTGAGGGGAATGATCTTAAATATTTGCTGCCAAATATTGTTGCAAATGTATGTTAAAGATATTTATAAATCCAAATTTTATTTGTTTTAAACGCTAAAAACATTCCAAAGCCTGGTCAAGATCAGCAAAGAGGTCATCAACATGCTCCAGCCCGACAGATACCCGAAGCAGGTTGCGCGGCGTTTTGGTATCAGGCCCTTCAATTAACGCCCGGTGTTCTATCAGGCTCTCTACACCACCCAAACTGGTGGCCTGGGTAAATAGTTTGAGGGCATTAATTACCTTACTTGTTTCCTGCTGGCCGCCTTTAACTAAAAATGACAGCATCCCACCATATAAGCTCATTTGTGCCGATGCCAGTTCGTGCTGCGGATGCGAGGCCAATCCGGGATATAATACTTGCTCCACCTTATCATGACCTTCCAGAAAATCCGCTATTTGCTGCGCGTTACTTACATGCCCACGTACACGATAGGGCAGTGTTTTTATACTCCTTACCAGATAATAGCAATCAGCAGGTGAGGGGATAGCGCCGCCCATTTCCTGTACCTGACGTATCTTTTGCCACCAGTCGCTTTTTTCAGATGTTATTAATGCGCCGCCCATTAGGTCACTGTGGCCGCCAAAGTATTTGGTGCTGGAGTGCATTACCAGGTCGGCACCCAGTGCAAGTGGTTGCTGGCAGATAGGAGTTGCGAAGGTATTGTCGCATACCACTTTTATACCCTTGGCATGAGCTATGCTAACCACTTTTTTTATATCAGAAAGTTTTAATAACGGGTTTGATGGGGTTTCTATCCAGATAACGCCTGTATTTGGTTTTATGTGTTGTTGGAGAACTGTTTCATCGTTCACATCAATAAAATCAAACTCTAAGATACCGGCGAAAAGGTTTTTAACTTGGTTGCGCAGGCCGTGGTACATATCATCAGGCAAAATAATGTGCGTGCCCGGTTGCAGTGATTGAAATACCGCCATGCCCGCCGCGTTTCCGGATGAAAAAGCCGCGGCATCAGCGCCGCCCTCAAGTTGTGCCAAAACATTCTCTAACGATGTCCGGTTAGGGTTTGATGAACGACTGTAAATGTGGCCTGAAAGGTATTCGCCCTGTTCATCCTTTATAAATGTGGTTGAAAGGGTAATAGGCTGTATAACCACGCCCGAAGATTTATCAGGGTGATTACCGGCATGTATGGCGATGGTTTCAATTTTCATAGCAATATTTGTAGCGTACGGCGGTAAATGTACGTATTGATAAAAAACCTGAATAATGAAAAATGTAATATTAATGGTTTTAATAGCGGTTTCTGTTTTTGCATGTAAAGCCACTCGTATAACTAAGGATGATAACGCCATTGATCCTGAAAGCCTTAGCGGGCAGTGGGACTGGAAAAGAACAACCGGTGGCTTTGCCGGCGTAACCACAACGCCCGAAACCGCCCGGTATATATTACATATTGAGTTTAAGAACGGCGAATTGCTGTTTTACAAGAATAATCAGATTACGCAGCAATACCGTTATACCATCAGTAAAGGCCAAACCATCTTTTCAACTGATCCGTTATATATCATCAATCCTGATACAGCGGCTAACGCACTGCCGCTTGTGATCACCAAAATGGTTAAGGATACCATCGTACTGGCTGATAATGTGAATGATGGCTTTTCATCAACCTATGTAAAAAGGAAAAATTAAGTTGCTGATAACTGTTAGATGTGGCAACGCCTATGTAAAAACAATGTCAATTACGGGTAGGTTTACGGAATAAGGTAGCGTTATGCCTGTAGTATTTATGCATTTTACTACCTTTGATAAACTTTTATTAAATGCATAACACAGATAGTTTACAGGTAATACTGAATGATCCAAACTTATCTGCTGATTTAAAAGACATTGCACAAAAGGTACTCAACCTGCAACGCATCAGCTTTGACGAGGGTGTGCTGTTATATGAAAAAGCTGAACTCGGCTATCTTGGCACTTTAGCAAATTATATACGCAACGCCAAACATGGCGACAAAACATATTTTAACCGTAACTTCCATATCGAACCCACTAACCTTTGTGTGTACGATTGTAAATTCTGCTCTTATTCGCGCCTGATAAAACAGCGTGGCGAAGGGTGGGAGTATACCATGGAAGAAATGCTCGACATCGTCAAGAAATATGATAACGAGCCCGTTACCGAGGTGCATATTGTAGGCGGCGTATTGCCGCAATATGATGTACCTTTTTATACCGAACTCTTTACCCGTATCAAACAACATCGCCCTGATCTGCATGTTAAGGCCTTAACGCCTGTTGAATACCATTATATATTCAAAAAGGCTAAAATTGATTACGCTACGGGTATGCAACTGATGAAGGAGGCCGGATTGGAATCAATGCCGGGTGGTGGTGCGGAGATATTTCATCCTGAGGTGCGTGACCTGATCGCTAAAGACAAATGTACCGGCGACCAGTGGCTACAGATACACGAGGAATGGCATAAGCTGGGTATGCGCTCAAACGCTACCATGCTGTACGGCCATATTGAAAAGTACTGGCACCGGGTTGACCACATGGAGCAGCTACGCCAATTGCAGGATATAACAGGAGGCTTCCAAACATTCATCCCGCTTAAATTCCGTAATCAGGATAACCAGATGTCAAACGTGCCAGAGTCGACCGTGTTAGAAGATCTGCGTAATTACGCCATAGCACGTATCTATTTGGACAACTTTGATCACATTAAGGCTTACTGGGCCATGATCAGCAGGAATACCGCACAGCTTTCCCTAAATTTTGGTGTGGATGATATTGATGGTACACTTGACGATACCACCAAAATATATTCCATGGCAGGCGCGGAAGAGCAGCACCCGGCCATGAGCACCAAGGAACTGGTTGAGTTGATTAAACAGGTTGGCCGTCACCCCATTGAACGTGACACTTTATACAACGTAGTTACCGATTTTAAAGACCATGTGTTTGCCGAAGAAGTTAAACCTAAGTTCTATAAACTTCCGGTGGTTAATTGAGGTAAAAGCGGTTATTTAAGCTAAAAGCATAAAGGTAAAAGCGGAAAGGTTAAGGGTAAAAGCGAAAAAGTAAAAGCTCAAAGCTGATTTACAAAAGAGTGTAAGCTTTATGCTTTGGACTTTAAGCTTTAAGCTAAAATCGCTTTTCGCTTTAAAAAAAGAATGATACAAAAAACACTATATATTGTACGCCATGGGCAAACCGACCTGAATAAACAGGGGATTGTGCAGGGGCGGGGGATGAACACTGATTTGAACAACGAAGGACGGGCGCAGGCCGCTTTGTTTTATGAGGCCTATAAACAAGTCCCGTTTGATAAGATCTATATTTCTGAATTAAAGCGTACGCAGCAAAGCATTCAAAAGTTTATTGACTTAGGTATTCCCTTTGAAAAGCTTGCCGGGCTTGATGAATTGGCTTGGGGCAGACTGGAAGGGCAACCCAGCACGCCCGAAAATAAAGCGGCATTTTTAGACCTGATGCGTAACTGGCTTGATGGTAACCTGGATGCCAAAATAGAAGGCGGCGAAAGCCCTAATGAGGTTAAGTTAAGGCAGCAGGAAGCTATAAAGGTGATCTTATCTTATCCTGAAGAAAAAAATGTTTTGGTATGTATGCACGGCCGCGCCATGAGGCTGCTGATGTGTTTGCTTACCGATCGGCCGCTTACGGAAATGGATACCTTTCCGCACCAAAACCTGGTGTTGTATAAGGTTACCTTTGACGGCCAAAAATTTGAGATTGTTGACTTTAATAATGCCCTGCACTTAAAGCAGGCCTGAGGTATTTGTGAAAAAGATTAGAATTTCGGCGGTTAGCTATACTAACACCACGCCCTTTATATACGGTATACAGCATACCGATTTCTTTAATAAAATTGATCTTAGTTTAGATATTCCGGCTGATTGCGCCCAAAAGCTGATTGACGACGAAGCGGATATTGGTTTAATACCCGTTGCCGCTACCTTAAATATGCCTGAGTGGCACATCGTGTCCGACTATTGTATTGGTGCCAATGGGGCAGTAGCTTCGGTATTTATATTCAGCAATTGCGAGATACATGATGTTAAACGCATACAGCTTGATCCTGAATCGCGCAGCTCAAATAACCTGGCGAGGGTGTTACTCAAAAACTTTTGGAAGGTTAGGCCTGAACTTATTGTTGACGCACAGGACTACAGCTTATCTATGGAAACTGATACCGCCTTTGTACAGATAGGCGACAGGACCTTTGGCAAAGCGGACAAGTATGCTTATGTATATGATTTAGCCGAGGAGTGGCAAAAATTTACCGGCTTGCCTTTCGTATTTGCCGCCTGGATATCAAACAAGCCCATACCAATTGATTTTATTCAGGATTTTAATGCTACCCTGAAATTTGGTTTAGACAGCAGGCCGGAACTGTTCAAGCAATTGCCTCATCGTAATGACTTTGATATTGAAGATTACCTGCTTAATAAAATTGATTATTCACTTACGGATAAGAAACGGGAAGCCCTGCACCTTTTTTTAAGCTATATTAAAGAGCTTCAAAATAAATAATTCACAAAATTTAAAACGCTTTTTCTTTTAAGCCAATTTTGAGCTGCTAAAACTGTTAACCTGGGCCGTGTTTGACATTTGACTGACTGGCTTATTGTACTTATTACACTATGGTATGGACTGAAATTTTATGATATTGTAAATTATACACTATCTAAGCTTTTAATTTTTAAAACATTTAAAATTAAAAGTATATTATTATTGATTTTTTATAAAAATTAAACATTATTTACATAATTCATATTTAAACCTGATATTTGTTGTGGATTTAAAATTTAACACAACAAGACAATGAAAAAGTTATTAGTTATACCAGCAATTATCGGTTTATTAGTTACAGGTGCTTTTGCAGCCGATAAAAAAGTAACAGCAGACGACGACAAAAACGCTAACGTATCATACGCTGTTATCAATCAATTCAAATCAGATTACAGCGGCGCTGAAAACGTTACCTGGACTGTAACTGAAAGCACTCAAAAAGCTGAGTTTACTTTAGAGGGCGTTAAAATGACGGCATTTTACAACCTGAACGGCGATTATATGGGTACTACCAAACAAGTTGCATACAAATCTATATCAGCACGTGCTCAAAAAGAGATCGCTTCACGTTATAAAGATTACACCATCGGTCAGGTAATTGAACTGAACACAGGTGATGGCGTTCAACACTTTGTTGACCTGAAGAATGAAAAGAGCGAGATATTAGTTCGTGTTGCTCCAACTTCAGCGGTTTACTACTTTCAACAAGTAAAATAATCTCAACACCAGAGACGACAACCCATTAACATATATAGCAAACAATAGCCTCCTGCAAAAGGGGGCTTTGTTGTTTTTATCCCTGCCTGATTGAGGTATCGTCAAAAAACAAAAGGCGTGAACTTACATCCACGCCTTTTGCTTTACATTAATTTGTAAGTATTATTCAGCTACTGACCTTAACATAAGCGCGCCTACAGTTACATTGGTACGGCTATCAATAATAATAGCGCCGCCATTGGCTTTGTTGGCTTGGTAAGCATCAAATGCCAGTGCATCAGCCGTTTTAATTATGATGCGGCCGATATCATTCAGCTTAAAATCTTCGTCGTATTGCTTTTCAAGCGTATTGATATTCATCTTGTACAGTACTTCGCTCACACGGCATTTTGTTACCTTGCTATTATGCTGTATAAGATAAGTATGTGTGGTGTCCAGCGGACGGGTATCCATCCAGCACAGGTCGGCTTCAATTAATTGCGCTACCTGCGGTTGCTCGGCACTGCTTACCAATAGGTCGCCTCGGCTTACATCAATATCATCAGCTAAGTGTATAGTAACAGACATGCCCGTACTGGCGTAAGCCGGCTCAGCATCTAATTGTTCAATCCTGGCAATTTTACTGGTAAAGCCTGATGGTAATACGGTTACCTCGTCATTCACCCTGAAAGTACCGCTTGCCACACGCCCGGCGTAACCGCGGTAATCATGCAGTTCATCAGTTTGCGGGCGAATAACCCATTGCACAGGCAGGCGTGCATGAGCGGCAGAATTGTCTATCTTAATATCAACATTCTCCAGGTAACTCAGTAAGCTTTCGCCTTTGTACCAGACCATATTGGTTGATTCATGAACAATATTATCACCCTTTAAAGCACTGACTGGTATAAACTTAACGTTGTTCAGTTCAACTTTTTTGGCAAGTGTCTTGTAATCGTCTACTATCTGATTATATGCCTCTTCATTGTAACCGAGCATATCCATCTTATTAACGCAAACCACCACCTGCGGTATACCTAATAAGGATACAATGAACGAGTGGCGTATAGTTTGCTCAATAACACCTTTACGCGCGTCGATCAGGATAATAGCTAACCCGGCGTTGCTTGCACCGGTAACCATGTTACGGGTATATTGTATATGGCCAGGCGCATCAGCTATGATGAATTTGCGTTTATCCGTATTAAAATACTTATATGCCACATCAATGGTAATGCCTTGTTCGCGCTCGGCTTTAAGGCCGTCGGTTAATATGGCCAGATCAATGGTGCCATCATCATTTTTACGGTTCGAGGCGTGCAGCGCTTCTAACTGATCGGCTAATATCGCTTCGCTATCATATAACAAGCGGCCTATAAGGGTACTTTTACCATCATCAACACTACCCGCGGTTATAAACTTTAAAATATCCATATTAAAAATAGCCCCCTTTCTTGCGGTCTTCCATGGCCGCTTCTGATACCTTGTCGTCCATACGTGCGCCACGCTCGCTTATTTTTGATTCGCTGATCTCGTTAATAATGTCATCGATCTGATAAGCATATGATTCAACAGCAGCAGTACAGGTCATGTCGCCCACGGTACGGAAACGTACGTTGCGGCGCTCTACCACATCATCTTTATCCATATTCAGGAAAGGAGAGGCGGCCATCAACTGGTCATTGCGGGTGATACAATCGCGCTCATGCGCGAAGTATATGGAAGGAAGTTCTATTTTTTCGCGACGGATATAGTTCCAAACATCAAGCTCGGTCCAGTTACTGATCGGGAATACCCTAACGTTTTCGCCTTTATGTATTTTACCATTGTATAGGTTCCATAACTCAGGTCGCTGGCGTTTTGGATCCCATTGGCCAAACTCATCACGTACCGAAAAGATACGTTCTTTAGCACGGGCTTTCTCCTCATCACGACGGGCACCGCCAATACAGGCATCAAACTGGTGTTTGGCTATAGTATCGAGCAGAGTAACGGTTTGTAAGGCGTTACGGCTGGCGTTTTTACCTTTTTGTTCGATAGCTTTACCCTCGTTAATTGAATCCTGCACGTGGCCTATGATCAATTTTTCGCCAAGGCGCTCGATCATTTTATCACGGTATTCAATAGTTTCAATAAAATTATGGCCGGTATCAATATGTACGAGCGGAAACGGAAATTTACCGGGACGGAAGGCTTTCTCAGCCAATCGAACTAGGGTGATAGAATCCTTTCCGCCCGAAAACAGCAGCGCGGGTTTTTCAAATTGCCCGGCCACCTCGCGCAGAATGTATATCGCTTCTGCTTCAAGCTCATCTAAGTAATCCAGGTGGTTGTTAGTACTCATTTGGTGGTTATATATTATTTTACAGCATGCAGGCCGCATTCCTTTTTTGACTGATCTTCCCACCACCAGCGTCCGGCGCGAAAATCTTCGCCTTCCATTACGGCCCGTGTGCAGGGCAGGCAGCCAATACTTGGAAAGCCTTTATCATGCAGTGTATTATACGGTACATTATATTGCTTGATGTATGCTTTAACATCATCAAGCGTCCAGCTATAAATCGGGTGGTATTTAATGATGTTGTTGCCTTCATCAAACTCCACGTTATCCATAAACTGGCGGTTGGCTGATTGATCGGCACGAATACCGGTTACCCAGCATTTGTTACCTGACAGCGCCCTTTGTAGTGGTTCAATTTTGCGTATGCCACAGCATTCCTTACGGTTTTCAACCGATTCGTAAAAGCTGTTGGGGCCTTTGGCGTTTACCATGGCTTCCAACCTTTCATGGTTAGGGTAGTAGGCATGTATAGGCTTGCCATACATCTCCATGGTGCGGTTCCATACATAATAAGTTTCCGGAAATAACCGGCCCGTTTCGAGCGTGAAAACCTTTATAGGCAAGTTGTTGGTAAAGATCATGTGGGTGATCACCTGGTCTTCCCAACCAAAGCTGGTTGAAAAAACAACCTCGCCCGGAAAATGCCCCGCTAAAAAACGCAAGGCCTCAACCGGTTTTAACCCTGCTATTTCTTGTTTTATATATTGAGTTAGCTCACTCATATCAACTTAGTACTTTTTCGATAAAACCATAAATATTTTTAAAGCTGACAAGGACAACAATAATACCTACGGCAACCATAATTACCTTTGCTGATATTTTGTTGGATATTTTAGCAGCTATGGGAGATGCGATAGCGCTGCCAATAATTAAACCTGCTACAGCATTCCATTGTATGCCGCTAAGCATAAAAATAAAGGTGGCTGAACTTAATATAGCTATAAAAAACCTTGATAGTTTTACTGTCCCTAAAGAAAAGCGTGGGTGTCTGCCTCCGGCTATTAACGAAGATAATACGATAGAGCCCCAACCTCCACCACCTACAGCATCTATAAAACCACCACCCAAACCTAATAAGCCAATCTTCTTTATTTTATCGGCGGATTTTTTGGTGGCACTTTTAAATGCTTTTGATAGTATCACCAAACCCAATATCAGTGTGTATAAAGATACAAAAGGCTTTGTGTATTGGCTGTAGTGTTCTAATGATGACAACAAGTAAGCACCCGTGGTTGCACCGATAATGCCTGGAATAATCAGCAGCTTAAATAATTTCCAGTTTACGTTGCCCATACGGTAATGCATCCAGCCTGCTATACCACAACTTAATATTTCTGATAAATGCACCCCCATACTTGCCGAAGCCGGTGGTATGCCCATAGATATTGAAAAAGTTTGTGAGGTTACGCCGTATGACATTCCGATAGATCCATCGATCATAGCAAAAACAAACCCGGCGCCCAGGAAATAATAAAACATTGGGTCGATGTTTTGTACATAGCTTTGAAACCCAGGTTCCTTGTTCCAAACCGAGATCAGGGCAATAATGATACAAGCAATAGAGGTTAACCAAATAAGCCAGCGTACATACAATTTATTGTTTGGTGCTGCTTTTTGGGTTTCAGCAAGTACGGCTGTAGCTTCATTAAGTTTACGCACTTTATAGGCAAAATCGCCTTTAAGTGAATTTCTTAATTTACTCATTTGCTGTAAAGTATCGTCTATTTCATCGGGTATTTCCTTATTCAGGAATTCCTTTATACGCTTGGCCACCGTAGGCGATTTGCCATTGGTTGATATGGCTATTTTTAAATCGCCTTTTTGTACAATGGAGCTTAAATAAAAATCGCAAAGGTCTGGTTTATCCGCTACGTTAACCAATAACTTACGGTCATGCGCGGCCTGGCGGATGTATTTATTCAGATCGCTATCGTCCGTAGCGGCAATTACAATATCCGCGTCGTTCAGGTCATATTCAGTAAAAGCCTTGTTGATAATGGTAACGCCTGAATACTCAGCAACAAGTGCATGAATTTCAGGTATAATTGCCTTGGCTATAACGGTAACCTTTGCATACGGACTGTTTTTTAGCACGGCCGTTAGTTTTTCTAAACCAACGTTACCGGCACCAACAATTACGGTATGCAAATCATTAAGCTTAATAAAAACAGGGAACAACTGGTTGCCCTTACTTTTATTTTGCTCAACAGGTTTTACGTTACTATCTTCAGGCAAGTGAGCCATACAATGCTTTAATTTGTTTAAAATCAGGATGCAATGATACTACCTCACCAAATACGATCAAAGCCGGTGAACTGATACTTTTTTGAGCGGCAGCATCAACTATGGTTTCTACCGTGGCAATGGCTATCTTTTCATTTACGGTGGTGCCGCTCTGAATAACCGCTGCCGGTAGTTTTGCTTTGCCTTCCGCTTTAAATATCTCTGCTATTTCTGCCAGCTTGTGTATGCCCATCAGCACCACAACAGTTGCCCTGCTTTTTGCGGCATCCATCAGGTCTGATGATATTTTACCATTGGCCGTAGTACCGGTTACTACCCAAAAGCTTTCGCTCAAACCGCGGTGCGTAACCGGGATCTGCTGTAACTCGGGCACACCGATGGAACTGGAAATACCCGGCACAACCTGCGCCTGAATATTATGCTGTGCAGCAAACTCGATCTCCTCAAACCCACGACCGAATACAAACGGATCGCCACCTTTAAGACGAACCACATGGCCATAATTAAAAGCATAATCAACCATTAACTGATTGATACTGGCTTGTGAATGTGTTTGATCGCCGGAACGTTTGCCAACGTAAACTTTTATAGCATGTGCAGGAGCCAAGTCCAGCAATTCATCGTTCACCAAAGCATCGTACAAAACTACATCAGCAGTTTTTAATGCCTTGATACCTTTTATTGTGATCAGATCCGCATCGCCGGGACCGGCACCCACTAAGGTGATGCGTGGTGTAATATGTTGTGTATTGTTAATCATTATTTTACCAAAGCCTCCCTTTTTGCTTTGCTTTCATTTAAAAATTGAGTCGCTTGTGCCAGGTAGGCGGTGGCAAACTCCTCAGATGGTTCGTTTTTGTTGATCTGTAAAACCAGATCAGTAAATGTAGTATCAAGCGCAAATTCGCCTGGTTCAACGTACTGCGCGTCAAACTCCTTGATAACGCTTGCTTGTGTGCTGCTGTTAACGCCTTTATCAAGCAATAACGCTTTAGCCGAACTTACAAACACGCTGTAAGCATGGTAAATGGCATCAGCCCAACGGCTTTCGGTATAAGCATCATTAGCCCAACCCAGCTTTTCTTCTGATTCGTATAGCAGGGTAGCTACCAGGTCGATCACTACACCGGCACATTCGCCTACGCCAATAGCGGTTACAAACGTTTCCTCATGACCCCAATCAACAAATTCTTCTTCAGTTAAGTTGGTCAGATCGGCAAGGGGTTTCAGTAAGCGATAAAAATAATCTTTACCCTGACGGTCATAGTAGCCGTGGTAAGTTTCGTCGGTAATGGAATTTGCTTTATAATCATCCAATAACGAGCGTAAAACACTGGTAGCCCTTTTTGCAGGCACCTTTACCACACGCTCAGCCACACGGCCAACGCCATTGCCAACGGTACCACCGCCAAGCATTACCTGTACTGATGGCAAAACTTTAGCTCCGGCTTTTAACGAACTGCCATGTAGGCCAATATGCGCTAAACCATGCTGTCCGCAGGAGTTCATGCAACCACTGATCTTGATCTTGATCTCGCGGTTATAAATCAGATCTTCGTATTCCGTGTAAATCACATTTTCGAGGACACGAGCCATAGTCATGCTGTTAGAGATACCCAGGTTACAGGTATCCGTGCCGGGGCAGGTGGTTACATCGGCCACACTATCAAAACCGGGTGCTGATAGCTCCAGTTCGGTCAGGCCGTTATATAAAGCAATTAGTGCTTCTTTACGTACATATTTTAACAATAGTCCTTGATTTTGAGTGATACGCAGTTCATCCGCAACTAATGGTTTTAATACATTAACCAATTTACGTGCGGTAGCGGTATCAATATCGCCGACAGGCACTTTTAGGTAAACACCATAAAAACCTTCCTGCTTTTGCTCAAATACATTGGTAGCCAGCCATTGCTCGTAACGCAAAGGGTTTACCGGTTGTGCATCAGCATAAACAGCAGTATCGGGTAAAGCAGGCTGGGGGAGTGCCTCGCGGTTAATAGGATAAGTTTTTACCTTGTTGGCTATACGCTCTTCCTGAGCCAAACGCAGCACTTCATCTAAACCTAACTTTTGAACCAGGTATTTTAAACGGGCCTTGTTGCGATTGTTACGTTCGCCATAACGATCAAAAACACGGATAACCGATTCTATATATGGGATCAGTTGATCTTCAGGCAAAAATTCTTCTACAGCGCTTGCTAAAAAAGGTTGGGCACCAAGTCCGCCTGCCAGTAATACTTTAAAGCCGCGTTCGCCATCGGCATTTACTTTTGGGATAAAACCCAGGTCATGTATATAGCTGAAAGCCTCATCACTATCCGTAGCCGAGAATGACATTTTGAACTTACGCCCCATTTCCTGGCAGATAGGGTTGCGTAAAAAGTACTCAAAAGTGGCATGCGCGTATGGCGATACATCAAAGGGTTCCTTTAGGTCGATACCGGCGGTAGGGGCGGCAGTTACGTTACGTACGGTATTACCACAGGCTTCGCGCAGGGTTATGTCGTCTTGCTCAAGCCTTGCCCAAAGTTCGGGCGTACGGTCAAGACTTACATAGTGTATCTGAATATCCTGACGGGTAGTAAGGTGCAGGTTACCGCTGCCATACTCGTCAGATATATCGGCAATAGTAAGCAACTGTTTAAAGGTGACTTTACCAAAGGGCAGCTTTATGCGTACCATTTGCACGCCAGGCTGGCGCTGACCGTAAACACCTCGCGCGAGGCGCAGGCTCCTGAACTTTTCGTCGTGTATCTTACCTTCCTTGAACAGCCTTATTTTCCGTTCAAGGTCTATAATATCTTTTTCAACTACAGGGTTCTCCAGTTCTGTTCTGAAGCTTTGCATAATTATGTTGGTGGTTATTTTATAAAAAAGCCCCTTTGCTTATGGCTAAAGAGGCGTTGATATCGCTTAATCTATACTTATAGCCTGTTGTCTACTACTGCCAGCAGCAGTACATCATTTGCATATAAATATAAGTAATTTTCATAATGACACAAATATATATATTCTATACGGAAATAATAGACATTAAGTCAAAATTACAATAACATGAAACTTATTGTTTTGTTAAATATTGGTAATCAGCGTATTCTCGCGGGCTATAATATCAGCTACGCTGGTTTCAGATAATATTTTGAGCGTAGCATCTCGCACATCAACAAAAACACTGCGTATGCCGCAGGTGGTTTCCTGGTGGCATTCATCGCATTTATGGTAAAAATTCAAGCTGGCGCAAGGTACCATGGCAATAGGGCCGTCGGTAATGCGCATAATGCTTACCAGGTAAATATCTTTAGGATCTTTATTAAGACTATACCCGCCCCCGGCACCTTTTTTACTGTATAGAAAACCGGCGTTACGCAGGTCGAGCAGTATTTGCTCTAAAAATTTTTTAGGTATGCGTTCCTGCTCGGCAATTTTCGAGATCTGCATAGGCGGCTTATCCGTGTTTTTACCCAGGATAACTAATGCTTTTATAGCGTACTTGGTTTTTTTTGATAGCATCGATTAAAGATACAAGTTGCAAAGATATATGATATATATAAACAATACCTTTTTTGTAGTAATATTAATAACAAGCCGGTGTATCATACCAAAAACCGCTCGTCATTATGCAGGGTAATGTTGGTTATTGCATCGCCAACGCTGATAATGCCGGTGCCTTTATGAATAACGTTTTGCCCGAACATGATCTTTTGCCCCTTACGGCGATAGCCGGCCAGCGTTTTTAGTGGCTCCTTGTGTTTTTTTGCGGTATCCTGATCAATAGTAGTCATTACGCAGCGGGCGCAGAGCTTTACGCCCTGAAAATGGATATGATTAATAGTAAAATTATTAATGAGATCCTCGGCATAAGGCTCGCCGCCGCTAAATACAATATTGGGCCGAAAACGGCTCATGGGCAGGGGAGTGGACAGGCGGCTGTTTAAATCATTAAGTGATTGCTCGCCGATCATTAAAAACGGGTAATCATCCGCGAATGTGGTGATCTCACCATGGTGGGCATAGCGTGTGTCTACCTGACGGCGGGTATCTTCGGGCATGTAAACCAGCTTACAGGTTTTATTTAATGCGGCGGTGAACCAGGCATCAGCTTCATTACTTACCCTAACGGCGGGGCAGGTGCTTTCCCAAATGGTAACCTCAAACCGGTCATCAGTTTGCGGCTCAAAGGGAATTTTTATGGTATTATCATTTGTACTATTCGTAATAAGCAGGCCATCATTTGATATCGCGACTTTTAATAAGGCCATCGCGGCATAATCCCGCTGGGTCATAAAACGGTTTTCGGCATCAACAAGCAGCCAGCGGCGGTCGTATTTCAAGCCCCGGTCGGTAACTTCGGCTTGCTGCAGCTCAATGCCACCTAATGATTTTATGGGATAAATGTAGAGTGCCGATACCTTTAGCATAGTTAGCCTGATGTAATGATTATAAACGTAACTATAAAACCTTCACCGGGTTTTTATGCTCATCAATAGCTACAAAGGTAAATGTACCTGTAATAGCTTTTTCGCGATGTTCGGAATACATTTCTTCAATAAAAATTTCGACCAATACTTTTAAGCTCGTATTACCTACATGTATAACCCGTGCTATAAGTTCGATAATAGTACCTGCCGGGATAGCCTTATTAAAGTCAATACGATCTGAAGATACCGTTACTACCCGTTTGCGGCTAAAGCGGGTAGCCGCCATAAAAGCCACCTCATCCATCATAAACATGGCGTTACCCCCATGCAGTGTATCATAATGATTAGTAGCACCCGGAAATATGGGCCTGAACATGCGGGTTTCTGACGATTGTATTCTTTCTTCGATCTCCATGTGGCAAAAATAACAATACCACGCTTTTGGGCGTGGTATTGAGTGTTTATAAATTAAAATTCTCGTTATTGGGGATTTACAGCAGGCAATTCAAAGTAGAAGCCTGAGCCCTTGCCGGGTTCGCTGTCAACACCTATCACACCCTCATGCCTGCGGATGATCTCGGCGCATAAATATAAGCCTATACCAAAACCGCTAATGGTTTGGGTTTGATAACTGGTAACCCGGTAAAAGCGATCAAATAGCTTTAGCTTATCCTGTGATTGAACGCCAATGCCTTTATCTTTTACCGTAACACGTACACTGCCATCTGTTTCGGTACATATCACTTCAATAGGGCTGCCTTTGGGCGAGTACTTGATAGCGTTACTTAAAAAATTATTGATTACCTGACCAATCTTTTCCCGGTCAGCCTCTACAAAAACAGGTTTGCACAGGTTGAAAATGATCGGGTGGCTGGTATGCACTATTTTCATCTCATCCTCCACTTCAGTTACCAGTTTCTCCAGGTCAAAAACCTGTTTTTCAAGGTAGATCTTTCCTGATTCAAGGCGTGATACGTTAAGAAAGCCGTTGATAAGCGAGGTCATTTTTTTAACCTGTATGCCTGCTTTACCCAGTGCATGGGCTGTAAATACATCTTCCGCTTTTAAAGCTTTGGCTGTGAGCATCTGCAGGTAAGCGTTCAGCGAGGTAATAGGCGTTTTAAGCTCGTGGCTTACCATGCCTATAAAATCATTTTTACGAAGATCGTCTTCCTTAGCTTCAGTAATATCAAGCAGCGTGCCCGAGAAATATTTATTGCCGTCAACCTTATCTTCATACAGTTTGCCGGTAGCTTTGAACCAGCGCAACTGCTGGCTGTTGCGAACACGCAGGCTGAACTCCTCGTTAAACGGAATACCTTTGTTTATAGCGTTACGCATGGCAATTTTTACACTATCGCGGTAATCATCAGTTATCAGCGCAAGTGCATCATTATAACTCATGTACTCATCTTCAGCATAGCCAAAAAAGCCTTTCATCCTGATGGATGGTAAAAACTCATAGGTTTTTGCATCAATATTCCAGGTACCCATTTGCGACGATTCAATGGCCAGCCGCAATTGTTCTTCCGCCTTCTCAACCTCTTTACGAGCCCGTGCCTGTTCGGTATTATCAATTACGGTAGCCAATACGCGGTTTACGTTACCTTCCAGGTCGCGAAGCGGCTGGTAATGAAAATCAGCTAAAAAGCGTCTTTCTCCTTCAACGGCATCTTTGTAATATACTTCAATCTCTTTCTTAATTACCGTTTCTCCGGTTTCGAGTACATGCTTCCATAGCTTGGGGAATACCTGCTCGTTCATCTCCGGGAACACCTCAAGCATAGGCTTGCCCATAACCTGTTCTGCAGTTTTATTCCATAGTTTAAGTAATGCCTTATTTACCGAGGTGATAATATACTGAGGCCCTTGCAACACTACTACCGGGGCCGCTAATGAATTCAGTATCTGGTCAACCTTTGATTTGCTGTAGCGCAGATCCATTTGCGATTGCGCGAGCTCTTCAATGGTAACCGTGAGCTCTTCATTAGTAGCAGAGAGTTCCTCGTTGGTGGCTAAGTACTCTTCGTTAATAGCGGTAAGCTCCTCGTTTGAGGCCGCGAGCTCTTCAAATAGTTCCTGCTCGTGGTTCTCTTTTTCGTGAATTATTTTGTCCTGCCTTACCTCTTCAGTTACATCAACCGCAGTATGCAAAATGCCGTATACATCGCCGGTATCACTTTTTATAGCACGGTATTCAAAATCAAAGTAAAAGGTTTGCAATTCACCGTCTATCAATATATCAGCGGGTGTATTCTCAGCATTATAGGTTACGCCGGTACGCCAAACCTGCTTTATTGAATCAATTAAAGGCTGGCCTTTAGCTTCAGGAATAGCATCCTCTAACGCTTTGCCTGAAACGTTCCGGTCTTTACCCCAAATTCGCAACATACCATCGTTTACAAAACCTATATGTAAATGCTCACTCACATATATAGCTGTAGCGTAGGCAGATGACGAAAGTATCTGTAATAACAGGTTATCAGCAATACTGCCATTTTTTGAGGCTAACGCCGGGTTCTCCATTCTTTGTAAACATTAATCCATCACCATTATATGCCTGAACATTAAAGCTATTCGCTTAGGTAATGTTGTTGTAACCTCAAAATTATATAAAACAAACCTTAATTTGTTCCTGATTATGTAATAAATTCTTTTAGCAAGATGGCAGGCTGTCGTGATCGTAGCCGTATTCCTAAGTACATTAAACGCGTTCTAAAAGGCATTTGTATTGCTAAAGTTCTATTTGTTTTTTGCATGACATTGGGTAATTAAGTAAAAGTGTACTTTTGCTATTACCGTCAAACGGAACCACCAAACAATATGAATGACGATTTTTACATAGAACTACTGAGTAAGCCACGAGCGAAACAGGTTATCCCATCAAATGATATGATAGCAAGTTGGGCGCTCAAGGTTATATATTTGCTATATCCTGAACATTCAACACTTGAATTTGACTCTGTAACCGAATTAAAAGATTATTCATCTATCCTGTGCGATGAGCTTACCGTAATTTTAAGCACAGGCGGCCATGCGGATGCCGACACAGGCAAAATTGTAGCACAGGAATTCTTTAATAACCTGCCATCGTTATATAATACTCTTAATACCGATATTCAGGCTATATATGATGGCGACCCTGCGGCTCAGAGTGAATTTGAGGTTATACGCACCTATCCTGGATTTTATGCTATCTGTTTTTACCGCATCGCGCATATTTTATACAATTTCAATATCCAGTTTATACCAAGGATCTTAACAGAACATGCCCACTCCAAAACGGGTATTGATATACACCCTGCCGCGGTAATAGGCGAGTACTTTCACATAGATCATGGTACCGGTATTGTAATAGGCGAAACATGCGTTATCGGCAAATATGTAAAGCTTTACCAGGGCGTTACGCTTGGCGCTTTAAGCGTACGTAAAGGCCTGTCGGGCATTAAACGGCATCCTAATGTTGAGGATAGGGTGATCATTTACTCCGGTGCTACCATATTGGGCGGCAATACCGTAATAGGGCATGATAGCGTTATAGGCGGCAATGTGTGGCTAACCAGCAGCGTAGCACCTTACTCAACGGTTTACCATATCCCTAAGATCACCATACAAAACGTTACACAAGAATAGATATTGAAATGGCATCAGTTACCGATTTAATAGGCAATACACCACTGGTTAAACTGGCAAAGCTTAACCCTAACCCCAATGTTGAGATATATGCCAAGTTAGAAGGCAATAACCCGGGCGGCAGCGTTAAGGACAGGGCATCACTAAACATGATACGCAGCGCCATTGAACGAGGTGATATTAAAGAAGGTACCAAACTGGTTGAAGCCACCAGCGGTAATACCGGTATCGCTTTGGCCATGATAGCCCGTTTATTTGATCTGGATATAGAACTGGTAATGCCTGCCAATTCAACCCGTGAGCGTACCCTGACCATGGAGGCCTACGGTGCCAAAGTTACCTTGCTTGAAAATATTGAGATTTGCCGCGATTATGCGGAAGAGAAGGGCGTAACACCTGGCTATTTTTTACTAAACCAGTTTGCCAACACCGATAATTACATGGCTCACTATAAAACCACCGGCCCTGAGCTTTGGCGGGATACTGATGGTAAAATCACCCATTTTGTAAGCGCGATGGGCACTACGGGTACCATAATGGGATGTTCAAAATACTTAAAGGAAAAGAACAAGGACATACAAATTGTAGGTTGCCAGCCGACAGAGGGATCGTCTATCCCCGGTATACGCCGCTGGCCTGAGGCTTATCTGCCTAAAATATTTAACCCGGCCAATGTTGACCAAACTATTGATATTGACGAGGCCGAAGCCGTAGCCATGACACGCAAACTGGCCAAAGTGGAAGGCATATTTGCCGGCATGAGCAGTGGCGGCGCTTGTACTGCGGCTATTAATCTGGCCAAAACGTTGGATAGCGGTATTATCGTATTTATAGCCTGCGACCGTGGCGACCGCTACCTGAGCAGCGGCCTGTTCGGCGATGTGGCCGAATAATTAATAATCGAACTTAAAATAGCTGCGTGCATTATGATAGCAGATATCGCTGATTATCTTCCCTGTCCATGTTATGTCGGCAGGCAGTTCGCCATTTTCAATATCCTCGCCAAAAAGGTTACATAGTATCCGCCTGAAATATTCATGACGCGGATAAGATAAAAAGCTGCGTGAATCGGTAAGCATGCCCACCATGCGGCTGATAAGGCCGATGTTGGAGAGTGAATTAAGCTGCCTGGTGATACCGTCCTTTTGATCCAGAAACCACCATGCTGAGCCAAACTGCATTTTGCCTGCTATCTCGCCATCATTAAAACAACCTGTTATGGAGGCTATTACTTCATTGTCGGCAGGGTTGAGATTGTAAACTATGGTTTTGGCAAGCGAGTTGTTTATGTTCAGCTTATCCAGAAAGCGGGCAAGTGAGGAGGCCTGGCCAAAATCGCCAATGCCATCCCAACCGGTATTAGGGCCAAGTAAATTCATGCCCTTACTGTTAATATTACGTACCGCCCCGATATGAAACTGCTGCACCCAGCCTTTTTCGTGGTTCCAGCAAGCTATCTCAAACAATAATGCTGACCTGAACCGGCTTGCTTCGTGCGGGGTGATTTGCCGGTTTGCTCTTATCTTATCAAAAATTGATCTTACATCAGATTCAGTATAGTCATCAGCATAAACATAGTCAATGCCATGGTCAGATAATACGCAGCCATTTTCGGCAAAATAGTCGTGCCTGCTTTTTAGCGCTGTAAGGTAGCTGTCGTAACTGTTGATGTCCACATTGGCAACAGCGGCAAGTTTATCAATATATGCATTCAGATTTTCAAGGCTCGCTGTATTCATTGCCTCATCCGGCCTGAATGTGGGGTACACCTTTACCTCAAAGCCATCATTCTTTAACTGCTGATGATATTGCAGGGCATCTACAGGGTCATCCGTAGTACAGATAGCCTCTACATTCATCCGGCTAATCAATGCCCTGGTGGTAAAATCAGGTTGCTGCAACAGGGCTGTAGCTGTTTCATAAATATGTTTTGCCGTTGCCGGTGAAAAAATATCGCTGATACCAAAATAACGTTCCAGTTCAAGGTGGCTCCAATGATACAATGGGTTGCGCAGGGTATAAGGCATAGTTGCCGCCCATTGCTCAAACTTTTCATAGTCGCTGCGATTGCCGGTAATATATTCCTCGTTTACGCCATTGGTGCGCATGGCCCGCCATTTATAGTGATCGCCCTTAAGCCATACATCCGTCAGGTTACGGAAAGTTTTATTCTCCGCTATTTCCTGTGGCGGCAAATGGCAATGGTAATCAATAATAGGGAGATGCGTTGCATAATCATGATACAGCCTGCGGGCGGTGTCATTGGTCAGCAAAAAGTTCTCGTTTAAAAAGCTTTGCACAGGTGATGTATTTTATGTTGCGATATTAACAAGTTTAGCGCTATTAGTTAAATAATACAGATAAAAAGCATGGAGGTTTTACTATAATAATTCAAATTACAGGCTAAAAGTAAATGTTAAAACTTGTATCATATGGTTTAAAGGTATTGAATTACCTTAGCGCCCTGTACAGCAAAACAAACTATGAAAGCGATAATATTTGATTTAAACGGCACTATGATCAATGATATGTGGTACCATACCCTGGCCTGGGAAGAAATATTAAACAACGACCTTGGCGGTAATTTTACCCGTGAACAGGTTAAGCAAAACATGTATGGCAAAAATCACGAATTACTGGTACGGATGTTTGGCGAGGGGCGGTTTACTACGGACGAAATGGACAGGCTATCGCTGGAAAAAGAAAAGCGCTATCAAAAAGCTTTCTTACCGGAGCTAAAACTACTGCCCGGATTGCAGGCGTTTTTAGAGCAGGCCTATGCAAAGGGCATCCTCATGGCTATTGGTTCGGCCGCTATTCCGTTTAATATTGATTTTGTGCTGGATGGTTTGAACATCCGCAAATATATTCCCGTAGTTGTTAGTGCCGATGATGTAAACATCAGCAAGCCGCACCCCGAAACGTTTTTAAAAGCCGCTGAACTGATGCAGGTTTCGCCGCAGGATTGCCTGGTGTTTGAGGATGTGCCCAAAGGAGCGGAGGCCGCTAAGAACGCGGGCATGAAAACGGTGATCCTAACCACAACACATGAGGTGGAAGAGTTCAGCTACCTGGATAATATACTTCATTTCGCCGGGGATTTTACCGATCCGTACATAACCGGGTTAGTGAACAATTAATCGCAACAAAAGGTTAAAATACTTGTTTAAACAACAGAATAAGATTTTAATTAAACAATTAACTATATGGAATTTACCTATTATGGACATGCATGCTTCGCCGTACAACTAGGCGGTAAGCATATACTTTTCGACCCTTTTATTACACCAAACGAACTGGCGAAAACCGTTGATGTAAACGCTGTACCTGCTGATTATATTTTTGTATCGCACGGGCACTCTGACCACATGGCCGATGTGGAGAGCATAGCCAACCGCACCGGCGCAAAGGTTATCGCCAGCTTTGAGGTGCATACCTGGTTTAACAATAATGGCGTTAGCAATACGCATCCGCTAAACCCGGGCGGGCAGTTGGCGCTTGATTTTGGTAAGGTTAAATGCTTTACCGCAGTACACTCAAGCAGTATGCCCGATGGCAGTTATGGCGGTGTAGCTACAGGCTTTGCTGTAAAAAGCGATGAAGGCAACTTTTATTACAGTGGTGATACCGCTTTAACACTGGATATGCAACTGGTGCCACGCTGGGCTGATCTTGATTATGCCATATTACCCATAGGCGATGACCTGACCATGGGTATTGATGACGCGATTGAAGCCGCTAAAATGGTGGGCGTTAAAACCGTTATCGGTGTACATTACAACACCTTTGGCTTTATTATGATCGATACCGAAGATGCCAAACAGCGTTTTGAACAAGCAGGAATAACCCTGTTATTACCTGCCATTGGCGAAACCATAACGGTTTAAAATAAAGTATAAAACTTTCCAAAAGCCGCCCCATAAAGGCGGCTTTTTTGTTTTAAGGTGCGCTTTATCGAACAAAGTTTTCAGGTTAACCGTTGTTATAAATTAGTTAATATTGTATATGTCCAAATATTTACCCGTTTTATTGCTGTTGTTTTTTAAGATATCCGCGGTTGCCGCACAACCAGCGGATACAACCGTAAGTAAAATTGATACAATACACAATGATAGGGTTAACAACCAACTAAACAGCGTAAAACAGTTATCGGCAGAAAGGGTAGCGGATTCATTAAAACGGAATGAGCTTGAATTAAAAGTATCCCAACTATCCGGAAATGATGATGAACGCCTGGGCTTAGTAAAACAGCTAAACGCCTTAAAGCAAAAAGACTCCCTACGGATAATCAGGCAAAAACAACAGGTTGATTCACTCAGAAGATATGTAAAGGGCTTTGTAGTACAACCCTTTCGGGACACCTTATTTTCTATCTATTTAAAACAGGGGAGCTTTACTGCTAAAGACCGCGCCGAAGCGGTACAACACCGTTTAATATTACTTGCCGACAATTATCGCTTTAGTGCCGACTCGTTAAAAATCAGCGAAGCGGAGCAAACTACTGATATTGTATACGGAGATGAAATGATCATGTCGGTTTCTGACATGGATGCCCTTTGGGAGAACACATCAAGAACAGAACTTGCTCAAAAACTACGCGCCACAATTGGCCGTGCCGTAGTTATTCATCGCGATGAAACAAGTATACAAACCCTGGTGAAAGAAGGTTTGCTGGCCTTACTGGTTATCGCTGTATTGAGTTTGCTCATCTATTTTATAAATCGCTTATTCAGATGGTTTACAGGTAAGCTGGCATTGAATGACCGGGTATCAAAAAAAGGTGTCCACATACGCAACTACCAATTACTTACACCGGCAAGGCAACTTGGGTTAATTAATACAGCGATAGGCCTTGTGAGGTGGATAGTTATATTGATCACCGTATATTTTGCACTCACTATATTGTTCAGCATCTTTCCGTTTACCCGCGATATATCAGCGGCATTACTGGGATACATACTTAGTCCGTTACGCAAAATTGGGGAGGCAATATGGAATTATATACCTAACCTGATCACAATCATTATATTAATAGTCGTATTCAGATACGTTTTAAGATTCTTTAATTTTATAAAGCTTGAAATTGAGCGTGGCCAGCTAACTATTCCTGGTTTTTATGCTGACTGGGCAAACCCGACCTATCAAATTATCCGTGTTTTGGTTTTGGCATTCATGATCGTAGTTATATTTCCATATCTGCCGGGTAACGAGTCGCCCATATTTAAAGGGGTATCTGTATTTGTCGGTGTACTCTTTACGTTCGGATCAGCGGGCGCGTTAGGCAACGTTGTTGCAGGTTTGGTACTTACTTATATGCGTGCTTTTAAAATTGGCGACAGGGTTAAAATAGGAGAGGTAACGGGAGATATAATTGAGAAAAACTTGCTGGTAACCCGTATACGTACTATTCAAAATGAGATCATATCGATACCTAATTCTACAGTTATGAGTAATCATACAGTAAATTACAGTAGCGATGCAACGCATAAAGGCTTAATAGTGCATACCACCATTACCTGCGGATACGATGTTGCATGGCGGGATGTACACAAATTATTGATCGAGGCCGCGTCACGTACGTCCTTACTTGAAAAAGAACCATTGCCGTATGTATTTCAAACCAGTCTTGATGATTTTTATGTGAGCTACAGCATAAATGCTTTTACAAAATCTCCGAATAAACAAGCCCGGATTTACTCAGATCTGCATGCTAATATTCAGGATGTATTTAATGATGCAGGCATAGAATTAATGTCGCCAAGATATAACGCGGTGCGCGATGGTAATACAACCGCAATTCCGGCTGAATACTTAGCTAAAGATTATCAGCCGGGCGGTATCAGGATTAAAAAAGATGATCTGTAATTGAACCATTAGTATATTGTTATAAAGCCTATTTTAGTGTTTCTTTTAACCGATAAATGATAGAAAAAAATCAAATAAAAAAATCACTGATTACTTGTATAATGATAGGCATTGGGGCTTTATCATTCGCGCAATCTCCGGTAAAGCTGTCAAACAAAAAAGCCTCCGGCGAAGCACGGGCACTTTACAACTACCTGCTGGATATTAACGGCAAAAAAACATTAGCCGGCCAAATGGATGTTAAATGGGGCGAAAGCGAGTTAAAGTATTTGCAGGAGGTAACTGGTAAACAACCTGCCATACGGGGCATGGATTTTATTGACAGTGCCGAAAACGAGAACGAAGTAACACACGCTATTGAATGGTGGCGTAAAGGGGGCATCCCAACAATTATGTGGCATTGGGGCGCACCAACAAAGGGGCAGGGGTACGATAACTCAAAACAACAGATTGATATTGAAAAATGCTTTGAGGAAGGCACGCCTGAAAATTTGGCTATGTGGGCGGAATTGAAGGAAAAGACCCGCCTGCTAAAAAAACTTAAAGAAGCAAAAGTACCGGTATTGTGGCGCCCGTTTCATGAGCTGAACGGCGGTTGGTTTTGGTGGAGCAAACAAGGCCCCGAATCGTTAAAAAAGCTATGGATAACCATGTATAATTACTTTGTTAAGCAGGAAAAGCTGAATAATTTGATCTGGGTGTTTTGCTATACCTCAAAACCCGACTCAGCCTGGTACCCGGGTGATGCTTATGTTGATATTGTAGGTGCCGATGATTATGGCGATGACAACCCGCATACTGCCATGTATAAGCAAGCCAGGCTAATAAGCAGCAGAAATATCCCGATAGCTTACCATGAATGCGGCATACCGCCCGATCCGGATAAATGTTTGGTCGACGGAACGATATGGTCATGGTGGATGGAATGGCATACCGGCCATTTAACCGCGATAGACAAGGATTATTTAAAGCGCGTTTACAACCATGAGCTGATTATTACGCTTGATGAAGTGCCCGATATTTTAAAAAAATACGGCAAATAATTTATCTGTTTAAACAAGTGTAAGTTATACACAATAAATTAAACTTAACATTCCCTTTACCTTGCAAATGTACATTTGGGCATGCGCACAGGTAATCATATTTACAGTGAAACAGAGTTATTGCAACTGCTGAAACTTGGCAATATTCAGGCCTTTGATCATATCTATAATAGCTATTGGAAAGGCCTTTATTTATCAGCCTATAGCAGAGTGAGCGATGAGGAGGCAGCTAAAGACATTGTACAAAATGTTTTTATTGATATTTGGCAAAAGCATAATATCATTAGCGTTACCACTACTTTAAAGCAATACCTTTACGGCGCTGTAAAAATGAAAGTGCTGCATTATTACCGCTCCGAAAATATTAAGCAGCAGGCAATTGACAACGCGCTCGAACGCATAACGCAAATGTTGCATTCGCACCAAAACTTATCAACCTACTTTGACCTGGAACGTATAGTTAGCGAAGAAGTGGAAGAAATGCCAGTTAACATGAAGAACAGCTTTTTGCTGAGAAGTGACAGTTATTCGGTAAAAGAAATAGCCGGGAGCCTCAACCTGGCCGAACAAACGGTATCCAACAATATTACTGAAGCGCTTAAACGCCTGAAAAAACGTATTAAGGTTGAATACCCTGAACGCTATATGGGCAGCATGATGCTCATCGGCATCCTGTTTACAAAAAGTTAACCTAACGTTCACCTGAAATTGAAGTAGTAAGGCGGTAGTTGTGCAACTTAATTACAAAAGCACAAGTACTGAATGACGCCAGCCGAACTAAAAAATTTATTTGACCGCTACCTTAAAGGCGAAGCCACCGAAGCCGAGAAACAATTGGTTGACGATTGGTATGCCTCCTACAAGGACTGGCATGAACTGAGCGCGGCTGATGAAGAGCGTTTGCAAACAGAGATCCATGGGGATATACATGCGGGAATAAATAAACCACCGGCCAAATTACGCAGAATAAAATGGATGAGATATGCCGCGGCTATTGCCATTGTAATGGTATCGGTATCACTATTTATCCGCAAAAAAAGCATTACCACTGTTGTTAAAAACGAGGGCAGCGAGAGTTTTACTTCTATCAAAACTAAAACCGGCGAAGTAAAAAAGATCAGCCTGCCGGATGGATCATCCGTATGGCTTAACGCTAAAAGTGAGCTGCGCATCAGTAATACCTTTCAATATCAGCAGCAACGTTATGTTTACCTTGACGAGGGCGAGGCCTTTTTTGAGGTAACCAAAAATCCACAGCGGCCGTTCCTGGTAAAAACAAAGCATATTACCACCCGCGTATTGGGCACATCATTCAACGTAAGGGCATATCATCTTTTAAAACAAGCGGTTGTAACCGTACGCACCGGTAAAGTTCAGGTAAACAATCATAAAAAATTACTGGGCATGCTCACACCAAACATGCAGGTAAGCTATAATGCAACCACCGGTAATTCTGCATTAAAAAAAGTTGATGCTTCAGCGGTAAGATCATGGACAGGCGGCAAGCTGATATTAAACAAAGCCACTTTTAATGAACTGGCCTTTGCTATAGCTAACACCTATGGCGTGCAGCTTACCAGCAGTAGTAAAGCCGCTGCTAACTATCGCTACAATATCCAAATCAATACATCGCGCACGCTTGATGAAACCTTACGCATCATTTGCTCAGTACATCAAAATCACTACAGGAGGAATAATAATGAGGTAATTATTTACTGATACAATTGTAAAAAAGCCGGAACTGAAGCAGTACCGGCCATGCTTGCATTGCTGACAGATTGAGCCCTAACAGCTTTGCCCTTAGTTTCTTAATTAAAATTCACTAAAGAAATCAAATGTATGAAAAAAAACTTACGTCGCTTAACTAAAGCTATGCGTATTACGTTACTGATTTACACCGCATTAATTGCCTGCTCGGGAGTGCTGAGCGCCTCGCCGTCATCAGGCCAGATTTTTGAAAAACGTATCAGCGTTTCATTAAAAAATGAAACCCTTGCCGCGTCATTAAAAAAGGTTGAACAAGCCGGGAAAATAGATTTTGCCTACGATCCGCAATTGGTCAATCTGAATAACATTAAAATTAAAGACCGCGATTTTAACAACGAGCGTATTTACAACGTACTTAAAAAGTTGTTAGGCAATACGCCTATCGGTTTTAAAGAAGAGGTACAAGGCACTATTACCTTGTTTAAAAAGCTGGAAAAACCGATGGCTTCGCCTGGTAAAATATCAGGCAAGGTGGTTGACGAAAAAGGAGAGCCTTTACCGGGTGCTACCATTATGCTTGTTGAAAGTAATAAAGGCGTACAAACACAGGCCGACGGCTCGTTCACCATTGAAGCCGAAGAGGGAGCCTATACCGTAGTTGTGAGCTTTATCTCATACGAATCAAAACGCATACCGGGTGTGCGCATAAACGGCGGCGAAACTACACAACTCAATACCATCGCGCTTACCGGCCAAACAGGTACGTTAAATGAGGTATTGGTTGTAGGCTACGGTACTCAAAAAAAGGAAAACCTTACAGGTTCGGTAGATCAGGTTACTTCAAAAGTGTTGGAAAACCGTTCGTTACCTAACTTATCTCAAGGTATGCAGGGTACTATACCTAACCTTAACATTGTACCGCTTGATGGCAAACCGGTGCAGTCGCCAACGTTTAACATACGTGGCATAACTTCCATTGGCCAGGGTGGTAACGCGTTGGTTTTGGTTGATGGTGTTGAGGGCGACCCAAGCCGTATCAATCCGGCCGACGTGGCCAGCGTATCCGTACTTAAAGATGCTTCATCCGCGGCTATATATGGTGCGCGTGGTGCTTTTGGCGTGGTATTGATCACCACTAAAAATCCATCCAAAGAAAAAACCAGCATAACATACTCCTTCAACCAGTCGATAAAGAGCCCGACTACCGTGCCTGAGTTTGTAACCGATGGTTATACATTTGCCAAAATGTTTAATGATGCATGGAGTGCCTGGAATGATTATTCGCAAACGCCGCAAAATATCAACAAAACGGTTAAGTTCTCTCAGGCTTACCTGGCTGAGCTTGAAAAGCGGAATAACGATCCATCATTGCCTACCACCATTGTAAACGCTACGGGTGATTATGAGTATTATGGTGATACAGATTGGTACAAATTGCTTTATAAAGATCATAACAGTTCACGTGAGCATAACTTATCAGTATCAGGTAACAGCGGCAAGGCTGACTTTCTGATCACCGGCCGTTATTTCGCTCAGGATGGTTTGTTCCGTTATAACAGTGATGATTATAATATTTATAACCTGCGTGCAAAAGGTTCATTACAGGTATACCCGTGGTTAACCCTCAGCAATAACGCCGATTACTCCAACATGAAATACCATAACCCGCTTAACGTAGGCGAGGGTGGCAGTATATGGCGTAACATTGCTGACGAAGGCCATACCATGGTTCCGTTATTTAACCCTGATGGTACTTTAACCTACTCGGCGGCTTATTCGGTAGGCGATCTTTACTATGGTAAAAACGGTATAGATATGAATAACCGTGTATTCCGTAACACAACCAGCTTTAACGCGCACTTTTATGATAACGTATTCCGTGTAAAAGGTGACTTCACGTTCCAAAATACTGACAACGGGCAGGACCGTAAACGTGTTCCGGTACCTTACAGTACCCGACCGGGTGTTATACAATATGTGGGCACCGCTTATAACGACCTGCAAAAGATTGCCGAAAACACAAAATATATAGCTACCAATATTTACGGCGAATATGAGCCGAAATTAAAAGGAGGCCATTATTTTAAAGCGCTTGCCGGTTACAATTACGAGCAATCAACCTTTGAGCACCAGGAGGTTACCCGTAACGGCTTATTGCAGGAGGATGCTACCGACCTTAACCTTGCTTTAGGCCAGGGTATAACGCCAAAAGGCGGTTGGGAAGAATGGGCCATATTGGGTGGTTTCTATCGTTTAAATTATTCATATAAAGACAGATACCTAATTGAAACCAACGGCCGTTACGATGGATCGTCGAAATTCCCTAACGATCAGCGTTACGCCTTCTTTCCGTCAGTTTCAGCCGGCTGGAGAGTATCAGAAGAGCCGTTTTTTGATGTATCGAAAAACCTGATCAGTAACTTCAAAATTCGCGGATCATACGGATCATTAGGTAATGGCAGCATCGGCTCATACCGCTTTAAGGAAACATTGGACATTGTACGTTCGGGCAGAATATTAAATGGTGTTTTACCACAGCGTACCAACAATCCGGTTGTATTGCCTAATGCCTTAACCTGGGAAACATCACGCACAAAAAACCTTGGTGTGGATCTGGGTTTGTTAAACGATAAGTTGAACATCAGTGCTGACGCTTACATACGCGATACTAAGAACATGTACACTACCGGCCCAACAGTACCTGGTGTATTTGGAGCAGAACCACCAAAAGGTAACTATGCCGACTTGCAAACCAAAGGCTGGGAAGTAACCGTGAACTGGCATGATCGTTTTGATGTAGGCAGTAAGCCATTTAACTACAGCGTGAGGCTTACTTTATCTGATTATCTGGCTAAAATCACAAAATACAATAACACAGATAAGCGTTTAAGCGATTACTATACAGGACAAACACTTGGTGAAATTTGGGGGTATACTACGCTGGGTTATTTCACCTCGGCTCAAGATATCGCAAACTCACCAACACAAATAATTACTAAAGCTTCAACAACCGGCCAGTTAATGCCGGGCGACATCAAATTTGCAGATCTTGATGGTAATGGTATTATAGATAATGGCTTGCAAACCGCTAATAACCCAGGTGACCGCAGAATTATAGGCAACTCAACTCCCCGTTATACTTATGGCATTGGCTTAAACGCTGACTGGAACAACTTCTTTTTCTCAGCCTTTTTACAAGGTGTAGGTAAACGCGATTGGTATCCGGGTTCAGAAGCCAGCGTATTTTGGGGTCAGTATAACAGGCCTTACAACAAAATACCGGTATCCATGATCGGTAATATCTGGTCAGAGGATAATCCGAATGCATACTTTCCGCGCTACCGTGGTTACACTGCGCAAAACGGATCAGGTGAGTTAACGCAGGCTCAAACCAAATATCTGCAAAACGCGGCCTATCTGCGCCTTAAAAACATTCAGTTGGGTTACAATTTACCACTGCCGCTTATCCAAAAAATTAAGTTGAGCAACCTGCGTGTATTTGTTTCAGGAGAGAACCTGTTAACATGGTCGCCTTTGTACAAGATCACCAAAGATATTGACCCTGAAAGCATTAACGGATCTGACCGCATATTAACAGATGGTAGTAGCGGCAACGGCAACAATTATCCGATACTTAAAAGTGTTACCCTTGGTGTAACAGCAACTTTTTAATCAAGTAATACAAACAATTTAATCTGGTTAAATATGTTTTCCATAAAATTTAAATACAATAAGGTACTGTTGAGCTTAACAATGGCGGTGGTTATAATAGCTGGTTGTAAAAAGCTTGATCAGGAACCACAATCAGCAGCTACTCCACCTGCCGTGTTTGGTAGTGTTGAGGGTTTGCAGCTATATGCTAATTCCTTTTACGAAATATTGCCTGATGCCGGCGCCTTAGTTCGGGGTGATGCCATGGCCGATTACGCTGCCCGCACATCGGTTCCTGATTTTTTACGGCCCGGAGCTTATGGCCCACAACAAAGCACAGGCTGGTCATGGACTTACTGGTCTGCCTTGAGAAATATCAATTATTTTATAATGAATAACGTAAGGCCTCAAATACCTGAAGATAAGCGCCGTCATTTTAATGGATTGGCCCGGTTTTTTCGTGCTTGGTTTTATTTTGACAAGCTCAAGCGTTTTGGCGATGTGCCATGGATTAACACCCCAATGGCCGAAGATGATCCGAAGCTTTATGCAGGCCGCGATTCGCGCACACTTGTGGTTGATTCCATTATAGCCGATTTAGACTATGCCGCGCAAAATATTACCACAACAAATGATGCATCGCGTACTCAGATCACCAAAAACATAGTTTACGCGTTTAAATCAAGGGTATGCTTGTTTGAAGGTACTTTCCGTAAATACCACAACGAATATAAACTGGAATCATCAGCCAATGGTTTATTGCAACAGGCGGCTGATGCCGCTAAAATGGTAATTGATGCAAATGCGTTCTCGCTAAATACAGCCGGTGGTACCGATAAAGCATACCGTCAGCTATTTACCAGCACTACACCTGTTAGTAACGAAGTAATGCTGGCTGCCGTTGTTGATCCTGCTCTGGGCGTTTTTAACGATGCCAACTGGTATTGGACAAGCGCCACCTATGGGGATCGCCTTAGCCTGATACGTACTTTTGTAAATACGTACTTAACTATAGATGGTACACCGTTTACCGAAAAAACAGGTTATAGAACGATGCAGTTTGCCGAAGAAATTAAAGGCCGTGACTTGCGTTTGCAGCAAACTATCCGTATGGGAAACTACACCCGTTTAAACGGCACCAAACAAGAGTTAACTCCTCCTGCATTTTCATACACGTATACAGGTTATCATCCAATAAAATTTACGCTTGACGATATATCAATGGATGGTGGTACGCGCAACACCAATTCAATACCATCAATACGTTATGCTGAAGTGTTACTGAATTATGCCGAAGCAAAGGCTGAGCTTGGTACCCTTACTGATGCGGATTGGAATATTACTGTTGGTGCCTTGCGCCGCCGGGCAGGCATAACGGGCAACACAAGCGCTAAGCCAACAACGGTTGATACATATTTGCAAACCAATTATTTTCCGGAAATAAGTGACCCTTCGTTACTGGAGATCAGACGTGAGCGGGGTATAGAACTGGTTTTCGAGGGTTTCCGCTTTAATGATATAGTTCGTTGGAAACGGGGTGAGTTAATGGATCAAACCTGGAATGGCATCTATGTGCCAGAGCTTAATACACCTATAGACCTGAATGGCGATGGTGTACTTGATGTAGCCTTTTACCGTACCATGCCAACTGCTATAGCCGGTGTTACTTATGTAAGCGTAGCGGATAACTTATCAACCGGATCAGTAAACCCGCAACGTCTAAATAGCAATAACGAGCTTACCTGGCTTACAAACGTAACACGTAAGTGGGATGATAAATATTATCTTTACCCAATACCTGAAGCCGAAAGGCTAATAAACCCAAAACTTGGTCAAAACCCCGGCTGGTAAAATTAAATAACACAGTACTATGAAAATTAAACACTTATTTGTTTCGGCATTGCTTTTAATGGCAAGCGGTGCAACGCAGGCACAGCATTTAATTGCAGGCTCGTTCAACTTACGTTTTGATAACGCCGGCGATACCGGCAACTTATGGGTAAACCGCGCGCCGGTAGCCGCAGCACTTATCCGCTTTCATGATTTTGACGTGTTAGGTACGCAGGAAGGCCGTGCTAATCAGCTTCAGGACCTGAGCAAGGCATTGCCTGAATATGAGCGTTATGGCGCAGGCCGTGATGATGGTAAAGAAGGAGGAGAGCACTCGGCCATCTTCTTTAAAAAAGATCGTTTCCAGGTATTAAAGAAAGGTGATTTCTGGCTGTCAGAAACGCCGGACAAACCGGGATTAGGCTGGGATGCTACCTGCTGCAACCGTATATGTTCGTGGGTATATCTGCTTGATAAGCAGAGCAAAAAAAAGTTTTATTTCTTTAATGCGCACTTTGATCATCAGGGAAAAATCGCCCGCGAGGAAAGCAGCAAACTTATCCTGAAAAAGATAAAAGAGATAGCCGGCAACGAGAAAGCTATTTTTACCGGTGACCTTAACGGCGACCATGAAAGCACCTGGTATCAGCGTTTGGCTACTTCAGGTTACTTAAAGGATACCTATAAATTAGCTAAACATCCTTACATCTTCAACGCATCGTTCAATAACTTCGGAAAGGCATTGGATAAGGATGGCATTATCGATCATATTTTTACAACCGGTACGGCCGATGTTAAACGCTGGGGCATATTAACTGATAGCTACCGCGGCAAATTCCCGTCAGACCATTTTCCGGTACTGGCCGAGTTTACATTTTAATATTTCTGTTTTCTATTTTAACAAGCCTCCCCAAAAGGGAGGCTTTGTTGTTAGCCCGTAATTTTATTTTCAACAGATAGGTGAGCTAATAAATTAATTATATTTTTGCTGGATAACATACAGGTCGCGTTAGTAGGCGATCTTTTTGAAAAACTTATTTATATAAACTGGCCCTATCAGTATATGAAAAGGCCGAATCATAGTTGTAGATGATTAATATTACACTCCCTGATGGTTCCGTTCGTCAATACGACAAAGGAATCACTTCCATGCAGATCGCGCAGTCGATCTCCGAAGGTTTAGCACGTAACGTATTAGCAGCCGAAGTAAACGGCCAAGTTTGGGATGCCAGTCGCCCTATCGAGGAAGACAGCAGCATTAAGCTCCTGACCTGGAATGATACCAATGGTAAATCAACCTTCTGGCATTCATCAGCCCACTTAATGGCCGAGGCTTTAGAAGCCTTGTACCCGGGTACCAAATTCGGTATCGGCCCGGCTATTGAAACAGGTTTTTATTACGACGTGGACTTTGGCGACCGCGAATTCTCATCCGAAGAATTTAAAAAGATTGAAGACAAGGTTATCGAGCTGGCTAAGGCTAAATCGGAGTTTATCCGTAAGCCGGTTAGCAAAGCCGATGCTATTGAATATTTTACCGAGAAAGGTGATGAGTACAAGCTCGACCTGATCAAGGATCTGCCCGACGGTGCCATTACTTTTTACACCCAGGGCAACTTTACCGATCTTTGCCGTGGCCCTCATATTCCGAATACAGGATTTGTAAAAGCGGTTAAATTAATGAGCGTTGCCGGTGCCTACTGGCGTGGCGATGAAAGCCGTAAACAGCTTACCCGTATTTACGGTGTAACTTTTACCAAGCAAAGCGAGCTTACCGAATACCTGCACATGCTGGAGGAAGCTAAAAAGCGCGACCACCGCAAATTGGGTAAAGAATTGGAGCTGTTTACCTTCTCTGAAAAGGTAGGCATGGGCTTGCCATTGTGGTTACCTAAAGGTGCCGCCCTGCGCGAACGTTTGACCAGCTTTTTGCAAAAGGCACAAACCAAAGCAGGTTATGAGCAGGTAATTACCCCGCACATCGGGCATAAAAACCTGTATGTAACCTCGGGGCATTATGAAAAATATGGTGCCGATTCGTTCCAGCCTATAAAAACACCGCAGGAAGGAGAGGAGTTCCTGTTAAAGCCCATGAACTGCCCGCACCATTGCGAGATATATAAATCAAAACCACGTTCGTATAAGGATCTTCCGGTACGTTATGCGGAGTTTGGTACCGTATACCGTTACGAGCAAAGCGGCGAGTTGCATGGTTTAACCCGTGTGCGCGGCTTTACGCAGGATGATGCCCACTTATTTTGCCGCCCTGACCAGGTAAAGGAAGAATTTAAAAAGGTTATTGACCTTGTATTATACGTTTTCGGCGCACTTGGTTTTGAGGACTACACAGCACAGATATCACTGCGTGACCCGGAAAATAAAACCAAATACATAGGTACTGACGAGAATTGGGCACTTGCCGAAAACGCGATAAAAGAAGCGGCTGACGAAAAAGGCTTAAAAACCGTAGTTGAACTTGGCGAAGCGGCCTTTTACGGCCCTAAACTTGACTTTATGGTAAAGGATGCCCTTGGCCGCAAATGGCAACTGGGTACTATACAGGTAGATTATAACCTGCCTGAGCGTTTTGAACTTGAATATACCGGCAGCGATAACCAGAAGCACCGCCCGGTAATGATCCACCGTGCACCTTTTGGTTCAATGGAACGTTTTGTAGCCGTGCTTATTGAGCACTGTGCCGGTAACTTTCCGCTATGGCTTTCTCCGGAGCAATACATAATTCTCCCTATATCTGAAAAATATGAAGAATATGCAAAAAAACTTTCGGATGTGTTAAAAGATTCCGATATTTGCGGGCTAATTGACTTCAGAGATGAGAAGATCGGTAGAAAGATCCGCGATGCTGAAGTTAAAAAGATCCCTTACATGCTAATTGTTGGCGAAAAGGAAGCTGCGGAGAATGTGGTTTCAATTCGTAAACATGGCCAGGGAGACCTGGGTAGCATGAGTGTAGAGGAATTTATAAAACAGATAACTAAAGAAATAAAAGTATAACTTGGCTTTAAACAGACCGTTCAACAGAGGACCAAGGCCCCCTTTCAAGAAAAAAGAGGCCGAACACAACATCAATCAGTTCATCAAGGCACAAGAGGTTCGTCTTGTTGGTGATAATGTAGAAAACGGCGTGTATTCACTACGTGACGCACTCGCCATTGCCACTGAGCAGGAGCTTGACCTTGTTGAAATATCGCCAAACGCCAACCCGCCTGTTTGTAAAGTAACAGACTATAATAAGTTTATTTACGAGCAGAAGAAAAAGCTGAAGGAGATAAAAAGCAACGCCAAACAAACCGTTATTAAAGAGATACGTTTTGGCCCTAATACTGATGATCATGACTTTGAATTTAAACTCAAGCATGCGATGAAGTTTTTGGAGTCGAACGAGAAGGTGCGTGCTTACGTACACTTTAAAGGCCGTTCAATTGTTTACAAAGAGCAGGGTGAAATACTTTTGCTGAAATTTGCACAAGCACTTGAAGAGGTTGGTAAAGTAGAGCAATTGCCAAAACTCGAAGGTAAACGTATGTTTTTAACCGTTGCACCTAAAGGCGCTAAAAAATAAGGCTTTAATGTACATATGCGTGAATATGCAGATGTGCGGATGAAAAAAATATATTCGAAATCGCAAATTCGATATTCGAAATAAAAATAAAACGTTGCGAAAACGTCTAAACACAAATAAATAAGAGTTATGCCAAAAATGAAAACCAATTCCAGTGCTAAAAAGCGCTTTAAGCTTACTGGAACCGGTAAAATTGCCAGAAAAAACGCATACAAAAGCCACATCTTAACCAAGATGTCAACCAAACGTAAGCGTAACTTAGGTCACACCAGTTTAGTTTCTGATGCTGACATGGGTAACGTAAAACGTATGCTTTGTATCGGCAAGTAATTAACTATTTTTTTTAACCAGGTATTAGAGTACAAAGTTCGCGTTAAGCGGCACTCACTACCAAAAACAACAACACATGCCACGTTCAGTAAACGCCGTAGCTTCCAGAAGAAGGCGTAAAAAAATCATGAACCTCGCCAAAGGTTATTGGGGTTCACGCAGCAAGGTTTATACCATTGCAAAAAACACAGTTGAAAAAGGTTTACAGTATGCTTACCGCGACCGTAAAACCAAAAAAAGAGAGTTCAGGGCTTTATGGATACAGCGTATTAACGCAGGTGCCCGTCAGCACGGAATTTCATATTCGCAATTAATGGGCAAATTAGCCGCTAAAGAGATCGGTTTAAACCGTAAGGTATTAGCTGACTTGGCTATGAACAACCCTGATGCATTCAAAGCAATTATTGACGCAGTAAAATAGTTCTGTTTAGCAACGTTTTACATTAAAAAACGCCCGGTAGTAAAATACCGGGCGTTTTTTATTTGCCTGATATTTTAGTTTATAAATATTATTTACATATTAAGGCAAATTTAAGCCCACCAACCAATTTGAAGCTGCCCAAACCTGTTATTGATAAGATCAATGAATTTGCACCTTATGCGGAAATGATGCCGGGTGTAACCATTATTCATCACATTGCCGACTTTTCAGTGGTATACATGTGTACCAAAGGCCTGAATTTGTTAGGTGTTACCCTTAACGAATTACAGGAAATGGGTACTGCTTACTATCCGCAGTATTTTAATATGGAATACATGGAAGGCTTACTGCCAAAAATGGAATTGCTGTTGCAGGAAAACAAGCTGAATGAAAGTTTTAGTTATTTTCAGCAGGTAAAGTTCGCGCAAAAGAATGAGTGGACCTGGCATATTACATCAACAGGTATATTTATGCGCGATGATGATGGCAAGCCTTTGCTCACCATAACCATAGCGCTACCAATTGAAAACATGAAGGAAGTGGAGCCCAAAGCCGAACGTTTATTACAGGAAAATCAGTTTCTGAAGAAGCATGCGGAGCGCTTTTCATCATTAAGTAAACGGGAGGTAAGTATCCTGAAATTAGTAGCCAAAGGCAAAAGCTCACCTGAAATAGCTGAAGAGCTTTTTATCTCCGCAGAAACCGTACAAACACACCGGCGTAACATTAAGCAAAAACTCAACATCTCAAGCAGCTTTGAGTTTACTGAATACGCACGCGCTTTTAATTTAATATAAAAAAGGTCAAACCGTAAATAACAGTTTGACTTTTTACTAATGTGTTTTTTTACTATGATAATACAACGAAATCATCTTTTGAAGATATCTCGCGAGTATCGTTGTCAATATCCATGTATTGCTTAAAGTTTTGCACATCTGCATTAACCATATTTTTAAATACAGGATTTATGACGTGTGCGATAGCAGCGCCGAATCCTCCTGCTGGTGGCTGATAAGTAATTACTACATCAATCAGCGTTCCGCCGTTCTCGGCATCTCTAAAACGTACCTTGCCGGCATTATCAATAATTGATCCGGGTAACGAGTTCCAGCCGATCATGTAGCCGGGTTCATCCTTTACTATCTCAGCATCCCAGCTTACTTTAGCTACATTGGCCGGTAATTTTAACTCCCAGTGCGAGCGGTTGTTATCCAGTATCTGCACACTTTCCAAATGCTTCATAAATAAAGGCAGGTTATCCAGTTGCCTCCAAAACTCATACACCTGTACACGTGGTTTATCAACCACAAATGACGAGCGTATGTTAACGTTCACCACATCATCAGTAGTAGTTTTGCCTATGCGGGTATATAGCTCACAATGGCCGGTAACCCCTCGTGTAAGTAAGTAACCACCCGCCCCAAGCTTTATGATACTTGAAAAAGGGCTTTTAAATAAATTTTTAAATCCTGATATACCCAATTTTACGCCTGTAGCAATTGAGATATAACGCTCGGGCCAGGTTAAATTTATAGGCTCTTCCTCAAGGACCGGGCCTTTATAGCGATTAGCTAATTGTAATGCTGTGTTTGACATAGCTGTTTGTTTTTTAAGTAGATAACTCTATAACAACCTGTAAGAAAATGAGTTTTGTTTAAATTAAAAAACATGAATGGCACTAATGTATATTACCGCTTAAACATGCGGCTATTTATTGTACATTTGTGCGCTTTTGGTTTTGTGTTGCATCATCTGTTGCTTCACAAATTAAAAGGGAATGCGGTGCAACTCCGCAACTGTCCCGCAGCTGTAAGCTCTGTAACCAAAGCCCCATCAAATGCCACTGTAGTTTAACTGTGGGAAGGCCGGGGCAAGAGGGGAGTAAGTCAGAAGACCTGCCATAAGTAATAATTATTCAAAGCTTTCGGGGATTGGAGCTTGAATGGTATACCGCTGTACGGTGGTGTATTCATCCGTCGCATTCCCCTGCAATATACTGTGTAGCCCAAATGCTGATCAACATACTATCTGTTTTAAAATACAACCGCTCAGTTAAAGCGGTAACAATGGCCTGCATATTCAGCTTGTTTTGCTTAACCGCTACAGGGCAAACAGATACAACTACCAAACTGAACCAAGTTAACATACAAGGCCATACCACAACTTTGGTACCTGCAACACTGCCGGTGCAGATTGTCAGCTCATCTGATTTTTCAAAATACAGCGCCTTTAGCGTAGCTGATGCGGTTCGCAATTTTTCGGGCGTTAATGTACGTGATTATGGCGGCATCGGCGGCCTGAAAACCGTATCGGTAAGAGGGATGGGGGCTAACTATACCAGCGTTTTGTACGATGGTATTATGCTGAATGACGCGCAAACAGGGCAGATAGACCTGGGCAGGTTTAATCTACTCAATCTGCAGCAAATTGCGTTATACATAGCTCAGCCTTTAGAGATTTGCTTACCAGCACGCTCATACACCAACTCTGCTATAATATCGTTGGTAACAACACGACCTCAGTTAAGCGCATCAAAACCTTATAAAATTATCACCGGTATCCGTACAGGCAGCTTCGGCTTGGTAAACCCATACCTGCAATGGCAGCAACGTTTAAGCGATAGCTGGTCGTTTGTTTTAAATGGCTATACCCAGAATGCTAATGGAAACTATCGCTTTAAAAGTAATTTTGGCGGGCGCGATACCATTGGCAGGCGTGTTAACAGTACTGTGGCAGCACAACAAATTGATGGCGGTATTTATTACAGCAATAGCGACAGCAGCAAATTTCGCCTCCATTTTAATTATACCAATACCAGCCGTGGCTTACCCGGTCCCGTAATTTTGAATGCCGTTTACCAGGATCAGCATTTGGTAAACCAGGATGCCTTTATCCAAGCCGCTTATGAGCGCTTATGGAAAAACAGTTTGCACTTGCTGTTAAGCACTAAGGCATCGCATAATTATCAGCATTACACCGATGCCTACTTTTTAAACAATAACGGCGGCGCAAACGAACATTATACCCAGCGTGAGTTGTACCAATCGGCAGCGCTATCATACAAGCCTTTAAAAAACTGGGAAGTATCCTACGCGTCAGATATATCGCTGGTTGATATGGATATTGATGTTTACCAATACGCATTTCCTAAGCGGCTATCGTTATACAATGTACTCGCCAGTAATTTTAGCGCGGGCAGATTTACGTTGCAGGGCAGCTTGCTCAATACTTATCTTAATGATGATACGCAGACGGCGGCCGCTGCCAAATCCAGATCAGCATTTAGTCCGACAATTGTAGTTAACTATAGGGTGCTTAAAAATGACGCGTTAACGCTACGGGCATTTTATAAGAACCTGTACCGCTATCCAAACCTATCCGAACAATATTATTACGCTGTGCAGCCACGCAATCTTCAACCCGAGCAGGCGAGGCAGTATGATTTTGGTGCCGTGTATTCAAAGAATTTCGACGGCTTTCTGGAACATCTATCAGTTAGTGCCGATGGTTATTATTACAACATTAAAAACAAGCTATTCACTTTTCCGGGCCGCTCCGCCGAAATTATCAGTGTGCGTAATATAGGCAAGGTAGATATGCGCGGGCTTGACCTGAATTTAAAATCGACCTTTACGCCGGTATACGGATGGGCTGGATCATTCTCTGCGGCTTATACTTACCAAAGAGCTATTGATGTAAGTAACGTAAATGATTCGTTTTACCGTGAACAGATACCATACACGCCGCGGCATACACTTGCCCTGAACGCTAGTGTAAAGCATCATGGCTTCGGCATATTTTATAACCACATCCTGTCATCACCGAGATACTATTTAAGCAATAACATACCGGCTTATTATGTGGCAGGCTACCAGGTTGGCGATGCTTCGGTTACTTATGATTTTAGTTTGTATGGCAAAAGCATACATACTGCTGCCGAAGTAAACAACCTGTTTAACAGCAACTATGTGATCGTTAATAGCTACCCCATGCCATCGCGATCCCTACGTTTAACCTTTCAATTAACAATTTAATATATCAATATGAAATCATTTAAACACAGCTACTTATTACTTTTATCCGCACTGTCATTACTTATTGCATCATGTAGTAAGGATGACGAACCTATAGATCAAACACCTATGTTAGGCAATGGTGTGTTCGTTGTAAATCAAGGCTCCCCGTCGGCAAGTAATGCTTCATTAACCTTTTATAATACCGATACCCGGAAAGCCATCGCGGATGTATTTTCAGCGGTTAACGGCACAAACATCGGCTCAATAGCTAATGATGCCGCTATTTACGGATCAAAGATGTATATTACTGTTAACATATCAAGCACGCTGGAAATCATCAACCCTAAAACAGGCAAGCTGATCAAACATATCGACATAAAAAACGGCAGCGTAAATCGCCAGCCGAGGTATGTGGCCTTTTACAAAAACAAAGCATACATCACTTCTTATGATAACACGGTAGCCGTACTGGATACAGCCAGCCTTGAAATTGAAAAATTCATTAATGTTGGGCGCAATCCTGAGCAAATGGCTATCGCCAATGGTAAACTTTACGTAGCTAATTCCGGCGGACTTGATTTTGGCAATCCGGACAAAACGGTTTCGGTTATTAATCTGAATACAAACACGGAGCTCAAAAAAATTGAGGTGCCCGCTAACCCGGTTAGCCTCGCTGCTGATGCAGGGGGTGATATTTACGTTATTTCGAACGGTGATTACGACAAAATTTTACCGGCGCTTACTATCATAAACAGTGCTACCGATGTAGTAAAATCAAGCCAAACGGCTGATGTAGGTTATGGAAGCCCGATTACTGTATCAGGCAATTCAGCTTATATAATTTCAGGTTCAGGCAAGATCCAGGTTTATAACACCGCTACTGACGCGATTGTTAATCCTAGCTTTGTAACTGATAATACCACTTTGGGCGCTCCTTATGCCCTTGCAGTTAACCCTATAAACAACGAGGTTTATATTGCTGATGCTAAAGATTACTCTTCAAACGGTAAGCTATATATTTTCGGCACCAACGGTGTACGCAAGGACAGTGTAACAACAGGATTGATACCAGGCAAAATAGTGTTCACAAGCAACTAACATTGCAGTATACTAATTGCTATATTATCGCTAATTTCGCATATAAATAATTACAATGCCGAAAATAAACATGAACACCCGTAACACGGTACTTATATTAATGATAATTGGCGCTATTGCCATGCGTTTTGTTACCTACAACTTTCAGGAGTTAAGTAATTTTACACCCATTGGCGCGGTGGCCCTTTTTGCCGGTACTTATTTTAACGATAAATGGAAATCGTACCTGGTACCTTTGCTGGTGTTGTTTATAAGTAATATTGGCATTAATTACCTCTATACCAGGCATGTTACGCTGTTTTCATGGTTTGATGTGGTAACTTATTTGTGCTTTGCGTTAACCGTTTTCATCGGCTCATTTATCAAAAAAGTGAATGTGCTCAATGTATTGGCCGGCTCTGTAGCTTCGGCATTAATATTTTGGCTGATTACAGACCTGCCTTTTCTTTACGGTACTTTTTACACGCATGATATAAGCGGTTACATAACTTCATTAACCAGTGCCTTACCATTTTTGCGTAACATGGTTATGAGTGATGTTATTTTCGGATTATTGCTTTACGGCGGCTTTGAATTAGCGAAAAACAAATACACCATTTTACGCGGCAGGCACGAGCTTGCCATGTAAATTGTAGCAATAATAATTTACAAGCGGTTCCATTTAAGGGCCGCTTTTTTTGTTTATTTATATTTGAGATGATGAAACATATTGTAGTATTAACCGGGGCAGGAATAAGCGCCGAAAGCGGCCTTAAAACCTTTAGAGATAGTGATGGACTATGGGAAGGGCATAACATTGAGGATGTGGCCACACCGCAAGCCTGGCGGCGTAACCCAGAACTGGTACAGGAGTTTTATAACATGCGCCGAAAATCTGTTTTAGAAGCTAAACCTAACGCCGCGCATTACGCGCTTGCCGCTTTAGAGGAGAAGTATAAGGTTTCCATCATTACTCAAAATATTGATGACCTGCATGAGCGTGCCGGGTCAACTAATGTGATGCATTTGCATGGCATCATTACCAAATCGCAAAGCAGCCTTAACCCTGATCTTACCTATCCCATAAATGGTTGGGAAATAAAAATGGGAGAGAAGTGCGAATTGGGTTCGCAACTACGCGCGCATGTAGTATGGTTTGGAGAAGATGTACCGATGATCGGTCCCGCTGCCAAACTTTGTGCACAAGCCGATATATTTATTTTGGTTGGCACATCCCTCGCAGTTTACCCGGCAGCAGGCTTAGTAAATTACGTTAAGCATGATGTAGTCAAATATATCATCGATCCTAAATTACCCGATGTGCACATCCGTAATGTAATACCTATTGCAGAGAAGGCATCAACAGGATTAGTAGGGGTTGTAGATAAGCTATTAAAGAGTGCCAAATAAAATTTGGCTTTGATATTTTTAAATTCATTAATAATTTATATTCAATGAGATACATTTAACATAAAAACTATTACTTTAATAATTATATCTGAAATATGCATCCTTAAAATCAGTGCGCATTTCTAAAAACCGGGCGGCAACTTTGTTTAAAAACTCCTCATCAAGCACTTCAAAAACACTGTTAACACCATCGGTCAAATCCATTTCGGGTATCTTGTAACTCTGTTCTAAACTGCCCTGCTCCATTTTTACAATGAACTTGTTGTTCATATTAAGAATGGATATTTTAAACTCAGGATGAGGTAATTCCGCGATAATTCTCATATTATAATAAATCTTTTAAAGGGTTAATGCCATTAATTGTACCGTAACTGGCAACCGGCCTAAAGCGTGCGAACAGCTCCTCGCTGTACCAGTTCTCCATTCTCGTTTTCTTGATCACTTCGGCGTGTTCTTTACTTTTATAGGCAAAGGCTTTCATTAGTTCTTCACTTTGCCAAAAAGAGATAGTGGCCTGGCGGTAAACCGGTGCTTCGCCTACGCCAACAGAAGTAATATAACCAGACGCGTCTTTCATCAGCTTAGCTACGCCATCAACATTAGCCCAAAAACTTTTAAGCTGATTAAGGCGTATTGTAGCCCTTGTTAACACGACGACCGGCCCGTTATACTCTTTTACAGGAATACTGCTTCTAAAGGGGTCTTTGCCATCCCATTTGCCGTGACTTTGCAAGGGTTCACATACCACCGTCCAGCTTTCGCTGCAAAAACGCCGCCACCAGCCTGCAATAAAGGATTTTTTTCGGAAACGTTCAAAATCATGAGGGTTATTCCATGCAGCCAGCAATCCCCATTGCCGCCAATCGGGTGTAAGGTCAAATGTACCGTTACGGCCCGTACCTAATAACTTCCAGAAAGTACAGCCCTGTTGCAGCATTAAGGGTAAGCGGTGTATGGCCATGGCAAACAAAGCCAGGGGCATAAAGGCTTTTTTGTATCTAACAATGGTAATACTTACAATCATCGTGGCTAAATTAAACTTTATAAATATGATAATCGGCTTATTTTACTTTACCACAAGCTTATTTACATTTGCCTTATGGCTGAGGATTTAAAAATTACAGAACAGGGAACCAAGCAGGAACAATACGAAACGCTGATTCCGCAAATTGAAGCTTTACTTTATGGTGAAAAAGACCTTGTTGCCAACCTGGCCAATGTTGCTGCCGCTTTAAAAGAACAGTTTAAGTGGTTTTGGGTTGGATTTTATTTAGTTAAGGATGAGCAATTAGTACTCGGCCCGTTCCAGGGTCCGGTAGCCTGTACGCGCATTGCCAAAGGCAGGGGTGTATGCGGGTCATCATGGGCTCAACAGCATACTTTAATAGTGCCGGATGTAGAAGCATTCCCGGGCCATATCGCTTGCAGTTCCTTATCGCGTTCAGAGATCGTTATACCGCTATTATCAGGTGATAATGTAGTTGGTGTACTTGATGTTGATAGCGCCGAACTTAATGAATTTGATGAAACAGATGCCCTTTACCTAGAGCAGATAGTTAAGCTGATCCGCTTTTAATGAGCCGGGTATATTTAATTCCCGGCTTGGGTGCCGATTGCCGTATTTATAAAAACATTGATCTTGATGGGCATGATGTTACTTACGTAAACTGGATTGAACCAACCGCTACAGATATTTTAACTACTTATTCACAAAAGCTTATAAATAAATATAATATACAGCCGGAGTCAATACTGATTGGTAACTCAATGGGTGGTATGATTGCTATTGAAATAGCCAACATCATGCCTATGCGAAAAACCATTTTAATATCAAGCATTAAGTCGTGCGACGAAGCTTCAGCATACTTTTCGTTTTTCAGGGCAGTGCCTCTCTATAAAATAATTCCGGCTAAATTATTTACGTCGATGGGCTTCCTGGTGAGGATAGCATTTGGTAAGATGCAGCGGGATGATCAGATGCTGTTTCAGGATATGCTCAGGAAAACATCGCCCACATTTATGAAGTGGGCAATAGGTGCTATACTCAATTGGCAAAACAGAAACATTCCTGACAATGTTTATCATATAACCGGCAGCAGTGATGTACTTTTTGATTGCCGCAAAGCCGCAGGCTCACAAATTATTAAGAACGGAACTCACATTATGATATTTAACCGCGCTGATGAGATAAACCTAATGCTAAAAAACATCCTTTCAGCATGAAGTTGCCGCATTCATTTTACTTAGGGGGCGATGTAATTGATATCAGCCGCAAGCTGTTGGGCAAGTATCTTTTTACCAATATAGATGGTTTAATTACAGGTGGATATATTGTTGAAACAGAAGCCTATAATGGCATTATAGACAAAGCATCCCATGCTTATGGCAACAGGCGCACCGGCCGTACAGAAACCATGTTTCAACAGGGCGGACGAGCTTATGTTTATCTATGCTATGGCATCCACGAAATGTTTAATGTGGTAACAGCAATTGAGGGTATACCACATGCCGTATTGATCCGTGCGATTGTACCTACAGAAGGTTTAGACATTATGCAGGCCAGGCGTAATATGCCTGTGGTTAAACCCAATATTACCGCCGGACCCGGATCTGTGGCAAAGGCGTTAGGCATATCCCGCAAAATAAATGCGGCTAGCTTATCGGGCGATACGATATGGATTGAGGACAGAGGGTTGACGTTCAAAGACGAAGAAGTACAAGCCGCACCCAGGATAGGGGTTGCTTATGCCGGTGATGATGCCTTGCTGCCGTACCGGTTTTATGTAAAGGGAAACCCTTATGTTAGCAAACCGAATAAGTAAACATTTATTAGCAGATTTTACTATTATTGACCTAAATGAAATATCAAACTACCGCAGAATTTGCTCATGAGCTTGATGCCGCTGATAAGTTGGGAGGCTTTAAAAATGAGTTTTTAATACCCCAGCATAACGGACACGACGCGATTTACCTATGCGGTAACTCTTTGGGATTACAACCCAAATCAGCACAGCACTATCTAACAGAACAATTAAATGCCTGGCAAAGCAAAGCCGTTGAGGGTTGGTTTGATGGTGAAAAGCCTTGGCTTAGCTATCATAAAGAGGTTGCGGCACTTGTAGCGCCCATAGTTGGTGCCGAAACCAGCGAGGTTACGGTGATGAATTCACTTACAGTAAACCTGCATTTGTTATTGGTAAGTTTTTATAATCCAACAAATAAACGTTATAAAATACTGATGGAAGCCGGTGCTTTTCCATCAGACCAATATGCCATTGAAAGCCAGGTTAAATTTTACGACAGAGAGCCGCAAGATGCAATTATTGAAATTAAACCGAGAGCCGGTGAACATACCTTACGCACTGAGGACATACTAAACGCTATTGATCAACATAAAGATGAATTGACTTTATTGCTTTTTGGAGGCATTAATTATTATACCGGCCAGGTGTTTGATATGCAAACTATCACCAAAGCAGCCCATACGGTAGGGGCCTATGCCGGGTTTGACCTGGCACATGCGGCAGGTAATGTGCCGGTGCAATTACACGATTGGGATGTTGATTTTGCGTGCTGGTGTTCCTATAAATATATGAATTCAGGTCCGGGTGGTATCAGCGGCATTTTTGTACATCAAAAGCACCATCAAAATACAGCGCTTAAACGCTTTGCCGGTTGGTGGGGATACCGTGAAGACAAGCGATTTTTAATGCAACCCGGCTTTGATCCCGCCATCGGTGCCGAAGGCTGGCAGGTGAGCACCAGCCCCATAATGCTATTAGCTTTACATAAAGCATCGTTGGATATATTTAAAAAAGCCGGCGGCATCAATGTGCTCAGAGAAAAGAGCTTGTTGTTAACAGGTTATTTTGAGTTTTTGATCAATGAAATAAACCAATCACAAGGCCGTGAAATTTACAAGATCATTACACCTGGTGATGCTGAAGCGCGTGGCTGCCAGTTATCGGTAATATGTAACTATAAGGCTAAGGAGATTTTCAACTATTTGGTGAGCAAAGGCATCATAGGCGACTGGCGCGAACCGGATGTGATCAGGCTCAGTGCTGTACCATTGTATAATACATATAATAATGTTTATATCGCTTGTCAGGCTTTAGGTGAAGCAATCAAAGTAATTAATATTTAATCAAGTATATGATAAACTATAACCCGAAGGAGTGGTTTCGATTTATATTTACCTTTCATCGTGCGGATACGCTTCGTGAGCTTTTTCCGCTGATAGTTGCGGTGAGCGCATATGCGGCCGCAATAGAATTTATACTTACCGATCTGTTTAAAATAACGCAGGACAACACCCTGACGAAAATCACCTATGTGCACCAAACCATAGGGTTTTTGTTCTCTTTGTTACTGGCTTTCCGTATCAACTCAGCTTATGACAGGTGGTGGGAAGGCCGTAAACTATGGGGAAGCCTTACCAACAACAGCCGTAATTTGGCCATCAAGCTGAAACATGTGGTAGAAAATCCTGAAGATATCGCATTCTTTAATTTTGTTATACCCTTATACGCCCGTTCGCTGATGCACCATTTGCGCGATAAATACCAACCGGAAGAGCAGGATATTATTTATATCAATCCGAATAAACATGTACCAAATCAGATAGCATCGGCTATTATTGAGCGGGCTTTTAAATTGAATAAGGTGGGTGTTATCAACCAGGAGCAACTAATAAGCATAAATGCGGAGCTAACCTCGTTCACTGATATTTGCGGGGCCTGTGAGCGTATTAAAAAAACACCCATACCATTTTCCTATAGCGTATTCATCAAAAAGTTCATCTTTACTTACATCATGACGTTGCCATTTGCCTGGGCATTTACCTTAGGCTATTATTTGGTGCCTTTCATAGCGTTCATTCTGTTTGTGTTTGCCAGCGTAGAGTTGATAGCTGAAGAGATAGAAAACCCTTTTGGCCTTGATGCTAATGACCTGCCACTGCAAAATATTAGTGATAATATTAAACAACACGTTGCCGAAATATTTTACTAATGCTGAAAATAGCTTTTGATCCCGGATACGTTCTCCCTTTGCCTGAAGGGCACCGGTTTCCGATGCTTAAATATGAGCTTATACCGGGGCAGTTGCTGCATGAAGGTGTTATCACGCAGGACAATCTGTTTTCACCAGGAGAATGCCCGGAGGATGTTATCCTGCTTACGCATGAGGCCGGCTATTGGACAAGCTTGCGCGATTTAACGCTAACTCCAAAGGAGATCAGGCGTACAGGTTTCCCGCTTTCTGCCGAATTGGTAAAGCGAGAGATCCGTATAGCGCAAGGCACCATTGATGGTTGCCGGTACGCGTTTGAATATGGCATAGCCTTCAACGTTGCCGGTGGTACACACCATGCCGGCAGCAATTGGGGTGAGGGATTTTGCCTGTTGAACGATCAGGCTATAGCAGCTAACTATTTATTAAACAAAAAATTAGCAAAATCTATCTTAATTATTGATTTAGATGTCCATCAGGGAAATGGCACTGCGGAAATTTTTGAACAGGAGCTAAACGTATTTACTTTCTCTATGCACGGAGCTAATAACTTTCCGTACCGAAAAGAACGGTCTGATAAGGACATTGGCCTGCCGGATGCAGTTACGGATGAAGAATACCTGGGCATTTTGCAACAAACACTTCCGCAGATCATCGATCAGCAAAAATCTGATTTTATATTTTACCTGGCGGGCGTTGATGTATTAGCAACCGACAAATTAGGCCGCCTGGCCATGACACGTGAAGGGTGTATGGAGCGTGACCGTTTTGTACTTGAACAATGCCATAGCAGGAGTATACCGGTACAGGTAAGTATGGGTGGGGGCTACTCACCTCAAATACGGGACATAGTTGAAGCACACTGTAATACCTACCGCATTGCTAACAATATCTACTTCTGAATTAAGGGATTAGCACCAGCTTCTTGCTTATTTTATTGAAGCGATAATACAGCATAATCGCCGCCGCTCCAAGTCCGCATACTAAACCGCACCATACACCATTAGCACCGTATCCCATTCGGATGCCAATTAGGTAGCCTATGGGTAAGCCAATAATCCAGTAAGCTATAAAAGTGATAAGGGTAGGTATATTTACATCGCCCATGCCTCTTAATATTCCCAAGCCAACAACCTGTGCACCATCAAAAACCTGGAACACGGCTGCGAGCAATAACAATTGCGAGGCAATAGCGATTACCTGTACATCATTAGTAATTATCCAGGGTAACCAAGGGTTAGCTACAACAAATAACACCGCGGTAAAGGCCATAAATATCAGTACAATATGATAGCTTGCCAATGCCGAAAGCCTGAGCTGATTATAATTTTTAGCCCCGATATTATTGCCCGATTTTATAGCAGCCGCGGAGGATAACCCCGTGGCTACCATAAACGTTACCGCGGCCATATTAATAGCCACCTGGTGCGCGGCCTGCTCAATAGCGCCGATGGTGCCGATCATGATATTTGCGCCGCCAAACGCGCTAACCTCAAAGGTGCTTTGGAGTGATACAGGTATTCCGATCTTTAATATTTTAAAGGCACGAGCCTTATCAATATGGGTAATAACAAATGTTTTAAGATACTTTTTAAACCGTGGCGCACGTAAAACGTAAACGGCCATCACTATCGCCATCAGGCTGCGGTCAATCAAAGTACTGTAACCCACACCTCGGATGCCCATAGGCTCGATACCGAATAAGCCCTTAACAAAGGTTAAACCCAGAATGATATTGATTACGTTACCCCATATTGATATTTGCATGGCTTGTTTTGTAAAGCCAAGCCCTTCGGCAAACTGCTTGAATGTGCTGAATATAAGCAGGGGAATGATGGAGAAGCCAAGCAATATAAAAAAGGGCTTTGCTTCGGCAACAACAGCGGGCGACTGGTTTAAATGATCGAGCACGTATACCGAGCCGAAATACATCGCCGTAAAAAGCACTAAACTGGTAATTATGTTTATGATGAGGCTGTTTGAAAGCAGCCTGCCGCATTCTTCAAAGTTACCCCGGCCATTCTCCTGCGAAATAAGCGGCGTTATGCCATACGATATGCCAATACCGATCAGCATCGGAATAATAAATATGCTGCCTACCAATGATACCGCCGCTAACGCTACCGTACCCACAAAATGCCCCACAACAATGCTATCTGCCAAGTGAGTAGCGATGTGGCCTACCTGTGATATTATAATAGGAATAGCCAGTTTTAAAGTATCCCGGTAGTGTGGCTTAAACTTCAGGTAGATCTGTTTCATAACGAATGGAATTATGGGCCGGCAAAAATAGTGATTACGCCGGTAATAAGCTATTCGTTACGCTGCGGTATAAAACTCCTCCTTTTCGCTGGTATGCACCAAGATAACGCCGGACAGAACCAGATCAACCAAAATGCGCTGTGCCCTGCGGCGGCCGATATTGATCAATGCGCAAAATTGTTTTACAGTGATACGGCCCATTTCATCCAGGTATTCAAGCAATGCTTTCTCCTTTGATGAATACTCGATCAGTACACCCTGATCTTCATTTGACCGCTTTAACACATCAACCACAATTTTACTTGCCAGCACGCTTTTGTCTTTTACGCGAATGTAAACCCACCATTTTCCGTCCTCGGCAAGTGCGTAATGGGGCTTGTTATCACCCGGCAAAATTTCAGCTACCAGCACAATTTTATGGTCGATGTATACTTCTTCAAATACAGGCTCCAAAGCCGGGCGGCAATAAAAATGCGCGGCCTTGGTAAGCATATATTTTTCTTCCTCTTCAGATTTTACGCCCAGTATGGCCCCGTTATCAGCAACACCGACTAATAGTTTTCCGCCTTTATTATTAGCGAATGAAACCATTGTTTTAGCGATTTTTTCATATCGGGTAATCGTCTTTTTAAAATCGAGCGAAACACCTTCACCTTCCAGGATCAATCTTTTAATGTTCATTTCACTTCCTTTATGTTATCAGCCTTTAAGGTGTAAGGGGTATAAATGCCCATCCAGCGTTCAGGGGTAGTTATCGGCTCAAAGCCAAATTGTTTGTATAAGCCATGTGCATCAGCGGTAGCTAATAACCAGCGGCGCAAACCTTGTAATTCCGTATCGTTCAAGATGGTTTGAACCAACCACTTTGATAAGCCAATTCCACGGTGCCCATTCAAAATAAAAACATCACATAAGTAAGCAAATGTAGCCTTATCAGTAACCACACGTGCAAAACCTACCTGGATGCCATGGTGGTAAATACCGTAACAAACAGCGTTATCAATAGCAGTGGTTAATTTCTCAAAAGGCATTCCTTTTGCCCAGTAGGATTCAGTGTTGAGGTAGTTGTATACACCCTCAATATCGATGCGGGTTTTATCCGTAGAAATTTCATAACCTTTATTAGTAAAGTAGGCATCATTCATCATAACACTCATTTAGCAGCCTCCTTTTCAAAAACAAAGTTCAGGTTGCGCAGGTAGATCTCGTTGGTGAGCGATACACATAGCTCACCATAAACATCATACATATCTACCGAATAACTTTTTACATGCTTACCCTGATTGATCAGATCATATTCTATTAAAGCAATATCATCACCGGATAACCTGATATTAAAGTTTAAAGCCGTACGTGCCGGTTTTAAGTATTGTATGGCCGATGATTTAAGCCAGGCAATAACCTTGTAGCCTTTATGGGTAAATAACTGATGTAAAAGCACCGGGTAAAATGGATCAGCGGCAGCGAAAATCGTTCCGCCAAATATAGATTTGTTGTAGTTTATATTTAAAAAGCTTTTGCTAATGCGCACACTCAAGCCGGTAAAACCAGGTTCAACTTTTTGTAGCCAGATACGCTGAAAGAGGAGAGGGGGGTAAAAACGCATAGCCCATTTGAGGGTATTTTCGCTCACAACCATAATGCATAAATATAGCATTAACAGATTAAACAACGTGCTATAATTTGTCAAAAAAAACTGTTAAATAAGTGTTTGTTATATATCTAAACGATCACTAAAAATTTAAAACTTTGTATTTTTTGAATAACAGTTTAAACAATAAATTATAACAGGCGTTATGCTGGTAATTGTTTATTACGTAAAATATCAGCAAAATACCTATGAAAAAGCGATTTTTAAATTTTGCTATGGCTGCCATTACTGTTGGCGCTATAGCTACAGGTTGTTACTCGCAAGGCGAGGCAACAGGTTCAGATACCAGCGCTGTCGACTCAACCACGGCCGTAACTGATACTTCAGCAGCTACACCGGTTACGGATACCGCGTCAGCACCAGTACCGGCAGACACCTCCAAAAAGGATACTACTAAAATGTAATAAAAAAACTCCCGGCAATTAACCGGGAGTTTTTTTACGCCTTATCTATAAATTTCAGTTTAAGATACCTGCGTAAAGGTATGTCCATAGCTTTCATTACCATATAAGCCAAAGCGATCATTGCTAAAGTACCCGTTATTATAACCGGTATCATTTGGTTAATGGTAGGTTTATCAGTTTCAACATAACTCATAAACAGCCAGATAAAAGGGTAATGAACCATGTAAAGCGGGTAGGAGATGTCGCCCGAAAATTTACAGATACGCTCTGTCAAATTACCCAAGCTCGCACCGGCACCTAAAGCTATCAATAACGGGAAGTAAAATATTACTACCAACGGATCTACAAACCAGTTTATTTTTTCAATAAACGGAATCAAGAACGATGCTAATAATAGTAAGCTGATTGTTATAAAACCTAAATTTGACTTAATGATCCATTTGGAACGAAACGCCAGCACGCCAACCAAAAATGAGAATGAAACCCTGATAGCACCGCCGATGATGTTATCGCCGCCCCAGCCAACGCCTAAAAATCCTGAGCGATATGATTCATAGACCAATGCAATAGCAGCGATTACAGTCAATATCCAAAGCGGGAATTTCTTTAAACGGATTATTACAAGCGCGTAAACAATGTTGGCTACATATTCCCAAAACAGCGACCATGATGGCGGGTTTAAGTGGAACAGGTTAAAATAACGCTCGTGCACCAACGGATACGGTATCATAAAGCATGAGGCTAAAAACATCAGCAGCAATTTTCCGCTATATAATTCATGAAGATTACTCATCGGATCATATACAAAGGCGATTAAACCAATTACGGAACCGATAATAACCAACGGATGCAAACGGATCAATCTGAGCTTGAAAAAATTAATTAAGCCAATTTGCATCAGTTTGTCGTCGTAAGCGTAAGCAATTACAAAGCCTGAAAGGCAAAAAAAGAAATCGACAGCCAGATAGGCATGAGCAATAAAGTTTTTGGTATAATCGGGTACGGCAATTTCCATAAAATGATAAACTACTACAGCAACAGCAGCAATTCCTCTAAGTCCGTCTAATATTTTAAAATGCTGTTTGGTTTTTAGCAGTTCCGTTTTTATCTCACTCATTACAGGTTATAATTGAATGGCAAAGATGATATATTGTGATTATACCTTATAATTATAGCGTTTCAAATATTAGCGTTTTCATCTCAAACTTGATATTAAATAACAAGTTATAATTCTCATAATTAATATTATGTTAAGTAATGCAATTTTTAAAGAGGCCATTTATTCAATGGCCTCTTCTATTGGTGCTATTATAGCGACTCTATTTGTTTTTGAATTTTGTTAGCGTTAGCTGTGTCCTTTTTACCTAAGTAATAAGTTTTAAGGTTTGTTAATGCCTCAGGCGATTTCGGGTTTAAAGTTACCGCCTTATCCAAATATGGTTTTGCCGCATCAAATAATTTGTTTGCTTTAGCAACGGCTGCATCATATTCTTTTTGTTTGCTAACTGGCAATGCATTGGCTGCATTATAAGCATCAATAGCCGGGTTAACCATAACAAAACCTAAGTTCAAAGCAGCATCAGCATAGTTCGGGTCTATCTCCAGTGCCTTTTTATACATTTCTGCTGATTTTGCATAAGATTCTTCTTTTTTAGCTAAGAAAGGTGCTTTGGCAGCAGCGGTTTTTGCTTTCTTGGCATCTTTGTCGGCCATATCGGCAACCTTGGCATAAGTTATACCGCCGTAGTAGTATAAAGCCTTGTCTTTAGGGCTGTTAGCTATAGCAGCTTCAATTTTTGATACCGCTTGAGTTTCTTTACCTTGCACCAGGCTAATCTCTATTTCGCGGGAACGCAGGTTAGCATTAGTTGGATATTTTTGTACACCTTCTGATACTGTTTTTAAAGCACCGGCAGTATCTTTACTCATTAAGTAGCTGCTTGCTAAATCATTGTATATATCTTCTTTTTTGGTGTAATTAGTAGTCAATAATTTTTGATAACCGGAGATAGCCATCGGTAAATACTTAGCATCTGTTCTGCCGGCGTTAGCAGCCGATAATGCCGTATAATATATCGCGCTGGTATCTTCAGGTAAAATCTGGCGGTATTTATCAAAAGCGGCATAAGCTAAATCATACTTACCGCTTTGATATTGCTTAACACCTTGGTTTAATGAATATTGAGCCAGGTAACGGTTACCATTCTCGATAAATTCTTTGGCCTCCCCTTTGGTATCCAGTTCTTTTGCTTTTTTCAAGGCTTCGGCCGCTGTAGCTTGCAAAGGTGCAGCAGTTGTTTCCACGCTATCACGTGAGGCTAATGCCGCGTAAACAACACCTTTAACCGCAAAAGTTAAAGGTAGGTTAGCTGTTTTTTCATGGGCGGCAGCTTTGTCTATAGATGTTTTGGCGTTGTTAAGGCTGCTTAAAGCAACAGTAGCCATAGCGTCTTTAGTTTTTTCATACTTATCATACTCTTCCTGAGCTTTGTTAAGCTCGCCTTTTTGTGCAAAGGCTGTGGTTGTAGCAAGGGCCAGTAAACCGGCCGTTAAAAATTTAATTTTCATAAGATACTTTATCAGTTAACTGTTTAAGTTTATTACTTACTTTATTTAGTTGCCTTGCGTTACCGGTACGCTGGTAAATTTGCTGTAGCAATTGCAGGCTTTTAACATCCGTCGGCAAAATTTCGGTTGCCTTTTGCAACCATTTTGAAGCGTAATATATATCTTTTAATACATCATCTTCTTTTTTGTCAATAGCGCTTTTTTTGTAATATAGCACGCCAAGGTTAAAAACCGGGTCGAATGCGACACTATTTAGCTCAATGGCTTGCAGGTAAAGTTCTTCGGCCTTGTTGTATTTTGATAATTGATCGTAACAATTGGCAGCTACAAATATAACATCCGGATTATTTTTATACTCGGCAATCAAATTCGGCAATAATGGCTCTAACGCTTTATAATCTTTTTTGTTGTTGTAGATGTTAGCCTCATCCATTAAAAGATACTTATCACCGGGTAACAAGGTTTTTCCGCGTTTAATAATAGAGAGTGCCCTTGCGGTATCCCCCACCGCCATATTGATATTGGCAGCGGTTTGTATATACTCAGGTTTGATATTATCCCCATCAATCAACGAATTATAAAAATTCGCGGCTTGCTGGAGGTTACCCAGTTTTGTGTTGGAGTATGCCAGGTAAGCGTTTAATGGCTTGTACGATGGGTCGTAAAAATGTGCACGGCTAAAGTATTGTTCGGCATTGGTAAAATCAGATTTGTTCATGTAGCTGAACCCAATGCGTATAGCCGCGTTCGCCAGGCATTTCCTGATGAATTTCAGTTCTTCAGGATAGCGCTTGATCTTGGGATGCCTGGATAGTTTGTTATCTACAAAATCCGCCGTTGTATTAAAAAAATCGCCTGGCTGGTTAAGCTGGTTTGTGGTATCAACCTGTAAAATGGTTGCGTAAACAAGCCCTCTGTAAGTTATTTTTTCAATATTGTTTGAATCCCTGCGGCTGGTAACTAAACTGTCTATTGATTTTTTTGCCCTGCCGAGCCAGTTAACATCCTTGGTCTGCTGAAAAAAACCAAGGCTGTTTGCCACCGTCTTTAGCGCTTCAGACTGGCTAAAGGCTAACGGCGTGGCAAACAGCGTTATTAAAACGGTTAGTATTACTTTACGGCAATGCATCCAAATTATTCTTCGTTATCAGTTTCAGGGGCTTTGTCCTCCGCTCCTGCTTGTGGTTCAGAATTTTCTGTCTCAGTTGTTTCCGGAGTTTCTAATTCAGCTCCTTCCACAGCGGTCAGTTCTTCTTCCGGATCATGGTCTACCTTAGCTACCGATGCAATTTCATCATTGCCTTTAAAGGTGATCAACCTCACCCCTTGCGTAGCCCTGCCCATAACCCGCAGTTCATTTACAGCGATACGGATAATAACACCCGAACGGTTAATGATCATCAGATCCTCTGCATCAGTAACACCTTTTATGGCTACAAGGTTTCCGGTTTTTTCAGTAATGTTTAGTGTTTTTACACCTTTACCACCCCGGTTGGTAACACGGTAATCGTCAATATCTGTACGTTTACCATAACCTTTTTGCGATACTACCAGTACCGTAGTTTCAGGGTTGTCAATACTAATCATGCCGATAACCTCGTCATTATCATTATCAAGTGATATACCACGAACACCTGTAGCGGTACGCCCCATCGGCCTTACGGTCGACTCATTAAAGCGGATAGCACGGCCTGATTTAAGCGCCATTACAATCTCACTGCTGCCACTGGTCAGGTTTGCTTCTAATAACGAGTCGCCCTCATTAATATTGATAGCGTTTATACCATTAGCGCGTGGACGGGAATAGGCCTCAAGAGAGGTTTTTTTAATGGTACCTTTACGGGTACACATAATAATGTAGTTATTTTCAAGGTATTCCTGATCTTTAAGACTGGTTAATTTAATGTAGGCCTTAATTTTCTCTTCTTTCGGAATATTGATTATGTTTTGTATCGCGCGGCCTTTTGATATACGGGTACCTTCAGGTATTTCAAACACACGCAGCCAGAAACAACGCCCGGCCTCTGTAAAGAAGAGCATATAGTTGTGGTTTGATGCCACCAGTAAGTGCTCAATAAAATCCTGATCGCGGCTGTTGCTGCCCAGTGAGCCCTTACCGCCCCGGCCCTGCGTACGATATTCTGTTAACGGCGTACGCTTAATATAACCTTCGTGAGAGATAGTGATTACAACATCCTCATCCTCAATAAAGTCTTCGGTCTGCATTTCGGCAGATGAATGCACCATTTCGGTTTTACGCTCATCACCAAAGCGCTCCTTAACATCAAGCAGTTCATCTTTGATGATTTTCATGCGCAGGCCTTCATCAGCAAGTATTGATTTCAGGTAATTGATCTGCTCCATCAGGGCGGCATATTCGTCCTTAATTTTGTCACGCTCCAGTCCGGTTAAACGGCGCAGGGTCATATCCAAAATAGCACGAGCCTGAATATCGCTTAATCCAAATTTCTCCATTAAGCCTTCTCGTGCTTCATCGGGAGTTGATGAACCACGTATCAGTTTAATAACTTCATCCAGGTGATCGAGCGCGATCAGTAAACCTTCTAATATATGCGCGCGCTTTTCAGCTTCGGCAAGTTCATACTTGGTACGACGGATAACCACCTCATGCCTGTGCTCAACAAAATGATGGATCATGTCCTTCAAATTGAGCAGCATTGGCCTGCCCTGTACCAGCGCGATGTTATTTACGCTGAACGAGGTTTGCAGTGAAGTATATTTGTACAGGTTATTTAGTACGATAGCGGCATTAGCATCGCGTTTAATTTCATAAACTACACGGATACCCTCGCGGTTTGATTCATCACGAATAGCCGATATACCTTCAAGTTTTTTCTCATTCACTAACTCGGCGGTACGCTCTATCATTACCGCCTTGTTTACCTGGTAAGGTATCTCGGTAACAATAATACGTTCGCGATCGTTATTATAAGTCTCGATCTCGGCACGTGCGCGGATCACGATACGGCCACGGCCGGTTTCAAAAGCTAATTTGGCACCTTCGTAACCATAAATAATGCCACCAGTAGGGAAATCCGGGCCTTTGATGTATTGCATCAGTTCCGAAACTTCTATCTGGCGGTTATCTATCAGCGCTACAGTAGCGTTTACTATCTCGGTAAGGTTGTGCGGCGGCATATTGGTTGCCATACCCACGGCAATACCCGATGCACCATTAACCAGCAGGTTAGGTATTTTTGAAGGAAGAACGGTAGGCTCTTCCAGCGAGTCGTCAAAGTTTAACTGGTAATCAATAGTATCCTTATTGATATCGGCCAGCATCTCCTCGGCAATTTTTTGCAGCCTTGCTTCGGTATAACGCATAGCCGCCGGTTGATCACCGTCTATTGAGCCGTAGTTGCCCTGGCCTTCAACAAAAGGGTAGCGAAGGCTCCAGTCCTGCGCCATACGTACCATGGCATCGTATACCGAGGTATCGCCATGTGGGTGGTATTTACCTAATACCTCACCCACGATACGTGCTGATTTTTTATAGGGTTTATTGCTGGCCAAACCCAGATCAAGCATACCATACAGTACACGCCTGTGAACCGGTTTTAAACCATCGCGTACATCAGGCAAGGCCCTTGATACGATAACCGACATTGAATAATCAATGTAGGCGGATCGCATCTGTTCGTCAATATTAATCGAAATTATACGGTCTTCGCTTTGTGGATTGTCGTTTCCTGTTTCGTCAGCCATTATATATTATAAAAAGTACAAATCTTCTCTGATCCGCCTTAGGTTATGAGCACCTCAAGCGACCTGCGAAGTTAAGAATTTATATGGTTTTTGATACTGATGTTAGTAAAAACAGCCGATGTGCACAATATGCTGTTAAGCATTTAGTTACGATTATTTAACCTTTTTCCAATACTCCTCTACCATAGCGCCGTTGGGTAGAGTACCTTTAAATTTCAGCGTATCATTACTGATGGTATAGGTGTAGGTAATGGTTTTATTGAGGGTTTGTGAGGGCTGGCTGCAATAAGTTTGCGTTTCAAAGCAGGTGTCGGCTTTTAACTGATAGTCGCCCACTTCATATTTAACAGCCTTTTGGCCCGGCTCAAGCAAAAATGCCTCAAAATTCGACTTTTTGTATTTTCGCTGCAACATATATTCTGTTGGCGCGCCGGATAACTTTCCGTTAAACATGCCGCCACAGTATTGCCACAGGCCTTTTAATGATGTATCGTTAAAAGAGCTGCATAACGCTATCACTATTGCTGAAACTAAAAGTCGTTTTATCATTATTCGGTCCAGTTAATTCCTTTTTTCAATAACGACAAAGTGCGCTCCTCATTGCTGCCCGCTTCGGGGGTGTAATTATATACCCATTTGGCTGTTGGCGGTAAGCTCATTAATATTGATTCGATACGGCCATTGGTTTCCAGGCCAAATTTAGTACCGGCATCATACACCAGGTTAAACTCGGCATAACGGCTGCGGCGCAAATATTGCCAGTGCTGATGCTGCTCTGTAAAAGGTGTATTGCGGTTACGTTCTACCAGTTCGGTATAAATAGGAATAAATGAACGCCCCAGATTTTTAGAAAACTCAAATATATCATCCCAGCTTACCTCATCATTTGCTATTAACCGGTCATAAAATATACCGCCTATACCCCGCGTTTCATCACGATGCCTGATAAAAAAATAATCATCGGCCCACTGCTTAAAGCGGTGGTAAAAATCAGCATGCGTAGCATCACAAACCGATTTAAGGTAAGCATGAAAATATTGCGCATCACCGTCGATCACGTAATGGGGAGTAAGGTCTATCCCCCCGCCAAACCAGCGCAGCGGTTGTTTTTCCGGATCATTGGTAGGCATTTCAAAATACCTTATGTTCATGTGGATAATAGGCACCCACGGTTGGTTAGGATGAATAACTATAGATACCCCTGTAGCGAAAAAATCATTATTCTCTACCTTTAAAGCCTTCTTCATGGTATCAGGCAATTGACCGTATACTGCCGAAAAATTGACTCCGCCCTTTTCAAAGATGTTGCCGTTTTGTATTACGCGGGTAAGCCCACCGCCGCCGCCATCGCGCTGCCATTGCTCCTCTTCAAAGCGGCTTTTGCCATCAACAGCTTCCAGTGCAAGGCATATTTCGTTTTGTATGATACGGTAATCTGCCGCTACTTGTTCTTTGCTTATCATCAGGGCAAAAGTAATTATTTTGTTAATTGAATAAGCATTTAACCCGTTGGGGTGTTAGCTTTCCATATAATCCAGATCTTTATTAAAGCTTTCCTTTAACCGGCTCAATGCAAAAAGCGAAAGGCCGATTAATATAAATAGCATAATATAGCCGCTGGTGATACGGCCGTAATGTTTAACCAAAGCATCAAACGCGAAATTGATAGGTATTAATGCACCACGAACAAAATTAGGTACGGTAGTAGCTACTGTTGAGCGTATATTAGTACCAAACTGCTCGGCCGCAATGGTGTTGAACGTGGCCCAGTAACCAATGCAAAAGCCAATAATAAAGCTTAGCCACATAAATTTATCGGGCGTTATGCCTTTAGCGCTCAGGTAAACCACAACACTTATAGTTGATGCCACCTGAAATATCAGCATGGTTAGCTTACGCGACTTGGTGACCTGCGATAAAATACCCGCGAAAATATCCCCAATGGACAGGCCGATATAAGTAAACATAACACCTGTACCGGCACTAAGCGGTTCGGTTGCGCCAAGCTCCTTACCAAACTCAGGCGCCTGGGTAATTAAAACGCCAACCACATACCATAGCGGCGCACCGATAAGAATGCAGCAGATATACTTGAAAAAGCGTTTACGGTTAGTAAATAGCATCAGGAAATTGCCTTTGGATACACTGCTTTGCTCTGCCCGTTTATACATTCCTGACTCAAAGGTACCCATACGCAACAGCAGTAATACAAAGCCCAGTCCGCCGCCGGTAAAGTACGCCGTACGCCAGTCCTCCTTGCCTACTAATGATGCTACCACCGCCCCAAACAAACCTATAGCCGCTACTATGGTGGTACCATAGCCGCGCTTTTCTTTACTTAATGTTTCGGTAACCAGCGTTATGCCCGCGCCAAGTTCACCCGCCAGGCCGATACCCGCTATAAAGCGGATGATAGCGTATGTATTAACATCGTGCACAAAACCATTGGCTATGTTCGCCAGAGAGTACAATAGTATTGATCCGAACAATACTTTGATCCGGCCAAACTTATCGCCGATAACGCCCCATATTATACCGCCCAACAATAAGCCCAACATCTGCATATTAATAATAAACACACCCTCGTGTTGTATATCGGCTTCGGGCACACCAATATCCTTCAGGCTTTGTATGCGTACTATTGAAAATATAATAAGGTCATACAGGTCAACAAAGTAGCCTAACGCGGCTACCAGTACCAGGAATACAACATTGCGCGATTGCTTGCTTGAAATATCGTTGGCCATTGAGATAATAAGTTGGTGTGTTTTGTGGGCAGTAAACTTAAAATATTTTCCATAAAAAAACCTCTGTACTTGTAGCACAGAGGTTTAAAATATGAAATGGAATATTTATACTTTTTTTACGTTTACAGCCTGCGGGCCTTTTTTGCCATCTTCTATCTCATATTCCACGCTGTCGTTATCCTTTATGGCGTTAACACCGCCCTGAACATCCTTAAAATGCACAAAAAGATCCTTACCATCATCGGTGATAATAAAACCGTAGCCCTTTTGTGTGTTAAACCATTTTACTTTTCCAGTTTTCATATAAAATTCGTATTAAGTTATAGTTGATAATAAGCATTTACTAAAACCAAACTGAATATAAAACGAATTGATAATCAGAGCGGAATAGAAAAATCTATCTTTTCAAATATAAAAAATAATTAATCCAAATAAAATTATTTATTTGGTTGCGGCGTTAAGCGCAAATACGGTTTTACTTCAGTAAATCCTTTAGGGAATTTTGCCGGAATATCCTCGGTTTTTATAGCAGGCACTACCACTACATCCTCCCCTTCTTTCCAGTCGGCCGGTGTGGCTACGCTGTAGTTGGCAGTTAACTGTAATGAATCTATCACACGTAATATTTCCTGGAAGTTACGGCCTGTAGATGCAGGGTAAGTAATGATCAGTTTAATGGTTTTGTCGGGCGCGATAATAAACAGGGAGCGCACCGTAGCGGTTAAAGATGCATTGGGGTGGATCATGTCGTACGACTCTGCGATCTCCCGGTTCTCATCCGCGATTATCGGGAAGTTCACTTCAACATTCTGCGTTTCGTTAATATCATTTATCCAGCCTTTGTGCGATTCAACACCATCAACACTCAGCGCGATTACCTTAACATCGCGCTTATCAAACTCCTGTTTTAATGATGCGGTGCGCCCAAGTTCGGTTGTACAAACAGGCGTATAATCTGCCGGGTGCGAAAATAATACACCCCAGCTATCGCCCAGGTATTCATAAAAATCTATTTCACCTTCTGATGTTTGCGCTTTAAAGTTTGGCGCCTTATCTCCTAATCGTAAGCTCATGTTATCTTATTTATATAATTATGAATACTAAGTTAGATGGATTTAAATAAAATATCTATTAAAATGATAGATATTTTTCAATGCTCCTGTTATAATGATATTAACATGACCACTTAGCATAAAATAAGAAAGCCGCCCTTACAGGCGGCCCTCACATCAAACCAACTTTATTATGAAAAACAAAACTTACTTATTTTACAGCGATCTCTCTTGATTGTAATTTAGCTTCCTCTTTCTTAGCGATATTAAGTTTCAGGATGCCATCAACATAATCAGCTTCGATGCGGGCCTGATCGGCAGACTCCGGTAAGGTAAATGAGCGCACGAACGAGTTGTAGCTATATTCACGCTTGCTGTATTTTTTACTTTCATCAACACCCTCAACTTTCTTTTCAGCCGCAATGCTTAAAACGTTTTTGTCGAGGTTGATCTTAAAATCTTCTTTTTTAAGGCCGGGTACAGCCAGCTCAATATGAAAATCAGCTTCTGTTTCGGCAATATTTACAGCCGGTACACGAGATGTTAAACGGTCGCTTACAAATGAATCATTCAAGAATGAATCGAATACATCACTGAAAAATGGACTAACTGAACGGTTCCTGTTGTTACCAAATTTTACTAAAGTCATTTTTATATCCTCCTAAGTGTTTTTAATTTTTTTTAAAGTATTAACTTCGTTGCAACCTGTTCAACTGTTGTACCAATGCACTTTAGCGGAAAATCGAGCGACAATATGTCGCTTTTAATAAACTTTAACTGACTTTTTGACAAATAATGACTGAAAATCTATCATACTACCGATTTAAAACCGATATACCTATTCGTTTCTCAGATCTGGATGCTTACGGATATGTAAATAACGCCATCTATCTTACTTATTTTGAGATAGCCCGTTCAAGCTACTGGCGCGAAGCTATTAACTGGGATCAAAAAAATGCAGGTGTTATTTTAGGACGTTCGGAAATTAATTACCTGAAGCCATTAATGCTTGATGATAAAATATCATGCTATGTTCGCACCACGCGCATTGGTAACAGTAGTTTTGATATGATGCATGTGTTGGTTAAACAAACACCAAACGGTGAAGAGATATGCACAACAGGCAAAACTGTATGTATCAGTTATGATTATTCGGCAAACAAATCAATACCTATCCCCTTGCACGAGCGCCAGCGTATGATAGAATATGATGAGCCGCCGCTTATACTCAATACAAATTGATGCTACTTTTTTTTATAAGCAATGCGTACGGCCGAATGATTAATTAGCCCGCCCATAGGTGGGTTCATTTTTTTCAGGGTAATATCAATTATTTCAGCAAATTGAAATTGCTCTTTTAACCGGTCGATAATTGAAGTGGCAACCGTTTCTAAAAGCTTGCGGGGCTTTTTCATTTCGGTGCAGCAAATATCATACAGCACTTCATAATTAACGGTATTACTGAGCTCATCCTCGTTTAATTCAGCAACAGGATCAAAGGTTACCGAAATATCTATCTCATAGTTAGTACCTATAAGTTGCTCTTCAGGATAAAAGCCGTGGTAGGCAAAAAATTCAGCTCCGTTTAAACTAACTGTAACCATCCACCAAAATTAGTATAAATACCATACCCGGTGCAAACGTTTATTTTTACTTAACAATAATTGATACACTGGATCAATTATTATTGAGTATTTTTTAATTGTTAATATGATTAACTTATACATAATTATATATATTTGTTTATAAACTATTGCCCACATCCCCTTGATTATTTTTTTTAAACCTTTAAACCTTAAAGCAAACGGCTTTTATTGGCAGGCTTGTATTATAGCGCTTTTTTTAATGGCTTCGTGCAAGCAAAAGCCTAAACCTAAAAATGACAGGTTTACTCCTGAATTTAATACCGTACTAAACAAAGCCAACAAGCTTTTACAAATGGGTAAAAACGACGGGGGTTTACGGTATATTGATTCAGGATTTAAAACCATAGTGAACCCCACCATTGGTGATTATGTACGCAAATACGGCGTGCACTATATGGTGTTACGCCGCGGCCAGGGCGAAATTGAAAAGAGCCTCCCCTATGCTGATACCATGGTGTATTATGCTAATAAAAACAAAAAGGATAAACATTACGCGGAGAACCTAGCAGAGGCAACCTTTTCAAAAGGCGACGCGCTTTTTGACCTGAAACGTTATACCGAAGCCTACCAGCAATATTATGAGGCCTACCTTGCTGCTCAAAACACCCTTAACCAAATCACGCTAAGTGAATTTACCTACCGCATGGGGCTTATCATGTTTAGGCAGGGTAATTACCAGCTATCCCGCAAATATTTTCAGGAGAGCTTTAGCCAAAGCCATGAAACAGGTGAATTTGTTCAGTTTTACCGCAGGCAAGAGGTTCTGGATAATATAGGCCTGTGCTATAAAAAGCTCCAAAAAAATGATAGCGCCTTAATTTATTTCAATAGGGCTTTAAAATATATAAATGATAAAGAGCCTGTTTATCGCCCAAAAGTATTGAATGATTATTTCGATGTTGCCCGCGGTGTTGTTTATGGTAACATTGCAGAAATATACCAGCGTCAGGGCAAACTGGCTGAAGCGTCATCTTTACTAAAAAAGAGCATCGCTATTAACTTACGTAAGGGGAATGACAATAGCGACGCTCAGCTTACGGAGATCAAGCTGGCCAAGCTATACTTACAACGTAATTACATTGATTCGCTTAAAGCGGTTTTAAATACGATACAATCGCAATTTGATACTTTAAAAAATGAAGAAGCCGTTGCCGAATGGAACCATTTAATTGCGCAGTATTACTTAAAGCAAAAGCAATTTGAAAAGGCATCAATGCACCTGCAGGCTTATGATGTTAAAAAGGATTCCATCAATAAAAAACTCAGCGAACTTATAGCCAGTGATATTACCAAACAAGTTGTAAGTTATGAAAATGAACGTAAAATAACCCTGCTTAGTAATAACAATAATTTACAACGCGTTTACCTCATAGTTGCATTTGGTGCCGGTGCTTTATTATTGCTGATTATATTTTTAACTTATAGAAACTGGAAACGCTCCCGCAACGAGTACCGGGTAGTTAATAAGCTCAACGAGCAGATCAATGAGCAAAACCAGGTGCTTGCCAATGCACTTACTGAACTAAATATCAACAGCCGTGAAAAGGATAGGATATTACGCACCGTGGCGCATGACCTGCGAAACCCGCTTGGCGGCATTGCATCATTAACTACGGCCATGATTGATGATGGCAACCTTACCCCGGAGCAGCAGGATCTGGTCAAATTGATAAAAGAAACCTCCTATAACTCGTTAGAACTGATTAACGAGATTATGGAAATTGCAAACAACACCAGCGCCCCGCTTAAAATGGAGCAAGTTGAAATTAACGCGCTGGTAAGTAATAGTGTGGAACTACTGCGTTTTAAAGCAGCCGAAAAAAAGCAGGACATCACCATGGAATTGCTCATGCATGATAAAGAGCTATACATCAGCCGCGAAAAAATATGGCGCGTTATCAGTAACCTTATCAGCAACGCCATTAAGTTCAGCCTGTTCGGTTCAACTATTAATGTTAGGGTTATTGAAGATAGTGAAGGTGTAAAAATATCGGTTAATGACCGTGGCATCGGCATTCCCGATAAACTAAAAAATCAGATATTCAATATGTTTACCGATGCCAAACGGCCAGGAACCGGTGGCGAAAAATCATTCGGGTTAGGCTTATCCATCTGCAAACAAATAGTTGAAAAGCATAACGGAAGCATCTGGTTTGAAAGCAATGAAGAATGTGGTACCACCTTTTATATCAAATTGTTAAATTCTAAGGTTGTAGCCTAAAATTTATCTGAAAACAATACGTTTAGTTAACGTTGGTTAAACTTTGGTTACAGGTTTAACGTATACGCTAAATTAAAGTATCCGTTTAAAAACAATTTGAACCCCTTGGATCTCTATGGATTCTAATTTCATCAATCCGTTGTCGGCTTTAAACAAGACCGGGAATAACTTTGAGCACACCAGGGGCCACAATGATGGTAATTTATCCGCGACTCCTCAAATTATTAAAGGATCAAAACAGGCAGCAGAGCAGTTGGAAGCTTTAGACCGCAGCAAAACACTATATGCCATAGCGCATGATCTTAAAAACCCATTATCTACTATCTTTTCGCTTACAGAACTGATATTGCGGCGCGGCCAACTTACTGACGAGATCAAAGAATACATTAACCATATACGCAACATCACAGCCAGTTCGCTGGAGTTTACCCAGGATGTTATTTATTCCGCTAACCTTGATTCTCAGGAGAACGCCACTCAGGTAGCCAATATCAATCATATTTTAAGCGAATCGATAAACACCCTTAAATACCAGGCTTTAGAAAAAGAACAACAATTATTTTTTGAACCAAGTATTAATGAAGCTAAGGCCTTGATAAACAGGGCGCAAATTACACGTGTTGTTACCAATATCATCAGCAATGCCATTAAATTCACCGGGAATAATAAAACAATAAAAATCACGGTTTCCGCCTTGGAAAATCATGTATTAATAAGTGTTCAGGATGAAGGCATTGGCATTCCTGATAATTTAAAATACCATATTTTCAACCCTTTTACCGATGCAAAAAGGCAAGGTACCTCCGGCGAGGCATCATCGGGTTTAGGCCTGTCCATTTGCAGGCAGATTATCGAAAAACACAATGGCGAAATCTGGTTTGAAGAAGCCAAACCAGCAGGTACTGTTTTTTTTGTAAGAATTCCGAAGAACTGCTAAACGATATCTTTTAAAAAATCAGCATACCACTTACCGGATGATTTGATGATACGCTTTTGGGTGGCAAAATCAATATAGATCAATCCAAAACGCGGATGATAACCCTCGGCCCATTCAAAATTGTCGGTCAACGTCCAAACAAAGTAACCATCAACTTTATAGCCTTCATTTTTAGCTTTTAAAAGTTGCTGTAAATGCGTTTGCAGATACGCTACCCGCTTAGTGTCATTTACAGTATTATTTTCAACCCTGTCCGGAAACGCCGCCCCATTTTCGGTAATTATTAGCTTTTTGATCTGCTTGTAGGCATTAAACTTTTTAACCACCTCGTATATAGCAGGCGGGTATACCTCCCACCGCATATCAGTTAAGGGTACTCCCCTGTTTTCAGCTTTAACTAACTTTGCACTTAAATACGGCGTAAAAAACGAATACTTAACAATCTCGCGGGTATAATTCTGAATACCGATAAAATCAAAATCAAAGCTCAATCTATCCTCATCACCCAGATGAAAGTATTTTTTCAGTTTTTTCAGTACCGGTAAATCATCCATCGGGTACCCTAATCCAAGTATAGGTTCAATAAACAAGCGGTTAATCAGCGCATCGGCACGTTTGGCAGCGTTAACGTTACGCGGATGAACTGAATAAGGCTCAATATGCGAACAGGAAAATGTAGTGCCTAAATTTATACCCGGGCATAATTCCCGCAAAATTTTCGCGCCTGCAACTATGCTTAGTACGGAATGATGGATTGCCGGTAAAAAGTTACTCAACCCGGTACGGCCGGGTGCATGAATTCCAAGGAAATAGCCTGCGCCGGTAAACACGGCAGGCTCGTTCATTACCATCCAGTTTTTTACACGCTTGCCAAAAGCATTAGCGCAAATGCTAACATACTCGCTAAACCAGGTTACCACGTCACGGTTAGTCCAGCCGCCTTTATTTTCAAGCGCTTGGGGTAAATCCCAATGATACAGGGTGATCCAGGGTTCAATACCTATTTCCAGGCAATAATCAATAACCCGGTTGTAATGGTCGATCCCCTGCTGATTAACCTGGCCGATACCATCGGGTAATATTCGGGTCCAGGCGATAGAAAAACGAAAATTGGGGATGTTGAGTTGCTTGATTAGGTCAATATCCTGTTTGTAAGAATTGTAGAAATCGCAGGCGGTTTGGGCATGGTCGCCATTTAATATCTTGCCTTTCCGGGCTGTAAAATTATCCCAGATAGACTCACCCTTTCCATCATGAGCGCAGGAGCCCTCAGTTTGAAAAGCGGCGGTTGACACCCCCCATGCAAAATCATCACCAAATGATTGCCGGAGCAGTTTAGAATTTGAGGCAGATACTTCCATTAATTTGAGCTAAAACGCAGCTCAAAATGTGTATTTAAATTGTATTTACAAAGCAATTTATAATACATTAATGGATAAAGGATGAACGCATGCTTTTAATTACCATCCATTCGCGCAGATGGCCAAACAGATAGCTGATGAATTTTAAAGTTTTCATAAGTAGTTCGCTTTGGTTTAGTAAATCTACTTTTGTATTGTCAAATTACTGTACAATTGTTGTTATCAGATTGTTAATTAGGTAATACTGACATTATGAAGGCTATTACAGCATTATGTGTGAAGTACATTTGTGTTATGCCAAATTTAAAAAAGCACTTTATAACTCTTTTTGACTATGATTATCATTGCAACCAGTTGTTCAATGATATGCTCATCCGGCCGGCCGCGCCGCAACATGCTATAAAAATAATGGCACACCTGCTGGTTACACAACAAAGCTGGTTAAACCGCTGCAAAGGGTTTGATAATTCACCCGACCTGCAAATCTGGCCCGGCTGGAAACCTATGATGTTTGGCCCTACCCTTAACCAAAACCATGATGATTGGACGGTATTTCTCTCCAACATAAAAGACGATCAGTGGGATGAGGTTATTCATTACAAAACCACTAAAGGCGTACCTTATGCGGATAGCCTGTTCAATATTATAACGCATGTTGTAAACCATGGCACCCATCACCGGGCGCAAATAGGCCAGCTATTAAAAAGCACCGGGATAATTGAGCTACCAACTACAGATTACATTGCTTTTATCAGAGAATAAGTTGCCTATATTTGCTTAACTTATTTATGATGAAAAAGATTATTTATTTGCTGATGCCTGTTTTTTTAGGTGTAGGATGCACCGATGCTGAGAAAAATAAAGCGCAGGAGAAAATATTGTTTAATGAGGTGATGGATATCCATAACGAAGTAATGAATTACGAGAGTATGATTATGGAGAACAGAACCAAGCTGGACAGTATGGCCAAGGTAAGTACTATGCCAGCGGTTAAAGATTCGGCTTCGCTGTTGAGCAAACAACTTGAAAATGCCGATGAAGCCATGGGCGATTGGATGCATAAATTTGAGCCGGACTATTCCAAAAAAACACATGATGAAGCGATAAAATACCTGGCAGGCCAAAAAATAAAGATCGCGGAAGTGGATTCAGTAACTAAAAAAGCCATTAAAGCATCCTGGCAGTTTTTATTAACCCATAAATAATAATGAAGTATTTATTTATACCCTTAATAGCGATAGTTGCACTAAGCTCGTGCAAGTTCAATAATTCCGGCGATAAAAAACTACCTATATATGGCGAACGCGAGGCAGTAACCAAAACGGTTAACGGGCAGCAACAAACTGATACGGTTTACCATACCATACCCTCATTCAGCTTCGTAAATCAATATGGTGATAGCATTACGGATAAAAGCCTGGATGGTAAAATTTACGTGGCCGATTTTTTCTTTACCACCTGCCCTTCTATATGCCCGGTGATGCATCGTAATATGCTTAACGTATACAAAGCGTTTAAAGATGCCGGTGATGTAAGTATTCTTTCGTTTACCATCGATCCTAAATATGACAGCGTACCCGTGCTGAAAAAATATGCCGACGCGCTTGATATAACCGGCAATACATGGTGGCTGGTGCAAGGGCAAAAAGAGCAAACTTATAATTTAGCAAGAAGCTACTTAGTAACTACACCGCGCGAGGATGCCAAAGAAAAATTTATTCACGATGGTTATTTCATCCTGATTGATAAACAAAAACGCATTCGCGGATCATATATCGGCACTGATGAAAAGGAAGTTGCCAAATTGATTAAAGATATTAAAACCCTGCGTGCCGACCCTGAACAGCAAGGCAAATGAAAAAAGCCGGTATAATTCTTTCGGGCTTAATGGTTATATTAACCATAGCTGTATCATGCCAAAACGAGAGTCAAATAGAATATACCCGCTACTATACCAGCGGTAAGCTGCTTTACCAGCAAAACTGCCAGAACTGCCATGGCACCAAAGGTGAAGGCCTTTCGGCTTTGATACCGCCACTTACCGATACCGCTTACATCAGCAAAAACAAAAATAAGTTAGCCTGCATCATACAAAACGGCATGAGTGGTTTTATCAGCGTATCCGGCAAAATGTATGATAACAAAATGCCCCCATCCGGCCTTTCCCCTATTGAAATAGCTGAGGTTACTACCTACCTGGGCAATTCATTCGGCAATAAAAATGGCTTGATCAGCGTAGAGCAGGTTGAGAAGGATTTGAAGGTGTGTGAATAATTTTTTGATTATGGATCATAGCTAATGGTACATCGAAATAGGGTTTATCGGTTTGATTTTACAACTCATGAACCATCATCTATGAACTACGAACCAAACTAAAACCCTATCTTTACACCTGCAAAACGTTCTATCGCTTCGCTTTTAGCGGGGAGGAAAGTCCGGGCAACGCAGAGCATCCTGCTTCCTAACGGGAAGGCGCCGGCAGCCGGCGACAGCAAGTGCCACAGAAAATATACCGCCTGCAAAGGTAAGGGTGAAAACGTGAGGTAAGAGCTCACGGCTTTTCCGGGTAACCGGGATCGCGGTAAACCTCAGGAGTTGAAAGACCAAATAGGTCCTGATCAGTGAAGTTGCTCGCTTCCGTGCCGGTCTTAGGGCCGGCCGTCAGGATGGGTAGGTTGCTTACGAGCTTGTTAGCGATGACAGGCCCAGATAAATGATAGAAACCATAAGCAATTATGGTAACAGAACCCGGCTTATAATTTTGCTGCTGATAATCACCCTGTTGTGTATACACAACAGGGTTTTTTATTTTTTCAAAAAACCTAAAGTGTTTATTTTTGTATACATATATTAGTATACAAATTCTATTGAGTCCACACTTCATAATATCGGATAGTTATCGAACTAATTACACATGGCTAAAATTTTAATAATTGACGACGAGCGGGCGATCCGCAGCACTTTGCGCGAAATTCTGGAATATGAAGATTATCAGGTTGAGGATGTAGATAACGGGATTGATGGGCTATCACTGATCCAAAACAACGATTACGACCTTGTACTATGCGATATTAAAATGAACCGCATGGATGGCATGGAGGTATTACAGGAAGGCCTGAGCATTAAGCCTGACCTGCCATTTATCATGATATCCGGCCATGGTACCGTTGAAACCGCGGTTGAAGCCAGCAAAAAAGGCGCGTTCGATTTTATATCAAAACCACCTGATCTAAACCGGCTGCTTATCACCGTACGTAACGCGCTTGACCGTGGCAGCCTGGTTGTTGAAACCAAAACCTTAAAACGCAAAGTTTCAAAGGTCAGGCCGATCCTTGGTGAGTCGCAGGGCATTAATAAGATCAAGGAAACCATTGAACGTGTTGGCCCTACCGATGCCCGTGTACTGGTTACCGGTGCCAATGGTAGCGGTAAAGAACTTGTTGCGCGCTGGCTGCACGAAAAATCAAATCGTGCAAACGCGCCGTTAATAGAAGTAAACTGCGCGGCAATTCCATCAGAATTAATTGAGAGTGAGTTGTTTGGTCACGAAAAGGGATCATTTACTTCAGCTATTAAACAACGTATAGGTAAATTTGAATCGGCCAGCGGCGGTACTTTATTTTTGGATGAGATCGGCGACATGAGCCACTCGGCACAAGCTAAAGTATTGCGTGCCTTGCAGGAAAGCAAAATAACCCGTGTAGGCGGCGAGAAAGAGATCGACGTAGATGTACGTGTTATCGCGGCAACCAACAAAGACCTGTTGAAAGAAATCGAAGCCGGTAATTTCCGTATGGACTTGTACCACCGCCTTAGCGTTATATTGATACACGTGCCGCCACTGGCTGACCGTAAAGATGATATCCCCCTGCTTACCCAAAGCTTTCTGGATGAAATTTGCGGCGAATATGGTATGCCGACAAAACGGATATCTGATAGCGCGCTTGAAGCCTTAAAGGCTTTACCGTGGACAGGTAATATACGCGAACTGCGCAATATGGTTGAACGCCTTATTATCATGAGTGATAAAATGATCACCGATAATGATGTACGCTCATTCGCTAACCCATCTGCACCGGCTACCCCTGCAAATGGCGCGCAAGCCGCGGCACCACAAACAGACTTTAACCAGTTCAAAAACTTCCAGGAATACAAAGATTTTGCCGAACGCGAATTTATTAAATTCAAGTTGGAAAAAAATAACTGGAACGTATCAAAAACAGCGGATGATATTGATATACAACGCAGTCACTTATATAGTAAGATAGAAAAATACGGACTGAAGCGGGGGGAATAAACCTAAGCTGATCCAACAAAAAAGCGATAGATTTTATTATCTATCGCTTTTTTTGTTGCTCAACATAAGCTTTTATCTGCATTAAAACAGGTGTTATGCCATTAGTTTTTATTTCAAACACGGTTGAAAGCAGCATGCCCAGTTTACCCGGCGGGAAACCTTTGCTATGCATCCACTCCAGGTAATAAACCGGCAAATCACATAGTAACGTGCCTTTATATTTACCAAAGGGCATTTTAAAGGTTACGGCATCAATTAAAACCTGTTTGTCGGGTACAATATTTCCCACCCGGTAAATATACTATCTTTTAGCTATGGCTTTGGTTACTATAAATGCCACAGCAGCCGCGCCTAATGCTAATGTTGCTGCCTTTAATTTAAAATTAGCCGTTTCGGTGTATGATGGAACATACTTTACGCCCGTTTCATCAGCCATGGCGGCACGCCTAACATACCGGCCCTGTTTTGGTACGGCCAGCTCTCTGAAGTTATTAGCCAGGTAATTAAGCGAGGTTTGCAATTCATTACCGCGCATTACAAAACCATGCCCGGTGCCAACAATACGTGGCTGTAGGGCGGCAAGTTTACGTACCGATTTTTCGGCGGCATGCCAATCAGTGGTTAAGTATTTTGGCGGGCCTGACAGCTTTTTGTTGAAATTGAGGGCGTTTATAACCGATTCGTTTTGTGTAGTGGTAAACGCGTCGCCGGCAATCAAGGTGGTATTTAACGGTAAAAATAATGATATGTGCCCCGGCGTGTGCCCCGGTGTATGGATCACTTTCCATTCCGGTAACTCAGGTATACCTTCGTATTTATCAATAGGTATAACACGGTTGCCTAAATTTAACGGTTGAAGAGGATAAGCAAAAGATATTAAACTCATTAAGCCTCCGCCAACACTTGGGTCGGCAGGTGGATAGGATGATTGACCGTTAAGATATGGTAACTCAAGCGGATGAGCATATACCGGTACATCCCAAACCTTTAACAATTCTTCTAAAGCGCCAACATGATCAAAGTGCCCGTGGGTAAGTACAATAGCGGCAGGCTTGGTACCCGGCCCGAAAATACTTTCGGCCATAGCGATAATACGTTTCGCGGTACCGCGTAAACCGGCATCAACAAGTACCCAACCTTTACCTGCCCCTCTCCTGTTCGCAATCATATAAATATTTACGAAGGTTATCTTCATTCCCCACACGTTTTGGGCAACCTGGAAATAATTAGTCTTTTTCCTCATAATTCACATAGATGTATTAAATGCAAACAATGCATTTTGTTTAATGGTTTTGGTTAAAGCGTTATTAAGTTAATAATTAAACTAACAGCGTTTATTTTACATCATTATTATTTAAAAATAAAAATCATGAGTGAAGAAACAGAAGCAATATTAACAGGATCTGACGGGCCTATTGATGGTATAGTTAGCTCGGTAGTACAGGCAGGCAATGGCGAAGGATATATTTTTCGCTCAATTGATGGCACATTAGAATTAATAATTGCCCGTAATGAAGATGGCCGCTGGGAACGTGTGGCAGGCAGCGAACCTTATTTTTCGGGCTGGGTTGATGAACTGGCAGAACAAATAGACACCCCTAATCAAACATTGTAATGGAAGATAGAGAAATTGGAAACTCGGGCTTACTGGTAAAACCATTCGCTTTTGGTGGCAATGTGTTTGGCTGGACAGCCGATGAAAAAACATCCTTTGAATTATTGGATGCCTTTGTTGACAAAGGCTTTAACCTGGTTGATACAGCCGATGTATACTCCTATTGGGTGCCGGGTAACAAAGGCGGCGAATCAGAGATCACCATTGGTAACTGGCTTAAAAAATCGGGCAAACGCGATAAAATTGTGCTGGCCACTAAAGTGGGCAAACCCATGGGTGATGGATTAAAAGGCCTTTCAAAAGCCTATATCAATAGTGCCGTTGAAGCATCGCTCAAACGTTTACAAACTGATTATATTGATCTTTATCAATCGCATGATGATGACAAGGATACACCGCTTGCAGAAACTATGCATGCTTTTGATCAATTAATTAAGGATGGAAAAGTTCGCGCCATTGGTGCCTCAAACTTTACTGCCGGCCGCCTTGCCGAGGCTATTAAAGTAAGCGAGGAGAATGGCCTGGCCGCTTACCAATCCTTACAACCTGAATACAATTTGTATGACCGTGAAGGTTTTGAGGCCGGGCTTAAACCGCTATGCCTCGAAAAAAACTTAGGTGTTATCACCTACTATTCACTCGCGAGCGGTTTTTTAACCGGCAAATACCGTTCAGAAGCTGACCTTAATAAAAGCCAGCGTGGCGGTGGTATCAAAAAATATCTGAATGATAAAGGATTCGGAATATTAGCCGCTTTGGATGAGGTCGCCCAAAATCATAACGTACCGGTAGCTACGGTATCCGTAGCCTGGCTGATTGCCCAACAGGGTATAACCGCCCCTATTGCCAGCGCTACAAGCGTTAAGCAACTGGATGATATAGCTAAAGCCGCTCAACTTAAATTATCAGATGAAGAGGTAAACCTGCTAACCAGCGCGGGCAATAAGTAGCGTTATATTTAGAAATTCAAAAGCCGCTTAATTTTGTTAAGCGGCTTTTTTGTGAAGGATTTAAGTAGTAAATATTATTTATCAGGCTGTTTTTGATTAATAGTCCATTCGGCTAACTGAAAATCCCTGCTTCCCCAGTTAGATTTAATGCTTATCCTGTAAAATTTATAAGCAACATTGTTATTGAAATGCCAGAACTTCCTTTGTTTTCGGCCAGTAAATTTATATTTGTACCCTGTACTGTTAGGGTCATCAGTGGCGGTGGCAGATGTTAGTGTTATCCACTTGATGCCATCCTCTGAGCCCTGTACAGTCCATACTTTAGGATCACGGTCATCAGCATCATTAGCGGATGTCATTGAATAAGCGCCTGCAAGGGCTGGTGTATCTAACTCAAATGTCATAACTAAATCTCCGGCAAAGCCTGATTGTAAGAATTTCGTATCCGGATTTTCATCTAACAATTTAAGAGAACCTTCGTCTCCTTCGGCACCTCCCTGGTTATCTCTTGATACTTTAAGTTTACCTCCAATAGTTTTAAAGTAATTCGGTCCAATTTTCTTTGGGTCAAAATTTGGATCGTTTACTTTAAGTATTATCTCTTTGCTTGCTGAAAAACCCTGGGAATTACGAACAGTGAGATTGACACGGTAATCACCGTCAAATACATAGGTATGTATTGGTGAAGCCTCCGTAGATGTACTGTCGTCACCAAAATTCCAAAGTAATTCTTTATAGTTGGTTGCAGTACTGGTAAATTTAAATGTTTTGTATTCAATTGTATCAGGTGCAACGGATGTAAAATCAACTGTTGGCTTAGGCTCTTCAACCTCTACTACGGCTACTTCTTTCTCCTTTTTACAGCCAACAGACAGCATAGCTACCAGTACAATGGCTGATGAAATTTTAAAAATATGTTTCATATTCATTATCTGATAATTTAATTTAATGGTGCCGGAAATAACTGGCTCATAGGTACAACACGCCTGCTGATTACATCTTTTACTTCGTAAGATAATATAGCACGTTGTCCACCAACATTTTCGCGGTGATGAACCTCTATTTTATAACGCTTACCACGTTCAAGTACAATGGTGCCGTTGCGTTCAGGTATATCCCACCTGTCGGTAAAATCATTAACAATGGTTTTGCCATCGATAAATAAGCGGGCTCCGTCATCCCACTCGGTTTGGAAAAATCTGTACTCGCCGCGTACAGGTGCTAAAAACTCACCGGTCCAGCGGGTCGAAAAGTTATCACGGCTTATACCCGGTGTTGCTGACTGCCAAGGGCCATCACCAGTCCAGTTAATATTTTCTTCTATCCTAACCAAAGTTGGTTTTCGTCCATCCTGGTCTAAAAATTGATAATCAGAAAAATATTCGGCTTTAAGGCCTGTACCATTACCGGTTATGTAAGAGTTATTATCAAGGTTTACCGTAGGTTGTACCAGTACAACTATGCTGCTTTTTGTAGGGCTAAGCAGGTGCTTGGTCGGATCGGTAATTTTAAGCACGAAACCAAAACGTTTATTAGGTATAATATTGGCATCAAAAACCGGCCAGCCAATTGCCAAACGGGCTACGGCACCGCTTGAACCTGTTATAATACGGATGTTGGTATCTAAAGTGAATTGTTCGGGCTTTAAAGCGATAGTATTAGCGGGTAATACTTTATTAGCAATCAAGGTAGCTAACGAATCATTATCAAGCTCAATTTTAACATTAAAGGCACCGGCAGGTTTACCTGCCAGGTTGATAGGGATAGGTATGGTTATACCACCCGGCCATATCTTGCTATAGTTTTTATTAAAATCAACATCCAATATACCGCCGCCGTTTTGTATGGAGATGTAATGGATATCGCTTTCTTTTATCAAGGCATCACTATCCATAATCACCATAATGTTTGAATTTTTGTTGCTTATCTGATTGCCCTTACCTGGTGAGTTAAGCCTAAAAGCAAAGGCAACATCTTTACCAAAGTTTTTTTCGAGCACATTTAAACGTACTACCGCCACGCCTTCGGCAGTGGTAGCCCCATAAGGCACATTAACTACGTTAGGATAATCAACAGCCCCGCTTGGCATCGCAACGGTGTTTTTTAATGTACTATCATTAATTAACTTAACAATAGTATCGGTGTTTAATGTTATGCCAACCTGAAATGCCTTTGTTGCAGGTGCATTAAGGGTTATTTTAAATGGAACCCGTACCGACTCGTTATCGGCAACCACACCACTGGCAATAATGCCTTCGCCAGATACACTACGCTGCTCGTTACTCAACGGGTCAACATTATCCAGTTTACTTTTACTGCACGATGCAATAATTACCCCGGCCAGGCATAATGCCGTAAGGGCGTATATAACTTTTCTCATAATGGTTATATTTAGCTATCTCTCTACAATTCTGTTTATTGATCTATCCACACACGGCCATCCAAATTCCAGCTTTGGCGGCTTGCTATTCTGAACCAGTTAAATATCTGCGATGGGATATCTGAGGTTTGCGGCACATACTGCGCGAGTGTAGCTGCATCCGGCGGACAGATCAGATCATTAAAATCTTCCCATTTATAGTCGCCTATCAGTTTAAAATCACGTGCCTGCGGGCCAAAATCTCTGATTAAACCACCTTGCCCATCAGTACCCGGCCAGTAACCCACTAAAAAACTATAGTAAGGGTGGCCTTCGTCAATATTGGTTTGGCATGCGTACTCAGCAATGGTAGCATCCGGTACAGATGTTTTAAAGAAACGTACATCACTTAAATAAACATCAGGTGATCCATGGCCTGTACCGTTAAGGTAACCAAGTTTCAGCTTATCGTTATTATCTAAACTACCGGCATCGGTAATGTCTATCTCATTATCAAACTGGCCATTAGTATAGGTGCGTATGTAACGACGGCCGGCTCGTATCTCACTTTTTACAGATAAGTTTTTCCATTGCCCCGGCTCCAAGTCGCGGCCACGGCATTGCCTGTAATCACCATTGATATCCTTAACACCGCGCAGTTCAAAATACCAGTATTTTTCTTCAAGGTAAATTACCCAACCTACTGAAGGGTGCCCGCTTGACCACTCGCGTCTTTTACCTAAAATACTCGGCCAGTTAAATTTCTCAGCATTCTTTTTTACTTTAAGTTCGATGGTAAACTTTGACGTATCACCACCAACGTTAAATACATCGGCTGTATCAATTTCAGCACGTACCGATTCTCCTGTCATCCTAACCGTGCGGCCCAGGTAACGGTTACCGGTAAAGGGCTTGGTTATAATGCGTGTGTTATATTTTAAAGCACTATAAATTGTAAAGGTATTAGCCGAAGTATTGCTGAATACGGTATTATCATTTTGATTAGCAGGTATGGCGAATTCGCCGCCACCGCTTGAAGCGATAATAATCATCCAATCCTCATTGGCGTAGTTTTCACGGCTTTTTACCGCGTTTACAATTTCGCCAACATAACCATCAAAAGTTTCAATAGCGGCTTTATATTGAGGGAAGGAATTATCGTACCCATATTGTGCACCGGCTTCATCAATATCATTAAAATGCCCCACAACTAATGATGATGTATCCGTTTGCAGGTTGTTTACAACCGCCGTTTTCACATCCGCGTCAGTACTAAATGCCTCACTAATGTCGGCACCTGCCGTAAGCTTTGTTTTAAAAAGGTTTGATGCTGAAAACGTGGCTACTTTAATGGTTGGATCAATTGATTTAATATTTTCAAACACCAGCTTGTAACGTTCCAGGTTATTACCTTCCAAATCATTACTTACTACGCCATGCTTATCACTTTTTACACCGGTAAGCATATCAGCCCAGTTGCGCACATCTGATTTTGATGCCGGATCATTCAAACCTACCCAGCTATAAATAGATTTGGGTAATAACGCTTTTATGTTTGGCACATTAGCTGAACTTACTGATGCGCCACGGGCACCATCAACTATAAGGTATAGCACTTTGCGCTTACCGTATAATACATTCACCGAATCATTATACTCTTTATCTGGCAGTACCCGGGCAAAATCCTTATTACAGGATACTATTGCCGCGGTTAACAAGGCGCAGATGAACAGTAATGCTACCGCTTTTATTTTTTTCATATTCCTCATCTGTTTGGTATATTATAATTTGGTGTTATTCAATAGTTACCCTAATGATATTGTTTTTGTCTTCATTGTCAAACTTGTAGAAGCTGCCCATAATTAATAAAGCCCGCTTGCCATCGGCTGATTGTGTTTCAACAATATCGTTAACACTGCCACGGAATGGGCCTGTGGCATTATAACCTTTAGCCAGTTCGCCGGTAGGTGTTAGCACCGCGAAACCATTACGGGTAACATTGTTGTATTTTTTAAATCCTCCCGTTATCACGATCAAGCCATCATTTAACTGCCGTGAAAAGCTTATATAATTATCAAATGTTTTAGGAGTGAATGTTTCATCAAGTGTTCCGTTTTCATTCAGCAGCGCTATACCAAATACAGATTTACCGTTATAACTACGGAATATGCCCGAGATCAGGTATTTTTTGGTAACACTGTTATAGGTTAGCGATGATATGGTATTATCAACACCTATACCGGTTTGGAATGACTCATCAATACTGCCATCTACATTTAAACGCACAATACTGCCAGCTTTTTTACCATCAAAGGTGCTGAAACGGCCAAATAATACTAATTTTTCCAGATTAGCACCCTCAGTATGCATGTACGAACTAACCGGTCCGTTTGCAGATACATTCCCTTTATTTGTTGAGGTATTGAAACGGAAAGTTTTGTCGAGCGAGCCATCCAGGTTAAAACGCAGCACCTGGCGTATCTCAGTACTATCAATAATAACACTATCGCGTGAAAAATCTTTAGTAGGTTTACCATAAGTACGGTTTACGTAGTATCTGAAATTGCCTACGGCCAATATTTTATTTTGATGCTTGTATATTTTATCAATAAAACTGTTAGTACCGCCATTAAATTTAGGAAACCATTTTAGCGTATCTACTGAACCACCTGGTTCAGGCCTTTTGAAAACTCTTATTCCTACCGAGTCAACAGCGCCGGTATTAGTAAGGGCAGTAATGTTACTGATGTTTTCGGTACGTTGATTGTAACCACTAAAGCCACCTGAGATATAAAATTTATTATTTATCTCAATAACACTTGATAACGTTCCGTTTGCTGCTTTGCCTGTACGGAAACTACGATCGTATTCACCATCACCGGATACTCTGGCAATGCGGTTTATAGGTACAATAATACCTTTATTGTCATAATTGTTAAATGAACCTATTACCAGGTTACGTCCGTCAGCCAGTGGGTACACCTGGTTTACAGAGCCATTGGTACCCCTCGTTGGCCTGAACGACGGATCGAAATTAATCAAACCATTCACCTTAAATTCCGGGCCAATCACCAAACGGTCATCAATTGCTATAGATGTAACACCCGTACTGCCGAATTCAGGTACTTTTACCTTAATCTCAGTTTCATTCATTGATACTATTTCAGCCTGCTCGCCATTAAACAAAAAGCGTACTTTATCCTTATACGGCATCAGTCCGGTTACTTTAAAAGTAACTTCGGTACCAGGGTTTCCGGCTTCCGGAGTCGGGTCGGTATTCCGGTTAAGGTTGATGCCAAGTGGCTCCTTACCATCTGCATACGGATCAGTTAAAATAACATTTTCCTTGCGGCATCCTTGCAGGCCTATCGCAGCTATCAGGAATATGATTGTGTAGATATTTCTTTTCATATTATACAAATTGCCGTTAATTACTTGAGGAATTTAAGCCGGTAAAATAAACGTCATCAAAAAATTCACCATAATTATATCCAAAAAACTCACCAGAATAAGCCAATGTGTGTACTAACCCATTTTTAGGTTTAATGTCAGAAGATGATATGCTAGTTGACAATGAAGTTGAATTAGGATTAGATATATCAGGTATATACATTATATTCAGTTTTCTGGGACCGATGTACCTTACGCCGTTGGCATCACCATATATAACGCCGATATTAAATACTTCGTTACTGTTACTGTAATACAACTGGCCCGGGTACTGGCTCAGTAAATTAAGATCAATCTGCGGGTAATCCTTTAATCGGTTAATGCCTGCAAACATGTAGCGTGTTAAAAATTTACGCCACACTACAGGGCTAATGTCTGAGAGTTTTTTAACGGTATCTCTTCCTAACGTGTACAGGTCAGCATTAAGCCTTCCGCTTGTTAAAGATCCTATGGTGCGTTTTACAACATCATCATCAGGTGCAAAAAAAGTAAAGTCGGCATTTCTAAAGGTGTCTTCCATACCGGCAAGCTTTACTATCTGCGCAATGGTATCAAACGGTACCGGCTTTTGCTCCAGGTAATCCATCATTGTACCTGGATAATCAGCCTGGGCTTTACCACCATCTGTATAATATTCGTCGCGTTTACATCCGGTAAGCAGTATTAACAGGCCGGCACAAACGATCAATATAGCTTTCATGTTTTTTATCATTTTAATGCTAATTATTAATTACCTCCGTTTACCCAATAAGAGTTCAGTGTCATAAATGGATTGTTATTCAGCGAGTTGCTGTTTATTGGCCATGTCCATGCGCCCCGGTTAAATTTATCGAGCGTTAATACATTGTATGACCATTGGCTGCTAAGGATACGGCGGGTACGTACCAAATCAAAATAATGGTGCCCCTCGCCCATTAACTCACGAGAACGTTCCAAAAATATAAAGTCTTTCAGGTCATCGCCTGAGGTATACAAAGGTGCTTCAGCCCTTTTTCTGACCATGTTAAGCATGGTTATAGCATCTGTAGTCTCACCTAATTCAGCCAGTGCCTCAGCACAAAGCAATATTTCACCGGCATACCTGAATATCAGAAAGGTATTATCAGGGTTGGCATCTTCTTCGCCGTTAGCGAATGAATTGGCAGCGAACTTGAGCATCATAAATTTGCCGTTATCGGCAAATATATCTTCATTAAACCACACGTCTGCCCTTTTATCAGATCCTGGATAGAGTTTTTGCATATACTCGCCACGGTAATAGGCAAAGCTCACACGGTGATTATACTCCGGACGTTTGTATGGATAATGCAAAAACATATCGCCAAAAGGCGCAACTGCCGAGTTTTGGTCGCCGTAGTTAATACTGCGGTAAAACTCAAACAAGCTCTCATCTGAACGGCCTTTTATCACCGTAGCCCATTGCTCAATAGGTAATAATTTATAAGCATTACTTTTTACAAGCTCACGGCCTAAGTCAGCAGTTTCCTGATAGTATTTTGTGGCATTGGCACGATCAAAGCCTGCATTCCACATATTCATATTCATGATCAGGGCGATAATACTGCCGCGGCTGGCACGTACACCTTTTAAAGCAGGATCTGAATAAGCCCATGGTAAAAAATCTTTGTAAGTTTTAAGGTCAGCTATACATTTGTTAAGCACTGATACCATATTTTCACGGCCTGTTGGCTCAGAATGGAATGCATCAGTATAATAAGCCACATCACCATATAACCTTACCATAAAAAAGTACGATAGTGAGCGTATAAATGCAGCTTCAGCCTTAAACTGATTAGCTTCAGTAGCACTAACTCCTGGTACCCCCTCGTTTAATTTTTCTATCAGGATGTTAGCACTTTGTATAACCTGGTAATACCCTGTCCAATCAGTTATGCGGCCGAAATTATAAAAGCCATCCCAGGGTTTGTTACCACTTAATAAACCAATAAGGTCATTACGGCCAAGTACTTCAACATAGGCACGTGCAGGGCCGTTATCAGCCTGAGCCTCATGTAGGACCTCGCCTGATCGATATTCGCCGGTTGCGCCTATAAAATGGGTTTCATTTATCTTTTCAAAAAAACGACGGGACATGTCGTAAATATTAGCTATAACGTCTTCTTTTGATTGATAGAAGTTATTACCTGTCAGCTTATCAATTGGCTGAATATTCAGGAATTTTTTACAGGAAGGCAAACAAAAGCTTCCTGCAATTATCAAAACAAATACACTGATCTTTTTCATTGACTGCTAAATTATTTGCCTGTATTAAGTTCAAGATTTAAGCCCAGGTTGTAGGTACGTGCAACAGGGTAACCGTTTGATATATCACGGCCTAATGAGGTTACGTTCTCAGGGTTAGGGCCTGAGTAACTTGAAAACGTTACCAGGTTATTTGTTGAGAAGTACACACGCAGGTTATTAAAACCATATCTCCTGATAGCGTTTTTGTTGAACATATATGATACAGTTACCGTGTTTAACTTGAAATATGTTCCCTCTTCAGCCCATAGCGTTTGATCCGGCCTTAGGGGTTGAATTTGATCAAACCTCGCAAAATCATACGGGTTAGGGTATCTGGTAACATCACCCGGATTACGCCATATGTTCAGGTTTGATAGAGGTACAACCGCCAGTAATGAGAATGGATCGCGCATGATGGCCATACGGTCAGACAGGGAGTTGTTTAATATGGTTCTTTTTGCGGTAAATGAGCCGTAAACATTCAAACCCCAGTTTTTATAGTTAACACTGGTTGATAAACCGCCTGTAATTAAAGGTTGTGAGTTACCGGTAATTTCATAATCACGGTCATCAAGAATATAATCACCGTTAACATCCTTAAATTTAGGGTCGCCGCCTTCAAATGCGGTGTTGTTAGTTTGGTAACGTTTACCGGTAACAGGGTCAACAGGTACATCAGTATCATAAGCATAAACACCTTCGTTAATACGCAGGTAGTTTGAAAGCGTATTCTTACCTACGCGGTATACCAAATGCTGGCGATAGGCACTGTTATCAAAACGGATGTACTGGCCATTATACTCTACCGGCAATTTTAACAACATATCGCGGTTGATGGCACCGTTTACTGATATGGTCCAGTTAAAGTCCTTTTTAGATATCGGCCTGGCCGTAATCATTAATTCATAACCATAGTTGGCTATACCTACATCATTACTTGCTAAAGTATTAAAACCGGTTGTATTCGCTAAATTCCTGTCAAACAATAAATTATCAACATGTTTATAATAAGTATCAAACATTAAGGTAAGCCTTTCCTGAAAAAAGCCCAGGTCAAAACCAAAGTTGTATTGTGTTGTTGTTGTTGGCTTTAAAGATGGGTTGGGTATAAAGCCATAGTTAATACCGATAGTTGGATTATTGTTAAAGTTGCCATTAAGGTTATAAACACCATAAATGCTTTGCAATGATCCGCTTGGTACAATGTTCTGCCCCCAGGTTAAACGTAAGCTACCAAAACTTAACCAAGAAAGGTCGCTCAAAAAGTTCTCCTTGTTAAAGTTCCACCTCAAACCAATCGCCGGGTTTTTTGAGTATGGATTTTCCAGGCCGTTTGACGAGGTACCATCCAGGCGGTATGAAAACTCAGCTACATACTTTTTCTGATAATCATAAGTAAATGACCCCGCGAATGACGCGATGGTAGCATTACGGTAATTTGACAATACACCACCACCTCTCGAGTAGTAAGCATCATAACCTATCGGGCCTTGTAACTGATCGTTAGGTGTACGTTCCTGGCGTATAATACCGCTTTGGGCACCTTGTTTATAGATCTCATTAAAGGTGTTAACAAATATGGTATGATCGGTTCCAAAGGTTTTTGCATAAGTAATAGCATTACGGTTATACAAGGTAAAATTGCGGCCTTCAAAATCATAAACCTTGGCGTACTGTGAGTTGGCGGCTGCCGGAGTAAAAGTAGCTTCAGCATCTGATGTATAATCATAACTTATACTTGATGACAATGCAAGCCCCGGTATAAATTCGTATCTGCCATCAACATTGGTACGCAGGTTACGCGAACTGTTGCTGTTTTGCGTTTGTAATGCCGAGGTTACCGCGTTTGATGATAAATAAAAGGATGGCGGCGGCAGTAAGGTTGATGCCTGCCCATTGGCGGCAACACCTGATTGCAGTAAGCCTACCCCGTCTCCCTTTGCCTGGTTACCTACCGAGCCAAACAATGAACCAAAGAAGCGAAACTTATCGTTCGGTTTAAACTCCATGTTCATGTTAAGGTTGTAGCGATCAAACCCGGTGTTTTTAATTACACCTTTTTGTGAGTAGTAACCAACGTTAGCTTTGTAATTAAACCGCTGATCACCACCGTCAAGCGCAAGGTTGTGGCTTTGATTGTATGTGGTAGCATAAAATACAGATTGCCAATCAGTTGAATTATTCCAATATGCATTTAAACTGTCGGCCAAAAAGTCGGTTAAACCTAATCTTTGTAGCTGCTCAACAGTACGCGCGTTTGATAATATCTGCTGTATTTTAGATTGGCGTTCCGCATTACCACCCAAAGTTTCACGCAGTTTTGGCGGTGCCTCAACAAAGAAGTTTGAGGTATAACGTACACGTGGTACTTTTGAGTTACCTCTTTTGGTGGTGATGATAATTACACCATAAGCACCACGCGAACCATACATTGAGGTAGCCTGAGCATCTTTCATGATCTGTATGTTCTCAATATCCTCAACCGGAATCAATGACAATGGGCTTACACCAGGACCCTGGGTTTGAAAACCAAACTCCGAAGCCTTATCAGCATCAAGCGGTACACCATCTATAATATATAGCGGTGAAGTAGGCTGCAGGAATGATTCGTTACCGCTACCCTGAACACTCAGGGTTGATAAACCACGTACCTGTACCGAACCACGGAAACCCGGTGCACCAGTATTGTTCTGAACGTTTAAGCCGGCAACTTTACCTTGTAACAATTGCTCAAAGTTAGCAACCGGTACGTCCTGTATATCCTTGGGTGAAATATTAACGGCAGCACCTGTAGTCGTTTCTTTTGAACGTTTTTGATAAGCAACGATAATAACCTCGTTCAGGGCTTTTTTATCTTCACTCATATTAATCACCACATTTTTTGATGCGGCGGTGGCTTTTATAGTTTGGGTAGCATAACCCATAAACGAAAATGAAAGTGTGGCATTCTCGGGTACGTTTACGGTAAAGCGACCTTTACCGTCAGTTTGTATCAACCCCTTTCCATCAGCAGCAACTGTAACGCCGGGCAACTCTATATTGGCTACCTTATCTATTACAGTACCACTAACTGTTACAACCTTTTTTTGCTGCGAATAAACTTTTGTGCCGCATATTATGCAAACTATAAGCACGGTATAAAATAGTCTAAGTATTCTCATTGTGATGGCTTTATAGATTTTTATTCGTCTTCAAACTTTGGATTCTCTTTCAAAAAATGGAATACAACTTCCCAATCACCCTTTTGATAAATGGCGAAGTCAATACCAAATTTTGCTATAACACGTACGCCACCAAAGCCTATTCTGGAATAGCTAAACTCGGCATGATCGCGGCTACCACCAGGAGCGTAATTGGTAGGTACTTCAACCAAAGGTATAGGGTAGGCTACGGTATATTTTACATACTCATTGGTTTTTTCCATATCAAAACCGTGTACTATCCTGTTCCATCTGGTTTCATTAAATTTTACCGGATCAATGGCAACTGAATCCTTATCCAAAAATTTGAACCTAATTGAATTTCCACTACCACCCGTATAAGGGCGTATGTACACAACTACATCTTTTTGTTCATCATCACTTCTTAATGGTTCCTCTTTTTGGCTGCCGATTACATTTTCCAAAAAAGGGCGGATATAATTACGGCTATTAGGATTAGGTGAATTAGGAAACGGTGCCGGCCCTCCTGAATAAATATTGAAATCGTCTGAAGGCTCATAAGGGCGCTCACGGAAAGGGCGTACCTGCAAATCACGTATAGTTTTAGTACCGCCTGTATTAGTGATTTTTACATCAAAGTAACGGGTGTTTTGCGGAAAGTTTGTACTATCAGCAGCACGCGGAGTTACCAACTCGTTAGTTGCTGATGCCCACATAATAAATTCGCCTGAATTACGAACTTCAAAAAGCGGGTGGTCTTCAAGTTTACGTTTTGACTCAATCTCTTCAATGCTTTTTTCAAGGCCGTTGTAAGCCTTTGTCCAAACATAAGTTGGCTTTACCTGGAATATGTCTGTTACCGGGCGGCCATCACCGTAACGGGCATTGATAATCTCAAACTTGATAGGTTGTGTTGAGTTATCTCCATTAAAACCACCCATCAAATTGTTACGTCCCATTATTGGTTCAAAAACTTTGTTGTTGTAATTAATATTTGAGCTTAAATAGTCCTTCTCATCAGGTAAGTCAAATATTTTTTTGCAACTGCTTAGTGTTACAAGCGTGAGCAGTAACAATATAAATTGCTTATTATTTTTTATATGCATGTTAGGGATCATGTTATATCTTTTTAAACTCATCTCTTAATTTGCACGGTTAATTGTCCATTCGGCTAACTGAAACGCGCCGCTACCGTTAATTTCGGTAATATCTATGCGATAGTATTTATAAGCGACAGTGTTGCTGCATCTGAATACCTTGGTTTGATATCTATCTTCAAAAAAGAAATTGCTGCGCCTGTCTAACTCAAACCATATTTTACCGTCCATTGAACCTTCATAAGTCCAGGCTCGCGGGTCACGGTCAGGTGAGTCATTTGCTGATATAAGCGTGTAAACGCCTGATACTGCCGGCTCTTTAAGTTCATACTGCATCCATATACGGCCTTGAAATTCAGCCAGGAACTTGGTATGGTCATCTCCATCAATAACTTTTTTTGAACCTTCACCATTGTCAGGCCCGCCATTGTTATCACGCAATACAGTAAGCTTACCGCCTATTTCCGTCATCAGGTTTGGTGGAGGCGGTACGAATGTGAGGCGGGTAACAAACTCGTCAAACCCAAAAATATGGTCAGGGCTAACTACATGTACTACACCATTCTTAGTCATGATGTTGTTTGAGCCGGTTGTAGTAGTTGACCAGTTACGCACAAACTTGCTGCGTTTTGTGTTACTGAATTCAACTGCTACGGGGCCGGCACCTACGTTACCCGAAGCTGAATTCCGGATTAGTTTGCCATGCATCGGGAACGCGAAACGTACGCTCGATAGATCAAGCCCGTCTTGCAGAGTTAATGAGTCTGACGTTAGCTTACCTCTTATGATATAATAGGAAGCCATGGTATCAAGGTGTACACCATCAATGTTTGACAGGTAAAGCGGATCTTTATCGGTTTGCCTGCGCAGCGTATTAAGGTTGGTAATAGCTAATTGAAAGCTGGGGTTGGTTACCGCAAACAAAGTAACGTTACTATCAGTAAGCGTTTGTTTTAAACCCATGCGGTCAACCACTGATATCAATGAATCATATACGCCTGGTTTGCTTTTTAAATACTCGTAAGTATTGCCCGCAAACTGCGGATCGTTATTTGATGCATTATAATACCCGCCATCTTTACTACAGGCAAAAAGCGTTGCTGCTACACAAAACAGCAGTGCCGGAGCTTTCATATATCTTTTCAAAGTATTCATATATGTATATTTTATTTCCAGTAAGGATTTTGTGTTAATTGACTATTTTGAGAGATAAGTTTGCGCGATACCGGCCAGTAAATACCTTGTGAAGCAATAAGCTGCATAAATTCAGGATTATTTTGTTTGATCTTATTATAGCGAACAAGATCATACCAGCGCTGCCCCTCACCCATCAATTCACGTCTCCGTTCCTGAAAAACAAAATCGATTATCTCTCCGTTGATTGTTATTTCATTAACTCCACGACGAGATACGATATTAGAAATTTCTGTTAGCGCACCACTCCGATCGCCTAATACGGCTAATGCTTCGGCACGCAACAACACAATATCTTCCAAGCGGGTAAATATCAACGCGCTGGTAAAGTACCTGAAGTTGGGATCAGTAGTACCGCCTTGTATAACTTTGATCTTACTGAAGATGGGGTACTTACCATTAAAATTGGTAAAGTATCTTTCGCTTCTCGGCTGGCCGAGTGTATCAAGGCTAAACCGCTCATCATTTGTCAGGTTAAACACTTTAATAATGGTATCCTTTGGCATGTATATGTCAGGTACGTTTTTGGTAACTACCGGCTGAGCAAGTGTAAGCTCTTCGATATGGCCGGTTACTGAACCATCTATATGCCCCCAATCAGAGTTGAAACCAAACATCTGGCTGGTATTTTTATTATAGAAAAATCCATCAGACTTTGTTAGATCATTGGTTGACTGATAACCTATGCGGCTTTTGCCGTAATTGTCTTCAACAAATTTTGCATAAGTGGCTACATCATCATAGTTACCCTGCCATGCGGCCACATGGGCTAATATGGCATAAGCTGAATTTTTTGTAGCCAGCGCCCCACCCCACCTGGTATCATTTTCACCATAGTATTGGCCCGGCTGCTGCTCATCGTTTCCACTATAAATAAATGGCAGATCATTGGCCGCGGCAAGTAACTCCTGCTCAACCCAAACCAATATTTTCGCTTGTGCTTCACGGGGTTTATTTTCAAACTTACCATCGTGTGAGCTTACTATAAAAGGCACATCGCCCCATATACGTACCATGTAAAAATAAGCGAATGCCCTTAGTAAACGGGCCTGCGCCATATCAACCACCATATTGTTTTCGGTGTAGCGCCTGTCAACAGCTTTAATTTCGCCAATACGCTCTAAAAAAATGTTGGCAGAGTTTATTATGGCGTAAAACCGTGTCCAGTCTGACAGTGCTTCAACTGTTGGGTAAGAGGCATTTAACTGGTTCGAAGTTATCGCTTTTAAATCTTGGCGGTTAGGGCTCATAAATTCGCCCGTGCGTACATCACCGTATATCCAGTGTCCATTATTGTCAGACAGGGCTGCCCTGGTAAGCGCGTAAACACCCATTATACCGGCACGTGCATCTTCCAGTTTGTTCCACATGTTCTTTTCGCCAACCACGCGTACCGAATCCTTATCAAGGATTTTGTTACACCCGGCAAGAGCTACTAAAAACATCAGGCTTATGTATAATATCTTTTTCATTATTGATTTTAAGATTTTCTTTACATCCTGTTTATAAATCCATTTTTACACCAAGCGTATAGGTACGCGGTATTGGCTGGCCGTAACCGGTATCAAAACCATCGTAACTAACCAATTCAGGGTCCTGGCCTGTATAAGGTGTTATGGTAAACACGTTATGTACCGAGCCATAAACATATATCCTGGTTACCTTGATATTCTTTTTGCTGAGCAGCTTGGTAAGGTCATACCCTAAAGCAATGGTGCGCAGTTTCAGGAAAGAGGCGTTCTCCAAAAACAGATCCTGATCGGTACGATATGGTATAACCGTGCTCCATGGGTTATAAAGCGGATATTTTGAGTAATCGCCGCGTTTTTCCCAAAAAGTGATCTCTTTAACTGAACTGATGTTGCTATTACCTTCGTGGTTTACAAAATCAAACCTGTTAGCCATTTCCTGGTTGATCAGCTTACGGCCAAGATTAAAGTAGAAGTTCAGGTTCAGGTTCCAGCTACCGTAACGCAGGTTATTATCAAAACCACCTGCAATAGTTGGCAATGAGTGGCCTGCCAGTACTTTATCATTGTTATCTATCGCGTTATCGCCATTAATATCTCTCCAGCGAGGGTCACCCGGCTGCAAGGCAATACCATTGTATTTTAATGGCTGGCCGTTAACAACTGGTATTTCACTGTTATTGGTGTAAATACCCTCATTTTGCAATACCCAATACTGATCAAACGGTTGCCCTACTTTTAGTAAACGGTTACCGATTATCAGTTCGTTAAGTCCGCGAGGTAGTGCTTTTAGTTTATTGCTGTTGTGGTTAAGGTTAAGGGATGAAGTCCAGCCAAATGTGCTCTGCCTAATAATGTCAGCTTTTATTGTAAGGTCAACACCACGGTTATTTACTGACATACCGCTTTCAAGCGCTTGCTTATAACCATACTCAGCAAAATCAGGAATACCAATGATCAGATTCTTTTCAGTTTTTGAATAAACATCTATTGACAGGCGTAAGCGCTCAGCAAAAAAACCGGCATCAACACCTACGTTGATCTGGTTTGAATAAGACCACGGAATACCGTATCCTATCCAACCGGCAGAGTAAGGCCTTGTTAATACCGCTATAGCGTTGTAACCTGGTACGGTAATATTGCCTGTGTAACCTGTTGTAGCAGTATACTGTGGCCCTTGCGCGTAATTGTCATACGCGTTAAGGCGACCCATACGGCCTACGCTTGCACGCAATATCAAATCACTGAAAGTATTGTTATCCTGCAAAAACTCATTTTTCATGCTCCAAGCAGCCGATAGCACCGGTGAGAAAAACCAGCGGTGTGTTGGTTGCGCGTTTGATGAACCATCGGTACGCATGGTTGCCGAAAACATGTATTTATCATTTATGGTATAGTCTGCCTTACCATAAAATGAGATCAGGTTATCGCCTGTCTTATCCAGAAAACGGTAGGTAAGCTCCTTAGGAAAGGCTACCGGGTTAAGATAATTACCGTTGCCCGGGTCAGACTCCAGAAGGTTGATCTTGATGTAATCATTGGCACCTTTATAAGCATACGCATTGGTATACTTATAAGTGTCCCACTGTATTGACTGGCCGATCTCTAAATGCAGGTCCTGTGTTTTAGCGATCTTTAAATCATAAGTGCCTTTGTTATCCAACATTAAACGCTGGTTAAAGCCATAATAGTTAGATGCGTAGCTGCTACCTTGTAATAAGGTACGTGCATAAAACACATCGCGGTAACCCTCGTTATAATCAACACCAAATGTTGTGTTCCATTTAAATTTACCCAGCTCTATGCCAATACGGGCGTAACCCTGTATAAGGTTGGTTTTATTATCGTCAAAACCTTTATTATACTGATTGATATAATCAGCATAGTATTGCTTGTTCGGAGGCAGCGGTGCACTCAGGTCAGGGAAATAATTAACCTGTGTAAAACGGTCGCGCAGATAACGGTTGCGGTCGCGCTCTAAACGGTTAGCATTCACCATAGCCGAGAACAATAACCATTTTATAGGTTTCATGGTGATGTTAAACATGGCGCTGTACCTGTCAATGCCGGTATTATCAGCAACTCCCTGGCTTTTTGTATTGCCTAAAGAGAAACGGAAGTTAGCACGGTCTGTACCGCCTGAAATACCGAAGTTAATACCATGTATCAAGGCATTGCGGTAATAAAGGTCGGTCCAGTCTGAACGGCCGCTGTAAACATTGTTTAAGGAATCGCTCAGGTAGATCGGGTAATTTTCGTCATCTGAATAACGGCCGTTGGTGGTATAAAGGTCATAAAAACGCTGCCTGAAAGCATTTTCATACTTACCATTGATTGTTGTTACCGATGGGCGCTGCACCATGCCTATATAAGAGTTAAAGCTGATGCTGCGAACATTGCCCGGCCTTTTTGATGAAAGCACAATAGCGCCGTTTACCGCACGCGGACCATATACAGCCGAAGCGGCTAGGTCTGACAATACTTCAACCGAGGCGATATTATTCATATCGATATTGGCAAAAACGTTTGTTGCCGGGCCGGGGCGGTTAAAATCATACTGTTGCAGGTCAAACGCGAACGGGTGCTCAGTGATGAGCGGGATGCCATCAAGCACGATAAGTGGTTGTGTTTGATATAGTTCCTTACGAGACAGCAAAGGCATTGCCGCACCACGTATAAACATATTTTGTACAGTTCCCGGTTCGCCGGATGGCTCCTGAATGTACAAGCCCGCATATTGGCCTTTCAAATATTGTTGAAGAGAAATAGCAGGAAATAAGGTTAGTTCATCGGGCTTAACCTTCACACTGTCAGTACGGCGGTTATACAACGTGCGTTGCATGCCAACTAAACTGTCTTTTAATAAGCTGTCTGTTGCTGAGGTATCTTTACGAACAGTATCCTGTTGTAAAAATAGTTCAAATTTGCCTATCCTCTCACTTTTACCCTTAGCCAAGCCTGTTGATGCTTTAATAGTGGTTGCAGAAAAAACCACAAAGCACAGCCATAAGTATCGCATATTAATGGATATTTTTAGATTGTTGAAATAAAAGAAATGATTAACCGCGTAGCGGCATATTGCTGATTAACAAATAGTTAACGCAATCAAGCAATAAGAGGAATGTGCAAAGTAAAAATTTTACGCATAGATTTCGGGTTAGAAAGTTTAAAAAAATGGTTATTTATTAGAGCTATATATTGTCAACCTAACAAGCTTGAACGTTTTACTTGTGATTGTGACGTTTATTTAATCGGTACAACAAATTAAATCAACAAAAACGGTTTATCAAAATATTATTTCAAAAAAAATACGCTTTTCAAAATATGACACTAAACCTATGCTTGTATTGCAATTGTTACATTTTGAGCATCAGAATTTATAATTTTATTAAAATATGCAAATACTTAATTGTTTTAGCATTATGATTTCGATGTTGATTTTACTCCTAAATAATTTATTTTAGTTAAACGATTGTTACAAACTGGCTTTCTTAGGGCTTATCAGGATGAAGGCTACAAAACCTTTTATATTATTTTGTGTTTAATTTCTCTTTAATTCTTTATAGAACATCATCGCCTTGGATGGTATTGGTTAATAGTTGACCGCAAAAAGTCCCGATCAAGGTGGGTATAGATCTCTGTCGTTGTAATGCTTTCATGGCCAAGCATTTCCTGAACGGCACGCAGATCCGCGCCGCCCTCAACTAAATGAGTAGCGAATGAATGCCTGAATGTATGCGGACTAATGTTTTTATGTATACTGGCAAGTATGGCCAGATCCTTTAGCATCATAAAAATAAATACCCGGCTTAACTTGCTGCCCCGGCGGTTTAAAAAAACCATGTCCTCCTCCCCTTTCTTTACATGGATATGAATCCTTACTTCATCCAGCCAGATTTTGAGCGCTTTTATAGCGGCTCCACCAATGGGTACCAGCCGCTCCTTATCCCCTTTACCGGTAACTTTTATAAATTCAATATCGAGGTATAAGTTTGATATTTTGAGTTCGGTTAACTCAGACACCCGTAGCCCACAGCTATATAGTACCTCCAGTATAGCCTTGTTTCGCGGGCCTTCCGGTTTTGACAGATCGATCACGGATATGATGCGGTTGATCTCATCGTAACTCAGTGTATCGGGCAACTTACGCTGTATTTTAGGTGCTTCAAGCAGTTCGGACGGGTCGATGGCCATCAAGTCCTCCATCAGCATATATTTGTAGAATGCTTTAATGCCCGACAGTATACGCGCCTGGGATGCGGGCAGCATACCCAACTCATTTACCCATACCAGGAAACGGCGCAGATCAGCAAGGGTTATTTTATTCGGCTGGATTATGTTGCCAGGATCAACTGTCGAGAACTGGGCCAGCTTATCAATATCACGACTGTAGGCCTCAACAGAGTTTGCCGACAACGAACGCTCGAGCTTTAAATACGCCTGAAAACTTTTTATTGCCTGCTGCCAGTTCACCGTAATTTTACTTTTATTAATTTATACCTAAGTTTGGGCACCATGAATATACAGATAATTAACGGCCCCAATTTAAACCTGCTTGGCGTGCGCGAAAAATCAATTTACGGCGATGCCAGTTTTGAAAGTTACCTGGAACAACTGGTAGCCCGCTACCCGGATGTTTCCATTAGCTACTACCAAAGCAATGTAGAGGGCGAAATTATAAATAAACTGCATGAAGTAGGCTTTACGTTTGACGGCATTGTTATAAACGCCGGAGCTTACACGCATACCTCTGTAGCCATAGGTGATGCTATTGCGGGCATTAACACCCCGGTGGTTGAGGTGCACATCAGCAATGTATATAAACGTGAGGACTTCAGGCATTCATCCATGCTGGCTAAAAATTGCAAGGGTGTTATTGCCGGTTTTGGAATGGATTCATACCGTTTGGCGATTGAAAGTTTGCTGTAAAATCAGTTTTTTGTAATTGTAAAAGGGTCAATTACTTGTGGTAATTGACCCTTTACTATTTTACCGGTGCCAGGTTAGGCTACAAAACTTTTCGCTTTTTGGAGTGCCCTATCAATCCCGGTAACATCTTTACCACCGGCAGTTGCATAAAATGGCTGACCACCGCCGCCGCCTTGTATCTCCTTAGCCAGTTCGCGTACAATAGTGCCAGCGTTCAGACCTTTATCTTTCACCAGGTTTTCAGCTATCATCACGGTAAGGCTTGGCTTGCCGTCAATTTCAGCAGCCAATACCAGGAACAGGTCGCTGACGATATCTTTCAGGTTGTAAGCCAGGTTCTTGATCGCGTCGGCATTTGGCAGCGCCACTTTTTGGGCGATGAAGTTGATGCCGTTTATATTTTCGGCCGTTTTAGCCAGATCATCTTTTAAACCAGCAGCTTTTTCGAGCACGCTTTTTTCAAGCTCTTTTTTAAGTCCGGCATTTTCGCTGATCAGGCTCTCGATACTTTTGGTAATATCCTTCGGATTTTTAAGCAGCTCTTTCAACTGGTTGATCAGAAAACTTTGCGCATTGATGTAATTCTCGGCAGCTATACCCGTAATAGCCTCGATACGGCGTACACCGGCGGCCACAGCGCTTTCGCTGGTTATCTTAAAGAAACCGATTTGCCCGGTAGCTTTTACGTGCGTACCGCCGCAAAGCTCCTTACTAAAATCATCATCAAAAGTGATAACGCGTACATGATCGCCATACTTCTCGCCGAACAGTGCGGTTACACCACTGTTTAAGGCTTGCTGATACGGCACGTTACGTTCTTCTTTCAGGTTGATGTTCTCGCGTATTTTGGCATTGACTATCGCTTCTATCCGCGCTATTTCCTCGTCGGTCACCTTAGCGAAATGCGAGAAATCGAAACGCAGGTAATCGGCATTAACTAAAGAGCCTTTTTGGTTTACGTGCGTACCTAACACTTGTTTAAGCGCGGCGTGCAGTAAGTGTGTGGCCGAGTGGTTGCTCTCGCTGCTATGGCGTAAAGCAGGCTCAACAATGGCGGTTAACGCATCGCTGATGCCCTCTGGCAAGGTATCGGTAAAATGAACGGTAAGGCCATTCTCTTTCTTGGTATCGGTTACGTAAACGATCTCTCCATCCGGAAAAACGAGTTCGCCCTTATCGCCCACCTGGCCACCGCTTTCGGCGTAAAAAGGTGTTTTATCCAGCACGATCTGGTATTGCTCTTTACCTTTAGCCGTTACCTTGCGGTATTTTACCACATGGGCAACAGCCTCGGTTTCATCATAACCAACAAACGCTACCACATCATCTTGTTTTAACACGATCCAGTCGCCAGTATCAATGGCGGTGGCAGCACGGGAGCGGTTTTTTTGTTCTTGGAGAGCGGCTTCATAACCTTCTATATCAACTGTCCAACCTTTTTCGCGTGCCATGAGCTCTGTCAAATCTATTGGAAAGCCATAGGTATCAGATAATTCAAATGCATGTTTACCAGAAACAACATTCGGATAATTTACATGGGTTTGCGATCCATCTTCATGGATTGTTGTTTGTCCAAGATAAGCAACAGAAGTAATTTCATTAAATCTCTTAATACCAGATGAGAGCGTGCGCAAAAATGCAACCTCTTCCTCATTCACTACCTTCTGCACGAAATCCTTCTGCTCCCACAATTCATCAAACACACCCTTAAACTGTTCAGCCAAAACAGGCACTAATTGGTTAATAAATGGATCCTTAAAACCTAAGTATTGGTATGAGTAGCGCACGGCTCTACGTAATATCCTACGGATAACATAGCCGGCTTTATTGTTTGATGGTAGTTGCCCGTCAGCAATAGCAAAGCTAATGGCACGGATATGATCAGCAATAACTCGCATAGCAATATCTGATTTATCACTTCTAACCGTTCCGTTAATCCCTCCTATCACATGCTCGGAAGGATTAATCCCATAGTTAATACCGCTTTTCTCCGCAATAAACTGAATCAACGGCTGAAATATATCGGTATCGTAATTTGATGTTTTGCCTTGCAGCACACGCACCAAACGTTCAAAGCCCATACCGGTATCCACATGCCTGGCCGGTAGCGGTTGCAGCGAACCATCCTTTAAACGGTTAAACTGCATAAATACATTATTCCATATCTCGATAACCTGGTCGTGGTCAGCATTTACCAGCTTTGCACCATCCGCTTCGGCACGTTCGCTGTCAGGTCGGCTGTCAAAATGTATTTCCGAACAAGGTCCGCAAGGTCCGGTTTCGCCCATTTCCCAAAAGTTATCCTTTTTGTTGCCGGGCAGTATATGGCTTTCGTCAACATACTGTTTCCAAAGCTCCAGGGTTTCGGTATCTGTTTCCAGTCCTTCTTTTTGGTCGCCTTCAAAGTAGGTTACGTAGAGGCGATCCTTTGGTAATTTATATACTTCGGTCAGTAGCTCCCAGCTCCAGGCAATGGCCTCTTTTTTAAAGTAGTCGCCAAAGCTCCAGTTGCCCAGCATCTCAAACATGGTATGATGATAGGTATCAATGCCCACCTCTTCCAGATCGTTATGTTTGCCCGATACACGCAGGCAGCGTTGGGTATCAACCACGCGTGAGCTTTTCGCCGGTGCCTCACCTAAAAATATATCCTTAAACTGGTTCATGCCCGCGTTGGTGAACATCAGTGTAGGGTCGTTTTTAACTACAATAGGTGCGGATGGCACGATGGTATGGCCTTTAGAAGCAAAAAAATCAAGAAAAGCTTTGCGTATCTCGTTAGCTGTCATGTACAGTATAATTTTGGAGTGCAAAAGTAATTATTAATCGGTTTATTGTTACCGAATTTATTGTTTAATATAAGGTTAGGCGTTTAATACGCCCTTACATAAAAAATACCTATTTTTGCAGCCTTAATAAAAACACCTTTTTACTATGAGCATTGCGCTATCCGAACAGGAAATTTTACGTCGCAAATCGTTACAGGATCTACGCGATTTAGGTATTGACCCCTACCCGGCCGAAGAATACAAGGTTACCGCCTGGGCTAAGGACATTAACGAAAATTTTAGCAGCAACCCAGATGCTTATAAACAGGTGACCATTGCCGGCCGCATCATGACGCGCCGTATTATGGGCAGCGCATCGTTTTTTGAGATACAGGATACTACCGGCCGTGTGCAGGTTTACATTAAACGTGATGATATTTGCCCCGGTGAGGACAAGACCTTATACAATACCGTTTTTAAAAAACTGCTTGATATTGGCGACTATGTCGGCATTAAGGGCTTTGTATTCCTGACCCAAACCGGCGAAATATCAGTACACACCGAAGAGTTGACCATCCTTTCAAAATCGTTAAAACCGCTACCGGTGGTTAAGCGCGACGAGGAAGGTAATATATATGATGGTTTTACCGATCCTGAGTTGCGTTACCGCCAGCGTTACGTGGATTTGACCGTAAACCCGGATTTTAAGCAGATCTTCATCAACCGCTCAAAAGTGATCAGCACCATGCGTAATTATTTTAACGCGCAGGGCTGGATGGAAGTTGAAACGCCAATACTGCAAGCCATACATGGCGGCGCGGCGGCAAGGCCTTTCAAAACCCACCACAACACGCTGGATATGCCTTTATACCTGCGTATAGCCAACGAGCTTTACCTGAAAAGATTGATCGTAGCGGGCTTTGACGGGGTTTACGAGTTCGGCAAAATGTTCCGTAACGAGGGAATGGACCGTACGCACAACCCCGAGTTTACAGCAATGGAAATTTACGTTGCTTACAAAGATTATATCTGGATGATGAGCATGGTTGAAGCTTGTTTAGAAACCGTTGCCAAAGCCGTACATGGTGTGGCTGCGGTACAGGTTGGCGCTAACGAGATCAACTTTGCAGGCCCTTATGAAAAGCTTTCGATGTATGATTCTATTTTGAAATACACCGGCATAGATGTATCGCAAATGGATGAGGAAGGCTTACGCAAGGTATGTGCTGACCTGGCTATAGAGGTTGACAGCTCTATGGGTAAGGGTAAACTGATCGATGAGATATTCAGTGCCAAGGTTGAGGCTAACCTGATTCAGCCAACCTTTATTACCGACTACCCTATCGAAATGACACCGCTTGCCAAAAAGCACCGCAGCAAGGATGGTTTGGTAGAACGCTTTGAGCTGTTTGTAAATGGCAAGGAGATCGCAAATGCTTATTCGGAGTTAAATGACCCGATAGACCAACGTGAGCGTTTGGAAGAGCAACTGATATTGGCCGGTCGTGGTGATGAGGAAGCCATGGCTATGGACGACGACTTTTTACGTTCACTGGAATATGGTATGCCGCCGACGTCAGGCCTGGGTATTGGTATTGACCGTTTGGTGATGCTGATGACCAACCAAAGCACCATCCAGGAAGTATTATTCTTCCCGCAGATGCGCCCTGAAAAGAAAGCGAAAGTTACTTCGGTTGAGGATTTTGTAAACATTGGCGTAAAGGCAGAATGGGTGCCGGTGCTGAACAAAATGGGCTTTAACACGATAGAAGAACTGAAAGCAGGTAACCCGAACAAGGTATTTAATGACCTTGGCGGTATGCGTAAAAAAATGAAGCTTGATATACCTATGCCAACTAAGGACGAGGTAATGGCTTGGTTCGCGTAATTATTCTGAACCTGAATTTTTAGAATTTGGGAGTTGACAGAATTAAGCTAAATACATAACTTTAATAACTCTGGGGATGGCAAATCTTTAACAACATTTGCCGTCCTTTTTCATTTTGCACCTTCGTTGATAACATTTCTTTAACGAAATGTTAAAATTCACAAAACTTTCGTATCAAAACACTTGTTTAGCTTTATGGTTAATATAGCAAATACGAAAGACTATGACTGGTTCAATCCTTGAGATAACGGAAAACGAATACCTGATCAAATTAAACAAGAACACATTTGACTTGTCGCTGATCAGGAATATTTTAAAAATGGTTGAGGTTTCAAACCCGACGGAAGATGATTTCAGGTTTCCTGAAAGAAGATATACACCTGTTCAGGGTAATTCATCTGAGCCGGGCTACTTCAGCACTATTGACGAAAAATAAAAGCGATACAATTTAACTTGTATCGCTTTCTTTGCTTTAATTCAATAATATCTTTTTAGAACTGGCGGTAGCCACCACGTACCACCTGTTGCTTGTCCATTTGCGCCATCTGCGCTTTCATCATCTTTATCTGATCGGCAAGTAATTTATTCTTATCTTCTTTTGAAGCTTCCTGCAAATACATTTGCGCTTCGCGCTTGTTGCGTTTAGCCATGGCTATACCCGCAAGGCTAAGTTTAGCTAACGCGATGTTATGCGACATGCCCATACCTAATGTCAGCGCCTTTTTAAAGAATTTTTCAGACTTCATCGGTGCTTTGCGCGACTCGATCAACCCAACCAGCAGGTTATAGTAACCATGTTGTTTACGGTACAACTGCGTTTCGTAATTTGTGATCTTATTCAGCCATTCTTCGGCCTTTTCGGTATTTTCTTTGCGCAAAAAGTATTGCGCTATAATCATGTTCTCGTTAAAAAAGAAGGTTGCCAGCACAATGCCGCCAAACAAAAACAAGGGTATACCCCAACCCCAAAAGCCAAATGCGCACAGTGTTATACCTGCACCCATTATTACACACGCTATAACTAAGCGAACAATATTTGACATAATTTGTAATATAACAATTTGAAGCGCAAATATCCGTTTATTTGCACTCTTAATCAACATCTGCAAACAATATTTATGGCGATAGATTTAGAGCCTTCGTGGCTGAATGTTTTGGGCGATGAGTTCCAAAAAGACTACATGGTAAAACTGCGAGAATTTTTGAAATCAGAAAAAGAGAACGGGCAAACTGTATACCCTAAAAACAGCGACATATTCAACGCGTTCAATAAAACACCTTTTGATAAACTGAAGGTAGTCATCCTTGGTCAGGACCCTTATCATGGCGTTAATCAGGCACATGGCCTGTCGTTCTCCGTGCAAAAAGGTATAAATCCTCCCCCATCATTAAAAAATATTTATAAGGAATTGGTGACGGACATTCTCAGTTTTAATATACCATCGCATGGCGAGCTCACTGAATGGGCAGAGCAAGGGGTAATGATGCTTAACGCTACGCTAACCGTACGCGCGGGCAACCCCGGCTCGCATCAAAAAAAGGGTTGGGAGATTTTTACTGATACGGTGATCAAAACCATATCCGACCAAAAAGAAGGCATTGTGTTTTTACTATGGGGTAAGTTTGCACAGGCAAAAGCCGAACTGATTGATGCAGGGAAACATCACATCCTGAAAGCCGCTCACCCCTCCCCCTACTCTGCCGACAGCGGATTTTTCGGCTGCAAGCATTTCTCAAAAACCAATGATATCCTTACAAAAGAAGGGAAAAAGCCAATTGACTGGCAGATACGTTAGTGGTTAGTGGTTAGTGGTCAGTGGTCAGTGGTCAGTGGTCAGTGGTCAGTGGTCAGTGGTCAGTGGTCAGTGGTCAGTGGTCAGTGTAAACTATAATTAACCGATTCTGTTTTATGATATTTGTTAGTATTTAGATTCTATTTTTTTAGAGTTTAATAATAAACAGAGAGGCCCGCAAGTAGCGGGCCCCTCTGTTTATTAGCTAATTTTTGTTTCTAAAACATGTGGTTCGGTAGGTACGTCTTCATCATGTTTTTTACCAGCAAGCCTGTCCTTGATACGGGTGCGTATCAGGTATAAGCACGGTACCAGTATCAGTGTAATAATGGTCGCGAAAGCCAACCCGAAGATCATTGTCCATGATAATGGCCCCCAGAAAGCAACGTTATCGCCACCAAAGTGAATGTGTGGTTCAAATGAGGTGAACAAGCCCACAAAATCAATATTAAAACCAACCGCCAACGGAATCAAACCTAATATGGCAGCAGTAGCGGTCAGGATAACCGGGGTCATCCGGGTGCGGCCTGCCTCAACCACGGCATCGTGCAGGCTCATCCCTTGCTCAAGCAGTAAGTCGGTAAACTCAACCAGTAAAATACCATTACGTACCACCACACCGGCAAGAGCTATGATGCCTACCCCGGTCATTACGATAGTAATAGTCATGCCGAAGATACTTACACCTAACAGCACACCTATAATACTGAATAAGATCTCGCTGATAATAATAAAGGTTTTACCTATGGAATTAAACTGCATCATCAAAATAACCAGTATCAGCATAAAGGAAATACCAAGCGCGGTTACCAGGAATGTAGCTGCTTCAATCTGATCTTCCTGACCGCCACCCTGACGGATAACCACGCCTTCAGGCAATTTGTAATTGCTGATAGCCTGCAAAATCTGCTGGTTAACCTCGTTAGCATTAAAGCCTTTTATAACGTTTGAGCCAAGGGTGATTACCCGGCGCTGTTGCTTGTGCTTAATGTTACTGTATGTGTTTTTATATTCAATATCAGTAAAAGCCGATATAGGTACCTGGCGTATAGCACCACCGGTAGCAAAATCACGATAGGTGATCTTTAAGTTGCGTATAGCGTCAATATCATGGCGCTGCTCCTCTTTGGCTTGTACGTTTATCTCGTAGTTATCCTCCGTGGTGTTTCTGAAATCGGCAGCTTTTGCACCATAAATTGTGGCACCTAAGCCTGCGTTATTTGCGTTGTATTGATACCCTCACGGTTAGCACGCTCACGGTTTACGGCAAATACAATTTGCGGTTTATTATCCTGCACATCCGGCATCAACTCCTCAATACCCCCTATATTTTGCTTAACAATATAGTTTTTTAGCCGGCCGGCTGCTTTGGCCAAAGTATCTAGGTCATCGCCCACCATTTCAATACTGATATCTTTTTGGGTTGGCGGGCCGCCATTCTCCTGCGCTACAGATATCTGCGCGCCGGGTATCACGCCATTTACCGATTCACGTATTTTTTTAAGTACGATCTTGGTATCCGCGCCATCACGTTCACCAAACTCAACAAAGGCCACGGTAATTTTTCCTTTATTAGGATAATCACCCTGATCTTCATCCTGTGGGTCGGTTACGCTTACGGTAACGTTAGATATGATGGATGAAACGATATGCTTGTATGGCTCCACCGTTGCCGCAACCTTTTGTTCCAGCTTTTGCGTAACCTCGTTGGTATAGGCCTGATCTGTACCAGTTGGCATGGTAACATACACATATACAAAGTTAGGATCGGCCTGCGGGAAAAACTCCACCTTTGGCGACCTGACCACCATAAAAGCGATACTAAAAAAGAAAAGGACAATTACGCCAAGCAATATCTGCCACGGCCTGCGTACCGCCTTTTCTATCATCCGGCCATACCAGTTTTGAAACTTGGGCCATGCTTTATTTTGGAAACTATCAATCCATTTAACAAACACAAAGTGATTAAGCAGGTATAATATTGTAAAAAATATCATGAAATTGCCCAAACCAAATAGATTCATACCCATTGGTTTTATCCCGGCAAAAGACGTAATGTAACAAAATGCAGCTATGCCAAGCATTATAAAGGTTACACGCTTAGTCTGCTTATCAAACTTGGGATTATCGTGCTCACCCTCAATATGCGGTTTCATAAAATCAACCGCGAATACGGGGTTAATGATATAAGCTACCAGCAACGATGCCAGTAAAGTGATAATAAGCGTGATGGGTAGAAAGAACATAAAGTGCCCGATCAAACTGTTCCAAAACGCTAACGGTACAAAGGGGGCCAGCGTGGTCATGGTACCTGAAAATACCGGGAGGAATACTTCGCCTGCGGCAATTTTAGCGGCTTTTTTTATAGGTACCTTACCGTTATCAAAAATACGGTGCGTATTTTCAATCACCACAATGGCATCATCTACCACAATACCCAACGCCAACAGGAACGAGAACAGCACGATCATGTTGAGCGTAAAGCCTATGGCCGGCATAATTAAAAAGGCTATAAAGCAGGATAACGGCACCGATAACGCCACAAATATGGCATTGGTAGTGCCCATAAAAAACATCAGGATAAGCGTTACCAGCACAAAACCGATGATGATGGTGTTCACCAGGTCATTAATGGTAACACGGGTTTTATCGCTCTGATCGCCTGTTACGGTAATATCCAATCCTTTGGGGAACTCATTTTTCTTTTTTAGTTCGATGAGTTGATTGATCTTGTCTGATGCCTCAATAAGATTCTCGCCTGATCGTTTGCTTATGTTAAGCGTAATTACATTCTTAAAGTTCTTTTGATCGTTGGTTTTTAAGCGTGCGTAGCTTTCCTGCTCGGCAAAGCCATCTTTAATTTCGGCAATGTCGCGCAGGTAAACCGCCCTGCCATTGGGGTTACGGATAATCATGGCGGCTACCTCTTCGGCATTCTTAAAATCCTGCCTGATATCAACACTGCGGCGCACGCCATCCATTTTGATGGTACCGGCAGATGCGATCACGTTTTCGCCGCCTACCGCGGTAATTATATCATTATAACCGATCTGGGCCGCCGTCATTTTATTAATGTCGACGTTGATCTCAATCTCGGGCTTTAAAGCACCAACCATTTCTACTTTGGAGATCTCCTTATAGCTCTCGATCTCATCCTTCAGGTTATCAGCATATTCCTTCAGTTTTTTCAGATCGTAATTGCCTGAAAGGTTAATGTAAAGTATAGGCAAATCGGCAACGTTGATGTCTGATATTGACGATTCCTTCAGGTTATCATCATTCTGCGGCAGATCGGGTTTAGCCTTGTCAACCGCTTCCTTAACATCCTGCTTGGCGTTACGGATATTGATATTGGCATTAAACTCCGCCGTAATTACCGATACGTTGGGTAAGGAGTTAGAAGTTACCTTTTTTAAGCCTTTAAGCGATTTTAATTGCTTTTCAATCTGCCGGGTAACCAGCAGCTCAATGTTCTCCGGCGATTGGCCAAGGTACTGCGTGGTAACAAATACCTTTGACTGGGCAATATCCGGAAAATTCTCTTTAGGCAGCGTAACGTAGCTTACCAAACCCAATAAGGTAATGATAAATACCAGCACATACACCGCCGTTTTATTATCTATGGCCCAACTGGAGGGCGCAAATTCCTTTTCATTATCTTTCATAACAAACCGGTTTAGTGTTTTATATTAGTTTACGCCCTGTAATACTTTAACCTTGTCGCCATCTTCAATATCAGCGGCACCTTCAACCACTACTTTATCACCGGCGTTGAGGCCCGAAACTATCTCGGCCCTGCCGCCTGATACCGCGCCTTGTTTAATGGTTTTTTGCTTTGCAACGCCGTTAACGTTTACAAAAACGTAGTCGCCGCTTTCTGATTTCTGAATAGCTTTGATAGGAATAGCCAGCGCATTGGCTTTGTTATAATCTGATATTTTGAGCACGGCCGTCATGTTCGGGCGAAGGCTTTTGGTATTGGGCAGTTTGATCTCTATCGGGAAACTGCGTGAAGTCGGGTCAATAGCTTTGGCGGCAAAGGTTACCTTGGTGGTCAGTGAATCCTTTACATCCGGAAAAACGATCTTTACTTTATTGCCGGTGCTTACACTCGCCGAATAGGATTCCGGTACGTTTGCCTTAACCTTCAATATGTCATCATTAACGATCTGTATACCGCTGCCCTGCTGACCCGGTGATATGGCCTGGCCCAGTTTCAGGTCCATCTGATCAATTGACCCGCTGATGGGTGATTTGATACGGTATTGATCTGCCTGGCGTTTAAGCGCCGCCAGCGCTTTTTCATTGGCTTGCAAAGTGGTTTGCGATTGTAAAAACTGCACCTCGGTACCTACTTTTTGATCCCACAGGTTTTTTTGACGCTGGTACAAGGTACGCGAAAGCTGTACCTGTGCTTCAGACTGGGCTATTTGCTGTTGAAGCACGGTATTATCTAACTGTACAAGTACCTGCCCTTTGCTTACATGCTGGCCCGGTTTTGCATAAATAGCGGTAATGGTACCCGGCGCCTGCGAAAAAGCGGTAACATTTTCCTGGGCATCAATACGGCCCTGTATCTCTACGTAATTATTGAACTGGCCAGGCTGTACATCAAATACCGTTACATCCATCGTTTTGGTTGAATCGGTACCGCCTACTTCTGCCTGTAATTTGGCCACTTTCTGGTTAATTTCAGCCTGTTGTTTTTTTTAAGTCGGCCAGTTCGGCTTTCTTATCCTTTTTGCCACCGCATGAGGCCAGAAACATCAGCGCGGCTATATATATGAGGTTTTTCATTTGTTATAATTATGTGATTGTATGTTTATGATTTAGTTTAAACGTCCGTAGGCTTTATCCAGGTCGACTTTGCTCACCAATACATTATAAAGCGCTTGTATGTATTGATTGTCGGCACTTTCAAGCTCGTTTTGCGCTTGTGAAACCTCAATACTTGATCCCACACCCTGCTGGTACTTAATTTTTGTTACTCTCAACACTTCTTGTGCAAGCTCACGGTTGCTGTTTTGATTATTAAGGGATTTTAAACTATTTATGTAAGTTACATTGGCTGCATTAGCTTGTAGCATTAATGCATTTTTTAAGTTATGCAGATCATTTTGTGATTTGATAACATTAATTTTAGATTGCCTTAATTGATTGTTACGTTGCCCGCCATTGAATATGGGCACATTTAAAGTTAAACCTATAAAGCTAAAGGGATAATTATTATTGAACAATCTGCTTAGATTATTCTCATAAAACGAAGTTGATAAATTGCCGAAAGCTGATAAAGACGGCAGGAAGCGCGCTTTCTTTTCTTTCACATCAAATTCATTCAGCTTTTTATTGGTTTCAAGCAAACTGTATTCTATCCGGTTTCGGTAAAAGGCAGTGTCTTTAATGGCCTCAGGTTGGTCGCTAAACTTAACGCTTGCTAATTGGTCTGTAAGTGTCAATTCATCATCAACCGGCATACCCATTTGAAATTTGAGCATCTGGTTATAAATAACTATTCCTCTTACTACATTCTCACGATTAGTGATCAAATTGTTGTATTGTACAGCTAAACGATCCACATCTATCTTCTCCACAAAACCTTGCTTGTTTTGCTGTGTAGTTTCATCAAGTTGCTGTTTCAGTTGTTTGATGTTGGCATCGTACAGTTTAACCTGTTCGTTGCTAACCAGTACCTGATAGTAAGCTTTGGTAACATTAACGTTAGTTTCGATCTTAGTACGCGTGTAGCTTTTTTGTGATAACTCTTTAAAGGTTTTTGCAGATTTCAAGCCAACAAGAAAAGTTCCGTCAAATAGTAATTGAGTAGCTTGTAAGGTAAGCGTTGTGCTATATTTTACTGCAAACCTTAAAGGAACCAATTCGCCTGGCCTACCAAAAAAATCACCCGGTGCTACTTGTGCAGGCACTTTAAAGTAATCCTGAAACTGAGCTGACCCATTGACCTGCGGCAAGCCAATGCCAATAGTTTCCTTAACCTTGTACTCCGCGCTTTTTACATCAAGGGCGGCATTCTTTACCGAATCCTGGTGCTCATAAGCGTAGTTGATACAATCGGCCAGGCTAAAGTTGTGTACCGTACCCTCCGGCGGCGATTGTTGCGCATACCCGTTAAACCACCACAGGCAGCTTAACAAGCCAATTAAAAATTTCCCCCTTTTGTTCATGTATGTGTGATTGTTGTAATTGCTATTTTATGTTTGGTTTACAAATAACCGGGCCTTGGTTGACAGCCCTATGTCAGCAGGTTTATTGCGGCGTTACATTTTTACAATATTCTTCCAGCAGTTTATAGCCCTCGAGCGTACACACCCCAAAATTAAAATGTTCTAAAAACTGGTATTGCACCTTCCAGCTATTAAATTCAGCTACCGGGAATAGGCGTGTATCAAAACCCATTTCTACCTGTGCAACCCGCATACGGGCTATAATGCGCACATCCACCTCAGGGCGTATGTAACCCTGTTCTTTCCCCTTTGTAAGCAACTGCTCAAGTTTTTCAACCAAAAACTCTCCCTTAAAACTCCTGAATAACTCCCAGCCTTCGGGATGGTATTTTTGCAGGTCATGTATCGCCACCGGGTTTACCTTTGATAATATGTCTCCCGAGCATTTCATCATATCCAGCATCTGCTGTATAACGTTGCCTCCGCCTCGTATTATATTGTCGATATCATTAATATCCTCTTCTAATCTTTTACGTACCAGCTTAATAACCAGTTCGTTTTTATCTTTATAAAACTGGTAGATGGTTTTTTTTGACATGCCGAGATGCCTGGCAATATCATCCATTGTTACGCTTTTAATACCTGAATGCAAAAAAAGGTCTTCAGCTCCTTTTAATATCCTGTCTGCCTGCTCCATAACTATCCACAAAACTATGGAAACATTTTTTGATTATATAGTTTCCAATAGTAGTCTGAATGTCATATAGTTTAGTATTTGTTTGATCTGCATGGGTTCAGAACTTATAAAAACTCAGCTTTCAAAAATGTATCTTTGCCAAAAAATAAAATAATATGCAGCTAAACGCTTTATCAGCTATATCACCTGTTGACGGCAGGTACCGAAATACAACCTCCGGCCTTGCCGCCTATTTTTCTGAATATGCTTTAATAAAATACAGGGTATATGTTGAGATAGCGTACTTTATAACTTTGTGTGAACACCCGCTGCCGCAGTTAGCCGGTTTTGATAAATCATTATTTGTTAAGCTGCATGATATTTATGAGAATTTTACTGAAGCGGATGCCGAAAGCATCAAGCAGATAGAAAAAACCACTAACCACGATGTTAAAGCGGTTGAATATTTCATCAAGCAAAAATTTGATGAGTTGGGGATTGAAGAATATAAGGAATTTATCCACTTCGGGCTTACCTCGCAGGATATTAATAACACCGCTATACCCTACTCCTTTAAACTGGCACTTAACGAGAGCTACTACCCGGCTATAACTGAACTGGTCAATACCCTTAAAGCTTACGCCACCGAATGGCAAAACATCCCCATGCTGGCACATACACACGGGCAGCCTGCATCGCCAAGCCGTTTGGGTAAGGAGATCAGCGTATTTATAGAGCGCATTGAAAAACAGTTGCACCAGTTACAACAAGTACCATTTTCGGCCAAATTTGGCGGTGCTACCGGTAACTTTAACGCCCATCATATCGCTTACCCTGCTATCGACTGGAAAGCCTTTGGTAACCATTTTGTCGACAACGTTTTAGGCCTCAGCCGGTCGCAATACACTACGCAGATTGAGCATTACGACAATTTCGCGGCCCAGTGTGACGCGCTGAAACGTATCAACAACATCCTGATCGATCTTGACCGTGATATGTGGACTTATATATCCATGAATTACTTTAAACAAAAGATCAAAGCGGGTGAGGTTGGTTCATCAGCCATGCCGCATAAGGTAAACCCAATTGACTTTGAAAACTCGGAAGGTAATCTGGGTATAGCTAACGCCTTGTTTGAGCACCTGGCCGCTAAGCTGCCGATATCCCGCCTGCAACGCGACCTTACCGATAGTACTGTACTGCGTAACATTGGCGTACCGGTGGCGCATACGCTGATCGCTGTTAAATCAACCATTAAAGGGTTAAATAAATTGCTGCTTAATGAGGCCGCTATTAACGCGCATTTAGAATCCAACTGGGCGGTAGTTGCCGAGGCTATACAAACTATTTTACGCCGCGAAGCTTACCCTAACCCATACGAAGCATTAAAAGAACTGACCCGCACCAATACCCATGTAAATGCCGAAACCATAGCTGCTTTTGTTGATACATTGGATGTGAGCGATAGCGTAAAGGAAGAACTTAAACAGATAACACCATCGAATTATACAGGTATATAATTTATGATAAATATTGATAAAGCACTAACCAGCCGGATATTGTATTGGGTAAGTATAGCGCTTTATTTGTTATCGTTAATACCTCCTGCTTACTGTACTGAGAAAGGATGTTATGACCCAGGTGTAAATATATTTTTAGTTTTGTTAGGTGTTTTTACTGTTGCGAGTCCCGGTGGATTTCCGTGGTTAGCTAACGTATTCTATTTTATATTATTGGGAACCAAAAGTAAAAAACAATTCTCCTTCGTACTGTCAACTCTTGCATTAGCGCTTTCATTGAGTTTTTTATCGGTCAAATCAGTTTTAGCCGATGAGGGCGGGTCACTTACTAAAATTACAGCATATAAAGCAGGTTATTGGTTATGGCTTAGCAGCATGATTGTTGCATTTATAGCAAGCACTTACAATTACATAGTTATAAAATCAAAGTCATTAAGCGGTCATAACTAAATTGGATTGCTCATTTAACAAAAAAGCTGTTTAAATTTGTTATAAATACAAATAACAATCCCGAAAGAAATGAATATCAACGTATATACCGAATCTACGCCAAACCCGGCAACTATGAAGTTCATTGTGAACAAGTTGCTGATAAACGGCAGTGTTGATTACGCCACCAAGGAGAGCGCGGAAAGCTCGACCTTTGCTAAAGAGTTATACAAATTTTCGTTTGTTAACGGCGTATTTTTTGCCAGCAACTTTGTTACTGTTACTAAAACCGAAGGCACCGACTGGGCTGATATTGAGCCTATACTTAAAGAGTTTGTAAAAGGCGCGGTTGAATCAGAGCTTACCGTTAAGGCTGAAGAGCATGTAGAAGTTGATTTTGAAGGTACAGATACCGAGATCAAAATACAGCAGATACTGAATGATTATGTTCGTCCGGCTGTGGAGCAGGACGGCGGCGCTATTACTTATAAATCATTTGATGAAGGTATAGTTACTGTTGAACTGCGTGGTTCATGCAGCGGATGCCCGTCATCAACCGTAACGCTTAAAGCCGGTATTGAAAACCTGCTTAAACGCATGGTACCGGGAGTAACCGAGGTGGTATCAGAAGCATATTAATTGCAGTTACCAAATGGTTTAAGCTATTCAGTTCTTATAAAATAAGCATAACAGCCTTTCATAATTGGAAGGCTGTTTGTTTTTCCATGCCTTTTTAATTTAATTAAAATAACAGCAACTTATGGTTAAACCATTTGTTAATCAGGCAGTCTGACATTTATAAAGCCTATGAAAAACCTCATTAAAATATTATTTATAGCCATTTTAGGATTGGTTGTAAATTCCGCCACCTTTGCGCAAAATGCCAAAGCCGATAAAAAAGCCAAACAGGAGAAAGCGGTTAAAGGTAAAATTGATTCATCGAAATATACTTTTGTAGCTCAATGGATGAATCCATTTGGTGGTCAACAGGTGTATCTTACCCCTGCCAATACTTATGATATCAAGATACGTAAAGACTCCGTGATCGCTTATCTGCCTTATTTTGGCCGTGTGTATATGAACGCGCCCATAGCCGGTGAAGATGGCGGCATCAAATTTACTTCTACCCAATTTGATTATAAGATCACCTCTAAAAAAGACCGCTGGCAGGTGATCATCAATTTTAAGGATACCCGTAAGGCGCGCCGTTTAACAATGGATGTTTTTAAAAATGGTTCGGCCACAGCCAGTATAATCAGTGATAGCCGCGATCCGATCTACTTCCAGGGCAATATCGATATCAAGATATAATTACGGGAAATACTTTTCATCGGCATCATCTTTTAACTGTACTCCTGATAACTGCCTGCGGATTGATTGCTGTATCAGATAGAAAATTTTTTCGGCTGCCAAATGAGCCTGCAAGCCTTGCGGACGGATATTTGATACGCAATTACGGCTTTCATCCGTCAAGCCGGGTTTTGGCAAATAGGTAATATAAGCCCCCATACTATCAGCAGCACTCAAACCGGGACGTTCGCCAATGAGTACCAGGGATAATTTGGCGTTGAGCATTGATCCCACATCATCACCTATAGCTACCCTGCCCTGCTCCATCAAACATAACGGCGCAAGGCTGAATTTAGCCAATGCAAAAGCCGGTATCAATATATCAAGCAAAGGAGTCGTATTCTGATTAATAGCCGTAGCTGAAAGTCCGTCAGCAATAATAATAGTGATATCATAATTGCTTCTATAAGGTTCAAGTAGACCGTAAGCCTCTTCATCCATCCTTCTTCCTAAATCTGGCCGTTGCAGGTATTGTTCGCGGTAAGCTGCTTTACTTTTCAGGCTGATTATGGGCAGTTGATGTTTGCTGAGTTCAGCATACAACTTTTCAGTATCAAGCTTTGAATAAACAGCATCACGTGCGTGGGCATGTGCCAGCTTAAACTCCAGCGCATTTTGTACAGGAATGCTATTACCGGTACGGCCTATGGCTATACGTGCCGAAGTATATTCCTTTAGCTTATCCCACAGGTTACGTTTGCTTAGCTCATCGCTCATAAACTGGCTGCTTTAAGTAAACGGTTACGGCCATCAGATATCAGCATACCTTCATCGTCAATAATATCATTTCTTAACAGCCATTGCTCAAATTCAGGCGCGTGCCTTAAACCAAGCATTTTACGGATGTACAATGCATCATGAAACGAGGTAGATTGATAATTGAGCATAATATCATCTGAGCCGGGTATACCCATAATAAAATTACAGCCTGCTACGCCAAGCAAGGTAAGCAGGTTATCCATATCATCCTGGTCGGCCTCGGCATGGTTGGTATAACACACATCAACACCCATAGGCAGCCCCAGCAACTTTCCGCAAAAATGATCCTCGAGTGCCGCACGGATGATCTGCTTGCCATCATACAGATATTCGGGACCAATAAAACCGACCACCGTATTTACCAGCAGCGGATTAAATTTTCGGGCTATAGCATAAGCCCTTGCTTCGCAGGTTTGCTGGTCGGCACCGTGGTGCGCGTTGGCCGATAGCGCGCTGCCCTGCCCTGTTTCAAAATACATTACGTTTTGGCCAACTGTACCCCTGTTTAATGCAAGGGCTGCCTGGTAAGCCTCTTCGATCATGCCGATACTGGTGCCAAAACTTTTGTTGGTAAGTTCGGTACCACCAATAGATTGAAAACACAGATCAACCGGCGCACCACTTTCCATTAAACTTAGGGTTGTAGTGATATGGTTAAGCACGCAGGTTTGTATGGGGATATCAAAACGCTGCCTTAATTCATCCATCAAACTGAGCAGGTTGGCACTTACGGCCGGGCTGTCTGTAGCCGGGTTAATGCCAATTACCGCATCGCCGCTGCCATATAACAAACCATCAATAATACTTACCGCGATACCCTTTGCATCATCAGTAGGATGATTGGGTTGTAAGCGGGTTGAAAAATGCCCCTTTAAACCAATAGTATTGCGAAAGCGCGTAACCACCTCGCATTTGCTTGCCGCGGCTATCAAATCCTGGTTACGCATCAGCTTTGACACAGCGGCGGCCATTTCGGGCGTAATGCCTTTGCTGATATTTTGCAAAGTAAGGCAGTCTGTTGCATCACTCAATAACCAATCGCGAAAGCCGCCTACAGTAAGATGGCTGATCGATCTAAAAGCTACGGCATCATGGCTGTCAATAATCAGCCGGGTTACATCATCCGTTTCATACGGGATAACAGCCTCATTCAAAAAATTACTGAGGGGAGCATCACTTAAAGCAATTTGCGCGGCAACACGCTCTTCATAGGTTTCGGCGGCTACACCGGCCAGTACATCGCCGCTACGGTATGGCGATGCCTTGGCCAATAGCTGTTTAAGGCTATCAAACCGGTAAACATTGTTTTTTATAGTATACCGGTAGCTCATATTATTCCGACTTAATTAAAGTGCCCGGAGATTGCAGCATATCATCATCCATAATATTTGCCTTATGTTTATCAAGGGCAACAAATATCAATACAGAAAATATCAATCCTACTATAAATATAAGGCTTACCAGCAGGTTAAAATACATTATTGTAATGAGGCAAAGGGTTGAAATTACCAATGCTATTGCCGGAAACACCGGGTAAACCGGCGACTTAAAAGGCCGTTCAAGCATAGGTTCTTTTTTGCGAAGGATGAAAAGGCTGGCCATGCTCATCATATACATCAGCACAGCACCCATTACCGATAAAATAATGATCTGGCTGGTAGTGCCTGTTAGCAAGGCGATAAAGCTTACCGCCCCGCCCCCTATAATGGCCCAATGCGGTGTATTGAATTTTTTATTTACAACAGCTAATTTTTTGGGTAGATAACCACTGCGTGCCATGGCAAACACCTGCCGTGATGATGCCAGGATAGTGCCATGAAAAGAGGCGATCAACCCGAACAAGCCAATGCTAGCAAATATCTTCGTCCAACTGTTGCCCCTGCCCAACACGATGGCTATAGCTTCAGGCAATGGATAATCAATATTGCTTAATTTGCGCCAATCGGTTATTCCGCCTGTAAGTACCATTACCCCTATAGCTAACAGCACCAAAGTAAGCATAGCCGATATATAGCCTTTGGGTATATTGCGCTTAGGGTCTTGTACTTCTTCGGCCACTTGCGCAACACCTTCAATAGCAAGGTAAAACCAAACGGCAAAAGGCAGCGCGGCTACCATACCGCTCCAATTTAAGGGCATGGCGTTAGCCACGTAATTATCCATCTTAAATGATGGCGCTATGATCCCCATGAACAACAGCAATTCAGCTACGGCAAGTAGCGTAATAAATACCGAAAAAGCCGCCGACTCCTTGATACCCGATATGTTGATCAGTATAAAGATCACATTAAAAAATAAAGCCGAACCTAAAACGGGTATAGCCGGATACAGAAAATGCAGGTAACTACCCAGTGCGAAGGCTATGCCGGGTGTGGCAAATAAAAACTCGACGAGTGTAGCGTAACCGGCAATCAATCCGCCGTATGGGCCCATAGCCCGATAAGCGTAAGCGAATGCTCCGCCCGAATGTGGTATGGCCGTGGTAAGTTCGGTATAGCTGAATATAAAGGTGAGGTACATCACGGTAACTACGCCGGTAGTAATTAAAAAGCCAATTGTACCGGCTTCTTTCCAACCGTAATTCCACCCAAAATATTCACCCGAAATAACCAGGCCCACAGCTATCGCCCATAAATGTACCGGTTTTAAAACCCGCTTTAATTGCCCTGCCGTGGTATGCTCCATATTAGTGTTTGTGAGCGTAATTATGCCGCTATAAGTTAGTTAAAGCATTTTTTATAATCAATATTTAAAAAACATTTGTATGATGTTATTTTCTGCTACATTTATAAAACCGATATAAATGCCTTATGGATACCTATCAACTTGCCGCGTTAGAGGCCCGCATACAAAGCTGGAAACAGCACTGCACCAACTCGCAACTTACTGCCGATGACATTGATGAGCTTGCTACCCTGCTGAAGGATACTTACCTGGAACTGCGCGCTAAAAATTTAAGCGATGAAGAAGCCTGGCTGGTAGCTACCCACCGTATCGGCCAGCCCGAACCGGTAGCCGCTCCTGCCGAAAAATCTCCGGCAGGTAATGCTAACCGCAACTGGATGATGATGCTTTGGGGCGCTGTTGGCGTACTGATATTGCAGGCTGTATTTATAGTTATGCCGCAGTTATTCAATCAAACTTTTATCAGTGTGTTTCAGCCTGTTGATAGCGACAACTTTATTAAAAATGAGTACTACGCCATGGCGGTGATATTGCTTGTTTTATTTATACTGATAACTTTAAGAAGTGGTTATTTTATCAATCGCTTTACCAATTCACTAACCAAAAATGCATCATTATATGCTATTGTAGCCATCATAGCCGGCTTGTGGGCCGGGTTTTGCAGCTATATTACCTTTGTAAAATACCCAATGGCGGCCACTATAAATGGTTATAGCGATGATACCCGGACGGCTTTCAGCGTGCTCATGTTCGGCTTTTATTTTCCGCTGATATTTGTAGCGGCATTTGCAACCATCAGGTATTACGCGCGCGAAAGTGTATCCTTCAAGCAATTCAACCGCAACATTAACTGGAAACATGCGCTTATACTCGGATTGTTGGCACAAACACCTATACAATTCTCGCATATTTTTAGTGGTAGCGATGCTGTGCGCATGACTATTATTATTAGCCTTTCGGTAATACTATTCTCTATAATTGGCTGGATGCTAAGTTACTCCAAAAACGGCCTGACCAACATCCTGGCAGCGCAGGTAGCACCATTATTTATCTGGCTGTTGGGCAGTATATTAAATGAAAGCTCTCAGATAATATTTTTTGTTTTTTACATCAGCAAGATCGTAGCAATACTATCCAGCTACTATATCGGTAAAATGCGCCATCAGCCTGAAGTTATTTTAGCGCGTTAAATTTGATGCTGGTGATCTTGATGATATTCTTTTCGCCGGGTTTAGAGGCTACAAAATATAAATCATGTTTCCCTTTTGGCCATTGAGTAAGGTTTAATATAGCTTCCGCCATCTTATCCCAGCCCCCGGTCGCGGCATAGCTCACCTTACCGATCACCGGCCCTGCCTGCGAATCGATGCGTAATAATAGATCACCACTAACTTTTTGGGAGGCGTATTTGAATACAATATTCCTGATGCCATTCAGGTCTATATCGCGTAGCATCAGGTATGATTTATTATCACCGTCCGATAGATCCATCCGGAAACGTTCAAACCCTTTGTACTCGTCAACATAAATAGATTTCAGGTCAGCATAACGCAGGTATACCTTATCATTCGCGGTTATAGGCCCGGTGAATTTGCTGCCCTTGTCGCTGTAATACGCTTCTAAAACATAAACCCCTTCGGGCTCTTTATCATTATAGGTAAGCTCTAACGCCCCTTTTAACGGCAACGGTTTACTTACATTTTGTTTATCCGTTAAGGAGAAAATGTATCGCACTATCTCGCTTGCATCGGTAACAGAGAGTTGCGGATGCGCGCTCATTACATGCTCTTTGTCCCAACTACCGCCACCACCGCTTATTATTTTAGCAGCCAGTTTTTCAACGGAGCCCGGTTGTGTTTTGTAACGGTTTGCTACCGCGATAAAACTCGGCCCCACCGCTTTTTGATCAACCTGGTGGCAGGCCTTACAATCACTTTTAGCCATAATGGCCAAGCCGGGATGCCCCCCTTTTTGCCCGGATGCCCCCAACGCTGTGGGCAGGCCGGATGGATAATAAGTGTAATACGCCTTGATATGGGCGGGCGATATTACTTTATCTTCTTTATCCTTAATCTTAATGCTGTAATTAAAGGGTTGGCCCTGCCAGTAAAATGACTTATTATTAGTGCTTGCTATGGTTACAACCGGCGCGGTGTTGCCAACTTTTACCGTAAGGGTATCACGACTGCTTTTACCCGCTTTGTCGGTTACTTTTAAAATGGCTTTGTAAGTACCGGGTTTACGATATATATAGCTGGCCCCTGTGGTTTTAGCACCCGGGGTTTTACCATCAAAATACCATTGGTAGGTTATATCATCGTCGTCATCAGCATCCGCGCTGCCGTTTGCCGAAAAGTTAACTTTTAAAGGTGCCTGCCCTGATGCTTGCTTTACCCTCGGAATATTTTTACCCTCGTTGGTTATCCACACCCTTTTACGTAGCTCAAGTGTGGTCGAATCGATTATCGCGGCTTGTGCCACCGGCGCACGGTTACTGCTATTGTATTCAATTTTCACCAGTCGGGCATCTTTGTTAGCCGCGCCGTAAACCGAGCCATACTCCAGCATGTACATCACACCGTCTTTACCAAAGGCCATATCAATCGGCCGCCTGAAATCTCCGCTGCTACCCATAAAAGTCTCAATGGAACGATAGTTCTCTTTATCATCAAAACTGATGGCCATTACCCAGTTGCGCATCCAGTCGGCAACAAACAGTTTGCCATCATAATACTCGGGGAACTTATTGGGCGATGCAGTGCTTTTATCATATTCATAAAACGTACCACCAATGGCGCAGCGCCCACCCATCCCGAGCTCCGGCCATTCTGTTGATACAGCATACGGATACCAGATCATGGCGGGCTGTGCCGGGGGCAGCTCCGATAACCCTGTATTGTTAGGCGATGTATTTACGGGTTTTAGCGCATTGAATTTTTGAGCACCGGTGTTAGTAGCATAATCCCACCTGGTATAGGCAAAGTTATTACCTACAAAGTAAGGCCAGCCAAAGTTGCCCGCCTTTTTGGCCTGGTTAAACTCGTCATAACCCCTTGGGCCCTGTGCACCATCCTTGCCTGCATCAGGCCCTATCTCGCCCCAATACACAGTTGATGTTTTGGGGTTTACCGCTATACGGTAAGGATTACGGCAGCCCATCACATATATTTCGGGTTTGGTTTTGCCGGTACCTTTAGCAAAAAGGTTACCATCCGGTATAGTATAACTGCCATCAGCTTCAGGGTGTATGCGTAGTATTTTGCCTTTGTAATCATTAGTGTTAGCAGCCCCACGCTGAGCATCCAGGCTGAAATACTGTTGTCCTGACCTTTCATCAATAGGCGAATAGCCGTTTGACGAGAACGGGCTGGTACTATCACCGGTTGAAAGGTAAAGGTTACCATTTTTATCCCAGGCCAATGAGCCGCCGTGGTGGTTGCCGCTATTTTCCTGCACCGGCACGCTGATCAATACCTTCTCTGATTGCAGATCGATATTATCATTTACATCCAGGGTAAATCTCGATAACCTGAAATATATTGGCTCCGCTGTTTGCCCGGCCGGGGTATAATACAGGTAGATGAAGTGGTTTTGCTCAAACGCGGGATCGAGCGCGATGCCGATAAGCCCGGTATGGCGGTCGGTGATCGGCATCTTCAATATCTTTTTGTAGGTGTTGGTCTTTGTGTTATATACTGACAGATCGCCGCCTAATTGTGTAAAATAAACACGTCCGTCATTAGCTATGGCCAGTTCCATCGGCGAATCCAGGTCATCAACCAATACCTTTTTAACAAAGCGGTTTTGCTCAGGCATAACTACAGCATGCGCCTTACTATAGTCCAGCGGTTTGTTATCGCCTATGGCATATTTAATACCCCCAAGCAAATGCGATAAAAATAACGGCTCGGTATAACTCGCGGCTGTATGCCCTAAACCTGTGTAAAACGCCCTGCCGCCATCAAAATCATGATACCAGCTTATAGGGTGATTACCCGGGTTTGTGCCACCTTGGTAGGTAGCTTCATCTAATGTGGCAAATATTTTAAGGTCAACGTAAAACGACCGGTAGTTATACCATTCATCCGTACGTTCCCATTTAGCAGGCAAATCTTTTGTAGCCTGATGATTTTTATCAGCTACATTAACTACAGCTTTCTGCACGTTTGGATTATTAGGATGGCTTTCAAAATAAGCGCCCACAAGGTTGGCATACCATGGCCAGTCATATTCCGTATCGGCGGCGGCATGTACACCGGCAAAGCCCCCTCCCGCTTGTATGTAGCGCTCAAAAGCGGTTTGTTGTACCACATTTAAAACATTGCCGGTGGTGTTCAAAAAAATCACCGCGGCATAGTTTTTCAGCAGGTCATCTTTAAAGTATTTCGCATCGGCGGTAGTATCTACATCAAACCCGTTTTGGGCACCCAATTTTTGAATAGCGGCAGCACCCGCTGCAATTGACTCATGGTGATAGCCTTTTGTTTTAAAAAAAACTAATACCCTTGGCCGCTTATCCATTTTTGTAAACGACAGGATACTGATGAATAATATCGGGATGAGTGCAAAAAGCAAGTACTTGTTTTTCAATGCGGATGGGTTAGTTGGTTAAAACAAACATATTGATTTGACCCTTGTATGCCAATAGCACAACGTAATATTTCGGTTATGGAAGCAACAAAAAAAGCCTCACTATTTGGCAGTGAGGCTTTAGGTATGCGGCGGTGTTTCTGATTTACATTTTAACGATGGTAAACTCGGTGCGGCGGTTAAGCTGGTGATCGGTATCGCTGCACTTAACACCGTTCGCGCAGCGGTTAAGCAGGCGCGATTCGCCATAACCACGGGCAACTATGCGGCCTTCGTCAATATTGCCCTTATCCAGTATATAATCCACAGCCGCGTTCGCGCGCTTGCGGGATAGTTCCATATTATAATCATCATTGCCACGGCTATCCGTGTGCGAGCCAAGTTCAATTTGTATGGTGGGGTTATCCTGTAATATCTTGATCAATTTATCCAGTTCAATGGCAGCATCCGGCCTGATCTCCCAACGGTCAAAATCATAATAAATATTTTCGAGCCTGATAGCCTTATTTAAAACGATCTTTTCCAGGTAGAGGTCTTTTTTTAGTATTTGTGAAGTAGTTAGCCCCTTAGTTACCACTTGCTGGTTATCGCTCAGGTAGCCTTGCTTTTCGGCACGCAAATTATAATTATTGTTTTGCCTGAGGCCGAAACTATAGTAACCGGTATTATTGGTAGTAATTATGGCACCGCCGCTTAAACCAACTTTGACGTTATATATTGGCTGGCGAGTGCCCTTTTCGTAAACGATGCCTTCAAGGCGCAGGTTAAGCTCGGGCTGTTGGGCAAAGCTGTAAATATCATCACTACCCACGCCACCCAAACGATTTGACGATAAGTAGCCGGTGCGGCCATCATATATCACATAAAAAAAATCATCTCGCGGCGAGTTGATAGGGTATTGCAGATTTTCGGGCTTATTAAATGTAAAATCGCCGGTTTTAAGCGCACGGTATATATCCAGTCCGCCCATACCAATTAAGCCATCGGTTGAAAAAAACAGGTTGCCGTCGTTATCAATAAATGGTGTACGCTCACTGCCTGCGGTGTTGATGCTTTGCAGGTTAACCGGCAGTTGCCAGTTGCCTGCCTCATCTTTTACCGTATAATAAATATCCGTCCCCCCAGCACCGCCCGGCATGTCGGACACGAAGTAAAGCGTATTGCCATCCGTTGAAATAAAAGGATCGCCTACTGAATATTTCTTCTCGTTATTAAATTTAAACGCTACCGGTTTGGCCCATTTGCCGTTACCATCTTTTTTACTTGAGTAGATCTCCAGCTTAAAAGTTTTAATACCTGCTATATCCTTGTTCCAGTTTTTAGGTACACGGGTTATGGTGTAGTACATCTCATTACCATCAGCCGTAAATGATGCAGGCCCGGTATGGTAAGCTATGTTATTAACCACGGGGAACAACCGTCCGCTATCGGTTTTAGCCGCTTCATACAGGTGCAAATAGCTATTACCTGTCCAGCCATAAGTTCTTTTATCAGGCGCTTTGGCACCATCGAACTTAAAAAATGGCTCATCATTCCTGACTATATTTTTGGTAAAGCGGCTTTCACGGTCAGAAGCGAAAAGCAATTGGCCATTATAGCTGCGCGCGCCCCAGTCACTATAAACGCTGTTCATTAACTGCTCATTCTTCACCTGTACATTCGTCGGGTTCTTCATCCACTTGATAGCCGAATCGCACGACGCGGTCCAAAACGCAAGTTGGGTTTTATCAATGGCTTTGTCTGATGCGTAGTATTTACCAAACTGCCTTTTGGCTTCGGCATACCGGCCGTTGTTTTTTAGCACTTCGGCATAACGGTATATATTGGTGTTCGGGTTTTCGGGCATCAATACCACTTTTTCATACCAAACCTCCGCTTCCGGATAGTCATGCAGCATGCGGTAAGTATTGGCTAACCGCTCAATAATATGTAATGATGACGTGTCTCGCTTGTAAGCGTTTTGATAAAGCTCCGCAGCTTTTTTGTAGTTATACAGGTTGTATTGCTCATCAGCCTGCTTGAGTATATTTTGGGCGCTAACTACCTCAACACTTAAAAGCAGCGCTGCAAAAAGTCCGGTTTTGATCAGGGTTCTTTTCATCTGCTTAAAAATATCTTGGCGTTAGCATTCGGCTTTGCCTGGTTTTAAAATAGATACCTAATGATATTTCATGCGTACCGCCGTCATACCCGCGCAGCGGGCCGATAGAAAAATCATAACCGTAGCCTATCCGCAAATACGGGTTCGGGAAAAACTCAGCCGCCGCGGTTATTGAATTCAGCGGCGACAGATCATTTTGCAGGTAACTTTTATCATACAACTTAACCCCGGTACGGTATGATCCACCAAGCCACAGCTTTTCGCCAAGCAGCACAAAAGCGTTTAAATCTAAACTGGTTGGGCCGCCACGGTCGTCCTTCAATAAAAAACTTGGTTTAAGCATAATATCCTGACTAAGCGGTAAAAGCATACCGCCGGTAAGATAATAGTGTGCTTTGGGCTGCGCGATGTAGCCATCCTTACGTACATTAATATGCTGCGCGATCAGGTTATCGGCAGACAGGCCTGCGTAAAACTTATTGTCCGAATAGTAAACGCCCAACCGCGCATCCGGCACAATAGTACTTTGTGTGCCGGTAAACATATCCGGCTCCGGATCATTCGGACTAAGCTTTGAGCCATTCATGCCGAGTTGCATTAAACCCGCGCCAAGGCCAAAAGCCAGCCGTGAGCTGCCATCCTCGTTCATGCGTAAGCGGTAAGCGTAATTCGCATAGGCCGACAGGTATTCCTGCGCGCCAAGTTTATCACTGGCTACCTGGAAAGCCAACCCAACATTGCCATTGTTAGCCGTAGCATCAACCGCCAGCGACATACTGCGCGGTGAACCTTCAACCCCTGTCCATTGCGCGCGGTAATAAGCATGCAGGTTCAAAATCTCCTTATAACCAGCGTAAGCCGGGTTAATGTAAATACCATTAAACATATACTGGCTTTGCTGCGCATCTTGCTGGGCATACAGCAACCCTGTATTTATCAGTAAAATTAATATGGTTAAAAATCTTTTCATGTTATGTTTTTCACCGCCCTCAGGGGCAGGTATTTCATCAGCTTATTTCTTCAAACTCCTCATCAGGGTGATGTAACCTTTATACACGTTCCACTTCCCTTCGCTATCCTGCACCTGGAGGAGGTAGTAATATGTACCCTCGTTAAGACCGGTACCTGCCCAGGTATTCTGGTAATTTGTTGCCTTGTAAACTTCGTTACCCCAACGGTTAATTATCGACAACTTGTTTTGGCCGAATTGCTCGATACCGCGAATTTCAAATACATCGTTTATACCATCACCGTTCGGCGTAAACAGCGTAGGTATTTTAAACGGCGCATTGGTATTTATAGTAAGATTGACGGTTGCCGGGTTAGTATAATAGCCATACAGATCCTTAATACGGTAGATAAATGAATCGGTGCCGTTGTAACCGTCATTAGGCGTATAGGTAACTGTGCCATCAGCACCGGCCTGCACTGTACCATGCAGCGGCTGAGTAAGTATTTCAATGGATTGCTGATCAAAGCTTGAATTGCCGGGCAAATCATTCCGGTCAACATCAATAATAACAGGTGTATTTTTTTGCGTTGATGAGTTATCATTTACGGCGATGGGCGCAGGGTCAACAGTTACATCAACCGTAGCATTATCGGTAACGGTAACACCTACCGGGTCAACGCCTGTGATTGTCGCGTTATTGGTAACCTTACCGGCCTCCTTATCAGCTTGTGTAAGCGTGTACCTAAAGGTTAATGATACCGTGCCACCCGGTATTAATCCACCTGTAGGTACGGCAACTTCGGTATTATTGAGCGCGAGCTTGCTATCGGTAAGCTTTAGGCTATTGAGTACCGCATCGCCGGTGTTGGTTATGGTGAAAGTATACGTAATGTAGTTAGCGGTAAATACGCCGGTTTTTTCGAGCTGTAAAGATGCCGCGGGATTAATAGTTACAATGGTTGGATCATTAGCCGAAGGGGTTGTCGGATCATCAGATTGGTTATCACTCACCGGATTACCTGTTTGATCGGTACCGGTTACGCTGGCCTGGTTGCTGAAACGGCGGTTATTTATATCAACCTGCGTAAGCGTATGCCTGGCGGTAACCGTGCGTGAAGCACCTGCCGCCAGATTAGGGATGTTAGCCGGTGATATGCTGCCCGCATCGGCACCAACATCAGTAACAGCCAGATTAGTAAGCGGTGTTTGCCCTGTATTGGTAACTATCAGGGTATAATTAATTACATCACCTGCTTTGCTGCCGGTATTATCGGCTTTTTTGGTCAGCTCTACTGATGCAGCATAAATGGTTATGGTTACCGTAACCGGATCAGACACCACGCCATCAGGCGTTGTTAGTGTATAGGTGTATGTATCAACACCTGTATATCCTGACAAGGGTGTATAAATAACCTGCCCCTGCGCGTTCACTACGGTTGATCCATTCTGCCCATTTGTACTGGTAACCGTTGTGCCAATGCCGCTTGCACCGTCATTTGCTTTAACGGTTGTGGTTACGGCCGTATTTACCGGTGTTATATCCGTATCATTAACCGGAACCGGCTTTACGGTAACATTAACCGTAATTGGCGGAGATACAATACCATCACGGGTTAAGGTATAAGTATAAACATCTTTACCGACGTAGCCTGTAGCCGGTTTGTAAACTACATTGCCTTGCGCGTCAACCGTTGTGGTACCATGCGCCCCAGCCGTAGGTGTAACCGTAGCACCGGTAGCCGCCTGGCCATCATTAGTTTTAACATTGGTAGTAACGGATGTATTAATATTGGTTACAACCTCATCATTTACACCATTTGGCGTGATATTGATAGTAACCGTTACCGGGTCAGACGATATACCATCACCGGTTGTCAAAATATAGGTATAAGTATCAGCACCTGCATAGCCTGCCTCGGGCGTGTAAGTTACACGGCCTTGCGCGTCAACAGTTGTAGTGCCATGTGTACCGTTAGTGGCGGTAACAGTGGTCGCTGTAGCATCGGTGCCGTCATTAGCCTTAACAACGGTAGTTACAGGCGTGCCAATGGCTGTTAAATCCGTATCGTTAACTCCGGTTGGTTTTACTATTATTGATATCAGCGCAGGTAAACTTTCAGAACCATAATTATCCTTAATGGTGTATGATATCGGGATCGCTTTGCCGGCGAATGATGCTACCGGTGTAAAGGTAACCCGGCCCGTTGTGGTATTGGTTACGTAAGTACCCTGCCCTGCTACGCTGACGGAACGTTTTTCGGTATTATCAATCGGATCAATTAAAAACACCTGAGCCGGATTGATCGTGCCATCGGCATCTTCATCATTAGCCGGAACATTAATCACTATCGGTACACCGGCGGTGGTAGTATCAGCATCTGCCGCGGCAACCGGTATTTGATTCAGCGCGAAGTTAACGCCGGTAATATCTAAACTGGTGCCCGGCGTGCCAACCCTTATTTGCAGGTTTGGTGTACCTGTTTCAATACCTGTACCACTTGTGTTATTTGTACCATAGGCTTCGCCTGATGGTTTCCAGTTTTCGGGCAGGTTAGGCGCTACAGCCGCAAGTGTCGCGCCTGTATCAACACTATTGGTTGATATGGCAACCGTGTATGTACCGTTATTATTATTAGGGAGTATGTAAGCACCATTAGCCCCAACTACAGCTTTTTGTATTACTTTGTTAGTACTAACATCAACCAGGTAAGCATACAACGGCAAACCTGATACCTGCTGTAGTGCTGTGCCAGAAATAGAGCCGTTGCGGCCGCCATTACCATCATTAAAAACTGAACCCAATATGGTGATACCGGTAATATCTTTCAGCCGGTAATCTTCAGTTTCACCATCAGCGGCAAATGATGTACTGCGCTCGTCAGCTACCGTCGCCGGATTATCGGTCAGCACCGTGGTTGTGATCCGCATGCGCGCATACAATAGGCCCACCTTTATTTTATTCGCAAACTGCGCGTTAGGGAAGGTTACAGTCTGGGTTTGGTTGATAGTATTTGCAGGTACAATTATGCTTACCAACTCATCAGTTTCAAATATACCGTTGCCGTCAAAATCAAGCCATACACGTAGTGTTGCGGGTATGTTTTTATTGTTGGTTACCGGTACGCTAAAAACAATATTGCCGGCCTGGTTAACCTTAACAACAGGCAAATTAGCCGGATTTATAGTATTTTCGTCATTATTACCGGTGGTATCATCGCCATTGGCATCCTGTGTACCCTGGGGCTCACCATCGGGGTCAACATTATCCGCCCCAATAAATACGGTTGATTTTGCAACCAGCGGCGTGGTTTGATAGTTTACCACCGCATAAGTACCATCACCGGCAAAGTAATTAGTTATCTGGAAATCCTCCATGTAATGGCCGGTATTGCCATATCCCAGCGGATCGTCGCCTAAATCAAACGGTAGTACAAAACCAAGGGCTACAGCGGTTAAGCCTGAACCCTTCATGCCCACATTGGTGAGGTTGCGTGCCCCACGGGCAAACATTACCGCCTGCACGCCAAAGTTTCCCGGCGGCAGGTTGGCGTATAGCCTGAAAGACCGGCCATTATTGCTTAGCTGTAGCTTATATTCATTATCAGCCGCGTTGTTCTGCGTGCGTTTATTAAGGAGTTGCCAGGCTATCGGGTTCGGGCTGTCTGCCGAAATATACTCGCCACCGGCATCAATTGATTCCGCATCAGCTATGATCATTCCCGGATAAGCAACATCCGTCCACACGTTATTAATCAGTATAAAAACCTTAACATCAATATCAAAATTAGCGGTGCCACCATACGGCGTAACCAAGGCGGATGCCGCTACACCACGCGAATCAGGCTTAGGCCGGTTATTGCCTGAGTAAATAAGATCAAGCCCATCGCTGGCGTAACTGCCCGGTGTGTAGGATTGCATGGGTTGATTACCCGTAGTTGAAAGGTTGCTAATAGTAGCACGTATTTGTACTGTGGGCGAAAATTGCCATACATAATTACCGGCCAATATATGCTGCGCATCTGAACCTGTCGGGGAGGTAATAAGTGTTGTGCCGGTAGCGGCTTTATCCCACGTAAGCCAATAAACCGAATTGACCAGGTTAGTGCCTGCATCACCACCAATGGCGTATTGTGCTTTTGCCTGTTTATAAAAAAACACGGCAACCAGTATTAAAAGTATTTTGAACAGGTAGAGTTTTTTCATGAAAGAGTATTAAGGATAAGAGATGGCCTGCCCATGAATAAACAGGAGAATATAGAGTATGCAGATAAAATACGCTTGCCTGAAAAAAGACTAAAAAGGATGCGATCACCAAGTGTAACCATGGTATAATATTAAATCGGTTTATTAAACCTTATACTATTATGCACACCAAATAGTTACGTGTTTGCCTGTTTCACGTTTAATTTTTGATTTAATAATTTATTCCTAAATGTGGTATAGCGTTATTACCACTTAATATTTTTGTCTATAAAATCAATCAGTTGGCTGGCCATGGTTTGCTGTTCGGAAGCATTGGGGTGGCCCGGAGTACCTTTGTACGGGAAGAAACAGGTATATACCTTTTTATCATTAAGCCTGGCAACCGCCTTCTTAATATAACCGGGCCATGGCGAACCATCTTTAGTGGCATCCATGTTACCCAGGGCACATATAATTTGAGCCTGCGGATACTTGGCACGTACGTTAGTTAAAAAATCAAGGTAAGCTTTTGTGATCTGCTCGGCCGTTGGCGCTGTGGTACCAAAGCGTGATTTAAATTCCGGATGCTCGGGCCTGAGCGTAAGCCATGAATCATTCTGAAAAAGGTTAATGATGACCACATCCGGCGTGTACTTTGAAAAGTCCCATTTTACAGCAGGGTCATTAGCGTAAAGGCGATCATACATCTCGGGCATAACCAGCGGAAACCAGCTTATGGTTATACCTATGCCGCTTTTAGAAGTACTGTAATAGTCTGCATTAAAATGGCGGGCCGTTATGGCCGCGTAATTGATGTAGCCATTTTCGTACGGCGAGCTCCCCCTATCCTGGCCGGTGGTGTCCTCAACGGCATAGCCACAGGTAATTGAATTACCGAAAACCTCTATTTTACGTTTTTTAGGTGATGGCGCTTTTAATAACGTTGTCCCCTTATCAAACGAGAAGCTATACAGCCACGTGCGCCCCATTGACCATTCGGTACGCTTAAATAGTTCCAGGCTGTGGGTGCTGTTTGAAAGCCCGGCAGCCAGCGTATAATCTTTTTTTCCTTTTTCTGGATGAAGCACACTCGTTACTTTCCCGTCAACAATAACGTTATAATAATTATCTCCGTCCTCATCGTTTAAAAGCACTTTAACACCGGTGCCTTTGAAGTTAAGCTTTACGGTTGTGGCCGTCCATGACAGCATGGTATTGCTGTCAGTAACCGCTACCCTGCCGGTATAAAGTATATGTTTATCATTGTTTTTAACCAACACATCCTGCGCAGTACAGGCAGATGAGGAAGCTATAAACGAAAGGGCGATTAAGTACTGATAGAACTTGTTCATAATTGATTTACCGCATTGAACATGCAGCACCACAAATATATAACATCTATTTAAACAGCAATATTCAAGATACAGTTATAGTTTTAGCAGGATGAAATTATTGCTCCCCCCACCTGTAGCTTTCGTTCTCTAAACCAGCCAGGTCAATTATACGGTTTACTACCGTCATACCAACCTCTTCAATGGTTTGGGGCCTGCTGTAAAAGGATGGTATTGCCGGGCAAATAATACCACCCGCCTCAGTAACGGTAACCATGTTACGCAGTTGTATTAGGTTAAGTGGTGTATCACGGGCTACCAGTATCAGTTTTCGGCGTTCTTTTAAAATCACATCAGCAGCACGGGTAGTCATATCATCAGATACGCCGCTTGCTATACGCCCCAATGTACCCATGGAGCAGGGTACGATGATCATGGTATCAAACTTTGCCGAACCTGATGCAAAAGGCGCGTTAAAATCATACTTGCTGTAAAATTTATATGGATAAGATTGATGATCGTCATTACCGAGTTCCACCCGCCAAACCTCACGCGCGTTGTCAGACATGATGATGCCTACCTCTGCTACCTGGCTTTGCAATTGCTGCAATTTATCTAACAATAATTTGGCATAAATGGCCCCGCTTGCACCGGTAACTGCTATAACGATCTTCTTTTTCATATCTGGATGCAAGTATAACAATACATGCGGCATAAAGTTGCAGGCATAAAAAAAGGGTCGAATACTATGTACCCGACCCTACATCTACCTATGAAAAACATGCCCTTGAGAGGGCACTACAAATATAATAAGATTATTACAAAAACTTAATAATTTATTTTCAAATAATTTCTATCGGTATTGAGGGAAGTTCTTCTCTATCAACGTTTGAATGATACCATCAACCATACCTACGCTTGGCACAAATATTTGCTTGATGCCCGCCGTTTTCATTACGGTGATGTAAATTTCGCAAGCCGGTATAATTACATCAGCACGGTCATGATTCAGGCCCAACACGTTGATCCTGTCCTTTAACGAAAAAGAACTCAGGTAACTGTAAAGCGATTTAAGTTTATTGAACTGCATAGGCGTTTTATCCTTCTGCTCGGCCAAACGGTACAGCTTGTTAATGTTGCCGCCGGTACCAATGCCCGCAATATCTTTAAAGCCGCGGGTATGTTTGCGAATAAATTCACGCATTTCTTCCCAGGTTTCCTCTTTATCCTGGTTATCCAGTATACGTATGGTACCCAGGTTAAATGAGTGCGAGGCGATCATTTCACCTGCCGCGAATAATGATAGTTCGGTACTGCCGCCGCCCACATCTATATAGAGATAGTTTTTGCTTTTGTCGATCTCCTGGTCAGCATGGCTGTTGTATATGATCTTGGCTTCTTTGGCACCATGTATTATTTCCAGATCGATACCAGCTTTTTCCTTGATCTCCTTAACAACTTCGGGTCCGTTTTTTGCCTCGCGCATGGCCGATGTGGCACAGGCCATATAATCAGTTACTTTATAAACATCAATCAGGTTTTTAAAAGCCTGCATAGTTTTAACCAGGTCGCCTGCCTTTTTTTCAGACAGATGCTGATGAAGAAAGGCATCGTCACCTAATCTTAACGGTACACGTATGAGTGTGTTTTTTTTAAAGGATACCGAGTGGTTGTTTTCAACTATCTCGGCGATCAGCATTCTTACAGCGTTAGATCCTATGTCAATAGCGGCGTATCTCACTTTTTAGATGTTTTTGTTTTTAAGGTAATTATATATGTCTATCTGCGCACGGTGCGGGTCGGCATTCCGGTTACGGTGATATTTGTTGCTGTTGTTGAATGTTATATCGCGTGCTTTGGTATTATCAGCCAATTGCAGGTCTATAATTTTCCGGATCTCCTTTTTCAGGTCTTCATCATAAATCGGAAAACCAACCTCTACCCTGTTATCAATATTGCGGGTCATAAAATCAGCCGAGGTAAGGTATATCAGTTCGTTACCCCCGTTACAGTATATGTGCACGCGGGCATGCTCCAGATATTTATCAACTATGCTTATTACGCTTATGTTTTCGCTAAAGCCTTTCATGCCGGGCACCAGGCAGCACATACCCCGAATGATCATTTGTATTTTAACACCCGCGTTGCTGGCCTGGTAAAGCTTGGCTATCAACTCTTCGTCGGCGAGGCTGTTCATTTTCAGTATCATATAAGCCTCCTTACCGGCTTTGGCGTTCTTTATCTCATTATCAATGAGTTTATAAATAGCCGGGCGCGAATCAACAGGCGAAACGATCAGGTTTTTAAAGCCCTTTGGCAAAACGCTCCTGTTTAAAGCCTTAAATACTTCTGCAAGTTCATCGGTTAATTTTCTGTTGGCCGTAAACAAGGTATGATCGGCGTAAATGCTCGCGGTTTTCTCGTTAAAATTCCCTGTTGAAAGGCAGGCATAATGTACAAGCCTGGTTTTCTCTAAGCGGGTTACCAGGCATATTTTGGAGTGCACCTTATAACCGGGTATACCATAAACTACACGTACGCCTTCCTCTTCTAAGCGGTTGCTCCAATATATGTTATTCTGCTCATCAAAGCGGGCACGCAGTTCAACCAGGCAGGTTACTTTTTTGCCATTTTTCGCCGCATTGATAAGCGCGTGCACAACCCTTGAATTATCAGCCAGGCGATAAACAGAAATACTGATCTCCTTAACCTTCGGATCAATAGCTGCCTCGCGCAAAAAATGTATAATGTAATCGAAAGATTGGTATGGCGTGCTTACCAGATAATCCTTTTTGGCAATAAGCCCCATCAGGCTTTTACCAAACGACAGGCTATCAACCGGAAGTGCCGGGTATTTATTGTACTCCAGCTCCGAACGGCCTACGTTAGGGAACTTTATAAAATCCTTAAAATTATGATAACGGCTGGCCGGTATCATGCTTTCGCCATGTAAACCCATTTTACCAACCAAATGATGCAGCATGTCGGCAGGCATATCGGTATCATAAAGCAAACGCATAGGCTTGCCTTTTTTTCGCTTGGCCAGGCTTTTAGAGAGCGCGTCAACAAACTTTTCACTTACTTCCTTATCCAGGTCGAGCTCTGCATCGCGGGTAAGCTGTATCGAGTAGGCCTCGATACTGTCATGATCGAAAATGAAGAACATATCCTCCAGGTTATACCTGATAATATCATCCAGTAGGATGATAAACTTCAGGTTATTGGTTTCGGGTAGCACCAAAAACCGCGAAAGGTTCTCCGGAAATTCAATCAGCGCGTACCTTGACTTTTTATTTTTAGTAAGCTTTACAAAAAAGTAAATAACCCGGTCTTTTAATTCGGGTAACTGCGCACCGTCAATCAACATGATGGGCACCAGTGTTGACAGCAGCTTTTCGCGGAAATAGTTTTTAACGAAAGTACCGCGGGCTACGTTGAGTTGCTTTTCGTCAAGTATAAATATCTTTTCCTCAGCAAGTTGTTTGATGATGATATTCTCGTACAGGTTATTGAACTTACGCTCCTGCTTAACTACGATATTCTTGATCTGGTTAAGCAGCTTCTTCGGGTTATAACCTAATATCTGCTTTGATTTTTGATTGAGGTTGGCTAAGCGGTTAAGCGTAGCAACCCGCACCCGGTAAAACTCATCAAGGTTTGATGAAAAGATAGCCAGGAAACGTATACGGTCAATAAGTGGTACGGTTGGGTCGGCAGCTTCCTGCAACACACGGTCATTAAAATATAACCAGCTTATTTCACGATTGGTTAACGGTATCTGTTTGGCATCCATATAGTAAACAATCCGGCTTTACAGCCGAATTGACAAATGTGCTTATTTATTTGTTAATTTAGTATTAACTCATTGTAAGCATCATTGTTTATTAACTGTTAAATTAGCTTTTTGTGATACCTTTGCCAACTAAACACTACCCGATATGCCATCATTTGATATTGTAAGCAAAATAGACGGACAAACCCTTGATAACGCTATTAACAACGCTAAAAAGGAAATTCTGAACCGGTATGATTTTAACGACTCAAAAAGTACGGTTGAGCTGGATAAGAAAACCAACGAGATAACTATTGTTACCGAAAATGATATGCGCCTCAAAGCCATTACCGATGCCATTATTACCCGCATGATGAAGCAGGGCTTGGATGCCAACGCTCTTGACTTTGGTAAGGAACACTATGCTGCCGGTAACATGATACGTAAGGAAATTTCGGTTAAGGAAGGTATAGATAAAGAAATAGCCAAAAAAATAGTTAAGGCTATAAAAGACAGTGGACTTAAAGTACAGGCATCTATTATGGATGACCAGGTACGTGTTCAGGGTAAAAAACTTGATGACCTGCAAGCCGTGATCAGCCTGTGCCGCGGCGGAGATTTTGGCCAGCCACTGCAATACATTAACATGCGTAACTAATAACAAACATCAGCATAAAGCTTATTCAGCCTGGCATAATTATATGCCGGGTTTTTGTTTTTAATAAGTGGATTTAAATTTCCAGTATGTACTTCTATAAATTTAATATTTATGTAGATGTTTTTTACTTATTAAAATACTAAAGGGTGTATGTTATTATTAAATAACCGTTTAAAAACACCCTATTTTATTGTAACCAACTCGTGACATATAGTAATTCGTTTTATCACATTTAATAAATCTTTAGGCTCTGTCAATAGCTAATTATTATCATTTTGTTAAATGCCCATGTTGTATTGTAACAAAATGGTTAAGATAAAGCCATTTTGAGATAAAATACTAAAAGAAATAGGGTGCCTTTGAAGATAGATTTGAGATATTATTCAAAACTTTCACAACGCAACTATTAATTTATGACAAAAAGATTTACGTTTATCAAGAGCTTCTTGGTTGTGTGCGGTTTTTTATGCTGGCTTATACCACTAAGCACCTTTGCACAAACGGTATTAAAAGGTACCGTTGTTGATAAAGACAACCTTGGCGTACCCGGCGCAACCGTAAAAGAAAAAGGTGGAACCGCCACTACCTCAACCAATGCACAAGGCGAATTTACCCTAAAAACAACCACCCCTAACCCTGTATTAGTGGTTACGTTTGTTGGTTTTTTAACTGCCGAAGTTGAGGCAGGATCAAAGCAAACCATTAAGGTAACCTTAAAGGATAACCCGCAGCAGCTAAGTGAGGTGGTGCTTATCGGTTACCAGAAAATTGCTCGTAAAAAATCAACAGCGGCGGTATCTAGCCTTTCGGCAAAAGAAATTGCCAACCTGCCTGCAGCCAGCTTTGACCAATTGTTACAAGGCCGCCTTTCTGGTGTAAACGTTCAGAATTTCTCGGGCCAGCCGGGTGCTACACCAACCGTATCCGTTCGTGGAAACTCATTAGTTAGCCGCGGTTACGATCAATACAATGTTATTAACAGTCCGCTTTATGTAGTTGATGGCGTACCCCAGCCTAATGAAAATTATGTAGGGCCTGGCGTAGGCACAGGAGCTAACTATCTGGCAGGAATAAACCCTACAGATATTGAAACAGTTGATGTTTTAAAAGATGCTTCGGCAGCGGCTATTTATGGTTCACGTGCCGCAAACGGCGTAATACTTATCACTACTAAAAAAGGCCTTTCCGGTGATCCTAAAGTAAATATAGATACTTACACAGGTATTACCCAACGCCCAAAGCTACGCGATGTAACACTTGGAGCAACAGAACGCCGCCAAAAGCTGGATGTATTGCAACGCCAGCTAACTTATGCTGACCAAAGGCAACTTCCTTATATATTAACTGATAGCTTAAATGAAGCGTTTAATGGTAATACCGATTGGCAGGACCTTTTTTATCAGACCGGTAAAATATCAAACGTTGACCTGGGCTTGAGCGGCGGCGGAAATGGCGGCATGACTTACCGTTTCAGCAGCGGTTATTATAACGAGGAAGGCATTATTAAAGCAACCGGCTTTAAAAGATATTCAGGCAGGTTAAACCTGGTGTCTCGTGCGCTTAAAGGCAAATTAATGATCAACCCGATCATCGCTTATTCAAGATCTGACAGAGCCCGGGGTAATGGCGATAATGCAAGCCCTGTAAGCCTTGGCTCTGGCAACATGCCATCATCATTAATTAATATGGATGAAGATAAAAAAGCCTACTACCTTGGTGCATATAGCGAAAATCTGGATAAAAATATAAGCAATCAGCTTACATTCAACCTGAATTTGAGCTACGATATTAATAAGCATTTAAGCCTTAATTCCCAATCATCTTACCTTTTAAATACATCTCGCCGGGATCTTAGCCGTAGCAGTTTATTACAAAACGGCCAGGGTAATTACGCTTACAGTTATGCCGACAATGGTGTCAATTTAAACACGTCAAACTTTTTAACGTATAGCAACACCTTTAACAAACACTCATTAAGTGTAGTTGCCGGTCAGGATATACTTTATAACCAATTTCAAACAACAATCGCTTCAGGCGCCAATGGCCCTTCTGATAACATTCAGGTAGTGCAAGGATTTCAGCAAAACCGTTTAGGCGCGAGTTCTGATTACCAGGCATACGGATTGTTATCTTATTATGGCAGGTTAGCTTATGATTATGACAGCAAATATCTTTTCTCGGTAAGCGCACGTTCAGATGGCTCATCCCGGTTCGGTAAAGATCATAAATGGGGCTTTTTTCCGTCAGCTTCAATAGGGTGGCTTCTTTCAGAAGAATCTTTTATGAAAGACAATGAGAACAACCCTTTCACGCTGTTGAAATTACGTGCCAGTATCGGAACATCAGGTAGTTTACCTAATAACAACTATTTACAATACAACTTATACAACGTAAACAATGGTGGCTTTAACGGTAATGGCGGCGCATCGTCATACAACGGGGTTACAGCTATCACGCCAAATTTTTATGATGGTGCAGCCCAAAGCAGCCTGAGTTGGGAAAGATCAAAACAATGGAATATTGGTACTGATATTGAAATCAAGAACGGCAAATACGCAGTATCGTTTGATGTTTATAACAAAGAATCGTCTCTGCAATTATTTAGTGTTGATTTACCTGTTACAACCGGTTACGATCTTGCCCTTACAAATTCAATCGGTGTCAGAAACTCCGGAGCTGAGATCACTATTTCGGCTAACCCGCTTGAAGGCAACTTCAGATGGTACACACGCTTAAATGTTTCTTACAATAAAAACCGCATCATGAGCTTGCCAAACGGCAACCGTGACCTGGTAATGAGCGGAGACAGGTTTGATAAATCGCACATATTGTCAGTGGGCTCTCCTATTAACGCTTTTTATCTTTATAAAACATTGGGTGTTTTCCCAACTACGGAGAGTATACCGGTTAATCCTTATACCGGCGAACGTTACCGCAACAGCAATGGTACTTACGATGCCGGTGCCTTTTATTTGGCTGACCTTGATGGTGATTATTTTATTGATGTATTTAATGATGGCATTAACCCAGATAAAACACCTATTGGCGACCCTAACCCTAAGTATACTGGTGGTTGGACAAATAACTTTAATTACAAGAATTTTGGTTTAAGCATATTTTCAACTTTCACCTTTGATCGTGACGTACTTAATCTTTTTGAAGCAGACCGCTTTTCAAATTCAACCGACGGAAACCCTGTTTTAAATTTTGCAACCTACTCAATACCAGATCTAAGCAAAATTAACATTTGGAGAATGCCCGGGGATAATGCTCAATATGCTAAATATGACATAGGTTCATACCGCTATTATTACACAGGCGCCCAAACATTTTTTATGGATAAGGGAGGATACTTCCGCGTTAAGAGTGTAAATATTAGCTACGATTTTTCTCGCCCGTTATTAAACCGTCTTGGTATTAGCAAACTTAGAGTATTCGGAATAGTTGATAACTTATTTATGTTCCAGCAATCAAAATTATTGCCTGATGCTGAAGCAGTAAACCCTTACGGTGAATATAATGGCGCAGGCTATCCAATACCTAAAAAGTACACAATAGGTGTAAGCGTTCAACTTTAAAAACACTATAATACAAATGAAAAAATTATATAGAATATTAAGTTTAATAGCGTTTATTACAGCTATTGCTGCTTTAAGTTCCTGCAAAAAATTGCTTGAACAAGAGCCAAAAAACTCCACCTATTTTCAGGCTTACTGGAAAACCGCTCAGGATGCACGTAATGCCATTGCCGGTAATTATGCATTGTTACGTAATGCTATGAACGATAAGAATAGCCGTTACTACATGTATGGCGATGCTATCGCCAAAAATTATTTTACTATTCAATACACCGGGGATGGGCTTGAGGGAATACAAAACGGAGATTTTACCTTTCAATATAACATCAATAGTCTGGCAAATTACAGGTTGTTCTTTAAATCAATAGCCATGTCAAACGTGGTTTTAAAAAATGTTGGGAACATGACAGACCAACAGTTAGATGATGAGGAGGACCCTAAGGAGTTCAGGAATAACATTCTTGGGCAGGCCTATTTTTTACGGGCACTGAGTTATTTTATGATGGTACGTGTATGGGGCGATGTTCCTTTAGTTACTGAGGCTTATGATGACCCTATAAATGCCCCGCAGCTTGCCCGCAGCCCTAAAGCTGAAGTAATGAAAGCGATTGAAGATGATTGCCATAAAGCCATTTCAATGCTCGCATGGCGTTATAAAAACGTTGGTGATGCTAAAGTAACGGCCAATAAAGGATCAGCCTATGCCCTGCTTACTCATTTATATATGTGGCGTGCTACCATGACTGATGTAACAACTGATAATGTTAACATGACCGACATCAACAGCGCTGACACCAGCATTAACGCTATAATGACAAACGGAGGATATACTTTAACCGACACAGCCAATTACAAAAGCATTTTTGTTGGCCGTTCATCAGAAAGCATATTTGAGATCAACATGAGTGAGAATACGCTTGAAGGTTCAAAATATAACATTGGTATTTACTTTCTTAACTATAAATATGTTAATGATTTTCCAGCAAGGGATATAGGTAAAGAACAACGCTTTTTTACAGTACCATCATACTTAAAACTGCACTTTCCTGATGGAGATACAACAGACATAAGGTATAAGAAGAATTTTACGCTTACCAATACCACACAACCCATGTGTTTAAAGTATGCTAACGTTATTTACCGTAATCAAGGCCAAAAGCTTGACTATTACTTAAGCAATAACATGATCATATTCCGCCTTAGCGATATGGAATTATTGAAAGCTGAAATAGCCTTATATAAAAATGATGTTGTTACCGCCACGGATATAATCAACAAGTTCAGAAAAAGATGTGCCGCGACACCAAATCTGGTTGCTGCGGGGCTTACTAAAGATCAGGTAATGGATCAATACATCCTCGAGCGTGGTAAGGAGCTTTATTTAGAGGGTCATTTGTTTTATGATTTACTGCGCACGCGTAAATATGCAAACACTGTAGATTGGTTAACCGAACAACGTTTTCGTGCCCAAGGCTTTTACTGGCCGGTAGACCCTGCCCTATTCAGGCAAAACCCGCTTTTAAAGCAAACAACTTATTGGTTAGGCAAAGTATAATTAATAAAGTAAAAAACATGAAAAAATATATAGCTATAATGTTATGCACTACCATTTTAATGGCCAGCGCATGCAAAAAAGATGATTATAAGAATGATGGAGGAATAAGCTCAGCTTATGTTGACATGACTACTTATGATTTTTTAAAATCAAAACCACAATTTGACTCATTAGTAAAGGTTATTGACCATGCCGGTTTAAAAGATGCTGTTAATGGTGATATAACTTTTTTTGCAACTACAAATTATGGTGTGGCAGACTATGTGTCGGCAAAAAAGAATCAGAAGGCGATTGAAACAGGCAACGAAAATTTTGAATTTGGTATAAATGATATACCTGCCAAAGAACTAAATGACTCCCTCAAAACCTACATGTTTCAAGGTAAGATAAACAGGCAGGATATAACCTTATCAGGAAAATTATATAATAGCTTGCTTGGTAGTATTCCGAATGTTAAATACATGATCAAATTTCGCCGGGCATTTGATTACAGCGATTACCTGAGCTATGTTGATTATGTAACCTACACAAAGGTAATTGGTACAAGGGACGATCAGGAAGCAGACCCTGAAAATATTCCTAAATCACAAGTAGATCTTGGAACTGATTGCCAAACATCCGGTATTATTACCAAAACAGGAATTGTGCACGTACTGAATGGTGGGCACAGATTATTTTTTAACCAACAGCCGATAGATTAACTATGCATCAAAATTTTAACATAATGAAAAAGATAATTTTAGGATTATTTATCATAGGAAGTGCTGTTTCCTGTAAGAAAATAGATAACGGCTTTCAGAGTGATTATATCCGTTACAAGGATAATAATATATATGCTATACGAGGCCTTATCTTGTTTCAGTCTGATAGGATAAACGCTGATGGTTCAACCCCACCATATAAATATAAAATACTGAACTTGAGGAGTGAGGACGGCAGCCCGCTGCCCAAGGAGTTTAACACCGAATATGAGATTACGTTGTTTAAACCGGGTATGGCATTTAACGCGAAAACGGATACCACAATTGAATTGCTGAACCAAAAACGTGAAACTTTAAAGCGATTGCCTATGGAATTCAATGAAACCAGCGGCCAGCTTACCTTTAACCGAGGATCAGTAAACCTGCCATTAGGCCGGTATGTGTATGATGTACAGATGACCAACCCAACAGGCACAAAAATGTACCCTTCATTGGCCACAATTAATGTTGTTGATCCTACAATTGATGACCTTTTTAAGGTTGACGATAATGTGGCTAATGCTTTTCATGATGTAACGGGCGCTGTAACACCTATGAAAAACCCAAAGATAACATGTACCAAAGTATCAGACGAGGGCGCGAGAGCGATACTTAAAATAGTTGACAAAAATGGTGTGCCCTTTAATCCAAACAAAGGTGAAATTATTAAGCGCGGCGATAGGCCTACCTTTGAAAGCTATGCAAAATTCAACCCGGTTTTGTCAACTGATACCGCATTGATCTGTGACTTTGTGATAGCGCCATTCCCGCTTACAGAATTTCCTGGTTATGGTTATGCAACCTACTATCGCATACCAAGTCAGTTCGCTACTATTGATGGCTTTCCGGCTTCGATGGGTACATTCTCAGTTAACCCGAGATGGGCCTGGCACTTAAAGCTTGAAGGTACTTACGTTATAGAAATTAAATTAACCGATGTAACCCGGAAAGGTTAACTTGTATATTCAGTTTTAATAGTTACGGCCTGCGCTTAATTGCGCAGGCCGTTTTTTATATCATGTTACAGCAGCAAACAAAAAATGCTCCGTTTATGGCGGAGCATTTGTTTAAATCAGATAAACTATTTCAGGTTATAAAAGCGCCACTTGGTTTCAAAGTCGGCATTTAACTGCTGCTTTGTTAAAATAGCACGGAGCATTTCAACAGGTATCAGGTTTTCTTTAATTGCCGCATCATGGAATTGCTTATAGCTAATTTTACCGCCGTCAACCAGTTCCTTTTTCAGGGCCATGTATTGCAAGCCGCCCAGCAGGTAAGCTACCTGGTAAAGCGGACTGTAGCCACCCTCAAATGACCGCCTCACCTCTCCCGCCGCGTTAGCCCGCTCGTGCCCTACCCGGTCAACCAAAAAATCAATACATTGCTGTGGTGTCCATTTGTTTAGATGATAGCTCATCGAAAAAATAATTCGAGCACAGCGGTGCATACGCCAGAATAACATACCCACGCGTTCCTCGGGCTTTTGGGCAAAGCCCTGATCCCAAAGCAGCATTTCCCAATACAAGGCCCATCCCTCAACAGAAAACGGTGTTGAAAACTCATGCCGATAAGGTTTGTAACGGCTGTTCATAAAGTACTGCAGGTTATGGCCGGGTATCAGTTCGTGCTGTACGGTACCGCGCGAAAAGTAGGGATTGTTGCCCCGCATGCTCATCAAGCGGTCATCATAATCCATCGTATTAGTTGGGTATGATATACTGATCTCCTTACCGCCTGTAAAAAACGGATTGACCAACTGCCGTTTAGGCGACATCATAACCATTCCCCAGGTTTCTTCGGCCAAAGGTGGTATCGTGATCAAATCGCGGGCCTTTATAAACCCGATGGCATCATTGTACAGCTTTACAATCAGTTCCGGCTGGTGACCCATGGGCACATAACTGTTCTTCACTTTTTCAAGCGCCTTTTTCCAGTCATCGCCAAAGCCCATTTCACGCGATGCTTTCAACATTTCTTTATCGCACCAGGCAAACTCCTTATTAGCCAGTTCAATAAGTTCTTCTGGTGTGTAGGGTATAAATTCGTCGTGCAGTTGTGCTATCAGCGCTTCGCGCCCGATAGGTTTGCCCTTTATGCCGCTGCCATCATCTTTTTGCGTGGTTTTAACCTTACCTTTTGAGCCGGCAAGATCGGCGTAACCGGCAAGCTGGCTGTTAATGCGCTTGTAAGGCAAAGGTACCCACCAGGTAAATGAGGGGTCGTAAGTGTTATAAAAATCAAAAAAGCTTTTTAAACGCGCCTTTAACCCTGTAGCGGCATCGCTCAATGTATTGGCCAGTGGCTTATCCAACTCCTGTACCTTACTTAGCTTTACCGAGTCGGCTGATATTTTTTTTGACAGGTCATCAAGCAGTTTAGCTACTTTTTCTCCATCCACCCAATCGCCGCGCCGGCGTTTTTGCTCAAGCGAGTAAATATTACCGGCAAAAGTAATGTAAGCTTTTATGCTGTTGTATTTATCTCCCTCTTGTTTTACACCGGCTAAGTGCTTGTTGATTTCCTTTTTGAGCATCAGGTAATCAACCTGCCCGTAAATGCTTAAACGGGCAAAGTCGTTTTTTTTCAAGTCAGCTAAATAACTGCTGTCTATTTGCTCCAGGCGGCGGCGCTGTTCGGGCGAGTTAAGTACGCGCGAGATGTACTGGTACTCATAGCGCTCATTAACTTCGTAAGGCGAATAAAAATCGCCTATGGCATCAATATCCTGTTCGTACTGTATAATGGGCCCGGCCATTTCGCTGGATTGTTCGTAAAGAACTGATCCGTTTTGAGTTTGAGCAAGTGCATTACCGGCCATAGCCAGCAATGCACATAATGCGGAAAATGAAGTAAGTTTAGCTTTTTTTGATTGCCTTAAATATTGCCTTATTAATGTTCGTTTGCGTAGAGGTTTATTCATAGATCAGCTTGCGGCACGGTTTAAGTTAATCAGGTTATTATTATAAGCATCCAGGTAACCACGCGGCGAATTGCCGATGATAAACTTAAACACCCTGTTAAAGTTGGTGATGCTTTTAAAGCCGCATTTATAAGCGATGATGTTTATATTTTCAAACCTTTGCGAAATGAGCTTTTTACAGGCTTCGTTAATCCGGATCTCATTTAAAAATGAGATAAAGGTATGCCCGGTATGCTTTTTAAAATACCGGCAAAAGGATTCGGGTGTCATATATGCTACCTTAGCTACATCTTCCAACGTAAGCGGCTCCGAATAATGTTGAATTATGTAGTTGTAAATTTTACCTATACGCAAACCTTCGCTATCGGTAATGCCGGGCAAGGTGCCATAGGTTGATAATGGCTCGAGCTTGGTTTTTATGCCATTCATGCTCTTCATCAGGTTAAAAAACTCAACCAACTGATCCTGCCCTGCTGTTTTTTGTAAGGCCGACATGATCTGCATGATCTCATTTACCATGTAATGCGGAAACTTAAACCCCTGCTGATGCTGCTGGAGCAGTAAGGCATGATTTTTCATTTCGGGTAAGGCAAAAAGTGGCGCAAGTGTACCTTCAGGATTAAAAAAGATGGTTAATGCCTCAATCTGCTTTCCGCTATCAACACCAAAATATTCCGGGTTGCTTTTAAACACATGCGGCAGGTTAGCGCCGATAAAGAACACATCGCCCGGCGAATAATCATGCATATTGTTGCCGGTTATGAGTGTTCCCTCGCCCTTTTGTATCCAGGTTAACTGTACTTCTTTATGGCGGTGCAAATAGGGGTAATGATGCGGTTGGCACACTTTTTCAACTACCACACTCTTATCGTATGGCATAGGGATGGTGAACTGTAGTACTTTCATCGTTAATCAGTTAAAGCGTTAATTAGTAATGAACAATTTACAGTTAATTAACTTTCAAATGCAATTATTAACTACATAATGGTAATATTCAGTAATCAGTAGATAATATATTGCTATGTCCGGTTTTGCCTTGCAAATAAATTCAACAACCCAGAGTTGTTACTTGTAACAAACTGTAAATCAGCGATAAGTAAAGGTTTCAAAATTATATTACTTTAATAACGTTTTAGCACACCTCAACTTATCATACTTATTAAATAATATGATATAGTTAATATAAATGAAAAAGCACCTCCATCGCGGAGGTGCTCCATCCAACTTTAACTAATCATTTTATAAACCGAAACGGTTATAATAATTCAACATAGTGTAATTAATTACGCTGATGTAATGCGCATTAATAGGCTGATTGAATAAAACAAACTTAAATGATAGGCATACACTTATGTTACAGATAATTATCTGCTTATAACCTTATATTATCATAAGTTTGTTACAATGCAAACAAGAAACAGCATGTAAGTACTTGGAGTTACTGATATTATATTGCATCGGGGTATGGCAGTGGTTTAATAGAGAATTGTTAATACCGACAATAAAGCCGCCGCAAGCATTACAACACCTACATATATTATAAAGGTGCTGTTTCCGGAGCCATACGGATACTTCACAAATTTTCTCTTCCTCTTTTGGCAATGCATTCTGTTGATAGATTTATCTCTGTAAACGAGATCAGAAAATCATTGTTACGGGGATTGAATTTCTTAACAATTGTTTAATTGCCTTTAAACATAGTGGTGTATAACCAGCTCAAATTGATTGCTTTATTAACAATAAACTAACTCTTCCACCTGTTAAGCATCGACGTCGCGGGCAGATTCGAACTGCCGTATAAGGTTTTGCAGACCCCCACCTCTCCTCTCGGTCACGCGACTATTTTTATTCAATTAAGCCGCCTGCGAATTACGCAATGCAGCCAGTAGATTAACCGTATGTTCTACCTCGGCAGCAGTATTATATTTACTGAAAGAGAACCTGATGGTTTGTTTTGATGGATCAGCCCCTATAGCCTGCAGCACATGCGATGCTGAACCCGCCGAGCAGGCACTGCCACCTGAAACTGAGATATTGTTATCATCCAGGTATCCGATCAGGTTACCATTAGCGAAGTTAAGCGGAAAGGCAGCACTTAATACCGTATACAAACTTTTACCGGCATCGGCTGAGTTACCATTAAACTGTACACCGGGTATCAACTCGCTCAGCCCTTGTAGCATACTGTTTTTAAGCGATAGTACATAGGCCGCATGTTCATCAATATGGCTGTAAGCTATTTCAAGCGCCTTGGCTAAACCTACTATGCCGGGTATATTTTCGGTACCGGCGCGCAGGCGGCGTTCCTGTGAGCCGCCATGAATTAATTTTTCCAGTCCAACACCATCACGGCAGTATAAAAACCCTATGCCTTTAGGCCCATGAAATTTATGTGCTGATGCCGCGATGAAATGCGCGCCAAGCGTTTTAAGGTCATGTTTATAATGCCCCATGGTTTGCACGGTATCAGTATGAAATATAGCGTTGTGCCTACAACATTCCTCAGCGATCAGTTCAATATGGTTGATATTGCCAATTTCGTTATTAGCATGCATTACTGATACCAGCGCCCGTCCTTTGCTTTGCAACAAATATTCCAGGTGATCATGGTCAAGGTTGCCAAACTTATCTATGTTGATAAAGCTTAATTCTATCTCACCGGATGATTGCAGGGCTTTCAGTGTATTAAGCACAGCATGGTGCTCAAACGGTGTAGTTATTACATGCTTAATATTTTGAAGGCGCACGCCTGATAACAAAGCGGTATTATCAGCCTCAGTACCGCCGCTGGTAAATATGATCTCGGATGGATCGGCGTTAATTAAACCGGCAATGGTTTCGCGCGATTGTTCAATGGCTTGCTTTGCCAGTCGGCCATGCTGATGGGTTGATGAAGGATTGCCAAAGTTATCAATAAGGTACGGAGTAATGGTGTTGAATACTTCTCCGTCAATACGGGTGGTTGCTGCATTATCAAAGTAGATGCTCATATAATATTTCCTTTATAAATTAATTTTCAAACAGTTAACTTATCCGGAAAGAGCGTATGAACATACACCTTCTTATCTATCCCGGCATGTTACCGGGCAGGAATTAGCACCTTATACATTGCTGTACAGGTTGCTAAGACGTCATAGGGCCTTTCCCTCTGTCTTTCTGGATAAGTATTTAAAAGAACTATGATGCAAATATATAATTATATTCTACTAATCATATAGAATTTATAGATTATTTTTTTGAATATATAAATCATTGCTATTTAAGGTTTGGCTCAAGTTGCTTTAAGCCGTACATTTGCAACAGTGAACAAATTTTGCGTTTACATATTGCTCTTGCTTATTGCCGCCGATAACACCGAGCTGCATCAGCTATTAAAGCTGCCCGTTTTGTTTGAGCACTTTGCCGAACATAAACAGCGTGATAATAGCGTGAGCCTGATGCAATTCCTCTCCATGCACTACTGGGGCGATGATTTGAATGATAACGACAATGAGCGCGACATGCAGCTACCCTTTAAAAAGCTTGATGTGCATTCCGCCCATGTATTCTTTATACCGATGGTTCGCAGCATCACCATCAAAAATCACTTTGAAGCATTAAACAAACCATATCCTTTATACAGGCAGTGCTTTATTCCTGATCCTGCCTTAGCGGCTTTGTTTCGTCCGCCCTGTGCCTGATTTGCCTCCTTTTATTTCTTAATCGGGTATTAAATATGATGGCCTGCATTAATTGCATGCTATCAGTCTATTATTTATACCCGTTCTGTATCATTTAATAGGCAAATCATGCTTAATAAAATCATTCAGTTTTCAGTTAAAAACAAACTGGCAGTTGGCATTTTCACCGCGCTATGGATAGTTTATGGCGTATTTGAACTTAGCCGCCTGCCTATTGATGCCGTACCCGATATTACTAACGACCAGGTACAGATCATCACCACAGCACCATCATTAGGCGCACAGGATGTAGAGCGCCTGATCACCTTTCCTATTGAGCAGGCACTTAGCAATATTCCGCGTTTAAAAGAGAGCCGCAGCCTGTCGAGGTTCGGCCTCTCGCTTATATCCGTAGTATTTGAGGATGGTGTAGATGTTTACTGGGCACGCCAGCAGGTTACCGAACGCCTGCAACAGATAGACATTAATGAAAACGCCAACAAGCCCGAACTCGCGCCCGTATCAACCGGGCTGGGCGAGATCTATCAATATGTATTGCGCCCTAAACCCGGCTATGAAGATAAATACTCGTTGGCCGATCTGCGTACCATACAGGATTGGCTGGTGCGCCGCCAGTTGTTGGGCACCAAGGGCGTTGCCGATATATCAACCTTTGGCGGCGAACTAAAACAATATGAGGTGGCGGTTAACCCCATGCAGCTAAAATCAATGGGGCTGAGTATTACTGATGTGTTTAACGCCCTGCAAGCTAATAATCAGAATACGGGCGGCGCATATATCGAAAAAGGACCCACTGTATTATACATCCGCAGCGAAGGCTTGGCCGGCAGCATTGCCGACATTGAAAACATAGTGGTAAAAACCACATCGGCGGGTACCCCCCTGCTCATAAAAAACATTGCCGAGGTTAAGCTTGGCTCGGCCACAAGGTATGGCGCGCTAACCTACCATCCTATTGGCGAAGTTACCGGCGCTATCGTAATGATGCTGAAAGGCGAAAACTCCTCTGATGTTATCAAGAACGTAAAGCAGCGCATTGAGGAAATTAAAAAAACCTTGCCGGATGGACTGGAGATAGAGCCCTTCCTGGATCGTACCAAGATGGTGAATAACGCCATTGGTACGGTAGAGCATAACCTGATGGAAGGCGCGCTGATCGTGATTTTCGTACTGGTGATATTTTTGGGTAACCTGCGTGCAGGACTTATCGTTGCCTCAGTTATCCCCTTATCCATGTTGTTTGCCATTATCATGATGAATACCTTTGGCGTAAGCGGTAACCTGATGAGCCTTGGCGCGCTTGATTTTGGTTTGATAGTAGATGGTGCCGTAATTATAGTGGAAGCCATACTGCATCACCTGCATTTCTCTAAAAAATATCAAAATACCGATCAGCTTACACAGCAGGAACTCAATGAAGAAGTAACCGGTTCCGCTTCGCGGATGATGAACGCCGCTGTTTTCGGGCAGATCATTATCCTGATCGTTTACCTGCCGATATTATCACTCACCGGTATTGAAGGCAAAATGTTCAAGCCGATGGCGCAAACCGTGGCCTTTGCCATATTAGGCGCGTTCATTCTGTCGCTTACCTATGTGCCCATGATCAGCTCCATATTCATCAGCAAAAAGATCAGCCATAAGCCTAACCTGGCCGACAGGGTCATGGCACGTATTGAAAACGTTTACGAACGCCTGCTTACCCGTGCGCTCACCATCCGTAAAACCATGGTGGCCATAGCCTTTGCCTTGTTTGCCGTGGCGGTATTCATATTTTCGAGGATGGGCGGCGAGTTCATCCCCCAGTTAGAGGAAGGTGATTTTGCTGTTGAAACCCGCTTGCTGGTGGGTACTAACCTGAGCACTACCATTAAAAGCTTTAACCAGATCTCTACTTTATTAAAGGATAATTTTCCGGAGATAGAAAAGATCGTATCGCGCATTGGCGCTGCCGAAATACCTACCGACCCGATGCCTATTGAAGGTGGGGATATGATCATCGTACTGAAACCAAAAGGCGAATGGACAAGCGCGGCAAGCTTCCAGGAGCTGGCTTCAAAAATGTCGGCCGTGGTGCAAAATGCCGTGCCGGGTGTTACCCAAAGTTTCCAGTTCCCGGTACAAATGCGTTTTAATGAGTTGATGACCGGTGCCAAGCAGGATGTGGTTTGCAAAATTTTTGGTGAAGACCTGAATACCCTTTCCCGCTACGCGGAGCAGATAGGTGGCATCAGCAAAACAGTTGATGGTACCGCGGATTGGTATGTTGAAAAAGTAACCGGCATGCCACAGGTGGTTATTAATTACAACCGTGCCGAAATTGCCAAGTACGGCCTCAACATCAGCGACATTAACCGTACGGTAAACTCGGCATTTGCTGGTGCTGCCGCGGGCCAGGTTTACGAGGGTGAAAAACGTTTTGACCTGGTGGTACGTGTTGGCAGCGAAAAACGTAAAAGTATTGAAGATGTACGCAACCTGCTGATAAATACGCCCAATGGCAGCCAGGTACCACTTTACCAGGTAGCTAATGTGGACGAGGTTGAGGGGCCAAACCAAATTCAGCGCGAAAATACACGCCGCCGCATAAGCGTTGGCTTCAATGTGCGCGGGCGCGATGTACAATCCATTGTGCAGGAGTTGCAGCAAAAGGTAAATGCTAAGGTAAAACTGGAGCCGGGCTATACTATTGTTTATGGTGGTGCTTTTGAAAATCTTACCCAAGCCAAAAAACGACTGAGTATTGCCGTGCCCGTAGCGCTGCTGCTCATATTTATTATGCTGTATTTCGCTTTTTCATCGGTAAAGGAAGGGGCGCTTATTTATACGGCTATTCCGCTTTCGGCCATTGGCGGTGTGTTCGCGCTGGCTTTACGGGGGATGCCATTCAGTATATCTGCCGGTGTTGGTTTTATCGCCCTGTTTGGCGTGGCGGTACTTAACGGCATTGTATTAATATCTGAATTTAACCGCATTAAAAATGAAGGCCGCATAACTGATATACTCGAATTGGTTAAAACGGGTACACGTAACAGGCTGCGCCCCGTGTTAATGACCGCTGCCGTTGCTTCGTTAGGCTTTTTGCCCATGGCGTTAAGCAATGGTGCCGGTGCCGAAGTTCAGCGTCCTTTAGCTACGGTTGTAATAGGCGGCCTGATCACGGCTACCCTGCTTACCTTATTTGTGTTACCTGCTTTGTATTTACTGTCTGAAAAAAAGCGTGGCATAAATAAAAAACTGGTTGCTACGGTTATCCTGTTTGTAGTTACTATTACTAATGCCGGTGCCCAGCAATCTCCTGCTCCTGTAAACCTTAACCAGGCAGTAAATACCGCATTGCAAAAGAATTTACAGGCACAGGGTGCTTTGCTGAATGAAAAAGCAGAACAGATCAGGCAAAAAACATCCTTTGATCTACCTAAAACACAAATTGGCGGAGAGTACGGACAAATAAACAGTGTTTTAAATGATACCAAATTTACGGTTAGCCAGTCTATCAGCTTCCCTACGGTATACAGTAACCAGCGCCGTGCATTGAACGAGAACTATTTAAGCGCGCAGGTACAAACCGCCATAACTAAACAGGAGGTAAAAAGCACCGTAAGGCGCTTGTATTATGAATGGGTGTCGCTTCAGCAAAAACAAAAGTTGCTGCAATATGCTGATAGCCTATATGCCCTGTTTGAGAAAAAAACCAACCTGCGTTTTAAGGTAGGCGAAGCAAACGTGCTCGAAAAAACCACTGCCGAAGCTCACCGCCAGCAAATAGCTAATCAATTACGCTTGTTGTCTGCCGATATGGAGATCGTACTGGATCAATTTAATACCTGGCTTGGCGATAGCGTTCGTTATGTGCCATCTGCCGATACCTTAAAGCTCCTACAGCCGGTAAAAAATTATAAAGCAGATGATCTGCCCCAGTTACAGTTGCTAAATCACCAGGCCGAAGCCGCTAAGTGGCGCTGGAAAACTGAGAAAGCCCGCTTATTGCCCGAGTTTTTTGTAGGATACAACAACCAAAGCATTACCGGCAACCAGATAGTACAGGGCCAGGAAACCTACTTTGGCACAGTCAGGCGGTTTAATTATGTAAGCGCGGGTATTAGTGTGCCGTTGTTCTTCGGCGCGCAATCGGCAAAAACATCGGCGGCAAAGGTGGAGTGGCAAATATCACAAAAGCGCACACAATTGGCGTTGGTACAAGCACAAACCGAGCAGGCAAATGCAGCCAGGCAGATAGCTAAATATGCCGCCAGCCTTAATTACTTTGAAAATACCGGCCTTAAAAATGCCAACACCATTATTACCACTGCGGATAAACAATTTATAGGCGGCGAAATTGATTACCTGCAATGGGTGATATTGGTAGACCAAGCCATCAACATTAAAAGCGAACACCTTGATGCGCTTAACAATTATAACCAGGCGGTTATTCAAGCGCAAAAAGTAAACAACTTATAGCATCACAAAAATGAAAAGATATATTTCGATATTAAGTTTAACGGCCATGCTGTTTGCCGCATGTGGTGACGGTAAGGATGCAGAAAAGCAACAGGATGAGCCTGTAGCCGATACCACCATAGTAACGCTGACCGCCCAGCAAATAAAAAATGCAGGCATTGAAACCGGTATGCCCGGTTACGGGCAGATAAGCGGCTTGCTGACTTTGCAAGGCAGCATTGATGTACCGCCGCAAAGCACCATCAGTGTAAGCTTCCCTTTAGGCGGATATTTAAAAAGCACCGAGTTGCTGCCTGGCGTACATGTAAAACGCGGACAAATACTCGGCGTGCTGGAGGATATGCAATTCATTCAGCTACAGCAGGACTATCTTTCGGCTAAGGAAAAGTTTGGGTTTGCAAGCGCCGAATACAAACGCCAGTTGGAGCTTAATGCCAGCAAAGCCAGCAGTGACAAGGTGTTTCAGCAAAGCAAAACAGAAATGGAAAGCCAGCGCATTAACATGCAGGCGCTTGCCCAAAAGCTGAACCTGATCGGTATCAATCCCTCGCGTTTAACGCCGGGTAATATTTCAAAAAGTGTAAATATACTATCGCCTATTGATGGCTTTGTGGCCAAGGTAAATGTGAACATAGGTAAGTACACCTCGCCTACCGATGTGCTTTTTGAACTGGTAAACCCCAAGGACATTCACCTTGCCCTTAATGTTTTTGAAAAGGATGTGAACCAGTTACGTATCGGTCAGCGTTTGGTAGCTTATACCAATGATCATCCTGAAAAAAAATATGAGGCGGAGATTTTGCTTATCAGCAAAAACCTTGACCAGGACCGCATGGCTACCGTACATTGCCATTTTGAGCAATTTGATTCAAGTTTGCTGCCCGGCATGTTCATGAATGCCGAAGTGGCCGTTAAAAATAAAAAAGCGCTCACCGTTAATGAGGATGCCGTTGTGCGCTGGCAAAACAAACACTATGTGTTTAAACAAACCGGCAACAACACATTCAGGATAAGTGAGGTGGCAACCGGCGAAATTAACAATAGCCGTGAGGAGATCAACGGCGCGGGTATTGACAGCACTACCCGCATAGTCACCAAAAACGCTTACGCGCTGCTGATGAAAATGAAGAACACCGCGGAGGAAGAATAATACAAAAACGCGGCAATTACTGCCGCGTTTTTTTTTATTCCAGGTAATAATGCCTAATGCGGTTCAATTCATCATCCAGCTCATATACCCAGGGCGTGCCGGTCGGTATTTCAAGGTCTGTTACCTCTTCGTCGCTCAGTAAGTCGATATACTTTATCAACGCACGTAAACTATTGCCGTGGGCGCACATAATTACCTGCTTGCTTTCGCGCATGGCGTGAACGATCACCTCTCCCCAAAAAGGCAATACCCTTTCCATGGTTTCACTCAGGTTTTCGGTTAAGGGCAATTCGCGGCCTGTCAGATTTTTGTACCTGATATCATGCCCCGGATAGCGTTCATCATCCTTGGTTATGGCTGGCGGATGCTCATTCGGGTCGCGGCGCCATTTGTGTACCTGTTCTTCGCCATATTTGGCGATGGTTTCTTCCTTGTTTAAGCCCTGCAAGGCACCATAAAAGCGCTCGTTCAACCGCCACGATTTGGTTACCGGTATCCATAAATGATCCAGTTCTTCAAGCACGATGTGAAGCGTTTTTATCGACCGTTTTAATACCGAACTAAACCCGGCATCAAAGTTATAGCCATGCTTAGCTAATAACTGCCCGGCACGGCGGGCCTGTGCATACCCTTCTTCAGATAGGTCAACATCGGTCCACCCGGTAAATCTGTTCTCTTGATTAAAAACACTTTCGCCATGGCGAAGTAAAACCAGTTTCTGCATAACTAATGTTACAACGCTAAAATACGGCAGCAGTTTAAAATATTTTGGTTAATGTTTTTTAAAACATACATTGCAGGCATCCAATAATATACCTTAAAATCCTTTACAATTATGAGTACAACTACATCTGTATCAGTGGTTGATAGTACGGCTAACCCCGCTCCTTTGGGTTTATGCGCCTTCGGCATGACAACCATTTTATTGAACATTCACAATGCCGGCTTTTTTGAGATCAACGCCATGATCCTGTCCATGGGCATATTTTATGGTGGCACAGCGCAAGTAATAGCCGGTATAATTGAAGCTAAGAAGAATAATACTTTCGGCCTTACCGCATTTACCTCCTACGGCATGTTTTGGTTAACCTTCGTCGGGATGAATTTTTTACCTAAACTCGGCCTTGCCGAAAAAACATCTAATGATGCACTCGTGGCATTTTTATCCATGTGGGGATTGTTTACCTTGTTTCTGTTCTTCGGCACGCTGAAGTTGAGTAAGGCGCTACAATTTGTATTCGGATCATTAACGATATTATTTGGCCTGCTGGTTTGGGGCGATGCTACCGGTAATGAAACTATAAAACACATTGCAGGTTATGAAGGAATAATATGCGGCGCGTCAGCCATATATACCGGGATTGCCCAGGTATTGAACGAGGTATACGGCCGTGTGGTTTTGCCATTGGGGCCGGTAGCAAAATAGCCTAATTAACGCTAACTTGCACCCGTGAAAGATTTTAAGAAATACTATACCATACCCGCCACGCCCGAAGAGGTTTATTCGGCGCTAACTAACCCGCTTACCATTGAACTTTGGACCGGCGAACCGGCAATCATGTCGGCCGAGCCCGGCACAGAATTTTCCATGTGGGATGGCAGTATCTCCGGGAAGAACATGGAGTTTGAAGAAGGTAAAAAGATAGTACAGCAATGGTATTTTGGCGAACAGGACGAACCATCAATAGTAACCATAAAACTACATGCCGATAAGCATGGCACCTCTGCCGAACTAAAGCACACTAACATACCTGATGAAGCCTATGATGATATTGTTGAAGGCTGGACGGATACCTATTTTGGTGGCATAGCCGATTTTTACAGCGTACACTAAAATATACCAGATACTAAAACGCCGCATGGTTTTTAACCATGCGGCGTAATTGTTTATTATAAAGTGTATCAGCTATTAATATAAGGTAAACTCTACACGACGGTTTTGCTGACGGCCTTCAGCAGTTTTGTTGCTGGCGATAGGTTGGCTTTCACCGTAACCGGTAGCTTCAACACGTGATGCGTTAGCACCTTTGCTTACCAGGTATGATTTAATTGATTCAGCACGTGATTTTGACAGTTTCAGGTTAGCTGCATCTGAACCTACGTTGTCGGTATGGCCGGCAAGTTTCAGGCTAAAGTTTTTGTCAACCAGTAATTGTGCTACTTTATCAAGGCTTGGATATGATTTTGAGCGGATAGTAGCTTTACCAAAATCAAACTCCAGGTTATCAATCGCGTCTTTTACAACTTTCTTGTCCTCTTCGGTTACGTAAACCTTCACTTCACGTTTGCCAATCGGGCAACCTGAACCATCAACCTGTGTGCCCGCTGGTGTACCAGGGCATTTGTCGTACATATCAGGCACGCCATCTTTATCAGAGTCGGCACTTAATTTTGCAAGATTTTCGTTGGTAGTGTTCAGGTCATTACGAAGTTTATTGTTTTCTTCTTTTTGAACATTTAGCTGGCCTTGCAGATCCTGAGTTTTGCGTAAGTATTCGGTACGCATTGAATTTACCGGGTTGTAAGTTGCCATTTGTGGTTTGCTGCTGCTGCCCAATGCAAACTCTAAACCTACGTGAGCGTAAGAGAATTTATCATTGTTCATGCCGTAGTTGTAACCATCAAGGTTATCGCCGTTAACAAAACCAATCTGGTAGCCTAAATCAAGATTTACGCCTGAACCCAGGTTAACCTTAACACCGGCACCTACCGGAATGTATACTTTGTGAATGTTGCCACCACCATCGCTGAATCCTGTGGTTGAACCATCAGCATTTACAATGCTCGGGCGATAAGCGATAACACCACCACCTGCAGTTAAGTAAGGTTGGATAGCGCCTTTTTTGTGCCTCCAGTTAATGTTAGCCAAAGTGAACTGACCGCTTAATGCTGCCGACCAGTTTAGATCGGTACTAAAGCTTTGAGGTGTGTTGCCGGTAGTGTTGTTAGTTTGACCCAAGCCACCTTCAAGTTTACCGCGAAGGAAATCTAATTGCAGACCGAATGATGGAAGTATTTGTTTTTTGATGTAAGCACCGTAACCAATATTTTCGTGCGGGCTTCTGAAATCCTGGCGGCTCATGTTTACCAGTATTGAAGATGGTGAAAGCATACCACCGTGTACACCTACTGACCAGGTGCGCAGGTTGCTGCCGCCTGAGAATGGCTCTACATAATTTGCTGTTGAAACGGTTGTGTCAGGAGTTTGTGCGAAAAGTTTGCCTCCTACCATAACGCCTGTTAACAGCAGCGAAGCTTTTTTTAAAGTTGTTTTCATATTGTTATATTAATCAAGCTCTGTATCATCTGTGTTACAGAGTTGACCAATTGGGACAACATTGGTGCCATGCAGCATTACCACAAATTACGCACAACTTTAAGTTTTAAGATTTTGATGAAATATTGATGAAATATTAAAATTAATTCATTGAACAATAAGGTATAAAGCTTTTCGTTAACATTTTTATAATTCAACGTTTAAACTTATAATTGCTATATTGTGATATTCATTAATATGCATATTATAAAATACACTTTGTAGCAAGAGGGATTCAAGCTATTTATATAATCCATTAAATAAAAACAGCCTTGTACATTCTGTTCACGAATACACAAGGCTGTTTTTTTAATAATTACCTATATCGCGCTTTGCGCTAAAGCTTGTTTTATATCCGCGATAATATCATCCACGTGTTCCAGCCCGGTTGAAATACGGATCAGGCCTGGAGTGATCCCAACTGATAAGCGTTCTTCTTCCGTTAATTTAGAATGCGTAGTACTTGCGGGATGCGCGGCTATACTGCGCGTATCACCTAAATTAGCGGTAACCGAAAGCATTTTTAACGCGTTCAAAAACTTAGCACCTGCGGCCGAGCCTCCTTTTATTTCAAAACAAAATACACCACCGCCGGCTTTCATTTGCTTTTTGGCTATTTCATATTGCGGATGGCTGGGTAAAAAAGGGTATTTAACCCATGATACGGCCGGGTGCTGCTCCAATGTTTCGGCAACTTTTAAGGCGTTTTTGCTGTGGCGCTCCATACGCACGTCAAGTGTTTCCAGGCTCTTGCTAAGTACCCAGGCGTTAAACGGCGATAAAGCCGGCCCGCTATGGCGGCAATACAGGTAAATTTCTTTGATCAAATCGGTACGGCCAACAATAACACCGCCAAGCACACGGCCTTGCCCGTCAATCCATTTGGTTGCGGAGTGTATCACAATGTCGGCACCAAAATCAATAGGTCGCTGTATAACTGGCGTAGCAAAGCAATTATCAACGTTTAAAATAATATTATGCTTTTTGGTGAACTGCCCCGCCCACTCCAAATCAATAATACCGATTTGCGGGTTGGTAGGAGTTTCCAGGTATACCATTTTGGTATTTGGCTGTACGGCAGCCTCCCATGCTTCCTTATCATCAGCAGGTACCAAGGTGCAAGAGATACCATACCTCGGGAAAAACTTAGTTACAATGGTAAACGTACTGCCAAATACCGAGCTGCAGCAGATCATGTGGTCGCCTTGCTTTAAAAGGGCGAAAAACGATGAGAAGATCGCGCTCATACCAGTCGAGGTAGCAAATCCATCTTCAGCACCTTCAAGGGCGCACATCTTGTTGATAAACTCATCAACGTTAGGATTACTAAAACGGCTATAGATATTTTCCTCTACCTCATCGGCAAAGGCAGCACGCATGGTTTCAGCGTTATCAAAAGTAAAACTACTTGTTAAATACAGTGGTGTAGAGTGCTCTTTTTGAGCGGTTTTTGAAGTTTGTATACGTATCGCTTCCGATATCGGGTTCAACTGATCTGACATGAGAAAATTAGAATATAAAATGAATCACTATTCGGCCGGGTGTACAAACACCTGCCACGTTATGGCGGCACCGGCTTTCTCTAAGGTAGCCGCAACCGAACAATATTTATTAATAGAAAGCTCCGCGGCACGCTGGGCTTTGTCGGCATCTATGGTACCATATAAATGGAATTCAATATCCACCGTTTGCCATAAGGATGGCTCTTTGCCTGCTTCGCGCTCACCGTTAACCACCATCTTATAATCCTTCACATCCTGACGCTGCTTTTTTAAGATACTGATCACATCAATAGCAGAACAACCTGCAACTCCCATCAGCAACATCTGCATCGGGCGAACGCCAAAATTATCACCGCCGCTTTCGGGGCTGGTATCCATACGTACGGTGTGTCCGTTCTCGTCATGCGCTTCAAAGCCATAATTGCCATGAACGCGCGAAAGTTCTATTTTAGGCATAATGCAATTATATTATTGCACTAAGTTAGAAATTTAACAGTTTTATGCGGTAATATGAGGCACTTTATGTTTTTATTATGATGGTTTTATATGTCAGTGAAGCCAATACTCACCTTCTATTTAAGTTTTTAATAAAAACACTATCTTCACCAACTGTATCAAAATAACGAATGGTTTTAAATTACATCTGGATAGCTTTTTTTGTGATAGCCTTTATTGTAGGGCTCATTAAACTTGTTTTTTTAGGTGATACAGAGATCTTTCAGCAAATGGTCGAGGGTGTTTTCAACTCCTCAAAATCATCGGTAATGGATATTGCCTTGCCGCTGATAGGCAACATGGCTTTTTGGCTCGGCATATTAAATGTTGCCGAAAAAGCGGGTGCCATCAACTTCCTTTCGCGTATTGTAGGCCCGTTTTTTCAGCGGCTATTTCCGGGTGTACCTAAAAATCATCCGGCTACAGGGCAAATGCTGATGAATTTTTCGGCTAATATGCTCGGGCTTGATAACGCGGCTACTCCCCTTGGTCTTAAAGCCATGGGCAGCCTGCAGGAGCTTAACCCGGATAAGGAAACCGCCTCAAACGCGCAGATCATGTTCCTGGTGCTGCATACTTCAGGCTTGCAGTTGCTACCGGTTACCATCATCGCGCAGCGTGCCATATTAGGTGCCGCCGATCCTGCCGATGTGCTTTTACCATGCATTATAGCAACTTATGTAGCTACTGTAGCAGGCATAATCGCGGTAGCCATCAAACAAAAAATAAATTTATTTAATCGTGTGATACTGGGTTGGCTGGGCGGCCTTACCGCTTTTATAGCCGGTTTTGTGTTCTACGTAACCACTTACCTGAGTAAAGAAGAAATTACTACCCTATCCAAAGTATCCAGTAATTTTTTGCTGTTCCTGATTCCTGTTGTAATCATATTGGGTGGGTTGCGCAAAAAGATCGATGTATTCGACGCTTTTATTGAAGGGGCAAAAGGCGGCTTTGAAACTTCGGTTAAAATAATACCTTATCTGGTGGCCATGCTGGTAGCCATCAGTGTATTCAGAACCTGCGGCGCGCTCGATTATATTAACGACGGCGTACGCTGGGTGGTTATGCAATTTAATGCTGACACCCGCTTTGTGGATGCCATGCCGGTTGCTTATATGAAACCCCTGAGCGGTTCAGGCTCAAAGGCCATGATGATCGATACCATGAAAACGTTTGGTACCGATAGTTTTGCCGGCCGCTTAGCCAGCACCTTTAACGGCTCGGCCGATACCACTTTCTATATCGTAGCGCTTTACTTTGGCTCGGTAGGTATTAAACGTTCACGCTATGCTATCCCGGCCGGGCTGTTTGCTGATCTGGCGGGGGTGATCACCGCTATCTTAGTATGTTATCTTTTCTTTGCCTGATAGCTTAAAAACGTAACTATTCAGCTTTAATTCCGTACAAAAAACAAATCTGCTTTTCCATTGCCAGGTGTAAAATACAACATTTTACCGGCAGGCATAATTGTTTTTTACGGAGCTATATGAATAAACACCTTACCCGAGTTATTCTTTTACTGAGTATTATAATTGGAAGTGCAGCCGCTGCACTGGCACAAACCATTACGTTACGCCCGGTTGATGCCGGGCCATACGGGCGGGGCTCAAGCATCGGCGTATCCTTTAAAATTGATTTTACTACAGGCTACTTTCCCACATCAAACAATATATTTACGCTGCAACTGTCTGACGCGAGCGGAAATTTTGGTAGCAACCCTACATCTTTAGGTACTTTCAATGGCTTTTACACCTCTTACGTTAATGGTACCATACCTAATACCACAAGTGCGGGTACAAATTACAAAGTAAGAGTAGTTGCCCGCAGTCCTAATAAACCTGATGTTACAAGTACCGTATCAAACTCCTTTTCAATCGTTACTACGGCCGGTTTCAATGCCGCAATCAGTTCATCGGCCTACCTGCAAAACACATCCGGTACGCAGTACCGTGATATATTCGGGCTTTGTGAGGGTGCAAATAACCGGGTTTATAACTTTAGTAATGAAACAGCAGGCGCCACGGTAACCGCCAGTGTATTTAATGAAGTTACTAATGCATCCGTTGCCAACCTCACCTTTTCGCCCAATGCTAACTTTACTGCAGCAACCAACAATTATACCATTACCGTAAAGGCGGTAACGGGCACTGTAGTAGCCACCAAATGCTACCCGCTTATTAATAATAAAGTATTTACCAATTTGGGTACCGATGGTGGCACCGTAGTATGTAAAAATTCCAATACCGAACTTCCTTATTTTATTGATTATCAATCAAATACAGGCATACAAAACAACTTTCCGGGATTAACATACCGCATTAATTTTGGCGATGGCACACCAACACGAACCTTCAGCTTATTTGAAATTATAGCGAATAGCGGCAGGCTTACGCATACCTATGAAAAATCGTCATGTGGTTTTGATGCCGGCGGTGGTCAAAGAGGTGTTTTCAGAATTGAGTTACAGAGCATAAATCCATATTGCGGTAATGTTGGTACTACATCTCCACAGGTTGCACAGGTATTGGAGCCTGCGGTAAATAAATTCCAGGCACCTTTAACCGGATGTGTTGGCAAAGCGGTTGAATTTGACAACATCTCAAATCCGGGCCAAAGCCCAACTTCAAGCACAGGTTCATGCGCTAACCCAAATGCATTATATACCTGGCGGTTTGATGACGGTACCGAACTAAAGAACAAAAAGATCAACGACCGTATTACACACGTATTTACCACGCCCGGGCAACATACCGTAACGCTGATTTTTCAGCCAAGCGCGAATGATAAATGCGAGGTTGCAGATTTTTCAGCATCTATTTGTATCGTAAATCCACCGGTGCCAAAATTCACTATACCTACTATAGGTTGTACCGACAATAACATAGCGGTAACTAACACATCAACCTTTGACAATACAAGTACCTGTACAACCATAACCCCTATCTATCGTTGGACAGTTACCCCGGCCACCGGTGTTACTTATACGGCAAATACAAGCGCAACAAGCGCAAACCCGGTGTTCAGGTTTACACAAGCAGGCAAGTATTCTGTACGCTTAACCATGACAGCAGGCTGCGATGCCATACAATCCGCCCCTCAGGAGATCATGGTTGATGCTATACCAACCGTTACCCTCTCACCCGATGTTACCATTTGCCAGGTAAAACTTGATATTCCTTTTAATGAAACAGCAGGCAAAACAAAAACCGTGATAACCGGTACTGCCGAAAATGAATCGCCCAATTATGAGTGGACCTTCCCTACCATACCTGCGGGGGCAGCGCAGCCTGTGTTTATAAACAACAGTACAAAAAACTCACGCTATCCAACTATCCGTTTTGATGGCGCAGGCAGATATGAAATTAAAGTAAGGCACGTGAACAGTTGCGGAACTGTTGTTGAGCGTACACAGCGGATCACCCTGCGCAACGCCCCGCAGCTTGACCCTAAATTTACCGCGCTGATCTGTCCTGATGGTGTATCTGATCTGGATGCTAACCTAACCGCCGGAACCTATAATACCTTGACCTGGAAAAGCGCTGATGCAAACGGCACCTTCGGCAACAGAAACAATCCTATAACAACTTATAAGCCTACAGCAGCGGAAATAGCCGCAGGTCAGGCTACGTTAACGCTTACCATCACTACCGATATCAGCGGCTGCGAAACTATCGAATCATCACCCCTGATTGTATCTATAAAGCCGGTAAATGATATTACCAGCCCGACATCAAAAAATATATGTACTAATACCGCGCTTAATTATACCATTACGTCGCCGGTTGCCACAAGCACCTACCAATGGAAAGTGGTAAGCAACTCACCATCAATATCCGGCTTTACAGCATCGGGAACTTCAAAAACCATTAACCATATTTTGGTAAACAGTTCGACAGATGTTGGTACGGTTGTGTATGAGATAATACCGATAAACGGTAACTGTACCGGTAACATCCACCGCCTTACCGTGAGGGTTGACCCTACTCCACGCCCGCAGTTTGAAATTGTAGGCAATAACTATGGCTGCGGATCAACCATCATCACTTTCAGAAACACATCGCCATCAACAACCGGTACATTTTTATGGGATTTTGGGGATGGTAACGGACAGGTTGAAAAAAACGAGACCGAGTTTACACACACGTTCGAGCCCTTTGCCAATGGAGATGGATCCGACCGTATTTACCAGGTAACGCTAATGCAGCAAAACTCATGTTCACCTGTAACAACCCCGGCACAATCTATCCGCATAAAACCTTCAAGGCCTGTGCCGCTCATAGCGAATGCACCTGTAAAAACAAACGACAACGGATCATCCGTGGATTGCGGTTCATTTACTTTAACGGTTAAAAATAATTCAAACGGCAGCGACGAAACGTATCTGTTCCGGTTAGAGGATGAAGATGGCAACCTGGTGGCTACCAGCATAGCCACGCCTAATCAGATCTCTAAAAACGATAAAACCGACGCCGTTTTTAAAGTTGTACCAGTTGAAACAACTACCTACTACCTGAACATGATCGCTACCAACCGTTGCGGTACTTCGGCAGCAATTCCTTTCAGGTGGCCTGTAAATGTGTCGGTATCCGGCGTTTCGGTTATGACCATACGCGGCGGAACCAAACAAGCCTGCGTTAATGAGGAAGTAATATTTGAAAATGGTTCAATTGGCACTACCTATCGTTATACAATTTACAAGGATGACAATACCACGCCTTACCGTGAATTCGGCGCACCGCTTGGCGCATCGCCATTTAAATTTACCGAGCCCGGAAAATATAACGTAACTGTTACCGCTACAAACGGTGATTGCGGCGATGCCGCTCCATCAAGCTACACAGCTAACCAGATCACTATATTTGATACACCGGTTGCCGCCTTTACCAGCGCGACAGAAAACTGTGGCAATGCTGTTAAATTCACGACAGTTGAAGCGGTAAACGCAACCTACATTTATGCCTGGGATTTTGGTGACGGAACGCCAGTTTCAAATGATCCGGCTCCGAGCCATGTTTACACTACAAGCAATACCTACAATGTAAAATTAGCTATTACCAATCCATTAGGTTGCGGCGATAACATTACCCAGCCGGTGGTGATAAGGCCAGCGCTTAAGGCTGATTTTACCGTTTTGCCCGGCCAGGAAATTTTTGTACCCGATTATCATTTCTCTTTCAGGGATGATAGCGAGGGTAACCCGAGTGAATGGCTGTGGGATTTTGGCAATGGTGCCACATCAAACCAGCGTAACCCTGAATATACCTACCCGCAAACGGACATAGGTTCACACACCGTTACTTTAACCGTAACACGCCGCAATGCCGATGGTACACTATGTAGCAGCATTCCGGTTGTTAAAGAAGTGAAAATATCAGGCACGCCGGGCTCTCTGTATTTGCCAAACGCCTTTATACCATCAAATAGCAGCAGCGTGCTGCAAACCTTTATGGCCAAGGGTACCGGTATAAAAACCTGGCGCATGCAAATTTTCAATAAGTGGGGTCAACTGGTTTGGGAAACCGACAAACTTGGCGCAACAGGCGAACCTATTGAAGGCTGGGACGGCACCTATAAAGGCACACCGGCACCACAGGGCGCTTATATATGGCAGGTATCAGCCACGTTTATAAACGGCACGGAATGGAAAGGCATGTCGTACAACAGCAATTCGGCACCCAAGCGTAACGGGGTAATTAACTTGATAAGATAAAGTAAGACTTCTACTATAAATGAAAATACATAGCAAATTATTGGTTCTTATTTTTATGCTTACCGCTATTAAAGGCCTGGGGCAGGATCATCAATATTCGCAATTTTTTAATGCACCGGTATATTTAAACCCGGCATTAAACGGGCAGTTTGAGGGTAAAATGCGTATGAGCCTCACCTACCGTAATCAATATACTACCATTCCGGGTAATTTGAATTATTTGTCGGCTACGGTTGACTTTAATATTCCCCGGTTTGGCGGCGGCTTTGGTGTAATGTTTACCCGAAGCAGCGAAGGAACTGCCTACCTGCGTAAAAACAGCATCATGGGCGTTTACTCATATAGTGTAGGTTCTGATGATTATGTATTGTCTTTCGGGTTAGCGGCGGGTGCTACCAACCGGTCGGTTGATATGAGCAAGCTTGTTTTCGGCGATCAGATCGACCCAACATCCGGCATTATTCCCGGCCAGCAATCATCGGCTGACCTGTTAGCTTATAACAGCCGCTTTTACTTCGACTCCGGTTTGGGCATTAACCTGGTAACGGGCGGTTTTATGGTTGGTGCATCCGCGTTTCACGTTAACCGGCCAAACGAATCATTTACCGGCACACCTGTTAAATTACCTATGCGGATAGCCGCGCATGCCAGTTATCGCTACGATCTGAATAAATATGATAATCTGGACGATTATGAAAAATCATTCGTTATACCATCCGTCGTGTTTTACAAGCAAAGCAATATCAACTCCTACAGCGCGGGCGTGCAGTACAAACGCAGAAGTGTTAACGCAGGGTTATGGTACCGCGGTGGCGGCAACGGGCCAAGTGCCGTGGTGGTATCCTTTATTTTTGACATACTTAAACATAGCGAGAGCGATAATAAATTGCGTGTAGGTGTAAGCCATGATGTGCCAATGTCAAAACTAAGCTACGGCGGCACCAGCGGCACCACCGAGGGCAGCGTAGTGTATGAAACTCCGGGTAATGGTGATGGTAACTATAAGTTCAATGGCTCGTTAAGATGTTATGACTTCTATTAATAAGATCATAATAAACACCATCATTTAAAGCAAGCCAACAAAATGGTTGATTCTCGGGTTAGACCTCAGTAAACATCATATTGCATGACTCAGGAAAAACAATCAGTACTTACTGCAAGGTCTGTCACCCGTAAAGAAAACTATCAAACCATAACAACCAGCGGAAACAATGCTATTATTGCAGACGAGCCTGTAGACAAAGGTGGCGCTGATACCGGCATGGACCCATTTGGGTTATTACTGGCCAGCCTTGGCAGTTGTACAAGCATAACCCTGCGGATGTATATTGACCGGAAAATGTGGATAGTTGACGAAATAGCTGTTGATCTGGAGCTATTAAAAACCGAAGAGGGTATACTGATTGAACGACTGCTCAGCTTTAAAGGCGAATTGATACAGGAACAAATTGACCGGCTTTTACAAATTGCCGACCACTGCCCTATTCATAAAATACTTACAGGCAACATTAAAATAAATACCACGGTGGCCTGAAAAAACTCAGGCCGGGAAAAACCCGGCCTGAACCAATCACTCTAAAACAATCACCTCTAACCAAAAGAAGTATCTTAAAAAGCTGCCTATAAAGGGCGGCTTTAATTTTTTTACGGAACAAAAGTACCTAATAAAAAATCGATTGCATGTTTAAACTTCTGTATTTTACGTGTTACTGACATAATATTCTTATTACTGCTTGTCGTTAAATTCCCTTTTATAAATTTTTAAAATTCAAATACGGACTTCATCTATTACAACCTATAGTAATATTTCTATCAGATGTTTTTTAAACCTATCATAGAAATTATTTGTTTATCAGCTACATCTATAAAGAAAAATATTATGAAAATTCATCAAAACAATTTACTCGGAGAGTTAGGCAGCGCCATCGGTAAAGGCATAATTGCAGGCTTAGCGGGTACTGCCGCTATTACATTATCGCAATTAATTGAAATGAAAATAACCAAACGCGAACCAAGTGATGCTACACTGAAAGTTGTTAAGGAAACCGCCGATATAGAGCCAGTTACCGAGGAACAAAAAGAAAAGGTATCACAGGAAATTCATTGGGCTTACGGCACGGCCTGGGGTGTAGCGCGCGGACTTATATCACTTACGGGCTTAAAAGGCTTACCCGCCACCGCGGTACATTTTGCTGCCGTATGGGGTACAGCTTTGGTAATGTTGCCAAAGTATAATGCTGCGGCTCCTGTAAACGAGGAAGAGCCGAAAGCAGTAGCCATTGATGCCTTTCATCATGCGGTATATGCAACAGCGGCCGGTTTCGCTTTTGACACGCTTGACGCGGGCAGCCGCAATGAACGTAAAATACGTAGTATATTAAAACAATTAAAAATCAGAGGGTTGCTTACCAAACTAAGAAAGAGATAGTAATTAGGGCATAAGCCCTAATTACTATCTCTTTCTTCAACCGGCGGGCCTGGATCTCCGCTATCATTATCAGGTGTAACCGTATGTACCCGTTCATCGTCGGGCTTTTTTTGCACATTAGGCTGATTGCCTTTCGCTAATTCATCAGCATGGTTATCTTCCCCTGATTGAGCCTCATTCGGGTCGGTGTTTTGATCGTTTTCTTCAGTTATCATAGGTAGTTATATTTGTATTTCTTTTAGCTATCCACTGTATCGCTTTATCCATCTCACTTAAATAAAAACGTTTTGAAACTCCTGGTATCAAAAAACGGAATATCGCTGTAAACGTTCGCACGCCGCTATCATCAGCAACTACGGCTACCTTGTTCCATTTGGTGTAATATTTAAGGATCAGAAACAAATAGGCAAACATTGCACCTGTTGTAAAATTCCAAACACTACTTTCGGCAACAAGCAGGTAGTTAATTTCGCCGTTGGTGCTAAAAAAACGCGCTACCGCAGGCGCAAGTACCATACTTATATCCTTCTTATTTACCTCTCCTACGGCGTGCAATCCAAGCACATGCGCCGGCAATTCCTCTATTTGTCGTAACATCTGCTATTGGCAATAATCTAAAACGTATCTTCATTAACTAATTAACCTTTGAGCAAAGCCCATACCAATACCTGCATTAAGCAGCTAAAAAATGCTTAATGATGTATTCCGTAGGCAGTAAAGGTCAATTGTCTAATTTTTCGGAGATGCTCTTGATGGCTTCGTCAAGGCTTTTTGCTGAAGTATCTATATCATTAATGATCCGGTCGGCTTCCTCTTTAGTCAGGTTATAACTTTGCAGCAAACCCACCAAACCTAAAATGTTCGACAGGTACCGGCGTACCTCGTGCGAATTGATAAAGGCCAGTTCCTGGTGCTTAGCTGTAAATAACAACTTTTCATAATAATGCTTTTGCCGAACATTACGGTAAAACATAATAATGATGCCTACCAGCAACGCAAATACAATTACAGCGAAAATCAACATCTGGCGTTGTCTTTTGTACTCTTCTTCCTTCCTGATAAAATCCTGCGCTATACGGTCTATCTTCATCTGCGAGGATATGTTAGCTACCTGTACCATACGTTCGGCATGCGTTTGCAGGTGGGCCAATGCTATGCTAAAGTTTTTGGATGCCTCAGCAGTATTGCCACTCTTGAGTTCTATTTGCCCGAGCATCTGATACAGATGATGCGTTAAAAAGGGGTTATAATTATTATTAATGGTTTTAAGCACAGCGCTGATGGTAACCTTTGCCGAATCATTCATCCCCGCTCTGTAGTAGGCATCAGCCAGGTAGATCAAATCTTCATTGTCAAACGGATATTTTTTATCTGTACGTAATGTATTGATCGCGTCAATAGCCCTTATATAACTACCATCAGCTATAACCTCTAAGTATGCTACCCTTTTCCTGAATTCATAAATACCTGTAGGGCCGCGGTCGGGGCTTAACAATAAACGCTGATATTTTTTTAATGAATCGTGATTATCCGTCCTGAAATATATCTCGGCCTTATTAAAATAAATAAAGTTTTTGTGATCAAAGCCATTTGACTTTGCTGCGGCATTCATCGCCTCGGCCTGATCCAGGTATTGCAGGGATTGCTTATAAAGATTATTTTTATAATACAGATCAGAAATATTGATAGCCAGCAATATAAAGCGGTTAATATCATTTAAAGTGGCTGCCTCCTTTTGAGCAAGGCGATATTCAGTCATTGCCCCGGCACTGTTACCTTCTGATATTTCGATAAAAGCCTCGTTACTATGAAGCGAGTAAAGCAGGTAGTGATTACCTGTTTTACCGGCAATTTTAACAGCACGGGCAAAGCTCACCCTGGCCATATTATTTTTAAACAGCCTTTTTTGAATAATACCGTTAATGAAGTATTCAAATGCAGGCGCTTCGTTTTTCCGGTATTGCTGCAGCAGGCGGCTAACCTGTTTCCTGGCTGCGGGTATATCTTTTAACGGTACCTCAACAAAATAACTGGTTAAATAGCGCGTCAGGTCGCCATCTTTGGTATGCTGCTCCCCACCCTTTAACAAGTCTGCAACGTAATTGGTATCAATAGCACCTGCAAATGCACTGGTTAATGCCAAACAGAAAATTAATGTAATTAAATAGAGCCTTTTCCGGATCAGCATATTATAAGGTTAGCATAATATCAGCTAAATATAAATAGAACCTGCCAGTATACGTTAAAAGAAATGTGGGGTTATAGATTTATTTACTTACTGTATAAGTTTACCTACTTTTGTAGGTACAACACCGGGCATGAGCTTAAATAACAGGGCAGTATACAGCAAATTAATAAAGGCCGAAGCCTTGCGGCTTGGTTTTTTGTTTTGCGGTATGGCCAAAGCGGATTTTTTAGAAGAAGAAGCCCCACGCCTTGAAAAATGGCTGAATAATAACATGCACGGCGAAATGCAATACATGGAAAACCATTTTGATAAACGGCTGGATCCGCGCTTACTTGTTGATGGAGCCAAATCAGTGATATCATTAGGGTTGAATTACTATACCAGCGATAAGCAGCTTGACCCTGATGCGCCCAAAATTTCCAAATACGCCTATGGGGCCGACTATCACCATGTTATAAAAGACAAATTGAAACACCTGCTTCAATTTATTCAGGACAATATTGGTGATGTAGGTGGACGGGCATTTGTTGATTCGGCACCGGTACTTGACAAGGCCTGGGCAAAAAAAGCAGGCCTGGGCTGGATAGGCAAAAACAGTAACCTGATCAATAAAAGATCAGGCTCATTCTACTTTTTGGCCGAGCTGATTATAGACCTCGAGCTTGAATATGATATTGAACCCACCGCCGATCATTGCGGAACATGTACGCGCTGCCTTGATGCCTGCCCTACAGATGCCATTGTAGCACCCTATGTAGTTGATGGGAGCCGGTGCATATCATACCTCACCATTGAGCTAAAAAATGAGATACCGGCGGCTTTTAAAGACAAGATGGACGGCTGGATGTTTGGCTGCGACGTTTGCCAGGATGTTTGCCCCTGGAATAAATTTTCGGTAATACATAACGAACCATCCTTTACACCTCACCCAGACTTGTTAGCACTCAACGCCGCCGACTGGACTGAACTAACCGAAGAAACCTTTAAAAAAGTGTTCCAGAAATCAGCCGTAAAACGCGCCAAATTTGCCGGACTGGAGCGTAATATCAAATTTTTACAGCCCGACACGATCGATCAGAAATTATAGTTTACACATCATTTATTGATATTTTAAACTCTTTTTAATAAGAATTTAATTGAATTAGCTATAATTAAGTATAATATCGCTTAAATAAAATCATTCATGTATTCAATATTCCTTGAAATGAGTTAATTTGCTTTAAAAAGATATCTATGCCGGTTAAATATCGAAGAATTATTATAAAAATAGGCTCAAATGTACTCACTCGCGCAGATGGATTGCCTGACAATGAGCGCATAGCCCACCTGGTTGAGCAGATAGCCGAAGTAAAAAAAAGCGGCATCGAGGTGATCCTGGTATCATCAGGGGCAGTAGCATCGGGGCGTAGCCTGATCCAGGTTTCTGACCGTTGTGATGCCGTCGCGGCCCGGCAGTTATTGGCCTCCATAGGGCAGGTAAAACTGATAAATACCTATGCGCAATTATTTGAGAAGGCCGGTATGCTATGTTCGCAGGTATTAGTCACCAAGGAAGATTTCAGGGACAGGCTGCACTATCTCAACATAAAAAACTGCCTTGAAATATTATTGCAGCACCAAGTTATCCCTATAGTAAATGAAAATGATGTGGTGTCAGTAACCGAACTGATGTTTACTGATAATGATGAACTTGCAGGCCTCATCGCCTCTATGCTTAATGCACAGGCTTTACTATTACTTACCAATGTTGATGGTATTTATGATGGCAACCCACAACTGGAAACCTCAAAAATCATCAATGAGGTTAACGGTAAAGCGGTTGACCTTTCGGCCTTTGTGTCGCAGCGTAAATCGCAGTTTGGCCGTGGCGGCATGATCACCAAAACACATATGGCACAAAAGGTAGCCCAATTAGGTATTACCGTGCATATTGCCAACGGCACCCGCGATCATATTTTAACCAGCATATTAAACGGTGATATGCCGCATACGCGCTTTATCCCACAAAAAAACGCCTCGGGGCGTAAAAAATGGATTGCACATTCAGAAACCTCAGCAACCGGCGTTGTACAACTTAATGATGGTGCTAAACAGGCACTAACCTCTGATAAAGCAACCAGCTTACTGCCTATAGGCTTAACGGCTATTAACGCTGATTTTAGAAAAGGTGATATTATTAAATTGGTAGACGGTAATGGCACCCTGATTGGTTTGGGCCGTGCTGAGTACGGTGCTGAAAAGGCCCGTGAAAAAATGGGCATGAAAAATCAAAAGCCATTGGTTCACTATGATTATCTGTATTTACAATAAACCTTGCTATGAGTTATAACCATTACTTTGATAACGCTGTAGCCGCGAGCCAAAAGATGGCTTTGATAACGAACGATGTTATTGATAAGGTATTAAAGGAAGTTGCCGCTGCCGCTGTTGCACAAACAGACCAGATACTTGTTGAAAACAAAAAAGACCTTGACCGCATGGACAAGGACGACCCGAAATACGACCGGCTAAAACTTACTGCCGATCGCATAAAAGCCATCGCCAATGATATTATAGCTGTAACCCAATTAAAAAGCCCGTTAGGCAATGTATTGGATGACAGGCATCTTGATAACGGCCTGCACATTACAAAGGTAAGCGTACCGCTTGGTGTAGTAGGCGTAATTTATGAAGCCAGGCCAAATGTAACCTTTGATGTATTTGCGCTGTGTTTAAAAACAGGTAACGTGGCGATTTTAAAAGGCGGCAGCGATGCTGACTTTTCAAACCGGTGCATTACCGGAATTATCCATCAGGTACTTAAAAACAATAATATTGATGTAAGCACCGCCACCCTGCTCCCCGCAGAGCGTGAAGCTACGCATGCCCTGCTGAATGCCGTTGGTAAAATAGATGTTTTAATACCACGCGGCAGCCAAGGGCTAATAAATTACGTACGCGATAACAGCAAGGTACCTGTTATTGAAACCGGTGCCGGTATAGTGCATACCTACATAGCACCCACTGCCGATGTTGAGAAGGCAGCGGTTATTGTATTTAATGCAAAAACAAGGCGGGTAAGCGTATGCAATTCATTGGATTGTGTGTTAATTCATTCAGCGCGGTTAAATGATCTTTATGCCATTATGCAGCCACTGGCCAATAAGCAGGTAATTATTTATGCTGATGAACCCGCTTACGCGATGCTCGACGGAATTTATCCCCCCCATTTATTGCAACCGGCAACTGCCGAACATTTTGGCACTGAATTTTTAGATTACAAACTTGCTGTAAAAACGGTTACAGATATTAATGAAGCCTTGGCGCATATAGCCAAGCACAGCTCCAAACACAGCGAAGCGATTATAACAGACGATGATGGCGAGGCAGCCCGCTTTACCCGTGAGGTTGATGCGGCCGCTGTTTATGTAAACGTGTCCACCGCGTTTACTGATGGAGCCCAATTTGGCTTAGGAGCCGAGATCGGTATCAGCACCCAAAAACTCCATGCCCGGGGACCTATGGCACTTAACGAGCTGACCAGCTATAAGTGGATTGTGAAAGGTAACGGCCAGGTAAGAAACTCCTGAATAAAAAAATCCGGTAAATAAAAAGCGGGATACTGCACGCCAGTATCCCGCTGAATTTTTTGGGGTAATTACAGTAAATAATAACTTACTGATACTGCCAAAGAAACCACCACAAGTATTACACCTTGCAGTTTTTGTTCAAATGTTAAGTTAACAGCGTTCATATCTTTATAAATTAGGGTATTACAAATCTATCATCTGTTATAAAGTTTGCAATAGTGAGATGCATTTTTGTTAAAATTTTAACAAAATCATAATCTTGATTTTAACCTAATTACACAAAGGCATTTTTCATATAAATAATTCAATAAATATGTTTCAACATTAACAAACGAAACTGGGAATGCGGGCTAAAAAGCGACTTTTGGAGTTTTAATTACACCTATTTAGATTGATTGATGAAAATATCGATAATGTTTTTACAATTGCTTTTTCATCATAACATCGGTTTGCAAATCTCCACCCATATTAAATACATGTTTGCTAAAAGCAACAAAGCCGTTTTTGGTATAAAACCGGATCGCCTTATTGTTATTTTCCCACACCCCCAGCCAGATGTATGCTTTATTGGCCTGTAACGCAATATCCAAAGCTTTTTGATATAGCAATTGGCCGACTTTCTTCCCCTGGTGCTTTTTCAATACATAAATACGTTCGATCTCCATCCCTTCACCGTCCTGTATTTCGGTTTGCGCTATGCCCGAATTGAGTTTTAAATAACCAATGGCTTCACCGCCATCCCAGGCGATAAAAAAATCCGAATCAAGGTTAATTAGTTCATTTGTTATTTTATCATCATTAAAATTTTCATTCAGATACTTTTGCATATCGGCCTTTGTATTACTATCCGCAAACGTTTCATAAAAAGTTTCGCTACCAATGCTTTTAATGGTTTGCGCATCCGCCAATGATGCTTTTGTGATTATGATATCATTCATTGTTTTTGTTATTTATAGGTTTCACTAAACTATTGAATTGATATAAGCTTTATTTAACTCATCAACACTTGGTATAGTTTAATGATGCCGCCATCAAAGTTCAATAATTTTGTCAAAGCAGTCATGCAAATCAACCTGATAAATATGACCTGTTATCCGTTAGGTAGATATCACAACACAGTCAAAATGTGTTACGAATATCTCCCTATGTAAAACATTACTTACTTTTGCAGCCAATATGAGTAAGCACGGTAGGATATTAGTGGCCATGAGTGGCGGTGTCGATAGTTCTGTAGCGGCGGTAATGCTGCATGAGCAAGGTTACGAAGTTATAGGCCTTACCATGAAAACCTGGGACTATGCATCAGCAGGCGGCAGCTCAAAAGAAACCGGCTGCTGTAGTCTTGATAGTATAAATGATGCCCGTGCCCTTGCCGTAAGCTATGGCTTTCCTCATTATATATTAGATATCCGCAATGAATTTGGCGATTATGTAATTGACAATTTTGTTGACGAGTACCTTGCCGGCCGCACCCCTAACCCATGTGTGCTATGTAACACCCATATTAAGTGGGATGCCTTATTAAAGCGTGCGGATAAGCTGGATTGCGAATTTATTGCCACCGGCCACTACGCCAACATACGCGTGCATGATAATGGCCGCCATGTGATCTCCCGAGGTAAGGATCTGAATAAGGATCAATCTTACGTATTATGGGGAGTATCACAAAAAAACCTGGCACGTACAAAATTCCCGTTAGGCAGTTTTTCAAAACCGGAGATCCGCCAGATGGCATTGGATATGGGCCAGATGGAACTTGCCGGTAAAAGCGAAAGTTACGAGATATGCTTTGTGCCTGATAATGATTACCGCGCCTTTTTACGCCATAAGGTGGAAGATCTGGATGCGAAGATTGGTAAAGGCAACTATATATTAACTGATGGCACAGTCGTAGGCCAGCACGAAGGTTATCCTTTTTATACCATAGGACAGCGCAAAGGCCTGGGTATAGCTTTAGGCAAGCCGATGTTTGTTACCGCTATCCGCCCTGAAACAAATACGGTGGTATTGGGTACCGCTGATGAGCTTGAACGCAAAGAGGCCTGGGTTAAAAACCTTAACCTGATAAAATACGAAACCATTACCGAGCCTATTGAAGCGGTAACCAAAATACGTTACAAAGATGCCGGCATGGAAAGCCACATTGTGCAAATGGGCGAACACATGAAGGTCGACTTTCATCATGCCGTATCAGGTATCGCGCCCGGGCAGTCGGCGGTATTTTATGAAGGCAATGATCTGCTGGGCGGTGGCTTCCTGATATAAAAAATAAATCTCTTACCGTTTGTGTACCTTTCTGCACAAACAAATAAAACGTTAAGTAGGTGATTTAAGAGGCATTTACCTCCCGGTAGAGGGTAATGCAAACCGGTTATTCACCCACAGTTTCAAAAAACTTAACGGAATTAAAACCAAAACAAATTTGTGTTTAGCGTTCTTTATATTTTATTTGCACAAAATTAAAACTGTTAATGGCTAAAAACTTACTCATAGTAGAATCTCCCGCTAAGGCGAAAACCATAGAGGGATACCTCGGAAAAGACTTCACCGTAAAATCGAGCTACGGACATATCCGCGATCTGGTGAAATCAGAGGATGCTATCGATATAGCCAATAATTTTCAGCAACGTTATGAGGTACCCGCCGATAAAAAGCAGGTAGTTAGCGAGTTAAAGAAATTAGCTAAGGAGGCCGAAACGGTATGGTTAGCATCCGATGAGGACCGCGAGGGTGAAGCCATATCATGGCATTTGTTTGATACGCTGAATTTAAAGGAAGACAAAACACGCCGCATCGTTTTTCATGAGATAACCAAGCCGGCCATATTAAAGGCGATAGATAATCCACGTAAAATAGACTACAACCTGGTAAATGCCCAGCAGGCACGCCGGGTTTTAGACAGGCTGGTGGGTTTTGAACTTTCACCCGTGCTTTGGAAAAAGGTGAAACCGTCCCTGTCGGCAGGCCGTGTACAATCCGTAGCGGTAAGGCTGATTGTTGACCGCGAACGTGAGGTAAATAAGTTTCAATCTGAGGCTGCATTTAAAGTAGTAGCTATTTTCGGCAAGGGGAAAAATGCTTTTAAGGCTGAACTTCCGCAGCGTTTTGCCCAGCAGGGCGATGCCGAAAAGTTTTTACAGGATTGTGTAGGCGCGATCTTTACGGTTGATTCGCTGGAAACCAAACCGGCTAAACGTTCGCCCGCGGCACCATTTACTACGTCAACCCTGCAGCAGGAAGCAAGCCGTAAGCTGGGTTATTCGGTATCGCGTACCATGTCATTGGCACAGCGCCTGTATGAGGCGGGTAACATTACCTATATGCGTACCGATTCGGTAAACCTGTCTGAATTGGCGTTGAACGCCGCTGCACAGGAGATACGCAGCGCTTATGGCGATAAATACCATCAGCAACGAAAATATAAAACCAAAAGCGCGAGTGCGCAGGAAGCGCACGAAGCCATCAGGCCTACTTATTTTGATAAGCATACCATTGATGGCGACAACGCCGAAAAGCGTTTGTACGAATTGATCTGGAAACGTGCCATAGCCTCGCAAATGAGTGAAGCGCAGTTTGAAAAAACAACCGCTAAAATTGATATATCGACCCGTAGTGAGGATTTGGTTGCCAATGGCGAGGTGATGAAGTTTGACGGCTTTTTGAAAGTATACCTGGAGAGCAATGATGAAGATGAGGATACCACACAGGATGGCGAAAACACCATGCTGCCGCCATTGCAAAAAGGCCAGCAGTTAGATCTGCAGGAACTTACAGCTACCGAAAGATTCTCGCGTCCGCCGGCACGTTATACCGAGGCTAGCCTGGTGAAAAAATTGGAAGAGTTGGGTATCGGCCGCCCGTCAACCTACGCCCCTACCATATCAACCATACAAAACCGTGGTTATGTAGTTAAGGAAGACCGTGATGGCAGGCAACGCAATTTCAGGGTGCTTACCTTAAAGGATGGTGCGATATCCAAACAGGAAAAATCAGAAAATACCGGTGCCGAGCGTGGCAAACTCTTCCCTACTGATATTGGCGCTGTGGTTAATGATTTTTTAGTGCAGCATTTTAATGGTATAGTTGATTTTAACTTTACCGCCAGCGTTGAAAAACAATTTGACGAAATAGCACAGGGTTTAAAGGAATGGACGGACATGATCCGTAAATTCTATGGCCCCTTCCATAAAGATGTTGAAAATACCATTGAAACGGCCGATAAAGCCCGCGGCGAACGTGAATTAGGTGTACATCCTGAAAACGGGAAGAAAATATCGGTACGTATAGGCCGCTATGGCCCCTTTGTTCAGGTTGGCGATAGTGATGATGCCGAAAACAAACCTTTATATGCCAGCCTGCGTACCGGCCAAAGCATTGAAACCATTTCGCTTGAGGAAGCGCTTGAATTGTTTAAGCTCCCTAAAAAGGCAGGTTTGTATGAAGATAAGGATATGACGGTTGCCATTGGCAAGTTCGGCCCATATATACGCCACAACAGTGCTTTTTACTCGTTGCCAAAAGGTTTAGACCCGCTTGATGTGAGTGAAGAACAAGCTATCGAGATCATCAACGAAAAGCGTAAAAAGGATGCTGAAAAGCTGATCAAAATTTTTGATGAAGACCCCGAAGCTAAAATACTGAATGGCCGCTGGGGACCATATATTGAATATGGCAAACAAAACATCAAGATCCCGAAAGACAAGGACCCTAATACCATAACTTTTGAGGATGTAAAAGCACTGGCCGGTGAGGCCGGTAAGGAGCCTAAAAAAGGCGCTAAAAAATTCACCAAGAAAAAATAATCAGTACATACAAATATCTCATTAATATGATTAAAGACCTTCCGGATAATACAGTTAAGGATATAGCCATAGCGGTAGCCCTGGAAGGTGAGAACATAGAGGGCAAAACCTGGTATGTATACCTTATTAATCTCAAAAACGAGCCGATTGATAATGTATTGATTACGGCTAAGGGTTATGGTGAAAAAAACGGGGAGCAGGTAAAAACCTCTACCCTTCGCCACATGATCCCTACTGTGCTGCCCAACGCCTTCGCGCTGATTGAACCGATTGACGAAGAAACCTTTGGGCTGAGCAACGAATACTGGTTGAGCTATTATATCGGCAAGAACATCTACGATAAAAAATTTATTTTTTTACCCGAAAGTATTGTTGATATGAACCTGATTAAATTGCCCATAGTAAATAAACCGGGCGTAATGATAAAATAATTTCAACTTAGTTGCTTAATATGATAAGAGGTTTATATTTACTCAAAAATATAAACCTTTTTTTATGCAGAGTGAAAGAAATCTTTTTAACAATCGCAAAAGATTAATCACTATAGGGATAGCCCTTATATTGATATTTGTTGTAAGCTATTTCTTCATCCACAAACCTAAACGCCCGCCTGTTGATCCGGTTTTTAGTAAGTATATCGAAGCTTACACCACAGGGATCATTTCCAAACAAGGTGTTATACGCATAAAGCTATCAGGCGAGGTACAGGTATCTCACCAGCAAAATGGCGATCTTGATGATGATCTGTTTGAATTTTCGCCATCAGTAAAAGGCAAGGCCCGCTGGGTTGACGCTCGCACCATTGAGTTTACCCCGTCCGAAACCCTGGAACCAGGCCAAAACTACTCGGCCGACTTCAACCTGAGCAAGGTGATTGAAGTGCCCAAGGAGTACAAAATATTCGATTTTGATTTTCAGGTTATCAAGCCTGATTTTACAGTAAGCTTTGCGGGTTTACGTACGGCTACCAATACATCTATCGATAAAATGAAACTGGGTGGCAGCATACAAACCGCCGACACCGAAGACCCTAAAGCGATAGAAAAAATAATATCTGTTAACTATGCCTCATCAGCTAAAGTAACCTGGCAGCATAACGCGGCGGCCAAACTGCATACCTTTACGGTAAACAATCTTGCGCGTGCAAATGGTAAGGCTACTCCTCTTTATGTTGAGTGGAATGGCAGCAGCCTGAATGTTGAAAAGCAAGGTAGCCAGGATTTTGTGGTACCCGCCGTTGGCGATTTCAGAGTACTGGCAGTACGTGCCGTACAAAATAGTGATGAATATGCCGAGGTGCAATTTTCAGATGCCATTATGGTCGGCCAGGAATTAAACGGCCTGATCGGCTTTAACAATATCGGCGATGCCGCTTATACCATTGATGGCAGCGTTGTTAAAGTTTACGCGCCCGAAAGGCTCGAGGGTAATTACACCATTACGGTAAATCCGGGTATCGAGAATATATCAAACAAAAAACTAACAAAACCTTACACGGCCAACGTGTTTTTTGAGAACCGTTTACCGGCGGTTACCATACCGGGCAAAGGCGTTATCCTGCCGGATTCAGGGCACCTGATGATGCCGTTTGAGGCTGTTAACCTGAAAGCGGTGGATGTTACCATCATCAAGGTATATGAAAACAATGTACCTCAATATTTTCAGAATAACGGTTTTGATGGCGGTGCTGAACTGCGCCAGGTAGCTAAGCCAGTAGTACAGAAAACTATTCGACTGGACGATGACAAGGCACTTAACCTGGGCAAAAAGAACCGCTTTATGCTGGATATTGACCAGTTACTGCGTACCGAACCGGGTGCTATATACCGCGTAGTGATTGGCTTCCGTAAGGAGTATTCGTTATTTAACTGTCGTGCTGGTTCGCCTGCAAAAGTTAGCGATGAAGATGAAGGCTATGATGATTACGAATATGGCGGCAGTAATACCGGCAAGGTAAATGACGAGGACGACGAGTTTTGGCAGCGTTATGATAACTATTATCCTGATGATTACCGTTGGGATGAGCGTAATGACCCATGTACCAATTCGTACTTTAGCAAACAGCGCTGGGCCACACGTAACATTATGGCATCAAACATTGGTTTAATAGCCAAACGCGGCAGCGATAATAGCATGCTGGTGGCTGTTACCAATTTGCTTACCGCACAACCCATGAGCGGCGTTGAACTGCAATTACTTGACTATCAAAAACAAGTAATTTTCAAAACCACCTCTGACGGCGATGGCCTCGCTAAGTTCGACCTGAAGCGCAAGCCTTACCTGCTGATGGCCAAATACAATAATGAGCGGGGTTATCTAAAATTAGATGATGGCAGCTCGTTACCATTAACCCGTTTTGATGTAAGCGGCGAGCAGGTACAAAAAGGTTTAAAAGGCTTCATATACGGCGAACGTGGTGTGTGGCGGCCCGGAGATGATGTTTATCTTACCTTTATTTTAGAGGATAAACTCAAAACCCTCCCTCCGGATCATCCTGTAGAATTTGAATTTTATAACCCGCAGGGGCAACTTTATAAGCGTGTTACACAAACCAAATCGGTTGATGGTTTTTATAGCTTCCATACCGCTACTGAAACATCATCACCTACAGGTAACTGGCTGGCAAGGGTTAAAGTAGGCGGCGCGGAGTTTGAAAAAAGTATCAAGGTAGAAACCATTATGCCTAACCGGCTTAAACTAAACCTGTCATTCGGCGGAGCTGAAGAACTTACCAAGGGCAGCGGCGTTAATGGTACCTTATCGGCACAATGGCTTTTTGGTGGTGCGGCACAAAATCTGAAAGCCAAGGTAGATGCATTTTTATCGGCACAAACAACCACATTTAAGGGTTTTGATGATTATGTGTTTGATGACCCTACCCTTGCGTTTAATACCCAAACGCAAACCGTATTTGATGCCCGCCTGAATGCCAATGGCGTGGCCGCTGTAAATACCGATATTAATGTTGAACGACAGGCACCCGGCCGTTTAAGAGCAAACTTTGTAGTAAAGGTTTTTGAACCGGGTGGTAATTTTAGTATAAACCAGATAGCTTTACCTTATAATGTATACCCTGCTTACGTGGGTATAAAAACACCAAAGGGCAGCGATCTTTCGGGCATGCTGGTTACTGATAAAGACCATGTGATTGACATTGCTGATGTAGATACCAAAGGCAAACTATTGCCGGGCAGACGTTCGGTTGAGGTTGAATTATACAAAATTCAATGGCGCTGGTGGTGGGATGAAACCGGCGACGAACTGAGCAACTTTACGCAGGACAGGTATAATGAACTGATAAAAACGGAAACCGTTAACCTGACCAACGGTCGTGGTAAATGGGGAATGCGTATAGCTCAGGCCGACTGGGGGCGTTACCTTATCAAGGTAAAAGATCCGCAAACGGGGCACTCAACCGGTAAGATCATTTATGTTGACTGGCCAAACTGGTCTGAAAGGTTACAGCAGGACAACCCTACCGAGGCGGCCATGCTCTCCTTTACATCCGACAAGAAAAGCTATAAAGTTGGCGAGGAAGCTACCCTTACCATACCAACCAGCAGTGATGGCCGGGCGCTGATCAGCTTTGAAAATGGCAGCAAAGTGCTTAAAACCGAGTGGATAGACACCAAAAAAGGCCAAACCCGCTATAACTTTAAGGTTGATGAAAGCATGGCACCAAACGTTTTTGTTAACGTAACCTTACTACAGCGCCATGCCCAAACTATTAATGATTTGCCGATACGCATGTACGGCGCAATTGGTTTACAGGTTGAAAATCCGGAAACGATACTAAAACCGGTGATCAGTATGCCTGAAAAGATCAGGCCGGAAACACAATCGGCCATTACCGTGTCCGAAGCATCGGGCAAGGAAATGACCTATACCGTAGCTATTGTTGACGAGGGCTTGCTGGACATTACCGGCTTTAAAACCCCCGATCCGCACAGCGCTTTCTACGCTAAGGAAGCCTTAGGCGTTAAAACCTGGGACTTGTTTGATTACGTGATAGGCGCTTTCGGCGGCGGATTAGAACGCATACTTAGCATAGGTGGCGACGGTACCGCCTCGCAAAACAAAAATGTGTCAGTTAACCGCTTTAAGCCGGTGGTGAAATTTCTGGGGCCGTTCCACCTAAACGCGGGCGAAAAACAAACCCAGCGCTTTACCCTGCCACAATATATTGGATCAGTAAGGGCAATGGTAATTGCAGGCCATGCCGGCGGTTACGGCTTTGCCGAAAAAGCGGTGGCGGTTAAAAAACCATTAATGATACTGGCCACCCTGCCCCGCGTATTGGCTCCGCAGGAGCAGATACAACTGCCGGTAACGGTTTTCGCGCTCGAAAAAAATATCAAAAACGTAAGCATTCAGGTACAGTCAAACGCGTTCAGCAACCTTGGCGGCAACAATGTTAAAAACCTCACGTTCACCAAAACCGGCGACCAACTGGTTACTTTTAATTTAAATGTGAAGGATTTTGTTGGTGTTGGCAAGGTTAAAATTATTGCCAAAAGCGGCGGCGAAACAGCGGCTTACGATGTTGAACTAAATGTGCGCAACCCTAACCCGCCGGTTACAAAAATTCTGGAGGCAGAACTCGCGCCTGGCAAATCGTGGGCTGTACCTTACACCGCGCTGGGCATGTTGGGTACCAACAAAGCTACGCTCGAGGTTTCGGCCATACCGGCACTTACCCTCTCAAAACGGTTAAGCTACCTGATCCAATATCCGCACGGCTGTGTGGAACAAACCACGTCGGCGGCATTCCCGCAATTGTACCTGGGGCAGATCCAGGATCTGACCGACCGCCAGAAAGCAGAAGCGGAGCGTAACATCAAGGCAGCCATAAACAGACTGAACGGCTTTAGGGTAAACAGCGGCGGTTTAAGCTACTGGCCGGGTTATGGCGATGCCGATGATTGGGGTACCAACTATGCCGGGCATTTTATGCTGGCCGCCCAAGCTAAAGGCTATCAGTTACCGGTAGGTTTTATTGAGCAATGGAAAAAATTCCAGAAACAAAAAGCACTTGGCTGGGCTCCGGATACACGCAGCTTTTATGGTGCCGATTTGATACAGGCTTACCGGTTATATCTGCTGGCTCTCGCGCGTGCGCCTGAGTTGGGAGCTATGAACCGCCTGCGCGAGTTCCAATACATCAGTGTTGAAGCCAAATGGCGTTTGGCAGCGGCCTATAAACTGGCCGGGCAAACCGAGATCGCGCTGAACCTGGTTAAAGGCTTACCTACTCAAATTAAACCATACAACAGCATGTTTGGCACTTATGGGTCAGATCTACGCGACCAGGCTATGATATTAGAAACGCTTACCCTTTTGGGCCAGCAGCAAAGGGCTTCGGCCTTAATGCGTACGGTGGCATCAAGCCTATCACGCGATTACTGGTACAGTACGCAAACTACCGCTTACTCCCTCATCGCCATAGCACAATACTGCGGCGTAAATAAAAACGGTGGTAAAATGGCGTTCGCTTACCAGGCAGGCAGTAAAGGTTCGGTCAACGCCAAATCGTACGTATGGCAGGCTGATGCCGCGCCAAATGGTGGTAAGGTGTTTGTAAAAAATAACGGTACCAATAAGTTATATGTTCGCCTGATACAAAAAGGTCAGCCATCATCAGCGGATAATGTGGTCAGCAATGTAAATCCTGAAATTATGGATATGCGTATTGCCTATTTTACTTTAGGCGGCAAACCGGTTGATGTGGCAAAACTTAAACAGGGTACTGATTTTGTAGCACAGGTAACACTGCGCAATCCGGGCAGGCAAGGGCGGTATGATAACCTGGCTTTAACGCAGATCTTCCCTTCCGGTTGGGAAATATTAAACAGCCGGATGCTTAATAACGATGAGGCCTTTAAATCATCACCATCCGATTATCGCGACATTCGTGATGACAGGGTTAACACCTACTTCGGTATGGGTGAAGGGCAGGAACTGACCTACTATGTAATGCTTAACGCGGCATACGCGGGCAGGTATTATTTACCGGCAACCTATTGCGAAGCGATGTATAACAACTCCATTAATGCCCTGCTTAAAGGCCAGTGGATTGAAGTGGTTAAGTAATACGACACAAAACACTAAACAACAGGGTTGCCAGTAGCAGCCCTGTTTTGTTTTATCCCTTTAAAAACGGGTTAAAGTTACGGGTGCCTATTTCCATACCGGCGGCGCGGCATACCGTTTTATCGCCAAACTTAAAGTTAATGTTATCCATGGCCTGGTAAAGGCGGATGCGTTCCTCATTATCTTCAAACAAGTTGATCTGGTAGCGGCCTGTAGCCAGGTTGCTCAGTCTTACGCCTATTAACCTTACCGGCCGGTGACCGTTCCATGCCTTTTTGAGCAGGTTTTTGATACCCGGAATCAGGATGTGCTCGGCAGCGCTAAGCGAGATCTTTTCCTGTACGGTATGAGTTTCAAAGTTGGCATACCGTATCTTGATGGCCAGGCAGGATGCCAGCTTATCCTCTTTACGCAGTTTGTAAGCCAGTTCCTCCGTCATGCTTACCAAAATAGTTTCCAATGTTCGCCTGTCAGACACATCATGATGAAAGGTATGTTCGCTTGAGATGGATTTCCGGTCCGAATGCGGCATGATCTCGCTATGGTCAATTCCCCTCGCCTTCTCCCATATAAATATACCCGCCTTGCCAAAAACGGTTTGTAAAAAACGCAGCTCCACCTTTTGCAGGTCGCCTATTTTTTCGATGCCGTATTCATACAGCTTTTTACAGGTACTCTCGCCAAGCATGGGTATCTTACTGATAGGCAGCGGAGCCAGAAAATGCATCTCGCCGCCATGGGGTACCAGTAATTGTCCGTTGGGCTTAGCTTTGTTGGTAGCCATTTTAGCAACCGTTTTGCTGGATGCCATTCCGAATGATATGGGCAGCCCCGTATCACGCATTACCTTTTGCCGAAGGTCTGACGCGATCTGATAAGGGTCATGGAACCTGTCCATGCCGGTCAGATCAATATAAAATTCATCAACCGATGTTTTTTGGTACAGCGGCACCGCATTATGGATGATCTCGGTTACCTCTCGGGATGCTTCTGAATACCGGCCATGGCTGCCATGCAGTACAATAGCGTGCGGACAAAGTTTAAGTGCCTGCCTGGTAGGCATGGCCGAATGTACGCCGTACTTGCGCGCCTCATAACTGCATGAGGCTACTACACCTCTATCGGCCGACCCGCCGATGATCACGGCCTTGCCAATAAGCTCAGGATTGAACTTACGCTCTACTGATACGAAGAACGAATCAAGATCAATGTGTACGATGTATCGCTTGCCGGACATAGCACAAATATCAAAAATAAATTTGTATTTACTAAAAATATTAGCAAATATTGCAGATCAAAAACTAATTGCTACCATGCACTACGCCGACTATATGATGCTACTCTCCCCGCCCGAAGAGGTTATTTGTGAGATAAAACGATACAAACAAGCATCTGCCAAACACATCGGGCAGTTTGATAGTATGCACGCCAAAGCGCACATCAGCATTTGCATGGCCGACAGGCAAAAAACGTTTATTATTGAACCCTCCCTGCAACGCATGGAGCAAAAGCTGAGTACCATGCCCCCCATCGTACTGCACATTAAGGGTTTCAATTATTTTAAACATGGCGACCGAAGCATGACGATCTATGCCAACGTAAGTCAGACAGATGCCGTAAAAAAATGGTTCAGGCTATTGTTGCAAAACATGAACCTGAAAATCAATGTTACGCCGCACATTACCATCGCGCGTAATATATCTATAGAACAATTTGAGCGGCTTTGGCCGTTTTTTATCAAGGCACAGTATAACGATGTTTTTAAGATTGATGGGCTAACGGTATTAAAACGCGATACTTTCGGGCACGAACAGCACTGGCAGCAACATAAGGTATTGCCATTCCACAATCGATTTTTTAGCTAAGTTTAGCACTAATGATAATTATTCGTGCTGATTATAAGTGTGTTAAATACACAATGTGCAATTTATGTTGTGGTGACGAAATGTTTGCTATATTTGCGGTGGGTAAGTCTTTTACGACCAGCTCCTCTTGAACTCCCCCAGGGTGGGAACACAGCAAGGGTAGAGGGTTGTAGCGGTGCGATAAAAGTAGCTTACCCATTTTTTTTAACTCGACCTTTTGTTACCTGAGTTTCTTCAATTATTACCCGGGTAATTACTTTTTTGTTATTTCAACAAAATCATCATAATAGAATGAAATTTTTTATTGATACTGCAAATCTTGCACAAATCAAAGAAGCACACGAAATGGGTGTTTTAGATGGTGTAACAACAAACCCATCGTTAATGGCTAAAGAGGGTATTACCGGCCATGACAATATTATTAACCACTACAAAGCTATTTGCGAAATTACCGATGGTGATGTAAGCGCCGAAGTTATAGCAACTACTTATGACGAGATAGTAGCTGAGGGCTTAGCCCTTGCTAAACTGCATGAGCGTATTGTGGTTAAAGTACCTATGATTAAGGATGGTATAAAAGCTATAAAATATTTCACTTCACAAGGCATCAAAACAAACTGTACACTCGTATTTTCAGCCGGACAAGCTTTGTTAGCTGCCAAAGCGGGTGCTACTTACGTATCTCCTTTTGTTGGCCGTTTGGATGATGTTTCAACCGATGGTATACAACTGATTGAAGATATCCGCTTGATTTATGATAACTACGGTTACGAAACGCAAATATTAGCTGCTTCTGTTCGTCACCCTATGCACATTATACAATGCGCTAAAGTTGGTTCGGATGTAATAACCGGCCCGTTAAGCGCTATTGGCGCGTTGCTTAAACACCCTTTAACCGATACCGGTTTAGCTCAGTTTTTAGCTGACTATCAAAAAGGCGCTAACAAAGCGTAAGCAACAGCTACAACAATATTAAAATGTCATCCTGAACGGATGCGGTACTATTAAGTAAGGTAATTTAAACATTACCATGACCGAAGAAATACCGCGAACATCCTTCAGAATGACATTTTTTGTTTTAATTTACATTTGCTGATATAATAACAAATGCTTGATATACTCATTATAGGTGGCGGCCCAATTGGTTTGGCGTGTGGTTTAGCCGCGCAAAAAGCCGGATTAACTTACAGGATCATCGAGAAAGGCTGCCTGGTAAACTCCCTGTATAACTATCCCTATACCATGACTTTCTTTTCCACGTCGGACAGGTTGGAGATTGGCGGTATTCCATTTGTTACCATCAATAACAAACCCAACCGTGCCGAAGCCTTGGAGTATTACAGGCGGGTTTCGCTATCAAATGAGTTACCCGTTAATTTGTTTGAAGAGGTTACCAAAGTAAAGCGCAATGGCGAACATTATGATATTACCACCAGCAAAGCATCATACCAGGCTAAATACGTTGTGCTGGCCACCGGCTTTTATGATATTGCCGTTAACCTGAACATACCGGGCGAAGACCTGCCCAAAGTAAAACACTATTATAAAGACCCGCACTATTACTCCCTACAGAAAGTGATAGTGGTGGGTGCCAGCAACTCCGCTATTGATGTGGCCTTGGAAACCTACCGCAAAGGAGCTGAGGTAACTTTGGTAGTGCGCGGAAGCGAGGTGAGCAGCCGGGTTAAATACTGGGTACGGCCTGATATTATCAACCGTATTGAGGAAGGCAGCATCAAGGCATACTTTAACTCAGAACTGGCGGCTGTACGCGAGCATGAGGCGGACATTAAAACTACCGAGGGTATGGTTACCATACCGAATGATTTTGTTATGGCGATGACGGGTTATAAACCCAACTTTAATTTTTTGAAAAAGCTGGGCATTGAACTTTCAGCAGATAAATTGATTCCGCACTATAATCCGGAAACAATGGAAACCAATCAAGCGGGCATGTATTTGGCTGGTGTTGTTTGCGGTGGACTGGATACGCATTTATGGTTTATTGAAAACTCACGCATTCATGCCGAAATGATCATCGGAGATATCTTAAATAAGAATAAGGCTTAACTCCTACTCGTCAACAATAAACGTTTTACCTTCTACCGCTAACTCCGTATCCGGAAATAGGGAACGGGCTTCATCAAGCAGATCATTAAGCGTTTTATAACGTGCCGAAAAGTGGCCGATCAGTAATCTTTCAGCTCCTGTTTGTACAGCTACATCAGCGGCCTGCAGTGCCGTTGTGTGATACGTATCCCTAGCACGCTCTATAATATCATTCATAAAGGTAGCTTCGTGGTATAGCAGCGTAGCACCCTTTATCTGCTCAAAATAATGTGAGCTGTAAATGGTATCAGAACAATAAGCATACGTTTTTGGTTCCGGCGGCGGTATGGTCAGGCTGTCATTAGCGTAAACTTTCCCGTCAGCGGCGGTGTAATCACGACCTGCCTTTATCGCGCTGAAGTAAGCCACCGGTACTTCAAGTTCTTCTATCCGCTCTTTAATTAGCTTACGGGTACGTTTTTTTCCCCTGAATATAAAACCCGTGCAGGCTATGCGATGAAGCAAGGGAATGGTCTCAACCGTAAAATCATTATTCTCAAATATCTGCTCAGGCTTTTCGGCATTGGTAGCTTTAAAAATAAGCGGATATTGCAGCGTGGTTTCAGAGTATTTGAGCTGCATTTCGATGATCTCGATCAGCGGCGCAGGCCCAAAAAGATTCATCGGTTTTTTACGGCCGTTTAAATGCAGTGATGACAGCAAACCTACCAAACCGAGGTAATGGTCGCCATGCAGGTGGCTGATAAATATACAATCGATGCGGCTTGCCTTAATGTCAAACCGCATCATTTGCTGCTGACTGCCTTCGCCGCAGTCAACCATGTATAAGTGTTCGTTAATATTGAGTACCTGGGCCGTAGGGTTACGGTTGTAGATAGGCGTTGCCGAACTGCTTCCAAGTATTGTAACTTCAAACTTCATACCCGGAAAACAATCAAAAAGTTATTTTAGTTCCCTTTTAAGTTCTTTTTCTATCTCTTCCATAAAAATAAGGTCGATAGCCTCTTCGCAGGTGGGAACAATGCTTAGCACGTTTTCCAGTTGTGATATGGTAACCAGACGGTTAACCGCGTCATTCAATCCGCAAAGAATAAAAACACCCTCGGAATTTTTACACAAGCGATGCCCTACCAGCAGGCTGCTCAGGCCCGATGAATCAGCAAATTTAACCTGCGAAAGATCAAGGATGATGTTTCGCTGTCCTTCGGTATTGATCAGGATAAGCTCTGATTTAAGTTGAGGAGTGACCAATGAATTTAACTTTGATTCATTCAGCTTCACCAATATATACTTCTCGTGTTTGTCAACAGTAAATTTCATTGTCAGTTTATTATGTAGCTAATATAGCAATTTTTTAATATTTGAATAATTACAAGGCAGCCAGTGCCTGTTTAACATTACCCTCTACCCGCTTTAAAATATCATCGCTTGATGAGCGAATAAACTTTTCGCCCGTTATCTGCTCGTAAAGCTCAATATACCGTTCGGATATGGATAATATCTTCTCTTCAGTCATTTCGGGCACGGTTTGCCCGTCCTTACCCTGAAAACCATTCTCGATCAGCCACCTTCTAACAAATTCCTTTGAAAGCTGTTTTTGCGGCTCGTTGTTTTTTTGGCGGTCGGCATAACCCTCGCTGTAAAAATACCGCGATGAATCGGGCGTATGAATTTCATCTATCAGGTAGATCACGCCGTCGGCCTTGCCAAATTCATATTTCGTGTCTACCAATATCAGGCCTTGCTCGGCAGCTATTTCGGTGCCCCGTGCGTATAATTCCTGTGTATAAGCTTCCAGTTTTTCATAATCCTCAGCAGAAACAATGCCTTTGGCCAGTATCTGTTCTTTGGAGATATCCTCATCATGCCCAACTGATGCCTTGGTGGTTGGTGTAATGATAGGCTGAGGTAGCTTATCGTTCTCTTTTAAACCTTCGGGTAAAGCTACGCCGCATACTTTTCGTTTACCGGCGCTGTACTCGCGCCAGGCATGGCCGGCCAGGTAACCACGTATCACCATTTCCACCTTAAAAGGCTCGCATATACGACCGATGGTAACACTCGGGTCGGGCACACTAATTACCCAGTTAGGTACAATATCTTCAGTAGCTTTTAAAAACTTGGCCGCTATCTGGTTAAGCACCTGCCCCTTAAACGGAATTGGCTCCGGCAGCACCACATCAAAAGCTGATATGCGGTCGGTAACCACCATGGCCAGGTATTTATCTTTTATCGTATATACATCGCGCACCTTGCCTTTGTAAAAAGCAGTTTGCCCGTCAAAATTAAAATGTGTTTCTTTTATCGCGTCCATTAGTTTTAGATAGTGAGTAGTGAGATGTGAGTAGTGAGATCACCACCCTAAATCCAAACTCCTAATATTATTATTATTAAATATGATGTTATTGTCTAATATCTCCTATCTAACATCTCAAATCTCAATTACTGTATATCCCCGTAAGCCTCCAGTATGCGCCTTACCAGTTTGTGGCGCACCACATCATCTCCGCTCAAGTAAATAATATCGATGCCCTTAATATCTGTTAGTATGCGCAAAGCCGTGTGCAGGCCCGATTGCTGTTTTTTAGGCAGATCGATCTGCGTTACGTCGCCGGTTACAATAAACTTGGCGGTTGGGCCCATACGCGTTAAAAACATTTTTAACTGCATGTCGGTAGCGTTTTGTGCCTCATCCAATATTACAAAACAGTTATCAAGCGTACGGCCGCGCATAAATGCCAGCGGCGCGATCTCGATAGTACGGTTCTCTAAGTAAGTTTTCAGCTTTTCGGGCGGAATCATATCGTCCAGCGCATCATAAAGCGGGCGCAGGTACGGGTCTATCTTCTCTTTGAGGTCGCCCGGCAAAAAGCCAAGGTTCTCCCCTGCTTCAACAGCCGGGCGGGTAAGTATAATACGCTTTATTTCTTTGTTTTTTAACGCACGTACAGCCAAGGCTACAGCGGTATATGTTTTACCGGTACCAGCAGGGCCAATAGCGAATAATACATCATTTTTCAGGATGCTATCAACCATGCGGCGCTGGTTGGCCGTGCGTGCCTTAACCATAATACCGTTATGGCCAAAAACAATCACCTCACCCATGGCTGATTTATCTACCGGGTTTTCATTAACCGGAGCCAATGATACCTTTGAGCCCAGTATACGCTCTATATCAGTTATATTAAGGTTGTCGTACTTTTCAACATGCTGCAGCAGGTAACCGAATTTTTCACTAAAAACCAATAACTCCTGCTCATCACCCAACACCTTTACGTCGTTACCCCGCGCAACTATTTTTAACTTTGGGTATTGCTTTTTAATGATCTCAAAATGATCATTATTAGGCCCCCAAAGTACCGCCGGATTGATGTTTTCGATAGATAATTTTAACTCGTTCAATACAAATTGATTTTTAGTTGCTGATTTTTATGAATTAAAAATTGAATATTTGTAGCGCTTATCGCTTGTACAAGATTAGCAATAAATATTTATATAATTAATGGCAATAATAACTTTAACTACTGACCTTGGCGATAAGGATATATACCTTGCGGCCCTCAAGGGGAGTATTTTAAAATTGTTGCCCGAGGTTAATATTGTTGATATTACCAACAGCGTATCCACCTTCAATATACAACAGGCAGCCTTTATTTTAAAGAATAGTTTTCACTATTTTCCGGATAATACGGTACACCTGATAGGGATTGATACGGTATATAATTCCTTTACTAAATACCTGGCTATCCATTATAAAAATCATTTTTTTGTTGGGGCTGATAACGGTATTTTCTCGTTGATGTTTGATGATGAACCTGAGGAGGTTTACGAGATCAACATTATGCAGGATCTTAAATTTTTACACTTCCCGCTGGCTGATATTTTTGTTAAAGCAGCCTGCCACCTGGCACGCGGCGAACGTATTGACGAGATAGGCCTGCGCATCAGTGGCATTGAAAAGAAGATGAATCTACAGCCCGTGGTCGAGAAAAACCTGATCAAAGGTGCTGTGATCTATATCGACTCCTTCCAAAACGTGATCACGAATATTACCAAGGAGTTTTTTAATACTATACAACAAGGCCGCCGCTTCACCTTATATTTTAAGCGGAACGAAACCATCAACCATCTAAGCTGGCATTATAATGAGGTGCCCGAAGGTGAAAAGCTGTGTTTATTCGGCATCAGCGATCACCTTGAAATTGCCATAAACAAAGGCAATGCCAGCGGCTTACTTGGCCTCAACCTTGGCGATAGCGTGATTATTGAGTTTGAATAACAGCACCTTGTAACATTTATTTTAATTAACGGCAAACAGGGCATTTTGGCTTAACTTTGCTGCTGAGTAAATTACTCAACCATGCCTGCGTTTTGGGCAACTAACTGATGGGGATTTAATGAAATTAACTATACATGGTGCCGCCCGCCAGGTTACCGGAAGCATGCACTTGCTTGAGGTAAATAAATATAAAATACTGGTTGACTGCGGGTTGGATTACGAGCGTGAACGGCATCTGCAAAGCAACGAAAACTTTCCGTTTGATCCGGCTGATATTGATGTGGTGGTGCTTACCCACGCGCATATCGACCACTCCGGCAACCTGCCTACATTGATACGTATGGGTTACCAGGGCCAGATACTGAGCACCGCTCCTACCGCTGACCTGACAGAACTGCTTCTGCTCGACTCGGTAAGCATATTTATGAACAAGGCCAACAAAGGCCGCAAGCATAGCCGTAACCGGGGCAAGTTCAATAGCGGTGCGCAGCAGCCTTTATACCTGCAAAAGCATGTAATGGATGCCATGGAGCGCTTTGTCACTATTGGCTTTAATAAACCTTTCCGGCTAAACGGTGATGTTGAGCTCACCTTTATACCCGCCGGCCACCTGCTTGGTGCCGCTGCCGCTGTACTAAAGGTTAATGATAATGGTGAAGAAAAAACGATTGCCTTTACCGGCGACATCGGCAGAAAGAATTACCCGGTACTTAATGACCCGCAACCTTTACCACCTATTGATTACTTGGTGAGTGAAGCTACGTATGGCGGCCGCTTTCATACCAAAGGCAAAACGGTTGAAGATGCATTGATAGAAACTATTGACAAAGCCTGCATTAAAGAGCAGGGCCGGTTAATTATCCCAGCATTCAGTATCGGGCGTACGCAATCGTTAGTTTTTGCACTTAACAATATATTTATCAATGGTTTACTGCCGTCAGTTAAAGTTTTTGTTGATAGTCCGATGGCTACTATGGCAACCCGTGTATTCCGCAAATACCATTACCTGGTTAACGAAGAAGCGCAGGAGTTTTATAACAAAAAGGGTGACGAGTTTGAGTTTGACAACCTTACTTATGTAGAAACGCTGAAGGATAGCCGACAGGTATCAAATTACTTCGAGCCTTGCATCATCATATCTTCCGCGGGTATGTTGGAAGGCGGACGTATACAGGATCACCTGTTTTATAACATTCAGAATTACTACTGTACTATCCTATTTATAGGCTATTGCGCAAAAGGCACATTAGGCCATCGCCTGCTACGTGGCGACCCTATCGTTCACATCAAAGACCGTGACCTTGCTGTCTATGCTACCATCAAACAGACGGATGTGTTAAGCGCCCATGGCGATCATGAGGATTTAATGAACAATATTCTCTCGCAGGATAAGGATAAATTAAAGCATGTTTTCCTGGTACACGGCGAAACGTCAAGCATGGATGCATTAGCTGTCTCTATTAAAGAAGCGGGGTATCATGCCACTGTTCCTGAAAAGGGTGTACATTATATATTATAATTTCGACCAATATTGAATTTGTCATTTCGAAGCGATACGAGAAATCTGTCTGCGTTTATAATAAAGCGATATGATTTCTCCTCGTACCTCGTTCGAAATGACAAATACTTTTAAATTACTCCTTCTTGAAAGGATTTATGAGAGATACAAAAAAGTCCACAAACATTTCTGTTCATGGACTTTCAATATCAGTTCAATAAAACTTCTTACTTCTTAAAATGCTCGATGATCAGGCTGGCCAACTCTACTCCAATTCTTTCCTGAGCCTCGTTAGTAGCCGCGCCAATATGCGGAGTTAAAGAAATTTTAGGGTGAGAAAGGATTTCCTGGCGAGGGGTTGGTTCATTGTCGAATACATCCAATGCCGCGAATGAAACTTTACCACTGTCTAACGCGCTGATCAAAGCTGTTTCCTCAATCAAACCACCACGTGAGCAGTTGATCAGGCCTACACCTTTTTTAAGGAGTTCTAATTCTGCTTCACCTATCAGTGCTTTCTCAACAAATGGGGTATGCAACGTAATAAAGTCGGATTGTTTAAGCACATCCTCAAATGAGGCCGTTTTTACCGAAACATTCACCTTTGTACCTCCGCCTAAAACAATCTCCAGTTCAGGGTTAAAAGGAAATACATCATAAGCCACTACTTCCATGCCTACGCCGATGGCTATCTTGGCAACCTCACGCCCAATACGGCCAAAGCCTAAAATACCTAAGGTTTTACCACGCAGTTCTACACCTTTAGCGTAAGCTTTTTTAAGTACGTTAAAGTTGGTAGCACCTTCAACAGGTGTTTTACGGTTGCTGTCATACAAAAAACGAACGCCACCATATAAATGGGCGAATACCAGCTCAGCTACAGATAATGATGATGATGCCGGTGTATTATACACGGCTACGCCTTTTTCCTTAGCATAATCAACATCAATATTATCAACACCTACGCCACCACGGCCAATCAGTTTAATGTTAGGGCAGGCATCTATAAGCGCTTTACGCACTTTTGTGGCGCTACGTACGGTAATAGCATCGTACTCGTTTAAACGTGCAGGCAGTTCATCCTGCGGTATATTGTTGGTATCAACGGTAAAGCCGGCTTCCTCAAGCATTTGCTTGCCTACCGGGTCAATACCGTCATTAGCTAATATTTTCATTTTGTAATAGTCATTTATGTCATTGGTCATTGATCAACCATCATCTATGTAATGACTATTGACCAATGACTGCTGACCATATTATTTATTCTTTTCAGCAAACTCCTGCATGGCTTCAATCAGTACATGTACGCTGGTTATTGGCAGCGCATTGTAAATTGATGCCCTGAAACCACCAACACTTCTGTGTCCTTTAAGGCCTACAATACCTTTTTCGTCACATAGTTTAAGGAATGGTTTTTCGTGCTCTGGGTTTTCGGCCACAAAGCATACATTCATGTTCGAGCGGTCTTCAGTAGCGGCAACAGCCTTAAATAATGGGTTGCGGTCTATTTCCGTATACAAAGCTTTTGATTTCGCGATGTTCTCTTTTTCAATAGCTTCAACACCACCTTTTGCCTTAACCCAGTTTAAGGTTAACATGGATACATAAATGGCAAATACCGGCGGGGTGTTGTACATTGAACCACCTTCAATTTGTGTTTGGTAGTTAAACATTGCAGGAATACTGCGGCCTGTTTTGCCCAGTATCTCATCCTTAACAATAACCAATGTTACACCCGCAGGACCCATATTTTTCTGCGCACCCGCGTAGATCAGGCCAAAGTCGGCAACATTAATTTTGCGGCTGAATATGTCTGACGACATATCGCAAACAACCGGTACCGGCGACGGGAAAAAGTTTTGCAGTTGCGTGCCGTAAATAGTATTATTTGATGTTATGTGAAAATAAGCTGCATCGGCAGGTATTTCAAAATCCTTAGGGATGTAGGTAAAGTTGCTCTCTTTTGATGAAGCGACTATTGCTACTTCGCCAAAATATTTAGCCTCTTTAAGGGCTTTGTTTGCCCATACGCCGGTTTCAAGATACGCGGCCTTACCACCTTCCGGCAGCAGGTTATAAGGCACCAGGGCAAATTGCGTGCTTGCACCACCTTGTAAAAACAATACCGAGTAACCTTCAGGTAAGCTGAACAACTCCTTAACTAAACGTACAGCTTCATCTAAAACAGCTTCAAACTCTTTTGATCTGTGCGAGATCTCAAGGATTGATAAGCCTGTACCATTAAAATCAATAACAGCCTGAGCAGCCTGCTTTAATACCTCCTGAGGTAAAATGCCAGGCCCGGCACCAAAATTATGCTTCATATAATTTGTTGAAATGTGAATGCTAAAACACTTTGGTCAGTTAGTATATTAACACGCCGAAGTTAATTATTTTGACAAAGTATATAGAGATTATTTGCTTTTTGTTGAAAAAAAGCGACACTTTATTAACAATTCAGCGAATGGCATTATGCCAGCCGAAGCGGCTGTGCATTTTTAAGTGCTGATATAGCTTGGTGCTGGTTATCCGCTGAAAACACCGAACTGCCTGCTACCAGTACATTGGCTCCGGCCTCAACAAGCTGGGCTGCATTGTTTACGTCTACCCCACCGTCAATCTCAATGTAGAGCTTAGGGTTATGGTACTCGGCAAGGGCGCGCAATTGCTTTATTTTTTTATAGGTATTGGCTATAAATTTTTGCCCGCCAAACCCGGGATTTACCGACATGATGCAAACCTGCTCTACGTCTGTAATAACATCTTCCAGTAAAGCTATATTGGTATGCGGGTTAAGTGCTACACCTGCCCTGCATCCTAAATCTTTTATGGCTTGTATGGTACGGTGCAAGTGCGGGCAGGCTTCGTAGTGTACCATAATGCCATCGGCACCGGCATCTTTAAAAGCCTTTAAATAACGATCCGGCTCAACAATCATCAAGTGAACATCCAGCGGTTTGGTGGCATATTGCTTTACCGCCTTTATAACCGGGAAGCCAAAGGAGATATTAGGTACGAATAAACCATCCATTACATCAACGTGTATCCAGTCGGCTTCGCTGTTGTTAAGCATTTCAATATCACGCTGCATATTGGCAAAGTCTGCCGCAAGTATGGAAGGGGCAATTAATGGCTTCATGGCGGTAAATATAGGCATTGCGCTAATGCGGTTTAAACTTTGTTAAAAATTTGAATAGCTGATCAATCGCAGTTTAACAACAGGTCGTAATATTTTTTCATTAAAACCGTATCGTAATTAACCAGTGAGCTGTAAGCCTCGGACACCAGTTCATTAAGTATAGATGCGCCTAACTGCCCGGCACCATTCGGAATGGAATCGTAATACTTGATCAGATCTTTTACGCGAATAATTTCATAAAGCAGCAACTGCACCAGATCCGCATGCGCATCAGATTTAACCCCTTGTGGGTTATTACTCAAAAAATCTAAAGGATCAAGGGGCGAAAGATTCATTTTTTATTTAAGCACCGGATATAACTATACTATTTAACTATCCAATACAAACAGTTGTTGCTAATGTTTGTAATAATTTATTTGTGACAAATATGTTACAAAACTATTAAGGTGCCTGTTAAACAATGAAACCCTCGTTTTTAGGGAGGGTTTCATTTTGCAATAATACTAAATTATTTGTTTTCTTCGGTCGGCCTTTCCGGTCTTGGCAATAAAGCTTTGCGTGATAATTTTAATTTACCTTGCTTGTCAATGTCAAGCAGTTTTACGCGCACTTCGTCTCCAACCTGGAAAATACCATCCATGCTTTCAAAGCGTTTGTGGTCAATTTCAGATATGTGAAGCAAACCATCTTTACCCGGCATAATTTCAATAAATGCACCAAATGGCATAATTGATTTTACTTTACCTTCATATATCTCGCCAACCTCTGCTTTAGCGGCAATATTACGTATACGTGTTACTGCCTGATCTATAGACTCTTTATTGTCAGCGAATATTTGTACGATACCCTGGTTGTTAACCTCTTCGATAGAGATGGTAGCACCGGTTTCGCGTTGCATTTCCTGGATAATTTTACCACCGGGACCGATAACCGCACCAATAAATTCTTTATCAATTTTAATGGTGATGATACGCGGAGCGTGTGGTTTAAAGTCTTCACGCGGCTCGGTGATGGTTTTCTTCATCTCGTTCAGGATGTGCAAACGGCCATCCTTAGCCTGGTGTAAAGCCTTAGCCAATACTTCGTACGATAAGCCATTGATCTTTAAATCCATCTGGCAGGCAACAATACCATGCTCGGTACCGGTTACCTTAAAGTCCATATCACCCAGGTGATCTTCATCGCCTAAGATGTCAGACAGTACCGCGTACTTAGTACCTTCCGGATTAGTGATCAAACCCATCGCGATACCTGATACCGGCGATTTGATTTTGATACCGGCATCCATCAGCGCCAATGTGCCTGCGCAAACGGTAGCCATTGATGACGAACCGTTCGACTCCAGAATATCAGATACTACACGGATAGTGTACGGGTTTTCATCAGCAACAGGTAATACTTGCTTTAGTGAACGCATAGCCAGGTTACCGTGGCCAATTTCACGACGGCCGGCACCCCTGTTAGGGCGAACCTCACCGGTTGAAAAACCAGGGAAGTTATAGTGCAAAATGAATTTTTGGTAGCCGTTAATAAAGGCACCATCTATCATTTGCTCATCATCCTTAGCACCCAGGGTAACAGTGGTTAATGCTTGTGTTTCGCCACGTGTAAATACCGCCGAACCGTGTGCTGCAGGCAAGTAACTTACCTCGCTCCAAATAGGGCGTATTTGTTTTGAGTTACGGCCGTCCAAACGCATATCCTCATCAAGGATCAGGTTACGTACCGCATCGTACTCTACATCGTGGAAATATTTTTTGATCAGGCTTTCAGTAACGCCGTCAATCTCGATACCTAAGGTAGCGGTGAATATATCGCGTATTTCACGTAGTTTTTGATGACGCTCGTGTTTGCCTGCACCTGATTTAGCTACCTCATATACTTTATCATATGTAGCGGCATAAACTTGTTTCTTCAGCTCTTCGTTGCTGTGTTCGTGGCTGTAAATACGTTTTTGCGTTTTACCAACTTCGGCAGCAAGCTCTTTTTGAGCCTGTACCTGTACTTTGATAGCCTCGTGCGCGAATTTAATAGCTTCAACAAGTTCTTCTTCCTGAATTTCCTTTGATTCGCCCTCAACCATGTTGATATCAAACTCCGAACCGGCTACGATAAATTCTAAAGTAGCACGCTCCAAATTGCTCATGGTTGGGTTAATTACCAGTTGGCCATCAATTTTAGCTACACGAACTTCTGATATAGGGCCGTTAAAAGGAATATCAGAAACAGCTAAGGCCGCTGATGCTGCCAAACCGGCAAGGCAATCAGGCATAATATCTTTATCCGCCGAAATTAAAGAGATCATTACCTGGGTATCGGCATGGTAATCCTCCGGGAAAAGCGGACGTAAAGCGCGGTCAACCAAACGTGAGATCAATACCTCATAGTCTGATAAGCGGGCCTCACGGCGTAAAAAACCACCCGGTATACGTCCGGTGGATGCGTATTTTTCCTGATAATCAACTGAAAGTGGTAAAAAATCCACCCCTTCTTTTGCTTCAGGCGATGACACTACAGTAGCCAGCAACATGGTGTTGCCTTGTTTTACTACTACAGAACCATCAGCTTGTTTGGCCAGTTTGCCGGTTTCGATCTCAACGGTGCGGCCGTCACCTAAATCAAATACCTTTTTAATTGCGTTGTAACTCATTTTGTTTTCATTGTGATGCGTTTTTCATCTTCAGGAACGCACCGGTTGTTTATATGTGTTTTTAAAAACTTGCGCACAAAAGTAAAAAAGCCATTCGTATAAACGAACGGCTTTTTTTGCAATACGATTGAAGATTACTTGATGATATCCCTAAGCTGTAGCGCTTTGATGATAGCACGGTACCTTGCAATATCTTTATTATAAAGGTAAGCCAGTAATGCGCGGCGTTTACCTACAAGTTTTTGCAGTGATAACTGGGTTGCAAAATCTTTTTTATTTTTTTTCAGGTGCCCGGTTAAATGAGCAATACGGGTTGTAAACAACGCTACCTGACCTTCTGCTGAACCTGTATCGGCAGCACTGTTACCATGTTTCGCGAAAATTTCTTGTTTCGCTTCTTTACTTAAATACATTACCTGAATAATATTAAAGCTGTAAATACTTTGTTAATTGTGGGTGCAAAGATATACTTATTAATCAGGATATGCAATAGTGATATTACTACGTGATAAATATATAACGTTATACCGTGCAAACAACAAAGGCCGCCATTACGGGCAGCCTTTGTATATCATAGTGCTTACTGAAAATTATTCAGCTACAGCAGCTTCTTCAGTACCCTCAGTTTCAGCAACTACAGGTGCTTCAACTTTAGCGGTTTTAGCTTTGCTTGCAACTTTTACTTTTGGAGCAGGTGCTGCAACTTCAGCTACTTCTTCAGTTTCAAAAGGGATAACTGAAACGTATGAACGGTTATCAGCTTTCTTTTTAAATACTACCTGGCCATCAATAAGCGCGAATAAAGTATGATCTTTACCAATGCCTACGTTAAGACCCGGGTTATGCGGGGTGCCACGCTGGCGAACGATGATGTTACCAGCAATTGCAGGCTGACCACCGAAAATTTTAATACCTAAGCGTTTGCTATGCGATTCGCGGCCGTTTCTGGAACTACCCGCCCCTTTTTTGTGTGCCATTTCTTATATCTTTTTATGAAGGATAAAACACCTTCGGGATTAAACAATAATTACAGAGCGATGCCTGTGATCTCGATTTTGGTAAATTGCTGACGGTGACCGTTTTTCTTTTTGTAACCTTTTCTTCTTTTCTTTTTGAAGATGATCACTTTATCACCTTTTACATGTGACAAGATCTTAGCTGATACCTTAGCACCGTTCAAATCAGTTCCTAATTTGAATTTACCTTCGTTTTCTGCTAACAATACTGTGTCAAATTCAATACTAGCGCCTTCATCTCCCTGTAAGCGGTGTACAAAGATCTGCTGGTCTTTTGCAACTTTAAATTGCTGTCCGGCTATACTTACTATTGCGTACATTGTTATTAATTATGTTTTTAAATTTCGAGGTGCAAATATAGATATTAATCTATCAAATACAAATAAGCTACTATTTTTTATTCCGCTGCTCGACATCGTTCAATACACGCTGTATCTCTTTGATCAGGCGTTGGTTAGCATCAATCAACTTTTCGTTACCCTGGTAATTCGCCTGGAACAGTACCGATTTGCTTTTACGCATGTAATTGAACTGGATCAGGTAATAAGGTACTTTGGGGTCGTGCTTGGCGCTGTTTACCTCCTGCGCCGGGAAATCCCAAAAACCAAGATCGGCGGCTTTACGGTGCAGGTATAACAGGTCGTCCTTGCTTAATTTCAGTTTGGTTTTCACCAATGAATCGCGGCCATCTATAAACTGGTAATCGTGCGTTTTTGAGTTATACTTATTGACCAGGTTATCCCCGTCGCCATACTCAAAAACCATGTACTGAAACTCATTGAATTTATAGGGCGCGTTTTTCACCATCATACCATAATAGTAAAAACAATAGGCCAGAAAAGGCAAGATAACACTGGCGGCAAGAAATATCTTTTTATTACGAAGAGTCATTATATACTTTGATTACACAGATTATTGATTGATTACACCGAGTTTCGGAAAATCAGGCGCGAAAATCGACATTCAATTGCATAAGTTGAAATTGAATAACTGAAAATTACATTTAATCAATTTCTTTCTCCCACTTGCTTACAACCGCAGTAGCCATGGCGTTTCCTAAAACGTTGGTTGCTGAGCGGCCCATGTCGAGCAATGGATCAATGCCGATCAGCAGTGCTAAACCGGCTTCAGGGATGTTAAACATGGAGATCGTACCGGCTATTACCACCAGCGACGCGCGCGGAACACCGGCGATGCCTTTGCTGGTTAACATCAGCACTAATAGCATAGATAATTGCTGCTCGAACGATAAATGGATATTGTAGGATTGCGCCAGGAAAAGTGAGGCGAACGTCATGTACATCATGGAGCCATCCAGGTTGAATGAATAACCCAGCGGCAATACAAAGCTCACTATCTTGTTATTACAGCCAAAGCGCTCCAACTCCATCAGCACCCGCGGATAGGCCGCCTCGCTGGTTGAGGTACTGAACGCTACCAACATAGCATCCTTTATATTGTTAACCAGCGTAATAGCCCGTTTACCCAGTACTACATAACCCGCCAGTATAATAATGAGCCATAATATCACTAATGAAAAATAGAACTCGCTGATGAATATGGCATAGGTTGACAAGATGCCCAACCCTTGTTTAGCTATAATCGCGGTTATGGCGCCAAACACGGCAAGCGGCGCTGCCTTCATAACATAGCCTGTTATTTTCAGGATCACATGGGCAATGGCATCCATCGCTTTAATCACCACCTCTCCTTTTTCGCCAATGGCAGCGGTTGCTACACCAAAAAACAAGGAGAATACCACAATTTGCAATATCTCATTGTTAGCCATTGATTCGATGATGCTTTTAGGGAATACATGGCCGATAAAATCGCGCAGGGAAAGAGCCGCTTTTTGAACACCGGTACTGATATGGCTATCGGGCAGGGGCAAATGCATGGCCTTGCCCGGCTCAAAAAAGTTAACCAGCACCATACCTAACAGTAACGATACCAGCGTTGCGCTTAAAAACCACAACAAGGTTTTACCGCCAATGCGCCCAACGGCCCGTATATCGCCAACCTTGGCTACCCCCACTACCAGCGTAGTAAACACCAGCGGCGCAACGATCATTTTTATCAGCCGTAAAAATATATCGCTAAGCACATTAAAGGCCACCAGTTTATCCTCGCGGGCGGTATCATTAGCATTGCGGATGGTTACCTGTTCGGTACGTTGTAATTTTAGTTGTTTATAGCCTGCGGCGGTAGTATCTGTAATGGTTAGCAGGCGCGCGTCAATAGTTTTTATCTGCGCTTCGGCACCTGCTATTTTGGTATTTATTTTATCAATAACAAGGGTATTATAAAAATACCCTGTTATTACACCCACTACAAGGGCTATAAAAATGTACAATGTAAGTTTGCTCCGGCGCATGCAAGTCAGTTAAACCCCAAAGCTACAAATTTACATGGTTAATAAAAGCAGGCGTTCATAGCCAAGTGTTATAAGTCCACCTTGCTAACCTTTACCGCGGTGCCATAAGCCAGTACTTCAGTTACGCCCTGCATTACTTCGTTGGCATCATACCTCATATTGATCACGGCCGTTGCGCCAACTTCCTGCGCATGCAAAATCATCAGGTTATATGCTTCCTGGCGGGCTTGCTCACACAGTTCGGTATAAATACTGTTACGGCCGCCCAAAATGGTTTGCAAACCGCCTAAAAAGTTGCCGCCGACCCCGCGTGAACGAACGGTAATACCACGGATAACGCCTAAGTGCTCGGTTACCTTGTAGCCTTCTAAATGTGTACTGGTTGTTACTATCATAGTTATAATGTATTTATTGTTGACTCAAACATAAGTTATATCATCAATATTTAAATGAATAACAGAACTTTGTTGCGTTAGATGATATACCTGCTATGAGTGTTACTGCTTACGGACTACAAAATATAAAAAAGGAACTACAACATCTGCCCGCCACACAAATGGCAGAGCTGTTGCTGCGCCTTGCCCGCCACAAAAAGGAGAATAAGGAATTGCTGGCTTACCTGCTATTTGAAGCCAATAACGATGCCGCTTTTATTGAGCAGGTTAAAGCCGAGGTAGGTTTCGCGTTCAGCCAGTTACCTACGCAAAGCTACTTTGCCGCCAAAGCATTACGTAAAATATTAAGGCTGATCAATAAGTACGTAAAGTTCGCGGCATCAAAAACCACCGAGATTGAACTGCTGATTAATTTTGGCCACAACTACCTGCAATACGCCGACAAAAAAACATCCTATAAACCCCTCCGGGTAATCATGATGAAGCAATTGGAGAAGGTGCGCAACAACATCAATAAACTACATGAGGATGTACAGCATGATTATATACCTGATTATGAGCAGTTACTTAATGAGGCCGATAAAAAACTGCAATGGCTAAATATTATTGATTACCAGTTGTAACATATTAATACCTTTGCCATCTAAACCATAAAACACCATTTAACTGTAACTGCAAACGTGGCCGGTAAAGAAGCAGCCTTTAAGCAAATTTTTGAAGCCAACTCAAAAAAAATATTTCACCTGTGTTATGGTTACACAGGGGATGATGACGCGGCTAACGACCTGCTGCAGGAAACCTTTTTAAAGGTTTGGCAAAACCTGGATAAGTTTCGTAACCAGGCCATGATCTCTACCTGGATCTACCGTATTGCCGTAAACACTTGCCTTACCTACCTGCGATCAGAAAAAAGGCAGGCCAAGGATGAACTGACACCGCTGATTGCGGAAACCAAACGCGAAGAGTTTTCAGAAAAGAACGAGCAGGTAGCACTCCTGTATAAGTGCATATCCAAACTCGAGGAGTCTGAAAGAATTATAATAACCATGGTGCTTGATGAAATGCCCTATCCTGAAATTGCTGAGGTTTCAGGTATATCCGAAGGCAATCTGCGGGTAAAAATTCATCGTATTAAACAAAAGTTAACAGAATTATACAACCAGTATGAAAGACTTTGATCATATAATGTCGGTTTGGCAAGAGCAGCCAAAGCGCGATCAGCTTTCGGTAGACGAGGCGCTGAAGCAGGTGAAACGTGGGGTGGGAAGCCTTAATAAAAGGTTGTTGCGCGGCATAATAAGTATGCTGATTGGCGCGGTAGCGGTATTAATTGTTATGCTGTTTCTGGTGTTTCAGTCATGGGTTACATATTTTGGCATCGGCATAATTTTATGCACTATGCTGCTGTACATGTTTGTGATGATAAAGGATTACAAGCTGGTATCAAAAGAAGATGTTACCATTCACCCATTTGAATATTTGCAAGGCTTAAAGGAGTACCAGCACCGCCGCTCAAACCTGTACGGCTGGCTTTATTACCTCTATCTGCTTTTAATTACTGTCGGGTTATCGCTGTACCTGTTCGAGGTGCTTGAACAATCATCGCAACTATTCCGGTTTTCGTTTTACGGCTTTACCATAGTATGGCTATTATATGTAGCCTTTTACCTGAAAGACCGTATTTTTAAGTTAGAGCAGGAAAAGTTAAACCTGATTATTGAGCGCCTGGAAAGATTACAGAACCAGTTTGACTGATACTGTAATTCTTGATAAAAAGCATTCTTTACAATCCCTCAAACACAAACATTTCCTTTTTTAATGGTTTTCGTGGCAAAAGCTGCGGGCGCACACTGGTTTGATATATAAATGACGCTACAATAATGGCCGCCTGTTTCAGGTCGTCAATCTGTAAATGGTCATAATCATCCAGGTTACTGTGGTGGGTTCGCGTTTCATAATCCAGCTCATCCTGAACAAATTGAAAAGCCGGTATACCCGCCCAGTCAAATGATACATGATCTGTAGACCCTGTGTTGCTTTCGGTTACTGTTGATGCACCCATGTCGGCAAAAGGTTTTAACCACTGGCTGAATATGGTTACAACAGCTTCGTTATTTTGTGTATAGATACCCCTTATTTTACCCGTGCCGTTATCCAGGTTAAAATAAGCGGATATTTTAGGCTGCTCTTTGGTCAGCTTGAAATCCTTTGCATTCATAAAATGCTTTTTCACATACCCGTATGAGCCATAGAGCCCCTCTTCTTCCCCATCCCATAAGGCAATACGGATAGTACGTTTTGGCTTTAGCCCCAATGAATCAAGCAACCTCACGGCCTCCATCATTACAATACACCCGGCAGCATTATCAGTAGCGCCGGTAGCCGCGCTCCACGAGTCGAGGTGGCCGCCCAGCATCACCACTTCTGAACGTAGTTTAGGATCAGTCCCCTGTATTTCGGCCACCACATTATACCCCTTGGTATCAGCCGTTGATGTTGTGGTTTTGATGTTGACCGCGATCTCTACCTCGTGCCCTGAAGTAATGAGCCGTTTAATACGCTGCCCATCTTCAATAGCCATAGCCAGTTGCGGCATATTTTGCGTATCTGTTAAGCGGTAACCGGTATAGGCCTGTACAAATACGGCACCGTCAGCATTTTGTCTGCTTGCTATAATTAGCCCTAACGCACCTGCGTTTTCTATGAGCTTATCCAGCCGCTTGTACAGGGCAATTCCATTTATTTCCCTTTCAATATCGGCACGGCTTGTCATGTAACTATCTTTTAAATTAGCCAGTGATGTATCGGCAAGGCGCTTGGCTACCGGCTTAAATTTTCCTTCGCCATTAGGTGGATTGCCTGTTAATAATATCCACTTGCCTTTAAAATCAGCCGCGTGTTGTATCAGGTAAGTACTATCGCGATATTGTTTCGAAATCAGCAACTCTACCTTACCACTTTGAACACCATTGGTACCGGCTGACCACGGAACAGGATATGCCCGCAGCGGTGCCGCGTAAGGTACACGCATGCTGATGCTAAATCGTCAATATCCCATTGTTTGCCAAAATCCCCCCACGCTTCAAGCCCGGCGTTTGTAAGCCCCCATTTTTTTAACGTTGCAACGGCCCAGTTAGCCGCCCGCTTATAACCCTGCGAGTTAGCCAGCCTTGGCCCGGAAACATCCGTTAAATAATGCGCGATGTGCGGTATTTGCGAACTGCTTAGTTCCGCCGCCTTTATCCGGCTAAATACAGCGGTGTCCGGTTCGTTTTGAGCGAAAGTGTTAACGGCGGCTCCGGCAAGGCACAGCAGCGTGCTCACCATGTGGGTAAAAAGTCTTTTCATTTAGTGTAAGGAATATTCACTAAGGTAATTAAAAAAATAATCGATTTAACTGATTGTATATCAATACAAATAAATTGTTTAAAAACTATTTACTGCTGGCTGGCTTTAAACGTTATATATATTAAAATAATGAAAAATAATCTAAAGATAGCTTCTGTAATTTGTGGTTTGCTCCTGCTGATCGCAGGCATATTATTAATTGTTTTTAAACCTGACGTATGGATTACTTACCCCCTTACGTTGATCGGGGTAGGTGGTTATTTATTCGCCGTTGGCTTATCATCTCTAATATTAACTAAACTATATTACCATGATACCTCTGAGGCAGCAGCCATGAGGAATAAGTTTTTGAAGCGTTTGGAGCTTTTTGTTTACCTATTTATCGGCATTGTGCTTGCCATATCCATCACCCTTTACTTTACCTTATTGTAATTATATTACAGTAAACTGGTGTATACCGGATGCCAGCATGATGACATACCGGCCATCTATCTTTTTTGTCAGGATAGTTCTACCTGCTTTATCTTTAGCCGATTTTTTGTCTCCCGGCAAAACAAAGCTCGCGTAGGAGTTCACCGGTATTTCTACCAAAATCTGTAAAGACCCTTTATCCGTCTTTTTCCATTCCGACCTGATCCTGCCATATAAACTGGTGTACGCTGTTTTACAGTAAGAAAGGTTTGCTACCGGCTTAGGGGCTATAGTAAAATTCTGATAGCCATATTCACCGGGATTGATACCGCCTAAAGCATTATAAAACCACCCGATCACACTGCCAAACATTGGGTGGCACTTTGATCCGCCGCCATCCCAGGCTTCCCACAGGGTACTGTTTTTATCATCCAGCAAATAGCCGAAGCCTATCCCCTCCTGCTGATTCATGAGCTTGTAAGCAATATCGTCGCGGTTATGTTGCGATAGTACTTTAAGCAATAGCGGCGTGGCCAGTATGCCGGTATCAAAGTGGTAGTTGAGTTTTTCGAGATGGCTTAACAATGTATTAAACACATCGTTACTTAACCCATCAGGTACCAAATCAAACGCCAGGGCAAAAACATCCGCGCCCTGCCTGCCCTCCCAGTAAGTTTTAGTAACCGGATTATAATAAGCCTTGTTAAAATCGGCTTTGATCTGCCCGGCCAACCGCTCAAACCTGGTGCGGTCATTTTCCTTTCTCATCAAGGCGGCTACTTTGGCCATGGTTATGGTAACATGATAATAAAAAGCCGTGTTCACTAACGGTTCGGGTAATTGTATATTCTCAGGCGTACACCAATCGCCCAGGCACCAGCCATCGGGCTCTTCGCGGGTGATCAGTCCGTGGTTATCCGTCCGGGTATGCAGGTAATCTACCCATTGCTTCATGCCGCTGTAATGCTTGCGCAGCACTTCCGCATCGCCATAATACTGATAATATAACCATGGCATAATTACATACGCCGAACCCCAGGCCGGGCCGCCACCGCCGCCGCCAAATGGTGCTGAATGTGGAACATAACCTGTATTTTTGTTACGGGCATCATCCATATCATTAAACCATTTTTGATAGAACTGCGGCAAATGGAACGATAACAATGCGCTTTCCATAGCCACCTGCCCGTCACCGGTGTAGCCCAAACGCTCCCGGTGCGGACAATCGCTGCTGATGCTGCCATGCATATTGGCCAGTTGCGTTTTAACAAAAGCCGAATTGATTTTATTAAAGAAAGGGTTGGAACAGTCAAAGCTGCCGTTAGGCTTAACAGCCGTATGCACCACCTTTACCCGGATATTTTCGGCACTTAACTTAACCGCTTTACTAACCACCTCTACTACCCGGAACGCATGCCAGGTAAATTTGGGTTCCCATATTTCGGCAGCACCGCCTTTTAAAGTGTAGGTATCAACCTGGCTATAGTCTTCACCTTCTTCACTAATATATCTGATTTTGATAGCGTCGCCGGCATTTCCTTTAACCGTAATGCTTGCCCAGCCTGATACGGTTTCATTGAGGTAAAAGCGGTAAACAGAGTCATTAATATTATTATCCGGCGTTGGTTTTATTGTGCGGATAACCTTGTCAAAAGGTGCTAGTTGTGGCTGCAAGGCACCGGTAGGCGACCGAACATACATAGCCGGTTTCCAGTCCGAGTTATTATAACCATGCTTGCCCCAGTCATCTAATTCCCGCCGGGCATCGTACTGTTCGCCACTGAATATGCCGTCTTTTAAAAGCGGACCGGTTTTGGTTTTCCAGCTATCGTTTGACGCAATTACCTGCTTTGTGCCATCGGTATATGTAATCTCTAACTGGCAGATGAGCCTCGGCAGATCATACCACATGTTACCCTCAACGGTACGGTCGCGCTGGTTATACCAGCCGTTACCCAGTAGTATGCCTATAGTATTATTTTTTTGCGTCAGATTTTCAGTAACATCAAAGCTGTTATACAAAACCCGCTGTGTCGACTGGTCATCATAAGGATAAAGCAATTTTGTTAGCGGCCGCTTATCATAATTGGTTACCGCGGGGGCTAAAACCTGATCACCAATCTTTTTCCCGTTAATAGATAATTCATAAAAACCTAAACCGCTTACATAAACGGTGGCCTGCTTTACTTTTTTAGCAGCGATGAAATCTTTACGAAAATAGGGTGCCGGATAAGTAACCGCAAGGTTTGGTGTTAGGTCTTCCATTGCGCCAATCCATTTGGCCTGCCAATCATTAGGGTGCAGTAAACCCATTTTCCATGAGGCTATCGGGCTCCGGGCCGACGACAGCCCCTTTTCATCCCAAACCGTTACCGCCCAATAAACCTTTTGCCTGGATGCTAATGCTTTACCCTTGTAAAGTACCTGGGTGGAGTTGGCCGAAAGTACTTTGCCGCTATCCCAAAGGTCGCCTTTGCCCTGAGCTAGTAAATCAGCATTGCTCGAAACCATTACCTGGTATGCCGTTTGAGCCTTAGCCCGTTCTGCCGAAACCAATTTCCAGCTCAAAGCCGGGTGCTGTACACCAATAATTGCAGGATTAACCAGTTGATCACATTTAAGTGCCTGCACCCTTATAGTGGTTTTGCTTGCGGCACGCGGCTGTGCCATCATACCCAAAGGCATTAAACAAACCAAAATAAGGCAACGGTAAAGGTTTTTTAAATAGGTTATCATACAAGTTATTGAGGTAACGAGTCACCCGGCGATAAACCGAAAGTAAAGCGTAATTTGATTGGTAGCCCAATAATACTTTTTGTTGTTTATACCGGCAACCCCGACTGTCCTTTATCAAGCTACTGATGTTTAATAGCCCTCATCAGACTGCTATAGTGATTAAAACAAGCCGCCAAGCATTTTTAGCCTATCTTTGCGGCTTACACACATTCATGATAGCGCAAGCCTTACAAAATTTAAAAATAACCGCCCTTAACGAAATGCAGAACGCCGCCATTAGCGCTGCAAAAAAGGGGGACGTGATACTGCTATCGCCTACCGGGTCAGGCAAAACGCTGGGCTTTTTGCTCCCCTTGCTTAGCATACTGGATAAAGGTACACCCACCGTACAGGCTATGATACTGGTGCCCTCGCGCGAGCTGGCCTTACAAATAGAACAGGTTTTCCGGGCGATGGGTAGCGGGTTTAAGGTAAACTGCTGCTATGGCGGGCACCCGGTAAAAACGGAATTGAATAACCTATCGCAACCACCGGCAGTGCTGATAGGCACACCCGGCCGCATTGCCCATCACCTGCGCCGCCAAAGTTTTGATACCGCTACCATAAAAACGCTGGTGTTAGATGAGTTTGACAAGGCACTTGAATTTGGATTTCAGGAAGATATGGATTACATCATCAGGCAGCTACCGGCACTTAATAAACGCATACTTACATCGGCCACCCAAATGGACGAGATACCCGCTTTTACCCGGATTGTACGCCCGGCTACACTTAATTACTTAACCAGCGCATCTTCAGCGCCCGATCTTAAACAAATGGCGGTAATAAGCGACGCGGCCGATAAGCTGGATGCCCTTCTCGCACTCATCTGCAAAATAGGTGATAATGCTACGCTGGTTTTCTGCAATCACCGCGAAGCGGTTGAACGCATCAGCGAATTGCTTTGGTACAAGGGCTTACCTAATGATATGTTTCACGGTGGTATGGAGCAGGATGACCGCGAACGTGCCCTGCTAAAATTCAGAAACGGCAGTCACCGGATATTAATAACAACCGACCTGGCCTCCCGAGGGTTGGATATACCCGAGATTGAGCACGTGATCCATTACCAGTTGCCGCATAACCAGGAAGCTTTTGTACACCGCAATGGCCGTACCGCGCGTATGCACGCCAAAGGCACTTCGTACCTGATGCTGGCTCCCGGTGAAAAACCGACTTACCTGACCGAGGTACCCGAAGCTGTGGAGCTGCCTGAAAAACTTATTATGCCGAAACCATCCCAATGGTCAACCCTGTATATAGCGGCAGGTAAGAAAGATAAAGTGAACAAAATAGATATTGTAGGCTTACTACTTAAAAAAGGCGAACTGAGCAAGGATGATGTTGGCTTGATAGAAGTGCTCGACCATACGGCATACGCCGCGGTGAAACGCAATTTAATAGAGCGTACAGTGAACCTGCTTAAAAACGAAAAAATAAAAGGCAAAAAAATAAAAATAGACATATCGGTATAACAAAACAAAACCCGAAGCGGTCAGGACAATCTAAGTGTTTTTATCGCTGCTACCCATTCGGTTTTGTTACACCGGTTGCATTGGTACCTGCCCGATACTAATTTTCCGGTATTACCACAGTAAGTGCAGGCATAGTATCGCTCCTCTTTTATCTCCTCGCTTTTTTGATTATAAGCTTTGGGCGTTATGGGCAAACCATATTTAACCTCTTCGTCGCTGTAATAATAAAAACTCACGCTGCCATTACTTTCTAATATCGCCGTGCGCACCTGGCCTACATGTTCTATACTTTGCTGGCGCATTTCCGCAAAAAATTCATCCTTGGCAAAGGTATGTTCCTGTTCATCCATTACTACAAACTTTCCATCCTCAACAATGTACATGGAATCACCTTCCAGCAGCTTTTCAAACTGCTCACTTTTTGAGGCGGCATAGGTAATTAATCGGTAAAACAGCAATATGGTTGCAAATACGATCAACGCCGGCAATATGGCCACATCTTCGTTAAACATCGGGTCGCCGGCGGCTGATCCAAGGCTGATGATGATCGCTACCTCGAACAAGGATAATTGCCTTACCCCCTTTTTTCCGGACAGCCGCAATATCAGCAATACCATAACGAACATGATAAGCGAACGGAGCGCAATCTCCACGGCGAAGCTAAAATCGAGGTCGCCTATCAGTATTTTGTTCCAGTCCACAGCTAATAGTTTTTATTATAGTCTAAAAAATAAAAAGGGGCCCGTATTGAGCCCCTGAAATCTACGCGTTTTGCTGAACGATCAGCCTTTCGATCTCAGCTAAAGCCGCTTTTATGCCGTCGCGTTGTTCGGTTAAAAGTTTAATGTGATCCGCGTGGTCGGCATAATCGGTTATGCACGAGTCGTATTTTTCTATAACGGCTCTTTCGCCCGTGGTTATAGCTTCCAGGATGGCTTTGTCTTCCTTACTGCTGAGTGCCTGTTTAATGTTCAGCCAGGCGCGGTGCAAACCACCCAACAGGCCACCGTTTTCGTTTTCCGCCTCCGCGCCATGCAAAGCAATGTGTTCCGTTAGTTCCGCGGCATATACAATGCGCTCGCCGGATAACTTTAAAAACAATGCCTGAAGATCCGTATTATCCGTTGCTTTTGCTGCCGACTGATAACCCTCCTTACCGTCGTTAACCAGTTGTAGTATTTCTTTTAGGTCACTAATGACTTCTGTTTTGCTCTTTAATGAAGATGCTTTAATGCTTTCCATAGTATAATTTAAATGATACTAACCTTACTGCAATAAATCAGCCACATAAAAATCCGCTTGAATACTTATTTTCTATATATAACCAATTGGGTCTACTATTTAATTGTGAATGTATATGCCTTACCGGGCAAGGTCATGAAATCATATAACGCTGTTTCTATTGGTTTGCCGACAGATAAATTGGCCTGCTCCGCGATCAATGGTTTCGCTACTTCAGCAATTTTATAAAATGGGTTCGGATTGTCGCCTTTAGGCTTATTGAGCGAGACACTGCCTTTAAGTTTACCATTTACCCTTAGCCTGCAATTACCACCAAGTTTTGATAATATGGTTACGCTTACAAGCCTGCCATTTTTCCAGGCCAGATTTTTTATTTCAAATCCGCCGCGCGCCATTAAGCCGTTAACTTGTCCGTTTTGCCAGGCATCGGGCAAAGCAGGCAGCAGATGTATGGCCCCGTCATGGCTTTGCAGCAGCATTTCTGCTATGCCGGCCGTACATCCAAAGTTACCATCAATTTGGAAAGGCGGATGCGCGTCAAAAAGATTGGGATAAGTGCCACCACCACTGTTTTCGCCCATGTTAAGCCCTGCGGGTGTTAGCTGGTTTTTTATCAGTTTGTAAGCGTGATTACCATCCAGCAGGCGAGCCCATAAATTAACTTTCCAACCCATGGACCAACCTGTGGATATATCACCGCGCTGCGTAAGTGAGGTGCGGGCGGCCGTAAATAATTCGGGTGTTCTGTAAGGTGATATTTGCGAGGCCGGATACAATCCATATAAATGTGATACATGGCGATGCTTGTCGTTCGGATTATCTATATCGGTTATCCACTCCTGCAACTGGCCATACCTGCCAACCTGCATTGGTGGTAAGCGTTTACGCATAATTGTAAGCTCATTTATAAGCTCACTGTCAATACCCAATATTCGGGCAGCATTAATGGTATTGGTAAACAGGTCGAATACAATTTGGTTATCCATAGTTGTACCGGCTGCTATTGAAATACCCGGCCGTGATTGCGGCGAATTTTCAGGTGATATGGATGGCGAAACCACCATCCATTGATGGGTAGGCTCTTCTGTTAAAAAATTAAGATAGAATCTGGCAGCACCCTTCAGTGTAGGGTATACCTCGCTTAAGTATTTTTTATCACCGTTGTACGTATATTTTTCCCAAAGATGCCGGCTTAGCCAGGCTCCGCCCATTGGCCACATAGCCCAGTAAATACCATCTACCGGCCCGGTGATACGCCACAGGTCCGTATTATGATGAGCCACCCAGCCTTCTGCACCATACATAACCCCGGCAGTTTGCTTACCGGTTTCCGCCAGTTCTTTAACCATCTGCACCAATGGCTGATGCATTTCTGTCAGGTTGGTCAATTCAGCGGGCCAGTAATTCATCTCGGTGTTTATATTGATGGTATACTTACTGCCCCAAGGTGGGTTTGTGTGCTGGTTCCAGATACCTTGCAGGTTAGCAGGCTGCCCCCCAGGCTGAGATGATGATATTAACAGGTAACGGCCAAACTGAAAGTATAATGCGGCTAACGATGGGTCATTACCCGTAGCGAAATCACGCAGCCGTATATCTGTTGGTTTTTTAATTGAATCCGTTTTACCCAGATCTATTTTCACACGGTCAAAATATCGTTTATAAGCTTTTATATGCTCAGCCTGTAGCCGTGTATACGATTTGTTAAGCACTTTATCCAAATAGCTTTTGGCGCGTTTACCTTCATCAGCGCTTGTGTTGTTGTAGTTTATAAAATTGGTGGCTATGGAAATATAAAGCGTTACAGCATTGGCCCTGTTGATATTAATGTTACTACCTGATGAAGTTAGCGCTCCGCCATCTGCCTTAACTTTAACTAATGATTTAAACTTTACCTTACCGGCTACCCCATCCTTATCTCCGCTAATACCTGATAGCTCAAGCATATTGTTATACACCCCGGTTGATGATCTTAACGGACTTGACATGGCCGCGTTTAGCGTAATGCTGCCAGGCTTATTGGCCGTTAACCGCACAACTATAACCTGATCGGTAAGGGAGGAGAACACTACCCTGTTATAAGTGATACCATTTACCTGATAAGTAGTTTTTGTAACCGCCGATGCAATATCAAGTTCGCGGTGGTAGTTGGTAAATTGATCATGCCCCGGAAACCTCAGTTCCAAATCGCCAACGGGCTGATAATTCATCCCGTTGATACGTTTGGATTGTATTCTTTGTTCAGCAAGCTTACCGGCTTCGGCATACTTTCCTTCAAATATTAATTTTCTGACCTGCGGAAGAGCCTTCAGTGCATCCGGGTTATCATTGCGGTTTGGCCCGCCGCTCCATAAGGTAGATTCATTTAAACGTATAAGTTCAGCACCCGGATTACCGTAAACCATAGCCGCTATTCGTCCGTTGCCAACCGGCAAGGCGGCTTCCCAAACTTTTCCGGCAGGTTGGTTGTACCATAATTTAAGATCGGTATTTTGTGAAAGCACTGTTAAAGGCTTGGTAACTACAATCAATAATAGGCTTAATAACAAGTATTTATGCTTAATCATAGGGATAATCTTTTTATCTGATAGTTTTTACTATCCGGCATAGGTATAATCGGTGCGATTAAAGTTGCGTAATTTTAATTATTACCACAAGCAAGGTTTAAGGTAAAATACTGTTTCTCTAAATCTGGATACATCATCAACTTACACCACAATCATTATTGTGTAATTGTAAGCTCTGTAAACCATCTGATGTGCAATCAAAATTCTACATAAAAAACCCTGAAAATAATTGATTTTCAGGGTTTACTTAGCTGATCAATATAATACTAACGCCAGCCTCCGCCAACCGCCTTATAAAGGCCAACGGCACTCAGGTATATATTACGCTTGGTATTTGCCAGGTCAAGCTCGGCATTAAGTACACTTTGCTGGGCAGTGATGATCTCCAAATAGTTGGCCCGGCCAACCAGGTACAGATCATTAGCCACGGCCAAAGCATTATTGAGTGATTTGAGTTCTTCTTGTTTTAGCTCGTAAAACTTGTTATAGTTATCGATGCCATTTAACCCGTTACTTACTTCCTGAAAACCGGCCAATATGGTTCTCTGGTAATTATAAACAGCAACCTTGCTTTCGGCAACGGTACGTTGCAAATCAGCCTTTAGGGCTTTGCGGTTAAATATCGGCGCGGTGAGTCCGCCCAAAACTCCCCATGTTAAACTTCCCGGATCAAACAGTAATGATGATTTGAAAGCATTGTAACCTACATAAGGTGTAAGCGTTAAGGACGGCAAAAAGCTGCGGCGCGCTGTTTTTATATCCGCGTTCATGGCAGCCAGTTCCAACTCAGCCGCCTGCACATCGGGTCTGTTTAATAGTAGCTGACTTGGAACTCCTGCTGATAACACGGGCGGCAATGTGGCTGAATTGATAGACGTATCCCTGTTTATCGGCTTATCAAAATTACCGGTTAAAAAGTTAAGCTGGTTTTCGGTTTCTTTTATCTGCTGTCGGGTGCTATACTCCAGGCTTTTGGTACGCAGCAATTGTGCCTGAAACTGCTGTACAGCCAGTTCGGTAGCGCGGCCGCCCAATTTTTGTATCTTGATAATCTCCAAAGCTTTTTCCTGCAAGCCAATGTTCTTTTTGATAATCTTCAGCTCAGTATCAAGGGCTAACAATTGATAGTAAGACTGCGCTATCTGTGCCGTTAAGGATGTAATCACCAGCCGGTAACCACTTTGGCTGACCAAAAAACGGGCATAAGCGGCTTTTTTCCGGCTGCTTAATTTCCCCCACAAGTCAATCTCCCATGAACTTTGAAAGCCTAAAAAATAGTTAGGCACCGGATCGGGTATGCGCTGCTTGTCGTTTATATTGGGCGAAAAATTGGTATCGTAATTACCAACGCCGTTTTGGGTATAGTCGCCGTATTTTTCGACACCTGCGTTAGCCGTGGCGCTGATTTGCGGTAACAGCCGTGATGCATTAAATCGCACGTTAGCTTTGGCTATTTCTACCCGCTGCAAGGCGGTTAATATATCCGGATTGGCACCAAGTGCAGAATCAATCAGATTAACGAGGTGCTGATCGGTAAAAAATTGTTTGATGGGCAGCTTCGCGATACTCGCAGTATCGGTGCTGCCCGTAAAAGTATCAGGCAACTTAATGTTGGCCTTGGCCGTTGTGGCCTTATAGTTTTTGCAGGCTGCTAAACACATCGCTGCTAAAACTAAAGGCACTATATATTTATTTGCTTTTTTAAGCATCGTATGATCTTTCATATTTTAGTTTTCGATTAGTTCAGCCTCTTCTGTATGCATCATATTCGCCTTGGTTTTATTTCCACGATTAGCTATTGATGCGAATATCACATACAGGCCGGGTATAAGTACCAGGCCGAATATGGTGCCTAAAAGCATCCCTCCTGCTGATGCCGTGCCGATAGAGCGGTTACCCATGGCACCCGCGCCGCTGGCAATACACAAGGGAATTAACCCGGCAATAAACGCCAGCGAGGTCATCAAGATCGGGCGAAGCCTGGATACAGCACCTTCAATGGCAGCTCGAACTACGGTCAAACCTTCTTTTTGACGCTGAATGGCGAACTCTACGATCAGGATGGCATTTTTACCCAACAAGCCGATGAGCATAACCAGGGCCACCTGCGCATAAATGTTATTCTCTAATCCACATATCTTCAAAAAGAAGAAGGCTCCGAAAATACCGGTAGGCAACGAGAGGATAACCGGCAGCGGAAGCAAAAAGCTCTCATACTGCGCGGCAAGCAGCAGGTATACAAACACCAAACATATAGCGAAGATGTATATCGCCTGGTCGCCGGAAAGTACCTGCTCCCTTGTCATGCCCGACCATTCAAACTCGAAGCCTTTGGGCAGGTTTTCTTCGGCTACACGCTGGATGGCTTTCAACGCATCTCCGCTGCTATAACCCGGCGCGGCATCGCCCGTTATCATGGCCGAGGTATACATATTGTAGCGCGTTAACTGTTCAGGCCCGAACACTTTTTCCATCTTGATGAAGGTGGAAAATGGCACCATTTCGCCTTTATTGTTCTTCACCTGCAGGTTAAGCACATCTTCAGGTTTGGATCGGTACTCCGGCGCGGCCTGAACCATTACCTTGTACATTTGCCCAAAGCGGATAAAGTTGGAAGCATAGTAGCTACCCATCAGAGTTTGCAAGGTCGACATAGCTTTATCTATCGTGATGCCTTTCTTCGCTGCCGTTTGCTGATCGACCGTGATCATGTATTGCGGAAAGTTAGGGTCGAAACTGGTGAACGAGCCCATGATCTCTGGCGCGTCATTCAGCGCCTTTACAAACTTTTGGGTAACCGCAGCCGCATTTTGCAGATCACCACGACCGCTGCGGTCGAGCATCCGTATCTCAAAACCGCTGGCATTACCAAAGCCAGGCACTGTTGGCGGCGGGAAAAATTGTATCGAAGCATCGCTGATGTTGCGTGTTTTATCCTCTAATATCTTGATCACATCGGTTAACGACTCCTCCCGTTCGTCCCAGGGTTTCAAGCTGATCATGGCCATACCGTAGGATGCACCGGCTATCTCATTCACCAAACTATAACCGGCAAGGGTTGATACCGACTCAATGGATTTGATGCTTTTGGTTTGCGCTTCAACCTGTTTCAGCACCTGCTCGGTACGCTCAACCGTTGCACCCGCGGGCGTGGTTACGTTCACGTACAACATCCCCTGATCTTCCGTAGGAATAAAGCCGGTTGGCAATAAGGCGTTAGTGCCCCAGGTAAGGATAAAGAAGCCAACCAGGATAATAAGTGTCAGGCCTTTACGTGGCGAAAGATAATTCATCCATCCGGCGTAGCGGGTTTGCAAGCCATCGTATCTCTTGTTAAACCCGGAGAAGAATTTTTGAATAAAACTCTTTTTCCGAGTGGCGTGGTTATGCTTCAGCATCAGCGCGCAAAGCGCCGGTGTAAGCGTTAACGCGTTAACGCCCGATATAACGATGGAAATGGCCAGCGTTAACGAGAACTGGCGGTAAAACACCCCTACCGGCCCCGACATGAACGCCACCGGCACAAACACCGCCGACATGACAAGGGTTATGGCAACAATCGCCCCGCTGATCTCGCGCATGGCGCTAACGGTAGCATCCATCGGACTTAAATGCTCTTCCGTCATTTTTACGTGGACGGCCTCGACCACCACAATGGCGTTATCAACCACAATACCTATGGCCAGCACCAATGCGAACAGTGTAAGCAGATTGATGGAGAAACCCAGCATCTGCATAAAAAAAAGTGAACCTATCAAGGCCACCGGTACGGCCAGCGCGGGTATCAATGTCGACCTGAAATCCTGCAAGAAAATATATACCACAATGAATACCAGCAAGAAAGCCTCGATAAGCGTACGTAATACTTCATGTATCGAGGCATCCAAAAAGCGGGATACGTCATAGTTTACATTATAGGTCATGCCTGTTGGGAACGAGATTTCCTTCAACTCGGCCATACGTGTTTTGATATTGTTGATTACATCACGGGCGTTCGAGCCGGGCCTTTGCTTAATCATGATGGAAGCCGAAGGGCGGGCATCGGTATTGGATACCATGCTATAGGTGAGTGAGCCAAATTCAACATCGGCCACCTCTTTCAGCATCAGCACCGCACCGCCTTCATCGGCACGGATAACAATGTTTTCGTATTGCTTCGGATCAAAAAACTTACCCGGATAGCGCAACACATATTGCAGCATCTGCGGCGATTTATCGGAGCTTTGCCCGGTTTTACCCGGCGCGGCCTCCACGTTCTGCGCGCGGATAGCATCGATCACCTCATCGGTTGATACTTTATAAGCCAGCATTTTATCCGGCTTTAACCATACACGCATGGAGTACTCCTTGGCACCCATAATTTCGGCACGGCCAACACCATCAATACGTTTAAGCTCCTGCAATACGTTGATGTCGGTAAAATTGTAGATGAATTTTTCATCCATATTCTTGTCGTCGCTCATTACGTTGAGGTACATCAGCATACTGTTCACCTCCTTTTCGGTGGTAACACCAGCCTTAATTACCTCTTCGGGCAACTCATCAATAATGGTCGATACGCGGTTTTGCACGTTCACCGCGGCCTGGTCGGGATCAATGCCCACGTTAAAATAGATCTGAATAACGGTCAACCCGTCGTTACTGCAAACGCTGGACATATACGTCATGCCCGGCACGCCATTAATGGCCCGCTCAAGCGGGGTGGCAACGGCCTTGGCGCACACCTCGGCATTGGCACCAGTATAATTGGCAGTTACCGTAACCGATGGCGGCACGATATCAGGGAACTGGGTAACCGGCAGCGTAACCAGGGCCAGCACACCCAGTAAAGTAATAATCAGGGATATAACAAGCGACAGCACGGGCCGCTTTATAAAGGTTTCAAACATAACATTTCAGAAAGATGTGTACATACTAAACTCAGGCGTGCCCTTTGCATAGAGCCGCCAACACAATAGAAGGTCGGGATGCTTTGCTTATTGCATAGCGATCATAGCGTCCTTTGCTACTTGTTTGGGTTTAATTACCATTCCGTCGCGTACGTTCTGTGTACCTTCGTAAAGTATCTTGTCGCCTGCTTTGAGGCCCTCCTTTACAATGTAGTAATGTGAGAAACGGGTAAGCGGGGTAAATGCCTGCATGTGCAGTTTGTTACCCTTATCAACCACGTAAACGTAGCTTTTATCCTGAATGTCGAACACCGATTGCTGTGGTACCATAACCACATTTTCTGTTTTTGTAGAGATATATAGTTTGCCGGTGGCGCCGTGCCTTAACAGGCCCTGCGGATTAGGGAAACGGGCACGAAAATTTATGGAGCCTGTAGTTTGTTCTATTTCACCTTCAATGGTTTCTATTTTTCCTTTTTGAGGAAACTCAACACCATCGGCCAATACCAGCGATACTGTATTGCTTGTTTTTTCGGGCGAGGTTTTCATGGTGCGTACATAACGCAGGTACTCATTTTCGGGGAAGCTGAAATACGCGTACATCGAACTAATGTCTGACAGGCTGGTGAGCAGTGTACCCTCATCAATCAAACTGCCTGATTTTAGTGGAATACGGTCAATAATACCATCAAACGGGGCAAGCACGCGGGCGTAGGTAAGCTGGTTTTGCGCGCTTTGCACCATGGAGCGGGCTTCGTCAATCGTCGCCTTGTCTGCCGTTAATTTTGACTGGGCAACTTCCAGTTCTGATCTGGAGATCACCTTTTTTTCAACCAGCATTTTAACACGGTTAACTTCAAGTTCGGTAGCCTTAGCATCGGCCACGGCATTACTTAAAGCCGCTTTAGCCTTTGAAAGTTCTACTTTAAATTCCTGATCGTTGATACTGAATAATAACTGGCCTTTTTTAACAGGCTTACCTTCATCAACATATATTTTTTCGAGAAAGCCTTTTACACGGGCCCTGATCTCTACATTTCTGTGTGCCTGTATATCGGCAACGTACGATTTTTTTAATACGGTATCGGTAGCCGTCAAGGTTATTACCGGGTAATGAAGTGTATCGGCATCAGCCGTTTTTTCATCTGTAGCGGCGCTTGACGAGCACCCCGTGACCGCGAAGGCCAAAGCAACGGCTATAGCATAGCCTAAAACATTTAACTTTTTCATTGTTTGGTAGTTAAAGCTGAAATAAAATAGCGCTCAAGCGCGATAATTAAGCAAAACACATCCGCCGAAAAGCGAATGAATCAGTGGAAAAGAAAAATGGATTTAGAATGGGCTAAGCCTGAACAGAAAGCCATAATAACCGGGCAGTGAAGCCTTACGCACAACATAGCGCGTAAATAAGTGCTTAATATGTGCCGATATAAAGCCGGGGATGACACCGTTGGTTGGTGTAATTACACTAAGCTCATAATTACGGTTAACCAAAAAACGAAGCCTGCACCTGGCTAACAGCCTTTTTTGGGTGCCTGACTCTGACTCATCATCAGTACTGAAGGTAGTTCTTTCAGCAGGATGACTATAATGATTATCAGATGATGGAAATATACTTTGCCTGATGTTATTAGTGCCCGCGAACGGTGATACTACCGCGATGGTAAACCAGCAAACAACTGATACAAATATGAAGGCAAACTTGTTATTCATCCTGAATTGCAAAGTTATCAATAAAATTCAACTAACAGGCAAATGTGTAGTAACAAATCTGTATTAACAATATTAAATTTAAAACAATCTTTACCTTATTCAATCAGTTATTAAAATGACCGCTAATTAATAAACTTTAATATAGCAACTTAGACAATCGTGGCTAACGTGTTACAGTAATTTTTTTAAGTACATTGCCTTTACGGTCAATGGCCTGCATCAGCAATTTATCAGGGGTAAGCGAAAATATCATGAAGCCTTGTATCGGGGCGAAAAAGTCAACCGGTCCACGTGGTTTTAGCTCTTGGTTGGCTTCGCTCCCCGCGCCTGAAATAAAGTGATGGGTGAATTTTTGTGGTGGATGATAATATTGCAAATGATGCTCATGGCCGGACAGGTATACATTTACCTTATACTTTTCAAATAAACCCTCAAGCGAATAGCGCATCTCCGGCTTGTTAAGCGCACGGTTACCAGCGGTATAAAGCGGGTGATGACCAATAACTATCTTCCATTTAATGGTTGAGCTGGTATCAGCCAAAACCTTTTCAAGCCATTGCTTTTGTTTGGTGCTGTCCTGCTTAATCAATTCATCGCGGTAGGAGCTATTGTATGATGATGGTTCAAGTGGATTGGTATCAATAAAAACAAATAATGCTTCGGCATTTTCGCCTACTTTACGTTTAAACGAATAGTAACGTGCAGGCATATTCCAACGGCCGCTTACCTGCGAATAGTCGACCTCGGCCTGCGGATTTTGATGATAATCATGATTACCCAGCACGGCATACCACGGGCGGTGAAGTGGGTATTGATAAAAAACATTCTCAAACGACAGGTTCCACAGCGGGTCGTGCACGCTTTGCACGCCATCAGGATAAATATTATCACCCGTGGCTACAATAAATTCGGCATTTACACCGGTTACTGCTTTGGCCAGGTTGGCTGCCATATCCTTTTGAAAATACTCCCCGCCACGACCAAAATCGCCAACGGCGGCAAACTCAAGCGCACCGTCAATACTCTCCTGGCCTTTGATGTATCCACCGCGATAACCTTTTATATATTCGGCCTTATAATCTTTGGTTTGACATAACGCCTGACCTGCCAAGGCCAGCAGCGCAACGCATAATTTTATCTTCATGTTTAGTTTAAAATCTTATAGCCCCGCTACCATTGCAGCGGGGCTATAAGTTACTTATTTAAGCTGATTAATAACCCGGATTTTGCACCAGGTTAGGGTTCAGCGCTTTTTCGCTGGTTGGTACCGGGTAAATCCGTTTGTTAACATCGGTACTGGTTTTAAAGCCCCAGGCACCTTCAAACTTGCCAAAACGGATCAGATCGTTACGGCGCCAGCCTTCCCAGGCAAACTCACGCGCGCGTTCGTCAAGCAGTTGATCGAGGGTTATACCGGTTACCAACGGCGCTTTGGCACGGGCGCGTATTTTATTCACCAATACATCAGGCGTTTGCAGCTCGCCGTTTACGGTGGTGGCGGTTGCACCCCTTAAAATGGCTTCGGCTTTCATCATCATCACATCGGCCAGCCTTAGCACCGGCATATCATTACCCTGATAACGGGTGCTTGAGTTGGCGTTCGGATCCGGGTAAAATTTGATAGAGCGCACACCTCTTGCTTTACCTAATTCATCATTACCCACATCCATGGTAGCAGGCCTTACCAAAGGCATTTCGGGCGTAAAATCCAGGTGATAATCAACCGCTGCCGAACCATCAGCACCGGTATAGCTCGCATCAACGCCTTTTTTGGTTGATTTGATAACTACCGGCGACCCATTATTTTCATATTGCTTACCGGCCAGCCAGGTTGTGTTACGAACATCACCGGCAAGGTTAAACTTCTCATAAAAATCCTTAATGGTGCTCAGCGCGATACTCGGGCGGAACGGAATATTGTATTTAGCCTGCAATGCGGTATGTAAGCCGAAACGGGTAAAGTGATTACCTTCAGCCACATTCGGATCATACGGAACAGCAAAGATAGTTTCTTTTATTTGCGGGCCATTATTCGGCGCGAATAAGGTCATGTAATCGGCATCTAAGGAGTAGATACTCTTTGCGCCGTTCAACACACTATCTGCCATGGCTACCGTCTCTGTAAACTTAGGTTGGCCGGTGTAGTATTGGGCATTGAGATACAATTTTTCTAACAGGGCAAACGCCATCCACTTGGTTGGGCGGCCGTAGGTAAACGTTCCGGCGTTAGCGTTAAGGCTTGGCGCAACTTCCTTCAGCTCCTTCTCAATAAACGCGAACACTTCGGCACGTGGCGCGGTTTTTGGCGGCGATGTTACCGGAAAGCTGGTAACTAACGGAACGTTGCCATAAAGATCCATTATAAAATAATAAAATAAGGCACGCATAGCACGCATTTCGGCAATTGAGCGGCGTTTATCATCACTGTCAGGCGTGGCTTCAAATAAACTGATAATTCGGTTACAGGTGTTTATACCGCCAAAGCCCCACTCCCAGTTTGAGCGCACGTTCGGATGATCCGGCCCCCAGGTGTGCAGGTGCAAAAATCGGTACTGGCCGCCGTCGTCATAATTACCATCACGGGCGGGTATAATGGCTTCGTCGGTTGATAACTCCTGCATACGCCAGTAATCCACCGCGTAAATTGAACGCAATTGGGTATATACCGGACCCGTAGCGGCTATAAAACTTTCGGGATTGGTTGGAAAATTACCGGGTGTAAGCTGCGACTCAACATCTGTATCCAGCTTGGTACAGCTTGTTATAACACCGGCTAATAGCGCGGTAAATAAATATATCTTTTTCATGTTTATTTGGCTGATTAAAAGTTTACGCTCATACCTAAAAGGAACGATCTGGTTTTAGGGTAAAAATTATTGTTGTCAATTCCGGGGTTAAGTCCGCCCATATTACTTTCAGGATCAATACCACGATAATTAGTTATAATAAAAAGGTTATTGCCCGTGGCGTAAAATCGGAGGCTGTTGATTGATTTGGTTTTAAATTTAAATGTATAACCCAGGGTAGCATTATCCAAACGCAGGTATGAACCTCTTTCCAGGTACCTGTCTGAAAGGATATAGGCGTTATTATCATTAGGAGATTCACCCAGCGTAAAACGTGGTATGTTAACGTTAGCCGCGTCAGACGGGCTGTTAAGGTTAGCCAATGTTGCATTCAGCACTTTGTTGCCGTAAACGCCGCGTAAAAAGAAACTAAAGTCGAAGTTTTTGTAAGCAAAGCTATTGTTCCAGCCGTATAACAGCTTTGGCTGCGCATTACCTGCTATGGCAAAATCGGCTACAACGGGTGGCTGGTTGCTTATACTACCATCGGCTTTGTAAAACTGCGATACGCCGTTAGCATCCTTGCCTGCATAACGTGCCAATAAGAAAGTACCAATCGGATAACCCTCCTGCACAATTTGCGATGGATTGGCCGATTGGCCTTTACCACCCAGATATGCGGTTTGTAAATAAGGCAGCGTAAACTTATCGTTTGATAGCGATGCTACCTCGTTGCGATTATAAGAGAAATTCAGAGAGCTTGTCCACTTAAAATTTTTGCCGTTAAAAGGCTTAGCTGAAAGCATAACCTCAACACCCTTATTGCTTATTTTACCTGCATTAGCTGTTAGTGTATTGGTAAAATATTCTGTGGTAGATACATTGTAATTCCAAATAAGGGAAGACGTACGTTTATCATACACATCAGCTGAACCGGTTAACAGGTTATTGAATAAGGCGAAGTCAACACCAATGTTAGTCATATCGGTACGTTCCCACTTTAAATCAGGATTAGGGTTTTGCACCGGGCCAACCGCGTTTATAAAATTGCCGTTGTAATAAAAACGCGACGTGGTTGAAGTTTGGTAAAGCAGCAGGCGCGTAAACGCGTCAAAACCTAAACTGTTGCCTGAGCTACCGTAACCGGCTCTTAATTTTAAATCATTCACAAACTTTACATTTTCCATAAAGCTTTCTTTACTTATATTCCAACCGGCTGATACAGCAGGGAAATAGCCCCAGCGATTGTTAATACCAAAAGCCGATGAACCATCGCGGCGAAGCGATGCCTGCAACATATATTTATACTTGTAGTTGTATTGCGCACGACCGTAAAACGAGATGAGACGTAATGTAGAGATGGGCGCTACCTGATCATAAGCTATGGTTGAACCCGCAGGTGCGTTACCCAGGCTTAGGTTATTATAGGTTAAAGCATCGGTAATAAAGTTACGGTTTGAGGTACTGAAACCATCGTTGTTCCTGTCTTCCTGCCACGAGTAACCGGCAAGCAACTTTACATCATGATCGCCAAAGGTTTTATCATAATTAAAAAAAGATTCTAACACCTTTTTATTATTTGTATAACTGTTGCGCAAAGCGTAACCATTATAACCCTGTGCCAAGCCTGAAGCGCGATTGTAATAAGCGTTATTATTATTCTGCTCATCCTGGTACGATAAACTAAGCGTATACCTCAACCCGTCAAACAGTTTAGCCTCGGCCATGGCGTTACCTAAAAAGGTTTTTACCTTACCATCAAGTACCGAATTTTCAACCAGCGACACCGGGTTAAGATAACCACGGGTACGGGTAAAGTTTTCGGTAAAGCTGCCATCAGGCTGCCTCACATTAACAGTTGGCAAGTACGTCAGCATGTTTTGGTAAACCTCGTCAGGGATATCGCTGGTTGAAGTAATGCTGTTCACTGCCGATACATTCAGGCGCAGGCGATCATTAAAATATTTTTGATCGAGATTGGCGCGCAGAATAAAACGCTCCATTTCCGAATCCTTGATGATACCCTGATTTTTAAGGTAATTCATACTCACATTGTAAGCTGTTTTACCGGTATTGCCGCTTAAGGACAGATTGTGGTTATGTGAAAAAGCACTGCGGGTAAGTTCTTTCTGCCAATCAGTGTTAGCACCCTCGTTATTATCAACCGGGTTAAGGCTACGGTTGTTATCAGCCAAAAACTTACGCAGTTCGTCGCCGGTAAGTACATCTATCTGGTTTGATACTTTTTCAAAACCGGCATAAGCGCTGTAGCTTAAACGTGGTTCGCCGGGTTTGGCCTTGCGGGTGGTTACCATGATAACACCGTTTGCCGCACGCGAACCATAAATAGCTGTTGATGATGCATCCTTCAAAATATCCATCGTCATGATATCCTCCGGCGCAAGCAATGCTATTGAAGCACCAGGTACGCCATCAATTACATAAAAAGGCTCTTGTCCGCCACCCCGTAAAGTTGAGGGCCCACGCAGAATGATAGAACCCGTTTCGTTAGGGTTGCCGCTGCGTGTAACGTTAAGCCCCGGTACCTTGCCCTGCAGTAATTGCGCCGGCGAACTAATTACACCGCGGTTAAAATCCTCAGCTTGTACCGAGGTAATAGAACCCGTAACCTCTGCCTTGCTTGAGCGGCCGTAGCCGGTTACCACTACCTGTGTTAAAGCTGTAGCACCCTCTTTTAACACAACAGCCAGCGATATTTTGTTACCTGCCGTAGCGGTATAACCCGACAGGGTTTTGGTTATGTAACCTACATAGGTAAAGGTAAAAGTATAATTGCCGCCCGTTTGCAGGTTATTGATGTTAAAAAGGCCGTCCTTATCGGTAACGGCATTAATAGCGGCACCTGTAGCGATATTTTGCGCGTTTACTGTTACGCCGGGCAGGGCTACGCCGGTTGAATCCTTAACGATACCTGTTGCCGAGGGCGCGGTTTGCGCGCGGGCAATTGTAAAGCTTAGCAGCGCCACCAAAAACAGCATAGCTGTTTTCAAGCTGACCGAAAAGCAAGTTTTGTAATTTTTGAACATAATGAATTGGGTTTTCTTGTGATGAAATGTTTACTTTTTCTTTTGAATGCTGATGGGTATGATGGTATATGTACTATCGGTTTTTACTACCTGTAGTTTATTGAGCGTACTGATGGTTGATAATACTACCGGCAGCGAATCGGTAGCGATGTTAAAATCGCCCGTAAAACGGTACTTTTTCAGATCGGCCTTAATGGCAATGTTGTTTCCGTACAACTGCTGCAATTTGCTGAATACATCCGGCAATGGCTGGTTAACAAAGCGCAGGGTATCGCCATTGAGTTTCATGGTGCCGGCAATTGCTACTGCTGGTTTAGTAACGGCGGCTTGCTTAATAAAGCTATGCAGATCTACATTGCCGGTAGTTTTATTGTAAACCAATTCCTTACCCGGCAACAGGTATTGCGGCTCAAAACCATGCGCGGTATTAATGACCTTAACCTTACCTGAATGCAGCTTAACACGTGTTATATTTTCAGCAGGCCAGGCGGTAATGGTAAAAACAGTACCCAATGCAGTGGTGGCTACCTCGCCCGAGAATACAGTAAATGGACGGATTCTGTCCTTAGCTACCTTAAACCGTGCAACACCGGTAAGATATATATCGCGTGTTTTATTTTTAAAGGGAAGTTTGTAACATACCGTTGAGCCCGGCGATAAAGCCACATCCGACCCATCATCCAGCTTAATATGCTGAACACGATTGCCATGGTTGGTAGCATTTTGCCAGTTGATGATCTGCGTTTTTGAAACCACATCCGGCTTGCTCATCGGTTGATGGCGTGTAAGCTCAAAAATTAACAATACTGCAAAAACGCATATTGTAGCAGCGATGCTGATGTATCGCCATAACTTAACCGGTTGCCTTTTTGGCTCAACATGAACTTTTGAAAGTATAGCCGCCAGCATCGCCTCTGATTTTTTGTCATCAGGATGTGTGCCGGCAATAAAAGAGTGCCATTCATTATAACTGAGGAAACGCTCTACCGCCTCCGGGTTTTGCAGAAGGTATTGGTAAACCTGTTCAGCTTCTTCGGCTGTGCACTGCCTGGTTAAATATCGTTTTATTAGTTCGTCCGTTGGATGCATATACTCCCAATACGGGAGCCAAACGCTTAGCCCCTAACGCTTAACAATTATTTAATAAAGCATCCAGCAAAATAATGAATGTGGTGCTGATAGCTGATTTACGCAATTGTTTTATGGCGAGGGTTATATGGTTTTCAACCGTTTTTATTGATATGGACAACATCTCAGCAATTTCGGCATTGGTTAGATTATTAAACCTGCTGAGTTTAAAGATCATCTTTCGTGCCGGCGGGAGCCTTTCAATGGCATCGTTAACATTTTTCAGTGTTTCCCTATCACCCAGATTATCAATGTAAGACTGATTGATCTCACGCTCTAACTGGTTGATCAAATTGTTGCGCACAGCATCCTTCCGTAATTCGTCAATCATGGCATTACGTGCTATGCGGAACAACTGCACATCAATAGTATGCTCGGCCGAAAGCTGGTGCCGCTTTTCCCAAAGTTTAATAAATGTTAATTGTGTTACTTCCTCAGCCAGATAGGCTGATGAGGTTTTATGTGCCACAAAAGCATAAACCTTTTGATGGTATTGATAGTATACCATTTTGTAGGTTATTAGGCAATCCTGCTTTAGTGCATGCACGTTTTCCATAGCAGTGCAAAAGTTTGGCATAAATATTACCTGCAGGCTATCCTGATGTTAGGTTATTATTAAGAATATCATTCTTAACTCAATGGTTTCGTGAAGATAAATAAATATTGCGCAACATCTTTTATTGACCGGCAAGAGATTTCAGCTTAATGATAAACACTGCTTTTGAGGTGCAATAACCAGGTATAGATATTTGCTTTATTAATGCTTAAATTCGGTCGTTAACAAAATACAGTTAATGATATTTAGCTTTACCGCCACACCGGAGTTTGATTTTATGAGCTATTTTGCCCGGTACATCGGGGCAACGATAACCAATGATTTATTAACCATTCCGAAAAATTTAGGCAATGGATATATTCGCAAACTATCCTTTGATCCGGGATTTAAGATCACGATGCACCATTATGTGCTGAAGGAAGACCTGATTATTAAACGCAACACATCCGGATTGGGTAATGAGTTGATCACCATCTTTTTTTACAGTAATGAGCAAACGCTCGGCATCACGTATGACAATGATCAGGATATCCAGTTTTCCGAGCGCGATGATTCCGCCATTCAGGTTACCTCTAATGACCTGAATTCAACCATACGTTTCCCGGCGGGGCATACCATACGTTACGCGGTGATCGCCATAATGCCCGCCTATCTGAAAACACTATTGGCCTTAAATAAATTAAATTCCACACTCGAAACTATAACCAGCCCCGGTAAAACATTTCTGTTTTTTGAAAACATGACGGCAGAAGCTAAATTATTGCTAAAAAATTTAAGCGCGGTAGACATGAGCGATGATTTAAGCCAATTTTACATGCAGATAAAAGTACAGGAACTCCTGTACCTGCTTTTTCAAAAACTATCTAAACGCGAAAGTTTACCACATCAAAATATTAACAGCGCGGATGCGGCCAGGCTTCTCCACATCCGTAATGAAATTATTACTGACCTGAGCACGCCACCCGTTCTGCACGAATTGGCAAAGATTGCCGCCATGAGCGAGACAAAACTCAAACAACTATTTAAGCAGGCTTTTGGAGATACGATTTACAATTACTTTCAGTATGCCCGTATGGAAGAGGCTGCCTTTTTGTTGAAACAGGCTAAGCATTCAGTTGCTGAAGTTGGGTACGAACTGGGTTTTACCAATTTAAGCCACTTTAGTCGGCTGTTTAAAAAACATTACGGCCTTACACCCAAACGGTATGCATCTCAGGCCTAAACCTATTCGTCGTATCCGACTGTTTTTTTGCCTTATCAGGCTATTATCAGCTTACTATTAGGTGCAATTTTGCTTCATCAACTAAATGAAGCAAAAAATGAAAAAGTTATTCACGCCTTACAGCAAAGCCACACTACAGTTAAAAAATCACGTAGTGATGGCACCTATGACCAGAAGCCGTGCTATTGGCAACGTGCCCAATGCCTTAATGGCCACCTATTACAAGCAGCGCTCGGGTGCCGGGTTGATTATTACCGAAGGCACCTCGCCCAGCCCCGAGGGTTTAGGTTATCCACGTATTCCGGGTATTTTTACTAATGCGCAGGTAGAAGGATGGAAACAGGTAACCAATGCTGTTCATGATGCCGGCTCCAAAATATTTCTGCAATTGATGCATACCGGCAGAATAGCCCATAGCTTAAACCTGCCCGAAGGCCATCAGGTGGTTGGCCTGTCGGCTATTAAAGCGGCGGGCGAAATTTATACAGATACCGGTATGTTTGAATATTCGGCCCCATTGGCATTGGATGCAGAAGGTATAGCCCGTGTTATACAAGATCATGTTCAGGCTGCTAAAAATGCCATAACCGCAGGTTTTGATGGTGTTGAACTACACGGTGCACACGGCTATCTGCTGGAGCAATCTTTAAACCCCCACGTAAATAACCGCACGGATAACTATGGAGGATCAATAACTAACCGCACCCGCCTTACGTTGGAGATCATCGAAAAAACAGTAGCCGCTATTGGGCCGGACAAGGTTGGCCTGCGAATTTCACCATTTTTAACCTCTAATGATATGCCCGTTTACGCAGAGGCTGAAGTACAGGAAACCTATGTAACTCTGGCTAAAGAAATAAACCGGCTGGGCATAGCATACCTGCACATTTCAAACAATCCGGGCATTCCCGAAAAAACACATCATCAAATTCGTGAGGCCTTCGCTAACACCATTATATACTGCAACGGGTTTACGGCAGAAACAGCCGAAGCCAAACTCCAGGATGGTTCGGCAGACCTGGTTGCCTTTGGCAGAAGTTTTTTGGCCAACCCGGATTTTATGAGGAGAATAGAAAAAAACGCCCCCTTAAATGAGTTGGATTACAACACACTTTACACTGCCGGCGAAGAAGGCTATACGGATTATCCCGTGCTCAATTAATACTTATCATCAATATAAAACACCTTAAATCGCCAGTTTACTGGCTTCATTAACCATTAAAACACTACCAAAAATGAAAATTACAACCACAGGCTCATTAGGAAATATAGCCAAACCATTAGTAAAAAAACTGATCGCAGCCGGCCATGATATAACCGTGATCACCACCAATGATGACCGCAAAATCGAAATTGAAGGCTTGGGCGCAAAGGCGGCTATCGGCTCCATTAGCGATCAGGCATTTTTAACTAAAGCATTTACCGGCGCTGATGCGGTTTATACCATGATGCCACCATCAATGGGCCCGGGCAATATGATACAAAACATCGCCGATGCCGGACAAGCTTATGCTAATGCCATTAAAGCGGCCAGCGTAACAAGGGTAGTAATGCTGAGCAGCATTGGCGCTGACGCTGCTGAAGGTACCGGCCCTATACAAGGCGTTCATCGTGTTGAAAAGATATTTAAAGAGTTAGATGGTGTGAACATTACCGTTTTAAGATCAGGCTTTTTCTACATTAACTTTTTAAGAGATATTCCGTTGATAAAAAGCAAGGGTATATTCGGTAACAATTACAATGGTGATGACCGATTGGCCCTTACGCATCCGGAAGATCTGTCAACAGCACTTGCAGCAGAATTACAAACCGAAGGGAACGGTTTTAAGGTAAAGTACATGGTAAGTGATATTTCTACCGGAAACAATATTGCAAAACTATTAGGCCTTGCTATAAGTAAACCTGAAATTACATGGACACAAATACCCGATGAACAATTAAAACAAGGTATGCTTGCCGGAGGCTTGCCACCTGAATTAACGGGCCTTATAGTAGAAATGGGCCAAGGCGTACGTGCAGGTATTATTACCAGTGATTTTTTTGGCAGCGGTGCAAAAGTAACCGGCAAAATTAAGCTGGAACAGTTTGCCGAAGAGTTTAAAGCCGCATATCTGCAGGCTTGAGTATTGATGGCTGGTTATTATTAACCGCAGATTAATTAAAACCATGCATATTCACTGGTAATTGATTCAATTGAAGCATTATATATGGCTGCATGGACACGATATTCCGCTTTATGGACACATCAAAGCGTTTAATATGACGGAGATTTGCCCTATCAAAAAAACGATTTGCATTATGAAAATAGTTAAGTTAGGTAGTCAGGGACTCTTAATTCCTCAGTTAGGGCTGGGCTGTATGGGGATGACCTCCATGAACGGCTGGGATATTTACGGCAAGGCAGACGAATCTGAAGCTATCGCTACGATCCACCGTTCTTTTGAACTGGGCGGCAATTTTCTGGATACGGCAGATATGTACGGCCCCGGACTGAATGAACGATTGATCGCCAAAGCTGTCGCCCGTAACCGGGATAAGTATATTATTGCTACTAAATTCGGTTATGAGGTAGATGATAATGAACAACTGACCTGGAATTACAACGGCTCAAAGGCTTACGTAAAAAAATCGGCTGAAAGGTCCTTAAAAAACTTAAAGACTGACCATATCGACCTTTATTACCTGCACCGGCTGGACCCAAATACACCCATTGAAGAAACTGTAGAAGCTATGGCTGAATTGGTTAAAGAAGGAAAAGTGAGGTATATCGGCCTATCAGAGGTATCCTCGGCCACCATACGAAAAGCACACGCGGTGCATCCGCTTACTGCTGTACAAACAGAATATTCCATGTTTGAACGTGATGTTGAGGAAGCCGGTATAACTGATACGCTGTCTGAACTGGGCATTGGCTTGATCGCATACTCGCCGCTTGGCAGGGGTTTCCTGACAGGTGACCTAAAAAGCCCGGATGACATCCCTGCGGATGATTTCAGAAGAAATATACCCCGTTTTCAGGGAGAACAGTTTTACAAGAACGTGGAGCTTGTGAACGCGATCAATGAGCTGGCAGGCGAAAAAAATGTAACCCCTTCAAAGTTGGCGATAGCCTGGGTGCTGGCGCAGGGCCATGTGCCTATTCCCGGCACCAAGCGCGTTAAGTACATTGAGCAGAATATAGACGCGACCGATATTGTGCTAAGTGAGCAGGAATTGGCCCGCCTGGAATCTATCGTGCCGTTAGGAACAAGTACGGGTGCACGTTATGACGCGGGTTCAATGAAAGGAATTGACCGATAAAACAATAACGCAGGGTATATTCAGGTATATCCTGCATTACTTTACTTAACTTACAGCCAATGAACCATAAAATACCATATCCTGTAAATTCCATGTCTGATCACCGCCGGATTCTTTCTCTTCCGGGGGCAGAACATCCGCTGATCGATGTTTTTCGGATGGAAGATGTGAAGCATAATCCGGATAAACGCTTCAGCACTTTACTGCTGAACGTGTATTGCATTGCCCTGAAAAAGAAAGTGACGGGAAAAGTACAGTACGGACATGGATTTTATGACTACGATGAAGGGCTGATGTCCTTTTTTGCACCGGGGCAGATCGTTGCCTCTGTTCCTGAAGATCATGAGCTTGAGGGCTGGTGCGTGGCGTTCCATCCGGACCTGCTTAAAGGCTATTCACTGGCAAAAAAGATTGAGGGATACAACTTTTTTTCTTATGCGATCAACGAGGCCCTGTTCCTTTCAGAGAAAGAAGAAAACCTGATGAACGGTATTGTTGACAACATACGTCAGGAACTAAACACTTCAATAGATAGTTTGACACAGGAAGTAATGATATCGCATCTTGAACTGCTTTTGCATTACAGCCAGCGCTTTTACCTCCGGCAGTTCCAAACCCGTAAGACGGCACATCACCACCTGATAGCTGAGGTAGAAAATCTGCTCCACGCCTATTTTAATGATGATGATTTACTGCTTACCAAAGGCGTGCCGACGGTTAACTACCTGGCAGAAAAGCTGAACCGGTCACCTAAATACCTCAGTGATCTGCTGCGAAGCGTTTCCGGGCGAAGCGCGCAGCAGTACATCCAGGATCATTTGCTCGAAAAAGCGAAAGTACTGCTAACAAGCAGCGACTTAACGGTTGCGGAAATAGCCTACCGGCTTGGATTCGATTATCCGCAATCATTTAATAAATTGTTCAGGCGAAAAACAGATCAGACACCGCTTGTCTACCGTCAGTCGGTAAATTGAAAAAGCGGGGCTTTATAAAACATACCATTTCGCTCTGAAATAATAGCCATACTAATTTGCTTTACAAGCTAAAAATTACATGTTCCGGTATTGTGGCTCTATCTTTTAAACACCGGTTTCCTTTCGCATCATACTCAAAAATGCGGCTGTAATACCCAAGTAACTGGCAATATGCTTTTGGGAGATACGCTGCTCCAGCCCGGGATGGCACTTTCGGAATTCGAGGTAACGTTCTTGGGCGGATTTATAGAGCTGAGAGGTAACCCGGCGTTGGAACACTTCAAAGCCGTTTTGGGTAAGGATGCGAAAAAAACGCTCGAACTTCGGAATGTTCAGGAACAATTCTTCCAATTGCGGTAAAGCGATATAGTATACCTCACTGTCTTCCAGCGTTTGGATAGCATTAGCTGAAGGTTTCGCTTTGAAAAAACTGACGATATCGCAAGCCCACCAGTTCTCGGGATAGAAGCCGATATTATGTTCTTCCCCGCTTTCATCCGTGTAGAACATACGCAGGCAACCGCGCTTTACGAAATAGATATAACGATCAGTTGCACCCTGATGCAGCAACCAGGTGCGTTTCTTCACTTCCTTTAAACGGAAGAAAGAAAGCGCCTGTTCCTCCTCATGAGATCCAAGCGCTATGTGCATGGCGAAATTTTTCAGGATCAGTTGGTGCATGTGGCTAAATTACATATTACAGCCGGAACTGCCGGGTCATGTACAGTTTCAGATCATCAAGGGCTTTTAACCTTAATGGCTCGGCGATCTCGCGGTAAGTATCGCTTTGTGCCACGGTCAGGAATGCATCTGCGTTCTCATATTCTACAAGCAGTATAGCATCCCAGCTTTCACCTTCGTCAACAATTATGCCGGCCAGCATATCGCTTAAAAGGTTTAATTTGGCTTTTAAGCCCAGGGTTTCCATCACACGGCTGAATGCCGGAAGGTATTCTTCTACATACAGACGGCGGTCTGCAAATTTCAGCATATTTAGCATAATGATGGGTTCTGTGCCTTGCACGTTTTGCGGGATAGTTACTACTCTCATTATTATATATCGTTTTATTTACTTAGAAATTCATCGCAGTGGCCATAGCAGGGCTTAACTGTTTTTCTGTTACAAAGATCGCCGTTGCCAGGCTTAAAAAAGTTCAGGTAGTTGAAGGTTTTAAAATATCCGGGCCGTTAACCGATATAAGTGGATGAAATTTATTGATAGAGATAAAAAAGCTGATTTAAGCGCATTGATAATGCATAATAAATAACAGGCCTTGCAGTAATTGCAAGGGCTGTTGTATTAATCTGGATAAATCTTAACTGTTTTAGGACGAGTGCAGACCTATCAATTAAACCTGTCGGGAGTGAAGAACAGGCGCGAATGCTCTAAATTAGTGGTTCCCTCAATTAAAAAGTAAGGCAATACCAGGCCTTTTTCACCGGCAAGCGGGAGCCCCAGTCCAGAGGCCGCGATCCGGCTCATTTCTTCACTGTTTTGAAATGCCCATTGGTTGGTAGTGCCTGCCCTGGTAAAGTAAATATATGATGCGTCCAACAAATTTTTATTATCAAAATTTGCTGTTGGCATGTAATCAACATACTTCCATGTATTAGGCCTTACCGACTTAGCCAGATACACGCGGTATTCTTCGCCCGTGATGGCATCCTGCCGGTACAAAAAGATGTCAAAAGGCCTGTTATCGGCGGAATGATGGACATAGAAGCCCACTTTATTGGTGGCCGGATCAGCAGCAGGCGGGTTTACCTTCACTTCTCGTCCATCTACATAAATAAAATTGAAATTGACCTTAGTGCCTGTCGGCGGCAGCGGCTTTTTCAATAATACCTCTTTTGTAACCGTATCGGTAATAGTCAAAAACCTCTCTTTTTGCGACCGGTAAGTATAAACGGCATTGAATGCCATTATACTTGCAGGCTTTGTAATGTAGTTATTGTGCCTGTATTCAGTAGTATCGATATTTATTTGCCAGGGATTGGCCGTTCCGTTGTAACCGCTTACCAGCACGTGAAAGGCTTTTTCGGTATCCAGATTATCTTTATTACATGCGGCTATGGTGATTACCAGCAGGGCCAGTAAAATGGGTATGGTTATACGTTTAATGATCGGGCTCATGTTTTATAGTTCAAAATTTTTGGTGAATGTCATATAACCGGTTGTGCTGGCTTCGCTGAAAATATACAATTTGGAAGTGGCCGTTGCAGCGCCTGGTCTCGGCGCGGTAGACGCTGTTGGGTTCCAGGTATAGTTTGTTCCGTCTACATAGAGTGTATTTGTACCTGCCTTATAAATGTAAACCTGGAAAGAAACAGCCGAGTTTACTCCATTATAAGGTTGTGGCGCTGTTGAAAAAGTTGAAATAGTTACCGGCTCGGTAAACTCGTTAGGCTTTACGTTCTTGATGCGGGTTATCTCCTCAAACACCTTTGGCGTTAAATAGTATTTTCCCAATACGATGTCTACCGGTTCGGAGTAATTTGTTTTAACGGGCCTGAACATGTAGATGATCTTGATCTTATCAGGCTCAACAGGCGGCAACTCGGGCATTTTACCTATTTCTCCGTTCATATAAAAAAAGCTGATGAACGCGCGACCGTCATCCTTATTTAACTCTTTTTCTATCACCACTTTCCCTGTTTCTTTTTCGGTAATGGTTAGTTTCAGGCTGTTTTTATTATCAGGAATAGGATACGCGTTGTTAAGGTCGAACCGCCCTACGGGTATATCTATCTTAGTAGTGTCAATCAGTGCCTCAAGCGGCGCGTTGCTCACGTTCAGGATACTGAAAGTAATTGGTAAAGCATTTCTTTTATCCAGTATGTTACCCTCGTTTTTTTTGCACGCACCCAGCAGCAGTACCAGTGAGGCTGCTACTGCTGTGATATATATTTTTATCGTTTTCATGTATTCGGTATTAATGTTTAAAAGTTGTAGGAAATAGAAAGGCTGAAAGATGCGCCCACCCGCCTGGTCAGAGTTTCTTTATCGCCTATGCGGGTCTTTGTTTTTCCGTCGGCAGAGGTTTCGTAATTTCCTTCCTCAAATTTTTGCGAAAAGCCCGGCTTCCATTCATAAATATCGCTCCACTCAGATACGCCGGTGGCAGTTATTGCAGACATGCTCATGCCCTGCCATTTATCAAGCAGCTTATACGTATCGGCACTGTTGATGTAAAAGCGGTATGGAGTATTGAGTATGTTGCTCATGTTAAACCTGGCCTGTAGCCTCTTGTCCTTTAAAAAGCGGTAACTTACCTGCGCATCCATCTGCTTGCGCGGGCGTTCGTACTCAACAATATCTGGCGTAATGCCGGTTACAAATGTTTTATAACCCATGTGGTTGTAAGCTACATTGGTACCCAGCCTGCTGCCGTTGTATTGCAAACCCAGATTATAAACCACAGGTACCTGCCCAAATAAAGGCCGTTTTTCTTTTTGCAAAACTTTAACACGGTATTCATAAGTGTTGCCGTATTTATCGGCTGCCATGCTTTTGCCTTCGTAGCTGCGCGCCTGTACCTCAGATGATTGCAGGGTAAGGTTGCCGCTAAAGTAAACATCGTTCATAAAGCGCCAGTTAGGTTGCATAAAGCCAAGGCTTTTACGTACATCAAACTCCCAGCCGTGTACCTTGGCCCATTCCGAGTTTCGGGTTACCAGGTATACACGCCCGGTAGCATCAGGCATATCACGGTAAAGCTCGGCCGGTTTATCAAAATACTTATAGAAATACCCTGCGGATATCACCTCCCCTGCTTTGGGGTACCACTCCGCACGGAGATCATAATGGTCTATCAGGGTAGATAGTACACCTTCATTTCTGCGGTAACCACCAACTACCGGGTCATAGCGCTGCATGCGCGAGTTTTCTATCAGCGCCGGCCTTACTACTGATTTGGCGTAGGCCGCCCTCAGATTAAAATCCTTAATCGGTGTGGCGGTTAAACTTATCGATGGCAGGTAGCGCCATGTTTTTTCTTCAGTTTCGGCATCGGCATAGGCGGTAACTACTTTCCCGGTTGCGGGGTCAACAAATTTCTCCTTTTCACCCCGCTGAATAAGCTCCTCCGTGATCTTGTCGTTGGCACCATTTCTTATCCTGTCATAGCGATAATACTCGGCCCTTAGCCCCCACACAGCACGCAGCCATCTGTTAAAATGATTGTCAAACATGCCATAAACGGCCTGATTGGTGTTTTTTCCACTGTAACCGTTTTCAGAAAAACCGGCCGGGTAATAAAAAAGGTCTCTCAAAGGGTCTTTAAAATCCAGAAATTGGCCCCATTGCTGTACCGGGACATTAGCGTATGCGCCGCCCGCGTTTGTGGCTATCGGGAGCAGTATCCAGTCATATTTACCTTCTCTTTCGAGGTATTGGTAGCCTGTTTTAAATACCTGCTTTTGCCCTAACCACTTAAACTGATAGCTTAAAGCTCCCTCCGCAATTTTATTTGTTTCTTGATACAAATATTGTGAGCGGTTAAACGTACCACCGCCAATTGCGTTGGTGGCGCTGGGCTGCACAACACGCAGCGGGCCGTTTGGCGGACCGGGTACCAACCAAGCCTCTACAGCATCCTGTTCTTTATTGATCAGTTTGTTTCTCGAAACGTTCCAGTCGAAACGGAAAGCGCCAAAGGTATGCTCGCCATTTATACGATTTTGTAGCAGGTCAATAAATTTGGGGCGGTCAAACTCGCGTACAGTGGGCAGGGGCTGCGGGTCGCGACCATAAGCCTCAAGGTACGAAAACTGGTTTTGGAACACACGTGAGTAAAAATTACGTGCCGCAATTTTGTGGTTTTTGGTATTCCAGCCCACATTTAACAAGGCACCCCAGGTTGTATTAAAGTTATATTGTTTTGAGAATCCGGGGAGCAGTTCTTTCCCGGTTACGGCATCATAGGCAGTACTGCCCAATGTTTCCCACTCACCCCGGCCAAATTGCGAGTTGTCATCTATAGATTGTTCGTTACGATAGCTTAACGAGCCTGCAAAACCCAGGCGACTGTTGCCCACGTTATAGCTGCGCCCGAGGCTGAACTGATAATTTTGGCCCGGCATAGCCTTGTAGCTGCGTGTACCCAGGCGTTCAAAACCGCCTATGCGCTTGTTCTGCTCGGCTATCATTGCCGGGGTTATGGGCGTAACGCCGGGCGACGGTGTAGCATTGGGGTTGCCAGGATTATAATTATTGGGTGTAAATATGAGCAGGTTTTTAGGGAAGTGATCCCTGCCGCCATCATCAAAGCCAAGATAATCATACTTACCTCTCCCGTAACCTAAAAATTCCTTACCGGTACTGCCATTAATGTATTTACCGCCAATATTAAATGTAGTAAAATTATTATCGGGTATTGCCATGGTGTTGATCTGTACCAGACCACCACCAAAACCAAAGCTCATATCCGGCGTAGCTGTTTTGTTTATCACAACATTATCAACCAGGTTGGCTGGTACAATGTCAAACTCAAAATCGCGTACTTGTACATCGGTGCTGGGCAGGGTGGCACCATCCATCATGGCCAGGTTGTAACGCTCGGCAATACCGCGAATTACTACCCGCCGGTTATCATTCGTGCTGATGCCGGAGATGCGCTTCAGTGTTTCGCCTATGTTTTTGTCGGGCAATGCCGCCATTTGTTCGCGACTGATGCCGTTGGTTATACCCGCATCATTTTTTTGGCGAACGTATAAGGCGGTGGTACCTTCCTGCCTGTAACTGGTTGTTACCGTTACCTGGTTCAGTTCATTGGTCGCACTTTTCAGTACTATGTTCAGGCTGGTAAGTTCTGCCGACTTTACCTCGACCTGGGTAACTCGCTTTGTTTGGTAGGAAACATAGCTCACCTCAATGGTATACGTCCCCGGTTCAGTGTTAAAGTTATAGTTACCATCAATGGCTGATTGGGTTGCCTGGCCGGTTTCAACTATCCTGATGCTCGCACCGGGCAGGGGCTCACCGCGTTCATCCAATACCTTGCCGCCAATATTCCCTGCCGCAACCGGCCGGCGGGCAAGTATAGGTCCGTGTTGATCACTCACCGGCTGATCCTCTTTTTTTGATATGATGACGGTTTTTTCTTTTATGGAAAACCGTAGCGGCTGATCCTGAAATATTACCGCAAGTACCTCTTTCAGTTCGGCATTCTTAACGTTAATATTTATGGGTTTTGCCATTTTAAGGATGGTGTTGTTAAAAAGAAAATCTACGCCGGTTTGCGTACGTATTTGATTAAATACTTTATCAATACGTGTGTTGGTTGCTGATAAGGTTATTCTTTGGGCTTTAACTGCCGCGCTGACCTGTATGATAGCTATGATCATAATCAATGTTGTCAGCTTCATGATTAATAATGTTTTATAAAGCGCGTGCTTTCGCCGCACTAACTTATTAGGGTAAATAGTGTACATTTGTTATTGCTTGGATTGATTGCAATCTGCCGCTACATTTCTACGTGCTGGGGGCATTTTGCAGGTGCTGATAGTTCCTGAAGAATTGTCGGGTATTCCGGGTCAAGGGTCATTCCGGTTGCCGCCGGTTTGGCCTTTTTTGTTGAAATACCAAAGGGCTGGCTTTGTATTATTTCATCACAATTACGCTCCTTCCTTCAATTTTAAAGTGAACTGATCCTGTTTCTGCCAACACAGTTAAAATCTGGTTTATGTTTTTGTACCGCGATACAGTGCCGTAGTATCCCTCGTTTGAAACGTTGGCTGTGTATTGCACATCAATATTGTACCAACGGCTTAGTTTGCGCATCACGCTTTGAATAGGTTCGTTACGAAAGCGGAAATAACCATTTTTCCAAGCAACGACTTCTTCGGTATCACCCGTGGTTATTGATAGATCACTTCCTCGAAGCGAGGCCTGTTGGCCGGGTTTCAATATGGCTGATGCCGTGCAACCGAGCGCGTTTATCCTTACCTTGCCTTCAAGCAAGGTTGTTTTTAACAATGGTTCATCGCCATAGGCATTAATGTTAAAATGGGTGCCTAAAACGGTTACTACCTGTTTACTTGTTTTTACCTTAAATGGCATGGCCACATTATGGGCTACTTCAAAATAGGCTTCGCCTGTAAGTTCGACATTGCGCTCGCTGCCTTCAAAACGGGTTGGGTATTTTAATGATGACGAAGCGTTAAGCCATACTTTAGTACCATCGGCCAGTTGCAGTTGGTACTGCCCGCCCTTAGGTGTTTCGGTTGTGTTATAACCTACGGCAGCATGTGGGTTAGTTGCCGCTACCCTGTATATCAGTTGGCCATTATGAGTTTTACTTATGCTGATGCCTGCCTGTTCCGCCAGCTTGCCATCGCCGGCTGTTGTTAATGTTATCTTCTTTCCGTTAGCCAGGGTTAAAATGGCCTGGTTGCCCCCGGGCACAATAGCCGAAACCTGTTCTGTTTTTTGGTAATTACGGGGATAAAAGATGAGTGCGGCTGCCGAAACGCAAATAATAAGTGATGCCGCCGCCAGCCACCGGTACCGTTTAAACACCGTGCTGCGCGTTGCCTGAGGCAGTCTTTTATATAACTGTTCTCGCAGATCGGTATAATCATCCGGACCGATATTTTCCAGCCTTTTTTTGGTAACCCGGTTAGCTAACAGTTCAAAAAGAGCCTGCTCTTCAGGTGTAGCGGTACCATTCAGGTACTTGTCAATCAATTCCTTTGCCTGCCTTTTGTTCATTACTATCAACAGTGTTATATCCCTGTTTAATAATAAGAGCCTCAGGCGAACCTGATGTCAACAAAAAAAATGAAATTATTTTTGGATAGCCAAAAACAGCAGCAGTATTGAAAGCAGCGGCGATAGTTTGGTACGTAAAGAAGCAACAGCACGGCTAAGTATGGTTCTTGAACTATGTTCGGTAATGCCCAATTCTTCGGCTATAGAGCGGTGAGAAAGTTCCTCTTCTTTATGCATTACATATACGGCCCGCATGGTTACCGGCAACTTTTTTACAGCATTGTCCAATATCGCGCAAAGCTCTTTAAAATTTGCCTGCTCGTCTGTGCCGCCGGCCTCCTCATCAAAACATGCCGCGAGTTCTTCGGCATAATCATCAGCCCTTTTTGTTTTGCTGATCATCTTTAATGCCCGGTTACGCGTAGCGGTAAGCAGGTATGCCCGCAGGCCGGTAGTAATTTGTAAGTGATCGGCGCGGTTCCATAAGATAGTAAATATATCTTGTACAACATCCGCAGCCTCATCTCGGTCGTTCAGTATGGAACGGGCGTAAGTATATAATGATCGCCAATGCCGATTGTAAAGCTCCTTAAATGCAGCATGATCCCTTTCTGCCAAACAAGCAGCCAGTTCCATATCACTCAATTTATCGTAAGCCCGCTTTACAATCATTAATATTATACAATAGTCCTGTAAAATTAAGCGGTGAGTTTAAAGGGTAAATAGTTTAAATATTAAGTAAATGTTATTTTACAAACAGCAGTGAATATTCAAGTTAAAGCCTTACATACCAATATATCCGGTTTCTCAATCCAGCATCTACCCTATTGATAAATTAAATGTCACAGAATTAAGTTTTGATGAAATGACAAGAGTTGAAATGGTTACGGACTTTATTTGTTAAACCAAATGATCACTCGTGCAGGAGGCAAAGTTTTGCCGAACATATCACTGCCGGTAAAGTGGCTTCATTGCAACCATTCAATCTGATACCGGCATTGGCCACAGCACCGTCTAATGGTGCATAAATGTCCTTATAAATTGGATTTATTGCAAGCAGAAACTCTTAATGTGTTAACGTATTCCCAAACAGCAGCCTTACGGGTGCGGCTTAAAGGAACTTGGTAGGCCCCGATGAACACTGCCTGCTTATTAACGCTTACCAGCCGTTCCATATTCACCAGAAAAGATTTGTGCGTTTGTTTAAACTGACCGGGCAACTGTCTTTGAATTGCGCTAAGACCGGAGTAGACCGTATATTTTCGCTGATCGGTAATGATGTGTACATAATTGGCCATTGCTTCCACATATAAAATGTTAGCTATGGGTATCCTTTCCAATCTCTGATCGCATTTGACCGAAATAAAGCCGGCTGACTTCTCAGTTTTACTGATCGCTTTTTGACAGGCACGTTGAAACCGCTCGAATGTAACCGGTTTTAATAAATAGTCGGTTACCTCAAGATCGAAACCTTCGACGGCATGCTCGGGGAAAGCGGTGATCAGGATCACCTGCTGCGAAAGATCTGTTTTTTTTAAAAAATCCAAGCCGTTCTGTTGCGGCATCTGGATGTCCAGGAAGATCAGGTCGATAGCCGATGTTTGCAGGATGGCCTGTACTGCGACCGGATGCCGTGCTGATCCTACTAATTGCAGTTCAGGCAAACGGCCGACATAGGCTTCTAACTGCTGCCGGGCAAGGGGTTCATCATCAACGATCAAAACTTTAAGCATAGGGTTAAATTTACTTCATAAACTGTTTCACTTACAGATATCGCCAGATCAAAACCATCCTGATAAATCAGCGATAAACGTTTCCGGACATTAGTTAAACCGATACCGGTCGGTTTGTTATTCAGTTGATAACTGTTCCGGCAACTGAAACGCAGCCGGTCACCGGCAATTATGGCCTTAACCTCAATAAAATTATGATCAGCGTCCGATACATGCTTAAAAGCATTTTCAACAAACGTAATCAGCAGAAGCGGCGCGATCAACAAGTCCGTCTCCCCGTCAACCTGGTAATGCACCGTACAGTTATCCAGCCGCATTTGCTGCAGCGCAATATAGTTACCAAGATAAGCCAGTTCACCGGCTAAGGGTACAAACTCCCGCGTGCCCTCATAAAGCTGGTAACGCAATAAATCCGCCAGTGCGGCCAGCGTCTGTTTAGGATCACCTGTTCGTAATTCTAATTGAGCATATAAACTATTCAGCGAATTAAATAAAAAGTGTGGGTTTAATTGTGCTTTGAGATAGGTTAACTCTGCTTCTGCCCGTTCTTTTTCCAATGCCTGCACCTTTTTCCGGGCTTCAAAGCGGTCAGCCGCCAGCTTCACAAAGCTCCCGGCCAGCACCCCGGTCAGTGCCGTCAAAACCCGGTTGTATTGCATATCCCGATAGGTCCAGTTAAATTTGAAATTGATGGGAACGATCATATTTTGGAGCAATTGCCCCATGATCCAGGCAGCGAGACCAGCTAAAATACCAATCACCAGAACTGCCGAAAAAACGAGGCGTGTTAAACTCTTGTGTTTAAAGTATGCCGGCATCAGGTAATAATAGATGCTGTAGAAAGCCAACATGATCAGTGCCGTATCCAACGCCGAAAAATAAAGGCGGTTCCATTCATTATTCACATAAAAATATAACAACCGATCCCAAAGCAGAAAAAACAGCAACCAAAATCCGGCATGGAGCAGCACTTTACGCATTACCTAAAATACACATCCTTACGTCATCCCGGTTAACCGTTCATATAAATTTTATGACCGTTTGTATAATGATCTTTAAAACCATCAGCCGCTATTCGATCTTCGCTTTATGAAAAAGCTCCTGATCCTGCTATTGTTCGTATCCACAGTTAAAGCGCAATCGCCTTTAGCTGCCGCTTATTTTAAAGAAGCCGAAGCCGCGGCGCAAGATCAGCGGCTTTGGAATGCGCATTTATATGGCCCCATGTTGTTCGTTGACCCACAAACCCGCCTCACTTACGCCAACCAGCCCGATAGCACCCATTTGTTTAAGTCAGAAAATGGGATCTATGTCGGGAAGTTACCATCAACAGTGATGATAGCTAACACGGCCATTCACTGGCAGGGCAAAACCTGGTCCTGCCTGTTATGGCCTTTGCCTACAGACCGGAACGAGCGTATCAATCTGGTGCTTCACGAAAATTTCCACCGCATCCAGGAAAGTATCGGTTTTTATGGACATAGCCCTACAGCCGATCACCTCAGCACCATGGCTGGCCGAACTTATTTTCTGCTGGAACTCAACGCGCTGAAAGCAGCGCTGCAGAAGCCGGTCAGGCAGCGCAATCCTGACCTGTCGCAAGCCCTGGCTTTTAGGGAAAAACGAAGAGTATTGTTTCCTAAGACCTTCGGTAACGAGCGCGTGCTGGAGATGAACGAAGGACTGGCGGAATTTACCGGTGCTTATTTGGGGCGGCAGGATCTGCGTAGTCATTTATATCAGCAAGTAGATACCGCAGGTAACCGCGGCTCACTCATCCGCTCCTTCGCCTACCTGACCGGCCCACTCTATGGTTTGCTGTTACAGGAGAAAAACTCCAAATGGACACAAACCTTAGATTCCACAGCCGACTTTCCGGAGTTGATCCGGAAATACTACCAGGTAACAATAACTACTGCGAATGAAAGCCGCTACAGCGGTACAGCCATTCGCGCCAGCGAACAACAAAAGGAAAACACACGCCTCGAAAAAGCGGCAGCTTATATAAAACAGTTTACCCGGGAACCCGTACTACAAATCGACCTCGTAAAAATGAATATTGTTTTTAACCCGAACACCCTATTCGACCTGGGTGATTATGGCACGGTTTACCCGACCGGGGAGATCCAAGATGTTTGGGGCAAGCTCAAAGTCAGCGGCGGCTTTTTATTGAAGGACTGGAAGGTGGTCAGCGTTCCGCTGACGGGTGATACTTATACCCTGGAACTTGCTACAGGCTGGGAAAAGATTAAACTGGACAACCTGCATTATACGTTGCGCAAAATCAAATAAGCATATATTCGGGAGATGAACTTAACGTTTATGAATATCGTAGCGATTTGCTACTTCAACTTTTACATAAGACAGGCAGCTCCCATCATGTCCTACAATCAGATGTGTTACGGGTAGGAATGATCACGATTTATTACATCTTTTAAAAACTCTCTCTACCATCCTCATATCTTTTCGATCTTACTCTTATGCTGATATTTGTTACTTAATATGTTGCTCGGGTACAAAAACAACAATATATAACAAAGTTTAGCATAATAAAAAGATAAAATAACGAATAATTAAATATAAAATATTGATAGTCAAACAATAATAAACATATACAACATGTAAACTATAACTACTTTCCGATACAGAACTTACTGAAGATATTATCCAGCAGATCATCTGTTGTAACGGTGCCGGTAATTTCTCCTAAATAGTGTAAGGCCTGTTTTATATCCATCGCTAAAAAGTCGGATGTGATGGAGCCCTCTATGCCATTAAGCACACGGTTTAGCGCGTCTTCTGTTTTTTGCAGGGCCTCTACGTGGCGTATGTTGGTTACCAGCGTTTCGTTGCCTGTTAATTCTTCTTTTACAGCAGCTTGGTAGATGCTGTTTTTCAGTTCATCAATCTGCTGCTTTTTATCTGCTGATATGGGGATAACACCGTTCGGCAACCTCTTCAATTGCTCCTGGTTTAACAGATCTATCTTATTGGCTACCAAAAGCATATTTACATTGGGCCGGCGTAGTTTTTCAATATCGGCATTAAGCTCCTCAATGCTCAATTGCGCGACATCATAAACATAAATAATTAATGGTGCCTGGCTTATCTTTTCCATGGTACGCTCTACCCCTATCTGCTCAATGGCATCGGTAGCTTCGCGTATGCCGGCGGTATCTATGAGCCTGAAATTGATGCCATTTATATTCAGCACTTCTTCAATCGTATCGCGGGTAGTACCGGCAATGTGGCTCACAATGGCGCGTTCTTCATTCAGCAGCGCATTCAACAAAGTTGATTTACCGGCATTAGGCCGGCCGGCAATTACCGTGTTTACTCCCTGCTTTATAACGTTACCTAACTCGAATGATCGTATCAGTCCGCCTGTAACTTTCAGGGTATCAACCACCAGTTGCTTTAGCTGACCGCGGTTGGCAAATTCCACATCTTCTTCCGAAAAATCGAGTTCCAGTTCAACCAGCGATGCAAACTGTACCAACTGCTCGCGCAACGCAGTTAGCTGGTTGCTGAAACCGCCACGTAATTGCTGCAAAGCTACCTGCTGCGATGCTTTTGAATTGGCGGCAATCAGGTCAGCAACCGCTTCGGCTTGCGACAGGTCGAGCTGCCCGTTCAGGAAAGCACGGAGTGTAAATTCACCCGGTTTGGCGGCCCTTGCTCCTTTTTTTATCAGCAAACGGATAATGCTTTCTAAAATATAATTCGATCCATGGCATGATATCTCCACCACGTTTTCGCGGGTATATGAGCGTGGCGCTACGAATAACGACATCAGCACCTCATCAAGCAACACATCGCCATCGGCCACATGACCAAAATGTATGGTGTGCGATGCTTGGGTGGTTAAATCCTTTCCTTTAAAAACATTGTTGGCAATGTTAATGGCTTCGGGGCCTGAAAGGCGGATAACGCCGATTGCACCTATTCCGTTAGGTGTGGCAAGCGCTACAATTGTGTCTTCCTGAAATATCATATTCAGCGGCAAAGTTCGGCATAAATCGTCAACTTTCAACAATGCAGCATCAGGCGTATGTCATCCCGAAAAAAACAGCATCTTTGAAGCCTGATTATGATTACCTCTTTTGAAACTTTTTTAGACATCCTATCCGTTCACCACGTAGGCAACCAGACACAGGATGAAATGTACTCCCTCTCCGATGAACCGCTTGACCTGAAGGATGAGATGATACCCCGCCTGTTGATGCAGTATTTTTTAACACCATTTGAAAAAACGAACGAGGTATATCACCTGATGCATCATAGCGATATCAACCTGAACGAGATTTACAATTTTGCCACGCAGATATTTGAGGTTAATGAGTGCTTTCATGAACTATCGCAACAGATGGCCAAGCATTTGTACAGCGTTTCCAATCACCCTAAAATAAAATCGGGCGAAGTATATATTGGCTTATTTAACAATGTACAGATAGAGGGCGAGCTTTTGGATGCCATTGGCATTTTTAAATCAGAAACTAAGGAAACTTACCTTAAAGTATACCCCGACAAGGGCGGCTTTAAAATGGATTACGAGGAAAATGGCATCAACATTAATAAGTTGGACAAGGGCTGCCTCATTTTTAACTCCGCTAAAGAAGATGGCTATAAAGTAGTGGTAATTGATAAAACCGGCAACAGTCAGGATGCCGCGGTATACTGGAAGGACGATTTTCTGAAATTAAAAATCCGTAATGATAATTTTAACCAAACCGCCAACACGCTCAGCGTATATAAAAACTTTGTTACCCAAAAAATGGATGATGAGTTTGAAATGAGCAAGGCCGACAAGATTGACCTGCTGAACCGCAGCATGAAATATTTTAAGGAGAAAGAAACCTTTGATATGGATGAGTTTACCGGTGAAGTAATTGGTAATGAGCAGGCCATCGAATCCTTCAAAAACTATAAGCAGCAATACGAGGATGAGTTTGAAACGCCCATTGCCGATAGTTTTGAAATCTCTACTAACGCGGTAAAAAAACAGGCGCGCGTGTACAAAAGCGTGTTAAAACTCGACCGCAACTTCCATATCTATATTCATGGCGATAAGGATTTGATTGAAAAAGGGTTTGATGATGATAAGGCCATGAACTATTACAAAGTATTTTTTAAGGAAGAGCAGTAGTACTTTTCTTGCTAATACCATTTGATGAAACTGGCATTCAATTAAATACAATGAAAAGCCTTATTTATGCTTTAACCACTATAAATAAGGCTTTTTTATTATTTTTGATACCTGCAAAACAAGATTATATCCATGCCGTCTAACGAACTGATCTTACATATTCAAGCCAAAGCCTCTATTGTTAACATCATTTCTGCCTACCTGCCTTTGCAGGATAGCCGTAAAGCCTTAAAAGGCCGCTGTCCGTTCCATCCTGATCTGTCTGCATCGCTTATGGTATCGCAGGAAAAAAATACTTTTAAGTGCTTTGGCTGCGGTAAAGAGGGCGGCCCTATTGAGTTTTTAATGGCCGTTGAAGGTAAAGGTCGTGATGAAATTGCCGGTCGGTTGGCTGTTAAACTTGGCCTTGTTCATGATCTTCGCGCGGTATAAAAATAATATATCATAACAACAAAGGAGAAGCTGATCAGCTTCTCCTTTGTTGTTTAATGTACTTTATAGTTACTTGATAGTAAAGCTTGCCGTTAAACTTTCATCAGCCGAATTATTACCTATGTTGAGCGTATAGTTACCCGGATATAATTTCCATTTATTGGCTTTCATATCCCACTTTTGCAGATCACTTACCGGTATTTTGATAGTAGCCGTTTGCTGGCCGCCTTTAGCAACGGTTACACGATTAAAGCCTTTTAACTCCTTTAGCGGCATGCGCTCGGCTTGCGGATACTTGATGTAGGCCTGCACCACTTCATCGCCATCCATAGCGCCGGTATTGGTTACGTTAACAGATACGGTGATTGAATCCTTAGCGCTGTAGCTTTTTTGTGGCTGCATTTTCCAGTCGAACTTAAATGAGGTGTAACTCATACCAAAACCAAACGGGTACTGCACCGGACCTGTAAAGTAACGGTAGGTACGATCCTTCATATTGTAATTATCATACGCAGGCAGATCATTGATCGACTTATAGAAAGTAAGCGGTAAGTGGCCTGATGGCGAATATTTGCCAAATAATATATCAGCCAGCGCGTTACCGCCCTGCTCGCCGGGATACCAGGCCAGTATAATGGCATCGGCATAAGGGGCAATCTCGGCAATATCAACATCACTGCCTGAAGTGACTATCGCGATGATAGGCTTGGTAACCTTTTTACGCAGTTCCTTCAAAAAAGCGATGTTATCTGCCGGAAGGCTCAAAGTCTTTTTATCGCCACCGCTTTCAGATAGGAAAGCATCACCCGCCTCACCCTCCAAAACCGGTGTTAAACCTACTACGGCCACGGTAACATCCGCGTTTCCGGCAGCCCATATACCGCCAAAGTGGGTGGTATCTTTATTGCCTGAGCCTAAATCGTACTCAACCCTGGTAGCCGGACCAACTGCAGCGGTTATACCCTCCACAAAATTCACCATACGGCCGCTCACTCCGTGGTAGTTGGCTACCAGCGCATCTAACGAAGCCGCGCTCGAACCAACCACCATAATGCTTGAATAGTCTTGTTTATTTAAAGGCAGAATATTCTTTTCGTTTTTAAGCAATACCATACTTTGCAGCGCCGCCTTGCGGGCAAGGGCTATGTGGTAATCGTTATGTACACTATCTGCACCGTAGCCCGCGTAGGGTGATTTTGCCGGTTCATCGTAAAAGCCGAGCTTAAATTGGGTACGCAAAACCTGCGAAAGGGATTCGTTAACCTCTCTTTCGGTGATCAGTTTTTTATTGATCGCATTTACAATGTCACTCTGAAAAATGCTTGAGCAATCCAAATTGGTACCAGCCTTTATAGCCGCCGCCGCAACCGATACTTTATCGGGTAGTACCTTATGCGTTAAATAAATATCGTCCAGTGCGCCGCAATCGGTAACTACGTGGCCTTTAAAGCCCCACTCGCCACGTAATATCTGTGTTATCAGTTTTTTATTGGTGGATGTTGGTACGCCGTTAACCCGGTTGTAGGCCGTCATTACCGATTCAACACCAGCGTCAACCAATTTATGAAAAGCGTATAGGTAAGTTTCACGCAGATCCTTTTCATCAACCTTGGCATCAAAAAAATCACGCTGCGCCTCCGGGCCGCTGTGTACGGCAAAGTGTTTAGCTGTGGCCGATGTTTTGAGGTGAGCCGGATCATTCCCCTGCATACCTTTAATATAAGCGCTGCCTATGGTACCCGTCAGAAACGGGTCTTCCCCGTAAGTTTCCTGTCCACGTCCCCAGCGCGGGTCACGAAATATATTAATATTGGGCGACCAAAAGGTTAACCCCATATACATCAAACGCCTGTTTTGAGCAGTTGACAGATTATATTTAGCCCTCGCCTCGGTTGAAATTGCCCCTGCTATTTCATTTACCAGATCATCATTAAACGTTGCCGCCATGGCAATAGCCTGCGGAAAAACCGTGGCCTCGCCTGCCCTTGCCACACCATGCAAACTTTCATTCCACCAGTTATAAGCGGGTATACCCAAGCGTGGTACCTCGGCGCTACGATAACCCATCAATGAAGCCTTTTCGGGTAAGGTCAATTCAGTGATCAGTGCCTTTACTCTTGTATTAATGGGTTGGCTTGCATCCCTGAACTTGGGTTGTTTTTGCGCGTTACTGATAAAATTACATGTACAAGTCGCGGCTAACAGCACGTACTTAATATTTGGCTTAATTGTCATAGTTCATCAAAATTAATGCAATCGGTTGCATTGAGATATACAAGAATATTAATAAATTTCGGAAAATAAATACATTTTAAATTTTTATAAAAGTTAAATAGGATTTTATAAATATTTTAATTTGTTTTAAGATCTGAATTGATAATTGGATTTTATAGTTATCAGAAATTATTAGTAATATTTTATCTGATTTTAACCTCAATCATAAATCTGTATAATGATAAGCAGACAGTCGAAATTTATTATTGCTGTAGGAGTTGCACTTCTTAATACTATAGCGCACTTTTCAATACTTAATGCCCAAACGGTATCGCCCGTGGTTAACCTTATACCCTACCCGCAATCGGTAATTAAAGGTGGAGGCACATTTACTATTAATAGTAAAACTAAAATTATGCTTCCGGCCGGTAAGTATTTGCAGGAGGCGGAGCTGCTTAATCAGCTTATTGGCAATGGTGATATGCCGCTTGCTTATGGCGCAGCATCAAATAATGTGATTCGGTTTGTTACGGATAATACCATCACTGCTGATGAAGGTTACAGGTTAACTATCACATCACAAAAAGTAACTTTAGCGGCAAAAACTGCGGCAGGTATATTCAGAGGGGTTGAAACCTTGCGCCAGTTATTACCTGTTGCTGTGGAACGTATTGAAAAAGATAAAAGCTACACACTTACCTTGCCTGCTGTTCAAATTACCGATCAGCCTGCTTACGCCTGGCGTGGTATGCATCTGGATGTATCCCGTCACTTTTTCTCTGTTGATTATTTAAAGAAATATATCGACCGCCTGGCCTTATATAAATTCAACAAGCTGCACCTGCACTTAACGGACGATCAGGGCTGGCGCATCGAGATCAAGAAATACCCCAAGCTTACCGAGTTTGGCGCGTGGCGCACCTTTAACAACCAGGATTCAGCTTGTATCGAAAGATCAAAGGATAACCCGGATTTTGCCATCGACCCGAAACACATCATCAAACGCGACGGCAAAACACTTTACGGCGGCTTTTACACCCAGGCGCAAATGAAGGATGTGATTGCCTACGCCATGAAAAGACATATTGACGTCATCCCCGAAATTGATATGCCGGGGCACATGATGGCGGCGATCAATAACTATCCTTTCCTTTCGTGCACCGGGGGCAGCAAATGGGGCGAGCTTTTTACTACGCCGATATGCCCGTGTAACGAGAGCACTTACGAATTTGCCGAGAATGTTTTTAAAGAGATATTCGTGCTGTTCCCGAGCAAGTATATTCATATTGGCGGCGACGAGGTTGACCGTACCAGTTGGGGCGAATCTGAAGCCTGCAAAGCCATGATGGCCAAAGAGGGGTTGAAAACATCAGCCGAACTGCAAAGCTATTTCATTAACCGGATGGAGAAATTCTTTAATAGGAATGGCAAAAAACTGATCGGTTGGGATGAGATACTGGAGGATGGCATCAGCTCGACCGCCGTAGTAATGTACTGGCGTAGCTGGGTACCTAATGCACCGGTAAAGGCAGCTAAGAATGGCAACAAGGTGATCATGACACCGGGAAACCCGCTGTATTTTGATAACGATCCGGACCAGAACTCGGTTTACAATGTGTACCATTTTAACCCGATACCCGAAAAACTGAATAAACAGGAAGCCGCTAACGTGATCGGCGCACAGGCCAATGTTTGGAGCGAACGCATCCCGACAGAAAACCGCGCGGATTATATGGTATTTCCACGGATAACTGCCCTTGCCGAGGTTTTATGGACCAATAAAAAGGATTACAAAAGCTATCAGGAACGTTTGCTGAAACAATATCCACGTTTTGATGCATTGAAAATACATTATCGCCTGCCCGACTTTACCGAGCTGGTTGAAAGCAGTGTATTTACCGATGAAACTACCTTGAGTGTGAACAAACCGTTATCGGGCTTAAAAATATTTTATACTACCGATGGCTCTTTGCCAACGCAGCAGTCGACCGAATTGACCGGCCCGTTAAAGATCACGCAATCGCAAAACATTCGTTTGGCGGCATACACCGCATCGGGCGTTCGCGGTGATCTGTATAATCTAAAATATGTAAAGCAAACCCTTGCCGAACCGGTGAACAAAACAGGCTTACAGGCAGGTTTGGCGGTGCGCTATTTCCCGGCGTTCTATAAAAAAACCACGCTGATACCTGACACGGCGAAGAATCAGGCTTTAACCGAAAGCACTGTTATTGTACCCAAAGAGGCCACTGCGCCAAGCTTCGGCCTGAAATACAGGGGCTATCTTGATATTCCTGCGGATGGCGTATACACCTTTTACTTAACCTGCGATGATGGCGGCGTGCTTAAAATAGCCGACCGCCTGGTGGTGGATAACGAGGCAATGCACTCGGCAATTGAAAAGAGCGGGCAGGTAGCGCTTAAAAAAGGCCAGCAACCTTTTGAGCTTAACTTTTTAGAAGGCGGCGGCGGTTACGCGCTAAAACTGCTTTACAGTAAGGACGGTTCCGCACCTGCCGAAATACCGGCATCGTGGTTAAAACATTAATTGAACTTTTTAGATCGATACACCGAATGAAAAAAATCGCTCTCGCCTCCCTATTGTTACAAAGTGCTTTGGCCTTTAGTCAGCCTGCGCCTAAGCCTTATGGTGTAACGCCATCGGCAGCGCAGCTTAACTGGCATAAGCTGGAGATGTATTGCATAATACACTATGGCGTTGATACTTATACCGATAAAGAATGGGGTTTTGGCAATGAAGACCCAAAGCTCATCAACCCGGCAAAGTTTGATGCCGTGCAGATTGTACAGGCGGCTAAGGATGGAGGTTTTAAGGGGATTGTTATGGTGGCCAAACACCACGATGGCCTGTGCCTGTGGCCAACCAAAACTACCGAACACAATATCAGCAAAGCCGCCTGGAAAAACGGCAAGGGCGATATGGTTAAAGAATACCAGTTAGCCTGTGAAAAACTGGGTATGCAGTTAGGCTTATACTGCTCGCCCTGGGACAGGAACAATGCCTTTTATGGCAAGCCTGAATACCTGAAGATATACCAGCAGCAGTTGCGCGAATTATACAGCAACTACGGCAAGTTATTTATATCATGGCATGATGGTGCCAACGGTGGCGACGGCTACTATGGCGGCGCTAACGAGTCACGCAAAATAGACCGCACCACTTATTACGATTGGCAAAACACCTGGGCCATTACCCGTAAAATGCAGCCCGGTGCAACCATATTCGGCGATGTTGGGCCCGATGTGCGCTGGGTAGGTAATGAAGAAGGCCATGCCGGCGAAACAAGCTGGGCAACCTACACACCAAAGCCTTCGCAACCGGGTAAAGAACCGGCGAACGGCGAGGTGCTGTATGAATTAGGTATTGAGGGAACACGCAACGGTAAATACTGGATGCCTGCGGAGTGTGATGTACCTTTCCGTCCGGGATGGTTTTACCATGCCAGTCAGGATGGTATGGCTAAATCGCCTTATACCCTGCTTGATCTGTATTACAAAAGTGTTGGCCGTGGCGCGGCGCTGGATCTGGGTTTATCGCCTAACCGTGATGGGGTGATAGATGCCGATGATGTAGCCAAGCTGAAGGCCTTCGGCGAATTATTGAAGCAAACATTCTCGGTTAATTTTGCTAAGGATGCCGAAATTACAGCCAGTAACACTCGTGGTAAGAACAGCAAATTATATGGCACTAAATTCCTGACGGATACTGACCCTTTCTCGTACTGGGCAACGGATGACCAGGTGAATACCCCTACGCTTACCCTGAGCTTTAAAAAGCCGGTTAGCTTTAACGTGATCCAACTGCGCGAAAATATTAAGTTAGGGCAGCGTATTGAGGAAGTTGCTGTTGATGCTTATCAAAACGGCGAGTGGAAACAGGTAGCTACGGCCACCAGCATCGGCTCAAAACGATTAATTCGATTACCGCAAAACGTTACGGCTAATAAGGTGAGGCTGCGTATTGTAAAATCGCCGGTAAGCATCGCGCTGAGCGATTTTGGTTTGTATAAGGAGCCGGTACACGTTACCGCGCCAACTATCAGTAAAACCAGCAGCGGCGAGGTTACTATCAGTACCGATGCGCCTGTATCAAAAATTTATTATACGCTGGATGGCAGCACACCAACCAAATCATCCACCCCATATAACCAGACATTTGTATTGACCGATGGCGGTATTGTTAAGGCCATAGCAGTGGATGGCGATGTAACCAGCGAGGTTGCTAATGTAAAATTCGGCCTCAATAAAAAAGACTGGAAACTGTTAAACGCCGTTAACAACGATGCCGCACAAGCTATTGACGAGAATTACCGTTCGGTTTGGAACACCTTGCAAAAGGATACATCAGCAAGTTTTAAACCAACGGAGCTGGTTGTAGATATGGGCACTGTGCAAACCATCAGCACATTTACCTACTTGCCACGACAGGATAAGAAAACCGAGGGAATTGTTGACCGCTATACCTTTTATGTAAGCGATAATGGTACCGACTGGAAAGAAGCCGCCAAAGGCGAATTTTCCAACATCAAAGCCAACCCTGTTGAGCAGGAGGTAAAGCTGAATGCACCGGTAAAAGCAAGGTATTTCAAATTCCGGGCCGATCATGTGGTCAGCGGAAATGGGGTAGCAGTTGCCGAGGTTGGCGTTCGCTCTAAGTAATTATCAGGATATAATAACTGTTTTTTGTGCGCCGTGTACTGCTTTGGTATGCGGCGCGCAAATAAACCATAAAGCCAATAAAACACCGTAACTTCCGCCCCTTTCTATCCACTCAAAAGCAGCGTGTTGCGGATATAAAAGCTCGGTTGCTACTTTCCATATAAAGAATATCAGCAATACCGTACGATTCGGTCGAACCAAAATAAACACAGCCGCGGCTATTTCAACAATGCCGTTCACCAAAGCCACGTTTTCAACCTGGCGGAAACCCAGCGCATTGTATTGCCCAATCAATCCCTTTTTGTGCAGCAGGTTTAACCAGCCATGCCCGGTTAGCAGCAAAAACGCCGCTATGCGCAAAGCTAATTGCACTATCTGTAAACGATCAGCGCCCACAGCAACCGGCTGTTTCATCTTACTAAATAATGATTTAACACCCGGCCTGAATTCGCACAATAAAAGTAATGCCAGCGGCGCGCCGTAATTACCGGCTCGTTCTATCATCTCGGCAAAAGGCTCGCCGGAGAGTGGGCGCATGGATGCGGTAATTAAACCCCAGATAACCAACCAGAGCGTAACTGCCCGTGTCGGGTAGATCAGTATGCTGATGCCCATTAAAATATCAACCACACCAATCACAGGCATCAGTTTGTAAGCCATAGCCTCACCTATCCCGGCTACGGCAAAATAGTTGCACCAGATGGGTTTGGTTATAATGCCAAATGCGCCGTGGCCAATAAAACACATGGCTACGGCGCATTGCAGTATGATATATACCGGCTTTACAGCGCCGGTATTTAAAGTACGGTTTAACAAAATTGCCTTGAGCGGCATCATTACATCAATCAGTTTACTTCATGGAATACGGGCGATCCGCCGCTTTTGTACCCCACTTAAGGTTGGGTTTGTTGCCCATTACAAAAATCAGTTCGCCGACCTTCATTAATTCGGTATGGCTAATATAAGCTTTTGTGTATGGTTTTCCATTTAAAGTAACGCTTTGAATGTATTTATTTTCGTCGCTGTTATTTCGTGCGGTAAGTTTGAACTTTTTGCCCTCCGGCAGGTTGATCACCGCCTCGTTAAACAGCGGGCTACCAAACACATAGTTGCCGTTAGCCGGGTTAACCGGGTAAAAACCTAATGATGATAAAACATACCAGGCAGACATCTGCCCAACATCCTCGTTACCGATGATGCCATCAGGTTTGGTAGTATAAAAATCCTTCATGATGAAGCGTACCTTTTCGGCCGTTTTCCAGGGCTGACCGGCATAAGTATAGAGGTAAGTAATGTGGTGGCTCGGTTCGTTACCGTGCGCGTACTGGCCTATCAAACCCGAAATATCATTTGATGCTTCGGATCCCATATCGCCTTTGGCCACAAAAAACGTATCCAGCTTGGCGGTGAATTTTTTATCGCCACCCAGCAGCTTAATCAAACCCTCAACATCCTGCGGCACCAGCCATTGGTATTGCCATGCATTACCCTCGGTATAATCGCCACGCTCGTGTATGGAACGGAACGGATCAAACGGTTCCTTAAACTTACCATCAGCCAGTTTAGCACGAAAGAAACCGGTTTTGCTATCGAAGTAGTTTTTGTAATAATTACCGCGTTTCATAAAGTATTCGTAATCGGCCGTGTTACCCATCTTTTTGGCCATCTGCGCCGCGCTCCAGTCTGCCAAAGCATACTCCAAACCCATTGATACCGATTCGGCTGTACTATCCGCAGGTACATAACCCATTGATTTTACGAATTTGATGCCGCGCTCATCGCCCATGGCCGTAGCTTTTACCGCTTCCCAGGCCAGCTTTTCGTCAAAACCTTTGTAACCCTTCAGGTATGCATCAACCATTACAGGTATAGCACTGTAACCCACCATACAGTTGGTTTCATTAGCCATAAGATGCCATACAGGAAGTTTACCCTGTTGCTTATAGATGGCCAGCATGGTGTTCACCATATCGCTCACTCGCTCAGGATGAAGCAGGGTATACATCGGGTCGGCAGCACGGTAGGTATCCCATAGCGAAAAGGTGGTCAGGTTATTGAAACCCTCGTTTTTATGCACCTTTTTATCGGTTCCCCAATAATCGCCGTTAACATCATTAAAGGTAGATGGCGCTATCATAGTGTGATACATCGCTGTGTAAAACACCTTTTTCTTATCCTCATCGGGCGTGGTAATGGCCACTTTACCCAGTGCTTTATCCCAGGCGGCTTGTGCCTTGGTTACGGTACCTGCAAAATCCCAGCCCGGCAATTCGGTTTTCAGGTTAAGCGCTGCGTTCTCGGCACTTACCGGCGATATACCTACCTTAACATAAACCTTTTCACCGTCCTTAGTAGCAAAGGTTACTACCCCCTTAGCCTTAACAGCCTCGATAGAGGTACCGGTTTTAACCGTGGTACTATCATAAACGGTTAAGGTTTTAACAGGTTTCGAAAGGATCATTGTGAAATAGATCCGCTGATCCTGCGCCCAACCTTCGGAGAAACGGTAACCGGTGATGGTGGTATCGTTAACCAGGGTAAGCGATGTTTTAACCGGCCTGTCCCAGCCTATACCTTGCTGCAGGTCGATCACGATGTGTGACTGATCGTTTTTAGGGAAGGTGTATTCATGAAAGCCTACTCGTGGTGTTGTAGTTAATTTAACGCTGATATTATAACGATTTAGCTTTACGGCATAAAAACCGGCCTGCGCAGTTTCGGATGAACGGTTGAATGTGGAGATAAAACCTGATTCTGGATTTTCAACGCTGCCTTTGGCAACCTTGATAGGGCCTGTAGTTGGCATCAGGGCGATATCACCCAGATCGCCGATACCGGTACCACTCAGGCGGGTATGGCTAAAGCCCACAATGGTGGTATCGCTGATATGATAGCCTGAACACCAATCCCAACCCTCAGATACATTTACCGGGCCTAACTGTACCGCGCCAAAGGGCACGTTTGCCCCCATAAATACGTGACCATGAAAACCCGTACCGATGTACGGATCAACATATTTTGAAAGGCCCGTTGGTTTGCCCTGCCCATATACTCCACCGTATAAGGCTGCAAAGGCAAACAGCAAGAAAATATTTTTTTTCATTTTTTTTTATTTAGAGGCTATTAAACAGCCTGCCGATTTAGCCGTAATTTTTAATTAACGGCGATGCTTGTTTCCTTTAAGTTCCATCCGCTAACGGTTACTGCCGGTGTGGCGGTATGCAGTTTCGGATCGTAATCAATTGTTATTGTTTTGCTTGTACCCGGTAATACCGATACATAGTTGTCATTATAAAAAACAGGCAACATGCGCTCTTTGGTATTACTGTTTACTAATGATACACGGTTAAAGAATGCCAGCGGCGCGTTAGCCGGGTTGGTTAAAGTTACCTCAACCTTACCGTTAGCTACCTTTTTAGCCGTAGCGGTTACTTTTGATGCGGCCATGTTTTTTAAACCTGAATACTCGCCCTTGGCATCAGCTACCCAGTAAATATTTTCGCTGATTATTTTTTGCGTATGATCTTGTAATTGCAATACCAGGAACGCGCCCTTATCCTTTGCTACTTCATCCAATTGCTTTTTAACCGACAAGTACCTTTTGGTTGTGGTCGGCGTAACATCAGCGAATACTTGCGTGATCGGTGTTTCCTTACCATCAAGGTCAAGTATCTTGGCCACGATCATCAGGTTGGTGTGGGTTTTAAAGGTATTGTTGGCTACCATCACCATACCATCGCCGGGGTTATACATAATGTGCAGCGGTTGGCTGCCATTGGTCAATCCGTACAGGCAAGCGTTCGGGTCGAGGTAATAATCATACATCTGGCCGCGCATGGCGGTCCACGGGTTTTGTGTTTTCCAGATGATAACACCGGTATACCAATCCCACATGTGCGAGCTGAAGCCCTCCATCAGGGCGCGGTACTGATCGTAATTAACTAACTGGGCTTTATTGGCGAAGTCCTCAGCATCTTTAACTTTACCGTATTTATCAATAAAGCCATCATAACCAATATACTTATGATAATCCCATACCGAATCCACCTTTGATTTACCGGTCGACGCGTCAAACTCCGGCGCAACCATATTTTCTTTAGGGATGAACCTTTTTAATGAGGTATAATCACTTACGCCTACCGAGCCAACCTCGGAATTGAAAGGATAAGTTTTAAAATCCCAGAAAACGGATAATGGCTGGATGCCGTAAGGACCATCACCATTACCACCCAATACATTGCGCGACATTAGCTCAGAGTTTGAGTAAGATACGAACCAACGGGTTGGATCAAGCTTAGGGAATACGGTATCCTGCAAGGCGGCCAGGATATCCTGCGGAGGCGTGATCTCGTTACCGCCGCACCATAAGGCCAGCGACGGGTAGTTACGCACCATTTTCACCTGGTCAGACACGGAACGCATGTACAGATCATGATCATCCGGGTATTTTCGACGTGTCCATTGGTCTTCAGCCTTCATTGGGTCAACCCAACGACCGTTACAATCGCCCGATCCCCACAGATCCTGGAATACCAGTAAACCATATTTATCGCAGGCCTTGTAAAACTCGGGGCGCTCTACAATAGCGCCGCCCCAGATGCGGATGAGGTTCAGGTTCATATCATGGTGATAGCGAACCTCGGCATCATAACGCATATCCGAAAAACGCAACATCGCATCAGATATGATCCAGTTACCGCCTTTGATGAATATCTTTTGGCCGTTCACATTAACCTGGCGGCTTTCGGTCTTTTCGTTCCAGTTGGTGGTGATCTGCCTAACGCCTACCTCAACATCTTCTTTTGATGATACCTTGTTATCGGCAGTAACAAACTCAACCCGCAGGTTATACAGGTTTTGCTCGCCGTAACCATTAGGCCACCACAATTTCGGGTTTTTAAGTACATAATCATCCAACTGAACATCCATTGAAGATGACGGCTTTAAGGTAATCTTTTTTGAAACCGTACCGCCTGCAATGGTGTAACGCAGCGTACCGGTTACCGCCTGCGCGGTTGGGTTTTGTACCGTAGTAGCCACCTTAATAGTAGCCGGGGCTTGCGGGCCTTCAGGCTTGCGCACCCCCGGAACCAATGTAATTACATGTGGATTGATAACCGCGACAGCACCTGTTTTTTCGATAATCACCTTATCCCAAATACCGGTGTTACGGTCGCGCATGGGCTGAATCCAGTCCCAACCGGCGGTATATTGCAGGCCTACGCCTTTGGCAATGGTACCATCGCCACCCTGGCCACCGTTAGGGTTGCCCACCACATCGGGCGGGTGAACAATAATGGCTAAACGGTTATTACCGCTTTTAGATAACCATTTGCTGATATTATAGCGCTGACGCAAAAACATACCCTGATGCAGCTTCGCGTTCAGTTTATGGCCGTTCAGGTAAATATCTGAGCTGTAATTAACACCGCGCAGGTTCAGATATATCTGGTTATTGCCTTGCGGAGCAGCTTCCTTAAAATCCTTTACAAACCAGTAAGTATAGTAATCGCGGCCAACCTTATAAATATCAGGTATGCGCTGGTTGTTCATCCCGTAAAACGGATCAGGCACCTGCTTGTTATTGAGCTGGGTGGTTAATACGGTACCCGGTACGGTAGCCTTTTCCCAACCCGAGGTAGCGAATGACGCTTGCGACATTTTTACGCCATCAGCCTGTACGGTTGATGCTTTTTTGCATAACCAGCCTTCATTTAATTCGTATGTGGTTTGTGCTTTTGCAGCAGATAGACTCAGGGTCATCAGTAAGGCTGAACCCAAACCGATCTGTGCTTTTAAAATACTTTTCCTGTTGATCTTCAAAACGATAAATGATTATTTAAACTTTATTAATAGATGATTTTAAACCCTGCGGCCTCTTTTAAACCCGCCTGCTGATAAAGCGCTTGGTAATTACTCACCACTATACCATTAGCACCGGCCTTCCATTTTACCTTTTGTTTGCCGCCCATTAGCACTACCTGTTTAGGTTTGCCCATACCCTCAATATTAATAGTTACGTTATCACTTTGTTCGCCCTCGGGTAACACATAGGCATAAGCAATTTTTTTATCTTTTGATTTGGTATAGAACACGTTGCCATTTGAATATGGTGCTACGGCGCGGGAGTTATAGATGCCCTCACCGTTGATTTTGATCCACTCGCCAATCGATTTCAAACGATCGTAAGCGACAGGGTCCCAATCGCCATCAGGTCCGGGACCGATATTCATCAGCAGGTTACCACCGCGCGATACAATTTTAACCAAAAGGTCAATAACATCACGTGCCGATTTGTATTTATCGCCGGGTACATAGCTCCAGGAGTTCCCCATGGTGATACAGCTCTCCCACGGATAGCTTAATGGTTTCTCGGGTACTTCCTGCTCCGGCGTTGTATAGTTTTCGTATTGTCCGGCAACGGTACGGTCAATCACCATTAAACCCGGCTGGTGCTGCCTTGCCATAGCGGCAATCTTGGGCATATCAATATCCTGGTTAAATTTAATGCCGCGCTGCCAGTCAACCGCCGTATCAATAGTTTCTTTCGGCCTAACCCAGCCGCCATCCAGCCATAAAATATCAACCTTGCCGTAGCCGGTCATTAATTCCTCTATCTGGTTGTAAGTGAATTTTTTGAAAGCATCCCAACGCTCCGGATATTTAGCCGGGTCATAGTTCACGTTACGATCTTTTGGGGGAAAGTATGGCCACCAGTAATCCTTAGAGTGCCAATCGGGTTTTGAAAAGTAAGCGCCGATCATGAAGTTCTGTTTCCTGAATGCGTTGAATATCTCCTTAGTAACATTCGCCCTTGGGTTGGTTGAAAACGGTGTTTTCTTATCCGTTATCTTATAATCCGTTTGCTTTGTATCAAACATACTGAAACCGTCATGATGCTTGGTGGTAAACACCACGTATTTCATACCGGCTTCGTTAGCTGCCTTTACCCATTTTTCGGGGTTGAATTTTACCGGGTTAAAGGTGGCTTGCAGGTTCTCATAAGCATTCAGATAATTATTGTAGGTGTCTGAATGCGGGCCTTTTCGTTGTGTCCAGCCTTCATCTTCGGGGCAAATGCTCCAGCTTTCAACCACGCCCCATTGGCTATAAGTACCCCAGTGCATAAATAGGCCGAATTTCAGATCCTGCCACTCGGCCAGTTTGGCCACTACCAGCGGATCGGTTGGTTTTTCGTACTTTTTAGACAGGTTGTGCGCCTGCCCTAAAACACCGGTGCTGTACAGCATTGCCGCTGCTGCAAACACTTTGCATATAGTAGATCTACTTATCATAAATGGTAACTGCTTTATTTTGTAACGCGTTTATTTTATTCACTAATGGCTGCCCCAAATGTTCAATCACCAGTACCGAGCCGCCCAACAATTGGGCTTTCATATTTAATTTAGAGATAACCAGTTCCGTTTCATTAGCCAGTTGCGGTATGCAATGCTCATAAATTGCCTGCTGTATGGGCGACAGCCATAGCTTACCTATTACGCTGCCTTTGCCGCTTAACACGATGGTTGAGGGATTCATGATATGGATTAGCATAGCCAGTCCCCGCCCGATGTTATATGCCGCTTCGGAGATCAGTTTCACCGAGAGCATATCGCCTTTAATGGCCTCTGTGATTATAGCATCCACATCAACAACCTCGTAATTTTTGAGGCTGCTTTTCTGGCCGCTCTGCATTTCTGTTACCGCGTTCTCTGTTATGGCGATGAGCGATGAATCCGTTTCCAGGCAGCCACGCTTGCCGCATTTGCAAATTTTGCCGTTATTAACCAGCGATATATGGCTAAACTCGCCCGCCAAACCGCTATGGCCACGAAATACCTTGTTATCCAGTATCATACCCAGGCCTATGCCCCAGCCCAGGTTGAGTATCATGGCATCATTCTGCAACATGGCAGCGCCAAACTTTTGTTCGCCAAGGGCTATCGCAGTCGAATCATTTTCAATAAACACAGGCAGATCCAGTTCCTGCTGTAATTTGTCAGCCAGGGTAGTATCTTCATCAACATGCAGATAGCTCAGGTTTATACCACGCTCTGTAGCTATAAAGCCCGGCATGGTTACTCCTACGCTCAAAAAACGGTCATGCGATATGCCTGTACTTTTAATAAACTGATCTATACGGCTTACCAGTTCATCGGCCTGCATATCATAGATCACAATTTTTTCCTTAACCGTTGGCTTAACAAACTGGTTGTTAAGGTTGAGCACCGCGTATTCAATATCGTACTGGCTCATGGCTACGGATATGATAAAGAACGTATCGGGCACGAGCGAATACTTTAGTGGCTTACGGCCACCGTTTGAATCAGCGTAACCCTTTTTCTCGATAACGCCCGATTTAATGAGGCCGTTTATAACCTTAACGGTATAAGGTATACTTTTATTGATGTAATTACTTATTTCTGTGCCCGATAACGAGTTGTTGTAACACAAACATTGTATAATGCCGGCGTTATCATTCAATACAGACAGATCAGGGTGTAACATATTCTCTCGCTTACTAATATTTTCATTATTTAACACCGGGCCTTATACCCGCTTCCTTCATCCTGGCTATAATTAAACCAGCTACATTTTTTCCTTGTGTACTGCCTGTTTCTATGCTTTCTATATAGTGTATTCCTCCGTAAAATCTTGACATGCCTGCTTCATCCGCGGCCCGGCGGAATGAGGTGAATGACCTTTTTCCGCTCCCGAAAGGTATCTCGGTATCATCATCGTATTTAAAATTATCGCCCAGTATATAGGTTAGCACCTCAGCCGCCGCGGCTGATATAACCGAGTGCCCGCTGGTATACTCCGGAAATGGCGGTGTTTGTAATATAGGCTGCCATTTAACATCCATGTACCTGTTGATAAATGTCTCCGGCCGTATGCGATTAGTAGCGAATTTTTCTTCCCAGCAACAAATAAAGGCATCCATCAGGGTTAAGCCTTGTAGCGTTAACAAAGCGGTGGTTTCATCAAATGATAGCTTTGCCTGTTTAGACACCAGGGCGGTAACGTGCATCCAATGCCCGCCCGGACTGATCTTTTTATAGCCGATGGACATGTGCCCCGATGTAGTTATCGCGAACGGGTTACAATCCCAAAACAAGGCCTGGTTGATCTGGTCGTCGGTTAGCTTTTTTGAGGCTTGATATACTTCTTTCACCTGTTTATAAAATACCGATGATGTGTCTTTACTGAATGGTGTAAGCGGAGCCGGTTTACATTGGGTTGCGGTATCAAGCACCATGGTGCGTATGGTGCGCCAGTTTGGCTCAACCGCTTCAAAATAACCGGGTGGTGTTGGGTACCAGTAGCCTTCACCCTGTAATGGGGTATAGCGTTTTAGGGCGCTTAGTTTATTGTATCTATCACCTTTTGAAAAATTAACCGCGTCGGCTGCTGCCTGCTGCCCTACTCTTATCGAGTTATCAATGATCTCCTGTTTTACACCCGCTTTTTTAACCAGCATAATAAAAGCGTCCTCGTCATCTTTTATTAAAAAGCCGGACGGCAGCATGAGTTTAGCGGTTTCGAGTATGCTGTAATAACTGGCAATGCGGTAATCGTAGGCCGCTTTTACCGTATCAATGCCATGTGCCGGTATGTAGCTTTTTATAATTTTATTTAGCTGAGGCAGATTATTGTTATGTGCCCTTACAATATTATAGGCTCCAAGCATACAATAAGCGTAGTACCTCGCCGCAACCGGCGGACTAACTACATCATGCACCATAACCATGCTTACATTGTTAATGGCGTGCCCCGGCCACATAAAATCGGGGGTGCTTTTAGCCCGCTGCTGCGCCCGGCTTGCTGTGGCAACAAACAGAAAAATTATAAGCCCAAATGTTTGTAAAAATCTATTCATTAATAGTTATAAAATTGCAACGGCCCCTCGGCTGTGCCTACAATCAAATACTTATCCTTACCTGCTTTTATTTCAATTGCCGATTTTACATCACCAATTACTGATAGGCCCGAAACCTGCTGAGGCACATAGGTAAATTTGCCTTTGCCGTCACCTTTTAACAGTGTGCCGTAACCGGCATCAATACTGCCGAACTTCAGGCGATTGTCAGAGTGGTTGCCAAGCAATAGCAGATCAATATTTTTATCGTTATCAAAATCTCCGGTTAAAATTTGGGTAGTTACGGTAAATTGTGCTTGCTGAGGTAAAGCAACTGCTTCAAACTTGCCGTTATTATTAATAAAGCAGGCGGTTTGTGTTGTGTTGATGTCGAGCTTAGCGGCTTTTGAAAGTTCATCCGCCGTTAAAATTTCTTTCATCGTAGCATCTGAATAGGCACTGTATGATGCGAAACGGCGGCGCATAGGGTAGATCTGCTCGTTCAACTCATCACGGCTCACAAACGGATAAGTTTTGCCCTGCACATAAAAATTGAGGAAAGGATCAATGGAACCATTGCCATCAAAATCAGCATAATACAATTCTACGGGTTGCTTATCCGAAGCGTTAAGCGGCGAATTAAGCCCCATGTTGCCGGCTATAATATCAGGTTTACCATCTCCATTTACGTCGGCAACCTTTAGTGACATCCACACGCCTTTTTGCGGTGACGCAAAATAGTCGGTTGTTTTATCAACAAAGCCGCCCGTGGTATTCATAAAAACCGTTATCGGCATAAATTCGCCGCAAACAACCAGGTCTGCACGTTTATCGTTATTTAAATCAACCCATTGCGCATCGGTAACCATACCCGGTTTTGCTGATGTGGCGACGGTAAATTTACCTTTGCCATCATTCAGTAACCAAAAGCTTTCGGGCGCTGTTGGATATTTGCCCGGCACTACCCTGCCGCCTACAAACAGGTCAAGATCACCATCATTATCAAAATCAAACGAACGAACGCATGATTTACTGCTGGCCCCTGTTTGCGATGGCAAAGCTGTTGCTGCCCAAGTAAAGTTGCCTTTACCATCGTTTATATAAAGTTCATCTTCCAGGTTACCGGTATTTGCCTCGTAATTGGCATAACCACCTTTAGCGAGGTACAGGTCAGGGAATTTATCGCCGTTGGCATCAAAAAAAGCAGCCGCGGCAACGGTACCTATGTTTTGATCATTACTGCGTTTCAGGTCAGTTTGCTTAAACGTACCGCCTTGCTGTTGTAAATACAGCTTGCCAATAGTCGTATTATCAGCACTGCTGATGTACAGATCCTGCAAACCATCACCATTTACATCGGCTGTTACTAATACCGGTGATGTTTTGGAGTACATAAACGTCATCAGCAACTGGCGCTTAAAATCATTTACGGCAAGCGCCTGCTGAGTAAAATCCAACAGCGGTTTTTGCTTGCTGAATATAGGTTTATCAGCGGCTATAGTTTCTTTATATGGTGCTGATGAATTTTGCTCAACCTGCAGCCGCTGATTGATAGCCGGATTGCTTATAAGCTGTACCGTTTGATCCGGCCAGATCACCTTAACCGAATCACACTTTTTGGCATCACCCAAGCCAAAGTTCAGTATGGTTGAAGTGCAGCTTAAATATCCACGGTTAGGGTTTACCTCCTGGTACTGTACACCTGTTGTGCTGTATAAGTACACCTTTGCACCAATAGCATTGGTGTTTGGCTTTTTGCCATTTAATTTTATAGCGAGATAGTTGTTGTTAGCCGTATTGCGGGTATTTTCATACACGGATGCTGGCTGGTTAATGTTGTTAACAACCAGGTCCAGATCGCCATCGTTATCCAGGTCAGCGTACACCGCGCCATTTGAAATAGCCGATTCGGTTATACCCCACTCTGTTTGTTTATTGCTGAACGTGAGGTTATGGTTATTGCTGAAAATATAGTTAGGTAATTTGGTTGAAGGCATCGCCTTGATCAGTTCCATCAGCAGGAAGGGCTCCTTGTTCATAGCTTTTTTGATCTTATAATCGCCCCAGTAGCGTAAAAAATCCTTATTGGTATAATCGCGCAAGTAACCGTTGCTGATAAAGATGTCCTTATACCCATCGTTATCAAAATCAGCTATCAGCGGGCACCAGCTCCAGTCGGTCGCGGCTACGCCGGCCATATTGGCTATTTCGCTAAAGGTGCCGTCGCCATTGTTTAGCTGCAGCATGTTACGCATATATTGTTTGTAGAGATCCTGCTTAAGCATCAGCTCAAACGACTCATAGTTTTCTTCCAGTTGTAATGATTTTTGCCTGTGGTTATCCTCGGGCAACATATCAAGAGTCAGGATGTCGGGCAGGCCATCGTTATTATAATCGGCAATATCAACCCCCATCGAAAAGTGCGACAAATGCCTCAGCATTTTTTTTGAAGCATCGGTAAAAGTTTTGTTGTGATTGTTCAGGTAAACGTAATCGGGCTCGTTGTAATCGTTGGTAACGTACACATCCTGCCAGCCGTCCTTGTTAATATCGGCAACGGCAATACCCAAACCAAAAGTCAGTGGGTTTTGTATGATGCCGGCTTTAGCTGATACATCGGTAAATTTGTTATTATTATTTTCAAACAGTTTATTACCCGCCAGCATATCCGTTTCGCTCTTATAACGGGCCAGCTCCATGTTATCAATTTTCTTGATGTTATGGTTCAGCAAAAACATGTCGAGGTCGCCGTCGTTATCGTAATCAAAAAACGCGGCTTGTGTACTGTAACCGGGATCGTCAAGGCCGTAGGCGATTGCCTCTTCCTTAAATTTATTATTGCCCTGGTTGATGAAGAGTTGATTGCGGCGCTGGTTATTTTCAACCTTGCCGGAGTAGCATACGTAAATATCTAAAAGACCATCGCCATTAACATCGGCCATGGTAACACCTGTTTTCCATGAGCCGGAACGCCCGGGCAGGTCTTTACAGGCCTCTTTAGTGATGTCCTTAAATTTTAATCCGCCTAAGTTGAGATACAATTTATTGGGCTGCATATTAGCGGTAAACAGCAGGTCGATCAACCCGTCATTATTAATGTCGCCCGCGGCTACGCCCCCACCATTATAAAAATATTCGTACGAGAGTACATTGAGTGATTCCGTTTCATTGATCGCGTTTGCGAAAGCGATGCCGGTTTGTTTGGCATCAAGCTGCCTGAACAAAGGCTGCTGGGCAAGCACAACATTTTGCACCGCAAATGCCGCCGTAACACACAAAGCGAACGATCTCAAGCCGAACATAATAACTGTATCAGGAAAAATGAATGGAAATTATCTTAAAAAATTAAAGCACTGTTGTGCCTCCGTATTGGTGGAGGCTCAACAGTGCTTTAAAGAGTTTAATTATTGCTTATCCCACCAAACACGGGTGTTGAAATTATCTCCACCCATACTTGTAACGGCTGCCTGATAGTTGGCCGCGTTGGTTTGTGGTAAAGTTACCGGATATGGCATCCTGCGTGGCAATGTTGTACTGTACTGGCCAGGGTAGCTTGGAACAGTAACAGCCGGAAAACCTGATCTGCGAAGATTGGCAAACGTTTCGTTAAAGTTGAACGTAGCAGACGTGTGTACCCAATATTCCATATTGATCTGCTCTAATGCACCACTACCGCTTACTAACGGATGCGCTGCAACATAAGTAGATATATCACCATTGCTTACTACAGCTACAGAACCTGAACTGTTCATTTGAGCCAAAGTTTGCATGTTTGCAGTAAGGGCATTAGTCCAGTGTGTAGCAGCAGCTCCTACATTCCAGCCACGTGTGGCTGCTTCTGCTAACAATAACTCGGCCTCACCATAGGTTAAGATAACATTCGCGCTGTTACGGTCATCATATACACGTAAACGGGGACGAGAATATTTACCTAACGGAGCCGGAGCATCCTTTTCTGTAGCCGGATCAGCAGGTGTAGCACCCGGATAGCCTGTTGCGGTTGAAATATCGCGTGTACCACCCAAAAGGTCATAACCGTTTGGCATACCAATTTGTAGATCGTAAGTATTGATACCCGGTTTATCGCGATTTTCATTATTCGCTTTACCGTTGCCTTCGGTAATTTCAGCAATGGCAGATACGCGCGGATCGTTATTTGATTTCATGTAATCAATTAACCTTTTAGCCCAACGTACTTCACGAAAATCATCAGTAACCAGTAAAGCAGCGGCATTATCATTACCGTTACCGTTTGCAAAATCAGCATAAACTTTGGCATTATCAGTTATGTCTTCCATAGTACCGCCTGTGTAAGCTTTTTCAGCCCACTCGCGTGCTTTGGTAGCATCAACCTTCGTCATACGCATAGCTATTTTAAGCATCAAAGTATAACCCAGCTTTTTCCATTTATCAATTTTAACCGCGTTGGTTCCGGCGCTACCATAAAACAAATCTGCTGTAGGGGCGGCTTTGGCTCCATCAAGCGCAGCGGTTGCTGTTTCAAGCTGGCTAAGCATAGCAGTATAAATATCCTGCTGTTTGTCAAATTTAGGCGTAAATACGCCTTCTTTAGCTTTACCCTCTTCTGAATACGGAGCATCGCCATACAGATCTGTGATACGCTGAATAAACATTACGCGTAGTATGGTACCGCAGGCATCAAGATTGCTTAATTCGGGCTTGTCTTTAATCAGATTTTTCATTTCATCAACTAAAGTTAAAGCCTGGTAGCCTCTGTTCCAGGTACGGTTGTAATAACCGGTACCGCTGCCACCTAATACGTATTTATCACCATTGCTGTAATAGCTGAATGTTGATGCCAGCGATTGTGTCCACATGCTTTGAAAAAGCAATTGGTCATAACCTGTTTGCGAAAAGGTAAACTGAGCCTGAGACAACAGATAATTCGGATTAAAAAATTCTTCTGTCGCCTGATTAGGGTTAGTATTGATCTCTTCAAAATTCTTGGTACATCCGGCTATGAAAGTGGCACCTGCAAGCAGAAAACCTATTATATATTTCTTTTTCATTGTCGTTAGTTTTTAAGTTTTAAGTTCAGGTTAAGGCCGAATGTGCGGGTAAACGGTAAACTTGTACCCTCAATTCCGGCATACCTTACATCGTTTGAGAAGTTAGATTCCGGGTCGATGTTATCTGTACGTTTCATTATTGTCCATAAATTACGTGCAACAAATGAGATGTTGATCGCGCTGAATGGTGTACGGGATAATGATTGATTTGGAATGTTGTAACCAAATGTAACCTGACGTAATTTGATAAAGCTACCGTCAAGAACATTTAATGATGAGATACGGCGTGCGAGCTCCTGGTAGTAAACCTGCGCTTCAACTGACTTAGTATTCGCTGCGCCATCAGCAGTTACACCATCAACTGTTATCCCGCCCTCACGGCCTTCTAAGGTCATTTTATTCAAACCACGGAATATGCTGTAATAATTTGTTGCTGATAATACTTTGTTACCGTAACGATAATCGATCAGAAACGCAAGATTGAACTGTTTGTAGTTAAAGTTGTTATTAAAGCCACCATAGTATTTTGGTAATGCCGAGCCCATTGGAGTAAGTGCTCCTTGAACCGGAATACCATTTGCATCAACTACAATCTGCCCTGCATCATTACGCTGGTAATCATAAGCCAGTATTTGCGGGCCGGCCATACCTACTACAAGCGCTGTACTTGCATTTTGAGGACGGTATGTACCAAAGTTTACGTTACTCTCTGCAGGATCAGTTGCCAGAATTTTGTTCTGAACAAATGTAAAGTTAAATGATGGTGTCCAGCTAAATGATTCTGTACGAACCGGAGTACCGTGAATTTCCAACTCAATACCTTTGTTTTGTGTTGAGCCGGTGCCTAAATATCTGTTGCTATAACCTGCTGACCAATCAAGGTTTGTGTTGATAATTTCATCTGTTGTTTTACGTTTGAAAACCGAAAGATCGAATCCTAAACGATCACCAAAAAACTTCATTTCCAAACCTGCTTCAATTTCTGAAAGTCTGTAAGGTTTTAAAAACAAGTTAGCTAACTGGCTGCTGAAACCACCGGTAGGCACACCATTAATTGAGTTATTTACGTTATAATAAACTCTGTTAGCATAAGGAAGAGCGGCACCACTTGTTTGCGCGTATGACAAACGTAGTTTACCGAAATCAACATTTTGCATTTTCCACAGATCAGAGAATACAAAGCTACCAGACACGGATGGAGTGAAACTACGAGGCCCAAGGTCTGTTGCAATGCTGCTGTAAGCATCAACACGTCCGCTGGTACTTAATACTAAGTAATCCTTGAAGGAAAAATCCGCAGAGTAGTAAACCGAATTAACACGTAATTTATTAGGGTAAGGATTATCAGGTATTATACCGTTACGGCCTGAAAAGTTTTTAAGGCTGTAAAAGTATGGTAATAAAAAGCCGCCTATACCACTAATGGCCATTTGGTCATAAATAGAAGTACGGATGTTACCACCTACTGATGCATCTACACGTAACCAATCCTTCACTATATCATGCTTACCATTAATCAATAAATCGGCATTGATCTCGTTAATCTGAGTAGATGTTTGAGTCATGGTACCATTATCTGTACGGTAAGCGGTTCCGGTAGGCTCAATACTTATCCTGTTATCAACAATGTTGTCATAACCAAACCGGCCTTGTGCGTATAACCAGTTAGTAAAGTTGTACTTTGCACTTAAGGCAGATATCAAGCGTTTTCTGCTAACATTATTTTGGAACTTATATGCTGCAAAGTAAGGGTTAGTTACATAAGTATCATTTGTAAACGTCATTTCACGGCCTGAAGCTAAAGTACCTTCGCCTGTTGAAAGTATATTTTGATCCTCATTTGGTGCCAGGAATGTAACGTTGTTAGGGTTACCCGGACCATCGCTTAGCCCCGACCTGTTTTTGCTGGTTTCATATACATAGTTAGCCATTACTGATATGTCTAACTTTTTTGTTACCGATTGCATACCGTTAAAGTTGATCGTTTTACGATCAAGGTAGCTGTTAGGCACAATTGAATTTGCACGCATATTTGACGCTGATAAGCGGAAATTGCCCGTTTCGCCACCGCCTGTAAAGGTTGCAGTATTAGTTGTGGTAGGCGCCGTACGATAAAAAGACAAGTAGTTGTTAACAGGTGAATAAGCATAGTTATTACCATCAAACTGAATTACTTGCGAGCCATCCATTTTTGCACCCCAGGCCAGGTTGCCTGATTGTAAAGCACCATCAGCGGTAACAGGTTTTAATCCGTTTTGGCCCTGGCCATAAACATTTTGAAAATCAGTATTATCAACCGGTTTATCTAATTGTACGTTGCTATTAATTTCAACACCAAAGCCCGAATTTTTTTTGCCGCCTTTAGTGGTTATTAATATAACGCCGTTAGCAGCGCGCGAACCGTATAGCGCAGATGCAGATTGACCTTTTAAAACGGTCATACTTTCAATATCATCAGGGTTGATGTTTGAAATACCATCACCATAGTCGGCTCCACCCCATTCACCTGATGCGCCACGCTGAGTATTATCCATTGGCACGCCGTTAATTACGTATAACGGGCCGCCGGCATTAAAGCTGGTTAAACCACGTAATAAAACACGCGCTGACGAGCCCGGACCACCGGCTGCCTGGCCAATGCTCACACCGGCAACACGGCCAGATAGTGATGACATTACGTTAGTTTCACGGGCTTTGTTAAGATTATCGCCACCAACTGTAGTTACGGCATAGCCTAACGTACGTTGTTCCTTTTTAATACCTAAAGCCGTTACAACAACCTCTTTTAGATCGTTTTGCGCTGGCTGAAGGGTTACGTTGATTACCGTTTTACCGGCTACTGCTACTTCCTGAGTGGTGTAGCCTATAAATGAGAATACCAATGTACCATTGTCGGGCGCATTGATAGAGAATTTGCCTGATGCATCAGTAACAGTACCGGCACTTGAGCCTTTTACAGCTACTGATACGCCTGGAAGCGGAGCGCCTTTTTCGTCAACTACCTTACCGGTTACGGCAACGGGAGCAACGGCTTTTACTGATACCGGCGCCGCAACAACATTATTAAAGTTGGTAGCGGCCACGGCTAACATGGAAAACTTAAAAATTAGTGAGGCTTTTTTAAGCCAATACTTATCCCTTACACCCGATGGATGTTCAAAATATTTCATAATTTACTCGGTTAAAGTGACTTGATTATGAGGCAATAACAGGTGCTACTGGTATTGCCGTTTGTTAATTAGTTTGTTGCAGAAAACAGGATTTGTATTTTCTGACTTATTTGTGGAGTACCGTTTATTTCATATTTTAAAATTTCATTTAAAAGGTTAATACTTAATTAATAAACATACACATCTTTTTAGCACTGTAAACGCCCTGCCGTTGATAATAACGGAGACCATGATTTATATTGGATGATTAATAGCGGAAGTTTTATAAAATAACCCAATCGTATTAAAGGCAATTTCATACGCTATCGCAGCAGTACTGTAGTTGCTTTGTTTTAGATGAATACTGTTGTACTTAGTAATTTTTTTGTACATAAATTATCCGGTTACAATAGTTATTTTAAAAATGTTGAGGCAATTTAACATTTATGTTACATATGCAAAACAATTTTTAATTTTTTTTTATAAACATTATTCAAAATATTAAAAAACTGTAATGTTGACAGTACTTTTTAAATATTTTAATTATTAACCAAGATATAGATTATAATTTTATTTAAGAAATCGAATTATCAGGTTTGATTAAATAACAATTTGATAAAATGTATTTTAATAAATTGGCAATTATGATGCAAATCACATAATAACAAAGTGAAAAAATTAGTAAAACGTTTTATAACTCATCGTGCTCACATTCCCTGTCTAAACAATAAATCAAAATAAAATTTAGATTTGTGTTAATTATAACCGATCAATTATCCTGAATGAACTTTGATAGCAAACTTTCCACGGTACCAAGCCTCCTGCATAATATTGTTGAAACTATTCACCCGGTTACACATCCGTTTTTAAGCCATAAGGTAAAAAACGACTGGGTTGATATTACCTACCAGGAAGCACTTGAAAAAATCAACGCCGTATCGGCATGGTTGCTGCACATCGGCATTAAAAAAGGCGATCATATCGCGCTGATTATTGAGAACGGGCCCGACTATATTTATTACGACCAGGCTTTACAGCAAATAGGCGGGGTTAATACCTCTATCTACCCTACCCTTAGCGAAGCCGACGTGGAATATATACTGAATGATTCTAAAGCGCGTACTATATTGGTGGGTAATCCCTTCCTTTTTCGTAAGATTCAAAAGATAGCTAATAACTGCCCGGCGCTGATCCGTATTATACCTGCTTTTGATGATTTTGAAAAACACCTGTCGGGCGCTAAATTAAATGCCGGCATTGTAGGCTTTAAACAGGTAATTACCGAAGGCACATCGTTACTAAAGCAATATAAAGCCGCGATAAAAATCGCACGTGAGGCAATCTTACCGTCTGATCTTTCATGCCTTATATATACATCGGGCACTACGGGCACACCTAAAGGTGCCATGTTAACCCATCACAACCTCACCGCTAATGTATGGGCCAGCCTGATGCAGATCACCGTGGTTGAAAAAACAGATGTATTTTTGTCATTTCTGCCCCTATCGCATGTGTTTGAGCGTACGGCTACATACCATATCTGCCTGGCAGCCGGTTGTAAAATAGTATTCGCGCAAAGCCTGGAGCTGTTGGCCAAAAACATGGGTGAGGTAAAACCCACCATTATGAACTGTGTGCCCCGCCTGCTTGAACGCATACAGGATAAGGCCATGAAAACCGGCACTGAAGCCGGTGGTATGAAAGCCAGGATATTTTTATGGGCGCTTGGCATTGGCCGCAAATACCGCTACGCTATTGAAGCTGGCAGATCGCCTGGCCTGATATTAAACAGTCAGAATAAACTTGCCGATAAGCTGGTGTTCAGCAAAATAAAAGAGAAAACCGGTGGACGGCTAAAATTCATGATCTCGGGCGGCGGGGCCTTGCCGAAAAATGTAGGTGAATTTTTCGGCGACCTGGGCATCAAGGTACTGGAAGGTTACGGCCTTACCGAAACATCGCCGGTAATGAGCGTTAACGAGCAAGACAGGCAGGTTTATGGTACCGCCGGGCGTGTAATACCGGGTATTGAAGTGGCCATACAAAATATTGACACCCAAAAGATATATACCATTCAAACACACGAAAGCTTTAAGCCGGGTTTTGAATCGGAAGAAGGTGAGATCATTGTTCGGGGGCATTGTGTGATGAAGGGTTACTGGAATAAGCCTGAAGATACTGCCGCCGCTATTGATAAAGATGGCTGGTTTCATACCGGCGACATTGGCCGTTTTTTTAAAGGCAACATCCAGATAACCGACAGGTTGAAGAACATGCTGGTAAACGCATACGGCAAAAATGTTTATCCAACCCCGGTTGAAAATACTTATCTGAAAAGCCCGCGTATTGAGGGTGTGTTTTTAATTGGCGACAGGCGCGAATATATTACAGCCATCATCATCCCATCAAAAGACGCGTTGCAAACTAAATTTGGCTTGCCCGAAAGCTTTTTTGAACAAGATGAAACATTTATCGAAGATGCCGAAATTACAAAATGGATAGCCGAAGATATCCGCAAGTTCTCTAACGAACTGGCTAAGTTTGAACGCATAAAAAACTTCAGGATCAAACGCAAGCCTTTCAGTATGGAAGAGGGTGAGATCACTCCTACCATGAAAGCTAAACGCCGGGTTATTGAAAAGAAATACGCGCAGGCTATTGACGAACTTTATGCTGCCGACGCGGATGACGCGTTGTAAACCATTTATTGCGAAATGATCTTGAATTCGGTACGCCGGTTTAGCTGGCGGCCGTTTTCAGTAGTATTATCTGCAATGGGTTGTGTTTCGCCATAACCTTTGTATACCATTCGTGCTGCCGGTACCTTTGCAGCCGTAAGGTAATTATATACTTCTTTAGCGCGGTTTTCAGAAAGCACTTTGTTAAGATCATCATTGCCTGCATTATCCGTATGGCCGGAGATCTCTATCTTAACGGTAGGATTATCATTCAGAAACTGTACCAGTTTAGCCAGTTCGGCTTTTGACTCTGGCCGGAGATCATATTTATTGGTATCAAAAAATATATTACGCAGGATAACTTTTTTACCTACTTCAATTGGCGATAGTTCCGCGTTAATAATAAACGGCGATTTAGGCACCTGCCCTACCAGCGAAAAATTTTCGGAATAAAAAAGGTAACCGGTTTTAGATATATTCAGTCCGTAATTTTTGCCTGATGTTAAAGTAGCTAAAAAACCGCCATCATCCGCTCCGCTGTAATCCTGGTACACTATACGGTTACGCTCCAGGTCAACAATCTCCACATCTGCCTCAATAGGTTTTTTGGTTTTGGCATCGGTAACTTTACCTTTTACATAAGTAACCAGTTTGGGGCGTGCCTTTACAGGCATCTCAAAAGTATAAATATCAAAGCCACCGCTGCCTTGCAATTTGTTTGATGAGAAAAAAGCATAATCGCCATGGGCGGTGAGTGTCAGCCCGTTTTCATCACCGCTTGAATTGATGGGATAGCCAAGGTTTTCGGGTTTTTGCCACTTGTCGTTAGCATCAAGCCGACTAACAAACAAATCCTTATTACCTAAACCCGGCCAGCCGTTCGAGCAAAAATACAGCGTATTATCATCCGGGTGTATAAACGGCGATTGTTCATCATAAGGCGTATTAACATTGGGGCCAAGATTTTCAGGCTCTGTCCACCCCTTATCGGTTAAGGTAGTTTTCCAGATATCATACCCCCCAAGGCCACCGGCCTTATTGCTTACAAAGTACAGCGTACGCCCATCAGCGCTGATGGATGGCTGCGACTCCCAGGCACCGGTGTTAACCGGTGGATTGATGCCTACAGGTTTTCCCCAACCATCGCCCCGCTTTTGCGCGATGTAAATATCGCATTTGCCCCGCCCATCCGGCCGGTTGCATCCTGTAAAAAAAAGATAATGCCCATCCTGAGATATGGATTGTGCCCCCTCGTTATAATTTGGCGTATTAATATTACTGCTCAGGTAAGCAGCGGTTTGCCATTTATCTCCTTTCTTTTCGCTTTTATAAAAGTCCTCATTGTTATTTACTTTCCGGGTAAATATCAGTGTGCTTTCATCAGCAGTAGCCACCGGCATATATTCATCATCGGCTGAGTTTACGCCCATACCCAGATTTACCGGTTTAAACGAAACCGGATTTTTCACCGCCACGACAGCGAAATCACAATCGGCTATCAGCTTTTGGGCATAAGCCATGTTTTGCAGGGTGATGTTGCCGAACGTAAGGTATTTTTGCAGATGTTGCTTAGCCTGATCGTACTGCGCCTCGGTAACTTCAACCTCTCCCACTTTTAAGTATACGGCACGGTTAAAGTCGACATTAATGGCTATGGCTTTACGGTAATGGGTTATCGCGGTGGTGTAATCCCTTTTTCTCCGCGCCAGGTCGGCAAGCTGAATATGGGCTTCAATGAACTTACTATCTGCGGCTACGGCTTTGTTAAGTTCGGCGGCGGCTTCATCAAATAGCCGTTCGTCCATTAAACGGTTGGCGGCCACAAAATGCTTTATTGCCTGCTTGTCAGTACTGGTATATTGCCCGCTTTGGGCGGATGCGTTAAAGGCAATTAATGATAATAAGAACAGCAGAAATACATAGCGCATAAACCCTGTTACGATGTTACGTAAACCAAGTTACAACAATCAGGGAATATTTAAAAACTTATGCGTTTGCAGGGAAATTTCCCATTGCGGATTATTCATTACATAATCTACTATCAGCGGCGTCATTTCCTTTGCGCGCGACCATTCGGGCTGTAAATAAAGCTTACAATCCGGCGATACGGTTTTGGCATTCTGCTCGGCAAATTCAAAGTCGGATTTGTTGAAGATGATCACTTTTAACTCCTGCGCCATCAAAGCAACATCAGGCGATGGCGCTTTGAATTTTTTAGGAGAAAGGCAAATCCAATCCCAATTACCCGAAAGCGGATAAGCACCGGATGTTTCGATAAAAGTGCGGATACCATTTACCTGTAACTGTGTAGTAAGGTAATCCAAATTATAGATCAATGGTTCGCCGCCGGTTACCACCACATTTTTAGCCGGAAACTTTGAAGCATTGGCTACTATGGTATCTGCGGCGGTAAGCGCATGCAGTTCGGCATCCCAGCTCTCCTTTACATCGCACCAATGGCAACCAACATCGCACCCGCCTAAACGGATAAAGTATGCAGCCTTACCGGTATTATACCCCTCTCCCTGTATCGTATAAAACTCTTCCATTAAGGGAAGCAATGTGCCGTCGTCCGGAATTTGATGTGCCATAGTAATAATCGGCAAATATACACATTAGCGGCTTAGCCGTTTTTTAAAGCTTTTTTATTTTGATGAATATTGATTATTATTACTTTAAATTTACCTTGATGAAAAAACGCTACCTGCCTATCACGCTCATTGCCATGTTCTTGCTATCGTCATGCGTTGATATTGAGGAGCGTTACAGCTTTGCCGCCGATGGATCTTGCAGGGTAGTTTACGGTTTTGATATGAGCCGCGCTATATCGGTTTTGCAAAACCTGATGACCGACTCGTTACGCACCACACCGCAATTCTCCATGAAAAAGGATACCGTACTTAACTTTTACAGCGCGATACCTGATAGCATTCAGCGTACCATGACGGCCGAGGACGTTAAGCTGGCACAAACCAGTGACCTTGCCGTTAAGATGGATCTGCAAAAAAGCCTGATGAATGTAAAGGTAAGCCACTATGCTAAAAATACCGCCGACCTGGAATATTACCTTAAAAACATCTCTAAAATATCGCAAAGCAGCCAGCTCAGCTCGCTCACCAAAGGACAAGGCCGCAACACCGAGGCGGACTCCAAATCATTAATAGGCAGCCAAGATTATTATACCTACGAGATTACGCCTACCCGTTTCCGCCGGATAGTTGACAAGATAAAGTTCAACGCTTTTTTAAAGAAAACGCAATCAACCCTGGTAATGGCCAAGGCTATGCTGATTGATATGCCTTACAAGGTGGTACTTAATTTTGCGAAACCGGTGAAAAAGGTCAACAATCCAAAGGCCATACTATCCGCCGACAGGCGAAGCGTTACCCTAACCACTGATATGGACGAAATTATACGCAACCCGGCGGTAATGAATTTACAAGTTGATTTTTAAGCATGAATTGGTTTAAGGTTGATGATGTAAATCCTGAAGATACCTTTATAAAAAAGATAAAAGCAGAAGGCAAAAGCATTTGTGTGGTTGGGTATGAGGGAAAGGTATACGCCTTAGCTGCACGATGCCCACATGCCGGTGAAGATTTGAGCCGGGGCTGGTGTAATGAGGGCAAACTGGTATGCCCTGTACACCGTTTCTCTTACTCGCTGGAAAATGGGCGTGGCAGTACCGGTCAAGGCGATTATGTACGCACCTATCCGGTTAAAATAATTAAGGGTAATATTTACGTGGGGATCAGCTCGTTCTGGCTAAAAGTACGGAATATATTCAGCCGTGATAACTCACTTTTTGAAGAATGAGAATGAGGAGTGGCCATATTTGCGCTGCTCAACAAAGGCCGGATGATTGCTCAGGTTTTGCATGGATTGATGTTCGATAATTAACAGGCCATCCGCAACAAGCAGATCCTTTTCAAATACCACCTTAACAATTTCAGGTATGCGATTCAGATCATAAGGCGGATCAGCGAAAATAATATCATACTGCTCTGTTTCCATATCCAGATACTTAAAAACATCGGCCCGGTAGGTTTTGATATTTTCGAGGCTGTGTTTTTTAGCCATATCCTTCAAAAAGTTAAGCCCTGCTATGTTTCGGTCAACCGCTGTAACATGGCTCGCTCCTCTTGACGAAAACTCAAGCGAGAGGTTACCCGTACCGCTAAACAGATCGAGCACTTTTATCTCTTCAAGTTCAATTTGATTTTGCAGGATATTGAACAAGGCTTCCTTAGCAAGGTCGGTAGTTGGGCGCGCCGGTAAATTATTAGGCGGATTTAAGCGTAACCCGCGCAGCGTACCGCCTATAATACGCATAATGACAAGGCTGTTAACGAGAGTATTTGCTGCGCTTCAATCTCCTTCGGCAATTCCATTAAACCGATGGTATTAAGCTCAACAGATTTGAAGTATTGCAGTGCTGACCCGATCAACGTATCATCACTTTCTACCGCCCCGCTTACATATAAACGGAGATCGGCGGGTTCCATATTGATCGCTTTCGCGGCAAGGGCGGCAAAATAAATCACATCATCGTTATTGCCGTATTCAAAACTATTGTAATAGCGTATTTTTTGATACCGATAATAAAGTAATTCTACACGGCTATCCAGCAGGTTGATAAACAGCACATCATCAGCCGGGATAGCTTTAACCGCCTTTATCCAACCGTTTGAATTGAATACGGTATTCTCCAGGCCAAAGCGCGTTTTAGCCAGATCAACAAGTTTGGTATCTGCTTTATAAATGATATAGTTTTCGGCATCCAGCTTTTGCGTTAATACACTTTCCGTTGGCTGTACATTTAGCAAACGGGCGTAATCTGTAACGTTAGCCGCATCATAAATTTGTGCCGGCAGCAATGAGAAACCGGTTGCAGGCACGCCAACAACCAACTGCTTGTACCCCGCTTCAAAAATATCGGTCAACTCCTCGGGTGCCGAAAGCTCTTCGAGCGGATGGCCGCTTTCGCATACCAGCAGTTTATTGCCTTCTGTTACAGCGTAGGTAAAACTATCGCGGTGTAATTGTACCAGTAAGGTATAATTTGCCGCGGCATCAAGCCCGAAAGCTTCGTCATGATAATTAAATGCAGGATTGTTCATGTATACAGTAGCAGCAAAAGTAATATTTTTTTATTGCTCAGGATAAAGCATGTTTACAGGCGGTTTATTTATACTATAAAGTTGCAGCAATTGGGTATCGCCCGGCATATACATTTCCTTTTCAAGCGTAAAATTAAGCTTGTTTAATAACCTTTGAGACCGGTTGTTTTGCGGAATGGTTATAGCTACAATTCGGTTGAGGCCAAAATCAGTAAACCCTTTTTTAACCACAGCATCTGCTGCTTCAAAAGCATATCCCCAGCCTGAATATTCTTCAAATAAGGCATACCCTATATCAATATCTTCCAGATCGTTCCGCTTAATCAACCCGCATAAACCGATTGCGGCACCATCGGTTTTTAGGGTTACGGCCCATAAACCCAGGCCGTGATCGGCATAACTTTTTATAGGGCCCTGCAAATATTTTTCCGCGTCGGCAATGGTATGCACGTTCCGGTCGCCAACATTTTTTAACCAGCCGGGCGTGTTTAATAAAGCCAATATAAATCCGGCATCATTTAACGTAAGCTCACGCAGAACCAAACGTTCTGTTTCAATAATTATATTGGCCATTGTACAGCCAATATAATTATAAATTTAACAGTTATGCACCCTGTCCCAGGTTGATCATCAACCCGCCATCCATGGTGTAAGTTGAGCCGGTAACATAATTTGCCGCAGGCGATGCTAAAAATAAAGCCACGGCAGCTATCTCCTCGGGCTTGCCGGCGCGTTTGGCCGGTATGTGTGAAGTAGCTTCTTTCAACTGTTCCGGGTCATCCATCGCCTTTTGATTCATGGGAGTAAGTATCATACCCGGAGCGATGTTGTTTACAGTGGTGCCGGTTTCGGCCAGTTCAAGCGCCAGCGAACGGGTAAAGTTACGCAGCGCGCCTTTAGAGGCGTTGTAATCCGCATTGCCAGGGGTAGCGATCTCTTCGTGTATGGATGATATATTGATGATCTTACCCTTTATATTTTTCTCGGCCAGATGCCTGGCAAACTTACGGCTGGTAAAAAACGGCCCATAAACGTTGGTGCGGATACAAAGGTCGAACGTTTTGGTATCCATATCGGCCACTTTTATATTTGAGCCGTTAACGGCCGCGTTGTTTACCAATATATCCAGTCCGCCAAGTTCGCTGATAATGTTATCTATGGCTTCGTTCACCTTTTCTTCGTCTGTTACATCAAGCTTAAATGCTAATGCTTTAACTCCCTGCTCCTGTATGCGTGCTTTGGTTTCGTTAGCTCCTTCTTCGTCAGAATGGTAACAGATGGCTACTGATGCGCCTTCCTTTGCAAAGGCGATGGCCGTCGCACGGCCGATGCCGGAATCAGCACCTGTTATAAACGCTATTTTTGATTGTAATATACCCATGTTTTTAACGGTTAATGTTTGTTAAAATAAACCCTTAAAAACTAAAATGTTTTGAGTAATAATTAAATTAATACTGGTTTAAAGCGCGTGGTTTGTATAAAGGCGTACGCTGCCATATAAACATGTACAATAGGGCAACAAGCGCTATGCCACCACAAATAAACAAGCTTATGGATATACGCGCTATTACATCTTGGTAATACGTACCAGCCAGCAGCGCGCCTAAACCAATACCGGCCTCAAGCGAGATGTACATGGTAGCCACCGCCTTGCCCCGGTATTGCGGATCGCTCAGGTCAACCGTCCAGGCGTTAATGGCCGGTGAGGCAATGCCCGAGCCAATACCAAATAACACCGCACCGGTCATCAACACAAATGGCGTGGTACCAAAGCCCGCCACTATTAACGATACCGTAATGATAGCTATACCCGCCCGGATCACGTTAACACGCCCATGCCTGTCAGATACCTTTCCGGCTATAAAACGGATAAGCAGCGAGGCGATGGTAAATACCATAAAGAACAGGCCTTTATTGGCGATGCCTAAATGCTTTGACCAATCAGGAATTAATGTGAGTATAGCGCCATACGGCATGTAGGATATTAAAGTAACTACCCCTGCCGGGATAACGTGCCTGTCGATAATATCACTTTTTGATATGCGGAACAGGGACATGCTGAAGCGTTGTTTCGGCTTTAGTGTTTCCTTCATATTCATCAGTATAATTATAGACATTAATGCCAGTGCCGATGAACTGTAGAACAACACATTAATAGAGTAATATAACGTTATGGCACTGCCTATTGCAGGGCCAATGGCCATGCCTGTACTAAAACACAAGCCATGTATGCCCAGCGCTTCGCCCCAGCGGCTTTGCGGTATAATATCCGCAACGTAAGCTGCGGTAGCGGTTGGCTTAAAACCTGTAGAAAAACCATGTATCAGCCGTAAAAATAAAAAGCCGCTAACGGTAGCCAGCAACGGGTACAAAAACCCGCATATAAAACAAACAACGGAGCCAACAGCCATGATGGGCACACGGCCAATAGTATCGGTAAACTTACCACTGAATGGCCTGGATATACCGGCGGTAAGTGTAAATAAGGCAATGATCAATCCCTTGTATTCCGCGCCGCCCAAACTGCTCAGGTAAGCCGGCAGCTCCGGTATCAGCATATTAAAGCTGGCCGAAAACAACAGGGAACTTAAACACAGCAAGCCAAATTGCAGGGTATAGATACTTTTTTGGGGTGTAGTTACCGGGGTAGGATATATTTCCGTGTCATCATTCATCGCCGGTGGCAAAGATAGCTTTTTAAGTTTTTTATCGCCTGTAAAAGTGAGCTATCTACATTTAATAGTTATTCAAAATCCATCCGGCTTATTATCTCGTAGTTAATTTAATTACCATTATAAATAAAAACGGAATTAAACTTATGCATTCCAAAACCAAATTTGTAGCTGCCAATATCAGGAAGATACGTGAAGCGCGTAATTATTCGCAGGACTATGTAGCCATGAAAATTAATATTTCGCAAAATGCCTACAGTAAAATCGAGCTTGGCTATTCAAAAATAAGTTTAGACAGGTTGTTTTTAATAGCTGATGCCCTTGAAGTTGATTATACCCAACTGATAGACCCCGTAGAAAACAGGCTTCAAGCTTAACTTAAAAAGCATCGGTAACACGATGCTTTTTAATTGATAGTACTCCTAACTGAAAACAACCTATAGCGGCTCACTAAAAGTTGACTTCCGCAAAACAGTAAATGAATGCAGCCGTTTAATAATTGAGTACTTTTGCCGAAACTGCTCAAGAGTTTCAATACGCTCATTATTAATAATAAAATGTTACTTAAAATATATCCCGAAAACCCTAACGAGCGCACTATTGAACAGGTGGTGCAGGTGCTGCGTAAAGGGGGCATCATCATTTACCCTACTGATACCGTTTATGGTTTGGGTTGCGATATCACCAATCATAAAGCTATTGAGCGTATTGCACGCCTGCGTAACATTAAGCCGGAGAAAGCCAACTTTTCATTTATATGTTATGATTTGAGCCATATATCCGACTATATCAAGCCTATCGACAATACCACTTTCCGGGTATTAAAAAAGGCGCTGCCTGGCCCGTTTACCTTTATTTTTAACGCGAGCCATGCAGTACCTAAGTTACTAAGCTCCAACAAAAAAACAGTGGGTATACGTGTGCCTGATAACAGCATTGCCCGCGAAATTGTGCGCCTGTTAGGTAACCCCATCCTGTCGACCTCTATTAAGGATGAGGATGAGATCATGGAATACTCCACCGACCCGGAACTGATCCACGAGAAATACGAGGATCTGGTTGACCTGGTGATCGACGGCGGATATGGCGGCAACCTGGCCTCTACCGTTGTCGACTGCACCTCGGGCGACTTTGAAGTGATCCGCGAAGGCAAAGGCGACCTCGACCTGTATCTATGATTTCGGCCGGATGTTATTAATGAAATCAGGGATGGTTTGCAGGTAATTATCTGTGGCCAGGTGTTTAACAAACGCGCTGCCTACAATTGCGCCGTTGGCATACTCGCAAGCCTTGGTGTAGGATGCATTGTTTGATATACCAAAACCAATGATAGTCGGGTTAGCGAGCTCCATCTCTTTTATCCGCTGGTAATAATCCTCAATAGAAGTTGATACATTTAACGTACTGCCGGTTATGGATGACGATGACAGCAGGTAAATAAAACTGTTGCTCAGCCCGTCTATCTTGCGGATACGTTCCTCACTGGTATTGGGTGTTACCAGGAATATATTGCTCAGGTTGTTCTGCTTAAAGGTATCAGCATAAAGCTTTTCGTACTCGTAAATAGGTAGGTCAGGTACGATCACGCCGTCCACCCCTACTTCGGCAGCTTTTTTACAGAAACGTTCGATGCCATATTGCACTATCGGGTTGATGTAGCCCATCAGCAAAACCGGGATATTAACAAGTTCACGCAGTTGCTTTAATTGCTCAAATAATACATTCAGCGTCATGCCGTTTTCCAGTGCTTTTTCTGAACTTTTCTGAATGGTCGGCCCATCTGCCACCGGGTCAGAGTAAGGAAAACCGATCTCCAGGAAATCAGCCCCGGCTTTTTCCAGTGCCTCAGCAATATCAAGCGTAGTGTTCAGTTCAGGGTACCCTGCCGTAAAATAGATAGACAGCAGGTTACTTTTTTTATTCGCGAAAAGAGTTTGTAAACGGTTCATGTGTTTAGTCGATGGTCGATAGACCATAGTCCATAGCCACCATTGACTATCGACCATGGACTATGGACTAATTAATATCCAAAGTGCTTTATGTACGTATCCAGATCTTTATCACCACGGCCCGACAGGCAGATCACCACGTTATCGCCGGGGTTAAAGGTCATTTTTTCGAGGTGCGCCAACGCGTGGGCACTTTCAATTGCCGGGATGATGCCTTCTAACTGGCAGGCTAATAAACCGGCATTCAACGCCTCATCATCTGTCGCGCTTACGTATTCGGCACGGTTTACTTTAAACAAATGGGCGTGCTGCGGGCCTATGCCTGGGTAATCCAGTCCGGCAGAGATAGAATAAGGTTCAACCACCTGCCCGTCCTCTGTTTGCATTAAAATTGTACGGGTACCATGCAATACCCCCTCTTTACCTAACGAGGTGGTAGCAGCCGAGTGGCCGGTTTCAACACCCTTACCCGCTGCCTCAACCGCTATCAGCCTCACCGATTCATCATCCAGAAAATTATAGAACATACCGATAGCATTACTGCCGCCGCCTACGCAGGCCAACACATATTGCGGCAATTCGCTGCCGGTTTGCTCCAGCAATTGTTTTTTTGTTTCATAAGATATGATCGATTGAAACTTGGCCACCATTTCCGGGTATGGGTACGGCCCTACTGCCGAGCCAATGATGTAGTGCGTATCTTCCGGGTTGCCTATCCAGTCGCGCAAAGCTTCATTTGTAGCATCCTTTAAGGTTTTACTGCCTGATGTGGCAGGTACCACCTTAGCGCCCAGCATCTTCATACGGGCAACGTTTGGTGCCTGGCGCTCCATATCAATCTCGCCCATGTATACCACACACTCAAGCCCCTTTAAGGCGCAAACGGTAGCCGTTGCAACGCCATGTTGCCCCGCGCCGGTTTCAGCGATTATACGCTTTTTGCCCAGGCGTTCGGCAAGTAATATTTGCCCTACGGCATTGTTTATTTTGTGGGAGCCGGTATGGTTCAGATCTTCACGTTTGAAGAATATATTAGCGCCATATTTTTCTGAATAGCGTTTGGCAAGGTATAGCGGCGAAGGGCGGCCAACGTAATCTTTTAGTAACTGGTCATACTCCGCTTTAAAATCATCATCATCCAGTACCTTTAAGTACTGCGCGCGCAACGCCTCAATATTGGGGTACAGCATTTCGGGAATGTAAGCTCCGCCAAAATCGCCGTAGTAACCATGTTCATCAACTCCGTATTTCATGTGCATTATAGTTGCTTAATTATTTCAAAAGCCTGTTTCAGCTTGTTTATATCTTTATTTCCCGGCGATAGTTCAAACCGGCTGTTGAGGTCAAGTCCCGCTAACTGCGGATGATCAACTTTTTCCACTTCTTCCAGGTTCTCTAAACCGATACCGCCCGAAAGGAAGAAAGGTACATCCAACGTATAGTTACTTAACACCTGCCAATCAAACGTTTTGCCCGAGCCGCCATGTGCCGCGGTTTTGGTATCGAACAAAAATACATCAACCACCTTTTCATAAGGTTTTAGGGTATCGAAATCAAAATCAGCATCAATACCAAAAGCCTTTATTACCTGTGCCCTACCCTTAAACAAGGCGCAAAATTCAGGTGTTTCGCTGCCGTGTAGCTGGATGGCTTTAAACTTATATTTTTCGATCAGCGCATTGATCTGCTCGGCCTCTTCATTAACAAAAACACCAGTTCTGATAATGCTTTCGGATACCTGATTTAAAGCCTCCGCCTCGAGTCTATCTATATATCTCGGCGATTTTTCGTAACATATAAAACCCATATAGTCGGGTTGCAATGCCGCTATTTCGGCAATATTACCGGGCTCCTTTAAACCGCAAACTTTGATCTTCACCTTTAGTTTTCAATTAGCTGTTTAAAACTATTAAGTGCGCGCTTGCTATGTAAAGCTTCTTCGGCTTCGTAGTAACAATCAGCAAAGCTTTTTTCGGGATGGATAGTCCGTATAGCCAGTGCCGCATTGCATAATACTACATTGTTTTGAGCTGCCGTACCAGCCCCGTTAAGTACGCCGGTAAATATAGCTGCCGAATCGGCAACGGTGTGCCCGCCTGCTATTTCGGCCGCATCCAAACGTTCAAAGCCAAGGCTTTCGATATCATTTATCTTTTCGCCATCGGCAGAAAAAGTTTTAAAATCGCCCGTTAATGATACCTCATCATAACCATCCAACGCGTTTACAATGGTGTATTTTGCTTTTGATTGCTGGTATAAATAAGCATACACCCTTGCCAGTTCCAGGTTAAAAACACCTACCAACTGGTTTTTCGGCTTTGCCGGATTAACCAGCGGACCCAGCATGTTAAAAAATGTTTTCACCCCCAACTCGCGGCGGATGGGCGCAACGGTTTTCATGGCCGGGTGAAACAGCGGGGCATGCAAAAAGCAAATGTTAGCCACGTTAACATTACGTTTCAGGGTATCCATATCACTGGTAAATTGATAGCCCAGGTACTCCATCACATTTGATGAACCACAGCCCGAGGATACGCCGTAATTACCGTGCTTGGCTACCTTATAACCCGCCCCTGCCACTACAAAGGAGGCCAGGGTCGATATGTTAAAGGTATCCTTACCATCGCCGCCGGTACCGCAAAGGTCAATCAGCGTGTCATGCTCTATATCCACCGGCAGACAAAGCTCCAGCATTGCATCACGAAAGCCTTCCAGCTCGCTCACGGTAATGCTGCGCATGCAGTAAGCCGTCATGAACGCGGCCATTTGCGATGTATTGTATTTACCCTGCGCTATGTCGGTCAGAATTTCTTTTGACTGCTCGCGGCTAAAGGTTTTATGCTCAAATAAATAATTTAATATCTGTTTCATGTGCCAACAAAAAAGGGTTGCCTTGTGGCAACCCTTCTGAATATTATTTAAAAAAAACAAAAACGGAATTGCCTTACGATTACTCGTTAAGCCACCACCAGTTGTTGTTTAATATTGTCGTTTTCATTACAGCACAAATATGTAAATATTTTTTTGAAAAGCAATTTTTATAAAAATAATCTGAATAGTCCTGAAACATCAAAACAACTATTTATAATTAATATTTTTTATTTAAAGGAAACTCAATCCTGATCTATTTGTTCTGGTAGAACAAAACATAGACTATGGAAAACAAACCAACATCATTTTCACCTGGTGAAAAGCAACAGCACCAACCTGGTATCGAACAGGAAATGAACCCAAAGCCGGAATATATCAGCAGCAACTACAAACCTGCCAATAAGCTGAACGGCAAAGTAGCCCTGATTACCGGCGGCGATAGCGGCATTGGCCGTGCCGTAAGCGTACATTATGCTAAAGAAGGTGCTGATGTAGCCATTGTTTACTTTGATGAAGATGCCGATGCTAAAGAAACCCAACAACTGGTAGAAGCAGCAGGTCGTAAATGCTTATTGATTAAAGGCGATGTAAAGGATAGCTCGTTTTGCGCGAACGCAGTAAAACAAACTGTTGACGAATTGGGCAAGCTCAACATTATGGTAAATAATGCCGCCGTGCAATTTCCGCAGGAGGATGTTAAGAACATTAGCGATGAGCAACTGGAAACCACTTTTCGCACCAACATATTCGCTTACTTTTACTTTGCAAAGGCCGCGCTGGAATATCTAAAAGAGGGTGACACTATTATTAACACCACATCGGTAACCGCATACCGCTCATCGCCGGGGTTGATCGACTATTCATCAACTAAGGGTGCCATAACCACCTTCACTCGGTCGTTGGCGACAAGCGTGGCCGAGAAAAAGATACGTGTGAATGGTGTAGCACCAGGCCCGATCTGGACACCGCTGATCGTATCAACATTTGACGAAGAAAAGATCTCGAAATTCGGGCAGGATGTGCCGCTTGGCCGTGCCGGGCAACCATCCGAAGTTGGCCCTGCTTATGTATTCCTCGCATCTGATGATGCATCATACATCACCGGCCAGATATTGCACGTTAACGGCGGCGAAGTAATTAACGGTTAATTTTATCCTTGATAAAAAAGCGGCTGTGTGAATCACACAGCCGCTTTTTTTATTGCTCAATTTCGTACTTGGGTGTATACAGTGTTTTAACGGGCATTCCTAAAGTAAGTTTTGGTGTCTCAAACAGGTACTTTGAGATAAACGCGAACATTGCCCCGTAATAATATTTAAGATAACTGAACGTGTATTTTTGAACCGGCTTAATGTTAAAGTTGATTACGTAGGTTTTATGAAAATAGTAGTTTTTAAAACCCTCAACCTTTAGCCGGAAGGACAGATCTACATCGTAACCAAACATGGTAAAACGCTCATCAAACAAACCCACCTTATTTAGTGCCGACCGGCGCAGCAGCATGGCCGAACGGTTGAGCACATCGATCTCGGCGGTTTCAAATTCATCCGGCTGCGAATAATTTAAAGAGGTTATGCGCGATTTGGCAAAATATTTTGACAGGCCTGCCCATTTAAGCAGTAGGTTCCATTTGCGGGTAAGTCCGTATTTTGATGAACGGATAAAATTGCCCTGCGGCGTAACCATGCGTATGCTTGAACCGGCTGCATCCGTGTGGCTATCCATAAAATCAATTACCTTAACCAGGGTGTCTTTGCTCACTATTGTATCTGGGCTGACCAGAAAAACATACTCCCCTGTTGATGATTCTATAGCCTGATTCAATGCCCTGGCAATGCCTTCGTTTCTGTCGTTAGCTATGATACGTACATCCGGAAATTTTGACTCCACCATCTCTACCGACTTATCAGCAGATGCATTATCAACCACAAGTACTTCACAATCAACACCATCACGGGCAGCTATTAAAGAACTAATACACTGCCTTAACCACATACATAAGTTGTGATTAACTATTATTACGGATAACTTCATAACTACCGGGTTAGCGAATTTTCATACGGAACGCGCGTAGCAATGGACCGGCCAAGCGTTATTTCATCCACGTATTCTAATTCACCACCAAAAGCTATGCCACGGGCGATGGTTGAGATAGTTATATTTAAATGTTTTACACGTTTATTAAGATAGAAGATAGTAGTATCTCCTTCCATGGTGGCACTCAGCGCGAAAATGATCTCCTTTACCTCACCTGTGCCCAGGCGTTCAACCAGGGTATCTACTTGCAGATCTGATGGACCGATGCCATCCATCGGTGATATCAGTCCGCCCAAAACATGGTATATACCATTGTACTGGTTGGTGTTTTCAATAGCCATCACATCGCGGGTATCCTCAACCACGCAAACCAGGCTTTTATCCCGCTTGTGCGACGCGCAGATCTCGCAGATGTTGGTGTCGGAAATATTGTGGCAAACCCGGCAAAACTGTATTTCATTACGCAGCTTGCTAATGCTGCGGCTGAATTTCTCTACTTCCGGTTTATCCTGATTAAGCAGGTGCAATACCAAACGCAGCGCGGTTTTTTGACCTACACCCGGCAGTTTGGCAAATTCTGCAACAGCATCTTCCAGCAGTTTTGAAGAAAAATTCATCCTGCAAAAATAGCTAATTTAAGCCAAGCTTTTTCTCCATATTAATGGCCTGCGGCAAGCCGAATGTAATATTATTCGGGAACCATAACTTCAACTTGCTTATTATGATTATGTACGTTTTTAAAGCTGCGCACGGCCAGCCAAACACTCAGTAACATGAGTGCCGATGCCACATAATACGGCGCGCCCGGTAAGTGAATGGGCGCGTTTCCGGATGTAAAATAGGAGAAGATCTGCGTCATGAACAGCGGGCCGAATATGGAGCTCAGGCTCATTAAGCTGGTTAAGCCGCCTTGCAGTTCGCCTTGTTCATTAGGCGGCACCTCGCTGGTCATGATGCCCTGCAAAGCGGGGCCGGCAATACCGCCCAGGGCGTAAGGGATCATGAAAGCGAACATCATCCAGCTTTCATTGGCCAGCCCAAACAATAACATGCCAATAGCGTACAGCAACAGCCCTATCCATATACTCCGCTCCTGCCCCAGCTTAGGTATGGTGATGCGGATCAATCCGCCTTGTACTATGGCGATCATCAAACCGATAAAGCCTAATGAATAGCCGATCAGGTCTTCACTCCATTTAAACTTTTCGATGGTATAATAAGTCCACACGCTTTGCACGGCATGACCGGCAAAATATACAATGAACAGGCACAGCGCCAAACCTACAACTGATGGATATTTTTTGAGCTGCAATAAGGAGCCCATCGGGTTTGACCGTTTAATATCAAACTCGCGGCGGTTTTCTTTACTTAATGATTCGGGTAATATAAAATAGCCGTACAGCGCATTCAGTAATGCCAGTGCCGCTGCCGCGTAAAACGGATAATGGGTATCTATTTTACCCAGTATGCCACCTAATACCGGCCCGATGATAAAACCAAGACCGAAAGCCACGCCGATCATGCCAAAATTTTGGGCACGTTTTTCGGGGGCGCTAACATCGGCTATATAGGCAGACGCGGTAGTAAAACTGGCACCAGTAATACCGGCAATTACCCGCCCCAAAAATAGCCAGCCTATAGTTGGCGCAAAGGCGCAAAACAAATAATCAACACTAAAACCCAATAATGAAATAAGCAGCACCGGCCTGCGGCCATATTTATCGCTCAGGTTGCCAATTACCGGCGAGAACAAAAACTGCATAATGGAGTAAGCCACCAGTAACCAGCCTGCATAACCTGATGCCTGGCTTACATTACCGTGTATCAGCTTTTCAATAAGTTTAGGGAAAACCGGGATTACGATAGCTAAACCAATAACATCAACCAGCAACGTTATAAATATAAATAGTAAACCACGCTGCTGGTTTTGCGTTGCAGATTTTTCCATTGTGCAAAGTAATGAAGTATCGATTAAATTTTTGGTTATTAATTATATAATTTTTAGATTCACTAAAATTATAGTTATCATGAAAAACTTTAAACTCTTATCCGCTTTGCTGCTCCCCCTGCTGGCGCAAAGCACCTTCGCGCAAACCGCTGAACGAATGAAATTATCGGTATCAAATCCCGCGGCAAATCAAAAAATCACTTTTACATACGATACTACCGGCGCAAACCTGGGCGGCAAACCGGAAGCCACCGTGCATTTTTTAGAGAAAACCTACTCGGTGAGCGATGTTGACCTTACTCAGGATGGCAAACTATTTAAAGGCGAGTTTACCGTACCTGCCACCGCTACCGCTTTTTATGTACGCCTGGCTAACGGCCAAAATATTGACAATAACGATGGTAAGGGATATATATACGAGGTTTACAAAGGCGGTAAGCCTGTTGAAGGCGCTTATGCTAATGAGGCATACCTCATACAAACAGGCATGGGTGATTATTTTGCTAAAATACCCGCAAGTATAGCGAGGGCTAACGAGCTTTATAAAAAAGAGTTTGCCGCCTATCCTAAAAGTGAAAAAGAACACCTGCTGAATTATCTTGCCGCCTTATCATCTACTAAAGATGAAGCTAACAAAACAATAATTGACAGCAAGATAGCCGCTTTAGGCAAAAGCAAGGATGAAAAAGACTTGCTGACCCTGAGCAACTGGTATGCCCGTCAGCGTAAAAAAACACAGGCTGATTCAGTTAACGCCATTATTAAAGCTAAATTCCCTAAAGGTGAGCTTGCTAAGAACGAGGAAGGCATGGCTTTCAATATGGAAAAAGATCCGGCTAAAAAGGAAGCATCATTTAACGCCTACCTGGCTAAATATCCTGAAAATAAGGATAACGCAACCCTTATAGATAACTATAGGATGCAATTGGCATCAGCCTACTTACAGGCCGGAAATGATGCAGGCTATCAAAAATATGCCGCGCAAATGAAAGATAAATCGGGCCTTGCAGGTGCGTTAAATAACGTGGCCTGGCCAATGGCCGAAAAAGGCACTAACCTTGAGCAGGCCGAAAAATACTCAAAGCAATCGTTAGATTTATTAGATGCCGCTTATGCTAATCCAAAACCGGCTCCTTTCCAGTCGGTAAAACAGGCAAAGGCCAACAACCGCGCATCCTATAACATGTATGCCGATACTTATGCCTTTATTAAATATAAACAAGGTAATTATGCTGAGGCCTTAAAATATCAGCAAATGGTTTACGATAGCACCCCTACCCCTGATGCGGAGATCACGGAGCATTATGCCCTGATCCTGTCAGCAAGCGGAAAAACGGATAAAGCTAAGGAAATCATTGAAAAATCATTACAAGACGGTAAAGGCTCAAGCGCCCTGCGCGAAGAACTAAAAAAGATCTACGTAAAGCAAAAAGGCAGCGAAACCGGCTTCGACGCTTATGTTGGCGCGTTTGATAAAGCCGCGAAAGAAAAAGCCCGTGAAGAACTGGCCAAAACCATGATCAATGAAACCGCGCCTGCTTTCGCTTTAAAGGATTTTGATGGTAAAGAAGTATCATTGGCCAGCCTGAAAGGGAAAGTGGTGATCATTGATTTTTGGGCTACCTGGTGCGGCCCGTGCAAGGCATCCTTCCCGGGTATGCAGTTAGCTGTTAATAAATACAAGGACAACCCTAACGTGAAATTCCTGTTTATTGATACCTGGGAAAGCGGTGATAACTTTGTACCCGGCGTTAAAAAGTTTATTGCTGATAACAAATACACTTTCCATGTTTTGTTAGATGAAAAAGGAAGTGATGGCCGCCAGTCAAAAGTGGTATCGTCATTCAACGTATCAGGTATACCAACCAAGTTTGTGATCGACCAAACCGGTAATATCCGCTTTAAACACGTAGGTTTTTCTGGTACAGATGAAGGCGTACTGAACGAGGTAAGCAGCATGGTAGATATGCTGGTCAGCCCTACAGCCGCCAAAGCCGGTATCAACTCAAAAGCCATTTCTACAGGCAAGTAATTACCGGTAGCATACAACACATAAAAAAAGCGATAGGCAACTATCGCTCTTTTTATAATTAAAAGTTCGGTTTCAACATATACTTGTCGTAGAACCTGAAGATGTGTTCGGTAGCTTCCTCAGCCGTATCAACCACACGGTACAGGTTCAGGTCATCCGGGCTAATGTTGTTCTCCTGGTTCAGCATCTTCTCCTCTACCCAGTCAAACAATCCCTTCCAGTAATCGCGCCCCACAAACACGATGGGAAAACGAGCTATCTTACCGGTTTGTATCAGGGTGATCGCCTCGAATGATTCATCCATGGTGCCAAAGCCACCCGGCAGAATAATGAAACCCTGCGAATACTTCATGAACATTACTTTACGCACAAAAAAGTAATCGAACGTAAGCAGCTTATCACGGTCGATGTATTTGTTATGGAATTGCTCAAAGGGCAACTCAATATTTAACCCTACGGATTTACCACCTGCTTCGTAAGCGCCTTTGTTGCCGGCTTCCATAATACCGGGACCGCCGCCTGTTATTACACCGTAACCACGTTCGGTAAGGCGGCTGGCAATATCTTCGGCAAGGCCGTAATAAGGATGATCGGTTTTGGTACGTGCCGAACCAAAGATGGATACGCACGGGCCAATACGGGCCAGCTTTTCAAATCCATCCACAAACTCGGCCATTATTTTAAATATTTGCCACGAGTCGGTTACCTTAACTTCGGGCCAGTTCTTGTTCTCAAAGGCGTTTCTTATTTTATCATCACCAGTCATAATCACATATATATTTTTTCGAAGTTATAATTACAAGGCGGCTACTTTTGTTTTAGCCCTGGAGGTAAGCAGCAGGCCGGTAAAGGTAATGAGTCCGTTCACAATGATGAGTTCGTTATCAAAAACATAACCATTAAACAGGGCGGCCGAATTGGTGCTCAGGTAAAAACAGATAGCGGGTGAAATAAGGCAGATAAAAGGCACCAGCTTATCATTAACCTGCCTGCCACTCATAAACAGGCCGAAAGAGTACAACCCTAATAAAGGCCCGTAAGTGTATGATGCCACCTTGAATATGGCGCTCACCACGGCATCGTTATTTATAGAGTTGAAAATGATGATAGTTAAAAACATTAACCCTGAAAAAGCGATATGCACATAATGCCTTAATGCCACCATTTTTTTACTGTTGATGTCGGCCTTTTTGTTAAAGTTCAAAAAATCCACACAGAAGGATGTAGTAAGTGCGGTAAGTGCCGAATCGGTAGTAGCGAAAGTCGCCGCCGTTAAGCCCAGCATAAATACAATAGCCGGTGCCAAACCCAGGTAGTTGAGGGCTATGGTTGGGTACAGGTAATCTGTTTTTTCGACCGTTACACCGTTTTTAGCGGCATAGATGTACAGCAAAGCGCCGACACATAAAAAGAAGATGTTAATCACCACAAAAACACTGGTAAAACTGAACATGTTTTTTTGTGCCTCGTGGATGTTTTTAAGGCTGAGGTTCTTTTGCATCAAGTCCTGATCCAGCCCGGTCATGGCTACGGTAATGAATAAACCACCCAAAAATTGTTTGCTGAAGTGGAAGTGGCTGCTCATGAAATCTTCAAAGAAAAATATTTTGGAATAGCTGCTTTTGGCTATCTCGTCGGCAGCCTGGAAGATGGTCATGTCCAGGCTATCGCAAATAAAGTAAATAGACAAAAACACCGACGATACCAGGAACAGCGTTTGCAGGCTATCGGTTATAATAATGGTTTTTAAGCCGCCTTTAAAAGTATACGACCATATTAACAGCAGGCAAATCAGTACGGTAGCGGCGAATGGTATGTGGTAAGCATCAAATATAAAACGCTGTAAAACGATTACTACCAGATACAACCTGAACGCCGAACCGATGGTACGGCTAATCAAGAATATGCCCGCGGCAGTTTTATAGCTCCAGGTACCTAAAGCACCTTCAATATAGCTGTAGATAGAGGTGAGTTTAAGCCTGTAATATAAGGGCAGCAATACGGTTGCAATGATGATGAAACCTACGGCATTACCCAGCACAAACTGAAAGTATGCAAACTGGTCGCCACTGGCGGCACCTACCTTACCCGGCACGGATATGAACGTTACCCCGCTTAGCGCGGTGCCGATCATGCCAAATGCTACCAGGTACCATTTGGAGTTGCGGTTGGCCACAAAAAAGGTATCGTTATCGGCTGAGTTGCGCGAGGTAAGCCACGATATAACTATCAGTACTAAAAAGTACCCAATGATAAAAGAAAGCAGTATTCCGGGTTCCATGCAGATGCTGTTTTTAGAGATTACCTGTTAACATCCGAATGTATAAATTTTTCGGTTAGTTTGGCAATGATGCGTTTGTTTAATGCTTTTTATGATGATCGTCTAACCCGCTCACACCACCGGACACCACGAATTTCATTACCTCGGCAGCGCTCCTGTTTATAGGTTTTACTTTATCATTCGGGACGATAACTACCTGTCCGGCAAAAGAATATGATAAAGGAAAATAAATCGCAACCTCGCCCGGCAGGTCAATAGAACTCAGATCCTTTTTTACCAGGAAGCCTATCTTTTTCAGGCCGAACTCATTAACTTCAACCAGTACCGGCTCGCTGAATTTCTTTTCTTCGCCCACAAAAGCCTCGGTTAAATCTTTAATGGATGAGTATAGAAACTTAAATAAGGGCAAGCGGTTAAGCCAGCGGCTCATCCAGCGTTTTATTGGGTCGGTTATTACGTTGGTTACCAGCACCCCTGCTATAAAAATAATAACCAGTACATTTAAAATACCCAGGCCGGGTATATAAATGGGTTTGCCGTGCTTATCCGTCCAGAATACATCGCTCAGATTAAGCGCGTTATCAATACTTGATACCGCCCAATAAATCAAAAAAAACGCGGCACCCAAAGGCACTACCACCAGCAGGCCTTTGATAAAGTAGTTTAATATGGCACCGAATAATTTTTTCATATCGTAGAGCTAAGTAACAAATCACTCGTAAAAATACACTCTTTTAACCCTTTGCGAAATATTGGTAAGTATTTCATAAGGGATGGTGCCTATCTGTTTGGCCAATTCCTCGATGCGTAGCTTGTCGTTAAAAACGATCACCTCGTCGCCCTCCTTTACCTCCACCTGGCTCACGTCGATCATACACATATCCATGGTAATATTGCCTACCGTTGGCGCCAGCACTCCATTTACCAGCATACACCCTACCCCGTTGCCGAAAGCGCGCAGGTAACCATCGGCATAACCGATACGCACGGTGGCTATTCTTCCGTCTTTAGCTAAACTGCCGTTACGCATATAACTCACGGTTTCGCCTGCCGGCATTTTTTTTACTTGTGATATACTTGTTTTTAACGTCGCGATAGGTTGAAGCACACCCTCATCGGCAGGTATGGCACCATCAACACCATAAAGGCCGATGCCCAGCCTCACCATATCATACTGCGCCTGCGGCCAGTGGGTTATGCCTGAAGTATTACAGATGTGTTTAATTACCTTATAGCCCAGTGCATACTCTATTTCAATATAAGCCTTCTCAAATAAATTGATCTGCTTTTGGGTAAACAGGTCGTGTTCCGCGGTATCACTCGCTACCAGGTGCGAAAATACCGATTGCACCCTTACATAAGGATTCTCCTCCAGCATATCGCACAATGTTTCTACCTCAAAACCCTCAAAGCCAAGGCGGTGCATACCGGTATCTATTTTGATGTGTACGGGGTAGTTAAAAATATTACTATCCTGCACGTATTTAATAAACTCATCAAACAAACCGAAACTGTAAATAACCGGCTCGAGTTTAAAACTGGTCAGCTTTTCAAATGCGCCTACCTCGGTATTCAGCACTACAATAGGTAAGCTGATGCCTGCCTGCCGTAAGGATACCCCCTCATCAGCATAAGCTACGGCCAGGTAATCAACCTTGTTATATTGCAGCACATTGGCCAGCTCGTAAGTACCACTACCATACGAAAAGGCCTTAACCATGGCCATTACTTTAACGCCGGGCTTAAGTTTTGAACGGTAATAGTTGAGATTGTTCAGCATGGCGTTCAGGTTGATCTCCATCACCGTTTCATGCGCCTTTTGCACAAATACCCTGCTGATGCGCTCAAACTCAAAACTGCGCGAACCTTTTACCAATATGGTTTCGTTACGGTATTGCTGGGTTTGCAGCTTTGCTAAAAAGCTCGTGGTATCCGGGTAAAACTGTTTTTCGGCTACCTCAAACTCATCGCGATAGCTTGATATTGCCGTGCCTATGCCGATAAATTTATCAACTTTGCGTGCTTTCACCAGTTCGGCCACTTGCCTGTACAGCACATCTTGCTGCAAACCCGACTGGTAGATATCCGACAGGATGAGCGTCTTTTTTTGATGCTGATTTTGCTGGCTCAAAAAGTTAAGCGCGATCTCTAAGGATTGGATATCGGAGTTATAGGTATCATCAATAATTGAGCAATCGTTTATACCGTTCTTTAACTCCAGGCGCATGCTTACCGGTGCCAAGCGCTCCAGGCGGTCATCGGCAACAGCCGGATCATAACCCAGTGCGAGCATAGTTGCCCAGCATATGATAGCGTTTTCAATTGATGCCTCGTCACGAAAAGGGATGATGCATTCAATTTCTGCACCCTTAAATACGGCCCGCATGTAATAGTTTTTGGCGATCACCACTTCACTAAAAACATACAGATCGGCCTGGTTGAACTTGCGGCTCCAAATAAAAGTTTGCGGCGTGGCGATCAGTTTTTTATGATCGAGCATTTGCTCGTAATTGTATACCATCAAACGGCTATTTTTAAACAGCCGAAGCTTTTCGGCCACCTTTTCATCGCGGTCAGCAAAGCCTTCGTCGTGCGCCGAGCCAAGGTGGGTAAGCACACCTATTTCGGGTTGGATGATGGCTTCCAGCTTATCCATCTCGCCTGTGGTTGATACACCTGCTTCAAATATACCCAGATCATTTTTTTCATTGATTTGCCATACCGATAGCGGCACCCCTATCTGCGAATTATAACTTTTAGGATTACGTACAACATTTTTATCGGGCGACATGAGTTGATATAACCACTCCTTTACAATGGTTTTACCGTTGCTGCCGGTTACGCCAATTACCGGTAAGTTAAACGCGGCACGGTGCTGCGCCGCCAAATGTTGCAATGCAGCTAATACGTCATCAACTATCAGCAAATTAGCTTCAGGGAAATAACCTTGTGGTTTGGCGCTTAGCACAAAATCGCGCACGCCGGCGTTGTAAGCCTCAGCCACAAATTCGTGCCCGTTACGCCTGCCACTAAGGGCGAAGAATAATCCGCCGGACGGGTTGCTGATGCGGCGACTATCGGTAAGTAACAGGCTGATGTGGTTATCGTTAACTACATCACCTGTAGCGTTTAATATTTGTTTAACCTGGGCGGTAGTATATCGGCTTTTGTACATTACAATGCTAAGTTGCTTATATTTCCTGTTAATAGAAGAAAATTTAACGAATTTTGGTTTTGAAATGGAACGCGATAACCCCATAAAAATTACCGACGAAAATACCGCCCTTACCAAAGCCATGCGGTATTGCGCCTACCAGGAGCGCTCGCAGCAGGAAGTACGCGATAAAATGTATGAATGGGGCGTTGCCGGGCGCATTATCGAGATCGTGATCAGCCGGTTGATCACCGAGAATTTTTTGAACGAGGAACGCTTTGCACGCCTGTATGCCAAAGGCAAATTCAACCAGAAGCACTGGGGTAAAATTAAAATAAAGCAAGGCCTGAAACTGAAACGGGTGCCTGAGGTATTGATAAAAAAAGCCCTGGCCGGTATTGATCTGGATGATTACATGGCCGCCTTACAACATTTGCTGGATAAAAAAGCGACATCAGTAAATGAAAAACACCCGTTAAAACGCCGTTACAAGCTACAGCAATACGCTTTAAGCCGTGGTTTTGAAAGCAATGTAATTTTAGAAGTTTTGAAAAACAGCGAGTTATAAAAAACTTTAAAATATTTACACTTTTTGCTTGCGTAAAATGGTTTTCTCTCTATCTTTGCATCCACAATCAACGAACGAAATACGAACAGCGATTGTAAGCAAAACAAATGCGAAAGTAGCTCAGTTGGTAGAGCACGACCTTGCCAAGGTCGGGGTCGCGAGTTCGAATCTCGTCTTTCGCTCCAATCCCTTCTCTCAATCAGAAGGGATTTATTTTTAAAAGGTTAATCACCTGCCTGGGTGGTGGAACTGGTAGACACGCAGGACTTAAAATCCTGTTCCCGTCAAAGGAGTGCGGGTTCGATTCCCGCCCCAGGTACTTATCGGTTTTAGTCCGGTTTCCGAAAGGGTTGCTTTTTAAAAGCAACCCTTTCTTTTTAACAATCAATTAATTACCTTTATATGTCGGATACAATGCAAAGTATTCTAAACACTTCCTCACTATAAGCCAAGTTATTTTTGTACACTCATCTAATGATAGAATGCATTTGATAATTGGAAAATTTACGTCAATTTTATGATATAGCTACGGAAGAGCATCTATCAGACAATTCTTTTCAATTAAAACACCTTGGCCCAAAGCAGCATGTGGCAACATTCGGCATCCCTAAACGCAATGATTATGGTGAGCGATCATATAGCAACCACACAATCAAACGTGATACTGTTGCCGGAGATTATGACAGATTGTTTGCCAATATGATCTACAAAACCAATCCGCCTTATGATATTGAGCTGCTTTTAAATCATCACTACAATAAATTTATTGTAGTAAATCCCAACGGACACAAATTGTTTTTAAGACACATTAAATATGTGGTCGTACCTCTGTTGGAAAAATACAAACAACATAGGGTATACGTTGACCTTGTAAATGAATGGCTTAATGAAAAAAGAGAGGTTCAAAGCCAAATGAATAAAGTAGTAAATTTGGATATGGATCAAGCGGACTCAGAAATAGCTTCAATTGATCGGAATTTAAAGCGAAATATAAATATGGATGATGTATTTATTTCCTACAGTTGGGATAATGAAGAACACGAACTAAGGGTTTTAGAATTTACTGATCACCTTCGTAAGAATGGTTATGATGCAAAGATTGACAAAATGATTAGCCAACAGGAAACTGCTACCAATTTTGTAAAGATGATGCATATTGCAATGTTGAACCACCAAAATCATTGTTGTACTTTCTGAAGGATATAAAAAAAAGGCAGATACTTTTACTGGAGGTGTAGGAGAAGAATACCAGTTACTGTTATCCGATATTTCTAAAAACCCAAAAAAATACATCTTGGTTAGTTTTCAAGGTCGTTCCGATGAAATTATTCCATTTGGTTTACAGGGACGTGATATCATAGATCTTTCACTTCCTATTGGGCTTGAAACGTTATACCGCAAGCTGTCTGAAAAAGACAAATACATTTTTTCTGAGGTTGGTGCTGAAAAACCCAATCTTGAAAGTGTCCAGATTGCTGATTTTAAAGCTATCAATCCAACGAAAGTAATTAGTATCGAAAACCCCGCTGTGAAAATAGATAACTCGAGCAGCACAGGTGGTCTTTACAGGGAAATTGGATTCAAAGTCACATTTGGATTTAAGAACATCTTTGGCAAATCTATTGAAGGGTTCGCTTATGAAATTAAAATTAAACGGGAACTTATTACAAAATCCTATTATGAAACTGTTCAGGATGGATACTATATAATTAGCGAAAGTGTTTCTTCTAAACTATTTCCTAACGCAACAGCAAAAACAGATACAATAGATGTCAAAGTAATGGCTCATAATCTTGGCCAAATATTAGGTAGTGTTGTAACTGTCTCTATTCATACCGATTTTGGAACACATACAAGAGAGTTCCAGGTTGACGACTTGTTTAAAGTCAGGCCACCAAGTCAAGATTGGGGTGATCCTACACCCTTATCGCGTAACCTTTTCTTATAATAATTTTAATTATAATAAGTGAATATGGTTTTGGGACTGTATAATTGGTTATTCTCTTCTTTTAAGCACTAACCTCAAGTTTATAACCTTTTCCTCGTACAACCACAATATTAATGTTGGGATCAGGTTCAAGCTTTTTTCTGAGTTTTGATATGAACATATCCAAACTGCGGCCCACAATAACCCCTTCGTCTTCCCATATCTCTTTTTGCAGGCGGTTCCGCTCGATGGTGCAGTTTGGAGACAGCGCTAAAATAAGGAGCAGGCGCGTTTCGGTTCCGGTAAGGTCTATCGTCCTTCCGGCTATCATCAATTTGCGGTTTCGGGCATCAAACCGTACCGCGCCCAAAGTTAATATATCAGTAGCAGGGGTTTTGAGAGATGTACTTTTAGGCTTTGCGGATCTGAAATAAATAAAGCCAACAAGCGCTAAAAACGGCAGTCCGCCCAAAACGTAGGCCTTATTTATCGCGGTTATACCTGTGGGTTTAAACTTAACGTCGATCACGTAATTTGCCCTGGGCTGCCTTCTTCCTTTGCATGGCACAATATCATCTTTTTTGTTTTTGGATATCGCGAAGCCATAAGCTACACTATTGGTGCCCTGGTTAAAAACGCTAACGAGAAAATCTTTGGAGAGCGGATCATTAGCCAGCAGACGGCTGGCAGTGTTCGCCATGAGGGCAGGTTTAAAGGTGAGTTTATTTTCAAAACTGATCTGGTATTCGTTCTCCGAGATCTTTTTTACCGGTAAAACCCTTGATGTACTATCGCCCGATTGTAACAGCACTTCATGCCCTATCCTGCGGAGCAGAACCTCTCTCCGCGCGAAGTCGAAGTCGTCGCCGCCTGAAAAACCGAAAGCAACGCTTACCACAGCGATAAACGAGAGTATTACCAATCCAAACAGATACTTGCGGTTTACGGAAAGCGGATTTTGGCTATCAGCCATAGTGTCAAATTTATATTTACAAAGTTTACATTTTTATTTACAATCCTGATTATTAGGATAAAAAGATATCAGTGTAGTTTCGCCGTATCAATTCGATAAAACATAAAAATATGAAAAAAATTATTTATGCGCTGATGTTACCGCTGGTTGTGGTAAGCGGACTTGTATTTGCCAATGGTAAAATGAAAAATGAACTTTTTAAAAAATCAACCCCAAAGCCCCTCACTGCTGCCGAAAGGGAAGCTGCACGGAAGAAATGGGAGGGCACGCCTGATGGAATAAAGTTCAAAGAATGGAAAGCCTCTGCCGAAGGTAAAAAAGTATTTGCCGGTGCTGCTAAAATAAGGAGGCACATTACTGATTATACTAACATGGAGGGAGTTGTAACCTCTGTTTCTCTTCCGCCGGGCTCATTATTAGGTTTAGGCGTGATGGTAAAGATCAACAACGATGATTATATTCTCAGTTTTGGTCCTGAAAAGTCTGACAATAATTTTTTAAATTTTAATGATGAATTTAAGCGATTACGCAGCCTCAAGGTTAACGACAAAATCATCATCAAAAGCCACGGCATATCTTACGCACCCAAATATTCATTCCCCATTGTAACGGCCGACTACGTGGAAAGGGATAGCAAAATAATTTATAAACGCGCCCCTCAAACAGGCGGTTGCTAAGCATTACCGCATTTAACATTATCAAAGTCCTTTATCTAAAGATAAAGGACTTTTTTGTTTGTGGGCTTACCATTGTGGCTACTTATAGTTTTTACCCATAAATGGAATGATCCCGATAAATATTTTTTCTTAAAAACATTTGTATTAAATAGTTATATACTATATTTACATCACCCCAATGATCTTTAAATCAATCACTTAATGATCTTTTAGTGATTGTTGTATATTTCATTTTCTTATAATAATATAACTATGTGTTGAAACTTACAAAGCTTCGGGCATGGTAATTTACCAATAACTATATTTTTTTATTTCTAACCTTAAACACAATGCGAAAACTACTCATTATGCTAATTTTGGCTATTATGGCCAAGGGCAGCCATGCCCAGGAGATCATCGGTAAAATGTACACCATTATGCCTGATTTTATTCAGGTTTACGGGGTTGACAAGAGCAACCACATTATTGATACCGCTGTATACAGGGCAAGCAAGAACACCAAATTTACTGTTACCGGCTTTGACAGTGCCCACAACATTAAAATTACCTTTTGGCGCTATTACAAAGAATCTGAAAAGACCACCGCTTTTTTTGATAGCGTTAAAAACAAATCGGAACTTTATAATTTCAGCAAAACCAAAGGCTATATTGGCAGATGGGCTAACTACAAGGAATTTGTAATTAAACCGGAGGTATTCAGTTCATCCTGCATACCCTATTATGGCAGTAAAAACGAATTTACCTGGGGTGTAATGACGCTGCCTATAAAGCTACGAACGGGCGATTCAAAAAACAGATACTTCAGTTATGAGGAGAGCCTTAACCTCGGCTTTGTATTTGGTTTACGGCACCAGTTAGAGGGTAAAACCAAGCACTCCCTGAATTACCTGATGGGACTGGGCATAGCTAACGTTCGTACAGACAGCCTCAGCCTTAAAAGCGGTATTACGCCGGCAAGCAGCAATTCCGCAGCATTTTCAGCAAACGTAGGTGCTTTATATGCACACAATAATTTCCAGATAGGCCTTTTTATTGGCACCGATTATATACCGGGTACATTAGGCCGCGATTGGAAATACCAAGGAAAGCCCTGGTTTGGCCTCGCGGTAGGCATATCACTTTTCTCTAACACCGACTCACAGGGAGGTGAAGGCAAAAATGATGATAATGGGAAGGATTCCGCGACAACTAAAAAATAACAGGTATTAACCGAATTAAACACGCCATCAGATCATACAATTATGAACGAGCAATTAATACTTAAAAATGGGTGCGGCTTTGCCGTTTATCCATCCGTAAAAATATATGATGAAATTACCGATGCCAAAGGTACCAAATGGAAGCATCTAAAAAACCTGCTTTTTGGCGACTATATCCGCGTATTTAAAACTACCGATGGCTCTTTTGTAGAAAAGACCGTTAAAAAAGACCTGTACATCAAGGTACGGAGCCGTAGCTGTACCGGTTATATCCTAAAGTCAAAGATAAGGCATGACCGGGTGCTTGAAGTAAATTTTATTGACGTAGGCCAGGGTGACGGGTGCCATGTAGTAACACCGGATGATGAACACTTTGTGATTGATGCCGGTGGCAGCGATAACATGTTCCGCTTTTTGCAATGGCGCTTTAATACCAAATTCAGCCAACACGCGCCGCCAAAACTGAACGCCGTTATTTCACATCCTGACAGCGACCATTATTTGGGGTTCGGGCACCTGTTTACCCGGCAGCCTGATAATTTACAACAGTTTACTTTTAAAAATATTTTTCATAGCGGCATTGTGCAGCGCGAGGGCGCTGATGAACTGGGGGCTACGGTACCGCAAAACGGCATTAACTACATTACAGAACTGTTAATTACCGATGAGCAGATGAAAACTCATTTAAAGCAAATGGGTGAAGGCTCCTTACACGAAAGAACCTTACTAAAAGGACTGAAGCAGAATAATGATATACATTTTCAGGCTGCCTTAAAAGGTGATGTAACAAAACCTCAATATCTCCATACAACATCAAAGATAAATATTGAAATTCTGGCACCGTTTACAGAATCAGTGAACGGTATGCAGGCACTGCGTTATTTTAAAGCGAAAACCGGGAATAGCGATAATGTAGGCCGTACCAAAAACGGGCACTCTGTAGTGCTGAAACTGGTTATGGGTAATGTGCGCGTACTGCTGGGCGGCGATTTAAACCCACCGGCTGAGGATTATTTGCTGGAAAAATACTCCGGACAAAACGTTGCCGCCTTACGAAAGCAAATACAGCAGGCAACCGATCCGGCACAGAAAAAAGTTTTGCAGGATAAACTTGACGCCGTAATAGAAACGATAAAGCCTTATTTCCAGGTGGATTTTGCTAAATCATGCCACCACGGCAGTGCCGATTTTACAAACGAGTTTTTGCAGGCCGTAAATCCGCTCGCTACTGTCATATCAAGCGGAGATGATGAACCGCATTGCCACCCACGACCTGATACACTGGGTACTATTGGCAAGTATAGCCGTGGTGAACGATCTTACATTTTCAGTACGGAATTGATGCGGTCAAGTAAAGAATTTATTAGGATTAAAGATCTTGACCCTGAAAAGAAAAAAGAAAGGATAGTAACCGTATACGGCATGATCAATTTGCGTACAGACGGAGATAAAGTAATTATTGCCCAAAAGCTGGAACGGCCAAGGGGTGTACAAACGTGGGATATACATCAATTTGAATGGGATGCCAAATTAAAGGAAATAGTGAGGGTTGAAACAGGCTCTGGGGATGATGATTAATTGTTAATAAAACAACTATTTGCTTATGATAAATTGTTAAACCATGCTTATATTTAGGCAAGATTGATAATCAACTTATCAATACCGTAACAAAATAACATCTCACACTAAACTAACAATTTATGAAATTTACAGTAAAGGACGGAACCGAAATTTATTACAAGGATTGGGGCACAGGACAACCCATTGTGTTTCACCATGGCTGGCCATTATCAAGCGATGACTGGGACGCGCAAATGATGTTCTTCCTGGAAAAAGGCTACCGCGTGATCGCTCATGACCGCCGCGGGCATGGCAGATCGACACAGGTTGCAACAGGGCATGACATGGCAACTTACATAGCCGATGCCGCCGAGCTTTACGATTTTCTGGGTCTTGAAAATGCTATACATGTTGGGCATTCAACCGGCGGTGGCGAGGTTATTGCCTACGTTGCCAAATACGGCAAAGGCATTGTTGATAAAGCGGTTTTAATAAGCGCTGTAACACCGCTTATGCTGCAAACCGAAAACAACCCTGACGGCGTACCACTTTCAGTATTTGACGAGATTCGCCAGGGAACCGCCTACAACAGGCCGCAATATTTTCAGGATTTCACCATGCCGTTTTATGGCTATAACCGCGAAGGCGCGAAAGTATCTCAAGGCATCAGGGATAACTGGTGGCGCCAGGGTATGATGGGCAGCGTTAAAGCACATCATGATGGTATCAAAGCGTTTTCGGAAACGGATTTTACGGAAGACCTGAAAAGCGTTGATATACCTGTACTGGTACTGCACGGCGAGGATGACCAGATCGTACCTTTTGCAACCACAGCACTTAAAGCTGTTAAACTGCTAAAAAACGGCAAGCTGATCTCCTATCCTGGTTTTCCACATGGTATGCCTACTACCGAGGCAGCTACCATAAATGCTGATATATTAGCCTTTATACAATCATAATACTTAATTAATAAACATAAAGGCCATTTAACAATGGCCTTTATGTTTAGTTGATGGCTCATTACTTTATTAGTTCTTCCTCCTGGCAATCAATATCCTCCAGGCATAAAGTAATTGTCTACCTATTTTAAGGTATGCATTTAGCTAAATAATAATTATTATTGCTTAACATGCATCATAGCTTACTCCAGTTTTCACTTTTACTATCCGCGGCCTTTTTATTGATATTACTGGCACGCCGTTTAAAAATCGCTTACCCTATATTTTTAGTACTTGCCGGGCTGGTGATCAGCAATATACCCGGAATGCCGGCAATTAATATTGAGCCTGAACTGATATTCCTGATATTTTTACCCCCCTTACTATACGAAGCCGCCTGGTGGACATCATGGAATGAGTTTTGGAAATGGAAACGCCCAATCGCTTTGCTGGCTTTTGGCCTGGTGTTTTTTACCTCAACTGTGGTGGCTTACTTTACAACCAGCTTTATACCGGGTTTTACCCTGGCAACAGGCTTTTTGTTAGGCGGCATCATCTCCCCTCCTGACGCTATCGCGGCTTCATCCGTTTTAAAAACCATACGGGTACCCAAGCGCATATTAACTATTTTAGAGGGTGAGAGCCTGGTGAATGATGCATCCAGCTTAATTGTGTTCCGTTTTGCTTTGGCTACAGCCATTGCCGGGCAGTTCTCCTTTCAGCAGGCATCCATCAGCTTTGTTATGGTTACCTTAATGGGGATCGCGATCGGCCTGGGGATCGCCTATGCTGTATACCTCATTCATCGCTTTTTACCTACCACAGCCAGTATCGATTCCGCTTTTACGCTTATCTCACCCTATGTAATGTATTTAACGGCCGAGGAATTTCACTTTTCGGGTGTTATGGCAGTGGTAAGCGGCGGGTTATTCCTGTCATACCGTTCGCACGAGGTTTTTGCCGACGGGCAAAGCAGGTTGCAAACCATAAATGTATGGTCAACGCTTTCCATTATTTTAAACGGGCTGGTGTTCATATTGATCGGGCTGGAGCTGCCTGCCATAGTTGCCGGGCTGGAAGGTTATTCGCTTGCCGAGGCTTGCAAGTATGGCCTGGTAGTTAGCCTGGTGGTGATCGCGATCCGCATGATGTGGATCTACCCCGGCACCTTTATACCGCGCTGGCTATTTAAAAGTGTGCGCAAAAACGAACCATCCCCCGGCTGGAAGGGGTCATTTATTATTGGCTGGGCCGGTATGCGCGGTGTCGTATCGTTAGCGGCAGCACTGTCGTTGCCCGTTGCCCTGAGCGATGGCAAACCCTTCCCGGAGCGTAACCTGATCATCTTTATAACCTTTGTGGTAATTTTGGTTACACTGGTTATCCAGGGGCTGAGCTTACCCTTTATTATAAAGGCTATCAAGATAGAGGAAATAGACCCGGTGATACCCGAAGAGCAGCAGGAGGCCGAAATACGCATCCGCATAATCAATGCCGCCCTTAACCGTTTAGAAACCAAACACAAAACGGAGTTAAACAATAATGACCTGCTGAATACGCTGAAAATTGAATTTGAAAACCACCTTAAACACAACAGCCGGAAACTGGAATGCCTGGAATGTATTGATAAAGACAATCAGGAGTTAGAGGTGTACAGGCATGTGCTTAAAGACATTTACAATATCCAGCGTAAAGAACTATATCACATCCGTAAGGAAAAAATATTTTCTGACGAGGCGATACGCAAGGAAGAAATGCAGGTAGATATTGCAGAGATACGTGTATCTCCCAAGCATTAATAATTTATGCAGCAGCGATTGAGATCAGCATTATAGCCTATTGAATAAAAAATCAAGTTAAACGCCGGACATTACATTGGCAGGTACCGGGTAATCATAAAAAATTACTAATTTCGTTGGCAATGAATGAGCATCTTGATCCGGCGCGTGAACGTTTAAGTCCGGTGGAACGTGATATTGAAAAGGTATTGCGCCCGCAGGCATTTGAAGATTTTACAGGTCAGCATAAATTATTAGCCAATCTTAAAATATTTGTACAGGCAGCCCGTCAGCGTGGCGAAGCGCTTGATCATGTGCTGTTGCACGGCCCTCCGGGTTTAGGCAAAACCACCCTTTCGCACATTATCGCTAATGAGATGGGCGTTGGTATAAAAATAACCTCGGGCCCGGTGCTTGATAAGCCCGGCGACCTTGCCGGCTTACTCACCAATCTGGAAACGGGTGATATTTTATTTATTGATGAGATACACCGTTTAAGTCCGCTGGTTGAGGAATACCTGTACTCGGCCATGGAAGATTTTAAGATAGATATTATGCTGGAGAGCGGCCCGAACGCGCGGTCGGTACAGATCACCTTAAACCCATTCACTTTAGTTGGGGCCACTACCCGTTCAGGTTTGCTTACGGCACCATTAAGGGCAAGGTTTGGTATTAACTCGAGGCTTGAATATTATGATGCCAAGCTGCTCACTACCATTTTAATGCGGTCATCCTCAATATTAAATACTGAAATATCTGATGAAGGGGCTTACGAAATAGCCCGCCGCAGCCGTGGCACGCCACGTATCGCCAATGCCCTGTTGCGCCGCACCCGTGATTTTGCACAGATAAAAGGTAACGGTACTATTGATACCGATATTGCCCGGTACGCCCTTAACGCCTTAAATGTGGATGAACATGGGCTTGATGAAATGGACAACAAAATACTTACCACCATTATTGATAAATTTAAGGGCGGCCCTGTTGGCGTAAAAACCATTGCCACCGCCGTTGGCGAGGATGAGGGTACCATTGAAGAAGTCTATGAGCCTTTTTTAATACAGGAAGGCTTTTTGATGCGCACCACCCGTGGCCGCGAAGTTACCGAAGCGGCTTACAAACATTTAGGCAAAATAAAACCGGGTGGCACCCCTTCGTTATTTTAGGTTGATATAATACTTCTATCTCATGAAAGTTAAACATATTATCTACGCGGCTATTCTGCTATTGAGTACTTACTCCGTGGCATCAGGGCAGCGTAAGCTGAAGGTTGTTATTGCCGGCCTGTCGCACGATCATGTGCATAATGTAATGAACCAGTACCGCAAAGGCGAGGTTGATATAACCGCCATTGCCGAACCTGATAAAAAACTGTGGGACAAGTACAGCAAGCTGTATAATCTGCCTAAGAATATTTTTCACAGCACCCTGAAGCAAGCGCTGCAAAACCAAAAGCCCGATGCTGTTTTAGGTTATAACGCCGTTGCCCAACATGTTGATGTGGTTGAAACATGCGCGCCGCTGCATATTCCCGTAATGGTCGAGAAACCCCTGGCTGCCACACTGCAACAGGCCAAACGGATCCAAACCCTGGCCGTTGAATACAAAATAAAGGTGCTCACCAATTACGAAACTACCTGGTACGATTCATTTAAAGAGGTATACGATTTAGTAAAAAACGACAGCCTTGGTACCGTACGTAAAATGGTAGTGCACGACGGGCATCGCGGCCCGCGCGAAATAGGTTGCAGCGAAGAGTTTTTAAGCTGGCTTACCGACCCTGTGCTGAACGGTGCCGGTGCACTCAATGATTTTGGCTGCTACGGTGCCGACCTGATGACCTGGCTGATGAAAGGACAAAAACCCATAGCCGTTACCGCCATTGCCCGCCATTACAAACCGCAGGTTTACCCTAAGGTTGAGGATGATGCCACCATACTGGTTGAATACCCCGGCGCTACCGGGCAAATTGAAGCATCATGGAACTGGCCATTTAATATTAAAGACTGGGAAGTGTTTGGCAGCACCGGATATGTACATGCTTTTGATGGCAGTAACCTGCAGGTACGTTTAAAGGAAAACAGCACTACTACACGCAAAGCACAACCATTGGCTGCTCCTTATAATGATCCGTTGGTATACCTCGCGGCAGTAATTGATGGTAAGATAGACGCGAACAATGACCAGGCTTCGCTTGAATATAACATGGTAGTTATGCAGATACTGGATGCCGCTAAACGTTCCATACAGCAAGGCAAACGCATTATATTGTAACCGGCATTTATTTTTTCAACGCGTTTACAATGCGCTTGAATTATTTTAATTTAGCGCCCTCTTAAAACTTTTAGTTATACTTTATGCTAAAGCATATTTTTGCTGTTGCCTGTTTTGCAGGCATGGGGCTTATGTCCTGCCAAACCGTATCAAACAACAACGTAGCTGCGGATAGTACCGCTACAACCGCTGCTGATAGTGATACTATTAAGACGGTACATTCCAAGGCGGCAGATGCCGCTACCATTTTATCGAGGCCGCAGGTGCCTGTTATCTGTTATCACCAGATCCGAAACTGGCGTCCCCGCGATTCAAAAACTGCCAAAGATTACATTGTTGAGCCTGATAATTTTAAGGCACAAATTAAAATGCTGGCCGACAGTGGTTATCATACCATTTTGCCTGATGAACTATATGATTACCTGGTTTACGGCAAATCCCTGCCATCAAAACCCATAATGTTAACTTTTGATGATACCGACCTTGACCAGTTTACCATAGCCGCGCCCGAACTTAAAAAACATGGCTATAAGGCAGTATATTTCATCATGACGGTATCCATTGGGCGGCCTAATTATATGAACAGCCAGCAGATCAAAGAACTATCTGACGCGGGCAATATTATAGGCAGCCATACCTGGGATCATCATAACTTTAAAAAGCTTAAAGGCGAAGACTGGAAAATTCAGTTAGATAAGCCGACCAAGCGCCTTGAGGATATTACCGGCAAAAAAATAAATTACTTTGCCTATCCTTTTGGTTTATGGAATAAAGAAGGCTTGCCGGAGCTAAAAAGCCGCGGGTTTAAAATGGCCTTTCAGTTAGCCGAAAAGCGCGATCAGGAAGATCCGCTATTTACAGTTCGCCGCATATTGGGCAGCGGTTACTGGAGCCCTAAAACGTTACATAACAGCATCAAGAATAGTTTTTAAAAAACAAGCCCGCGGTAAATTTACCGCGGGCTTGTTTTTTGTAGAAATATCTATGCGCCTATCAACGGATCGGTAAAGCCGTGTTTTCCAGTTTCTACCCTGCCCGCGTAACGCCTTGAAAAGGTATTGTGGCCTTGCACGGTTATCACGATATCATACCAAGAGTGGCTGTTTTTTAAATTAATCAATTGCCTTGCAGTTTGTCCGGCTTTAACAGCCAGCTTTTGAATACCTTGCTTGTAGGAGTGATCTTCAATTGAAATATTATAAGTATTTATTTTACTGCTATTTGCAAATACTGCTTCAATATTCCCATCGCCTTTGTAAACCACATTCATCAACAGGGAAGGATCGTTATTATCACCTGAGAAATGTCTCAAAAATCCGTTCGGGCCTGATAGCTCAAGCTGATATTTGCCCTTATCAAAAGCCTTAACCGGCCATGAATAACTGATCTGATCACCGGCTTTTACAGCAAATGCCCAGGCGCGCATTGTTTCGGCGGCCTTGGCTTCGTCATGATAGATACCCGGAGCGTAAACATTAAAGGGTGCACCTGCCGATGATCCTGCTTTCATGTTTATAGAAAAGCTGTCCTTTCCACTATTTAAACTACCATCAGCATGTAGCTGGTATGGCAGCGCGCATGAATGCCGGGTGCCTTTTTCCTGCTTTGGGAAAATATTTAATGCGGATGATTGCTTGTTAACAGCATCGATATCCTCACCATTAAGCGCTTTAAAATTTGTTGGAGCCTGCTTGAATTTAGCGCCGTAAATTGATTTGATGGTTTGATCGCGGTTAAGCGATACCGGGTAGCTGATCTTTTCGCCATTATAAGGGCGGAAGATAGATGTCAGGTCGCCGCACACGGTACGCCGCCAGTCGCTGATATTGGTTTCTTTAACCGCCTTACCTGTTTTTTTGCTTAAAAAAGTTTCCAGGAATTGCAGGCACGAGGTATGGTCAAACACCTGCGAGTTAACCCAACCGCCACGGCTCCACGGCGAAGCTACAACCATAGGTACCCGGTAACCTAAACCTATCGGGCTTTCGCGGCGATATTGTTCGGGGATGCCGCTTTGCACCTGCTCGGCATCGGTTACATGCTCTACAGTGGTATCTAATCCTGCCGATGTTTTACCTGTCTCCGGCCTGGCCAAATGCGGAGGAACAAATGGTGCCACGTGATCATAGTAGCCATCGTTCTCGTCGTAAGTCAGAATAAAAATGGTCTTTTTCCATATTTCAGGATTTTGGGTGAGGATATCCAGCACCTCTGATACATACCAGGCACCATACCACGGCGATGATGGATGATCGGAAAAATTGGATGATGCCGCAAGCCATGAAACGGTTGGCAACTTTCCGTTCTTTACATCCTCCCTGAACTGGTGCAGCACATCGCCCTTGGGTACCTTAACTTCGCGCTTTTCACCACCTTCTTCGTAAGTAAGCGTTTCAAGCTCATGATAATGCGGATCATTCACATTGGTTACGAATGCTCTCTGGTGAATACTTTTTTCGTGATCGCTCAACTTATCAAACCGTTCCTGGGTCCACTCCGCCCTATTCTTAATTACCTGTTCAAGCTGTTTTTGCTTTTCGCTGATCCTGATAATAAACTCTGCCGATTGCGGTTTGGCCTTTAGCTCAGTCAACTCCTTTTGCAGCTTAGCCTCGGCCTTAACTAAATTATCGCGGTAGGCTTTGTGCAGGCGTACGTTGTATCGTTTATAAAACTCAAGGTTATTATCAGTAAAGTTACTCAACCAGTCGTCTTCCTCGCCGGTAAAGCCAACATCAAGGCTCAATTCATTTTGGTAAACCTTCCATGAGATACCGGCTTCTTCCAGCCTTTCAGGAAACGTTTTGGCGGTCAGATCACGGTAATTCAACTGATCGTTATATACGAGCGCCGGCGAGTTTGGCTCCTGCTTTTCGCGGATAGTGCCTGCCCAAAAGTAAGACCGGTTAGCGCTTGTGCCTGTAAGCGATGAGCAAAAGTGCTGATCGCAAACGGTAAAGGCATCGGCCAAGGCATAGTAAAACGGAATATCCTTCCGGTCATAAAAACCCATGGTAAGCGGCATGTGGGCGTACTCTTTATTGCCCGATTTTTTACTTTCGAGCCAGCCGTCCATTTTGCCGTTATTGTGGGCATCTACCTGGTTTTCCCACGAGTGCGGTAACGACTGCATCCAGGTGGCCTTAGAATTTTTTATATCCAGGTTAAAAGGCACATAGGTTTGGCCTGCTTTGTTGGTTTGCAGCCATACCTTATTGTTATTGGGTAAGCGCATAGCCCGCGGATCATCAAAGCCACGCACACCCTGCAACGTACCATAACAATGATCGAACGAGCGGTTTTCCTGCATCAAAAAAACCACATGCTCGGCATCCAGATAGGTTGTACCCTTTTCGGCATCAATTGCCAGTGCCTTTTGTATCGACTCGGGCAACACGGTAAACAAACCGGCGGAACCTGCCAGCATGGTTGCCTTTTTTATAAAATCTCTGCGTGTATCAGCCATAATTCTCTGAAAAACGAAAGTATATCACAAAGATGCAATAAGCTTTAACCCTGTATTAAGTTTATAATAATTAAACTTTGTTTACTGATTATTGTACAATAAATCTATAAGTACCGGCAGATATAGGATATGATTTCTCCGTACTAATACGCTTCCCATTCAATAACACATTAGCTGATCCGGCCGGAAAAGTAATATCAGCAGTTGAATTAGCAGGCACAAGCACATCATAAACCACCTTGCCCTGCTCCCGCCTCCACGACGAAACAATATTACCATACGGCCCTTTATGGCTCGATGTAAAGTAGTTTAGGCCTTGTACAAAATTTGGTTTGAGCAATATGTTTTTAAAGCCCGGCTTACTTTCATCTACCTTGATGCCGCCCAAGCCTTTAAAAAACCAGCCGCCTATTTCGCCAAACATCATGTGGTTTAATGAAATATCCTGCGGCGAATCCATATCCCAGTTTTCCTGCAAAGTTGTAGCGCCGTTTACTATCCACCACCCCCATGATGGGTAGGTATCCTGAGATGCCAGCTTGTAGGCTGTTTCTGCCTGGCCATTATCGCTCAACGCATTAAGTACGGCCTTTGCCCCAAGCACCCCAACATCAATGTGCATATTATCCTGTGCTACACGTGTGGCCAGATTTTCAGCCAGTTTAAGGCGATATTCTTCGGGCACTACCTTCCATTGCAGGGCCATGCTCAGTTCAGTTTGCACACCGCTGCCGTAGATACACTTGGTTTTATCAAAGTATTTGTCATTAATGGCCTTTCTTATTTTTGCCGCAAGATTGGTGTAATACTGCTGATCCTGTGTTTTACCTAACAATGCCGCCGTTTTTGCGAGTATTGTAGCATCCACAAAAAAGTAAACCGATGAGGTATACTCCAGTGATGATGATGATTTTACCGGTACCCAATCGCCGCGGCCAAAGCTGGTCAGGTTATTGGGGCTGATCTTGCTTACATAGTTTACATAAGCTTTGATGTTATCATAATTATCGGCCAGTGGCTTTATATCGCCATAAAACAGGTACAAATTCCATGGGATGATGGCGATAGTACTTGTCCAGTCCGTACCGTTAGCTGTGCCATAACCCCAGCCGCCGGTTGGTATAATATCAGGCAATACGCCGTTGGGTTGCTGCTCATCGCGATGATCGCCCAGCCATTTTTCGTAAACGGTGATACCATCGTAATTAAACAGGCCGGTTTCAACGGCAAAGTGCCCATCGCCCGTCCAGCCGTTCTTTTCGCGCTGCGGGCAATCGGTAGGATAACCAAACAGGTTTGACAGGTATGACGCGTTGCTGGCTGTCCATAACTTATTTACCAAGTCGCTTGAGGTATTCAGTTTACCGGCTTCCTCTACATCGCTGTGCATAAAATAGCCGGTAATATCCGACTTTTGCATCCGGATGGGTTTGTTGCTGGTTACCTCTACATATTGAAAGCCCTTATAATTAAAGCTCGGCATAAAATCAACCTCGCCCTTGCCGTTCAGTATCACAATATCGGTTTGAAAAGGATCAGTATCATCTTTTGGGCGATAGTAAACATCAATGTTCGACAAATCTACGTGCCCTCTTTTAGCCGGATCTTTAGTGTACAGTTTTTCGCCATGTTTAAGCTTTACTACCGTACCACTATCGCCACTAAGTTTTACACGGGTAACACCGGCAAAATTGCGCCCAAAATCAAACACGTAATTGGTATCGTTAAACTTTACCATGGATTTCGCCGGAATCTCCTCTACGTTCCTGATGGGTACCATTACCTGGCTTACTATTTTTTTGGAAGGCGCGGCGCGTAAGCCGGTGCCATCCCATTTGCTATCGTCAAAATTTACGGTATTCCAGCCCGGTATCTCTTCCCTGCTATCATAATGTTCGCCCGCGTAAATGCTGTTATAAACTATAGGGCCACTATGGGTTTTCCAGCTTTCATCAGTAATAATGGTTTCGGTTGAACCATCATCATAGGTTATCCGCAGATCAAGGCAGAAGGTTGGCCTTTGGCGCCAGGGTGCACGGTCAAAATTCCATACCGCTATGGGTTGGTGGTTATACCAGCCATTGCCTAACACTACGCCAATGGCATTGCCACCACTTTTTAGCTGAGGGGTAACATCGTAAGTTACGTACAGGTTCCGCCTGTCAAACCGGGTATACATCGGGTCGAGGCGGTGATTGCCTATTTTGGTTCCGTTTATAAACAACTCATACAAACCCGCTACCGCGATGTAGGCCCGTGCCGAGCGGATCTTTTTATCAGCGTTAAAGGTTTTCCGGAAATAAGGCGCTTTGAGGTGATTGATGCTTTTACCATCGCTTATCCAATTGCCCGTCCAGTTGGTTTGGCTCATCATGCCGGTTTCAAAATAAGCGGTTGGGCTTTGGGCTAAAGGCTTGCCATCCTTATCCCAGGTGCGTACCGCCCAATAGTAGCGGGTAAAAGGTTGTAATGCTTTGCCCTTGTAAGTAACTAAGCTGGCTTGCGATGATACCTTGCCGGTATTCCAAACCACCTCATTACCTGTGGCCAACTGCGCCGGATTTTTTGATACGACTACCGTATAGGCACTTTGCACAGCACCCTGGCGCTTATCGTTCAGTTGCCAGGCCAGCCTGGGGTGTGCCTCGTCAACACCTATCGGCGAAGCCAAATGTTCGCATTGCAGGTTAGTGGCACCTGACTGCGCCCGGGCGGGAGCAACAAGAGCAATGGACAGTAAAACAAACAGGGCAAAACGCTGTAAGGTAATTCTTATACGCATCCGGTACAGATTAGATATTAAGATATAGGATAATTTAATTGCCCCCAATATCGAAATATGTTTTGACAGATGCTGTAAAAACTCTTGTTAGTTTTAGTGATATATTCTATGTCTGATCAGTTGCTTTCCGTTTTAGCAAGCCGCTGTATCTGTATTTAGTTTGTTGTGGCAGGCAGACCTACCCAATTTTCAATTTCACTTTCATTACCCTGGGCATCAACACATACCACGGTAAAGTAGGGTTTGCTACCTGCCGCCGCTGTGTAAGTACCTTTGTTTTTTTCAACCTCAGCAACAACTGCCGCGCTGCCATCAGCATTAAGGCGGTACACTTTGTATTGCTTTACATCAACCTGCCCGGTAACATCCCAGCTAATACTGGCGTTGCTGCCATCCTGCTGAACAATGATGCCGCCCGGTGATAATATTTTTGCACGGAATGGTTGGTAAGCAGCTTCGGCTGTTTTGTTGATCTGACCATCGTTTTTTATCATACTCAAATAATAAGTATAATTTATCCCCTTTACCGCCGATGTATCTTCAAAGTAGTTAATGGTACTTTGCAATTGCTGTCCTAACGGCTTGTAGGCCGATGCAGGCTCATCCAGCTTTTTACGGTAAACTGTGTAAGCACTGTAAACCGTTTGCTGATCCTGGTACAACGGCCAGTACAACAGCGGGTGGCCGCCAACATCCTTAACCTTTAAACTCACCACATTGGTAATATTTGCCTTACCACTGATGGTGGTAAATACCTTATTTGAACCTGCGCTTATAGCATACGATTTATTTTCGGCCTTAACCATGTAATAAAAATCACGTTTACCTTTCCCGGCCACGCTATCCCGGTAAACTTCGTCAAATTCGCCCGAAACCGGTATTAAGCCCGACACCTGTTTCATGTGCGTGCTATCCCCCTCACTGCGGAACAGGTAGTACCCCCGCGTATCTGCCGACATGCGCCGCCAGGTAAGCACCGCGGCAGTGCCATCCGCATTTACCTTTAACCGTTGCGGCGGGGTTGCTAACCGGTCCGCTTTTAACATACCCGGTACACGCGCGCTTGGGGTTGATGATACACGGTCGCCGTTAAGCGTCATAAAATAATAATACGTTTTTATAGGCAATACTTTTTTATCGTAAAACACGGTGTCTGTTGGTTGTAAACTGGCAATCAGATCGTAATTCGTGGTATCATAACTTTCGGAGCGGTAGATATTCATGCTCTTTAAAAATTTTACAGGAGCATATTTCCAAGTGAGTTTTATGGCGTGCTGCTTTTCTACGCTTATGGCTTGCAGCCGTTCAACAGAGGGCAGGTTGCTTGACACCATGTTGGCCAGCCGTGCCGTGTCCGACGGTTGCCCCGCATTGCCATAAGCGTCATACGGTACAGCATAATACTTATATAACAGGTCTTTTTTTACGTTGATATCGGTTATCATATAAAACCGCCGGTTGCTATCGGTCACCATATTAAAGGTGGCTGGCACCTCGGTATATTCGGTTTGCATATAATACTGGCGGTAGAGCTTAATCATGGCCGGTACCTTGGCATAACGACTATAATAGCGTATCACCACCTTATTTTCATACGGTTCAGCGTAAATGGTTTGCAGTTTATATTCGTCAACACGGCCGCCGCGGGTAACTGAGCGCACCAGTTGCTCGCCTTTGGTATCTGCTGTAAGGCTGATCTTATAATCATAAGTTTTGCCACTAACCGCTGATGTATCATTAAAAACCGTCCCTGCCGCCTGTAAAAACGCGGGTTGTGAGGCATAGTAATTTAAGCTATCGGTAATGGCCTGCCTTTGCAGCATCCGCCAGATGATGGGCCGCTTGGCAGGCTCCAAAGGTACCGCCGCCGGGTTTTGCGACATGGTCAGATCGTAATTCGCAAAAAACAAATTTGAGTCGGCCGGGAAATGGGTACTGCCCACTGTTTGCCAGTTGTTTTTACCGGCATCGGCACGTTTAATAATGTAGCTGCCTTTTTTTGGTAATGTGGTACCACAGTACACATATATACCGTTACCACCGCTTACCGCCACACTGGTTTGTGCCAGCAAATCGCTGCATACACTTATACATAAGGCAAGCAATAACAATTTCAGGATGTTTATTTTACACATAGCGAGCTCATATTTTCGTTACAGTCAGACATCAGTATTTTAAAGAAAGGTTCAATTTTAACGTTGTTTAAAACCTGGCTCGGGCTTAGGTTGGTTGCCCCGGCTAATACGCCACCGGCATTTACTCCGGCGCGCAGGCCAAACATGGCTCCCAACGTAAATCCTTTATTAAAATCAATCAATGTTGGCGATATACAATCAATCAGCACCGGTGTGCGCTGCCTGATGTAGCCATCCAGGTGCAGCGACATACATAGCGCGCCGATAAACACATAATCGCCTAACGGATCGGCATTTACCATAGTAGCGCTGAAGCGGCCCATGGCGTTCAGTTTTACTTTCGCGCTCATTTCGGTACAGGTTAAACCACTGCCTAAGCCCATTGATATTTCACCAAATACCGCCGGTGTAAATGATAGTTCAATGTTTTTTGTAAAGCTGCCGTAAAAGGTAGCATCAACCCCTACTTCAATGTTTATGTAAGCACTGGCTATCGGGAAACCCGGCGGTACATCCAGCTTAAAGTTAACCGGGTCAATAACATCCTTACGGGCGGCGATCATAAAGCCCTTGAATGCCTTACCATCACCCGTACCGCATGGGTAGGTTTTGTTGTACATAAACTGCGCGGTTTTATCAAAAACCGCTTTAGGTACGCTGTTATGGTAAGCAAGCAATATCCCCGCCTTAAAAGGAAATATCAGGGGAACGGTAGGCACGTTTACATCGCCTGCCAACACAAAGTAAAATCCCTGCGGGCCAAGCAACGTTTCGGCCATGCCCTTAAATTTCAGGCCGCCGGGTATGCTGATCGGCTCACCGCCGGGACCTTCAATCTGCACGGTGCCACGGATCTCTTTCTTAGGCCAGTCAAACACCAGTTCCATTTTGCCAAATGGCGTTTTTATGTTTGATAGCTGTACCTGGCCATTATCCAATTGAATTTCGCCATACACGGCAAAGGTCATGTCCTTATCGCCAAAACCGCCGCCCTGGTATTGCTGATCCATTTTGCCGGTAAAGCGCAGGTAATCCCAATCGTTATTGATAACTTTTGTCCATGTTTTGGTAACGTTCATTATCATTTTGTTGTTACTGCCGCCGCCCATCGCCATTGGATAAACAGCCGCACGCTGGTTGATAGCGATGGTAGCATTGCCTGCCGCGTCAACATCCTTAACCAGTTTTACTTCCAGGTTATCCAGTTTGCCCGGCTCGGTAACCGTACCCCATATCTCCACATGTTTATCGCTCAGTACTTTTTTACCATTATCCTTAGTAGGATCAGTTAAGGAGGTGAATTTTACATAGCCTTTGCCAATATCAAATTTGATATCTTTCAGATCCATATCCCACTTTAGCTGGCCACCTGCTCCGGCGGTGTAGCTAAAGCCACCGTATTGCGGCTCGAGGCGTGGTATGCCAAAATCCATATCGCCAGCCAGTTTAAAGCCGCCCTCGGTAGCCTCAAGCGCTATTGGTTTAAAGTTTACCGCATTAAATACCTTTACGGATGATGAATTGGTAGCAAAATCGATATACTGCTCACCGTTGCTCACCAGCGTTACCGCTTCCAGATCAAGCGGTTTGGCGAAGCCCGGCAAACCGTTTATGCTACCGGCAATACCGCCGTACTGGCCAAGCAGCCTCAGTACAAAGTGCTTTTTCAGATCATTACCGGTGCGTTCATCCAGCCCGAACACTACGTTACCCGGGTTTACCTGCACATCTTTTATACCACCCAGTTTTAGCTGACTCAGGTTTACATCATCTATCAGCATCTCATCACTACGCAGCCTGAATGTTTTGAAGGAGATGTTGAGCCCTGCCGTAGTTTGCACATAGTTTTGCGAGGCAGTCGTGGCCAGTATACCACCCTCCTCGGTAGCGGCTACCCATTTACTGATCTTAACCTTCCAATTCTCGAGGTTAAACTCAATAGGCTGTGCCGAGGTAACCGCGTCAACAGTCGTGGTATTAAACGTAACCTTTGGCATCTTAACTTCAAGTGGTTTATCATCAGGCGTTTCAACATTGGCGGTTATAGTTGGCTTAATGTTGATCTTGCTGTTAGTGAAATAGCTGTCAACCAGTTCGCTGGTAGCCTTGAAGCCCAGGTATTTAAAGCTCAAAGCCTTGCCTGTACTGTTTGAAAAATACCATACATGCGAGGCTGTAACCGGTGCAAGGCCACCAGTTTCCACACCTGTAGTAGTGTTGATCTGCAAATTGTTGGTATAACTATCATTTTGCTTGTCAGCAAAATAAAACTGCGAGTTGGTAAAGCTCATATAACTCTGCGGAAAGTTAAAGCTGTTATCAACAATATGCACCTTACCATTGATCGCCCCTTTAAAAGCGGCCAGTTTTTTAATAATCATGTTATCAGCCGAGACACCCATACGAACAAAGTTTGACTTACCGCCATCGCCCTTTATCATCACATTATACTCGTTAAAGCGGCTTTTAAGGGTTACATTGTCCAGCTCAATATCAGCTTCAGGTTCGGCGTATGATATATTGGCACTGTTACGTTTTTGCGCCGTGTTAGCCTTGATAGCCACGTTGGTAAAGGTTACCTTATTGGCATTATCCCAGTTACGGAACTCGGCATCATCAGGCAATATAATTTCTCCGCTGAGGTATGTTTTGCCATTACTTTTTTGCAGCCCGGTTACCTTAATGGTATAACCAAGCAGGTGCGATATATCCAACTCGTTATAATTGCTTAAATCGAAATTGGTTTCCGCGTTGATGGTTGCCTGCTTGGTTTGCCCTACTATGAATTGCTGAGAAGACTTGTTTGGTGCCGATACCACCACATTTACTTTGCCCTTTACAGGATTTTTAATACCGTTTATACGATACCTGCCATCGGCACCGGTTATGGCAACAGCGCTTGCTGAGCCACTACCTTGCGTAACGCTTACCTCGGCATTGGGCAGCGGCGCACCGGCAAGGGTTACGGTACCATAAACGGCATCGCCCTCATCCAATGTGATATATACATTCTGAAAATTCTTGGTTTCCACATTAAAAATAGTTTGCTCTTGCGGGATAAAATTGGTGTTTGCCGGAGGCGTTACCTTAACCCAAAAGTTTTGCTGGCTAATGTTAGCGAACTGATAGGTTACATTGCTGCCCCCACCCGCTGTCAGGGTACTATCCAACAGCTTAATTTTAGTGCCTGATAGCGGCACGATCTGCCCGTCCTTTCTGCGGCCGCGTACTATAAAGTTCATGCGGTGTTCGCGGGTTATCAGTGTACGGGTGCCAACCTTGTTCTCACCTAATGTCGGGGAGTTAATGACAACCGTATCGTTAAAGTATTTCAGATCATTAGGTATAATGATGAGTTTGGCCTGCTTACCTGTTGGTACTGCCGCGCTGAATTTTTGGATGCACATACCCGCCATGGTACCGGTAAATATGCTGCCCGGAGGGGTGATCACTACATTAGCAGCCACATTTTTGGTACCGCTGTTATTTATGCCTCCTACCGGTGTTACTACGGTTTTGTTATTATTGTTAGCTGCCTTAAAATTAGTATTAGTAACCGGAGTTATGTTTTTATTTGAACCCGTTGGATTACCCATATTCACCTGGCCCGGCAGGTTTGCCATAGTTTGCCCGGTAAAAACTGTATTGGAGCCTGATGCCGGGGCACCGCCTGCCTGTGTAGTACAGTTGCTTGTTGTTTCTTCAATTAAGCCGCTACCTTCTACCTTGTAAAGCGCGGGTATGCCAATGCTTTTGGCGTTAACTACCGTACCTGTTATAGTGGCCTTTGGCGTAAAGTAAAAGTTTTTAAATACCTTTTGACCCTGCTTCATATCCGGCAGGTTAATTTTTACCCAGCCGTTAGTGATGTTATAATTCTTGTCGCCGTTGTTAACGGTTGTCATGGTAAAGGTGAAGCCGTTTACCGTTACCGCGGAACTTACCGGCGGATTTTCGACCTTATTCGGTTCATAACCCCAAGCGGCGCAACTTAGTGTCCATTTACTAATGTTGGTGCCTTTTGGTGCCTGATACACAAAGTATCCACCCGGCAACAGCGGCACGCTGATCTGCACCCCCTTATCTGTCGCTATCCAAACGCCGCCTTCGGTCAATCCGTTGGTACCGTTGGTATTCAGCAGCCTGCCCGCAATTATAGGCTCATCGGGTTCAAGCTCAACGTTGTAGCTAACAACCGGCTCTACATAATCGTTATTAAATGTGCCCCCTGCGCTGCTGCTAACCATACGCGGGTAACCATCTTTGTAAGATGAAAGGTTGTTGGCCGTATCATTAATAGACGGGTACATATCATAAACCCTATCGGCAAGCAGGTGCCTGAATACGTTACGGTTGGTATCAGCCTGGGTAAATAACTGATCGGCCAGTATGTAGTTATACCCTCCTGATTTACCCCTGTCTGTAAATACACGTGCCGGCACCTGTTCACTTTCGCCTTTGGGTACCACATCATTTTCGGATCCGCGGCGTTTAAGCAACAGGCCTACGTTGTTTAATATTTTATGATCATCCTTAGCCCTTACTACAACCCTGGCGGTAAAGGTTTTTACATCGCTGTACAGGGTACCCGCATCAACAGTTTCGAGCGGGTTGATGATGATGTTGTTGTCTGGGCTCAGGTAATCCTTTTCATTCACTATAACCCGATAGCATCGAACAAGCTTCATGGGGTTAGGCGAAACATATTGCCCATCTGCCGGCCTTTCATCAAAAGCCGGGTGCGGGCCGCCAACCTGATTCATTTTACCCTGTAACGCGCCTTTTTGACCGCTAAAGCCGTTTACCTGGTTACTGATAAAAGCACCCTTTTCGCCGCCAATAAAAACATTGCCGCTGTTTACATTTACCACACCGCCGCCAAATGCTTTGGTGTTATTAGTGGCCTTGGTATCATAAGGCATACCAGGATTCATGGTGTTAGTATTGGCATAATTATCCACCGGGTTGATCCTGGAATCGATCAGCTCGGTCATTATCTCCTCGATAATATTTTTGTCGCCTTTAGCTTTAGGCACTTCGGGCTTTTTAATAACCGGTACCGGCAAATTGTATAAACCCGTAAAGTTCTTTACCGAATCCCACAGCGGAATATTATTCATCTCGAACGAACCGTCAGCTTTTGTTTGTCCGGCGGTACCGTTAACGTCACCTATAAAATCAGGCAGGTCCTTAAAGCTCTTTTCGGGCTCGCCTTGCTTGTAGGTATTGTCGCTATTTACCGGTATCAAGCTGGCCTTATCACTTACAATATATTGCTTGCGGCTAATGGTGTCAGACAGTACATACACGGGTACCAGCCTGATCGCTTTATTATCCAACGGACGTGCGCCGCCTACCCCATCCTTATAACGGTAGAGTATACGGCCTTTCAGGTTAGCCAGCGGCGGATCGGCAGTTACCCAGTTAACATCCGTAGTTACACTATAACGGAAATTATTTGCTTTTTGTGAAGATGTCGCCCCTGCTTTAAATCTTTTGATGTTGCTTTTAGGCCGTTCGTACCTGAAAGGCTCATCAACAACCTTGGTGGTACCGCTGTATACACCTATCCAATACGTATCATCAGGCGACGCTGCACACAGCAGGTTTTTAAAATTGGCTTCGGCGTGGGCTTTGCCTTGCTTGTCATAAACAACCCTGGTGGTATCAGTGGCCACCACCAAAATCTTCGCATCCTCACCAAGTACAGGTTTCTTCAACCCCTCCTGTACCAGTTTATCAGCTTCATATTTTGGTATGTTGGCAGCTTTTTGTTTACGGTATAGCACTGCTTTAAGCCCAGCCAAGCCTTCATTAACTACAACTATTTGCTTTCCATTTAAACTCGAACCGGCTGTGTAGCCTTTATTGATATTGACTTTCAGATCGTAAGCGTAGGCCGTGGCCACCATATCCCCGGCATCCTTTTGTTTGTTACCAAATGTGATGCTTTGCTCCGGATCAGCCAGGTATGGGTTAGCCAGCCTAACCTGGTAAACCGCAGATAAGCTGCCGTTTCCCGGATAATCTTTTGTAATAGATGCCGGCAGTGCCGCGGGTGTTTTAAAGCTGGCAAAGTTAAAATGCACTTTACCCTCGGCATCGGTAGTACCGGTGGCGGCCAGTTCATCCTCGCTGCCATATACTTCGGCGGCCGGTACGGCATGGTCGTTTATTTTACCGCCAACGGTATCGCGCAAGCGGTATGATTTATAGAGATACACCTTACCCGCATACGGATAAGTAGTGCTTTCGCCATCATACTTATAAGCTATACGGGCATCAAGGCTCAGCGTATCCTTTAAAGGCTGCACGTCATCAGCAATAATTTTGTATGTAAAGGGTACCTCATCTGATATACCTATCAGCTTATTGGTAGCCCTTTCATACCCCTCAACTTTAACCGTATATCGTTGTCCGTTTTGTAATGGCACATCAGCTTTTGGTGCCTGGTAGTACATGGTGCCATCCGTCATTTGTTTTTTGATGATAGTTTGCCCGCCTTTGTTTACCAGCATGGTAAAACTGGTAACAGCGGGCCGGATACCCGGCACACTGTCCCAACGGATGTACAGGTCGCGGCTGTTATTTACTTCTATCAGGTTGGGCTTGTTCTTTACATCAGCGCCTTGTGTTTGGCTGCCATTAACCGGCACCAATACGGGTATCGTCGCTAAGTTATCTGTTGATTGCAGGCCATAGCTAAATGATATGACCTCGCTTCGGCCATTGTTTCTGAAAGCACGCTGCCCCAATGGGTCAAACCCTTCGATCATCATTGCATAATGCCTGCCCGGTGTAAGCTGCGGATCGGCCGGGTTGTACACGTACATATTACCCATCACCTCTTTATCAAAAAAGTAAGGCTGGGTAGCGGTCATCAACGCGTCGTTCGGGTTACTGTTGCCCAATATCTCAACCATCCGGATGCGGTACTTAATTGTTGGCGGCGAACCCGCGGGGGTGCTCCAGCTTATCACAAACGTTTGTCCCACGTTGGCCGACAGGTTTTCATCCGCATAAGGCTTAATAATTACAGGCGGCTCCAGGTTATTGATAATGAACGGCGCACTGCAACCCAGCGGCTCATCGGCACTTAATGGCTGGTTGGTATCAAAATCGTAAGCACGCAGGCAAAACTGGTAAGTACCTTCGGGCAGGCCATTCTTCTTAATAAAATCAGTTTGGTTAATGCCGGTATAGTTTAGCTGCGTATAATCAAAAAAGTAAGCCAGGTCATTCCCGTTCAGGTTACGCACTTCGCCAGGATTAAGTACCATGGGCGTTTTACTTTTGTAATTAGGCTTTGTACGCAATTCAATGCCATTGTCGCCCGTCACCGCGCCCCTAAGCTGTATGCGTTGCGCGGTACGCGATGTATTAATAACATTAATAACCACCAGTTGCGGCCTTGAGCTATAATCGGTAATTTTATTAGGCACTGGCGGCAGTAGTTGTACCGAAACGTTAACCTGACCGGCAGCACCACCGGCAAACCCTAACAGGGCAATCAGTATCAATATCAGTCGGGCGGGTATATTTTTGATCTTCATGTGATGTTAAAAGTTAAATAGGTAACTGATCTCGGTTCGGGATTCGGTAAAAGTAGCCAGTTGCTGATTGGCCGTTGCGGGGCGGTTATTGGTTAAAAACCAGTTAAGCCTTGCCGTTTGGTTTTTGCGCACCTGGTAGCCTATGTTGGCGTTACTGTTGATGATAAGCGAACGCCCCTGGTCGGTTATACCCCGAGTGAACGACGCATTGAGCCCTGTTTGCAGCTTATTTTTCAGCATGCTTTTATTCCCGCCAAGGGTAACGCCATAGTATTTATCAGATAATAAAGCCCCTTTAAGGTTGGTATTGTTAAAGTTGATAAACAGGCTAAGCTGCTTTGCCGGGAGCGTAATATTGTAATTAAGAAAATACTGTTTGGTGCTGATGTTACGGCTTATCCCCTGATCAGAAAAATAAGTATTGTAATCATTCAGATCATTAAAAGTAAGCGCGGCTGTTATTACATGGCTTGCACCGGGTGTTATAATAAAATAGCGCGGCATAAAGCTCAGGTTACTGGTGGTTTGAACGATGCGCAATGAATCGGCAAAGCGGGCGGTTTGCGGCCGCTGGTTGCTGGAAAAGTTGCTGTAGGATACATCAAGCCCCAGTGATTGGGTGAAATCAAGATACATGTTGGCCGAGCCGATCACACGGCGGTTAGTGGCCTGCTTTTGCTGTTTCAGGTTATCGTGCTGAAAGCCGATACTGCCGGCAAAGCGCACCTTATTTTTAAGCATGGTGAAGCTTGGTGCTACTGTCCAGTCCTCGATATCAGAGTTAAAGAAGTAGGCACCCATTGATTTAAAGTCGGGATCGATACGGCGATAGTTTACCTTTAATCCATAACCTTTCTTTTTAAAACCGATCGAACCGGCAAAAGCGGTATAAAACTCCGATGTGGCATTGATATTAGCGAAGCTTTTAAGTCGCTTTAAAAATTCGTTATCCAGCGAATCAAGCGGGATGGGCGAGTTCAGGTCGCGGGTATAAATACTTCCGGCACCGTCGCTCTCCACAAAAAAGTGTTTCAAAAAGGAGAACCTGAAACGGTAGCCCAAAACGGCGTTTGCTTCGGGCGTTATAAATAAACTATCGGCAACTATACCATTTGGTGCCGAGGTGCTGTCGTCCTTAGCTTTCAGGAAACTCAGCTCAAAATAGTTGCGTTCGCTGCCATAGCCCAGTTTGGCGGCATATCCCTTGCGCGAAAAGGAGAATGGTACCAGCGCCTGTGTAGTGGTATCAATTGTAGTAGCCCGGTTAAGGCGGCCATACATAAAGCCCACGCGTAACTTACCGGGGTTAAGTTCTACCCCTGCACCAAGCATGGTGTGCCCGCCTAAAGTATAAGGTGAAAAGCTGATGTTGCGGTAACCGGCATGTACAGTGATCCATTTATAAGTGGGACTCATGCCGAACTGGTTAAAGGGCTGACGGAAAGACCTATCGGATTCGCTTACATTAATGGTGAAAGGAATAGTAAAACCGTACAGGCTGATAACCGGGCTGCCTGATAACAGGTAGGTAAAGGGTGAGCGTCTTTCAGCAATACCGCTTACTGAATAGGCAATGCCACGGGCTTCTAAACTACCTGAGATAGTAAAGGGTTTCTGGCCCGAAATATTACCCAGATCCTGCGCATTTACCATGCTGTAACACATTGCAAAAACAATAACGCACCAGGAAACTTTGTAAAGAATTTTCATATAATGCAGTTAGGTGATCCCTTTTATGGCAGGGTGTAAATGCATTATAAAGTAAGGGCGAATTTGAGGCTGTTAAAATCCCCCATTCGGGGGAAAATCACACAACACGTTCATGTATAGCCTTCGCAACCGCCTCAGACACACAGGTAACGTGTAATTTTTCATATATTTTTTTAATGTGCGATTTTACCGTTTCAAAACCGATATGGCATTCGGCGGCTATCATTTTATAACTCAAACCGGCTACCAGTAGTTTAAGAATTTCCTTTTCGCGCGGACTTAGCTGGTAATCGGGCGTGTGGCGGGCAGCGAACAACTGGCGCATGGCATCCGTTTTAAACAGGGCCAGTACCTTACGCGCGATAGATGGCGACATGGGGAAGCCGCCTTTTAAAATATCCTTAACAGCGTCGGCAATGTTTTCAGCCGGCGCGTTTTTTAGCATATAGCCCGAAGCACCCGCGCAAAGTGCCGAAAAGATCTTGTTGTCCTCATCAAAAATAGTTTGAATAATTACCTTAACCTCCGGAAAACGGCTTGCAATGGTACGCGTAGCCTCAATACCATCAACAGGTGGTATGTTTATATCCATCAGCACCACATCGGGTTTAAAGTGCTGAATGCGTTCCGCCAGCATATCGGTATTTACAAAACTGGCGCAAAGCAGTAACTCCTCCTCATCGGCTAAAAGCAGTTTGTAGGCTTCAATAATGCTGGTGTTATCCTCAAACAGGAGTATTCGTGATGGCATACGTAATTTTACTTAATTAAGGGATGCTTGTCAATCCCCCATTCAGGTGAGCGGGCACTTAATTTTGATCTCGGTACCCACACCGCTTTCCGATCTGATATCCAACACACCGCCTATCAGCTTAACACGCTCGCGCATGTTGCGCAGGCCGTTGCCCTGGTTTATGGTACTTTTGTCAAAGCCATTCCCGTTATCCTTTATAGTGATGCTTAACTTTGATGCTTCCACCCAAATCCGCATGGCTATTTTACTCCCCCCGGCGTATTTAAGCGCGTTGTTTAACGACTCCTTGATAACCAGGTACAGATGCTTGCGATGCTCCATGCGCAGCTTTTGAACCTGGAGCTCATCGCACATATCAATAGATAAAACAATGCCTTTGGCGATACACAAACTGTTGAACTGATTTTGAATACGCTCTATCAAGCGGTCCAGCCTGTCGTTAGCCGGGTTTACCGACCAGATAATGTCCCCCATCTGATCGATCATCTCAACAGACTGGTGGCCTATTTTTTCGAGCAGGTTTACCGATTCTTCTGCCTGGTTATTGATCAGCTTTTTACGGGCGACTTCGGTCAATATCCTGATGCTGCTCAGGGTAGCACCAACATCATCATGCAAATCACGTGAGATGCGGTTACGTATCAGCATTACCTTTTGCATCTGGTTGATACGATAACGATAGATGCTGTAAACCACCACAAAAAACACAATTGCACTCAACACAAAAAACCAGGTGGTTAACCAAAACGGCGGCCGGATGGTGAAATAAAATACTGCCGGTTGTACCGACCATTGCCCGTCGGCATCACCGGCCCGTACCTGGAACGCGTACCGCCCCGGCTTAACCTGTGCAAAAATGACGGAATTTTTGGCTGACGGCTCGCTCCAGGCAGTGTAGTTACTACCTAACAGGCGGTATGAATACAGCCTCGAACGCTCCTTACGGAAACCGGGCGAAGCATATTCAAACGATAATGTATTATCTGCATAACTTAGTTTGATCCGTTTGTTATCAGGATAATTATATACCGTATCCCTATCGCCCGATACCCTAACCATATTGAGCAAAACATTAGGGCTCCCCGGTTTTTTAAGCTGGCGCGAGCGGTATACCTTTACCAACCCATCAAAGCCGTTAAGCCATACATTACCATCAGGGGATTCGTAGATAGAGTATACCTCCTGTTGAAAATTATACAGCTTGTAAAAATTCTGAATAAGGGTGCCCTTACCTGTACCGCAAAGCTTATCCACCCCGGCATCGGTACCAACCCAAATATTTTGCCTGCTATCCTTATACAAGCAGTAGATGATATTGGATGAAAGACCGCCTTTATAATCATATTTACCTGATAACTTGAGTTGCCCCTGGGCATTTACTGAATATAGCTGTATGCCGTTTTTCAATGTTCCGGCCCATAGTTCACCTTTATCGCTTATTACCAAACTTTGGGCGTATGATGGCAACACGGTTTTAAAAAGCGGCTTCACCAATAACTTCCCGCTGCTATCGCGATAGCTGTAAACCTTTAAACCGGCATCATGACCGGCGGCAAAAAGCAATTGCCTCTTTTTGTCGATCAGCATGGCCCGTACATCATCGTTTACGGCGGGCAGGTAGTTGAACTTTGTACCATAACCCCTAAGGATGCCTTTACTGGTCAAAAAAAACTTGTTGGGGTCACCCGGTACGGGCCGTGTAGCGGGGTTAAAGGTTACGCCATCAGGTAAGGTAAAAAGTACCTGTTCCTTTTTTGATGCAAGATCAACCAAATGGAGTTGGTTGGTATTGGTGAACAACAGTTTACCCTGCATAGTATCGGTAGACATACAATCCTCCGTGGCGGTAAGCGTGGTGAATTTGTTAATAGCCATTTCGTCCAACACAGAAATGCCCATGTTGGTAGCTATATATGTTTTATTATTGAGTAATATAGCCGAGCAGGTGATACTGGAAGCAAGGCCATTTTTGCGGTTAAAAAAGTCAAATACCGGGTTTGATACCTTGAATATCCCGGCATCGGTTCCTATCCATATATTGTACTCCTTATCTTCATAAATACAGATCACCCTATCATAAGCAAAGCCGTTAAACTTGTTAAACACGGCCAGTTTACTGTCGTGATATTTATAAAGCCCCTCATAAATGGTTCCGATCCAAAGATTTTGGTAACTATCTGAACGTACGGTGGTGATTATCTTTTTATCTAAACCCGCCGCCATTAACTCGGCAGGTAAAAGCCTGAGCACTATTTTCCCTTTTAAAGCGGCAGCCTTATCCATCAGTTTAAGCCCTTCCGGAGTGGCCAGCCAGATATCATTGCCGCTGCCTATCTCCATATCATAAACGGTACCTATCGAAAGGCTGTCTACTATCTGATGCCTGGAATTGAAAATAATTAGCGGTGTATTATCGCCGCAGGCCGCTATGTATTTATTACCTAATAGTTCCAGGTCAAAAAAACGTTTACCGGGCAGCAGCGTTGAAATTACCTGCGGCCCGTTAGCGGTAATTTGGTAAATACCCTCGCGCGATGCAGCCAACAGTTTTCCCCAGGCCGCCATTTGAAAATTAGCCAGCGTATGCTGATTGTCAGGAAAGATGGGTTTAATTTTGCCCTTATCATATTTAAATAAGGCTTTATTATCGGTAGCTACAAGCATGCTGCCATCGGGCATTTCATAAACATCATTTATGCGGCCAATATTTAACGTACCGGTTTTGCTGAAGTTAACAAACCTGTAACCATCATAAACACTTAAACCCGAACGTGTACCAAAAAACAGCAGGCCGTCGCGGTTTTGCTTAATAACACGAATATTTTGCGATATGAAGTTATTATCGCTGCTTAAAAAATCGGCATTTAAGGTGTAGGCCGTACCATTTAAACTTTGGCCGCAAGCCGTATCTGTGCCAATCCCCAATATTATCAACCAATAAAAACAACAAACCCTGAATAAGCAGTTATAATGCTTACAAAAATTTGTTATTAATATTGTATGACAAGAGCGAGAAGGCATATAATATATTATCGGGCAAATCTACCGTTTTAATACACTATATTTCAGCTAGATATAATTTATTAAAAAAATATTAATATCTATTAGCCGGAAGGGGCTGGTTTTGTAATAAACACAAAGGCCACGGTTATGATCAACCATGGCCTTTGTGTTTATTACAATTTGACTATTACGCTTCAAGCAACACTTTACATTGTTGGGCGATCTCCAGTTCTTCGTTAGTAGGTATAACCAGTACTTTTACTTTAGAACCGGTGGTGCTAATTTCACGCAGGCCCGGTTTACGTTGAGCGTTTTCCGCTACGTTTAACTCAATACCTATAAAATCCATATCCCGGCAGGCCATTTCACGCACCAAGGCATCATTTTCGCCAACACCGGCGGTAAACACGATAGCGTCCAAACCATTCATGGCAGCGGCGTAAGCGCCTATAAATTTACGCACGCGGTAGGCATACATCTCATAAGCTAAAGCGGCGGCATCGCTGCCATTGTTCATCATGCCGGTAATATCGCGCATATCGCTATAGCCGGTGAGGCCGTACATACCGCTTTTTTTGTTTAGAAGCGCAGTAAGTTCGGCAGCATCATACCCTTGTTGCTCGATCAGGAACAATAGCACCGAGGCATCTATGTTACCACTGCGGGTACCCATAATCAGGCCATCTAATGGCGTAAGCCCCATGCTGGTATCAATACATTTACCCGCATTAACAGCTGCCATGCTACAGCCGTTACCCAGGTGTATTGTGATGATTTTTGCATCCGGCTTTTGCAGGTATTCAATAGCTTTGCCCGATACATATTTATGGCTTATACCGTGAAATCCATAAACACGGATGCCATAATCCTTGTAAAAAGTATCAGGAATGGCGTAGCGGTAAGCCTTTTCGGGCATGGTTTGGTGAAATGCCGTATCAAACACCGCCACCTGCGTAGCTTTTTTAAATATGCTTTGCGCTACCTCAATACCTTTTATGTGGCCTGGGTTATGCAAGGGTGCCAACGGATAAAGTTCCCTGATCTTCTCTTTTACCTCGTCAGTTATTATAGTAGTTTGGGTAAGCGTTTCACCGCCATGCACTATACGGTGGCCAACAACGGTAATGTCATCCGGATTGTGAACTACGGCAATGCCGGGTTGTATAAGTAGCTTTTCCACCTCAAACATACCTGCCTCGTGGTTAGGTATGCTGGTTTCCAGTTTAACTACCTTTTCTTCACCATTAATAAAAACGGTATGCTTAATAAGCGAGTCGGTAAGGCCTATCCTCTCCACCAAACCGCTGCATACCGGCTCGGCAGATTCACTATTAAATAGCTGGTATTTTATAGAGCTGCTGCCCGAATTGATCACAAAAATATTCATATATAATAGATAGTATACGCTTAGGAATTTTGGCTTTGTATAGCGGTAATAATTACGGTATTGAACACATCATCAACCGTACAGCCACGGCTCAAATCGTTAACAGGCTTATTCAGTCCTTGCAGCATAGGGCCAATAGCTAAGGCACCGGTTTCTCGCTGTACGGCTTTGTAGGTATTGTTGCCTGTGTTCAGATCCGGGAAGATCAGCACACTGGCCTGCCCTGCTACTTCTGATCCGGGTAGTTTTTGCTGACCCACAACCGGGTCAACCGCGGCATCATACTGTATCGGGCCTTCTACCTTCAGATCCGGGCGTTGCTGCCTTACGAGTTCGGTAGCACGGCGTACCTTCTCCACATCCTCGCCCGCACCGGAAGTGCCAGACGAGTATGACAGCATGGCGATACGTGGCTCAATACCAAAACGCATACTGTTATCGGCTGATGAAATGGCTATCTGCGCCAGTTCCTCTGCTGTTGGGTTAGGGTTAACCGCGCAATCGCCAAATACCGATACCCTATCCTCTAAACACATAAAGAAGATGGACGATACGGTAGAAATACCCGGCTTGGTTTTAATGAATTGCAACGCCGGGCGAATAGTATGCTGCGTGGTATGTACCGCGCCTGATACCATACCATCGGCATGTCCTTTATAAACCATCATGGTGCCAAAGTAGGATACATCGGTCATTAAATCACGCGCCATTTCCATAGTCAGGTTCTTGCTTTTGCGCAGTTCATACAAGGTTTCTACATAATCCTCATAATGCCCGGAGTTTGCCGGGTCAATAATGCTAATATCATTAATATCCAAATCGATACCCAAACGCTTGATGGATGCCGCTATTTCTGTTGGGTTACCCAGCAAGGTTAGTTTAACCAGTTGCTGCGCGATCAGCCTGCCTGCCGCCATTATGATCCGGTCATCATTACCCTCAGGCAGCACAATGTTCTTGATCTCTTTTTTAGCCCATTTGCTTAACTGATACTGAAACATGTGCGGTGTCATGGCATCGGAGTGGTAAGTCACCATCTTTTCATCCAGCGCGTTGGTATCCACACAACGGTTAAAGGTATCTATGGCTAACTGTATCTTCTTGGTATTGTCAGGCGTTATGCGTGCCTTTACCGATGCTATTTTATTGGTGGTTTCAAAGGTGCCGCCATTAACCGCGATAATGGGTACAACGTTCTGCAAACCTTCTATCAGGCGCATTACAGGCTCCTCGGGCACTACCCCGGCGGTTAATACAATTCCTGCAACCCGCGGATAGCTTGATGACAGATTCGCCTGTAAGGAACTGATGATGATATCGCCCCTGTCTCCTGGAGTAACAATGAGCACGTTATCCTTTAAAAAGCTCAAAAAATTGGGTACCTGCATGGCACCGGTTACAAAATTATCAACCTGGTTGGCCAGGTGTTCGCCCCCAAAAAGCAAGCTGCCGTCCAAATGCCCGAATATATCGCTCACGGTAGGATTTTGCAGTGCCTTATCCGCAGATATTACCGCGCTGATCACTCCTTTAGGTAACTGCGATGCCAATAACTTGCGTACATCATCGGCATGGTTAGGCTGAACTTTGTTAGCCACCAAAGCCAATACCTGTATCTCCCTCGATTGGTAAGCATGAAATAAATTCAAGCCATCCTGTATAATCTCTGAGATCGATTTTCCATCTCCTGAAACGACCAAAATCACCGGGGCGTTAAGGTTACGGGCTATAAGCAGGTTGCTTTCAAAATCAAACCCTGTACCCTGCCCTGTAAAATCGCCGCCCTCTATTACGGTAAAATCGTAGTTCTCCTCTATCTTTTTAAACCGGCTGATAATCGTATCAATCATTTCGCCCTGGCTTTGCTCATTTAAAAGCTGTAAAGCCTCGGTGCGGGTAAAGGCGTAAGTATCCTCAAAGGCCAAAGGCAACTGAAAATGCGAGAGAATGGTTTGAATGTGTACATCCTTAAACTCCGCGGGATCAGTATTAATGATGGGTTTAAAGTAACCTATCCTTTGCGCCTTGCCCAGCAGCATATCAACTATGCCGAGTGTAACAACGGACTTACCACTATAGGGTTCGGCTGATGCGATGAATATTGTTTTTGTCAATGTCGATAAATTTTTGAGGCACCGCAAATATAGCCAAAATGCCTGTTTTTATTGTTTAATGGGATATTACACCATGCTTTTATGCAAACGGCTAACCCTTTACACTAAACGTTAAACCTGTAGGAGAAGTATTTGTTCGGCTTGCATCAACTAATTCGGCAGTAAAAGGGGCAAGTATATGCTTTACAAATCCCTCGGGCTTATCATCCTGCTTTGGCTGATTTATATCAGGCATTTTAAGATATATTTGCAAAAACGTTTACTATATGAAACCGCAGGTACTGATAATTGATGATGAGCAAAAACTACGTGGTTTATTATCAAGGATCATCGGGCTGGAAGGTTTTGAGGTGTTTGAGGCGGAGACCGGGAAAGAAGGACTGAAAATACTCGCCCGTGAAAATATACTGGCTGTATTAAGCGATGTTAAACTGCCGGATGTTAACGGTGTGGACCTGGTTAAAAAAATAAAGGAAGTACGTGCGTATGTGGAGGTAATCAACCTTACGGCTTACGGTAACATTACCGATGCGGTAAAAGCTATGCAAAACGGCGCTTTTAACTACATTGTAAAAGGCGACGATAATGAAAAGATAATACCGCTGCTTAACCAGGCGGTTGAAAAGGCCGGCCTGCAATTAAAGGTTTACGAGCTTGAAATCAAGCTGAGCAAAAAATACAGTTTCGCCAATATCATAGGCCAGTCCAAACAAATTACCGAAGCCATAGCCTTAGGCCGTAAGGTTGCCGCTACCAATACCACGGTGTTATTATTAGGGCAAACCGGTACCGGTAAAGAGGTATTTGCCTCGGCCATACATTACGAGAGCGAGCGCAGGCTGATGCCTTTTGTAGCCGTTAATTGCAGCAGCTTTACACCCGAATTGTTAGAGAGCGAGTTATTTGGCTATAAAGCAGGCGCATTCACCGGTGCCGTGAAAGATAAAAAAGGACTATTTGAGGAAGCACAGTACGGCACTATTTTTTTAGATGAAATAGGCGAAATGAGCCTGGAACTACAGGCAAAGTTACTCCGTGTGCTGGAAAGCAAAACTTTTATAAAGGTTGGCGACACCCAAACTACCAAAGTTAACGTACGTATTTTAGCGGCCACCAATCGCGACCTGATGACAGAGGCTGAAGCAGGCCGCTTTCGCGAAGATCTGTACTATCGGCTTTCGGTATTTACCATTACGCTGCCATCATTAAACGAACGGAAGGGCGATATCAACCTGCTTGCCAAACATTACCTGGACGAGTTTGCCGCTAAAGTAAACAGCCGCATCACAAAAATGGATGAGCAGTTTATTACCTTGCTGAACAATCACCACTGGAAAGGCAACATCCGTGAGTTAAAAAATTGCATGGAACGCGCTGTAATTTTAGCTGAAGGCAATACCCTTACCGCCGACCTGCTACCGTCGGACTATAAGTTTAATTCCGGTGGCATTCCAATTACCGCCCTTGATTTAGCAAGTGTTGAAAAGCAGCATATTTTTAAAGTGCTGCAACATACCCACGGCAATAAAACCGAGGCCGCCCGCTTATTAGGCATCGGGCTTACAACCCTTTACCGTAAGCTGGACGAATACCAGTTGAACTAAAACAAACAAGGGGCATACGCCCCTTTTATATTACATCCGCTCCGGCACCTCAATTCCTAACAGCGCCATACCTTTTTTAATTACTTTGGCTGATGCTGCTGATAATTGCAGCCTGAACTTTTTGGATACTTCATCTTCGGCTTGCAAAATGGAGTGTTCATGGTAAAATTTATTGTACGCCTTCGCCAGTTCATAAACATAGTTGGCTATAACAGCCGGGCTGTAAGCCTCTGCAGCTTGTGCAATTATATCCGGGAACTGATTAAGCAACACGATCAGTTCGCGTTCCTCTGCGGCAAGCGTACTAACGCTGGTACGCTCCGTAAAATCAACCCCTGCCCTGTTTAGTACCGATTTGATACGGGCATGGGTGTATTGTATGAAAGGCCCGGTATGTCCCTGAAAATCTACTGATTCATTCGGGTCAAACAATAAACGTTTTTTAGGATCGACCTTTAGTAAAAAGTATTTTAATGCCCCCATACCGATAGTATGGTACAAGGCGCTCTTTTCTTCTTCCGAGAAACCCTCAACTTTACCCAGTTCTTCGGTACGTTGTTTGGCGGTGGCTTCCATCTCATCCATCAAATCATCCGCATCAACCACCGTACCTTCGCGCGATTTCATTTTACCAGACGGCAGATCAACCATGCCGTAAGACAAGTGGAACAAGCTGTTGGTATCGGCCTTGCCGAGTTTTTGCAATATCAGGAAGAGTACCTTAAAGTGGTAATCCTGCTCGTTACCTACAACATAGATCGACTTATCCATACCGAAATCATTGTATTTCAGCAGGGCTGTACCAATATCCTGGGTAATGTATACGGATGTGCCATCAGCACGCAGTACCAGCTTTTGGTCGAGGCCATCCCCGGCCAGGTCGATCCAAACCGAGCCATCTTCTTTTTTAAAGAATACGCCTTTGGCGAGGCCTTCCTCAATAATATCCTTGCCTAACAAATAGGTATTTGATTCGTAATAGAACTTGTCAAAATCAACCCCGAGATGCTTATACGTTTCATCAAAACCGGCATACACCCAGCTATTCATGGTTTTCCACAGGCTGATCACGTCTTCGTCACCGGCTTCCCATTTTTGCAGCATGAGTTGGGCTTCTTTTATCAGTGGGGCGTTCTTTTTGGCTTCATCCTCGGTTTGGCCTTCGGCTTTTAGTGCTTCTATTTCCTTTTTGTATTCCTTATCAAAAATAACATAGTACTTACCTACCAAATGGTCGCCTTTTAAACCTGATGATTCCGGTGTTTCACCTTCACCAAACTTTTGCCAGGCCAGCATGGATTTACAGATATGTATACCTCTATCATTTACCAAATTAGCCTTAACCACCTCATACCCTGCTGCAGCTAATATTTGCGCTACCGAAAAACCTAATAGGTTGTTACGTACGTGCCCAAGGTGTAACGGTTTGTTGGTATTGGGTGATGAATACTCCACCATTACCTTTTGTCCATTGTACTGTGGTTCTGCAAAATCGCTTGATAGTATTTGGTTGTAAAGCGTGTTCAGCCAGTAATCATCAGCAATTGAGATATTCAGAAATCCTTTTATTACGTTGAAAGCCGATACCTCGTTTACGTTCGCTTTCAGATACTCGCCTATCTCGGTACCGGTTTGCTCCGGCAATTTGCGTGAGAAGCGAGTGAACGGAAAGGTTACTATAGTTAGCTGGCCTTCAAACTCCTTGCGGGTTTCCTGCAAACTTATGGCATCAGCGGTAATATCAGTATTATAAAGTTCCTTAACGGCCTTAATGGCGGCATCAGTAATAAAATTCATCCGCCAAAATTAATTAAAATGATGCGAGTTAGGTGTAAAAAATAACACCGCGCACTTCTGTACCATATTTTGTAATAGATTTGTTCTGATTATAACCTTTTATGACGCTTAACGACAAAGATTTTAGGATAGATGTAACCTCAGAAATTGGCAGCCTGCGTGCTGTATTAATTCACAGTCCGGATAGCGGACTGGGTAAAGTAGTGCCCTCTAAGGCGCAGGACTGGCTGTTTGAAGATATTGTACATTTAGATACGCTCCGTAAAAAGGAATACGATTATTATATAAAACTGCTGCTTTATTTTCTCGATCCGGATAAGATAAAGGGTAAACTTAATGAGGTTGATATTGACCGCTCATTTTTTAAACCCGACAATCAAGATTTCCACTCGTCCACCAAGGTACTTGAACTACAGGTGCTATTGAGCGATATTTTGCAGGAAACGGACATCCGCAAAAAGCTGGTGGCCGCTGTTTGCGCCATTGAGGGTTGCAGTTACCGTATGCAGTTAAAGTTGATTGATACCTACGCGGTACAACTGGCTAAAATATTTATCTCGGGCGCGCTGAATGATGACGAGATGATCTTCGCGCCGATACCCAACCTGATATTTTCGAGGGATATCGGCATCGCTATAAACAACCATATTTTATTGAATAAGCCTGCTAAAAAGGCCCGTTTCCGCGAAACCTTGCTGATGCGGTATATATTTTTCAATCATCCGCTATTCACTAAATTCCGTGACAACATTTTGGAGATACCGGAAACGGTACATCATTTTTTACGCCCCGGCGAGGATAATGAGCAGAAGACCACCCTTGAAGGTGGCGATGTAATGATGGTAAGCCCCGACCACCTGGTTATTGGCTGCAGCGAACGCACCTCAACCAGCGGCGCCGATGAAGCCATTAAACTCCTGTTTGAGCATAACGTAGTTAAAAAAGTAACCGTAGTTAAAATACCCAACAAGCGCGATTACATGCACATTGATACCGTTTTTACACAAGTAAGGCGTGATATGTGGGTAGTACTGCACTCCTTAGCAGTAGCCGATAAGATAGAGAAAGAGGCCGGCCCTGCTGCCTGGTTCGCTGATAAAAAAAGTAAGGAAAGAACCGAGATAGTACAATTCAGGCAAGGTAAAAAGCCTAAAACGTTTGATAATATTGAGGAATTATTGACCGACATTAGCCATAAAGACCTTGGCTATGACGGTGATGTAAAGTTTATTTATTCGGGTAATAACACCTTCCCATTTGATGCCCGTGAGCAATGGACAGACTCGTGCAACCTGCTGGCCGTAAAAGAGGGCGTGGTTTTGGGGTATGACCGTAATGATAAAACGGTAGAAGCATTCATCGATAAAGGATTTAACATAATCCCCGTAGCCGAACTGCTTCAGAAATTTGAAAACAATGAGCTAAACCCTGAAACACTTACAGACACGCTGATCCTGATACCGTCAGCAGAACTATCGCGTGCCCGCGGCGGTTTCCACTGTATGAGTATGCCGCTTTGGCGGGAGGCGATTAGGTAGTCGATAGTCAATAGACCATAGCCTTAAAACTATTTAATAATGAGACTACGTTCAATTGCTATCGGCTAAAATCTATCATCTATAAAATCACTATGGACTATGGTCTATAGACTATCAGCTAACAAATGCAAGCAACATCCAACATACTAATGATTCGCCCGGTGGCTTTTGGCTTTAACGAGCAAACGGCGGGGAGCAACGCTTTTCAAAACAAAAATGCTGAACAAACCGATGTGCAGCAAAAAGCCTTACAGGAGTTTGACGGCTTTGTACAGTTACTGCGTGATAACGGTGTAAATGTCATCATTGTAGATGACACCGCCGAACCGCATACGCCCGATTCTATATTCCCGAATAACTGGGTATCATTTCATGATGATGGCAGCGTATACCTGTACCCTATGCAGGCCGAAAACCGCAGGCTTGAACGGCGGGAAGACATTATCCGCGACTTGATGGATGATTTTAAGGTGGACCATATTACCGACCTGAGCCGCTTTGAGGCTAAGAACAAATTTTTAGAAGGCACCGGCAGCATGGTGCTTGACAGGGATAACAAATTAGCTTACGCCTGCATTTCGCCACGTACTGATGCAGAGGTGTTAGGTGCTTTTTGTGAGCAGGCCGGCTATAAACCGGTTTTATTTAACGCTTACGATGCCAATGGCCAGGCTATTTACCATACCAATGTATTAATGGCGGTGGCTACTAAATACGTGGTTATTTGCCTGGACTGCATACAGGAGGACGAGCAGTTGGAAGCAGTGATTGACACCATACAATCATCAGGCAAAGAGATCATCAACATTACGTTTGACCAAATGAACCATTTTGCCGGTAACATGCTTGAGGTGCATAACGAGGCGGGTGAAAGCCTTATTGTCATGTCGGCAAGCGCGTGGAATTCATTGGATGAGGAACAACGCGAAGTACTTTCAAGCTACAGTAAACCCGTATATGCTGATATCAGTACCATTGAAACCAATGGCGGCGGCAGCGCAAGGTGTATGATGGCCGAAGTGCATTTGCCGAGAAAATAACAAATTATAACTGTGGCGGCTTTTAGTCTTTACCTGTCATGCTAAGCCTGTCAAAGCATTAACTGCCTGGTTAAGCCTTCGCTCACACCCTTCGACAAGCTCAGGGTGACAGACCTTCTTTTTTACGAATATGTCATGCTGAGCCTGTCGAAGCATTAACCTCCTTCAAGCCCCCGCTCACACCATTCGATAGGTCAGGGTGACAGACCATCGCTATGCAACAACTATGGTAGCTTCACCTTATAAATTGTGTAAGGCAGCTCTGTTTTATCTTGACCATTGTTCCACTGCGGATCCCGGTTTAGTTGGGCGCACGAAAAATAGAGGTAACCGTCGGTACCTATGCCCATGGAGTCTGGCCAAATAATACGTGAATCCTGTACAAGCGTGTGCAGCTTACCATCAGGAGAAAGGTATTTGATGGTGTAATCTATTGAAGTGGTAAGATAGATATTACCCTTACGGTCAGCTAACAATCCGTGAGTAATACCTACAGCACCCACATCCTGAACTTTGGCCGATAATTCTTCGTCACTCAACTTGGCATCCGCTAAAAAGCGGGTTTCAATACGGTATAAATGTTCCTGATTTATCGGCTTAAAATAAAGGTATTTATTATCCTTGGTGATCGCGATGCCATTCACGTTCGAGCGGAAAGGCTTGCCCTCTTTATCGCGCATTTCAATGCCGTCGTATTTTAGTATCACGCTGGTATCCGCCAGTGTTGATGGCTGTTTTTTAAGTACCGTGCGTGTTTTACCGCTAATCAAGTCGAGCACCACGATGGCCGCCTGCCCGGGGTCTGACAGGTAACCTAATCCCTTTTCAGTATCTATCCTGATATCATTCAATCCTGAAACTGATTTGTCCAGGTCATCAAAGGTGTATACCTTGCTGACGCTGTTGGTTTTTAAATCAATTTTAACCAGTTTAAAATACCCCTGCACCGGCATACCACCATTGTTACCAAATATAGAACCGCCTGATGATGGCTTTGAATCAAGCACCCAAAGTTTATCATCGGTATCAATATACAAATCCTGCACATTTACAAAGCGGCCGTTATTGTCGCTTACAGCACTGTTCCAGGTGTCATCCGGAAAAGGCACTTCTCTCCCGTTCCTGATCTCCGCCAAACCGTGTTTGTAGTTGGCCCCGCGGTTAGGGAAAGACACGAAAAGGCGATTGGCTGATGATACCTTTACGCCGATTGGCCGCCTGTCGCCAAAAGTGGCTACAGGTATTAATTTATCGCTGTGAAATTTTTTATCCTGGGCTGCTGCATTGGTAACAAATGCCGCTGACAGTATAATTGATAATATTTTTTTCATAGATGCTCCTCTTATAATAATCAGCAAACACGGTGTAAATGTTTTATAAAATCATAAAAAGCGGCTTTTTAACTTATAAGGGCACTATTTGTGGCAGATAAACCCGGTTAACAACAAATTACATTCGGTACATAAATAGCTTTAATATTTTAGGAAAAATCCCATGAAAAAATTACATTTTTGGCAAAATTTTATAGCATGCAGAGTTACCAGGAATTTCTTGATCTAAGTGTGGGCTTTCCGCAGGAAGGTTTTGAAATAATTGAAGATGAATTATACTTTCACGACCTCAATTTGATGGAAATGGTTGAAACGTACGGTACGCCCCTGCGTTTTACCTATCTGCCTATCATCTCGAAAAAAGTGCAGCAGGCCAAATTGCTTTTTCAGCAAGCCATCATCAAAAACAACTACCGTGGCACTTACAAATATTGCTACTGTACCAAAAGTTCGCACTTTAAACACATTGTTGAAGAGGCGCTGAAAAACGAAATTCACCTTGAAACATCGTCAGCATTTGATATGCCGATGATTGATGCCCTTGAGAAAAAAGGCACCCTTACCAAGGATATCACCGTGATTTGCAACGGTTTTAAAACGTATCAATACAAGCAGTACATTGTTGATATGCTGCACGATGGGTTTAAAAACATCATCCCGGTACTGGATAACAAGGAAGAGTTCAACATTTACGATGATGAAATAGAACTCGACGAGCCTTGTAACCTGGGTATCCGTATAGCGTCTGAAGAGCAGCCAAATTCTCAGTTCTATACTTCGCGCCTGGGTGTGCGTATGGAGGATGTGATCGACTTTTATCATAATAAGATAGAGAAGAACCCGAATTTCAGGGTTAAGCTATTGCACTTCTTTATCAACTCCGGTATATCTGATACGCCGTATTACTGGAACGAGCTCGAAAAATACGTTACCCTGTATTGCAAATTCAAAAAGGTAAACCCCGACCTGGATACGCTGGACATTGGTGGCGGTATGCCTTTTAAGGATTCGCTGGTGTTTGATTTTGATTACGAATACATGATCAACGAGATCGTGAGCCGTATCAAAGAGATCTGCGCGATACATGATACCATTGAACCGGATATTATTACCGAATTTGGTAAATACACTGTTGCCGAAGCATCGGGCATATTATACAAAGTTATTGGCCGTAAACAACAAAACGACCGTGAAAAATGGCTGATGCTGGATGGTTCATTTATTACTAACCTGCCTGATGTTTGGGCATTGAACCAAAAATACATCCTGCTGCCTATTAACAACTGGGATGCCGAGTATGACCGCGTAAACCTGGGTGGTATTACCTGCGACGGACAGGATTATTATAACCAGGAAGCACACATGAACAGTGTGTACATGCCTAAAACCCGGAAGGTACAGTATCTGGGCTTTTTCAACACTGGTGCTTACCAGGAAGTATTGAGCGGTTATGGTGGCATACACCATTGCCTGCTGCCGTCGCCTAAACATGTTATTATTCGCCGCAACCGCGATGAAACTTTTAACTTTGAGGTGTTTGGCGAAGAGCAAAACAGCAAACAGGTATTGAAGATTTTAGGTTATACACCTTAATGGTCATTGGTCAATAGCGATTAGTGATTGATTTTACAGAAACTATACAAAGGGCGGAAAAGATTATTTTTTTCGCCCTTTTGTTTGTGGTATGCTGACTACTTTTACCCATGCCTATTGAACCATTTACAAATGACTAAAACAAAGCACATACCGCTGCACAAGCTTAACGATAAAACCAAAGCCGGTATAGAGGTACATTGCACAGAAGAAGCTGAAACGGCTAAACAGGGTAAGCAGTTAGGCATACACCGTGATGATCACTATATATTTTTTCTGATTGAAAAAGGTGAGGGCTCATTGATGGTTGATTTTAGTGAGATAAATATTATTGGGCAGGCATTGTATTATCTATTGCCCGGACAAGTACATCACATGTTAACCTCCTACAACGTAACCGGGTGGTTTATAGCTGCCGACACTTTACTTGTACCGGCTCACTATCGTGATGTGTTTGAAAATCAATTGGCTATACAACAACCCTATTTGTTGACAGATGAACAATACCAGCAACTTCTCTCTACCGTAAAACTGCTTCATCAGCAATTCAACAGCGATGCAAGCCAGCCGTTTTATGTGCAGTTATTACATTCGCTGCTTAACGTGTTTATAGGTTTGGTAGCCACAGGCTATTGCGAAAGTAAAGAAGCAACCGGAGCCACTAACCGCCCCTACCAGATCGCACAACAATTTAAAAAACTGTTAAAACAACATTACGTAAGTCAAAAAAGCCCTGCATGGTATGCCGGTCAACTAACCATCAGTGAATCATACCTGAACGAAGCCTTGAAAAAAGTTACCGGCCTATCTGTAACTTACTGGATAACGCATGAAGTTATGCTGGAGGCACGGCGATTATTATACTACAGCCAACTTAATGTGAAAGAGATAGCACACTCACTTGGTTATGATGACCACACTTACTTTTCGCGTATTTTTAAACGAAATACTAACCAAACGCCACTCACATTCAGGCAAGAGTACCGTAAATAGTCCAATAATTACCGTGGGCTGTCTATTTTTTCCGCGAGTTATGCAGCGTTATTTTGTGAACACAAAACATTTACAAAATGAGCACCTTACTACTATCCTGCATAAAAAAAAGAGCCACTAAAATCATAGAAAATCAATTTCTGAAAACCGGACAGGTACTAGAAACAAGAATATGGAATACTGATGACATTGTTGAAATAGATCTGCATCTGCCATTAGCCAACATGCAATGGAGCGAAGTACAACATATTAAGTGTAAAGTAGGTGATTTTACCTACCGAGATTACACACCCGCTGCCTGGGATGCCGAAACCCAAACCTGCACTTTATACATCGACGTTAATCATAATGGCCCTGGTGCCGTTTGGGCCAGGCAGCTAAATAAGGGAAATACCATTGAATACCTTGGCATTGCCACAACAAGGCACAGTCCGGTAAATACATCGGCCATTGTTTGCCTGGGTGATGAAAGTGCTATCGGTCACTTATTGTCTATTCAACAGTTAACCCAGCCAACTACACGATTTACCGGTGCGGTAGTGATAAGTGATAATGCCAACCATAAGCTATTTAATGAATATTTTAGAACGCCTTTACAACCCGTTGAACGCCATGATAGCTTTGGCCATCATTCATTGATAAAGTGGTTGTTGCAACAATCAGAAAATCTGGAGAATACCATTTTTTACCTGGCGGGTAATTCAACCATGGTAGCGCAATTACGCAAAACGCTGCGCAGCCAGGGCTATGGCTCAAGCCAGATCAAAGCACATGGGTTTTGGCAGTAGCCCTCTTCAGCCCTTAGATAAGGGAAATATGATTATTGTCATTTCGACCGAGGTACGAGGAGAAATCTGTCGCCTGATTATAAACGCATGCAGATTTCTCGCTATCGCATCGAAATGACAAATTAAGCAATCCTTAGTAACTAACTATCAAACTTATCCAACAACTTTAACAGCGTTTCAAAGTCTTTAGGATATGGGGCATTGATGGTAATATCTTCACCATTCATCAACTTAAAGGTTACTTCGTAAGCGTGCAGGGCAAAGCGTTTCATTATAGGTAGTTCTTCCTGATCTTTACCTAAATGATATTTGCGTTTTAGCTTGGATAGAAATACCGGCTGGCCTTTGTACATCTCGTCGCCTGCTATGGAGGCACGTTGTGTGGCCAGATGGATGCGGATCTGGTGCATACGGCCGGTTACAGGGCGACATTCAACCAGTGTATAATGCTTATAATATTTTAGCGAATTGAACCAGGTTTCCGCGGGTTTACCGTCCTGCCTGCTGATGGTAACACTGCCTTTGCCCACGTTCAATATCGGCAGGTCAATTTGCAGATCTTCAAACACATGCGTGCCATCAATAACCGCATGGTATACCTTTTTTATTTTACGGCGTTCAAACTGCATCGATACCCAACGGTAAGCTTCCGGATGCTTGGCGAATATCAGCGCGCCGGAGGTTTCCTTATCCAAACGGTGGCATATCTGCGCGTCATCGCTGTACGCCTTGGCCAGTCGCAGCATACTGATCTCACTGCTGCCTTCTCCCCGCTCGTCGAGCGAACTGATAAAAGGCGGCTTATTCACCACAATTATATCATCGTTTTCAAAAAGTATCTGGTCGGCAAACTTGGGTATCTTCATAACAGGGTGCAAAAGTACGGTTTTAAATGCAAAAGAGCCGCCCGCAGGCAGCTCTTTTACTATATGATGGAGTTATTATGCTTGTTTGAGCATCCGGCAGGTAAACGGTTTAATGCCTTAACATTATTTAACATTTACCGCCCGGCTAATTTACCCGGCAACCTCATCACCTTCCTTTGAATTCAGGAAAACGAATTGATTATCAAACATATCCAGTTTAATGGCACTATCCTTATCTACCTTACCGCCGAGTATCTGTTTTGAAAGCTCGTTCAGTATACGTTTCTGGATAACGCGTTTAAGCGGCCTTGCGCCAAATTGCGGATCGTAGCCCAGTTGTGCCAGCCAGTCAAGCGCCTCGTCGGTAGCATCAATGGTTATTCCCATCTCTGCCAGCGTTTGCTGTACCTGCCTGAACTGTAGTTTAACAATATCGCCTATCTCATCGCGTGTTAACGGTGTAAACATGATGATCTCATCGATCCGGTTCAAAAATTCCGGCCTGATGGTTACACGCAGCAAATCAAATAGTTGATTCTTGGTTTTAGCGATGATCTCTTCACGGTCATCATCCAGGTCGGTAAAGTTTTCCTGGATAATGTTTGAGCCGATGTTTGAGGTCATGATGATGATGGTATTCTTAAAGTTCACCACACGACCTTTGTTATCAGTCAAACGGCCATCATCCAGCACCTGTAACAATATGTTAAACACATCCGGATGCGCTTTTTCTATCTCATCCAGCAACACTACGCTGTATGGTTTGCGGCGTACGGCTTCAGTTAACTGTCCGCCTTCATCATAACCCACGTAGCCCGGAGGCGCTCCTATCAAACGTGATACGGCGTGGCGCTCCTGGTATTCACTCATATCAATACGTACCAGCGCGCTTTCATCGTTGAACAGGAACTCGGCTAACGCTTTTGCCAGCTCTGTTTTACCAACGCCGGTTGTACCTAAAAAGATGAACGACCCGATTGGCTTACGTTTATCCTGCAAACCGGCACGACTGCGGCGTATAGCATCGCTGATGGCTTCAATGGCTTCTTCCTGCCCTGCTACGCGTTTATGCAGTTCCTCTTCAAGGTGCAGCAGCTTTTCGCGCTCGCTTTGTATCATTTTTGAAACCGGGATGCCAGTCCAGCGGGAAACTACACCGGCAATATCGTCGGCAGTAACTTCCTCTTTCAGCATACGGCTGTCCACCTGCTGTTTTTGCAGTTCGATCTTCAGCTTTTCAACCTCATCCTGTGTTTCGCGGATGCGGCCGTAGCGTAACTCTGCCACCTTGCCGTAATCACCGGCACGCTCAGCCTGGTCAGCTTCCAGCTTAAAGTTCTCTATCTGTTCAACCTTTTGGTTGATGCTGTCTACCAGATCCTTCTCACTTTGCCACTTGGCACGGATAGAATCACGGTCGGCACTCAGGTTAGCGATCTCTTCGCTCAACTCGGCAACTTTCCGCTCATCTTTTTCACGTTTGATGGCTTCGCGCTCGATCTCCAACTGCATAATACGGCGTTCCAGTTCGTCAACCGCTTCCGGAACCGAGTCCATTTCAAGGCGCAGCTTACTTGCGGCCTCATCCATTAGGTCGATAGCCTTATCAGGCAAAAACCTGTCTGATATATAGCGTTGCGACATTTCAACCGCGGCGATAATAGCCTCATCCTTAATGTGTACCTTATGGTGCTGCTCATAACGTTCCTTTAATCCCCGAAGGATGGAAATCGCGTCCTGCGGATCAGGTTCGTCAACATTCACCTTTTGGAAACGGCGCTCAAGGGCTTTATCCTTTTCCACATATTTTTGGTATTCATTAAGCGTAGTTGCTCCAATCGCCATCAGTTCGCCACGGGCGAGGGCAGGTTTCAGGATATTGGCCGCGTCCATAGCGCCTTCGCCGCCGCCTGCGCCAACCAGCGTGTGGATCTCATCAATAAACAGGATGATCTCGCCATCGCTTTGTACCACCTCTTTTACTACCGCTTTAAGGCGTTCCTCAAACTCACCTTTGTATTTGGCACCGGCGACCAGCGCGCCCATATCTAATGAGTACACAGTTTTAGTTTTCAAACTTTCGGGCACGTCGCCTTTAATAATGCGAAAGGCAATCCCTTCGGCAATAGCGGTTTTACCCACACCGGGTTCACCCACCAGTACCGGGTTATTTTTGGTACGGCGAGATAAGATCTGTATCACGCGTCGTATCTCTTCGTCGCGGCCAATAACCGGGTCAAGTTTTCCTGATTCGGCGTACTCGTTAAGGTTGCGGGCGTATTTGTTGAGCGCGTTGTAAGTAGCCTCAGCATTTTGGTCGGTCACCTTGCTATCGCCACGCAAACTAACAATGGCCTTTTTAAGGTCCTTTTCGTTAACACCGGCATCCTTTAAGGCGTTAGCGGTTTTATCATTAGCTGCAAGTATACCGAGCAAAATATGCTCAACCGATACAAACTCATCCTTAAACTCCTTCAGGTATCCCTGTGCTTTTTGCAAAGCACTGTTGGCATCTGATGATAAATATATATTGCTGCCGCCCACCTTTGGGAACGAGGCGATCTGCTGATCAAGCACATTGCCCAACCTGTTCAGGTTAACGTTGAGTTTTTTTAGTAAGTAACTGATAACATTTTCATCTACCAGCAATAACGCTTTCAGCAAGTGCGCGTTTTCAATGGCTTGCTGCTGATTGCCTGCGGCAATGTCCGAAGCCTTTTGTACGGCTTCCTGGGCTTTGATTGTAAAGTTGTTAAAATTCATAGCAGTAACATCTATTCAAAATACTTACCAATTCGGCTTTCAAGTAAAAATGGCGGTCAAGGTGGTTTTAAACCGACTTTTTGTCGTAAAAACTATCAATATCAAATACAACAGCAGACAATTATTCAGGTTTTTAAGCTTGCGACTTGTGCAATATTTTTGTTACATTTGAACTGCTGACCATTTATTTATTATACAAGTTGAATTCTGATTTTGCAGGCACGATTACAACTAAAAGTCGTGCCGAGTTTCGTAACTATTACATGCGGCACAACTTGCGAAGTATCAGAAAGCTGTGCCTGATATTTTTCATACTCAACCTGCTTTTCAGAATCTTTCTTTCCATTGTTCCGGATGCTTTTACAAGGGCGCATAACTTCCCTGAGTTTAACCTGACCATCTGGATACATCTTGCGGTAACGCCAATCCTGTATTTTATTACCGACAAACTTTATAAAAACATTAATAAAACACGCAAGGCGACCAAGGGCACGACCGTCGCTATAATGGTCATATCCTTATACATCATTTGCAGTGGTATGGTGTCAAGTTTTATCGTAACGTATATCCCCAGCGATAACCTGATCGGTTTTATGGTTGCCTTAACCGTGGTAAGCGTGATTTGCGTTTTTGAGCTTGAACAAACCTTATTTATCACTTTGTTAACGGGCATCCTGTTCGCAATCATGCTGTTGGCACTTTCAAACAGCCATACCGAAATATTGTATAATGCGCTTATTTGCTCGGTATTGTTAACCGGATTTTTCTTTATATCGCGATATAACTATACCTATAAAGCCAATCATTTTTTGCAGTTGGTCGAGATCAATAAAAAGAACCGTGAAATTGAGCAGGCGAGCAATTTTAAAACCGAAGTGTTAGGCATGGTGGCGCATGATTTGCGTAACCCTATAGCGGCCATCGAATCATTAGCCATGCTGATGGAACTTGATACCAATGATAGCGATACGATCGAAAATATCAATATGGTAAAGCAATCATGCGAAAAGGCACGTAGTATTATTGATGATTTGTTAGAAACCGCACGTAATGAAAACACCGACGAAATAGCGGTTACCCGTACCGAAATGTGCAGCTTTTTACGACAATTAACTAACGGCTGGAACCATGCGGCAAGCATACCCAACCGGATTGTGTTTAATACAACTGCATGTGATATTTATACGGATATCAACGTGGATAAATTTCAAAGGGTGATTGATAACCTGATCAGTAACGCGGCCAAGTTTTCTAAAGACACGGATACCATTGACATTACACTAAAAGCCGATGCCACAGACCTGCAAATTGAAGTAAGGGATCACGGTGTTGGCATCCCCAACGAAATATTACCCCACATATTCGACCGTTTTTCAAACGCCCGCCGCAGCGGTTTACGTGGTGAGCAATCAACCGGGTTGGGGTTGAGCATTGTAAAGCAGATTATTGAAAAGCATCAGGGTACCATTGAGGTACAAAGCAAGGTTAACGAGGGCTCTGCTTTTGTGATAAAGCTACCCATAAACATTAATCAGTAGCTTGCGATTCGCCAAAAAAACGCTCGTTAAAATTAACCAGATATAGTTCCTCTGTCGCGCGGGTACACGCGGTATAAAACCATCGCAAAAAATCCATGTTAACCATTTCTTCGGTTAAAAATCCCTGGTCAACAAATACCGCCGGCCATTGGCCGCCTTGTGCCTTATGGCAGGTAACGGCATAAGCGAACTTTATTTGCAGGGCGTTATAGTATGGGTTCAGCTTTAGTTCTTCGTGCTGGGCACGCCTGCCGTGTATATGCACATAATCCTTCATTACCTCCAAGTAAAAACGTTTTTGGTCGATAGATTGCAGGGCCGGGGATTCAGAATACAGGGTATCAAGCAGCACCTTGCAATCAATTACCGGGTCTTCGGCATAGTCAATAAACTCCAGTTGCACGTTAGCAAAGCGAAAGCCATACATATCCTCAAAACCCCGCACCTTGCGGATTCGGGCGATATCGCCATTGGCAATAAAACCGGTGCTCCCCTCGTCCTGATCCTTTAACCAAAAGTAGTTATTCTTAACCACCATGATCTGGTCGCCGCCGGTAAGCTCTTCTTCGCGCCACAATATGCGGCCGCGGATCTGCCGATTATACAAGTTGGCGTTTTTGTTTGAGCGGCAAATAATCAGCGTACTTTCGTGCCCGTATTTTCCATAGGCATAGTTAAGCCCATCCTCCAACCTATCGCTCCCCATCCTGAAAACATCCTTATACCCTTTGGTTACGATGCGCGGCATACGCAAGTCCTCCAGGCGGATCATGTTACGCACGTTAGTAACATTGTATAAAATGCCGGAGTCCTTCTGCTGCCTGAGCACATCCGTAAGCTCGTAACTAAAAATAGTTAGCCCGTATTGCGCCCGCATCAGTTCCACATCAAGTGCCGGGCTTTCCATGGAGCCTACCGGGGGTAGCTGGGCGGTATCGCCTACCAGCATCAGCTTACAGTTGTTGGTGTTGTAAACGTATTTTACCAGGTCATTAAGCAGGGTTTCGCGGTTATTCCCGTTCAACTCATCCGATATCATCGAGGCTTCATCCACAATAAATATGGTATTGCTCGCCATATTATCGGCCAGGCTAAAGCTCTCATCAACATTTAAAGCTGATTTTTTACGGTAGATACGCTTATGTATAGTAAACGCCTTACGCCCCGAATAGCCGGTAATTACTTTTGCCGCACGTCCTGTAGGTGCAAGCAGCACATATTTATAATTATAGCTTCGCAAGGCTTTTACCAGCGCGCCTAATATGGTGGTTTTACCCGTACCGGCATATCCTTTAAGTATAAAGCATTCGTCACCATCATCGCTCAGTAAATAACGGTGCAAAACGCCAAACAGTTCTGATTGCTGGGCGGTAGGTTCATGCGGAAATGCTTTGCGGATATTTTCTGCTGACGACACGGCACAAATATAAAAACCCTGCGCGGGTTACCGGCAGGGTTGCATTAATGATTATTGAGGTTACGCTATAACGCGTATAATTCTTCGCGTTGTTTTTTAACTGCTTCGCTGTTAATGTATTCATCGTAGCTCATCAGTTTATCAATAGTACCGGCCGGTGTAATCTCAATAATGCGGTTGGCTACTGTTTCAACCAGTTCATGATCTCGTGAGGTGAACAGTACGGTGCCTCTAAAATCGCGCATACCATTGTTCAACGCGGTGATTGATTCCAGATCAAGGTGATTGGTTGGCTCATCAAACAACAGCACGTTGGCGTGTTGCAGCATCATGCGGCTAAACATGCAGCGCATTTTTTCACCACCAGACAGCACACTGCTTTTTTTCAACACTTCCTCGCCACTGAACAGCATGCGGCCCAGGAAACCACGGATAAACTGATCATCCTTTTCGCCCGGTGAATATTCACGCAGCCAGTCGATCAGGTTTTCGTTCTTACCTTCAAAGTACTCCGCGTTTTCAATAGGAATATCGGCAATGCTGATGGTTACTCCCCATTTAAACTCACCTGTAAAACCTGTATCGCGCCCGGTCAATACTTCATAAAAAGCGCTGGTAGCCAAACTGTTTTGCGACAGGATAGCGATTTTATCACCCTTGTTAACCATGAATGATATATCGTTAAACAGCACTTCGCCGTTAACCGTTTTGTCTAATTTATCAACCTGCAATATCTGGTCGCCCGCCTCACGGCCAAGGTTATTGAATATGATACCCGGATATTTACGGGTTGATGGCTGTATTTCGTCCAGATTGATCTTATCCAACGCTTTTTTACGGCTGGTTGCCTGTTTTGATTTTGACGCGTTGGCGCTGAATCGACGGATAAACTCCTGTAATTCCTTTACACGGTCTTCCAGTTTCTTATTCTGGTCAGACCGTTGTTTGGCCGCCAACTGGCTCGACTCGTACCAGAAGGTATAGTTACCCGTGTATATGGTCATTTTGCTGTAGTCAATATCTACCACGTGGGTACATACCGAATCCAGGAAGTGCCTGTCGTGCGATACTACCAAAACCGTGGCCTCATAACCTGCTAAAAAGTCTTCCAGCCAGCTTACGGTATTAATATCCAAATCGTTGGTAGGCTCATCCAGCAATAATATATCGGGGTTGCCAAACAGCGCCTGTGCCAATAACACACGTACCTTTTGCTTACCATCAAGCTCTTTCACCAGCTTGTAATGCAAATCTTCCCTGATGCCCAGGTTGCTTAATAAGGTGGCGGCATTGCTTTCGGCATTCCACCCATCCATTTCGGCAAAAAGGTTTTCAAGCTCACCGGCACGTTCGCCATCGGCATCGCTAAAATCTTCCTTTAGATAAATGGCATCCTTCTCCTTCATTACGGCATACATCTCCTTGTGGCCCATCAGCACCGTTTCAATCACCGAAAATTCGTCAAACTCATAGTGGTTCTGTTTTAAAACAGCCATACGTTCGCCGGGCGTAAAACTTACCGAACCCGTAGTTGGATCAACCTCTTTAGAAAGTATTTTTAAGAATGTTGATTTACCTGCACCGTTAGCCCCTATTATACCATAACAGTTGCCGCGGGTAAACTTCAGGTTTACATCCTCAAACAATGTACGTTTACCGTACCGTAAAGTTAAATTTGATACTGTGATCATTCTGCACCTTTATTTGGCGCAAAAATACGGTTAATTAATTCAACTTAAAAGTTATTGCACAAATGGTGCAACTATTGGCCATAGCCGCCGTATTAATCCTTAAAAAACAGCATGGTTGCTTATTTACGCTTTGTTGAAACAAATATTAACAAAGCACGCTGTTACCACACACATATATAATGAGGGATGACGTTTACAAAATTGTAGCCGACCATAACATGGCCGGCTTTTGGGATTTCGACATCCGCAACGGCAAATGGCACATCAGCGAATCATTTATCAGGATACTTGGCTACGGGGTTAACCCGCAGGAAGCCATACCGGATAGCTGGCAAGAATTGGTTATTATTGAAGATCTTGATATAGTATGCCGGCACATTAACCTGAATATTGAATACGGCAACCGCCAGCCTTTTGATATTACCCCGCGTTTCAGGCATCGCAATGGCAGTATACGCTGGATAAACTGCAAGGGAAACGTGGTGGAATGGGATGAGTATAATAATCCCCTGCGCCTGGTAAGCATTAATGTAGATGTTACCCGCCATATTTTAGCTGAGCAGGAATTAACCAACAATAAAGACCTGGTTAATAAAACTAACCTCAGCATAAAATTAGGCGGCTGGGAGATAGATGTTGTACACCAAAAATTAGCGTGGACGCAGGTTACCAAGCAACTGTACGGTGTGGATATTGATTATAAGCCCGCCTTTGATGATCTATACCGTTTTTATAAACCGGGCAAACATCAGCACATGATGAATGAGGCTTTTGAAAAGATCATTGAAACGGGCGAATCATTTGATGTGGAAACCATAATGATCACGGCGCAGGGGCACGAAAAATGGATACGTATTATTGCTCACGCTGAATTTGATAACGGCCGCTGTACAAAAGTTTACGGAACGCTGCAGGATATCAATGACCAGGTATCGGTAAGGCACCATCTTAAAAACAGTGAAGACAGGTTTGAAAGCGCTTTCGAGAACTCACCGATCGGTATGGCGCTGGTATCGCCCGAGGGCCAATGGCTCAAGGTGAACAAGGCGTTAGCGCAAAGCCTTGATTATACACCGGAAGAATTTTCCAAACTTACCTTTCAACAAATAACTTATCCGGATGACCTGAATGCTGACCTTGAACTGCTCCAGAAACTTGTAAATGCCGAAATACCTAATTATGAGATGGAAAAGCGTTACATCCATAAAAACGGCAACATAGTTTGGGCATTACTTAGCGTATCATTGGTTCGCGATAATGAGGGGATGCCTTTACACTTTGTTTCGCATGTGTATGATATTACTGAAAAGAAATTACAGGATGAGCAGATACAGGAAACACTGGATATTGTAGGTGAACAAAATAACAGGCTGCTAAACTTCGCCTACATTGTATCGCACAACCTGCGCACGCATTCGGGCAATTTTCAGTCGCTTATTGAGCTCGTTAACGACCCGAATACGGATGCTGAAGAACGGCAGTTGTACCTTACCTTTTTAGGCAATGTATCAAAGCAACTTAATGAAACCATACTCAACCTGAACGATGTGGTATCTATACAGGCTAACCGCCATCTTCAAAAAGCAACCTTGAACCTGAATGACTATATTATAAAAACAATAGATACCCTTACTCCTGACATCCATAAAAACCAGGTTTTAATTAAAAATAAGGTTGCCGCTGATACGGAGATAGATTTCCACCCGGCCTACCTTGAAAGTGTGCTGCTCAATTTTTTTACTAACGGCATTAAATACCGCAGTAACGACAGGCAGCCTGTTATTACAATTACTTTTGAAAAACTAAAGGATAAAAAGCTTTTAACCATTAGCGATAATGGCATCGGTATCGATTTGAAGAAGTACGGAAGCGACCTGTTCGGTATGTATAAAACTTTTCATGGCAATCATGATGCAAGAGGCATCGGGCTGTTTATCACCAAAAACCAAATAGAAGCGATGGGCGGCAAAGTAGAGGTCGACAGCCAGCAAGGAGCAGGCACAACTTTCCGGATATATTTACCCTGAATGTGGAGATTTGAGATCAATGGCTAAATCCCAACTTTTCTCAAATGGGGATATAATTCATCATTAATTATCATATAAATGATGTGTTAATGACCATTTAAAGACAAACTACCAAACTAAAACCCAATTTACAGCGTTAATATCCATATTATAAACCTACTTACTAATACTAAATTATAAACCTACTTACTAATACTAAATAGATTTGGAACAAGCTTTGACCTATATAAGTGAATTAGTTTAACAATTAACATCAAAGGTTATGGTAACGCTGATAATAGGATTGATATTCATCAACATACTGTTGGTAGTATCACGCAAATCAACCTCTCACAGAGAGTTGTATTAATCAACCAATTATGAAAATAAGGCTGTTAAAGCGGCTGTTTCGTGGTCGGCCAGATTTTGTAACGGGCCTGATGCAAACATTTTCATCATCATATTAAGCTCGGCAGTAATGGTATACAGCACGCTGGTATACCCTGCCTCCTGCGCAAGCAGCCATTTAAAATTAACTTTAAATGGTGGCTCATCTACGGCTGTAATAATAATCTCAGAATTCTCGGTGCGATAGTCTGCCACCAGGCGCAGGTTAGCCATGTTTTGTATGCTAAAGCTAATTTCATCGGCAGTTGAGCGCCAATCCTGTATATGCGGTGGCATTAATTGCTGGTGATTGTTCAGGTCACTTAAAAATGTAAACAACTCGCCAACCGGCCTTTCAATATGTACTACGCTTTCAAAAATGGTCATGCAATTAAAATATTAATCCTGTCCCCAGGTTTCAGGGCTGGTGCGCCATTGTTTTAGCAGTTCAACGTCAGCAGGTAATATATACTGATGCTCTTCGGCATACTTTAAAAGTGCGCCATAGTTGGAGAGGGTGAAGAACGGACAGCGTGCTTCCTTAAAATTTTCGGTAGCAACATCAAACCCGTAGCTGAATATAGCGGCAAGGCCGGCAACATCAAACTCAGCTTCGCGTAAGGCATCAACAGCTTGCAGGCTGCTTTTACCGGTTGATATCAGATCCTCAATTACGACAACCCTTGTACCGGTAAGCACATCGCCTTCTATCAGGTTACCGCGGCCATGCTCTTTGGCTTTAGCCCTAACGTAAATAAATGGTAAACCTAACTCCTGAGCTACTAAAGCACCTTGCGGAATGCCGGCCGTTGCTACACCCGCTATACAACCAACAGCACCAAATTCTTCCTGAATAAGGGCTGAAAGCCTTTGCCTGATATAGGTACGGATGGACGGATGCGACAGTGTAATACGATTATCACAATAAATTGGCGATTTCCAGCCCGACGCCCATGTAAAAGGTTTGTTAGGTTGTAATTTAATTGCTTTAATTTGCAACAGAAATTCAGCTACCTGTTGTTCCGTCTCAGTATAATTAAACATGGCCCAAAAATACAGAATTTATATTAACGAAAAGGTTATTCTGATAACAGAAAAAGCCCCCGATAATGCAGAGAACCATCAATTAATTGACGGTCAAACCTTTAATCTTAAAACTATCTATCCAAAGATACTTAAATACAACATAAGCCGGTTTTATGTGATATGTGAGGATGCCAGGGTTTTTATTAAGGAGGTTGAAAAAAGCCTGACCATGATAGAAGCTGCCGGCGGGCTGGTTAAAAACGAAGAGGGGAACTACCTTTTCATCTATCGTAATGATAAGTGGGACCTGCCTAAAGGCAAGCTTGAAAAAGATGAAAGCCGCAAGGAAGGCGCGGTACGCGAGGTAGAGGAAGAATGCGGCATTACCGTTAGTAAACTGGGCGACAAGATTTGCAAAACCTACCACGTTTATACCATTAAACGCCAGGTGGTTTTAAAGAAAACGCATTGGTATGCCATGAAACACAAGGGCAACGAAAAGCTGAAACCTCAAAAAGAAGAAGGCATTACTGATGTACGCTGGTTTAAAAAGGGCCAGATAGATCCTATTTTGCAAAACACCTTTCCATCTATTGTTGATGTACTGGTAAAAACAAAGCTGATTAAAGAAAGGCCAGTGCTTCCTTAGGGATAAACTGGCTTATATCTCCCCCATGGCGCAGCACATCGCGCACTATGGTTGAGCTGATGGCCGAGTAGCCGGGCTTGCTTACTATAAATATGCTCTCAATATCCGGGGCAAGCGTATGGTTCATCTGGGCGATGCCTTTCTCGTATTCAAAATCGGATACGGTGCGTATGCCCCTGATCATGTAGTTGGCATCAATGCTGCGGCAAAAATCAACCGTTAGGCCTTCGTACGCGATGATGTGGATCTTGGGTTCATCATCAAAAACAGACCTTAACATCTCCTGCCGTTTTTCAATACTCAAAAAGCTTTGCTTGCTGCTGTTTACACCTATGCCGATGTAAACCTTATCAAACAACCCTACCGAGCGCTTAACAATATCAACATGGGCTTTAGTTACAGGATCAAAAGAACCGGGAAACAAGGCGATATTCATGGTAGTAAAGATGATAAAAAAATGCGAAACGGGTTATTGAAAAAGCATTTAAGGCCAAGTATGATATTAACTTTATATATTTGGCTTTTTGCAACCGGTATACTAAAATATATATGACTAATTATACAGGCGGCCTGAGCGACAAGTACGAGTTGGTAGTAGGTTTAGAGGTACATGCCCAGCTATCTACCCAAAGTAAAATGTTCTCTGCCGATTCAGCAGCCTTTGGTGCCGAGCCTAACCATCACATCAGCATGGTATCATTAGGCCACCCGGGTACACTGCCCTTTACCAACAAAACAGCGGTTGAATATGCCGTTAAACTGGGGCTGGCCTGCAATTGCGCTATTAATAAAAATAACTCCTTTGCTCGCAAAAACTATTTTTATGCCGATTTGCCCAAAGGTTACCAAATATCACAAGACCAGGCACCTATTTGCCTTGGTGGCCATGTAACCGTAAAGCTTGCCAACGGATCAGTAAAGAACGTAGCGCTTCACCATATCCACATGGAAGAGGATGCAGGCAAAAGCTCGCATGACGGGCACCACACCGATTCACTTATTGACCTTAACCGCGCGGGCGTTCCGCTTTTGGAAATTGTAACCCAACCCGATCTGCGCAGTGCCGAAGAAGCCGGTCAGTTTTTAACTGAAGTTCGCCGATTGCTGCGTTACCTTAATATATGCGACGGTAATATGGAAGAAGGCAGTATGCGCTGCGATGCCAATATATCTGTACGCTTGTATGGCCAAAGGGAATATGGCAACCGTTGCGAGGTAAAAAACTTAAATTCGATACGTAATGTGCAGCGGGCTATTGAGCATGAGTATGCACGCCAGGTACGTGTAATTGAAGCCGGCGGCCATATCGATCAAAATACCCTGAACTTTGATGCTGATACCGGCGAAACATCGGTGTTACGCAGTAAGGAAATGGCGAATGATTACCGCTACTTTCCTGAACCAGACCTGCAACCGCTGGTACTAACCGAGGATTACGTAGAACAAATACGCGCGCGACTCCCTGCCCTGCCCCAGCAATTATATCAAAAATATACTGCAGAACTTAGCCTGAGCGATTATGATGCCGGTGTACTCACCGCCGACCATGATGTGGCTTTATTTTTTGAGGAATTAATTAAGAAAACCACCAACTATAAGGCAGCCGCGCACTGGCTGATGGGTCCGGTAAAATCATATCTGAACGAAAAAGGACACACCATAAGTACCTTAACCATTACGCCCGAACATGTGGCCGGTATTATCGGGTTAATTGAGCAAAATAAGATCAATAATACCGTTGCGGCTCATAAACTGTTCCCAGCCCTGCTTGAGCACCCCACAAAAAGCGCCGCTGAACTGGCGCAGGAACTCAACCTGCTGATTTCGGCTGATGGCGATGAGGTAGAGGAATTTATCAGCAAGGCCCTCGCTAAATATCCTGATAAGGTAAAAGAATATCACAAGGGCAAAAAAGGTGTTGTTGGTTTATTTATGGGCGAGGTAATGAAACTATCAAAAGGCAAGATCGATCCTCAAAAAACCAATCAGTTATTATTAAAACAATTAGAAGCAAGTAAATGAATTTCCGTTTAACAAAATATACCCTCATTGCAGGCACACTCTTCCTGTTTGCCTGTAACAATAAGGATTCATCCTCATTCACCGTAACCGGAGAATTGAAGAACCCCGGCGATGCCAAACAGGTACAGCTTTTACAAATGGACAGTACCGAGCTGCGCCCGGTAGATTCCGCCACCATACAGGATGGAAAATTTGCGCTAAAGGGTATTTCTCCTTATGCCGCTTTCTATCGTTTAAAAATAGGCGAAAACGAGTATGACCTGATCGCTAAAAACGGCGAGGAGATCACGTTTAAAAATGGCGACACCAAAAACACTTACGAGATCAAGGGTTCTGATGAGTCGGACAAGCTAAAGAAGTTTCACCAAAAAACAGGTGTTTTTTCGGAGCGCAACACCAAACTGTCTGAGGAATTTGAAACAAAATCGCAGGCATTGGGCAAACAGTCTGATTCATTACTGAACGTTTACCGCCCGGCTTTCCTTAAAAATCTGGCCGAATATAACAAGGCAGCTATGGCTTTCGCTAATGACAATAAAAGCTCGTTGGCCGGTTTTTATGCCGCAACCTCTGTTGATCCGCGTACTTATGAGCAACAACTGATAGCTTATGCCGAAGACATTAAAGACAAGTTTAAGGACAACCCTATCGTACAACGCTTTGTTACCCAGATGATCGCCATTAAGCCCGTGTCAGTTGGCCAAAAAGCGCAGGACTTCACCATACCGGGTATCGATGGCAAGAACATCAGCCTGGCTGATTATAAGGGCAAATATGTAATGTTAGATTTTTGGGCATCATGGTGTGTACCCTGTCGCCAGGAAAACCCAAACGTGGTTAAGCAATTTAACCTGTATAAAGCAAAGGGCTTAAACATACTCGGCATTTCACTTGATGATGACAAGGCTAAATGGCAGGCCGCCATTAAAGCGGATGGTTTAACCTGGAACCATGCCTCAAACCTGAGAGGCTTTGAAGGGCCGGTTGAACGCATGTACCAGATAGCGGCCATCCCTTCAAATTTTATTATTGACCCACAGGGTGTTATCATTGCCAAAAACATTACCGGTGTTCAACTTGAAGAATTTTTAAAGAAAACTTTCAGCAAGCCTCAATAAAATGTTAAACTAAAGTAACGCTTAACAATTAATTAATATTAGTTTAACTATTTACTTCAATTAAGCGTATACTTTTATACCAAAAATTTAACCTGATGAGCTACGCTACAAAACAGAAAATTCTTATTGTTGATGACGAACCTGATATATTAGAGCTGATAGAATATAATCTGAAAAAAGAAGGTTACCAGGTATTTTTGGCACACAATGGCCAGGAGGCTGTTACCGAGGCTAAAAGAACCCTGCCCGACCTGATCGTACTTGATATTATGATGCCTAAAATGGATGGCATCGAGGCTTGCCGCATTATGCGCACCATGCCTGAGTTTAAAAACACCTTTATGGTTTTTTTAACCGCCCGCAGCGAGGAATACTCTGAAATTGCCGGTTTTAATGTTGGCGCTGATGATTACATTGCCAAGCCCATTAAGCCACGCGCCCTGGTAAGCCGTATTAACGCTATTTTACGCCGCAACGCCCCTACTGAAGAAGTGGTGGACAACAAGCTGGAAATTGAAGACCTGGTGATTGACCGTGAAGCTTACCTGGTATTTAAAAACGGCGAAAAAGTTGTGCTTGCTAAAAAGGAGTTTGAATTGCTTTACCTGCTGGCCTCTAAACCCGGCAAGGTTTACACCCGCGAGGTGATCCTGAAAAACATTTGGGAGGATTCGGTAATTGTAACCAACCGTACTATTGATGTGCATATACGTAAACTGCGCGAAAAACTGGGCGAAGAGTATATCTCAACCGTAAAGGGCGTAGGCTACAAATTCGGAGCATAATACTCGATTTAAACAACATACATAAAACAGGAACGGCGGTCAAAAATATTGACCGCCGTTCCTGTTTATGTTGAGCTAAAGCTTTATTGTACTTTAAAACGGTATACCGCCCGGCCTAAACGCCCGTTGTTATCGGTACCTTCAACTACTACTTTGTAGCTGCCTGGGCTATCGGCAGTGTAAAACTCTACAAAGGTTTTGCCGGTAGCTTTATCGGTTTGAACGCGGGGATTCCAATAAATAGTGCTCCTTAAATCGGCACCAAAGGCTTTGTTGCCCGGTAAGTATTTAGGCGAATAAAACGTCTTTGCTACATCATAGCCTTTAGGCGATAGCTTGGCCACGCTTGGCTGCGGCAACAGATCCTGCAACTCCTGAACGGATATTTTTTGGCCCTTCGGTATTTTTTTAGTGTACACAGATAGCACACCATTAGTTTGATACGTGCGGTTAACCAATCCCAGATCATCCCGAAGAAAAACTTCTACCGACTCAACATCGTTGGCGTTTAAGCTCCTCAGGTAATTTACATCAACCGGGCCGCCTTGTGCAAATATGGCCATAGGCACTCGCTTACCCTGGTTATAATCTCTGGATACATAAAAAGCCTGCGTTTGCGCGTCATAAGTAACGCCCGGGGCCATCGTTTGTAAACAGCTTAATATATCAGGGCAACCTTTTAACTGCTCACCGGTAACAACCCTCGCGTCAATTGAGCTTAAACCTGATAGTGCCGAAAACTGCGTATGATCGGTTAATTTAACTTTAGGTTTTGCCTTAATTACAACCTCCTGCAAAGTAGTTGAGTTATTGATAAACTTTTTGCTGTTTTGCAAATAGGCGGTCATCATGGTATCAATATTAAGCACGTCATTCGCCCGTGATACGGATTTGCCCGAATTGGGATAGGTTATCGGGTCAACCATCACCATCAGGTTTTTAGAGTTATAATTGCTTTTGGCACTCACAATAACCTGCGATGAGTCAGTGAAAACCAGATTGCTGAATTTAAATTTACCTTCGGCATCAGTAACCGTGCGGGTAGTGTAAAATTTATTGGGTATTTGTAAGGTAACTGTACCGCCCTTCATCGGCATACCTGTGTTGTTGCGTAGCGTACCGGTTATGTCGATGCCTTGCTCGGGTAAAAAAAACATCTGCGGCAATTTATTGCCAACTACTTCGCGGTAGGTAAACCTGCGGTAACCCTGGGTAAGCATCAGCACATCTAAATGGTCATACGCATTTTTATTGGTTGCCCTGAAATAGTAATTCGGTTCTTCTACATAACCCTTTAGATCTGACGTAAGCAGCAAACTGCTTAAAATAGTGGTTTCTGTATTTTCATTGCTTTTAACTTTCGACTCATCAGTTACCGCTAATGAAAGCTCACTCTGTGAGGGTAGCGCGTTATTTTTAGCGGAAACATTGAGCCTCACTTTTGAGCGGTTGTTATAGGATGGCTTATCGCCGGTTACGGTAAGGCCTAACTGGTCATTATGTTTTACGAACACCAGGCGCTCACTAAGCGGCAACCCGTTAGCGTTTAGCAGCGTTAACTGTATAACCCCTGTTGGAAATTTACTGGTAGGTATAAACGCCGAGTATGACGTTTTGGTAAGCGTTGTTTGCGCGGCATAACAAACTACCTGCCCGGCCTTACCTACAATGTAGAAAGCTTTATTCTGATTCTTTTTAAGATAAGCAGAATCCGCAGAAATTACGATGAGCATTTTTCCGGTATCAACCGGGTTTACATTGAGGTTAACGCCGGTCATCTGCGGGCGTGGCAGATCATAACTCTGGCGCGTTCCATCTGCTAAGGTAACATCCGCCTTATAGCTTTTACCCGGCTGCGGCGTTATGGTAAAGGCACCCATACCCGCGTGCTGTGATTCGCAGGTAGCTACCGAAGCACCGGCATTGTCGGTTACGGTTGCTTTAAAGCCAATGCCTAAGCCATTTGGCTGTACCGCTTTAATGGCTATTTTGGTAGATACACCAGCCAGTAAATTACCCCCTTCCGGAAAAAACTGTACATCAACAGCACCCGCTATTGTACTTAATGGTATGTTTTTGGTCTGCTCCTGGCGATCCGCCCCTTCATAAGTAACCCTGAGTTGCGCGTTGGTAAGGTCGGTATTTTTAGTGTTCGCAAAAGCCACACTTAGCTGGCCGCCCTTATCAATATTCCCTTTGCCTTTCGCCAGTTCATCATCGCCTGATACTACTACCCAGCTAATCTTTTTATCGCCAAAGGGTGTACCGCTTTGATCGGTAAAGGCTATGTTGGCGGTTATTTCGGGTACCTGGTTTTTAATCTCTCTTTTTAAACTTACCTGCGTGCTTACATTTTTAACCGCATTACCTACCGGTAAAGTTTTGCTGAAAAAATAATCCGGATCAAAATTAGCCATCCATTTGGTATAGGCTTTAATATGGTAGTTTTCCTGATTGTAAAGTTCTTTAGTAAGCGGGATCATGCCAGATGCGGTACCATCCTTAACCGGCAGCGTGAGCGATTGCACCATACCGTCATTGCCGTTCAGTATATCAACATAAATTATTTTACTGTAAGGCGATGGCATATTTAGCGTGTAGGTAAGGTAGGCCTTAAACCAAACCGTATCGCCAACGGCATAGTAAGGTTTATCAAAATGCAGGTAAACTTTTTCTATCGGGTAAGCTTCGGCCACCTGGCCATATTTGCCAACCAGATCTTTTAAAGCGATGCTGTCGCGCTGCGCGAATACAGGCAGGTAAAAAATTATCAGTAGTAGTAACAGTAGTAGATATCGCCTTGCTCTCATCAACGTTGAAGATTAATCAAAGGCTAATATAGAAAACAAGCGTTAAAGCACCGGCCCTATTTGCGGTTTTAACATATTTTCACAATTGTATGATGTTAATCACCCCTTCTCTTTACTGGCTATTACCGGTTCGATGTTGATGTGGGCAACCGCTTTGGCTTTAGCCGCTATAACCTGCTTTTCGGCACGGCCCTTTAAAGTTTTTGCTTCGGGTGTAGCATTTTTAGCCTTGCGTTTTATGGTTGACTTTTTTGCCACCATTTTAGTTTTTTTAGCGGCAGCACTTTTTTTGGCGCCAGTAACCTTTATTGTTTTACCTGGTGCCTGCTCACCACTTACCAGATCGCCTTGTGGCCCGGCCAGTATATCATCAACCGAACTTTTTACTTTATCAAAAAAATCCTTCTCATTTTTTACCGGCCGTGCTGATCGTGAACCCATAACGTTATCCTTTGCTTTTACATTTATGATTTAATAATGCGTTAATGATAATATTTAACAAAACTCAGCGTGTAATGTTCAATGTAATAGTTAAACAGGTTGCATAAAATATTTATATACATACTAAAACCTGTTATATTTGAGGCACTACTATAATTATTAAGCATGCCCTATAAAGAGCACGAAATAAGCAAGATGTATTATACCATGGGCGAGGTTTCGGCCATGTTTGATGTCAATCAATCGTTACTGCGTTTTTACGAGAAGGAGTTTGATATACTTCAACCTAAAAAAAACAAAAAAGGCAACCGCTACTTTACGCCCGAAGATATTGAGAACCTCAAGATCATTTTCCATTTGATAAGGGATAAAGGCTACACCATAAACGGCGCTAAAGAGCACATGAAAAGCAATATGGGCGAAAGCAAGGATCAGCAGCGTGTGTTGCATGCCCTCGAAAACCTTAAAAAGTTTTTGCTCGAGGTACGCGATCAGTTGTAACTCGCTTTACGCTTAACCTAACTTTTCACTATTATCAGCATGAAGGCAAGCCATAAGGATGCTTTTCCGTTTGTATTATTGCTTTTGCCGTATGCCGCTGGTATATTATTATGCCTTTATCACCCTTATAATGCTTTTAACAATTGGCCGGTATGGCCTTTAGCTGTTATAGCGATACTTTTTGTACTGCTTAACCTGCTCTATAAAACGCTCAAAGTATTTAAATGGCCGTGGCTGGGTGGATCGCTGGCTATTGTATTTCTGCTTTTATCGGGTGTTACCATCACCCATCAATCCGTAGAAATTAAACGGGCGAACCACTTTTCAAAAGTAAACGCTGCATCATTTATGGTTAAGGTGGTTACCGAGCCGGTAGTTAAAAATGGCAACCTGCGCTTCACCGCCCAGGTAGAACAAGCGGTGGAAAAGAACGATAACTTATTGAATGTTAGCGGTAAGCTATTAATTACATTAAGCGAAGAAGCCGCTGATAACCTGAATTATGGTGATGTATTGCTGATACCGGCTACAACTTATAAACCGGTAACTACGCCGCTTAACCCGGCAGAGTTTAATTACCTGGGTTACCTGGCACATAAAAATATCTATCACCAGGTTTATCTTTCGCCCGGGCAGTTTGCTTTGGTTAAAACCGGTGCCGGTAATCCCTTAATGGCCTACGCGCAAAAGCTGCGTAAGCGTTTGGTCGAAAAATTTAAATCCGGTATTAAAGATCAGGATGCCGCCGCGATTGCCTCTACCCTTATCTTAGGCTACAATGCCGAATTAAGTAACGATATATTACAGGCTTATTCAAAAACAGGCACCATCCATATCCTATCGGTATCTGGCGCACACGTAGGCCTGGTTTATATTGTTTTGGTTTTTTTGCTCGCTCCTCTTAACAAGGGTAAAAAAGGCAAATTGATGGTGACTTTGCTGATTATCGCCTGTATCTGGGGCTATGCCTTACTTACTGGTTTTTCGCCGCCTGTATGCAGGGCAGCTATGATGCTTACCTTTATACTGTTAGGCCGGTGTTTTGCACGGCGCATCAGCCCGTTAAATATTTTAGCGGTATCAGCGTTTGTATCGCTACTTGCCGACCCGCTGCTGATTACCGATGTGGGTTTTCAGCTCTCCTACCTCGCTGTTGCCGGGTTGATTGTTCTGCAGCCGGTCATCTACCAAAAACTAACCTTTAAAAACAAATTAGCTGATCAGTTATGGCTGGTTTGTTCAGCCTCTATAGCCGCTCAATTGGTAACACTGCCATTAAGTACCTTTTACTTTCACCAGGTACCTGTATACTTTTTGATGAGTAACCTGGTAATACTGATTCCTTCGGCCATGATGATGTACGGCGGCATATTATACCTGCTTATACCGCAGGACTGGCTACCCACTAAATGGCTGGGTTTGATGGTTGAAAAGCTGATCTTGTTCACTAATAAAACGCTATCTGTTATTGAGCACGCGCCATGGTCAACCATCAACAGGGTTTGGCTTAGTGATGCTGAATTTCTTATAGCCCTGATTATGGTTGTATTAACGAGCTATTGCATTTATAAACCTAACAGAAGTTTAGTGGTTGCCTTAGGCATCGTGGCATTTACCTTAACGGGATTCAAGGTATGGCGACATTATGAAAATATACATACTGACGAACTTGTATTTTTTAGCCTGCGTAATGATGCCGCTATTTTGCTACGCAACGGAAACCGCGCTACGCTGATTACTGATGCTGATACGAGCGGTAAAACTTACAGCTATTCCATCAAACCTTATTTAGATAGCTGCGGGATTGATGACCTGCATATTAAGCGCTTTGAATCAGCCGATAAAAAAGATGATGTTATCGACTTTAAAGGTAAAAGGATATGGCTTGTTGCCCCAAAGAATAAGGTTACAGCAAGAAATAATTATGATTTTATTTATATTAAAGGTAAGGTAGATATGAATGAAGATCTGATCGATAGCATCACCGAAAATCAAACAGTTATTATAGCCGGAAAAGGCAGCAGTTATTATAAGCAAAGCCTGGTTACTTCCTTAAAGCAAAAGCATATAAAATATATGTTGTCCGGTAGTAACAAAGCTTTAATCGTAGCATCTAACTAATAAATATTATAATACTTAATTGCAAACCTTGTAATTAAAACTTAACTTGTGCTAACTAAAAACAACCCAATGAACATCAAATTCTTAAAATCAGCGTTGCTTGTTACTTTATCAGCTTCTGCATTAAGTGCCAGCGCTCAAAAAGCATACACTGAAGGTTTTGCTACCTATACTATCCAAACACCTGCCGGTGCGGTTGATACCAAAAGCTATTTTAAAGGTGACAGCAGCCTTACTTCTATGCAACAAGGCCCTGCTGATATTAAAATCATCACCGCTAAAAATGGCGATTACCTTGCTGTTTTGGTTGATGTACCTGTAGCCAGTATTAAAAAAGCCGCTATTGCTACCCCTGCCGAAATTGAGGAAGGTAAAGCGCAAGAGCCTAAGTTTACCTTCACTCCGGGTACCGAAACTAAAGATATCAGCGGTTTTAAATGTAAAAAAGTAACCGTAAAAGATTCAAAAAGCGGCAGCAGCTACGAGGCCTGGGTTACTAATGATATTAAGATCCCTGCAACGTCTTTCAGCCACTCATTTAAAGACATTGGTGGTGTTCCGGTTCAGTTTACAGCACTTCAACAAGGCCAGGCTGTTAACGTAACCCTTAAAAGCGTTACCGACCAAAAAGTAGCCGCAGGCTTTTTTGGCATACCTGCTGACTTTGAAAAGATCACACTTACTGACCTGAAATCATTGGGTGGCGGCGGCAATTAATTTCGCCCGTCATAATTTTACAACATTTAATTAAAGGCTTCTTAACATTCAGGCAAATAACTATTTTTGCCGCCTGATGTTAAGAAGCCTAATTAGTTTTGTCCGGTTCATATTCTTCTGGTTACTGTTCTCGGTAATAACCCGTGCAACTTTTGAGCTTTATTTTATCAGTAAACTACAAAAGGCCTCATTAAGCGAAATATTCCAGACCTTTTTTTACGGCATACGTATTGATGCCTCAGCAGCAGGTTATATCGCCGCGTTACCGTTACTTATATTTTTTATAGGCTGGTTCTTCCCTAAACTTAACATAAAAGGTATATGGCTAAGGGTGTACGTCTACTTCTGCATCTTTATAGTTTCATTCGTTACCATACTCAATCTTAATATATTCAGAGAATGGGGTTCAAAAATCAATTTCAGGGTTTTTGATACCTTGTACCATTCCCCATCAGAAGCGATAGCCTCTACCGGCTCCTCGCCTATTGGTTTAAGCCTTGCTATCGGTGCCTTTTTAATGGCAACCGGCATTTTGCTTTCTAACTATATTATCGATTATAACTTTAAAAAACCCGAGCTTAAATGGTATGTTAAACCGTTCGCTATTTTGCTGATAGCGGGTTTAAACGTGCTTATTATTCGTGGCGGCGTGCAGTTATCGCCCATGAACCAGAGTATGGCCTATTTTAGCGATAAGCAGATACTTAATCAATGCGCGCTGAATACCGAGTGGAACCTGCTGCATAACACGGTTGAAAATTTTAAAACACCGTACAATCCTTATATCTACATGTCGGCACAAAACGCCGAAAGTTTGGTTGACAGCATGTACGCTGTAAAGAAAGACACGACCATCAGCATCTTAAATACGACCAAGCCAAACATTGTCATCATTCAGATCGAGGGATTTACGGCTGACCTGATCCAATCATTAGGTGGTGAAAAAGGCGATGCGCCTAACTTTGAAGATTTTATTAAGCACGGCGTACTGTTCGATAGTATTTACTCCACCAGCGACAGAACTGATAAAGGCATCATCGGCATATTGAGCGCGTTTCCCTCACAGGCTATCCGTACCGTAATTGTGGATAACGTAAAGCAGGAAAGACTGCCATCATTAACCAACGTGTTTGACGCGCAGCATTACGCAACCTCATACATGTATGGCGGCGAAAGCGAGTTTATGAACTTTAAGGCTTACATGCTGAGCCATAAAACTGACGAGGTGATCGACAAAAAGAATTTTGATGCCAAGGATATGAACTCCAAATGGGGAGCGCATGATGATGTGGTGGTTAAAAGGCATGTAAAATACCTGAACAAGGTTGAGCAGCCTTTTTTTAGCTACCTGCAAACGCTAAGCAATCACGAACCATTTGATTTGCCGGTACCCGCGCACTTTCCGGGAGATGACCTGAGCAATAAATTCAGAAGTACGGCCTATTATACGGATGCAAGCCTTAAAGAATATTTCGACCTGGCAAAAAAGGAAAGCTGGTACAAGAACACGTTATTTATTTTAGTGGCCGACCACGGGCACCGGCTTCCCCTTAATACTGCCGACCCCTTTGAACCGCAAAAATACCATATCCCCTTACTGTTTTTTGGCGATGCCATTAAGCCCGAATATCAAGGCAAACGCATACACAAACTGGGTGGCCAAACTGATATTGCTGCAACCCTGCTGGCCCAGCTTAACATCCCGAATACACAATTTAAATGGTCAAAAAACTTGTTAAACCCTTATAGTAAGGATTTTGCTTTTTTTGATTGGGATAACGGCTTTGGGTTTATGGTGCCGGGGCAGGTAGTATCTTACGATAATGCCGGGCAACGCATTATTTATGTAGGAGATCCTAATCAACCTAAAAAACAAACGGACGATCTGTTACTAAACGGAAAAGCCTTTATGCAACAGGTATTTACGGAATACATGAAGCTATAAAGGCTACATTTTTTTTGATCAGGGCGAACTTTAAGCGGCTATTTCTGCCGAAAGCGCGTTCACCCAGTCGGCAAATAAGCGGCTTTCAATTTCAACAGCCTTATCTGCATACGTTTGCCAATCCGGCGAAAACTGGTGCAATTGGTTGATCATTTCTTCCAGATGGCCTTCCTCTTCCAGGATGATCGATTTTACATTGACCTTGCTGCCCGCGTTATCAAGCGCTTGCTGATAGATCGGGTAAAGCTCATCAGCCCGTACCTCTATGGCATAAGTAACCAACAAGTAAGCGGCAAACCGCAATTCGGTACCCGATAGGTTGAGGTACTTTTTCAAGTAACGGCTAACTTCAATATCAAGCACATTAAGGTAATACTTACTGCTTGCCGGTGCCACCAAATACTCGTTGGCATAAGTTGGACAATGGTTCTCACCCATTTTTTCTATTTGCTTTTTAAGGTAGAACGCATGGCGATGCTCCTCTGCAGCGTGTTTGAGTATAATGTAAGTTACAGTAACGGGATCTTCGCTGGCCGATATTTTGCGCGCACCGGTATTTTCCATCAGCGACAGGGTGTTCAGCCATTTGGCATGTAGTTGATTGTCGGCAACAATTTTAGGCAGCAGTATAGTTAATTCCATCTATCAAAAAATTATAGGTCGATATAAATTCGCCGTAAATATACCTTCACAACAGGTTGCTTATGCAATAATGTGGTAAAATGTGTATAGCCTGCGGCAATTAATATTTATAATGTTGCCTTAAAAGCTCAACAGCCCGCTGGTCTGTCGGGAAGGTTACATCCTCAGGCTGTAAATCACTAATATTTACCCACCGGAAGGCTTGTAATATATCAGCGGTGCCATCGCCATCAAAATCATACGCTTTGGTTTTTATGGCGAGATTGACCGGTTCGATGTTTTTTACCAGGTAATATACACTCAGTATCTGGCTATCATTAAATGCCGATTTGATAAAGAAATCAGTGGTATAAAAGTGGCTCAATACCTCTATTTGCATAGCGCACTCTTCTATAAACTCACGTTTCAGGCCATCAATCAAACCCTCACCATACTCAAGCCCACCGCCCGGAAACTTAATGAATTGCATACCATATTCCCGCTCATCACTAAGCAGCACCTGGTTAGCATCATTAACCAGTAACCCGTAAACCCGTACGTTAATATAGGTCATTCAAAATGTTTTTTGTTACGCATAACTTTGTCCAGTGTCCACTCGATCTTTACCCGCTTAGGTTCTGACCGTATGGGGCAATTTGGCATGCTACAATAATGGCAGCACTCAGGCAGGCAGGGGTCGCTGTGAATAAAAAGCTCGGTTTTTACACCGGCTTCGGTATTGATCATTTTATCTACTAATGATACTTCCTCGTGAACCTTATTAAGGTCAAAGTAGTTGGGAAGGGTTAAATGGCAGTCAATATGTAACTCGCTGCCATACTTTTGCGCGCGCAGGTTATGTATATCGATCCACTCTTCTTTGCGCTTTTCATTCAACACCTGCAATACATTGGTCACTACGCCAAAATCGGTTTCGTCCATTAACCCGGCAACGGATTTACGTACCAGCTTATAACCCGAAAAAATAATATAAAGGCCCGCGAGTATGGACAAGGTACTATCCAACCATAAAATGCCTGTAAAATAAATAAACAACAAACCCACCACAAGCGCGCCGCTGGTTACCGTATCGGTTAGCAAATGCTTGCCGTCAGCCTCAAGCGTTATGGACCGCAACTCTTTACCTTTATTTATGAGATAATAGCCTAAGGCACCGTTAATGAGCCCGGTAACGGCAATAATGATGGTACCGGTAAGCAGATCGCGCACAGGCTCGGGGTTTAACAAACCATAGGCCGATTTGACCACGATAATTCCACCTGCGATAACGATCAGCCCGCCTTCCAGAAAAACCGAGAAATACTCTACCTTACCATGCCCGTACGGGTGATTTTCATCGCGCGGAAGCGCCGATAAGTAGATACTGAAAAACGCGAACGAACTGGCTACCACATTTACAATGCTTTCGGCGGCATCGGTCAGTATAAAATTTGATGAGGTGATAAAATACGCGCTGAACTTAGCCAGCATCAGCACCACGCCCGTTACCAATGAGATCAGGATTATCCTTTTTTGCTCGCCCAAAATAATTTCCGTTAGCGTGCAAATTTAATGAATAACAAGCGCAATCAGCAGTAAACTTATTTTCTATATTTGCCGCGTTAACATAAACAATATGACTACATTAAGTAACAGGATACAAAACCTGTCAGAATCAGCAACCATTAAAATGGCCAAGCTGGGCCGTGAATTAGCTGCCAAGGGTGTTGATGTGATCAACCTAAGCTTTGGCGAGCCGGACTTTCATACCCCTGAATATATTAAGGATGCCGCCAAAAAGGCAATGGATGATAACTTTACTTATTATACCCCGGTATCCGGCTACCCTGACCTGCGCAAAGCTATTGCTGCCAAGTTGAAAAACGAGAACGGACTGGATTATGATATGAGCCAGATCGTGGTATCAACTGGTGCAAAACAGGCTATAGCCAATGCGGTATTATGCCTGGTTAACCCGGGCGAAGAGGTGCTCATCCCTACCCCGTATTGGGTATCGTATTCAGAAGTAGTTAAGCTGGCCGAAGGTAAAAGCGTATTTATTGAAGCTACTGCCGAACAAAACTTTAAAATAACCGCCGAGCAGTTAGAAGCGGCCATTACCCCAAACAGTAAGCTGTTTATGTTTTCATCGCCATGTAACCCTACGGGTAGCGTTTACAGCAAAGATGAATTGGCTTCGCTGGTTAAAGTGTTTGAAAAATACCCGCATGTTTACATTCTGTCTGACGAGATTTATGAGCACATCAATTTTGTTGGCGGCCACGAATCAATCGCCCAGTTTGACAGCATTAAGGATCGTGTGGTAATTATCAACGGTTTCTCAAAATCTTACGCCATGACCGGCTGGCGCATTGGCTATACCGCATCAAGTAAAGAGTTGGCTGCCGCTTGCGATAAGATACAAGGACAAATAACTTCGGGCACCTGCTCTATCACCCAACGTGCCGGCACTGCCGCTTACGAGGGTGGCCTGGAAAGTGTGCACCAAATGCGTGATGAGTTTCAAAAACGTCGTGATATAGTTTACAATCTACTTAAAGATATTGACGGCATTAAGGTAAACCTGCCTGAAGGCGCTTTCTATTTCTTCCCGGATGTTACTGCATTTTTTGGTAAAAGCTATAACGGCCGCACCATTAATAATGCAGATGAGTTGAGCATTTACATTTTAGAGGAAGCCCATGTATCAACTGTTGGTGGTGATTCCTTTGGTGATACCAAATCTATCCGCATGTCATACGCCGCGGCTGAGGATAAATTGATTGAAGCCATGACCCGCATTAAACAGGCACTTGGCAAATTGCAATAAGCAAAAAATCATGACCAAAAAGAAAGGCCTGCGTCAATTGACGCAGGCCTTTCTTTTTGGTAGGTACGGTTATTACAAACCGAAGCCGTAAGCTAAACGCAGACCTACAGTACCGTAGTTGTTACCTTGGCCTGAGAAGTTTTCGTATTTAACACCAACATCCCAATGTTTGTCAGCCCAACCTAAAGCAGGAGCTAAAATCAATTTGGTGTCTCCCGGTACGCCATCACCAGTTTCAAAACCGGCACCAGCTTCAGCACCGAAGTATAGGTTATCAGTAAAGAATGATTTGATACCTAATTTAACCGGGATTACGTGACCGTCAGGAAAATTCTGACCGGTTTCACCAATCTCTTTGCCAAAGAAGTTATAAAAACCTGAAGTTAATGTAGCTGCCAGGTTATCAGAAAGGCCGTATTGCAAACGAGCTGTACCACCTAATTGAAAGCTTCTTACATCATGCAAGTCGCCGGTTGGAATGCCACCTTCAATACCGAAACCTAAACGCCATGCGCTTTTTTCATTAGTTTGGGCTTTCACATTTGAAGTTCCGAAGAATAACGCAACCGCTGTAATCGCGGTAGCTATTAGTTTTGTTGATTTTTTCATTGTTGTAATTTTTTGTAAATAAATTTTAGATTTCACAACAGGGGTTTTACAAATATGCTGCCAAAGGATGCCAAAAACTGCTAAAGTCATGTTACATGACCCTCGTGTTACAATGTTAAATTATCTGATAATAAATGAGATTACTATATGTTTTAACACTTAATAAATACTGCAACTGAGTTAATTTTGAGATTTTATAAAAACTATGCTCAAAGTATTAATTATTATACAATATGTATGTTTAAGCTGACAATTTCATATAGTTTTCATCTAAAAAGCGCCTTTTAGCTGATATTAATCATATTATTAAACTTATAATTGACTAATAATAAAAAAGCGTCCCTGTATGAAGGACGCTTTTTTATTTTGTGTATTAATGATCTATACTTCAGGATCATGTTTCTCATCGGGTTTGTAATTGGCTTCAAGCTCAGCAAGTTTAGCTTTGCCATAAGCCATGCGCGTAATTACATAATACAATACCGGAACAATAAATATTGCCAATGCTGTTGCTGAAAGCATACCGCCAAATACCGTCCAACCGATGGTACGGCGAGATACCGCGCCTGCGCCTGATGCAAACAACAGTGGCAGAATACCCAATATAAACGCCATAGATGTCATGATGATGGGGCGCAAGCGAAGCCGTACAGCCTCAAGTGTCGCCTTTTCAAGCTCCATACCTTTATCAACACGTTCTTTGGCGAACTCCACAATCAGGATGGCGTTCTTGGCTGCCAAACCGATCAGCGTAATCAAACCGATCTGCGCGTAAACGTTATTGGTGAGCGATGGCTGAAAATTCAGGAACAATATAGCCCCGAATGCGCCAAGCGGTACCGCTAACAGCACTGAAAACGGTACAGACCAGCTCTCATATAACGCCGCCAGGAACAGGAACACAAAGCCGATTGACAGGATAAAGATGTATATAGTTTTTGACCCTGATAACAACTCCTCCCGGCTCAGGCCCGAAAACTCGTAGCCATAACCTTGTGGTAATGTTTGCGCGGCAACCTCCTGCAAGGCTTTAATAGCGTCGCCGCTACTATAACCGGGCTTGGTGCTACCATTTATCTCGGCAGATCGGAACAGGTTATAATGCGATATAAGCGGCGCGTTCTCGATAACTTTGTATGAGGTCAGCGTACTTAAAGGCACCATGCCGCCAGCGCGGTTACGAACAAAGTATTGCCCTATGTTGGTTATGCTTGTGCGGTAATTTGTATCAGCCTGGGCCAGCACCCTGAAGTTACGCCCATATATGGTAAAGTCATTAATATAAGTACTACCCATATAGGTTTGCAGCGCGTTATTAATATCACTGATCTGCACACCCAGCTTTTTAGCTTTTTCACGATCGATAGTTAACTGGTAAGCCGGTGTACGTGCTGTAAAGAACGAGAACGCACGCGCGATTTCAGGCCTTTGGTTAACCGCTGCCACAAAGGTCTGCAGGGTTTTCTCAAATGTCTTGATATCACCGCCAGCTTCACGCTCCTGCAAAATAAACGAGAAACCACCGGTATTACCCAAGCCCGGTATGGCCGGAGGCGATATTACTACCACACTGGCCTCTTTATATTTTACAGATAGTTTTTGTTGCAGCATCGCTACTAATGATTCCAGCTTATCCTCTTCCTTGGTACGCTCATCCCATGGTTTAAGCTGTACGAAGATGGTGGCGCTGTTTGATTTAGTTGCAAAGTTGATGGCATTCAAACCGCCCAATGCCGCATAGTGCTTAATGGCAGGTATACTGTCAAGCGTTTTCATCATATCATGCAATACGCCAACAGTACGCTCTGTTGCTGAACCTTCGGGCAGATCGTAAGTAATGAAGATACGGCCCTCATCTTCCAGCGGAATAAAGCCGGATGGTTTGGCCCGGAATAAAAACACGGTGCCTACTATGATGGCGATGAGCACAAACATTACAAATTTGGAATGTTTGATGCCTTTATCTACAGCGTTACGGTAACGCCCGGTAACCCTGTCAAACCACTGGTTGAATTTGTAGAAGAATTTATTTAATCCGCCTGACTTTTCATCTATCTTATGCGGACGCAGGATGATGGTACATAACGCGGGGGTTAATGATAACGCCACAAATGCCGAGATCAACACTGATATGGCGATGGTGATAGCGAACTGCTGATACAAGCGCCCTACTATACCCGGTATAAAGCCTACCGGAACAAACACCGCGGCAAGGATCAGCGCGATAGCGATTACCGGTGCTGATATATCGCGCATGGCATGTACCGTCGCTTCCTTAGGCGACATGCCCTCTTCATCCATGTAATGCTGCACGGCCTCCACCACAACGATGGCATCATCCACCACAATACCAATAGCAAGCACGAAACCAAATAAGGTAAGCGTGTTTATGGTAAAGCCCAGTGGTATAAAGAATATGAACGTACCCACAATAGATACCGGAATAGCCAATACAGGTATAAGTGTTGTTCGCCAGCTTTGCAAAAAGAGGAACACCACAATAATTACCAGTGCCAGCGCGATAACCAGTGTTTCTATTACCTCATCCAATGATACCTTTACCACCGTAACCGACTCAAACGGGATCACATAATTAATATCATTCGGGAAGGTTTTTTTAAGTGCTTCCATGGTGGTGGTAACGTTATCAGCCGTTTCGATAGCGTTACTGCCGGGTGCCTGGTAAATCAGCAGGTACGATGCTCTTTTATTATCAACAAATGAGTTACCCGCGTAGTTAAACTTACCCAGTTGAATACGGGCCACATCCTTTAAATGTACTACAGCACCGGTTTCGGGCTGTGTTTTTACCACGATGTTTTCAAACTCTTCCGGCTTAACCAAACGGCCTTTTACCAGTACAGTATACTCAAAGGTTTGCCCTTTCATTTGCGGGGTTGCACCCACTGTACCCGCGGCTACCTGCGCGTTCTGCTCCTGCAAAGCGGCAGTAACATCGGCGGCTGTCATGCCCAGTGCGGCAAGCTTATCGGGTTTTAACCATATACGCATACTAAAATCATCGGCACGGGTAAACACGTCACCCACACCTTTGGTACGCAAAAGCGCATCCTTAATAAATACGTTGGCATAGTTATCGGTAAACGTTACATCGTGCGTACCCTTTGGCGAATATAACGCCACCAGCATCAGGATGCTGGGATTACGTTTACGTACTATAAGACCTAAACGCTGTACCTCCTGCGGCAAGGTTGGTAAGGCTATGCCTACACGGTTTTGCACGTCAAGGGCCGCTATATTAATGTCGGTACCAACTTCAAAGTTAACGGTCATGCTCATTTGGCCGTTGCTGGTACTGTTACTTTGCAAGTAGGTCATGCCCGGTGTACCGTTCACCTGCACCTCAACCGGCGTGGCCACGGTTTGCTCAACCGTTAGCGCGTCGGCACCGGTATAGTTACCGGTAACCTGTACGGTTGGCGGCGTGATCTCGGGATACTGAGCAATAGGCAAGTTACTCATTGCCAGTATACCTACAACAAGTATCACTAATGATATTACAATGGCCGTAACCGGTCGTCGTATAAAGGTTTCTGCTATCATTCTCGTTTTTAATCTTTCGTTGATGCGGTATTTAAACCCTCATCGTCTTTTTTCAATAGGTTGATGTGTACGCTCTGGCGAATTATTTAGCGGCAGGCTTGGCAGGTGCCGCAGGTTGTTGCCCGGGTGCGCCAACGGCTATCTTGCTACTGTCGCGCAGGCGCTGTATACCTTCGGTAATTACCTTATCTCCCTCGTTAATGCCTTTTAAAACAATCACGTCACCATTTACACGCGGGCCAAGGTCTACCTTATTTTGCAAGGCGATAGTATCTTTTGCTGTGAACACAAAAAACTCGCCCATTTGCTCAACAACCGCTTTGTAAGGAATCTGTATACGGTCGCCCGAATCATTGTTCAGTACCTGTAAAACACCGCTCATACCATCCTTTAACTCCTTATTCGGGTTAGGGAATTGTATCCGCACAATGGTACTGCCGGTTTGGTTATTTACACCACGGTCAACAGCAAGTATTTTACCATTGCTGCCATACATTTTTCCGTTTGGTAATTGTAGTTTAAAGGTGCTGTCTGTACTGCTTTTCATCAGCGCATAAAAACGATCGATCTGCTGCTCGTTAATTACCACATCAATACCTACCGGATTTTCGGCCGATATAGTGTTCAGTAAAGTTGTACCCGGTGTAACCTGCGCGCCTAAACGTACTTGCGATATACCTATGCGGCCGGTAAAAGGCGCGGTTATGGTTGCGTAAGAAAGATCGGTACGTGCCGACTCAAGCGCGGCGTTAGCTACGGCTACCTGGCTTTTGGCTGTTTCGTAAGTAGCGGTTGCCTGATCTACCGTTTGCCGGGCAACAGCATCATTTTTTAACAGCATGTTATAACGGTCAATATCCTTTTGGGCTCGCAACAGGTTGGCTTTTGCGCTCATTACATTAGCTTGCGCCTGCTGGTAGGCTGCCACGTATTTACGGCGGTCGATCTCATACAAAGCTTTACCTTTTTGCACAATATCCCCCTCCTTAAAAAATATACCGGTAATAAAGCCGGATACCTGGCTGCGCAGTTCAACGGTATTAAGGGCTACTACTATACCCTGAAAGTTATCATAATAAGCAGCCGGTGATTTTTTAGCTTCAACAACGTTAACAGGGGTTGCCGGTGGCGGGCCTGCCTGCTGTTGTTTGTTACCACAAGCCGACCATGTTAATGTGGCGGTTACAGCCAACACGTATATACTGGTGTGTTTCATATTCAGGGTTTAGTTTTGTTGTGCAGATATTTTTCCTAATGAGCGTTCCAGGTCAATTTTGCTTGACAGCACCTGGAACAAAGCGTTATAATAATTCAATTGAGCGGTACGCAGGTCTGTTTGCGATACAATTACATCCAGGTAAGTTTTAATACCTTCACGGTATTGCAGGCTTACTACGTTATAAACATCACGGGCAAGGTCAACATTCTCCTTTACAAGCTGCCAGGCCGTGTAGTTGGTTTTGTAATTCGCCAGTGCCTGTACATACTCGGTGTTGATGCTGTTTTGGGTGTTGATGAGATCGAGGTCTACCCGCTCTTCTTGCAACCGTGCCTTACGCAAATTCTGGATGCGGCGTGTGCCCTGGAATAACGGGATGCTCATTTGCAGCCCTACATATCCGTTAGGGAAACTGTTATTGTATAAGTTTGACAAGCTGCTGCTGGCATATATTAAATTATAAGTACCAATAGCCGAGAGTGACGGCAAAAAGCCCCATTTGTAATAACTTACATTCAGGTTCTGCAAGGTTTTTTGGCTTTGCAGCATACGATACTCTACGCGCTTGGTAACATCCAGTGTTTGGTTGGTGTCAACAGCGGCCTCGGTTTCAAACCGGGTTGAATCATATTGTAAACTTAGCTGGCTACCCGCCCCTATGCCCATAAGCTGTTTAAGGTAGGCCTGGCGGCTGTTGATGCTTTCTGCCAACTGCTTACGGTTTGACATGGAATTGTTAAGCGCTATGGTAGCTTGCTTATAGTCGATCTTGTCTGACACGCCTGCGTCATACCGGTTACGGGCATCCCTAAGGCTGCGCTGTAACCTGACAATATCCTCATTGGTAATATTAAGTTGCCTTTGCGATAGCAATACATCATAAAAAGCCTTGCTAACGTCAGATATCAGGTTGATGCGTGTGCTCTCGGTGTTTTGTTTATAATACTGCCTGGAGTAACGCGCTGCGCGTGATGCCAAAAAAACATCATTATTATAAAGTACCTGGCTTACCTGCACACCTAATACAGACAGGTTGCTGATATTTTGATTTTGCAATACGCTGCCCGGTACGTTTGCCGAGTTAGCATTGGGGCCGCCTTCATAATAGTGTTGTAACTGGCCGGTACCTGTTGCCTGCGGAAGCCACCCGGCAAGCCCGATGCGTATATCGCGCTCATTGATGTTTTCATCAATAGTGGCTTGCTTAGCCAGGGGCTGGTTGCGCAGCGCATAGTTAATACACTGTTGTAAACTTACATTACCCGATAAGATATCAGGCCGGGGCTGTGTTTGTGCAAACACCCCCGTAACAGTGATTATATTAAATAATACAATGTATACTTTCTTCATAAGTAAATGAGCGCGGTGTGATGTGTTAAATATTTCGGCAAAAATTCTACATTATTATCAATAATAGCGATAATCGTTGCTAATATGTTATTTAAATGACTTATAATTTGACAATAACAAATTTTTTACGTAAAGCTTCGGTTACTTATACAGTTGGGTATATATTTTTGTTTATATAAAGCACCAAACATTTTTGATAAATTTTGACACTGATTAAATAAAAAATTTAATTACTTTGCCTTTTAGATTTTAAATAATCTTTAGAATAAGCCGTGTGAAAAATTTTACATTGGAAAGTTGCTGTGATATGGCTTATTCATATTATTTTTACAAAAAATTTAAGCAGGCTTAATGCATGGGTAAAAAACTACATCAAAAAATTGCTCAGTTCCAGGATGCGAATATGATCAGGGCTAAAGGTCTGTACCCTTTTTTCAGACCTATTGAATCGGGGCAGGATACTGAAGTTATTATTAATAATCAACGTGTACTCATGTTTGGGTCTAACTCTTATTTGGGTTTAACCAACCATCCTAAAATTAAAGAAGCATCTAAACAAGCTATCGATAAATATGGTACAGGTTGTGCCGGTTCGCGTTTTTTAAACGGAACGCTTGATATTCACATTGAGTTGGAGAACAGGCTGGCCACTTATGTTGGCAAAGAGGCGGCGGTATTGTTCAGTACAGGTTTCCAGGTTAACCTGGGGGTACTGTCATGCATCACCGGCCGTAATGATTATTTAATTTTAGACGAGTATGACCACGCCTCATTAATTGATGGCAGCCGTCTATCATTCTCAAAAGTTATTAAGTATGCCCATAATGATATGGGCGATTTGCAGCGCAAACTAAGCCTGCTGCCCGAAGAGGCCGTTAAAGTAATTGTTGTTGACGGTATCTTCAGCATGGAAGGCGATATTGTAAAGCTGCCTGAAATTGTAAGGCTGGCAGACGAATATGGCGCCAACATTATGGTTGATGACGCGCATAGCTTAGGTGTTATCGGCGAAAATGGTTGTGGTACGGCCTCACACTTTGGCTTAACCGGCGAAGTTGACCTGATCATGAGCACGTTCAGCAAATCGCTGGCATCATTAGGTGGTTTTATCGCTGCTGACTATGATACGATCGATTACCTGAAACACCGCGCCCGTTCACTAATGTTCAGCGCGAGCATGACACCTGGCTCAGTAGCGAGCGTTATTGCCGCTCTTGATATCATTGAATCAGAACCGGAACGTATAACCAAGCTTTGGGATAATACCAACTACGCCAAGCGCCTGTTAAGTGAAGAAGGCTTTGATATCGGCGCGTCAGAAAGCCCTATCCTGCCGATCTACATCCGCGATAATGATAAAACATTCCTGGTAACCAATCAACTGCAACGTAACGGTATATTTGTTAACCCGGTAGTATCGCCAGCGGTACCGTCGGATTCATCATTGCTGCGTTTCTCGTTAATGGCTACGCACACGTTCGACCAGATTGACGAGGCTGTTGAAAAAATAGCCAAAGCATTTAAGGATGTGGATGTGCATGCCGTAAAGGAGAACATTTAACGATTATATTACCCGAGCATAATAATAAGGTACACAAAAACAGTGTACCTTATTTTAATTATAACCACACCCAACATGAGCCACGTTGCCGAGGTAAAAACCAAAAAGGAACTTGCCGCCTTTATTGATTTCCCACACGAGTTACATAAAAATGATCTGAACTACGTTCCGGAACTTTTTATAGCACAAAAGGATCTGTTAACTACGCATCCTTTTTTAAAGCATTCGTCGTTACAAACTTTTTTAGCTTTTGATGACAGTGGTAAGCCCGTTGGCCGCATAGCCGCCATATTTAACACCAATCATAACCAGTTCAATAACGCCAGCGACGGCTTTTTTGGCTTTTTTGATTGTGTGAACGATCAGGCTGTTGCCGACCTGTTGTTTGACGCGGCTACAAAATGGCTCAAACAAAAAGGCGCAACTAAACTGGTTGGCCCCGCTAACCCATCTACTAACGAAACATGCGGCCTGCTGGTTAAAGGCTTTGATTCGCCCCCGCTGGTGATGATGCCGTACAATCCGCAGTATTACATGAACCTGCTTGCCAACGCGGGCTTTGCCAAACAGGTTGACCTGTTTGCCTACAGTTGGAAAGGCAACGCTTATAATGATAAGGCGGTTAAAATGCTAGACCTTTTGCAAGGCCGGTTAAAACGCAATAATATCACCATCCGTAACATCAACCTTAAAAACTTTAAGCAGGAAGCTGCCGCGTTGCGTGATGTTTATAATAAGGCCTGGGATAAAAACCTTGGCTTTTTCCCGATGACCAACGAGGAATTTGACTATACCGCCAAAGACCTTAAAATGATCCTTGACCCTGCCTTCGCGGTACTTGCCGAGCAGGACGGAAAAATAGTGGGCTTCGGTGTCGCTATTCCCGACCTGAACCAGATACTGCGCACTATAAAAAAAGGCCGCTTGTTGCCTACCGGTATATTTAAGCTACTGCTTAACAAAAGCAAAATAAAAGGTATACGCATAATGCTGCTTGGCGTGGTTGACGGATACCGCAAAATGGGTATCGAGGCCTGTTTATACGGCGAAATAATGCGTGCCTACACTGAAAAGAAAATGGATTACGCGGAGGCCAGTTGGACATTGGAACACAATGACATGGTAAACCGTGCCATTGAAGCCATAGGTGGCGAGCAATATAAAACCTACAGGATATACGAAAAAGCGATATGAGAGAAAAGGTTTTAATAACCGGTGCCAGTGGGTTTGTAGGGTATCATTTAATTAACGAAGCTATAAAAAGCGATCTGGAAGTTTATGCCGCCGTACGTAAAAGCAGCAGCATCGCCCATCTTGATGGCTTAAACATAAAATACGTTTACCCGCACTTTAAAGACGAGGCGGCACTTACGCAATTATTAAAGGACAACGGCATTAATTACATTATACACGCGGCAGGCGCAACTAAGGCCCGCTCGCAAAATGAGTATGATACCATTAATGCTACCTACACGGTTAACCTGGCAAAGGCAGCGGTAAATGCCGGCCCTCAATTTAAAAAAATGGTACTGATCAGCAGCCTGGCTGCTGTTGGCCCTATCAATACACTAAACGGTATTATTACTAATGATACTACACCTAACCCGGTTACCGCCTATGGCCGCAGCAAACTTGCTGCCGAGCAGCAATTGAAAGCTGTAGCAGGTTTAAATTACACCATATTAAGGCCTACAGCCGTTTATGGCCCAAGGGATAAGGATATATTTATATTTTTTAAACAAGTAGTTAAAGGCATTGAACCTTACATTGGCAATAAAGCACAAAAATTAACCTTTATATATGTAACCGATCTGGCCGAAGTTAGTGTAAAAGCACTATTTGCAGGCAGCGGAAAAACGTATATTATAAGTGACGGAAACTTTTACAGCAGGTACGAATTAGGTAATATTACAAAAAGTGTATTAAATTTGAAGGCTATAAAGTTTCATCTCCCTGTAAATTTAGTAAAAGTTATAGCTGCAATTGCCGAAAAAGTAAGTTCTTTGAGCAACAAAGCCTCGGCATTGAATATTGAGAAATTAAAAGAGTTAACCGCCGCCAACTGGAACTGCGAGATTGAACAAGCCAAACATGAGCTGGGTTTTTACCCAAAGTATGACCTTGACGCGGGATTAACTGAAACGTTAAATTGGTATAAAGCTAATAAATGGCTTTAACCTCTTATAAATTAATAGTACAACAATAAATGAAACACAACATTAAACCTGCTGAGGGTAAATTGGGCATCCTCCTGCCGGGCTTAGGCGCGGTAGCCACAACAATGATCGCGGGTGTTGAGTCCGTTAAAAAAGGATTGACACAACCCATTGGTTCACTAACACAAATGGGTACTATACGTTTAGGTAAACGGACTGAAAACCGTAAGCCAAAGATCAAAGATTTTGTTCCACTGGCTGATCTGAATGACATTGTATGGGGCGGTTGGGACGTATACTCAGATAACGTATACGAAGCAGCAACTAACGCAGAGGTGCTTGAGCGCCATCACCTTGAAGCTGTTAAAGAGCAATTACAGGCCATTAAGCCTATGAAAGCCGCTTTTGACCGCGATTACGCACGTAACCTTGACGGTACTCACATTAAAACCGGTACACGTTGGGAAATGGCGCAGGAACTGATGGAAGACATGACGAATTTCAAAGAAACTCATGGCCTTGACCGTATAGTTATTGTTTGGTGTGCATCAACTGAAGTTTTCTTTGAAGCTAGTGAAATCCACAGCACCCTTGAAAAATTTGAAGAAGCGCTTAAAGCTGATGATAAACGTATTGCACCAAGTATGCTTTACGCTTACGCGGCGCTTAAATTAGGTATACCTTTCTCAAACGGTGCCCCTAACTTAACGGTTGATATACCTGCAATGGTTGAACTGTCAAAACTTACAGGCACGCCAATTTCCGGTAAAGACTTTAAAACCGGCCAAACTTTAGTGAAAACTATCCTGGCACCAGGTTTAGCTACCCGTTCATTAGGCGTTAGCGGCTGGTTCTCAACCAACATTTTGGGTAACCGCGATGGTTTGGTACTTGATGCTCCTGAAAACTTTAAAACCAAGGAAGTATCAAAAGGCAGTGTTTTGGAAGATATCCTGAGTGCTGAAGATCAACCTGAATTATATGGTGATCTTTACCACAAGATCCGTATCAACTACTACCCTCCTCATGGTGATAACAAAGAGAGTTGGGATAACATTGATATCTTCGGCTGGATGGGTTACAAAATGCAGATCAAGATCAACTTCTTGTGCCGCGACTCAATCCTTGCAGCACCAGTAGCGCTTGACCTTGCCCTGTTTAGCGATTTTGCTAAACGTGCCGGCATGAGCGGTATACAGGAGTGGTTATCATTTTACCTGAAAAGCCCGCAAACCGCGCCAGGCTTACCGGCTGAAAATGACATCTTTAAACAACTGATCAAACTGGAAAACACCCTGCGTTACCTGATGGGTGAAGACCTGATCACCCACTTAGGGCTTGATTATTACGAAGAACTGGTAGAAGCTGAAAACTAATACCAACTAATTCAATTCATACTAAAGCCCGGTTGTAACGTAAGTCGCAACCGGGCTTTTTATCATTTTTGTATTAACTGTAACATGTAGCGTAGCTGTAACAAACCGACGGCACGCTTGTCTTACTCAACAATAACTGGCATAATTATAGCATTACAAAGCAAATAATTGTTTTATAGCTATTTATAGTGTAATTTGGCATGGCAACATTTGTAAAGGCGCAAGCTTCGTCGTTTATTTCTACCATTATTGATTTTTCGACGACATTTGTATGTAACCATTTTTTTAATCTCTGGTATGTTTATTCAAACTTTACCGGAACTGTTGCCGGTGGCGTAACCAATTTTTTATTAGGGCGTATATGGGTTTTTCATGCACGCGAAAAAAAGGCACCCGGCCAGGCTTTAAAATACATATTGGTTTGGATTGGCAATATATTGCTAAATAACGGAGGTGTATTTTTATGTGTGCATTATTTAAGCATTGATAAATATATATCAAAGGCTGTGGTATCGTTAATAGTAGGCTTTAGTTACAATTATTTTATGCAAAAGAAGTTTGTATTTGCATAGAATTCCTAATACAATAAATGAATATAAACACACCGGTAAAAAAACTTCTTTTACTCTCCCTATTCCTTTTTCAGTCTGCTTTATTATTTGCCCAGCTAACCGTTGTAAACGGTACCGTGGTTGATGCGGCTACCAAAAAACCACTCCCCTACGTATCAGTAGCTTTTGCGGGTACTACCATTGGCACTACTACAAACAGCGATGGTCGTTTCTTTCTACAATCAGTTAAGGCCCAAAGCAGCCTGCAAGTATCATTTGTGGGTTATAAAACATTAATCTACACCATAAAACCCAGCGCCGAACAAAACGTAACCATCCGTTTAACAGAGGCTGCACAGGCTTTGAACGAGGTGATCGTCAAGAGCCAGAAAAAGCAGAAGTACAGCAATAAAAACAACCCGGCTGTTGAACTGATCCGCAAGGTGATCGAAAACAAGGAAAAAAATCAGCCTGAAAGTTATCAATATGTAGAGTACCGGACTTATGATAAGATGCAGTTCTCCTTTTTAAACGTATCAAGCAAACTGGCCGAAAAAAAATTCTTCAGAAAATACAAGTTCCTGATAGATAACCGTGATACCACAAGTGTACCCGGTAAAAATTTGCTGCCTATTTTCCTGAATGAAAAGGTATCGCACACCTTTTACCGTAAAGATCCGGAGAAAAAACACACCGTAGTATTAGGCGAAAAGAGCGTAAACTTTGGTCCGTTTGTAGATAGCGAAGGCATTGGCGCTTACTTTAAGCACATGTACTCCGAGATCAACATTTACGATAATAATGTAATGTTGCTAACCAATCAATGGCTTAGTCCCATTGCCGGTGTATCACCTAACTTTTATAAGTTTTTTATAACCGACACAATAACCACGCCCTATAACGAGAAACTGATTGAACTGAGCTTTACGCCCCGCAATACTGCCGATATGCTTTTTGAAGGCATGCTGTATATTACACTTGATGGTAATTACGCGGTTCAAAAGGCGGTATTAAAAGCTAACCGCAACATCAACCTCAACTTTGTAAAAACTATGGAGGTTGACCTGGAATTTTCCAGAAACACGGATGGCCGTTACCACCTGAACAAAAGCACTACCCTTGCCGATTTTGGTTTTAATAAAGATAAATCGGGCGGATTGTTTGGCATCAGAACGTTAACTTTCGACAAGTTTTTCATCAATACCCCCCGCCCGGAGGCTGCCTATGCCGGTGAGGCGGTGGTTTATATGGACGAAGCCAAAGAACGGAACGAGCAGTTTTGGCAGGAAAACCGGTTAGATACGTTAACCACGGCCGAATCAAAAGTTTATACCAATATTGATAGCCTGAACAAAATGCCGTCCTATCGCCGCACGGCCGATCTGTTATCGCTATTGGTGTTTGGTTACAAAAGTTTTGGCAAGTTTGAGGTTGGCCCGGCCAACTCGTTTTATAGTTTTAACCCGGTAGAGGGTTTCAGGCTAAGGTTTGGCGGGCGTACCACCTATGACTTTAGCAAGCGTATATTTTTTGAAACTTACGGCGCTTATGGTTTTAAAGACGAACGCTGGAAATATTTTTTGAGCAGTACTTACTCTCTTAACGCCAAATCAATCTACAAATTTCCGCAGCATTATGTAAGGGCGAGCTTTCAGAGAGATACCAAAATACCAGGCTTGAATCTTGACTTTGTACGTGAGGATAACTTTTTACTATCCTTTAAACGGGGTAATAACGATAAGTATCTGTATAACGATTTTTACAGGTTTGATTATGTGCGCGAGTTTGAAAACCACTTTTCATACAAAATCAACTTTACCAAGTGGACACAGGAGCCCGCTGGTTCACTATACTTTAACCGGCTTGTTGGCAGCTCATTAATAAGCGACAGGTATCTATCAACCAGCGAAATAAACCTTAACCTGCGTTATGCGCCTTATGAGCAATTTTACCAGGGTAAAATGTTCCGCACGCCTATCCTAAGTAAATACCCAATATTTAACCTGTATTATACCAAGGGTATAAAAGATCTGTTTGGTGGGCAGTATGGTTATGACAAATTGCTTGGCCGTATTGATAAACACTTTTACCTCTCCATATTTGGTTATGCGGATGTATCGGTTGAGGCCGGGCACATTTTTGGCAAAGTGCCGTATCCCTTACTTAACATACACCGTGCTAACCAAACCTACGCTTATGATGTTGACTCTTATAACCTGATGAATTTTTTGGAGTTTGTGAGTGATGATTACCAGGCCCTGAGTATTGACCAGCATTTTTACGGTTTCTTTTTTAATAAGATCCCGCTGTTAAAAAAACTTAAATGGCGTGAGGTGGTATCATTTAAAGCGTTATATGGCGGGCTGCGTAATGAAAACAACCCAACATTGCACCCTGACCTGTACCAATTCCCGGTTGATGAGGGTGGAAAACCCATCACTTATTCATTGGGAAGTAAACCTTACATTGAGGGGAGTGTTGGTATTGAAAATATTTTTAAATTTATACGCTTGGATTTAGTAAGGAGATTTAACTATCTCGATAATCCGAATGTATCCGAATGGGGTATCAGAACACGTATCACTTTCGATTTTTAATGACCGTAATAAAATAATGGCACAGCAAACCACAACAACTGCAGCACCTAACCTGCGCACCAGTTTGCAACTGGGAATATATAAAGTAATTGATCCTTTTGTAAAGGTACTCATCAAACTCGGGCTTACCCCTAACGCGGTAACCTCCATTGGTTTTATATTAAACATTGGCGTAGTAGTGATATTCATCGCCGGTGCCGAAACGGGTGCTCGTATTAATTTGAACTACGTTGGCTGGGCTGGCGGTTTAATACTGTTTGCAGGCCTTTTTGATATGCTCGACGGGCAGGTAGCACGCCTGGGTAACATGAAATCAACCTTTGGTGCTTTGTACGATTCGGTACTTGACCGCTACAGCGAGCTCATCATGTTTTTCGGGATCTGTTACTACCTGGTATCACATCATTATTTTTTCAGTTCGATCTTCGCTTTTATAGCCCTGATCGGCTCCATGATGGTAAGCTATGTGCGTGCCCGTGCCGAGGGTTTGGGCGTTGAATGTAAGGGCGGTTTAATGCAACGCCCGGAGCGTGTAGTAACCATAGGTTTATGCGCTATTTTGTGCGGTGTAATGTCAAACTACATTGGCGGCGATTATAAGTTATATGTACCTGGTATAAAGTATCATGTATTTGAAACCATGTCGATTTTTACGCTGCCAATAACTATATTAGCTGTATTAACTAACATTACGGCTTTTAACCGGCTTCGCGAAGCTAAAAAGGCGCTTAACGAAAAAGATCAGCAATAAAATATGCGCATACGATTGGCCTTGTTGCTTTTGGGAACGTTTTTAATGCTTGCCGATAGCAGCAAGGCCAATCATATTTATACACCCGTTACCGATACCCTTAAAATAGCCGAACTGCCTACCCCTACAGGTATCGAGATGCTGTTTTACCTGCAGCGCGACCCAAACACCAATACCATAATTTACGAGCTTAACATTGATAAGGACGGCAAGCTGGATACCGAAGACCCTATCCACCCTTATTGGAAGCTGTATGCCAAACAACAACAATGCGTTGAGTTAAGCATGATACAGCGGCGGTTTGCTTTTGGTATTGATGCTACACCGCTTGGCAAGGATAAATATGATATCAGAATATTGTCATACAAAAAAATTCCGCTAACGCTGATGAAAGGAACTGACGGTAAATTTCATATCTTCGTAACCATTTTAAACAAGCAAGCAATACTTAACCGCATTTTTGTACGTATTGATGGAGGGGCCGTTTGGTCGCCAAATGTTAAATACATGGAGCTAAAAGGCACGGATGTAGCCACCGGTAGAGAAATAGCAGAACGTTTAAAACCCTGAAAGGCCATGAAGAGGAACTTTATATCAAATTCACCGGAATCGGTGAGAATGTTTAAGAACAATATTTTAGAGAGTTTATCAAAGGTAAGTTTTTATGTACCGCTCATAATTTTTTTACCTGTAATAGCAGTTTGCACCTATTATTCGCTGTTTGTTGATCAGCAGCCGTTTCTTAATTTTTTCGGTTTGTTTATAGGCGGCCTGTTTGTGTGGACGTTTATTGAATACATAATGCACCGCTTTGTATTCCATTTTGTACCCAAAGCACAGTGGGCATTGCGCCTGCACTTTATATTTCACGGTGTACATCATGATTATCCGAGTGATGCCAAACGCCTGGTTATGCCGCCATCGGCCAGCATACCCTTAGCCACCGGTTTCTACTTTTTGTTTAAGCTGATCTTCCCAGACCTTTATGTGAACGGATTATTTTCCGGTTTTATATTAGGCTACCTGGTGTATGATATTTCGCACTATGCTATTCATCACTTTAACTTTAAAGGCAGCTTTTGGAAAAAGATAAAGCAGCACCACATGCTTCACCATTACCAGGATCCGTCAAGGGGTTATGGTGTAAGTTCTCCGCTGTGGGACAAAATATTCCGTTCAGATTTTTTAAAGAAGTAACATGGCCAAAACTGCCGGCGCAGTTTTTCCGGTTACCCCAAAATCGGCTATAACTGTTTCGCTGATCTCTATCCTTTATTTAATTGTTTCGTGGTTGTTACTGGGTTTTAAAACCGATCAGCTTATCCTGATCTTTTTATACAACCTGTTTTTTTATGCCACACCGCTAAGCCGTAAATTCATCGTCGGGTTTTCAATCTTTATTGTTTACTGGATCATTTATGATTACATGAAGGCTTTCCCCAACTATGCATACAATACGGTGCATATTAAGGGCTTGTATGATTTTGAAAAAAGCCTTTTCGGCATCAACACGAATGGCAGCATATTAACACCTAACGAGTATTTCTGGATTCATAACATCACATTATTAGATATTATCTCCGGCATTTTTTATCTGTGCTGGATACCGGTACCAATGGCCTTTGCCGTATACCTGTTCTTTATTAACCGCAGGCAGTTTCTGAGCTTTTTGCTTACCTTTTTTTTGGTAAACTTTTTAGGCTTTATAGTTTATTACACCTACCCTGCCGCGCCGCCCTGGTATGTACACTTTTACGGATTTGATTTTGTACAAACCACCCCCGGCAACACCGCTGGCCTTGCCCGGTTTGACCAGTATTTTGATGTAAACGTTTTTAAAACCATTTACGCCAAGGGCTCTAACGTATTCGCGGCCATGCCATCCTTACACTCGGCCTATCCGCTTATCGTGCTGTACTTTGGGCTAAAAAACAAGCTTGGGTTAATCAACCTTTTTTTTGCTACGGTAATGGTAGGTATATGGTTTGCCGCCGTGTATACCAGCCACCACTACATACTTGATGTTACCTTTGGTATAGCCACCGCGGCTTTAGGCATTGGTCTGTTTGAATGGGCCTTTTCCCATATTGGCGCGCTCCGTCGTTTTTTAGACAGGTACGAACAAACCATTAAGTAATTTAGCTACAAACTGTACCAAATAGGCTACTACAACTGCAAACAACTTAAATCTATTTTAGGTTATAACTGTTTTTTTGAATACGGTTAAAGCATCAGACTCTAAATTAAATAAATAAGGCACGTTGTTTGACTATGTTTCAGCATATCGCAATTGCTGATGAAAAAACTATTCACAATTATTACCCTTGCCATTATTTTTGCCGCTCAATTTGCCCATGCCGATGAACTTGATAGTTTACGCAGGCGTCTAAAAAACACCAGTGTTGATTCGCTGCGTGCGCCAATACATTTAAAATTGGTAACATTTTATATGCGTTACGATACAGTTAGCAATCCGCTTAAAAAATCCATGTATCAAAATGAAGCGCAGATCAACTGCTTCCAGGCATTACATCTGTATTCAGGTATTAGTGATACCACAGGTATGCGCATCAGCTTTGATAAGCTAACACAACTATTTTACAAGCAAAAAAAATATAGCCAGGCCAAATGGTATGCTTTGCAATCCAATAACCTGTCGCGTATAAAAAATGATGTGCCCAACATCATCGCCTCGCTGCAACAGTTGGCAGCTATAAAAACCGATATTAAAGAGTATAAGCTTGCCGAAAGAGATCTGAAAGAAGCGCTATTACTGTCCGAACAACAAAAATCGGCTACGGCAAAGGCTTCTGTTAAAAAGGATTATGCCAAGCTGAACAAAAAGCTAAACAAGAAAAGTAAACCGATGCTGGCCGTGCAAAAAAACAAGAAAGATAAGTCTCGTATTAAGATAACCAGCGCCCCGCTTGTAGCAGCTAACGATAGTACCGGTACTACTAAAATATTATCAGCCGATAAAAAGCCTGTTAAGCCGGCTACCGCTAAAAAATTAGCAGTTATATAACACGCTTAAACCACTTTCATCGTTTTAAGTCATACTTAACGTATGAAGAGAATGATTTTGAAAGGGCTGCCGTTGTTATTGTTAAGCATTGCCTTAACCAGCATGACCGGTACTGCTTACGGTGATTTTAAAGACGAATTTTTAGAGCGTATAAATGCTGTAAGGCGTAGCGGCTGCAATTGTGGTACACAACGTATGGCACCCGCCCCGCCCTTGGTATGGAATAACCAGTTGGAAGATGCCGCCGAAGGCCACGCGAATGATATGGCACGAAAAAAATACTTTAGCCACGAAAGCAGGGATGGCCGCCATATACAGGATAGGATCATGAACGCCGGTTATACTTATAAAGGCTACCGGAGTTTCGCCATTGCCGAGAACATTGCTTACGGGCAACGCAGTATTGAGGAAGTGCAAAACGGTTGGTTTAAAAGCCCTGGCCATTGTAAAAACCTGATGAATCCCGATTTAAAAGAAATTGGCGTTGCCGTTAAAGACAACTACTGGGTGCAGGATTTTGGCGGCCGCGAAAATTTTACGCCACAACAACAGCAAATGATTAAGAAGGGTGCACGTATTATACAGAAAAGAGGGTAATTTTATAGCGATGAACTATTTTGAATTTTACGATATACCCGAATCCTTTCACCCGGATGAAGCTGCGTTAAAAAAGCAGTTTTATCAGCTCAGTAAACAATTTCATCCTGATTTTTATGCTACCGAGGGTAATGAAAAACAGCAGGAGATTTTAGAACTCTCAACCCTCAATAATAAGGCTTACCAAACGTTGGCCGACCCTGCAAAGCGCCTTGATTACATATTACGCAGCCATGAATTGCTCCAGGAAGGTGCGAAACCGCAATTACCCGGAGATTTTTTAATGGAGATGATGGACATTAATGAACGTCTGATGGAGATTGAGGATGCAGAACAGTTAAGGGATATAACTGCCGAAGTACTTGCCTTTGAGGGTGATATAAATGAACAGCTCCATCAACTCACTGCCGATTACACTACCCTTGACGATACCGCTAAAGAAAGTAGGTTAGATGACATCCTAAATATTTACTATAAACAAAAATATCTGTTGCGTATTAAGGAGAGTTTAGATACATTTGCAGCCCGGTTCTGATAGAACAATTGTTGCCCAGATGGCGGAATCGGTAGACGCGTTGGTCTCAAACACCAATGGCTGCAAGGCCGTGCCGGTTCGACCCCGGCTCTGGGTACATGTTAAAGGGTTGCTCCAAAAGAGCAACCCTTTTTTATTTGATTATCAATAAGTTATTTTGTATTTGTACTCGCATATAAGAATATGCCTTTGTCATATTTAAATAAATATCTGTCTTCCCGGTAGACATAGAAATTTCACCAATTGCTTTCATCACTTTTTAAACATTTGTATTGATTCTTGCTCTGTATATGCTGAACATTTTAGCTTTGTTATATTGTGCTAATCGGCTAAATTTGGTATTGCCATCAACAATTATTTAACCTTGTTACAAAAATGCTCGAATCTATAAAAGCGAAGCTGGAAGCTTCACGTAAGGAATTATTGGATCTTGGTTTGAGGAACCCTCTGCTCAACTATAAAACTCCTAAAGGAAAAGCACTAAAAATAGTCCAGGAAAAATCTGAATTTATCTTTGATATTCTTGCGAGGCAGAACAAGGCCATGACCTTTTTGGGTATACCCGAAAAGAAAGGCAGCAAAAGTATTCAAGAATTTGCAGGTGATGACGTTGAGCTGCCTGAATTGGCTCAGCCAACGGAGGAATCTTATCAAGACACTAAATTACAAACGGCCGAAACAGAGCAAAAATTACAGACAAGGTTATTGAATACCTATTATTTTGCGCGTACCAGCATTGAAGAGCAAGGTGTCAATATACTATATCTGGCTCTTGGTATGCTCAAATGGTATGAGCAGGGTAATACAGACACACCACGTTACGCGCCACTGCTGCTTATTCCTGTAGAACTTGAACGCTCAAGCGCGCAAGAACGTTTCCGTTTAAAATATACGGGGAGTGACATCGGCGCAAATTTATCATTACAGGCCAAAATGAAGGCTGATTTTAACATATCTATTCCGAATATATCTGATTCTGAGGATATGAATGTTAACTCGTACTTTCAGTTGATCGAAGATCATATTGCCAAGGAAGAAATATGGTCTGTTGAGCATGATGAAATTGAACTCGGCTTTTTCTCTTTCGGCAAATTCATGATTTACAATGATCTTGATACTGCCAAATGGCCGGATGCTCACCAGCCAGGATCACATGAAAACATATTAGCATTATTTGAAACCGGCTTTCAATCAGGCTATCAGCCTGATGATGAAGATAATAAAGACCTCGACGAAGAAACAAACGCAAACGCGTTATTTAAAGTTGTAGATGCTGATAGCTCACAGATGCAGGCAATCCTGGCCGTAAATGAAGGTCATGATCTGGTAATACAAGGCCCGCCCGGCACAGGGAAATCACAAACTATAACCAATATTATCGCCGATGCCATTGGTCTGGGTAAAAAGGTACTGTTTGTCGCTGAAAAAATGGCCGCGCTGGAAGTTGTTAAGCGCCGATTAGATTCTGTTCAGCTTGGAGAAGCTTGTTTAGAGTTACATAGCCATAAAGCCAATAAGCGTGACCTATTGGAGGAACTGAAACGAGTTATGGAACTTGGAAAGCCCTCGGTTAACCAGTTGGAACAGGAAGTTCAACAACTGGCGGTTAGCCGCGATGAATTGAACAATTATTGCAATGCGGTGAACGCGGGTATTGCCGGTAGTGGTTTGAGTGCTAATCAGGTTATTGGATATTTATTACAAATTGATAAAGAGACCGATCAACAGCACTTACTCAAAATACCCCTCCCTGATATTGAGCATTGGAACGCTGATAAGATCCGCGAGGCATCAGCTATCTGCGATCGTCTTCAGGCCAGGCTTAAAGATATTGGTACTCCTCAAAAGCTATTGTTTTGGGGCAGTGAGATCACCGTTTTATTACCGCACGAAAAAGGCCCGGTTTTAGAACAGGTTAAACAGGCTGGTGAGGCGGTTACAGTTTTGCGTGAATTAGCAGAAAGAACGCAAACTTCTACCGGACTTAGCCTTGCTGACGACAGTAACTCTCTGAACTTTTTAATTACCGAATTAGAAATAGCCTCCAAAGCTCCTGATCTGACAGGGCTTGACGTTGATAATGATGTATGGCTGCTAAAAAAACAGGATATTCTTGAACTAGTATATATAGGGCAGGCACTTGACCTGCTGTATAAAGATTATAAAGATAAGCTTATTCCGGAAGCTTGGTCACAGGATATTTTGGACATACGCCAGAATTTGGTAGCGCACGGTAACAAATGGTATAAGTTTCTGATAGGAAGTTATCGCCGGGCAAACCAGCGGCTGGCATCATTTTTAAAAGTTGGCCTGCCGGATGAACTTTCTGAAAAATTAAAAATAGTTGATACAATCTCTGAGGCCAGGCGTATGGAAAATGAGATGGCTGCGTTAGAACCATTAGCGGCATCATTATTTGGTAAACGTTGGTTAAAACAAAAATCAGAATGGACCTCATTAAGTCGTGCGGCTGAATATCTTGCGGAGGTGCATCAGCAGTTCGCTGAAACACGAGTTAGCCGTCAGTTATTGGAGTTTTTGAAACAGAATGATGCTGCCTCTATTGCTGCTAAGCTTTCGAGCGAACTCAAGCAACATGAAAGCAATATCGAATTACAGCGGCAAACAACATTTAATACATTAAAAATTAACGAATCAAAGGGTGTCAACCAATCAGAAATAGCTGCGATGACATTCCGCGCACAGATGGCATTCTGGTCAAAGCTTTCTGATAGATTTTCGGAACTTCAACTTGTTATTGATTGGAATAATCTTGCCCAGGCAGCAAGCCAGGCCGGATTTGATTTTCTGGTTGATGTGTCAACCAGTTGGGAGTTTGCCTCAAAATGGTTAAAAACCTCTTTATTGAAAACGTGGTATGAGTATCTGATCGAGCAGGCTTTCAAACTAAATCCGGCGTTAACCCAATTTGAACGTGTTAGCCACGAAAGCATAATTGATCAGTTCAAACGGCTTGACCAGCTAAATTTAGTTTATAACCGCGCACGGGTTGCCTTAAAACATTGGGAGAATATACCAAAACAACATGCGGGCGGCCAGGTAAACGTGTTAAGAACTGAATTTAACAAACGGGCCCGCCACATGGCCATACGAAAGTTGGTTGAAGAAGCGGGTGCGGCTATGCAGGCCATTAAACCGGTGTGGATGATGAGCCCTATGTCTATCGCCAATTTTCTTCCGCCGGGTAGTATACAGTTTGACCTCATTATTTTTGACGAGGCAAGTCAGGTACGGCCTGTTGATGCTTTAGGTGCTATTATGCGCGGGAAGCAACTGGTGGTTGTTGGCGATACCAAACAACTACCGCCAACCAGCTTTTTTGACAAGCTGAATACCGACGTGGATGATGATGACAATCAAACCGCTGATATGCAGAGCATTCTTGGTATGTGCGACGGGCAAGGCGCGCCGAGCAGTATGCTGAAATGGCATTACCGCAGCCGCCATGAATCACTGATCACTTTATCAAACCATGAGTTTTACGAAAACAAATTGGTGATATTTCCAAGTCCCGGTTCACGCCAAAGTCTCGGATTGCGTTTTCATCACCTTACAGACGCCGTGTATGACCGTGGCAAAACACGCACTAATCCTATTGAAGCTGAAACAGTCGCTCAAGCTGTTATTGCCCATGCCAGGCAGTCTCCTGAGCTGAGTTTGGGTGTTGTGGCTTTCAGTACTTCGCAAATGCAGGCCATACAAGCGGCGTTGGAATTGCAACGCCGCCAGCATCCTGAAGTAGAAACATTTTTTAAGAGTCATCCACACGAGCCGTTCTTTATAAAAAACCTGGAGAATGTTCAGGGCGATGAGCGCGATGTGATCTACATAAGTATCGGCTACGGACGAATAGATAACGGCACGGTACCAATGAGTTTTGGGCCTTTAAACAATGAGGGCGGCGAACGCCGGTTAAATGTACTGATCACAAGGGCAAAAATGCGTTGTGAGGTGTTCACCAATATTACTTCGGCAGATATAAAGGTTGCTGAAAATGCCAAATTCGGCATCCGCACTTTAAAAAGCTTCCTGTATTTTGCGCAGTATGCAAAATTTGAGCAAAGCAGCGAGCCGATAATAACGGATATAAGACCATTTGAAGATGAAGTAGCAAAGCAGTTGGCCGCTTTAGGTTATGTTGTACGAAGTAAAGTCGGGTCGGTCGGCTTTTATCTTGACCTTGCTGTTGTCGACGAGCATAACCCGGGGCGTTACATTATTGGAATTGAATGTGACGGGCAGAACTATGCCAAAGCCAGATCGGCTACAGACCGTGACAGGTTGCGGGAACAGGTGCTGGAAATGTTTGGCTGGAACATTTATCGTGTGTGGAGTACGGACTGGTACCGAAATCCTGACCGTGAACTAAAACGTTTGATTGAAGCTGTAGAACAAGCTAAAGCTGTAACCGCTGGTATAGATCAGGAAACAAAGATTTATGAAGATGAACAACGCCTTTTAGAGCGTGAACAAGTTGAGGAAATAATCACCAAGATTAATTATTATCAGCAAGCAACTCTGCCGGCTGCCATCGGCTATCAGGAGATGCATTTGCACTCATTTGGGAATTTGGCTGCCTGGATTAGTGAGGTCGTAAGGGTTGAAAGCCCTGTTCATTTTGATGAAATGGCCAGGCGCATGGTAGAAGCGGCTGGGATATCAAAAGTAGGGTCTCGTATAAAGTATACGCTCACACAAGCCTGCAACTATAGCGAACAGTATGGCCTGATCAAGATAAAAGGTGAGTTTTTATGGCATAATGAAATGGTGGAACCTGTGGTTCGTGATCGCAGTCAACTTCCGGCCTCATCAAGAAGATTGCAGATCATCGCACCGGAAGAAGTTAATTTGGCGATCAAGCAAGTTGTATCTGAAGCAATCGCCATTACTGACGAAGCCGCTGCAAATTTGGTTGCTAAGCTATTTGGGTTTAGCAGAGTAACAGAAGACATGAAACAGGTGTTGTTGGAAGCGATGCGAATGGCAGAGAACCAAGGGATCATTAAAAGAGATAATGATTATTTAAAATTAGCTTAACTGGTTTATTATGTCATCAAAAGCCCTTTAGGCGTTCGAAATACTTATCCTGGGACTGTATTTATTAACTTATGTTACTTTTTTGAAAGGGTTGCTTTAAAAAAGAGCAACCCTTTATTTAATTATAAATACTCTGTTCATAAAATCTATTGAATTTATCATTATAAACTCAATCCAAAAAGGATCTTATATAGAGATTTTTAGCAGTTGGGGTTTCTGATGCCTGACTTAACAGCATCAATCGTTCCGCTTCATATTTAGTTTTATCAAACAATCTTAGGAAGAAATAAGGTACAGTACTTTTATCACTGTACTTATCTATAATATCCTTGCATTCCTGGTCGGTAAAATCGTCGTGATATAATCTGTGTTTAAAATAACGTTGCCAAAAGTGCGCCTCAACACTATCAGGATAAAGCGATGTACCTTTTGTAATTATTTCAAAGCACCTTTCACCACCTATTAATCCCCACTCATCCGGAATGTTATTAGGAATATTAAATTCTATGTGCTCGCAAGCAAACGCCCAATAAAGAAAAGCGAGATTAATATAACAATCTAATGGTGCTAAAACATCGGCAGATATACATTTCTCGTATGCTGCTACCGCAGCGATGTACTCCTTATTTATGTCCTTGCTAACTGCTTCTATCATGATGATAAAATCTACACCAACCCTAAACCCTTGGTCGCTTTTAGCCATTCCCTTGCCATTAATTCGTGCCCGGCGGGCATGGGATGTACGCCGTCCCATATCCAGTAATCAGCAAGAGCTTTTTTCAGGGCATTGTTAAAGGCTTGCTGATAAGGCACAAATACAGCGTCAAACTCGCGGGCGAGTTGTTTGGCTACTTCGGCACGCTTGCCGGTTTCGGTACGCCATTGGTCCCACATTTTATCTACTTTGGCTACATGCATTACAAAAGGCTCGCCTATTACCAGCTTAACGTTGGGCAGGGCTTCGATGGTTTGTTTCAGCAGGTTGCGGTAGTCGGTTTCAAAGTTATCGGCGGTAAAGCCCTCCTGTCCGCGCAGCATGGCCAGTACATCATTAACGCCAACCAGTATGCTTAGTACATCGGGTTTAATGTCCAGTGTATCGGTTTGCCAGCGTTTGGCCAGGTCAACCACCTTATTGCCGCTCACGCCACGGTTAAAAAAATGAAACTTGCGGTCCGGGTGGTCAAACCATAAACGGCTTGATATTAAATAAGCGTAACCATGCCCCATCACATGGTTCCAGTCGTTATCACGCGTGCGGTTGCCGTCGGTTATGGAATCACCCTGGAAAAGAATATTCAGATCAGTTTTTAATCTTTCGGCATTGGCTAAACCCTCCGCTTTTACCAGCGAAGGCATACCCGCGGCGGCACCTAATAAAGCGGTAGTTTTGAGGAATGACCGGCGTGAACTGACGCTCATAAAATTCAGGTATTAAATAAATGCCTGAATATACATCATTAATCAAATCAGTTTATCACTTTTTAGGGTAGTATTAGCCGGCAATAGCCATCAGGTAATCAAAATCAATAGATGCCTGCGGTAATAAGTGGCTATTGCTATACGGTTTGCCGGCCAAACGTACTTGCTGGCCGTGTGAGATGCCTTGTAAACGGATAGTTTGCTGATCAAACTGCATCTCGCCGGTTTCAATATGTTTAAAAGCGTCTTCAGATATCAGCATGCTGTTGTTCAGTTCCTTGGTTTTGGCTTGTAACCGCGATGCTATATTTACCGGCAAGCCCATAACGGATAATTGAGCCGGGGCATCCAGCCCGAATTCGCCAACATATACTTTACCGGAATGTAAGCCGACACCGATCTCCAACGGGCCGCCATAAAAAGGTTCCGCGTAAGCATCGTTAAATAAATCAACGGTTTGAAACATTATTTTAGCAGCCTGGTAAGCATTATTTACCGCGTCGCGCAGATTGGTTTGCAGGCCAAAAACGGCATACAGGTTATCACCCGCTACTTCAACTACCTTGCCGCTAAAGTTTTTAACGATCTGGTTAAAGCCGGTGAATAAGCGCCGCACAATCTGGATAACGGTTTGTGAATTCTGCGACTCCATGAGTCCGGTAAAATTGCGTATATCTAAAAACAAGATGGCTAACTCCTGTTCTGTATCTGTTGATGGAGGTGTAACTACGGGGCAGCAGCCTTGTAATGCTAAGTGAAGATCCTTTTCCATAATTGTGATATTAATGTGTTATACCCTTGTAGACGCAAACCTCAGCAAAACATTTTATACAATTCCATCTATTTTAAAAGCCTGATACCCTGCTGACTCAAAACAGACAATGTGATGGCAAATAGCTTTAAACCTTTTGCAGAACGGCGTTTCATTCATATCCCCTGCTACAATTATTCGTTTACCCCCGCTACTTACAACTTCAAATCCATTATTTAGCAATCGGGCTTTTATAACTATCAGGCAAAAAATAATTGTAAAAAGAATGCGACTGATAGCGTATTCAGCTTTTTCGTATTAAATTGCCCATATAGTAAACCAATGCGTTACCATGTACCATCAAGCGGCATGTGTAATTTAACCTATGATGTAACTTAAATATGCAACGTTATTTACTGTTGTTATTTGTTTTGATGCTTTTGTCAATCCCACCGGCTACGGCGCAGCAAGTTAAGGGCGATGGGCAGGCTGATCGTAAACTATGGCTGCAGTACATGGATAAAATGGCCCGGCCGGTACTATCAAACCTGGCGGCAGATCAGCTTAAACAAAAAATGCCGGTAATGCTTGCCAAAAATACCGATAACCGCGAATCCAGAACCAAGGCCGCTTACCTCGAAGCATTCGGGCGCTCTTTGAGTGGCATAGCACCCTGGCTGCAATCAGCAGGCGGCCATGCAAGTGAGGTACAACTACGCAAACAATACCGCGAATGGGCATTAAAAGGCCTGGCTAACGCGGTTAATCCGCAGGCTAAGGACTACATGGAATTTAACGGCGGACAAGCACTTGTTGATGCCTCCTTTGTGGCTTATGCTTTGGTGCGATGCCCCTGGCTTTGGGAAAACAGCAGTCCTGAAGTACAACAACAATTAACCGAAGCTTTTAAAATCACCCGCAACACCATACCCGTTTACAGCAACTGGATATTATTTAGCGGCATGATCGAAGCTTTTTTTTACAAATACGGAGGTCAGTATGACGCTGTGCGAATAGAGTATGCCATACGTGAATTTACGCAACACTGGTACGTGGGCGATGGTATGTATGCTGATGGGATGCACTTTAATGTTGATTATTATAACAGCATTGTTATACACCCTTTTTTAAGTATCATATTGGAAGTATTGAACACCAAAAATACCCGCTACCGGCACGAACAGCAATTTGAACTATCGGCAGGCAGGCGTTACGCGCAAATACTTGAAAGACTGATCAATACTGATGGCAATTATCCGGCACTTGGGCGGTCAATAGCATACCGCGGCGGGGTATTTCATCACTTGGCTAATATGGCTTATAACGGGCAATTACCCGTGAATTTAAAACCGGCGCAAATACGGGGTGCGCTAACCGCTGTAATTAAAAAAACGCTTGATGCACCCAAAACCTTCACCCCAAATAATTGGCTCAATATCGGCTTATATGGTGAACAACCGGGCCTGGCCGATTTTTATATTACAACCGGCAGCCTTTACATCTGCTCAATCATATTTTTACCACTTGGCCTGCCGGAGCGCGATGAATTTTGGTCGGCTGCCGCGGAGCCATGGACGGCCGTAAAAATATGGTCGGGACAAGATGTTGAAGCTGATCACGCGCTCGAAATTAAAAACTAAAGCAATGCCGGGCTATATCATCAACCTAAAAAAACTAATCGCCGTTATATTCCTTGTAATGGCCTGTACCATTACGTTTGGCCAAAGCAGTACCATAGCCAATGATGGCTGGGCAAATAACTCGGTTAACACGGTCATCTTCCGTAAAAATTCACTGATAAGTTTTAAAGGCGAACAATATGCCGCTTATTACGATACTACCCAGCATGTGGTACTGGCCAAACGCAAATTGGGCTCAACCCAATGGAAAACCGTACGCCCCCCCTACACCGGCGACGCGGCCGACGCGCATAAATGTATCAGTATTATGGTTGATGGTGACGGCTACCTGCACCTGGCCTGGGGGCACCATGATGAACCTTTAAACTACTGCAAAAGCATAAGCCCCGGCAGCCTTGAACTTGGCGAAAAAACCACAATGACCGGCAATAGCGAAGGCAAGGTAAGTTACCCGGAGTTTTACCGTTTGCCATCCGGCGATCTGCTTTTCTTTTATCGCAACGGAAAATCTGGTAATGGCAGCCTGGTGATCAACAGATACCATATCAAATCGAAACAATGGCTGCGTGTGCAGGATAACCTGATTGATGGCGAAGGTAAACGCAATGCTTACTGGCAAACCACGATTGATAAACAAGGCACTATACATATATCATGGGTTTGGCGGGAGAGCCCCGATGTATCCAGCAACCACGATATGTGTTACGCACGGTCAACCGATGGCGGGCTTACCTGGCAACGTTCAACAGGCCAAAAATACACCTTGCCTATTACAGCGGCTAATGCCGAATATGCCTGGCGTATACCCCAGCAAAGCCAGCTTATTAATCAAACCAGCATGTTTGCTGATGATAAAGGCAATCCGTACATTGCCACCTACTATTGCAAAAAGGACGATACCGTACCGCAATACCATATTATTTACCTGGTTAATGGCCGCTGGGCAGTGGCCGATCTGGATTTTAGAAAAACAGCTTTTAGCTTAAATGGCTTTGGTACCAAGCGCATACCCATTTCGCGCCCGCAAATTGTTGCCTGGAAAAATAAAGGCAAACTGGCGGCAGCCTTAATTTTCAGGGATGCAGAGCGCGGCAGCAAGGTATCCGTGGCGGTAACACGCGATCTTGCCGCTAATAGATGGCAAATTGAGGATATTACCTCAACTGATGTTGGCTCGTGGGAGCCAACTTACGATACCGAACTATGGAAAAGCGATAAAAAGCTGCACCTGTTTGTACAAATGAATGTCCAGGTTGACAGTGAAGGCAAAGCCAATGTAGCGGCACAGCCTGTAAGCGTTATCGAACTAAATAATTTATTGCCATGATAAAACCTATAGCTAACACCATTTTACTTGCGCTAGCCTTTACCTGCCATGCCTACGCGCAAAAGGAAAGTAAACAACCCAAAGATGTGCTTAAAGCGGCAGTAAAACAGTACGAATATCTTGCCGGGCAGGTTGAGCCGGGCCAATACCCTAAAACCTACCATGCCGATAATAATAAGTTAGAAACCAGCGGCTCCGGCTGGTGGTGCAGCGGCTTTTTCCCCGGTACGCTGCTTTACCTTGATGAAGCGCAGGGCGCACTCAAGTTAAAGCAAAAAGCCCTGGCCATGATGGAAGACCTGAAACGTGAGCAATTCAACAAAACCACGCACGATCTTGGCTTTATGATGTATTGCAGCTTTGGCAATGCGGAAAGGCTTGACCCCCAAAAAGAATATGAAGATGTGCTGATGCAGAGTGCCAGATCATTAATTACAAGATATAACCCTGTAGCCCGGTGCATCCAATCGTGGGATAGCTCGCCCTGGAATCATGCCGGGGCTGATGAAATGCCGGTGATCATTGATAATATGATAAACCTGGAGCTGTTATTTTGGGCAAGCAAATTCAGCGGCGACACTACATTTAAAAATATAGCTATTAATCATGCTAATACTACCATTCAAAATCACTTTCGGCCGGATTTCAGCTCGTACCATGAAGTAGTTTATAATACCAAAACAGGCAAGGTAACCAAACAGATCACCAACCAGGGTGCTGCCGACAATTCATCATGGGCACGCGGACAAGCCTGGGGATTATATGGTTACGTGGTAATGTATCGTGAAACAAAAGATAAAAAATACCTTGAACAGGCTAACCATATTGCCAATTACATACTCACCTACCCAACCATGCCTAAAAACCTGATCCCCTACTGGGATTACCAGGCACCCGGTATTCCGAATGCCTTGCATGATTCATCCGCAGGGGCGATTACGGCTTCGGCTCTGATTGAACTTAGCGGGTTTGTGGGTAAGGGTCTGTCAAAAAAATATATTAACGCGTCAAAAACCATACTTACAGCGTTATCAAGTTCCGAATATTTTGCCGCGCAAGGTACCAATGGCGGCTTTTTGCTGAAGCATGGCGTGGGCAATATGCCTAATAAAACCGAAATTGATGTACCGCTTAGTTATGGCGATTACTACTTTGTAGAGGCCCTTATGCGTTACCAAAAACTAAAATAACCGTCATGAGATTATCCAAATTGCTGATACTTGCCGCAACGCTTATTGTATGCAAAACGGCTGATGCACAGCAGATGCTAAGTTTAACCATTAGTAACACCCTTGCTTTTGACAGAAATGAGGTGGTAAGCATTGAGGTTAGCAAACTGGCTAAATTTTTAAAAGGCAAAAAGCAGCAGGACATCCGGATCAAGAACAACAGAACCGGGGAGCCTGAACCCTTGCAATGGGTGGATAACAACAGCGACGGCAAGGCTGATGAATTGCTGTTTTTAGCAAAAGTATATGCGAACAGCAAAGCAGATTACACGCTGTTTGCCAATAAGAACATACCACTTACTGAAAGAAAATTAATAGCTTATTCCCGCTTTGTGCCCGAACGTACGGATGACTATACGTGGGAGAATGACCGCGTAGCTTTTCGCACTTACGGGCCTGACGCGCAGCACCGTACCGAGCAGCATCTGGAAAATGGCACCCTGAGCAGTGGTATCGATCTATGGTTGAAACGCACCGCTGAACCCGTGATCAATAAATGGTATAAGGGCTATCTTACCGATCCGGGTTATTATCATACCGACCATGGCGAGGGCTATGATCCATATCATGTAGGCGCGAGCCGGGGTACCGGTGGTACAGGCGTTTGGCAAGAGGATAGCTTACTGGTATCAAAAAACTTTGTAACCTATAAAACTATAGCTACCGGCCCGTTACGAACTATTTTTGAGCTTACATATGCAGCTTATGGCCCCTATCAGGTTAGCGAAACCAAGCGTATATCGCTTGATGCAGGCAGTAACTTTAGTAAGTTTATGATAACTTACCCATCACAAAAAGCATTACCCAATTATACCATAGGCATCACCCTGCATAAAAATGAAGGCCAAACCGGTATAGATGAAAAAGCAGGTATCTTTAGCCATCATGAGCAGATAGACGGCGTTTATATTGGCGAAGGCATAGTACTGTCGCCAACAATTGTACAAAAAGCATTCGCTTATAAAAGCAAAACCGCCGATCAAAGCAATTTGCTGGTTCTCACTAAACCAACAGGTAAAATTACCTACTATGCCGGTTTCGCCTGGCAAAAAAGCGGGCAAATACAAAGCCGTGCCGACTGGGAAGCAATGCTTAAAAAGCAAGCCATGATAATAGCCTCACCCTTATCCGTAAAAATAAAATAAACAAAATTTTATCAGACATCTATAAAAACATATATGACAAAATCAGAATTCAGATACGCGCATCATCCTGAGGATGTAAAAACATATACTACCGAAAAACTGCGTGAGCATTTTTTGATACCTACCCTGTTTGAGGATGACACCATACGCTTGGTTTATACCATGTATGATCGGTATATGGTAGGCGCCGCACTCCCGGTAAACAAGCCGCTTGTGCTTGAAACGATTGACGAATTAAAGGCAGACTACTTTTTGGAGCGCCGTGAACTGGGCATCATAAACGTAGGCGGCAAAGGCACCGTTAGGGTTGACGGTACCGCTTATGAGTTATCAAAAAAAGAGGCATTGTATGTTGGCAAAGGCGTTAAAGAAGTAATATTTGAGAAAACCACTGATGAACAGCCATATTTTTATATTAATTCGGCACCGGCACATCAGGCCTATCCAACCCAAAAAGTAAGTAAGGATGATGCTGAAGTAATTGAGCTTGGTGAGCAAAAAACCGCCAACCGCCGTACTTTAAATAAGCTGATTGTTAATAGCATAGTTAAAACCTGCCAGCTACAAATGGGGCTCACGGAGTTGCATGAAGGTAACGTTTGGAATACCATGCCATCGCACACCCACACCCGCCGCATGGAAGCATATTTTTATTTTGATTTGGCAGAAGGACAAACCGTAAGCCACTTTATGGGGCAACCGCAGGAAACACGGCATATTTTTATGCAGAGCCATCAGGCAGTAATTAGTCCGGAATGGAGCATCCATTCGGGTTGCGGTACCAGTAATTACTCATTTATCTGGGGCATGGCCGGTGAAAACCTGGATTATGGCGATATGGATGCTGTGGCGACAAACGGTTTAAAATAATTTGCTTTATGGAACTGTTTAGTTTAAAAGGAAAAACGGCTGTTATTACCGGCGGCACCCATGGCCTGGGTATGGCGATGGCCGAGGGCCTTGCCAAAGCGGGGGCGAAATTAATTATCACCAGCACTACACCCGCTAAACATGCCGATGCCCTCGCCTATTATCAAGACCAGGGTTATGACGCCTATGGTTACCTATTTGATGTTACCGATGAACCCGCTGCAACCGAAAACGTAACCCGCATGGAAGTTGAACATGGCACTATAGATATATTGGTGAACAACGCGGGTATTATAAAACGTGTACTTGCCGTGGATATGCCTGTTGAGGATTTTAGGCGGGTGATTGATGTAGATTTGGTGGGCGCGTTTATTATGAGCCGGTTAGTAGCCAAAGGCATGATCGCCCGCCGCAGCGGAAAGATCATCAATATATGCTCTATAATGAGCGAACTTGGTCGTACCAATGTTACCGCCTATGCCGCCGCTAAAGGCGGCCTCAAAATGCTCACTAAAAATCTGGCTACCGAATGGGCACCATATAATATCCAGGTAAACGGTATTGGCCCAGGCTATTATGCTACAAGCCAAACCGAACCCATCAGGGTTGCAGGCAATCCGTTTAATGAATTTATTATCGGCCGTACACCAGCAGGGCGTTGGGGCAACCCGGAAGATTTGGCAGGCACCGCTATATTTTTAGCATCCGGAGCAAGTAATTTTATAAACGGACAGATTATCTACGTTGATGGCGGCCTGCTGGCTACCATAGGCAAACCCGCTAATGAATAATTGTTTTCTACCACATTAGAACCATATAACGATGTAACTTATCTAAAACTCAGAAACCAAACCCAATTAACCGAATTATACCTATGGATCAATCCGCTGTAAAACCGGCCGGCAAATACCGGTGGACGATTTGCGCCCTACTTTTTGTAGCCACCACGATAAACTATCTGGACAGACAGGTACTCAGCCTGTTACAACCTTACTTGGAAGAACGTTTTAAATGGACGAATACGGACTATGCTAATATTACCGCCGTTTTTCAGTTTGTGTATGCATTGAGTATGTTGTTCGCCGGACGTATTGTAGATTGGCTGGACACTAAATGGGGTTATGGCTGGGCTATTATATTATGGTCAATAGCGGCAATGGTACATGCCTTATCCATACAAATTGGCGAGGGCGTTACTACGCTATTAGGATGGGCAGGTATATCATTGTGGTCGGTTTCCGTTACGGGTTTCATTGTTAGCCGCACACTTTTGGCTTTTGGCGAAGCGGGAAACTTCCCGGCGGCGATCAAGGCTGTTGCTGAATACTTTCCAAAAAAAGAACGGTCATTCGCTACAGGTATCTTTAACTCCGGAGCCAACATAGGTGCTGTACTGGCACCGCTAACCATACCGTGGATATATGCTAACTGGGGTTGGGAATCGGCATTCATATTGGTTGGTGCGGGTGGCTTTTTATGGCTGATATTCTGGCTGTTATTTTACGAAAAACCTGAAAAGCAAAAGCGGCTTAGCTTGGCTGAACTTCAATATATTAATAGTGACCGGGAAGTTAACGCTGAACAAGCCGATCTTTCGTTTAATGTTGCCGTTAATAAAGTTACCTGGTTCAGGCTTTTAGGTTATAAACAAACCTGGGCATTTATATTTGGCAAGATGCTTACGGATGGCATATTCTGGTTCTTTTTATTTTGGTTGCCTGCCTATCTTAAAGCACAATATAATATTGTAGGTGAAGCTGTTATGATACCATTGGCTACCGTATACTCATTAAGTATGATAGGCAGTATTACCGGCGGGTGGTTACCTATACACTTTATTAAAAAGGGGTATAATGTTTTTGAGGGACGGGTTAAGGCCATGTTTATTATAGCGCTTTTTCCATTAGCGATATTAGCGGCGCAGCCGCTTGGCTATATTTCTTATTGGATGCCTATTATACTAATTGGCGTTGGTGCCGCGGCACACCAGGCCTGGAGTGCCAATATTTTTACTACGGTAAGTGATATGTTCCCCCGAAGTGCAATTGGGTCGGTAGTCGGAATGGGCGGTATGGCAGGTGGCTTGGGTGGTGTATGTGTGTCAAAGATAAGCGGTGCCTTATTTGATCATTACAAAGAACTCGGGCATGTTGAAACCGGTTATACAATTGTGTTCACAGTATCCGCCGTAGCTTACTTGGTTGCGTGGAGCCTGATCAAGTTGTTGGTTCCTAAATATAAGCCTGTAGTGCTTGATTAAATATATAATAGTAGATACCTAATAAATATGGTTATATAAAACACTTTAAATGAGATCTTAATATAATAAGATATATATTATGTGATAGGATATATATATTCACTATAAATTCTGTTTTTATACTATATATTCCTCAAAAAGTCTTGTATACGAAAAAAGCCCCTACTCATAGCTGAGTGGGGCTTTTAGAAGATTTGGCACCGACCTA